>CBDBFZ010000001.1:0-136988 GCA_965205225.1 Litorimonas sp.
TAAGGCCTTGCGCACTCACGCTGATCAAGAGTGGCTGATGATGGATGCCACAATTGTGCGGGCGCATGCCCAAGCGGCCGGGGCGCGGCATAAAAAAGGGGGCCTGATGCCCACGCATTGGGGCGTTCCAGGGGGGGACGTTCCAAGGGCGGCCTGACGACAAAAATACATGGGCTGACAGATGCATTGGGTTTAGCTCTGCGCCTGATAGCAACGGGCGGGCATTGTAGCGAAATGACGCAAGCCGCCGCCTTATTGGCAGGGTTTAAGGCGGATCATGTCTTGGCGGATAAGGGCTATGATGGCCGGTGCGTTATAGACGCGGTGAATGAGAGCGGGGCTATGCCCGTTATTCCGTCCCGGAAAAATGCGCGCAAGCCAAGGCAAACTGATATGGCTTTGTATAAGGAACGTAATATTGTCGAGCGTTTCTTTGGCTATCTCAAACAGTTCCGGCGTGTGGCTACGCGATATGACAAGCATATCCAAAACTATATGGGCTTCGTCTATATCGCAGCTATCAAAATCTGGCTCAAATGATTAATTCTTCACTACGACCTAAGTTCAGGACTCATTAAATCCAATATGTGACGATGACTGCGATTGTGATTGCGGCCATGAAGATGTCGGCCCGTCGATCATATCGTGTTGCAATGCGTCGCCAATCTTTGAGCCGCCCGAACATGGTTTCGACCTTATGGCGTTGTTATATTGTATTTTACAGAATGAAGCGGGAGAGTTGCGCCCCTTTCGCGGTGGAATGCTGGCCGTGATACCTTTAGCCCTTAGCGCCGCACGATAATCATCAGAGTCATAGCCCTTATCACCGATCAGTGTGATGTCCGGCCCATCGGGCAGAACAGGATAAAGGATTTTCGCGCCAAGGTGGTCTGAGGTCTGACCCGTTGTTAGACATAGGGGATCGGACGGCCCATTCCATGCACACGGCGTGTAGTTTTGTGTTCAGGCCGCCTTTAGTGCGTCCGATGTGACGGGGAAGTATCCCCCTTTTAAGAGGCTTGACGCCGTGCGATGGGTTTTGAGGTAAGTGGCATCGATCATGAGTATATCTGGTGGGCCATTATCTGCCGTCAGATAGCTGAAAATCTTGTCGAAAACGCCCATCTCGGTCCAGCGACGGAAGCGGTTGTAAAGGGTCTTATGAGGCCCATACTCACAAGGGTGCATCCCGCCAACACAGACCATTTTTCAGAACAAAGATGATCCCGGAAATTACCTTGCGATCATCAACACGAGGCCGCACCATGCGCCAGCGGAAAGAAAGGCTCGATCTTCGACATCTGCGCTTCAGACAACCAGAACAAATAAGGCATGGCAAAACTCCTTTGACACTCTGAATCACCATTCGCCTAAAACACAAATTAATAGGGCCTGTGCCTAAGCCTTGGAGTTGGAGCCTGCCAACAGGTCGATACCCCGACGGATACGGTGCGCCGTCAATTATCCAGACGTCTGGAGGATGCGATCGGTCTTCCTGCCTCCAAACTAACCCCGCAGGAGCGACATATGATCGGGTATGTTTTAGTTGAACCGCTCCGTTCGAACAGATGCCGATATTCTCGAAGCGGCGGCCAAACGCCTCGTCATGCTCAATGCAGCGCCGCGCATCATCCTCGTGATACTGGCTAAGGATGATATCAATATCGCCCGGCACATTCTGGAGAACTCTAAAAGCCTGACCGATTCCGGTCGGATTCACATTGCCCGTAAGGTCAAGGGCGCACACTGAAAGGTCATGGCGCAGCGCCGCCACATCTCTGATGTTGTCGTTGATGTGCTTGTTGAATTCATGGAAGAATATGTCGTCGAGACCCCGTTAAAGAATAAGGGATCGAACCTGTCCGAGACGGCGACCCAGCGCATCCTGACTATTTCTCGATCCCATCAACCCTATATCGAACTTCTTGTCAGGCGCGATGAGCTGCGGCCCAGTCATGGCTTGACCATGTATTGGTGGGTCGCCACATCTAATCGTCACCGGATCCTGCAGCGCTTCGCCGTCACGCGTCATGTTCTTCAGGACAGTATGACGACCTCTATCCATTAGCGGCGCAGTATGGATGGCAGGATGCAGGCATGCGTAAGGCCCTGCAGTTCATCGAGCAGCGACGTCAGCGCAACCGCGGCGCGGTTGAACGCTCCCCCTATGACAGTCTTGCATAGGTGATCGAAGACATTGCATGCACGGGTTTGACCTGTAAAATCACGGAAGAAATTTCCTATATGGCTGGCATCAAACCGGCAACAGGCGCGTAAATTCTGACAGATAAAGGCGGACAACCAAATGCCATTTTCTGCAAAGCCCCAGGCCTGAAGCGCATCACATGAAATTGCTCTGGCGCGGGTTGAGTCGCTCGGTTGAGTCGGAGGACGGACAACCAGATCCAGTCTTTGCGCGAGCGCTGGAGACCTATGACTCGATTTCCACGGACAAGGCCCAGACAGTTTTGCGCTATTGGAACTGGTCACCGACCGCGTCGCTCAATCCTGAAGTCCTGAAATATATCCAGAACGGAGTTATTTCGCGGGAAGAGGATTTCGGCGCCGCCACCATCACAGCGGCTTTGATCTTTCCTCACAGAGAGTAAATGTCTAGTGATTGAGATGCACCACGTCGAGACACCGGCATAGGTCGATACAGAAAACCTAGACCGAAAGCTGGGTTTAGCATTTTGAATCTACACGACGCTATTCAGATGTCACGCGCACATAAAGCGCATCATAATCGTCCTTGAACCGCATACACTCTTCATCATCCAGCGCAAACTCACCGCCCGCAAAGACGATATTGTCATATTCGAGCTTGATCTTCGAGTAGCAGAGCTCTCGCTCGACATTCTTCTCGAATTCACAGCGACGCTCAACTGCGTCTCGTTCTTCAGACAGGAATTTAAGCCATTTGCGCGCGTTGCGTGATTCACGCGACCCGGTTGGGACTTTCCTGAAAGCCTCAATGGCCTGGGCGCGGATCCGGGTGATGGGCGCATTGTTCATCTCGGCCTCTGTCATGGAACAGTCCAGCCGCGGCGCAGTCTGCGTCGAATCGTAAATACAATTCGCGACCTGCATCCAGGACTTACCGGCATCATATCCGCGATCAATCGCGCTCCGGAAAGAACTCTCGGCCTGACCGCAATCCCCCTCATTGAAATAGGCTTCGCCCAGCGCCGCATAAAGCTTGGCCGAATTGGATTGCTTGGCAGCTTCCTCGAGGATCGGGATCGCTTTTTTATACTCACGGGCCGTACGGTAATATTTTGACAGCTCTTCCAGATTTTCTGGCGAACGACGGACGCGGCCACTCTTCATTTCACGTTCGAGAATTTGAGCCGCCTGATAGGGCATTTCATAGAAAGAATAGTACTGAATGATCTTCTTGATCTCGTTTTCGTCGGTCAGCGCACCGCCCAGATAGAGCATCTTGTTGACTTCGAAAGCATCCTGTTCACGGCCCCCATTGCCGAGCATTGATGCCCACGTATTCCAGAGCGTCTGGTCACCGGGCCATTTCTGGATCATCTGTTTGACGATGTCAGCCTGACGTCCCGTCATGTTCAGATTATTGTAGAGGAAGTTCAACAGATCAAAGTGCTTGCGCTCCTTGGGACTTGCACGGTTGAACCATTTCTCGGCCCAGGGCAGCGCGCGGCGATAATCTTCAGCTTCGATCCACGCCTGAACCAGATAGCCGACATAGGCTGGTTTTTCCTGTCCGCCTTGGGACAGATAGTTCTCGAGCGCCGTAGCGCCTTCGCGGTATTGACCGTTCGCGATCATCAATTGCGCGATAACGACCTTAATATCATCCACTTCTTTCGGGAGCAGACCACCTGCATTAATGGCATCCTGGAAGGCGCGCAGTGCAGCGGCTATGTTGCCAACATCATTATAGGTTTGACCCAGTATCTGATAGATTGTCGACCGCTCATACGGATTGAGCGGTTTACCGGAGTTTATCAATGTATTGAGAACATTGATAGCACCCTGCGAATTCTCTGCATTTATCATCTGCAGCGCTTCGTTCACTTTCTCGCCCCCTTTGGTGGAGAACTGACGGCCTTCTATAGGCGCAGCGTCATCATCCTGCGCATAGGCCACGTCCACCGTCACCGGCGCAATCAAACCAACGCAGGCGATTGCAAACAGGCTGGCCCCCAAGAATCTAGCGCTTCTGGACTTGAGGCTTAGCAAACTCGGACGAATAGTCATGAACGTCTCCCATAATCTTAGTATGGCGGTGATTCCAGCAGATTTTACCCACCGCCGTTAGGCCATGAGGCCATTTTGATGTCGGAGCCGAGACAGACCCGGTTCGACAGGGCGAGAATGGAATACCGTTCACACCCAAATATTGTCAGCCAGCCTATTCGGGAATGACATTCCCGCGATCATCGGAGAGCTGGAACGTAATTCTGGATTCGACCCCGGATCGACCGACTGGACGACCGTCCTGAATTTTAGGGTTATACTTCCACTTCTGGACGGACCTGATTGTTGGGCGTTCGAACAGCGACTGAGTGCAGTAGGTCGCAACAACATCGAAAGGCGCACCATCAGGGCTCACATTGAAGCGAACCTTACAATGGCCGGATTTTTCAGCGCGCGGCGGCATGTTCGGAGGAATCCGAACCAGTGGTTGAGCGTCACGATCCGATACGGTGATCTGGAATTGTGACCGGTCAATTTTCGGAGGTTCAAATTCGGGAACAGCCCCTTCCAGTGACGCGATAGGCTCAGCCGGGCGGTCAGCTTTCTGACGTTCAATCTGGGGCGGAGGCGGTGGTGTTTCGATTTTCTTGATCTCTGTAATTTTCGTTTCGCGTTCGAGTAATTTCAGATCCTCAACCTGCGGGTTGATTTCAAACGCCTGCAGATCAAGCTTATCCTGAGGTTTGAACTCCTCGGAAATCAGGCTCATCATCAATACAAAGAGGAAGACCGTAACGATCGCCGCAGGGACAATGGCAAACCAGCGTAAAAAACCCATGGTGGCCTATCCTTCCTATTCGGTTCCGACTCGGGTCGTCACACCCAAGTCCTGGAACAATTCCTGAATGCCCATGACCGTTCCGACATCCGCGTCACGGTCCGCTTGAATGATGGCATTCGCTTTCGGTGTCTCATCGCGAAGCGCTGTGAGAATCGGGCGAATCTCACCAACCTTGTAAGATCGCTTGTCGATCCAGACGTTAGACGCACTGTCCACGGCAACCAGAATGGTCGGGTTCCAGGCAACATCCGTCGTGGCTTCGGGCTTGAATGGTTCAAGTCCGGGCGTTTTCACGAAAACAGAGGTCACGATGAAGAAAATCAGGAGGATGAAGACGACGTCGAGCATCGGCGTCATGTTCAGTTCCGTACCTTTGTCTTCAATAACTGTGCGAGAGCGTCGGGCCATATTGTTACCTTATATCATTTCCGGAGTAGTATGACAAGCGGGCATTTCAAATGATCGTCCGCCCTCCCAAGCAGCGCTAAGCAGCGTCTTCAACAACTTCGATCTTGGATTGCATGCCGCGTCCATCGAGCCCGTCTTTCAACTGAACGAGAATGTTGTGCTTCGCATCCGGATGGAAGCGCAGGATGACCGATGCACCGGGTTTGTCAGCCAGTTGGCGTTCGATACGGGCCAATACACCCCCGCAGGTCGACCGCAACGAATCGACTGAACACTGACTGTTTTCATCGACATAGACGGTGATGGCCGACGGACTGTTGGGTGGCGGAGGCTGATCTTCCGGCGGAGGCGCAGGCTGGGTTATATCCAGTCCGGTCTCGTCAAGAAAAACAGCGGTCACAATGAAGAAGATCAACATAATGAACACGATGTCGAGCATCGGTGTCATATCGACATCGGCTTCATCGTCATTACTGCGGCGGCGGGCGCGTCTCATGGACAGAGCCTCCTAGTAGATGCCGTGGTCGACGACGAGTTCGTCGGCAAACCGGGCGGTTTCGCGCACGCTCCAGCGCGGCAGAACAGTCGAGAAATAAAGACCTGACAGAGCGGCCATCATGCCGGCCATGGTCGGAATAGTTGCGCGGAAGACACCACCAGCCATCAGACGAGCTGAACTGGATCCGGAATAGGCCAAGACGTCAAACACATCGATCATACCCGTAACGGTCCCGAGCAGACCCAGCAGTGGTGCCAGCGCAACTAGGGTCTTGATGATGGAAACGTTGGAAATCGTGCGTTCCTTGACATGACTGATCATCTCATCGCGGATCGCAAGAGCGCGCCATGATGACCGGTCAGTCCGGACCTCCCATTCGGATTTAAGCCGGTTCTTCATCGGCTTGTGAGCCAACATATAGTAGGCGATCCGTTCAAGAATGAAGGTCCACATCGCGAAAATAACGATCGCGATCGGTACGAGGACGGGACCGCCCTGCTGTAGGAAGCTTTGAAGGCCGCCGATGATATTGCCCATTGGGTCGTCCTTTCGGGGTCAGGTGGAAGAGCAAAGGAGCAAGGACCCCGCCACCGGTTTAACCGTAGGTCCGCGCACGGTGCGCAGACCTACTCAAGCTAGATTTTTATCACCGGAGCAACACCTGCGCTGCGCGATTCAACGTGGCGAGCCACGATACCGGCAGATTGCTCTTCCAGTGTCGACTGGACAGAGCGCGCCAGAGAAGCGGCAAAGCTGTGTATGATCAGCAGCGGGATCGCAACGATCAGGCCAAGCATGGTCGTCACGAGGGCCACGGAAATACCGCCAGCCATCAGCTGTGGGTCACCCGCACCATAGATCATCATGGCTTGGAAGGTCTGGATCATACCGGTCACGGTACCCAGCAGACCCATGAGCGGTGCGATACCGGCGATCAGCTTGATGAAGTTCAGACCGAATTCCAATTTCGGGCTTTCCTGAAGAATAGCCTCGTCCAGTTTCAGCTCAACTGTATCGGCGTCCGCATTGCGAGCGCCTTCATAAGCCAGCATGATGCGGCCAAGAGCGTTGGATCTAGACGGCTGAGACTTCCGCTTCTGACCAGCAACCGCCATGCGGATGAGGAACAGACGAACGATCAGAAGGAGACCAAAAACGGCGGTAATCGCGCCCAGCAACATGATGATGTTACCGATGATACCGCCCTGTTGTGCCCGTTCCCATGGACCAGGGCGCAGATCGAACGTTTTGAGTAATTCGCCCCGAGTCGGGTCAATCGGCGCGTAAACAACCTCACCGGCCTCAGCATTCAAGACGCGGTCAGCGGCAGACTGAATGATGCCGCCGGGTTGTGCCGGAAGCAGAGACAGGAGCGGCAGATCTTCGCCGTCGGAAGTCGGCGGATTATACTGAAGGAATTGACCGCCATCATTGGTGAAGGCGACAAATGGACCAACCCGCGTCACAGCCGTCTGACCATCAATACCGGCAACCTTTTCCGTAAAGTTATCAACTTCACGCTGTTGAGTGATTTCTTCCAGCATGGTCCGCCAGATCGCATTGAGATCAGAGGTGGACGGCAAGGCATCAGATTCGGCGACGCGGCCCAAAACTGCTGTCCGGTTTGGCATTTGTGCCGTGATCAGTGAGCGATCCAGCATAGATTTGAACTCACCGGCCATCGACCGTGCGAGACCAAACACTTCACCGAATTCACCCTGAGCGGCTGTTAGCTCACCCTTAAGGGCATCAATCCGATTCTGATTGGCAGAGAAGGTCGTTTCGACCCGGCGCGCTTGAGCTTCAAGCTGAGCCAGTTCGGCACGCGCACGGCGCAGCTCTTCTGTTTGCTGCGATGCGTTGGATTCGAATTCTCGAACCCGTTGTGTGTTGATCCGTTCCTGCTCGGCCGCATTTGCACGGAGTTGATTAACCAGTTCCGGGATAGTGTTGATTTGCGCGAATGCCGGAGTAGCAACGAGGAGGGCCAAACCCATCAGGGCGGCCATGGCGGATTTATAGAACTTCATGATCTTGTCTTCCCTGTTAACTAGTTGGCAGTCGTGATTGGTGCGTAGATGACTTCTGGTGCAGCCTGTTCACGGGCAACGCGGATTGTTTGACGGATCTGGCGAGAATCGATATCGTCGAGCGGCATCCAGCCACCCGCTCCCATGTCGTAGCGCTTGGCAGAGCCATCACGCTTATCTACAAAGATGAATGAGGTCCGGCCAAAGCGGATGAAATCAACAACATTGCCCGGCTCTTCCGGGTGGACACCCTCATAGCTTTCCGTTGAGTAACCGTAGGTCGCTTCAATCTTGTAAGCGTTGAGAACCTGACGATATTGCTCCGCCGGAGAAACGCTTGGATTAGCCAACGCGCTCTGTACTCGCGAAACCCGCGCCAGACGTTCAGCCACCCTGAAGGGCACATCGGCTTTGATTGCGTCTTCAAGCGCAACCGTCATACGCAGCATCATCGGGCTAATGCCCTGCTTGATCTGCTCAACCGTCCCAAGCTGGTTGCGAACCGAATTGATTTCCGAGGCTTGGCTATCGAGAAAGATCTGCTGCTGCTTGACAAACAATTTCGTATTGTCGAGCTGTTGTAGAACCGCGCGATATTCGCGAACGGCAGAGCCGGCGGCATCATCAGCTTCTTCGATCTGACGCTGGGCTGCTGCAGAGGCTGCAGATGATTGGCGCGCGGCGGATAGAGCGGTTTCAAGCTGGGCTTGAGCCGGCAGCGCTGCTGTCAGAGCTATGGCTCCGGCGGCCCAGGTGAGCCAGGCTCGCTTGGCGTTGGATGTTATCAGCATGGTTTCCTTCCAGGTCTGGTTCATGTCGTTTTCCCGTATCTTATTTCGTTTGGCGATCGCTTAGCTAGCATCAGCCCCACCTTCGCCAATCTGGATCGGCGCAGTCATGGTTCCAATGGCGCTTTCACCACGCGTTATACGCACATTCTGACGAAGACCCAGAAGTTCTGAGTTCGAGAGTGCGTCCCACTGCTTCATATCTTCATTGTACCGATAGCCTTCTGAACTATCGCGCTCCAGATAGAGCAGAGCGAGACGTCCGAAGTGAATATAATTGCCATCATATAGCTGAGACTGAAGATCTTCGATTTCTGCACCGGAGGCGAGCGCCTTACGTTGCTCTTTGTTCAAGTCGCAGACAGGTGAGTCAGTATCGGCTTTACACGCCGCAAAACGATTGCCTTGACGCTCAGGAATCGGGCTAACCCCGGTATAGGATCCAACCTGAAGACCATAACCGGCTTCAAGACCATAAAGCTCCATCGCGCGGCGGTAGACGTCACTGACCCGAACTTCGTCAGATTGCAGATCTGCGCGCAGATCATCCAGCAGACCAAAGCGCCGCTCTATCCGGAACGGCAAATCGGCAACCATAACCTTTTCCAGCTCGGTCACCATTTCGCGAACTACCGGCAGCAAGTCTTCGCTCGCGCTACCTTCAATGGCCAGCGCTATGCGTGCGGCAAGCGCATCAATCTCTTCCTGCTGCTGCTGTAGATAGAAGGTACGCTGCGCGATATTCAGACGGCGGTCCGTAATTTCCTGCAGAACGGATTTATATTGAGTGGAAAGGGATTGCACAGTCGGGGATTGATCCTGCGACAGGGCCTGATCAACCGGAAGTGCGCCCAAAGCGACACCTAAGCAAGCAGCCATACACAAGGCAAGCTGCCGGGCAGGTAGGGTTAGCACCATTCACATCCTCCATTTAATGCCGACTTCTTTGTGAGCCGTCCAAACGGTCTCCTACACGGACGAACTCCCTTAATCAATCATTACCTCGGCTACATCGCAATGTTTTTTTATAGATTTTTTTCGTGAAGCAAGAGCGGGTAGTGCATCAGTTTGAAATCTAGCCTTTGAAATCCCGACTTTCTTCCTATACGCTTAGCGGTAAGCAAGAGTTTATGATGAGCCAAGTTTCTGAGACTTGGGCCGCATATTGATAAGGCTAGAGCGTTTTAATTTTAAGTGAGACCATATCCGGCTGCATTGAAGTCATTCCAACATTCGCTTTGGGAATAGAGGTTACAGATATTTCCGATGGCTTTCCAGAGTTCGTCTATGGGTCTGCATTTGGCTTTGCGCAAGTGAGCCTTGAGTTTTGAGACGACCATTTCTATCGGGTTTGGATCAGAACTGTAGGGCGGTAAGGACAAGACCCATGCGCCTCGTTTCGTAAGGTCCGTTTGGCGCGTAAGCTTTTATGGCTGGAGAGAGTGTCGAGACTGACGCTATCGCCTTGCTTTAGAGCTTGGCGGTTATGGTTGCCTTCTAGGCTAACCGGAACGGAGTGTAGGGCAGCTCGGAAGGGCAAGGAAAGATTGTTTTCGGAGCCGGTGGTTTGTACCCTAACAAGCTGTGCGCCCGGATAGTGTTGTAGTGCTGTCACCAGCGTTCGATCAGTGTCTGTGCCTCCTTCAAGCTGTAGAAGATCTCTCCGTTTAGGAGTTCATCTCTGAGCGTCCCATTGAAGCTTTCATTATAGCCATTTTCCCAGGGTGACCCTGGCTCAATGTAGAGCGTCTTCACATCGATCCGGCCCAGCCAGTCTCGGACAGGCTGAGCTGTAAACTCGGCACCATTGTCCGACCGGATGTGCTTCGAGGCTCCTCGCTGCGTGAAAAGCTCCGTCAGCACGGCCAGCACGTCGTCGTGCCGGAGCCTTCTCTGCACATGGATCGCCAAGCACTCCCGCCTGTGCTCGTCAATGATTGTCAACATGCGGAAGGCTCTGCCGTCATGGGTCCGATCTGCGACGAAGTCGTACGACCACACATGCCCTTTATGCTGCGGTCTCAACCGCACACAGGAACCATCATTGAACTATAAACGTCCACGGTTAGGTTGTTTCTTTGGGACCTTCAGCCATTCACGTCGCCATATGCGCTCCACCCGCTTAGCATTAATCGTCCAGCCTTCACGGCGAAGCAGAGCCGTGATCCGGCGGTAACCATATCTTCCGTACTGCTCTGCCAAGCGGATGATGTCAGATGTGAGTGCTGCTGCGTCCTCTCGCGGACGACGCGGCTTCCTCTGGGTGGAGCGATGCTGGCCGAGAACCTTGCAAGCTCGACGCTCAGATACACTGAGTGCCTCGCATATGTGGTCCAGGGCCAGACAACGGCGCGAAGGGCTTAGTACTTTCCCTCGACAGCTTCCTTTAAGATCATCGCATCGAGCGTGAGGTCAGATACCGCTTTGCGGAACCGTAGGTTCTCCTTCTCCAGCGCCTTCAGACGTTGAGCCTGATCGACAAGCATCCGCCATACTCACGTCGCCATCGATAATAAGTCTGTTCCGCGATGCCGAGAGACCGGCAGACCGCCTTCGTCTTCTCGCCTGCGGCCAGCCGGACTTCAGCTTCACGCAGCTTCGCGATACTTGTTCAGGGGTGTAGCACTTTCTCGCTATGATGTACGCCTTCACGCGGAAAATAGCCAAAAACTCTAACTCTCAAAATGAACCACTTTTGAGGAGGCAGGTCACTGCTTTTGGCAGAGTTGGATAAACTATCCTAGGTCGTAGAGAAGAATTAATCATTTGAGCCAGATTTTGATAGCTGCGATATAGACGAAGCCCATATAGTTTTGGATATGCTTGTCATATCGCGTAGCCACACGCCGGAACTGTTTGAGATAGCCAAAGAAACGCTCGACAATATTACGTTCCTTATACAAAGCCATATCAGTTTGCCTTGGCTTGCGCGCATTTTTCCGGGACGGAATAACGGGCATAGCCCCGCTCTCATTCACCGCGTCTATAACGCACCGGCCATCATAGCCCTTATCCGCCAAGACATGATCCGCCTTAAACCCTGCCAATAAGGCGGCGGCTTGCGTCATTTCGCTACAATGCCCGCCCGTTGCTATCAGGCGCAGAGGTAAACCCAATGCATCTGTCAGCCCATGTATTTTTGTCGTCAGGCCGCCCTTGGAACGTCCCCCCTGGAACGCCCCAATGCGTGGGCATCAGGCCCCCTTTTTTATGCCGCGCCCCGGCCGCTTGGGCATGCGCCCGCACAATTGTGGCATCCATCATCAGCCACTCTTGATCAGCGTGAGTGCGCAAGGCCTTAAAGACATCTTCTAAAACCCCGGCCTCAACCCAGAGATAATAACGCCGTTTGACACTGTCAAAACGCCCGAACCGTTCGGGTAAATCGCGCCAACGCCCGCCCGAACGGGCCATCCACAACAAAGCATCAATGAAAAGCCTGTTATTGGCGTTGCGACCCGGTTTCCCTGTGCTCCCATAAGGCAAGTAAGGCTTTAAACGGCTCCATTGTTCATCCGTAAGTTCCTGATAACCAGACATATGTGCGCTCCTGACAAAATGAAGGAACATTATAGAAAATAAAAGTTAACTCTTCACTACAGCCTAGCCTCAATGTGGTCGCTGATCTGTCCTGCCGTCAGACACATCATGAGTGGACGTCCGTGGTCGTTGACAATGGTATAGAGTTTGGAGTTCAACCCGCCTTTAGTGCACCCGATGTGACGGGGAACATTCCTTTTAAGCAGACTTTAAGCTGTCCGGT
This sequence comes from Litorimonas sp., assembly GCA_965205225.1. GTDB lineage: Bacteria > Pseudomonadota > Alphaproteobacteria > Caulobacterales > Maricaulaceae > Litorimonas. The sequence continues at coordinate 12,500 of CBDBFZ010000001.1, forward strand.
GGGCTTTGAGATGCGTGGCGTCAATCATCAATGTATCGGGTGGCGCGCCTAATGCGGCCAAGTGACTGAATATAGTATCGAAAACACCCATTCTGCTCCAGCGTTTGAACCTATTGTACAGGGTCTAGTGAGGGCCATATCCACAATCGTGCATCCTGCCAAGGCAAGCCATTTTTAAAGATAAAGATAATCCCGGACACCATGCGCCGATCATCGACACGCGGAAACCCTGCGTGCCAGAGGAAAAACGGGTCTATTCAGAGCCAGTTGCTCCTTTGTAAGCCAAAACAAATCACGCATCACAAATCCCACAAAATGAGAATCCCTGAAATCAATAGAGCCTGACTCTAGGTCGTAGAGAAGCATTAATCATTTGAGCCAGATTTTGATAGCTGCGATATAGACGAAGCCCATATAGTTTTGGATATGCTTGTCATATCGCGTAGCCACACGCCGGAACTGTTTGAGATAGCCAAAGAAACGCTCGACAATATTACGTTCCTTATACAAAGCCATATCAGTTTGCCTTGGCTTGCGCGCATTTTTTCGGGACGGAATAACGGGCATAACCCCGCTCTCATTCACCGCGTCTATAACGCACCGGCCATCATAGCCCTTATCCGCCAAGACATGATCCGCCTTAAACCCTGCCAATAAGGCGGCGGCTTGCGTCATTTCGCTACAATGCCCGCCCGTTGCTATCAGGCGCAGAGCTAAACCCAATCCATCTGTCAGCCCATGTATTTTTGTCGTCAGGCCGCCCTTGGAACGTCCCCCCTGGAACGCCCCAATGCGTGGGCATCAGGCCCCCTTTTTTATGCCGCGCCCCGGCCGCTTGGGCATGCGCCCGCACAATTGTGGCATCCATCATCAGCCACTCTTGATCAGCGTGAGTGCGCAAGGCCTTAAAGACATCTTCTAAAACCCCGGCCTCAACCCAGAGATAATAACGCCGTTTGACACTGTCAAAACGCCCGAACCGTTCGGGTAAATCGCGCCAACGCCCGCCCGAACGGGCCATCCACAACAAAGCATCAATGAAAAGCCTGTTATTGGCGTTGCGACCCGGTTTCCCTGTGCTCCCATAAGGCAAATAAGGCTTTAAACGGCTCCATTGTTCATCCGTAAGTTCCTGATAACCAGACATATGTGCGCTCCTGACAAAATGAAGGAACATTATAGAAAATAAAAGTTAACTCTTCACTACAGCCTAGAATCAGAGCTAAAACCAACACGAACATAAGATCATTTGTTTAAGAGCAAATTCGATGGAAGCAGAGATGAAGGCGTACAAAGTCACCTGTCCCAATCAGCTTGCAGCATAAAGAAAAATTGTTCCAAGTTTAACTATCGGTTGCGCCGCAAAAAATTTCGATCATAGTCGCGCTTCTCTGGGCGATTTTGATCGAAATTTTCGTGCTGAAGACCGCTCATAATGGCAAGACGGGGAAATCTTCTATGCAAAATGGAGATTTAGCAGAACCGGTTCCGAAACACCTTCCACAAGTTGCACCAAACTCGACCGTCACGGTCATGTTGGAGCGAGCGCGAGGTAAGCTGCTCGACTCCGGAACCCGCAACAGGCTCATTCATATCAACCGAGCTAATACGCGCGCCAAAGCCATCAATATCGTCAATGAGCGAACAACTGACGTCTTCCGTATTCTCGCACAAGACGGAAAGACAATGCAGTTCCAGGCCACTGGCAAGGACAAGGTACCACAAGGCGAAGTCGATGACGGGCCGAAAATTGCGCCGCTACCGGCAGTGGGCGAGGAAGGATTTGACGAGGCGCGCTTCACCGATCTGTTCCTGGAAACCCGGCTTGGGCCGGAAGCACAACAACGCAAGCTCCTTTCTATTTTCCGCGACGCTCGCACGGCGGTCGAAGAGCAGGGCGTGGACATATTGTTCCTCGCGCTCGGCTTCTTGAGATGGACAGAAGCCAAGACGTCAAAAATCGAGCGAGAGGCGCCGCTAATCCTGCTCCCAGTACGTCTCATCCGCAATGCACGGACAGCAGGCTATGACGTCCAAGCTCGCGACGACGATCTCGTGACTAACCTATCGCTTCAGAAGCGTCTCATGGAAGATTTCGGCATCGAATTACCAGAGATTGATCCGGAAGACTTCGACACGGACCGCTATTTTAACGCAGTCGCGGAAGCGGTCTCAGCGAAGTCGAGCTGGAAGATTGATCGAGACGGCATGCAGCTGGGCTTCTTTTCTTTTGCTAAGCTGCTCATGTTGCGCGACCTCGATCCAGACACCTGGCCTGACGAACGTGTTGGCACGGATGGACCTCTGGAATCAATCCTAACGCGCCGCTACGAGCCCAGCGAACCGGCGTTGCCGCGCGACATGCCACTAGACGACGTGCTCGCCCCGGCCGACATGATGCACGTGGTCGAGGCTGATGCTTCACAGACACGCGTGATCGAAGAAGTGCGCCAAGGTCGCAACCTTGTTGTTCAGGGCCCGCCCGGCACCGGAAAGTCGCAGACCATCACCAATATCATTGCTGCCGCTGTACAGGACGGGCGCACTGTACTCTTCGTGGCAGAAAAAATGGCCGCACTCTCTGTAGTTCATGACAGGCTCGTCAAGCACGGGTTGCGCGACGTTTGTCTCGAATTGCATTCACGTAGTGCCAATAAGCGGGCTGTATTGCAGGAGCTCAAGCGCACGCTTACGGAGGGACGGGCCATCTCAATCGTTGAAGATCCTACGGAAGAGCTGTCGGCGGTACGCGATGAATTAAATGGCTGGACCTCGTCTCTCCACAAGCCCGTTGCCCCATCAGGATTTACACCTTACCAACTCCTTGGCCGCCTTGCTGCCTATATGGGTCGTGGCATGCGTCCGCCGCCCCAAATGGATAACCTCCACAACCTTAAAAAAGATGAGGTGGACGCGCTGGAGCGAGAGCTCGATACGCTATCGTTCTTGCTTGCTGAGCGCGTAGACCCCAGTGATCATTCATTCCGGGGGGCACGAGATGTAGACATCTCCACCGTCGACCAGGCTCGAATGGAGGAAGAGGCCATGACCGCCACTGCGGCGGTCCGTGCAGTGATTGAGCCAATATCTACGCTTTCGGAACGCATAGGCTATCAAGGAACGCTATCATTGGACGGAGCCGTGCGTTTGGCCTATGCAACGGACCGGCTCACGGCAGCGCCCTCCGGTGTGATCGAAACGGCATCCGATATGCTGGCAGACCCACCCTCGATAGCGCTTCTATCCCAGATTGATATTGGCGTCCGCATGCAGGCGGCGAGGGCAGAACTAAGCGAAGAGCTCGATCCGCTCGCGGAAACCGTGCCGCTGACGCATTTGCGTGTCCCTTTGCGTAAAGGGGTGCGATCCTTCTTCGCCCGTTTATTGCCGGGATATCGCGCTGCGCGGGCGGAGTTCCGCAGCGTTCTGCAGCGCCCTGGTACCCGCGATGCAGCGCAACTTGCAGAGCTGCTGGACCGCACTTTGGCTTTGCGCGCCGATATCGACCGAATCGAGGCCGATGCCCATTCCTTGCGCGAACGGCTGGGTTATCGGTGGGCTGGGAGAGATACCGACTTCAAAATAATACAGGCGGCTGCACACCTCGCCGCTGATCTGATGGAGTCGGAGTGTCGCCCGTCAAACGCAATCTTGCAGTCGCTCGATAAGGACCGAAGCGGTTTGTCTCGAGAAGCTAGGGACCTGCGCGAACTGACCGGGGCGGCGCGAGAAGTCCTCAAACAGCTGGGTTCGCGCCTTTCTCTAGACTGGAGCGCTTATGGGTTAGAAGGTGTGGAAAGTGCACCGCTGCCAAGCGTTGAGTCTGTAACAGCTGCAATGCAGGCTGACCCCGACGCTTATGTCGATTGGGCGCAACTGTTCCGCGCGCGTCGTGCCGCCGAGCAATATGGACTCCGCCCACTTATAGATCGCGTCTTCGGCGGCGAAACACCCGCTACAACAATGATTGACCAGTTCCGTTACGCTCATGCCGAGGCCGCGTGGAGTGCCGCCCAGTCTGACAATGCCGCTTTAAAGACGCTGCTTGGCGTGTCTCGTCACGAAGCCGTAAACCGCTTCGACCAGCTAGAACGTGAGTGGCAGAAAATAGCTCAGCACCGAATTCGTGCAACACACTTATCGCAACTTCCAACGGGAACGGCCGGAGAGATGGCGGTGCTTCGTGGGGAAATGGCTAAGAAGACCCGGCACATGCCCTTACGCAGATTGATGGAGAAAGCGGGTGGTATGGTGCAGCGGATCAAGCCCGTATTGCTGATGAGCCCGATTTCCGTAGCGCAGTATCTCCCGCCCGGCCGTCTTGAATTCGATCTGCTGTTAATCGACGAGGCCAGCCAGGTCCGTCCAGAGGACGCTCTAGGTGCTGTCGCGCGCGCGCGGCAAATTGTGGTTGTTGGGGATCAAAAGCAGCTACCGCCGACCAGTTTTTTTGACCGCATTACAGGAAACGATGAATATGATGAGGATGATGACGTAGACGGAATTGCCGACGCGACCTCTATGGAGAGCATCCTAACCCTGTGCGAAGCCAGCGGTCTGCGACAGAATATGCTCGAATGGCACTACCGCTCACGCGACCCTTCTCTGATAACCGTTTCGAACTACGAATTCTATGACGGAGGTCTACGCCTTCTACCCTCGCCCTTGCAGAATGATCCTGATTACGGCCTATCATTCACTCGAGTTCCTGGCGTGTATAGCAGTGCAAGCCGTGGTGGCGGTCGACCCGGCACCAACCGCATTGAAGCGGAAGCCGTGGTCGACGCGGTGGTGCAGCATGCTCGCACCAACCCAGACCTCACACTAGGCATCGTCGCCTTTTCTGTGCGCCAGCGGGACATGATCTCTGAGGTTCTAGAACTACGTCGACGCGAGGATAATGAGCTCAACACCTTTCTAATTGAGGGGGGCGAAGGGGACCTATTCGTTAAGAACATCGAAAACGTTCAAGGCGACGAGCGTGACGTTATCTTCGTAAGCGTCGGCTATGGTCCACACGAACCGAACGCGACGCTAGCCTCTAAGCGTTTTGGCCCCGTTAATTCCAAGGGAGGGGGACGGCGGCTCAATGTGCTCTTTAGTCGTGCACGGTCGCGTTGCCGGGTGTTCTGCTCATTCGATCCGGGTGATATTGTGGTGAAGCAAAATACCCCTGACGGGGTGCGCATCTTCAAACGTTTCTTGACCTATGCCAAAGATGGAACGCTTCATGAGTCCGTCCCCACCGGTTTGGGAGCAGATAGTGAACTGGAAGAGGATATTGCGCAGGTGATCCGCGATCTCGGATATGTGGTCGACCCACAAGTCGGCACCGCGGGTTTTAGGATAGATCTGGGCGTGCGCTATCCTGATCGCCCCGGACAATACATGCTTGCTGTGGAGGCTGACGGTGCAACCTACCACAGTGCGCTCTGGGCGCGGGAACGCGACCGACTGCGCCAAGGCGTCCTTGAGCATCTGGGTTGGCGGTTTCACCGAGTATGGAGCACAGACTGGTTTCAAACGCGAGGCCGCGAGATCGAACGACTGAAGTCAGCACTTGAAGCTGCAGCTCGCAGTGAAAACACATCTAAGCTAATAGCCCCGCAATCAAAAAGTGAAGAGGAAGCTTCGCCTCAATCGCAAGAGACCGGAGACTTATTGGAGGAGATACCCGCCCTCGCCGCTTCGCTGTACGTTATGCACGTTCCGAGACAAGTCCGTTTTGGGCATCCTGAAAATTATGCGTTTTCCCGCAGGACGGATCTCGTCGCGGAAATCGTTGATGCAGAAGGTCCTGCACATTTCATGGTAGTCGCGAAACGCATGGCCAGCGCTTTCGACCTTCAGAGAACAGGGCGGCGGATTCAAGCAGCCACTCGCGATGCTTTACAAGGTGCTCTGGATAGCACACCGCCTCGACTGCTTCGTGAGGGAGAATTTTACATGACTGGTTCCCAGCAGGCGGATCCGCCAATTCGTGATCGCTCTGGGGCCGATGCTGTGGCGACTGCGCCTGAGCATCTCCCACCTGGCGAGCTGCGAAAGGCGCTCAATGAGGTCGTAACGAACAATGGCATTATGGAGCGAGAGGAAACTGTGCGCGAGATCGCCCGCTTGCTCGGCTTCAGGCGGGTTAGCTCAAAGCTCTCGGCGGCGATTGGGTTGGTCGTCGATCAAAACTAAATGGTTGCTCACTTGAAGGGCCACAATCATTATTAAATGTGGTGCTTATAAGGCCTCTATTGTTGTGGAAATGATATACCTTCAAAATCCCCGGAATTATTGTGATTCTGAGGGTTTTTAGATTTAGAGTATTTTGATTTGGGTTATGCCTATTTTATTGGCTCCGCATAGGATCTAAGTCACTGTATAGTAATGAAAATCATTATTCAAAAGGTTCGTACCTGTCCGAGCGCAAAATTCGAGAGGTCGTTTGCTGCTTTGCCGCTGATCTGACAGCCCTGCAAACAGCCCAACTGACAAGGCTTAACCGTAACACCATCAACCGGACCTAACGCGCTCTTCGCGAACGCATCCATCGGGCCTGCGAGGCGGACAGACCCTTCTTCGGCGTGGTCGAGGTTGACGAAAGCTATTTCGGCGCAACCCGCGTCAAGGGCAAACGCGGGCGCGGGGCCTATGGCAAGACCACTGGCCTTCCCCCATAAAAGTGGTCCATTTTAAAAGTTAGAGATTTGGCTATTTGAGCTTGAAGGAACACATTATGGCTAGAAGGTGCTACACCCCAGAACAGATGGACACCTCGAAGAACAGGGTTTTGGGGCCAGTATAGAGGCGAATTTTATAATCGGCTCTCAGGTCAGGCTTCATAGAGTGACGAATGCGTGTCCACAGGCGTATTTTGGCATGATTTTGGCCCGCATAAGTGGGGGGATCCGGATTTTGAACAGAATCAGGCTATGGGCTGTCGTCGCTCATGGAAAACGAGGCGGCGGAAGTTGTAGCTTAGCTTGGCCATGGTGATCCGGCCAGCGGCCCTGGCCGATTGAGCGCCTGGCCGATTGAGCGGATCGTGATCGCCATCGGCCCTTTCTCATATCCGAACACATGTTCAACACAGGCACGGATGGAGGAGCGGGTCGCATTGCCGCGCCGAATGTGCTTTGCCATCGGTTTACCGCGGGGCTTCTTTCGATGGATGTTTGAACGATAGCCCTGCGCTTTCAGCCAGGCTTCGTTTCTGGCTGAGCGATAAGCTGTATCCGCCCAAACAGACTTTGAGCTGTTGGTGGCATCCAGAACCGATGTCAGTTCGTGCCCATCATAGCGGGCCGCATGGGTACAGGTCTCTCCCCGGACAAAGCGCCATTTCCGGTCAATACTGATATGGTTCTTGTACCCAAAGTGAGGGATGGAAATGTCGACAAGGCCTGCGTCCTGTTCCCCTTCTGCGGTCTTTCGCGCCCTGGAATAGCTGACCACCGCTCGTGCGTCGGTGTCTTTCTGTGCGGCCCTGGCAGGATCATCAGGCCAGATAGCGGACGCGCTTTCACCCGCCCTGGCCCGCTCTTTCTCTTCTTTCTTCATCCGTTGGCGCGGCGCTGACACCAAAGTGGCATCCACGATCTGACCTCCCGTGGGTTTGTAGCCGCGCTTGCAGAGTTGCTCTTCAAAAGCGGCAAACAGAGATTTGAAAGCACCAGACTGGGTCAGCTTTTCACGGAACAGCCAAATCGTCTTTTGGTCCGGGGTCGGTTCACCGATCTCAAACCTCAGAAACCGCAGCCAACTTAAACGATCCCGGATCAGAAATTCCATCCGTTCATCACTCAGATTGTGCATCGACGCCAGAACAAGCACCTTGAACATCGTGACCGGATCATAGGGTGGCCGACCGCCCTTGGCGCGAACCCCATAACCGAGGGCTTCCATCAGAACAGTTCGGAAAGCCTCAAAGTCCACATGACACTCTAGTGCTTCAAGCGGATCACCTGTCGCCGATAAGCGAGCAAGATGATCCGACAAGTCAAACAATCCAGGCGCGTGCATCATAAAATCCTCCCAAAACCAGTAAATCAGATCATACCACAAAATGTACGGTTCTTAGAGGCCTCCAGATTATCGCGATGCTGCGAGAGGCCGAAGTTCGATTAGCTCAAGGCGAGAAGACAGGTATGATCTGTCGATCCCTTGGCGTATCAGAACAAAGTTACTATCGCTGGCGCCGTGAGTATGGAGGCTTGAAAGTCTCGCAGGCTCGTCGGTTGAAAGATTTGGAGAAAGAGAACCAACGGCTGCGCAAAGCGGTCTCCAATCTCACTCTGGATGCTTTGATCTTGAAAGAGGCTATTGAGGGAAAGTACTAAGCCCTGCACGCCGCCGATTGGCTGTTGATCATGTACGGGCGGCGCTTGGATGTTCCGAGCGACGCGCGTGTAAGACGATAGGTCAGCACCGTTCTACGCAAAGAAAGCCGATGGTCATCCGAGATGATGAAGCGGCTTTGACAGCTGACATTATCCGCCTGGCTTCAGAATATGGCCGATATGGCTATCGTCGGATTACAGCTTTGCTCAGGCGAGAAGGCTGGACGGTCAACTTCAAAAGAGTTGAACGTATATGGCGGCGTGAAGGGCTTAAAGTCCCACAAAAACAGCCTAAACGCGGGCGGTTATGGTTTAATGACGGCTTCTGCGTCAGACGTCGACCTCAACATAAGGGTCATGTCTGGTCCTATGACTTTGTCGCCGACCGCACCCATGATGGTCGAGCCTTTCGTATGCTCACTGTCATTGATGAGTACACACGGGAATGTCTCGCTATCCATGTGCAGCGGAGCCTCAAACATGATGATGTGCTGGCTGTTCTCACTGACTTATTCACTAGGCATGGACCGCCGGAGTATATCCGCTCAGATAATGGATCTGAGTTCACAGCCATAGCGGTGCGTGAATGGCTTGAGAAATGGAAGGTTCAAACGCTTTACATCACGCCTGGGTCACCTTGGGAGAATGGATACAATGAAAGCTTCAACGGAAAGCTTCGCGACGAGCTTTTAAATGGAGAAATCTTCTACACGCTCAAGGAGGCAAAAATCCTGATTAAACGTTGGCGGCACCATTACAACACCATCAGGCCTCACAGTTCGCTAGGCTATAAACCACCCGCCCCAGAAACAGTCTTGCCACGCCCTGTTTGGCATCTACGAACGGGGACCGGGCGGGGGTCTGCACCGAGACCGTGACAGACTGCTCCAGAGCCACCCTACAGGGGATTGTCCGGGGTAAAGTCGATGTTCGTTCCATCATCAACTCGGATGGTTGGTGGGGTTATAACGGACCTGTGGATATTGGGTATGGTCACTTCCGCGTCGATTACTCGAAGGACAAGCTCGCCTAGGGCTCGACCCACATCAACGGCATTTAAGGCTTCTGGGGGCTGGCCAAGGTGCGTCTGGCGAAGTTTAAGGGCGTTTCAAAACACACCTTCCATCTCCACCTCAAGGAAACCGAATGGAGATATAATCACAGGCTTGAGCATAAATACAAAATTCTGCTAAGATACCTCAGGAAAATGCCAATCAAATAGGCAAGACCCTTCAGTAAATATGGGACGAAACAGTATGATAAAATTAGATACAGCCTCTATTATTATTCTTGGAGTGCTAGGCTGTAGTGCTTTGGTGGGATGCGACGCGGAAATCGGGATGTCCGTTGAACAAAAAAAGAACATCGCTGAAAGAGCATGCGCTGAAGCGGAGGCGAATAGACAGCTTCATTGGCATCGGCATGTGTTTGGACTTAATTCTCGACATCGAAGACGGTCATCTAACTGGGACGAGCTACTAACTCAAACTATGGGGCACTTCAGTAGGGCAGACCAATGGGCTGAAATTCCGCCGCAGACGAGAGTTCCAACGCCACGTCGGTGAAATGATCGGAAAGTTTCGCGAAGGGCAAGGCCCGTTTGCCAATAACCGAATCATGACTCTCAACCCGATTGCCTCGAATATGTTTCAGCACAACGAAAAGGCGGGTTGAACTCCAAACTCCATGCCATTGTTGACGAACACAGACATCCGCTCATGATGTGTCTGACGGCAGGACAGATCAGTGATCACATTGGGGCCAGGATAGTTTATCCAACTCTGCCAGAAGCAGCCCGAATACTTATAGGTGACAGAATACTGATAGGTGACAAGGGCTATGACAATGAAGACTATCGCAAGGCTCTCTCTGCCAAAGGCATGCGGATCTGGACGAGATCACGCTCAAGCTAAACACGAGACCGAGAAAAACATTGGGCTTGAGAAAAACACTGGGCTTTAAGACGCCTGCCTGCCGCTATATTCGCTCATAGTGTTGCCCTGACCGGGCGAACTCACAGGCGGATCTTTTATGCCACAGGCTACCATGATTGGGGCGGGGACTGCACGAACGAGTATCACCGCTTCACCCGCAACCACCAGTTCGATGATATTGCCACAGGATCACTCGTCACAGACATCATGATTGGGAGAGATTTTCGCCGACCACCTCCTAGGTTGCAACCCGGTGCTGGACCATGTCGTAAAAGCCCATCAAACGGACCACTCCGGAATGACGCAATGAACACCATAAAAATAGATATAAAAAGAGCGCCCTCCGAAGAGAGCGCTTTTTTATAGTGTTCAGGTTGCTTTAAGCGCCGAGCTTGATCTCGACGTCGACGCCAGCTGCGAGGTCAAGCTTCATCAGCGCGTCGACAGTCTGAGGTGTTGGGTCCACAATGTCGAGCATACGCTTATGTGTGCGGATTTCAAACTGTTCGCGCGACTTCTTATTCACGTGAGGCGAACGGTTGACGGTGAACTTCTCAATGCAGGTCGGCAGCGGGATCGGACCACGGACGGATGCGCCTGTGCGCTTGGCTGTCGCGACGATTTCTCCGGTCGATTTGTCGAGGATGCGGTGGTCGAACGACTTCAACCGGATGCGGATGTTCTGGCGATCCATGGATTTTCTCTAGCTAACGGTTCAAACAGCGCGATCATCATAAAAGTGGAAGATCGGGACAGCAAATAGTATGGAAAAAGCTGACGCTTAATCCGTAATTTTGGACACGACGCCGGCGCCGACGGTACGACCACCTTCGCGGATGGCGAAGCGGAGCTTCTCTTCCATCGCGATCGGCACGATCAGCTCGACATCAATGTTCACATTGTCGCCCGGCATCACCATCTCCGTCCCATCCTTGAGCGTGACAACACCGGTCACGTCCGTGGTACGGAAGTAGAATTGCGGACGATAATTGTTGAAGAACGGCGTGTGACGACCCCCCTCATCCTTGGTCAGGATGTAGGCTTCAGCCTCGAACTTCTTATGCGGCGTTACAGAACCCGGCTTGCAGAGAACCTGCCCGCGTTCAACACCCTCACGGTCAATACCGCGCAGCAGGGCGCCGATATTGTCGCCCGCTTCGCCGCGGTCCAGCAGCTTGCGGAACATTTCAACACCGGTACAGGTCGTCGTCGTCGTGTCGCGAACGCCGACAATCTCGATGCTGTCACCGACATTGATCACACCGCGCTCAACCCGGCCGGTCACAACCGTCCCGCGGCCAGAGATCGAGAACACATCCTCAATCGGCATCAGGAAGGGCTGATCCACAGCGCGCTCAGGCTGTGGGATATATTCGTCAACAGCGGCCATCAGCTTCTTGATCGACTCTTCGCCAATTTCCGGGTTCTTGCCCTCCATCGCCGCCAGAGCGGAACCGGCGATGACAGGAATGTCATCACCCGGGAAGTCGTAGGAGCTGAGCAGTTCGCGGATTTCCATCTCGACCAGCTCAAGAAGTTCCTCATCGTCGACCTGATCGACCTTGTTCATGTACACAATCAGAGCAGGAACACCGACCTGACGCGCCAAAAGGATATGCTCGCGGGTCTGCGGCATCGGGCCGTCAGCCGCGTTCACAACCAGGATTGCGCCGTCCATCTGCGCCGCGCCTGTGATCATGTTCTTTACATAGTCAGCGTGGCCAGGGCAGTCGACATGCGCATAGTGACGATCGTCCGTCTCATACTCAACGTGAGCCGTCGAAATCGTGATGCCGCGAGCCTTCTCCTCAGGCGCGCCGTCAATCTGATCATAGGCCTTGAAATCACCAAAATACTTCGTGATCGCTGCCGTCAATGTCGTCTTACCATGGTCAACGTGACCAATCGTGCCGATGTTCGCATGCGGCTTGTTACGCTCGTACTTTTCCTTCGCCATCTGGCTAGTCCTCTTTCTCGTGAGATATTAATGTGTGGGGTGCGAGGTTACGCGCCGCCTTGTTTGCTGATGACTTCGTCCATTACGGCCTGCGGGGTCGCAGAATAATGATTGAACACCATGGTGAATTGTGCGCGGCCCTGTGACTTGGACCGCAGATCGTTGACGTAACCAAACATGTTGGCCAGCGGCACCATCGCATTGATGACATTTGCATTGCCGCGCATTTCCGTGCCTTCAATCATCCCCCGGCGAGAGTTCAGATCGCCGATGACATCGCCCATATATTCGTCCGGCGTCACCACTTCGACCTTCATGATCGGCTCGAGAAGCTTTATCTTGCCTTCCTGCTTGATCTCACGGAACGCGGCGCGGGCCGCGATCTCAAAGGCCATCACAGAGGAGTCAACATCGTGGTAACCGCCGTCATAAAGCTCGGCCTTGAAGTCGATGACCGGGAAGCCCGCCAACAAACCCGTTTCGGCCATGGTGCGGATGCCCTTTTCAACGCCAGGAATATATTCGCGCGGGACGTTACCACCCACAACGGAATTTTCGAAGATAATGCCTCCACCCGGCTCCAGCGGCTCAAACCTGATCTTGATGCGACCAAACTGACCTGAACCACCCGACTGCTTCTTGTGCGTGTAGTCGATGTCGACCGCATGCGCGAGCGCTTCGCGGTAGGCCACCTGTGGCTGACCGATATTCGCTTCGACGCCGAACTCGCGCTTCAGACGATCCACCAGGATGTCGAGGTGCAATTCGCCCATACCCGCCATGATTGTCTGACCGGATTCTTCATCCGTGCTGACACGAAAGGATGGATCTTCAGCCGCCAAACGCTGCAAGCCAATACCGAGTTTTTCTTGGTCCGTTTTAGTTTTAGGCTCAACAGCGATCTCAATGACAGGATCGGGGAACTCCATACGTTCCAGAATGACAGGATTGCTTGTGTCGCAAAGTGTGTCACCCGTCGTCGTCCGCTTCAGTCCGGCAACAGCAATGATATCGCCCGCATAAGCTTCCTGAATGTCTTCACGGTCATTGGAGTGCATCATCATCATACGGCCAACGCGCTCTTTGTTCTCCTTAACAGAGTTGAGCAGCGTCGTGCCGGTTTCCAGCTTGCCGGAATAGATGCGGCAGAAGGTCAACGTTCCCACAAACTTGTCGTTCATGATTTTGAACGCCAACATGGAAAACGGTTCACTGTCGTCAGCTGGACGCGTGGTTTCTTCACCCGTCTTGGCATCGATGCCTTTGATCGCGTCAATGTCGAGCGGGCTCGGCAGGTAAGCAACAACGGCGTCGAGCAGAGGTTGAACACCTTTATTCTTGAACGCCGTACCGCAGAAGACAGGAACAACCTTATTGGCTATAGTCGCTGCACGCACGAGGTGCTGAATCGTTCCAACGTCAGGCATTTCGCCTTCGAAATATTTTTCCATGACCGCGTCGTCCATTTCGGCAACGGTTTCGATCAGAGCTGTACGGTATTCTTCAACCTTATCAGCCATGTGCGCAGGAACGTCGACTGTTTCGTAAGTCGCGCCCAGGTCAGCTTCAGCTTCCCAGACATAGGCGACATTCTTGACGAGATCGACAACACCCTTGAACTGATCTTCAGAGCCGATTGGCAGCTGCATTTCCAGAGCATTACTACCCAGACGGTCTTTCACGGACTGCACGGAGTTATAAAAACTCGCGCCGATCTTATCCATCTTGTTGATGAAAATCATGCGCGGGACGTTATATTTGTCAGCCTGACGCCAGACAGTCTCAGTCTGAGGCTCCACACCCGCATTGGCATCGAGCAGCGCAACAGCGCCGTCGAGCACACGAAGCGAGCGCTCAACTTCAATCGTGAAGTCAACGTGTCCAGGCGTGTCGATAATGTTCAGGCGTTTGCCTGCCCAGAAACAGGTCGTCGCAGCCGACGTAATCGTGATGCCGCGCTCTTGTTCTTGCTCCATCCAGTCCATGGTGGCCGCGCCATCATGGACTTCAGCAATTTTGTGGTTCTTACCAGTATAATAAAGGATCCGCTCAGTGCAGGTGGTTTTACCTGCATCGATGTGGGCCATGATGCCAAAATTGCGGTAGTCCTTAAGGTCGTAATCGCGTGCCATCTCAGGCTCCTCGAAAGAATAGAATGTGAGTTACCAGCGGTAGTGTGAGAAGGCGCGGTTCGCTTCCGCCATGCGATGCGTATCTTCGCGTTTTTTCACAGCCGCGCCGCGGTTTTTGGCAGCGTCCAGTAATTCACCAGCGAGACGTTCGCGCATTGTATTTTCATTGCGGTTGCGCGACGCGCTAACCAACCAGCGAATGGCCAAAGCCTGACGGCGCTCAATGCGAACCTCGACAGGTACCTGATAGGTCGCACCACCCACGCGGCGTGAGCGCACTTCGACGGACGGTTTGATATTTTCCAGCGCGTCCTGAAAGATGCGAATCGACTCAGTCTTGGCCTTGTCTTCAACGATGTCCATCGCCCCGTAGACGATGTTCTCGGCAGTGGATTTCTTACCATCAAGCATGATTGCATTCATGAATTTAGTCAAGACGATATCGCCATATTTGGCGTCCGGCAGGATTTCGCGTTTCTCGGCTCTGTGACGACGGGACATGATCTACTCTCTTATTTCGGACGCTTGGCGCCGTATTTCGAACGACGCTGACGGCGATCTTTCACGCCTTGCGTATCCAGAACACCACGCAGAACGTGATAACGCACACCCGGCAAGTCTTTCACGCGTCCGCCGCGGATCAGAACAACACTGTGTTCCTGTAGATTGTGGCCTTCACCTGGGATATAGCTCAGCACTTCAAAACCATTGGTCAGGCGCACCTTGGCCACTTTCCGCAAAGCCGAGTTCGGCTTCTTTGGTGTGGTTGTGTAAACACGCGTACAGACGCCGCGTTTCTGCGGGCAGGCTTCCAGAGCTGGAACCTTCTTACGCTTGCGCTTGTCCTTCCGGGGCTTGCGAATAAGCTGCTGGATGGTTGGCATACAGGCCGTCCTTGTTTCGTATTTATAGAGCGCCTGATATGCAGCGCGTTCCTTCACAAAGCGCAGATAACTGCCTCTTCCATTGGAAGATTCGAATAACCTGCTGGAATAAAAACCGGCCCGGCGGCGGTTACAATCGGGCCAATTAATGTCTCAATTTCGTCTCGAACGAGGTTTCTGTGGCGACCCACAGACAGCATGTCCACTGACGGGCGGGCATATAATCAGGCCTTTTCGGCTCGTCAACCGGGGAATGCGGTTTGCACGCTGCCCTAATCACAGGATAGCTTACTGGGCTTCGTCTTCGACAGCTTCCATAACCTGCAGCAGATTAGGCTGTAGTGAAGAGTTAACTTTTATTTTCTATAATGTTCCTTCATTTTGTCAGGAGCGCACATATGTCTGGTTATCAGGAACTTACGGATGAACAATGGAGCCGTTTAAAGCCTTATTTGCCTTATGGGAGCACAGGGAAACCGGGTCGCAACGCCAATAACAGGCTTTTCATTGATGCTTTGTTGTGGATGGCCCGTTCGGGCGGGCGTTGGCGCGATTTACCCGAACGGTTCGGGCGTTTTGACAGTGTCAAACGGCGTTATTATCTCTGGGTTGAGGCCGGGGTTTTAGAAGATGTCTTTAAGGCCTTGCGCACCCACGCTGATCAAGAGTGGCTGATGATGGATGCCACAATTGTGCGGGCGCATGCCCAAGCGGCCGGAGCGCGGCATAAAAAAGGGGGCCTGATGCCCATGCATTGGGGCGTTCCAAGGGCGGCCTGACGACAAAAATACATGGGCTGACAGATGCATTGGGTTTACCTCTGCGCCTGATAGCAACGGGCGGGCATTGTAGCGAAATGACGCAAGCCGCCGTCTTATTGGCAGGGTTTAAGGCGGATCATGTCTTGGCGGATAAGGGCTATGATGGCCGGTGCGTTATAGACGTGGTGAATGAGAGCGGGGCTATGCCCGTTATTCCGTCCCGAAAAAATGCGCGCAAGCCAAGGCAAACTGATATGGCTTTGTATAAGGAACGTAATATTGTCGAGCGTTTCTTTGGCTATCTCAAACAGTTCCGGCGTGTGGCTACGCGATATGACAAGCATATCCAAAACTATATGGGCTTCGTCTATATCGCAGCTATCAAAATCTGGCTCAAATGATTAATGCTTCTCTACGACTTAGGCAGGCATCGGCATGTAGCGTCCGGTCAGCAGTGTGGGTACGGCAAAAGACCGAACCTCCAATGAAAAAGAGTAAGCAGAAGCTCTTAACACTCCGTGACCGTGAGCCTAGATGACGCGTTATGACCAACCATATCGATAAAGCTCCTGAGGCCGAAAAACGCCCACACACGCAGCGCCGTTTTGACCATGAATGGACGGATCACTATGCTTGGCTGAAGGACTCGGATTGGCAGACGGTGCTACGTGACCCGTCGAAACTTTCAGGCGACATTCGGGCCCATCTGGAGGCGGAGAACAGTTATACGGCGTCGATCCTAGAACCTTTGAAGAGTCTCGACACGGCATTATTTGAAGAGATGAAAGCCCGGCTGGAGCCCGCCCGATCTTCAATCAAACTGCCAGACGGTCCCTGGACATATTATCACCGCTTCGAAGCGGGCCAGGAACACGGCACCTACATGCGCGAGCCACGCGACGGCGGCGACGCCCAGATCATGCTGAATGCGGAAGCGCTCAGTCAGGCTGCAGATGGGTTTTTTGATGTTGACGATGTGAGCCAAAGCCCGGATCATGCCCGTGTCGCCTATGGGCTGGATCTCAAAGGGGCTGAAAACAATCAGGTCTTTGTCGGCCCTGCGTCAGGCGGTGAGGCGCAATTCACCGGTATTGATACAGCCGCTGGTGCACTGGTCTGGGCAGCAGATTCCAAAACGCTGTTCTGGGTAGAGCGTGATGAGAACCAGCGTCCCTCAAAAGTTCTCTTCCGGGATGTTGATAAACCGATGGCGGCGAATACGGCCTATGTTGAAACGGACCCGGGGTTTTTTGTGGGTGTCGGACATTCTGACGATGATCGACATATCGTCATCTCCGCCCATGACCACACAACGAGTGAGGTCTGGGCGGTGCCTATGGATGCGCCGGGCATTGAACCTGTGTGTTTTGCTCCGCGGCGAAGCGGCGTTGAATATGATGTCGCGCCGCAAGGCGGAATGACTTACATTCTGTCGAATGATCGGGACGCGGTCGATTTCGCAATCTTTCGATCGGACACTCCATTGGGCGAGACAAGCGATCCGGCGAACTGGTCACCCTATATCGATCACAGACCTGGTCGTCTGATCCTGGGTCTGAATGCCTATTCTGGGCATCTGGTGCGGCTGGAACGCGAAAATGCGCTGCCGCGCATCGTCATCCGCGACATGGTAAACGGGACAGAACACACCATTGAGATGGATGAGGATGCCTATTCGCTCGGCCTGGTCAGCGGGTATGAATATGACACGGCGCTGATCCACTACAGCTATAGTAGCCCGACGACCCCGGTTTCCGTCTATGCCTATGACATGGCGGCGCGGAATCGGACATTGGTTCACCGCCAGACCGTGCCCAGCGGGCATGATCCGGACGATTATGTGACAGAGCGGATCGAGATCTCGGCGAGGGACGGGGACACAGTCCCGGTGACTCTGCTATACCGCAAGGGGGTCAAACCGGACGGATCAAACCCGCTTCTGCTCTATGGGTATGGATCCTACGGACATACGATTCCCGCTGACTTTCGCACGGGCCGTCTGAGCCTGGTTGATCGAGGTTTTGTCTACGCCATTGCCCATATTCGCGGCGGCATGGCCAAAGGGTATGGCTGGTATGAATCAGGGAAACTGGATCGAAAGATCAACACATTCAACGACTTCGTTGATGTAGGCCGCGCTCTGGTTGACCTCGGATGGACCACACGAGGACAGGTCGTGGCGCATGGCGGATCAGCAGGAGGGCTGCTGGTCGGCGCTGCGCTTAATCAGGATCCGGGCCTGTTCGGCGCTGTCATCGGTGCCGTTCCGTTCATCGATGTGCTCAACACGATGAGCGATACGGACCTGCCGCTGACGCCACCAGAATGGCCGGAATGGGGCAACCCGATTGAAGACGAGGCCGCGTTCCGGATGATACTGAGCTACAGCCCGTATGAAAATATCCGACAGACTGACTATCCACCGGTTCTGATCACGGGCGGGCTGACCGATCCGCGGGTGACCTATTGGGAACCCGCCAAATGGGCGGCCCGATTGCGCGATCATCAAACGGGCGACGCCCCGATTCTGCTGAAGATGAATATGGAAGCGGGCCACCAGGGCGAAAGTGGTCGCTATCAATCGCTCAAAGAGACGGCGACCGAATATGCCTTCGCACTCTGGGCTGTCGGGAAGAGTTAGATGAACTGTCCGGTTTCGAGGTTCTTACGGACATTTCGGACCGGGATAATGCGCCCATTCATGACGGCATAGACCCCTGCGGATAAGGTTTGCGCGGCAATGAGGGCGCCGCCGAGATTGAATTCCGCGTCTGATCTCCAAAGGGATTGCGGCCGCATCGCCCCTGTCAGAACCACGGTCTTACCACGCACATGGCCGAGCAGATGTTGAGCGGTCTGCTCCATAGTCCCTGTGCCGTGAGTGATGACGATATGCTCCTCCGGCGCGTTCACAACGGCGCACAGAATGGCCTCGCGATGCTCCAGTGTCATGTCCAGACTGTCGATCGACATCAGACTTTCAACGCGCGGGAAATCAATACGCCCATATTTCAGTATTTCGGGCACGGTCGTGCTACCGTCGAACATGAGTGTTTCCGTTCGCACGTCATGAACCTTGTCGATCGTTCCGCCTGTTGTGAAGATCAGAACGTCCATAATCATCTCCTGAACGTAGACTAAATGCACCACAGAGCAACCTTGCAGAAACGTGGCTTCTCCTTTTGCGACTCTTCGGCACACCCTATATAGGTTTTGTAGCAATCCGGAGACCCCATGATCCTCACAATGATGAAAGGCAAGATCCACCGTGCCACAGTGACTCAGGCCGATCTCCACTATGAAGGGTCGATTTCGATCGATCAGGACCTTCTCGACATGGCCGGAATTCTGGAGAACGAACAGGTGGACATCCTCAATATCGACAATGGCGAGCGGTTTACAACCTATGCCATCACGGCGCCGCGAGGGTCCAAGACGTTTGGTCTGAACGGTGCGGCTGCCCGCCGGGTGCAGCTGGGCGATAAGATTATCATCATTACATACGCTCAGATGGACGCCGAAGTCGCCAAATCCTACGTCCCGAACGTCGTTCTGCTGGATGAAAACAATGAAGTTGTCAGCCTCCTTTGTCCGCGAACGGATAAGCGACGGATCGTCACTAGCGGGCGTGCCTAGCCGAGAGAGTCACCCATAAAAAAGCCCGCCAATTTGGCGGGCTTTCGCATTTGGAAACGGGAAGAGAAGGTTACTCTTCTTCCTCCGTTGAGACAGCGACCTCTGCAGAAGGTTTTTTCACTGGGTTGGGGTGAGCGGCCCGGCTGAGATCGGCTTCCGTTGCCATACCTTCGGGGGCATCGCCTTCGGTCACAGTCTCGTCGGCCACAGCCTCTGGCGTATCGCCGTCAAACATCTCAGCGACAATTTCAGCGCGCTCCTGAGCGGTTTCATTGGCATCGGCGCGTTCTTCGGCCTGTTGCGTCGCGATAACGTCTTCGCCTTTGGCTTGACGTTCGGCTTCGTCCTCGGATCGAGCAACATTGACCGAGATCGACACTGAGATTTCCGCGTGAAGACGAATCATGAGATCATGCACGCCCAGCGTTTTGATCGGGGCCTTGATAATGATCTGATTCCGTTTGACCGAAATGCCTTTGACCGTCAGCGCTTCATAGACATCGCGAACAGACACGGAGCCGTAAAGCTGGCCGGTATCACCAGCGCGGCGGATCATGGTGATCTGCGTACCGTCGATTTCCTTGCCTTCTTCGCCAGCGCGTTCGCGGTTTTCCGCATTACGCTGTTCAAGATACTCACGCTCGGCTTTAAACCGGGCCTTGTTGGCTTTTGTGGCGCGCAGCGCTTTATCCTGAAGAATCAGGAAGTTACGAGCAAAGCCAGGCTTGACCGACACGACGTCGCCCATATTGCCGAGCTTTTCGACACGTTCGAGAAGAATAACGTCCATTGTCCGGTTCCTTCCTATTTAACTTCGTAGGGAAGCAAACCGAGGAAGCGGGCACGCTTGATCGCACGGGCCAGCTCACGCTGCTTCTTGTGAGAGACGGCGGTGATACGTGCCGGTGCGATCTTGCCCTTTTCGGACATGTAGCGCTGTAGCATCTTCGGGTCTTTATAATCGATTGTCTGGCCATTCTTACCGGAGAAAGGGCAGACTTTGCGACCACGCTGGAACGGAGTCCGGGACGGCAGGTTTTCGATGCGAATGTCTTGTTTTGCCATGATTTCAGCCCTTTACTAGTTGCGGTCGCGGCGCTTGCGCTCTTCGCGCTTCTTGAGAATTGCAGACGGCTCTTCGTTGAATTCTTCAACGAAGATGGTCAGATAGCGCAGAACGTCTTCGTTGATCCGGTGTTGGCGCTCGATTTCGTGCAGCAGTCCTGGCTCGGCGTTCACTTTCAGTAAGCTGTAATGCGATTTGCGGTTTTTGTTCATGCTGTAAGCGAGGTTGCGCAAACCCCAATATTCAGCGCCTTCGACGGTTGCACCGAGCGTTTCGATTTTGGTCGCGAGGGTTTGCATGAATTCTTCGACTTGGGTCGAAGAAATATCTGGGCGCATTAGCACCACATGCTCGTAAAGAGCCATAGGATCATCCTTCAAATCGTGGTGACGGCGATACTGGCCCGTGAAGGTGAGGCCAAACATCGATGGATGGGCGAAACGGGATCATTCCCGAAACCCACCGTCAATCGGTGAAACGCGCCGCATAGTTGAGTGGACTGTGGATTGCAAGCGGCGGCGGCAGACTATGTTCTCCGAAAGCTTGGGAAACTTAGGCTGTCAGTTAGTCTCACCGGAACCAGGTTCAGGCCTCATTAAATCTAGGCTGTAGTGAAGAGTTAACTTTTATTTTCTATAATGTTCCTTCATTTTGTCAGGAGCGCACATATGTCTGGTTATCAGGAACTTACGGATGAACAATGGAGCCGTTTAAAGCCTTATTTGCCTTATGGGAGCACAGGGAAACCGGGTCGCAACGCCAATAACAGGCTTTTCATTGATGCTTTGTTGTGGATGGCCCGTTCGGGCGGGCGTTGGCGCGATTTACCCGAACGGTTCGGGCGTTTTGACAGTGTCAAACGGCGTTATTATCTCTGGGTTGAGGCCGGGGTTTTAGAAGATGTCTTTAAGGCCTTGCGCACCCACGCTGATCAAGAGTGGCTGATGATGGATGCCACAATTGTGCGGGCGCATGCCCAAGCGGCCGGGGCGCGGCATAAAAAAGGGGGCCTGATGCCCACGCATTGGGGCGTTCCAGGGGGGGACGTTCCAAGGGCGGCCTGACGACAAAAATACATGGGCTGACAGATGCATTGGGTTTAGCTCTGCGCCTGATAGCAACGGGCGGGCATTGTAGCGAAATGACGCAAGCCGCCGCCTTATTGGCAGGGTTTAAGGCGGATCATGTCTTGGCGGATAAGGGCTATGATGGCCGGTGCGTTATAGACGCGGTGAATGAGAGCGGGGCTATGCCCGTTATTCCGTCCCGGAAAAATGCGCGCAAGCCAAGGCAAACTGATATGGCTTTGTATAAGGAACGTAATATTGTCGAGCGTTTCTTTGGCTATCTCAAACAGTTCCGGCGTGTGGCTACGCGATATGACAAGCATATCCAAAACTATATGGGCTTCGTCTATATCGCAGCTATCAAGATCTGGCTCAAATGATTAATGCTTCTCTACGACCTAGGGTATCAGATGGCGATCCTTATACTCTGGAAAGGCCGTGTTTGATCCGTTAGATACCGTGAATTGCAAACCAGTCAAAACGGTATTGAGGAATCAATGGCATTCGCATTCACATTCCCCGGACAAGGCAATCAGTTCGTTGGCATGGGCCAAGCCCTCGCCGAGGCATTTCCGTCTGCCCGCGATGTTTTTGACCGGGTTGACGCTGCGCTGGG
This sequence comes from Litorimonas sp., assembly GCA_965205225.1. GTDB lineage: Bacteria > Pseudomonadota > Alphaproteobacteria > Caulobacterales > Maricaulaceae > Litorimonas. The sequence goes on from CBDBFZ010000001.1 coordinate 34,883, forward strand.
TGAAAAACTGTCCGATCTCGTGTGGAATGGACCAGCAGAACAACTGACACTAACCGCCAACACGCAACCCGCCTTGATGGCGGGCGGCATGGCAGCGATGGCGGCATTGGAAGACGCGCACGGTATTACTGTGGATCAGGCGAAGTTCGTCGCGGGTCACTCGCTCGGCGAATATACGGCACTTTGTGCTGCGGGGAGCCTGTCCATCGAGGATACCGCTAGGCTCCTGCGCATTCGCGGCAACGCCATGCAATCTGCCGTTCCAGCAGGAAAAGGGGCTATGGCGGCTCTGCTTGGAGCGTCCTTTGAGCAGGCCGAAGCGGTTGTTGCAGCGGGTCTGGCGGAAGGAGATTGCCAGATCGCCAATGATAATGCGCCGGGGCAGATCGTTATCTCCGGTGAAAAGCTCGCTGTCGAAGCCGCCGCTGGAAATGCCAAAGATCTCGGCGTGAAGAAAGCGGTTATCCTACCTGTTTCCGCGCCGTTTCATTGCGCCCTGATGCAACCCGCCGCAGATGCGATGGCGGACGCGTTGGAAAATGTCGATATGGACGCGCCGCGTGTGGCGATTGTCAGTAATGTGCAGGCTGCGCCTGTGACGGATCCGATCCAGCTGCGGACCGACTTGGTCACGCAGGTCACAGGACGGGTCCGTTGGCGCGAAACCATGCGGTATATGTTTGATAATGGAGTCGATCTGTTCGCCGAGCCCGGTTGTGGCAAGGTGCTTTCCGTTATGATGCGCCGCGCTTTGCCGGACGCGAAAGGCCTGCCGCTGGACACACCGGATGCCTTGGCTGAATTTGCAGACTTAGTGAAGGGATAGGACATGTTCTCTCTGGAAGGAAAACGTGCATTGGTCACCGGCGCAACGGGCGGTTTGGGCGGCGCTATCGCTCGCAAACTCCACGCGGCAGGTGCGCATGTCGCGCTGTCAGGCACACGGGCTGAGAAGCTCGAATCGCTGGCGTCTGAACTGGGTGACCACGCGGTTATTACGACGACAAACCTGTCTGACGGTGATGCTGTCGATGCCCTGCCAGCGCAGGCCGCGGATGCGCTCGGCGGTTCAATCGATATTCTGATTGCCAATGCGGGAATCACTCGGGACGGCTTGCTGATGCGCATGAAGCAAGACGATTTTGACGAGGTCATCAAAATCAATCTGGAATCTTATTTTCGACTGACCAAGGCCTGCCTCCGCCCCATGATGAAGGCGCGGTCAGGCCGGATCATCGGAATCACCTCCGTTGTGGGCGTGACCGGTAACCCGGGGCAGACTAATTATTCGGCGTCCAAGGCGGGTATGATCGGGTTTTCCAAGGCTCTGGCTCAGGAAGTCGCCACACGCGGCATTACGGTCAACTGTATTGCGCCGGGCTTTATCAGTTCCCCTATGACGGATGAGCTGAACGAAGCTCAACGGGACGCCACATTGACTCGAATCCCTATGGGAACGCTGGGTAGCAGCGATGATATCGCGCATGCCGCCCTTTATCTGGTCTCTGATGAAGCTAACTATGTGACGGGACAAACTTTGCACGTGAACGGCGGAATGGCGATGATTTAGCACTGCGCTGTACGCAGTTTACTAGGGATTTAGACCCCTTGGCGGGGTAGCGAAACAGTGATCGCTGTGCTACTCGCGGGCGGGCAAAACCCGGCTGGGGTTGTATTTCAAGGGACTAACCCCGAACTAGCCAAAGAATTGACCGGAATCGTCCGGCACCGAATAAGGAAAATCTATGTCTGACGTAATGACTCGCGTAAAAAAGATGGTCGTTGAGCATCTTGACGTGGAAGAAGAAAAAGTCATGGAAAACGCACATTTCATCGACGATCTTGGCGCTGACAGCCTCGACAATGTCGAGCTGGTCATGGCCTTCGAAGAAGAATTCGATATCGAAATTCCGGATGATGCCGCTGAGCATATCCAGACTGTCGGCGATGCCGTCAAATTTATCTCCGAGAAAGTCGGCTAAGGATACATCCTTATGCGAAGACGGGTTGTCGTCACAGGCTTGGGCCTTGTCACGCCCGTCGGATGCGGTGTTGAAGCCGCATGGCAAAATATACTTGCAGGGCGTTCCGGCGCCCGCAGGATCACCGATTTTGATGTTTCAGACATTGCTTGCAAAATCGCGGCTTCGGTTCCTCGGAAAAGTGAGTTTCCAGATCGCGCTGACGCGTTCGACCCCGATGACGTGATGAGCGCGCGCGATGCGAAACGCATCGACGACTTCATTCTCTATTCTATTGCGGCGGCTGACCAAGCTCTGGCAGATGCCGATTGGGTCCCAAACGACTTGGGTGAAGAGGCTCAGCACCGCACCGGAGTTATGCTCGGGTCTGGTATTGGCGGCCTTCAGACCACCTATGATGCCTCGATCACGCTGCATGAAAAAGGCCCGCGACGGCTCTCACCCTTTGTAATCCCGGCAATGCTGATTAATCTGGCATCCGGGCAAACGTCCATTCGCCACGGCCTTAAAGGCCCGAACCACTCTGTCGTGACAGCCTGTGCAACAGGTGCGCACGCGATCGGGGATGCAGGACGGCTTATCATGCACGGCGATGCCGACGTCATGGTCGCAGGCGGCGGTGAAGCCGCGATCAATCGGCTTGGAATTGCAGCCTTTGTGGCATGCCGAGCCATGACAACAGGCTTCAATGACACGCCCGAAAAAGCCTCACGGCCCTATGACAAGGATCGCGACGGTTTCCTGATGGGTGAGGGCGCTGGCGCTGTCGTTTTGGAAGAATATGATCATGCCAAGGCGCGTGGCGCGACGATCTATGCTGAACTTTGCGGTTATGGCCTGTCGAGCGATGCATTTCACATCACCAGCCCTGTGCCCGAAGGCGAAGGCGGTTACAGGGCGATGAAAGCAGCGCTTGGGAACTCCGGGTTGGCCGCATCCGACATCGGCTATGTCAACGCGCACGGGACCTCGACACCAATGGGCGATGAGCTGGAAATCAAAGCCGTTGAAAAGCTCCTGGGCGACCATGCGCCGAATGTTCTGATGAGTTCGACGAAATCTGCGACGGGACATCTGCTCGGGGCTGCGGGCGCGATCGAAACGATCTTCTCGATACTGGCTTTGCGTGACGACTTGGCGCCGCCCACGCTCAATCTTGATAACCCCAGTGTCGAAACAGCGCTTGATCTGGTCCCTCACACCGCCAAGCCGTTCAAAGCGAAAGCGGTCATGAGCAACAGTTTCGGGTTTGGCGGCACGAATGCCGCAGTGATCTTCGCCAAGGTTGATTAGGGCCTGACATGGCCCGCACCCGCCGATCCCAACACGACAGAGCGCTTTGCCGGAAGAACCTGATCAAGCTGGTAATTGTGGCGCTTGGTGGATTGATCACGCTTGGCATAGGCTTTCTGATTACGGGCTATTCCTATGTGAACTTCCGCTATGAGCGCATGCCTGACCCCAGTGCCGAGACTGCGGTGACCTTTTACGTTCCGCGCGGCTCCGGTCTCTCCTCCATTGCCAACCGGTTGGAAGCCACAGACCTGATCGACAATGCGGATGTATTCAAACTGGTGACGCGGCTGCGCGGTAATGAAGCGAATTTCAAAGCGGGTGAATTTGCCGTCATACCGGGCAGTTCCATGGCCTTGATCTATGACCAGCTCGCCAATGGCCGTGCCATTCTCTACCCGTTTACAGCGCCCGAAGGTATGACATCCGCGCAGGTGGTGCGCGCGCTGGATAGCAAGCTGACGCTCGTTGATGACGACCCTGCCGTGCCTGCGGAAGGGACCTTGCTGCCTGAAACCTATCTGACCCCGCGCGGCATGACTCAGTCGGCGCTGCTGGCGAAAATGGCAGACGCGCAGACGGCCCTGCTGGATGAGCTATGGTCCAACCGCGCGCCAGATCTGCCGATCAAGACCAAAAGAGAGGCCATTATCTTGGCCTCGGTTGTCGAGAAGGAAACCAGTATTGGTATGGAGCGCGACAAGGTTGCCGGCGTATTCACGAACCGGCTGCGGCGCGGCATAAGACTGCAAAGCGACCCGACCATCATCTACGGCATAACTCAGGGAGAACCGATCGGCCGCCGCATCTACCAATCTGAAATTGATCGCACGACAGACTGGAATACCTATCAGATACCGGACCTCCCGAAGACGCCGATCTGCAATCCGGGAGCGGATGCAATCCGGGCTGTTCTCAATCCGGCTGAGACGGACGCCTTGTTCTTTGTGGCAGATGGGACGGGTGGCCATGCTTTCGCGGCGACGCTGCAGGCGCATGAACGCAACGTTGCGCGCTGGCGCAAGATTCAGAGAGACCGAGGACTGCGATGAGATATTTGCGATGAGCGATCTTGATAGTCTGAAGGAACAGAGGCGAGGCCTCATGATCGTGCTGTCTTCGCCCAGCGGAGCCGGAAAAACGACGATGACGCGGCGCCTGCTGGCCCAAGATCCGCAGATTGCCATGTCTGTCTCTGTCACGACTCGATCCCAGCGTCCGGGCGAGCGCGAAGGAGAGGATTATTACTTCATCACCAAGGATAAATTTTCTGAGCTTGAAGCAAGCGGCGAGCTTCTCGAACATGCTCGCGTTTTCGACAATTATTACGGTACACCGCGTGGACCTGTTGAGAAAGCGCTGGCGGACGGCAAGGACATTGTTTTCGATATTGACTGGCAAGGCGCGCAGCAATTAACGGAAGCGGCGGCTGACGATCTGGTGAAGATATTCATCCTGCCCCCCAATATGCGCGAGCTAGAGCAGCGCCTGCAGACTCGCGCGCAGGACAGCGATGACGTTATTGTCAAACGGATGAGCAAATCTGAGAATGAAATCAGCCATTGGGCTGAATATGACTATGTTCTCGTCAATGAGAATATCGACCGCGCCATGGGGGAGCTTCTGTCCATTGTCACGGCTGAACGTATGCGCCGTAAACGCCAACCTTGGCTGAGTGGGTTTGTGAAAAGCCTGATCGAAGGTAGGTAGATCTCGAATAATAATCCGACAGAGGGAACTAGGCGGGCCTTCGCGCGCTAGTAACAAGATGACCCCAGACGCACTTAAAAATCGGAAGCATAGCGTCTTTATTTGGGTAAGCCGGGCTTTGCTGACCGCCTCCATAACGGCAGGTGTTTTTACGGGTAGCTGGGATCAGGTGTTTCTGGCTGCTGTTGTCTTTGCCCTGATGCTTTTGCCATGATTGGCACAGTAATCATGCTGATCTTTATATGAGGCGACCGTTTGTTCGCCCCGCCCCTGCTCCTGGCGACAATGGCGTTTTCCTTCGCCGTGTCCATTGGCACTCTGTGGGAAGTTTTCGAGTTTGGCATGGATATACTGTTCGGACTAAGCATGCAGAAATCCGGCGTCATAGATACGATGGACGATCTTATCGTTGATGCGATTGGCGCGGGCTACTGGTAGCTGAAACGCGACGGAACCAAATTCCTGCCGCTGACGATTGAAAAGTTCGTTGAGGACAATCCACACGTGTTCGAGGCGGCCCCGGCTAAACCAGACTTGCCCGACACAGTTGCTGAAACATCTCCACACTGATCGTTTCCGGCCGGGCTTGCGGATCGACATTCGCGCGTTCCAGCCATTCTGCCAGATTGAGACCCTTACGCTTCGCGAAGCCTTTTAAGGAGGCTCGCAGCATTTTCCTGCGTTGACCGAAAGCGGCCTGAGTGAGTTCGCCCAATGCGCTTAGATCCTCGAACGGAGACTCCAGCGGATCAATGACAATGACCGCGCTATCGACTTTGGGTGGCGGCGTGAACAGGTGCGCCGGAACTTCCATGGCAATGCGGCAATCACCGACACTCTGGCACAGCACGGCAAGACGACCGTAAGCGCTCTCGCCGGGTCGGCCACAGACTCGCTGGGCCACTTCCAGCTGGAACATGAGCACCATCTGTTCCCAGAACCGCGGCCTAGCGCGGATCCAGTCAACCAGCATCTTCATACCAACATTATAGGGCAGATTGGCCACGATCTTGCGGGGACCGGGCAGGACTCTGGCAATGTCGAGTTTAAGTGCATCGCCATGATAAACGGCGAGTTTGCCGCTGGCCCGGGTAATATCATCCAGCAGTGGAAGGAAGCGGTCATCCATTTCGACCGCGACGACCGACTCAGCCCCTTCAAGAATGAGAGCCCGCGTCAGGCCGCCCGGTCCGGGACCAATTTCAGCAACATGAATTCCGTCAAGCGGGTCGGCGAGCCGCGCAATCATGCGGGTCAGATTGAGATCAAGCAGAAAATGCTGACCCAGTGATTTATCCGCGCGAAGACCGTGTATTCTTACCGTTTCATGCAATGTCGGCAGCGCGTGCATGGAATCATCCATGACGGTTTCTGGCAATTTCGCGGGCTTTTCGCACAGCTGCGATCAGGCTTTCAGGCCGGGCACCTCCCTGACCGGCAATATTGAAGGCTGTTCCGTGGTCCGGTGAGGTTCTTACAATGGGCAGTCCCAGCGTAACATTGACACCGCGGTGGAAATCCAGCGTTTTCACCGGGATCAGGCCCTGGTCGTGATACATGGCCAGCACGCCATCATATGTCAGGCGGGCCTCTGAATGGAACAATGTATCGGCGGGCAGGGCATCGCTGATAACATGTCCTTCCGCGCGCAGAAGACGGCAGACCGGATTGATGATGTCGCGTTCTTCCGTGCCGAGCGCGCCATTTTCGCCGGCATGAGGATTGAGACCACAGATCGCGAGACGCGGGTGATCTATGCCGAAATCCCGTTTCAAGGCACCGAGCAGGGTCCGCGCGGCATTCATGACGATATCAGAGGTAAGCGCGTTGCTGGTCATCTTCAGGGGAATATGGATCGTGGCCAATCCAACCCGTAATTCCCGGCTGTCGCCATCGGGCGCCGTCAGCATCATGACAGGACCGGCATGGTAGGGCGGCTCCGCGTCACCGCAAAGCGCACCAAGATATTCCGTGTGCCCGGGGAAGGAAAAACCAGCACGATACAGCACATCCTTGGAAATCGGATTCGTGACAACGGCATCCGCACGACCTGATAAAGCAAGCGTAACGGCCGTCTGGATGCTGCGCTTGATTGTATCGGCATGGTCCGGATCGGCCTGTCCGGGGATGGTCGCATTGCCCTGAATAGGCACTATTGGGAGCGCATGGCGGAACTGATCGGGAGCTTCGGAAATACTCTCAAGCACGGCAATGGGATGGTCAGATCGTGAGACGCGGTTCAAAACTGGGGGCGGAGCAATAACCGCAAAAGCGAGCTCCGGTGTCTGGCGTAAGCGCTCCCATGCTTTCCAGGTGATTTCCGGGCCTATGCCAGCCGAATCGCCCATGGTCAGGGCGAGCGGGCGCATATCCAGCTTAGCCCCGTACCGAGATTGTGGCCTTGCGGCGCAAATCCCGTAAATGGCGGCGTGAGGCCTGGGCCAGTCTCGTATCTAGTAAGCGATTTTCGATTTCATCACGGGTCGGGATTTCCGATCCAGTCGCCTGGCGTTCGCAAACAACAATACCGACAGCGCCCGTGGGACGTTTGATGGGAGCTGACATTTCGCCCACACCGGTATCGGCCATTTGTGAAAGAATCTGCTCACCGAGATCCGAGGCCTTCAACTCGCCCATTGACGCCGTCGTAACGTCGTCATTCGCGTCAGCGATATCGTCCAGCATATCGCAATTGATCACCTCGACGCGTAAGCTTTCCAGCCGGGCGCTCGCCGTTTCGAAGTCGTCTGCCGTGACCGCAAGTTGGGATAATTTGTAAAGTGTGTCAGGGGTCGAAATCTTCCGCTCGAACATTGCGACAACATAGACGCCGCCCGGAACCACGATGGGCTCTGAAACTTCGCTATCATCCAGTTCCGGCAGGACGGCCGAAATTTCCGGACGAAGATCGCTGGCCTTAACATATCCCATATCGCCGCCAGCGGCGGCTGACGGGGCACTGGAAAATTGCTGCGCCAGAAGGTTGAACGGGGCGCCTTGCGCAAGCTGGGCAATCATCGCGTTGGCACCTTCAAGAGCGCCTTCACGTCCACCGATTTCGGGTGTGGCTTCGATATAGATTTCTGAGAGCCGAAAAGACGGTTGGTCAGCATTGGCGGAGATGCGGTCCAGCGTCTCGTCAATGACGGTATCAGAGATACGAATTCGCCGTCTAAACAGGCCATTGACGATTTCCTGCCAGGCGATTTCGGATCGAACCTGGTCGCGCAATGTTTCAATTGACACGCCGACCGCCGCCAGACGTTGCACGACTTCCTGTGGGTCCAATCCGTTACGTCTGATCAGAGCGCCGACAGACTGGTTGACTGTGCCGTCCGCAATACTGAGATCGAATTTCTCAGCTTCCTGCATCTGTAAATGTTCATCAATCAGATTGCGAAGGGCCTGATTCTGGATCCGGACCAATGTCGCCTCATTACGTTCCACGCCGGTCGTGGCCAACATGAACAGAACGCGCTGACGCAAATCGTGGCTCGTAATGATGTCACTATTAACAACGGCCGCAATGGAGTGGGCAGCAGGCGATGAGGTCTGTGCGCCATCCTGCGCAACCGCCGGGACAACGATAAACCCGGAACTCAACAACAAGCCTGCCGTCAGGGCGATCTTGTTCGGCGATATTCTCACATGACCCATGTGTGAACCTTCCTCATATGGCAGTCATTAAGCGGTTCTGCCGCCAGCAATCTGACGCTGCCTTAAACGGATGCAGGCGCGGCGGCAATCCAGACGCGCGGTCCATTACATAGTTTGAGTTCAACGGGTCGTCGCTCAGCATTTTCTGGCAGGCGGTCAGAGCGATGACGACAACCCGCGAACTGACAATTCTAACCAGCCTCATTCTGTCTACCGGTAAGGATCTCCGAGCATTCGGGCGATGGACCGGCCATTTTCCACCAGCGCTGCAACATCAACGCTGACAGATTGATTGCAGTCCGGATGGTGTTCTTCTTCCTTATAGTAACCCGCATTGAACGCCCGGGTCAGATCGCGTTGCAGAGCGGTGTCGGTCGCCGCCTCAATTTCGAGCAGCCCGGCCATGTATTCGCGCCATTGCTGGTCGCCGAGTCCGAAGCAGAGCGTACGAAGATAATGCATTTATCCGAGATTCTTTGCGAGCGCTTCGGACAGGATGGTCATTGTTACCATATAGACTTCGACACGTAGCTGCTCCGCCTTATCGACCACCGAATCTTGAGTCAGCGCTGCAAGCGGCGTCATGAGCAGAATTATGGCAAGCCACAGTTTCATAGGCCTACGCTAGCGGCCCTTCATTCGCAGCGCGAGGCTGGATTGCAGAATAGGCATCTTGAATAACCTCGACTGTTTTGGGCCACATGCCAAGAGCACTGACCGAGTCTATCGCAAAAAACTGGGCCTCAAGTGCATCGTCGGCCCCTTCGGGAGTACCGCTTTCCCAAACGGCAACATAGTCGTGCAGGCGGTAGCGAACGCCTTCAAACTCTGCATCGACCGTCGCAATTTTAGGACCGAGCGTGGCGTCTACACATGTTTCTTCTCTGAGCTCTCGGATCGCCGCGTCCTGCTCACTTTCGCCGGGGTCGATGCGGCCACCGGGCAGGGACCATTCGCCCTGTCTTGGCGGTTGGCCACGTTGGATCAGAAGCACTTCATGACGTCGAAAGCAAATTACGCCCACGCATTCTGTTCGATCTGTCGTATGTGTCTGCATTGCGCTCCTTCTGCCTTGTGCTAGCCCGCTTGTCATGTGCGGTCGCTATGTTTTGGATACCACGCTCGAAGATCTGAAGGCAGAATATGCCGCCGATATTTCTGACGAGGGTTACTGGGATTACGATCCCAACTTCAATATCTGCCCGACGGATGTCGTTCCGGTTCTTGCGTTTGACGGAGCGAAACGCCGCAAACTTGTGTCGATGCGCTGGGGATTGCACCCGCACTGGAGCAAAGTGAGCCCAGCAGAGAGCCCTTATGCGCCGCTGTTAAATGCCCGCGCCGAAACGGCGAGCGAAAAGCCGTCATTCCGTACGCCCTGGAAGCGACGTCGATGCCTGATCCCCGCGACGCACTGGTATGAGTGGACTGGCGAGCAGGGCGGGAAGATTCCCTGGTGCATCAAGCCGGAAGCGGCCGAGTATTTTGCCTTTGCGGGATTGTGGGATCTCTGGTGGGTTGATGAGGGGATAAATCTGCTGAGCTGCACCATCATAACAACTGACAGTGATGGGCCGTTGCAGCAACTCCATCACCGAATGCCCGTGCTCTTGTCGCAATCTCAGTGGAATGATTGGCTGGACCCCGACGCCAATCCTGATAGGATCATCAAAACCAAGTTGACGGCTGAGGATCTCATCTTCTGGGAGGTTGATCGGGCTATGAATTCGAACCGGTCGAGCGGGCCTGAGCGGATCGCACCAGTCGCCTAAGGGTTTTCGACTTCCCGCTTGAGCGGATCGATGGCTGGAATTGGCATATCTGGAGCACTGGGATCGACAGGTTTGTCTCGTTCGGAGAGAGGTTGTGTCGTTGGAGAGTGCTCTGGGAGAACAGGCGGCGCATCGCAACCGAGAGGAAGTCTGCCATCCGCGTATGCCGAATTCCAATGGGCCGCTCCGGACCGCACGTCATATCGGCAATGGTCTGGTGCTCCATTTCCGCGTTCAGTTCAGCGCCAATAATCACCGTCATGGCGGTGAGCCAGAACCAGAGCAGCAGCACGATCACCGCGGAAATGCCACCATAGGTATTTTCATACTGACCGGAGCTGTGCACAAACGCCGAGAATCCCCAGCTCAGGAACAATCAGCTGATTGTCGTGAACAGCACGCCGGGCACAACCCAGCGTTTGCGCGCGAGGCGTCGCAACGATCCGAAGCGGTACATAATAAACGCACCCAGTATGAACATCAGGATCAGCAGAAACTACGGTAAATTACCCGACAGGACTGACGCTGTACGGTCCCAGTTGAAAAAAGCAAAGGCAGCTGGAATACCGATGATGACCATCAGCGAAATATACACGAAGGTGACCATACCCAGTGTCATGAGGAAGGCGACAGCATAGAAACCCAGGATGCTACGCTTCTCATCCTCGCCGTAAGCGACATTCATGGCGCGCAGTACCGCCCGGATTCCGGCGCCTGCTGTGTAGAACGCAAAGAGTAGGGCGAAGATGATTCACATCGACAATTCTCTGTCAGACGCACTGACAACTTTGGCGATCTGGTCGGAAATGATGACTCAGGCACTTTCCGGCATGAGCAGTAGCGGTCGTCGCAGGAAGTTCGCTAGGTCCTGAACGTCCGATATATCGGCGAAATAGCCATAGATGGACAGCGAGGCCGAGATGAGCGGGAAAACGACGGACAGCAGCGCAAAAAACGCCACGCCGCCCGCGACAACCAGAACATTATATTTGTTGGTCTGGACAAAACGCGCGCAACGATCTGCGATATTCAACACCGCGAAAATGAAGTGGACTCTGACTTACGCTGGACAAATTCGAAGGAAGCGATGTTCATTGGAATGCGGACGTTCTCAGGATTTCTTCGGAGGTTGCGGACGCTCAAAAATGAGTTCCGAATCCGATGACTGCTCAGCGGAAAATCTATATCCGTTTTCGCCAAAGTCTTTCAGATCTATGGCCGCATCGATCCGGTTCTGGATGACCCAGCGCGCGAACAGTCCACGGCCGAATTTAGTATAATATTGGATCGGGCGGGCATTGCCGTCTTTCTCTTCGAGGAATTTCACATTGATCACCGGGCGGTCGAGCGCCTTGGCATTGACCGCTTTGAAATATTCGTTGGAGGCGAGGTTCAAAACCGTCTGATCGTGATACCCGTTCATGTCGGCGCGAATCTGCTCGCCGAGCATCTTGCCCCAGAATTGGTAGAGGTTTGCGCCGCGGTCATTTTGCATCCGCGTGCCCATCTCCAGACGATAGGGCTGGATTTCATCCATCGGGCGCAGCAGGCCATAAAGGCCTGACAAGATCCGCAAATGATCCTGGGCATAATTGAGGTCACTATCCGACAGGCTCTTGGCGTCCAGCCCCCAATAGACGTCACCATCAAAGGCTAAGCCCGCCGGTTTCATGCCGTCGGCTTTGCCGTTCAGATCGAACCGGTCGAACCGATCGACATTCAGTTTGGCCAGATTATCAGATAGGTGCATCAGTCGTTTCAAATCGCCAAGTGTTTGCGACTTGGCGGTCTTGGCCAGGATCTTTGTCCCGTCCAGCATTCGCGGACGGGTCACAGGCACGTCGCCGTCATAAGCGTCCATGTTCAGTTTTTTGGCAGGGGAAAGAAGAGTTAGCATAGGTGCGGCCTCATAACAGCGAGCCGGGATAGGCTGGTCCGCGTGGGTTGTGAAAAGGCACATATGTCTTCAACCGTGAGAATGCAAATATAGATTTTTAAAAACTTGTCTTCAAAAATTTGTTTTGTGGACATGCCGAGTTGATTGGATTTTTCTGAGGTATCGCAACAGGGTTTTGTCCATGTCTTCAAACCTGTGATTATAGCGCCATTCCGTTTCCTTCAGCTGTAGATGAAAGGTGTGTTTGGGACCGCCATTGACCTTGGCGCGCCTAACTTTGGCCACTCCCCAAAAGCCTTTAATGCTGTTAATATGGGCCGGGGATATGGGCCGGGGATATGGGCCGGGGATATGGGTTGGACCCTTGACGAACTCGTCCCTAGAATGATCGACCCGATAATGACCATAGCCTATATCGACAAGTCCGTTGTAGCCGCGCCAGCCATCAGCCTTGATGATGGAAGACGGGTCGGTCCGCCTCGCAGGCCCGGTCGCTCCGCTCGCGCAGAGTGCGATAGATGCGGTTGAGGGTGTTGCGGTTAAGCCCGGAGAGTTGGGTCGTTTGCAGGGCGATCAGATCAGCGGCAAACTATCGAATAATCTCCCGACCCTTGCGGTCTGAAATGGGCGGCCCTTTTGAGTGACGATTTTTCATGGCCATAAAGTGACCGAGCTGCATATAGACCCCCGTCAACTGGGCATGACCTCTCTTTTATTTTACATGAAGACGTAGAGATGTGAGATTGCAAATGGGGTATATAATGCCAAAGTACAAACCGATATCCAAATTTCTTCAATATGCCGAACGAAGCGATCTGACTTTGTCATTCGAATAAATTGAAAGAATTATTGAAGCTAAACTGCTGGCTAGCCGCCACAGGCCGCGGAGTTACCCGGACCATTTCCTGTAGTTTCGCATATGCTAGCTTCGCCGCCACAGGCAACGTCATTCCCCGGTCCATAACCTGTTGTTTGACATGCTGTTGCGGTTGAAAGACAAGCTGCCTTGTTTCCGGGGCCATACCCAGTAATTTCACACCCCGCTGCGACAGGAAAACAAAATTCTCCACCTAATGCAGGGTCGTATGCCGGAATACAGGTTACATTTTTTTCAAATGTGTTGTCGGTTTCGGGAAATGGTGCCGCAGAAGTCTGTGCACCCGCGAAACTTCCAGAGACTATTAGAAATAGAATTGAGCAAATAAAAGCGACAAAATTTTTATGACGCATTTCTGTCCAGCCCGCTTTAGATTTGATGGCAATTCTGTGAGGATCACTGAACCAATCGGGACTGATCATACACAAGGAGACAAACCAATACAATACATATATCTTTACACCCGACTGAGTCTAAAGCAAATCCTTCGCAGGCTTTCCCAGTGCTTTCGTTATCGCCGCGCTCAATCATTTGGGGCTGTCCTGGATAACTAACCCATATTTTGTTTAATTCATTGTTTTAACTGTTGTAATTGGCTGAGCGGGTCAAGGTGGAGGTCTCTAAGAACCATGCATTTTGTTGTGTGATCTGATTCGCTGGTTTGGGGAGGATTTTATGATGCACGCGCCTGGATTGTTTGACTTGTCGGATCATCTTGCTCGCTTATCGGCGACAGGTGATCCGCTTGAAGCGCTGGAGCGTCATGTGGACTTTGAGGCTTTCCGAACTGTTCTGATGGAAGCCCTCGGTTATGGGGTTCGCGCCAAGGGCGGTCGGCCACCCTATGATCCGGTCACGATGTTCAAGGTGCTTGTTCTGGCGTCGATGCACAATCTGAGTGATGAACGGATGGAATTTCTGATCCGGGATCGTTTAAGTTGGCTGCGGTTTCTGAGGTTTCAGATCGGTGAACCGACCCCGGACCAAAAGACGATTTGGCTGTTCCGTGAAAAGCTGACCCAGGAAAAGCTGACCCAGTCTGGTGCTTTCAAATCTCTGTTTGCCGCTTTTGAAGAGCAACTCTGCAAGCGCGGCTATAAACCCACGGGAGGTCAGATCGTGGATGCCACTTTGGTGTCAGCGCCGCGCCAACGGATGAGGAAAGAAGAGAAAGAGCGGGCCAGGGCGGGTGAAAGCGCGTCCGCTATCTGGCGCGGGCGATCCTGCCAGGGCCGCACAGAAAGACACCGACGCACGAGCGGTGGTCAGCTATTCCAAGGCACGAAAGACCGCAGAAGGGGAACAGGGCGCAGGCCTTGTCGACATTTCCATCCCTCACTTTGGGTACAAGAACCATATCAGTATTGACCGGAAATGGCGCTTTGTCCGGGGAGAGACCTGTACCCATGCGGCCCGCTATGATGGGCACGAGCTGGCATCGGTTCTGGATGCCACCAACAGCTCAAAGTCTGTTTGGGCGGATACAGCTTATCGCTCAGCCAGAAACGAAGCCTGGCTGAAAGCGCAGGGCTATCGTTCAAACATCCATCGAAAGAAGCCCCGCGGTAAACCGATGGCAAAGCACATTCGGCGCGGCAATGCGACCCGCTCCTCCATCCGTGCCTGTGTTGAACACGTCTTCGGATATGAGAAAGGGCCGATGGCGATCACGATCCGCTCAATCGGCCAGGCGCTCAATCGGCCAGGGCCGCTGGCCGGATCACCATGGTCAGCCTAAGCAACAACTTCCGCCGCCTCGTTTTCCATGAGAGACGACAGCCCATAGCCTGATTCTGTTCAAAATCCGGATCCCCCGCTTATGCAGGCCTAAATCATGCCAAAATACGCCTGTGGACACGCATTCGTCACTCTATGAAGCCTAACCTGAGAGCCGACTATAAAATTCGCCTCTATACTGGCCCCCAAACCCCGTTCGTCGAGGTGTCCATATGTGTAATTCAGTAGCTTGCACGGTCAAAAATACGTGTTGCGGTTGGATTCATAAAGAAAAGACTCATTTTCCCTGTAAGTTTCCTGTAAAGTAGGGAAATCAGCCGTGAGACGAGCTAGCGCCAAACTGCCTCCACTACCACGCACTCAGCGTTTACTGCCGCCCTAGAGAGGGTTCAGTATCTTAGGTAGGTTCTGACCTTAAAGAGAGGCTAAGAGAGACGGCAGCAGACCCCTCCAGCGAGCATCATATATTCGTCGCCAGATGCGGTAACGCCCAATTCGAAAAGGCTGGCGCGCCGGTAAATTTGTGGATCAGCTTGCCAATCCCTGTTCAGATCCAGCCAAGGATAGGATAGCCGGGAAGAGTGGAGAGAATTTCTGCGGTTCTGGCCGGACCAGTTCATGGATAATGTGATGCCTGCAAAAACTTCAGGCTGGTCCAGAGCACTATCTTTGAAGTCAAGGCCGTAGCCGGGCTCGTTCCAGGGAGTCTGCCCCTGCACACGCGACGCTGTTTGGGCCATTTGTGCAGGCATCGGCTTCTTCTTGGGCAGCAAAATCAGGATTGTAGATATTATAAGCTGAATTGCCTCTGCCATAATCGCGAAGGACGCCTGAGGCTAAATTTTGCGAAGAATACTGAGTGGCCAGCTGTTCAGACATATTATTGGCCCACTCATCAGGCGCGTTTGCATAGGCCGTTGCCTCAATCTGAGACATGCCAATTGATAGACCATGGGCCAAACGTTGTTGATATTCTTGCTGCTCACGAATGCGGGTTTGCGCAGCCTGCTGCTGTGCAATCAGGTTATTCAGCGGGCCGTGTATTCCGTAAAGGGAGCTAAGCGCACTAGCATATTGCAATTGCTGCTGCGTTACGACCCCAGACTGACCCGCTGGGACGTTTGCGGGCAGGTTCTGACCGTGTAGGACTGTCGGCGCTGTACGGGCCGCCTGTGGCCCTGCGCCAATCATTCCCATGAACAATTGTTGCTGGTGTGCGCGCTGGTTTTGCGCATTCGCAGCGTTCAACATGGCTTGATTTTGCGCCTGCGCGGCGGCGAAGTTACCGCTTCCGAATGATCCGTCGGCATCCATCAACAATCCGCCAAGCGCTCCCAAACGGTCTTTTGTTGACAATTTGGCTGGCTGTGGCGCTGACAGGTAGGGCAAGGCCGGTTGCGGCACAGGCTGCTGACTCTGCTGACCCTGCTGCGACATTGCGGCCATATGTTGCGCCGCCGCTAAGGCAGGTTCTCCACTTTGCGGCGAAGGCGCTAAGGCGGGCGCTGGCGCACTTTGGGCCGTACCGCCCATATGAGTCTGAGCCTGCTGTTGAGTCTGAGTTTGCTGTGCTCTTGCGGGGGCACTTGCATACAATAACAGCGCAGCCAAAAAAGCCGCTATCCCCAGTTTCACCATGCTCATATCAGCCTCCATCACAAATCTATTCCTGCAATTATAACAAAAACTGGCGCGTGGCAACATTCTGCGCGGCCTCGGTGAACGCTGTGCACCCAACACGGTTGCGAAGCTCATGCAAAGCGAAGGATTACGGGCGCAAATCGGCTATAAACGCCGTCCCGGCAAGTATGGCACTCAACCTGCTGTCGTGGCAGCTAATCAGTTGCAGCAGGACTTCAACATCAACGCGCCTGACACTGTTTGGGTGACCGACATCCCCTATATCCGCACGCATGAAGGTTGGCTGGTGACACGGCCCGTCAAGCTAATAGTGCCGAGGTCAAAGATCTGCGCTCGGAGGCCCGTGAACTGAAGGAGTGCGTCGCGGAACTTACCCTAGAAAACCGCTTGCTCACGTAAGCACCCTTGGGGTGAAAAAAGCATGCTCGGGGATGGAGCGACGACGCATGAGATATCCTACATCCGAGAAGCTGAAGATCATCAAACTGGTCGAAGGCTCATATCTCCCCGCTAAGCAAACACTGGACAAGCTGGGTGTACCGAGGCGAACCTTCTATCGGTGGTATGATCCTTATCTCACTGATGGTGAGGATGGCCTCGTTGATCGGGCTTCACATCCGGGCCGGGTCTGGAACAAGATAGCTGAGACGGTTCGCTCAGATCTTCTTGACCTTGCCCTTGAATGCCCTGAGCTGTCCCCACGTGAGTTGGCGGTCCGGTTCACAGATACGCAGGGCTACTTTGTCTCTGAGAGCTCAGTGTACCGGCTTTTAAAGGCGCATGACCTCATCACCAGCCCAGCCTTTATCGTCATGAAGACGGCCAGTGAGTTCAGGGATAAAACGACGGCTCCGAACCAGATGTGGCAGACCGACTTCACTTACTTCAAGATCATCGGCTGGGGCCGGATGTATCTGTCGACAATCCTCGACGACTTCTCCCGCTACATCATCAGCGCAGCCCCATGAAGACCTCGTATGTGACAGAGACGCTGAACATGGCACTCCAAGCTTCCGGCTGTGATCAAGCCCATGTCGTGCACAAGCCGCGACTGCTCTCAGACAATGGGAGCTCTTATATCTCTGAAGGACTGGCAGATTACATCAAGGATCAAGGGATGAACCACGTCAGAGGCACGCCATATCACCCTCAAACCCAAGGCAAGATCGAGAGATGGCACCAGACCTTGAAGAACCGCATTCTGCTGGAGAACGACTTCTTACCGGGAGATCTGGAGTAGCAGATCGGGCGCTTCGTCGATCATTATAATCACGAACGCTACCATGAGAGCCTGAACAATGTGACGCCAGCTGACGTCTACTGCGGTCAGGCTCAAACCATCATCAACAGACGAGAAAGGATCAAACGAAAGACTATATAGCAGCGACGCTTGCAAATACCGCAAAGTCGTCGCTTAATATCAACAAAACCGATGAGCAAAGGATCCCTTAGCCTGGCCCATAATCTGTGCCACTTAATATGACGACGGACAATGTCATACTCCGCCGTATAGTTTCATTCTCGCGTAAGACCACTCAAATTGTATTCAATGTTAAGCATTGACCACATCACGGTATTTCAAACCCTGAACCCACACTCACTTGAAACGTTGCGCTGGCCCCGCTAGATGGTCGCTTACGTCCCCTGACTGCTGTGCCCCAACGGACCGGCTCGCGGACGCAAGCGACGAGTTCTTCCTTGGACGTCTTTCGCATCGCCACCCCTGATGACGCTGGCGCCATAGCGCGCTTCACCAGCGCCGCCGAGGCCGGTCTGACCACCGTGCCGCGGAGCCGTGCGCGTGTGGATGCCTATATTGATGCCACCCACCGATATCTGGGTGCTGACTCAAACGCGAACCGGCTGCTTTTCGTGGCCGAATGCGATGGCAAGGTTATGGGGATTTCCGGGATCATCCCGAAACTGGGTGTGGATCGACCGTTCTATTCCTTCAAACGCTCGCGTCACGCCCGGCAATCATCTCAAGTGGATCTGCGAACTGAATATGAGACATTGCAGCTCACCACCGACTTCGATGGCTATACGGAACTCGCTTCTATCTTTCTGGCGCCGGAAGCACGGGGTCGAGGCATTGCGCGGCTGCTTTCGCTGGGGCGGCTCTGCTTCATCGAAGCGCACAGGGATATGTTCGACCACCGCTTGATGGCCGATATTCGCGGCTGGGTGGATGAGACTGGCGTGAGCCCGTTCTGGGAGCATCTCACATCCAAGTTCATTGATACGGATTTCGAAATCGCCGACCGTCTGTCGGCGTCGGATGGGCGTTTCATCATGGAACTCCTGCCGAGTCTGCCGATACTGATGAACTTGCTGCCAGACGCGGCGCGAATCTGTGCCGGGCGACCCCACGCCATATCACGTTTAACCGCCGCGCGAAGTGATGAGGCCGATCCAAATGGTGTCACAGGTATTTCCTTGATAAGTGATTTCGTGAAATCCGGTTTACCCGAAAATGCGGCAGACCCGGCAATTTCATAAAGGGCATATGACTTCATAATTGCAGATGGGTCATGCCTAGTTGATTGGCTCCGCAGTAGGATCTAAGTCACTGTATGCTATGAAAATCATCACTCAAAAGGTTCGCATCTGTCCGAGCGCAAAATTCGGGAGGTCGTTCGCTGCTTTGCCGCTAATCTGACAACCCTGCAAACAGCCCAACTGACAGGGCTTAACCGTAACACCATCAACCGGATCTACCGCGCTCTTCGCGAACGCATCCATTGGGCCTGCGAGGCGGACAAACCCTTCTTCGGCGTGGTCGATGTTGATGAAAGCTATTTCGGCGCAACCCGCGTCAACGGCATCGAAGGCTTCTGGGGGCTGGCCAAGGTGCGTCTAGCGAAGTTTAAGGGCGTTCCAAAACACACCTTTCATCTACACCTGAAGGAAACGGAATGGAGATATAATCACAGGCTTGAAGACAAGTACAAAACCCTGTTAAGATACTTCAGAGAAAATCCAATCAACTGGGCAAGACCCTTGCAGATTGTTCCTGACGAGCCAGAGACAAAGCCTCTTGAAGATCCGGAGCTGAGGTTTCCGACCAGCCTGCATCTGCAAGCCGAGTCGTAATTCGGCTGAGAGACCGGGCTTGTTCCTGAAATTTTGGAGCGCTTTTTGCGACCTTTTTCGCTCTGTTGATATAATCTCTGGCCTCTGATGTGTTTCCAGTCAGGATCATGGCATAGGCAATGTCACGGAGAATCCCGGCGGCAAAATATCCATTCTCTTGAGAGACCGCGACAATTTCGGCTTCTGGTGCAAGGTCCTCAACAATATCGGAGCGGCCTGCTTTTGCGGCGACCGCCATGATATCCGTCATCGCAATGCCTCTATAGTAACTGAACCGAACATTGATGCGTCGCGCTAACTGAATGGCGTCATCATATTGTCCGGATTTCGCTGTCAGGGCCGCTATTTCTCGTATGGTGCGATCGCGACAGGTGTCCTCACTATCTGTTATGCCCGGTAGACTTTCTGCCATGCGGGCAGCCTCGGAAAGGTGGCCGTGAACGCCCCGGGCCGTCACGAGTTTTGCGTTAATGTCAGCTCTCTTATCATCACTGGAAATATTGATTGCCGTAAGGCGGTCAATCAGGTCCAGGCCTTTTGTCGAGCGGGTTAGCTTCGAGAAACTCAGAGTAAGTTCTGACGCCGCTGTTTCGCGGCGTGTCTCATCGGTAATTTCCTCTGACTTGTCGATGGCCTCTGCGATCAACTCATGGACTTTGCGTGGCTGACCCATAGCGTCATAGGCAATGGCGAGTTCATTTGCACTCGTGGTCCAGTCGAAAGGGTCTGCAATAGCGACATGACTGTCACGGGCCCGTTCGAGTAGACATTCGGCGCGCACATCCATTCCGGCACAGACGATCTGCTTCGGTTTGATAGCTGAGGTTTCACAACCGGCCGTCACCGTGACCGCTAGAACGAAAAGCGAAGCTGCGGCGATGATCTTAATCGTCGGTTTAGCCATGTTTGATCCTAAAGTTTCTCGGCAACTTCAAAAGCAACTCGTTCGCCAGATTCCATGGCGCCTTCCATTCCTCTGGCGGCTAACGCGGTATGCTCACCCGCAAAATGCACATATCCGGCAGGCTTGGACATGGTCACGCCAAAACTGCTGAGTTGACCGGGTTTCCAAGCGGCATAGGCACCGCCGGCAAAGGGATCTAACTGCCAGGACCAGAACTTGACCATTTCCAGAGCTCCTTTCGTGCTGGGACGAATGCGGGCAAGGTAATCGAGCGCAAAACGATTTGCCTCAGACGCGCCCAGTAGATCAAAATGATTGGCGATACGGTCATTGGCAAACAGCATGAAGCTGATGATTTCTTCAGGTTTGTCCGGGTTATTACGAAGCGCGTTAAAGCGTGCGCTGGGTCCATCAGTCCACATTGATGACGACAGTCCATCTTCCTCCCAGAACTTGCGGGTTGGAACGTAAGAAATGTGAGTGACATTGGTGTAGCCAAGTGTGTGAATGCCGCGGTGCTGTGCATCCGACATATTGATATCCAGATCAATCAAGCGGAGTGCTGAGAAGGGGCTCGTGACGACAATTCGTTTAGCCTGAACGACTTGTCCATTTTCAATATGCGCTTCAGCCAGTCGCCGTGTCGCGGATGCCAACGACTTTCGTGTTCAGATGAATATCCGTTTGGACCCCTCTAGCCATACCCTCAGGAATCCGCTGGTTTCCCCCGAACGCGGCAAAGGGTGAGCCCTCACGTTTGATCTGTGAGCTTTGCTGACCGAATGCGATGATATTGTACATCATCAGTGCTGATAAGGCGTGAGGGCCGTGCTCATCACCATAACTCATATTGGTTCCGATCGCGAGTTCGATGGCGCGTTGACTGAACCCGCGATCCTTGAAGAACTGATAGGCGGAGATGTCGTATTCGGCGAATTTTGGATCAACAAACTGCTCCGGGCTCGTGAGGGGGTTGGCCTGAGTGTAAAGTTCATATTGAATGATCCAGGGCAGTATTGCCTTGTGCTCATCAAGCATGGGATTGAGTGGGTGTGTAGCCCAATCCGAAAACTGAATGTGCTGACCACGAATATTCATCATCGCTATGTCGCGCTGTGGGACGGTGCGAGGACGTTCCGGTCCAAGTTCGACACCGTAAGTTTCCATGGCATTCAGAAGCCGCCCGTAACTGGCTCCGATGTCACTGCCGCCAGCTTCTGGAAAGCCGGGGACGTCGTCCATTGTATAGAGTCGCCCACCGATGCGATCTCTTCCTTCTAGCAAAATGACTGAATAACCCATCTCTTCGAGAAGCAGTGTCGTGTTTAATTCGGACAGCCCTGCGCCAATAACGACAACATCCGCCGTGAGCGCAGAGTTCGGAAGTGTCGGGGCCATAGCCACTCTAACCCGAGGTGTCTGAGTCGGATTACTATCGGTGTTGGTGACTGACGCGTCGCTGCAGGCTGCAGCTAAACCGGCTGTTCCAAGGGCGGTCCCCACAACCATTCCTCTTCGTGTTAAACTTGAAGATTTTTTCGGCATATGTCTCTCCAGAATAATCTCATGCGCTCAAATCATCGTACATGTAGAGAATGTAATTGATGTCGTCGGGTCAGCCTTTGATGTGCATCTGGGCGGATTTCACACGGGATGTCTTGTCGCTGTTGAGCTAGCGCTCCTGGGCTCGAAAAAATTTCCAAGATCATTTTAATTGCTGTCCCGTTTTTTCGATCCCTATATTCAAGCGGATCTTGAGAGTAAGTATCTAGCTGTCGTCCAGCCAGATAAGGATCTCACATCGTTACAAACCGGCTTGGGATCGATCCGTAACGCGGCAGTGGGAGACAATTCCGTTGACGCGGTGATTCGAGAGATGTTCGTTGACCATATTTCGCACGGCGGCGATCATCGTGACGCGTGCAGGTCTGTTTGAGGAAACGCTCAAGGCACACGCCCTTATTCCGGAGGCTGAATTGCGGGTGGATGAGTCTATTATCGTATCGGTTCAGGAACAGGCAGCGGCAAGCACGGCGAAACATATTCTGGTGGGTCTGATGCGTGTCGACCTGTTCCATCGCGTAGTCAGGTCTGGACAGAGCTGAACGGTGTATAGTCATATTATATGGGAGAAGATCGTGAAACAGTCAGCTAAATGTCTATTGGGTATTGCTGGGGTGTTCAGCGCTTTGGGCATACCTGCCATGACACAGGAAACTGGCCAACCATTGATAGATCGCGAACTCGACTATCTTATGACGCTTTGGTCCGGTGATTTCGATAATCAGGAACAGGTTTCATTCGATACTATGGTAGCTGTTGATAGTTTGCAGAAACAATCGCCTTTTCATGCGCTTGTTCACGCTATCGACATGCCGTCCCTGGGCGATAACGTTCTTTACGTTGAGGAACGCCCCGGAGGCGATGTTGATAAGGTTAATTCACAACGTGTCTATGTTCTCTCCCCCAGTGAGTCCGAACAGGCCATTCGCGTAAAAACTTATGTGTCATGCCTAGTTGATTGGCTCCGCATAGGATCTAAGTCACTATATGCAATGAAAATCATTATTCAAAAGGGCCGCATCTGTCCGAACGCAAAATTCGGAAGGTCGTTCGCTGCTTCGCCGCTGATCTGACAGCCCTGCAAACAGCCCAACTGACAGGGCTTAACCGCAACACCATCAATCGGATCTACCGCGCTCTTCGCGAACGCATCCATTGGGCCTGCGAGGCGGACAAACCCTTCTTCGGTGTGGGCGAGGTTGATGAAAGCTATTTCGGCGCAACCCGCGTCAAGGGCAAACGCGGGCGCGGGGCCTATGGCAAGACCACCCTGTTTGGCATCTACGAACGGGCCGGGCGGGTCTATACCGAGATCGTGCCAGACTGCTCCAGAACCACCCTACAGGGGATTATCCGGGGTAGGGTTGACCCGTCTTCCATCATCAACTCCGATGGCTGGCGCGGCTATAACGGACTGGTCGATATAGGCTATGGTCATTATCGGGTAGATCATTCCAGGGACGAGTTCGCCCAGGGCCCGACCCACATCAACGGCATCGAAGGTTTCTGGGGGCTGGCCAAGATGCGTCTAGCGAAGTTTAAGGGCGTTCCAAAACACACCTTTCATCTACACCTGAAGGAAACGG
The DNA here is from genome assembly GCA_965205225.1 of Litorimonas sp. Classification (GTDB taxonomy): domain Bacteria; phylum Pseudomonadota; class Alphaproteobacteria; order Caulobacterales; family Maricaulaceae; genus Litorimonas. The sequence goes on from CBDBFZ010000001.1 coordinate 58,595, forward strand.
AATGGAGATATAATCACAGGCTTGAAGACAAGTACAAAACCCTGTTACGATACCTCAGAGAAAATCCAATCAACTAGGCATAACCCAAACTTATATGTTGGGCAATGCGTCTGATGTGCTCGTGGATGGTCGTGACCTTTCGAACCTGTCGAATATTACTGCGCCGCGATGGAGATGCTTTGGTGGGGTCGATGGAGCCTGGGCAATGCGCGGCCGAGGGTGCCGGTTATCGACACAGAACTCTTCGCATTTCGAAAGAGGGCTTAAATTTTACGGAATCAGTGAAAAGTTTGGACGGTGATATTCTGAGCGATGTCGCAGAGGGACGGTCGCGAAACATGAAACGGGTTCGCTGGTTCGCCTGCATGGTTGACGTGCCAAAGACCGATCCGAACCGCTCCAACCATACGCAGCATTATATTAAGATACATGACCAAGGAGGCGCATATCCCTTTATCCATCCTGACGGCCGGGATATGACTCTGATTATGCGCAACACCTGGTCATATGGGATGCAGCGTTATTCCTTCTTTATTGGCGTAATGGACGGTGATGCCCAAGGGCGCACGCTGGTCTATTACTGGGGAATGCCGGGGCAGGACCGGATCGGGGTCAATCCGGGATGGGTCCGTATTCAGTATGACCTCGACACGCCGGAGAATGTTCGGCTGCAACACGGATTGAGATCGGATTCCTGATCTATACCGAACAGAGTCCCACTTATTTTGAGGCTGTTTCTTGTCTCATATATTCGATGACAGCTTGTCGATCACTTACTCTATTAATGCCGATAAAAGCCATTGTCGTACCTTTGACGTAATCTGCTGGCTTAGCGATAAAAGCATCCAGAGTTTCGTCATTACAGATAATGCCGGACTCGGACAGAGATGCTGAGTAGCTGAAATCGTCTTGGGCAGCCGCGGGCGCACCGAACAGACCGTGCAAGTTCGGTCCGACTTTGTGGGGTCGCCCAACATCAGTTTCATGACAGGCCCGGCATTTGAACCAGACAGTGCGTCCGCGTTTTAGCAGCGCAGCACTATCGAGTGAGTCTGCCTCAGAGGTTCCAACGGAAGCTGTCGTCACGTCAACGCTTTGCGGTTCGATGATTTCCTGAGGCTCGACCTGTTGGGATGAACGCGTTTCAATGACAGGGGATTCACTGGATGGTTCGGGATCCGAGCTACCGCACGCAGTCAAGGCTAAAGCTAAGGCTGTGCAGCCGGCGAAGTTAAGAAGCGATTGAGTAGTCATAGTCAGGCTCGAAGTAGGCACTAGCCGTGCGTCGATAATATCGCATGAATTCATAGCCGTCACGGTGACAATGGAAGCCTAAACTACCGAATTTTCCGTCGAGGTGGCGCGACGCAATGTCGTTGACAGTGAAGACTGTTGAACGGTTCGCGCCGTCTTCCTTTATGGAGAAATAGATAAGGGGTTGCCCTAGATAATTAGTTTAGGGTCTCCTATTTGATTGGCATTTTCCTGAGGTATCTTAGCAGGATTTTGTATTTATCCTCAAACCTGTGATTATATCTCCATTCGGTTTCCTTGAGGTTGAGATGGAATGTGTGTTTTGGAACACCGTTAAATTTGCGCATATGGCGCTTCTCTGGGCTCCAGAAACTCTCAATCCCGTTGATGGGATTATGCTTGTCGGAAAAGAGCTTCGAATGATTGATCCGGAAATGCTTGAATTCACAGACATCCAACACGTTATAGCCACGCCAGAAATCCGAATAGACAATGCTGTCAGGAATGACTTTATGCTCAATAATCGGCATCAATGTGGCAGATGGAGGCATTGGGAATAATCTTCGTATACACCCGTCCACCGCGTTTAACACCCAAATACAGGGATTTTACCCGCTGAACCCCGCCCGCGCTTACCTTTGCGCCGTCCGCCAAAGTAACTTTCTTCGATCTCGCCACCAAACACATCACCCGCCTCGATCTCAAGCTTTAAAGCGATAATCTCTTGCAGGCGATGAAAATACAAAGCGCCCCTACTCTTATTCACCCCGACAAGTCGTGAAGGGCAGCGTGCCGTGCGGCCCGACACAAAGTGCTCAATCAAACGCGATTGCTTCCACCAACTTAAACGACTCTTCCTCATCATAACTCAATAACACAAAAATCATGTTATCTAGGACAACCCCATAGATAAATTCAGGCCGTTCGGCGTAGAACGAATATTTCTTCTCGCGCTTCAGATAGGTGAAGGATGTTCCGTCACTTTCTCGCGTAACATTGAATGAGACACCTTATGAGTGGATTGAAAGGTTATTGACCTCCTGAGTTTGCGCTCGAAACTCATCGAAGGACAAGGTCATGTCATCGGGACGGAAAGTGACATCGCAAGTAAACCGATTGGCCTTGCGCATTTCAAGAGGGGAGTGTGACCTGCCCCCATGAGGTGGTCCACCCGCTAAGTTAGAGCTTAGCGGTTATGGTTGCCCTTCTAGGCTAACCGGAACGGAGTGTAGGGCAGCCCGGAAGGGCAAGGCAAGATCGTTTTCGGGACCGGGACCGGTGGTTTGTATCCTAGCGAGCTGTGCGGCCGGATAGTGTTATAATGCTGTCGCCAGCGTTCGATCAATATCTGTGCCTCCTTCAGGCTGTAGAAGATCTCCCTGTTCAAGAGTTCATCTCTGAGCGTCCCATTGAAGCTTTCGTTATAGCCATTTTCCCAGGGTGACCCTGGCTCGATGTAGAGCGTCTGCACATCGATCCGGCCCAGCCAGTCTCGGATAGTCTGTGCTGATCCCATCGGCCGCCTCATGCAGCCAGCGATCACGGCCGTCGACCATATTCACAGGATTACCGGTACGGCGCACGACGAGCACTTTCTCGACCATGCCGCCTGCGAGATCACAGGTTTTGTCGACATTCTCTTTCAGCGGAACGATCCGTCCGCCGCGAACGCCTTCATCAGCCGTGATCATGAACTGGCTGTCGCAATCGGTAATCCGTCCGGCGAGCACTTCCGGACTGAAGCCGCCAAAGACGATGGAGTGGACGGCCCCGATCCGGGCGCAGGCGAGCATCGCATAGGTGGCCTCCAGGATCATTGGCATATAGATCGTGACGCGGCCACCTTTCTGGACGCCCATGTCTTTCAAGACATTGGCGAAGTGGCAGACGGCCGAATGGAGTTGTGTAAGTGATGGTCGCCGCATCTCCGGAATCATCACCTTCCCAGATCAGCGCGACTTTGTCGCCGCGGGTTGCGAGGTGACGGTCAATGCAATTATAAGAAACGTTGAGTTCGCCATCGCTGTACCAGCGCACATGCATGTCAGACTTGTCCCAAGATACGTCTTTGACCTGTGTATAGAGCTTCGACCAATGCAGGCGCTTTCCTTGCTCGTCCCAGAACCCTTCCGGATCAGCAATCGAGGTGGTGTACATTTCCCGGTACTTTTCCAGGGTCAGATTGGCCTTGGCTACGAAGTCGGACGGGGCTCTGTATATAGAGGCCTCATTTATTTCAGATAGGGTCGTAGCCATCATTTCAACCTCTTTCTTGAAATTAAAGCATCCGACCTTTAGCCTGAAACATATCCGGCAGCATTGAAGTAGTTCCAGCACCCTTCTGGCGAGAAGAGGTCACAGATTTCCGTGAGGGCGTGGAACATATCGGTAAAGGTTTGCGCACCTATCCTTCGCAGATGCGCTTTGAGTTTGGAGAACGCCATCTCAATCGGGTTCAAGTCCGGGCTGTAGGGGGGCAAGAAGAGAAACCAGTAACCTGCATCGCGCATGGTTTTGGCCGCGACAGCGTTTTGTGCGTGGCGAGGTTGTCCAGGATGACGACGGTTCCCGGTGCCAGTTCAGGGACCAGCACCTGTGCGATGTAAGCCGCAAAGACACCTCGCCATCCATCGCGCCTTTGATGACCCAGGGCGCGATCAGGGCATCTCAATCTCAGGGCATCTGACGTCAAACCGGCGATGAAGGTCTGTGTTCCCCATGGCCCGAAAGGGGCATCCATAAAGAGCCGCTCTCCTCGCTGCGACCAGCCACGCGCTGGCGGGTCAGGTTCGTTTTAACTGAAGTCTCATCAATGAAAACAACCCGACCCGGTTATGCCGAGACTGCTGGCAAGCGATGAGCGAACCAGTCGTCGCGTTGTTTCCTTACCCGTGCGCGGCGTCGCTTGGTGGCGACCAACGTTTTTTGTATGTAAAACCGAGTTTGCGCAGGAACCGGCCAATCGCATCAGGGTGCACCTGAACGCCGGTCGCGTCTGCCAGCGCACCGGCCAGTTCAGGCATGGTCATGTCCCCGTCCTGTTCAATCAGTTCGACGAGAAAAGACCGGTGGGTATCAAGCTTGCCCTTGCCACGAGGGCGACCTTGCCGCGCGGCCCTGTGGCACGTCCGGTTCGTCGGATCGAAAGACCCCAACGCGCTCCGGCGGCCGGTGAAAGCTTCAGGCGCAACGCTGCCGCGCGCCCGCTTAACCCTTCTTCAATCAACTTCTGAAACCGCACACGAACTGCTTCTGGCGAAGGTGCTGACATGAACCATCCTCCCAAACACGATGAATCACAAATCAGCTCTCAAGGGGATCCAAACGATTCAGGTTTTGGGTCGGGCGTTTTAGATATAGGGCAATTTAGAACTCATAACTGTCAGCAGGGTATTGCTGGCAAATGGGCATCGGGAACACCATAAGATATGGCATTTCGATCCACGGTTGCGTTGAAGGATTCAAAGCTCACCCTGAAAGCGTATAGGAGATCTCAAGCGCGCCCATACTCGTCGTCGAAACGCTGAATATCACTCTCATCCAGCACTTCGCCCGTTTGGATCTCAATAAAGGTTAGCTTGTCTGCCCCCTTATTATGAATGCGATGCTTGGTCTTCGCCGGAATGAAGATCGTTTCGTCTTTCGCGACAGGGATAGCACTTTCTCCGAGTGTTACTTCGGCATTTCCGTGCAAAATTGTCCAATGTTCACTGCGATGCTCGTGGCTTTGAAGGGACAAGCGAGCGCCTGGCAGCACGTCAATTTTCTTGACGATAAAGCCATTACCCACGGCCAACACCTCCCAGCGCCCCCATGGGCGCGTATCGCTTTCACCAACTGAATAAACAACGCTCATTTTACTATTACCTCATTGTGTAAGGCTAGGTTCAAGACCTTATTGGTCGAAAACATAGTCCTGGAACTTCATCGATCATGGCTAATCACGACCTCTCCTCTCACCTAAACCTGCTTCAAATTTTTATCTTGATCAAAGATCAGAAAATCAGCATCGAGCCCGGCCTCTATTTTCCCGATTTTCCTGTCGAGAGCCATAAATTCTGCGGGGATTTGGGTCGCCATTCGTACAACTCTCGCAAAGTCCAATCCGAGCATCTCTATTGAATTCTCAACGGCCGAAAGCATGGTCAAATGAGCGCCGGCGAGTGTCCCGTCGCTCGTCACGCATTTTCCACCCCGCACGAAAACCGTCTCTCCGAAAAGCGAAAACTCGGTCAAATCGGCACCCACACTAGTCATAGCATCAGATACAAGAAACATACCTTCAGCGTCGGCCTTGGCCCGGATCGCCATTCGCAACACAGCAGGATCGACATGGTGGCCGTCCACGATCAAACCGCAATATGTATTAGCGCACTCCAAAGCCGCAGTAATACAGCCTGGTGCCCGGCTTTCAATTTTGGGCATCGCATTAAACAGGTGCGTAAATCCTGTCAGACCGGCATCAATTGCCACCAACGATTGCTCGTAATCCGCCATTGTGTGACCAGCAGAAACAGTCACACCGCGCGACACAAGCTCTGAAATCGAACTTGATTTTACGCGCTCGGGCGCAAGCGTGACGAGCGTGGAGCCATTCGGAAGCCCCGAAATCAAGTCGATAGATACCTGATTGGGCTCCTTAAACTTACTCGCATCATGAACACCCTTCTTCTGCGGGTTCAGAAAGGATCCTTCAAAATGTATTCCTTTAACCTCCGCGACATCTTGCTCTATAGCGAGTTGGACAGCTTTTATTGCTGCTTCGACCTTTTTCAGATCGTCGCTGATAAGCATTGGAAGAAATGATGTTGTCCCACGCGCCAGATGTGCTGCAGAAATCGTCCGTAGCGTTTCAACCGATGGATCCTTATTAAAAAGAACACCGCCTCCACCGTTAACTTGCACATCGAAGAAACCCGGAAGAACGATACTTCCTTCGAGGTCGATCTCGCTGTCAAATCGGTTATGTCGATCATCGTCAACTTCTAAAAATCGTCCGTCGCAGACTATAAAGTTGCTTTCATGCATAAGACCGGCCGGGAACAAGACGGACGCATTTTTGAAACGCTTTATATTACTCATACAGTTTCTGTAACTTTCTTCAGGTGACGCGGCTTGTCGGGATCCAGATCTCGCGCGAGCGCAATCTCATTTGCAGCAATGTAGAAAGACTGAATCTGAAGTATCGCACTTATATATGGCGATGCAACCCCAACGGACGCCAAGACATCGGCCCGCTTTGAAAAGCCACCCACAAGGAACATTTTTGCGTTTGCCTCTTCAAACTTTTCCAGCACGGATGCATAACCAACGCTTCGGCCGAGAACGAACAAGTTCTTGACCTCCCTCAGCTCACCGATCAAACTTGGCCACGCAAGATCAGCAAACTTATTCAAAAGCATCGGTAAATCTCGAAGATACTCTTCAAGCTCAGAACTTTCTTCCAGGCACGCTGCAATTCTCAGAATGATCGAAAGAGATTGATCTGCTGATCGTTGTTGGCATGTTCCTGACCGGATTTGATGCGCCTACGCTCAACACTCTCTTTGTCGATAAGAACTTGCGGTTTCACGGCTTGATGCAAGCCTTCTCCCGCACGAACCGTATTTATGATGCCACCAAGTCTTTTGGCAATATCGTGACCTTTCGCGATCTTGAGGCAGCGACTGTGGACGCCATTAGGCTATTCGGTGATGCAAATACAAAGAACGTGATCCTGGAGAAAGCTATTCTAAATATATGGGCAGCTTCACAGATCAAACCACGGGTGAGGCGCGTCGTGGTTTCCGCGCAATTATTGAAGAGCTTGAGGCGCAGTTCCCTGATCCGACAGCCATTGAAAAGGAAGCTGACAAAAAGGACTTCGCCAAACTATTTGGTGAATATTTACGTGTCGAGAATATTCGACAAAACTATGATGAATTTGCCAGCCTAAAAGCCTTGCAGGGCATAGATAAGAGTGATGAAGACGGGTTAGAGTCATTCAAGCAAGAGCATTATTTGAGCGATGATGACTTAGCGAGCTTGCAATCTATCAAGATGCCTGCTGAGAAAAAATACAGGATTATCGATCCACATATAACGACATATGCGATTGGCGGTTGCGTGAAAAAGCGGCTGACGATCAAGAACAGTTCACGATTGACTGGGATGATGTCATCTTTGAGGTCGATTTGCTTAAATCCCAAGAGATCAATCTGGATTATATCCTGGAGCTAATCTTCGATAAACTCGGTGACAAGGCCGGTGTGATTGAAGCCTTCTTTTCCTTTGCGCAAGCAGAACAGCGCCGTGAGGCAGAAGAGCTTATTGATAGTGAAAACCTAAATACAGAAGCGGCCAAACATTATATAGCTGTGTCGATCAAACGTGAGTTTGCCAGCGAGAATGGAACTGATTTAAATTCAATTTTGCCGAAAATGAGCCTCCTAAATCCTCAATATCTGCCCATGAAGCAGAATGTTTTTCAAAAAAATCTTTGTTCGTCGACAAGTTCAAAGGTATTGGCGAGAAACTCTAATTGTTGCGCGTGGATCCATCTTTGAAAATTGATGACTAACGGTCTTTTCAGAGACTAATGGACGATATGAGCGATTAGCACTATGGCGAAAATTGCATTTCCGTCCCTGCTACCCAAAATTCACCTAAATTATTGCCCACTTTTACGCCTTACGCCTCAAGTATAGCGCACTAAAATGGGTCTATGGATCATTATGCTACATCAGAGGTGACAGAAGAGCGCCTGGAGTGGACTTTGCAAACCATGGCCGCTGTTGTGATCGACCATTACGGCGATGCCTACTGGCCCGTCTTTGAAGCGCTCAAGCGCGTGCTGGATGAGAAACGAGCGCGCCGCTGTGAACGCCAAATACCGGCCTCAGAGCGATGCAGGACCGTCACAGGCTCCTACCAACGTACGAGATATCAGAACTTCATCCAGAGCCTTACGCTAACATATGCGCGGCTGGCGCAATCATGCCTTCCTGGTAGGGGCGCACAAATTTGAGCAGAAGATCACGGCGATATTCGAGCGATCTTTTTTTGCCATAGTCAGGCTGGTTGGTCTTATGCCTCATCAGATAGCAGCGTATGCCATAATCTACCCCAACTTCCAGCATCCGGTCTTCAAAGGCGATCTTGTCCAGATAGAGCTTGAACGCCTTGCTAACCGTCATTTTGCGACGTTTTGGCTTTTTCACTCCGCCCAGTATCGCTTCTGTTTCGGCAGGAGACGGTTTACCCTTTTATCCCGGCCTTTTTCAATCAGTTCAACGCGCTCCAAGAGGCGATAAATCTTCTCCACAGTGACCACATCGCGGGCCAAGATCGAGTTCGTTAAGCTTATAGGCAAAGCCATAGGCCAGTGCGTAAGTCTGAGCGGCCTTATAGCGGTGATCTTCTGCCCGCATGGTGGCATCGCTGATATTGTCATTCTCAGCCGCTTCGACAGCCAGAGCCGTCCGGTTAAAAATCAACCTTTTTTAAGAACTTATTCAATTTTTGAAGAGAGAAATGGCGCGAGTGACGGTCCAGAATCCTAATAAAATCAATTGTCCATTCCGATTCAAATCGCCATATATTAGCCCTCTGAGGATGCTGAGTCGGAATTCATTATGGTCAATTTAGTCACAAAAATTTCGGTTTTCGGCGCATTGCTGAGCATAGCCTTTTGGGCCGCGGCCTCACCCGGCGATCATCGCCCCCATCCCCATGTTATTGACCCGGACACGGTGGATTTGGGGCTGGATGCCAATGTCCGCATCCTTGGTGTGGACGGCCCTGAGACAGGCCGCCGGGCGTCCTGCGAAGCCGAACGGGTGCTGAGCGCGCGGGGGACGGCCTATGCACGTGACTGGCTGTCCAAAGCGCGCTCGGTCGAGCTGATCGCGGCCGACCCACCGCGGCGCGATCGATATGGGCGGATTTTGGGGCATATCCGTGTCGACGGGCTGGACTATGCCGAAGTGATGATCGCGGCCGGCTATTTGCGGCGATGGGATTATGATCGGTGCGGCACTGCGTGCCGACCGGAATGGTGCCAGGGATGAAAGTGTTTTTTCTGCCAGCGCCGCTTTAATTTTACAGATTAGTGTTGACAATACACTAAATGTGCATTATATATCTGACATATCCGGTTAGATTGGCTAACTGGAAGTGGCAAGAAAGGCCAAAATAATGACCTCCATAAACCAATCTATCGAGTGCCCCGAATGGATCGACGAGATCAGCCCTATGCACCAGGCAGCGGGCGAGGGCGACGCAATTAAAATTATTGAATTGCTCTCTAAAGGCACAAGCCCAAACGTCATCAATGATCGAGGATACACGGCTTTGGATTATGAGCCTAATGACGATATTAGGGCTCTACTAATTGCAGCAGGCGGGGCCACTGGGTCTCACCTGATTGAGTCCGGGATTGACTATTGCTCCGATCGCGACATAAGCATCAACTGCTTAGAGGACTTTGACGTAGAGCGCGCAACCCACATTGTCGATGAGCTTGAGGCGATCGTCAAAGAGGGACAGACTTCTTACCTTGATTATGACCGGATTGAGCGATTTGTTCACTTTCTAGTTTTTTACTACGAAGCCGAAGAAGCGCACAAAGTTAAGGCTTCCGGCGGTGTGTGGGTGGGAGACCTGGTCTGATCCGCTTAATTATGCACATTTAGTGTTGGCAATACACTAAATGTGCATTATATATCTGACATATCCGGTTAGATTGGCTAACTGGAAGTGGCAAGAAAGGCCAAAATAATGACCCCCACAAAAACATTTAGAATTGACCACGTTCGCGAATTTTTCACACGGGCGCGGAGATCTGAAGAGGCGCTTGAGGCGTTCAAGACCTATTATTCTAATTATATTAGAGACCTTCCACGGCTGGGTGACTCTTACTATCCCGTTTTGGATGCTATCCAAAATTTTAGGCACGAGGTTTTTCCAAATCTCAATGCGGTTGAGGTTGACGCGATTCCGGCAGACGCCGTGAAAGTTCCGGACGGGTTTTGGCAGGGTCGACTAGTTGAGGCGGCCTGATGCCGATTGTTCAGCAATCCAGCTTTAAAGCATCACTCTCACTCTGCGGTCTATCGCAGAGTGAGGCTGCTGTTTTTTTCGACGTGCGGCTAGATACGATCAAAAGCTGGTGCCGGAATAGGGCGAGGCCGCCGCTCGGTGTCTGGCAGATGCTGGCGACACGCATGCGGGCGATACTGGACGCAGCTGATTATGGCGCTGATTATCTTGAGCTGGAAGGCATTGACCCGCGCGCCTGGTCCAATTTGTCCGTATCCCTCGGACCGGAGGATGATTTGGATATGGGCGGGGAGGCCATGGCCGGCGCGCTCGCTCTACTCATGGCCGTCGATGATTTGGGACGTTAGCCGCGCGCAAGCCCTAATCCTGTTTTTTCGCTTGCCCCCCTTAGCGGGCGATTTGGGGGGGCTATTGCGGGCCTTGAGCCGCCGAATCGGCGCTGATCGCGCCCATCCGCGGCCTTTTGGCCGTCTTGATCGAGGGGATGGGGCCATTTAACCCCCCTTATTTTAGCTAAAATCGCCCCTTTCCTCTGCCCCGCCCCCCTTAATGATGGCGTGAGGAGGAGGGCGCACCGGGGCGACATAGCCCGAATTTATCGTTTATCGTAATCATACAGGGTGATCAGTGTCGTCATCCCCCGCCCTAGTGTCGTCCCTATTTGCCGCGCGCTCCCGTCCAAAAGGCTGAAATTATTGAATGATTCTGTGTCAAGTGTCGCGGTGTCGTGTTTCCGTCGGATATTGGGCCAGATTTCTGAAGCCGTTTTCAATGAGATTGACTGGGCGGCGAGCGGTCAGGGTGAAGATTTGTCAGATAGTTTTCTCGGATTGGCGACACCGCGACACTTGACATGTTGTTTTTATGTATCCTTCTTTGAAAAAAACTCTATAAAACAAAGATTTAGCGGCAGTGTCGTCCTCGGCGAAAAAAGTGTCGCGACTCTCTCAAACAGTGTCGTGACCTTTGGGCGGGCGGGGTTGAGCTATTTGCCATGGGCGGGGCTGGGCGGTCTGGCCCAGCAGGATCAGCGGGCCTATGTTGCCCAGCGCATTGATGCGGCGATTGAGCAGGCGCGAAGTCATCGGCAGCGGCGGTGCGCGGCATGATGACGGCGATACAGCTGGCGCGTATAGGGGAGGCGGTCTTTGTGGCTGCTTATTGGCATGGTTGTGAAGATCGGCCTCACCCTAGCGAGACGATGACGATGTTCAAAAAGCGCCGGCGCAAATATAAGTTGGCGCAGGCCGAGGCGGCTCGGGTGGATCCCGCTACGCCGATTGATCGCCGCGCGTTGCAGGGCCGGATGCGGGCAGGCGGTCCGTCGGGCTGTCGGCGCGGAGCGGATTTGCCAGCAGTTTTGATGACCTGGTTTAATCGCGGCCTGGCGAGCGCCGTCATGGTCCGCGCGGCGGAACGGTTTATCTCTGATTATCATGCGGGGTTCAGCCGGACAGTGCGCGGCGTGCGGTATGCGGAGCGGGTCGATGGCGGCGGCGGGTCTGGTGACGGTGAGATCCCCGGACTGGATGCGCGTGAGCGGCACGCTGCGGCGATGGCGGCGATGGGATTGTCGACTGCCCCTGCGGTGAAGGCGTGGTTAGTTGACGGCGTAAGTGCTGGCACTGCTGTTTCTGTATCAAGCGGGTGGAAGAAAGATAGTTCGGCTCGCGCGGCGGCAGGCGGCGCGCTTCTGGTCGGCTTGGATAGTCTTGTGAAATTTTACGGTTGACCCCGGGCCCCGGGCCGAGTAGAAATCAGATATTCTCCCAAGAACCATCGAAAATTATACGCTCGGGTCCTTCCTCGGACCCGAGATGTAAATGGTGGGCCTTAGGCATTTATAAAATCCGTCTCTGGATTTTCTGAAAAGGGTTGCGTTTTCTCCTTCGGTTTGCGTTTCCCGCCCGCGGTTTTGGCCGCATAAAATGACGAAAGAAAAAATCAGCATAACCGCCTGTGCCAAGAGGCTGAGTGTGTCCGAACGCGCGCCTGTCTCTCGCCAAGCCTTGACCAAATATATCGACAGGCACGACCTCCCGACCTACAAAAAGGGCAAGCGCCGCGTCGTCCTGCTGGACGAAATCGCCGCCGCCCGCCAATCCTTCACCCGCGAAGTGCAGCGCGGGCTCCACAGCGAAACTCACGAGATCGACACACCCGAAGCGCCGCAAAAATTCGCCAGCCTCGACACAGCTCGCGACGCGAAAGCCCGCAAGGAAAACGCTCAGGCCGAGCGCGAAGAGCTGGCACTCGCCAAAGCCAAAGGCGAGCTGGTCGACCTCGCCCAGGCCGAAGCCGCCGCGTCCGAAACGTTCACGGTTTTGAAAGATCATCTGATCGGTGCGACCTTGTCCGACACGGCCGACCGCGTCATATCCGTGCTCGGCCTGGGCGATGCATCCAAGCGCCCGGTGCAGGCCGCCATCCGCGAAACCCTCGACACCGCCCTAATCGCCGTCGCCGACACGCTGACCGAACTACTCGCCGATATGGCCGACGAAGCCCCAACTGATACGCGCCAGCGCTTTGACTATCTTACCGCCGCCGCTGCAGCCCTGCGCGCAGATCCTGCGCAGATCGCCGGCCTGATGGACGCTGCCTGATGCGCCTCATCGCATTCCCTCCCCGTAAAATTCTGACTGGTCTGGTCTGCGCCTCCGTCATGGTCGCTCAGTTTGCGGCCGCCGCCATTCCGCGGCAGCAAAGCACGGTCTCGACCTGGGCCGGCACGACCCGCATGGTCTCGGCCGAATCTGGCTCCCGCTTCCCGGGCCGCTGGGATCCGAACCGGGTCCCATATCTCAACGCCATTATGGACGCATGCGGCCCGCAGGACCCGTCACAGATCATCGCCATCCCCGGCTCCGCCCAGTCTGGCAAATCCGAAGTCGCGCTGAACACCATTGGCCGCGCGATCGAGGAGGACCCGATGGGCATCCTCGTCGTCCTTCCGACCCACACAGAGGCCGCAAAATGGTCTGAAATCAAGCTGGAGCCGATGATCTCGGCCACGCCAGAGCTCGTCCGCCGCGTCTATTCCCGCCACGGCGAAAAACGCAGTTCTCAATCGCGCAAGAAATTTCGCGACGGCTTTCTTCAAATCGCCTCGGCCAACGCCACTGCCAATCTGCAGATGATCTCGGTCGGCTTGATTGTTGATGAGGAGGTCAGCGAGTGGCCGCTTCCCGATCCCGATGATGATCGCGGCGATCCTTTCGATCAGGCACAGGCCCGCGGAACTATTTATGGCGAATCGCTCAAAACCATCGTCCCGTCGACCCCGGGCAAAATCGGTGCCTGCCGCGTCTCGGCCCTGTACGCTGTCGGCACGCAGCATCGCTGGGTCTGGACCTGCCCGCATTGCGGCGATGGGTTCATCCCGCGCTTTGCCCACCTGGTCCGTACCGGCTCGGGCACGACGGCTCGGGTTGATCTCGCCCCGCCTTGCTGCGGGGTTCTGATCGGGCACGCTCATAAAACAGCGATGAACCTGTCCGGCCGCTGGGTCCCGACCTTCCCCTCCGAAAACCCGAACAATCCGGCCCCGGCCGCCAAACCCAATCCGAAAGACCCTTCTGACAGGCGCCTCGCCGACGTCATCCCCGCCGCCGATATTGACGCGGCGGTGGCCCGGGATTGTGAGGGGCGGGATAAAAGTTTCCACATTTGGCAGGGTATCTCGCCCTTCTCGACCTGGACGATCATCCACCGCAAATATCGCGAGGCCAAAGGTGATCCGGCCAAGATGATCGCTTTTACGCAGCAGGTTTTGGGCGAAGCCTATGACGCGGAGATGGACACGCCAGATTATGAACGCCTGTTCGAAATGGCTGGCGGCGCGCCTAACATCAAAACTTCGCCCGTTCGCCGCGGCATTGTTCCCACCTGGGCTAGCTTCCTGACCGCCGCGGCAGACCTGCAGGGTGACCGCTTCGAGTGGGCCGTCTATGCCTGGGGTCCAGGCCCGCGAGGCGCTTGTATTGATCACGGCGTCATTGACACGCCCCCGCTACAGCCCTCTGGCTGGCGCGATCTGCGCGCCGTCTATGCGCGCGAATATGCCTCGCCCCATCTACGCCCGCAAATGGCGCGCAGAATGGGCACAGATACGGGTGGCCATGATACCCAGGCGGCCTACCGCTTTATCGTGGGCAATCCAGACGTGATCGGCTTGAAGGGTATGACGGGCCCCAATGCCCGGTTTGAGCCGCTGCATCAACCCTCGCGCAAAGGTGGCCGCCTAAAATCCCGCGACGGGGCGACGGCGCTGCGCGTCCCGCTCACCCTGCTCAACACGCATAAGCTTAAAAAATATGTCTATTCAGGGCTCGATAATGCGCTGATGGCCTATGATGCGGGTACTATTGGGGAGGGGCTACACCTCTTCTTCCACGACGAAATCGAAGCTGAATTTACACAGCAAATAACCGCTGAACAGCTGATCGTCGACCCGGTCCGCAATCAGGAAAAATGGGTCAAAACGGCCTCACGTCCGAATGAACAGCTCGACCTCGCCGTCTACAACCTATCACTCTCCATCCAATTCGGCCTGTTCCGAATGACGACGGATGATTGGGAAACCCTGTTTTTGCGCGAAGCGTCAGACCCCGCCACCCTAGACCTGACGCCGCTCGAATTACTCGCCCGCGAAGAGGCCGACACCCCCGCCCCGCTGCCCCGCCAGAGCGACAAAGACGCTGCTGACGGCCCCAAAATCCCGGACTGGTTGCGCCGCCAGATCGATATGAACAAAGGCGCGTCCCAATTGCCCAAGCCCAGCTCGCCAAAATCGGGGCCGTCATCATGACCGCCTCGCGCTGCAATCAGCTAAAAACAGAGATCGCCGAAGCCAGACAGGCGCTGGCAGAGAAACGTCTCGGCCACCAGGCGGTGCTGGTTCAAATGGGCCCAGAAGTGACCCGGTTCGCGGGTACTTCGATCAGCGCTATTCAGGCCCATATCGCCGATCTGGAATCCGAATTCACCGGCCTGTCTTGCCCTGCCTTACTGGGCGAGGCGGCAGCAGACACAATTCCCCGCCGCAAACGCCGCGGCCCCCTGCGCGGACCGATCGGGCGCCGCTAACTCGCCATGACCTTATCATCGCAGACTCAGGCAACCGGCTTGTTTAAGCCTGATGGCCGCGCCGTGACCCGCTCTGACGTTGCCCGCGCCCGTGCTGCTGGCAAAGTTTCGGCCCTGACCTCCCGCAGCGCCTATCGCGGCGCCGGCGGATCGACACAGGAACTGGCCGTCTTCGATGCGCCCAATCTTTCCGCCAATGCGGCCAACCGCTGGGAGCGCCAACGCATTGCCGATCGCGCCCGTCAACTGGTGCGCGACGAAGCCGAAGCCGCCGCCGGCGTGCGCGAATCCGTCGGCATGGTCGTCGGATCGGGCTGGCGTCTGCGCTCACTGCCGGACGCGCCCAGCCTCGGCATTAGCGAAGAGGACGCCAAAACCCTTGGCGATTCCATTGAACGCGTCGTCTCGACCTGGGCGACTGATCCGCTCCTGCGCTGCGATTTGGCGATGCGTCACGACTTTGGCGGCCTGCTCCGCCTGCTCTGGGGAGAATGGAAAACGGCGGGCGAGTCCCTGATCACGCTTAATCTGCGCGGCCGTTATAATCCACCACTCACCACCACCGTCAATGTGGTCGACACCGCCCGGCTCTCCACCCCGTCTGGCGAGATCGAAACGCGATTCCTTCAGGACGGCGTCGAAATGGACGCGGACGGCGCGCCGATTGCCTATCATATTCGCCGCGCTCATCCCGGTGATTTCGGCGTCTCCGCGCTCGACACCATGATCTGGGATCGGATCCCGCGTTTTTCAGATTATGGCCGCCCGGTCTGCGCCCACGGTTTTGAATCCAAACAGCCTGGCCAGGCTCGCGGTGTCTCGCCCTTCGCGCCGCTCATCGAAACCTTCATCATGATCGGCCAGTATAAATCGGCCGAACTGCAATCCGCCCTGATCAATGCGCTGTTCGGGGCCTTTGTCCGTTCGGGATTTGATCCCCAATCTGTCGCCGAAATCCTTGGGGTCGGGGACAATAGCGGCATTGACCTGTCGACCTTCCAGGATGCGCGTTCGACCTTTTATGAAAACTCGCCCGTTGAATTTATGGGCACGCGCATCCCAGTCTTGATGCCCGGCGACAGCGTCGAGCTCAACACCGCCCCGCGCCAGGCATCCGCATTCGCAACCTTTTATCAGACGCTGATGCAGAGCGCCGCCGCACAGCTCGGCCTGTTCGAGGGCCAGATGACGGGTAATTTCAAAGGCATGAATTACTCCAACCTACGCGGCGCGTTCAATCAGGTCTGGAATCAGGTTTATGTGCAGCGCGCTGATTTTGGCAGCCAGATCGTCCGCCCCATCATCCTCGCCCTGATTGATGAAGCCGAAGATCAAGGCCTGCTCGAAGTGCCGGCGGGCTGTGTTAATCTTTGGGATAATCCGGCGGCCTGGTGCCGCTCCGAATTTATTGGTCCGGCTCGCGGGCAGGTAGATCCCGAAAAAGAAGCGAAAGCCGAACTGCTCCGACTCGAAGGCAATCTCGACACGCGCACTGATATCGCCGCATCACATGGCCGGGATTTTGAAGACCTTGTCCGGACTTGGGCGCGCGAAACCGCCTTTATGAAAGAACACGGTATCAACCCCGCAGTGCGCGAATCCGCGCTGGCCCCATCAAATCCGACTGATGCACCGCCCTTTGAAGGGGCCACGACCTAAACACCATGCCTGACATTGCCAACATCCCGCTCACCCTGACCCTGACAGGGCGTCCACTGCTGCTTTATCCGGGCGTCGTACCAGAGCTCAATGCCCGCCTGACCGACGCCCATCGCGGTCGGGCCGAACGCCGCACCGCACACCTAACCAATCGTGCCCTGCGCCGGGCCGCCCGCCAGGCTTCTCCATCGCCCGATGCCGCCGCACCGGCGACAGTCACGCTTGGCCTGCCGGACTCGGTCACCGCGCCCAATGCTAAACTGATCCTTAATCCACAAGCAGATGAGGGCGACCCCGACTCCGCCGCCCCCTATCTCGCCATCATCGAAATAAACGGCCCTTTGCTCAACAAAGCCTGGCTGATGCAGGATGACATGGGTCAGGCGATAATCTGCATGGACGGCTATGACCGGATCGAAGCCGCCGCCACTCGCGCTGTACTGGATGATCAATGCGCCGGCCTGCTGCTGGCTATCGACAGTCCGGGCGGACACGTCATGGGATGTTTTGAATGTGCCGATGCACTCCGTGCTTTGGATGCTGTTAAGCCGATCACGGCGCATACTGACGGCATGATGTGCTCCGGCGCTTACGCCATTGGCGCGGCGACTCGGCGCATCTCCGCTTCGCTCACCGCTTATATCGGCTCGGTCGGCGTCATATATGGGCGCGTCGACGAGACGGCGAAACTGGAGCAGGCCGGCATCCGCATTGATCTGATCACGTCAGGCCCGCAGAAAAGTTGGGGCTATCCCGAATCCAAAATGGATGAGGCCGAAGCCGCCGCGCTCCATACCGAAATCAATCAAATCGCGGACATGTTCGCAGACCGCGTCGCCGCCACCCGCCCGCTGGACTCCGCCGCCATTCTCGCCCTGGAGGCCGGGACCTGGATGGCTGGTGATGCGGTAACCCGCGGCCTGTCCGACGCCACCGAACGCAAAGACGCCGCGCTCGAAACCCTTGCTCAAATTGCTCTCGCGCCGGCCCCCGTCCCGGCGGCGAATAGCCAATCTAACCCTGACGGGACCCCACCAACCGAAAAGGAGGCTTCGATGAAGTCCACGCTAAAACTTCGGGCGGCCCTGTCGGCCTCCCTGCTCGCCATTGCATCAGTGATGGCGACCAACCACCCCGCCGCGGCTGGTCTTGACAAGACCGCGCTCACCGCCGCCCTCAAGGCCGAAACAGAATCCACGGTTGATGCGATGGAGGATGATGAGATCGCCGCCGCCGCCGAGGAAGATACGGACGAAATGGAAGATGATGATGACATCTCCGCTATGGATGAAGACGAAATGGATGATGATGAGGATGAGGATGTCTCCGCGACTAAGATCGCCGCGTCTCGCATCGCCCACGCCGCCCTCGCTCGCGTCAAGGCGTTATCCACGCCAAAATCGGCGCTCACCGATCAAATCGATCCGGCCACTGCCACCGCGATCCAGGCTCTGCCAGAGGCTAAAGGCCGAGACAGACAGGCAGCGGCCCTCTCCATCACGCCCGGCATGACGGTGGATAGTGCCCGGCGCATCCTCGGTGCGTCTGGTAAGGATAAGACCTCGCGTCTCGCCACAGTGCCGGACCCGAAAGTTGGTGCCGCCCCGCGCAGCTCCAAGGTCAGCCCCGCCGACGCCGCCCAACTGGCCAACGCCAAAGCGATCCGCGAAAAAGCGGGTCTCGCTTAGCCCCCTGTCTGGGCCACGCGGCCCAGACCTCTCCCCATCTAATCAAGGACCCACATTATGGCTTACCCTAGCGACAGCAGCACGATACGCCGCAAACTCTCCGATTGGCTCAAATACGAAGCCGATCCCAATCATTGCCGAAACGAGGCCGTCCTCACCGCCCCGGCTGGAGGCTATGACCTGCAAACCGGCACGCTTCTGACCGGCGGTGACACGCCCGTCCCTTACGTCGAATCCGCGCCAAAGGCGGTCACAGGCATCCTCATCACGGATGTCAAAATCGACGAAGACGATGACCTCCCCATTGCTCAGCTCAGAAGAGGTCCGGCCACGATCAATACCAATGAGATCAATATGCCCACCGCTTCGGCCAAAAATACCACGGTCACCACCGCGCTAACCAAGCTTAACTTCAAGCTGGTGAAAGGCGTCGACGCCTAAATCCCGCTCACCCTGACCTTCTGGTCGGCGCGGCATCCCCCGCGCCGGCCTCAACCCTGCCCCCCTCCTTAGAAAGAAATCGCCATGACTTTTCCCTTCAATATCAATCGCGTCGCCCAAGCGGTCGACGTTCTGCCCAATCTTTACAACCGCGTCGGCGAACTGGTTGGGTTTGAACCGATCCGCCAAGCCGAAACCACGGTCACCCTGATCCGCCGCAAAGGCGAAATCGTCTTGCTGGATCCCATCGCTCGCGATGCGCCCCGGCAAGAACTGGACGGTGAAGATGAAACCTCGCTCAGTTTTGTCGTCCCTTCGCGTAAAATTGGTGCGACCCTCACGCCCAGCGATATTCAAAATATCACCGCCTTCGCCCCAGGCGAGCGTCAACTCGAACAGATGAGCTCGGCCTATAATCGGAAATTGATGCGCGTGCGCCAACCGCATGACATCACATTCGAACATATTCGGATGGGCGCGATTAAAGGCCTGATCAAATCGCCCAAAGGCACGACCATGTATGATTTGTTCGGCGTGTTTGATGTGCCAAAAAAGGTCATTACGGTCGATCTCACGGATGACGGTTTCGACATCCTCGCCATCACGGAACAAATTGCCGATCATATTGGCAATAATCTGCATGGCGAAACGGCTACGGGCATCCACGCCCTCGTCGATTCGGCTGCCATTCGCCAGCTGCGCACGCATAAGAGCTACCAGAAATATCTGGACGGTCATGCCGCATCGCTGGAACAGTTGGCCGCCTCGCGGGCGACGGTCACCAGCCCAAATAATCAGCGCTCGCTATTGGTCGATGGCGTGATCCTCGAAGGCTATTCGGGTCAGGCGAAGAACTCCGCCGGCACGAACGTCAAATTCATTGATGACAATCGCGGTCACGTCTTTCCAACCGGGACGACGACCATGTTCTCGGATGTGGATGTGCCGGCCAACCGGACCGATGAGGTCAATGTTGCCCCGTCGACCGAGATCAAAATCTATCCGTATGAATTGCCGCAAGGTAAGGGCTTCGATCTGGACACGGAAAGCAACAAAATGGCCTTCTGTAACCGGCCCGAGGCGCTGATCGAGCTGCAATTCACCCTGGCTGCCTAAGTCTGCTCGCCAGGACAGACATTCAAAGCCCGCCGGTCTCAAGAGTTTCCGGCGGGCTTTTTAAGCCTGTCTCTCATCCCAAATCCAACCAGCGAACAGACCTCGTAGACGACGTCTACGAGGTTCCTCCAATCCTTGAAAGGACTGACCATGAAATATCGATTTAAGACCGATTGGGCCGACAAGACTATGCGCGGCGAAGGCAAGGGTGCCCGCGAAATTGCGCGGAATGAATATCAGGCCGGCGTGTCCTATTCGCTTGATGCCGACACGCACGCCCGTGCCGAAGCCGCCGGCGTTCTCGGCGATGGGACCCCGCGCCCGCAGGCCCTCTCTCTGCCTGAGGCCGATATCCGCAAAATGCTCAAGGATGACCTGCTCGACTTCGTCCTTAATGGCGGCACGGTCGACACGTCTAGGATTGAGGCGGCCGAAGCTGCGCGGGATTCTGCTCTGGCCGAACGAGACGCGGCCCGTAAGGCCCTCGAATCTGCCGGCATCGAGGCCAGGGCTCTGATCGACGCCTGGAATTACGGCACGGATGAGGCGGCACATGCCCGCAATCTCACCGATATCACTGCTGCGCTTCATTTGGCCAAAAAATCCGCCTAGTCGAGCCTCCGGCTCACTTCCGGCCTGATCATGACCACCCCCGCCCCAACCCCGCGCCAGCGCGCCGCCGCCCGCGCGCTGGATTCGGTCTATCGTCATTTCGGCCTGCCGGCTCAGCTTGTGCTGATCGCGGCGTCGGGCCTGGTCACCGTGCCTGTGATCGCCAAACTGCGTGTCAGCGAGGCGGAAGAGAGCGTGGACGGAGCCAAAATCGAAGCACAGGTCAAGGGTTATGCCTGCCAGATCCGCACGGCCGACCTGACGGATGTGACGGTGCCATATCTGCGCGGACGGCTGGAGCTGCTGGCGGGTCACAGCTTTGACGGGTTTGACGCCTTTGCCATTGGCGCCGAGCCGCGCAGCCTCGGCCGGGACGGGCTGCAGAAACTGTTCAAACTCTCCGCCGCGCCTGCCATTGCGGCCGAGGATCAAGCCTGATGACCGATTTCAAACTCGTCATTCGCGGCGATCTGCAGAAAACACTGGCCTCCCGCCAAAACGCCCATCTGAATGGTCTGCTGGCCGGGTCAAAAGAGGCGGCCAATCTGACCAAGGCCGCGCTGCGCCGTGATGTTCTGGCGGCGGGGCTTGGCAAACGCGTGGCCAACACGATGCGCGTTGATATCTATCCTAAATCGGGGCGGTCCTACTCTCCTACTGTGCGGATCTACTCCAACGCCCCCCACATCACGGTTGCCCATGCCGATGGCCCGACCGTGCGCCCGGAATTTTCCGACTTCATGCCGATCCCGATTGACGGCTCGCCCGCTGACGGGCTGCGGCGGCGGCGCGGGGAGACCTTGATCGACGCGTTCTGGCGCCGCTACGGCAAAGACAGTCTGCGCCTGATCAAGCGCAAAAACGGTGCCTATCAAATGGTCGCTCGGCTGCGCGCCAATGTGGCCGGCACGCGCTTCACAGGCGTGCGCTCGACCCGGCGTAAGGACGGTACGCAATATACGCGTCTGGCGCGCATTAGCTCGGTCCCCGTCTTCACCTTGGTCAAATCGGTGCGCCATCGCCGCCGCCTCAATAGCCGCCAGATTATGGCCAAGGCGCAGCGCCGCCACCCCGCCCGATTGGCCTATCATATACAACAACAGATGACCCGCTCCGAAGAGGCCACGGCCATCCGATGACGATTCTGATCCGGATGCTGACGTCATGACCTCACCGCCTTTGGCCTATGCTGGGGCCGGCCATACGCGCAATGCTGCGCGCGGCGCGCTCGCGGCCCTGCTGACAAGTCACGATTTCGGTGACTTTAAGGCTGTCCGCTCCGCCTATGGCGATGACGCCGCCGCATGGCCGCCCATAGACAATACCGTCCCGCTGGTCGCCCCAATTAGAATCGATAATCCCAAAGATATTGAGTGGGGCGGCGTGTCCGGGATCTATACGCGCCTAGCCGTGATCTCCGAAAAACTTACGCCCGAAGCTTTTCTCGGCGGGCAGGGGGCCGAACTCACCTTTGATCTGGCGATTGACTGGCTGGTCGTCGCCAGCGGAGAGGTGGATGACTGGCGCGATCCCGTCTTTGACGCCGTGCTCGGCCAGATCGGCCTGATTCTGCATGAGCAGATGCGCGCCCCAAATCTCGCCTTCATCTCGCTTTCTGTTGGTGAGGTCGATCTGATGCAATTCGATATCGGCGATCAATCCGTCTCCTCCGTCTCCATCCCCGTCACCCTCATGCTGGATAGTAACTCCCTGATGGGCTGACGCCCCGCCCAAATCCGAAAGGCCCGATCATGACATCCCGAAAATCGCCCACGCCGCCAACCCAACAGATAGAATTGGCCAGGCCGCATATTCTGGCCGATGGCTCGCTCGCCACTTTCAAGCCGAGCCAGGCACCGAAAGGCGCGCGGATCGCGACAAAAAAAGACCTCGCCATCGCGGGGGTCCAGTCCCCCCACAAACCGCGGCGCTGATCACCGCTCACTTCCACCCGCTGCAATAAAGGATTTCTCTCATGGCTATTGGCGACAAAGCTCTCACACCCCGCTTCCCGCGCAAGGCCGAACACGCCTTTCTGGTTACGCCCCAAGCCGCCTTTGGCGCGCCGACCTATACTGGCGCGCAGGCACTGCACTATACAAGTTTCGACCCGACCCGGCAGCAGGACGCCCAGGCGTCACCAGAATATGGCGGGGATACGGTCGGCGCCAATATCGATCCATCCGATCCGGATTTTGGCGATGTCACCGTCAATGCGCCGTTACAGACCAATCTTTGCCTGAACGAAATCGGCTTTCTGCTCGCCTATCTGCTCGGCGCGCCGACGACAAGGGTTCTGGTTGCCCGCAAGAAACATCGACATATTTTCACTTCCGGATCGGCGACCCTGCCGCTGGCAACCATGGTCTGTGAGGATATCGAGGGCGGCAAGGTCATAGACAGCGTCGTCCTCGCCTCGCTGGCCCTGTCCCTGGCGCAAGGCGGCGGTAAACAGATTTGCGACTTCACGACCGTCGCGCGCGACATGGTCCGCGCCGCGACCGGGACCATCGACAGCGCCTCGGCCGCCGCCCCGCCGGCGCGTCTCTTTGTGCCCAAATCAGGCTGGACCGTGGCCATGGACAACGTCAACATTGGTCGGTTGCTTTCTGCCACGCTCAATTACTCCGCCGACATCAACTCTGACCGCTACGTCAATTCTGGCGAGACAATCGGGGATTCCTATATCGGCGACCCCACCGCCTCGCTGCAATTCGCCCTGCGCCATGTTAATGAGGCGCAGCGGGCCCTGTTTGATAACCATACTGTGCCTAAAGCCTTCACCCTGACCGGCGCGGCGGCGGGCGGTCACAGCATCACCTTCAAACTCCCGCGCGCCTTTGTGCCCAAACTCTTCCCGACCGCCGATGACAAGCTGCAACAGCTTTCCAGCACCGCCACCGCTGCGCGGAGCGGTAGTTCGGCGATGACCGTCACCCTGGTCAATTCGCTGGCGGGCTATTGATGAGCACGCTGCTCAAACGAGCGGACCCGGCTGTTCTGCCCGTTGGGGCCGGCTCGCTGACGTTTCGCGTTGCCAGCTCTCTGGACCGCGATGTCGCTCGCGAAACCGCGGCGGCCTGGCTGTCCCGCATCATTGCTGGCGGTGAGCTGGCCGCAGATTTCGGCATTGGCCCGCTCTCGGTCGCAGAAATTGCCGAGCGGATAGCGCGCGGTGAACGTGATCAGGATGCGACCGTGATGACGCTTTATGCGGTCGCTCTGGCCCTGCGCGTCGAACCTGTGATCGACGGGCTGACCCGCCTGGGCCCGGACGGCGCAGAACGGCCGATTGAGCCCACGCGCGCCGATATCGGCTACCTATTCGAAGAGCCGGCTGTCATGTCGGCCTTTTTGGACAAGGCGACCGGTGACGTCTTTGCTCTATCAAC
Organism: Litorimonas sp.; assembly: GCA_965205225.1. GTDB lineage: Bacteria > Pseudomonadota > Alphaproteobacteria > Caulobacterales > Maricaulaceae > Litorimonas. Next base: position 82,884 of record CBDBFZ010000001.1, read on the forward strand.
CGCGGGAAACGGATCCGCGCCCGGGTCCAGCACGAACTCGGGCGCGGAAAATTAGAGTGCGATGGCTGCGCTGATCTTGGTGATTCCTGCGTTTCGGGCGGTTTGTGCCCGGACGGAGTCTCTCTCTGCCCCCGAACCGTCCACGCGCTGGAGACGCCGCTGGATCATGCGGCGCTGCGCATTGCGGGCCGTCCGTCCAACTGGATCCATGTCAGCTGCGGCCTGCTTGGGCTCAAACGCGCGGCGATCGATCGCGCCGGCGTTCGCGCGCAGCTGGACGCCAGCTTCGGCCCGGCTGAGCCCTGGCGCGCGGACATCATCATCGACGCGATTGAGCAAGGTGGTCTCGCCGCCAGCCTTGAACATGAATCAGAGGAAACATCATGAACAATAATAAAGCCGATATGATCCTGCGCCTCATTGCCCGGGATGAGGGCGTGCGGGACGCGTTGCAAAATATGGGCAAGGACGGCAAGAAAGCTCTGCGCGAAATCGACCGCGCCGCCAAAGGTGCCAGGCCCAGTCTGAAAGCGGTCGATAATGTCGTCAATGACATTAAAAACTCGGCGGACGGCATGGTCTCGCGCCTTGGCCCAGCAGGCTCCCTGCTCAAAGGCCTCGGCCCGATCGGTATCGCCGCCGGCGCGGGGCTCGCAGCCGTTGTGCTCGCCGCACATCAACTCGGCGCCGCTGGCGAACGCGCCATTATGACGCTCGCCGAAATGTCCCGCACGGCCGAACGGCTGGAACTGGACCCTGAACAGCTCCAGGCCCTGCGCTTGGAACTGGAACGACTCGGCATTTCCAGTGACAAGACTGATGCTGCTTTTGCTACCGCACAGAAAACCCTGTCCGAAGCCACACTCGGCACGGGAGAATTCTACTCGGCGGTAAAACTGATCAATCCAGAACTGGTTGAACAGGTCCGGTTGGCGACCACCACGTCAGAAAAGCTGGAACTGATCAAGACCGCCTATAGTGAGGCAGGGTCCGAAGCCGAGCGCAATACGATTCTGGTCCGCACTTTCGGTGACGGCAATGTCGAAGCGGGCCTGCGTATATTGCAGATGAAAGGCACGCTCGACGAGGCAACCGGTGCCTATAAGGATCAGGGCCTTGTCATCTCAAAAGAGCTGCTGCCGCGCTATGAAGAAATGGCGCAGCAACTCACGGCGAATGAACAGATGAGAGAGGCCGCGTGGCTACGCCTGGAATCGCGCTTTGCCGATTTTGGCTTACATTTGGATCAAATCTCAGCCAACATTTACACCGATTTTGCCGACCTGCTGCCATCAACCGGCATAGATGAAGACATCTCCAAACTTACCCGCAGGGTCGCTGAGTTGCGCAAAAATATCGAGCGTGGTGTGTCTACTCCGGGTTCGGGTTTGGGCCTTGGATGGTCTCACCAACTTGAAGCCACGTTAGCTCAACTGCATGCGCTTGAAAAGAAACGGGACCAGTTGGCCCAAAAAGAAACAAGCGCGTCAATCACCCATATTCCGGGTCTTGATGTACCGGCTTATTCAGGAGGTGACTCCGATCCCGGCAAAAGCGCCGCTGAGATCGCCAAGGCACAGGCCGCTGCGGCCAAGGCCCAGGCCGATCTGACGGCCGCGCGCAGCCGCGCGATCCGCGTGCTCGCTGATCTGGGCGACGTGACGGGGTTGGTGGCCGAAAAACAAAAAGGCCTAGACGAATTGGTCCAGCGCGAGCTGATTACCGCCGCACAGCGAGATGAAGCGCTGCGCCGATATGAAGAACATCTGCACAGCCAGACCGCCGCCGTGCGCGCGTTGAAAGAAGCGGAAAAACGGGCCGCCGAGATCCGGCTGGATCTGGCCAGCAAAGAAGAAGCGGTCGACATCAAGGTCGCGGCGCGGCAAAAGGAATTAACAGACCTCAAAGATCGAGGCCTGTTGACAAATCAACAGGTTGCCAAGTCCCTGCGCCAGTACCGCGAGGAACTGGACGGCACGGAAGCAGCACAAAAAACCCTTGAAGCGGCGCTGATCGACACGCTCGACCCGATGCAACGGCTCGCTCGCGATCTGACTGAACTTCATGAGCTGCAGGCCCTCGCCACCATAGACGATCAAGAATTCGCCCGCATCATCGAAGCCCGGACGAAAGAGGCGACCGATGCGAGTGACCGGGAGACATTTGGCGAGACGCTGGACAACGCCGAGGCGCGGATTCGCGATGCCGCCATGGGCGCCGAGGCCGTTATCGCGGCCAAAGTTGAAGCGGAACGCCAGATCCTTGAAGCACTAGGCGAGCGGCTTACCGATGTGGATGCCAGCGCCTATCTTGAGAAATATGAACAGGGTCTGCGCGATGCTGCGGATGCGGGCGGTGAATTTGCCGGAATCAATGATCTGATCGGCGATGGCATTCGCGGCAATATCCGGTCAATGGAGGACTTTGGCCAAGCTGCACTCGGCATACTCGCCGATATCATCACCAAAGCGCTAGAAAGCTCTGATGCGCTCGGCGGAATTTTCGGAAATGGCGATTTTGGCACGGCCATCGGCGATGTGCTGGCCTCTGTCTTTCATGACGGCACGCCTAATGTGGCGCAGCCCAAACGCACCCGCCGGATCAATGCCAGCTCGCGCCTCGCCCAGGATGAACATATCACCATTCTGCGCGATCAAGAGCGGGTCTTTTCCCGGTCCGATAATCGCGCCCTAATCCGCGCCATCAACAGTGCGGGCCGCACGACTGTCGTGATGAATCCGGTCATGCCGCCAGCCTGGACCATTCCGACCATGGATTTCGACCCGGCAATCTATAATCATCATTATCGCGCGGCCTCACAGCCCGCGCCGGGCGGCGCGCAGGCCCAGCCCGCCTTGCCCAATATCACCATCGTCACCCCGCCCGGCGAGCCTGTTGAGCGCAAAGAATCAACCAACGCCAAGGGCGAACGGGAGCTGCTGATTCTCGTTGGTAAACAGGCTCGCCGTCAGGCCGCGCAATATCTCGCCAGCCCGGCCGGGCAAAAGCAGATGAAGGCCCAATATGGCCTGCGCCCGACCACATTGGGAAAGAAGGGCTAGTTCATGGCACTTGCTTCCTGGCCGTCCGGCGTGCGCGGCAGCGGCGGATCCGTGCTGCGCGACGGCTATGGCTACGCCCCGCCGGATATGGTCACCGTGTCTGATCAGGCGGCGGGGCAGAAACGCCGCCGCCGCAGCACCGCGACCTGGGAGCGCCGCCGCGTGCGCCTGCGTCTGCCCAAAGCCGAATTTGACCTGTTCGACGCCTTTGTCGCGGGTAATCTGTTCGGCGGCGTGCTGCCATTCAGCTGGCAGCCACCGGAACGCGATGCGGCGGCCCGTTCGCGCTTTGTCATCAGTGAAGGCCGAGCTTTCACCATGACCCCGGCGCCGGGCGACTCCCGCTTTGTCGATTTTGAGATTGAGACGATTCGATGACGGATGCGCTGAGTGCGACCCGCGCAGGGCTGGAAGCTCAGACCGCCAGTGAGGACACCGATGTCTGGATCCCGCTGCTGACGATGCGCTGCGCGGCTTTTGATTTCACCGATATTGAGGATTTCGATGAGTTTGAGCCAGGCGTGCTGCGATTTGCGGCCAATGAAGAGGACGTGCTTAGTCGCGGCGCTCGCTTCCTGGCCTGGGGATTCGACTATCAGCCCCCGGCGCAGGGCCTGTCGGGCGGGGACGCCTCAATCCGGATGGATAATGTTGATCGCCGGATCACCCAGGCGATCAAACTTCTGCCCGCCGATACCAGGATCCAGTGCGAGGTCGAAATCGTTTTGTCCGGCGACCCGGATCATGTTGAACGCGACAGCGCCCCGTTCAACATAACGGTGATTGATTTCAACAATCTCGACATAACAGCGACGATCGGCGTCAATGATGACAGCCGCCAGCGTCTCTGCGCCTTCGCCTATGGCCGGGCCATCACCCCCGCGCTGCATGCCTAAACCAATTCCCGATCTGCTTGCTGACATGGACGTGCCGCTAGGCTGGCAGGCGCCACTGATCGGTGCGCCCTGGGTGCTGGATGCGGCGGGTCCGGATCGCTTTGATTGCTGGGGACTGGTCAGCTGGGCCTGGGCGACGCTGGCCGGGCTGGATCTGTCGCCCTTCCGGGGTGGTGAGGCGCAGCGGGACCTTCCGAGTCGCCACGTGCAGATAGCGGCGCGCGCAGACAGCGCCATCACCGCGCAGCGTTTCGTCCGGTTGGACCGGCCCTGTATGCTGGCGATTGGCGTAGTCCGCTTCAAACGCTTTCCGGTACATGTCGGGCTCTACGCGCAGGGGGGGCATTTCGTCCATGCTTGCGAAGATTCGGGTGCCGTCCGCCAGGACCCGGTCGATAGTTTTGCGACGCGAGCCGGATCGCGCATCACAGGCTGGTACTGGCCCGCGGCGGATGTGCCCAAAATCATCAACCCCGAGCCATCCACAATCCGATGAAGCCGATGGATTTTGACAAATTCACCGCGCCCCGCACCGTGTGCGTGGTTGACGGCACGCCGCTGGATCAGGCGGTCCGAGACGCGCTGCGCGATCCGATCCTAGAACATTACGCCGTCGTGGAACTGGACGGCGTCGCCGTCGAGCGCGCCGACTGGGCCGGCACCATCCTGACCGCCGGATCATTGCTGCGTGTAGCGCTGCGCCCGCGCGGCGAAACGGGCAAGAAGATCCTGCGCACCGTCCTACTTATCGCCGTTGTCGCCGTCGCGGCCTGGATCAGTGGTCCGAAGGGGGTCGCGCTGATTGGCAGTAAGACCGCCGCCGCAATCGCGTCTGCGGGCTTCGCGGCGGTCGCCAGCCTCGCCATCAATGCGCTGATCCCGCCGCCGGGCTTCGGCGACGGGGCCAGGCAGGATCTGGACCCGACCTATTCCTTGACCGGAACCCGTAATCAGGCGCGACCGAGTGCAGCCATCCCGGTGATTCTCGGCTCGCACCGCTTCACACCGGATCTGATAACTGAACAATATCAAGAAGTGGTCGGCGATGATATCTGGTTGCGTTTTGGCGTTTGCTGGGGCGTGGGCCGGGTGGAGGTCGAGGATATCCGTATTGGCGACACCCCGATCAGAGAGTTTGACGGGATTCAAATCCAGCATCAGCTCACGCCCGAGGCCCCGCCGACCACGCTGATCCGCGGTGATTTCACGCAGGATTCGGTCGGCGCGACGCTGGACACGGATTGGGTGACCCGCCGCACCGCCGCCGATGCGGCGGATGCCGAAATTCTGGTCCAGTTCCCGCGCGGTCTCGGCACACAGGACGATAAGGGCAAACCGCAATCCGTCGGCGTCACGATCCAGGTCCGGGTTCGGGTCGTCAATGCGGATGACAGCGTTGGCGCCTGGTCCGACATCGGCACAGCCGACCCGATCATTGCGGACCGGGTCGCCGAATCTCTCGGCACAACCAGCCGGGGTGATTTCTTCTATCGGGGCGGCTTCGGCATCCCCTCCAACGCCTACGATCAATATCTGGCCGCCCTGCGCGGGCACGGCGGGGCCAGCCTGTCCAAAACCTATCGCCGGTCCGACATTAAGCCTTTCTCGGCGATGATCCCCATCGCTTTGCCGCCGGGCCCGCAATTTGACATTTCTGTCCGCCGCACCACGACCCCCGATGACACGACCACGGTCGCCGATCAGGCCGTCTGGGCCGGGCTTACCACTTGGCAGACCGCCCCCGTCGTGACCGAGCCCAGGCTTGCCACCAGCTTTTTCCGCATCAAGGCGCAGGATCAGCTGACTGGATTTATCGATGAGTTGAACGGGCTGGTTCATAGTCTGGCGCCAACCTATAACGGACCCGAGGATTCCGGACTGGCCGAAGCCGCTCATTGGAACGGGGCTGCGCCGCGCACCACCAATCCGGCGGATCTGATGCTGGCGGCGATGCAGGGCCTGCACAATGTCACGCCGACCCCAGATGATGAAATCCATTGGGGCGATCTGGCGCGCTTCTGGCTCTGGTGCCGGGATGAGGCACTGCGCTTCTCTTTGCCAATCGATGGCGGCCTGTCCCGCGGCGAAGTGCTGGACATGATCGCGCGTGCGGGGCGGGCGCGGACCTTTCGGCATAATGGCAAAATTCGCATCGCCATTGATCGGCCCCGGCCCGAAGGACCCAGCCAGATATTGACGCCGAGAAATGCGCGCAATTTCAATTTCACCCGCACTTTCGCCGCGCCCGTCCATGCGCTGCGAATGCCTTTTACCAATGCGGATGATGATTATCGGGATGATGAAATTATTGTCTATGCGGCGGGGCAGAGCGCCGAAACCGCGACCCTGATCGAAGATGTCCCATCCCCAGGCGTGCTGCATGTTGATCAGATCCACGGCTATGGCAAATATCTACTCGCCCAAATGGCGTCGCGGACCCTGATCGCGACCTGCGACATGGATATTGAGTTTGAGACGGTCAAGCTCGGCGATTATGTCCGGCTCGCCCATCCGGTGCTGGACGAAACCGTGCTCTCCGCCCGCGCACTGGCGGTCACCGGCCGTGTTGTTGAACTGGACACGGAACATTTCTTTGATTCCGAGCAGGATTATGTGCTGCGCCATCGGCGCATCATGGTCAAAGATGATGAGGCCTGGCTTGATTGTCAGGGACTCTACCCGCTCACCGCCCTGTCCGGCTGGGCGCAGGCGGTCACGCTGGTGGATGATCTGCCGACTGGGGTGACGATAAATGAGGATGATCTTTTGGTCATCGGCATTGCTGATCAAGATAGCTTCGAAGGGCTGATCCGCGACATTGAACCGTCTGGCCCGGGGCAAGCCAGTGTCGAACTGGTCGCCTATCTGCCGGAGACGCTGATCGCCCCGCCCGCCGGAGCTCACACCCCGCGCGGCGTCGCCCCATTCCCCGCCGTGCCGTCGCCCATATTAGTCGGGGTCAGCCTGTCGGAGTCGGACGTGTCGGTCGCCTTCGCGCTCCCAGACTCCGCCGCCGGGCGGATCGCCCGGTTTGAGGCCCGCACTCGCGCGCTGCCCAATAGTGCCGCCGGCGAAACGGGTGCCTGGTCCCGTCTTCCCAATCTGCCAGCGGCGGCGCGCACACTCTCCGCCCCTATCACCGCGCCTGATCAGGTGATCGAAATTGAGATTACGGCGGTGGATATCGATGATCGCCGCTCCCTCCCTCTGCTCGTCCAGTCCGGCGACAAGGCCCCCGCTATTCCGGCCCCGGCCAATCCTGTGCTGACGCCGGGGACAATCGGCGACCCGTCCGGCTCGCGCGTGCCAGTCCTGAATGTAAGTGTGGATCCGGTCGACACGACGCGCCTGGCGCAGCTAGTCGTAGAAAGCCGCACGTCCGGCACGGTCGAAGCCTGGACCATCGTCGCCACAGCCAGCTCTGCCCAGGCCCGCGCGCGGGTCTTCGGCCTGCCGCCCGGATCGACACTGGATATTCGCCTGGCCTGGCAAACCCCGCGCGGCGTGCTGACGCCAGAATCAGCCCGACCCGTGATTGCGGACATTGAAATTCCGGACACTCTGGTCGCGTCTGGCATCGGGGATTTTACGGTGCCCGATATTCGCGCGTCTCTGGTGCAGGTCTCCGTCGACGCGTTTGCCGCCACGACCGGGCTGCAGATTCAGACCGATGCTTCAGTAGTAAACTATCTCGATATGGTGCGGAGTTACACAGCCCGCGAAGTGCAGCGCGGAGAATATGAAGATCAGCCGAATTTCGCCAAAGGCAAGGGTAACTGGCTGGCTGATGATCAGGATAATCCACTAGATGATTATGCTGGCCCCGGTGCGGTCGGGCTCGAATATCTTCCCGGCGACGGCAAAACCAATGCCGCAACGCCGTTTGAAAAGGACCTCAATGCGCAGATTGCACGACTGACATTTGAAGTTGAAGAATCCATCAGGAAGGGGCTGGCATAATGCCGAGCAGCACTGAAGTCGACGCCGCGATTGAGCGGTTTAATGCCCTGCGGGATCTGGTGCTGGAGCTGAACAAGAAGGCCGGTGCGGCTCTATCCACGGCTAACACGACCAAGGACGTGTCGCTCGCTGCCGTGGCGTCCGCTCTGGCACACCGGAATGAGGCGGAAGGCTTCAGCACCGCTACTCAAGCCGTCTATGATAGGCTGATCTTACCCCTTGTCGCCTACCAAGATTTGGGAGCCGGCAGCAACCTGCTGGGCAAAACCGTCATCGCCGGGCAGTTCTATAGCCCCCTGCTGGATGATGATCCCAACTGGATATTCAAATGCTCGCATCTGTCATGGTATAAAGAGAGGCTTGGCACGGGCGTGCGTGGCCTGACCCGCCCGCACCCAGAAATCTCATACTATGCGCTGACGGCGAGTCAGCTCATCATCTATGATCTGACAGGCCCGACTCCGGTTATGTGGATGACGTTTACCGGCGGCCGACGGTCATCAATACCAGAGGAAGGATTGACGAGCGTCTACGTTAGAAACGGTGTCATTCAAGTTGGCGCGGGCGGAAATTCTGGTAGTTTGTCGGTGATTGATTTCCGGCGTGACGAGAGCTGGCGGCGTCCTTTAGGGCGGGGGCGGTTTTTTTACAGATTAAACCTGACAGCGCGCAATGATAATGTACCGAGGATTGATCAGCTCTATTGGCCTAACAGCCTTGTCAACCGGGGCATAACCGCCCTTGCCTCAACGGGCATGCGCGAACTACGCACCGCAATTGGTACAATTGGCGGAACATCCGTCATCAACCCGGACGGCTCCGTCACTAATATCTCCGGCGGCGCGGTGTCGTCCGTCGATTTTGACGCTCATGGCCGCCTAATCATCGCGGATAATCTCGGTGTTGCGTCTGGCCCAATCCCGACTGCAAACACAAGACGGTCGGCGTGGCTGGCGGGCGAGCTGTCCGCCAGGACGGACGCCATCGCCCTGCGTGCGGGCCGGAATATCGTCGTGTCCGATGACGATGGAATTGAGGTTATTCGCGAAAACCCATCCAGCGCCAGCACGTCTTTGGCTGCGACGATCACGACGGATGTGAATACGGGTTTTGTGCGCAAAGACGCGATTTTGGCAACCTTGATGTCCACGGATATAAGGACATTAACCGAAGGAAGCCTTACAGCCTATGCTGGTGATGATATTGACGTGGCTGGAATAGTCACCCGCACGCCGATCAGGGTAGGCAGGCCAAAGGTCGGGCCCTTGGGGGGCGTCGTGATCAGGGCAGGCGGGGAAAAGGTCTGGTTCGAGCTCTCCGCCCCTATCACGGTCACATTGTCGTCGGATATTTCATCTTCTGGCACGATTGAGTGGTGGGAAGAGTCGGGCAGCGTCCCGCGAAAATGCGTAAGCGACTTGTCGGGCGGGCAATCCTATATCAACGGACGGCCCGCTCCCGCCGTAACGCGCATGACAGTTTCCGGCGCTGACATGACGATTCCGGCGGGCGTCAAGCTGGCCGATCTGCGCGTCTACACAGCAGGTCTCACCGCCCAGCAAGTCGCCTATTCTTATGAAGAAGAGCGTAAAACGCTATCGGGCGCGGTCACGCTGCAATTTACGGGCGCGGTTACGGGGCAGGCCTATGACGCGCAGTCAGAGTTGACCTATTTCGCGCAAGCCGGCGGTGTCACGATCTTCTCCACGCTGGGCGTCGTCGGCACGATTGCCGAAGACGCGACGAATGGTGTTGATGTCCATAATGGCATGGTCACGATCCGGGGCGCGGCGGATACGCGCCTGATGGTTCCGGCGATTAACCTGCGCGCAGAATTGCAAACCGTCCCAATTCACGCGCCTGATCCGGCTCCGGTCATTTTTGAGGGAGACGGAGAGACAAGGACTTTCGCGCTCCCAGACGGGCTGAAACCTGTTTCGGTTTTCAATGCCGACAATTTTCAGCTTGAGGGCGATGGCGAAGATTATGAAGCGGTGCCGACCGATTTCCCGTGGCAGATCATTTTCGCGGTCCCGCCCGCCAGTGGCAACCGTATCACAGTGACTGTGGAGAGGATCTGACATGGCCGTCGATCAAACCATTCTGGATATGCTGCGGCTGAATAAGGGCGATCTTCTGAAGGATGGCTCCTTGCTTTCGCGGGGTCAATTCCGGCGGCGCATCCACAATTACATCGAGAGCCAGTGGCCGCGCCTTGATCAGCTGAACGACCCGGAAGGCTTCGAGCAATGGCAGGCGACTCTATTGCCTACCGCGCGGCAGGCCGAGGCTAATTTTGCATTTAATCAAATCTATGCACGGTACCTGCAAGCCCGCGCGCGGATCGACCGTTACCGCAAGGCCGATGGCCGTCCGGCGGAAACTATGGATCGGATGGTCGGGCTGGACGCGGACGGCGATCCGATCATGGAAACGGTCATCACCCTCCTGACGATCGATCCGCTGCCCGCCATGATCGACGGGCAACCGAATCCGGAGATCGTCGCAGATGACGCCGAGCGCGCTGCTGCGCAGGCTGTGATTGATGCCGCGCCGCAAGACTTGATCGACTTCGCGCAGGGCGCGGACTGATATGCCTGAAGATCGCGGCAAACTGGTCGCGGCGCGGCGGGCCACCTGGCCGCGTCATTACGTTATTGATGGCGACCATGCCCAAATCAAGGCGACGCTGCGCATTGGCAAAGGCGATGGGGTGGAGCCCATCGTCTCGGCGGGGTTCGTGTGTTTCAACGGGGCTGGCCAAAAGACCTGGCGGCCTCTGGCGCTGGATCATGACGCTGTCGCGCATTCGGCGATGAAGCCCTATATTGCTCAGGCCAGGCGCGGCGAGGGTCCAGATGATCTGCCGCTCGATACGATCTCCGTGCGGGTCGCGCTGCAGGCTGAAAATGACAATTCTCACCCAGAATTCAGCTGGCATGTAGAACAGACCGCCGGGCTGGTCGGCGCGCAGGTCAATGACCAGCTGGTCCTGACGGACGCGCTGGGGCTGCGCCTGCAGACGCTGTCATTTCTGGACGGGAATTATTCCAGCCAGGTCATGACAATTGAACAGGTTATCGACAATGCGGCGCTGCTGCTGCGATCAGTAAATGCGACTCTCGCGGGGGACCCGGAAGCGGACCCACCGATTCCGTCTGTCGAAGCGCGTTGGATATCGGCCATAAATACGGAGGTCGGTCCAACCGGCGGCACGGGGCAGGAATTGCGGCGCCTCTCTGTAGTTATGGAAGGGGACGCCGCCGCCGATCCGCCGACGCTCGGCATTCTGGCGCAGGCCGATGCCAATCTGGTTACCAGTGTCGGGCCATCCGGTGCGCTTGTGGAAAATTTCAACGCGCTTAAGGCCAAGGTCGAAGACCCGATGACGGGGTTGGGCACAAGGGCGACGAGTGCCGATATTTCCAGCGCAATTGCCGGTGCCGGATTTGCGTCAGCCTCTGATGTCGAAACGCTGCAGGCGCAGGTCGATGGGAACCCATCAGCCGATCCGCCCACTCCGGGGATCGAGGCCTTGCTGGCGGAAACGTCAGAGGTCGCGGCGGACGCAATCGGGCATGGCCGGGCCACCTGGGGCTTGGTCACGCAGGTCATATCTGGCACGCAGCGGGCCGTCGTCGGAATCCAGGCATTGACAGAAGTGATCGGCCAGACGGTGACAGCGACCCTGTCTTTTTATGCCAACCAGATCATCATTGCCGGTGGTCAGGCCATGTTCACACTGTCCGGTGCGCTTGCCCGACTCAATGTTCCGCTTGAAATCATAGACGGCGGAAATGGGGCCTATGTTAGAACGGAAAGTGGCGGTCGCCAAACCGTGACGGGTGCCGGTTTTGGGCTCAATGGCGACCTGGATTATTGGAAGGGTCCGACCGGGATTGCTGTCAATCAAATGACCCTGGAGAATAGCTATTTTGCAGATGGTCCCGGAGCTGGTGACGTCCCTTACATAGGAGGCTCACCATATGCGCCGGGCACGTCAAATGCTGCTGTCAATAATCGTGTGTTCTTCTCAGGGGCGACGAACACGACAGCAATATGTGATACGTTCAAAACAGGGGGTACCGCGATGGCGGTCGCGGTGAGACTCCGCGCTCAATCGTCTCGACTATACAAACCTCTGGCCGGTATAGTGGTGGGCCGAAATGTGTCCGGTAGTGTCCAACTCAAAATCGAAGTCAATACCAATGGACAGGGATGGACTCCGCTCCATAATGGCGGCGATGTCAGGGGCGAACTTATAACAAGTTGGGTTTTTAACGACTCTGATGAGGAGGGACCAGAGGAGAACCCAGAGGAAAGCCCAGATGGGACCCCACCCCCGCGATATGATCGGCCCCCGGGCGCGGTCCGTCTAGCTAACGAATATTTTTCGTTGATCGTGAATTACTCCGGTAGCTTAACAAGATCGCCGGGCGATATGGTCCAATGGCGCGCGCGCGCGATCAATTGGGGGGCCGGCACGGCGATGCCGCCCGGTCATTCACCCAGCGGCGAGTTGGAAATCTTCGTCAACGAAAATGGATGACGGGCGTCGAAATGGATCCTGAAAAAACAGTCGAGAGCCTGGCCAATGGCGATGCGCAGACCATTCTTGCCGTCATGGCGGTCGCGCTCGGAATTGTGAGTATCCTGCTCTTCCGGCATATCATGCAGATCACAAATGCGCGCCTCGCCGATGCGGACAAGGCGATTGACCGGTCACGCGAGGACATGCTGACCGCGCAAGACGCGCTGAACAAAAATACGAATGCCCTTCAGGGGTTGAAAGAGGCTGTGTCTGCCCTGGCTGCGCGAGGCCCGCAATGAGCTGGCTGGAACGGCTCCGCAAGCCCAAACCCATCTCGCTCAACTCCGCTGAGCGAGAGCGGGATAAAGAGGCCCTCAAGGACGCGAAACGGCGCAACGACGCGGCCTTTGAGGAATTGAACCGGGCGCTTAAAAAACTCAAAGCGCATGCGGACCTGTCCGACCTGCTGGGAGGAAAATAGCGTGAAGACGGTTCGTCTTTTAATCTGGTTTATCCTGATCGGAATGGGGTTTGTTATTGGTTGGGGCGGGCTTCATTTCTCGCTCGGTTCACTGCTGGGTGCGCTGGATGTCGAACCGAACGCCGCGACGGCGGGCGGCTACACAATGGAGGTTCTGGTCTCCCTCACAGTTGGGATCATTGTGGCTTCGCAACTCGCGCTCGCCCTTGCCGAGACGCAAAGCGCGGTGGGTGCGATAAGGCTGCTGCGCTCGCGCACGGCCATCCTTGCCATGCTGCTGGGTGCCCTGATTGCAATGGATTTCATGAACCGGCTCTTCTGGTGGGCCAAACATATGTTCACCAATGAGACCTTTCGCTACACGGATTATGCCGGTGCGGGAAATTCTATCATCCTCTCACTCATCTTGTGCGGATTCATCTATGCCTTGGCCCCTGAAAAACGCCGGATCGCCGGGCCAGAATCATTGCCGAACGGATTGCCGCTCGCCCTGTCCGTCTGGGTCTTTGGCATCATCTCATTCATTGTCGGCACCGCGCTTTATCAGGGACCGTTTTGATGCGCTGGCGATATTCACAAGCGGAGGTATAAGTTATGGCAGAGTTTTTAAAGCGTGCGCTAGGTTGGATCAAATATGCCGTTGGCGTGTCCATTCTGTTCGTGCTGTTCGGCGCGCTCGCGATTTTCAGAAAGACGGGTGATCTGATCAAGCGAATCATCCCCTAAATGCGAGATTGTAGCCGTTTGTGGGCGGAGCCAAACGCTCAGTCCGCACCGCCTGGTGCATCCAGAAATTGGCCGTGAACATCCTCGCTTTTCTGCAACGCGGCCATTCTGCGCCCAATTTCAAGGAGACGAAAACTGTGACATATCTTCCAAAATCCACTCGCAAAATCCACACCGCCTTCGTGCATTCGACCGCGACGAAGGCGTCCATGAATATCGGCCGGGATGAAATTGACCGCTGGCATCGTGATCGTGGGTTTAATCAGATTGGCTATCATCTGGTTATTAGGCGTGACGGGTCGACTGAAATTGGCCGACCTATCAATATCAATGGCGCCCATGTTCGCGGTCACAATAGAGGATCTATCGGCATCGTCATGGTGGGCGGTCTGTCAGACGCGCACGGCCCGGAAGCTAATTTCACAAAGGCGCAATTCAGGACGCTTGCAAAAGTGCTGTCAGAGCTGGTTGACACCTATCCCGGCCTGAAGATCAAAGGCCATCGGGACGTTGCGCCCACTGCTTGCCCGTCATTTAACGTCCAACACTGGCTCAAGACAGGTGATGTCCAGGACTCGCTCGATTCAAGTGAGGCGATGTCATGACCCAAATGACATCCGGCCCCATTGCCGCATTTCTTGCCACAAAAACAGGACTGTCAACTGCGGTCATAACAGGCGTTCTGACTGTGGCCGTTCCCATAATTTCCGCGGCAGTCATGCACAAGGTCGCCTTTGACAAGGGCTGGGGCGCATATGAGGACTCATTGCGCGCCGGCACCGCAGAGCTTGACGGCAAAGTCATTGAGGTGATCGACGCGGATACCAAGCAAGCCACAGAAGACGCCATCTATCTACGCGGCCAGATGGACGGCTTCAAAAACGCACAATCTCAATTCTTAGTTACATTGGAGGGCATCAATGCTAATCATGCTAAAGCCATCGGCGCTGTTGGCCGGCGCGAATATACATCGACAGAGCGTAGTTGGCGCGACACTGACGTGCCTGTTTCTACCAGCCTGCGCCTCGACAGAATTGTCACAACCCGTGGAGCCGATTTTGATCGGGGCGGATTGCCCAACCCTGAAGATAGATGGCCAGTTGCTAATTATCTCGCCAGTGACTCCGATAGCAGCGATCCGTAACAATGGAGATCTTGAGGATGGCTTTGAAATCGTTGTCGCGGACCATAACCGCGATCGAGGGCAGCTCCGTGAGCTATCCGGGGCCGTCAAACAGCTGGAGAAAAACCAATCAGAGATTGATGCGGAGTGTGCCAGGCGAGCTGAGGCCCGCGCGCAGGTGCTGCGTGAGGCTGCAAAAGAAACGGTGAAAATAAAGCGTAAGATCTGGAAGGGCTGGTTCTAGCGCTTGTCACCCAAACACGCCAATCACAATAATAATCCCAGCCAAGAACCCAATCACAGCCACTATAGCCCCTATCCTGCGCGATCTATACCAAGCCCGGTCTCTGGCGTGGCTTGTGGCGAGGTCTTCGGGAGAGAGTGTCATGCTTTCTCATAGTTATTAGCAAAAAGACGAACGGTAAATATTATCAACGAATGATCGGCCCCCCTTAATGCGGGGGCCGGAACGAAGGCGCGTCCCGAACCGAGAGACTCGACCTCTCTCACATTAGCGCACGGCCGTGCGCGTCTGATCCCGCAGCCCTACAGGGCGGGATTGCCCTAATGCGAGAGCGTCACCCATGTCTACCCATCTTTTGAGGTCCATCCCGACTGCCAGGCCCGTGGCGCCTTATCTTGGCGGAAAGCGGCTTCTGGCAAAACAGATTTGCGAGCATATTCAGGCGACGCCTCATGATCTCTATGCCGAACCCTTCGTTGGCATGGGCGGCGTGTTTTTCAGGCGGTCCATGGTGCCCGCCGTAGAGGTCATCAATGATGCCAATGGCGAAGTCGCCAACCTATTCCGGATCCTGCAGCGTCACTATCCGCAATTCATGGAAGTGCTGCGCTTTCAGCTCACTTCACGGCGAGAATTTGACCGTCTGTCCCGCACCGATCCTCAGACTTTGACGGATCTGGAACGCGCCGCGCGCTTTCTCTATCTCCAGCGCACCGCGTTTGGCGGCAAGGTGGTGGGCCAGAACTTTGCCATGCGTAAGGTCGGCCGAGGGGCCCGGTTTGATCTCACCCAGGTCGCGCCCATGCTTGAGGACGCGCATGAGCGCCTGTCGGGCGTGACGATTGAGGCGCTGGACTTTGAGCCCTTCATCCAAACCTATGACCGGCCTGGGGCGCTCTTCTATCTTGATCCGCCCTATTGGGACTGTGAGAATGATTATGATGCGATGTTTGACAAGGCGGCCTTTCGCCGTCTCGCCGCTGTGCTGAATGATTTGCAGGGGCGCTTCATCCTATCGCTGAATGACACGCCGGGCGTGCGCGGGATGTTCGCATTTGGCAGCTTTGAGACGGTTGACCTATCCTATTCTATCGCAGCAGGCAGCCGAACCGACGCCAAGGAAGTGATCATCACTGGAGGCGGCGATATCCCATCCGATCTGCAAGCGGCATTTGACCGAGGATCGCCATTGGAATTGGATTTCTAAGCCGCGTCAGAGGCCCGCGCCGCGAGCGAGCGGCGCCCCGCTCAAACGGGCACGGGCCTGACCGTCTGATTAGGCCGCTCCTATATTGCGGGCTGCCGACTTGCTGTGTTTTGATCTCAGCCGGAATTCTTAAGCCCTTCGAGGCTATCAACTGACGCTTTCAACAGGCTCATCGGTCATGGTCTTGTGGTTTAAGGCGCTATGCCGATTACGACTAAAGGAACGGCTGGAATGCCTCTGCCCTGCCTTATAAGATTGTATAGCTCGCCTTCATAGTAGCCCGGACCAGACGACATTTCAGCTTGAAGCTCCTTCATCGGCAATATCTCGATACCAAGGTCGATCACATCACTGACAAAGAATGCCATGTGCTTCACGAAAAGGTCGAAGGACACAAACGAGTATTTGCCGAATTGCACTTCAACCGCGACTCTACCCTTCACAAAATCTGTTTGATTGTAAGAGTAGATTGGTGTCTCGCCTGTCGCTTCGATCTCAGCCTTTTGCTCATCACGAGGCAAGGACATCGTTTTCCTGATAAGTTTCGCATCTTTTGTGACCCAATAAGAAGTGCGAGATTCAGCCCATCCTCTCGACGTAAACTCTTGATCCATTGCTTTGTTCATATCCTTCGGAGCGTAAAGCAACTTCCCTTTCATGGTCTTCTCACGTGAGACTTTTGTCTTAAATTGGGTCGCGTTCACATTGGCGATTACGTCCTGAATCTCCTGCCAGAGCGCAGGCTTGTGAACGAGAAGATACTCTAACCCATTCAGATGGGAGTAAGTCTCGACAATTCTCATCAGTGGCCGCCGTTCTTCTTTCTCGGATCATAAACAGGCTTGTTCATCGGTCGTGTTTTAAGAGTGCCATATCTCAACTCGTGAAGCCTCTGCCATGCGATATCGACATACTTTTTCTCTGTGTCGCACCCAAAACCGGATCGGCTATGCATCTCTGCCGCGATCACGGAACTTCCGACACCCATATAAGGATCTAAAACCTGATCCCCTTCATCGGTGAGAGACAAGACCAAGCGTTCAACCAGCTCCACAGGAAACTGACAAGGATGCTCTGTCTTCTCTACATGGTTGTTTTTGACGTTTGGAAATACCCACACGTCACCTGGATTCTTCCCTAGAGGGTTGCCTGAAAGCTGACCCGCCTTTGGACCTTTGTAATATCTCTTGTTCGGATACTTTGACGGAACACGGATCGGATCCAGATTGAAAGTGTAATCGTCTGACTTTGTGAACCACATAATCGTCTCATAGCGGCCAGACAGACGTTTCTTACAATGCAACCCGTGTTCGAAATGCCAGACAATCCGATTTCTCAGTTTCAGACCATGATCATGGAAGACGTGGTAGAGGACGATATCGAGCGGAAAAATCTCACACTTGAGAACGTGATTGCCAACTTGCCAACACAGAGATCCCCCCGGGTGTAGAAGTCGAACGCATTCCGAGATCACTCGCGCTTGATCCTGGACATATCGTTCAAGCGAAGTCCTGCTCTCGTAGGACTTCCCAATATTGTAAGGCGGGGACGTGACAATGAGCTTCATAGAGGCATCGTCCAGCCCCCTCATAAATCTCAGATTGTCTTTGCACTCCATTTGAGCTGAGTGATCAGCATGAATGCGGGTAATAGCACTTTTATTCATTATGCCTCGCAACGGTTGGTTACATGGTTAAGCATTGGCATATCGCTCTGATATGCAAGCGATTACTAACTCCGCCAGTGCGATAGCCCCACATAATTTCGTTCAGAAAATTCCTGCGCCCGAAAAGCCCGTGCTGGGCGGGCTGGATGGAGATCGATGATGAAGACGATAGACCTGTCAGCGGCTCTGTGCTGTCCGGTTCCAGGAGCAGAGTCTGCCTTGTGAGACGATGACTGAATTGGATGGGTTTGGGGAGTAGGTTTTCCGGCTTCATCACTGATCATGCTCATCTGCTGGACGCAGGAGGGCGTCAGCGTCTGGTGCGCCACGGTTTTCTTCCTGAGCGTGAGGTGATGACCGGGGTCGGTAAAGTGTCGGTCCAAGTGCCTCGCGTCCGAGACCGGAGCGTGACTGCAGATGACAGCAAGATCAGTTCCGCTCGTTGTTGGTTCCGCACTACCTGCGCAACGCTCAGACGGTCACGACGGCTCACCGCGCCAGGTCAGGGTGATCACGCCACAGGCCGCGCGGAGTAGGCCTCAGTTCATGCTTTGAAAGTGACAAAATGACAATTAATATTCAATAAAAAATGACAATAGTTCAATTTAGATTGGAGTTGCAATAGTTCAATTTCCCTGCGATCACGGCAATATGAGGTCAGTATTTTTTACAGTTGTCTGTTTAATTTTATTCGGGTGCCCCTTGGCGGGAGTGGCAGGAGAGCCGCATTGGGAAGAAGTGCGACCAGGCGAATATGTAGCACGTTGGACGGGTGATAGTGGTTGGGAGGTCTTCGCGGGAGCTGACCGCGACAAGGCGAACTGCAAAATCGCCAAGCCAATTCGAGGCGGTATTTTGTATTCAAAACGCATGGGCGGATACGGGCCGATATTAAATGGTAGCCTATATTTGGCGTATGAAGAGGGATATCATATTGATAGGCAGGAGGAGGATTGGCAAGTCGATGTCATCAGGGATTATCGCGTTTCCATTAACCCTCGCTGGTCATATAAGTCTGCAGAGTTTAGAGAAATAGGTGATCGTTTTATGCGGGAATGGGAACAAAATATTCCATTGGAATCGCTGAAAAAATTCGAAGGTTTGTCCTTAGAATTTTCTGTAGTCAGTTACGAATATCCTAAGATCTTTGTCGGTTTGCATGAAACCTCCGGGGTTATTGATATCAGTGGCACTGGTTTAATCGAAAGCGATTTAACTCAATGCAAAGAGGCCTTGGAAGCTGAGTTTGGGCGGGTCGGCCAGTAATAAATTTCGCGGTTAGCAGTTATAGGTTTATCCGTTAACCTAGCGGTAGCGCAGGTTGTGCCGCCCCTTTGGCCCGCGCCACAGAAGGCGTCAGGAACCGCTTGCCGTCAAGAATGTCCTGAACGGTCAGCAACTGCATTCGCGGATACTGAACACCCATGACGTCAAGATCGCCCGCCGCGGCCATTTCACGAGCAAAGTTCCTCGTCTTAATTGGCCCCAGATCGTCCATAATGATCAACCCTGCCATTTTAGCGTTATCGCGTTCCAGCACCCCTCGCAGGTCACGCACGACACTGATATCGACATTGGTGCCGCCCTTGACCTCCAGCACCATGCTTTCAAGATTGCGGCCCCCCATATCAAAATAGAGTCGCCCATCAATCCCGCCATCCGCTGTCTTTCGCGCGGTGACAAAGCCGTCAACCTGTTCAACGACCCATTTCTGAAAATGATACTTATTACGATTCCAAAGATCGCGTGCACCTTCTATGCTATGCGGTATGCCCTTTATTTCGAAATCGACACCCTCTTTCAGACCGAGCCTATCCTGCAAGCGTATTTTGGCCACACGCTTGATCGCATGAATAGCTATGTCAATCCCGACCCAGCGGCGTTTCAGGCGATGCGCGGCCTCCAGGGTTGTCGCGCAACCGCAGAATGGGTCGAAGACAACATCGCCTTCGTTGGAGCTGGCATTGATAATGCGTTCCAACAGGGCAAGTGGTTTTTGTGTGGCATAGCCAAGTCTTTCGCTATGGGTAGTTGCCAACATCGAAATTTCCCACCAGTCGCGAGCCGTTACAATTGAATACGTCCCATTTTTATCTTTATAATATTTAACGGCACCACCATGGCCCCCGCCTGATTGACCATAAGATTTGATCTTTAATTGATTAAATTTGCAATGTTTTTGGTTTTTTGCATAAAATAAAATTGTATCATGTTTTTTGGCAAACCAGCGCTTGCTTGCGCCACCGGACTTATAACACCAGATAATCTCATTCCGAAAATTCCTATGGCCGAAAATCCCATCCATCATGATCTTGATGTAATGGGAGGCCGTCGGATCGCAGTGTAGATAGATTGAGCCGGTCGGCTTGAGAATGTTGCGCATGGGCAAGAGTCGCTCAGTCATGTAGCTGAGATAGGCTAGTAGACTGGGCTGGGTCTTTCGAAGAGCGTTACACCAGATTTTCCAGAACTCGGCGATACCGTCGTTAACACCAGCTTCCCTCATAAGGATAGGCATATTGCGAATGGCCCGTTCGCGTTCATTATCCAAAGTCCATTGATCGCAGAAAGCTTCAATCTGGTCCGGCAAGGGGCGACCCGTTTCGTCTTTGTAGATTGCGTTATAAGCGCGCTTGGAATTGAACGGTGGGTCGAGATAGATCAGGTCCACGCTGCCAAGCGGCATATCCTTCATGATGGCCAGGCAATCCCCATAATAGAGCCGGTTCATGCGAAGCACCCCCACATGAATGCGCCAAAGGCATTGTCGTTCTTGCGTTCATTATACTTCCAGCACGCTTCCGCGGCATAGAGCGGCATGTGGCGTTTGTTTCTGATTAAAGCGTTCGTAGTCATCTCACCAAAATCGTCGACGTAAAATGTATTTTGCCAAATCCCGGTATTGTTGAGATTGGCCAAGCGCTGCCGTTCCGCTCATGCATGGAATATACGCGCATAACAAGCAATTACCGCTTTCTAAAGTGAGCGATAGCTATAAAATCGGGTCTATGAGTTATGAAGATGGACAATTACGACAACTTCGGGTCCGTCTCTCTCGTATTGAGGCTGACAAAGGCACATGGAAGCAATGACTTTCGCATCAATTCTTAAGTAGCCAGCGAATCGATTCGATTTCGGGATAGTCTGCGTGGCCGCGCGGGGATCGCCGGGTTTTTCATAGGCACCAGCCAGATACGACCCGCTCTGCCAGCCTTGTCAACATGCCATTTTGGCCAAGTGGCTGGAAGAGGGTAGTCAAGCCTTCGGAACTTTTATATGTTCTATTTATGCGTTTACACCTCCAACTTTTTTACGCCGTAATTCTTCTCGGTTGTTCTCCGACGGAAACAGCCACTGTCTCTGAGACCGAGAAGCCAATGGAAGTGCCTACAGATAGTCAACGTTTGGAGATGGGTGTAAGGGATCTTTCGCAAGCTTTGATAGCCTATAAGGATCGGCCGATGACGTATTCCTCCCTGTCTGGACCTGACCGGTTAAAGGTAGCACGCGAGATTTTGATGCAGATATTGTTATTTGAGGGTGTAAAAATTGCGGAGACCGATGTTGGGCTGGCGCTGCTTTATGTCGATGATTGCATGAAAGCCCGAGATCGCGTCGCCCCGACTGCGACGATTCCCACATCGGCTCGACTTTGTTTACGAGATAAGACCTATCGGGCGGCAGTGAGCGCACTTAG
The DNA here is from genome assembly GCA_965205225.1 of Litorimonas sp. GTDB lineage: Bacteria > Pseudomonadota > Alphaproteobacteria > Caulobacterales > Maricaulaceae > Litorimonas. The sequence goes on from CBDBFZ010000001.1 coordinate 104,477, forward strand.
CGTACCTTAATCCACTCAATCGGACTGACGCTTTCAACAGGCTCATCGGTCACGACGGCTCACCGCGCCAGGTCAGGGTGATCACGCCACAGGCAGCGAGAATCAGGGTTTCGCTCATGCTTCGGAAATGAGACAAAATATGTCAATTTCAATCCAAGAAAACAAATATGTCGGTTTTAATAATAAGGAATACTTGGTAACTATACGCCATGAGGTTGATTGTATCTTTCCTGTGTCTTGTCATTTTTCCCAATGTTTCTCTTGTGGCAGAGGCCTCTGATCGGAATATCTGGGCACCTATTGCTTCATCCCAATCCGGTGTTTGGTCGATTCGCTGTTACTATCAACCGCGCGATGAGTTTGCGTCGAAATATACAAAGCCCGCCCGGTATTGCAATGTTACAAATGGCAATGCAGATTATGGTGTTTTCGAGGATTTTGGGTTTAGGATTTCTGGCGGATTGGAAGAAAAATCTTTTGAGGAAATCGGATATCGCAAGAATGGCTCTGATACTGGCTGCCATCCAGGACCGGGCGGGATATCCTTTGATAGAAAGCTTCACAAAGGCGAGTACATTACCGACTCACGACTTTATGCGAAAGTCGTTAATTCTTCTGAGATCGGCGTTCAGCTTGGCTTGGTCGAGTGGCCATCATGTATTCCCCGTACGATCGTAACCCGAATTCCAACTAGCGGTCTTCGGGAGCTTATAAAATTTGGTTTCGAGCATTTGTCTCAGCCAATCGATCCTGCGTTACTCGAATAGCTCCTATCAACGGCGCATTTTGATCCAATCAATCGGACTGATGCTTTCGACCATAACATCTTTAATCGGCTTTATGTTGGTTGAGTATAAATCATAATGGCCGGGCTGAGACCCGCACTGCAAAATCTTAACCAGCTTGCGCCCATCCACTAAGTGGCAGACGACCATCTCCCCGAAAAACTCGACCACATCAAAGCGCCGTGTCGACCAATATACGATCGATCCATCCTGCATAACATCGCTATTGCTATTGCCCCGGACAATGGCCGCGACTGTCGATCTGTCCATGCCGGGTTGGCGGGTCACATAGTCCAGCCCATCGCCCATAAGGTGATCATCAATAGCGAAGACTTCGGCACCGGCACCAATATAGCCAACCACCGGTACGTCTTCAGTCGGCGCTGCTTGCCAATCTGAGTTGCGTTCGGTGTCGGTTAACAGGGTCATACCTTTTGCGCGGTCCTTCGCGCTGGCAGGTTTCTTTTTACCTCGCGCGTCATCGAAAAAGTCCTTCACCATTATATGGGTCTGGATCAGTTCTGGCGTGATGTCTTGTTCGCCTGGGATCAACCAGTTGATCGAAACATTTAACTCATCGGCAATCCGGCGCAGCGTCGCGGCGTTGGGCAGGGAGTGGCCCTTGATCATGTGAAACATACCGCCATCGCTAATGCCGACATTGCGAGCAAGTGCTGTTGGTGTTGTCTCGGCAGCATCAATCGCAAATTGAAGACGGTTGCTGAGAATTATTTTCAGGGTTTCGTCGGCAATTTTGAGGTCGGGCATAGTCAGGGTCAAGTCGGGTTTCGGTATCTGGCATAATAAAAGTCGGTTTAGCAGTTGCTACCGACAAATAAGTCGGTTAAAGCGGCTTCATGCGACAGATCATTTTAGAACAGATCGAGCAGATATTGTTATTTGAGGGTGTAAAAATTGCGGAGACCGATGTTGGGCTGGCGCTGCTTTATGTCGATGATTGCATGAAAGCCCGAGATCGCGTCGCCCCGACTGCGACGATTCCCACATCGGCTCGACTTTGTTTACGAGATAAGACCTATCGGGCTGCAGTGAGCGCACTTAGCGCATCTTAATCCACTCAATCGGACTGACGCTTTCAACAGGCTCATCGGTCACGCTGGCTCACCGTGCCAGGTCAGAGGGCGATCACGACACAGGCCGCGCGGAGTAGGCCTCAGTTCATGCTTTGAAAGTGACAAAATGACAATTAATATTCAATAGAAAATGACAATAGTTCAATTTAGATTGGAGTTGCAATAGTTCAATTTCCCTGCGATCACGGCAATATGAGGTCAGTATTTTTTACAGTTGTCTGTTTAATTTTATTCGGGTGCCCCTTGGCGGGAGTGGCAGGAGAGCCGCATTGGGAAGAAGTGCGACCAGGCGAATATGTAGCACGTTGGACGGGTGATAGTGGTTGGGAGGTCTTCGCGGGAGCTGACCGCGACAAGGCGAACTGCAAAATCGCCAAGCCAATTCGAGGCGGTATTTTGTATTCAAAACGCATGGGCGGATACGGGCCGATATTAAATGGTAGCCTATATTTGGCGTATGAAGAGGGATATCATATTGATAGGCAGGAGGAGGATTGGCAAGTCGATGTCATCAGGGATTATCGCGTTTCCATTAACCCTCGCTGGTCATATAAGTCTGCAGAGTTTAGAGAAATAGGCGATCGTTTTATGCGGGAATGGGAACAAAATATTCCATTGGAATCGCTGAAAAAATTCGAAGGTTTGTCCTTAGAATTTTCTGTAGTCAGTTACGAATATCCTAAGATCTTTGTCGGTTTGCATGAAACCTCCGGGGTTATTGATATCAGTGGCACTGGTTTAATCGAAAGCGATTTAACTCAATGCAAAGAGGCCTTGGAAGCTGAGTTTGGGCGGGTCGAGCAGGAATAAATTTTATTCCTCCGGCTCTACGGATAGAATTTTCGCAGCCCATTCTATTGCGACGTCTGGTATGGGTGCGGCGTTGAAGCTGAGTAGATTGCTGAGACCGGGTCGGCTCCCTCTATGGATGATTTTGAGAAGTATTCTGCCATCGGTAAGTTTAACGATGCATCGTTTACCAATCAGATCCTCAATATCTTTGTTCTTCTGATCGTAGACAAGGACATCATTCTCCATGTAAACTGGATACATGCTATCGCCGCGGACCCGTACGGCGACTGCGTTATTGCCCCATCCTGTTCGCGCCTCTATATAGTCTATACCGCCGCCATGAGCATGATCATCAATCGGATAAAACTCGGCACCTGCACCAATATAGCCAACGATTGGAATCTCTCGTTTCCTAAAAAGTGCGGCGATAGAGAGTTCTAGCGCATCAGCAATTTTCTTGAGTCGATCGGTGTTCGTCCGGCGATTCTCGGTTAATATGCGGGAAAGTTCGCTCGGATCAATCTGGGTCATATCGGCCAACTCACGGCTAGAGAGCCCGCGTTCTCTCAGAATTTCGCGAATCCGTAATAGTTTGTCGGTGGCCATATTGCCGTAATGACAATCACGTCTGAAACGTGAATGTGCGATTTGGCAATTTTTCAGTTGCGTAATAATTGGCAATGTGTCAATAATTGCCAGAATGTCAATCCAAGCCACATCGAAACTTAGGTCTCATCTGTGCTCTTCGGGGATCACGCAGAAGGATTTTTCTGCAGCGGCTGGCATATGCCCGACTTTGCTGAGCCGATTTTTGAATGGAAATCGCCTCAGAGTTTCTATGGATTTCATCGAACGTGTTGTTCAAGCAAGCCATGGGCACATTGCATATGCGGACTTCTTTAACAACGCGGCGCTCCAAGATCATGACGCCACCCTATCCCCCTCCGCCGCCCTCCGGACAGCGGAATCCTCCCCCGCAATTCCGCCGCCGGACATGTCCGCCCACCGCCGCTGTCCCGACTCGGTCAAAGCGGGAGCGGGGGGCTAGATGAATCTGCGTCAACATTCCATTCTCGCTAAACGTCTGATCACGGCCGTTGGCGGCGTGAAAATGGCGGAGCATGTCGGCCGGGTCAAATCCACCCAGCTCTACCGCGCCCAGGACACGTCTAGCCCCTATTGCTTGCCGGCGGACGTGATCGTCGCGCTGGAAACCGAAGCGGGTGATCCCATCTATACCGCCGCTATGATCCAGGCCGCGCCCGATATGAAGGGCTGTGCTGATCTGATGGGCGGAGCCATCACTCTGGGGGCCGATGCGAGCGGCTTGGCCGTCAATATCCATCAAGCTCTGGCCGATGGCCGCCTGTCCAATTTGGAGCGGGACGATTTATTCACCCGCATCGCCACCATTCGCGCCGGCCTGCAATCCATCGAGGTCGAGCTGGGCCGCGAAGAGGGCCCGCGGTCATGAGTCAAAGATCACTAGGAAAACAGAGCCACGCCGAAAATGCTCAAAATAAATCCAATGAAAAGGAAGATCAGAGGCAAGAAGAGCGCCATCAGGATCATCTGGCCCCAGGACAGAAGAATTTTCTTCTGGTAGGTCTGCGTTGGGTCGCCGCAATGAGGGCATTCATAGGCCCGCTGACTCAGTTGTCCGCCGCACACGTCGCAGTTCCCAAGTGTAGTTTCGGCCATAATACATCCTTCGATTATTCTCTGGCCCCGACCTATGACGGGTCCTCCGATCCTGTCAATCATTCCATCTTTCATCCATCATGGTTCCGCCGATATCTTTTCCGGCGGCTCCGTATGGACGGGGCGGAGGTCCTATCTCCCCCTACCGCCCCGTCCATTTGTCTACGTCGCCGCTTCTTTGCATCGCGGGCATTTCAGATTCCCCGCCGGGAATGGGGCTCGTCAAGATGAGCGGCGCGTCGATACCCCCGCCTAGCGCGCCGGCGCTGAGCCCCATCGCCTTAATTTCCCACGGCCTGCCGGGACTGGTCGGTGTTCTCGATCGGGCGCGCAGCCTGCTGGGTGAGGCGTCGTCTCTCAAAGAGTTACGCACAGCCCAGACCTGTATTGATCTGGCTATTTCCGTCGCCAAAGCGCTATATGGGCGTCAGTCGCCGCTGGACACGCCTGACCAGTTTCGGTCCGTGCGGTTGATGATGGCCGAGGCGCTGACGCTAGAACATCAGGCGTTGTGCGACCTCGCCCGCGCGGTGAATAAGGCTCAGGCCAATGGCGATCTGGCCAAATCAGGCCAACGGACGGACCTCGTAGACGACGTCTACGAGGTTCCTCCAACCCTCTCGCAAGTTGGCCTGGCGCGGGATAAAGTCCAGGCCGCGCGGCAAAGGCTGATCGCGGAGACGGCGACCCCTGGGCAGTTCGCGGCCACGGCCCATGACATTGCCCGGGACAGCCTGCCCAGCCGGGCCGAAATCCGGCGCCGCATGTCCGTGCTGGACAGCCCTGACATTCTGCCCCCCACCCGCCGCAAACGCCGCGCGCCCGCGGAGCCTGTCGGCGCGATCGAGATCCACCGCCGCAAACTGCTGGGTGCCGCCACGGCGCTGACCCGAGCGCTGGATAATGCGCGCAGCCCCGCCGCCCTGCGCGCGCTGGACGCGGCGCAGGTGACCGATTTGCTGACCCTGTCAGACCGGCTTCGCGCCGCTCTGCGCCCGTCCGTCGCGGGCGGAACCGACCACGACGCTGCCACCCAGACAGACCCCGATGAACAGAAACTGGAGGACGTAGCGTGACCATCAAATTTGCCATTACCAACCGCCGCAGCGGCAAGATTCAATTCACAGCGGAGATCGACTGCGCAGGCACTGCGGCGCGAGCCGTCAAGGTTGGACTCGCTGTTCGGTGGGGCCTGAAAAACAACGCCAACCTGTTGGACGCCGACCTGTCGTGGGCCAATCTGCAAGGAGCCAATCTGCAAGGGGCCTACCTGTCGGAGGCCGACCTGCAAGGGGCCAAACTGCAAGGGACCAATCTGCGGAACGCCGACCTGTCGGAGGCCAAACTGCGGGATGCCGCCCTGATGCGTGCCGATCTGCGGAGTGTCAAACTGTGGAATGCTGACCTGTCGGGGGCCGATCTGCGGTCCGCTGACCTGTCGGGGGCCGATCTACTGGCTGCTGATCTGTCGGGAGCCGATCTGCAGTTGGCCAAACTGTGGGGAGCCAATTTGCGAGCGGCCGACCTGCGGGGGGCCAATCTGGAAGGAGCCGACCTACGGGGAGCCAAACTGTCGGCAGCCAATTTGCGGGGGGCCAAACTGTGGAACGCTGACCTGTCGGGCGCCAATCTGCGAGCGGCCGACCTGCGGGGGACCCATCTGCGGAACGTCGATCTGTCGGGGGCCAACCTGTCGGCGGCCGACATGCGGGGGTGCGAGCTGCGTGGGGCCAACCACCTGTTCGCTTTTGGTCCCATCGGAAACCAGCAGCGGATGGGATCGCTATCGATTGACAAAGTCGGGGAGCCGATTGTCCATCTCGGCTGCTTTATGGGATCGGAGGCCGAGGCTCTCGCCAAAATCTCGCGAGATTATGGGGAGACGAATACATATGGCCCGATTGTTTCGGCCATGTGCGCCGAAGCCCGGCGGATGGCGAGCGAGTGCAAGGCTCCTGAAAGCGAGGCCGCATGATCGACCCCGCGCCCGATACCCGCATCGATGCACTGCGTGTCGTGACCATCAAATTCGACATTCTCAACCGCCTGAGCGGCGATATTCAATTCACCGCGGACATCGACTGCGCCGCAACTACGACGCGAGCCGTCAAGGTTGGACGCGCTGTTTTGTGGGGACTGAAAAACAACGCCGATCTGCAGGGAGCTGACCTGTGGGGGGCTGATCTGCAAGGAGCCGACCTGCAAGTAGCCGACCTGCAAGGAGCCAACCTGTCGTCCGCCACCCTGTCGGACGCCAAACTGTGGAGCGCTGACCTGTCGAGGGCCGACCTGCGGGCTGCTGACCTGTCGGGGGCCGAGCTGCGGGGGACCAATCTGCGGAACGCCGACCTGTCGGAGGCCAAACTGCGGGATGCCGACCTGCTGCGTGCCGATCTGCGGAGTGTCAAACTGTGGAATGCTAATCTGTCTGGGGCCGATCTGCGGTCCGCTGACCTGTCGGGGGCCGATCTACTGGCTGCTGATCTGTCGGGAGCCGATCTGCATATGGCCAAACTGTGGGGAGCCAATTTGCAGTGGGCCGACCTGCAAGGAGCCGACCTGCAAGGAGCCGGCTTGCGGGGAGCCAAACTGTCGGGAGCCAAACTGTCGAGGGCCAAACTGTGGAACGCTGACCTGTCGGGCGTCAATCTGCGAGCGGCCGACCTTCGGGGGACCAATCTGCGGAACGTCTATCTGTCGGGGGCCAACCTGTCGGGGGCCGACCTGCGGGGGTGTGATCTGCGGGGTGCCAACCACCTGTTCGCATTTGGTCCCATCGGAAAACATTGCCGAATGGGATCGCTATCGATTGACAAAGTCGGGGAGCCGATTGTCCATCTCGGCTGCTTTATGGGATCGGAGGCCGAGGCTCTCGCCAAAATCACGCGAGATTATGGGGAGACGAATACATATGGCCCGATTGTTGCGGCCATGTGCGCCGAAGCCCGGCGAATAGTGCATGAGTGCAAGGCGCCTGAAAGCGAGGCCGCATGATCGACGATGACACTGCCGGCAAGACTGTATCTTGAAAGGATTAATAATGACCTCACTAACTGACCACGCGCCCGATACAGTCGCAGAAAATCCTCGCTCGAAATCCGGCTTTATCAAACGCGTGCTGACCGATGCCCGCGCCCGCATGGATGCGGTCCTGTCTGCGCTGGACACGCCGCCCGAACCGCCGAAACCGATCCAATTGAGCGATGAACAGCGCGCCGCGCTGGACGAGATTGCCGCTTGCGGACCGATTCATAGCCTCATTTCCTATCTCAGTCCGCGCCCCGGCGCGCATCGGGGCGATCCGGTCGTGGTCATGTCGGGTCTGTATGGGGCGACCGCCTTACCGCAAGACCAGTTCACGGCTCTCAGAGAATCCGAACTGGTTACGGCCGGGGGCGCTATCACGGAGCAGGGCCGCGCGGCCATCGCCGCCTCGCCTGATCTCGATTTCGGCTAACCCGATGACGGCCGCCTTAAGGAAAAAGATCATTCATCTGCGTCGTCAAGGCTTCGGGCCTGTCGAAATAAAGTTGAAAACCGGGGCGACAGGTAACCAGATCCAGAGAGCCATTCGCTCGGCGCGCCAGAACGATATTCATATTCCTGCGCTCGGCACTGTGGTCCCCCCGCGAGAGATTGCCGGATGAGTGCCGCCACGACCCGATATGACACGGCGCGCATCAAGGCCGCCAATTCGCCCGAAGCCGTGATGACGCGCCTGTCTCTGGCCCCGTCGGGTCGGGGACGGCGGCTCAAGACCCTCTGCCCTAATTGTGGTAAGAGGGACAAATTCGACGTCGACCGCAATTCCGGCGCGTTTAACTGTTTCACCTGCGATCTGCAGGGCGGGGATGTGATCGGCCTGGTCATGGCCGTGCTCAGCCTGGATTTTAGCGGTGCCTGTGACTGGCTCGGCGGGGCGCAGGACCTGTCGGCTGAAGACCGTCAGCGCCTGGCGGATGAGCAGACTGAGCGCGCGTGGCTGGCCCGGATCGAGGGCGATCGAAAAACCGCCGCTGACCGCGAGCAGATGCAGGCCGTGATCAAGGGCCTGCGCCCCGGTGCTGGCACGCCGGTTCAGACCTATTTGGAGGGCCGCGGCCTCGGTCCTGGTCTGCGCGCACTGGGCTGGCTGGACGCAAAGGATCGCGATACAGGCGGCTGGCCGAAAGACATCAGCTTTCATCCGGCGCTGGATTTGTGGGTCGGCCCCAAAGGCGCGCGGGTCAAGATTGGTCAGCGCCCGGCCATGGTGATGCTGGGCCGGGATGCGCATGGCGGCATTGTCTGTCTGCACCGGACCTATCTGGAAGGCCGCGTGGGCGGCCCTGTGACCAAGGTTGCGGGAACAGTATCAATCGACGGGATTGCGATCCCCATTGAAGCCAAACAGGTGCTCGGCCCGGTCGGCCGGGCGACGCGGGGCGTGTATCTGGGCGCGACCGATGGGATCCCGGATGATTCGCGAGCCTGCAGCCTGCTGGCTGAAGGGATGGAAAATGCGCTGGCCGTAGCGGCGTGCGGCGTCGCCGGTGATTATTATGCAGCGCTGAATTTGGGCCGGATGGTCGGGCGGATCAGCCGGGACGCCGGGTCCAGTGATACGGGTTTCGAGTTTCCGCAAGATGGCCGCCCGCGCTTGCTGCTGGCAGATAATGATCTGTCGCCGACCCTGGCCTTTCCTGACTTCAAACCGGGCGAGGCTCCGGAGGTGACCGGCGATGATCGGTTTGGCGGGGTGCGCCGAGTGCAATCCCAGATGGCAAAGGCCCAGGCCCGTTTGCGTGCCAATGGCGATTCTGTGGGGGTCACCTTTCCGCCTCGCGGAATGGATTTCAATGACTGGTTATTGGCGCAATGAGCTGCTCGCGCAAACGATTTGTCTGGACTAGGGCGGCGGAGGACCAGCTGATCCACATGATTGAGGTCGATGAGCTGACCTATGTCGAGGTCGCGCGTCGACTCAGCACGCAGCTGAACCATCCGCTGAGCCGGCTCGCCATTAGCGGAAAAGTCCACAAGCTTAAAGCCGCAGGTCGGATGATGGATGTGAACCGGCGAACAAAACTATCCGGTGCAGCCAAGCTGGGCCTGAAGCTGGGCATGACCCGAAAAAGAGCGATCCGGGCCAAGCGGTCCGTCCCCCGCCCCCGGCGTGAAGGTCCCGTAATGTCACGCGATTCTGGGCCCGTGTCTCTGGCTGTGCCCACAGTCGCCGCGCCTGTGCGGGGGGCCGACGGTCAGCCCGGCGTGACTTTATTGGCGATCGTAGACGGTCAATGCCGCTGGCCCGTCAGCGGCGAGACGGATGAAGAGATGCGTTTCTGCGGACACACTACGGCCATTGCAACCGGTCCGCGGGGGCAGGTCGGGGTTGTAGGGAGTTTCTGTCCCGCCCATTGCGGGGCCGCGCGGCGCGAATGCGGAGGGACGGTGTGAGTGATGAGCCGCCGGATGACGACATCCCCAAAACCAATGGACCCGCCAATAAATCCGGATCTGTTGATGGCGAGTCGCGTCCAGAAACCCTGCCCGAAACTTTGGCGGACCGGGTCGAGGCTGCGGTGTCGGACGCTGTGGCCGGGCTTACCGCGAGTGCGCGCGAGCAAGGCGCGGGCCTGCGCGTGGTCGGCGGGACTGCAGCCAGGGCGGAGGATGTTTCAGATGAAAGCGCGCGCGGCAGGTCGGCCGGACATTCCGGTGGCGGTAACGACCAGACGCCGGATCAGCGGCGGGCTTTGCTGGACACGACTGATTTGGGGATGGCGACGCGGCTGGCGGACTATTTTGACGGAACGCTGCTGTTTTGTGCTTCGTTGGGCTGGTTGCGCTTCGACGGCTCGCGCTTCGACGCGGAGGAGGGCGAGGCACTCGCGCATCAGGCTGTGCTAAATGTCCGTGATCGCATGAAAGCGCGCGAATATCCGGCGCTGAAAAACTGGTTCAAACCGGTTCTGGAATCCGACAATCCGGATGACGGGACGGCATGCAAGCGCGCCCAGGATCAAATGGCGCGCTTGTGGAAGGGTGCGGTGCAGCTGGGCAATCATGCCAAACAGGTCAGCGCGCTGAAACAAGCCTCCGTCCTCGCCCCTTTCAGAATCAAATTTGACGCACTGGATGCGGATCCTGGGCGCTTCAACACGCCGGCCGGCGTGCTCACCTTTCCGCTGACCAGCCCGGTGACGGAGGCTGACCCCGAACCTGACCCGATGGATACGGTGGCCGACCTGACCTGCGTGCCGCCCGTTCCCGCCGACTGGATCACGCGGATTTCGACGGCTCGCCCAAACCTGACCGGAGTGCTGGCAGATGATTATGATTGCCCGCGCTGGCGCGCCCACATCAAAGAGGTCTTTCCGTCCGATCCGGATAAGCAGCGCTTGTTCCAGCGGGTCTGCGGATCGATGCTGGTCAGCCATAATCCGCGCCAGCACTGGTTCATCTTTCAGGGTGAGGGCGGGGACGGCAAGTCCGTCACCATGTCGGTTATCCAGTACGTTTTGGGTGATTATTTCCGGACAGGCTCGACCGATACGATTCTATACAATCCGCGCAGCGTTGCGGGGGGGACGCGCGAAGATCTGATGCGGTTGGCGGGCGGCAACCGCGTCGTGCTGTTTCCGGAGCCCAATCATAAAGATATTCTGGACGGCACCATGCTTAAAGCCGTCACGGGCGGCGAGGAAGTCTCCGCGCGCGGCGGATATGGTAAACAAACCGAGTTTCACCCGCAATTTAAGATGGTGATGATGTGCAATCCCCGCCCCAAAGTCATGGGCGATGATCGGGGCTTCTGGCGGCGGGTGATTTTCATCCGCTTCCCGCACCGATTCACCGATTCTGAAATCGACACGGATATTCTCCCGAAACTCAAAACAGAAGCCGACGGCATTCTCAACTGGATGATCGAAGGGTTCGCGGACTGGCGCGCGCGGGGTTTTGACTTCGCGCCACCAGAAAACGTCGTGGACGACATTAATGCCTGGCGCCGGGAGAGCAGCCAGTTCGCCGCCTGGACGCAAGACCGCATCATCTGGGGCCGGTGGTGGGACCGCGCGGCGCTGCGCGAAGGTGCGGCGGCGCTGATCTGGGCCAAGATTCAGACGGGCACCGCCAGCCCTGAGGAAGAGGCCTATGCCCGCAGAGAATTTACGACGGACAATCCAGAGCGCCACGCGCCCGAACGCTATTTGCCGCGAGACGATATTTATGAGGATTTCATCGCCTGGTGCGAAGAGAACGGCATGGACCCGTGGCGGCCCAATGCGTTCTCCCGCGAATTTGCCGCCAAAGCCCGCGCGCTCGGCGCGAAAGAGGCCGCCCGGTCCGGAGCTAAGGGCCGGGGTTGGACCCATTTTGATTTTGTCACGGGCGCGCCGATGCGCCGCAAAACCGGCGATCTGTATGACGCATGAGCCAAACCCCTCTGCCCAGCTGACGGATCAGGATGGCAACCCTATCGGGGACAGCGGAAATCCGTTGATGACGGCAAAGTTTGAGTCAGTCTCTCTGGATGGCTCGATTCGGACGTTTTGTGGGGGCAGAATGTTAAAACGGGACATCGCGCCCGATCCTACCAATCCTGCCCATTACCAAACAGACGGGGGGCCGCAGCCGATCGATCTGATTGAGGCGCTGGGCGACGGACCCGCCTTTTGCCGCGCTAATGCGATTAAATATCTGGCCCGATATGACCGCAAAAACGGGATCGAAGATCTGAAAAAAGCACGCTGGTACACTGACCGTCTGATTGATCTGATCGCCGCATCCAAAAGTGACGGCCCCGAAGGATGACCGCCACTACGCCCTATCTGAGCAAGCCTCCATCATCGGAGCCTCGCGGCACATTTGCCTGCGTGCGGGCGCTGGGTGAGGGCGGGTTGATCACGCCGCAAGAGGCGCGGCTTCTGGTGGCGTCGCATCTGGCCTGTCGACATAGGGTCGGTCAACCCGTTCGTCTGACCCGTAAGGGGCTTGATCTGCTGGCCACGTTGCAGGCGGCCGAGGCGCGCAGCCATGAGCTACGCGCCCGGGCTAAGGCGGAGACCCGGCGGGCCTTCGTCAGGACGCTACCCTATCGCGACAGCAGTGTGGGAGCGGGGACATGACCACGATCGAATGGACAGAGCGGACGTGGAACCCAGTGGTAGGCTGCAGCGTGACGTCGCCTGGGTGCACAAATTGCTATGCGATGAAAATGGCGCACCGTCTGGGTGCGAATCCGGCGACGCCGCACTATGCAGGTCTGACCCAGATGTCCAAGGGCGGTCCGGTCTGGGCGGGATTGGTTCCGCCATTGGAAGAATTGGGCTATCGTGTTGCGGCGGGATTTTTCAGCGCGGGGGAAGTGGGGGCTGCCCACCGCCGAGAGCGATTGTACGTTATGGCAGACGCTGGTCGCGGACGACGCGCCGGATCGGGAGCAGGGCAAGATCAACAGTCGGGGCGAGCCGAAGCTGTCAGCTCAGACGAAGTTGTGGCCCACGCCGATGGCGGGGACGCCCGCCCGGGGGGGCAACAGCGCGGCGGGCAACAGCGATTTCAGTCGGAGGGTGATGGCGATTGCGGAAAGCTGGCCCACGCCAATGGTGTCGGATTACAAGGGATCATCGCTGGGCGGCGTGATCCGCAAGGACGGCACAAGCCGGATGAGTTTTTTGAATTACGCGGTCGAACAGGGCAGCCCCTCTTCGCGCCCGGTCCTATCGATGCGAGCTGGCCTGACATCCTCGCGCTCGAACCGTTTCTGGCGCCGAGCCTGTCTGATCTGGACATTGCCGCAGCTAGCTTCTCGCAAAGCGCTGCTGACCTGGGCGCGGCGGTGAGGCGTGAGGCCAGCCTTTCGATATCACGGCGCCAAGTGGATGTTGTCGCCCTGGATTATCAGTCATCTACCCGCGCATAAGGTCTATGTTGAGCCGTTTGGCGGATCAGCGGCCGTCCTGCTACGAAAGCAGCGATCTTATGGCGAGGTTTATAATGATCTGGGCGGCGATGTTGTGACAGTGTTCCAAGTTCTGCGCGATCCGGCACTGGCTGACCGGCTGCAGCAGGCGGTGGCCCTCACACCCTTTTCTCGCGATGAATTCGCAGCCTGCGCCGACATGTCCGGGGTCGATGATCCGGTCGAGCTGTCGCGCCGGTTTTTGGTGCGGTCATTTCAGGGTTTTGGGTCTAATTCTGTCCATCAATCATCCGGATTTCGGGCGTGCACCAAGCGAGACGGATCGATACCCGTTCACGATTGGGTCCGTTGGCCCAGCCGTGTGCCTGCACTCACGGAACGGCTGCGGGGGGTTGTGATTGAAAATCGCGATTATGAGGCGGTGATGTCCGCGCATGACGGAGCTGACACACTGCACTATGTCGATCCGCCCTATGTTTTGGATGCGCGGTGCAAGAAAAACACCTATTATCACGATTTTGAGAATATTGATCACGCGCGGCTGTCTGCCTGCCTGCACGATATGACAGGGATGGTCGTCCTATCCGGATATCAGAGCGCGCTTTATGAGACGCTGTTTGCCGGTTGGCACCAGGTTGATTGCGAGACAATGGCCGATGGTGCCAGGCCGCGCACCGAAAGTCTTTGGCTCAACGATCTGGCCTGGGAAAGCCGCCCGGACGCCGCGCAGCCCCAACAAGTAGAGATGTTTGTTGGAGAGGCTGTATGAGGTCGTCAGCGGAAAACCCGACCGTAATTCCACTTGCCGCGACGATCCCCATGCTCAAAAAACATGGGGCGGTGCTGGCGTCAATCGGCTGCCGGAGAATCGAGATTCGGTACACGCCGACACGCTGCCCCTATCTGGTAGGGTTTGTCGATGACTCGGGCGCTTGTGAGGGAGATGCCTCAACAGAGAATAACAGAATGGGCGATCTAATCGATAACGCATGACCCGCAAGCCGCCATATTATCGCGAGCGCAATGGCCGCGGTTATTTTGAGCTCGGCCTGCAGCGCGCGGCCCAGGCGGAGATGAAAACATCCTACCCGCTCGGAAAAGCGGGTCCGTCCGCGATTGCGGCGGGTTGGTTTCATTATGCCAAATATCGCGAGGCGATGTGCCTGCCAACGCTCACCCCGCCTGCGCCAGCCTATAAGCGCGGAACATTTGGTCACTGGTTTACCCGGTTCAAGATGAAGGAGCGATTTCTCCAGTACCGCCCAGTCACGCAGCGGGAATATGATTTTTATTGGGAGGGCTATATCGAGCCAGAGCTCGGTGATCTGCCTCTCAACAAAATCTCGCCCGCCCGATTCGAACGTTTTCATCTGGATATTGAGTGCCGATATGGGGCGAATGTTCGCTGGCATGTCGTGAAGATCGCGCGGTCTATATTTAATAGTGCCGTAAATTATCACCTGATCGATCGATCGCCTTGTCACGCGCTGCCCAATAAGAAACCCCCGCCTCGCTCAGCCTTTTGGCTCGCTCAAGATGTCAGGCGTCTGATCCGGACAGCGTCTGACCATGGCTATGAGGCGATGGCGCTCGGCATTCGGCTGTGTTGGGAGACGTTGATGAGCCCTGTCGACGTGCGGACACTATCGCTCGAGAATTTAAAGCGGGACGCGGAGGGAGGATATATTGAGACTGCAAGAGCCAAGACGTCGGCCCCTGTTTATGCCGCGATTTCGGCGCATCTCTATCAGGATCTGATTGCCTATGTGGACAGTTTGCCCATGACATTAAAGCCGGATTCGCCGATTTTGCGAACAAGTCGGGCCCGCGTCGCCTATACCAAAACCCGTTTTTCAGATGAATTTCGTTTGGTGCGAGAGCTGGCCTTCGGAAAGGGCGAAACGCGCAAACTGATGGATCTACGCCGCTCCGGAAATATCGAAGCGGATCTGGGTGGTGCAACCGCTGAAGAGCGCGCCGAAATTCTTGCAAATACGCTCGATAAAGACCCCCGATTGGAGGCCACTTATACGCCCGGAACGGTTACCAAATCCCGGAAATTAGCCAAGCAGAGAGACGCTGGACGGGTGCTTTTATTAACTGAAACGATGAAGCGGAAAGTATGAAACGGAATGGCGAGGGCGGTGGAGTTTTACGGAAAACTGCTAAAAAACCTAATGGAATCAACACCCAATTCCGAAAATAAAATGGCGCGAGTGACGGTCCAGAATCCTAATAAAATCAATTGTCCATTCCGATTCAAATCGCCATATATTAGCCCTCTGAGGATGCTGAGTCGGAATTCATTATGGTCAATTTAGTCACAAAAATTTCGGTTTTCGGCGCATTGCTGAGCATAGCCTTTTGGGCCGCGGCCTCACCCGGCGATCATCGCCCCCATCCCCATGTTATTGACCCGGACACGGTGGATTTGGGGCTGGATGCCAATGTCCGCATCCTTGGTGTGGACGGCCCTGAGACAGGCCGCCGGGCGTCCTGCGAAGCCGAACGGGTGCTGAGCGCGCGGGGGACGGCCTATGCACGTGACTGGCTGTCCAAAGCGCGCTCGGTCGAGCTGATCGCGGCCGACCCACCGCGGCGCGATCGATATGGGCGGATTTTGGGGCATATCCGTGTCGACGGGCTGGACTATGCCGAAGTGATGATCGCGGCCGGCTATTTGCGGCGATGGGATTATGATCGGTGCGGCACTGCGTGCCGACCGGAATGGTGCCAGGGATGAAAGTGTTTTTTCTGCCAGCGCCGCTTTAATTTTACAGATTAGTGTTGACAATACACTAAATGTGCATTATATATCTGACATATCCGGTTAGATTGGCTAACTGGAAGTGGCAAGAAAGGCCAAAATAATGACCTCCATAAACCAATCTATCGAGTGCCCCGAATGGATCGACGAGATCAGCCCTATGCACCAGGCAGCGGGCGAGGGCGACGCAATTAAAATTATTGAATTGCTCTCTAAAGGCACAAGCCCAAACGTCATCAATGATCGAGGATACACGGCTTTGGATTATGAGCCTAATGACGATATTAGGGCTCTACTAATTGCAGCAGGCGGGGCCACTGGGTCTCACCTGATTGAGTCCGGGATTGACTATTGCTCCGATCGCGACATAAGCATCAACTGCTTAGAGGACTTTGACGTAGAGCGCGCAACCCACATTGTCGATGAGCTTGAGGCGATCGTCAAAGAGGGACAGACTTCTTACCTTGATTATGACCGGATTGAGCGATTTGTTCACTTTCTAGTTTTTTACTACGAAGCCGAAGAAGCGCACAAAGTTAAGGCTTCCGGCGGTGTGTGGGTGGGAGACCTGGTCTGATCCGCTTAATTATGCACATTTAGTGTTGGCAATACACTAAATGTGCATTATATATCTGACATATCCGGTTAGATTGGCTAACTGGAAGTGGCAAGAAAGGCCAAAATAATGACCCCCACAAAAACATTTAGAATTGACCACGTTCGCGAATTTTTCACACGGGCGCGGAGATCTGAAGAGGCGCTTGAGGCGTTCAAGACCTATTATTCTAATTATATTAGAGACCTTCCACGGCTGGGTGACTCTTACTATCCCGTTTTGGATGCTATCCAAAATTTTAGGCACGAGGTTTTTCCAAATCTCAATGCGGTTGAGGTTGACGCGATTCCGGCAGACGCCGTGAAAGTTCCGGACGGGTTTTGGCAGGGTCGACTAGTTGAGGCGGCCTGATGCCGATTGTTCAGCAATCCAGCTTTAAAGCATCACTCTCACTCTGCGGTCTATCGCAGAGTGAGGCTGCTGTTTTTTTCGACGTGCGGCTAGATACGATCAAAAGCTGGTGCCGGAATAGGGCGAGGCCGCCGCTCGGTGTCTGGCAGATGCTGGCGACACGCATGCGGGCGATACTGGACGCAGCTGATTATGGCGCTGATTATCTTGAGCTGGAAGGCATTGACCCGCGCGCCTGGTCCAATTTGTCCGTATCCCTCGGACCGGAGGATGATTTGGATATGGGCGGGGAGGCCATGGCCGGCGCGCTCGCTCTACTCATGGCCGTCGATGATTTGGGACGTTAGCCGCGCGCAAGCCCTAATCCTGTTTTTTCGCTTGCCCCCCTTAGCGGGCGATTTGGGGGGGCTATTGCGGGCCTTGAGCCGCCGAATCGGCGCTGATCGCGCCCATCCGCGGCCTTTTGGCCGTCTTGATCGAGGGGATGGGGCCATTTAACCCCCCTTATTTTAGCTAAAATCGCCCCTTTCCTCTGCCCCGCCCCCCTTAATGATGGCGTGAGGAGGAGGGCGCACCGGGGCGACATAGCCCGAATTTATCGTTTATCGTAATCATACAGGGTGATCAGTGTCGTCATCCCCCGCCCTAGTGTCGTCCCTATTTGCCGCGCGCTCCCGTCCAAAAGGCTGAAATTATTGAATGATTCTGTGTCAAGTGTCGCGGTGTCGTGTTTCCGTCGGATATTGGGCCAGATTTCTGAAGCCGTTTTCAATGAGATTGACTGGGCGGCGAGCGGTCAGGGTGAAGATTTGTCAGATAGTTTTCTCGGATTGGCGACACCGCGACACTTGACATGTTGTTTTTATGTATCCTTCTTTGAAAAAAACTCTATAAAACAAAGATTTAGCGGCAGTGTCGTCCTCGGCGAAAAAAGTGTCGCGACTCTCTCAAACAGTGTCGTGACCTTTGGGCGGGCGGGGTTGAGCTATTTGCCATGGGCGGGGCTGGGCGGTCTGGCCCAGCAGGATCAGCGGGCCTATGTTGCCCAGCGCATTGATGCGGCGATTGAGCAGGCGCGAAGTCATCGGCAGCGGCGGTGCGCGGCATGATGACGGCGATACAGCTGGCGCGTATAGGGGAGGCGGTCTTTGTGGCTGCTTATTGGCATGGTTGTGAAGATCGGCCTCACCCTAGCGAGACGATGACGATGTTCAAAAAGCGCCGGCGCAAATATAAGTTGGCGCAGGCCGAGGCGGCTCGGGTGGATCCCGCTACGCCGATTGATCGCCGCGCGTTGCAGGGCCGGATGCGGGCAGGCGGTCCGTCGGGCTGTCGGCGCGGAGCGGATTTGCCAGCAGTTTTGATGACCTGGTTTAATCGCGGCCTGGCGAGCGCCGTCATGGTCCGCGCGGCGGAACGGTTTATCTCTGATTATCATGCGGGGTTCAGCCGGACAGTGCGCGGCGTGCGGTATGCGGAGCGGGTCGATGGCGGCGGCGGGTCTGGTGACGGTGAGATCCCCGGACTGGATGCGCGTGAGCGGCACGCTGCGGCGATGGCGGCGATGGGATTGTCGACTGCCCCTGCGGTGAAGGCGTGGTTAGTTGACGGCGTAAGTGCTGGCACTGCTGTTTCTGTATCAAGCGGGTGGAAGAAAGATAGTTCGGCTCGCGCGGCGGCAGGCGGCGCGCTTCTGGTCGGCTTGGATAGTCTTGTGAAATTTTACGGTTGACCCCGGGCCCCGGGCCGAGTAGAAATCAGATATTCTCCCAAGAACCATCGAAAATTATACGCTCGGGTCCTTCCTCGGACCCGAGATGTAAATGGTGGGCCTTAGGCATTTATAAAATCCGTCTCTGGATTTTCTGAAAAGGGTTGCGTTTTCTCCTTCGGTTTGCGTTTCCCGCCCGCGGTTTTGGCCGCATAAAATGACGAAAGAAAAAATCAGCATAACCGCCTGTGCCAAGAGGCTGAGTGTGTCCGAACGCGCGCCTGTCTCTCGCCAAGCCTTGACCAAATATATCGACAGGCACGACCTCCCGACCTACAAAAAGGGCAAGCGCCGCGTCGTCCTGCTGGACGAAATCGCCGCCGCCCGCCAATCCTTCACCCGCGAAGTGCAGCGCGGGCTCCACAGCGAAACTCACGAGATCGACACACCCGAAGCGCCGCAAAAATTCGCCAGCCTCGACACAGCTCGCGACGCGAAAGCCCGCAAGGAAAACGCTCAGGCCGAGCGCGAAGAGCTGGCACTCGCCAAAGCCAAAGGCGAGCTGGTCGACCTCGCCCAGGCCGAAGCCGCCGCGTCCGAAACGTTCACGGTTTTGAAAGATCATCTGATCGGTGCGACCTTGTCCGACACGGCCGACCGCGTCATATCCGTGCTCGGCCTGGGCGATGCATCCAAGCGCCCGGTGCAGGCCGCCATCCGCGAAACCCTCGACACCGCCCTAATCGCCGTCGCCGACACGCTGACCGAACTACTCGCCGATATGGCCGACGAAGCCCCAACTGATACGCGCCAGCGCTTTGACTATCTTACCGCCGCCGCTGCAGCCCTGCGCGCAGATCCTGCGCAGATCGCCGGCCTGATGGACGCTGCCTGATGCGCCTCATCGCATTCCCTCCCCGTAAAATTCTGACTGGTCTGGTCTGCGCCTCCGTCATGGTCGCTCAGTTTGCGGCCGCCGCCATTCCGCGGCAGCAAAGCACGGTCTCGACCTGGGCCGGCACGACCCGCATGGTCTCGGCCGAATCTGGCTCCCGCTTCCCGGGCCGCTGGGATCCGAACCGGGTCCCATATCTCAACGCCATTATGGACGCATGCGGCCCGCAGGACCCGTCACAGATCATCGCCA
The DNA here is from genome assembly GCA_965205225.1 of Litorimonas sp. Taxonomy (GTDB): domain Bacteria; phylum Pseudomonadota; class Alphaproteobacteria; order Caulobacterales; family Maricaulaceae; genus Litorimonas. The sequence goes on from CBDBFZ010000001.1 coordinate 124,349, forward strand.
TCCCCGGCTCCGCCCAGTCTGGCAAATCCGAAGTCGCGCTGAACACCATTGGCCGCGCGATCGAGGAGGACCCGATGGGCATCCTCGTCGTCCTTCCGACCCACACAGAGGCCGCAAAATGGTCTGAAATCAAGCTGGAGCCGATGATCTCGGCCACGCCAGAGCTCGTCCGCCGCGTCTATTCCCGCCACGGCGAAAAACGCAGTTCTCAATCGCGCAAGAAATTTCGCGACGGCTTTCTTCAAATCGCCTCGGCCAACGCCACTGCCAATCTGCAGATGATCTCGGTCGGCTTGATTGTTGATGAGGAGGTCAGCGAGTGGCCGCTTCCCGATCCCGATGATGATCGCGGCGATCCTTTCGATCAGGCACAGGCCCGCGGAACTATTTATGGCGAATCGCTCAAAACCATCGTCCCGTCGACCCCGGGCAAAATCGGTGCCTGCCGCGTCTCGGCCCTGTACGCTGTCGGCACGCAGCATCGCTGGGTCTGGACCTGCCCGCATTGCGGCGATGGGTTCATCCCGCGCTTTGCCCACCTGGTCCGTACCGGCTCGGGCACGACGGCTCGGGTTGATCTCGCCCCGCCTTGCTGCGGGGTTCTGATCGGGCACGCTCATAAAACAGCGATGAACCTGTCCGGCCGCTGGGTCCCGACCTTCCCCTCCGAAAACCCGAACAATCCGGCCCCGGCCGCCAAACCCAATCCGAAAGACCCTTCTGACAGGCGCCTCGCCGACGTCATCCCCGCCGCCGATATTGACGCGGCGGTGGCCCGGGATTGTGAGGGGCGGGATAAAAGTTTCCACATTTGGCAGGGTATCTCGCCCTTCTCGACCTGGACGATCATCCACCGCAAATATCGCGAGGCCAAAGGTGATCCGGCCAAGATGATCGCTTTTACGCAGCAGGTTTTGGGCGAAGCCTATGACGCGGAGATGGACACGCCAGATTATGAACGCCTGTTCGAAATGGCTGGCGGCGCGCCTAACATCAAAACTTCGCCCGTTCGCCGCGGCATTGTTCCCACCTGGGCTAGCTTCCTGACCGCCGCGGCAGACCTGCAGGGTGACCGCTTCGAGTGGGCCGTCTATGCCTGGGGTCCAGGCCCGCGAGGCGCTTGTATTGATCACGGCGTCATTGACACGCCCCCGCTACAGCCCTCTGGCTGGCGCGATCTGCGCGCCGTCTATGCGCGCGAATATGCCTCGCCCCATCTACGCCCGCAAATGGCGCGCAGAATGGGCACAGATACGGGTGGCCATGATACCCAGGCGGCCTACCGCTTTATCGTGGGCAATCCAGACGTGATCGGCTTGAAGGGTATGACGGGCCCCAATGCCCGGTTTGAGCCGCTGCATCAACCCTCGCGCAAAGGTGGCCGCCTAAAATCCCGCGACGGGGCGACGGCGCTGCGCGTCCCGCTCACCCTGCTCAACACGCATAAGCTTAAAAAATATGTCTATTCAGGGCTCGATAATGCGCTGATGGCCTATGATGCGGGTACTATTGGGGAGGGGCTACACCTCTTCTTCCACGACGAAATCGAAGCTGAATTTACACAGCAAATAACCGCTGAACAGCTGATCGTCGACCCGGTCCGCAATCAGGAAAAATGGGTCAAAACGGCCTCACGTCCGAATGAACAGCTCGACCTCGCCGTCTACAACCTATCACTCTCCATCCAATTCGGCCTGTTCCGAATGACGACGGATGATTGGGAAACCCTGTTTTTGCGCGAAGCGTCAGACCCCGCCACCCTAGACCTGACGCCGCTCGAATTACTCGCCCGCGAAGAGGCCGACACCCCCGCCCCGCTGCCCCGCCAGAGCGACAAAGACGCTGCTGACGGCCCCAAAATCCCGGACTGGTTGCGCCGCCAGATCGATATGAACAAAGGCGCGTCCCAATTGCCCAAGCCCAGCTCGCCAAAATCGGGGCCGTCATCATGACCGCCTCGCGCTGCAATCAGCTAAAAACAGAGATCGCCGAAGCCAGACAGGCGCTGGCAGAGAAACGTCTCGGCCACCAGGCGGTGCTGGTTCAAATGGGCCCAGAAGTGACCCGGTTCGCGGGTACTTCGATCAGCGCTATTCAGGCCCATATCGCCGATCTGGAATCCGAATTCACCGGCCTGTCTTGCCCTGCCTTACTGGGCGAGGCGGCAGCAGACACAATTCCCCGCCGCAAACGCCGCGGCCCCCTGCGCGGACCGATCGGGCGCCGCTAACTCGCCATGACCTTATCATCGCAGACTCAGGCAACCGGCTTGTTTAAGCCTGATGGCCGCGCCGTGACCCGCTCTGACGTTGCCCGCGCCCGTGCTGCTGGCAAAGTTTCGGCCCTGACCTCCCGCAGCGCCTATCGCGGCGCCGGCGGATCGACACAGGAACTGGCCGTCTTCGATGCGCCCAATCTTTCCGCCAATGCGGCCAACCGCTGGGAGCGCCAACGCATTGCCGATCGCGCCCGTCAACTGGTGCGCGACGAAGCCGAAGCCGCCGCCGGCGTGCGCGAATCCGTCGGCATGGTCGTCGGATCGGGCTGGCGTCTGCGCTCACTGCCGGACGCGCCCAGCCTCGGCATTAGCGAAGAGGACGCCAAAACCCTTGGCGATTCCATTGAACGCGTCGTCTCGACCTGGGCGACTGATCCGCTCCTGCGCTGCGATTTGGCGATGCGTCACGACTTTGGCGGCCTGCTCCGCCTGCTCTGGGGAGAATGGAAAACGGCGGGCGAGTCCCTGATCACGCTTAATCTGCGCGGCCGTTATAATCCACCACTCACCACCACCGTCAATGTGGTCGACACCGCCCGGCTCTCCACCCCGTCTGGCGAGATCGAAACGCGATTCCTTCAGGACGGCGTCGAAATGGACGCGGACGGCGCGCCGATTGCCTATCATATTCGCCGCGCTCATCCCGGTGATTTCGGCGTCTCCGCGCTCGACACCATGATCTGGGATCGGATCCCGCGTTTTTCAGATTATGGCCGCCCGGTCTGCGCCCACGGTTTTGAATCCAAACAGCCTGGCCAGGCTCGCGGTGTCTCGCCCTTCGCGCCGCTCATCGAAACCTTCATCATGATCGGCCAGTATAAATCGGCCGAACTGCAATCCGCCCTGATCAATGCGCTGTTCGGGGCCTTTGTCCGTTCGGGATTTGATCCCCAATCTGTCGCCGAAATCCTTGGGGTCGGGGACAATAGCGGCATTGACCTGTCGACCTTCCAGGATGCGCGTTCGACCTTTTATGAAAACTCGCCCGTTGAATTTATGGGCACGCGCATCCCAGTCTTGATGCCCGGCGACAGCGTCGAGCTCAACACCGCCCCGCGCCAGGCATCCGCATTCGCAACCTTTTATCAGACGCTGATGCAGAGCGCCGCCGCACAGCTCGGCCTGTTCGAGGGCCAGATGACGGGTAATTTCAAAGGCATGAATTACTCCAACCTACGCGGCGCGTTCAATCAGGTCTGGAATCAGGTTTATGTGCAGCGCGCTGATTTTGGCAGCCAGATCGTCCGCCCCATCATCCTCGCCCTGATTGATGAAGCCGAAGATCAAGGCCTGCTCGAAGTGCCGGCGGGCTGTGTTAATCTTTGGGATAATCCGGCGGCCTGGTGCCGCTCCGAATTTATTGGTCCGGCTCGCGGGCAGGTAGATCCCGAAAAAGAAGCGAAAGCCGAACTGCTCCGACTCGAAGGCAATCTCGACACGCGCACTGATATCGCCGCATCACATGGCCGGGATTTTGAAGACCTTGTCCGGACTTGGGCGCGCGAAACCGCCTTTATGAAAGAACACGGTATCAACCCCGCAGTGCGCGAATCCGCGCTGGCCCCATCAAATCCGACTGATGCACCGCCCTTTGAAGGGGCCACGACCTAAACACCATGCCTGACATTGCCAACATCCCGCTCACCCTGACCCTGACAGGGCGTCCACTGCTGCTTTATCCGGGCGTCGTACCAGAGCTCAATGCCCGCCTGACCGACGCCCATCGCGGTCGGGCCGAACGCCGCACCGCACACCTAACCAATCGTGCCCTGCGCCGGGCCGCCCGCCAGGCTTCTCCATCGCCCGATGCCGCCGCACCGGCGACAGTCACGCTTGGCCTGCCGGACTCGGTCACCGCGCCCAATGCTAAACTGATCCTTAATCCACAAGCAGATGAGGGCGACCCCGACTCCGCCGCCCCCTATCTCGCCATCATCGAAATAAACGGCCCTTTGCTCAACAAAGCCTGGCTGATGCAGGATGACATGGGTCAGGCGATAATCTGCATGGACGGCTATGACCGGATCGAAGCCGCCGCCACTCGCGCTGTACTGGATGATCAATGCGCCGGCCTGCTGCTGGCTATCGACAGTCCGGGCGGACACGTCATGGGATGTTTTGAATGTGCCGATGCACTCCGTGCTTTGGATGCTGTTAAGCCGATCACGGCGCATACTGACGGCATGATGTGCTCCGGCGCTTACGCCATTGGCGCGGCGACTCGGCGCATCTCCGCTTCGCTCACCGCTTATATCGGCTCGGTCGGCGTCATATATGGGCGCGTCGACGAGACGGCGAAACTGGAGCAGGCCGGCATCCGCATTGATCTGATCACGTCAGGCCCGCAGAAAAGTTGGGGCTATCCCGAATCCAAAATGGATGAGGCCGAAGCCGCCGCGCTCCATACCGAAATCAATCAAATCGCGGACATGTTCGCAGACCGCGTCGCCGCCACCCGCCCGCTGGACTCCGCCGCCATTCTCGCCCTGGAGGCCGGGACCTGGATGGCTGGTGATGCGGTAACCCGCGGCCTGTCCGACGCCACCGAACGCAAAGACGCCGCGCTCGAAACCCTTGCTCAAATTGCTCTCGCGCCGGCCCCCGTCCCGGCGGCGAATAGCCAATCTAACCCTGACGGGACCCCACCAACCGAAAAGGAGGCTTCGATGAAGTCCACGCTAAAACTTCGGGCGGCCCTGTCGGCCTCCCTGCTCGCCATTGCATCAGTGATGGCGACCAACCACCCCGCCGCGGCTGGTCTTGACAAGACCGCGCTCACCGCCGCCCTCAAGGCCGAAACAGAATCCACGGTTGATGCGATGGAGGATGATGAGATCGCCGCCGCCGCCGAGGAAGATACGGACGAAATGGAAGATGATGATGACATCTCCGCTATGGATGAAGACGAAATGGATGATGATGAGGATGAGGATGTCTCCGCGACTAAGATCGCCGCGTCTCGCATCGCCCACGCCGCCCTCGCTCGCGTCAAGGCGTTATCCACGCCAAAATCGGCGCTCACCGATCAAATCGATCCGGCCACTGCCACCGCGATCCAGGCTCTGCCAGAGGCTAAAGGCCGAGACAGACAGGCAGCGGCCCTCTCCATCACGCCCGGCATGACGGTGGATAGTGCCCGGCGCATCCTCGGTGCGTCTGGTAAGGATAAGACCTCGCGTCTCGCCACAGTGCCGGACCCGAAAGTTGGTGCCGCCCCGCGCAGCTCCAAGGTCAGCCCCGCCGACGCCGCCCAACTGGCCAACGCCAAAGCGATCCGCGAAAAAGCGGGTCTCGCTTAGCCCCCTGTCTGGGCCACGCGGCCCAGACCTCTCCCCATCTAATCAAGGACCCACATTATGGCTTACCCTAGCGACAGCAGCACGATACGCCGCAAACTCTCCGATTGGCTCAAATACGAAGCCGATCCCAATCATTGCCGAAACGAGGCCGTCCTCACCGCCCCGGCTGGAGGCTATGACCTGCAAACCGGCACGCTTCTGACCGGCGGTGACACGCCCGTCCCTTACGTCGAATCCGCGCCAAAGGCGGTCACAGGCATCCTCATCACGGATGTCAAAATCGACGAAGACGATGACCTCCCCATTGCTCAGCTCAGAAGAGGTCCGGCCACGATCAATACCAATGAGATCAATATGCCCACCGCTTCGGCCAAAAATACCACGGTCACCACCGCGCTAACCAAGCTTAACTTCAAGCTGGTGAAAGGCGTCGACGCCTAAATCCCGCTCACCCTGACCTTCTGGTCGGCGCGGCATCCCCCGCGCCGGCCTCAACCCTGCCCCCCTCCTTAGAAAGAAATCGCCATGACTTTTCCCTTCAATATCAATCGCGTCGCCCAAGCGGTCGACGTTCTGCCCAATCTTTACAACCGCGTCGGCGAACTGGTTGGGTTTGAACCGATCCGCCAAGCCGAAACCACGGTCACCCTGATCCGCCGCAAAGGCGAAATCGTCTTGCTGGATCCCATCGCTCGCGATGCGCCCCGGCAAGAACTGGACGGTGAAGATGAAACCTCGCTCAGTTTTGTCGTCCCTTCGCGTAAAATTGGTGCGACCCTCACGCCCAGCGATATTCAAAATATCACCGCCTTCGCCCCAGGCGAGCGTCAACTCGAACAGATGAGCTCGGCCTATAATCGGAAATTGATGCGCGTGCGCCAACCGCATGACATCACATTCGAACATATTCGGATGGGCGCGATTAAAGGCCTGATCAAATCGCCCAAAGGCACGACCATGTATGATTTGTTCGGCGTGTTTGATGTGCCAAAAAAGGTCATTACGGTCGATCTCACGGATGACGGTTTCGACATCCTCGCCATCACGGAACAAATTGCCGATCATATTGGCAATAATCTGCATGGCGAAACGGCTACGGGCATCCACGCCCTCGTCGATTCGGCTGCCATTCGCCAGCTGCGCACGCATAAGAGCTACCAGAAATATCTGGACGGTCATGCCGCATCGCTGGAACAGTTGGCCGCCTCGCGGGCGACGGTCACCAGCCCAAATAATCAGCGCTCGCTATTGGTCGATGGCGTGATCCTCGAAGGCTATTCGGGTCAGGCGAAGAACTCCGCCGGCACGAACGTCAAATTCATTGATGACAATCGCGGTCACGTCTTTCCAACCGGGACGACGACCATGTTCTCGGATGTGGATGTGCCGGCCAACCGGACCGATGAGGTCAATGTTGCCCCGTCGACCGAGATCAAAATCTATCCGTATGAATTGCCGCAAGGTAAGGGCTTCGATCTGGACACGGAAAGCAACAAAATGGCCTTCTGTAACCGGCCCGAGGCGCTGATCGAGCTGCAATTCACCCTGGCTGCCTAAGTCTGCTCGCCAGGACAGACATTCAAAGCCCGCCGGTCTCAAGAGTTTCCGGCGGGCTTTTTAAGCCTGTCTCTCATCCCAAATCCAACCAGCGAACAGACCTCGTAGACGACGTCTACGAGGTTCCTCCAATCCTTGAAAGGACTGACCATGAAATATCGATTTAAGACCGATTGGGCCGACAAGACTATGCGCGGCGAAGGCAAGGGTGCCCGCGAAATTGCGCGGAATGAATATCAGGCCGGCGTGTCCTATTCGCTTGATGCCGACACGCACGCCCGTGCCGAAGCCGCCGGCGTTCTCGGCGATGGGACCCCGCGCCCGCAGGCCCTCTCTCTGCCTGAGGCCGATATCCGCAAAATGCTCAAGGATGACCTGCTCGACTTCGTCCTTAATGGCGGCACGGTCGACACGTCTAGGATTGAGGCGGCCGAAGCTGCGCGGGATTCTGCTCTGGCCGAACGAGACGCGGCCCGTAAGGCCCTCGAATCTGCCGGCATCGAGGCCAGGGCTCTGATCGACGCCTGGAATTACGGCACGGATGAGGCGGCACATGCCCGCAATCTCACCGATATCACTGCTGCGCTTCATTTGGCCAAAAAATCCGCCTAGTCGAGCCTCCGGCTCACTTCCGGCCTGATCATGACCACCCCCGCCCCAACCCCGCGCCAGCGCGCCGCCGCCCGCGCGCTGGATTCGGTCTATCGTCATTTCGGCCTGCCGGCTCAGCTTGTGCTGATCGCGGCGTCGGGCCTGGTCACCGTGCCTGTGATCGCCAAACTGCGTGTCAGCGAGGCGGAAGAGAGCGTGGACGGAGCCAAAATCGAAGCACAGGTCAAGGGTTATGCCTGCCAGATCCGCACGGCCGACCTGACGGATGTGACGGTGCCATATCTGCGCGGACGGCTGGAGCTGCTGGCGGGTCACAGCTTTGACGGGTTTGACGCCTTTGCCATTGGCGCCGAGCCGCGCAGCCTCGGCCGGGACGGGCTGCAGAAACTGTTCAAACTCTCCGCCGCGCCTGCCATTGCGGCCGAGGATCAAGCCTGATGACCGATTTCAAACTCGTCATTCGCGGCGATCTGCAGAAAACACTGGCCTCCCGCCAAAACGCCCATCTGAATGGTCTGCTGGCCGGGTCAAAAGAGGCGGCCAATCTGACCAAGGCCGCGCTGCGCCGTGATGTTCTGGCGGCGGGGCTTGGCAAACGCGTGGCCAACACGATGCGCGTTGATATCTATCCTAAATCGGGGCGGTCCTACTCTCCTACTGTGCGGATCTACTCCAACGCCCCCCACATCACGGTTGCCCATGCCGATGGCCCGACCGTGCGCCCGGAATTTTCCGACTTCATGCCGATCCCGATTGACGGCTCGCCCGCTGACGGGCTGCGGCGGCGGCGCGGGGAGACCTTGATCGACGCGTTCTGGCGCCGCTACGGCAAAGACAGTCTGCGCCTGATCAAGCGCAAAAACGGTGCCTATCAAATGGTCGCTCGGCTGCGCGCCAATGTGGCCGGCACGCGCTTCACAGGCGTGCGCTCGACCCGGCGTAAGGACGGTACGCAATATACGCGTCTGGCGCGCATTAGCTCGGTCCCCGTCTTCACCTTGGTCAAATCGGTGCGCCATCGCCGCCGCCTCAATAGCCGCCAGATTATGGCCAAGGCGCAGCGCCGCCACCCCGCCCGATTGGCCTATCATATACAACAACAGATGACCCGCTCCGAAGAGGCCACGGCCATCCGATGACGATTCTGATCCGGATGCTGACGTCATGACCTCACCGCCTTTGGCCTATGCTGGGGCCGGCCATACGCGCAATGCTGCGCGCGGCGCGCTCGCGGCCCTGCTGACAAGTCACGATTTCGGTGACTTTAAGGCTGTCCGCTCCGCCTATGGCGATGACGCCGCCGCATGGCCGCCCATAGACAATACCGTCCCGCTGGTCGCCCCAATTAGAATCGATAATCCCAAAGATATTGAGTGGGGCGGCGTGTCCGGGATCTATACGCGCCTAGCCGTGATCTCCGAAAAACTTACGCCCGAAGCTTTTCTCGGCGGGCAGGGGGCCGAACTCACCTTTGATCTGGCGATTGACTGGCTGGTCGTCGCCAGCGGAGAGGTGGATGACTGGCGCGATCCCGTCTTTGACGCCGTGCTCGGCCAGATCGGCCTGATTCTGCATGAGCAGATGCGCGCCCCAAATCTCGCCTTCATCTCGCTTTCTGTTGGTGAGGTCGATCTGATGCAATTCGATATCGGCGATCAATCCGTCTCCTCCGTCTCCATCCCCGTCACCCTCATGCTGGATAGTAACTCCCTGATGGGCTGACGCCCCGCCCAAATCCGAAAGGCCCGATCATGACATCCCGAAAATCGCCCACGCCGCCAACCCAACAGATAGAATTGGCCAGGCCGCATATTCTGGCCGATGGCTCGCTCGCCACTTTCAAGCCGAGCCAGGCACCGAAAGGCGCGCGGATCGCGACAAAAAAAGACCTCGCCATCGCGGGGGTCCAGTCCCCCCACAAACCGCGGCGCTGATCACCGCTCACTTCCACCCGCTGCAATAAAGGATTTCTCTCATGGCTATTGGCGACAAAGCTCTCACACCCCGCTTCCCGCGCAAGGCCGAACACGCCTTTCTGGTTACGCCCCAAGCCGCCTTTGGCGCGCCGACCTATACTGGCGCGCAGGCACTGCACTATACAAGTTTCGACCCGACCCGGCAGCAGGACGCCCAGGCGTCACCAGAATATGGCGGGGATACGGTCGGCGCCAATATCGATCCATCCGATCCGGATTTTGGCGATGTCACCGTCAATGCGCCGTTACAGACCAATCTTTGCCTGAACGAAATCGGCTTTCTGCTCGCCTATCTGCTCGGCGCGCCGACGACAAGGGTTCTGGTTGCCCGCAAGAAACATCGACATATTTTCACTTCCGGATCGGCGACCCTGCCGCTGGCAACCATGGTCTGTGAGGATATCGAGGGCGGCAAGGTCATAGACAGCGTCGTCCTCGCCTCGCTGGCCCTGTCCCTGGCGCAAGGCGGCGGTAAACAGATTTGCGACTTCACGACCGTCGCGCGCGACATGGTCCGCGCCGCGACCGGGACCATCGACAGCGCCTCGGCCGCCGCCCCGCCGGCGCGTCTCTTTGTGCCCAAATCAGGCTGGACCGTGGCCATGGACAACGTCAACATTGGTCGGTTGCTTTCTGCCACGCTCAATTACTCCGCCGACATCAACTCTGACCGCTACGTCAATTCTGGCGAGACAATCGGGGATTCCTATATCGGCGACCCCACCGCCTCGCTGCAATTCGCCCTGCGCCATGTTAATGAGGCGCAGCGGGCCCTGTTTGATAACCATACTGTGCCTAAAGCCTTCACCCTGACCGGCGCGGCGGCGGGCGGTCACAGCATCACCTTCAAACTCCCGCGCGCCTTTGTGCCCAAACTCTTCCCGACCGCCGATGACAAGCTGCAACAGCTTTCCAGCACCGCCACCGCTGCGCGGAGCGGTAGTTCGGCGATGACCGTCACCCTGGTCAATTCGCTGGCGGGCTATTGATGAGCACGCTGCTCAAACGAGCGGACCCGGCTGTTCTGCCCGTTGGGGCCGGCTCGCTGACGTTTCGCGTTGCCAGCTCTCTGGACCGCGATGTCGCTCGCGAAACCGCGGCGGCCTGGCTGTCCCGCATCATTGCTGGCGGTGAGCTGGCCGCAGATTTCGGCATTGGCCCGCTCTCGGTCGCAGAAATTGCCGAGCGGATAGCGCGCGGTGAACGTGATCAGGATGCGACCGTGATGACGCTTTATGCGGTCGCTCTGGCCCTGCGCGTCGAACCTGTGATCGACGGGCTGACCCGCCTGGGCCCGGACGGCGCAGAACGGCCGATTGAGCCCACGCGCGCCGATATCGGCTACCTATTCGAAGAGCCGGCTGTCATGTCGGCCTTTTTGGACAAGGCGACCGGTGACGTCTTTGCTCTATCAACCGCGGGAAACGGATCCGCGCCCGGGTCCAGCACGAACTCGGGCGCGGAAAATTAGAGTGCGATGGCTGCGCTGATCTTGGTGATTCCTGCGTTTCGGGCGGTTTGTGCCCGGACGGAGTCTCTCTCTGCCCCCGAACCGTCCACGCGCTGGAGACGCCGCTGGATCATGCGGCGCTGCGCATTGCGGGCCGTCCGTCCAACTGGATCCATGTCAGCTGCGGCCTGCTTGGGCTCAAACGCGCGGCGATCGATCGCGCCGGCGTTCGCGCGCAGCTGGACGCCAGCTTCGGCCCGGCTGAGCCCTGGCGCGCGGACATCATCATCGACGCGATTGAGCAAGGTGGTCTCGCCGCCAGCCTTGAACATGAATCAGAGGAAACATCATGAACAATAATAAAGCCGATATGATCCTGCGCCTCATTGCCCGGGATGAGGGCGTGCGGGACGCGTTGCAAAATATGGGCAAGGACGGCAAGAAAGCTCTGCGCGAAATCGACCGCGCCGCCAAAGGTGCCAGGCCCAGTCTGAAAGCGGTCGATAATGTCGTCAATGACATTAAAAACTCGGCGGACGGCATGGTCTCGCGCCTTGGCCCAGCAGGCTCCCTGCTCAAAGGCCTCGGCCCGATCGGTATCGCCGCCGGCGCGGGGCTCGCAGCCGTTGTGCTCGCCGCACATCAACTCGGCGCCGCTGGCGAACGCGCCATTATGACGCTCGCCGAAATGTCCCGCACGGCCGAACGGCTGGAACTGGACCCTGAACAGCTCCAGGCCCTGCGCTTGGAACTGGAACGACTCGGCATTTCCAGTGACAAGACTGATGCTGCTTTTGCTACCGCACAGAAAACCCTGTCCGAAGCCACACTCGGCACGGGAGAATTCTACTCGGCGGTAAAACTGATCAATCCAGAACTGGTTGAACAGGTCCGGTTGGCGACCACCACGTCAGAAAAGCTGGAACTGATCAAGACCGCCTATAGTGAGGCAGGGTCCGAAGCCGAGCGCAATACGATTCTGGTCCGCACTTTCGGTGACGGCAATGTCGAAGCGGGCCTGCGTATATTGCAGATGAAAGGCACGCTCGACGAGGCAACCGGTGCCTATAAGGATCAGGGCCTTGTCATCTCAAAAGAGCTGCTGCCGCGCTATGAAGAAATGGCGCAGCAACTCACGGCGAATGAACAGATGAGAGAGGCCGCGTGGCTACGCCTGGAATCGCGCTTTGCCGATTTTGGCTTACATTTGGATCAAATCTCAGCCAACATTTACACCGATTTTGCCGACCTGCTGCCATCAACCGGCATAGATGAAGACATCTCCAAACTTACCCGCAGGGTCGCTGAGTTGCGCAAAAATATCGAGCGTGGTGTGTCTACTCCGGGTTCGGGTTTGGGCCTTGGATGGTCTCACCAACTTGAAGCCACGTTAGCTCAACTGCATGCGCTTGAAAAGAAACGGGACCAGTTGGCCCAAAAAGAAACAAGCGCGTCAATCACCCATATT
>CBDBFZ010000002.1:0-1219368 GCA_965205225.1 Litorimonas sp.
GTCGCCATTTTGGCGCGCAAATGACTGAAGCAGAGGCGCGCTATCTGATATCCCACGAATGGGCCGGGTCCGCAGACGACATATTGTTTCGACGGACTAAACTCGGCCTGCATTTGAGCAAGACGGAACAAGCTGAATTTACGGACTGGTTCAATACGATTCAATAGCAATCTTTCCGATCTTTCACATTCGTCCACACAGTAATTTGGAACCACCCTCTGGTCTTCTCGTTGTTTGGATACAACCAATTAAGAGAGGAAATTCAAATGGATATTACGAACACACCAACACCAGGCGCCTGACGAAGGAAGACATGATTTAGGAATTGAACGATGTCATCCACCTAATGATCGACAGTTTCAAGGGTTATCGTGAAGCCGCTGACGAAGTCGATAGTAGCTGGGCCCTCAAAAACGAATTTGATCGATACGCCGAAACACGGTCGCGCCACATTGTTTCCATTCAGAATTATGTTCGCGAACTCGGTGGTGAACCATTTACACATGGCACCATGTGCAGTGCAGTCCACCGGAGCTGGATGAACTTCGCCAACACGGTCCACGATGATGAAAAAGGCGCTATCAAATCCGTTGAAAATGGCGAGTGCTTTCTTGCACACCGGATTGAAGATTGCATCGAAGATGGCCAACTCGACGCCAATGGTGTGCAGTTTCTGAAAACAGCATACCCTGACGTCTGTTCGTTGGCCAAGTTTTATGATCGGCTTGACGACCGTCTCGATGGCTAATAGACAGCCTCAACTTATGTATCAGCCCGCTGCACCTCTGGTGTGGCGGGCTTTTTGTGGGTGCCCCCTCAGTCTACCCTTGCAGCGATATGAAAAGAGTTGCAGGATCAGCGCAAAGAATTTGCACGCGTTGAGCCTGAAAGAGCCCCGCAAAGCATGAGCGAGCGAACAGGATGACCAACGCACCAGCCTATGACGGAACCGCCGCCATCGCAACAGATGGATCGGCGCGGCTCAAACCCAGCCTGCCCATCCTGTCGATCATCAACATGGCGGTCGGGTTTTTTGGACTACAGATTGGCTTTGCGTTGCAGAATGCCAATGCGTCTCGCATCTTCACCTCGCTCGGGTCCAATCCCGATGCACTCCCGCTCTTCTGGCTCGCCGGTCCCGTTACCGGACTGATCACGCAGCCTATAGTCGGCTACCTCTCTGATCGAACCTGGACGCGCTTTGGTCGGCGGCGACCCTATTTTTTTATTGGTGCATTCCTCGCCAGTATCGCTCTCATTTTCATGCCAAATTCACCCGCACTCTGGATCGCCGCCAGCTCGCTCTGGATCCTTGATGCCTCACTCAACATTTCGATGGAGCCGTTCCGTGCTTTCGTCGGTGATAATCTGAACACGAAGCAGCGCACATTTGGCTATGCAATCCAGGGGTTTTTCATTGGGGCTGGCGGATATGTCGGCTCAAAATTGCCAGAGTGGGCGACCAAATTCGGGGCAGCCAATACGGCTCAGGCCAATGCCATTCCCGACTCACTCAAGATCGCCTTTCTCGTCGGAGCGGCCATCCTGTTTGCCTCTGTCTTGTTCACTATCCTGACCTCAAAGGAATATGATCCAGAAACATTAGAGGCTTTCGAGGCCAGCGACAATAGTGCACTAGGTGAAGCCCGCCGGGTGGAGCGCTCCGTGCCTGCGCCGGGCTGGTTCCAGCTGCGCGGACTGATCGCCCTGGCAATCGGAGCCGCTCTAGTGGTGTTGGTTCTAACCGGCGCGGCTGAACAGCAGCTCAGCGTCTTCGTGGTGCTTGTGGTCGGGCTCGGTATTCTGCTGAACTATAACGCCTTGCGCCTGAAAGGCGGCCGAGCTGCCGGTATGATCGGTGCCCTGATGAATGACCTAGCCACCATGCCGGTCCTGATGAAGCGCTTGGCGCTGGTGCAGTTCACATCCTGGTTCGCCTTCTTCACACTGTGGGTCTATCTCAACTCCGCCGTCACTTCTCACCATTTCGGCACGACAGACCCAACGTCCGATGCCTTTGGAGTCGGGTCACTGACGGTGAATAATATCTTCGCCATCTACAGCTTGGTCGCGTGGGGGTTCTCGCTTCTGATCCCGGTCGGTACACGTTCCATTGGCCTTAAACTATTCTACGTTCTGTCGCTACTGATTGGTGGCCTCTCTTTCATCTCGATCTACCTTTTCCCACCCAGCCTGTTCTGGCTGTCAGCTGTTGGAATCGGGATCGTCTGGGCGTGCATCCTGACCCTGCCCTATGCCTTGCTGGCGGACGCACTGCCTGCTGGCAGGATGGGCACATATATGGGCATCTTCAATTATTTTATCGTCATTCCGCAATTGGTCGTTGGCACGATCATGGGAACCGTGCTCAACACGGTACTCGGCGGACAGACGGTTTTAACGCTCATTGTTGCAGGCGGCGTGATGATGCTCGGTGCCCTGCTCCTGATCTTTGTGCCTTATGAAAGACCGGAAAACGCCTGATGACCAAGAAAGTCCGGCTGGAGGACATTGCGCGCGAAGCAGGTGTATCAATCGCGACAGTCTCGCGCGCTCTATCTGACAATCCTGCCGTCAGCGATAAGACCAAGCGGCGCATCTGGGGTCTCGCGCGTCGGCAAGGCTATAATATTCGCAGTCTGCCGGGCGGCGGTGCCTCGATCGCAACGACCCTGTCCGTCATCGTGCCAAAGCCTCAGGGACGTGACGGCTGGATGCTCGATCCCTTTTTCCAGGAACTCCTCGGCGGTATCGGAGAGGCGGCACGGTCCTTGCGTTGTGATTATATCGTCAGCCATGCCGACCCTCAGAACTTCGACGATCTCTCGCGCCTGCTGGATAGCTCACGCGCCTCGGGTATCATTTTCCTCGGCCAGAGTTTCCTGCATGAGCGTCTGAACCGTCTAGTCGGTCACCCGATGAAATTTATCGTCTGGGGCGGAGAGCTGCCGGGACAGGATTATGCCTCGGTCGGTTCGGATAATCCGCGCGGCGGCGAAATGGCGACAGCGCATCTGGCGCGGCTTGGGCGCAGGAAAATCGCTTTCTTTGGCGACACGAACGCCCCCGAAATTAACCAGCGCTATCAGGGTTATCGCCGCGCGATGGAACGGTTCGGCCTGAGCCCGGATCCCGGTCTAGTCTTCCCGGCTCATTTCGAAATCGAAAGCGCAGCAAATTCGATGCATTCTCTCATCTCGCGCGGGAAGGAATTCGACTCGGTCATATGCTCTTCAGATCTGATCGCCATTGGCGTGATCAGAGCTCTGCGCCAACAGGGCCGCACCGTTCCCGAGGATGTCTCAGTTGTCGGTTATGACGACATTCAACTGGCCCGCTATATTGAGCCGCCGCTCACCACGATCGGTCAGGATCTGACACTGGCGGGGCGATTGATGGTGATGAAGCTTCTCAATGCCAGCGTTCCTAACGACATGCAATCCGAGCGGCTCCCGACTGAGCTCATCCAGCGCGACAGTTGCGGCGCATCCACACTGGTCGATCTGAACGGATCTTAAACCCCGCTTGGACCACCTAGTTAACCGGGGAAATGAAACCCGAATAGGCTGGGATAAGACCGTCAGTCACAGGGTCGCCAACCGACAATTCCGCCTGAACGGGTCCATCATAGGCCTGTGGCTCAGACGTGAGATTGAATGCACAGTGCCGCGTACGGCCATCCAGTATCCGATCAAATACCAGTAACTCGCTTTTCCCTGAAACGGCGATACCGCCCTCACGCAGAACGCGGCACCCATTGCGCAGAGCGATAGCCGCACGATAGAAATTCAGGACTGAGTCCGGATCTGCATTTTGGGCAGCTACACTCACGCCGACATGATCATCTGAGACCGGTAACCAGGGTTTGACTTCTGAAAAGCCGACATAGTCATTACTGGACTCATCCCACGGCATCGGCGTACGCGCCCCGTCCCGGCCTAATGTCTCGGGCCAGTTTGTAATGGCTTCGGGGTCCTTGAGATCCTCGAACGCAATATCCGCCTGAGTCAGGCCTAACTCGCCGCCATAATAGATGAAGGCGTTACCGCGCAGGCTCAGCAGCAGCAGCGCAAGTAGCTTGGCGTAATGATCCGGATCACAGGCACCGCGCCAACGGCTGACGGCTCGCGGAGCGTCATGATTTTCAAAAGCCCAGCTTGGCCAGCCCTCGCCATTCGTTCCCGGCCATTGGGCTTGTGTCTCCCGGATCAGGGCTGCAGTCAGCTGGTCGGCATAGAGGAAGTCAAACGCGTAAGCGGAATTCAGCCTCTGGTCGCCTTGCGTGAATGCTTTCATCTCGTCGAGAGGCCGGGGGCCTCCGACTTCAGCGACGGTAAACCTGTCGGCATCGAAGTCATTGATGACACCGCGAATACGCTCGACGAATGGGACAATCTCCGGCTGGCTCATATTGTTGATATTGCGCTGGAAATCGAACGGGCGCGTCGGAGCCTGCTTATGGTCCATCTCAACCGGATTGTCGGTCAGGTCGCGATTATGCATGCCAAAATTCAGGGCATCGAGACGGAACCCATCGACGCCACGGTCCAACCAGAACCGAGTTACGTCCAAGATTGCGGTCTGAACGTCTGGATTGTGCAGGTTGAGATCCGGCTGCTCACGGAGAAAATTATGCAGATAATACTGCCCACGGCGCGCATCCCACTCCCAAGCACCCATACCGAAAACGGACTGCCAGTTATTCGGCGGCGTTCCATCACATTTTGCATCCGCCCAGACGTACCAGTCGGCTTTATCGTTAGCGCGCGATGTTCGCGACTCTGCGAACCAGGAGTGCTGATCGGATGTATGGGAGTAGACCTGATCAATGGTTACTTTGAGTCCCAAAGCATGCGCCCTGGCGACGAGCGCATCAAAATCCGCGAGGGTCCCGAAGATCGGATCAACGTTACAGAAGTCCGCCACATCATAACCATAATCGGCCATTGGCGAGGTGAAGAACGGCGAAATCCAAATCGCTTGAACTCCTAGTGAGGCGATGTGATCCAGCCGCTGCGTGATGCCTGGCAAATCGCCAATGCCGTCACCGGTCGCATCCTGATAGGATCGGGGATAGATCTGATAGATTACAGCACCCTTCCACCAAGGCACCATGTCAGTCTGCCTGGCATTAAGGGGCGGCTGGATGTGCATGTCGGTCACGATGGAGCTTTGCACCGTAGCGACGGAGGTTGGAAGTGTCATCGGATATGGCGCTCCGCGCGGCCGTCTGTTGCGCAGACGGTAATCCCAAAAGCCGGAACGTCCACTGTAGCTGTTGCTATCGTCGCGACCTGACCGGGACACGTGCCCATCAGTGCCTTCAATGTCTGTGTCGACGGCTCAACCCGTGTGTTGATTGTCAGCGGCACATCGCCCGTATTCGCTACAACAAGATATTCCTGACCGGTCGCTGGATCGAAACGGGAAAAAGCGAAGGCATGCCCAGTCCCGTCCGCGCCGCCTATTTCGAACAGGCGCGTTTCCATCACACCACGCCGGAAGGCCGCATGGTCCGTACGAATCTTCGCGGTCGCCGCAATATAGCGATAAAGCGGATGGTCCGTATCGAAATTGCTTTCAGCCGTCGTGGCCTCAGTGCCGATCAAATCATTATCATTATAGACATCTGTCTGGCTCGGAAACAGCGGCGCGCGGGCGAGTTGATCCCCGCCATCCGAGACAAACCCTTGCTCATCACCGGAGTAGATCACGGGCACGCCGCGCATCGTCATCATCAAACCATGCCCAAGCTGAGTACGGGCCAACAATTCATCCTGGCTCATTTCAGGGTCCTCAGCTTTCAACATGCCGGAGAAACGGCCCATATCGTGATTGCCAAGGAAGGTCGGCTGAGTCAGGCCTTTCTGAGTTGCCGCATCATAAAGATCATCGCCGCGCAAAAACGTGTCCAGCCGCGCCGTCGTTTCCTTTCCGGAAACCACATCGAAAACGGCAGACTGAAACCCGAAATCGAGCACCTGCTCAAATCCATCAAGGCGCGTGAAACGCGCCAATGCCCCCGGATCAGGATTATAGACTTCACCAAAGGCGTAAAAATGCGGAATACCGATTGAAGCGGCATGATCTTTCATGGCTGGCAAGAAGGCACGCCAGAATTCTGGATTCACGTGCCGCGCCGTATCAATACGGAAACCGTCGATCCGATAGTCGGTAATCCAATCCTTGAAGATATCGATCATGCCGTCGACGACAACTGGATGACCGGTGAAGAGATCATCAAGGCCGGAGAAATCGCCATAGAGTGAGCTTTCACCCGACCAGGTCGTCTCACCGCGATTATGATAATATTGCATATCGTTGAGCCAGGCCGGTGTCTTCACAACCTCTTCGTCTGCGGGAATATAGGGCGTGTAAGCATAATTGGAATCAACGAGATTTGCGAAATTCTCATCGGTCTGCACATGCGGTGCATCGCCGAGGAAACCCGGATTGATTTCAATATCATCTGGTCCTCCCCTGGTCGTGTAGGGATAATTCGCAACAGACCGATAGACGCAGCCATCATCAACTTTACCCGGGCCTGCATAATCTGGATCATGGCATTCGCGGTAGCTGATCACGTCCGCCGTATGGTTGGTAATAATATCCAGATAGACTTTCATCCCGCGCTCATGCGCACCGTCGACAAACGCTTTCAGGTCGGCCTTGGTCCCCAGATGCGGGTCCACATCCGTGAAATCCGTGATCCAATAGCCGTGATAGCCCGAACTTTCCTGACCCGGACCACCCTGTACAGGCTTGTTCTTGTAGATGGGGCCCAGCCAGATCGCGGTCGCGCCCATGCCCTGAATATAATCAAGGCGTGAGGTCAGGCCTTTAAGATCACCGCCCTGATAGAACCCTTTGGATGTCGGATCGAAGCCGTGCTGAAGTGGCCCGCCCTCGAAACCACCGGTGTCATTTGATACATCGCCATTCTCGAATCGGTCTGGCAGCATGAAATAGATAATCTCGTCCTGTGGCAGGCGATCAGCTGTGCGTAGCATCTCGCCCGTAATCGCTGGTGTCGGAACAAGCTCGTCTGCAGCTGAAACAGTTTCACAGCTCGCCGGCCCTAACAGGGTAGCACCCATCATTGTCAGTTGGCGCAAAGATTGATGGCCTATCAGCCACGCAGCGTGCGAAGCAAAATCTTTCATATCGTCCCTATGCGTCCAAGCTGAGTGAGGCTGGCCTACATATTCCCTCTGTTTCATTTGACATAGAGCGAGATCAGACCCGTGCGCAAGCATAAATGTAAAATTTTACATTATTTTGTGACGAAAACCAATGCTACACTCCAATATTATGCGCCATAACGAAACATTAGATCACTCAATGTTGCCGATTTACAACAGAATTGAGTCGAAATACGACCAATATTATAAAAATATTTGCATAATCTATGCAAATTTGTGTAGGTTTGTTCATAGGGGACGGAGCTGCGCCAGCATTTACGGACCCGGAAACAAAGAATGCGTTGCACAACAAGCTGCGCTCACGAAGGGAAAATCATGACCAAGTCATCCACCTTGGAGCGCCAGTTACTGCTCGGCGTTGCCTCAGTCGCCATGCTTCTATCTGCAACTCCTGTTCATGCGCAGGCCGTTGGAGATGAAGATGTCGATGAAGATGTCGTTATTGCTACGGGCATTCGCCAGTCCATTCAGAAAAGTCTGGATCTTAAACGCAAAAGTTCATCCATCATTGAAGCCATTACCGCCGAAGATATCGGTAAGCTTCCCGATGTCTCCATCGCCGACTCACTTGCGCGCCTGCCGGGCGTCACCGCCCAGCGCGTTCGAGGCCGGGCTCAGCAAATTTCCATCCGTGGCCTCGGCCCGGATTTTTCAATCGCGTTACTTAACGGCCGCGAGGTTGTCTCCGCCGGTAATAATCGCGGCATTGAATTTGACGTCTTTCCGTCCGAGCTGATCGCCCAAGGTGTTGTCTACAAAACCCCCGATGCGCGCCTGGCCACAACTGGCGTCGCCGGTGCCGTCGATCTTCGCACCGTAAAGCCGCTGAACTATAAGAGTGCACAATTCAACGTGTCCGGCAAATATGTTATCAATGACAATGGCCGACTGAACCCAGACTTTCCTGATCAGGGCTATCGCCTCTTCGGGTCATATATCGATCAGAACGAAGCTGGTACGCTGGGCTGGGCCATCGGCATCACCAACCAGTCGAACCCGACACAGTATATTTCGCGCGAGCTGAAAACGAACCAGTTTCAGACAGGACAATTGGCAGACGGCACCTATTACGCCGCCGACAACCCGCGGTCCGGTGTTACGTCTCGCGACTTTGAACGCACATCCGTTGCAGGTACGCTGCAGTTCGAACCTGATGAAACCTTCGCCTTCACGGTCGACGGCTTCTATTCCGATTTCGAAGATACCGGCATCTTCCGGGGCGTCGAAACGCCCATCGCGGACTGGTCTGGTGCACAGCTCACCAATTCGTCTGGATCGGGTGATTTCGTCAACTCCGCCACTTACGCGCCCGTCGGCGCTATTCTCCGGACAGATACAGAAGGTGCGACAGCCGAAATCTATGCCATTGGCGCAAACCTTTCGGCCAGTCTGAGTGAGCGTCTTCGCTTCACCATTGATGCCTCGACCTCCGGCGTCGACAAGAGCGACATCGATTATGAAAGCTATGCCGGTACCGGCCCGAGCATTCTGTTCGGTCCTGCCTCTGCAGACCCATCACTGCGTGGATCACTGACATATACGACACCGACTGACGGCACCTATTCGGTCGACAGCTCGATCAACTATTCCGATCCCGACAATATCGTTCTGACCGATCCGGGCGGTTGGGGTCAAGCGGGCTTCATCAAGGAACCACAGATCGACGACCAGCTGACCCAGATCCGTCTGGAAGCTGAATATGAGACTGGTCTGAGCTTCATTGACGGCATTTCTGCAGGCGTGATCTACACGGATCGTCAGAAAAACTTCGATTCCAACGAAGCTTTCCTGCGAGAAGGCAATGGTTTCGTGAACGGTGTTGCGGGCATCCCGAACTTTCTGGGCGTGACGAATACCGGGTCTCTGAACTTCCCGATTGCCGTCTATGATCCATCTGATCTGATCAATAACGGCACCTATCTCTATGATCCGACTGCAGGTGTGCAGTGGAGCGTCGATGAGAAAATTCTCACGCCCTATGTCTATGTCGAAATCGACGCGAACCTTGGCGACATGCCGGTTCTCGGTAACATCGGCGCACAATATGCGGATGTCGAACAGTCCTCTTCCATTTCGGGCGGCGTTATTGAAGATAGCTATGGCGACTTCCTGCCCAGTGCCAACCTGTCGATTGAGGTCATGGATCAGACCTTCCTGCGCCTCGGCGCAGCGAAATCCGTCACGCGTCCCCGCATGGATCAGCTCCGAGCGTCCGGTGCCCTGACGCTGAATTCGATAACTTGTCCGGATACGAATGGAGACGGGATTGCCGATACGGTTGTAACGGTCTTCTTCAATCCGGCCCAGAACCAGGTCTGTTTCGGGATCAGCGGCGGCAACCCGTTCCTGCGGCCTTACAAGTCGACATCACTGGATGCAGCCATTGAGAAATATTTCTCCGAAGGCGGCGCGATTACACTGGCGGTCTTCAACAAGGATGTGGACGACTACATCGTCAATGACTTCCAGTTGATCGATGGCGGCGCGGCCGTGGCTCCATTCCTGACTGGCACGGCGGCATCGACCGAAGGCACGTCTCTGATCGGACTGAGTGGTCCGGTGAACGCCGAATCCGCAAACCTGAAAGGCTTTGAGTTTGCGCTGCGGCTTCCACTGGAAGACGTCTTCGCTCCGCTTGAAGGGTTCGGCCTGAACGCAGCCTACACCTATACCGATAATGAGCTTGACTTCCAAGACCAGACGATTGCCATTCCGGGCTACTCGAAAGAGACTTTCTCTGGAGAAGTCTATTATGAGCAAAGCGGCTGGCGCGCCCGTGTCAATACGCGTTACCGCTCTGGCTTCCTGGCGGAAATCCAGGAGTTTGATGGATCTCTGAACGGTCAACAGGCCCTGTCCGAATTCATCGTCGATGCGCAGCTCGGCTACGAATTCCAGGACGGTGCCCTGGAAGGTTTCTCAGTCAATCTGGAAGCTTACAACCTCACAAATGAACCCTTCCGGACCGAAAACGATCTCGACGGAAACGGTCCAAGCACAGCGACTTTCGTATCCCGCCATGAGGATTATGGCCGGACCTTCAATATTACGCTGGCCAAAAAGTTCTAGGTCGGACGCTGTATGACGCCATTCAGCCCGCCGGTCATCCGGCGGGTTTTTTATGCGTTCCTGCTGCGAACACGCCCCAACTTACTATGACATTGCCGTCTTCATCCGTTAGGAGTCTGGCATGAGTGAAGCGTCACATCCGCCCGTCCAGTCCATTGTCGTCGTTGGCGGCGGAACAGCCGGATGGATTGCTGCGGCCGCGCTTGCAAAAACGCTCGGCAAAGCCGTCGACATCCGCCTGATCGAGTCTGACACCATCGGCACAGTGGGTGTCGGCGAAGCGACGATCCCGCAACTCCGTCGTCTGAACGCCATTCTCGGCATTGATGAGCATGCGTTTGTTCGCGCCACGAAAGGCTCTTTCAAGCTCGGTATTGAATTCAATAATTGGGGGCATTGGGGCGAACGCTATCTGCACACATTTGGTGACGCCGGGATTAATCTCCAGGGCATTCCCTTTCACCATTACTGGCGCAAATATTCGGCCATGACTGAAGGATCAAACCTTTGGGACTATTCGCTGCACCAGCGCGCGGCCTACGCCCATAAATTCGGACAGGTCGAGCGTGTTGGACGAACCTCAATGACGGGGCTCGCCTATGCCTATCATTTCGACGCGACAGCTTACGCCATGTTCCTGCGTGAACTGTCAGAACCGCGCGGCGTGGTTCGAATCGAAGGCAAGGTTGTCGATGTCACTCTGGACGGTGAACGCGGGCACGTTTCCAGCGTGACACTGGAATCCGGTAAAATAGTCGAGGGCGATCTCTTTATCGATTGTACGGGCTTCCGAGCACTTCTGATCGGCGGCGCGCTGGACGTTTCCTGGCAGGATTGGAGCCATTGGCTGCCCGTCGACCGGGCAGTGACCGTCCCATGTGAACGTACAGACCCGCTCCTACCCTACACAAAAGCCACGGCGCATAGTGCGGGTTGGCAATGGCGGATCCCGTTGCAACACCGCACGGGTAATGGCCATGTCTATGTTTCCGATTTCATGTCGGATGACGAGGCAACGCAGACACTGCTCGACAATCTTGATGCACCCGCAACCGCGGATCCGCGCATTCTTCGGTTCAAAACCGGGCGCCGCGACCAGCTCTGGCACAAAAATGTCGTCAGTCTTGGTCTGGCCTCCGGCTTCCTTGAACCGCTGGAGAGCACGTCGATCCATATTATTCAGAGTAATGTGTCGCGCCTCATCGAACTTTTCCCCGACACAGGTTTTTCGGCGGCCAACATTGCCGAATATAACCGGGTCGTGACTAAGGAATATGATCTGATCCGCGATTTTCTGATTCTGCATTATGCCCGGACTGATCGCGCCGACACGCCGTTCTGGCGTCATTGTGCTCGTATGAAAATTCCGGACAGCCTGCGGCACAAAATGAATCTATTCCGCACAACAGGTCATCTCTTTCGCGACCCGGAGGATCTGTTCCGTGAGAGCAGCTGGATGCAG
Organism: Litorimonas sp.; assembly: GCA_965205225.1. GTDB lineage: Bacteria > Pseudomonadota > Alphaproteobacteria > Caulobacterales > Maricaulaceae > Litorimonas. The sequence continues at coordinate 11,734 of CBDBFZ010000002.1, forward strand.
GTTATGCTCGGCCAGGGGATCATACCGAAAGGCTGGCATCGCCATACCGACCAACTCAGCGATACACAGCTCAGTCAATTCATGACCGACGTTCAGGCGATCATCGCCAAGACGGTGGACCCGCTGCCGAACCATGCCGACTTCATCGCAGCGAACTGCGCGATGGTCTGAACGGCTAGATCTAACACTCCGCTTACGCGCCGATAACCCGGCGCAGATAATCATCATGATCCGGCATAGCCGTCGCCGCTTCGGCGATGGCCTGTCGTACCTGCGCAAGACGGTCGCTGACAGGCACTTCGCCGCGCAGTTCGGACAGAACAGGCGCCCGTTCGGGCCAGATGCCCTGCCCTGTATAGACGGCAATCCAGCTTGGATTATTGAACAATTCGCGCTCGTCCGATACAATCAGGCCGTGGCGGCGAAAATGCTCGATCTTGTGAGCAAGTGTGTCTGGGATCGGCATCGCGCGGCAATAATTCCAGAAATCTGAATCATTGCGATCCGTCGCGTGATAATGCAGAATCAGAAAATCGCGGATCCGTTCATATTCTGCCCGCGTCAGCGCATTATATTCCTGCTCTAAAAGCGAGCTCATCCCAGCATCCGGCAACATGGCGAGCAACCGCATGATGCCATACTGGATCATATGAAGTGACGTAGACTCCAGCGGTTCCATGAAACCCGCAGATAATCCGATTGCAACACAATTCTTCGACCAGATCTGTTTCCGCATTCCGGTTGTGAAGCGCAGATGTTTCGGGTCCGCTGTCGGTGCACCGTCGAGATTATCCAGCAGGGTTTGCGTGGCGTCTTCCGCTGTCTCGTAAGCCGAACAGTAGACATGACCATTGCCGGTGCGGTGCTGAAGCGGGATCCGCCATTGCCATCCCGCCCGGTACGCCGTTGAACGCGTATAGGACAGAGTTGGACCCACGGGCTCACATGGGACAGCGACAGCGCGGTCCATGGGCAGGTAATGAGACCAGTCGTCATAGCCCGCCTCCAAAGCCCCTTCAATCAGCAGCCCTCTGAATCCCGAGCAGTCGAGAAACAGGTCGCCGGAAAAGGACTGTCCATCGCCCGTGGTAACCAATGTGATGAAGCCCGTCTCAGCATGCTGATCAACCGTTTCAATCCGGCCTTCATGACGCGTAACACCGCGCGCTTCGGCATAGCCTCGTAAATATTGAGCGTATGAGATCGCATCAAAATGGTAAGCATAATCGTGTCGGGACCGGATATTGCGGCGGTCCGCCATGGGGGGTTCAAACCGCGCATCCTTCGCCGCAGCCCACGCCATGCAATAGGCATCCAGCCCATGCTCATCTCGCCCCGCCAGATGTTCGCGCATCCAATATTGGTAAAAGGGAACCCAGTCGAACTCGGCCCCATACTGTCCGAACGGATGGAAGTAGCGGTGTCCGACCCGCAACCAGTCCACAAATTCGATACCGAGTTTGTAAGAGCCCTGCGTCTCGCGGATAAACGTCGCCTCATCAATCCCGAGACGCTGGTTGAAAGTCCGGATCGGCGGGATGGTCGCCTCCCCGACGCCGACCGTCGGGATGGCCTCCGACTCGATCAGATCAATCTCAACCGAGGTGCCGATAGCATTGGCCAGCGCCGCCGCGCTCATCCAGCCAGCTGAGCCACCCCCAACGATCACGATCCGCGACAAAGCTCGATTGGTTGACATGCATCCTCGCAAATTTTGCAAAATAAAATCGTAATAAAATCGTAATAAAATCGCGATTTCATTGCTTTTACTTTCCAGTTTACGCAAATTCCAGTAAAGGAATGAAAACAGAGTATCAGGGGGGAGAGTACCATGTCCATGCGCTCAAAAGGTCCAATCGGTATTTGCCTGTTCACGCTCGCCGCCTGTATAGCTGAAACGTCCGTCTCGAATGAGCCGGAAACAGCCCTCACAGTTGCGGCCCCGGATGCACCATTGCAAATATTTGAGACCGCATCGGCCGCAAGCCCCGACGGTGAAATCGAATTTGTTCTTAGAAGTGAAGGCGACCTCCTTCGCTACGCTGTAGATTTCCAAGGTGAACCCGTCATCGGAAATTCACGTCTCGGTCTTCGCTTTGCAGAAACCTTCGGTCTGGATGACGATCTGGAAATCATCGGAATTGAGGAGACCGCATCGGACACGAATTGGGAGCAGCCCTGGGGTGAGCGCCAGATCGTTCGGGATAACCATACGGAATTGCTTGTTAACCTTCGCAGAGCCGAACCAGACATTCGCGTCAATCTGCGCATTCGCGTTTTTAATGATGGTCTCGGTTTTCGCTATGAAGTGCCGGAGCAAGCCAATCTACCCGCAACCGTTTCAATTATGGATGAGCTGACTGAGTTCAATGTCGCGGTTGAGACGGATAGCTGGTGGATCCCGTCTCGCATGTATAATCGCTACGAATATCTCTATCAAAACACGCCCGTTAGCGAGATCCAGATGGTTCATACACCCGTGACCATGCGGACGGACTCTGGCGTGCACCTGTCGATTCATGAAGCCGCGCTGACCAACTATTCCGGCATGAGCCTGGAACAGGAACGTGAAGGCGTTCTGGAAGCCAGCCTGGCCCCGCGGAGTGATGGTAGGAAAGTGGTCATAACCACACCTTTCGTCACACCGTGGCGAACGATCCAGATCGGTAATGCGGCGGTCGATCTGATCAATTCCGATCTCATTCTGAATCTTAATGAGCCGAATAAACTCGGTGATGTGTCCTATTTCGAACCGGGCAAATATGCCGGCATCTGGTGGGATCAGCATATCCGCAATGGAACATGGGGGCAGAAACAGGGCGACGTGGAAGGGCTGCACGCTGCAACCACGGAGTGGACCAAAGCCTATATGGATTTCGCAGCCGAGAACGGCTTCAATGGCGTTCTGGTCGAAGGCTGGAATGTCGGCTGGGATGATGACTGGTTCAATAATGGCGATGTCTTTTCTTTCACCGAAACCTATGATGATTTCGACCTTGAGGCTGTCGCGGCCTACGGTGAACAAGTCGGTACGCGGCTGATCGGTCACCACGAAACGTCTGGCAATATCACCAACTATGAAAACCAGCTCGAAGACGCGCTTGACCTGTATCAGCAAAACGGCGTGCGAGTGATCAAGTCCGGCTATGTCGCCGATGACGGCAATCTGAAATTCGTCGATGAGACCGGCGTGCCGCGCTACGAATATCATGATAGTCAGCCGCAGGTCGCTCATCATATCAAAGTGTTGCAGCGCGCCCATGCGCATCAGATTGCGATGAATCCGCATGAGCCCGTCAAGGATACAGGCCTGCGGCGCACTTATCCAAACTGGATCTCACGGGAAGGCGCGCGCGGCCAAGAATTCAATGCCTGGGGCGTGCCACCAAATGGCCCGGATCATGTGCCGAACCTGATCTTCACGCGGATGCTGTCGGGACCGATGGACTATACTGCGGGGGCCTTCGATCTGCGCCCAAATGAAAAGACGGCAGTCCGGGAAGATTTCCCACGTAACAGTACCGCCTCCCGCATTGAGCATACACTCGCCAAGGAGTTGGCACTCTATGTTGTGCTCTACTCGCCCATCCAGATGGTGATCGACAGTCCTGAAGAATATGCCAAGCGCCCAGATGCCTTCCAGTTCATCAAGGATGTGCCGACCGATTGGGAAGACAGTATCGCACTAGACGGTGAGGTCGGCGAGTTCGTCGTCATTGCGCGTAAGGAACGCGGCGGGAAGGATTGGTATCTCGGCGCCGTAACAGACGCGAATGCCCGTGCCGTCGAGATAGAATTGAGTTTTCTTGAAGACGGCAATTACGATGCTCAGATCTACCGGGATGGGCCGGACGCAGACTATGAAACTGACCCTTATGATGTCCGCATAGAGAGCCGGGCCGTGATGAATGAAGATCGCCTCGTCCTTCCGCTCGCCCGCTCTGGCGGCGCGGTCATTCGGTTTAAAAAACTGTGAGGGCGCTAGCCGTTATCGCGCTGATTGGACTGGCCGTCTGTGTCCAACCTGAAGCTTCAGCCGTTGATACACAGGTTGATCCCACATCTGTGGCTGGCGATTATCGCGGCATCACAGGCACAGTCGAACGATTCACCGCAACGTCAGATCTGGTGACAAGTCGCGATGTGGAAGTTTGGTTGCCGCCGTCTTACCCGTCTGATTCCGATCGTCATTATCCCGTACTCTATATGCATGACGGGCAGAACCTCTACGATCCGGAGCAATCAAAATATGCCAAATGGGATTGGGGCATAGACGAAGCCCTGACCGCGCTCATTGCTGACGATCACGTACCAGAGGTCATCGTTGTTGGGATTCATAGCGACGAGGCAACACGAAACCTTGACTATTTCCCGCAGAAAGTCGGCGCAGACCATGCCGAGGCCTTTCAACGTGATTTTGGACAGTTCGACTTGGATCAGCTAAACGCTGACAACTACCTAACCTTTCTCGTCAATGAATTGAAACCAAAAATTGACGCCACCTATCGCACTAAGCCGGAACGCGGTGACACGACCGTAATGGGCTCTTCTATGGGGGGCTGATCTCACTCTATGCAATCAGCGAATATCCAGAAATCTTCGGCAAGGCAGGGATGGTCTCCACCCACTTCCCGCTCGGCGGCAGCGCTCTGGTCGACTATTTCGTCGACCGTCTCCCCGACCCGCAAACGCACAGGCTCTATTTCGATTTTGGAACTGAGACGCTTGATCATAATTATGAAGGTTATCAGGACCGAATGGACGGCGCGATGATGACCGCTGGATATAAGGCTGGCGATAATTGGACGACGCGCAAATTCCAAGATCATGACCATTCGGAACGCGCCTGGCGCAACCGGGTCCATGTACCGCTGCAATTCCTGCTCGCGGGCGAGGATGTAGACGGCGGAGAAAGACGATAAAACGACATATACGACATATAACAGCCAGCATCATCGGCGCGAGCCTCCTGATCGCCTGTCAGGCTTATGGGGACGAGTTAGCACCTGAACAGCTCACTAACATGGCCGCATCCTCCGGCACTGATTATGCCGTCTACTTCCTCGGCGGGCAGTCCAATATGGAAGGCTATGGTTTCAACACGGACCTGCCGGATGCGTTGAAGACTTCGCAAGAGGCAGTCCGAATATTCGCCGGGCAGATGGTGGCTGATGGAGAGGATGGCGGCGGCATCGGCCTATGGGCGCCGATCGGACCGGGTTTCGGGAGTGGGTTCTGGACAGATGGCAGGATCAACCGTCTCTCGGACCGCTTCGGCCCTGAACTGGCTTTTGCCGCTCGTTTGGCAGAGTTAGAGCCGGATAGGAAAATCGCCATTATCAAATATGCTCGTGGCGGCTCTTCACTTGAACTGGACGCGTCCGGCTACGGGACCTGGGCTCCTGAATATACTGAGGCCAATGGCCGAAACCAGTATGATAACGCTCTGACAGCGATCACTGAAGCGATGTCGATCCGAGATATTGACGGCGACGGGTACGCTGACCGGTTGATCCCAGCCGGAATCGTCTGGATGCAGGGTGAAGCGGATGCCGCTCATGAGCCCGCCACGGCTGCAGCCTATGAGCATAATCTCGCCCGGATGATGGACCTGCTACGCGCCGCCCTGCGCGTCGATGATCTGCCGGTCTCAATCGGCATGATCAAAGATTCCGGCGATACTGAGGCAACCCGGGTGATGACCTATAGCCCCGAAGTTCAAGCGGCCCAAAAGTCTTTCGCCGGAATGGATGCCTGCGCTGACTTCGTCACCGAGTCGGAAGATTTCAGCTTTTTACCGGATGGTTGGCACTATCTCTCAGATGACTATCTGAGCTTAGGACGCGCCTTCGCTGATTCGATGATTAAATTACGCAAGCACTGCGGGCAGGCTCAATAGCCTCTCCAACATTGTGGATGAGACAGGGCATGAAGACAACTTTATTGACAGTCGCTGCAACGGTAATTTTAACCGCCTGTACGACGACAGACGTGACCACTCCGGCGTCCGACGGCATCACTCCGCAGCCCTATGTCAAACTCCAGCATCCCGACTGGAGCCGCGACGCTGTCATCTATGAAATCAATGTGCGGCAATATTCTGACGCCGGGACCTTCGATGTTGTGCGAGAGGATTTGCCGCGCCTGAAAGAGCTAGGCGTGGATATTCTCTGGCTTATGCCCATCCATCCGATCGGAGAGACCCAGCGCAAAGGCACGCTGGGCAGCTATTATTCGGTGCGTGACTATTACGGTGTGAACCCGGAATTCGGCACAAAAGACGATTTCAAACGCTTCGTCAACGACGCGCATTCACAAGGGTTCAAAGTTATTCTCGACTGGGTTGCCAACCATACGGCTTGGGACAATGAACTCGCGACTAATCACCCCGATTGGTACGAAAAAGACTGGAAGGGGGACTTCCGCCCGACCCCGTGGTGGGACTGGTCGGACATTATCAATCTTGATTTCTCCCGTGCTGAAGTCCGCCAGTATATGTCTGACGCCATGACCTATTGGGTCGAGGAAATGGATGTGGACGGCTTTCGCGCCGACGTAGCGGGTTATGTTCCACTCGATTTCTGGGAGGGGCTCCGCGCCCGTCTCGACGGGGTCAAGCCGGTCTTCATGCTAGGTGAGTGGCAGACGCGCGATCTGCATAAACGCGCCTTTGATGCCACCTATGCGTGGGAGTGGAAGGAAGGTATACAGAACATCGCCCAGGGCAAGTCTGACACGAGCGCGCTATATGGATATTATTCCGCCAATGAGTCCGCTTGGCCACGCGGCGCCATGCGTATGACCTATACCGACAATCACGACCAGAATAGCTGGGATGGTCTGCCGCAGGACATCTACGGCGAGACCTATGAAGCCGCTATCGTATTGCAGTTTACGGGCAAAGGTATTCCCTTGATCTATTCAGGCCAGGAATGCGCCAATCCGAACCGGCTTGAATTTTTTGAAAAAGACCCGATCGTCTGGAATTGCGATGATCCGCTCAATGCGCTGTTCCGCGATCTGGTTCAGCTCAAGACAGATAATCCGGTCCTTCATAATGGTGCGTGGGGCGCGACCACGACCAAGGTCGAAAACTCAAATGCGCAAAACGTCTTCAGCTTCATTCGAAGAGATGGCGATGGCAATGCTGTACTGGTCATTGCCAACCTGTCAGACACGGCGCAAAGTTTTGCATTCACAGATGGTCTTCCGAAAGGCGACTATCGAACCTTCCGTACAAACGTTCCCGTCACTCTCGGTGATGAGGTGCAGAGTCTCCCGGCATGGGGCTGGGCGGTCTATGTTCGAAACTAGCCATGTCGGAAAGGTCCAGGAGCCGATCATCACCATTGATGACTTTCATCCGGACTTCGACCAATTACGGGATCTCGCATGCCAGGTCGAATATTCTCGACTCGGCCCACATTATCCCGGTGTGCAAGCGTCGGTCGATCCCCAGCATCTGCAACCTGTCAGTACACTGCTGACGCAGATATTCCAGACCGTGTTCGGCATCGAGGCCGGCGTATCCCTGACTCAATGCACCTATTCCATGGTCACCATACCAGACGCTGACCTCGCGCCGATCCAGACTTTGCCGCATGTGGACACAACCGATCCGGGACGCATTGCATTGCTGCACTATCTGTCCGGGGAAGAGACGGGCGGTACGGCGTTCTATCGTCATAGGGCGACGGGCACAGAGACAGTGAACGCCGCTAATCTGGCTGACTACACGGCCGTGATCCAGGCCGAAGGCCAGCCAGAGCCGGGCTATATGCGGGGCTCAGATAATCGGTTCGAGCAAATCGGCCATGTTACCGCCAAGCCTAACCGGGCGGTTCTCTACCGCTCGCAGTTGCTTCATTCCGGTGTGATTCCAGAAACGCTTCCCTTCTCGTCTGATCCGAGAGATGCGCGTCTGACGCTCAATAGTTTCTTTCAGAGCAAGGATTGATCCGCCGCTAGCTGTATTTTCCCAATAGATCGCACCGTCTTCTTAACCGTTGACCAGCGACAGAACATCCACGTCCAGATCATCGTCGAAATCTGCACAGACAATAGCGCGGCCCTGCTCAACATCTTCTATTTCGGCAGTGTCACCTTCATTGGAAAAGACACCTGTTCCGCCATTGACCAAAAGTCGGGACTGATCAGCGTCATAAGGCTAACTCGGCAACGATCCCGTATTATATTGACCCAACCATTGGTCTGATCAATGTCTAGATGACCATCAAGATCGAAATCAGCAAAGCAGGACGCTCAGCCCCATGATCAAGCTTCGGCGTTTGCCTCAGGCATATGAAACATAGAGGCCTCTAAGAACCACATATTTTGTTGTGTGATCTGATTCGCCGGTTGTGGGAGGATTTTATGATGCACGCGCCTGGATTGTTTGACTTGTCGGATCATCTTGCTCGCTTATCGGCGACAGGTGATCCGCTTGAAGCGCTGGAGCGTCATGTGGACTTTGAGGCTTTCCGAACTGTTCTGATGGAAGCCCTCGGTTATGGGGTTCGCGCCAAGGGCGGTCAACCACCCTATGATCCGGTCACGATGTTCAAGGTGCTTGTTCTGGCGTCGATGCACAATCTGAGTGATGAACGGATGGAATTTCTGATCCGGGATCGTTTAAGTTGACTGCGGTTTCTGGGGTTTGAGATCGGTGAACCGACCCCGGACCAAAAGACGATTTGGCTGTTGCGTGAAAAGCTGACCCAGGAAAAGCTGACCCAGTCTGGTGCTTTCAAATCTCTGTTTGCCGCTTTTGAAGAGCAACTCTGCAAGCGCGGCTACAAACCCACGGGAGGTCAGATCGTGGATGCCACTTTGGTGTCAGCGCCGCGCCAACGGATGAAGAAAGAAGAGAAAGAGCGGGTCAGGGCGGGTGAAAGCGCGTCCGCTATCTGGCGCGGGCGATCCTGCCAGGGCCGCACAGAAAGACACCGACGCACGAGCGGTGGTCAGCTATTCCAGGGCGCGAAAGACCGCAGAAGGGGAACAGGACGCAGGCCTTGTCGACATTTCCATCCCTCACTTTGGGTACAAGAACCATATCAGTATTGACCGGAAATGGCGCTTTGTCCGGGGAGAGACCTGTACCCATGCGGCCCGCTATGATGGGCACGAGCTGGCATCGGTTCTGGATGCCACCAACAGCTCAAAGTCTGTTTGGGCGGATACAGCTTATCGCTCAGCCAGAAACGAAGCCTGGCTGAAAGCGCAGGGCTATCGTTCAAACATCCATCGAAAGAAGCCACGCGGCAAACCGATGGCAAAGCACATTCGGCGCGGCAATGCGACCCGCTCCTCCATCCGTGCCTGTGTTGAACATGTCTTCGGATATGAGAAAGGGCCGATGGCGATCACGATCCGCTCAATCGGCCAGGCGCTCAATCGGCCAGGGCCGCTGGCCGGATCACCATGGCCAAGCTAAGCTACAACTTCCGCCGCCTCGTTTTCCATGAGCGACGACAGCCCATAGCCTGATTCTGTTCAAAATCCGGATCCCCCCGCTTATGCGGGCCTAAATCATGCCAAAATACGCCTGTGGACACGCATTCGTCACTCTATGAAGCCTGACCTGAGAGCCGACTATAAAATTCGCCTCTATACTGGCCCAAAACCCCGTTCTTCGAGGTGTCCACATGGCTCCGGACATATTGCGATAGAGGCGATTGCTGTTGATGAATGAGACAAACCAGCCTGGTTGACCATCCCTGGTAAAATCCCCGACATCCATTACCATACCGTTCGGGTCGTGCTATTGGCAAACGTGCCATATCCCTGATTTTCAAATATGCGCGAGCTGTTGAAATCCGCGACCAGTAGAAGATCCCGATCGCCGTCCAGATCGGCATCCGCAAAATTCGGGACAAAACTATAATCGCAATCTCGCCCGATCTTGCCGTCAACCGTCAGACCTAGACCGGCACTGATTCCGGCCGCTTCGCTCACAGCCGTAAAACGGATAATCCCGCCTGCGCTTTCATTACGCCAGAGCGTTTTTGTCGCGCCCGGTGCAGACGCGAGCCGCGCCCCAATGCGCCATGGCGAGATCAAGATCACTGTCGCCATCCATATCTGCAAATACGGGTCCAGAGAGTTTGGCATTGTTTGCGCCACCGCAGGCTGCGAGCGCCCCAGTCGAAAACAATATGGCTGACACGAACAAGCTTGGCTTCATGACAATCTCCTTGGCAGAATTTGTACCGCATCCAAATCTATTCTGCGCAAGGAAAAGCGTGGCTTCAAGCGTTCCTCAAGATGTATTGCAGTTATATGCGCTGGGCGAGAGCGAGCACTAGAACAGGTCAGGCTTTAAGACCCTTACATCCGATACATTGACCACGCCGATGCGGCGGTCGAGCATGGTCAGGATTGTCTTAAGCGCGGGTTCAAGAACCCCTTTATCTGCAATACAAATCAGCACAACCATGTCAGTCGATTCGGAAATATCTGTACCGCGCGACCATCGGGTTTGACCGCCAAAGCCTGACATGGCTGGAACCACAGTCCAACCCGTCGCGCCCGCTTCGCGCAACAAATCTTCGGCGCGGCGCAGCGCCGGACTTTCAATGATGAGTTCGAGGCGGAGTTTTTTATTGTCGTCTATCATGGCCTTACCCAGCTAGCATTGAGGCAGCTGCGATATAGAGCGGAATACCGAGCACGATGTTGAAGGGGTTACGCCCAAGGATAGCGTCAAATAGACTGACGGATCAGATTCTGGCAGCGCCAGACGCATCGCAGCGGGGACGGCAATATAGGATGCGGACAGCACCATTAACAGCGCCATGTCGCCCGGCTGCAGCCCGATCAGTACGCCGCAGACGACCGCAATCATTGCTCCAATCAGCGGCATGTAAAGGCCGAACGCAATCGGGGCGACGCCCAATTTGCGCCAGCCGCGACGCAGGCCCCGGCCCGCATTCAAACCCATATCCAGCATGAACAGGCAGAGAATACCCTGGAACGGCGCGGTGAAGAAAGGCGATAAACGCTTATAACCTTCACCCCCTGCAACGGCTCCGATAACCAGCGCGCCCAGCAGCACGACAATGGATGCATTCAGCAAAACTTCGCGTGCCAGCTCGCCCTTGTCGCGAGAGACTTCATCAGCTGCATTTTTTGCTGCCGTGCATGGCGAGCCAGAGCGCCGTAATGATCGCCGGTGTTTCCATGATCGCGGCAACGGCAACGAGATAACCTGAACTCGGCACGCCTGCGATCCGCAGCGCTTCGATCGCAGCCACAAAGGTCACGATCGAGATCGCCCCGTAATGCCCCGCCGTTGCGGCGGCGTTTTTCTTGGAGAGGCCACTCGTTACCCTCAGCGCCACGTAGGCAATGAAAGGCAAACCAAATGACAGAATGATGGCCGCGCCGAAAACAGCAAAGACTTGTGCATCCAGAGCCGTTTTGGGCATCTCAACCCCGCCCTTCAGACCAATCGCCAACATCAGATAGATGGCGAGTCCTTTGGCGAAGCTTTGCGGTACACTCATTGACGAACGCAGTATAGCGGCGAACAGACCTAGCACGAAAAACATTACAACCGGAGAGAGGAGTGGATTGAGGGCGCTTATTCTTCTTCCTCAGGCAAAATGGCGGAGGCGTGTCGCAGTGTCATCAAATCACCGGGCCACCCACCAGAGCAATAATGTTCCCGTTCGTCAGGACATTATCGGACGTCGCAATCATGGTTTATTACCGCGTTCTATCAATATCACGACAACGTCCCCTAATCCCGCTAAATCGCCTATGGATCGACCAATTTGGGCCTTAAGCTGCGGCAACTCAACCACAGGAACATGCAGGAAATGGTCATCGCTGACGAGCACATCATTCAGCTCGGTCTCTGATCTGGCTGACAGCCAGCACCGCTCAAAGCCTTCACCCTGGACGATCTCCGCCAAGTGTTCGGCGATGCGCATATCAAGGCCTGCCGACTTGGCTGAGGCGAGCAATACCATCAGAGTATGACATCATCAGCATTATCGTAATAATTTCCACACCGGCTCATACTGGCTTCCAGATTGTGATCCGCCAGGAACTCACGCCAATCATGGCCGGTAAACTGTGAAGCTTGGTCAGAGTGAAGGATGACTTTGTCTGTCGGTTTGCGTCTCCAGACGGCTATCAGCAAAGCGTTCAAAGCGAGCAATGTCTGCATCCGTGAATGCATCGACCAACCTACTACTTTGCGCGAATACAGGTTGATAACGGTCGCTAAATACAGCCAACTTTCATGCGTGCGGATATAGGTACAGAAAAAGCCACTGCGATCGTCTCATAGCGGCCCAATCAAAGAGATATGACAGCTTTACAGCTTGGCGTTCTGGCGGGCGAGTAGATCCCGAATTTCGGCCAGAAGCACTTCATTGGCGGGCGGTGCAGAGGGCGTTGCTTCTTCTTTCTTCTTGGCCTTGTTCATAGCCTTGATGATCAGGAACATGACAAAGGCAACGATGATAAAGGAGATCAGAGAGGTCAGGAACTGGCCCCAGTTAATGATCCATCCGGCATCGATCACGGTTCCGTCCGCGCCCGTGACGGGCTCACGGAGTACCATTTTCCATTCCGACAGATCAATCCCGCCCATGACTGGTTGGATGGCCGGCATGAACACACCATCGATAAAGTCCTTCACCATAGTCGCAAAGGCCGAACCCATGACGAACCCGACCGCCATATCGATCAGATTGCCTTTCATGGCAAAATCTTTGAATTCCGAAATCATCGCCATCGGATTATCCCCTTCTCGCCGCGCCAACATGGCGCAGGCCGATGGGCGATAATAATCGAAGACTGCCTGAATGGAAGATTAATCTGGATCCTGCGGCTATGCGCCCATCAAATCGCACAGACTTGCGAGGCTAGTTATGAAAATCGATCTTCCCGCGCAGATTCTTGCCTGTTCTGAAGAACGGCACATGTTTTTCCGGCACGGCCACCGGTTCACCTGTGCGGGGATTGCGCCCAGGGCGCGCCTTGCGGTGGCGAACAGAGAAGGCCCCGAAGCCACGAAGTTCAACCCGCGCACCACGTTCAAGTGTCTGCGTGATAGATTCGAGCACGACGGCAACCACACGTTCCATATCCCGCCGGGTCAGGTGAGGATTTTCTTCATGAAGCTTATCGATCAGCTCGGAGCGCAGCATGGTGTGTGTTAACAGCCTCAAGGTGCAACCCGTCAAGAACTATCCACGATCGGACATAAAAAACCCTCGCCCGAACATTCCGGACGAGGGCAATTCAATAAATCGGGGCGATTGTCCCGATATGGAGCCTAGTTCTGATCTTTCAGAGCTGCGCTCAGAATATCGCCAAGCGATGCGCCGGAGTCGGATGAGCCATACTGAGCGACCGCTTCTTTCTCCTGGTTGATTTCCAGTATTTTGATTGACAGCTGATACTGACGCGTCTTTCGGTCCACACGCGTGATCATCGCGTCGACCTTGTCACCAACAGCGAACCGCTCTGGGCGCTGTTCAGTGCGGTCGCGTGACAAATCACCCTTGCGGATGAAAGCCGCCACTTCGACATCATCTTCGCCGAAGTTCACATCGAGACCCGCTGGCTGGACGTTTGTAACCGTACAGGTCACGATATTGCCCTTGCCGAAACTCTTCGCGCCTGCTGGCATCGTGTCTTTCTGCAGCTGTTTGATACCGAGAGAGATACGCTCTTTCTCAACATCGACTTCGAGAATCTTGGCACCGACCATCTGACCCTTCTGATAGTCTTTCAAAGCCTCTTCGCCGGACTTGTCCCATGACAGGTCTGACAGGTGAGCCATGCCGTCAATGTCGTCTTCCAGACCGATGAACAGTCCGAATTCGGTAACGGATTTGACTTCGCCAGAGATCGCCGAACCAATCGGGAAGCGATCGGTGAAGCTGTCCCAAGGGTTCGCCTGAACCTGCTTGAGGCCGAGTGAGATACGGCGTTTCTCTTCATCCACGTCCAGAACTTCGACTTCGACTTCCTGTGAGGTCGAGACTATCTTGCCGGGATGCACGTTTTTCTTGGTCCAGGACATTTCTGACACATGAACCAGACCTTCGACACCCTCCTCGAGTTCGATGAACGCACCGTAATCGGCGATGTTCGTAACACGACCTGTATGGCGTGTGCCGGGAATGTATTTGGCGGCGACCGCATTCCACGGATCGTCCTGCAGCTGCTTCATGCCGAGGCTGATGCGCTGAGTTTCCGGATTGATACGAATCACTTTGACCTGAACGGTATCGCCGACGTTCAGCATCTGACTTGGGTGGGAGATGCGGCGCCAGCTCATGTCGGTGACATGAAGCAGACCGTCAATACCGCCGAGATCCACGAACGCACCGTAATCGGTGATATTCTTGACCACGCCTTCGCGAACTTCACCCTCTTGCAGCTGTGCAACGAGTTCGGCGCGCTGTTCCGAACGGTTCTCTTCGAGGATTGCACGGCGCGAGACCACGATATTTCCGCGCGAGCGGTCCATCTTAAGAATCATGAATGGTTGCTCGGACCCCATAAGTGGGCCGATGTCGCGAACGGGACGGATATCAACCTGGCTCCCCGGTAGGAAGGCATTGATGCCGCCAAGATCGACGGTAAAGCCGCCTTTTACGCGGCCAACGATAATGCCTTTGACCTGCTCTTCGCCTTCGTAGAACTTGGCCATTTTGACCCAGCTCTCTTCGCGGCGAGCCTTGTCACGGGACAGGACAGCCTGACCGATAGCGTTTTCGATGCGTTCCAGAAAGACTTCGACCGTGTCACCGACTTTCAGCTGGTTGTCAGTTCCGGGTTCGTAAAATTCGCACAATTCGACACGGCCTTCGGTCTTCAGACCGACGTCAACAATCGCGATGTCTTTTTCAATGGCGATGACGATGCCTTCAACCACTTTGCCTTCGCGCATAGGGGATACTTCAACAGAAGCTTGGAACATTGCGGCGAAATCGTCGGTGGACGGTGTGATGGTTTCCTCAATGATGGACATGTTTAGGGTTTCCGGAATGTGTTATGCCAACAGATCTCATGACCTGCGGACTACCCCGCAACAACGCGAGGATGGTTGAAAGGCACGAAATTTCGAGGGGTTGAACCTTGGAGGGGTCCGATCAACCTTAAGCCTTCGCGTTCAGGACAGCATCAATCAATGCTATCGCTGTCCTGACGGCAGCATCTATAGAGAGATGCGTTGTATCCAGCAAGTGCGCACCCGCAGCCGGACGAAGCGGCGCGACGGCCCGGGTCATATCGCGGTGGTCACGCTCCTGAAGCGCTAGCAGGACGGTTTGCGGCGTCACATCCTCCCCATAACCGCGCAGTTCATTATAACGCCGCTCGGCGCGGATCTCCTGATCGGCATCGACGAAGAGTTTCACATCCGCATCAGGACAGATGACGGTGCCGATGTCCCGTCCGTCCAGCACGGCTCCTTTGGCGGCAAAGTCCCGCTGATAGGCCAGAAGCGCGGTACGGACCGGCGGGTGAACACTGACTTTTGACGCCGCTGACCCCATGCCGCCGCTTTTCAGAAAAGGATCATCAAGCGTCAAAGCGTTGATTGAGGCCGCCGCTTTTGCCGCTGCATCTGCGTCATCAATCGACCCACCAGCGGCCAGCAGGTCTCGCGCGACCGCGCGGTAAAGCGTGCCCGTATCCAGGTGCGCGACACCATAATGCGCTGCAAGCTGCTTGGAGAGCGTGCCCTTGCCCGACGAAAACGTCCCGTCAACGGCGATGGTCAGTGTTGATGTCATCATGGGTGCGCCTCTAGTAAGGCTTAAGTCGCGATCAAGGTCCAACGGCGAGGCTATCCGGATCGCGCGGATCAGCCGCCCCGACGAACCAGTCCCCGTCTCGTCCAACCGAATTGACCAAGCCCAGCGTCGTGCGGGCGATATGGCCCGCTTCGTCTTTTGGGAAGATGTGGCCCATCGATTCCAGGATAGACACTGTATCCGGGCTGATCCCTGGTTCCACGATGACGAGATCCGGGAGCCACTGGTGATGAATACGCGGCGCATGCAGGCTCTGCGCGGCATTCATGTCCCATTCGACGACATTGAGGACGGCCTGCATGACCGACGTGATGATTGTAGATCCGCCCGGCGATCCCGTCGCAAGAACGGGCGAGCCATTTTTCAGAATGATCGTCGGAGTCATGGACGAGAGAGGTCGCTTCCGCGCTTCAATCTTGTTGGCCTCACCGCCAATCAGGCCGTAACCATTGGGGGCGCCGGGTTTAGACGAAAAATCATCCATTTCATTATTGAGAAGGAATCCCGCGCCATCAACGGAATAGCCCGATCCATAAGAAAAATTCAGCGTGTAAGTCACAGACACAGCCCGGCCGTCTTCATCAATCACGGAATAATGGGTTGTATTCATGCTTTCGCGCGACAGTTCAGAGCCGGGCCTAATGTCCGCAGATCGGCTAGCTACCGCCAGATTGATCGTCTCCCGCAGCGCGGCGGCATAATCCCGCGCCGTCAACTCATCCACAGGCACATCGGTGAAATCAGGATCACCAAGGTAAACACTCCGGTCCGCATAGGCACGCCGCATCGCTTCAATCAATTTGTGCAGATATGCCGCCGAATTATGCCCATCTGCAGACAGGTCATAACCCTCCAATATATTCATCATCTGCACCATGTGAACGCCGCCCGACGACGGTGGCGGCATGGCCGCAATCGTGTAACCCGCATATGTCCCCGTGACAGGCTCACGTTCTACGACCTGATAACTCGCCAGATCCTCATGAGTGATCAGACCGTTGCCCGCCGCCATTTCTGCCACAATGAGGTCGGCCGTTCTGCCCGCATAGAACCCGTCTCGTCCGTCCTTCACAATCCGGCGGAGCGTTTCGGACAGATCGGACTGCACCATTCTGTCGCCAAACTGATATCCACCAAAATAGTCGCGCGAGCTTTCATCGGCGCTCAGACTGTCGGCGTTCGCCAGAGACAGGGCGAATCCCGGCGTCACATCGAACCCGCGGTCCGCCAGGCGAATAGCGGGTCCCATCACCTGACGACGAGTCATGGTTCCGTATGTATCGAGGGCGTAAAGCAATCCGGCAACTGAACCCGGAACACCGGCCGAGGCGCGGGAGAACTGGGTTTTTTCATTATCGACCTCACCATCTGTGCCCAAATACATATCCCGTGTCGCATTCGCCGGTGCCATTTCGCGAAAATCGATTGCGGTGACTTTGCCGTCCGGCTGAGCCAGCATCATGAACCCACCGCCGCCGATATTACCGGCCTGCGGATGGGTGACGGCCAAGGCAAAGCCGACAGCCACAGCCGCATCCACCGCATTGCCGCCACGCCTCAGAATGTCAGCGCCCACTTGAGCGGCGACAGCTTCCTGCGCGCTGACCATGCCGTTCTGTGACAATTCGGGCTGATGAATCGTTCCCGCCTGATAGATCGCCCGCGCCGCCGGATTGGCATTAGCGGCAACGCTTGTCGACGGAAGGAGGAGGCAGGTAGCAAGGATCAGATATTTCATTGGATAACTGTAACCGCATTCAGCCCAAACCGAACATAAAATTAAATGACAAGGATGTCAAAATGAAGTATGTCCGTTGTCATATAAAATGTCCCAGATTTGGGTCTGGGTAAAGCGAGAGTTTGCTCCTCTTATTGGCTGATATTAAGCGACAGTTTTGCGGTATTGCAAGCGTCGATGTTCGATTGTTTTCTTCTTGATCCTTTCTCTGCTGTTGATGATGGATTGAGCCCTGACGAAGTAGACATCGGCAGGTGTGACGTTTTTAGGGCTTCATGGTAACGCTCATGATTATAATGTTCCACGAAGCCTTCGATCTGGCGCTCAAGGTCACGGGGCAGGAAGTCATTCTCTAACAAGACGAGGTTCTTGAGCGTCTGATGCCACCTCTCGATTTTGCCCTGTGTCTGCGGCTGGTACGGCGCTCCACGAACATGGCTTATGCCTTTATCTTTGATATAATCTGCCAGATCACCGGAGATGTAGCTGGTGCCGTTATCTGACAGAAGAGGTGGTTGATGAACCATATTTGCCCGGTTACATCCCGAAGCTACTAAAGCCATATTGAGCGTATCAGTGACATCACCGGTCTTCATCGTCGGGCATAACTTCCAACAGATGATGTAACGGGAGAAGTTATCAAGCACTGTCGATAAATACATCCAGCCCCACCCTATGATCTCAAAATAGGTGAAGTCGGTTGGCTACATTTGATTGATGGCTGTGGTTTGTCACGGAACTCGCTCACCGTTTTCATGACAATGAAGGCCGAACTAGAGTTCAAATCATGGGCCTTTAAAGGCGATATACCGAGCTTTCTGACACAAAATAGCCTTTAGTATCAGTAAAACGCACAACCAGCTCACGCGGCGATAGCTCCGGCATGTCGATCGCCATATCCGGAACTTCCGCTCTGACGCTGTCCGGTATCTTGTTCCATACACGGCCGGGATGTGGCGCGCGATCAACAAGGCCATCCTCACCGGATTTCAAGTAACGTCATACCAACGGTAGAAGGTGCGGCGCTGTACGCCGAGCCTATCAAGCGTCCACTTGGCGGGGTGCGATGAGCGCTCCACCAGGCGGATGATCTCAAGCTTTTCTGAGGCAGGATATCATTAGATTGGTCGAAGGCTCGCATCTTCCAAGCCTCGGCCAAGCCGCCGGGGTTTTTTTGTCTAACTTTCCCTACCGAGCAGAAATTGACCGGAGAGCGCAGCGATCGGCGTTTCGAACCGGTCCTGCCAAGCCCGAACGCGGACATTGGCGACTCGTGCGCCCTGTTTAAATATCTGCGCCCGTGCATAGGTGTCGACCGGCTTTCCTCGGCGTAGATAGTCGATGGTGATACCAATCGGTTTGGAAAGGTCGCGCTCAGGATTGCTCAGCATGATTTGTGCGACGGCGCAGACTTCCATAAAACCGCCAATGCTGCCGCCATGCAGCGCTGGCTGGCTGGGGTTGCCAATATTGCTATCCTTATAGGGCAATATAAGTGTGAATTCTTCGCCCATAAAGTGCGGTTCAATACCCAGAGTAGCGGCATAGGGTATCCTGTCGAGCTGATCTCGGACCCGGATCATCATATCCTTAATTGGTGGCTCACTCATGGTTGAACGCCTTGTGCGGCCAGCTGTTTCGCCGCTTTTTCCAGGCGGGATTTGATCGCATCCTCGAAACTCAGCCTGGGTCCTGTGCTCATAAAGGTCGCCTGCGCGGTTGCGACCGGATCAGTCTCGTCACCGTCATGCGCAATTGCGCGCAGGAAGGCGACATGTTTGGTGGTCTTGTAGCATACGGCGATGCCGATGATCGTCTCACTCGGTTTGGCCGTTCGCTGATAGTCAATGCGCAAGGATAGGGTTGCGAGCGCACCCAGCGTGTCAAATCCCGTAAAGGCGGCCAGACCGCAGGCCTGATCCAGCAGAGTCGTAACCGCCCCGCCATTGACCACACGGGTTCGGGCATCGCCAATCAGTTTCGATGAATAAGGCAGTGACAGGGTGACCTGACCCTCGCCGATCGCGACGAACTGAATACCCAGCTCTACCGCATGGGGTGTGCTGGAGATCATGTTCGCACCGACCTCCCAGAATAGTTTCAGCTTCTCATCCATATTCATGACCTGGTACGTCTCTATATAGTGTCTAGGGCGGCGAAGGCCGCATCAATGACGCGATTAGCTCGCACATCACCCATAAGATATTTGTTCTGACGGTTCATGACATAGGCCCCGTGCAGCCCGGTTCTGGGATCCGCAAACACGGCTGAGCCACCCCAGCCTGAATGACCCAGCCCGTCAGGGTTGGGTCCATAATTATAGTTTGGCGAATTGCGCATCACGCCTGCGGCAAAGTCGATCGTGAAGGGCAGGACCGCGTCGGGACCCATGATCCGTGACCGGGTTGCGGCTTCGCGAACCGGGTCGCTGAGGATGGCACGATCTGCGACACGTCCCGTTACGAATGCGCCCATCATGGCACCGATTCCGGCGGCGCTGGCTTGGCAATTCGACCCTGCCATCTCAGCTTCGCGCCATTGCTCCCCAGAGATTCTCGACGGAGAAGACCAGGGTTTGAGAAAGGCGGCGCGTTTGGCTTCGGTTAATTCTCCTAAATCAGCGGGCGCACGTGGTTTGACGATCTGGGCGACACGAGCGTGATCATTGGGATCGAGCCCGAGAGAGACGTTCGCGCGGGCGGGCCTAGCCAGATCTTCCGCCAGAATGCGTCCGAGACGGCGGTTCTGCGGATCGGTCCGGCGTGCCATTTCGCCCGCCAGAAATCCGAACGTTATGGGGGAGTATCCACTCTGGCTGCCAGGTTCGAAAAGCGGTTCCTGATCTTCCAGCACCCCAATGACTTTCTCGAAGTCGATCCAGTCCTGCGGCTGAAATGCCGGATCGGTGATTCCACACAGTCCGGACTGGTGGCTCATTAATTGCGCGAGGGTTAAATCCGCTTTTCCGTGCGCAGCAAATTCCGGCCAGATCTCCGCGACCGCCTGCTCGTAATCCAGAAATCCTTGCTCGACCTGATAGGCAATGACCAGCGCAACCATCGGTTTGCCAGAGGAATAGATGGAAAACAGCGTGTCTGGCGTGACTTCCGTTTCGCGTTTACGCTCCGTCCAGCCAGCGCAGAGGTTGACAACTGCGTCCCCGTCCTGAAAAATCGCAACCTGACACCCCAATTCCTCATCGGATCTGAAATTCTCCTGAATGGCCTCCCGCACAGGCTCAAACCCGGGTGTGACGCACCCAGTCAGGGGAATATCTTGAGGCAGAATATTGTGGGGCAGATCGTCACTCATAACCGCGTTTCTACTGTGAGCTCTGGCGCACCGCCATCTGGGTCAAGAAATTTCTGAGCCCGGATCAGCGGCAACTCGCCCGCATCCACGGCCTCCGCAGCGCCCATTATGGCAAAAACAGCAGAGACTGAACGGCCGAGGGCTTCACGGGGCGCAATACCGTACAGACGTTGACCCAGATAAGCTGCGGCCAGCGTGTCGCCGCCGCCATTCGGTACGTCATCATACCGCTCATGCATAACGCTGTGATGCTGGCCGCCTTCAAAGAGATATGCGCCGATCCGCTCAGCGTCGGCCACAGACGTCACTAGTGTTTCGCCCACGCCGACCAAGGGCCGCGGCGCTGTGTCGTGGGCCTCCAATAGATTGCCCGTGATGTAGCACCATTCCCACAGGTTGGGCGTTGCAATATGCGCGCGCGGGATCAGAAGATCGCAAATCGCTTCGGCGCGGTCCTCGCCAACATAAAGCCCTTCCTCAGCGCGGCTGCCATCCCCCATGACCGGATCAACCAGAACAAGTTCCGGCGTGAGTCTGTCGATGATGCTGGCTGCCAGTTCGACATGGCCCGTCTCGCCCATATAACCTGTCATCACCGTATCGAAGGGAACGGCCTGCGCTTCGGACTGCGCCAGAACCGTCGACCACATATCTTCCAGTTGCGCAGTCGGCACGGTGGCGCCGCCCGGCACGCCCCAACCCGGATGTCGTCCAAACAAGGTGGTGGGCAGAACCGTCACATTTACGCCCATCCGTCGCAGGACAAAGGCGCTGACGACGGCACCGACATGACTAGTCGCTGTGAAAGAGGAGATGAGAAGGATACGTGCCACGGCGACAGGCGATGCTCCTGCGTTCCCTGACCGTCAAGCGGGTGACGTTAAGTCCTGTGGGCTGCTGCGAGAAAATTATTGTCGACCGATGAGACGGCATGGCCGCCACAAGCCATTAACCATGGCGAGGTCCCTCTATCTGATTTTTTGACTGTGCAGGGGACGTTATGCGTCTTGCAAGATTGGCTTTGTTGGCGGCGCTCCCGCCCGGTTGCTTTTATGTTGAAGGCCGCGTCGGCGCTGCCTATCAGGACGCCATCTTTATCGAGAATGCTCGCGACAATAGCGTCGTCGTTCCCGGTGGTCCGAGCGCATTCAGTAACTCTGGCTGGGTACCAGCTGCCGCAGGTCTGGTCGGTCTTAAAACACCGCTGACACGTTACAGCACAGTCGGTATCGAAGTGTTCGCTACACAGGCGCTCCGGATGGCAATATCACCAGCATCAATGTTGCAAACGGCTTGGCGGAATCAATATGGTGGTTTGTGGACATCCGTGCCGCTGATGCTTCGCGGTCGCTTCTAGAGGATACCGCCCAGCCTGATCTCCGAGGGTTTTGGGGGACTGGTTTTGATGCGGGATTGCTCCGTCCCGGTTCTTGCGATGTGTCTCCAAGAGGGCATGTCCGGGTCGGTCGTCGGAGTTCCTCCTTCATACACCGCCAGTTTTTCTGGTGGTTTTTTTATTGAGCTCTACTCATCGATGCTGTCGGTCTGATTAGCTTTACGGCGGCTCTGGGCAATAAAGCGATCAATCTGACGCTCCAAGATTGAAAGCGGCACACTCCCATTCTCCAGCACAGCATCATGAAAGGCGCGAATATCGAAATTATCGCCCAGCGCCTCTTCAGCGCGGTTGCGAAGCTCGAGTATTTTCAGCTCCCCGACCTTGTAGGCAAGTGCCTGTCCCGGCCATGAGATATAGCGGTCCACTTCGGTGCGGATATTGCTCTTGGACAGTGCCGAATTCTCAAGAAAACAGGCTTCGGCCTGATCACGGGACCAGCCTTTCCAATGCATGCCTGTGTCGACGACCAGACGGCAGGCCCGCCACATTTCATAGGTCAGTTGACCGAATCGCTCATACGGCGTTTCGTAAAGTCCCATTTCGGCCGCCAGTTTTTCCGAATAAAGACCCCAGCCTTCGCCAAAGGCGGTCGCGTAAAGCGATTTTCGAAAGTCGGGAATATCTTCCAGCTCTTGCGCCAGGGCAATCTGGTGATGGTGACCGGGAACCCCTTCATGGGCGGTCAAAGCGGGTAGATTATAGAGCGGCCGCATGGTCAGGTCATAGGTGTTGACGACATAGAAACCCGCCCGTCCGACTTCCGGAGAGCCGCCCCAATAGCGGCCCGTCGTGTAGTTCTTGGCAATTTCGTCCGGGACTTTCATCACGCCATAGGACAGGCGCGGGAGGGTGCCAAAAAACTCGGGCATCTTGCCATCTATGCGTTTGGCCAGCCAAGCGGCCCGCATCAGTAATTCCTGTTCCGATTGGGCGTAGAATTGTGGGTCGGTCCGCAGGAAGTCGAGGAACTCCGCAAAGCTGCCTTCAAATCCGCTCTTTTCAATGACCGTATCCATCTCTGTACGGATCCGGGCCACTTCGCTCAGGCCCATCTCGTGAACCTCATCAGGAGACAAATCGAGTGTTGTGAAATTGCGGACAAGGGCGCGGTAATAGTCACGACCTTCCTCACTTGATCCAATGCCGACATCGGCGCGAGCCGCCGGGGCGTAATTGTCTTCAAAAAACTTCAACAGATCGGAATAGGCGGGCAGGACGGATATATTGATTGCGGCTGTGCCAAGTCCGGTCAGGCGGGAGCGTTCGGCTTGATTGATCCTGTCCGGATAGTCGAGGAAGGGTGCAAATAGAGGATGTTCGGATGCAGGCCCCTGCGACAAGGTTCGAATCGTATTGATAACGCCTGGCAGAATGTCTGCACTCGCGGTGAAGCCATCATTGATCCCGCGCTGCATATTGTTCCTATGCTGCGCAAAATAGCGTGGCAATTGCGT
This sequence comes from Litorimonas sp., assembly GCA_965205225.1. Classification (GTDB taxonomy): domain Bacteria; phylum Pseudomonadota; class Alphaproteobacteria; order Caulobacterales; family Maricaulaceae; genus Litorimonas. The sequence goes on from CBDBFZ010000002.1 coordinate 35,422, forward strand.
CAGCCGCGCCGCGTAATCCTCGAAATCTTCGGTGCGGTTGAATTGTGTCTGACGCGACACATAGCTCATTTCATTGAAGAAGCCGGAATCGTTCACAAAGGGCACGCGCGATTCGTCGAACGGGATGAGTCGTTGCCGCTGATCGAGCAGAAATTGCATCATCTCATAATTCAACCGTTGCACCGCATTGAATTCGGAAAATTCTGGTGAACGCCGCAGGGCCGTATGCCTTTGCTTAAAGGCCTTCAGGCGATCATAATCGGCAGTTCGGGCCATGTCGCTGACATTGGGTAGACGACGCAGAGCATTGCGATCGCCCTTTTCACCGGCCATAACGGGGTTGTTGGCCAATTCTGCTACTTCGAAATCGGCGATGAGTCGATCCAAACTGTCTGACAGAGCGCAACGCGTCATATCCCCGATAAGACTGAATCGGCCTTCAGGGCAGGAAAATGAACGGGCTTCTATGTCGGGCATTGCCTCTGAGGTCTGGGGTTCTGAGGTCTGGGCCAAGGCGATGGAGAACGGAACAAGGCTGCAAAGAGCCGTCATAGCGGAGAGACGAAAAAGTTTGGACATGGTTAATCTCATGTCGCGGCAAGTGAATGGGGACAAGACGAAATGTGCGTTAGCTGCATCGCCGAATAGTCGTTCAAGAGGAAGCAGCCGCTTCCATCGCCTTGGCCAAAGTCACATCTTTCTGGGTGACACCACCCGCATCATGGGTGGTAAGTGTGACATCGACGCGGTTATAAACATTGAACCATTCCGGGTGATGGTCCATCTTTTCGGCGAGGATTGCGATCCGAGTCATAAACCCAAAGGCTTGCGCAAAATCCTCGAACTTGAAGATCTTTGTGATTAAGTCATCGCCGCCAGTCCAACCTGGCAAATTACCCGCAACGTCTTTCGGATCGAGACAATCCATTCCTGCACCTCATTCATTCGTCGGCATCTCTATCACAAAGTTGCCACATTTACCCCTGCTTAACCCTGTTCTAGCGCATGTGCGTCAAAATTGGGAGGCTTCTCTGAACAGGAAATTCACAGTCACGACATGATTGCACCCTCGCGCCGCCGTTTCAAACTGTCAAAGCGACGAGCGTGATGATGTGGTTTTTCCGACTTTCCCCCGTGATTATATCGGTCGCAATTCTCGGCTTTCCACTCGAACCCGCGACAGAATTTCACGGGCCGCTCCATGCCGACAAGGTGCAACATTTTCTCACTTACGGCTTTCTGGCGCTACTGATCGCCCTAGGCTGTAGTGAAGAGTTAACTTTTATTTTCTATAATGTGGACACCTCGAAGAACAGGGTTTTGGGGCCAGTATAGAGGCGAATTTTATAATCGGCTCTGAGGCTTCATAGAGTGACGAATGCGTGTCCACAGATTTTGGCATGATTTTGGCCCGCATAAGTGGGGGGATCCGGATTTTGAACAGAATCAGGCTATGGGCTGTCGTCGCTCATGGAAAACGAGGCGGCGGAAGTTGTAGCTTAGCTTGGCCATGGTGATCCGGCCAGCGGCCCTGGCCGATTGAGCGCCTGGCCGATTTCGTGATCGCCATCGGCCCTTTCTCATATCCGAAGACTATGGAGGAGCGGGTCGCATTGCCGCGCCGAATGTGCTTTGCCATCGGTTTACCGCGGGGCTTCTTTCGATGGATGTTTGAACGATAGCCCTGCGCTTTCAGCCAGGCTTCGTTTTTGGCAGCGATAAGCTGTATCCGCCCAAACAACTTTGAGCTGTTGGTGGCATCCAGAACCGATGGTTCGTGCCCATCATAGCGGGCCGCATGGGTACAGGTCTCTCCCCGGACAAAGCGCCATTTCCGGTCAATACTGATATGGCTTGTACCCAAAGTGAGGGATGGAAATGTCGACAATCGCGCCCTGGAATAGCTGACCACCGCTCGTGCGTCGGTGTCTTTCTGTGCGGCCCTGGCAGGATCGCCCGCGCCAGATAGCGGAATGGCCCGCTCTTTCTCTTCTTTCCTCATCCGTTGGCGCGGCGCTTGGCATCCACGATCTGAGTTTGTAGCCGCGCTTGCAGAGTTGCTCTTCAAAAGCGGCAAACAGAGATTTGAAAGCACCAGACTGGGTCAGCTTTTCACGCAACAGCCAAATCGTCTTTTGGTCCGGGGCGGTTCACCGATCTCAAACCTCAGAAACCGCAGCCAACTTAAACGATCCCGGATCAGAAATTCAGGATTGTGCATCGACGCCAGAACAAGCACCTTGAACATCGGACCGGATCATAGGGTGGCCGACCGCCCTTGGCGCGAACCCCATCGAGGGCTTCCATAGTTCTCGTCCACATGACACTCTAGGTCGTAGAGAAGAATTAATCATTTGAGCCAGATTTTGATAGCTGCGATATAGACGAAGCCCATATAGTTTTGGATATGCTTGTCATATCGCGTAGCCACACGCCGGAACGTTTGAGATAGCCAAAGAAACGCTGACAATATTAATACAAAGCCATATCAGTTTGCCTTGGCTTGCGCGCATCGGGACGGAATAACGGGCATAGCCCCAATCTCATTCACCGCTTCCATAACGCACCGGTCATCCTTATCCGCCAAGACATGGCCTTAAACCCTGAGGCGGCGGCTTGCGTCATTTCGTACAATGCCCGCCCGTTGCTATCAGGCGCAGAGGAATGCATCTGTCAGCCCATGTATTTTTGTCGTCAAGCCGCCCTTGGAACGCCCCAATGCATGGGCATCAGGCCCCCTTTTTTATGCCGCGCCCCGGCCGCTTGGGCATGCGCCCGCAATTGTGGCATCCATCATCAGCCACTCTTGATCAGCGTGAGTGCGCAATGACATCTTCTAAAATACCCAGGATAATAACGCCGTTTGACATCAAAACGCCCGGCGGGTCGCACCAACGCCCGCCCGAACGGGCCATCCACAACAAAGCATCAATGAAAAGCCTGTTATTCCACCCGGTTTCCCTGTGCTCCCATAAGGCAAATAAGGCTTTAAACGGCTCCATTGTTCATCCGATTACCATATTCACCCATCCAGGACGCTGCCCGCCAGCAGCTTGTGGAAGCGCTGCATATCAAGCAGCGGCACGGCGATTTGATGGCGGCTCCAAATAACATCAGGACGTTGCGTCGTCATCACGCCAGTCAGCAGGCCGCCATTGGACCCACCTTCGATACCGAGATGATCAGGTGAGCGTGACGCCGGTTTCAATCAAATCCTCAGCCACGGCGATGAAGTCGTCATAGATACGCTGCCAAAACTATATGGGCTTCGTCTATATCGCAGCTATCAAAATCTGGCTCAAATGATTAATGCTTCTCTACGACCTAGGCTCCAATTGGTGCTCGTCATTTCCTGACGGTCCTGCCCAGACTGGCCTGACGGTCAGACAGTCTTCAGACCAGCCTGGTGCCAGTTCGGGCCATATTCACCACCGCCGCGAATATTGGCGAGCACATAGACGCCTCCATTTTCAAGCCAGAGCTTGCCGCGTGTCGCGGAATAAGCTGGATTTAGCGAGATTTCAAACCCGCCATAGCCATAGAGCAATGTCGGGTTTTCACCGTTCATTTCGGCCATCCTTGGCGCGGACAATGAAATAGGGAATCTGAGTTCCGTCTGCTGATGTCGCGAAATACTGTTCGCTGACCATGTTGGTTGCGTCGAACCAGTTCGGCAGGGACTTGGCGGCGACTGGCGTCATCTCATCCGCCGACGTGTCGATTGTGTAGAGTGTGTCGGGGATGAGGAAATCTTCGGCGGACAGGAAGGCGATGCTTTCCTTACTATTGGTGGCGCCAACACCGGCCGCGCCATTTTCAGGCAGATTCAAACGGGTAGAACTCCACCTATTTCCGTCCCAGTCATAGGCATGAACAGAGCCTTTCACATCGGTCGTCGTCGACAGCAGAACCTTGTCCTTGGTGACGCCATAACTGCCCATCGAACTTTTCGCGTCCGGGCTGTAAACGAGGTGAAGGTCTGCGATCTTCCCATTATCAACGAAATCATCCCAAGCGAAACTGACCAGATCGCCAGATGTAAACTCGCGCCAGTCTTCATTGAGTGACAGCAGCATCTGGCCCTTGAAGACGGATCCGAGATTGGACTTGGTTGGAACGGGGAATTTTACCGCTTCGCCAACCGTTCCGTCCGCGTTGCGCGGGAACCAGAATGTGTCGGTGTCGTAGAAGGTTGTCGATTGCGCCGTCATGATTTCGCGTCGCCCGTCAGGCAGTTCCAGAACGCCCGGCCAGTAGCCGACATCCGTCTGATTACCGCGTCCGATCTCAATGGACTCGTCAAGCGACTGACCGCGGGTCCAGATCCGCGCCGTGCTCGGATAACCGGAATCCGTCATTGTCGCATTCCCGTTGGCGTCGGGGCCAAAATCGACGGCGACCACCATCGTATCGGCGTCGACCCAGTCGATTATTCCTTTGGATTCTGGTGTGACGAACCCGCCTTCAACAAATTCGCCCGTCTCGCTGTTGAACTCACGGCGTATCACGGCATCCTTGCCGCCATCCGACAGGTTGACGATGCACAGAGCATAATCTGGCGACAGGCAGTTATTGCCCTTGTAAACCCAGTTCTTGCCCTCATTGGCGGCGAGCTTGTCAAAATCGAGAACGGTTTCCCACTCGGTCTCATCCGATAGATAGCTATCCATACTTGTCTTGCGCCAGACACCCCGGACATGGGTTTCGTCCTGCCAGAAATTATGCGCTGCGCCGGCCCGATAGGACACATATGGGATCTTGTCCTGACTCTGCAAAATGCCAAGTGCGTCCTGATAGAGTGCCTCATAACGCGCATCCGCCATCAGCCGGTCGAGCGAGCTCTTATTCCATTCCCGAACTTGGTCGAGCGCGGCTTCGCCCTCAACCTGTTCAAGCCAGAGATGGTCTTCGTCGCGCATGCCGTCCGCATCATAGACGGCGGGCACATAAGTGTCGGTCGTGTCGTTCACAATTGTCTCTTTCGTATCAGAACAGGCGGCCAGTATTAGCGCCATGGCGCTTGTCGCCAGAAATATCTTGGTGGTCATGAAAGTCTCCGCAATTGTGTATGGCGACAATGTAACACGCTAGCCGCGCATGGCAAGGTGGCTGGGCGGATGCGGCCCTCTCTCCTATATAGTCGGAATGGACTTTCTGATCATGAATGGGGCGGGCAACCGGTTTGCTGTGTTCGATGCCCGCCAAGCAGCGGACTTTACCCTGTCCGATGATCAGGTTCAGACCATCAGCGCACCGGGCTCTGCGGCCATGGGGCCGCTCGGCGCGGATCAGCTTATTATCCTGCGAGCCCCCAAATCCATGGATGCCGATATCTTCATGGAAATCCGTAACCAGAAAGGGTTCGAAGTAGATGCCTGCGGGAACGCGACGCGCTGCGCCGCCTGGTTGGTGATGGAAGAAACGGGCGAGGCGGCTGCAACCGTACAGACCAATGATGCCTTACTGTCTTGCACGCGAACGGGCCCGTTCGCGGTCGCCGTAGACATGGGTGAACCCAAGTTCGACTGGTCACAGATTCCGCTGAAAGAACCGATGCACACCCATCATGTCGATGTGAAACTTGGCCCCATTGATGATCTGGGCCTGAGCAATCCCGGCGCAATCAGTATGGGCAACCCGCATGTCGTGTTCTTTGTCGAGGAGTTTGAAACGGTAAAGCCCCATCTCGCCGGACCGATGGTCGAATTCCATCCGCTCTTTCCACAGCAGACCAATGTTGGTTTTGCCCGCGTGGACTCACCGGAAAGAATTCGTCTGAAGGTCTGGGAGCGAGGTGTCGGAATGACGCAGGCTTGCGGAACCGGGGCCTGCGCCGCAGTTGTGGCGGCTCATCGACAGAAACGCGCTGGCCGGGACGTGCAGGTGCAGGTCGATGGCGGGACGCTGCACATCCAATGGCGCAAGAGCGATAATCACGTCATCATGAGCGGCCCGGTCGAACTGGAAGGCTGCGGGTCGCTATGATTAAGGAGATGCTTTTGACGAAATAACTTGAGCCCTGAGCCTAGGTCGTAGAGAAGAATTAATCATTTGAGCCAGATTTTGATAGCTGCGATATAGACGAAGCCCATATAGTTTTGGATATGCTTGTCATAGCGCGTAGCCACACGCCGGAACTGTTTGAGATAGCCAAAGAAACGCTCGACAATATTACGTTCCTTATACAAAGCCATATCAGTTTGCCTTGGCTTGCGCGCATTTTTTCGGGACGGAATAACGGGCATAGCCCCGCTCTCATTCACCGCGTCTATAACGCACCGGCCATCATAGCCCTTATCCGCCAAGACATGATCCGCCTTAAACCCTGCCAATAAGGCGGCGGCTTGCGTCATTTCGCTACAATGCCCGCCCGTTGCTATCAGGCGCAGAGCTAAACCCAATGCATCTGTCAGCCCATGTATTTTTGTCGTCAGGCCGCCCTTGGAACGCCCCAATGCGTGGGCATCAGGCCCCCCTTTTTATGCCGCGCCCCGGCCGCTTGGGCATGCGCCCGCACAATTGTGGCATCCATCATCAGCCACTCTTGATCAGCGTGAGTGCGCAAGGCCTTAAAGACATCTTCTAAAACCCCGGCCTCAACCCAGAGATAATAACGCCGTTTGACACTGTCAAAACGCCCGAACCGTTCGGGTAAATCGCGCCAACGCCCGCCCGAACGGGCCATCCACAACAAAGCATCAATGAAAAGCCTGTTATTGGCGTTGCGACCCGGTTTCCCTGTGCTCCCATAAGGCAAATAAGGCTTTAAACGGCTCCATTGTTCATCCGTAAGTTCCTGATAACCAGACATATGTGCGCTCCTGACAAAATGAAGGAACATTATAGAAAATAAAAGTTAATTCTTCACTACGACCTAGCGCTTCAAGCGGATCACCTGTCGCCGATAAGCGAGCAAGATGATCCGACAAGTCAAACAATCCAGGCGCGTGCAGCATAAAATCCTCCCAAAACCAGTAAATCAGATCACACCACAAAATGCATGGTTTTTAGAGGCCTCCACGTTCCCGGTGGATAGGCGATGAGGCTGGTTGGAAGCCCTCGCCAAACCCCGCAGCTGAACAGAAAAGGTGCACTCCTCGGAGCGCGCCTTCATTCGGTTTAAGGTCAACCGGATTTGGCCCGGCTGAGGAGGTTTTCTAGAAGCGCTTCGTGATGTTCGCAAAGAAGGTGCGACCGCTGATGTCGTAGCCAATACCCCCAAGATTCGAAAGGTTGTTATTATCGGTCAGAGGCGGGGCATCATTAAAGATATTGCTGGCACCAACGCGGATGATATAGGTATCGCGGCTTAACGTCAGGGATGCATCGTGGACCCAATAGTCATCAAGTGCATCAAATTGAAGACACGGCGTATCATTTTGCTGCACACAGCAGGAGAAGCGTGTCGTGACCGTTTAGACTTGCTGATGGCCCGCATTACCGGGGAGTTCCGGAAGCGTCGCGAAAGCATCCAGTTGAAGACCGTCAAAGTCATCACGAAGCTGGTAGTTGACACCCCCCGCAACGGCGTCAGACCCATAGATTGAGGACGTACCGTCAAGCAGCACATCGACCCGCTCAATCAATGTGCCCGGGATCAGGTTCAGATCGGGGTTACTGGGCGCGCCGCGCACTCCGGCCGGAGCCCCAGACGACGACCATTGACAAGCACGAAGGTCCGGCCCGCATTCAGGCCGCGCAGAGACACTGTCGCAGAGCCCGGACCGCTGTCAGTGAGTAGACCTGCGGAGGTTGACACACCTGTGGTAATTTGTTGGCCTTGGACCACAGTCGTCTGTCTGAGAAGATCAGCCGCATCAACAAGACCCAGATCGCGAGCGAACTCACCATCAATAAACTGAAGGGGAGACGCCGAAGTAAATTCGTTACGGCGTAGGCGCGAACCCGTCACGACAATCGTATCCTCCTCTTCGGCAAATGAACCATCATCAGGCACAAAAAAGGCCCCCTAGGGGAGCCTTTCATACTCTGATTAAGGCGAGGGCCTTAGGTCATTGAGATGGAGTCTACGGCCGTCTTACCGGAGCGTTGGTTGACAGCTGTGTTGAACTGAACCTTGTCACCTTCATTAATGCTGTCCAGCCCGGAGCGCTGCAGAGCAGAGATGTGAACGAACACATCGCCGCCGCCGCTTTCTGGCGCGATAAAGCCGAAGCCTTTAGTGGTGTTGAAAAACTTAACAGTACCTGTCTGCATATCCGACATAGTGTAATCCTTTAGATCGTCGGTTCCCATGCGGCGACATGCCGAACGGATGCCCCGCTGAAAAGCACGGCGATTCTCGACGTCTGGTAGGAAAAGCATTCTGCGCCGGGCCACGGATAGACCGTGAGCAAGCGGCAGGCCGATGATCTGGCCCTTTGGTCGATGGTCTGCATATTGGGATAAGTCCCCGGGATATCAAGTGAAGTCTGTGTGACGGTTTCATCATGGATCCAAGTTTTCTAACAGGAACAAGCCGACAAATCAAGCTGAGTTCAACCGACCAAACTGCACCACATCTACCCAATCAGGATTGCGCGCGGCCATTGCCTCGAAGAAGGGGCAGAGCGGGACGATCCGCCGAGCCCGTCAGCGACATCTGTATAATCGACAATGACCAAAGTGAGACTCCGACTTGGAAAAGGTGATTTTCGCTGTCAGCGCCTGTCCCTCTATATGCCCCTCTATATGCGCAATGAAACGCCCCTTCGTGTCCGTTTCTTCCAGCGCAAAAGTGATGCGGTGCATGACTGTCTCCTGTTTCATATCGCCTACAGGATCATCCCTCACCCGAACAGATCGCCCTGCCCACTGACGCTTTCCGGCACGCGGAACTGCGTACAGTCCAAGCTGACGCGCTGTTCACGCGGAATGATCCCGGTCCGCTTCTGCGCGTGATAATAACGCTGCGCGATCAACTTTCGGAACGGCGTCTTCACCTCGCTGCCCTCCCCGCGCGACCAGTGCGGATCATAGTCCTTGCCGCCATTGATCGTGCGAATGTGATTCATGATCCGCCGCGCACGCGTCGGCGCAAAGGCCTCCAGCCATTCCTGAAAGATCGGACTGACCTCCAGCGGCAGGCGCAGCACCGTATAGGCACTGTAGCTCGCGCCCAGATCAGCCGCCCGCGCCATGATGCTTTCCAGCTCACTATCATTCAGCCCCGGTATCATCGGGCCAAGCATGATACCCGTCGGAATACCGGCAACCGCCAGCTGCTCTAGCGCGTCGAACCGCCGTTCCGGCGTCGGGCAGCGCGGCTCCATCGCGCGGGCGAGCGCCCGATCCTGCGTTGTGATTGATATCATCGCCCGGACAATCCCGCGCCGCGCCATCGGCGCGAGAATATCCAGATCGCGCGTGATCAGGTTCGACTTGGTCAGGATCGAGACCGGATGGCGGAAGGCGCTGAGCACCTGCAGCAGGCCGCGCATGATCCGCTGCTCCCGCTCGATCGGCTGATAGGCGTCCGTATTCGTCCCGATCATGATCGGGCGGACCTTGTAGCGCGGGTTGGACAGTTCGCGCTTGAGCAGATCCGGCCCGGACGGTTTGGCATAGAGCCGCGTTTCAAAATCGAGCCCGGCGGAGAGACCGTAATAGGTATGGGTTGGCCGCGCGAAACAATAGATGCAGCCATGTTCACAACCGCGATAGGGATTGATCGAGCGCTTAAACCCGACATAGGGACTGACGATCTTGTTGATGATCGTGCGCGGGAATTCTGTGGTTACGGATGTTCTGGCCGAAGCGCGGTCTTCCAGCGGCAGCGCGTCCCAATCCTCGTCCGACCGCTCCCGCGTCAGCGGTTCATAGCGCCCGGTCACATTGCTGCGCGCGCCGCGTCCCTTCTCTCTGAGTTTCAGCTCACGCTTGGGCTGTTGGAAGGGCAGGATATTGGGATAGGCCATGAACGTCTCGCTGATGCACGCTCCCGAATGGCCCAAACGAAGCGGTGATGGATGTTGTTCGAATGTTAGGAATTTTTTCCTTTACTGGTCAAGCCTTCTCTGCGATCTCTGCTGTGGACAAAGCCTCTATACAATCGGCAACTTCTTCGTCCTTGGCGTAATGATCCCTACAAACTATCGACAACTCCCGCCATGATGCATCACATCCATCTGGTTTTCCAGCATTCTTGTAAAAGCCTTTGACCCAACCTCTTTCGAAGACTTGCTAGGCTGCGATTACATTCTCACTTTTATGGATTTCTTTTGTTTGCGAACACTGGTTCAAGACTTTCTTTTGGAGGTAACTCATGGATCGACAGGAGCTCCGCGATGACCAATGGGCGATTATAGAACCTGGACACCTCGAAGAACGGGTTTTTTGGGCCAGTATAGAGGCGAATTTTATAGTCGGCTCTCAGGTCAGGCTTCATAGAGTGACGAATTCGTGTCCACAGGCGTATTTTGGCATGATTTAGGCCTGCATAAGCGGGGGGATCCGGATTTTGAACAGAATCAGGCTATGGGCTGTCGTCGCTCATGGAAAACGAGGCAGCGGAAGTTGTAGCTTAGCTTGGCCATGGTGATCCGGCCAGCGGCCCTGGCCGATTGAGCGCCTGGCCGATTGAGCGGATCGTGATCGCCATCGGCCCTTTCTCATATCCGAAGACATGTTCAACACAGGCACGGATGGAGGAGCGGGTCGCATTGCCGCGCCGAATGTGCTTTGCCATCGGTTTACCGCGGGGCTTCTTTCGATGGATATTTGAACGATAGCCCTGCGCTTTCAGCCAGGCTTCGTTTCTGGCTGAGCGATAAGCTGTATCCGCCCAAACAGACTTTGAGCTGTTGGTGGCATCCAGAACCGATGCCAGTCCGTGCCCATCATAGCGGGCCGCATGGGTGCAGGTCTCTCCCCGGACAAAGCGCCATTTCCGGTCAATACTGATGTGGTTCTTGTACCCAAAGTGAGGGATGGAAATGTCGACAAGGCCTGCGTCCTGTTCCCCTTCTGCGGTCTTTCGCGCCCTGGAATAGCTGACCACCGCTCGTGCGTCGGTGTCTTTCTGTGCGGCCCTGGCAGGATCGCCCGCGCCAGATAGCGGACGCGCTTTCACCCGCCCTGGCCCGCTCTTTCTCTTCTTTCCTCATCCGTTGGCGCGGCGCTGACACCAAAGTGGCATCCACGATCTGACCTCCCGTGGGTTTGTAGCCGCGCTTGCAGAGTTGCTCTTCAAAAGCGGCAAACAGAGATTTGAAAGCACCAGACTGGGTCAGCTTTTCCTGGGTCAGCTTTTCACGCAACAGCCAAATCGTCTTTTGGTCCGGGGTCGGTTCACCGATCTGAAACCTCAGAAACCGCAACCAACTTAAACGATCCCGGATCAGAAATTCCATCCCTTCATCACTCAGATTGTGCATCGACGCCAGAACAAGCACCTTGAACATCGTGACCGGATCATAGGGTGGCCGACCGCCCTTGGCGCGAACACCATAACCGAGGGCTTCCATCAGAACAGTTCGGAAAGCCTCAAAGTCCACATGACGCTCCAGCGCTTCAAGCGGATCACCTGTCGCCGATAAGCGAGCAAGATGATCCGACAAGTCAAACAATCCAGGCGCGTGCATCATAAAATCCTCCCACAACCAGTAAATCAGATCATACCACAAAATGTACGGTTCTTAGAGGCCTCCACCTTTTGTTCTGGGCGCGCCGCTTAAAAAAAGGCCAAACATCCCAATGTTTGGGCCGCTCCCGTGGCGAGTTTGGCACAAAACGCCATACCGTAAGCGAAGATTTGGAGCTTTCTCTGTGATTTGAGGCAAGCCCGGGGTTTGAACATGACATGAAACAGACTCATGGTCTGATTGAAGGCTTGCAGGCCCAATATGCCCTGGCAGATAAGGCCTATGATACGGATAGTCTGATCCAGACTATCCATGATAATAATGCTAAGGCCTGTATCCCGCCTAAAACCAACCGTCTTGAACAACGCGCCTACGACAAAGACCTCTATAAGGAGCGCATCAGCTCGAACCTATGTTCGGCAAACTCATCAAAACATGCATGGGATCCGTCAAACGCGCCGGAATATATCGCCGAAATATATCTATGGCTCAAATAGTTAAAGGGTCATGCCTAGTTGATTGGATTTTCTCTGAAGTATCGTAACAGGGTTTTGTACTTGTCTTCAAGCCTGTGATTATATCTCCATTCCGTTTCCTTCAGGTGTAGATGAAAGGTGTGTTTGGAACGCCCTTAAACTTCGCTAGACGCATCTTGGCCAGCCCCCAGAAGCCTTCGATGCCGTTGATGTGGGTTGGGCCCTGGGCGAACTCGTCCCTGGAATGATCTACCCGATAATGACCATAGCCTATATCGACCAGTCCGTTATAGCCGCGCCAGCCATCGGAGTTGATGATGGAAGACGGGTTAACCCTACCCCGGATAATCCCCTGTAGGGTGGCTCTGGAGCAGTCTGGCACGATCTCGGTGTGACCCGCCCGGCCCGTTCGTAGATGCCAAACACGGTGGTTTTGCCATAGGCCCCGCGCCCGCGTTTGCCCTTGACGCGGGTTGCGCCGAAATAGCTTTCATCAACCTCGACCACGCCGAAGAAGGGTCTGTTCGCCTCGCAGGCCCAATGGATGCGTTCGCGAAGAGCGCGGTAGATTCGGTTGATGGTGTTACAGTTAAGCCCTGTCAGTTGGGCTGTTTGCAGGGCTGTCAGATCAGCGGCGAAGCAGCGAACGACCTCCCGAATTTTGCGTTCGGACAGGTGCGACCCTTTTGAGTGATGATTTCCATTGCATATAGTGACTTAGATCCTATGCGGAGCCAATCAAATAGGCAAGACCCTTTAATAATAATTACATGATCTTGACGGGTAGATAATGAATTTCAAAGTTTTTGGGGCAACTATTTTGATCGCAGTAATATCTACTGCCAACACATCTTCCAGTGATCAAACTACTTCTGCTGCGAAAAAATGCGAACAGAATGGATGTGCGTTCCAGTGGCACCTAATGAACTATTTACTTGTCCATCGGGACAAATTCCAGTACTTCAAACCACGACTTTCGGCGCTGAGGAACGGGAGGAGTGGGTTTGCTTTCCAACGGCAGATGCAGATACTGAACCGGTCACTTGCCCAACTGGTCAAGCGCCTGTTTTGTAGGAAGTTACTTTTAAGAGAACCGAATGTTGGTTTGGATTAGGGTTTTAGGAAAACTGCCTCTCTTTGGTCGTTTATGTACTACCTAAGACAAATATAATTAGTTGATGTTCTACGCGCTGCCAAGGCAGCGCATAAGCAGGAGGATAACATTATGGTTAGCAAATTGCTGGCGTATTTTTGCCTCACCATTTCTTTATTTGTAGCTTCCTTCTCTTATTTATTTTTTGAATACGAAACAACTTACGATAATTTTCGTACTGATTATTCCCAAATATACAGAGTCGAACTGGATCAGAACTTCGCAAACAATTTTGATGAAAGCAATTCAGATATTGCTATTCAGCGAAGTGCGGCTCCTATAACAGACCCGAGACTTGCTGATATCATCAAGGATAAATACACTGATGATCAAGTCACTGTGGTAAGAGTTGCTGATCAAGAAACCATTACCATTCAAAACAACTCCGCTAAAAACATTGTCGGATTTTCATTCAAAGCCTTCCATGTCGACGAGAATATATTTGATTTTTTAGATATAAAGATAATCGATGGAGACAAAAGAGCACCACTCACAACTCCGTCGTCAATTGCACTATCTCAGTCATCTTATGAAACTATCACCGAAATAATACCTCTTAAAATTGGGAGTTATATAGAAGTAGGAGGAGGTAGAAAACTAAAATTGACTGCTATCTTTGAGGATATACCAAGAAATTCAAATTTTGGCTTCGAAGCCCTTATGAAATTTGACGGGCGTAATCGGCAAAAGACTTTTATACTCAATAATAAGAACTCTATCACCAGAAATAGTAAAAGAACTGAAACAACCATTACTACAAATACATTTGTTAAATTAAAAACTACAAGTCAAACTGATATGGAAGCTTTTTTGGAGGTTCTTCCCGATAGATACGCATATCTGTCAGGCGAGTCATTTGTGCTTACGCCATTGAGAAAATTGCATACTCACGCTGTATCAGTGATGAACCGACCAAATGGAAACATTACGATCATAAATGCTTTAGCAATTTTGTCATTGTCAATATTTATCATCTCAATATTTAACCATAAGCTTTACTTAATTGTAAAAATGGAATGGGAATTAAAAAAAATTAGTTTGATAAAAATTTTTGGAATCTCTTCAAGTCAATTAATGTTAAAGATATTAAAGTCAATTTCGGCGAAAACCTTGATTTTACTACCCATATGCATCGCCTGCATAGTGTTTACCTTAGAAATAATAAGAAGCAAAACTGGAAATCCTCCTTTCGAAATTCACAATTACACTGCACTCGCAATCACACTCTTGATAGTGATATTTTTTGTGCAATTTTTATCAACACCGCTTCGCCTCTATCGTGTTTACATTGCTCTTCCTAAATTGATCCTTTCTGCTTCACAAAAGGGCATGCATGTTGGAAGAATTACCATTCAAAGTGTTTTATCATTACAATTTTTTGCGAGTGTTTTTCTCACATGCATTTTAACTCTAAGTTTAATTCAAATTAATCAAGTTCTGAAAATAGATCGCAACTTTAACCAGCAAGACTTACAGACAATTTTCGTGTCCACTTCCTCCCTAGAAGACGATTCAGATTGGGTATCATTGATGGAAATAAATGAGTATTTAGACGATTTTGAAGAGTTTAAAAATTCCGCAATGTCGGACATTTCTATTCCTGGTTTTCTTCCATCTCCAACAAAAATATCAACCCTCACGGCTCAAAAAGACAGTATAGATTTATATATACCTATGGTTTCAGTCTCGCTAAACTTTTTCGACTTTCTAGAAATAGGTACAGTAACCGGTCAAACATTCTCTGTTAAAAGAATGAGTGATAACTTTAATTCTGATATTGAAGATTTACCTATAATAAATATTGTTGTAACAAAGCGGTTTGTAGAGCTTCTTGGATTCAGAAATATCGAAGATGTAGTTAACTCAAGAATAACTTTACAGAATGGTCAAGTTGGAATCATTATTGGAGTTGTAGAGGATACAGTGTTTGGAACATATACTAAAAAACCCAAGCCCATAATTTACTATTCTGATGTGGCAGTATACAAGACTCTTACTCTCCGGTCCACGAATCAATCTGATATTATAACTACATTACAAAATTATAAAAACATATCTGATAGTAAAAACTACTTCACAGTAATAGCTTATGAAACGCTGTTAGAGACCCTTATGAAACCGCTCAAAGAGCGCGTACTTATATTCTTATTTTTAGCCTTGGCGGCGTTACTTGTCTCATATTTTGCAGCATATAGTATGTTTAGCACACTTATATCAGCGCAAAAAAAGAACTTAGCCATTCGTAAGGTGTTTGGCCATGGTTTGCATAATTTATTTGTCCACATATTTCCTGGATTAATACTGCCGATCGTTATAGGTATGGCATTAGCATTCAGCCTTGTTGGTTATTTCGTCATTCCGTCACTGTTTTATAATCTGCATATATCCACTGGAGTTTACATAATGTCAATTTATGCTCCAGCATTACTTCTTTTAGTAACACTGTCTGCTGTGGTTTTCATAATTTTATGGCGATTAATTTCGCGCTCTTCTCATGAATACCTATATGATTAAAATGTTGTCCTAGATAACATGATTTTGTGTTGTTGGGTTATGATGAGGAAGAGCCGTTTAAGTTGGTGGAAGCAATCGCGTTTGATTGAGCACTTTGTGTCGGGCTGCACGGCACGCTGCGCTTCACGACTTGTCGGGGTGAATTGAGAGTAGAGGCGCTTTGTATTTTCATCGCCTGCGAGAGATTATCGCTTTAAAGCGGCCGATCAAAACCTGAATTGTTTGGATTCCCTTGAGAGCTGATTTATGATTCATCGGGTTTGGGAGGATGGTTCATGTCAACACCTTTGCAAGAAGCAGTTCGGAGGCGGTTTCAGACGTTGATTGAAGAAGGGTTAAGCGGGCGTGCGGTAGCGTTGCGCTTGAAGCTTTCACCGGCCACCGAAGCGCGCGTTGGGGCCTTTCGATTCGACGAACCGGACGTGCAAGGGCAAGCTTGATACCCACCGGTCTTTTCTCGTCGAACTGATTGAACAGGACGGGGACATGACCATGCCTGAACTGGCCGGTGCGCTGGCCGGGGCGCTGGCAGACGCGACCGGCGTTCAGGTGCACCTTGATGCGATTGGCCGGTTCCTGCGCAAACTCGGTTTTACATACAAAAAACGTTGGTCGCCACCAAGCGACGCCGCGCACGGGTAAGGAAATAACGCGACGACTGGTTCGCTCATCGCTTGCCAGCAATCTCGGCATAACCGGATCGGGTTGTTTTCATTGATGCGACTTCAGTTAAAACGAACCTGACCCGCCAGCGCGTGGCTGGTCGCAGCGAGGAGAGCGGCTCGTTATGGATGCCCCTTTCGGGTCATGGGGAACACAGACCTTCATCGCCGGTTGACGTCAGATGCCCTGAGATGCCCTGATCGCGCCGTGAGTCATCAAAGGCGCGATGGATGGCGGAGGCCTTTGCGGCTTACATCGCACAGGTGCTGGTCCCTGAACTGGCACCGGGAACCGTCGTCATCCTGGACAACCTCGCCACGCACAAAACGCTGTCGCGGCCAAAGCCATGCGCGATGCAGGCTGCTGGTTTCTCTTCTTGCCCCCCTACAGCCCGGACTTGAACCCGATTGAGATGGCGTTCTCCAAACTCAAAGCGCATCTGCGAAGGATAGGTGCGCGAACCTTCACCGATATGTTCCACGCCCTTACGGAAATCTGTGACCTCTTCTCGCCAGAAGAGTGCTGGAACTACTGCAAAGCTGCCGGATATGTCTCAGGTTAAAGATCGGATGCTTTAAAGCTTGAAGTCGAGGCGGGTGATGTGTTTGGTGGCGAGATCGAAGTCGACGAAAGTTACTTTGGCGGGCGGCGTAAAGGTAAGCGCGGACGGGGCTCAGCGGGTAAAATCCCTGTATTTGGGGTGTTAAAGCGCGGTGGACGGGTGTACACGAAGATTATGCCCAATGCCACATCTGTCACATTGATGCCGATTATTGAGCATAAAGTCATTCCTGACAGCATTGTCTATTCGGATTGCTGGCGGGGCTATAACGTGTTGGATGTCTGTGAATTCAAGCATTTCTGGACCAATCATTCAAAGCTCTTTTCCGACAAGCATCATCCCATTAACGGGATTGAGCATTTCTGTAGTCAAGCGAAGTGCCATATGCGCAAATTTAACGATGTTCCAAGGACCCATTTTGGACTATATTTGAAGGAATGTAAGTGGCGTTTCAACAACTCTGAACTAAACGCCAATTATCACAGTTGAACCAACGGGTTAGAGACAATTTATCTAGGACAGCCCCATGATTAATTTATTTCATCTCATTTTTTCTAAGAAAACACCGCTCGCAATCATGTTGATTCTATTGTGCTCATGCGCCGAGAATGATGATGATGAGAGATATAAAAAATCGAATAGTATCAGCTTTATTATTGGTGTTACTAAGGAAGACATTCCTACAGTGAAAAACAATATCGATACTCTGATGCAAGAATCGTCTAATTCATCATTAGAAAGTTTAATTGGTAGTTGGACCGGAACTTACGAATATTACGCCAAAAACGTACATATGCCTTATACGTTATTTTTTGATATTTCAGTAACGTCAACTGGTGATGTAATTATTAAGCCAAATGAATCAAGGGCTGAGTTTGAAAAGTTCTACGATATAAAATTTGTAGAACCATTATTGACTTACACGTTTGAAGGACATACTACAATGCTCGATGGTACTCCAATTCCAATCAGAGCTTCGTTAGTGCATAATGACTCAACTTTACAAGGTTTGTATCAAGAATCTTTGGGCGAATACTCTGGAACAGAATATTTTGCGGATTTTGATGCTAAACTTGAGAAAAAAACAATTGACGATTAAACATTCTATAACATCGTTCCTTTAAGAGAAGTTGGAGTTGGAATTTTTTTCTTTTGTACGAGCTAATATTGAAAGTTAGAAAGAGATCTCTGGTGGATATTAAAATACAATCTAATCATTCTAAGTCAACTTACTTAATTTTAGTTGGGATATTTATATTGCTAGCATTGCTAGCTGTTCCCTTGATTTACAGAAGCGTTGCAATAACAGTTATAAATCATAAAGATGTTGTACAATTAGTTCTGGAAGAACAAAAAATTAAACAAGGTTCATCTTTTCAATCTCAAGTGGTTGCCGCAGAAAGTACAGTTGTTACGTCGTCCTCAAGAGGGACCGTCGCTGAGGTTTTTGTCCGAAATGGAGAGTTTTTACCCTCTGAAGCTCCAATAATTCTCTTGGAGAATGTGGATATTGAACTTGAAGTCTCTTCAAGGGTATCAAGAATAGAAGATTTAAAAACATTGCGAGAGAATCAAAACCAAGAAAAAATACGGGAAGAGGTTGCATCTGAGATCAAAAATTTAGAACTGACTGAGTCAATCGAAAAATTACAAAATGAACTTTTAGGTAAGCGACGGCTGGCCGAAGAAGGGTTTTTGCCTAAAAACTTTGTGAAGGACATAGAGAACGAGATTGCTCGGAAAAAACGACTAATAGATATTGAGAAGAAAAGTAACCGGAAGTTTGTCAATATTCGAGAAAAAAAACTTCAAGCATTAGATGTCAAACTAAAGCGAGCCCAGTTAGACCTAGAAACTACATTGAATAAACAAAATTCCTTGCTAGTTCGAAGCACAATAGCAGGAGAAATTTCACAAATGAACTTTTCGAGAGGGCAATCAGTAATGGAAGGAACCGAAATTGCAAGAATTTCCAGAACTGAACAAAAATATATTGAAGCTCTAGTCGATGAGTATTATCTGAATTCTTTAGAGTTGGGTCAAACCGCTCAATTGCCTTACAAAGATAAAAATTTCGAATTGGAACTGGATTATATTGACAGAACAATTGAGGATGGTAAATTTTTAGTACGCTGGAAGTCTTCGAAGAAATTATCTGATTTAGGAATTGGGCAAGGGGTGTTCGTGGATCACGAATTACCGGGAAATAAACCTGTGACTGCAATCAAATATAGTCCGTATCTCACAAACATTAAGGATAATGAATTGTTTGTTATGGGTTTAAATAATATTGCGACAAAAAGAAAAGTGAAGTTTGGCGACAGAGATGAGGAGTATGTAGAAGTATCCGGAGGATTAGACGTCGGGGATATAATTATTTTACCAAAAATTAATATTAACGATGGGATTAAGAAAGTAAGGCTATCAAAGTGATCGAACTACAAAATGTCACGAAATCGTTCTATACTAAGTTCGTTCAAACTGTTGCCTTGAATGACGTTAACATGAATGTATTTGATGGTGAATTTTTGGCTGTCATGGGCCCTTCTGGTTGTGGCAAATCTACGTTGCTCTCAATAATAGGACTTCTTGACACTATCGACTCAGGCAATCTTTCATTTGACGGCACTCTTGTTTCCGACCTAAAAGAAAGAGAGTTGGCAAAAATCCGTAGAAATAAAATCGGTTATGTGTTTCAAAATTTCAATTTACTAAATAATCTTTCAGTATTAGAAAATGTTTGTTTACCTCTAAAACAATCTTCTAAAAGCAAAAAGGAAAGAGTAGAAATAGCTACTACTATGCTGGAACAAGTAGATTTAGGCCATCGGCTTAAGCACATACCACCTCAGCTATCTGGGGGACAACAACAAAGAGTATCGATTGCTAGAGCGTTGGTAAACTCTCCTGATTTGATTATGGCCGATGAACCGACTGGCAATCTAGACAGTGCGCTTAGCAAAAACATTTTAGATATTTTAGCGAATATTAATTCAAAAGGGACAACTATCGTTATGGTAACTCACTCCCTACAAGATGCAAAAAAAGCGAACAGAATAGTGAATATGAGAGATGGCCAAATCGAAATTTAAAATTTTTTTCTCTCTGATATTATTCGCTGTGATTTTTTTTTCAACGTATGCTCAGGGCAACTCAAATCAACTATATGAATATATAAACTACGCCCTCCAAAACGACTCTAGATATATGGCCTTAGAAGAAAAGTATATAGGATCGAAAGCAGCAATTGACTTGGCGCGATCGGAAAAATCAATTATGTTTGACCTTTCTGGGAATAATCAACTTCTCAATTCCGAGCTTGGAGGTCGAGATTTCTCCAATTCTGCTAGAATAGGTATTGGAGCCAGCTACAAGCTTTTCGACAATGGAGTAACCAATCTGTCTATAACTTCATCTGGTAAAGAAAGTCAGGCTGTGCTCTATGAACTTAAACAACGCAAACAAGAAATTATTTTACGTTCCTTACTAGCATTGGATAGTTTCAACAGGACATCTGAATCTATAGAGATAAGAATAAAAAGTGTTGAAATACTAAATAGGCAATTGAGAGGAGCTCAATTGAAATATGAAATTGGCGACGGAACGATCACCGATGTAGCTTTGGCTCAGTCACGTTTGGCATCTGTGCAGTCGGGTTTAGTGCGAGAGAAGAGAGTTTTCCAAATGGTTAAATCTGAAATGATTTTGATATTTGGGGAAAATACTGAACTCGAAAGTATAGATTTAGATAGTTATACTATTAATCTTCCAGTTTCTTTGGAATCGGCGCTCGAGTACGGACGCAACAATAATTACTCTTTGCTCCAACGACAAACTTTGTTTGAGCGTGAGGAGAAAGAATTGGCAAAATCAAAGAAGCAGTTTGGACCTATCATTTCTATCACTAGCAGAGTCGACTATCGCAATCAAAGAAACTTCGGGTCCACAGGATCTTTTTCATCATCTGAAACCTCTCCGCAAGTTCTTCTCAATTTTTCTTTACCTTTGGGCACGGGAGGGAAGTCTACCGCACTGGAAACGATAGCTTCCTCGCGACTAAATCAAGCATATTTTGAATATCATAATACCGAAAAAGAATTGGCTTTTCTAATCCGAAACTCTTGGGAGTCACTCGAACTACTTGAAGAATTGAAAGAATATACCGGTGTGGCCGTAACAACCGCGGAGTTAGCACTTGAAGGCGCCATAAAGGAAAGAGATGCAGGTATTCGACCCGCTATAGACGTATTAACAGCAGAACAACGCTTGTTGGATTCTAAGATTGCATTTTTAAATGCCGAAAGAAGTGTTTTTTCCAATAAAGTAAGTCTAGCATCATATTTATCACTACTTAGATGAACGATTTAATTAAATCCAAACAGCCATTCTTGCTCGAGACTTTAGATAGAGTTTGTGACGGTGAATCCTAAGCTGCAGCAAGACCCTTTCTTTAAAACCAAATATAATTTATCATAAGTAAAGTGGTGCGGGTGGTCGGACTCGAACCGACACTCCGTAAGGAACGGCATTTTGAGTGCCGCGCGTCTACCAATTCCACCACACCCGCACAGTGAGGTAACTGCTATTTATTGCAGATTATTTGCATGAATTACAATAAAAACTTTCGGTTATTCACCGTTATATCACGCCTTCCGTTGCAGAGTCACTAGCTTACACCTTCTGACGTTAGCGTGGAGGCGTCAATCATATTTTTGATATGATTTGCATAGTATTTTTCTATCATCTCGACTGACGTTCGACAGTTCTTTGCTATTTGATAGATGTCTGCACCTTCCATAAAGCGCAAGCATATATATGTGTGTCGAAGGCTATAGGCAGTCCTGACTTGGCCTTCTCTGTTCATTTTGAAATCTTCTTGTTCAAGAATCCGATTGAAAAGTGCTCTGTGAAGTGTTGGAAACATGGAGTCTTTGTGTTGAGGGTTGTAATGAAGGGTCGCCTCGCATTTCTGGAACGCTGGTATGAAGGCGTGAAAACCGCAGCACGGCATCCGCATGCCAAACCAATCTTTGCTGGGATCTGCTTTATCGAAAGTTCCGTCTTTCCCATCCCACCGGATGTTATGCTGATCCCAATGGTTCAGGCCGCGCCGGAAAAAGCATGGCGGCTGGCCATGATTGCGACTTTTTTTTCTGTCCTGGGCGGAGCCTTTGGCTATCTACTCGGTCTGTTCCTGTTCGACGCTCTGGCGCTGCCTGTGCTGGAAAGTCTGGGCAAAGCGGACGCGGTGGCGGATTTTTCACATCGGGTTGAGGAATATGGTGCGCTGGCCGTGTTCGGGGCTGGACTCACCCCCTTTCCCTATAAAGTCATCACTATCATGAGCGGGGCTTTGAAGATTAATTTCGCGATCTTCATGGCCGCATCCGTTCTGTCCCGGGCCTTGCGATTTTTCCTTGTGGCCGGAATCGTGAAAACCTTTGGCGCAAAGGCCGAGCAAATCATGAAGGAACGGTTTGGTTGGTTTTCATTCGGCCTGTTCGTCCTGCTGGCTGCCGCCTATTGGGCTTACAAAACCCTGCTGCATTAGAGGTTTCAGACGTCCAGAAGGTTGATAATCCGGTCAAATCCATAATCGTAAAACGCCGCACGGCGTGCCGGATCGGTATCGGGGCCGATCAGAAATGCGGTTTCATGGATGAGGGGGCGACCCAGCATGTCTGGTTTCGCGCTCAGCAGGCTCTTGACCCGGCGCGCCACAGCTTCACCGCTATCGACCAAGGTCAAGGGCTGGTCGGCCGCCGCCTGCAACTCCTCACGCAAAAGCGGGAAATGGGTGCAGGCCAGAACGATCGCGTCAATATCGCCGCCAGATCTCCCGTCAAAGATCGGCGCAATCTCTGCGCGGATTCGCGCCATATCAATCGGCAGATCCCGAAACTTGCGCTCTGCCTCTTCAACCAGCGCAACAGATCCGCGAAGCTGAACCTCACATTCACTCGCATATCGATCGATCAAAGCATCCACATAGGTGCGGCGCACCGTGCCGGGCGTGCCCAGAACCGCAATGGTCTTCGTTTTTGAAATAGCGACGGCGGGTTTGATCGCTGGCACCACACCGACGACCGGAATGTCCAGCACTGCGCGAATCGCCGGTAACGCCGTCGTTGACGCCGTGTTACAGGCAATGATAACGATATCGGGAGAGAGCATCGCGCAGACCGGTGCCAGCAGGCCCGACAGACGCGCCCGAAGCTGCGCTTCCGTCTTTGCGCCGTAGGGCCGGAACGCGTCATCGGCGAGATAGGTCTGATTAAGATCCGGCAGGACCCTGCGGATCTCACGGCTCACTGACAGACCGCCGACACCGGAGTCGAAGACCAGAATATGGTACGCGGATTGAGGGCAAAACAGAATCACAGGCTCACATAAACCGAATTGAATGGCTGCACATGGACCCGAATAAGGTTTATTTTGCGCAAATGTCAGCTTAGCGATCATCTGTGAACGAAATCCAGCACAGATCAGATCAGACTTATGCGGTCTGGGCGACCGGGTTGATCGTCGCCTTATTGGTGTTCCGTATCACCTTGTTGCTGCTGAACCCGACTGGCCTGCATGGCGACGAAGCGCAATATTGGGCGTGGGCACAGGACCCGGATTTTGGCTACTATTCCAAACCGCCGCTGATCGCCTGGATCATCTGGACGACAACGGCGATCTTCGGGGATGCAGAATGGGCCGTGCGACTTGCCTCGCCTGTCCTGCACACAATCACGGCCAGTCTGTGCTTCCTGACGGCCCGCAGGCTTTACGGCGCAAAAGCCGGATTGATCGCTATGGCGTTCTATGCGTTGATGCCGGGTGTCGCCCTTTCATCCTCGCTGATCAGCACGGATGCAGCGCTACTCGTTTTTGTTGCTCTGTTTCTGTATGCGTGGGTCCGTGTCCGCGAGCAGAACTCCTGGCATTGGGCACTCATCGTCGGGGCCGCGGTCGGGTTCGGACTCTTGGCCAAATACGCCATGACCTACGTCCTCCCGGCGTTTGGTCTTGCCGTGTTGTTTGAGGCCAGAACACGCAAGGCGATGCTGAACCTGCGGGGCGTTACAGCGGGACTGCTCACGGGGCTGATCGTGCTGCCAAACCTGCTGTGGAACGCGCGAAACGATTTCGTCACGATGGTCCACACGACCGATAATGCGAACCTCAAAGACGGCCCGCAATTTAATTTGGATGAGCTGGCCGAGTTTCTGTTCGGACAGCTGGGTGTGTTTGGACCCGTGACGTTCATTCTGCTTCTCATCGCCATCTGGAGCGCGCAGCGACACCGGGGATCGTTCGATCTCTGGCTGGTGATGCTGGTCACGACCCCACTCCTGATCATCTGCGCTCAGGCTATCGTCAGCCGCGCCAATGCCAATTGGGCCGCGGCGGCCTATGCCATCGCCCCGATATTGCTGGCTGGATGGGCGATCCAGTCGCTCCGGAACCTGCGGTGGAGTGGTATTGGATTGATTGCAAACCTGGTGCTGGGGGTTGGACCGGGTCTGGTCATGACCTCACCCACGCTGGTCGACCGGCTTGGATTCGCCAATGCAGTGAAGCGACAACGTGGCTGGCCGGAAACGATTGAGGCGATCCAGGCCGAATTCAATGACGGGAAATTCGAGGCTATCGCCGTCGATAACCGGCGGCTTTTCTACGATCTGTTCTATTATGGGTTGGAGAATACGGCCCCGTTATTCATGTGGCGGTTCGAGCCCCGCCTGAACAATCATGCGGAGCTCACCAAGGCCTTGCCGCAGGACGACCGACCGGTTCTACTCGTGTCCTATTACGGACCCTATGCGGAGCATTTTGTGCGCGATTTCGAGCAGCTGACCCCGCTGGACGAGATCACGATAAATCTGGGCGGAGGTAAAACCCGGCAGCTCCGGACCTATGCCGCATCGGGTTATAAGGGACCCGTGTACCGGAACTGAACGCCCTATTTTCCGCCATGCGCAGCGTCACCCCAGAGCTTCCTGACCGTGGAATCGCGGCGGCAGGCGGCGCGGTAGGTGCGGTAGCGGATCGGGTTTTTCTTGTAGTAATCCTGGTGATAGTCTTCGGCGTCATAGAAGGTAACGGCCGGAATGACGGGCGTCACAATCGCCTCTGAAAAAGGTTTACTGGCCTGCACGTCAGTCAGACTTGCCGTTGCAGTAGGGAGCTGTTCAGCTGTCGCAAAGACGGCTGTGCGATAGGACGATCCCTTGTCGCAGAACTGACCAGTTGCATCGGTCGGATCGACTGTCGTCCAGTAGAAATCAACCAACTCACGATAGCTGATCTGCTCCGGATCGAACAGAACTTCAGCGGCTTCGTAATGACCTGTCTCGGTATAGCTGACCTGCTTGTAGCTTGGCTCATCGACCTGACCGCCTGTGTAGCCGGACAGGACTTCAATAACGCCGGGCAAGGCTTCAAAGTCCTTTTCCACGCACCAGAAACAGCCGCCTGCGAAAATGGCCGTCTCCAGACCGTCCGGTGCATCGGACATATAAGGCGCTTGCGGTCCCGACACGGCCGCCGCAACCATCGTCTTCGGCTCGGCCTTTGGCTCGAATTGTTCTGTGTCGGATTGGACGCGTGACGAGGCCTCGGCACAGGCGGACAGCACTGTAAGCGCTGCGAAAGATGCGAAAATTGAGGAATATTTCATATTAAGGGTCATGCCTATTTGATTGGATTTTCCTGAGGTATCGTAACAGGGTTTTGTACTTGTCTTCAAGCCTGTGATTATAGCGCCATTTTCGTTTCCTTCAGGTGTAGATGAAAGGTGTGTTTGGGAATGCCCTTGAACTTGGTGAGCCTGACTTTGGCACATCCCCAAAAGCCTTTGATGCCGTTGAATATGGATTGGGCCATTGACGAACTCGTCCCTGGAATGATCTACCCGATAATGACCATAGCCTATATCGACCAGTCCGTTATAGCCGCGCCAACCATCGGAGTTGATGATGGAAAACGGGTCAACCCTACCCCGCATAATCCCTTGTAATGTGGGCATGGAGCCGTCCGGGACGTTTCTGTATAGACCCGCCGGCCCGTTCATAGATGCCAAATAGGGCTGTTTTGCCGTATGCCCCGCGTCCACGCCTGCCCCCCACGTCCACGCCTGCCCTTGACCCGCCGGCGAGCCCCGAAATAGCTTATCATGGACTTCCACAACCCCGAAGACGGGTCGGTCCGCCTCTCAGGCCCAGTAGATCCGCTCGCGCAGAGTTCCATAGATGCGGTTGACGGTGTTGCGGTTAAGCCCGGAGATTTTGGTTGTTTTCAGAACAAAGATGATCCCGGAAATTACCTTCCGATCATCAACACGGGGCACACCATGCGCCAGCGGAAAGAAAGGCTCGATCTTCGACATCTGCGCTTCAAACAACCAGAACAAATAAGACATGGTAAAACTCCTTTGACACTCTGAATCACCATCCGCCTAAAAACACAAATTAATAGGGCCTGTGCCTAGTTATCTGGGACAGCCTCTTAAAATTTTCGGTGGAAGTCCAGTTCCTAACACGATTCAGCTTGCGCGTGATATTTATAACCTCTTTACTATGCCCTATTGCTAGATAATTTCCGGCAGGGGGAGGCAAATGGAGAACTGGGCTGTCGAGGTTGTGCGGTCAGTCTTCAATTGGGTGATTGCGCTCTATGCAGACGAGACGTTCCCCTATGTGATTGCGACCTGGATGCTCTTTGTCGCAGTTGCGCTCATCGTTTTTGCGGTAGTGAAAACCTTCGTTCAGTGGTGTTTCACGATGAGGCGGGGGCAAGCCGTTAAAAAGATCTATAAGGGATGCGGTGACGATTTTGATCAGTGTCGTGAAGCCTTTGCCAAACAGTATGTAGATCTGTCTGTTTCGCTCAAGACACCAACGCCGCGCTGGTTGAGTTGGAGCGGTATCCGTGGCTTGCGCCTTGCTTGGTCGGAATTCGAGGAAAGCCTGGTGAGCGATGATGCTGACGCGGCCTTCATCAAGAATACGATCCGTCCACAGACTTTTTTCATGGGTGCTGTGCGACCTCCCAATTGGTTAGAATTTTGGGCTAACCTCGCCGTCGGCGTGGGACTATTCTTCACTTTTTCGGTCTCGTAGCAGCGCTTTACAGAGCCAATGAAGGCGTTGCTTCCGGTGATATGACCGAAATGTCCGCAAGCCTAGCTGGGCTTCTGGCGGCAGCCTCGGCGAAATTTGTCACATCGATTATGGGTGTCGGACTTTCTCTTACGCTAAAAGCTTTTCACAAATTTTTCGCGTTCATGCTTCGCTATTGCCTGGCCGACCTCTGTCATAAGCTTGAAACCGGGCTGCTTTACGTCGCACCCCAAACGATCGCCAATCAGCAGCTCGAACAGGCTCTCGAACAGAC
The DNA here is from genome assembly GCA_965205225.1 of Litorimonas sp. Taxonomy (GTDB): domain Bacteria; phylum Pseudomonadota; class Alphaproteobacteria; order Caulobacterales; family Maricaulaceae; genus Litorimonas. The sequence continues at coordinate 62,755 of CBDBFZ010000002.1, forward strand.
TAATCTTATCAAGGAGCAAGCTAACGAAATTGGCATGCAATTTCGTGAGCATCTTGAGCCTATCCGGGAGACACTGGCCAATTCCGCAGAAGAGCAACGTCAGGCCATTGCCGATGGGATTGGCAACATGATGGGCGAAGCTGCCAATGCTGAGATCAGACATATGTCCGAAATGCTCAATTCTCTTTCAGGCACGCTTGACGGGCTGGGCGACGGTTTAAGAGAGTCTGGGGAAAGTGCCTCAAGCCAGATCCGGGAAGCGACAGCAGAGCTGGTGCAAACACAGAAGGCATTTGCCGCCTCTGCCGAAGACCTAGCTAAGATAGGTCCCGTGCTTGATCAATGGCAGGCGGTAACAGAAGGCGCGGCAGAAAAGATAGACGCGTCTCTGCGTAGTTTTGCCGCCGTGGTCGCTATGATGGAGGACGGGGTAGAAACGATGGAAGAGGCGAATGCCGGCCTTCGAGAAACCATAAAAGCTTCCGATGCCCGAATTGAAAGCGGCGTAGATGCGATCCGTAAAGCAAACGACAACGCGTGGGATCTCGCCGAAATGCTGAGGGAATCACAATCGGAGATGAACGAAGTCTGGACGCTTCATTCGGACCGCTTCTCCGATGTAGATGCCTCGCTGGGCGAAGCGGTTCATGGACTATCGCAAGGCTATCAAGCTGGAGGCCTCTAAGAACCGTACATTTTGTGGTATGATCTGATTTACTGGTTTTGGGAGGATTTTATGATGCACGCGCCTGGATTGTTTGACTTGTCGGATCATCTTGCTCGCTTATCGGCGACAGGTGATCCGCTTGAAGCGCTAGAGCGTCATGTGGACTTTGAGGCTTTCCGAACTGTTCTGATGGAAGCCCTCGGTTATGGGGTTCGCGCCAAGGGCGGTCGGCCACCCTATGATCCGGTCACGATGTTCAAGGTGCTTGTTCTGGCGTCGATGCACAATCTGAGTGATGAACGGATGGAATTTCTGATCCGGGATCGTTTAAGTTGGTTGCGGTTTCTGAGGTTTGAGATCGGTGAACCGACCCCGGACCAAAAGACGATTTGGCTGTTCCGTGAAAAGCTGACCCAGTCTGGTGCTTTCAAATCTCTGTTTGCCGCTTTTGAAGAGCAACTCTGCAAGCGCGGCTACAAACCTACGGGAGGTCAGATCGTGGATGCCACTTTGGTGTCAGCGCCGCGCCAACGGATGAAGAAAGAAGAGAAAGAGCGGGCCAGGGCGGGTGAAAGCGCGTCCGCTATCTGGCCTGATGATCCTGCCAGGGCCGCACAGAAAGACACCGACGCACGAGCGGTGGTCAGGTATTCCAGGGCGCGAAAGACCGCAGAAGGGGAACAGGACGCAGGCCTTGTCGACATTTCCATCCCTCACTTTGGGTACAAGAACCACATCAGTATTGACCGGAAATGGCGCTTTGTCCGGGGAGAGACCTGTACCCATGCGGCCCGCTATGATGGGCACGAACTGGCATCGGTTCTGGATGCTACCAACAGCTCAAAGTCTGTTTGGGCGGACACAGCTTATCGCTCAGCCAGAAACGAAGCCTGGCTGAAAGCGCAGGGCTATCGTTCAAACATCCATCGAAAGAAGCCCCGCGGTAAACCGATGGCAAAGCACATTCGGCGCGGCAATGCGACCCGCTCCTCCATCCGTGCCTGTGTTGAACATGTGTTCGGATATGAGAAAGGGCCGATGGCGATCACGATCCGCTCAATCGGCCAGGCTAGGGCCGCTGGCCGGATCACCATGGCCAACCTAAGCTACAACTTCCGCCGCCTCGTTTTCCATGAGCGACGACAGCCCATAGCCTGATTCTGTTCAAAATCCGGATCCCCCCGCTTATGCGGGCCAAAATCATGCTAAAATACGCCTGTGGACACGCATTCGTCACTCTATGAAGCCTGACCTGAGAGCCGACTATAAAATTCGCCTCTATACTGGCCCCAAAACCCCGTTCTTCGAGGTGTCCAGCTTATCAGGAAGCCGTTAACCAGCGCTTGGGCGAACTCGATTCACGTTTAGGCACCGCCGTTTCGCAACTCGCTTCTATTATGGAAGATGTGCGCGATACCATAGATGACATAGATGATATGCAGACTCACACTTCGCTCACCACAGGAAACACTGCGCAGGACGCCGCCGAATGAATGACAGCGCGGACTTTTTTGAAGATGAGGCGGAGGAAGAAAACTACTTCGTCTCCATGACCGACATGATGGTCGGCATGCTATTCATTTTTATCCTGATGCTAATGTATTACGCTCTACAGGTCCGCATCGTCGTAGACGGCGCAACATCCACACGCGATACTCAGATTCAGATCATCAAAGACATCGTTAGCGAGGTCAGAGAAGGCGGAATCGAAGTCGAAGAGGACGCCGAAAACGGGATCATACGATTAAAAAACAACGTGCTTTTCGCTAGCGGCGATGCGGACGTTTCCGAGCGCGGAAAAGCGGCACTCAGCACCCTTGCTGCGGCCATACTGACCCATACGCGTTGTCACACCTATATCGACGTCCCTAACGGCGAAGCCGATAGCCCTTTGACAGACTTGGCGGATTGCGAGGGTCGGCGTCATGATATCGACGCGATCTTTGTGGAGGGTCATACTGACGCGGACCCAATTTCCACCGCGCGCCTTCGCGACAATTGGGACCTTTCTACAGCCCGCGCAACTAACACCTATCGCGTTATGACAGAGGCCGAATCGCGCCTTACCTGGTTGCGCAACGCCCCACCTCGTCCCGACCCACAGGGCGGGGAAAGCATAATGAGCGTCTCTGGATATGCCTCTGAACGCCCGATCGCCGACAATAATGACAATCTGCAGAAGGCACTCAATCGCCGCATTGATATCCGCATCATCATGAAGCCTCCAGACATGTCCGACCTCCCTGGCATAGACGGGGTGGGACCAACCACCTCTCCTTCGCTCCTAGAAGAAATCGAGGCCGCAATCCCCGGATGAGAACAGCGTTGAAAACCCGTATCGCTGATGCGATGAATCCTGAACTCCGGGAGCCACCTGGCTGGGATATGATCAATTATATAATGAGGACGGATCCACGACTTTCGGGAGATAACAGTGGCATCGCTGTTGAAGTCATGTCTGCCGCAATAGCCGCTCTTTCCGGATGCCGAAGCGCAGAAGAGGTTGCTGGCCTCCCCGCACGATTTCGAAGAGTTCTCCTCACCTCTGTTTGGTCGGAAGAACACAAGCTTTTCGAGTCAGCTTGCCTGATCAACTATGTTGAGCAGTGTCTGGCGCGCCAACCACTAAAGCCTATTGATGTCCGTAGGATCGCCCGGGGCCTGCTTTTCACTTGGAGGCCCGATGTCAAGCAATTCCGGCTTATTCTCAACGTACTGGACAAGAGGGCCGCAGAAGTCGGCGGACCGATTGCCGACATGCAAGCGTGGGGCGCTTTCAAGCCGGAGGCTCCAGAATTTCTCGCCCGTGTCGCGTTACAGCATACAGAACAAACGATCAGCGACACGCTCGGAGGGTACGGCTTGAGCCAAGCACAGAGCCGCGCCGGTTTCGTCCGCGAGACTTTTCGACAGATCTGTAAACGTGTCGCCGCCCGGCCTGATCACTACACATATGAGCGCCTCCTCGACTTCGCCTTAGATGACCCTAGTCAAGATGTTGCCCTACGCTTCGAAGGTTGCCGAGACGTTCTGGCATCAGCTTGCTTGTCTCCTTGGCATAGCAGCGACCCGGAACGCTCGCTCAAGACGCGACTGCTGGATTTCATGCGCGAAACCTATGGTGACGTCCGATTCACAGCAGATGGCACCAACTGGACGCAGGTTGCTGACGCCGACAAGCGAGTTATGCGTCGGTGGCTAGCGGGCGAGTCCCTCCAAATGTTTCTTGATGTTGTCGGAGAAACAGCTGAAGCGCATATGTGGCGTTACCGGCGCGCCTTCTGGGAAAATTGTTTTGATCGTGGCATAATCGATGATGCTTGGGTGGTGTTTGGTTCGGACGCCAGACGAATCGTCCTGCAGAGGCAGGAATCAGGTCGCGTCGCCCAACGTCTTGCCTTCGGCAGATTAGAGGGCGCAAACGCCTCGCAGTCCGTGCTCCTCATGAAGGTCGGCGAATGCACGCTGGTCGAATGGAGTCACAACGGAAAGATCTGGCTTCTTGACCCAGTTCCGGGCCACAGGACTCCCAAACTCCATGTCACGGGCTCCTATAATGCTGCAGACTGCAGGGGATTTGACGGCTGGAAACGTTTTGAGACCAGCCATACTTCGCCGACCACGTGGAACTGGCAGGGAAAGGTTGCGCGCGAGCTCAAGAAGATGACCGGCGAACGCTTCACGCGGGGAGAAACCATGCCGTGAGCCATTTGGTGAAATCCAAACTCTTAAGAAAGCTGCACATATGCCCAAACTGAAACCGGTCTGGACTTATGACTCGGACGGTGCGGTCCTACGCGTTCAGTCTATTCACCGATTCGGGCGGAACCAAGCCCTGCCAGTATGTGAATGGCCTAATGGAACGACAATGTCACGTCTGGCACGGTGCTCATCGACAGGCGAACTGGATCAGGACGGCCGAATCGCCGTGCAACAAGTGGACGAGTACGCAATCCGACTGTCCACCCGCGCGCTGGCGTCGCTCGACGACACGATGGCCGCAGAATTGGACGTCGCGCCTATCACAACGGCCCGTCTTGATCTGAGGTCACAAGGCGTTCCGCCGAAAAACGGTTTCCACATCACAACACGCTTCATTGACAAGTCCGGCAGACCCACGCGGCGAACGGTCGAAGGCGCCATTCTACACTTCGGCTCCAAGGTGGAGCGACTACCAGAGCCGCTCTTTAGCGTTTATCTAGCCGCATGCTCCCTCGCTTCGCCCGTCACCGATCGGGACTTACGTTTCGAGCGAATATCCGCCCTATGCGACGTGCTCAATGATACTTTCGGGACGGACTATCATTCGGACATTTTCCTAAAACGCCTCGACATCGCCTACGCATCACATTTGTCCGTTCAGACTGACGCCATTGCAGATGGAATAGCTGTCCGACCAATCCTCTTCGGACGACAGGCAGCTCAACAGGCCGAGGTACCGGATGATGCACTTGACTACGGAGCTGACCAGACAGGATCCGCGACCGGTAGGATCAGCGAAGCGGAGGGCCTATTGGACAAACGTGCGCATGCCGTATTCCTTGAGCGAATCAGCATGGCTCCAACAGGGCCTGCAGTAAAGTTAGGCGAAACGCGCTATGTTTACATGCCACCGGCAATCCTGGCAGCGACGCGGGCGGTTCTCGACGCAAATGCAATGGATCCTAGCGGTCGCGAAGACTTCATTCGTAATCCACGCCCCTATATGCGCGACGCAATCACAAGAGCCGGTATCGATGGCGATCCAGAAACGCTATTTATTCCGACCCAAGAATATTCGGCGCGCGTCCAGGGCATTGGCTTCTGGAAAGCCCCAATACTGCCCTGGATCGTCAATCAGCCCAATAGCTGGATACCAGAACGGTGCGGCATTAAGGTCGGCGACATCCTAATCGAAGTCGAGCCTGCTGAGGCCGAGCGCGCAGTGGAAATTGCGCTGGATGCAAAGAAACGTGGTCAAAAAAACATGCAGATCAATGGCCAGACTTTCGAGATATCATCCTCTTTGATCGAGGCACTTGAGCAGGTCGCGTCCCTACCGAAATCAAACGAAATCTCAGGCGCAAAGCCCGATTTGGAAGGTAATCTCGCGCCTAAGCCGGAAGACCTGCATCCTGATTATCGCAAGCACTTTCTAGTTATCGACGAAAACTTCGAAGACCTCGCTTTTTCCGGCCGCCGCGGCACAGAATTGCAAGTCGCAGAAATGGCGCCCGTCAATCCCCCACGCAATCTGCGCGCGACATTGAAACCCTATCAAGAAGACGGCTATAATTGGTTAGTGGGCGCTCGGCTTAATGGTCACAGGGGCGCGTTGCTTGCCGACGATATGGGCCTCGGAAAAACACTCCAGACCCTTTGCGCTATCGCGCATAAGCAGGAGGTGGCGGAAAAGCCGAGGCCGACGCTAATCGTAGCGCCCACTGCATTAGTCGAGAACTGGAAGTCCGAAATGGCACAGCACTTCAGGGCTGGCGCGTTTGGCGACGTCAGCACGGCAGCTGGGCTGGAATTAAAGGTTCTTAGGCTAAGCGATGGACGGGATACGCAAACCGGCTTGCCCGCGCTCGATACGGATGCATTACTGCAATCAGGCGTGGTCATCACAACCTATGAAACGCTGCGCGACTATCATCTGTCATTCGCTAAGGTACCTTTTGATTCTGTTGTGTTCGACGAGATTCAGAAGCTCAAAAATCCGGCGACCCAAATATCTCGCGCGGCCAAGTCGGTGAATGCGCGCTTCTGGATTGGCCTGACAGGCACACCAGTGGAAAACCGCCTTGACGACTTGTGGGCGATCACCGATGTCCTTTGGCCTGGGCTGCTGGGCTCCTCCAAGGAATTCAACGACAACTACGGCAACGGATCAGAGGAGGCGATGGATGCTTTAGAGGCAAAGCTATGGCCCTTAGGCGATCCCATGCCGCTGCCATTTCTCGTACGTCGCATGAAAGCGGACCGACTAGATGACCTTCCTAAGAAGACCATCCGTCGCATCGAACGCATTATGCCCGAAGATCAAGCCGACACGTTTCGCGCGGTTGTCGCGGAAGCCCGGCGGACGGGACCCAGCCGTACTTCCATCCTGCAAATTATACAAAACATGCGGGCTGTGTCCCTTCACCCGCTAAAGGTAGAAGCGGCACGCGGCATGGAGCCTGATGATTATGTCAAATCGTCGGCGCGTTTGAACGCGACGATTGGCATCCTCGACGATATTCATCAGAATGGAGAAAAGGCTCTGGTTTTTTTGGAAAACCTGGACCTACAAGACTGGTTGGCTGGCTATCTAAAGAGCCGGTATGAGATGAATAAGCGTCCACACGTTATAAACGGCGGCGTACCCGGAACGCGACGCCAAGAGATGGTCGACGCTTTCCAGAATACTCCGAACGGTTTCGACGTCATGATCCTCTCTCCCAAGGCCGGGGGCGTCGGCCTGACAATAACAGCAGCAAATCACGTAATCCACCTATCGCGCTGGTGGAACCCGGCTGTGGAAGATCAGGCGACGGACCGAGTCTTCCGTATCGGACAAACCCGGCCTGTGACAGTACACATCCCGCTTGCCATTCATCCTGACGTGGATCTACGCGATGGCAGCTTCGACTACAATCTCGACAAGCTACTCGAGCGCAAGCGAGCGATGGCAACCCGGCTCCTGTCATCGGCTGATCCCGGAACAGACTCTCTGCAAGAGCTGTTCGATAGCATCGTAGCCCAAACAGGGGTAAACAGGGCTTCGTCAACAGAGCCAGATCGGCAGACGGGTGAAAGAACGGAAGTTCCGACGAGAGACAATGAACTTTCTTTGCCCGATCCGGCGAGTGATGCATCAGCCAAAAACACCGGAATTCGTGCGACTGGTTCGAACGAACTGATACGCGACGCGCTCTATAAGCATACGTCCCTACCCTCATCTATCGTCGTGGCTCCCGTGGGCGAGCAAACTGCGAACTCTGTGCCGCTGCGAGGTAAAACCATCACGGTTGACCGTGAGGCAAAAACCGCACCGAAATCTGCACGAAATGAAAGGCCAGAATGGTCAGAAGCGTTTATCAAGGTATTTGATCCCGAGACCAGACCGGAGACGGTACTCGCCTGTCTGGAAGGCACCGAATTGTCACGGGTCTATATTCAGGACCGCTACTGCGCTCTTCCGGATAATCGCGATTTTTTGATGACATTCCTTGGTAAGCATGTGCTTCGCCACGCGTCCCACTCCGCTAAGGTGACGATGGCCTATTGGGGCACCCAGGCACATTCGATAGGTCGGCAGTACAATGTTCGCAGAGAAGGCGACCTGCAGGCTATTCTCTATGAGGGGCTGAAAGCGGTTTCGCAGTCATGTAAGCTCAGCGTTGATTTCCGACCGTCTACGAGGCTCACGGCCGACCTACACGACCGTTTCTTTGTTATCCAGACGAAAGGCAGCGGCACCCTTATGAGTTTTAAGCTCACCCTGCCCCACGATATTCGTCGATGGGAAGAAGACTCAATGACGGGAGATATAACTATTCGGAGGGTACACAACTCCCTGTGGAACACGTTGTAGCTGCCGTCATAATTAGGCTACGGTTACATTTTAACCCGAAATAGCTTATCATGGACTTCCACAACCCCGAAGACGGGTCGGTCCGCCTCTCAGGTCCAGTAGATCCGCTCGCGCAGAGTTCAATAGATGCGGTTGACGGTGTTGCGGTTAAGCCCGGAGAGTTCGGTCGTTTTCGGGGCGGTCAGATCAGTGGCAAACTATCGAACAATCTCCCGACACTTGCGTTCTGCAATGTGCGAGCCTTTTGAGTAACGATTTTTCATTGCCATAAAGTGACTGGGCTCCATATAGAACCCCGTCAACTAGGCATTAACCCATATTAAGACTATGATTGTGAGCGGGTGTAAGTTCCAATGAATTTGCGGTGAGGTTTGCGTTACGCCGCGTTGCGCGCGGATTTATAGGCGGCCAGCACCCGCTCACGCGCCTGTTTGTGATCGACAATCGGTTCGGGATAGTCGCGGCCCAGCTCTATGCCCGCCGCCGTCAGAACTGTATCCGGTGCCGTCCACGGTTGATGGATATATTTGTTTGGCAGCCCCTTCAGCTCCGGCACCCATTGGCGAACATAATCCCCGTTCGGGTCGAATTTCTCGCCCTGACCGAACGGGTTGAAAACGCGGAAATAGGGCGCGGCATCGGCCCCAGTGCCTGCCACCCATTGCCAACTGGCGGCATTGGAGGCGAGATCGGCTTCCAGCAGACAGTCCCAGAACCAGTTTTCGCCGTCCCGCCAATCAATCATCAAATGCTTAATCAGAAAACTGGCAACGACCATGCGCACGCGGTTATGCATCCAGCCTGTGGCCCAGAGCTGGCGCATCCCGGCGTCAACAAACGGATAACCGGTCTGCCCGCGCGACCATGCTTCGAACGCCTGATCTTCATGATCCCACGTCATCGCGTCATACCCATCGGTGAAATTCTGGGTCGCCAGACCGGGATTATAGTAAAGCAACGTGTAGGAAAATTCGCGCCATCCAATCTCGCTCAGAAATTTTCGGGATGTAAATTCATTATCCTTGCATGCATCCCAGATCTGGCGGGGCGAAATTTCACCGTGGGCCAGATGGGGCGAGAGTTTTGAGGTCAGATCCTTATCCGGTCGGTCGCGGCCTTCCGCATAGTCTTCAATCGGGCCGTCCAGAAAATCGGTCAACCGCGCCATCGCGCCCGCCTCGCCCGGCGTGTGGTAATCCAGCATTTTTGAACCCCAGTCAGGCCGGATTGGAAGCAGCGCCCAATCATCGAGTGCCTCAGAGGAAATCACATCGACACAATCCAGTGCCTTGGGTACGGGTAGAGGCTCGCCAACCTCCATGCCGTCCTTGGCCGCGCGCCAGAACGGTGTGAACACGCGGTAGGGCGTCCCGGATTTGGTTTTCACCTCCCACGGCTCAATCAGCAGATTGGCCTTGAAGCTCTCTACGGTTATGCCGCGTTCTGTTAGCGCCGTCTTGATAGCGGCGTCACGGTTCCGATCCGGTTCGTGGTAACGCCGATCCCAGAAGACAGCCTCGGCCCCGCTATCATCGATGAGTGTATTCAGAACCGCAGCAGCTGGACCTGTTCGCAAGATCAGCTCTCCGCCCCGAGCTTCAATATCGGCGATCAAGGCCTTTAATGAGTGATGCAACCAGACACGCTTCGCGCCGCCCGGTCCTCGCGCTGCATCCTCATCGCGGATGTAAAGCAGCAAGAGCGGTTCGCCGCGCTGGATTGCGGCATTGAGCGCGGGATGGTCACCAAGGCGAAGGTCGTCACGAAACCAGACGATGGACGGAGAAACAGTAGTCATAGGGTGAGTACGGATAGGCGGTGCAAAATGTTTCGGCAGTCACGCGATAATCTGATCATATCCGCGCTACACATATGCCGCGTCGCGCCGTAAACAGGCCCAAATGAAGAGTAACAACACGCAACCGATTGATGAGTTCAAGCGCTCTCTGAGCGCTGCGACCAAGGCGATTGCCGCTCGCGAAGACCTGGAAGTCTCTTATGGCGGCGATGTGGCGGGGTTGGTGCGCGATCAGGTCATGCTGCCCAGTCTGCCGCCACGTCCTAAACCCTATCAAATCGCAAAAGCCCGCGGTGAAGCCGATGCGCTGGCGCTGCGAATCGCGCTGCACGATACAGAGGTCCATGCGGCAAACATGCCCAATTCGGGCGCGTCACGGGCGGTGTTTGAAGCCTTGGAACAGGCCCGGATAGAGACACTGGGCGGGCAGCATCTGGCGGGTTTGGCGGAAAATCTCAGCGCTGCTCTCTCCGCGCGTGCCAAGAAACGCGGGTTCGACAAACCCGACATTGCCAAAGATGATACCAGTTTCGCCGAAGCCACCGGCCTCTATACCCGCGAACGACTGTCAGGCCGAGACCTGCCCGCCTCCACCAAAGGCATCATGGATGCGTGGCGCGAGGAGATTGGCCAGCGCAGCCAGGGGCGGATCAGGGCCTTGCTTGACCATATCGGGGATCAGGATCGGTTCGGGCGGATGGTCAATGATTTCATCGCCGACCTGTTGCTGGATCGGGATGATGCCGATCCTGAGCAGAATGACGATCAAAATGAGGACTGTCAGGACGACGAGCAGGAACAGGAAGACCAGTCCGCTGATGCACCCAATGAAGAACAGCAGGGCCAGACTGAAGTCTCGGATGCTGACGCGCTTGAGGACGAATCCGATAATGCGCAGGATATTGTCGACACTGAGAATATAGACGGCAAGAGCGACGATTCGGAGCAACCGCCCGACGCGCCGTCGCAGCGCCCTCAGCCCCGCAATCTGCCAGACCCCTACCGCATCTATTCCCCCCGTCATGACGAGGTCACCAAGGCGGAAGATCTCTGCCCCACGGATGAGCTCGAACGGTTGCGCAGCTATCTCGATGGCCATATGGCCGGACTGTCTTCGGTTGTTTCGCGCCTTGCTAACCGCCTGCAACGGCGGTTGCAGGCGCAACAGCAACGCAGCTGGACCTTCGATCTGGAAGAGGGAATGCTGGACACGACACGGCTGACGCGCGTCATCATTGATCCCATGTCCGCCCTCACCTTTAAGGAAGAGAAGGAAACGGACTTCCGCGACACGGTCGTGTCGATCCTGATCGACAATTCCGGTTCTATGCGGGGACGTCCGATTATGGTCGCGGCTGTCTGCGCTGATATCATGGCGCGTACGCTGGAACGCTGCGGCGTCAAAGCCGAAATCCTCGGCTTTACAACGAAGGCGTGGAAAGGCGGCAAATCCTTTCAGGACTGGATGGCGGCGGGCAAACCCGCACAACCCGGTCGTCTCAATGATCTACGCCACATCATCTATAAGAGCGCCGACATGCCGTGGCGGCGAGCGAAACGGAATCTTGGCCTGATGATGCGTGAAGGTTTGCTCAAGGAAAATGTTGACGGCGAAGCGCTGGACTGGGCCTATCGCCGCCTGATAGCCCGGCCCGAACAACGCCGTATCCTGATGGTCATCAGTGACGGCGCGCCCGTTGATGACGCGACGCAGAGCCAAAACAAGACCGGCCTGCTGGAATCTCACTTGCGCCTGATGATCGACAAGATTGAGAACCGCTCGGACGTCGAACTCGTTGCCATCGGCATCGGTCACGATGTAACCCGCTGGTACAGCCGCGCCGTCACGATCATGGACGTCGAACAGCTCGGCGGGGCGATGACGGAAAAGCTGGCGGAACTGTTTGATCAAAACGGAAAAACTGGCCGGATCCGATAAAACTCTTCCTCAAAATCATTGCCAGTATCGTCACATTTATCGGATTGCTGGTTCTGGGGGTTGTGGTTGCGACGACTCTGTCAAACCGGCTAGAGCCAGCCGCCGAACCATTAGCCGTTCTGACCTCACAAGGGCTGAAGACGCAATTTCGGGTATCGCGGCGAAACGGAAGCTTGTCTGAATTGCCGCCAAAGTGATAATCGGCGACGAGATTATCGCCCAGGCCGACACGGGCCGGCGCACCAAAGACAAGGTCGACCCGATACAGGTCTCCGATATGTTTCGTGTCGGCTCCATCGGCAAGTCAATGAGCGCGACCACGATCGCAACCCTGTTCGAGGATGGCCTGATGAGTTGGGATGATACACTCGGCGGAGAATGCTGACAATCCGCTGCGGCAACGCAAGGCGATACTCTGGATACTGTCCCAGCGTCCCCTGTAACGAGGAGGACATCATGAAGTATCTTGGAATTTCGGCGCTGGCGCTTCTAGCGGCCTGCGCGACGGCACCCGGCACATCAACGCAGGACGGCCCGGCCCACTCAGTCTCGCAGACCTGGAGGCCTCTAAAAACCATGCATTTTGTTGTGTGATCTGATTTACTGGTTTTGGGAGGATTTTATGATGCACGCGCCTGGATTGTTTGACTTGTCGGATCATCTTGCTCGCTTATCGGCGACAGGTGATCCGCTTGAAGCGCTAGAGTGTCATGTGGACTTTGAGGCTTTCCGAACTGTTCTGATGGAAGCCCTCGGTTATGGTGTTCGCGCCAAGGGCGGTCGGCCACCCTATGATCCGGTCACGATGTTCAAGGTGCTTGTTCTGGCGTCGATGCACAATCTGAGTGATGAACGGATGGAATTTCTGATCCGGGATCGTTTAAGTTGGCTGCGGTTTCTGAGGTTTGAGATCGGTGAACCGACCCCGGACCAAAAGACGATTTGGCTGTTCCGTGAAAAGCTGACCCAGGAAAAGCTGACCCAGTCTGGTGCTTTCAAATCTCTGTTTGCCGCTTTTGAAGAGCAACTCTGCAAGCGCGGCTACAAACCCACGGGAGGTCAGATCGTGGATGCCACTTTGGTGTCAGCGCCGCGCCAACGGATGAAGAAAGAAGAGAAAGAGCGGGCCAGGGCGGGTGAAAGCGCGTCCGCTATCTGGCCTGATGATCCTGCCAGGGCCGCACAGAAAGACACCGACGCACGAGCGGTGGTCAGCTATTCCAGGGCGCGAAAGACCGCAGAAGGGGAACAGGACGCAGGCCTTGTCGACATTTCCATCCCTCACTTTGGGTACAAGAACCATATCAGTATTGACCGGAAATGGCGCTTTGTCCGGGGAGAGACCTGTACCCATGCGGCCCGCTATGATGGGCACGAACTGACATCGGTTCTGGATGCCACCAACAGCTCAAAGTCTGTTTGGGCGGATACAGCTTATCGCTCAGCCAAAAACGAAGCCTGGCTGAAAGCGCAGGGCTATCGTTCAAACATCCATCGAAAGAAGCCCCGCGGTAAACCGATGGCAAAGCACATTCGGCGCGGCAATGCGACCCGCTCCTCCATCCGTGCCTGTGTTGAACATGTGTTCGGATATGAGAAAGGGCCGATGGCGATCACGATCCGCTCAATCGGCCAGGCCAGGGCCGCTGGCCGGATCACCATGGCCAAGCTAAGCTACAACTTCCGCCGCCTCGTTTTCCATGAGCGACGACAGCCCATAGCCTGATTCTGTTCAAAATCCGGAACCCCCCACTTATGCGGGTCAAAATCATGCCAAAATACGCCTGTGGACACGCATTCGTCACTCTATGAAGCCTGACCTGAGAGCCGATTATAAAATTCGCCTCTATACTGGCCCCAAAACCCTGTTCTTCGAGGTGTCCACCTTGGTACAGCCGGACGGGTCCTATGAGACCGTCCCGCTGGAAAAAGACGTCATCACGCTGAAGGTCATACAGACGACCGTGAAGTCTCTGTCCGAATATCCGGCCATTGAGGAAGGACTGGAAAAGAATCTGGCGCATATGAAAGCGATGGCGGAAAAGGCCTGCATTACCGGCAACGAGCCGGATATTCTGCTCTATCATGAGTTTCCACTGACCGGCTATTCGTCCGGAACGCGCGAAGAAAAACTGAAATACACGGTTCAGATGCCCGGCCCAGAAACCGATTTCATGGGTCAGATCGCGCGCGCGACTGCGACACCTATATTGTCTTCGGATCTTACGCGACGGATGATGATTGGCCCGGCCATATCCTGTCCCTGAATGCGGTCATTAACCGCGACGGCGAGCTGGTCGGACGCTATTGGAAAACGCGTAACATCAAGCGCCTCTATCCGGACCGCGAAATCACGACGACGACCATTGAGTCGGTGCAGGATAAATATCGCGCCATGTATGGGCCGGAAGCCGGGTTTCCGATTGTAAAAACCGAGTTCGGCAATCTCGCCGTTTCGACGGTGCAGTTCGATCTCTTCGTCTTCTCCGCTTTCTCCATGCGCGGCGTGGAAATCATGCTGAGGACGGTGACTCTGTTCGCGGATTTCGATGTTCAGGCCACAGCAGCTCAGAACAATGTCTATTCCGCCATGGCCAATATCGCCTTCGACATCCCCGGCTATAAGGCGGGCGAGTCGATCATCGTCGACAATAAAGGCAAGATCATCGCCAAGTCGCCGAGCCTGACCGAAGACGATATTATCGAAGACCAGATCCCGATTGCAGAGTTCCGCGAAAGTCGCCGTATTCCTAACTTCGCGGTCGATGTAACCATGCCGGTGATCGAGCAATATGTGCAGGAATTCCCGGTCAATCATATGGATGTGGCCCGCGAAGACCTGCCGGAAACCGGGGCCGCTATGAAGGCGTTGATGTAACGCGCCTCCCGCTTCAATTCTGACGAAAAGAAGGCAAAATATACGGGCAAGTAGAGGTGCCCGCGCTCGAACAAAAAAGCCGACTTCTACTGATCCAGGATGCCGGCTTTTCTATGCGTTGAAGCGATCCACTAGAAGGTGGGCATAGTGCCGGTTGCGGCCCACGGTATGAAGAATGCCAGCACGACTGAAACCGTCAGGCCAAAGAGAAGACGACCCGCATCTTTTGTGACATCCCGCATCGCTTCCGCTCGGTCTCGCAAACCGCCAATATAGGACACGGCCAGTTCCCGGCCTGCAATCAGGCCTAGGAAGACCCAGGTCGTGCTCATCGGGATGTCATTCATTTCCTTGAAAATGAGCAAGATAATACCGAACATGATATCGACAAGTGTGCCGACCCGTGGATCATGCGTATTTGTTTTCGTATTGACTATTTCCTGAATTTTTCCGCCTCGGCGATAGAATGTGTAGGTGAGGAGGGCGAGCGTCAGGATGCCACCCCAGACAATGGTCGACGCTGCGATGAAGACCTCTGTCCCGGCCTCGGTAACAACGGTTTCTCGCGGCAGGAACACGAAAATGTTCGCCAAATCCTGCTGTA
Organism: Litorimonas sp.; assembly: GCA_965205225.1. Classification (GTDB taxonomy): domain Bacteria; phylum Pseudomonadota; class Alphaproteobacteria; order Caulobacterales; family Maricaulaceae; genus Litorimonas. The sequence goes on from CBDBFZ010000002.1 coordinate 78,199, forward strand.
GCCATTGCCACCACAGGAAGGCCGTAGTCATCCACTGGAACACATACCAGTAACTTGCCGCCCCGGCGTCCTGCGTGTTGGCAATCCAGCGCTCATAAACGCGCGAAATTACGCTGTAGATGATCAGGCCCGAGGCGAACGCAACAAAATAGCCCAGCGCTGATTTAAGCAGCATTGAGCCCAGCACACCCTCTGTCTGTGCGCCCCCTGTCATCGCGAACATGGTCAGAACGAGGAAGGTCGTAGATACTGGCACCGAAAAACGGGTCAGAACAATCAGAACGGCGGGCGGTATTATATGGTACCACTGGATCCCGCCTTCGGGGAACGGAATATTGTTCAGGCGTCCAAAGGCAACATCGCTATTATACCCGAAATAGCCATAGGCCATCACGACGACGAGGATGGCACCGGCAAACATCCAGAGCCAAATCCAGCTGCGATGCTGATTGGATCGAAGAAATGTCCCTAGGGTCTGAATCGCATCGTTTGCGACGACCGAATAGGCGGCCAGTGCAAAACCGATAATTCCAAAGAGTTCGATACCGGCCATGAGACGCCTTTTGGACGATCCGGCTGGCGGATCACGCTATATGCCTGCGCCCTATATTTGGCGCGTGCGTATCGTTAATCAGAGGTTGGATCACAATCCAAGTGACAGTTTTGCGACGGGCTTATTGTTCTGTGAATAAACTGTGATCGAGATGACCGATCTTCAGTCAGCTTCACCTGCCGGACTGCTTTGCAATTTGATGTAGCGCTCAATCCCGATCTGTTTGATCAGATCGAATTGGGTTTCGAGGAAGTCGACATGCTCTTCTTCTTCGACCAGAATTTTCTGCAACATATCGCGCGTCACGTAATCGCGTACAGACTCGCAGTGATGAATAGCGTCCTTATATATCGGAATGGCCATCTCTTCGAGTGACATGTCGCATTCGAGAATTTCCTGAACGGTTTCGCCGATACGTAATTTTCCAAGGTCCTGCAGATTCGGCAGCCCCCCCAGAAACAGGATACGCTCAATGATGTCATCGACATGGTTCATTTCCTCGATCGACTCTTCATACTCCTTATTGGCGAGGCGCGTAACGCCCCAATCCTTGAGCATGCGAGAATGCAGGAAATACTGGTTGATGGCCGTCAGCTCTGCCTTGAGTGCGTGGTTAAGCCAGATGATAACTTCAGGATCAGATTTCATGATGCGAGTCTAAGCAGCTATACAGGCCCAGTCAAACCAGAAGCCGGCAAGCGATTTTCATTCGCAAAGAAAAATCGTCGCAGGCCGAAAAACCGACAGAAAGCTACTCCGCCGCATCGAGCAGGGGCCGGGTCTGACGCCAAGACCGCAGCCGCGCCTCAATATCTGTCCGGCACTGACCACAGCGAAAGCGCGAGCCACAGGCGCGCTGAACACAGGCCGCGCTTTCCGCGCCTTTGGCGGCAGCGGCATCCACGGCGGACGTGTTGATATTATTGCAGATGCACTGGATCACACATCTGAATTTACGCGAATGCGAATGATTGTCAATAACTCAAAAGCAGCTTTTCCACAAACCTCTGTGCCCCTATAAGCTAGCGCGGCGGCATCCGTGCGCCGGCATCCGTGCGGATATATTCGCCATTTATATAGGCGTGCTCACACATGAACTTGACCACATCAGCATATTCGTCAGGCTGACCGAAACGGTTCGGGAACTGCACATGCGCGCGCAGATTTTCTTTCACTTCCGGCTTCATCTGCTCATAGATCGGGGTTTCATAGAAACCCGGCAGGATCGTGTTCACGCGGATGCCTTCGCGCGCTAGGTCGCGCGCCATAGGTAGCGCCATGGAGAGAATTCCGCCTTTGGACGCGGCATAGGCCACTTGCCCAATCTGGCCGTCCTGCGCTGCAACCGATGCCGTGTTGACGATCACGCCGCGTTCTCCATCCGGCTGGATAGGATCCATCGCCATCATCCCTGCAGTTGATTTGGACGCGCACAGGAAACTACCGATCAGATTGATATTGATAATACGGATGAACGCCGCCGGGTCGTGGGCGACGATCTCGCCTGTATCGCGCTTGCGCGACACAGTTTTGATGCCCCCACCAATCCCGGCGCAGTTGACCATGATCCGTTCCTGACCGATCTCGGCCCGAACCACGGCGAAGCCTGCATCGATGGAGGCATTGTCAGCCACATTTGCTTTCGCAAATACGCCGCCGATCTCCTTGGCAACAGATTGACCGCGCTCTTCATTCATGTCGAAAATGCCGACTTTTACGCCCGCGCCTGCCAGCATCCGCGCTGTACTCTCGCCAAGGCCGGACGCGCCGCCCGTGACGATCGCTGAGATAGACTTATTGAGTTTCATGGGAACACTCCGTTCGAAAATATCGCGCCCAACATGGGCTCTAGCTGTGGTGCCTCAATAGGTTGTTCCGATCCAGTTCCAGTTTACTGATAGGTGGTTTATCCCTTATTCCCCGTGCGGTCGATGCTCGTTATATATGTGGCTCCACCCTGGCAAGGCTTGGGCACGCTCGGGCGATGTGGCGTAGCTGCGGGGCATAGGCCCATTCGCCCGGGGCGATCTGGCAAGGCGGTTTGGATGAAGCGCCCAGCCTTGCCATTGGTTCTGGGCGTATAATAGGGCCGTGTGCGGATATGTTTCAGGCCAAGGTTACGACAAGCAGCGACAAAAGCTTTCGAGATATAGCAGCTTCCATTATCGGTCATGATACGGGTCACTTTCACACCGAACCGCTTGTACCAGGTTTGTACCAGGCGACCGCGGTCCTGAGGTGGACAATAGCACTGAGCGCTTTTTCATCGGCACGGATCTGTCTGAAGGAAAGGTGCGAATGGTCGTCAATGCAGACATGCACATGACCTGCCCCCATAAAAGTGGTCCATTTTGAGAGTTAGAGTTTTGGCTATTTTACGTTTGAAGGCGCACATTATGGCAAGAAAACGCTACACCCCTGAACAAGTTATCGCGAAGCTGCGTGAGGCTGCGTGAGGCTGAAGTTCGACTGGCCGTAGGTGAGAAGACAAAGGTGGTTTGCCGGTCTCTCGGCATCGCGGAACAGACTTATTATCGATGGCAATGTGAGTATGGAGGATGCTTGTCGATCAGACTCGACGTCTGAAGACACTGGAGAAGGAAAATCTTCGGCTCCGAAAGGCTGTTTCGGACCTGACTCTTGACGCCATGATCTTAAAGGAAACTGTCGAGGGAAAGTACTAGATTCAAGACTCATTAAATCCAATATGTGACGATGACTGCGATTGTGATTGCGGCCATGAAGATGTCGGCCCGTCAATCATATCGTGTTGCAATGCGTCTCCAATCTTTGAGCCGCCCGAACATGGTTTCGACCTTATGGCGTTGTTTATATTGTATTTTACAGAATGAAGTGGGAGAGTTGCGCCCCTTTCGCGGCGGAATGCAGGCCGTGATACCTTTAGCCCTTAGAGCCACACGATAATCATCAGAGTCATAACCCTTATCACCGATCAGTGTGATGTCCGACCCATCGGGCAGAACAGGATAAAGGATTTTCGCGCCAAGATGGTCTGGGGTCTGACCCGCTGTTAGACATAGGGCGCTCGGACGGCCCATTCCATCGCATACAGCGTGTAGCTTTGTGTTCAGGCTTTGTGTTCAGGTCGCCTTTAGTGCGCCCGATGTGACGGGGAAGTATCCCCCTTTTAAGAGGCTTGACGCCGTGCGATGAGCTTTGAGGTAGGTGGCATCCATCATCAGCCACTCTTGATCAGTGTGGGTACGCAAGGCCTTAAAGACATCTTCTAAAACCCCGGCCTCAACCCAGAGATAATAACGCCGTTTGACACTGTCAAAACGCCCAAACCGTTCGGGTAAATCGCGCCAACGCCCGCCCGAACGGGCCATCCACAACAAAGCATCAATGAAAAGCCTGTTATTGGCGTTGCAACCCCATTTCCCTGTGCTCCCATAAGGCCAATAAGACTTTAAACGGCCCCATTGTTCATCCGTAAGTTCCTGATAACCAGACATATGTGCGCTCCTAACAAAAATGAAGGAACATTATAGAAAATAAAAGGTAATGCTTCACTACAGCCCAGGATGTTCGCGCCGTCGTATGGCCGTGGACCACGTATGTGAGGCACTCAGTGTATCTGAGCGTCAAGCTTGCAAAGTTCTTGGCCAGCACCGCTCCACCCAGAGGAAGCCGCGTCGTCCGCGAGAGGACGCAGCAGCACTCACATCTGACATCATCCGCTTGGCAGAGCAGTACGGAAGATATGGTTACCGCCGGATCACGGCTCTGCTTCGCCATGAAGGCTGGACGGTTAATGCTAAGCGGGTGGAGCGCATATGGCGACGTGAAGGGCTGAAGGTCCCAAAGAAACAGCCTAACCGTGGATGTTTATAGTTCAATGATGGTTCCTGTGTGCGGTTGAGACCGCAGCATAAAGGGCATGTGTGGTCGCACGACTTCGTCGCAGATCGGACCCACGACGGCAGAGCCTTCCGCATGTTGACAATCATTGACGAGCACAGGCGGGAGTGCTTGGCGATCCATGTGCAGAGAAGGCTCCGGCACGACGACGTTCTGGCCGTGCTGACGGAGCTTTTCACGCAGCGAGGAGCCCCGAAGCACATCCGGTCGGACAATGGTGCCGAGTTTACAGCTCAGCCTGTCCGAGACTGGCTGGGCCGGATCGATGTGAAGACGCTCTACATTGAGCCAGGATTGAGCCAGGGTCACCCTGGGAAAATGATGGCTATAATGAAAGCTGGACACCTCGAAGAACAGGGTTTTGGGGCCAGTATAGAGGCGAATTTTATAATCGGCTCTCAGGTCAGGCTTCATAGAGTGACGAATGCGTGTCCACAGGCGTATTTTGGCATGATTTTGGCCCGCATAAGTGGGGGGATCCGGATTTTGAACAGAATCAGGCTATGGGCTGTCGTCGCTCATGGAAAACGAGGCGGCGGAAGTTGTAGCTTAGCTTGGCCATGGTGATCCGGCCAGCGGCCCTGGCCTGGCCGATTGAGCGCCTGGCCGATTGAGCGGATCGTGATCGCCATCGGCCCTTTCTCATATCCGAAGACATGTTCAACACAGGCACGGATGGAGGAGCGGGTCGCATTGCCGCGCCGAATGTGCTTTGCCATCGGTTTACCGCGGGGCTTCTTTCGATGGATGTTTGAACGATAGCCCTGCGCTTTCAGCCAGGCTTCGTTTTTGGCTGAGCGATAAGCTGTATCCGCCCAAACAGACTTTGAGCTGTTGGTGGCATCCAGAACCGATGTCAGTTCGTGCCCATCATAGCGGGCCGCATGGGTACAGGTCTCTCCCCGGACAAAGCGCCATTTCCGGTCAATACTGATATGGTTCTTGTACCCAAAGTGAGGGATGGAAATGTCGACAAGGCCTGCGTCCTGTTCCCCTTCTGCGGTCTTTCGCGCCCTGGAATAGCTGACCACCGCTCGTGCGTCGGTGTCTTTCTGTGCGGCCCTGGCAGGATCGCCCGCGCCAGATAGCGGACGCGCTTTCACCCGCCCTGGCCCGCTCTTTCTCTTCTTTCCTCATCCGTTGGCGCGGCGCTGACACCAAAGTGGCATCCACGATCTGACCTCCCGTGGGTTTGTAGCCGCGCTTGCAGAGTTGCTCTTCAAAAGCGGCAAACAGAGATTTGAAAGCACCAGACTGGGTCAACTTTTCACGGAACAGCCAAATCGTCTTTTGGTCCGGGGTCGGTTCACCGATCTCAAACCTCAGAAACCGCAGCCAACTTAAACGATCCCGGATCAGAAATTCCATCCGTTCATCACTCAGATTGTGCATCGACGCCAGAACAAGCACCTTGAACATCGTGACCGGATCATAGGGTGGCCGACCGCCCTTGGCGCGAACCCCATAACCGAGGGCTTCCATCAGAACAGTTCGGAAAGCCTCAAAGTCCACATGACACTCTAGCGCTTCAAGCGGATCACCTGTCGCCGATAAGCGAGCAAGATGATCCGACAAGTCAAACAATCCAGGCGCGTGCATCATAAAATCCTCCCAAAACCAGTAAATCAGATCACACAACAAAATGCATGGTTTTTAGAGGCCTCCAGCTTCAATGGGACGCTCAGAGATGAACTCTTGAACGGGGAGATCTTCTACAGCCTGAAGGAGGCACAGATACTGATCGAACGCTTGCGACAGCACTATAACACTATCCGGCCGCACAGCTCGTTAGGATACAAATCACCGGTTCCAAAAACGATCTTGCCTTGCTCTTCCGATCTGCCTTACACTCCGTTCCGGTTGACTTGGAAGGGCAACCATAACCGCCAAGCTCTAACTTAGCGGATGGACACCTCATGAGGCCAGGTCACTGAAACGGGATCACTTCATATCTGTCTCTCTGGTTGTTGGAAACTCTACCAGAAAATGGAGGACGCTTAGGCGCGCAGGTCAGCAACTACAGTCCCATTCTGCACCCAGTCCAGCATAGCGGCGTAAACCACCGAAACATTCTGGTAGGCATAATTTTCGTTGTGATACTCAACCCCAGCAAATGAAATGGACATCCATAGGTTTTTGTCGGTATAAGCTTGGACGGCTAATTTTGCGAAAGCCTTCGGATCATCAGCTTGCAAAATGACCTCAGACAATCTGTCTTCGACCATGCCTTCAAATGCTATGGAAGTCCCAACGACTGGCACTCCTGCTCCAATTGAAGACGCTACCTTACCCTTCAGCCCCGCGCCGAACCGCAGGGGCGCTAAGGTGAGGCGGGTATTCGACAACAAAGCGTCGAGGTCTGGAACAAATCCTTGTACAATTACAGAATTTGACGAGTAAGCGTTGAAGCTTTTAGGCATATACGAGCCGCAGATCCGCAAGTTTACGCCAGGCAAAGCTGATTCAATATGAGGCCAAATCGACTCCATCAACCAGTGCACAGCATCGACGTTTGGCGGATGATCGTATCCACCTATAAATACCATATCTTTACTGGTCTCAAACTCTACAATACGTTTAGAGTTAGCGCGAATAAGAGGAATCAACCAGAGTTTCTCTCTTGGCACACCCAACTTAGCAAGAAGTTCTTTCTCCTTGGAAGAGAGAACTATGGTTACATCAGTCTCCTCTATATAGGAAAGCTCTTGCACGCGCATCACCTCGGCCATCTCTAAAATATCAGCATCATTCTTAATTTCAGCTTCACGTTGCATTCGTAAAAAATGAACATCTACGGTATTGTAAACTGTTTTCGCCTTCGGCAACCGCCTTGTTACCGTTCTGAGAAACTTCTCAGCACACTCCGCGCGACTCATCACTACGAAGTCAAACATATCACCACGTTCATCTAAGAACATGTCGATGTTCGAATAAAAAGGATGATAAATACATTCAATACCAATTTTCTGCAACTCGACCGTTGCCTCTCGCCAAAACGCAAAATTCGAACCTGGGATAAAATGAACTCGGTAACCTTGCTCAATTAAAATACGCATCGTGTAAAAAGAGTCTATTGACCCCGAGTCCATATTCGGTTCTGGCGTCTTTGCATCAATATATAGAATATGCCCCTTAACGGAGCGATCTGATGCAAGAAATGGTTTCTGTGCGTTTGGACCATGATCGCGCAATCTATCAGCCCATCTCTCCATGAATATCTTTTGGTTAACTAGCTGATACCGCTTTGCGCCAGAAGATGGGTCGTTGCCTGACGAAAGACCCTCGATATGCGTGACAACTGAAGAGGGCTGGTAAACAACTCTATATCCCATCTCTCGTACTTTAAAACACAAGTCCGTATCTTCATAGTAGGCATTCTCTAATATTTCATCAAACCCACCTATTTCTCGCCAAAGAAATGTAGGTATCATCAACGATGCACCCGAAACATAATCGACATCACGGAAAAAGTTGTAAGAAGGATGATCCGCACTCTTCCCTTTACCCCAATTCCAACCAGTTGCGTCCTCCCAAATAATGCCCCCAGCCTCTTGAAGCTCGCCTGTGGGGTAAATTAACTTCGAACCCACCACACCGACATTGCCATGTTCGCGGTAGGTTGCGAACAAGTTCTCCAACCATCCAGCTTGCACAATGGTGTCGTTGTTAAGAAAAACGAGGTAATCGCCACGTGCATGCTTCGCAGCATGATTGCAATTCAATAAAAAATTCAGATTTTTTGGTTGCCGTATATAGCGTAACCCTGGAATTTGGCGAAGTATCATGTGAAAAGGGTCAGGCGATGCATCGTCGGCAACGATAACCTCGTATGAGACCGATACTCCTTGTTGAAATATTGATTTAAGACACGTGATCGTCTGACTAATCTCATTATATACCGGAACAATAATTGAGATAACCGGATCCTCTACGTCCAAAAAAGCGAAATCGATAATATCATCCACACTCGGTTTTGCCAAACCGTTTGCTGAGATCCACTGTGAGGGTGGCCGCAGACGTACCGCTAAACGCGTCATTCTCTGCGCTATCCGCATCTTGAGGTCTTCTGGCAAAGGCAGGCCGCGCCGTATATAGCGAAGGATTAAAAAGAGGAAGCTCTTTAAACCTACACGCAACGGTGCGCGTTCGAAGTAGTCCAGACGGTGCTCGAGATCACGAACTTTTGCAGAGAACTCTTTTTCGACCATTTCCACGCGCATTTTCTCAATTTTACGCGTGGTGTTCATTAATTTTCTCTCAGTTCTCTCCTTGGCAAGTTGATCTTGAGTAGACGTCAAAAGTCCCTCAACATTTTTGAGCTTCTCAAGGGTATGTTTTAAATCTTGAGAAGTGAGAGTCACTTTCTTGCTTTTTTCTTCGACATCGATACGCAATTCTTTTTCACGCTCATGTGACTCACTTAGATCGAACCCAACATCCACCAATTTCTTATTTAAGTCTCTGCTCTCTTGTTTGGCTTGTTCAAGCCTTTTCGTGTGACGCAGCTTCGCAGATTTTTCCCTCTTTTTTTGGCTAGATATATCATTTTGCAATTTTATTTGAGTTTCATTTAAAATTTCAATCTCAGAAAAAGCTGAAGACAGCTCTTTAACCAATTTATTCTGTTTTCTTTCAGCGCTTTTTTTATCCAATTCAAATGTCGCAATGCTAAAAGTCGATTCTTCATATTGTTGTTTCAACTTTATTAATTCCAGGTTTGTAACCTGAACTTGGGATCGAGCATCCTTGAGTTCTGATTCAAGTTGCTCATATCTTCCCCCGAGTTTCTGAAGCTCTTCCTCTTCCCGATTTAACTCCTCGAGCCTAAATGAAGGGACCAAAACATTCTTAGAATTTGGAGGTAGCAGCGAAGCCACTCCTTCCAGGATAGAGCCGTCGATACTAACTGATTCAAGGAAGGTCCTCGCGGTTTCCCAACTGATAATGGGACTCTGACGGTCTTTCTCCAGGAGGTCTCTATATGCGACGTCCTCACTAGAACCAAAATCGAAAGGTTTTCCAATAATTCGGTCGACTAGGTCTGTCATAGCTTTGGTGACTGTGAGGTTCAAATGCGGTAGCGCAGATATTATTGCATCGAGAATTAGAGGCGTTGGGGTAGAGGTTAAACGCTCATACACTAAAACTGGTGGCTCGAACCTATTTAGGACTCGTTTAAGTTCTGTAAGCTGCGAGTTGATGATGAGATGAGCTTCATCAACAGAAAAGCCATTTCTTCGAATAATCGACGCCTGAGCTTTTTGCGGACTTCGCAAAACAACCATCACTCTCAGATCGTGACCTATGCCTTTAGAAACTTGTGCCCACAATGGAAGTAAAACAGTTAGGCGGGGATCCTTTACCAGTTTGTTGCTATCATTCCGAAAATCGCTACTCATGACTTCGATCAAATCTTCAATCGCCGATTTCGCTGCACCGGTTTCAATCCAGTTTTCTGGAAGACCGGCTGCTGTTGTCCAGTCGAAACCTAGCGTAGACAGCAACTGATCGTGGACTTGTATGATTTTCTGATTTTCCCAGAACCCCCGCGGGTTGTCATATGCGGGCAGCATCAACGTTTGCCCCAAATCGAGACCTAGAGTAGATAAAATCTGAGTTGCGGCAGATGTACCTGAACGGTGTACACCTACAACCATCTGCAGAGAAGGTTTGGATGGTTTATTCAAGGTATCATTTCCTATTTAGTCTCAATTTAATCTTCTAACATAATAATATTCCACACCCATAACCAGTTCAAAATCCTCTTGATTACGATAAAGGATAGACTGACGTTGCCCCCTAAAAATGGTTCATTTCGAGCGTTAGAGTTATTGGTTATTTTACGCCTTAAGAAGCACATTATGGCGTAAAAACGAGAGCACAGGCCGAAACAGCGTCGGCAAGACTACGCAACGGCGAGTGATAACGCATGTCTATTCAATATGCGACGCCTTTTTCGAGCAATCTCAGCAGGTAGCGACCATAACCCGATTTGACCAATGGTTCGGCGATACGGCGCAGTTCATCGTCATCGATCCAACCATTTCGCCAAGCAATGGCTTCGGGACAGCTTATGCGGCGACCTTGCCGCTCTTCGAGTATACCGACAAACTGGGACGCGCTGAGCATGTCTTGATGTGTTCCTGTATCCAGCCAGGCTGTGCCTTCAGCCAATAGTTCCACGGCGAGCGCGTTACGATCCAGATAGATCTGGTTGAGCGCCGTGATTTCGAGCTCGCCGCGCGCCGAGGGTTTGACCTGTTTCGCGAACTCCGACGCGCGTTCGTCGTAGAAATAAAGTCCGGTGACAGCGTAATTGGAGGCCGGGTCTTCGGGTTTCTCCTCGATGGAGACGACGGCTCGATCTTCGTCGAAACCAACGACTCCATAGGCCTCCGGGTTCTGAACGTGATAGCCAAACACCACAGCACCTTCCGAGGTCTCCGCCGCTCGGCGGCTACATGCATCGAATTCATCGCCAAAGAATAGATTGTCTCCGAGCATGAGAGCCGAGGGCCTACCCTCCAGAAAGTCCTCGGCTATGATCAGCGCCTGAGCCAGCCCATCTGGGCTGGGTTGGGCTGCATATTCGATACGCATTCCCAAGCGAGAGCCGTCACCCAATAGGTTGCGGAAGGCGTCCTGGTCCCGCGGCGTGGTAATGATCAGCACTTCGCGCATGCCCGCCTCCATGAGAGTGGAGAGCGGATAGTAGATCATCGGCTTGTCGAAGATCGGCATGAGCTGCTTACTAACGCTGATGGTCGCGGGGTGTAGGCGAGATCCCGTACCGCCAGCGAGAACTATACCCTTACGGTTCATGAGGGAGCCTCGTTAGTGGTAATTTCATTGCACGATTGGAATGTTATGCGGGACTGAGTGTCTCTGGTCAGGCCATTCATCCAGTCCGGCAGCACGTGGTCGAATGTGGTTTCGAAACTGCGGTTTTCGGGCGCCGAATAAGCGGGTCGGGCCGTCGGTGCGGGATACTCCGAGCTCGGTCTGTCCGTTACATCGATATCGGCGCCTGCTTTGTCGAATATCACGCGCGGGGAATCGACCCAGCTGACGATCGGGCCGGTATTGGTCACGTGATATATACCGGGACATTTTCCGTTTCGTAAGCCTTGCAGCGCGGCCAAGACGGCGTCCGCGAGATCGGCTGCGTAGGTCGGGCGATCACGCCGATCGCCAACTACTTGCAGCGTGTCGCGCGTTTCCGCTAGGAGTAACATGGTGGTCATAAAGTTCTCGCCGTTGCCGTCATAGACCCAAGAAGTTCTCAACACGGCAAAGTCCGCAAGACTTGATAAGTCGAGTGACCACTCACCGTCGCGTTTAGAGCGGCCATAGGCGTTGATGGGTAGGGGCGACTGATCGGGCGCGTAGGGCGTGCTCGCCATACCGTCGAACACGTAGTCCGTGGAAATATTCATGAGCGGCAAGTGCGCCGCAGCGCACACTTCCGCGGTGACCCAGACAGAAGTGCCGTTGACGGCGCGCGCTGCATCTACGTCATCCTCGGCCTTGTCGACCTGAGTATAGGCAGCGGCGTTGATGATCCCATCGAAGAAGCCCTCGGTTTCGATGATCTGGTACAGTGTTTCATGCATCTGTACCACACTCCAGTCGAGGTCGAGTTGGTCGCGACCATAAGTTGCCACGTGCGGATCGACGGCAAGAGCCCGCGCCAATTGGCCAGTATGACCGACGGCTAATATGCGCACCTCTCTCATCTGTTGGATTTTCCCAAGTGCTGTCCAAGCCGCTGACCGAACTGCCCGACTTTAACGAGCGGACGCCACCAATCCTGATTGTCTAAATACCAGTTAATCGTCTGAGCAAAACCTTCGTTCAACTTCACAGTCGGCTCCCAGCCCAGTTCTGCTCGGATGCGCTTGGCGTTGATCGCGTAACGACGGTCATGGCCCGGACGGTCGATCACGAAGGTAATTAAATTCGCATGGTTCTCGCCCTCCACGTCGGGGTGCGTGTCCATTAAGTCGCAGATGGTACGAACCAAATCAATATTCGTTCGCTCGTTGTTCCCACCAATGTTATACGTCCGCCCGACCACGCCCTTCTCGAGCACGGTGAGCAGGGCATCGGTGTGATCGTCTACATAGAGCCAGTCGCGCACATTTTCGCCAGTCCCATAGACCGGAATGTCGTCCTTGTGCAGCGCCTTGAGAATGACGATAGGAATCAGTTTTTCTGGAAACTGGTAGGGTCCGTAATTGTTGGAGCAGTTGGTCAACACCACCGGGAGGCCAAAGGTGCGCTGCCAGGCGCGGACTAGATGATCGGATGCAGCTTTAGAGGCGGAATAGGGTGAGGACGGGTCGTAAGGATTGTCTTCGGTAAAGGCCGGGTCGTTGAAGTTGAGATCGCCATAAACTTCGTCCGTTGAGACATGGTGGAACCGAAACGCCTCTCCAACCTTCTTATGACGTTGACGGGCCGCTTGCAGTAGGTTGAAGGTGCCAAGCACATTAGTTTCGATGAAGGCCTGCGGTCCATCGATTGACCGGTCGACATGTGACTCTGCGGCCAGATGCATAACAGCTTCAGGTTTGTGAGTTTCGAATACGGCATTCACAGCCTCCGTATCGCGAATATCGACCTTATCGAAGGCATAATGGCTCGACCCCTCGAGCATGGAGACATTGGCAGAATTTGCGGCGTAGGTCATGACATCGATATTCACGACGTCATAACCTCGCTCCACTGCGATTCGGCAGACAGAAGAACCGATAAATCCACATCCGCCTGTGATGAGAAGCTTCATGAAAGTGCCCTTGATGTGCGCCGCATATGGCCGGAGGCTTGGCTCCAAAAAGTTCTAGTGCTTTGCTCAAGGTTGCCCCATGTCAAGTCAAAAATGTTGGATAATCCATTTGGCCGCCCATGCAATGTCGGCTGCAAAGCGTTCATGTCAAACCTCGTTTAGCTGTTGACCTGAGACCCTTCAATCTCTCATTCATATTGAGAGTCTGGCCTTCCTATAGTTATAGTTCATGGTTTGCGTTGTGGCGAGCACGCCGGGAGCGTGACTCCATCAAGCTCGAGCAACCGGCGCGCTGCGGGCGCAAGCCCGCCTAGTGAAGCGTAATCCCAGATGACATCCGCCTCGGTTTTTGATTTGATTTCCTCGACCGTGACATCCGGTGCCAATTCCTTTAGGCTATAGAAGATTTCCCCGTTCAAGAGCTCGTTTCTCAGCTTGCCGTTGAAGCTTTCATTGCATTCGTTCTCCCAAAGACTGCCGGGCTCGATGTATAGTGTCTTCACGCCGACCCGCCCCAGCCAGTCACGAATGGCTTGAGCCGTGAACTCGGCGCCGTTGTCGGATCGTATGTAATCCGGTGCGCCTCGCTGCGTGAACAGATCGGTCAAAACAGCCAGCACGTCATCGTGCCTCAACCGTCGCTGCACATGGATCGCTAGGCATTCCCGCCTGTACTCGTCGATGACCGTGAGCATGCGGAACGCTCTTCCATTCATTATGGAACCGATCCGCGACGAAGTCGTAGGACCAGACATGACCCTTGTGCTGCGACCGGAGCCTGACGCATTAGCCATCACTAAACCATAAACGCCCACGCTTGAGCTGCTTTTGTGGGACTTTGAGCCCTTCGCGTCGCCGGATGCGCTCGACCTGCTTGGCGTTCACCGCCCAGCCTTCGCGACGAAGCAGGGTCGTGATCCGGCGGTAGCCGTATCTCCCATACTGCTCTGCCAGCCGGATGATGTCGGCCGTGAGAGCCGCCTCGTCCACTCTCGGACGACGTGGCTTCCTCTGGGTGGACCGATGCTGGCCGAGGGCACGACAGGCTCGGCGCTCAGAGACTTTGAGCGTGTCCTGCACATGATCCACGGCCAGACGGCGGCGCGAAGGGCTTAGTACTTTCCCTCGACAGCCTCTTTGAGGATCATGGCATCCAAGGTCAGATCGGACACGGTTTTGCGGAGCCGAAGGTTCTCCTTTTCCAGTGCCTTCAGCCGACGCGCCTGGTCGACCTTCAGACCACCATATTCGCGTCGCCATCGGTAATAGGTTTGCTCTGCAATACCAAGTGATCGACAGATGGCCTTCGCCTTCTCGCCAGCGGCCAGCCGGACTTCAGCTTCCCTGAGCTTCGCAATGACCTGTTCGGGGGTGTAGCGTTTCTCGCCATGATGAGCGCCTTTCCGAGCGCAAAATAGCCAAAACCCCAACTCTCAAAATGGACCACTTCTAAGGGGCAAGGTCGAATTTGACCTGCCCCATCTGGTGGTCCACCCGCTAAGTTAGAGCCTGGCGGTTATGTTGCCCTTCTAGGCTAACCGGAACGGAGTGTAGGGCAAGCCCGGAAGAGCAGGCAAGATTGTTTTCGGATCTGGTGGTTTGTACCCTAACGAGCTGTGCGACCGGATAGTGTTGAGTGCTGTCGCCAGTGTTCGATCAGTATCTGTGCCATTGGCGCTGACGTCAGGCACAATGTGGCCATGTTGCGGCCATTATATAATTTATCGCTAGGTCATCACTCAATTTCCAGCGTTCAGTCATCGGATTCAGGGTCATACCGGTGACGCGTTCAATATCTAAGCCCGCTGATTTGAGATAGGTTGTGAGTTCAGTGGGCCGTACGAGTTTCTCGTACTGATGGGTTCCGCGTGGCAGCCAGCGCAGAACATATTCCGCACCAACAATGGCAAAAGCGAAGGCTTTGAGCGTACGGTTGATAGTTGAGCACATCATGATGCCGCCCTTTCCCTCAGCTGTAAGGGGACGAACCATGGCCGCACAATCTGCAATAAAGTCGCGCGGATTGGCGACATGCTCAATGACTTCCATATTCAGCACAACATCATAGGGCGCTTCTCCTGCTGCGACCATTTGCTCGATCGTGCCGTGGCGATAATCAATATCCAGGCCCACTTGCTCCGCATGGGTCTTGGCGGTTTTGACATTCTTTTCCAGCGCATCGACACCCGTCACAGTCGCGCCAAGGCGAACCATCGGTTCACAGAGCAAGCCGCCCCCGCAACCAATATCCAGTACACGAAGCCCGTTGAGCGGTTGGTCAAGATCTCGCAGAAAATGTTCGCAGACAATATCCTTGATCAGAGATAGCCGCACCCCGTTCATGACATGCAGGGGCCGGAATATGCCCTCTGGATTCCACCAGTCATGCGCCATGCGCGAGAAACTCTCCATTTCGCGCAGGTCAACAGACACAGAGGTGAGGTGTTCGGGAATTTCAGTGGTGTCGTGAGCCATAACTCTACATACGCACCTGCGGACAATTCGGAACCTGAAAGGCGAGTGCGCCATTTAATTTTCACACATCAAACCAGAACAGAAGAGAGACTATGAAAAGTGAATATGTCGAAGTTGATGCTAATGACCTTAAGAACAAAACCAAGGGGCAGGATTTCGTTGGCGACGTCAAGGACGTGCCAAAGGCCTATGGTCCTCACAAAACTCTTTACAACCGTTTCCGTCGTTGGACCGGGATGGGCGTATTCGACCGTATTTTCAGCGGTCTAGCAGCGCAGGACGGCCCCTCCGATACGATGATGATCGATGCGACACATCTCAAAGCTCACAGGACGGCGGCGAGCTTGCTGAAAGGGGATGCTTCCGCACCATACCGGGCAAACTAGGGGCGGACAGAACACCAGGCTGCACGCCGTGTGTGACGGCGATGGCCGACCTGTCGCGATGGGCATCACGACCGGGCAGCGCCCGGATTATATCGGCGCAAAGACCCTGTATTCGTCTCTATCAGACGGGCCATGGTGCGGGCGATGATCGCAGATCGAGGCTACGATTCTGACGCCTATCGAGGCGCTCTACGCGCCAAAGGCATCACACCCATCCCGCCGAGCCGACGGTGCAAGCCGCCAACCGCCTTCTGAAAAGCGCAATACAAACAACGCCACAAGGTCGAAAACATGTTGCCAAGCTCAAGGACTGGAGACGCGCCACCCAATATGATAGAAGAGCCGACATCTGCATGGCCGCATTCACACTCGCAGCTATCATAATCTGGTGGACATCATGAGTGCACCTAGGCTGTAGAAGTTCAGGTTTGATCTGACAGTCGGGATTTTTCGCGAGACGCGAAAGGGTCCAGCTATACCTTTGAAGGCGGTGTGGTTTCCAGATTTGTTGATGGTGCAAACCTGAACATCAAACAAAAGGAAACCACGATGTTACAGACTACAGATAAAATCATTCAACACAAAGTCGGAGTGCTGAATCTGGCAGAAGAGCTTGGAGACATCTCTAGGGTTTCCCGGTTCTATATAGAGTGTCCTTGCTCCCAGCCACCGCAACCAGTCTCTTAGCGCACTGGCAATGAACTCAGGACCATTGTCAGATCGTATGTGCTCTGGCGGTCCGTGCCGGAGGTATAGCTGAAAGTTGGTGGTGGCCTGAAAAGTGGGCGGCGCGCTGCCAAAGTCCCTGCACGAGAAGGTCAGGGCCGAGTTGCAGGACGTCTGGATGGCTGAGACCAGGAAAGAAGCCGCCGCGGCCTTCGATCTCTTCGTCGAAACCTACGGCGTGAAATATGAGAGGGCCGTCGCCAAGCTGGTTAAGGACCGTGACGCGCGGCTGGCTTTCTATGACTTCCCGGCGGAACACTGGAAGCACATCAGGACCACGAACCTGATCGGGAGTGTCTTTGCCACGGTCAGGAACCGGACCCGGAAAACCAAGAGCTGCCTGAACTGCAAGACCGCCCTCTCTATGGTCTTCACGCTGATGTTGTCAGCCAGGAAGACGTGGCGCACCAGACGTTGATGCTCCTTCTGCGTCCAGCCGATGAGCCTGATCAGTGATGAAGCCGGAAACCTTCGCCTAGATCACCTTGATCTGCGGATCAGGTGAAAATTGTGATGGTTGTTCAAAGGGAACAACGGTAGATTTGGCCATAGTGACATATCCTTTTCTCTCCGAGAATCGACGGCGTGTGAACACCGCCATGATATGCCGCCAATTCAGACCATCACCAACTTTCAGCTATATCTCCTTTAGTGATAATCTAGGTGGGCCGCACAACCAGCCCGGACCGGTGAAGATTACAGGCGATTAAAGGGCGGCGCGGATCGCCCTCACCCGCTTGCGATTGGCACCCATGTCGGAATGGCCGACGCGTGACTCGGATCGGACCTGCCAGACGTCTCCGTCCCGGCGCAATTCCACATCATCGACAAAGCGCATCAACCCGCTTGTATAGGTCGCGCTGATATAATCGTTAGATTCTGACGTGATGATTCCGCCAGTCGCCGTGATCGCTGCTTTGATGCCATCCTTGTCAGCGGACAAAGGTTCAACGCGCTTATCCACGTCTGTTCCGGCCTCGGAGTTTACACAGTTCGGTTTTGACGACAGGGGCGCAAGACGGCCATCGACAAGACCTTTGGCCTTACCGCGCTGGCTGAGCAGAGACAGAATGATCATGCCGGTGATGATAGTCGCAGGAATTAGGAACAGCAAACGCATGACACTGTCCTGGGTCAGTTGGCAACGGTCTGGAAGATCATATCGCCAATATGGTCGTCATACCAGGTTGGACCCAGGAGTGACTGGAAGAAGCCATTATGCCCGCCATGATCGTGGATAATCATGCGAGAGCCGGGGCCCAGCGTCAGTCGGCGAATATCCCGTTCCGGAATCATCCCATCATCACGCGCGGTGATGATATCGACCGGAACCGGCACGCGCAACAGATCGTCGGGATCGACCCGGTAGGCGTTGAAATAATCTTCCATGCGAGCATAGCACGAATAGGGCGGCAGGATTTTTCCGTCATGGCGAGTACACGCTTACTGGCGAGGATATCGTTGAAATCATAGAGATCCGGATAGAGAACCTGCTTGCGGCGCAGACTGGCACTCCACTTTTTGAGAAAGTAACGCCGATAGAGCGGGTTGGCGTCGACAAGTGGCGCAGCGCCCCACGGATCGACCACCGGGCTGATCGCAAAGATGCGGCGCAGTTTTGGGATCACCAGATCACGCAGGGACCGGGCAATTCTCAGAGCGAAATTTCCGCCCAGCGAGAAGCCAACAATATAGACGGGTGCGCCCTCTGACAGCCGCGCCGCTTTGCGTACGCCGTCACACACTTCATTGAAGCGGGTCGAGAATAAGAGGCCCTCATTGAGATCGTGACTCCCCCCGTGATCACGATAATTCAGGCGAAACACGCTCGCACCGCGTTCGAACATATAGCGTCCGCAACTGACCACATAGGTACTGTCCCTGAGAGCCTTCCCACCCGTGCAGGAAAATGGCGAGCGCCTTATTCTGCGGCGCGCGTGAAAAGCTACCCTTGAGCTGAACCCCATCCTCGCATTCGAGAACAACATCCTCAGCCGCATCCAGCATCGCGTTCGGGACGCGCTTGCGGAACCGGAAACTGGCCAGCGCCGTCTGCACAATACCCACCCGCATCCAGAACGGCGGATTGAAGGGTTTCGGCGTGGGCAGAGCCATCGGCACACGGCACTGGTCAGTCTCGTTCGAAGTGTCTATCGCCCGGATCATGGGAGTCATCCAGAACTCCGAGGCTGTAATTTCCAGTCTCAAAGGATGCGGATGACCTGTTCAGCCATGAATGGCGAAATAGTCGGCACGTGATTGAGGATGGGTCGCTTTACGCCTCACACCCGCGATCATTCTCCGCTAACTACATAAATGCCGTTTCACCACCGCGCCCGCCTTGCCCATGTCGATCCGCCCGGCATAACCGCTTTTCAACTGACCCATGATCTTGCCCATGTCTTTCAAACAAGTCGCGCTGCTGGATTCAAGGATTTTTGCAATCGCAGCTTCGACTTCTTCGTCGCTCATCGGTTTGGGCATGAAACCGCGCACAACCTCAATTTCCTCGCGCTCGCGCGCGGCCAGTTCAGATCGACCATTATCGTCATAGGTTTTGGCCGCGTCTGCGCGCTGTTTGACCATCTTGGTCAGAATGCCGAGAATTTCGGAATCATCGATCCCGCCGCAGCGATCTTCCGCGCGCGCGGCAATATCACGGTCTTTTATGGCCGCCGACATCAGGCGCAGCGTCGACAGCCTGACGGTGGCCTTGTCTCGCATGGCGTCTTTGGTCGATGCACTAATCTGGTCGCGAAGTGGCTCGCTCATAAAATCTCTCTTCCGGGACGTAACGTCCGGTGGTTGATGAAGGCACGTCATATAGGCGCGTCAGGCCCAACTGCCAAGTCACTGCGTCAGAGAGGCATTTCTGTGGTCTTGAATTCACTGATCTGGTAAAATCTGGAAACAATGGATTTTGAACTCTGCTTAGCTGTGAAAACTCAAGAAGTGACCTTGGAATCCAGCCTTAAGCCTTTTTCGGGTCAGGGGGCGAGATAAGCTGAAAAACACCGTTTAAAAGTAAGATTTCGCACTTGGAACCTGTTTATGCTTAGGTCGTAGTGAAGAATTAATCATTTGAGCCAGATTTTGATAGCTGCGATATAGACGAAGCCCATATAGTTTTGGATATGCTTGTCATATCGCGTAGCCACACGCCGGAACTGTTTGAGATAGCCAAAGAAACGCTCGACAATATTACGTTCCTTATACAAAGCCATATCAGTTTGCCTTGGCTTGCGCGCATTTTTCCGGGACGGAATAACGGGCATAGCCCCGCTCTCATTCACCGCGTCTATAACGCACCGGCCATCATAGCCCTTATCCGCCAAGACATGATCCGCCTTAAACCCTGCCAATAAGGCGGCGGCTTGCGTCATTTCGCTACAATGCCCGCCCGTTGCTATCAGGCGCAGAGCTAAACCCAATGCATCTGTCAGCCCATGTATTTTTGTCGTCAGGCCGCCCTTGGAACGCCCCAATGCATGGGCATCAGGCCCCCTTTTTTATGCCGCGCCCCGGCCGATTGGGCATGCGCCCGCACAATTGTGGCATCCATCATCAACCACTCTTGATCAGCGTGAGTGCGCAAGGCCTTAAAGACATCTTCTAAAACCCCGGCCTCAACCCAGAGATAATAACGCCGTTTGACACTGTCAAAACGCCCGAACCGTTCGGGTAAATCGCGCCAACGCCCGCCCGAACGGGCTATTCACAACAAAGCATCAATGAAAAGCCTGTTATTGGCGTTGCGACCCGGTTTCCCTGTGCTCCCATAAGGCAAATAAGGCTTTAAACGGCTCCATTGTTCATCCGTAAGTTCCTGATAACCAGACATATGTGCGCTCCTGACAAAATGAAGGAACATTATAGAAAATAAAAGTTAACTCTTCACTACAACCTAGGGCGATTATGACAAAGATCTCGTTGGTCTCACGCCTCAAACGGACCAATTCTTTCTGCGGATCATCGGCAATCTCTCGAATGGTTCACCCGCTCTGGTGGATTGATCGAACAGTTTCACGCTGAAATTCTTTTGTAAAACTCCGTTGTCTTCCTGTCATAAGTGCCGCCTTGGCTGCAGGAAACACGCTCCACTTTAGTGAAGAAACTCCGATTATTGATCATCGACTTGGACGTATGAGAGGTTAAAGCTCAGAGCGTCGGCCAATAAAAAGCCCGCCCCTTTTGGCGGGGTTTTCTCAATGGGTTATGCTACGAGACTCTTACCCCCAATAAACAGCTCTTGAGAGGATGACATTTGAGCGTTCAAGGCCTGCGGATCCCTTGCGGCGCAAGATTGAGACTATGATCGATTTTTCTTGGGTCTGTCTCAGATAACGTAGATTTTGTGTTATTGAGGGACTATGACGAAGAACCGTTTAATCTGGTATAAGCAGGATCGGTTGCTGGAGCATTTTATTGCGGGAAGCACGGACCGGATGGCGGCTTCGCTGATCGGTGTGAACCGTAAAACGTTGGCTTATTATTTCTTTTGATTGCGTGAGATCATCATTCTGGAGTTGGAGCGTGAGGCCGACGAGGTCTTTGCGGGAGAGATTGAGGTTGACGAAAGTTACTTTGGCGGTAAGCGAAAGGGGAAGCGTGGCGAAAAGGTTTATACGGAAATCATTCCGGATGCGTCTTAAAGACATTGTACCCGATTATAGAATGCAAGATCATTCCTGATAACATCGCCTATACTGACTGTTAGCGTGGGTATAATGTGCTGGATGTCTCTGACTTCAAGCATTACCGGATCAACCATTCGGAACTCTTTGCTGACAAACATAATCATATCAATGGTATTGAGAATTTCTGGAACCAAGCGAAACGGCATTTGCGCAAATTCAATAGGGACAGCTCGAAGAACGGGTTTTTTGGGCCAGTATAGAGGCGAATTTTATAGTCGGCTCTCAGGTCAGGCTTCATAGAGTGACGAATGCGTGTCCACAGGCGTATTTTGGCATGATTTAGGCCTGCATAAGCGGGGGGATCCGGATTTTGAACAGAATCAGGCTATGGGCTGTCGTCGCTCATGGAAAACGAGGCGGCGGAAGTTGTAGCTTAGCTTGGCCATGGTGATCCGGCCAGCGGCCCTGGCCGATTGAGCGCCTGGCCGATTGAGCGGATCGTGATCGCCATCGGCCCTTTCTCATATCCGAACACATGTTCAACACAGGCACGGATGGAGGAGCGGGTCGCATTGCCGCGCCGAATGTGCTTTGCCATCGGTTTACCGCGGGGCTTCTTTCGATGGATATTTGAACGATAGCCCTGCGCTTTCAGCCAGGCTTCGTTTCTGGCTGAGCGATAAGCTGTATCCGCCCAAACAGACTTTGAGCTGTTGGTGGCATCCAGAACCGATGCCAGTTCGTGCCCATCATAGCGGGCCGCATGGGTGCAGGTCTCTCCCCGGACAAAGCGCCATTTCCGGTCAATACTGATGTGGTTCTTGTACCCAAAGTGAGGGATGGAAATGTCGACAAGGCCTGCGTCCTGTTCCCCTTCTGCGGTCTTTCGCGCCCTGGAATAGCTGACCACCGCTCGTGCGTCGGTGTCTTTCTGTGCGGCCCTGGCAGGATCGCCCGCGCCAGATAGCGGACGCGCTTTCACCCGCCCTGGCCCGCTCTTTCTCTTCTTTCCTCATCCGTTGGCGCGGCGCTGACACCAAAGTGGCATCCACGATCTGACCTCCCGTGGGTTTGTAGCCGCGCTTGCAGAGTTGCTCTTCAAAAGCGGCAAACAGAGATTTGAAAGCACCAGACTGGGTCAGCTTTTCCTGGGTCAGCTTTTCACGCAACAGCCAAATCGTCTTTTGGTCCGGGGTCGGTTCACCGATCTGAAACCTCAGAAACCGCAACCAACTTAAACGATCCCGGATCAGAAATTCCATCCCTTCATCACTCAGATTGTGCATCGACGCCAGAACAAGCACCTTGAACATCGTGACCGGATCATAGGGTGGCCGACCGCCCTTGGCGCGAACACCATAACCGAGGGCTTCCATCAGAACAGTTCGGAAAGCCTCAAAGTCCACATGACGCTCCAGCGCTTCAAGCGGATCACCTGTCGCCGATAAGCGAGCAAGATGATCCGACAAGTCAAACAATCCAGGCGCGTGCATCATAAAATCCTCCCACAACCAGTAAATCAGATCATACCACAAAATGTACGGTTCTTAGAGGCCTCCACATTAGCAGAGTCCGAACGCTCCTCGACACAGATAGCTGCACAAGCCCGCGCGCTCTATCGCCAGCCCAAAATTCTCGTGATGGATGAAGGCACGGCGCATCTTGACACAGAGCATGAGCGGGCGGTTAATGAGGCCATATCGGCAATGGGCATTACCCGTGTGGACACCTCGAAGAACAGGGTTTTGGGGCCAGTATAGAGGCGAATTTTATAATCGGCTCTCAGGTCAGGCTTCATAGAGTGACGAATGCGTGTCCACAGGCGTATTTTGGCATGATTTTGACCCGCATAAGTGGGGGGTTCCGGATTTTGAACAGAATCAGGCTATGGGCTGTCGTCGCTCATGGAAAACGAGGCGGCGGAAGTTGTAGCTTAGGTTGGCCATGGTGATCCGGCCAGCGGCCCTGGCCTGGCCGATTGAGCGGATCGTGATCGCCATCGGCCCTTTCTCATATCCGAACACATGTTCAACACAGGCACGGATGGAGGAGCGGGTCGCATTGCCGCGCCGAATGTGCTTTGCCATCGGTTTACCGCGGGGCTTCTTTCGATGGATGTTTGAACGATAGCCCTGCGCTTTCAGCCAGGCTTCGTTTTTGGCTGAGCGATAAGCTGTATCCGCCCAAACAGACTTTGAGCTGTTGGTGGCATCCAGAACCGATGTCAGTTCGTGCCCATCATAGCGGGCCGCATGGGTACAGGTCTCTCCCCGGACAAAGCGCCATTTCCGGTCAATACTGATATGGTTCTTGTACCCAAAGTGAGGGATGGAAATGTCGACAAGGCCTGCGTCCTGTTCCCCTTCTGCGGTCTTTCGCGCCCTGGAATAGCTGACCACCGCTCGTGCGTCGGTGTCTTTCTGTGCGGCCCTGGCAGGATCATCAGGCCAGATAGCGGACGCGCTTTCACCCGCCCTGGCCCGCTCTTTCTCTTCTTTCTTCATCCGTTGGCGCGGCGCTGACACCAAAGTGGCATCCACGATCTGACCTCCCGTGGGTTTGTAGCCGCGCTTGCAGAGTTGCTCTTCAAAAGCGGCAAACAGAGATTTGAAAGCACCAGACTGGGTCAGCTTTTCACGGAACAGCCAAATCGTCTTTTGGTCCGGGGTCGGTTCACCGATCTCAAATCTCAGAAACCGCAGCCAACTTAAACGATCCCGGATCAGAAATTCCATCCCTTCATCACTCAGATTGTGCATCGACGCCAGAACAAGCACCTTGAACATCGTGACCGGATCATAGGGTGGCCGACCGCCCTTGGCGCGAACACCATAACCGAGGGCTTCCATCAGAACAGTTCGGAAAGCCTCAAAGTCCACATGACACTCTAGCGCTTCAAGCGGATCACCTGTCGCCGATAAGCGAGCAAGATGATCCGACAAGTCAAACAATCCAGGCGCGTGCATCATAAAATCCTCCCAAAACCGGCGAATCAGATCACACCACAAAATGCATGGTTTTTAGAGGCCTCCGTGTTATCATCGCCCACCGCAAGGAAACCATTGAGGCGGCCGAGCGCATATTGGTAATGGTTGGCAGGCAGCTCCACACTATCGAAAAGCCTGCCGAAGAATAAAAGCCCCCATGCGGGGGCTTCTCTGTTGGCCGTGGGCAAGTTTTAAAAAAGCTCGAACAAGTCCGCGCCTGCGTTGAAAAGAACCATCCTAATATCTTTGAGCATTTGCCAAAGAATATCCAAGGCGGCGGCGCCTGTCGGGTGGTCGCTGTAAGCGGCCACGACAAAGCCTAGAACAAGCATAAAAAGTGCTACGTTTAGAAGTGTTTTCAATAAGCAACCCTTTCCTTGTGGTTATTGTTTGCAGAAGCCAAAGACGTAACCACCCCCGCCGCATGTGTTGCTGCAAAGGGTGCCAGTGGTCTGCACCATTGTGATGGCACCAGCGCCCGCCTTACACCAACAAGCGCCGATAGTATGACTAGCGGGGCAGGTATAATAAGTGGACGTGTAAGCATTGAACGGCACAATGCTGCTTATGCCGCCCCCGCCTGCGCCCTCTAGGGCAGTGAGGCGCGCGTCTAAGTCTGCAATATCAGTTTGTTGTGTTTGAAGTGTCGCCTGCTGATTGGTCTGCAAGGCGGCAATGCGTGATGTAGCCGAAGGGCCCACCAAAGCCACCACTAACGATAAGCACGGCAGATTGAGCAAATGCGCTCGGCGCAACTGCCAATCCTGCGGCCATTACAAGGCCGCAAACAAGCCCGCGCATTACTCACCCCCTTTGGCTTCTGCCACGGCGGCAGCGGTAATGCCGATTTTCAAGCAACTGGCCGTCATTTGGTTAAACCCTTGGCCATTGCAGTAATGGCCGCTCGGCTGCGTGGCCATAGTCACGTTGTTAGGGTTTACACCCATGCACAAAAAGGCGGTTGCACCTTCGGGGCAGACTGCCCAAGCGCCATTGTAAGCAATAACGCTCTGCACCTCTGAAATTGCCTTTTCTGTCTTATCGGGCCTCTGATGACGTGATCGACCCGATAGAGGAACCGCCCCATGTCCTAAAGACAATCCCTGTCCTTCTCGAAGACGCCGCCACGCGGGGCTTTGCGAAGAATTTCGAGATCAGAGAGAAAGCCCTGTTCTGCCAGGAGTCGAAGCAATCCTATACGGACGAAACTATCCACATCGTAGAGATCATCCAGAAGGATGGGATCCCGGGGGTGAAGCCACTCTGTTTCTGCTGGAAGCAGAAGACGGAGAGCGCGGCATCTTGCTGATCAGCAATCCGGCCTCACTGTCAGCGAAGGAACGCGCCATTCTCGACCGGCTGCAGAGCTGAGGCCTCGGCCGCTCCAGACGGTTTATGTATTTTCCGCCGCTTACTGTACGGCGGTCCACTTTCCCAGAGCCTTGCTGAACGGCGCGGCAGTCATGCCGTGCAAGACGACGCTCATGAGAACCGTCACAGCCACAATGGACTGAATGAACTCGGCTTGATCCACCCCGAGGTCTTGGAGAATGAGAAGGGCAAACAGCAGTGACGCCAACCCCCGCGGTCCAAACCAGCCCATGAAGGCAATCTTCGATAGCCTAATTTTGCACCCGATCATAGATATTGCCACGGGCACCATCCGCACGAGCGTCAAACTCAGCCCGGCATAGACGACGATCTGAATAGTCACATGGTGAAGCGCCTCAGGCAGGATCAAAGCCCCGAACAGGAAGAAGGTCATCTGAGCGAGAAACTGGCTTTCTGTTTCCGTGAATTCGTTCAGGAACTTAGCGTAATCCGCTTTGAGATTTCCGTAGGTCAGACCCGCGATGAACGCAGCGATGAACCCGTTGCCGTGGAACGTTTCCGCGGCCGCATACGCGATGACAGCCAGAGCCATCGCGGCTACACCCTGAAATTCCGGTGTAATCCACTGCCTGTTCGCAGCCCTGGCGATCAGCTGTCCACCGATCCACCCAACGATTATGCCCGCTAGAGGTCCAATAATCAGTTGAAGCGCGAGAAAGATTAACCAGTTTTCTTCACCCGTCTGGTGAGTCATATTCAGGAAACAGGCAAAAAACAGAACGGCAGGAAGTGCGATCCCGTCATTGAGACCGCTTTCAACATTCAAGCCTTGCCGGATTTGAAGCGGGACTGATTCATTGGCGAGGACAGCGTTCCCCAATGCCGCATCCGTCGGGGCCAAAATCGCCGCGACTAATGCCGCCATGAACCAGGGCATGGCCGGGAACATCAACGTTCCGACAAGTGTGCCTACGAGGATTGTCAGGGGTAAAGCGATACCGAGCAGACGCGCCGGGATCACTTTCATCGTCCTGAGTTCTGACAGTGAAATCTGAGACGCATCTGCTGCTAGAACGAGAATGAGGGTGAACTCCGCCAGTGTGTGCAGACCGCCCTCATCATAGGTCAGCCCGCCTTGTTCCATGAGGATCCGGCTCAGCAGAAATCCGCCCAGCGTGAACAGCATGGGCAGAGTCAGGAGACTGCCCTGGATCCGCTTCGACACCAGCGAGAAAATAAAGAACGCCAATCCGAAGATAAGAAACAGGTTCAACGTCATGCGAGCCTCTGAAGGCTGTCTTTAATCAGGGTCAGCCGGGACATAGTGCCAAGGCGCTCAAGCTTGGCCGTCATGGAAACTGGTATGGCGACATGGTCCAATATGGACTGATTGATCGCGCCTCCATCCGGTGCCGCCAGAACGAATCCGTTGCCACCGCAACTCATCTCCCCGCCTTCCGCCATCGATGACCGAATACCGGGAGAGAAATAGACGGGCTGTCCGCCCCGAATGCATAACGTGGCACAGCCGCGGTGCGATCGACCATAGCCAGGGTTCATGATACCCATGAAACATTGCGCATCTAGAATTTCACCGATTATGGAGACGGTTTCGGCGGGCTGCGGACGGGGCCGCTCAGCACGCTCAGCTTCAATCGCCACAATATTGCCTTCAGCCACGCCCAGCATGAAACAATTACCACGCACAATTCGAACACCGGTGGCTTGCACGACCTTCCCGTCCAGCGGTTTCGTATAGGGGTCCGATCCGCGCTTGCCGAAACCGGCAATTATGATGGCCTCATCGCCGACCCACAGGGTTGGGTAGGGGTCGAAGCTCAACCGTCCTGTCAGCGTCACCGGCGTCCCGGTTTCCCAGCGTCCGCCACCTACTGAGCGGGCTCGGCTTCCGACAAAAATGCCGGCGCCTGCCAGACCCAGAAGCCCGGCCGGGATAGTCTTTAGGAGAAAGCGCCGATCCCTGTCAGGTACGGGACTGTAGCCAACATAAAAATCTTGATTATCCGTCATAGCGTGACCGGTATGGCTGGCCGTGTCGTACCCAGAGGATCCGGCGTTGATCGAACCCAGATAGTTCCGTCTTCGACTTTGACCTCATGGGTCTGAACCCGGTCTTCGAACGGCGGGGGCGCCGTGCCTGTCTCGGGATCGAATTGAAATCCATGCCACGGACACGTCACTAGGCCGCCGATGATGCAACCTTCACCTAGCGGACCATTTTGGTGAGTGCAGACGCCGACAATCGCTGAGAGACCTTTTTCATACCGGAATAAAGCAATCCGCTCCCCTGATTTCGGTATCAGCGTAACAGCCCGGTTGAGCGGAATATCACGGGGGCGACCTGCAGACATCCAGTCATCTGACAATGCTGTGGCCAGGTCACGCCCGCGCGCCTTCACAATTGCACTCAGATGAAGCCCGATCAGACCGATAGTCCCGCATGTCAGCGCGATCAAAATCCCGCCTGACTTATCGAACTGCGCCGTTCCCAGTGCGACATGTCCGACCAGAAATGCATAGGCTGCATAGACGCCCATATGCAGCGCTTTCCAGACAGGCGGGGACAGGCGTGCCAGCCAGAAATCATGGCTAGTCGCCGCCATCATGCCGAGAATGAAAAGCGCCACAAGGCCAAGGCTCTCGAACGGAAATTCGATCGGCACGCCGTAATTTCCATAGCCCCCGATGGCCGATGAGATCGGGTTGATGGGGCCAGAGCCGTGATACCACATCAACGCCAGCGCCGCATGAACGAGCGCGATCAAGGCTGTCATGACCCCAAAATGCCGGCGATTATAGAGCAAGGGTTTGAATCGATCCGACAGACGCGCCAACGGACCGATGGCCAAGATGATGTGCAACAGAACGATGGCACATGAACCCAAGGCCCGGATCATCAAGACAACCGGATCAGCGGCCTGTTGCATCATACCGATTGTGATGAATGTCCCCAGATAGATCGCAACCGCGATGAGCAGGATCAGGTCATAGGCCGTCTTCTGGCCGTTCCATTGTACCGGGACGAAAGCATGGCTCATGACCCTGCTCCATGAATCTGAAAAGCCGTTATGAGAAGAGCGGACAGGAATATCGGCAGGGCAAGCCAGATCAGCACATGCGCTCTTCGATGCGCTCGCTTCATGTCCGGCGCCTCAGGATCAATAGCGGCCAGAGTAACATGGCCCCCGGCAGCAGCATCAAGCGCAGTACAACCGCCTTTCCCTCAATGGGCGCGTGACGGACCCCAACCGTTACATACCAGACGGCGAATAGGAGCCCGATCAGCATATAGATACCGAGACCCAGAGCCATCCAGTTCGCAATTACAAGCATCAACCGCGCCCTACCCCGCCGAAGCGTACGCCCGACAGATCCGCCATGTCCCCTTTCCAAGTGACCAGATCCTCAGCGTTGAATTGGGATAGATCATGATGTCCGCAGGCCCGCGCCAGAATTTTCATGAGCTCAACGGACGTTTCGAAATACCGCGCCAACTGTTTGGCCGAGGTCTCTGCGATCAACCGTGCGACCAGATGTTCTTTCTGCGATGCGATACCGACGGGGCAGTTATTGGTATGACACGCCCGCATGCCCAGACAGCCAATGGCCTGAAGCGCAGCATTCGACACAGCGACCGCGTCGGCCCCAAGCGCCAGGGCCTTGGCGAAATCACCGGGCGTTCTTAACCCGCCCGTAATGACCAGTGTGATGTCATCACGACCGAGTCCATCAAGATGCTGCCGCGCTCGCGCCAGAGCCGGAATGGTCGGCACCGAAATATTGTCGCGGAAGATCAGCGGCGACGCGCCCGTGCCGCCGCCGCGTCCATCCAGAATAATATAGTCAACGCCGACCTCCAGCGCGGCGTCGACATCCTTTTCGATATGCTGAGCAGAGAGCTTGTAACCGATAGGAATACCGCCTGTATGCGCGCGGACTTCCTCAGCAAAGGCTCGGATCTGCGACGGTTTTGTCCATTCGGGGAAGCGGGCCGGGGAAATCGCGGATTCGCCTTCCTCCAGACCTCGAACCTCGGCAATCTTGCCTTTGACCTTTTTGCCGGGAAGATGTCCGCCTGTGCCCGTTTTTGCGCCTTGTCCCCCTTTGAAATGGAACGCCTGAACCTTGGACAGTTTATCCATCGAAAAGCCAAATTTGGCCGAGGCCAGCTCATAGAAATAACGCGTATTGGCTTCCTGTTCCTCAGGCAACATTCCGCCCTCACCAGAACAAATCCCGGTCCCAGCTATCTCTGCGCCCATCGCCAGAGCGACCTTGGCGGACGCTGACAATGCGCCAAAGCTCATATCCGAGACAAACAGAGGAATATCCAGAACCAGAGGCTTTTTCGCGTTCGGTCCAATCACGGTCTTCGTAATGACTTCGGCGTCGTCCAGCAAAGGCGGCGTGTGAAGCTGCGCGGTCACGAACTGAATATCATCCCATTTTGGAAGCTCTGCGAGTGGAACGCCCATCGCATCAGCGGTGCCGTGATGGCCGGTTTTGGACAGGCCATCGCGCGCATAGGACTGGATCATCGCTGTATGGGGTTCGTCGGATACGCCATGCGAAGGGTCGGAAAAGCGCCCCAGATACATCTCGCGATCAAAGGGTTGCGGGTTTCCGAGTTCCCAATTCCGAACCTCGTCTTCGTCAACAAAGACGTAACCGTCCTCAATCCATGCTTTGAACTTGTTCAGAGCCTCGGAATTATCATATTCGCTGACCCCTGTGTCGATCCTGAAATCCCAATTGTGAACACTGCAGATCAGATTGTTACCATCGACATGACCATCCTCCAGCAAAGCTCCGCGGTGAAGACATCGGCCGTAAAGGACAGAGACTCTATCATCGTAACGGACAATGACCAGATCGACATTCGCGACGATGGCACCCGCCGGTTTACGATCTTCAAGGGTCGCCCATTTCGCAACTTTCACTGATGTCATGCAATATTCCTAGGTCAAATCTGCGGCGAGCAGTATGGATGCAAACGACTCATGAACAAAATTCGTATTCGGATCTGAGCCAGTGGAACAGACCGCCGTAAACACACCGCATATATCTATATCTTCGTTCTGAAGCAAACGCTTGCCCTCCTCATTGCCGACGGTCTTCTCAGCCACAGAGACTTTAGCCAGACGCAGCTCACAGGCAAATCACGATATTCTTGTTTCGAACGGAGACGGTGCGGTATTCAACCGCAGTGTGTATCCAGTCGATCCAATGAGATCAGAGCCTCCAACTGAAAAACAGGAAAAGTCACGCCGTGGCGTGACCTTTCATTTACGCAGCTATTCAAGTCAGTGTCCAGACGATTCAAAGGCGACCGTCTGGATCAGGGACTGTCGTCCGCTTTAGAACTGGACGCGGGCCCCGACATAGAATTCCCGTCCGACGGGATCGGCAAGATCAGAGACTAGGCTGTAGTGAAGAGTTAACTTTTATTTTCTATAATGTTCCTTCATTTTGTCAGGAGCGCACATATGTCTGGTTATCAGGAACTTACGGATGAACAATGGAGCCGTTTAAAGCCTTATTTGCCTTATGGGAGCACAGGGAAACCGGGTCGCAACGCCAATAACAGGCTTTTCATTGATGCTTTGTTGTGGATGGCCCGTTCGGGCGGGCGTTGGCGCGATTTACCCGAACGGTTCGGGCGTTTTGACAGTGTCAAACGGCGTTATTATCTCTGGGTTGAGGCCGGGGTTTTAGAAGATGTCTTTAAGGCCTTGCGCACTCACGCTGATCAAGAGTGGCTGATGATGGATGCCACAATTGTGCGGGCGCATGCCCAAGCGGCCGGGGCGCGGCATAAAAAAGGGGGCCTGATGCCCACGCATTGGGGCGTTCCAGGGGGGGACGTTCCAAGGGCGGCCTGACGACAAAAATACATGGGCTGACAGATGCATTGGGTTTACCTCTGCGCCTGATAGCAACGGGCGGGCATTGTAGCGAAATGACGCAAGCCGCCGCCTTATTGGCAGGGTTTAAGGCGGATCATGTCTTGGCGGATAAGGGCTATGATGGCCGGTGCGTTATAGACGCGGTGAATGAGAGCGGGGCTATGCCCGTTATTCCGTCCCGAAAAAATGCGCGCAAGCCAAGGCAAACTGATATGGCTTTGTATAAGGAACGTAATATTGTCGAGCGTTTCTTTGGCTATCTCAAACAGTTCCGGCGTGTGGCTACGCGATATGACAAGCATATCCAAAACTATATGGGCTTCGTCTATATCGCAGCTATCAAAATCTGGCTCAAATGATTAATTCTTCTCTACGACCTAGGTTACGCGACGAACCGCTATCCAGGCCACTCGGCAGGAAGGCACCGTAATTATCGAAGATATTATTGACGCCGCCATAAACCCTGTACTGATCGTCACCGCCAAAGGTGTAACTGACATAGACACGGTGGAAAATCTCATTACCGGTCTGGAAGAAGCGCTCATCCAGTTGCGTAGGATCGTTGACAAGATCATCGACCCCGCCCTCTTCAAAGATCATCGTATAGCGCAGGCGAAGACCATCATTGCGCCAACCAAAGGACACTCTGAATTCATTCTGGGCTGTGCCAATCTCTCCAAGGCTTGTGGTGGTCAGATCAACGCCGCCAATCGCAGAGAAGGTGACCTGGTCCTTGAAATAATGCGAGTAACGCAGATCGAGATCCCAAAGGCCCGGCAATTGCTCGATCTCGAAATTATAATCGAGAGACGCATCAATTCCCTCGACGAGTTCATTATTGAGGTTTTCCTGGAAGTTGATCACCTCTGTGACCGCCCCATCGACCGGGTTCCGCGTGATGACGTCGCAGAACTTGTTGTTCGGGAAGTCCATTGAGGAATAGC
Organism: Litorimonas sp.; assembly: GCA_965205225.1. GTDB lineage: Bacteria > Pseudomonadota > Alphaproteobacteria > Caulobacterales > Maricaulaceae > Litorimonas. The sequence continues at coordinate 110,836 of CBDBFZ010000002.1, forward strand.
AGAGATCAACCGTATCCTGCGTACTCACCGATGTGATCGCATCGTCAATGTCGATCCGGTAATAGTCGATGATCAGTGTCAAACCCTCAATGGCGTTCGGCTGAATAATTGCGCCGACTGTGAACGTATCCGCTGTCTCTTCCTGCAAGTTCAGGTTACCGGCATTCGGTCCCTGAACGGCACCCGGCGCATCAAAGGCTTCGGCAACGCCATTCACGATATTGTCCGGATTGGCAAAATAGGCCTGAATGCCAGCTTCAGTGAGACAGTTCGCCGTTACCACATCAATATCCGCGTTTTCACCGCCCGTGCCTGTCGGCTGATCAATCCCTGTGCCGTTTGGCAGCAAACCTTCGCACGGATCGTCCAATCCATCCGAGTCAGGTCGCGGAAGCGAGAAAAACTCGGTTAGATTTGGTGCGCGCTGAGAGCGCGAATATTGCGCCCGCAGACCAAATTGCGGATCTGGCCGCCAGACACCGCCGAGATTGTAACTCGTGATTGTCCCGACTGTTGTATAATCACCGACCCGGGCCGCTGTCTGCAAGGTCAGTGTGTCCGTCAGCGGAATATCCAGTTCAACAAAGCCTTCAAACACGTCGAAGCTGGCCTGAAGACCCGGGAAGGTCGCGAGCGTTGTGACATCGACGTCAGCCGTGGTTGGGTCCCCGTCGATCCCGCCAACAAGGTCGCCGTCCAGATCCCCGAATGTGGCTTGTTCTTCGCGGCGATACTCAACACCGACGACCCCTTGAATCTGACGTCCGCGGAAATCAACCAGGTCGCCGATAATATAACCGCCTGCGGAGTACTGGTCTCGGGTCTGTGAACCGAAACCGTTATACCGGATATAATCGGCAGCGGTCACCGTAATCAAGCCTTCCCCAAACGGATTGAGCGGAACACAACCTGCGGCGCGTGCCCCAGCATCCTGACACTGAAACCCGCCATTGCCGTCAGATTCAATATCCAAAGCGAACTGCGCGTTTTGGATATTATACTCATTCGGGTTTTGTTGCTTTTGTTCAAAATGGCCATACGTGCCGTAGATTTCCCAGTCATGGCCGCTGGCGAACTGACCCGTTAGATCCCTCATTAACCGGATTGTCTGACGATCATTGATCCGCTGTTGCTCGCCAAGTTCAACGAGACGCCGCGCAAATGACACTGCCCGAGCGGGTTTCCTCCACCTCCGGCGGAATGAATGGATGGCTGCTGGAAATATTGCCGAGCGCCTGTCCATCGCCAAACGCGTCAGAATTGTTGAGCGTCTCAAAGTCGCCGGCGGTCACCGTGTCGACTTCATTGTAAAGCGCGAGAAGCGAGCCTTTGACCAAGTCTGTAAATTCAAATTCGCCGTAACCACCCAGATTGATGATCTCTCGCGATCCAATCAATGTCCTGCCTTCGCGGAAATTATAGCCATCTACATCGGAGAAAAAATCGGAATTCCCTGTCCGGTCCGATGGTTGAAGCGAACGGTCATTGAACCCATTGGCCATCTACAAACCAGGCGTCACCGCTTTCAAAGGCCCCGCCCGGTGTCGATGAACTATTATTCCCAAGAAAACAGTGGAAGTCATTCCCAGCAGGCTCTGGCAGGCAACCCGGCTGATTGGGTTGGTCGGCAAACCTGTCATTTGACGAGAAGGATGGATCATCGAAACTGATCGCTGCAATTGAGAGCGGACGCGACGAATCTGCCCGGATCATGTTCCGATCCTCATAATCGGCGGCAATCATGAAATAGCCCCGCCCCCCAGAAAAATCCTTGCCATATTTGGTTTCGACCTGCCACTCTTCGCCCCCTGACGCTTCGGGCGTCAAGAACCGGCCATCAATCTCGCCGTCCTGGAAATCATCTTCGATTAGGAAGTTAGCAACACCCGCAATCGCATCAGAGCCATAAATAGCCGAGGCGCCGCCCGTTGTGATCTCAGCCCGTTCAACCAGACCGGCAGGAATGGACGACAGGCTAACCCGGTCAGAGTTGCCGGAATTCGAAACAGCTCGTTTACCGTTGATGAGAACCAGGGTCCGGTCATCGCCCAGGCGACGCAGGCTGATCGTCGACAATCCTGAGGTCTGGATCAGATTGTTCGATGACTGCGGAGAAATACTTTCCGATACACCTGGAATTTCGACCAGAGCTTCGGCCAGATCAGTCGTTCCAACTTCGTCAAACGCCTGATTGTCGAACACCTGTAGCGGAACCGCAGAATTGGCATTACTGTCTCGTCGAATCCGCGACCCTGTCACAACGACTTCGTCTTCTTGGGCACTGGCAGTCGAACTCGCCGTGTTATCGACCTGTGCGTAGGCAGGCCCTGCTGCCAACCCGACAATTAGAGCCAGCGCTGTGCTCCCATTCAATATGGTTGATGTCTTCATCTCGGCTCTCCCGACTAGCACTTCGGAGGCCAAACAACGGCTAATATGGTGCTGAGCAGACTCGTTCAGGTTGCAACTCATCTAGTTCAAAAAACAATAATGTTGATGACGGTTTGTGCCTTTGCGATGCTGGTGAACCATTCCGCATTGAGAACTTCATTGCGCAGCGTGCCGTTGAAGCGCTCATTATATCCGTTCTCCCAAGGTGAGCCAAGATAGAGCTGGATCGGCTTAATATCGACCTTGCGAAGCCAAAGCTGCATGCCGGTAGCGATAAACTCAGAACCATTATCTGACCTTATATAGTCTGGTTTTCCATGTTTGAGCAGAAGTGGGTACAGAACTTCCAACACATCCGCCGAGCCCATTCGGGGCTTCACCTCAACACAGAGAGCCTGACGGGTATATTCATCCAGAACCGTCAACATCTTGTAAGGCCGACCAGAACTGAGCTTATCGTGACCGAAGTCGACACCCTAGATGTGATGACGATATAATAGCCAAAGGCGTATGACAGAACTATCCCTGTGATAGAGACGTCTTCCGTTTCTTGTGACGCTTCGAAATCTGAAGCAAGGCCTTCAAAATGCGCCACTCTGTTTCGCTCAGATCACCTCGGCTCAAGCTTACCTCCCAAAGCCAATCTTGAATCAAGCAGGCAGTCTCGCGTCAAACAATTTGTCCACGCCGCCTAGTAACTCAATTTTGATATTTTAGCTTGAAAAAATTTGTATCAGTTGATAGGTTTTTGCAATGAGTTGAGCCTCGCAAAGCAAAATGCGTAGAAGTACTTTTAGATATAGATAGGCATTAAGCCAATGAGTAGTTTCGAAGATGATTGTATATGGGTCAGAGATCTTGATGACTACATATACCTTTCCAATCTTGGTGCAGACTATGCCCGTGAAAAAGAGGAAGAAAAACGACAAGTAGAACTTTGTAATATTCAAGCAGAATTTGATATTCAAGCAGAACTTGATAATATTGGCGAAATCTTTCTATTGAATAACAAAGCCCTCTCGTTTCATTTATTGTATGAAAGAGGAATCGATCCATATGAGTGGGATTGGGCAATTCGCCAAGCCGAGAGAAGACTCCGCCTGCCTCTTTCTGATGAGAAACTCGAACAGGCTTTGTTACGAGCATTCCTGTCTCTTGGGCGCCCCTATGCAATAGCTCGCTATGCGAGTTGGGAAAAAGTGCCCTATCTCTCCGCGCAAACTGCTAGCCTCCCTTTGGGCCTTAGGGCGCTTTTATTCCAATATTTGAGCGGGCAAAACTGTCACCTGCCTCATCAACATAGCAACCTAATAAGAAGTGCGCTTGAAAAGGCAACGAAGACCCCGGACATTACTGCCTACAACCGTACGGGCATGGTTCAGTCGCTAATTCACCATATAGCGCAAGAGACGAAAGGACGCGGCTGGGTAGACTGTCTTGACCGAGAAGCTACTCGGATAATGCTGTCGTTGACTAGGTCGTAGAGAAGAATTAATCATTTGAGCCAGATTTTGATAGCTGCGATATAGACGAAGCCCATATAGTTTTGGATATGCTTGTCATAGCGCGTAGCCACACGCCGGAACTGTTTGAGATAGCCAAAGAAACGCTCGACAATATTACGTTCCTTATACAAAGCCATATCAGTTTGCCTTGGCTTGCGCGCATTTTTTCGGGACGGAATAACGGGCATAGCCCCGCTCTCATTCACCGCGTCTATAACGCACCGGCCATCATAGCCCTTATCCGCCAAGACATGATCCGCCTCAAACCCTGCCAATAAGGCGGCGGCTTGCGTCATTTCGCTACAGTGCCCGCCCGTTGCTATCAGGCGCAGAGGTAAACCCAATGCATCTGTCAGCCCATGTATTTTTGTCGTCAGGCCGCCCTTGGAACGCCCCAATGCATGGGCATCAGGCCCCCTTTTTTATGCCGCGCCCCGGCCGATTGGGCATGCGCCCGCACAATTGTGGCATCCATCATCAGCCACTCTTGATCAGCGTGGGTGCGCAAGGCCTTAAAGACATCTTCTAAAACCCCGGCCTCAACCCAGAGATAATAACGCCGTTTGACACTGTCAAAACGCCCGAACCGTTCGGGTAAATCGCGCCAACGCCCGCCCGAACGGGCCATCCACAACAAAGCATCAATGAAAAGCCTGTTATTGGCGTTGCGACCCGGTTTCCCCGTGCTCCCATAAGGCAAATAAGGCTTTAAACGGCTCCATTGTTCATCCGTAAGTTCCTGATAACCAGACATATGTGCGCTCCTGACAAAATGAAGGAACATTATAGAAAATAAAAGTTAACTCTTCACTACAGCCTAGGCTGTATTTCTCTGTTCTCGAGATCAAATTTGATACGTTTGCCGATATGTCAGAACTTTGTGCCAGATATGCAGAGAGGAGAGAGGCTGAAAAACACTCGACTAGCCCAAGTCCACCGACAAAACAAAAATATATTCGCAACTGGCGAATGCGTCACCTCCGACCGCTCACCGATTTTTTTCCATTCGCAATCCGCTATGGACTTGAGCGCGGCATCAGACATGTCGAGTTGAATAAAGCGCTGACTAAAGAAATTGCTGTGAATGAGTTGGCACTCGCCCAATGCGAGATATTTCTCATGCGTGAGAAAAGAAAAAAACCGTCTGGAGATATGTTAAAAACTAAACCACAACCAACAAAGAAAACAGAAAAAGAAATTAAAGAAGCCTCAGAAAATGAAAAACCTGCAAAACGTCAAAGAAGGTTTGGACGTGGAAATAACAGACGACCTGGAATTGATCCACTTGACAGAAACCGGTTCAAATTAGATCAAAAGCTTCCTTTTGCTAAAGATAAAAATACAAAACCTACTGAACAAGTTGAAAATTTTATTGCTAATAAAATTGAAGAAACTGAATTATTAGATGAAAGTTTTACTCAAGATGAAAGACCTATAGAAGAAATTGAAAAAGAAAAGAATGCTAACCAAGAAAATATTTCCTCTAACAACAGTAGCGTGGATAGCAGGAATGATGGTTCTAGTGTTGACAATAATAGAATTGATACATCTCTTGATAATCAAATAGAAGAAGCTGTTACTTCTGTTTCTTCTCTCTCTGATCTTGGTGAACTTATTCCTGGTAATGAACCACAGAAAGATACTACTTGAGTATGGTGATGCAGGCAATCGTCCGATGAGACGCAACAATCTCTAAAATATACCGATATCATGGTCCGGCGGAGGACGTCAATTCATCAGAGGTGATTCTCCTTCGAAAGCGCAAGCGCGGGGAAGCGATACCAATCCACTTTATTGCATCAGATGAAACGACGATTACCGATGCGGATGGAACTTGGCCTATAGAAAATTTTCGGGATATGGGACAACAGTCTTTCGTTACTTTGACCAGACGTGAATCTGACAACATAGCGCTCACCAATCCTGGGGCACGGCCACCAAGAGTACTGGAACATGATTACCCTTGGTTACCAAAGCGGGCTTACGTTCCCAACTCGGCTATTGGTTATGAGGCTCTAATGCAGATTAATCGACAATATGGTTCACTTTTTTCCTCGGCGGCCGCTTTTTGCGATGAAAAATGGAACACTATATGCAATTCTATAAGACGCAAAACTCCACTTGATTCACGTTTTTACTTTGCATGGCACCTGCCAATTCAGAACGTATTTGTACTCGAGGAAAGGCGTGTAGATCGTTGCGTTATCGCACTGGACATAAATGCAATGTATTCCGCTTGTATGCAGCAGAAAATCCCCAAAACTTCCGCACTAAGACACTTGGCACTCAATCGAAACTACCAGTCTGACGAAAAGCTTGCCGCAGGTCTATATCGTTGCCGCTTGAGCAAGCCGTCTACAAAATTCTTAAAAGAACACAATCCGTTTCGGATCTTCTTTTGTGGGCGACGACTTCAGGCTTGCCTTAGCGAGCCAGTGGAAGTCGACTTGAACGAGTTCGAGATCAGCTATTATGCGCATCATTTCGATCAAATTCATCTTATTGATGCTGTGATTTCCGATAAAACTGTACCGCATCCGTTAGCTAAAGAAGCGAAGAGAATTTTTGCTCGCCGTTTATCGTATCGTAGCCACGGCAACAAACCGCTTGCTGCCCGCGAGAAATTTGGAGGCCTCTAAGAACCGTACATTTTGTGGTATGATCTGATTTACTGGTTGTGGGAGGATTTTATGATGCACGCGCCTGGATTGTTTGACTTGTCGGATCATCTTGCTCGCTTATCGGCGACAGGTGATTCGCTTGAAGCGCTGGAGCGTCATGTGGACTTTGAGGCTTTCCGAACTGTTCTGATGGAAGCCCTCGGTTATGGTGTTCGCGCCAAGGGCGGTCGGCCACCCTATGATCCGGTCACGATGTTCAAGGTGCTTGTTCTGGCGTCGATGCACAATCTGAGTGATGAAGGGATGGAATTTCTGATCCGGGATCGTTTAAGTTGGTTGCGGTTTCTGAGGTTTCAGATCGGTGAACCGACCCCGGACCAAAAGACGATTTGGCTGTTGCGTGAAAAGCTGACCCAGGAAAAGCTGACCCAGTCTGGTGCTTTCAAATCTCTGTTTGCCGCTTTTGAAGAGCAACTCTGCAAGCGCGGCTACAAACCCACGGGAGGTCAGATCGTGGATGCCACTTTGGTGTCAGCGCCGCGCCAACGGATGAGGAAAGAAGAGAAAGAGCGGGCCAGGGCGGGTGAAAGCGCGTCCGCTATCTGGCGCGGGCGATCCTGCCAGGGCCGCACAGAAAGACACCGACGCACGAGCGGTGGTCAGCTATTCCAGGGCGCGAAAGACCGCAGAAGGGGAACAGGACGCAGGCCTTGTCGACATTTCCATCCCTCACTTTGGGTACAAGAACCATATCAGTATTGACCGGAAATGGCGCTTTGTCCGGGGAGAGACCTGCACCCATGCGGCCCGCTATGATGGGCACGAACTGGCATCGGTTCTGGATGCCACCAACAGCTCAAAGTCTGTTTGGGCGGATACAGCTTATCGCTCAGCCAGAAACGAAGCCTGGCTGAAAGCGCAGGGCTATCGTTCAAATATCCATCGAAAGAAGCCCCGCGGTAAACCGATGGCAAAGCACATTCGGCGCGGCAATGCGACCCGCTCCTCCATCCGTGCCTGTGTTGAACATGTCTTCGGATATGAGAAAGGGCCGATGGCGATCACGATCCGCTCAATCGGCCAGGCGCTCAATCGGCCAGAGCCGCTGGCCGGATCACCATGGCCAAGCTAAGCTACAACTTCCGCCGCCTCGTTTTCCATGAGCGACGACAACCCATAGCCTGATTCTGTTCAAAATCCGGATCCCCCCGCTTATGCAGGCCTAAATCATGCCAAAATACGCCTGTGGACACGCATTCGTCACTCTATGAAGCCTGACCTGAGAGCCGACTATAAAATTCGCCTCTATACTGGCCCAAAAAACCCGTTCTTCGAGGTGTCCATTTTTAGCGACGTTAATATCTTCGTGCGCAAATAGGCCTAAAAGATTGAAACGCACATTTCCCAATCGCTTAGAGGCTATGAAATATTTAAAAAGGACTCACGGTATATATCCAGCAATGGACGAACCCGATGTCGCAACTGACATGTGGCTGTGGCACGGCAAAGGCGCGAAAATGTCAGTCGCACCCAACGGCACCAACGTTGATATACCTGATGTTGGCGACAACTCTTCATGTTTCATGCTAGGACAGCGTATTGTAGCGAAAGGCCGCATCCATCTGCTTGAATTGATGGAACGTGTACTCTCAAGCGGGACGGATATACAAATTTGTTATGTGAATATTGATTCCATTCATGTCTCGATTCCAAAAAATCAACTCGATGGAGTTATGAAAAATCTCAATGCGGAGGCGTCGAGCGCTATGGGGGCTTTTAAGATTGAGGCCATAACGCCCCATGGGCTTTGGTTAGAGCCAGGGCGTTATTGGCTTTATTCTAATAAGGTAGAAAAGTTTAAAAACCGTAGTATCAGCGATGGGATCCGTCCTTTTAAGGATCAATCCTTCCACGTCATAAGCCGCCAAATTGGTAATCTTCATATTCCAATCAGGACGTCACTCCGGATGGACAAATCAATGTCAGACTTGCGGACGCTAGACTTCGACTCAGAAAGTCGAAATGGCCTTGTTCGACAGCATCTCATCAAGCGTAACTTAGCAACGACATACTCAGAGACTCTGGGGATGCTTGAATTGAATCGAAATAATTCAACACAAAAGCGTATAGAGGCATTTGAGAGGCTCAAGAATTCACTTTGAAAATTTTGCCCCTCTGCCACGGGGCAAAATCCAGGTTCACACTTCATGACCAGTTACTCGCGAAGCGCGCCTCTATTGTGCGAGGGCGCCTCTATTGTGCGAGGGCGCCTCTATGGGGCGAGTTCTGAAAGAACCCACTTACCTGCGGAGCAGGCCTCTCTGGAGCGAGGACGCCCCTCTGGGGCGAGTTCTGAAAGAACACTAACCTCAGGAACGGACAAGCCAGGCAGTTCCTGAATATCCATTATTCAGTTTGACGCTCTAATTGTCAAGTGAATTACGCCCAGCCCCCTTACCACCTGACACAATTTTGTCCTTCCATAGTTTTGCAACAGTGCTGTTGTTGTCAATTGCCCTTTCGATCCGCCGTGAGCATGATATTATGCGAGGATGGTATGATGGCTAAAACCCTGTCCAGTAACGGTTTTTGTGCTTTAAACCCTATATTACCGCAGGTTTTTGCCACATGCCACGCCAAAGATATTGCGCCTTCTCCCAGCCGCGTGGATAGTATCAGACATGCATAACCATCACCAACCTTGCTTTGATCCAACCTGAGAACAGCGATCGTCCCGCCATGCAGACCTGTTCTATCACTTGTGAATGCCGGGCAATCCCGCCCCGTATCATTCGTTCCATGATAAACACCTCAAAATTGCAACATGAGATGGAATAGGGGGTATACTTAATCAAATATTATTTCGTCAGGTGGCAAGGCCCGGCTTAACCGAAAATTGACTCTATTCGCGCAGCATATGTACCGACTCAAAAGGAGATAATCATGTCCGCCCGTATTCTTACACTCAGTGCCGCCTTGATACTCGGAGCTTGTTCAACTGTTCAGGAAAACCCGAATTATCAGTATTCTTCGAAATATGAGCAGTCCGCTACCGCGCCGACCGTGCAAATGGCGGGGTATACGACCATGACGCCAACCCATGCGCAGGCTACGATTGAGCCTGTTACCCAGAACTCCGCCACGATCGTGGCGTCACATGAGGGTATTCAAACGACATCTCCTACGGAACAGGCGTATAATGCCGACACCATACAGGGGACGCCGGGTTATGCGATCTTGATGGCAGAAGAGGCGCAAGCACAGCAGCAGGCCACGCCGCCTGGATCTGTGCCGCAAGTTATGCCACAAACAAGAGCGGACCCACAGCCGGTGACTTACGATTATGCTCAGAACATCATTGTAACGGATGAACCCAGTCCAATGACAGGTACGGCAGCTAACGTGCCGACGGTATGGAACTATACTGTCCAGCCAGGAGATACCGTTTATTCACTGTCCCGTCGTCTCTGCACCCCGATCAGCGAAATAGTCGTTGCAAACGGCATCAGTTCGGATTTTGGGATCAATATTGGTCAGACGCTGAATCTGCCTGCATCTCGCTGCTAGTCCGCATCACTGATCTCGAGATACTGGGTGCATGACAGCGCTGTCTCCGCTAGGTGGAGGCATGCGCAAACGTTTCGCCAAAATCCTCGCAACCCTCGGCCCGGCTTCATGTGCCCCGGATACGATGCGGCTTCTGCATGAGGTTGGCGTTGACGCATTCCGGTTGAATTTCAGTCACGGTAGTCATGAGAACCATCTCGCCAACATTCGTACCATCCGATCAATTTCGGAACAGGTTGGTCACCCGATTGCTATTGTTGCAGACATGCAGGGTCCGAAGCTCCGTGTCGGTGAAATGGGGGAGGGGTTGGAGCTCCGCTACCGCGACACTGTATCCGTTGTTCGGTCGAATGAGGCGTCCGACGGTGCGATCGTCCATCCCCATCCAGAGCTGGGAAAAATCCTTAGGCCCGGCCTTGTTCTGAAATTTGACGACGGCAATCTCCAAGCCACGATGATTAGCGAAACTGAGGCTCGCATTGATGTGCCCGGACTGCTGAAATCCCGCAAAGGGATCAATGTCGTCAACGCCGTTCTGCCGATGTCGGCTATGACGGACAAGGACCGTGAGAATATGACCTTCGCGCTTGAACATGGCGCGGACTGGATTGCGCTGTCCTTCGTACAGAATGCACAGGACGTGATGGATGCGCGGAAGATTGTTGGCGACCGCGCCGGAATTATCGTCAAGATCGAGAAACCGTCCGCCGTGAAGGATCTCGATGATATTCTGGCCCTTGCGGATGCCGCGATGGTGGCTCGCGGGGATCTTGGCGTGGAACTTCCACTGGAAGAGGTTCCTGTTGTTCAGCGGAAGATCATCCGCAAGGGTCGAGAGCTCGGCAAGCCGGTTATCGTGGCGACACATATGCTGGAAAGCATGATCGACGTCCCGACCCCAACGCGTGCTGAAGCGTCCGATGTTGCCACGGCGATTTATCAGGGTGCTGATTGCGTGATGCTGTCAGCTGAGACCGCTGTTGGACGCCACCCAGCGACGGCTGTTGCCATTATGGACCGGATTATCACTGCGGCTGAGGGCGACCCGATTCTGTGGGAGTATTTTGAGGGGACAACTTTGCCGCACGAATCCAGTGCGAAGGACGCCATCTCACGATCAATCGAGACCATCGCCCGAACCATCGATGCCAAGGCGGTTTTCAACTATACCCGGACCGGATCGACCGTGCAGCGGATTTCCCGTGAGCGTCCACCCTGCCGGATCATTGGGCTGACACCCGAAGCGGGCACGGCATCCCGCCTCGCACTTGTCTGGGGTACGCATCCGGTCGTGACCGAAGATCCTGCGAGCTTCGAAGATATGCTGAGCCGCGTTCGAGATCTTGCCAAAGGCGTCGGCCTCGACACGGGCGACCGGATCATGATCAGCGCCGGTGTGCCCTTTGGTGTACCGGGAACGACTAACACGCTGAAGATCGATATTGTGTAGTCAAAAACCCTCTCCTCATAATGAGCAGAGGGTTAGGGTCTGAGGACATTTACCGTGATGCAATGACTGTATGCATGGGCATCAGCCCCCCTTTTTTATGCCGCGCCCCGGCCGATTGGGCATGCGCCCGCACAATTGTGGCATCCATCATCAGCCACTCTTGATCAGCATGGGTGCGCAAGGCCTTAAAGACATCTTCTAAAACCCCGGCCTCAACCCAGAGATAATAACGCCGTTTGACACTGTCAAAACGCCCGAACCGTTCGGGTAAATCGCGTCAACGCCCGCCGAACAGGCCATCCACAACAAAGCATCAATGAAAAGCCTGTTATTGGCGTTGCGACCCGGTTTCCCTGTGCTCCCATAAGGCAAATAAGGCTTTAAACGACCCCATTGTTCATCCGTAAGTTCCTGATAACCAGACATATGTGCGCTCCTGACAAAAATGAAGGAACATTATAGAAAATAAAAGGTGGTCGTTTTTTTGTGATGAATTATAGAGCTGGATGCTTTGAGGCTGAGTCACGAGTTTGAACATATCTAATAAGAGTGTGAATGCCCGGTGTCTGAGGGATTTCGCGAAGCGCCGCATCTTCGATTTCCTGTATCGTAAGTTCGCATTTCGTTGGCCATCCCAAGAAGGTAATCTGTTTCCGTCAATGTTCGAACTCGTCGCCCTTCTCGGTTTTCGAGACGACGCGCTGCATCAGACGCCGTCCCAAATATCCGGTGCGAATCTCCGAGAGACCCAAAAATGACTTGGCCTTGTGGTGCGAAACCGCCGCGCTCGCACTTCGCGCGTTGACCTTTCTGCCGCCCGTACTAAACACACGGCCAAGTTAGAAGGAACTACGCGTACATGTCTCAGGAATGGAATGATCCGCGGCCGATGTCGCCGCATTTGCAGGTTTGGCGCTGGCACGGGGCGATGCTCAGTTCGATCCTGCACCGGGCGAGTGCGATCATCTGCTATGTCGCGCTTCTCATTGTCGCGCTGGGTCTGGTCGGCATGATGCTGACGGGGAGCATTCCGCTGGCGCGGCTGGTGTTCAGTCCGCTGGGCGTGGTCGGTCTGTTCGTCTTTCTGTTTGCTTTCCTGTTCATGGCGTTGGCGCAGTTGCGGCACGCGGTCTGGAACCGGGGGCAAATGTTCAATCCAGAGCTGAACAATACACTGTCTTACGGCATGATCGCGCTGGCTCTGATCCTGGCAGCTATCCTGACCTATGCGGGAGTGGCGTCATGAGCGCGCAATCAGCCGCCTCTAGTGGAAAAGGGCACGGCACGACCCATTTCAGGATGCACAGCCTGTCCGGCTGGGGCGTCATTCTCGGCCTGCCCTTTGCCGCCATCTATGCCGTTATGGCCGTGCAGGACGGCGCCGACGGCGTGAAGATGTGGCTGTCCAGCCCGCCTGGCGCAATCGGCATGACCGCGTTCCTGTCCGCCGCCATTCTCTACTGCAAGCTGGAGGTGGACGAGGTCATTATGGACTATTTCGGCGGTGGTCTGCGGCGTTTCGGCCTCTGGAAGAATAGTGCCGTCGCCCTCATCCTTTGGCTCACCAGTGTTATCGGACTCCTGTCCGCCGCTTTCCTCTAAGGGACTTCCGATGACCACTTTCATCGATCACGAATATGACGTCGTCGTTGTCGGCGCGGGCGGCTCCGGGCTTCGCGCGGCTCTGGGCGCGGCACAGGCGGGGCTGAAAACAGCCTGCGTCACAAAAGTCTTCCCGACGCGCTCCCACACGGTTGCGGCGCAGGGCGGCATCGCAGCCAGCCTCGGCAATATGTCGCCCGATGACTGGCGCTGGCATATGTATGACACGGTCAAGGGTTCCGACTGGCTCGGCGATCAGGATTCCATCGAATATCTCTGCCGGAACGCCCCCGACGCGGTCTATGAGCTCGAGCACTGGGGCATGCCGTTCTCGCGCACGGATGAAGGCAAGATCTATCAGCGCCCCTTTGGTGGCATGATGCAGAATATGGGGCAGGGCCCGGAAGCGCAGCGCACCTGCGCCGCCGCCGACCGGACCGGCCATGCCATGCTGCACACACTCTATGGCCAGTCGCTCCGCCACGAAACCGAATTCTTTATTGAATATTTCGCGCTCGACCTAATCATGGAAAAGGGGACATGCCGCGGCATTACCGCGTGGAAGCTCGACGACGGCACGCTGCACCGGTTCAAGGCGCAGACCGTAATCCTCGCCACCGGCGGCTATGGCCGCGTTTTCTTCTCCGCCACCTCCGCGCATACCTGCACGGGCGATGGCAATGCGATGGTACTGCGAGCCGGCCTGCCGCTGCAGGATATGGAATTCATCCAGTTCCACCCGACCGGGATTTACGGCGCGGGTTGCCTGATCACCGAAGGCTCAAGGGGCGAGGGCGGCTATCTGACCAACAGTGAGGGCGAGCGCTTTATGGAACGCTACGCCCCGTCGGCCAAGGACCTTGCCTCGCGTGACGTCGTCTCCCGCGCCATGACAATCGAGATTCGCGAAGGCCACGGCGTCGGCCCGAACAAGGACCATATCTATCTGCATCTGGATCATCTCGATCCGACCGTGCTGGCCGAACGTCTGCCCGGCATTAGTGAGACCGCAAAAATCTTCACCGGCGTCGATGTGACCAAGGAACCGATCCCGGTCCTGCCGACCTGTCACTATAATATGGGCGGTATTCCGACCAATTATCACGGTGAAGTCGTGACCAAGAAGGGTAAGAACCCAGACGCGGTCGTACCGGGCCTGATGGCGGTGGGCGAAGCGGCTTGCGTCTCGGTCCATGGAGCCAACCGCCTCGGCTCTAACAGCCTGATTGATCTGGTCGTGTTTGGCCGCGCGGCGGGCCTGCGCTGCGGTGAAATTCTCACGGCGGGGGTGGATACGAAACCGCTCGCCGATGATGCGGGCGAAGCCTCTATCGCCCGGCTGGACAAATTCAAGGCGGCCAATGGCTCCAAAAGCACGGCAGAGATCAGGCTCGAGCTGCAAAAGGCGATGCAGACCCACTGCGCCGTGTTCCGCACCGAAGAAAGCCTAGCCGAAGGCGTGACCAAAGTCACCGAAATTGCGAACGGGCTGTCCAATGTCTCGGTCGCGGACAGGACCATGGTCTGGAATACCGATCTGATGGAAACGCTGGAGCTCGACAATCTGATCGCGCAGGCTCGCGTCACCATCGCGTCGGCCGACAACCGCAAGGAATCGCGCGGCGCCCACGCGCATGAAGATTACCCGAACCGGCTCGACGCCGAATGGATGAAACACACGCTCGCTTGGTATGACGACGCCAAGAACATGGTCAAAATCAACTACCGCTCCGTGCATGATTACACGATGACGGACGGGATTGAGTATATTGAGCCGAAGAAGCGGGTGTACTGATCCATGCTCCTCGCGGTGGCCGGATATCTGGCAATCGCACTGGGCATTGTCCATTCCATCTTGGGTGAGTGGCTGATCTTCTCCCGCTGGCGCAAAGCTGCACCCGACATTCCTCGCCAGCATCGCGGTATTATCTGGGCCAGCTGGCACGAGCTGACGCTGTTCGGCGCGGTCATCGGGATCATCCTGATCCGCGTGCCGCTGGGCGCGGATACGCTCATCCTCATCCGGGATGGGCGGTGCTGACTGTACTCGATGAGTACACCCGAGAAGCCCTGTGCGTGCATGTCCGTGCCAGGATGGGTTCAGCTGATGTTCTGGAGACACTCTATCTGCTGCTGCTCAAGCATGGGAAGCCTGACCATATCCGACCTGACAATGGGGCCGTTTAAAGTCTTATTTGCCTTATGGGAGCACAGGGAAACGGGGTCGCAACGCCAAGGCTTTTCATTGATGCTTTGTTGTGGATGGCCCGTTCGGGCGGGCGTTGGCGCGATTTACCCGAACGGTTCGGGCGTTTTGACAGTGTCAAACGGCGTTATTATCTCTGGGTTGAGGCCGGGGTTTTAGAAGATGTCTTTAAGGCCTTGCGCACTCACGCTGATCAAGAGTGGCTGATGATGGATGCCACAATTGTGCGGGCGCATGCCCAATCGGCCGGGGCGCGGCATAAAAAAGGGGGCCTGATGCCCACGCATTGGGGCGTTCCAGGGGGGGACGTTCCAAGGGCGGCCTGACGACAAAAATACATGGGCTGACAGATGCATTGGGTTTACCTCTGCGCCTGATAGCAACGGGCGGGCATTGTAGCGAAATGACGCAAGCCGCCGCCTTATTGGCAGGGTTTAAGGCGGATCATGTCTTGGCGGATAAGGGCTATGATGGCCGGTGCGTTATAGACGCGGTGAATGAGAGCGGGGCTATGCCCGTTATTCCGTCCCGGAAAAATGCGCGCAAGCCAAGGCAAACTGATATGGCTTTGTATAAGGAACGTAATATTGTCGAGCGTTTCTTTGGCTATCTCAAACAGTTCCGGCGTGTGGCTACGCGCTATGACAAGCATATCCAAAACTATATGGGCTTCGTCTATATCGCAGCTATCAAAATCTGGCTCAAATGATTAATTCTTCTCTACGACCTAGAGTTTGCCATCAAAATTCGACGCGCTGTGTCGTTCCGCCAGTCCTTTATCATCCCATGTCCGGTTCACCAGTTGCCCGCGCTGAAACGCCGGGCGCGCGCCCAATTGTTTGGCCCAGCGAACGACATTTTCATATTCATGCACCTGCAGAAACTCCGCGGCCTCATAGAGAATCCCGCGCGCCATACCGCCATACCAAGGATAGATCGCAAAATCGGCGACCGTCAGTTCATCGCCAGCAATAAATTCATGCTCAGCCAACCGCTTGTCGAGTACATCCATCTGCCGCTTCGTTTCCATCGCAAAACGGTCAATGGCATATTCGATCTTGATCGGCGCATAGGCGTAGAAGTGACCGAATCCACCGCCAAGATAGGGCGCACTGCCGACCTGCCAGAACAGCCATGACAGGCATTCGGCTCGCGTCACTCGGTCCGTTGGCAGAAACATGCCGAACTTTTCCGCCAGATAGGTCAGGATCGCGCCAGATTCGAATATGCGGGCATTAGGGTCTTCCGAACGATCCATCAGGGCCGGAATCTTGGAATTAGGATTAACCTCGACAAAACCAGAGGAGAACTGATCGCCTTCTCCGATATTGATCAGCCAGGCATCATACTCAGCGCCGGAATGACCGGCTTCCAGCAATTCTTCGAGCATGATAGTGACTTTCACACCATTGGGCGTTCCCAGTGAATAAAGCTGGAATGGATGTTCGCCGACCGGACGGTTCTTATCATGGGTCGCGCCGCTGATCGGGCGATTGATACTGGCGAAACGGCCACCAGAGCCCTTCTCCCATGTCCATATTTTGGCAGGTGTGTAATCTGAGAATTCCTGAGTCATATACGGGCTCCTAATCCTGTGCTCGCTCACATCCCAAAAACCTATCGCAGCCTGAAATCACTCTTCAAAACCGGATTAAGGCGTATCGCAAGATCAATAGCTAATAATAAACCCATTCCAAAACTATGGGAGTACAAAAATTATGTCAGGTGATGAGACAGCTGCCATACCGGGTTGCAGACTGATCGCCGCGTGCGGTCTCCTGATCGATTTTTCGAGGGGGCTCGCCATCTATTGTATTGTGATCAATATTGGATTGGCGAGACCTCATATCGCCGCTACGCGATGACGCGCGCGTGTCATGCCGATCTACAGCAGCAACTCAGCCAGTCGTGCGCGGTGGAAGGCGGCATCGCCGAACTGTGACGCCAGGAACATGGCTTTGCGGCGATAGAGCTGCGCGTCGCAATCATAGGTAAATCCGAACCCGCCATGAAACTGGATCGACCGGTCCGCGGCGTAGGAAAGCGCCCCTTCAGCATTGGCATTGGCCATGCGCACGGCGATGTCTCCATCGCCCTGTTTTTCGCAGTGAGTCGCCGCTGCATACAGCAGAGATCGGGCATTTTCCGCATCCACAAAAGCATCGACGATCGGATGTTTGAGCGCCTGATAGGCGCCGATCAGTTTGCCGAACTGTTTGCGCGTTTTCAGATATTCGACCGTGTAATCGACGCAGGCCATCGCCGCACCCGACATCTCCGCCGCCTGCAGCAGGTTTGCGACCCGTTCGATCCGTTCCAGTGCGACCGCTGTCAGCTCGGCCGGCATGAGGTCCGCATCCGAGACGGACGGAACATCAAATGTGTAGCTGCGCTTGGTCTCGTCGATGATGGTTTCGCGCCGCGCCTGAATCCGGTCTCTGGGGATCAGAGCCAGTCGGGTCTCGCCCTTATGCCGCACCGATGTCACGACGATGTCTGCCACCTCTAGATCCATGACGAAGGTCTTAGTCTGGCCTTCAACTGCGCTTAGCTCCCACGCACCAGACGGTTCGAACAGAGCGGCTGTGGCGATTGCGCCTGAAGCGAGTTTGGGCAGCCATTCCGCTTTCTGAGCGTCTGTGCCGCCAAACAGAACCGCCTGCGCCGCAAGCGTTGTGGAAACAAAGGGCGTGCTCATCAGATGCTTGCCCATAGCTTCGACTACCGGCACCAAATCCGCCAGTCCGAGACCGAGACCACCTTGCTCCTCCGGTATCGCGATGCCCAACCAACCCAGATCGGCCATGTCTGACCAGACAGCCGAAGCGAACCCCTGCTCATCCTGAATCAGGTCGCGCACATATGAGATCGGGCTCTTATGGGCGCAAAACCGCATCGCCTGATCGCGAAGCTCTGCCTGCATCTCAGTCAGAGTAATTTTTGCGAGGTGTCGGGTCATTTCGACTTGGCCCTATTTGGTCTTGGGAAGTCCGAGGACATGTTCCCCGATAATATTGCGCTGAATTTGCGAGGTCCCCCCGCCAATTGTGGCCGAGAAGGCATTCAGATAGGAGCGCTGCCAATAGCCGTCTTCGCGGCTATTCTCCTCACCAACATAGTAGCCAGCCTGCGCGCCTTCGAGTTCCAGCGCCAGCTCGCCCGTTTCACGCGCATATTCAGTAAATTGCAGTTTGCTGAGCAGTGGCAGAGCAAAGTGGCGTTCGCTAACCAGCGGCGAAATTTTGGCCCGCTCGCGATTTGCCATCATCGCCTGGGCCTCAATTATGTGCTGCACCATACGGTCGCGCATGACCGGGTCTTCCAGTGCAGGCTTTCCGTTGCGCATGGCGCGTTTGGCCAGGCCGAGCACTTCGAGTGGATCGGTCTGGCTGATTGTATAGCCGCCTGCCTGTCCGCCGCGCGCACCGCGTTCATACTCAAGTGTTCGCATAGCGACTTTCCAGCCATCACCTTCTTCGCCCATCAGCGTGTCGGCTCGGATCCGCGCATCGGTGAAGAAGGTCTGGGTGAAGCCGAATTCACCCGTCAGCTTGCAGATTTTCGTTGTTTCCACACCCGGAATTCGCATCGGGGCGAGAAAGAAAGACAGGCCCGCATATTTGTTAGGGGCGTCCGGATTGGTCCGCGCCAGCAGGATCATATATTTCGCGTAATTGCCCTGCGTCGTCCAGATCTTGGAGCCGTTGAGGACATACTCATCGCCATCCCGCACCGCCTTGAGCTGTGCATTGCCGAGGTCAGAGCCATTATCCGGTTCGGAAAAGCCCTGACACCAGATATCGTCGGCAGAGAGGATCCCCGGCAGGTAGCGGCGCTTCTCGTCTTCCATCCCCGTATCGAGGATCAGCGGGCCAGCCCAGCCAATGCCGATCGCGTTGAGCATGATCGGTACATTGTGATGACGCATGACGCGCGTCGCGGCGTCCTGATGCGCCTGTGTCAGCCCGCCGCCGCCATAATCCTTCGGCCAGTGCGCGCCGAGATAGCCCGCTTTGTAGACGCTATTCTGCCACGCCCGGAGGAACTCGAATTGCTCATCCGTGCCGACTTCCATGAAGGTTAGCGGCAACATGAACGGTACATTGCGGGGCGTATACTCCGCGAACCAGGCGTTGGCCTGCTGGGCGAATGCCTCGACGCTAATCACGGGCGTCTAAGTAAACAACAAAATCAGCGTTTCAGTGACCAGAGCGGGTTTGTCCTCGCCTTCGATCTCAACCGTGACTTCCTGAGTCAGCAAGTGCTGACCGGGTGATTTTTCTTCATAGTCGGTCAGTTTGAAATGACCACGCACTTTCTTGCCGTTCTTGACGGGCGCGACGAAGCGCAGTTTGTTGAGGCCGTAATTCACGCCCATGCGCGCGCCCTTGATCGACGCGGCCGCATCGCCAGAGCTCATCTTCGGAATGAGCGAGAGGGTCAGAAAACCATGCGCAATCGTCGTTCCGAACGGCGTCATTTTCGCCATGTCCGGATTAATGTGAATAAACTGATGATCGCCCGTACATTCGGCAAATGTATTGATCCGGTCCTGATCGACCTTGATCCAGTCCGATGTTCCCATGATTTCGCCGACTTTTCCGGCAATCTCGTCTGCTGCAATGGCTGGCATTGTCACTCTCCCTCTTAGTTATTCTCTTTAGAATGAATGCGCCTTGGCGTGCTCGTTCTGATGATAGGCCGCGTTGCCTAGCAATTCCTGCAGGACGCGCACGCGCTTCAGAAACAGGCCAATATCATATTCATCCGTCATGCCGACACCGCCATGCATTTGCACGCCTTCAAGCGCGGCAAGTTTGGCGACATCGCCCAGTTTGGATTTGGCCATTGAGCAATAGCGGTCCGCTTTCGGATCACCTGCATCTAGTGCCGTCAAAGCTCCCAGAACGGCGGATTGGGCGATTTCGAGTTCGGAATAGAGATGGCTGGAACGGTGCTGGAGCGCCTGAAAGCTGCCCACGGCCACACCGAATTGCTCGCGCTCTTTGATATATTCGACCGTGCTGCGGAACGCCTCTCCGCCTGCGCCGAGCAGTTCAGCGGCGACAATGCCGCGGCCCGCCGCGAGCGTCTTGTGCAGTGCCTCTTCCGCGTTTGTTTCACCGATCAGCGCATCACCATCAACTTCGACATTATCGAGATCGATCCGCGCCGAGTTATGGGCGTCGACCATGATGGTCCGTTCAATCTCGACGCCCTTCATAGTCGGATCAACGAGGAAGAACGCCAAACCGTCGTCCGTTTTGGCAGCGACAATCAACTGGTCAGCGGCGTGACCATCCACGACCATCGCTTTGGACCCGTTAAGCCGGAAGCCATTGCCAGATTTTTCCGCCGTCGTTTCGATCCCGGTCGGATTATGCTTTGGACCTTCATCAAGCGCGACCGCCATAATGATTTCACCGGTCGCGATTTTGGGGAGCCAGGTGTTTTTCTGATCATTCGAGCCTGCTTCGCGCAACACGGTTGCCGCCAGTATGGCGGTCGACAGGAAGGGCGACGCTGTCAGGTTTCGGCCCATCTGCTCGGCCAGCAAGCCTGCCGATTGAAAGCCCATATCCACCCCGCCATGATCTTCACCGATGACAATACCGGCAAAGCCCATATCGGCCATTTCAGACCAAAGAGCCCGGTCAAACCCGGTCTCGTCTCGGTCATCCCGGAGTTTTCGCAGCGCGGTCACAGATGCTTTGTCGGCAAAGAAGCCTTCCGCTGTGTCGCGGAGCATCACTTCGTCTTCGTTGAGAACTAGAGCCATGTTTGGCGGTTCCTTCTATGGTCCGCTGACGCGGGCTTCCTGTTTACTCCCTCCACCTCCCTCCGCCATTGAGGAGGAGGAAAGAAGGAATCGAATGTCTGTTCCTCCCCATCAATGGGGAAATGTCAGTGAGCCCCGCGAACAGACAGATGAGGCCAAAATCGGCCCGCGTCCGCGCGACTCTTACGCCCCCGGCAATTGCAGAATGTGCTTGCTGATGATGTTCAGCTGAATTTCCGACGTGCCGCCCTCGATTGAGTTCGCCTTAGTCCGCAACCAACTGCGCGCCAGCTTGCCGTCCTTGGAGCGCTCGCTCTCCCACTCCAGCCCGTCATGGCCAGCTGAGTCCATCATCAGTTCGAACTTTCGCTTGTTCAGCTCTGTGCCATAATATTTCAGCATCGAGCTGTCCGCGCCGAGGCTCTGCCCAGCTTCGGCTTCCGCCAGCTTGCGGGACATCGTCAAATCGAACGCCCATTCGTCGATTTCCGTTTCTGCAATCTTGGCCCGGAGCATCGGATCGGACAGGCGCCCCGCGTCCAGACCGAGGCTCATCGCCGCGATTTCGTGCAGCGGGCGCATCGCTGTATTCACCGCACCAATGCTCTCGCGCTCATGCGTCAGCAGATATTTGGCAATCGTCCAGCCTTTATTTTCTTCGCCGACGAGGTTCTTTTTCAGGACTTTCACATCTTCGAAGAAAGTTTCGCAGAACGGCGAGCGACCGGAGATCAATTTGATCGGACGGGCGTCGACGCCCGGCGTTTCCATATCGAACAGCACGAAGGAAATACCGAAATGTTTGCCTTGCGAACTATCCGTCCGGACGAGGCAGAAGATCCAGTCTGCCTGATCGGCATAGGATGTCCAGACTTTCTGACCATTGACGATCCAGTGGTCGCCCTTGTCTTCGGCTTTCGTTGCCAGAGCGGCTAGATCGGACCCGGCATTAGGTTCGGAATAACCCTGGCACCAGCGGATTTCACCGCGAGCAATCTGCGGCAGATGCTCCGCTTTCTGTTCGTCATTGCCGAACTTCAGCAGCGCCGGGCCGAGCATCCAGATACCGAAGCTGGTCAGAGGCGAACGCGCGCCAATACGGTGCATCTCGCTGAGCAGAACCTTCTCCTTGGCGCGCGTCAGGCCTGCGCCGCCATATTCGGTTGGCCAGGTCGGCACGGTCCAGCCCTTGGCTGCCATGCGCTCAAGCCAGACTTTCTGGGCATTGCTTGAAAATTCGAAATTGCGACCGCCCCAACAAACATCGGTGTCGCCCGTAATCGGCGTGCGCATCTCCTCCGGGCAGTTTTCGGCCAGCCACGCGCGGGAGTCGGAGCGAAAGTTGTTCAGGTTAGTCTCGTTTGTGTCGCTCATTTGGCAAATTCCCCGTTGGCAATGCGGGTGAGGAACTTCGCGCCCTGCTCCCCGCCATTGATAAACTCTTCCATACCCTCATTGGCCCCAATCTGGTCCCAATGCGCGGCCACATTTTCTGCCGTCTGTTCGCCTTCGGACAGGTTGATGCCCTTGGTTTCAAACACTTTGGTCAACGCATAACCACCTGCCCCAGCGGCAAGGATGACCCGGTTCGGCGCATCGTCGCAAACCAGATAGACTAGACCCTGACTGACGGGCTCGACCCGGAGCTTTTCCAGAATCTCCTCAGGCATCAACCCTTCGGTCATGCGCGAGCGGGCGGTCGGCGACAGTGTATTGATGCGGATGTCGTATTTCGCCCCTTCGAGGCAGAGCGTGCGCATAAACCCGGACAGGCCAGCCTTGGCCGCGCCGTAATTGGTCTGCCCAAAATTGCCATACATACCGGAAGAGCTCGTCGTCATGACGATCCGGCCATATTTATTCTCTTTCATATGGTTCCAGACTGCCTTGGTGCAGACGGCTGAGCCTTTCAGGTGAACGGCAACCACCAGATCCCAATCCGCCATCGTCATTTTGGAAAAGGATTTGTCTCGCAGGATACCCGCATTGTTGACGAGGATATCGACTTTGCCGAATCGGTCGATGGCCTCACCGATCATCTCATCTACTTCGTCTTGTATGGTGACGTTCGCGCCATTCGCCATGGCTACGCCGCCCAGGGCTTCGATTTCGGCAACGACCTTCTGCGCCATCGTTTCCGACCCGCCCGTGCCGTCAACCGATCCGCCCAGATCATTGACGATAACTTTGACGCCGCGCGCCGCGAGTGCCAGCGCATGAGAGCGGCCTAAGCCGCCGCCTGCGCCTGTCACAATGGCGACGCGGTTATTGAATTCAATGGACATAAAGGGCCTTTAATGAGTGAGTAGACAAACAAGCTATTCTTGCGCACCGGAGCGCGCAAGAGAGCAGGAGAATAGGTCACTTATGTGATAACGACATGTAACTGTTCTGGAAACTTTGCTCCGCCCGACCCAGTCGGCCTGAGCGTGATTTAGATTAGGGCCAGTTGCCCGTCTTAAGCGACTTCGAACAATCCAGCCGCGCCCATGCCGCCGCCGATGCACATGGTGCTGACAACATATTTGGCGCCCCGGCGGTTGCCTTCAATCAGGGCGTGGGCGCTCATGCGGGCACCGCTCATCCCGTAAGGATGGCCGACCGAGATCGCGCCGCCATTGACGTTGAGCTTCTCCACCGGAATGCCGAGTTTATCGGCACAATAGAGCACCTGCACGGCGAAGGCTTCGTTCAATTCCCACAGATCGATATCATCAACTGTGAGGCCGTGGTTTTTCAGCAGTTTCGGCACGGCATAGATGGGACCAATGCCCATCTCGTCCGGCTCCAGCCCGGCGACGACCATGCCGCGATAATAACCGAGCGGCGAAAGCCCACCCTTCTCAGCCGTTTTCGCCTCCATCAGGACGGAGACTGATGCACCGTCCGACAGTTGCGACGCGTTCCCGGCGGTAATTGTCTTGTCCGAACCCAGAACGGGCTTCAGGCTTTGCAGACCTTCCAGCGTCGTGGACGGGCGATTGCCCTCATCCTTTTCCAGCATCACATCCTGTTTGGAGACCTCACCCGTCTCCCGGTCCTTGACCATCATTGTGGAGGCCAGCGGGACAATTTCGTCATCAAATGCTCCTGCCTGCTCCGCAGCGTGCGTACGCTGCTGGCTCATTAACGCATATTCATCCATCCGGTCGCGTGAGATCTTGTACCGGTTCGCGACAACTTCCGCCGTTTGCAGCATCGGCATATAGGCCGCCGGATGTTTGGCGATGACCTGCGGATCGGGTGCAATACGCATCTCAGGCGTTTGCACCATCGAAATACTGTCGACGCCGCCGCCGATGGCGATATCCATTTCACCGCACATGATCTTGCGCGCGGCAATGCCGATGGCGACCATGCCGGACGAACACTGACGATCCACGCTCATGGCGGGCACTGTCACTGGAAGCGATGAGGCCAGAACCGCGTTCCGGCCAACCGTGACCTGTACGCCCTGTTGCAGTGCACAGCCGATCACCACATCTTCGATTTCCGCGCCGTCAACGTCCGCCCGCTGGACCGCATGGTCGATACAATGACCCGCCAGCGTCGGCGACGGCGTGGCATTGAACGCGCCGCGATAGGCGCGGCCAATCGGGGTACGGGCTGTGGATACTAGGACGGCTTCGCGCATGGGACTCTCCAATTGAGGTCTTATTTCTATTTCGAGCGCCTTTTGCGGGTTATAGGGCAGAAGGACAAGTTTACATCAACGTAAACAGCCATGCGATATTGTTGGCGGTTGCACCGCTGTCTCTTTGCAAGTCCGGAACCCTGCCCTAGACGGCCCTGATGAAAACGATCGAACTTGTGCGCGACGCAGGCTGGGCGACGATCTGGCTGAACCGGCCGGACCGCCGCAATGCCATGAACGACCTTATGATCGACGAACTCATGGCTGCCTTCACTGCACTGGCTCTGGACCTGACTGTCCGCGGCGTCACCATGAGAGGCCGTGGCGGGTTTTTCTGCGCGGGCGGCGACCTGAACAGCTTTCAGGTCTATCAGTCCGGCGAAAAGACTCTGGCCGAAACAGCGGCATTCAATCGCCGCATTGGCACGATGCTCGATGCCTTTAATAACCTGCCGAAACCGACGCTAGTCCTCGTCGAAGGCGCCGCGATTGCTGGCGGGCTCGGCCTGATGTGCTGCGCGGACGTGATCGCGACGACGCCCGACGCCAAATTCAGCCTGACCGAGACCATGATCGGTATTCCGCCGGCCCAGATCGCGCCCTTTGTCGTGGCCTGTGTGGGGCTGTCGGCCGCACGCCGTATCATGCTGACGGGTGCACGGTTCGACGGCACGGACGCCCAACTGCTCGGCCTTGCGGATTATACGACCGATGATCTTGAGGACGTTGAAGCAGCCGTGCGCAAGGGCGTGATGAAGTGTGCGCCCAATGCCAACGCCGCAACCAAGGCGCTCATCCTCGGCAGCACGACCGTCACGCGTGACGAGGCGCTCGACCGCGCGGCGGACAGTTTCGCAGCCTGCCTGCGAAGTGAGGAAGGCCGCGAAGGTGTAGCCAGTTTTCTGGAGAAACGGAAACCGAACTGGACCAAGGACTAGACCGGACTAGGTCAGCGCCTGTCTCCCGATCGTCTAGGAACCGAACTGCATAGACGTTTGGCACTGCGCTATCGTCCATCCATCCCTTGGATGGCTGATCAAAGCTGCTTCGTACGTGTCGCTTTGCGGCACTCACGCGACACAGGCCGGTCCCGAAATGGGCGGTGGCCATACTCCTATAGAATGGGGCGCATATCCATTCACTACATTGATCTATCTTTGCGTCCGTCACTCGATCTGTTAAGCTCATCCATGCTTTCAATTTTCGAAATCGCAGCCTTGTTGCTTGTCCTGTCCGCTATCCTGTCGTGGCTGAACCGTGCTTATCTGAAACTACCCCACACGATTGGCTTGCTGGTCATGGCACTGCTGACCTCCTTCCTCGTCATCGGCCTGCATGCGGTTGTGCCGGGATTGCAGGTCTATGAAACCCTGACCGGCGTCATCGGACAGATTGATTTCAACGAAACCCTGATGAAGGGTATGCTAGGATTTCTGTTGTTTGCTGGTGCGCTCCATGTCGATTTTGCCAAACTGCGGGACGCCAAATGGTCGATTGGTCTGATGGCCACCTTTGGGGTGGTGCTGTCCACTTTCATTGTCGGCACGGGTTTCTGGCTGCTGGCGAACCTGTTCAATGTCGAGCTGCCCTATATCTGGGCGCTGGTCTTCGGTGCCCTGATCAGCCCGACGGATCCGGTTGCCGTCCTGTCGATCTTGAAAACGGTGAACATGCCGAAATCGTTGGAAACCAAGATCGCCGGCGAAAGCCTGTTCAATGACGGCGTCGGCGTGGTCGTCTTCACGCTGATCCTCGCTATCGCAACAGGCGGGGTCGCGGCCCATGCAATGGGCGGAGACATTCTTCTGGCCGGACCGATCATGGCAACGACAGCGAGATCGGGCGTTGGCGTGTGGGATGTGGCCGAGCTGTTCCTGGTCGATGCGGTTGGCGGTGGCATACTCGGCCTGATTGTCGGCTGGGTCGGGTATCAGATGATGGAACGGATTGACGAACCCGCTATCGAAATCCTGATCAGCCTGGCGCTGGTCGCGGGAACCTATGCGCTGTCGCAACGGATCGACATTCTTGGCCATCATCTCTCCGGCCCCATCGCCGTCGTCGTGGCGGGCTTGATGATTGGCAATAAAGGTGCCGCGTTTGCGATGAGCGACAAGACGCGCGAGGCCTTGTTCGGGTTCTGGGAAATGATTGACGAAATTCTCAATTCCGTCCTGTTCCTGTTGATTGGGCTGGAACTGCTCGTCCTTGGTCTGTCGCCCAGCTTCGGCCTGATCACCCTAATCGCCATACCGTTGGTGCTGCTGGCCCGGCTCTGCGCCGTCTATGTCCCGATGAAGGTGATCGGAACATTCAAGCAGTTTACAGAGGGCGCAATCCCGGTGCTGACCTGGGGCGGCGTTCGCGGCGGCATTTCTGTCGCGCTGGCGCTGGCGCTGCCGGACAATGAGTATAAACCGCTCATCCTAACCGCGACCTATGGTATCGTGATTTTCTCGATCATCGTGCAGGGATTAACAATCAAGACCGTGGTCGAACGCGCTGTCGATCCGGAGCTGCTTTGACCTGTTGATCCAAATCAGTAATGTGATTAAGTAACGCTCCGTGAGTCGTTTTCCGTTCATCAAGACGTTGACCGTCCTCCTCGCTGCTTTGTTCCTGTTTTCGCAGGGCATGGCGCAGGCGCATGTGGTCGAATTCGGCGCTGGTCATGAGCATGATGGCGTGGCCTGTTCCGTGTCGGTCCTCGGTGAGGATCAGGCTGTCGCGCCATCGCCGCTTGAAACCGAGACGGTTCCTGTGGACGAAAGTTCTGTCCTTACGCTCACCCCGACCAAGACAGTCGCCTATAAGAACGCACATTCCTGCCGGCCGCCGCCGCGAGCCCCGCCCCACTAGACTTCATACCCCGCACCCCAAAACGTCCTCATTTCGTGAAGTCTTACTTACCATGTCTAAATACCTTATGGGTTCTGCCCAAGTTGCTCTGCTGAGCTTGTGTATATCCGTTTCCGCCTCCCCGTCTGCCAGCGCACAAGATGCTATATCTTTCGAAGACGAAATCATCGTCACAGGATCCCCTCTCGCCCGGTCCGTGGATGAAGCCATTACAGGTGTGTCTGTCCTGTCCGGCGATGAACTCGCCCGCCGCCTGAGCAGCACAATCGGCGAAACACTGAAAACCGAACCCGGCGTGTCGTCGACCTTTTTCGGCGCAGGCGCATCACGGCCTATCATTCGCGGCCAAGGCGGTGACCGGGTTCGTGTTCTGACGAATGGCGTGGGATCCATCGATGCCTCGTCAGCATCCCCGGATCATGCCACCGCCGCCGAACCCGCTCAAGCCGAGCAGATCGAGGTTCTGCGCGGGGCCGGTATTCTACGCTATGGTAGCTCTGGCGCAGGTGGCATCGTCAACGTCATCGACGGACGTATTCCCACAGCCGTTCCAGAGGACGGCACCGAGGTCGCGTTCCGCATAAGCGCAACCAGCGTCGATAGCGGGTTTGAAGCGGCGGCATCGGTCGATCAGGCGCTTGGCAACAATTTCGTTTTGCATCTGGACGGTGTGTTCCGTGATGCGGGTGATTTCCGCATTCCCGACTTTGCCGAAAGCGCCGCTGTGCGGGCCGAGGAAGAAGAGGAAGAGCAGCATGACGAAGAGGGCGAAGAGGAAGTTCGCGGTCGTCTACCCAATAGTTTCGTGGAAACGAAATCCGGCACCATTGGGCTGAGCTGGGTCGGCGAGCGCGGATTTTTCGGTGCGGCTCTGCATCGTTTTGAATCGGATTACGGCATTCCCGGTGGTCATGAGCATGGCCATGAGGAAGACGAAGATCATGACGAAGAAGAGCATGATGAGGAGGAAGAGGAAGAAGAAAACGTCATCATCAGTTTAGAGCAGACGCGCCTTGACGTGAATGCTGCTCTGGAGCTGGACGGCATGTTTGAGAGACTGCAATTCTTCGGCGGCTATGCTGATTACACCCATACGGAATTCGAAGGCCCTGGGGTGGTTGGCACAGTTTTCGTCAATGAAGGATATGAAGGACGGTTGGAGCTGGTGCAGCGTCAACAAGGGAGTTGGACTGCGGCTCACGGGGTGCAGATCCGTACCCGCGATTTCTCCGCCATCGGCGAGGAAGCCTTCGTGCCGCCCACGGAAACACGGCAATATGCCGCCTATACCTTCCATGAGATCGACACGGGCGATTGGCATTTCGAAGGTGCGGGCCGGATCGAACTGACCAATCAGGAAAACACCGACACCGGCCTGTCGCGTGACTTCACCGCTTTGAGCCTCAGCAGCGGTGTCGACGTTCACCTCAGCGATACGGTGCGGCTGGGAACGACACTGTTCCGAACGGAACGTGCCCCGTCGACTGAGGAACTGTTTTCGAATGGTCCACATCTGGCGACCAACCAGTTCGAGATTGGCGACAGCACGTTGGACAAGGAGACAGCACTTGGCGGCGAAGTCGCGTTCAGACATCGGGCAGATAATCATGCCGTGACGGTCAATCTGTTTTATACGAGTTATGACCATTATATCTTCGAAACTGAGACCGGTGCAGAAGAAGATGAACTGCCTGTGTTCCAGTTTATCGGTGAAGATGCAGACTTCTACGGCATTGAAGCGCTGGGACAGGCGGACCTGTTCAAAGCGGGTGACTGGACAATCAGTGCCGATGCGCTGGCAGAATATGTTCAGGCGGAAACCGACACTGAGAATTTGCCACGCATTCCGCCGCTCTCCCTCCTCGCCGGGCTGGAGGCACAAAGTGATGCTCTGACCTTGCGCGCGGAAATAGACTGGGCTGACGACCAGACCGAGACGGCCCCGTTCGAACGGGCCACCGAAGGCTACACTCTGGTCAATCTGTTCACCCGATATGATTTCGGCGAGCAGATCGAATTCTCGTTAGGGGTGAACAATCTGTTCGATAAGGACGCTCGCCAGCATACGTCATTCTTGAAGGACGACCTGCCTCTTCCGGGCCGGAATATACGGTTCACCGTCAGTGCGAAACTGTAATGGCACGGCCCTGGCGAAAGCTAGGCTGTAGTGAAGAGTTAACTTTTATTTTCTATAATGTTCCTTCATTTTGTCAGGAGCGCACATATGTCTGGTTATCAGGAACTTACGGATGAACAATGGAGCCGTTTAAAGCCTTATTTGCCTTATGGGAGCACAGGGAAACGGGGGCGCAACGCCAATAACAGGCTTTTCATTGATGCTTTGTTGTAGATGGCCCGTTCGGGCGGGCGTTGGCGCGATTTACCCGAACGGTTCGGGCGTTTTGACAGTGTCAAACGGCGTTATTATCTCTGGGTTGAGGCCGGGGTTTTAGAAGATGTCTTTAAGGCCTTGCGCACCCACGCTGATCAAGAGTGGCTGATGATGGATGCCACAATTGTGCGGGCGCATGCCCAATCGGCCGGGGCGCGGCATAAAAAAGGGGGCCTGATGCCCATGCATTGGGGCGTTCCATGGGGGGGCGTTCCAAGGGCGGCCTGACGACAAAAATACATGGGATGACAGATGCATTGGGTTTAGCTCTGCGCCTGATAGCAACGGGCGGGCATTGTAGCGAAATGACGCAAGCCGCCGCCTTATTGGCAGGGTTTAAGGCGGATCATGTCTTGGCGGATAAGGGCTATGATGGCCGGTGCGTTATAGACGCGGTGAATGAGAGCGGGGCTATGCCCGTTATTCCGTCCCGGAAAAATGCGCGCAAGCCAAGGCAAACTGATATGGCTTTGTATAAGGAACGTAATATTGTCGAGCGTTTCTTTGGCTATCTCAAACAGTTCCGGCGTGTGGCTACGCGATATGACAAGCATATCCAAAACTATATGGGCTTCGTCTATATCGCAGCTATCAAGATCTGACTCAAATGATTAATTCTTCACTACGACCTAGGCTAAGGCCCTATTAATTTCAGGGATTCCCATTTTGTGGGATTTGTGATTCATCTGTTGCAAAGGAGCAACTTACTCTGACAGACTTGGCCCTGCCCCCTTAAAGTGGTTTATTTTGGGAGTTAGAGTTTTTGGCTATTTTGCGCTTGAAGGCGCACATTATGGCGAGAAAACATTACGCCCCAGAACAGCTAATAGCGAAGCTGCGTGAGGCCGAAGTCCGTCTGACCGCAGGCGAGAAGACAAAGTCTGTCTGTCGATCGCTTGGTATTGCAAGCAGTCCTACTACCGATGGCGATGCGAGTATGGCGGCCTGAAGGTCGACCAGACGCGTCGGTTGAAGATGCTGGAGAAGGAGAACCTACAGGCTCTGCAAAGCGGTATCTGACCTCACACTCGCAGCTATCATAATCTGGTGGACATAATAAGCCCTGACTCTAGGCTGATCCGTAGAATCAGCCGCATTCCTTCAACCGTAATTCTCTACGGGGCGTTATATGAAATTCTTTGTCGATTCCGCCGATATAGAAGCCATCTCCGAACTTGCCGATATCGGTCTTGTGGACGGCGTGACGACTAACCCGTCAATCATTGCCAAGTCGGGCCGCGACTTCAAGGATGTCATCAAACAGATTAGCGGCCTGACCGATGGCCATGTCTCCGCCGAAGTTGTGGCGACAGAGGTGGAACAGATGATCAGTGAGAGCAAAACGCTTCGCAAAATCGCCGATAATGTCTGTGTCAAACTGCCGTTGACACTGGACGGGTTGAAGGCCTGCAAGCACCTCTCCAGTGAAGGCGTCCCAACCAATGTCACGCTATGCTTCTCCCCCAATCAGGCCCTGCTCGCGGCTAAGGTCGGCGCGACTTACATCTCACCCTTCATTGGCCGGCTGGATGACATCACGCTGGACGGGATGGAACTGATTCAGGATATTCGCGAAATTTACGACAATTATGGCTATGAGACCGAAGTCCTCGCCGCCTCGATCCGTTCGGCCAATCACGTCAAGGAATGCGCGCTGGTCGGTGCGGACGTCATCACGGCTCCGCCCAACGTCATCAAGGGATTGGCCAACCACCCCTTGACCGACAAAGGCCTTGCAGCATTTCTCAAAGATTGGGAAAAGACGGGACAGTCAATATAACTGTCTGACGTCAGCGCCTGTGGCACAGATTTGGGCCTAGGCTGTAGTGAAGAATTAACTTTTATTTTCTATAATGTTCCTTCATTTTGTCAGGAGCGCACATATGTCTGGTTATCAGGAACTTACGGATGAACAATGGGACCGTTTAAAGCCTTATTTGCCTTATGGGAGCACGGGGAAACCGGGTCGCAACGCCAATAACAGGCTTTTCATTGATGCTTTGTTGTGGATGGCCCGTTCGGGCGGGCGTTGGCGCGATTTACCCGAACGGTTCGGGCGTTTTGACAGTGTCAAACGGCGTTATTATCTCTGGGTTGAGGCCGGGGTTTTAGAAGATGTCTTTAAGGCCTTGCGCACCCACGCTGATCAAGAGTGGCTAATGATGGATGCCACAATTGTGCGGGCGCATGCCCAAGCGGCCGGGGCGCGGCGTAAAAAAGGGGGCCTGATGCTCATGCATTGGGGCGTTCCAAGGGGAGACGTTCCAAGGGCGGCCTGACGACAAAAATACATGGGCTGACAGATGCATTGGGTTTACCTCTGCGCCTGATAGCAACGGGCGGGCATTGTAGCGAAATGACGCAAGCCGCCGCCTTATTGGCAGGGTTTAAGGCGGATCATGTCTTGGCGGATAAGGGCTATGATGGCCGGTGCGTTATAGACGCGGTGAATGAGAGCGGGGCTATGCCCGTTATTCCGTCCCGGAAAAATGCGCGCAAGCCAAGGCAAACTGATATGGCTTTGTATAAGGAACGTAATATTGTCGAGCGTTTCTTTGGCTATCTCAAACAGTTCCGGCGTGTGGCTACGCGATATGACAAGCATATCCAAAACTATATGGGCTTCGTCTATATCGCAGCTATCAAGATCTGGCTCAAATGATTAATTCTTCTCTACGACCTAGGCTAAGGGAGACTTTTGGCTCATCTTCATCTCATGGAGTGAAGAATGAGAAAGAGTAAAACCAGTCACGGTGAGCGCGTCGTGAAAGACATCAAACGCAAGACGCGCAAGCAATACTCGGCCGAAGAGAAGATCAAGATTGTCCTCAATGGCCTTCGGAGCGAAGACAGCATTGCGGAGCTCTGCCGCCAGGAAGGCATATCACAGAGCTTATATTATAAATGGTCGAAGGACTTTCTGGAGGCCGGGAAGAAGCAGCTTGCAGGCGACACGGATTAAACGATAGAATCATATGTTGCTTGCAAAGCGTGATCTTGAAACATCCGCAAACTTCAGCACTTTATCGTTCTGAATACCCTGTATGTCATTTTCTACTCCCAAGTTTTCACTGAAAGTTCTTTAGCAACATCCTCAGCCGTGGGCGGTTCTTTTACAAAACAATCCGGAATAATTCCTCCATCTCCGTCTAGCGTGAAATAACGGTGTTTTCGTAATCCGTACTTTGATTTTTTGCGAAAACTGCTCTCAACGAATTTATCCACAATGTAATAGCGAACTTCTACTTCGGCCAAATTGTAATAGTTTGACTCATGGACAATTCCCAAAATTCGATTGAGCTCTTGCTCTGTCGGCTGATGTGGGTTGCCTTGCCTCCACGATAACTTATGATTCTTTACAATCGAAACTTTGTCATCGTCTATTCGAGCATTGACGACTGCCAAAACCTGTCCAATCAGGGACACGCACTTGTCTTTGTAAATTCCCAAATATTTGCAAAACTCCTTATTGATCCACGGTTGGTCATGATAAATATTGTGCCGTCGGTTTTGCTCATATGAGGTTCCGCATGGGTTTATCAGAAGCTTGTTTTCGGTTTCTGGAAAAAGGTTGCGCTCTTGAATGAACGCCCTATATTCTTCAAGTAGTGTGTTCAATTCCAATAATTGGAACTCACGCGACGAGTCTTCGAGAATGTCTGCTAGCTCAGCAAATGTGGTTGAAACAAACTCCACTCCGTTTTCTGAACCAAGGCTTTTCAGCTCATCCAGTTCAGCTTGGACAATCGGCGTTCTAGTAAGCCAAGCAAAAAGCTCGATCCCTTGACCGTTTCGTCTTGCTTGATCGTCTTGAAGTGGGATGAGATTTGTTCGACCTGCAAATGGTCTACCCGTTTAGTTTCCACATAAATTGCAAATGGAGATTGTTGAATGCGCGCATCCGGAATCCCTGGACCCCCGGTATCCTCACTTGGTTTACAAAAATTGGCCCAATAGGAAAAAACTCCTTGCCAGTAATAGATGTCAGCAATTCATAAAGGGTCATGCCTAGTTGATTGGCTCCGCATAGGATCTAAGTCACTGTATGCAATGAAAATCATCACTCAAAAGGTTCGCATCTGTCCGAGCGCAAAATTCGGGGGGTCGTTCGCTGCTTCGCCGCTGATCTGACAGCCCTGCAAACAGCCCAACTGACAGGGCTTAACCGTAACACCATCAACCGGATCTACCGCGCTCTTCGCGAACGCATCCATTGGGCCTGCGAGGCGGACAGACCCTTCTTCGGCGTGGTCGAGGTTGATGAAAGCTATTTCGGCGCAACCCGCGTCAAGGGCAAACGCGGGCGCGGGGCCTATGGCAAGACCACCCTGTTTGGC
The DNA here is from genome assembly GCA_965205225.1 of Litorimonas sp. Lineage (GTDB taxonomy): Bacteria > Pseudomonadota > Alphaproteobacteria > Caulobacterales > Maricaulaceae > Litorimonas. The sequence continues at coordinate 145,179 of CBDBFZ010000002.1, forward strand.
ATCTACGAACGGGCCGGGCGGGTCTATACCGAGATCGTGCCAGACTGCTCCAGAGCCACCCTACAGGGGATTATCCGGGGTAGGGTTAACCCGTCTTCCATCATCAACTCCGATGGCTGGCGCGGCTATAACGGACTGGTCGATATAGGCTATGGTCATTATCGGGTAGATCATTCCAGGGACGAGTTCGTCAATGGCCCAACCCACATCAACGGCATCGAAGGCTTCTGGGGGCTGGCCAAGGTGCGTCTAGCGAAGTTTAAGGGCGTTCCAAAACACACCTTTCATCTACACCTGAAGGAAACGGAATGGAGATATAATCACAGGCTTGAAGACAAGTACAAAACCCTGTTACGATACTTCAGAGAAAATCCAATCAACTAGGCATGACCCTTCATAAAATATCGTCGGAGCCATTCTGGTCTTCCCCCATAAAAGTGGTCCATTTTAAAAGTTAGAGATTTGGCTATTTGAGCTTGAAGGAGCACATTATGGCTAGAAGGTGCTACACCCCAGAACAGATTATCGCGATGCTGCGAGAGGCCGAAGTTCGATTAGCTCAAGGCGAGAAGACAGGTATGATCTGTCGATCCCTTGGCGTATCAGAACAAAGTTACTATCGCTGGCGCCGTGAGTATGGAGGCTTGAAAGTCTCGCAGGCTCGTCGGTTAAAAGATTTGGAGAAAGAGAACCAACGGCTGCGCAAAGCGGTCTCCAATCTCACTCTGGATGCTTTGATCTTGAAAGAGGCTATTGAGGGAAAGTACTAAGCCCTGCACGCCGCCGATTGGCTGTCGATCATGTGCGGGCGGCGCTTGGATGTTCCGAGCGACGCGCGTGTAAGACGATAGGTCAGCACCGTTCTACGCAAAGAAAACCGATGGTCATCCGAGATGATGAAGCGGTTTTGACAGCTGACATTATCCGCCTGGCTTCAGAATATGGCCGATATGGCTATCGTCGGATTACAGCTTTGCTCAGGCGAGAAGGTTGGACGGTCAACTTCAAAAGAGTTGAACGTATATGGCGGCGTGAAGGGCTTAAAGTCCCACAAAACATCCTAAACGCGGGCGGTTATGGTTTAATGACGGCCTCTGCGTCAGACATCGACCTCAACATAAGGGTCATGTCTGGTCCTATGACTTTGTCGCCGACCGCACCCATGATGGTCGAGCCTTTCGTATGCTCACTGTCATTGATGAGTACACACGGGAATGTCTCGCTATCCATGTGCAACGGAGCCTCAAACATGATGATGTGCTGGCTGTTCTCACTGACTTATTCACTAGGTATGGACCGCCGGAGTACATCCGCTCAGATAATGGATCTGAGTTCACAGCCATAGCGGTGCTTGATGGCGTGAGAAATGGAAGGTTCAAACGCTTTACATCACGCCTGGGTCACCTTGGGAGAATGGATACAATGAAAGCTTCAACGGGAAGCTTCGCGACGAGCTTTTAAATGGAGAAATCTTCTACACGCTCAAGGAGGCAAAAATCCTGATTAAACGTTGGCGGCACCATTACAACACCATCAGGCCTCACAGTTCGCTAGGCTATAAACCACCCGCCCCAGAAACGGTCTTGCCACGCCCTGTTGGCCTGACCTACACTGCGTTCCGGTCAGGCCAACAGGGCGGACCATAACCGCCAAACTCTAACTTAAAAGGTGGACCACCTAAGAGGGGCAGATCACTAGGTCGTAGTGAAGAATTAATTATTTGAGCCAGATTTTGATAGCTGCGATATAGACGAAGCCCATATAGTTTTGGATATGCTTGTCATATCGCGTAGCCACACGCCGGAACTGTTTGAGATAGCCAAAGAAACGCTCGACAATATTACGTTCCTTATACAAAGCCATATCAGTTTGCCTTGGCTTGCGCGCATTTTTCCGGGACGGAATAACGGGCATAGCCCCGCTCTCATTCACCGCGTCTATAACGCACCGGCCATCATAGCCCTTATCCGCCAAGACATGATCCGCCTTAAACCCTGCCAATAAGGCGGCGGCTTGCGTCATTTCGCTACAATGCCCGCCCGTTGCTATCAGGCGCAGAGCTAAACCCAATGCATCTGTCAGCCCATGTATTTTTGTCGTCAGGCCGCCCTTGGAACGTCCCCCCTGGAACGCCCCAATGCGTGGGCATCAGGCCCCCTTTTTTATGCCGCGCCCCGGCCGCTTGGGCATGCGCCCGCACAATTGTGGCATCCATCATCAGCCACTCTTGATCAGCGTGAGTGCGCAAGGCCTTAAAGACATCTTCTAAAATCCCGGCCTCAACCCAGAGATAATAACGCCGTTTGACACTGTCAAAACGCCCGAACCGTTCGGGTAAATCGCGCCAACGCCCGCCCGAACGGGCCATCCACAACAAAGCATCAATGAAAAGTGTTATTGGCGTTGCGACCCGGTTTCCCTGTGCTCCCATAAGGCAAATAAGGCTTTAAACGGCTCCATTGTTCATCCGTAAGTTCCTGATAACCAGACATATGTGCGCTCCTGACAAAATGAAGGAACATTATAGAAAATAAAAGTTAACTCTTCACTACAGCCTAACAGAATATGGAGAAAATTTACGGGTGCAGGTCACTCACACCGACTGATCGACAAGCATCCGCCACACTCGCGCCAGTGGTCGTCTCAACTTCAATCTGGCGAAGTAACCGAATAACGTCCGCATCCGAAAATCTCTTCCTTGCCATAATCACAGCCCTTTCCATCAAAATGACTCAGTAAAGGATAGTTCAGTTTTAAGGAGCAAGGACAAGAATCTATGGGAACTTGAGAATAGGTTAAGAGTAAATCAACTAAATCCGGTTGAGAATATAGCTTCCCAGATAAGAGAAACTAAGGGAGCAACAAATCATGAAACATAGATATTTCAGAAACGCACTCCTCGGCCCGGCGATAGCGCCGATACTGCTAACGACGATCAGCGCCCCTGCGATTGCACAAGAGGATGAGTCGACCGCCCAAGATATGATCATCGTCACCGGTTCACGGATCAAGCGTCAGGGCGACCTGCCTTCGCCGCTATCGACCTACGACGCTGAAGATCTTGACGCCAATGCCGTCAAGGATGTTCGTGATCTTATCGGCATCATGCCGATCAATTTGGGGTCCGAAAACAACTCCGACAATCTCACCCAGAACTTCACGGTGGGTACGTCCAATATTAACCTCCGGGGACTGGGCGTCGCATCTACGCTTGTACTGTTGAACGGGAAGCGTCAGGTTCTTTCATCGGTCGCCACAGATGACGGCTCCAGCTTCGTCGATATGTCGGCTCTTGTGCCGACTCTGGCGATCCAGCGCGTTGAAGTTCTGAAAGACGGCGCTTCAGCTATTTACGGGTCGGATGCGGTCGCTGGCGTGGCCAATTTCATCACGCGTGACGGATTTGAAGGCGCTGAACTTTCAATAGAGTACCGCAAACGTACAAATAATGGTTCTCAGGACGATTTCACCATTGACGGCATTGTTGGCAGGACATTTGGTGACAGCGGCAATTTCCTCATCGCAGCCAGCTATCTTGATCGTACCAGCCTCTTGCTTGGCGAGGTAGACTGGCTTCAGCCGGCCACATCAGGCTTTGGTAATCCCGGTAGCTTCGTTGTACCTGCGGGCAATGATCTGCTTCCGGCGTCACTTGCAGCAACGGGCGGCACGCTTGCCGATCCTGATTGCATAACAAATGGCGGATTACTGCAAAATCTCGCAAATGGTGGATCGGTTTGCCGGTTCGACTTTGGACCGCAAGTCACTGCTGTACCGAATGAAGACCGTATTCAGAGCTTCGCGCGCGCAACATGGAGTTTTAACGACACCACCGAACTCTTTGCAGAACTCGGTTATGCGCGCAACGATATCAGCCGTGAAGTTAGCCCGAGTTTTCCCGTGCTCAACACACCGATCGTTCCGGTCAACAATCCCGGGAATATTTTCGGTGAGGCCGTGTTTTTCCAAGGCCGTCCTTTCGGCGTTGGGCAACCAACAGAAATCAACGTCTATCAACATAACACCGCCCGTGTCGCGGTTGGCGCACAAGGCGAGATTACGGGAAATTTCTTCTGGGATGCGTCCTTTATTCATGCAGTGAATGACAGCATCCAAAATCCGCGCGATATTATCGCGTTGAATTTCCAAACGGCATTGCAGGGCTTTGGCGGCATTGGGTGCGACACCAGTCCGACGGCGATGACCCTAACGATCGCAGGTCAGGGCGATTGTTTCTTCTTCAATCCCTTCTCCACATCGTTCAATGCGCCGGTCGGCAGTCGCCTCGCCAACGATCCGAGCCTGCGTGAGTTCATCGTCGGCGATTATATCGGCGACGGCGAATCTGTCCTTGACGTGTTCGAGGCGAACCTGACCGGAAATTTCTGGGCAATGCCAGGCGGTTCGGTTGGCTTTGCGATCGGCGCGCAATATCGCGATCAATCCCTGTCGACGTCTTATGATTCTGTCACCCAGCAAGACGGGTTTTCGTTCCTGATCGGTAACCGCAACTTTGAAGGTGAAACAGATATATACGCCATTTATGGCGAGGTTCTGATTCCGGTCTTGACATGGATTGAAATTACCGGCGCACTTCGCTTTGAAGACTATGGAGACGGAATTGGCAACACGTTCGATCCGAAGCTGACAGTTTTGGTGCGTCCGACAGACAGGCTCTCATTTCGCGGGTCTTATTCGACATCATTCCGCGCACCGTCAGTTTTCCAAACCGCAGGCGTGCAAACCAACTTCACCAACATTCTCGACGTTGACGGAACGCGTACATTTGCCGGTCGCCGGACCGTTGGCGATCCGACGCTCCAGCCGGAAACCTCCACCACATTCAATTTTGGTGCTACATGGGAGTCCGCAAATAATATCAAATTGAGCGTGGATTACTTTAATTTCTCATTTGAAGATGTTCTGACCAAAGAGAATGCACAGTCGATCGTCACTGCCGACCCTAATGATCCACGTATCGAACGCACATCTGCAGGCACAATCTCCATCGTGAATGTTGCGTTCATCAACGCCGATCAGATTAAAACCAGCGGTATTGATGTCTTCGGACGCGCGTCATTCGAAACGGATTTCGGCACATTGTCGCCGTTCCTCGATGCGACCTATCTTCTGGAATATGACGTCACCAATAATGGAATGACGGTCGACGCGCTTGGTCGCCTCAACCGGTCCAATGTCGGTGCGGCAAACCAGGCGTTCAAAGGTAATTTCGGCGTAAGCTGGGACAATGAGTTCGCCAACGCCAACCTCATTTTGCGGCATATCACCAAATATGACGATGATGGCGGCGTCCAGATCGATTCCTTCACCACATTTGACGCCAATATCGCCTTCAAACTGGGCAAGTTCTTCCGGTCAGGGTTTGACACGACCTTGACGCTCGGCATGATCAATGCGACAGATGAAGATCCTCCCCTCGTCGCCGTGTCGGGCAGCTATGATTCGCGATCCGCTGATCCGCGCGGACGCCGGGTCTTCGTAAAAATCGGGATGAGTTTCTGATTATCGAAAGTTCAGACACTGAAAGCCCGTTGAACCGGTCCCGGATCAGACATTCCATCCGCGCGTTACTCAGATTTATGTATCAATGCCAGAACCAGCACTTTGAACAGGGTGATAAAATTGAGAATAGGGACTTACCGCTTTAGTGTTTTTGCTCCTTTTTAATAGGCCGGGTTACATTTTAACTTTGGGGCTGTTTCAGATAACTAGCTCACACTGTCTCTAACCCATTATTTGATTTGTGATAATTGGCGTTCTGGGTCGGAGTTGTTGAAACGCCACTCACAGTCCTTCAAAAACAGTACGAAATTATCCTTCGGAACACTATGGAGGCCTCTAAGAACCGTACATTTTGTGGTATGATCTGATTTACTGGTTGTGGGAGGATTTTATGATGCACGCGCCTGGATTGTTTGACTTGTCGGATCATCTTGCTCGCTTATCGGCGACAGGTGATCCGCTTGAAGCGCTGGAGCGTCATGTGGACTTTGAGGCTTTCCGAACTGTTCTGATGGAAGCCCTCGGTTATGGTGTTCGCGCCAAGGGCGGTCGGCCACCCTATGATCCGGTCACGATGTTCAAGGTGCTTGTTCTGGCGTCGATGCACAATCTGAGTGATGAAGGGATGGAATTTCTGATCCGGGATCGTTTAAGTTGGTTGCGGTTTCTGAGGTTTCAGATCGGTGAACCGACCCCGGACCAAAAGACGATTTGGCTGTTGCGTGAAAAGCTGACCCAGGAAAAGCTGACCCAGTCTGGTGCTTTCAAATCTCTGTTTGCCGCTTTTGAAGAGCAACTCTGCAAGCGCGGCTACAAACCCACGGGAGGTCAGATCGTGGATGCCACTTTGGTGTCAGCGCCGCGCCAACGGATGAGGAAAGAAGAGAAAGAGCGGGCCAGGGCGGGTGAAAGCGCGTCCGCTATCTGGCGCGGGCGATCCTGCCAGGGCCGCACAGAAAGACACCGACGCACGAGCGGTGGTCAGCTATTCCAGGGCGCGAAAGACCGCAGAAGGGGAACAGGACGCAGGCCTTGTCGACATTTCCATCCCTCACTTTGGGTACAAGAACCACATCAGTATTGACCGGAAATGGCGCTTTGTCCGGGGAGAGACCTGCACCCATGCGGCCCGCTATGATGGGCACGGACTGGCATCGGTTCTGGATGCCACCAACAGCTCAAAGTCTGTTTGGGCGGATACAGCTTATCGCTCAGCCAGAAACGAAGCCTGGCTGAAAGCGCAGGGCTATCGTTCAAATATCCATCGAAAGAAGCCCCGCGGTAAACCGATGGCAAAGCACATTCGGCGCGGCAATGCGACCCGCTCCTCCATCCGTGCCTGTGTTGAACATGTCTTCGGATATGAGAAAGGGCCGATGGCGATCACGATCCGCTCAATCGGCCAGGCGCTCAATCGGCCAGGGCCGCTGGCCGGATCACCATGGCCAAGCTAAGCTACAACTTCCGCCGCCTCGTTTTCCATGAGCGACGACAGCCCATAGCCTGATTCTGTTCAAAATCCGGATCCCCCCGCTTATGCAGGCCTAAATCATGCCAAAATACGCCTGTGGACACGCATTCGTCACTCTATGAAGCCTGACCTGAGAGCCGACTATAAAATTCGCCTCTATACTGGCCCAAAAAACCCGTTCTTCGAGGTGTCCATGTTGCCTGTTTTGCGGCAAGACTCTGGTTGAGCTCCGAAAGCCCTTGCTGACGAGCAAGCAGGGTTTCTTCACGTATCTGCAAATCGCGCTGACTGATAAAGCCGCGCTCTGCTACCTGTTGCGCTCGTTCGAGGTCGGCTTGTGCCGTCTTGATGAGGTTTTTCTGGATTGTGATTTGCGACTGAATTTGCGCAATTTCAGAACGATACCCTGTTTGCTGCGCTGCAAGTTGGCTTTGCTGAGCCGAGGAGAGGCCTTGGCCACTATCTTCCTCAGTGCGGATTTGCGCCAGAAGGTCGCCCGCCTCCACGCGCTGCCCTTCCGTCACGGCGAGTTCGACCACCGTGCCAGCGCGGGTGGGCAGGATGGTGGAAATACCTTTGTCGGGTGTGACCGTACCGAGATCGGTTTCAACACGGGAATAGCTGGCGAGGGAGAGGAAGATGAGAGCGACGAGGAGACTAGCTAGCAGTAGATAGCTGATGGCTTGCCACGAAATCGGCATAGCGATGAATGTTTCTCCATCTAAGCGACCATTCGGCTCAACTTCAGAGCGAAACATACCTAACCACTGAGATTAGTTTAACCACCCAACTGACGTGCCACCCAAGCGACTAAGGGGAGTAAGGCGGCTACAATGACAAATGTCGAAGCAACCGAAAAGAAAGGTTTTTCAACCTCATGCGAACCATAAAATATTGAAATGGTTACAATAGCGGATATTGCAATATATGCAGGCCAAACCGAAAACACGAAGCCTTGGGCCAAAGACAGGAAATATGTAAGAACGCCAATCAATAGAAGGGCTATCAAGGATTTTTTAGCGCTTAGATTCCCAAATTTGAGATTATACATCACATTTCCCCTTATAAAACGAGCAGCCTCAAATATTTGAGGCTGCTCGTTTTATTGATTATTCACCAGAACCGATTCGGTGCGCAACATAGCCGATTGCATCTCCTACAACCGCTCCTGCAACTACACCTGCGGCAGCGGCTACTGGTCCAGCAACACCGGCACTGACGCCTATTCTAGCACCGATGGCTGCACCTCTAGCTGCTGCTGCGCCTGCAGAAGCAGCGCCAACAGCGGCTCCCGCGACTGCGCCTCCGGCAGTTGAGTTCCCTCTCGCTCCATCACCACCACCAACATAGTCGATTTCGTTAAAGGTCAATTCTTGGATACCACTTGCAGGTGCAAATTCGGTATTGCTCATATAGCTCATAGCGTCCCTTTCAAAGTAGAGGTTATGTCGATTACTTCGACATGACGACTATTAAGAGTGCCCCCCTGTTGTCATGGAGAATATCAAAAAGAAAGGTTATATTTCTGAGTTGGCTGACATGAAGAGGTCATGAAACAAGCGCAGAGATAAAGCGAGTCGTGGCTTTGGGAGGGTAGAATGCGAATTTCCAGACGAGGTGCCTTGAAGACAGGTTTACTGGGCGGTTTAGCAGGCGGTCTGTCGGGCTGCGCAACATCCTCGGCACGAACGAAAGACGCGGAGTTGATTGGCGCAACTTTCGCTCACGGTGTCGCCTCTGGTGAACCGGCGACGGACGGATTTCTGATCTGGACCCGCGTCAGCTTGCCAGAGGGTGTGACCGGAGATGTGCCTGTGACATTTGAGGTGGCAGTTGACCCCGGTTTTAAAACGATTGTAGCGGATGGTGAAGTACGGACGGGTGGCGTGCGAGATTGGACGGTCAAGGTTGATGTCTCTGATCTTAAGCCAGGTCTGACCTACCATTATCGGTTCCGCGCTGGAAACGCAGTCTCGCCTGTTGGACGCAGCCGCACCTTACCGGACGGGACAACGGAAAAGGCCCGTTTCGCCGTCCTGTCATGTTCGAATTACGCGTTCGGGCATTTCAACGTCTATGACGCCATTTCCAAGCGTGATGATATCGACGCGGTCATCCATCTGGGTGACTATATCTATGAGTATGGCCTCGATGGCTATGGCGGAGAGGTGTCGTCGCGGATCGGTCGCCAACACGTACCGGATTATGAGACCGTGTCTCTGGCCGATTACCGGATCCGGCACGCACAGTATAAATCCGATCCCGGTAGCATTGCCATGCATACGGCCCATGCCCTGATCCCAATCTGGGATGACCATGAGACGACCAATAATAGTTGGGAAAATGGAGCAAAGAACCATGACCTGAGTGAAGGCGATTGGGATGAGCGCCGGAGCGCGGCTCTGCGGGCCTATTATGAGTGGATGCCAGTTCGTGACCCGAAGTGGAAAGAAGCTGCAGAGGCTCTACTCCGGACGTTTCAGTGGGGTGACCTGCTAACGCTCGCGACGATCGAAACCCGGCTGATGGCGCGGTCAGAGCAGCTCGACTATGCTGTTATCGGCGAGTCACTGGCCACGCCTGAAGGACTCGAAAAATTCAAGACTGTCGATCTGGTGGATGAAAAGCGCGAGCTGCTCGGACAGTCACAAACGACTGCCCTGTTTGAAACTATCTCGGACTCGGTTCAGTCCGGTACGCGTTGGCGCGTAATCGCGAACCAGATCATCATGGCAGAAGTCACCGCGCCCAATCTGATGCCTCTGGCGGATTCACCGGCCATTGCAGCACTGGAGAAACAACTCCCGCAGATTCGCGATTTCATTGCGCTCAGCACGCTCGATATTCCGCTCAATCTGGATGCGTGGGATGGTTATCCGGCAGCGCGTGAGCGGTTCTACGCCGCTATGAGCGGCGCCGGGGCGAACGATCTGATCGTCCTGACTGGCGATACGCATGAATGGTGGGCGAATGAACTGTTCGCCGAGGATGGTCGGCGAATGGGAGTCGAACTGGGTACGAATTCGGTCACGTCTCCCGGGGCGTCAGTTTATTTTGGCGAGGAAGCCAGCACATATTCCCGTCTTCTGAAGGACCGAAATTCGATGGTGCAGTACCACAAACCTTTCGGCAAAGGGTATATTGATCTGTCTATCGATCAGGATTCAGCGCGGGCGGATTTTATCACTGTCGATACAATCATGACGACAGACTATACAGTGACCACCGATGCCAGCTTCGACATCGCACGCCGCAATGGATCGCTCGTCTTCGACAATCTTTAATGGTCATGGTACCAATTGGTCAGTCTTTCGTTGACCGGGTCTAACACCGAAAACGAAGGCTTGAATGATATTCGATTTTAATCGCTAGCAAATGCGCGACGCACTCAGGCTCAATCTGCAATCCGCAGCCGCGTTAACACTCTGTTTCTGTTCATCCGGTGGATCGGATCAGATGATGCATTCCTTGCGATCCTGTCGGTTATCCTGATTGTGCAACTCAGTATTGGCCGGACGGTTTAGCCGGTTGGGAGCGGCTTCTGGCGACGATCATTGGCAGTGTGACGGGTTTGATCTGTCTTTTTCTTCTGCCGAACGGATATAGTGTCGTGGTGGCTCTGACCATTGTCATGGTTGCGATGACCTTCATCGCGGGCTTCAGGCCCAACTGGCGATATGGTGTGGTCGCGGCGGTGGCGCTGGCTGATACGACTGGCGAAATCGATGTGATGAAGACCCGAGCCATCGCCACCGGAATAGGGATCATTGTTGGGATTGTTGTGAGCCTGATCGCCTGGCCTGAGAGTGCGGGAAACTGCGCTGCGCGTCATAGACGGCAGACGCTGAAAGCGGCGGCAGATCGATATGAATGGGCGTTAAAGGATGAAGAAAACAAGGATTGGTCTGATACTGCGTGCCCAAAATTTCACCAGTCTCTGTCTTCCTGTCGAACCGTCGCCAGTGCGGCCCGGCCGTCCCAAAAGGACAGGTTTCACCAGACGGTAGACGCAGTTCAGGAACTCTATAACTCGGTCATCTTTCTGAACCGAGTGGACAGTCCCCTGTCTCAGTTTGACGAAAGCATAATCACACGCGACGACCTTATTGCGGCGGGCCGGAATGCCATTGAGGCGCAGGCCGAAGACAATACGGACAGTCAGGCGGATGATGCTTTTGAAGATGCGATCAGGAAAGCCGAGGATCGTCTGTCCGGCCGAAATCTGCAGAGCGGCGACGCCAGAGGGGCGGCTTGCGTAACGTTTGCGCTGCAGGAAATTCAGCGTTGCATCGATAATGTCAAAGACGCGCTATCATTAGATAATGGACCATCATTGGCAGACCGAACGCCCTCTGCGGTCAAGGAAGTTTTGTCCTGACCTGATCCCGCAGGTGAGTTTGACGATAGTCATGATCCTGACCGCATAAACGTTCCATAGGGACGTGGAGGACAGATTCATGGCAACAGTTGATATTTTAAGATGGCTGCACATCCTGGCGATGGTGTACTGGCTCGGCGGGGAATGGGGCGTATTCCAGACGTCCTACAAGGTCTGTAATCCGAAGCTTTCTCTCGATGAGAGAATGCGGCATATGGATACGGCTTACCGTATCGATATCATGGCCAAGACGGGTATCATCTCCTTGCTGCCACTCGGCTTGCACATGGGGTATATCTGGGGCTTTCATCCCTATGGCGGATTATGGCTGACGGGCATGTGGGTCGTTTTCGGCCTCTGGTTTGCGCTGACATGGACGGCATTTGCGAAACGCAAGGAGTCGATCTCGGACAGGCTCTACAAAATTGAGGACTGGACGCGTTACATCCTTATCCCGACACTCTTTATCGTCTCCATAACCTCCCTGATGGGTATGGGGTCGTTCGAAGCGGGTGCGGGTCAGAACTGGTATGCGGTGAAGATACTGACGTTTGCCTTGGCGCTTTGCATCGGTGTCGTTCTGCGCTGGGTAATGTCCGAATGGCATACGCATTTCAGAACGCTGGCCGAGGGACCGAATGCCGAGGTCGAGGCGTCATTGAAACGCTCCATCGCGATTGGTCGCGGGGTGGCTTATGTCTACTGGATACTGATTGCCGGGACAGCGTTCCTAGGTGCCGTCAAGCCGTTCTAACCAGGCACATTATTCTCGAGTCTGCCTCAAAGCGCTAACGTGGCAACCAGAATGGCCTTGATGGTGTGCATCCTGTTTTCCGCCTGATCGAACTGGATTGCTGCCGGACTCTCGAAGACCTCATCCGTCACTTCCATTTCGGTCAGTCCAAATGTCTCGGCGATTTGCTGCCCGACCTGAGTCGCCTGATTGTGGAACGCTGGAAGACAATGCATGAATTTTGTTGCTGCTTTGCCGGACGCTGCCATCAGCGCTGCATTAACCTGATAGGGGCGGAGCAGTTTAATCCGCTCTGCCCAGACCGTGTTAGATTCCTCCATTGAGACCCAGACATCCGTATGGATGAAATCGACACCGGATACCGCTTTCACAGAATCTTCTGTAATCATCAATGAGCTGCCGTTGGCCTTAGCTGCAGATTGAGCGGTCCGGCAGATCACATCACTTGGCCACAGACCTTTTGGCGCGGCGATGCGAACATCCATCCCCATCAGACTGCCCGCGATCATCAGGGAGTGACCCATATTGCAGCGCGCATCGCCGACATAGGCATAGCTGAGTTTGCCGAGTGGTTTGTCCGAATGCTCCCGCATAGTCATCAGGTCAGCCAGCATCTGGGTCGGATGAAACTCGTCGGTCAACCCATTATAGACGGGAACGCCGGCATGTTTGGCAAGCGTTTCGACGATGGATTGTCCGAAACCACGATATTGAATCGCGTCATACATGCGGCCGAGAACACGCGCCGTATCCTTCACGCTTTCCTTGCTTCCGAGATGTGATCCGTTCGGACCGAGATAGGTGACAGCTGCGCCCTGGTCCGCAGCGGCGACCTCAAATGCACACCGGGTCCGGGTTGAGCCTTTTTCGAAGATGAGAGCGATATTTTTCCCGGTTAGGTGCTGCTGTTCCTCGCCAGCTCGCTTGGCGCGTTTTAACTCAATCGCCAGATCGAGCAGATCGATGATCTGACTCTGACTGAAATCGAGCAGTTTGAGAAAGTGTTTTCCGTAGAGGGTCTCAGACATGCAAATCCCTTTGCCACGCGGACGGTCGGAAGTCGAGAGCAGGTCGAGTGAGACTCTTGCTTTGTGCAAATCTTTCAGTCTGAATTGACATCGCTGTCATTATGAAAGATGTCTGCACCAAACAGGTCAACACGAATTCTATCGTGCGGCGCGTCACAAGGGGAAAATCATGGCCAGTACGACGGTCAAGCCAGTTGATAATGACGGGCAGGCAAATACCAGCTTCATATTTCTAATCACAATCGTGGCGACGCTGGGCGGATTCCTATTCGGCTACGACTCGGGCGTCATCAACGGCACGGTCGACGGGCTGCAGCAGGCGTTCAATTCTGATAGTGTCGGAACAGGGCTTTCCGTTTCGTCCATGCTACTCGGTTCCGCTGCCGGTGCATTTATGGCGGGTTGGCTGGCTGATAAATTTGGCCGGAAGAACATGCTAATCGCTGCAGCGATCATGTTCATTATTTCAGCCTGGGGGTCTGGTATTTCTGGGGCACCGATTGAATTTATTATCTACCGGATTATTGGTGGCCTGGCTGTCGGGGCTGCGTCTGTCATGGCACCGGCATACATTTCCGAGATTGCGCCTTCCGAGAAGCGGGGCCGTCTGACCTCAATCCAGCAGGTAGCGATTATCGCTGGCCTGTTCCTGTCCTTCCTGTCGAATTACTTTCTGGCCAAGACAGCAGGTGGTTCAACCGCCGAGTTCTGGGGCGGGTTCCAGACATGGCGCTGGATGTTCTGGATGGAACTGATCCCGGCTTTCCTGTTCTTGATTCTGCTGTTCTTCATTCCGAAGAGCCCGCGCTATTCCATGTTCAAGGACGATGAAACGACGGCCATGGATACGCTGACCAAGCTGTTCGGCGCGAAGAAAGCGGCCGTAAAAGTTGGTGAAATCCGCGACTCCCTTGCGGATGATCACCAGCCACGTCTGTCCGATACGCTGGCGACGAAGACGAGTGGGGGCGTTGTCTTCCGCACCATCGTATGGGTCGGCATTGGCTTGGCCATGTTCCAGCAGCTCGTCGGTATTAATGTCGTCTTCTACTACGGTGCCGTGCTCTGGCAGGCTGTCGGCTTTACGGAAAACGATGCTCTGTTGATCAACGTTCTGTCTGGCGGTCTGTCGATTGCAGCTGTTCTGTTCACACTGGCAACGATTGATAAGATAGGGCGTAAGCCGTTCTTGGTCTGTGGCTCAGTCGGCATGGCGCTTACGCTTGCGACGGTTGCCTTCGCCTTCTCCAAGGGTGTTGTCGTTGACGGGACTCTGCAGCTTCCGGGGCAGATGGGCCTGGTCGCGTTGATTGCGGCGAACGCCTATGTCGTCTGCTTCAACATGTCCTGGGGGCCGGTTATGTGGGTCATGCTGGGCGAGATGTTCCCGAACCAGATTCGCGGTTCAGGGCTGGCGATTGCAGGACTAGCACAATGGTTAACCAATTTTGCGATCACCTTTACCTTCCCGATTTTCCTGGCAGGTATTGGCTTGGCGGCAGCCTACTCGATCTATGCGGCCTTCGCCCTGATCTCGGTCTTCTTCGTCCTGTGGCTCGTTAAAGAGACGAAGGGTAAAGAATTGGAAGAGATGAACGGTTAGGCTTTCGACATTTGCCGTCTAGGCGTTGCGGATTTAGCCTGTTAGAAACGACAATGCTTGAAGTGATCAAACATCTTCTGTTGGTTGTGCTGATGTTCTTTTTAGCACTGCTGTTGGGTCTTTAACCCTACTCAACCGTGATTCTGGTTGCGCGAGTGGTTTGGATGCGTGTGGCCGCTTGGACTTTCAAATCCTTATCAATAGACGCATGTCGGCATCTCAACTTTCGGTGATTTGGATTGCCAGTTAAGTGATCTGCACCATCACCTCTCGCGGCGGGTCAGAAACACCAAACGCTCGAACAAATGCACATCCTGCTCATTCTTGAGCAGGGCACCATGGAGCGGTGGGATAAGTTTGGACTTGTCCGTCTCGCGCAATGTTTCCGGGTCAATATCTTCGACCAGAAGCAGTTTCAGCCAGTCGAGAAGTTCGGACGTACTGGGTTTTTTCTTCAGGCCAGGAATGGCGCGGACTTCAAAGAACCGCTTCAGGGCGACGGAGAGAAGCCGTGGTTTCAGATCCGGAAAGTGGACATTGACAATCTCGGCCATCGTCTGCTCATCTGGAAACTGAATATAGTGGAAGAAGCACCGCCGCAGAAACGCGTCGGGCAGATCCTTCTCATTGTTCGATGTGATGATGATGATGGGGCGTTGGGCCGCTGCCACTGTCTCGCCAGTCTCGTAAACGTGGAAACTCATTTTATCAAGCTCATGCAAAAGGTCGTTCGGAAACTCGATATCGGCCTTGTCGATCTCGTCGATCAACAGAATAGGGCGGTCTTCGCTCGCAAACGCATCCCAGATCTTGCCACGCTTGATATAGTTGGTGATGTCATTGACCCGGCCATCACCGAGTTGGCTATCACGCAGGCGCGCGACGGCATCATATTCATAGAGACCTTGCTGCGCCTTCGTCGTGGACTTGATGTTCCACTCCAGCAAAGGTGCGCCGAGTCCTTTAGCGATCTCGTGTGCCAGCACGGTCTTACCCGTGCCGGGTTCGCCTTTGATGAGTAGCGGACGCTTCAAAGTGATCGCAGCATTGACCGCCATCATAAGATCTTTGGTAGCGACATAATCCTTGGTGCCTTCGAATCGCATCTCGAATGTCTCTCTATTCCAGTTAATCGGGCGCTCTGTCGGTAGTAAATCCGTTCAAAGCAAGAGCATCTGACGCTAAAAATTCATTCATTTAAACTCTTCCTTGGAATTATCAGCCATATGTGGGGCTGCCTCTTGAGCTTGAGGCGATTGCGAAATAACGCGCGATTATCCGGACGACGTCCGGGTTGCTCCAGATGGGATGAGCAAGTCGGACCGATAGAGGTGAAATGCCCGGCGGTCTCTGTATCAACGTGCAGCGTTTGTTCGGGGAATGACCATGACTAAATCAAAATCCAAAGCCGCAAAATCTGTCGTCGTGCCAGCGAATTATGTGCCGAGCGATGATGAGACATTCATGAATGATCGAATGCGGGAGTATTTCCGGTGTCGTCTTGTCGATTGGCGTGAGGAAATTTCGGCGCAGACCCGAGGAACGGTCGAGTATCTTCAGGGAGAGCGGGTCAATCATCCAGATCCGACAGATGTTGCGACCTACAATGCTGATCGCCAGCTGGAACTTCGTACCAAGGACCGGTTGCGAAAGCTGGTTCGAAAGATCGACAAGGCGCTCATCCGGATTGAAGACGGAACATATGGCTATTGCGAGGAAACCGGCGATCCCATCGGCGCGCATCGCCTCGTAGCTCGCCCCATCGCAACCATGTCGCTTGAAGCGCAAGAAATGCATGAGCGCGAAGAGCGCTTGCGGGCTGGTTGAGCCGCCCGCTTTGCATAATCTACTTTGCGGCTGACCAGCTAACCTGCGGTTTCGATATAGGCGTTGACCCGTTCTTCCATCACATTTAGCGGAACGGGACCGCTCGACAGAATAACTTCATGGAAGTCACGAATATCGAACGCGTCGCCCAGCGCGGACTTCGCCGTCTCGTGCAACTCCAGGATCTTGATTTTGCCGATCATGTAAGCGGTGGCTTGGCCGGGCATGACAATGTAGCGCTCAATTGCGTTAACAATATCACCCTGAGGGTTCGGTGTGTTCTGGGCGAGGTAGTCGATGGCTTCCTGTCGGGTCCAACGCTTATGGTGAAGGCCGGTATCGACAACCAAGCGGCAGGCTCGCCATAGCTCCATGGCGAGTCGCCCGAAGTCAGAATAGGGATCCTGATAGAAGCCCATCTCCTTGGGCAGATATTCCGAATAGAGACCCCAGCCTTCGGAGTAGGGTGTATAGCCGCCGAACTTTCTGAAATCCGGAACACCGTCCAGTTCCTGCGCAATGGCGATCTGCATATGGTGGCCGGGAATGCCCTCATGATAGGCTAGGGCTTCCATCTGATAGGTGGGCATCCGAGCCGTATCGTATAGATTGGCGTAGTAATAACCGGGGCGTGATCCATCGGCTGCGGGCCGTGAATAGAACGCTTTGCCGGCGCTTTGTTCACGGAAAGCTTCGACAGCGCGGACTTCCATCTCGGCTTTCGGCTTGCGTCGGAAAACCTCGTCCAAGCGGCCTTCCATGACATCAATGATGGACGTAGCTTCGCGTAGGTAGCGCGCCTTACCGTCCGCATCATTCGAATAGTAGAATTGCTCGCTTGTCCGCATGAATTCAAAGAAGTCCTGCAAGTCGCCCTCAAACCGGACAGTTTTCATGATGTCCCGCATTTCGCTATGGATGCGGTCGACCTCGCGCAGGCCAATGTCGTGAATGTCGTCGGCAGACAAGTCCGTCGTCGTCATTCGTTTCAAGCGATAGACATAATAGTCCGCTCCGTCCGGGAGTTTCCAGATGCCGTCATCATCGCTCGCGCCCGCTTGCTGGCGACGTAACTCGGTTTCCAGTCGCTGATAGGACGGGCCAACATGCTCATTCATCGCCTCTATGGCATCGGAGAACAGTCTCTCTCGAATGTCTTCTGATAGGTCGAGAGCATTAACTTTAGTTTTGAAATCGCCAAGGATCAGATTTAGCTCCTCGGAATCTTCAAACGGTGCACCGGACAGGATGTTGCCAATATCGCGGATCACATGTGTGTAGACGAATTTGGGAGGGGCAATGCCGCGGTCGAAACTCTCTGCTGATCGTTGAACGACCGGATCGAGCTTTTCTGGAATGCCGCTCAGGCGCGCAATATAGGCCTCTGCATCTGCTTCAGTGTCGATATCGTGCTGGTTCAACAGGAACGTCGGGATGTCAGAATGAGTGCCGCGCATCTGGTGGAACGGGTAAGCGTAGCCATACCAGCGCATGCCTTCGAGTCGGTCCTGAGCGTTCTTGACGTAGAGCCGTTGTGACAGGCTCGCATCTTCGTCCAAGGCGTCAATGTCGACCTCCTGTGTCAGAAAATCGAGGTCGGACTGGGCCTGGTCCATTCGGTCGAGCCAAGCTGCCATTGTCTCATCATTCCATTCATCCTGACGTTGCTTTCGTCCAAGCTGAGCCAGATATTCCGGACGGTTCAGCGCTTCTTCCTCGAAACGTCGAGCAAACCACGCATTTATGCGCTCGGACTCGGTTTGACTTGATGCTGCCGGGATGGCGTCAGGCTGCTGCGCCGCTGAAACCGAAGTCGTCGCCGGAGTTTCGGCTTGAGAGCAGGCAGCGAGCAGAGCGAGAGTTATGGCAGGGAGACGGAGATAGTTCATGATTTATCCTTCGTATCAGCGATGTAGCGGTTGATGTTGGCTTCAAGAATTTCAAGCGGAACGGCCCCATTCGTCAGGACTGCGTCGTGAAATTTCCTGACGTCGAAATCGTCTCCAAGCTCGGCTTCGGCTTTTCGGCGGAGTTCGATAATCTTGAGTTTGCCAATCATGTAGGCTGTCGCCTGACCCGGCCAGACAATATAGCGGTCGATTTCTGCCCGCACCTCGCCTTCGGGATTGGGAATATTTTCGAGATAATAGCTGACAGCCTGTTCCCGATCCCATTTTTTCGCGTGAAGGCCTGTATCGACAACGAGGCGCGCGGCGCGGAAAATCTCCATGCCGAGCTGTCCAAACTCCTTATAGGGATCGGTGTAAAGTCCGAGTTCCTTGGGGATTTCTTCCGCATAAAGCGCCCAGCCTTCGATAAAGGCTGTGTAGCCGCCCAGTGTGCGGAACTGCGGGAGACCGTCCAGTTCCTGTGCGATGGCGATTTGCATATGATGGCCCGGAATGCCTTCATGGTACGCCAGCGCCTGCTGCAGAAATTTCGGCTGATCGGCCATGCTTTTAAGATTGATATAGTATGTTCCGGGGCGAGAACCGTCGAGTGCAGGGCTGTCATAGAAGGCGCCAAAAGCTGTCGCCTCGCGGAACGGTTCGACCCGTTTGACGATCATGTCAGCCTTGGGCTTGGTAAGAAACAAGCTGTCCAATTGTCCGTGCATAGTGTCGATGATGGTTGTCGCGTCCGCGATGTAGGCCGCCCGGCCATCAGCATCGTTGGAATAGGTAAATTGCGGGTCGCTGCGCAGAAAGGCGTAAAAATCCTGAAGGCTGCCTTCGAACGCCACCCGGTCCATAATCTCCTGCATGCGCGCTTGAATGCGTGCGACCTCTTTCAAGCCAATGTTATGAATGTCCTCAGCGGTCAGATCTGTCGTCGTATAGTGTTTCAGGCGTGTCGAGTAATATTTGTCGGCGTCAGGCAGCTTCCACGCGCCATCTTCGGTGGTCGTCATTTGCGCCTGTTCATCAAACATGCGGAGCAAAGACAGATAGGCTGGCTGAATAGACGACAGCATGGCGGTTTCGGCCTGTTGGATCAGCTCCACCGTGAGCGCATATCCGAGCTTGGCAGTCTCGAGCTTGGCTTTGAAATCCGTCAGGATCGGACTGTCGCCATCGCCTGCGGTAAATGGTGCGCCTGTGATGATGTTTCGGGATGTATCCGAAATTTTGTCATAGACGAAGCGCGGGAGCAGGACTCCGGCGTCGGCCTGCGAACGTGTGCGGGCTTCGGCTTGTCCAAGATAGTCGTCAAAGGCCTCAATCCGTGAAATATAAGCACGCGCCTCAGCTTCAGTTTCGATCTTGTGGAAATTGATGAGAAAGCTCGGCAGGCTCGAATGCGGCCCGCTCATATGCTGGAACACGTAATCGTTCTGCGACACAGAATGGGTGGCCAGCCAGTCGCCCTGTTCGACCTCGAACAGCTCATATGATATCCGCGTCTGTGGATCGAGCCGGTCTATATCGAAATCACGGTGCATTTCCGTCAGCCAGCTGCGACGTAGTGCGGCTTCTTCATCAATCGCAATCTGACTGATATCATCAAGCCGATCCAGACCCTCGGATCTGCCAAGATATGTCTGGTTCATCGGCGACCGGGCGAGACCTTCCTCGTAACGCTCGGCAAACCAGGCATTCAGGCGCTCACTCTCCTGCTTGACGATGGTTTCGCGGTTAACATCGGGGCCGCTCCCTGGGACGCAGCCGGGCAGGACCTTAAGGCCGATCATCACGCTTGCGAGTGCGGAAGTAGAGAAGTGTTTCATCGATTGAAAATCCGTAGAAGGGGCCTTTGCATTCGCTAAAGTCTTAAACTCTCGCCACAATGTCAATTTAAACGCTAAAGCTAGAATGATGAGTGACGTGATTCCCACCGATAAGACGGTTTACAACGAGCCGAGCCAGTTGGCAGGATGGCTGGTCGTCATCATGTTGGTCGCACTCGTCATCGTTGGCAGCGTGTGGGGCGCGCTGGCCTGGAACAGTCTTGAGCCGGGGCTTCTGGTCCTTGTCGGCGGGATGATCGTTCTGGCCGTTCTTCTGGCATCGGCCATGCTGATTGTCATGCGGTCCGGGGGACGGCAATATCGCCGCGCCGCACGGCGGGACACACTCTATACCGACGCTTTCTTTCGGTCCGTTCGACCGCAACTGATTACAAGAGATGGAATTCCGACATTGGCCAATCGCGCCTATCTGGATGTTGCGCGCAAATTGAATGTTCGGCATCTCGGCGATACGGTGCCGACTTTGGATCGCATCTTTTCGACAACCGAGTCCGAAGAATCGGGGTCGATCTTCCGGCTTTATAACATGCCCGCAGATGCGCAGTTTGCTGAAGAAGAGCTCAACCTTGTCATGCCATCCGGCGTTTTGTCCCGGTTTCGAATCACGGTCTCCCGTCTGGCCTCTGGCCCGGAGGATCTATTATGGCAGATCGATGAAATTGCTGGTGTCGATGATACGACATCCTCTCTAGCGGAAGCGCCGATAGGTCTCTTCTCCGTAACCCGCGGTGGTCGGGTTCTGGCCATTAATGCGACCATGGAGCGCTGGCTTGGCGGTCCGGATGCGCTGACTCCCGCCCACATAAATGAGTTCATCGAAGATCCTCTGATCCTGCTTGAGTCAGACGCGGTCCACGGCAAGACTGTTCGGGCGGATACCCGGCTTCTGACCCGTAAGGGCGTCGTAACCCCAACCGTGATGGTTGCGCGCTGGACCGTGACGGATGGCGGCGATCTGATCGCGTCAGTTGCCTTGCATGGGCATACATCCCGGCCTGGCAGTAAGAAGATGAGGGCGTCCCTTGCCAATCTGTCTGAGTCACCGGCGGTCGGGCAGGTTCACCAACAGGCTTCGGCTTTCGCGTCTGTTCCGTTCGGGGTTCTTCATGTCGACGGTGCGGACATCAATACGGCCAAAGTGACCTATTCCAACAAGGCGTTCCGAAGCCTGTCCGGGCGTCCCGATCCAGTGGGTGAAACCTTCGCATCCCTGTTTGATAGCAACATGGTCAAGAAGACGCTGGCTGGCGTGTCACCAGCCGGCATGAGTGAGCTCGGCGCCATAGATGTCAAACTATCGGGGACGAACAGTGTGCCCGTGGCACTTTACGTCGTGCCTGATCCGGTGCTGCCAGAACGGTTATGGGCCTATCTGGTCGATATCAGCGCGCGGAAATCGCTCGAAGAACAGGTGCAGCAGAGTCAGAAGATGCAAGCTATTGGCCAATTGACCGCTGGCGTAGCCCACGATTTCAACAATCTTCTCACTGCGATCCGCCTGAATACGGATGACCTGTTGCAACGTCATCCAGTCGGTGACCCATCCTATCCGGAACTGCAGAACATCAATGCGACGGGCGCAAGAGCGGCAGCATTGGTCAAGAAACTTCTGGCTTTCTCCCGTCAGCAGACACGGCGGGCCGAGCGTATCGATGTTTCTGAAGCTCTGTCCGATATGTATCTGACCTTGAAACAGACATTGGGCGGTCAGGCTCAGCTGGAGATCAACCATGCCCGCGATCTACCGCATGTGATGGTGGATCGGTCACAGTTTGACAATGTGATCATGAATCTCTGTGTGAATGCGCGCGATGCGATGGAAGCGCAGGGCGGCGGTCATATTATTATCGGGTCTGAGCGCCTGTCGCGCGCGTCAGTCTCCGACACGGGGCTGCAATCTGCGCTCAAGGAATTCCCGGTCGATGATATTGTGCTCATCTCAGTCTCAGACTCCGGCACGGGCATGTCGGATGCTGTGAAAAGCAAGATTTTCGAGCCTTTTTTCACAACTAAGGATCAGAGCAAAGGCACAGGTCTGGGGTTGGCGACTGTTTATGGCGTTATCCAGCAATCTGGCGGCCATCTTGCCGTCGATAGTCGGTTGGGTGAGGGGACGACGTTCAAGATATATCTTCCCGCCGCCCCTAGGCTAACTGAGGATAAGGCGGCAGATGTCAAAGCCCAGCCTACGGAGCGCAAACCCGCTGACCTGGCTGGCCAGGGCAATATCCTGTTCGTCGAAGACGAAGCCGCAGTCAGGATCATTGCCGCGAAGAGCCTGCGTAAGCGTGGCTATCAGGTTACGGAAGCCGAGGATGGTGAAGAGGCGCTCGAAATTCTCGAGGATGCAACTGAGCCGTTTGACCTGCTGCTCTCGGATGTGGTTATGCCGGGTCTGGATGGGCCGGGACTGCTCAAACAGGGGCGGCATTTACTCGGTGATGCGCGCATCGTGTTTATTTCAGGCTATGCGGCGGAGAAATTCTCCGACTTGCTGGCGGAGGAACGGGATGTGACTTTCCTGCCTAAGCCTTTCACCTTGGCAGAATTAGCTGAGAAGGTGAAATCTGAGATTGGTGAGGCGGTCGGTGATGACGACGATAATTGCCAGATGAAATACCAGATAAAAGATGAGTATTGAAGTTTTTCTGTTCTTTTCTTGAAGAATGGGAACAAACATGAAACATAGTGTTTAAACGGCAGTCCAATAAAAGCCGCAACTTTCCTGGGGGACCGAAGGGCTCCGGTACCCCGCGATTGGAGACTTCTCATGGCGAGAAACACCCCCCCCCTTAAGGTTGTCGAAAAGGCAACCGACAAGAATAAATCCGCAGCATTGGACGCGGCTCTGTCACAGATTGACCGATCTTTCGGTAAAGGCTCTGTGATGAAGCTGGGCGACAAGACGTCCATGGATGTGGAGAGTATCTCCACGGGCTCACTCGGTCTGGATATCGCGCTCGGTATTGGCGGGTTGCCCAAGGGTCGTGTCATTGAAATCTACGGTCCCGAATCATCCGGTAAAACAACCCTGACCCTGCATGCCATTTCTGAGTGCCAGAGAGCCGGCGGTGTGGCGGCGTTTATCGACGCTGAACATGCGCTTGATCCGGTCTATGCGGCGAAATTGGGTGTTGATGTTAATGAGTTGCTTATTGCGCAGCCTGATACGGGTGAGCAGTCGTTGGAGATCGCTGACACATTGGTTCGGTCAGGCGCTGTCGACATTCTCGTAGTCGACTCGGTCGCTGCGTTGACGCCGCGCGCCGAACTGGAAGGCGATATGGGCGACTCGCTGCCAGGGCTTCAGGCGCGCTTGATGAGTCAGGCCCTGCGCAAACTGACGGGCTCGATCTCCAAATCGGGCTGTATGGTAATTTTCATCAACCAGATTCGTATGAAGATTGGTGTGATGTATGGGTCTCCGGAAACGACGACAGGCGGTAATGCGCTGAAATTCTACAGTTCAGTGCGACTTGATATTCGCCGTATCGGCGCGATCAAGAACCGCGACGAAGTGGTTGGCAACCAGACTCGTGTAAAAG
Source organism: Litorimonas sp. (assembly GCA_965205225.1). GTDB lineage: Bacteria > Pseudomonadota > Alphaproteobacteria > Caulobacterales > Maricaulaceae > Litorimonas. Next base: position 169,056 of record CBDBFZ010000002.1, read on the forward strand.
TGGTCAAGAACAAGGTAGCACCGCCTTTCCGTCAGGTCGAATTCGATATCATGTATGGAGAGGGTATCTCCAAGACAGGCGAGTTGATCGACATGGGCGTGATTGCGGGCGTAATTGAAAAATCCGGGTCCTGGTACTCCTATGGCGACGAGCGGATCGGCCAGGGCCGCGAGAATGTCCGGAAATTTCTGATCGACCATCCAGACATGATGGCTGAAATCGAGCAGAAAATTCTGCGCGAGAAGGGGCTTCTGGATGAAGAATTGCTGATGCCATCCAGCGAACAGGTTGCAGATGACGGAGTTTCACCCCAATTAGGTGTTGGTGCTTAACGCACGAACCTGATTTTGTTGATGAGTCAGACGGACTGCTTTCGCAGTCCGCGTCCTTTTTCCACCCATGACCGTATCCGTCCTGTGGTGAGAAGTCGGTTCCGTACGCGGTTCGGAATTCACGCACGGTCCGTCCACCGTGTGCCGGATCCTCGAACACCAAACGAGTTCTCGCCTCCGCTATGAAAACATAATGCGGATAATGACCTCAGATGCTCCTTTGCAATGGGTTTATCGGGTGTCGGTTCCAGCGGATTACAGTTGTGGCTGGCTTGGCCGTTGCATCTGGATACATAGATGGCTTGGCACTTGCGGTGTGCCTGCCTATAGGCCCGCAATGACTAATTCGGCTGTGTCTCTTGCGGAAATCCGCACGCAATTTCTCGATTATTTCGGGCGCAATGATCATGCCGTTTTGCCATCGTCTCCATTAATCCCGGATAATGATCCGACTCTCTTATTCGTTAATGCGGGTATGGTGCCCTTTAAGGACAACTTCACCGGGCAGAGAACTCCGGACGCACCACGTGCGACGACCTCGCAGAAATGCGTGCGGGCCGGCGGTAAGCATAATGATCTGGATAATGTCGGCTACACGGCGCGCCATCACACATTTTTCGAGATGCTCGGGAATTTCAGTTTTGGCGACTATTTCAAGGAACGGGCGATCAACCATGCCTGGGAGCTGGTGACGAAGGATTTCGGCTTGGCCAAGGACAAGCTGCTGGTCACGGTCTACCATACGGATGACGAAGCGTTCGACCTCTGGAAGTCAATCGCAGGTCTGCCTGATGACCATATCATCCGCATCGCGACCTCGGATAATTTCTGGGCGATGGACGATATTGGCCCTTGCGGACCCTGTAGCGAAATCTTCTATGACCATGGCCCGGCGATCGCTGGAGGCCTCCCCGGATCGCTGGATGAGGATGGAGATCGCTTCATCGAGATCTGGAATCTCGTCTTCATGCAGTATGAGCGTCACACCGATGGCCGCCAGGTCGATCTGCCCAAGCCGTCTATTGATACGGGTATGGGTTTGGAGCGGACGGCTGCGATCCTGCAGGGCAAACACGATAATTACGACACAGATCTGTTCCAGACACTGATTGGCGTGTCTGTGGAGTTGACCGGAGCCAAGGCTGAGGGCGAAGCGAAGTTCAGTCATCGCGTGATCGCGGATCATTTGCGCTCCTGTTCTTTCCTGATGGCTGACGGCGTCAGCCCCTCCAATGAAGGGCGCGGCTATGTGCTGCGCAGGATCATGCGCCGGGCCATGCGTCATGCGCATCTGCTGGGTGCCAAGGATCCGCTCATGCATCGCCTCGTGCCGACTCTGGTCGATGAAATGGGCAACGCTTTCGGTGAGTTGAAACGCGCTCAGGCGTCAATCGAAGCGACGTTTGAGCAGGAAGAAGATCGGTTCCGCCGCACATTGGGGCGAGGCATGGGTTTGCTCGAAGACGCAACATCCAGCCTTGGCAATGGCGATGAGCTTCCGGGTGAAACAGCGTTCAAACTTTATGACACATATGGTTTCCCCCTCGATTTGATGCAGGACGCCCTGCGCGAACGCGACATTGGCGTTGATGTTGCGGGTTTTGAGACGGCGATGGAAAAACAACGCGCGCGGAGTCAGGCTGATGGTGGCAAGTTCGACACGGTCGGGGCCGATGGTGTATTTAAGACACTGCGCGGAGAAAGCGGTCCGACCGCGTTTACGGGATTTGATCGTCTGTCTGAAACGCGTGAAATCGTTGCGATGATTCAGGACAATCAACGGGTTGAACAGGCGCAGCCCGGGCCAATCATGTTCCTGATGCAGGAAACGCCATTTTACGCGGAATCCGGTGGACAGGCTGGGGATCACGGCGTCGCTCAGTTTGATAATGGGGCGCGGATCGAAATCACCGACGTTCAGAAGAAGGCCGGAGACCTCCATGTTCACATCGGCACGCTGACGGGGGAGATATCGGTCGGCGATACTGCGGTGATTAGCGTCGACCCCGATGTTCGGGAGCGCACGAGGCGTAATCACTCCGCAACCCACATCATGCACGAAGCCCTGCGCCGCGTGCTGGGAGATCATGTAACCCAGAAGGGCCAGATGGTTGACGACGAGCATATCCGTTTCGACATCAGTCATGGCGGCGCGATTACGCGCGAGGAATTGGCGAAAGTCGAAGACGAGGTGAATGCGATCATCCAGCAGAACGCCGTCGCGTCGACGCGTCTGATGGCACCCAAAGCGGCGATTGAAGCAGGCGCAATAGCGTTGTTTGGTGAGAAATATGGTGATGAAGTTCGCGTTCTTGCATTGGGCCGCGACATGGATGGGTCCGATTACTCAGTCGAGTTGTGCGGCGGAACCCATGTTGAACGCACAGGTGATATTACTCTGTTTAAGATCGTGTCCGAAGGTGCAGTCGCAGCGGGTATTCGGCGGGTTGAAGCCGTGACGGGCGAGGCGGCGCGTCAGTATCTGGAAGAACAGGCCGGCTTTGCCCGGGCGGCAGCCGATCAGCTCAAATCCAAACCCGAAGACGTATCAAACCGGATCGAAACGCTGATGGCTGAACGCAAACAGCTGGAAAAAGATCTCGCTGAAGCTCGCAAACAGCTTACGCTTGATGGTGGGGGCGGTGCAGCGGCTGGCCCGGAAAAGATTGGCCGCGTCCAATTCGTTGGTCATGTGCTGGACGGGATTAGCGGCAAGGAACTCCGTCCCATGCTGAATGAGCAGCTCGCAAAGCTGGGCTCCGGCATCGTTGCCTTCGTCGCCAAGAACGGCCCAAAAGTCGCGGTTGCGGTCGCCGTGTCCGACGATTTGACAGGCCAGCATTCTGCTGCCGATCTAGTCAATGCTGGCGCAGCGGAAGTGGGTGGTCGGGGCGGCGGTAAACCGGCCATGGCGCAAGCTGGCGGCAGTCAGCCGGAAAATGCCGACAAGGCGCTGGACGCAATCAAGGCGACTCTGGCGGGTTAGACGTCTAATCTTGGCATGAAGCCAGAGCGCGATTAGATCCCCAGATCGACTTCCAGTTCTCCGATAGAATGGGTAAAATTGTTGGGCAGAACCGTCTGCTTTCCGGTCCACGTAATGTTTGGGAACCGATCAAAAATCTGCGTGTAGGCGGCGTTCAGCTGCATGTTCGCAATGCGCTGTCCCATGCAGACATGGCTACCCACTCCAAAGGCGATATGTCTTGATGCATTCTCACGCGTGATGTCGAACTGATCCGGATTGGCAAACACCTCCGGATCACGATTGCCCGCCCCGTACCACATGACGACCTTCTCGCCCTTGGCGATCTGCTGGCCACGGATTTCTGTGTCGATCAGCGCCGTGCGGCGCATATACATGACAGGACTGACCATCCGCACGATCTCGTTGACCATGTTCGAGATTAGCGAGCGGTCAACCAGAACTTTGGCTTTCTGCTCCGGGAACTGTCCGAGCAGACGCAGCCCGCCAGACATGGAATTGCGTGTCGTATCATTGCCGGCAATGATGATGAGTAGCCAGGACCCGTCGAGAAACTCATCCGGCAGGCGTTCGCCGTCGACCTCGACATTGGCGATGGCGGATAGAAGGTCATCGGTCGGCTCAGCCCGACGTTTCAGCAACATCTCACGCCCATAGGCGAACATGACCTCGACCTGGGTCAGGAAATTCATGACGAGTTGCGGATTGACCGATGACAGATCCTGCGTGCCAAGGATGTAGGACACCATTTCCAGCATATCCATCCACTCGCGGATTTTTGGGCGGTCGGCCTCAGGCACGCCCAGCATTTCGCACAAGGTGAATAGCGGCAGTTGGGAGGAGAAATGCTCCACCCAGTTGAGAGTCGGCCCAACCTTGGTCACGCCGTCCAGAAGTTCCGAAATTTTGGCGTCGACTTTGGTCTTCAGGTCAGCGACATAGTTTGGTTTGACGAACTGCATATGCTCGCGGCGCAGTTGCATATGGTGTGGCGCATCAAGACAGATCATGGTGTTGAGCGAGGCGGAGTGAAGCTTGGGATGCTGACGCTCACCGTTGGCATAGGCCATCATGATCCCGCCCATTTGCGAAGACCAAGTGGTCATGTCGAGGCTGACAGAACAGATATCGTCATAGCGCGTTAGCGCCCAGAACCCCTCAAGCTGCTTGTTGGCGAGCGGATGCCACATGACGGGTGCAGTCTCCCGCATCGCCTTGAATGCGTTCCAGGGCTGTTCGCCTGCAAAATTGAGCGGTTCGCCAAGATCGACTGGCAGGTTCATCGGGTGTTTAATCGGATTGACCGGGGCTTGTGGGCCGCGATCCGGGAGGACCGTTTCCGTCACCAACTGCAAACCCATATGTCTCTCCGTCTGTAGATCTGTCGTCAGGTTCCTTCTGGACGACCGATGATCAGCTTGAACGGCCGGATATCGACATGATCAAGTAATCCGGCTTTGGCGTAGGGATGCTGCGCCAGCCAGACATCCAATGCTTCACGCGACGGCACTTTGACAATGAGGAGAAACCCACGCATCGCATCTGTGTCATCGAGCTAAGGCTCAGCCGTGAGAACCGTGCAATCGGACGGTTGTTGCAGCCAGTCGAGATGGTCGGATCGGACTTTTTTGCGAATCGAGGATCCATCGGCACTGTCGCGGGACAGGATCATAAAATCAGGCATGATCCTGCTCTATATGAATCAGATGAGAACAACAATCCGTGGCTTTACCGCAATGTAAAGAATGCGTCCCAAATGCGACACCGCTTGGTGAATTCAGCTGAGTCGATGACAGTGTGGAATAATTGATCAGCCGGTGGTTTGGACGCGCTTGCAGCATTACGGTACTTAATCAATTGCCAGAGGTGGAATTTTGTTCTCGGGCGGTTTTACGCGGTTGGCGATGTTGCGATAATCCCCAACAAACAATTCGTAATTCAGGACTTTGGTGAAGCAGACACAGTCGGTCTTCGTGCCACCCGATTCGATACAATGATTGATGATCCAGCGGTCTTCCAGTTCGGTCGAAACAAGTCTGGCAGGAACGATGGAGAAAGGATTGCTGGAGATGAGTGTCTGAGTCGTTCCGGCATGTGCGCCATCGTCAATCCCGAACAGGGTGTGCCCGTAATTGCTGCAGCGGATGCAGCGATGAGTGACCATTTCATAGAGCCAATTGGGCGTATCATTCCTGAAAGACTGTGTGGAATTAGACCGCTTTGTCATGAGAGCGGTTCCAATCAATTCACCCGGCATGTCCCAATTCATCAGGCCGAGAACAACAAAAGCCCTCCGGATAAACCAGAGGGCCTCGTTTCGAAGTTTGGGTCTCACGGGACGTCATGCCCGCTTCGTTTGTGGTCGACGCTATGGACGCATCCGGCGCATCGACCCTACCCTGTTTCGCGTTTACGAAAGGCTGAATTAACAGTTCTGGGCAGACCCCTCAAAAAAGATAGACAAACTACACCTCCTTTCTCAACGCAGCACTAGGATGGGAAGGCTACGATGACTCATCTCTGGGGTGAATCTGTGGTCGCTGCAGGCGTGAAATTATGTGAAATTTGCTTGCGCGTTAACCGACCATAAATTGTCGAATCAGGCCTCTTCGACAATGAAGTCCAGGGCGATGCCATTATTACAGTAGCGCAGTCCTGTCGGGCGGGGTCCATCCTTGAAGACATGGCCTTGGTGACCGCCGCACCGTGCACAGTGATATTCAGTGCGCGGGACAACCAGTTTGAAGTCGCGTTTGGTTTCAACCGCATCATCAATAAATGTGAAAAAGCTGGGCCAGCCTGTGCCCGAATCGAATTTCATATCCGTGGTGAAGAGCGGTAGGGCGCAGCCTGAACAGATGAATGTACCGGGCCTTTTTTCATCATTGAGCGGGCTAGTGAACGGGCGTTCTGTTCCCTCTTTGCGCAGCACGTGAAATTCTTCCGGGCTGAGCCGGGTTTTCCACTCATCCTTGGAGAGGTTAGCCCAGTCGATATTGCTTTCGGTTTTAGTCATGACATCAGTCTTTCTTTCAGCATTAGTCCGGCTTTGTGGCGGTGTCTTGGCATTACTGTCTGCACAGGCGCTCAGAACCAAGGCAGATCCACCCAAGGCAAATGTTCGTCTATCAAGCATATGCGTCTCCAAAAGTACAAACCCTAGATGCTGTCTCTATGCGCGCTTTGCCAATCAGGTTTCACTCACAGTTGAGTGAGGTAGAGTGCCATGACCAGTAACAGGGCTGCCCAGCCATTGGATTTGAATAATCGAAGGGCGTCGGATCTATCGGCGGGATCGAGGCGGATTGTCTGCCAGAGCAGATGCAGGGCGAAGGGAATGACAGCGAGGGCAGAGGTCGGTGTTTGCGACAGAAGAAGCCCGGCTGTGATCAGCACCACGGACAAGCCATAGCTGAGTGCGACGCCGAGCCATACATGATTGCCGAAGCGGCGGGCTGTGCTGTGAATGCCGACAATGGCATCGTCTTCGATGTCCTGCAGCGCGTAGATCGTATCATAGCCAACAGTCCAGACTGCGAGCCCTGCATAGACGAGGCCGATTGTGACATCGAGGCCGCCCGTCTTGATCGCGTATGCGACCAGGACGGCCCAGTTGAAGGTCAACCCCAGCCAGACTTGCGGCCACCAGGTAATACGCTTCATGAAAGGATAGGCTGTGACAAGCGGGAGGGCGACCAGCGCGATAAGCTTTGCGCCCCAGGGTAAGGCCAGCCAGACGCCGAAACCGACGACCAGCTGTGAAGCGAGCCATCGCCAGGTCCGCCTGAGCGTCACGCGGCCCGATGGCAGCGGGCGAGACGCGGTTCGCTCAACCTGAGCGTCCAGATCGCAGTCGACAATATCGTTATAGGTACAGCCTGCGCCCCGCATGGCGATAGCTCCGATCAAGATGAGACCGCCCCAATAAAGCGGTGACCAGCTTTGCCAATCCGGTCGGCAGAGCCAGGCCGGGACAACCAAACCAATCCAGCCGGGCAGGGCAAGCAGCCAGTAACCCACTGGGCGTTCAAGGCGGGAGAGTTGCAAATAGGGTCTCAGCCTGTCCGGCGCATGATTTACCCAGTGCGTTCGCGCCGAGTCGGCGACCTTCATCTGCGCGCCTCATAAAGCGCGATAGCGGCGGCTGTGGCGACGTTCAGGCTTTCGGCTTCCCCGGCAACGGGGCCAGACTGTATGGGGATTCGTGCTAGAATATCGCAGTTCTTAGCGACCAGTTCTCGCAGGCCGGGTCCTTCCGCGCCCATAACGAGCGCATAGCGGCCTCCCCCCGAGAGTGCGGCTGCCACTGTTGTCTCAGTCTCGCCTGCCAGTCCGACCACTGTGTAACCGAACATTTGCAGCGTCTTGAGAGACTGCGCGATATTGACTTCAAAGCAGACGGGCACGGTTTCGATACAGCCCACGGCGACTTTGGCTGTTGCTCCTGCCATGGGCGGGGCCTTGCGGGTCTGCATCACCATCGCTGTAACGCCGAACGCACTGGCCAATCGCAGCATGGCGCCGACATTATGTGGGTCCGTGATCTTATCCAGAACGAGAATCACAGCGTCATCGCCAGCGTCGTCAGCCAGTTGTGACAGATCGGGCCACTGCAGCGGCGCAGCTTTTACCGCAACACCTTGATGTGCTGCGCCGCGCGGCAGGGCGTTGTCGATATAATTCATGGCAGCGACCTTGAAATTGACGCGCCCCTCGGATAGGCTGAGCCGCTCAGCGACCTGTTTTGTCACCATGATCTGATGAATCGTCCGGCGCGGATTCGCGATGACCGCCTGAACGGCGTGCCAGCCCCAGATCCAGGGATTTGAAGGGGTTGCACGGCCACTGCCATGCTTCCCATGGTTGCGATTCAGACGTCGCAGCGAGCTTGTTGCTCTCTGCGAGCGAGACCCAGTCGATTTTTGCGGCAAGTTTTTTGCGGCCCCAGAGATCATCCCTTTCGACCTATAGGTCGATTTTCCCTGTTTCCTGCGGGACTTGACAGAGTCAGACGCACTGCGCCTGCCACGCTTTTTCCCAGTTCTACCTGCGTTTTCGTTCTTGCGCAGCCCATCTTCCATCGTTATATGCCCGCTTCGATCAACATCATGTCTCTGTTCTCGGCGCGGCTAACACGGTGGCTGCTTGGGTGACAGAGCGTTTCTTGTTGGAAACAGCACTTTAATGGATTTCGTCCCTCGGTCGGGTCGATGTTCATATCAGGAGTTCCCCAGAAATTAATTCAGAGGAGGGGTGGCCGAGTGGTTAAAGGCGCCAGACTGTAAATCTGGTCACTATGTGTACGTTGGTTCGAATCCAACCCCCTCCACCACTTCCGCAAAATCTAGAGATGAGGCAGGCGGAAACGCTGAACACAGTCTCGAACAGGACGCGGCGGGTATAGCACAATGGTAGTGCAGCAGCCTTCCAAGCTGAGTATGCGGGTTCGATTCCCGCTACCCGCTCCAGAACAAAGGCTCACCGCAAGGTGAGCCAAGATGACATACAACCTTTAACGGCCTGATAGGTGGGCCAGATGAGAGGACTAGCCAGATGGCGAAGGAAAAGTACGAGCGTAACAAGCCGCATGCGAACATCGGCACGATTGGTCACGTTGACCATGGTAAGACGACATTGACGGCAGCGATCACGAAGTATTTTGGTGATTTCAAGGCCTATGATCAGATTGACGGCGCGCCTGAGGAGAAGGCTCGCGGCATCACGATTTCGACGGCTCACGTTGAGTATGAGACGGACGATCGTCACTATGCGCATGTCGACTGCCCTGGCCACGCTGACTATGTAAAGAACATGATCACAGGCGCGGCGCAGATGGACGGCGCAATCCTGGTTGTGAACGCGGCTGACGGCCCGATGCCGCAGACCCGCGAGCATATCCTTTTGGCGCGTCAGGTCGGTGTTCCTGCTCTGATTGTGTACATGAACAAGGTCGATCAGGTCGACGATGAGGAACTTCTTGAGCTGGTCGAGATGGAAATCCGCGAACTGCTCAGCTCCTACGACTTCCCGGGTGATGACATTCCTGTCATCGCCGGTTCCGCTCTGGCGGCGATGGAGGGCAAGAACCCGGAAATTGGCGAAGAGTCGATCAAGAAGCTGATGGCCGCTGTTGACGAATATATCCCACAGCCTGAGCGCGCTGTGGATCAGCCCTTCCTGATGCCGATTGAGGATGTGTTCTCGATCTCTGGCCGCGGGACGGTTGTGACCGGCCGGGTTGAGCGCGGTGTGATCAATGTCGGTGACAGCATCGAGATTGTCGGCGTTCGCGACACGACGACGACGACCTGTACCGGTGTTGAAATGTTCCGCAAGCTGCTGGACCGCGGCGAAGCGGGCGACAATATCGGCGCCCTGCTGCGCGGTATTGACCGTGAGGGTGTTGAACGCGGGCAGGTTCTCTGCAAGCCGGGTTCTGTAACGCCGCATAAGAAGTTCGAGGCTGAAGCCTACATCCTGACCAAGGATGAGGGGGGTCGTCACACGCCGTTCTTCAACAATTATCGTCCGCAATTCTACTTCCGTACCACGGACGTGACCGGTGTTGTCACGCTCAAGGATGGGACGGAGATGGTGATGCCGGGCGACAATGTGAACATTGATGTCGAGCTGATCGTGCCGATCGCGATGGAAGAGAAGCTCCGCTTCGCCATCCGCGAAGGTGGTCGTACCGTCGGCGCCGGCGTCGTGTCCAAAATTACGGATTAGGATGCTTTAGGGGTATAGCTCAGTTGGTAGAGCATCGGATTCCAAATCCGAGTGTCGAGGGTTCAAGTCCTTCTGCCCCTGCCAGCCCTGATCATAGCTGAACCCGATAAAGGGGTTTGGAAAACAGGTGTCGCGGAGATCTTTTTTGATCTCCACGTTTCGCCATTTAAACGGGAACCGCCCTGATGGCAAAAGGCAATCCAGCCAAGAAAAATGCAGATGTGGCGCCGAAGGTCTCTACAGCAACCTATCTGGCGCAGGTTCAGCAAGAAGGCCGAAAGGTCGTCTGGCCGAGCTGGAAAGAAACACGTCAGACCACCATTCTCGTCATGATTATGGTGTTGATCATGGGCATATTCTTTTTTGCGGTTGATTTTTTCATTGGCATTGTCGTGCCGTGGGTGTTGAGTTTCGGGAGCTCCTCCTAATGGCCGCACAATGGTATATCGTTCAGGCCTACTCGAATTTTGAGAAGCGCGTGGCGGAAACGCTGAAGCGCGACGCTGCGGATAAAGGTCTGTCGGACCTGTTCGAGGAAATCCTCGTGCCGACAGAAACCGTTATTGAAGTGCGTCGCGGCCGCAAGGTTGAGAGCGAGCGTAAATTCTTCCCAGGATATGTGCTGGTAAAGGTGGATCTCACGGATGAGGCTTATCACCTGATCAAGAATTCCCCGAAAGTGACAGGGTTTCTTGGCTCCTCCAACAAACCGCGCCCGGTTCCGGAAAAGGAAGTCGCGTGCATCATCGGTCAGACCGAAGATGGTGCCGTTGCGGCGCGTCCAATGATCAGTTTCGACATTGGGGAGACGATCAAGGTTGTCGACGGTCCGTTCCAGAGCTTCTCCGGGACTGTTGAGAGTGTCGATGAAGAGGCCCCTCGCCTCAAAGTGCTGATTAATATTTTCGGGCAGGGTACACCCGTCGAACTCGATTATTCGCAGGTGGAGAAGGAGAGTTAGTCTCGCTGCTTGCAAATACTGACTGTGGGAGGTGCGGCTAAGTCCAATCGTTCCCGGACCACGGTCTCCACACGCGCGAAGGCAATCCTGCTGAGTGCAACCGCCATAGGAGTGGAATATGGCAAAGAAGATTAGCGGCTATATCAAGCTGACGATCCCGGCCGGTCAGGCCAACCCATCCCCGCCGTTAGGCCCTGCATTGGGTCAACGCGGTGTTAACATCATGGAATTCGCAAAGGCCTTTAACACCAAGACCGAAGACCTAGAAAAAGGCATCCCGACACCGACGATTATCACGGTGTTTGGTGACAAGTCGTTCAGCTTCATCACGAAGACGGCACCGGCCAGCTATTATCTGAAGAAATCGGCGGGAAAAAAATCTGGTTCGAACAATCCGGGTAGTGAAGTGGGCGGAACAGTTACCCGCGCCCAGTGCCGTGAGATTGCCGAAGCTAAAATGATTGATCTGTCGGCTAACGATCTGGCTCAGGCAACGAAGATCATTGAGGGCTCTGCTCGGTCTATGGGCTTCGAGGTGACGGAGTAGGATCATGGCTAAGCAAAGCAACCGTATGAAGGCGGCTCTGTCGACCTTCAACCGCGAAACTGAGTATAGCGTCAAGGACGCTGTTGATCTGGTTAAGGGCATCGCCAAGGCGAAGTTTGACGAAACCATCGAAATTGCATTGAATTTGGGTATTGACCCTCGTCATGCCGATCAAATGGTTCGCGGCGTCGCCAATCTGCCCAATGGTACAGGCCGCTCCGTGCGCGTCGCTGTGTTTGCCAAGGATGCGAAGGCGGATGAGGCCCACGAAGCTGGCGCCGACATTGTCGGTGCAGAGGATCTGGCCGAACAGATACAGAATGGTGATATGCCGTTCGACCGCGTCATTGCGACGCCAGACATGATGCCGCTTGTCGGTCGTCTGGGTAAGGTTCTGGGCCCTAAAGGCATGATGCCAAACCCGAAGGTCGGCACTGTGACGCCGAATGTTGGACAAGCCGTCAAGGATTCCAAGGGTGGCGCTGTCGAGTACCGTGCTGAGAAAACAGGTATCGTCCACGCGGGTGTCGGTAAAGTCAGTTTCGACGCGGACAAGCTGGCGGAAAACGTCAATTTTCTGCTCGCCAAGATTCAGAAAGAACGTCCATCTGGCGCGAAGGGCACCTTTATCAAGTGTGTCACGCTCAGCTCCACTATGGGGCCAGGCGTCAAGATCAACACAGCCGATATAGGTTGATTAGAGATTTTGGCGGGAGCTCGGGTTTCCGGGCTCTCGCCGAATAAACTGTCCGAGACCGTCGGTGGAGTCCCTTTGAACGGGCTCCATAATTCCGGCGTAGACAGAGCAGAAACCAGATTGAAGGGGCTTATGTCCGTGAAGGTTGGGTTCGAGCTTTGGGACAGACAACCGTTCGTTGCCGTGTCCCGCCCAGGATCATCCGGGGAGTGACGGTGCAGCGGGCATCCAAAAGGGCCTAACGGCCCAAGGAGAGGGGGGCGGCAATGGTGCCGGTCCTCGCAACAACGGAGATCGCAAATGGATCGCACTCAAAAAGCGGAAGCCGTCGAAGAGCTGAAAAGCATCTTTGCGAAAGCCGGATCTGTGGTGATGGCCGAATATTCGGGCATGACCGTTGCGGAAATGACGGAATTGCGTGCCAAGCTCAGAGAGCGTGGCGCAATAATTCGCGTTGTGAAGAACCGACTGGCGAAGATCGCCCTGAAAGATCAGCCCTTTGAAGGGGCTAGTGCTATGTTCAAAGGTCCTGTGGCAATCGCCTGGGCCGAAGACATGATCAGTGCACCGGAGGTGGTTGTCGAGTTCCAAAAGGACTCGGATGCCTTCAAGATCATCGGTGGGTTCATGGGCGAGGAAGTGTTTGACCCGCCCGGGATCGATGCTCTGTCCAAGTTGCCCTCCCGCGAGGAGTTGATTTCAATGGTTGTCCAGCGTCTGCTGAGCCAAGCAACGAATATCACTTCCGCCCTCATGTCACCCGGTCGAGGCTTTTCAGACGCGATCGCGACAATCGAGGAAAAGGCTGCCGAAACATGATTCCGGTAATGGGCTTCACGACATCATTCTCGCAAAACTCGAACTAAACCACTTCGCAAGAAGTACTAAACCTAAGGAACTACATCATGGCTGATGTTAAAAAACTCGCGAAAGAGCTGGTCGAACTGACTATCTTGGAAGCAAAAGAACTGAACGACATCCTCAAGGATGAATATGGCATTGAGCCGACAGCAGCAGCTGTCATGGTTGGCACAGCAGGCGGCGACGTGGCTGTAACTGAAGCCAAAACCAAAACTGACTTCGACGTCGTTATGACATCCTTCGGAGGCAACAAGATTTCCGTCATCAAGGAAGTCCGTGCCATCATAGGTCTTGGTCTGAAAGAAGCCAAAGAGCTAGTCGAAAGTGCGCCTAAGGCCGTCAAAGAAGGCGTCCCAGAGGCCGAAGCCAACGACATAAAAGAGAAGCTGGAAGCTGCTGGCGCTTCTGTCGAACTCAGGTAGATTTTTACCCACTTTGTTCGCGAGCACTTTTGGTGCTCGCGAACACCTCCGATGGGCTGGGGAGGTAAATCACCCGTTCAAGCTGGCGCCCGGTCGTCAGCCTAATCCGAATCGGACCACAAATTGATCGACGACGTTGGACTGCAGTCCTTGTCGCCTGGTCGCGTATTATAAAGGGTGTCTTTGATGTCACTGACTTTTACCGGCAAGAAACGTATTCGTAAAAGCTTTGGGCGTATTCCCGAAGCTGTCTCAATGCCAAACCTGATTGAGGTGCAGAAAAGCTCCTACGATCATTTCCTCCAAAAAGATATGGATCCGACCGAGCGCGGGAAAGACGAAGGCATTAATGGTGTCTTTAATTCTATCTTTCCTGTCCGTGATTTTTCGGAGCGCGCCGTACTGGAATATGTCTCCTTTGTCTTCGAACCGCCCAAGTTTGACGAAGAAGAATGTCAGCAACGCGATATTACCTTCGCCGCTCCGCTTAAGGTGAAGATACGCCTCGTCGTATTTGATGTCGATGATGATACGGGTGCACGCTCCGTCAAGGATGTCAAGGAGCAGGACGTCTATATGGGTGATATTCCGCTCATGACGGACAAGGGTACGTTCATTGTGAACGGTACGGAACGCGTGATCGTCTCACAGATGCACCGCTCTCCCGGCGTGTTCTTCGATCATGACAAAGGCAAGTCGCACAGTTCGGGCAAGTTCCTGTTCTCGGCTCGAATTATCCCATACCGTGGATCATGGCTCGATTTTGAATTCGACCATAAGGATATCCTGTATGCGCGGATCGACCGTCGCCGGAAACTACCTGCCACAACGGTGCTCTATGCCCTCGGCATGAGCTGTGAAGACATTCTCGACCAGTATTATGGCGCGGTTGATTACAAACGCGACGCCAAGAAGAACGGTTGGACACGTGAGTTCAATCCAGAGGATTATCGCGGTGGCAAGCTGCAGCGTGATCTCGTTGATGCTGCGACCGGTGAAGTGATTGCGCCTGCAGGCCGTAAGCTGACCAAACGCGGCGCTAAGAAACTGGCTGACGATGGTGTCAAAAAGGTTCTGATCTCAGACATGGAGATGGCTGAACGCTTCGTCGCCGAAGACATCGTGAATATGCAAACCGGTCAGATCTATGCCGAAGCAGGCGATGAGCTGAGTGAAGACGCGATGGAGCAGATCAACGAAGCCGATGTCGGCGAGATTTCGGTCCTGAACATCGATCACATCAATGTTGGACCCTACATTCGGAATACATTGGCGGCCGATAAGAACGACTCGCGCGAAGGTGCATTGGTCGACATCTATCGCGTTATGCGCCCGGGCGAACCGCCGACGGCTGAAGCGGGCGAAGATCTGTTCGACTCGCTCTTCTCCGATCCGGAACGCTATGACCTCTCGGCTGTTGGCCGGGTCAAGATGAACCTGCGTATGGAACTCGACGCCGATCCGGAAGACCGTGTTCTTCGCAAGGAAGACATTCTGGCCGTTGTTGATACGCTGGTGAAGCTCAAGGACGGCATTGGCGCGATCGACGATATCGACAATCT
This sequence comes from Litorimonas sp., assembly GCA_965205225.1. Classification (GTDB taxonomy): domain Bacteria; phylum Pseudomonadota; class Alphaproteobacteria; order Caulobacterales; family Maricaulaceae; genus Litorimonas. The sequence goes on from CBDBFZ010000002.1 coordinate 184,153, forward strand.
CGGCAATCGCCGCGTTCGCTCTGTTGGTGAACTGATGCAAAACCAGTACCGCATCGGTCTCCTGCGCATGGAACGTGCGATCAAGGAACGCATGCAGGCGGTCGATATTGAGACCGTCATGCCGCACGATCTGATCAACGCCAAACCGGCGGCGGCCGTGGTGCGTGAGTTCTTTGGCTCTTCGCAGCTGTCGCAGTTCATGGACCAGACCAACCCATTGTCAGAGATTACGCATAAGCGTCGTCTCTCGGCGCTTGGCCCTGGCGGTCTGACACGTGAACGCGCTGGCTTTGAGGTCCGCGACGTTCATCCCACACACTATGGCCGTATCTGTCCGATTGAGACGCCGGAAGGCCCGAATATAGGCCTGATCAGCTCGCTCGCGACGCACGCTCGCGTCAACAAATATGGCTTTATCGAGAGTCCGTACCGCAAGGTCGAGAACGGCAAGCTCCAAGAGAAGGTCGAGTATCTCTCGGCCATGGAAGAGGCTCGTTACACTGTCGCTCAGGCGAATGCTAAGGTGGATGATAATGGGATGCTAGTGGATGATTTTGTGATTTGCCGTGCCAATGGCGAGGTTTTGCCGGTCGCGCGTGATGACGTGAACTTCATCGACGTATCACCGAAACAGCTCGTTTCCGTTGCAGCGGCCCTGATCCCGTTCCTAGAGAATGATGACGCCAACCGGGCTTTGATGGGTTCGAACATGATGCGCCAGGCTGTGCCTCTGCTGAAGTCGGAAGCGCCTCTGATCGGGACCGGCATGGAAGGTGTTGTAGCTGTCGATTCCGGCGCGACCGTAACGGCGAAACGCGAAGGGATTGTCGAACAGGTTGATGCCAAGCGGATCGTTGTCCGGACGACTAAGGAAACGAATCTCAAAAAGTCCGGCGTGGACATCTACAATCTGCTCAAGTTCCAGCGGTCCAACCAGTCCACCTGCATCAACCAGCGTCCACTGGTCAAAGTGGGTGACGAAGTGAAATCCGGCGACATTATCGCGGATGGTCCGTCGACTGATCTTGGTGAGCTGGCGCTTGGTAAAAACGTGCTCGTTGCGTTCATGCCGTGGAATGGCTATAATTTCGAAGACTCAATCCTGATTTCTGAGCGCATCGTGCGCGATGACGTCTACACCTCGCTTCACATTGAAGAGTTCTCGGTGATGGCGCGGGATACAAAACTGGGTCCGGAAGAGATCACACGCGATATCCCGAACGTCGGTGAAGAAAGTCTGCGTAATCTGGATGAAGCCGGGATCGTGGCCGTCGGGGCTGAAGTGTACGCTTCAGATATTCTTGTTGGTAAGGTTACACCGAAGGGCGAGTCCCCGATGACACCGGAAGAAAAACTTTTGCGCGCCATCTTTGGTGAGAAATCGTCTGACGTTCGCGATACGTCGCTGAAACTGCCGCCGGGAGCGTCCGGTACGGTCGTGGAAGTCCGCATATTCAACCGTCAGGGTGTCGAGAAGGATGAGCGCGCGAAACAGATCGAGCGTGAAGAGATCGAAAATCTCGGTAAGGACCGGGATGACGAACTCATCATTCTGGAACGGTCCATCTACGGGAACGTCCGGACTGTTCTGATGGGCAAAGCGGCTGTATCCGGTCCTCGCGGTTTCAAGAAAGGTCCAATCACCGATGAGACGCTGAAAGATGTTCCGCGCTCTGACTGGTGGCGTATCGGTCTTGATGACGAGAAAGCCATTGGCGAAGTGGAAGCTCTTAAGGAGCAATATGACAGCTCCAAGGCGCGTCTTGATGCCCGCTTCGAAGATAAGGTCGACAAGCTGCAGCGTGGCGATGATCTGCCTCCGGGCGTGATGAAAATGGTCAAAGTATTTGTTGCGGTGAAGCGTAAACTTCAGCCGGGCGACAAGATGGCTGGACGTCACGGAAATAAGGGTGTGATCTCCAAGATCAATCCGATCGAGGACATGCCCTTCCTGGCGAACGGTAAGGCCGTTGATATTGTGCTGAACCCGCTCGGTGTTCCGTCACGAATGAACGTTGGGCAGATTCTGGAAACGCATCTCGGATGGGCTTGCTCAGGCGTTGGAGACATGATTAATGAGGCGCTGGAAGCCTATCGTGGGGACGGTAACATGGACGGGCTCAGAGATACACTTCAGCATGCTTATGGCGACGATGTCACTCTGCCGTGCAATAACGATGAAATCATCGAGTTGGCCGGGAACCTCGAACGCGGTGTGCCGATTGGTACGCCTGTCTTTGATGGCGCCCGCGAACCGGACATCGTCAAGATGCTGGAAAAGGCCGGACTGCACAGTTCTGGTCAGGTCACGCTCTTTGACGGTCGTTCAGGCGATCAGTTCACGCGTCAAGTCACAGTCGGGTATAAGTACCTGCTGAAGTTGCACCACTTGGTGGATGACAAGATCCACGCGCGGAGCATCGGCCCGTACTCGCTCGTCACGCAGCAGCCGCTGGGTGGTAAGGCGCAGTTCGGAGGTCAGCGCTTTGGTGAGATGGAAGTCTGGGCTCTGGAAGCTTACGGCGCAGCCTACACGCTGCAGGAAATGCTGACTGTGAAGTCGGATGATGTGGCGGGCCGGACGAAAGTTTATGAGTCCATTGTGCGCGGCGACGATTCGTTCGAAGCCGGTATTCCAGAAAGCTTCAATGTGCTGGTCAAGGAAATCCGTTCGCTCGGCCTGAATGTCGAACTGACCAACGGCTAGTCCGTTAGACCCTAATTCCGTCCCTAGCATTTATTGCCGGGGCCTTTCGCGGCCATCGCGCGATACCGATGGAGGTCTCGGCAATAAATGCCGGGAACAGGAATATAAAAGGAAGTCCTATGAACCTAGAGGTCATGAACATCTTCAATCCGGCACAGGAGGGCCCGTCCTTCGACCGGATCCGTATCTCACTGGCCAGCCCTGAGAAAATCCTCAGCTGGTCCTTTGGCGAGATCAAGAAGCCCGAAACGATCAACTACCGGACCTTCAAGCCTGAGAAAGATGGCTTGTTCTGCGCGCGCATTTTTGGACCGGTCAAGGATTACGAATGCCTGTGCGGAAAATATAAGCGCATGAAGTATAAAGGCGTCGTCTGCGAAAAATGCGGCGTCGAAGTCACTGTGACCCGCGTGCGCCGTGAGCGTATGGGCCATATCGAGCTGGCCGCGCCAGTCGCTCACATTTGGTTTCTGAAATCGCTGCCGTCCCGGATCGCGACCATGTTTGACATGACGCTGAAGGAAGTGGAGCGCGTGCTCTATTTCGAAAGCTATGTCGTGACGGAGCCCGGTTTGACTTCACTCGATGAGCGTCAGATCCTGTCCGAGGAAGAATATCTCGACGCTCAGGCCGAGTTTGGCGAAGACAGTTTCACCGCCGGCATCGGCGCCGAAGCTGTTCGCGAAATGCTGGGCGGTCTTGATCTGGCTGCCGAGATCGAACGCACACGTTTCGACATGACGGAGACGGGGTCTGAGTTGAAACTCAAGAAACTGTCCAAGCGTCTCAAACTGCTCGAAGCGTTCCAGAAGTCCGGTAACCGTCCCGAATGGATGGTTTTGACCGTCGTTCCGATTATTCCGCCGGAACTGCGGCCGCTTGTGCCTCTGGATGGCGGTCGTTTTGCGACGTCCGATCTGAACGATCTCTATCGCCGGGTTATTAACCGGAATAACCGTTTGAAGCGCCTGATTGAGCTGCGCGCCCCCGACATCATCATCCGGAACGAAAAGCGGATGCTGCAGGAATCGGTCGATGCTCTGTTCGACAATGGCCGCCGTGGCCGGACCATCACGAGTGCGAATAAGCGTCCGCTGAAATCCATGTCCGACATGCTCAAGGGTAAGCAGGGCCGGTTCCGCCAGAACTTGCTTGGCAAGCGCGTCGACTATTCCGGTCGGTCCGTCATCGTGGTGGGTCCAGAGCTGAAATTGCACGAATGCGGCCTGCCGAAAAAGATGGCGCTCGAACTGTTCAAGCCGTTCATCTACTCGCGCCTCGATGCGAAGGGTCTGTCAGGGACCGTAAAACAGTCCAAGAAACTGGTTGAGAAGGAACGTCCTGAAATCTGGGATATTCTGGATGAAGTCATCCGGGAACACCCAGTGCTGCTCAACCGTGCGCCGACGCTTCACCGTCTCGGCATCCAGGCGTTTGAGCCCAAGCTGACGGAAGGGAAGGCAATCCGCCTGCACCCGCTCGTTTGCGCGGCGTTCAATGCCGATTTCGATGGTGACCAGATGGCAGTTCACGTGCCGTTATCTATCGAATCACAGCTCGAAGCTCGTGTGCTGATGATGTCGACCAACAATATTCTATCGCCTGCCAATGGCCGCCCGATCATTGTGCCGTCCCAGGATATTGTCCTCGGCCTCTATTACATGTCGCTGATGCGTGACGGTGAAACTGGGGAAGGCATGATGTTTGCCGACATCTCCGAGGTCGAAACCGCGCTCGATAACAAACTGGTCTCTCTGCACGCCAAGGTGAAAGGCCGTTTCAAAGTCATTGGTGAAGACGGCACGGAGCGGATGGAAGTGGCAGAGACCACGCCAGGTCGCCTCAAGCTAGGCGAATTCCTGCCTAAGCATCACAATATTCCTTATTCTGTCATCAACAAGGAACTGACGAAAAAGGAGATCGGGAAACTGATCGACATCGTCTATCGTCACGGTGGCCAGAAGGCGACGGTAATCTTTGCTGATAAAATGATGGGTCTTGGTTTCAGTGAAGCCTGCAAGGCTGGCATTTCGTTTGGTAAGGACGATATGATTATCCCGAACGAGAAATATACGCTGGTCGCTGAGACGGAAGCGCTCGTGAAGGACTTCGAACAGCAATATGCTGACGGTCTGATCACCAAAGGTGAGAAGTACAACAAGGTTGTCGACACGTGGTCAAAATGTACGGACCACGTGGCCGATGCCATGATGGATGAGTCCGCGAAGCCGCGGAAGATCATCAACTCGATCTTCATGATGGCCGACTCCGGGGCTCGGGGTTCCAAGAACCAGATGAAACAACTCGCGGGTATGCGGGGCCTCATGGCCAAGCCATCCGGTGAGATCATCGAGACGCCCATTACTGCGAACTTCAAAGAAGGCCTTACGGTGATGGATTACTTCAACTCCACTCACGGGGCCCGGAAAGGTCTTGCGGATACGGCGTTGAAGACCGCGAACTCGGGTTATCTGACACGCCGCCTCGTTGACGTGGCGCAGGACTGTATCGTGACAGAGCAGGATTGCGGAACTGAAACCGGTATTGAGATCAAACCTGTGGTTGACGGCGGCGACGTTGTTGTGTCCCTGGGTGAGCGCATTCTGGGCCGTGTTCTGGCCGAGGATATGCACGATCCGCGTACAGGCGATCTTCTCTATCCGTCCAACACCCATGTCGATGAAGATATTGCGGCGAATGTCGATGAGAGCGGCGCTGCGGATATCCGCGTCCGATCTCCTCTGACATGCGAAACGGTCACTGGGATCTGCGCGACCTGTTATGGCCGCGATCTGGCTCGCGGGACCAAGGTCAATATGGGCGAAGCGGTTGGCGTCATTGCGGCGCAGTCGATCGGTGAACCCGGAACACAGCTGACCATGCGAACCTTCCACATCGGCGGCACCGCCTCTGTGGCCGACAAATCCGTTATCGAAGCCGTCAATGAAGGCCGCATAAAATATAACGAGGATAACGTCATTGGGACTGAAAACGGGTTTGTCGTTAAATCACGCAAGCTGGAATTTGAAGTCGTCAACACCGAGGGAAAGACACTGGAAATCCATAAAGTGGATTACGGTTCACACATTCCGCTCGACAATGGTGCCATGGTCAATATCGGCACGAAACTCGCCGATTGGGATCCATACACCATGCCGATCCTCACAGAGGTTGGCGGCAAGGTCCGTTTGCTCGACATCGTCGAAGGTGTGTCTGCCAAGGACGAGATTGACGAGGAAACAGGCATATCCAGCAAGGTGATCGTTGACTGGCGTGCAAGCTCCAAGTCTGGCGACATTCAGCCTGCCGCCGTGATTGAAGACGAGAATGGTGAGCCTGTCAGTCTCGGTGAGAACCGTATTGCGCGCTACATGCTCGCAGTGGGGGCGATCCTGTCACTGAATGACGGTGATACGGTCAAGCCCGGTGGCGTGTTGGCGCGCATCCCGAAAGGAGCTGCGATCCAACGCGACATTACCGGTGGTCTGCCCCGCGTGGCCGAACTGTTCGAGGCCCGTCGTCCGAAGGATGATGCGATTATCGCCCAGATGGATGGCAAGATCGAATTTACGCGTGACTATAAGAATAAGCGCAAAATCTCGATCCTTCCCGAAACGGAAGACGGCGAGGCGATCAGCTTCCTCGTGCCAAAAGGCAAGCACATGCTTGTGGCCGATGGCGACATGGTCAAGCGCGGCGACTATATCGTAGACGGCAATCCGGCACCGCACGACATCCTGCAAGTTATGGGTGTCGAAGCGCTGGCCGAATATCTCGTTGACGAAGTGCAGGGCGTCTACCGTCTGCAGGGCGTGCCGATTAACGACAAACACATCGAAGTGATTGTCCGGCAGATGCTGCAGAAAGTGGAAGTCACTGATCCCGGTGAAACATTCATGATCTGCGGTGAGCAGCTCGATAAGATCGAGTTCAATCGCAACAATGCCGAACTGTTGGCTGAGAATAAGAAGGCCCGTCCGGCAACGGCGGAGCCGATTCTTCTTGGTATCACCAAAGCCTCGCTGCAAACGCGGAGCTTCATCTCAGCAGCGTCTTTCCAAGAAACAACGCGCGTCCTCACGGAAGCGTCCGTTCAGGGTAAGGAAGACATGCTCGAAGGTCTGAAAGAGAATGTCATCGTTGGACGTCTGATTCCGGCCGGGACAGGCGGCAATCTGCGCCGTTACCAGAAGCTCGCCAATGACCATGATACCAAGTTGCTCGAAGAACGGGCGGCTGCCGCGCCAATGGAAGAGTTTCCCGCTGAGCTCGACAGTGACGCCGCTCCCTAAATCAGCTTCCAATGACGCAAATGAATTCAATTCATGATCACAGCTATTTCCCGCATATCGACGGATTGCGGGCATTGGCAGTTTTGGCGGTATTATTCTTTCATTTCGGAACACCCGGATTCGCCGCTGGCTATCTGGACGTTGATATATTCTTTGTCATCAGCGGATTCCTGGTCTCCCGCCTGATCCTCAAAGATTTTGAAAATTACGGTCAAATGCGCTTTGGCCGTTTTTTGCCCGCAGGGTCAGACGGCTTTTTCCATCTCTGGCCGCCGTTTGCATCATTACAGCTTTATTTGCTTATGCGCTTTTAGACCCCCAACGCCTGACCGCTTTTGGCAAGTCGATTGGCGCAGCTGTCATATCTCTGTCTAATATCCTGTTTTGGACGGAAGCCGGTTATTTTGACGCGGCGAGCGATACAAAACCCCTGTTACATCCATGGTCACTGAGCGTGGAAGAGTAATTTTATCTGATCTGGCTCGCGTCATTAGTCATTGCATACAAGTTTTTGAAACACAGAGCTTTGGCAATTTTATCTATTGGGGGGCCTTTGCAGCATTGCGTTGATTGCATTCTGGAAAATCGGGAATTTTGACGTAAAGTCTGATTCCACTATTTTTACTGGATACCGTTTCGGGTTTTCGAATTTATGATGGGAGCTATAGCCCTTTTAATATTTGCCAGAGTTCAAAAGTTTGGAAGCAATAAAGCTAACTTATTCCTGAAAAACCTGTTAGCCATTCTGGGGACAACGCTGATGTTGTGGGCCATGATAATCCCGACTTTCACTGGCGAGCCTTTGGGGCCAATATCAGGGTTTATTGTTTGTCTGGGAGCCGTATTTGTCATATTGGTTCCGAAGACCTTCCTGTCGTCAAACCTATTTGAATTCAGGCCTGTTCACTGGATTGGGCAGATCAGCTACTCTCGCTCTATCTGGTTTACTGGCCGATTTTGATATTCCTGCCAGAAACTTTTCAGCACCAGTCAGGTATATGGATCGATTTGATACCTTTATCGATTATTTTAACGATTCCAACCCATTATTTGATCAATTTCGATACGGTTAACAAGTGTGAATTAGCGGTCAATTCTGACAAACTGACATCCCATTTTCAAGGAAGGTGATGCATTCTCAGAACCGAAACCCTGAATCGTTTAATGGAACAAAAATTCTTCACACATGTCGTATATTCCTCTAATAGACCCTTCGACGAGAACAAAAGAAGAGAATGGGGGACCTTAGAGCATATGAAGCTTAAAAATCCAAGTTTAGGAATCATAGTACTGGAAGGATTTTTAAACACAAAAGAAGATTACTCCGTCATAGCCAATAGATACAGGACGTTTAGCAAATGCTTTGCCAAAGAATATATAAAGTGGTTCAACCCGCAGGAGAGAGATAAATCCAAATTCGGGAAATCGCTTGATTATCTATATATCAGTAAAATCGATTTGATGTGCGAAAATGGAAGACCTGAAACATGTGTGATATCCGCGCGAGGCGAACCGGCTCTTTACGATGATAACCACCTGAGTTTATCCTATGCGCAGCTCATTGGAGAGAGAATCGCAAAAAGACATAAAGACGATCTCTTGTCCCTGAGCATATCTGTTAGTCACTGATCAAAAAAGACATTAGGGTCGGTTGCCAACTGAACCGGTTAATGACATGATCCGTGTGCTGGTCTTTGCCTTTTAGGTCGGTATAGGCGGCGGACGGCTTGTCCTGGATTGGTCGTGACTCGAGATTTACGGAATGGGCAGAAGATGCGTCGCATCTGCGATATCGCGCCCGCATTACGCGATCCGGCGATACCCAGACCATAGATACGGACTTGACCGAACTGGCGCTAACCTCATTTGATCAGGTTGGGATTGTCCAACTGGCTTCTACGGCCGAGAAAGTCTTTTGTTAGCAGCGTTGAATGTGCCGGGCGCATGACTAAATAGTCGAGGATGGCTAAGAAAAACCCATATGAGCTGCTGGCCGTGCCAAAGACTGCAACGGACAAGGAAATCCGTTCGGCCTATCGCAAGTTGGCTAAGAAACTTCATCCGGACGTCAACCCGGATGATGAGATCGCTGCTGAACGCTTCAAGGAAGTGACGGCCGCCTATAATCTTCTATCCCATAAAGATCTCCGCAAACAATATGATATCGGCGCGATCGATGAACAGGGTCAGCAGCGCAACCCATTTGCAGGCGGATTCGGCCAGAGAGGCCCGATGAGGGACGGTGGACAGGGTTATGAAACCGGGTTTGGTGGCTTTGAAGGCTTCGGTGGTCGCAGCGGCGGACCGATGGGTCAGGACGATATGACCGATCTGTTCGGGTCCTTGTTTGGAATGAATACGGGCAGCTTTGCGAGCGGTATGCGCGGTGGAATGAACCGCCCACCTGTGCGCCGAAAAGGTGCTGACATTCAATACACTGTGGAACTGTCTCTACCGGAAGCCCTCAAGGGCGGCATGCGTCAGCTACCCAGCGGCACCAAGCTTCGTATTCCGGCCGGTGTAAAAAGCGGCCAGACTTTGCGGGTCCGAGGCAAAGGCGAATCGGGAAGCGGCGGCGGCCCAGCGGGCGATGCACTGGTTAAGGTCAGCGTTCAGGATCACCCAAATCTGGCGCGTGACGGTGATGATCTGCGGTTGCGCTTACCCATAAGCTTAGCGGAAGCCTTGCGCGGCGGATCGGTACGTATCGATATGCCCAGCGGCGCAGTGAGTCTCAAGATTGCACCAGGATCGAATACGGGCAAGAGAATGCGGCTGAAAGGCAAGGGTGCGCCCGGTAAAGGGAAAAATCGCGGCAATTTGATTGTGGAACTGGTTGTCACACTGACGGCAGATGAACTGGCTCAGGGGGATGATTTTACTGAATTTTTGTCTGAGACTGATGGCGCTGCACTTCGTGACGATCTGATTGGCAGTTAAACGCTATATTCAGCCTTCGTTCAGAGGGTCATGCATAGAGGGACTGCAATGAAATGTGTGACGCTCATAACTTCAGCCTTGTTGCCCAGTCTGATCGGCACACCGTCGCTGGCGACGGCGCCGCAATGGATGCAGGCCGACCGTATGTCTGAGGCGTCCACAATATCGCCTTATGACTATGCTCAGCGTCAGATCACTGCCCGCGAGGCGCGAGCTATCGCCCTAGCTCGCGTTCCTGGCGGTGAAGTTGTCGATATTCGCCGGACTGCAGATAAATACCGTGTTCGGATCATCGCCCGTGATGGCCGTGTTGTCGATATCGTGGTTGACGCCAATACCGGACGCGTTCGATAACATTCATAAGCCCCGCCTTCATAGGCATTCAGCCTTTCCAGGCACTGTGCGGAGACCCCATGCGCATTCTCGTCGTTGAAGATGATCCCGATCTGTCCCGCCAGCTTAAGCAGGTTCTAAAGGAACAGGGTTATGCGGTCGATGTCGCGACAGATGGCGTCGAAGGGTACTTCCTGGGCGATACGGAACCCTATGACGCCGTCATTCTTGATCTGGGCCTACCTCAAATCGATGGCGTGTCAGTGTTGCAGAAATGGCGGGCTGATGATCGCAAGATGCCGGTTATGATCCTGACTGCGCGGGATCAGTGGTCTGAAAAGGTTGCGGGATTTGATGCGGGTGCTGATGATTACCTCACTAAGCCCTTCCATACTGAAGAATTGCTCGCACGGTTGCGTGCGCTTCTCAGACGTGCGGCAGGGCATACGACTGACACGATTGAAATCGGGGATCTGGTCGTTGACAACCGGGCCGCCCGCGCTTTCGTTAACAGTATGGGCATTAAACTCACGAGCCACGAGTTCCGGTTGCTATCCTATATGGCGGCGCATAAGGACCGCGTGATTTCGCGCACGGAAATGGTCGAACATATTTATGATCAGAACTTTGACCGTGACAGCAATACGATCGAAGTTTTCATTGGACGTTTGCGCAAGAAGATCGGCACGGACCGTATCGAAACGGTTCGAGGTCTCGGTTACCGCCTTGTCGATCCGGACACGACCGATCAGGCCTGAGCGAAATTTGCGGCTGGGCGGATAGGCACGGATGCCAGATACCCCTAATCCGTCACTCGTTTCACGGCTGGTTCGTGCCGCGCTGCTGTGGACGGCTCCGACTCTGATTACCGGGTTGTTGCTGCTGACCTGGTTCTATCGCAACACGGTCTATACATCTTTCGATGATCCGCTTGAGTCTGCTGTCACAGCCTTGATCGCATCTGTCGAAGTGACAGAGACGGGTCAGTTGGCGCTCGCCCGTGAACCGCTTGATCCGCGTTATCAGCAGGCTTTGTCTGGCCGCTACTGGATGATCGGTAAGGTGCAGGACGAAGGAACTTTGCTGCCATTGGTGGCATCGCGGTCTCTCTATGGAGAAACACTCCCAATCAGTCTGCAAGACCGCAACCGGGTCAGCGATACGACAGGGGAAGTCGTCAATATGTCCACGACCGGTCCGAATGAGGTTGAGCCGTTGCGGATTATTGCCCGCGAAGTGCGTCTACCGCACATGTCAGAGCCTGTGATCGTGATGGCGGCAGCGGACCGCCGACCTGCAACGCGTTCAATTCAGCAATTTGCTGTCATTGCTCTACTTGTCATGGGTTTGCTGACGGCGGGCCTCTTGGCGGCGATTTATGCGCAGGTGCGCCTTGGTCTGCGACCCCTTTTCGCCTTGGCAGAAAGAGTTGCCGATGTTCGTGAAGGGCGGTCCACCCGCTTGGAAGGCCGATACCCGGCGGAGATTGCGGACGTGGCGAATGAGCTCAATTCGCTGATCGCGCATAACAGGAACGTCGTTGAACGTGCGCAAACGCATGTCGGTAATCTAGCTCATGGATTGAAAACACCGATAGCGGTTTTGAGAAACGAAGCCGGGCTCGGCAGCCAGATTGATGCGGATTTTGTTAACCGCCAAACCGAGACCATGTCGGCACAGGTTGACCACCATTTGCGCCGTGCCCGCGCTGCCGCGCGCGGGCAGGCGATTGGTCTGTCCTGTGATGTTGATGAGGTTATCGGTGCGCTGGTACGGACATTGCCGCGGATCCATCGTAACAAGAATTTCATTATCGATGTGGACGGCGAAGCTGGGTTGCGGTTTCGCGGTGATAAGCGCGATCTGGAAGACATGGTCGGTAACTTGATGGGTAATTCGGCCAAGTGGACGCGATCAGATGTAGAGGTTCTTCGGATCGCTGACGGTGCCAATCTGAAAATCACGATAGAAGATAATGGTCCCGGCATTCCCCATGTAGAAATTGAAACGGCTTTAAAACGCGGGACTCAGTTGGATGAGGCAACACCCGGTTCAGGTCTTGGCCTTTCCATTGTTCATGATCTAGCCGACGCTTATGGTGGCTCGCTGGAGCTATCCCGCTCTGGCCTCGGCGGGCTAAAAGCGGTTCTGTTCTTACCTCGCGCATTTCAGGAGTCCCGATGACGAACAATCCCATAGCGCTGGAATACCGGGATCGTAATGGGAACCGCCTGTTCTCGCCAAGTGCTGGTCGCAACAAGATTGTCATTGCTGACTGGCTCAGCGAACAGTTGCCGCCATCTGCCCGAGTCCTTGAACTTGGATCAGGAACAGGTGAACATGGCGCGGCGCTGGGTGATCAGCGGCCTGATGTGATCTGGCAGTATAGCGATCCGAATCAGGCTTCTCGGGCCAGTCAGGCAGTCTGGGCGCGGAACACGTGGCCTGATCCGTTATCGATTGATCTGATGACAGAGAATTGGGCCGCCAATTTGAGGGCTTTCGATGCGGTTTTTTCCGCCAATATGATCCACATCGCGCCGATTGAGGCTGCGAAAGGTCTAGCTGCTGGGGCTGCAAATTTAACCGACACCGTAATCTTGTATGGTCCGTTTCTGTTCGGGCATGAAAGTGTAGCATCCAATTTGGACTTTGATACGTCTCTCAAACGCCGCGACTCGCGCTGGGGTGTTCGAGAACTGGATCTTGTTAAGCATATCTTTGAAGGTGCAGGGTTTAGTAGCGTCCAAAGCTTTGGTATGCCGCGCAACAACCATATTGTGAGGCTGTCCAAACACTGATTTTTGGAGCCTGTCATGCGTGCTGCCATTTTAGCCGCCAGCCTTTACCTGATTGCCGCGACAGCTACGGCGCAAACCGTTCCGGCAATTGATATTAAGCGGTCGGATGAGCCTGAAACCATCACGACATTACGTGATGGTGGCCAAGTTCTGACATCGCGCGCACGTGAAGTGGTAAAAAATCTGTTCGACATGCCGATTGCCGCGCTGCCCTCCATCGCGGATCTGGTCGAAAATGTCAGCCAATCGACCGTCAATATTATCGTTACGACAGCGGCAGGTGAAATGCTGTCAGAAGGGCAGGGGTCCGGGTTCGTTATCAGCGCTCAGCGTGAAGTGGTAACGAACTATCACGTGATCGAAGATGGTCAGATAATCGAGATCGAATTCAATGATGGGCGCCGTTTTCCAGCCGAGGTTGTTGGCACGGATGAAGAAACGGATCTCGCCCTGCTGACATTCGCATCGACCGAACCAATCCCATACGTGTCCTTTCATCAAGGTGAGAAGACGAGAATTGGTGACTGGGTCGTCGCGATTGGTAACCCATTCGGAATTGGTCAGTCGACATCGCTGGGTGTGATTTCCGCGATTGGGCGCAAGCGTGTCGATAGCGGATCCTATGTCGACTATATTCAAACGGATGCGACCATCAACCGGGGTAACTCGGGTGGACCGCTCTTCAATCTCAATGGGGATGTGGTCGGCGTCAATTCTGCCATTTATTCTCCGACGGGTGCATCGGTCGGAATTGCTTTTGTCATTCCGCACCAGACAGCTAAAATGGTTGTGGGTGCCATTCGCGATACAGGCCGGGTCCGACGAGGTTATCTCGGTGCAGGTCTACGTGATGCGGTTTATGAAATGGAAGGTCGACCCGGCGTTCTAAAGTCGGGTGCGATGGTCAGCAACCTTCTCCCAGGTAGCCCGGCGGATGTCTACGGGCTTGAAATTGATGATATCATTCTGCGTATCAATGATACGCCTGTTCGCAACTCCGTTGAAGCAACCCGGGCTGTTGGCGACCTGTCACCCGGTGATGTCGCGATGTTCATCTATGAGCGGCTGGGAAAACCATATTCTATCCAGGTGTCCATAGGTGAAAGACCTGAAAAATCTGAAGTTGATCGCGTAGCTGCAATCAACCGAGGCCTTCCGCCGCCTGCTCCAAAATCCGACTCACATGCCCGCATCAACATCAATACCGGTTTGCACGTTGTCGATATCTCTGCCGAGTTCCGTACGGCAATTGGAATGCGCTCCGACCAGGTTGGCGTTTACGTAGAAAGCGTGGTGCCGGGCTCGTTAGCGGAATCGGCCGGATTCAAGATTGGACAGGTCTTGCTTGAAGCTGACGGCGTACCGATTGCCGAAGTTGCAAATTGGACATCGATGATTCTTAAAGTCAAACTCAACAAGAAGTGCAAAATTAAGATCAGACTCCGCCCGAAAGCAGGAGGAGAAACGACCCTGTCACTGCCTTTATAGACCAAAATCTTCGGTTTTAAGTGTCCTGCCCAAGTCGCGGGACTGAAACCTTACCGAATGGTCGTTATCTTTCCTGAGCAACTACCTGTACAACATGGACAGAGCATTACGGAGAGACGTTGATGAGAATTCTAGTTGTCGAAGATGACGAGGTAGCCGCCGAATATGTAAAGAAGGGCCTGTCTGAAGCCGGTCATGTTGTTGACTTGGCTGCGGATGGCGATGCCGCCTTGGAAATGGCACAGGCTGCCGACTATGACGCGCTGATCCTAGATCGAATGTTACCAAAGCGTGATGGTCTCGAAGTTCTGACCGATTTACGCGAAAATGGTGACGCCACCCCGGTTCTGATCCTGTCAGCACTCGGGGAGACGGATCACAAGGTCGAAGGTCTTCGCGCGGGCGGGGATGACTATCTTAGCAAACCTTATTCCTTCACTGAGTTGTTGGCGCGCGTAGAAGCCATTGGCCGCCGCTCTGATCCAACGGCTGCGGTTACAAAGCTGAAAGTTGGCGATCTGGAAATGGATTTGCTCGCGCGGACCGTACGCCGAGCAGGCCAGAAGGTACTGCTGCAACCCCGGGAGTTCCGCTTGCTGGAATGTCTGATGCGCAATGCAGGCCGGGTCGTGACGCGCACCATGCTGCTTGAAAAAGTTTGGGATTATCATTTTGACCCCCAGACGAATGTTATCGATGTTCACATTTCGCGGCTACGCGGCAAGATCGACAAAGAGTTCGAAACACCGCTACTTCACACGGTTCGCGGCGCGGGTTATTACCTGCAACCCTGATTGGACGCGAACGACACAGGTAAAGGCGTCCAGCCACTTGACGATCTGGCCGAAACGTTAGGACGACTTCTAAAGAATACGGTGTTCCGGCTTTCGCTGGTCGGAGCACTGTTGTTCGGTGGATCACTGCTGGTTGCCCAACTGATCGTCTATGATACGATCGTGTCATCCGAAGAACGGCGGGTTGAGGGCGGGCTCAGGGATGAACTTGCAGAACTCGAATATCTGTTCGTACAGGGGGGTGATACGGCGGTCCAAGAAGCCCGACTTAATGGCACCCTGTCTGCGCAGTCCGATCAGGCGGCTGTACTGACAGTTTTCGACAAGGGCGCTCAGAAGACACTCGAGCGGATCATAACATTGCGCGATCTGTCCCCTGACGTCTATTCCATGTTCGTATTCAAGGATCAGAGTGCGACGGGCAAGATGGTTACGGAAGAAATCGAAGCGCTGAAAATCAATGCGCCTTCGCTTTCCAAGTATAACAGTCTCGATCTGCTTCGTGAAGAAGTCATCGCCGTAGTCGAATCTCCCGATACGAATACGGTTGAAGAGCGGCGGATTGTTGCCATAGGTCATGCTCTGACTCTGAATGACGAGAAGGTCGGGGTGATATTCGTCGGCCGCGATATCGAGAATATTCGTCGTACAGGCGAGCGCATGCGGTCGGCCATGATGACCTCTTCTTTGATTGCCTTGTTTCTCGGAATATTATCTTCGATTTTCGTTGCCCGACGATTTGCACGCCGGGTCGATAGTCTGAATCAACTCGCCAATGATGTTCGGGCAGGACATCTTGATCGACGTGCCCCGCGCAATTATTCTGAAGATGAGATGGACCGTCTGGCCGAGCATCTGAACGGGATGCTCGATCATATTGATCGGTTGATGAAGGCAATGCGTTATGCGGGCGACTCTGTGGCTCATGACCTTCGAACACCGCTAACGCGTTTGCGCACCCGGCTTGAATCAGCCGCTGTCAAAGTAGGAGATGGGGACGATGCCGATGTGCTCTATGCGGCAGCGTCCGATGCGGATCAGTTGCTGAAGATGTTCGACTCCGTACTCCGGATCGCACGTCTCGAAGCAGGTGAGTGCCGGGAGCTGCTCACGCCACTGGACCCCAAACCGATCCTCGACGACCTGTCGGAACTATATGAGCCAGCCTGCGACGATGCTGGGCTTACTTTCACTCATGATATTGATGAGGATCTTCTAATTCTGGCTGACCGGGGCCTGTTGTCTCAAGCTGTTTCCAATCTTGTTGAGAACGCGATCAAATATGCGCCGACAAACGACACAGGGGGGCGGATTCATCTATCGGCCAAGAAAAGCCCGAGAGGCCGAATCAAAATTGCGGTTGCAGATAACGGTCCCGGTATCCCGAAATTTGATCGTGAGCGAGTCAAGGAACGTTTTGTGCGCCTCGACAAGAGCCGAACCTTAACGGGTTCTGGACTGGGACTGGCACTGGTTGATGCAGTCGCCGAACTGCATTGGGCTGAGTTGAATATGGATGATGGGCTTGGCAGCGATGCTGTGATTGCGGGACAGGACGACCACGCAGGATGTCCGGGTCTGAAAGTTGAGTTGGTGTTTCCGCGTGTGAAAGCGAGGAAGCCGGAAATCTCGATTGAAGAGATCTGACGGGATGATTTTATTTAGGCGGATGAAACAGCTTCCGTTTTTCTGACTCACCTTGACCTAGGACATTTGCAATATCCTGCGCTAGGCGGGTGATTTCGTCACCGACCTCGGTCTTTTCGACCTCGACAATTTTGGCAACGGGCGTGTTTGGCAATGTAAAGGTTACTGCAGTGCCTTTCCCCAGTGTCGATGCGATACTGAAGTTGCCGCCATGCAGTTCGACCAGAGATTTGGATAACGCCAAGCCAAGACCGGTACCTTCATGCTTGCGGGAATGCTGGCTATCTATCTGTTCGAACGGCTGCGCTAACCGGGTGATATCCCCTTCCGAAATACCAATGCCCGTGTCGATAACATGGACTATGATGCCGGTCGATTTCGGCTCGACCTTCAATGTGACGGTTCCGCCCTCGGGGGTGAATTTGATGGCGTTCGTCGCAAGGTTGAGCAGGACCTGTTTGACTGCACGTTGGTCCGCCTGGATGTCCTGTGCCTCAAGCTCATCATGAACCAGTTTCAGCCTGTTTTCATCCGCCCGTCCGCGGACCATGCGCAGAACCTGCGTAATCATGTCCGAGATGGACAACGACTCGACACTGAGCGTCATTTTTCCAGCCTCGATCTTGGACATATCGAGGATGTCGTTGATCAGCGACAGGAGGTGCTGTCCGGAAAACAGGATGTCGGAAATATATTCGCGATAGCGAGGATCGCCGAGCGGACCGAACATTTCCTTCTTCATGATATCGGAAAAGCCGTTGATCGCATTGAGCGGCGTCCGCAGCTCATGGCTCATATTCGCCAGAAACTCCGACTTGGATTGGTTGGCTTCCTCGGCCCGGATTTTTTCCTGCTCATAGTTCTCTGCGAGTTCGACAATCCGTGTCTGGGACTCCCGCAGAATATTAATTGTCGTCTGCAGGCGGTCGCGATTGGCTTCCAGTTCTGTTTCGCGGGCGCGGATACCGGTTATATCAGTCCCGATCGAAATGCGCCCTCCATCGACTGTCTGCGTTTCCAGATAGCGGAGCCAGCGTCCATCTTTCAATTCGATCTCACGACCTGTCCCGCCATTAAGGTCGGAAATGCTTTCGATGACCTGATCCGAGTAGTGCTCGATGAGCGAGTATTCCATCCCGGGTTGGAGATTGCCGGCTTCAAATCCGAAAAAGTCCTCGAATTTCCGGTTCCATAGAACCAGCCGACCTAACTGATCCCAGATCACGAAACTATCATTCATTGACCGTAGCGCATCATAGAGGCGCGCTTCTGCCGTTTTGAGTCGGATTTGCGTGCCTCGGGCCTCGGTCACGTCAATCGACATGCCGATGATAACCTTGGCCTGATCGTGACCCCGTGCAGAGGGTACGCCTCGGCAGGTGACAATCAACGGCAATTGCGCCAGAGATAATTCCATGTCGAAGGCCCCGCCCACATGCGCGCGCTGGATGGTGTTGTAGAGTTTGTCGCGGTCACCGCTTTCGAACAGGGTCAGGAATTGCGGTAGCGAAATTGTCTGCTTCCTGTCACCCAAACCCATCATTTTGGAGAGTGACTTGCTGACATAGGCGGTATTGCGGGTCAGGTCGATTTCCCAGATTCCGCCGCCTGAGCCCTCAACCGCGGCTTGATAACGCTGACGCGAAACTTCGTCTTCACTGTTTCTGAGCTTGAGCGCCTTCATTTGCCGCAAGAGCTGGTAGGTCAGCATCCAGCCGAACCATATCAGTCCGGCAAACAGCAATCCGAACATGATGATATTCTGTGTCAGGAAGCTAGGTATCGAGCGGTCACGGCGATCGATGAGGAACATGGATCCGGCTGATTTCGGCACAGGCGCCGCACCGAGCCAGACAGGATTCCCCGCCGCTTCAGTTCGAATCAATTCTGTCTGATTGAGCTGCGCAAGTATATTCATCCGTGCTGGCGTGAGTTCAAAATAGGAGTAGGCCCCGACTTTTCCAACATTGGTCTGTGCATCGATCAAGTGTCCGTTCGACAGAACCAAAGCACTGTCGGGTCGACCCATCCCGACGAGCGTACCTGATTGTAGCGCCGTAAGCAGATAAATATCCTGCGCACGCTGAACAATGACGGGCGTCGTTTCGCCGGTATCAGATTGTATGAGAGAGGTAATCCGGATGTGATCATCGTCAATACCGCTCAGATCGATCTGAGACAAAGCCAGACCGGCATTGTCTGTTTCGGCAAGAACTTGACCCTTTCCTGTCAACACCGCCACACCAACGACCATCTCGGACCGGCGGGCGAGAGGGGCGATAATGATGGGATCTCTGGACATGGACAGAGAGAGATTCATCAAGCTTATCTGTGCGGCGATAGTCTGCGATACACTCCGGGCTCGAACTTCAAGATCGGAAGAGAAAGCCGCATTCGTTGTTCTGGTGTGCCGACTATAATCCCCGACCGTTTTCGCCGTGAACAAAATGGCGAACAATACGACGAATGCGAACGCTGCAATGATGATACGGGGTACATCCTGCTCACCGCCAATGTGGCTGGCGACCCGGTCTTGCAATGAAAGTCGCTCACCAAAATCAACCTCCTGAGTTGGGACGTGAGCGGACTGCGGCGGAGCCATACCGGCATCAGCATAGGGTGCATGCGGCGCAGTTGTTACAATCCCGACGCGGGATCTCAGCGCGTCAGTCTGGCCGTGTTCTTCAGACGCGAGAGCGGCGGGAGCGAGAGAATTTTGAATCGGCTGCGGCACAGGATTCGCGGGCACAGGCGCCTGAACAGGCGCTTGATCCGGCATCGGGTGAGGGTGCGTTGGTGCTTCAGGATATGATCGGTTTGCCGCCATGTCAGGATGCAGCCGGCCTCCTATTCCGAATCACCCTTAAATGGGTAACGGGCAACTACCCGGCTGTCGAACTAAATTAGGGTTAACAGGTCGGTAACAAATGGGAATATGGAGGCCTCTAAAAACCATGCATTTTGTGGTGTGATCTGATTTACTGGTTTTGGGAGGATTTTATGATGCACGCGCCTGGATTGTTTGACTTGTCGGATCATCTTGCTCGCTTATCGGCGACAGGTGATCCGCTTGAAGCGCTAGAGTGTCATGTGGACTTTGAGGCTTTCCGAACTGTTCTGATGGAAGCCCTCGGTTATGGGGTTCGCGCCAAGGGCGGTCGGCCACCCTATGATCCGGTCACGATGTTCAAGGTGCTTGTTCTGGCGTCGATGCACAATCTGAGTGATGAAGGGATGGAATTTCTGATCCGGGATCGTTTAAGTTGGCTGCGGTTTCTGAGGTTTGAGATCGGTGAACCGACCCCGGACCAAAAGACGATTTGGCTGTTCCGTGAAAAGCTGACCCAGTCTGGTGCTTTCAAATCTCTGTTTGCCGCTTTTGAAGAGCAACTCTGCAAGCGCGGCTACAAACCCACGGGAGGTCAGATCGTGGATGCCACTTTGGTGTCAGCGCCGCGCCAACGGATGAAGAAAGAAGAGAAAGAGCGGGCCAGGGCGGGTGAAAGCGCGTCCGCTATCTGGCCTGATGATCCTGCCAGGGCCGCACAGAAAGACACAGACGCACGAGCGGTGGTCAGCTATTCCAGGGCGCGAAAGACCGCAGAAGGGGAACAGGACGCAGGCCTTGTCGACATTTCCATCCCTCACTTTGGGTACAAGAACCATATCAGTATTGACCGGAAATGGCGCTTTGTCCGGGGAGAGACCTGTACCCATGCGGCCCGCTATGATGGGCACGAACTGACATCGGTTCTGGATGCCACCAACAGCTCAAAGTCTGTTTGGGCGGATACAGCTTATCGCTCAGCCAAAAACGAAGCCTGGCTGAAAGCGCAGGGCTATCGTTCAAACATCCATCGAAAGAAGCCCCGCGGTAAACCGATGGCAAAGCACATTCGGCGCGGCAATGCGACCCGCTCCTCCATCCGTGCCTGTGTTGAACATGTGTTCGGATATGAGAAAGGGCCGATGGCGATCACGATCCGCTCAATCGGCCAGGCGCTCAATCGGCCAGGGCCGCTGGCCGGATCACCATGGCCAAGCTAAGCTACAACTTCCGCCGCCTCGTTTTCCATGAGCGACGACAGCCCATAGCCTGATTCTGTTCAAAATCCGGATCCCCCCGCTTATGCGGGCCAAAATCATGCCAAAATACGCCTGTGGACACGCATTCGTCACTCTATGAAGCCTGACCTGAGAGCCGATTATAAAATTCGCCTCTATACTGGCCCCAAAACCCTGTTCTTCGAGGTGTCCACGTTTCTCCTGCCACCGAAAGCCGCCGCAGCGCCGGGGCAGAGTGAGCGCTGATCTCAGAATATGCGCGCGGGTCTCAGCCAACCCATGATCTCCAAACGGCTCAAAGTGACGCCGCAGTCAGTATATGGAGATGCGCAATGGTGACCTTCAGGCTCCAGCGCGGGCGACCCAATATGAGAGGATCTGACGGGCGGCCCGCCCTTATAGAGTCACGTAATACAAGCCGCCGTTGCAGGCGCATCATCTGAATGTGCTCGGCTATCCTAGAATTCGGGCAGGTTGGCCTTCAGCTCTTGGCCATGGGCGGACAGTGTCTGATGTGCCTTTAGAGCGGCCTGTACTTCTGGCCTGTTCAGCAGTGCGCCCAATGTTTCAAGGTCGCGCCCAGCGCCGACCGTTCCTGAGAACAGATCGTTTAACAATTCCTCACGGGTCTTGGCACGCGGGAAACGCTTGAGGCGGACAGCGGCGTCTTCATTCATGTCGGCCAAGCGCTTAGCGGCGCGTAATGCCGTGTCAAAGCCGCCTAACTCATCGACGAGCCCGCGTTCCAGAGCCTGCTCGCCGGTCCAAACCCGGCCTTCCGCAACGGCGATGACAGCCTCGCGGCTCATATCTCTGCCCTCGGCGACCAGATCGACAAAGCCATCATAGATATGATCCATCGTGCGCTTATATCCAGCGAGTTGAGCCTCTGAGAACGGTTCGTCCACATTATAGGCGCCAGCATAGTCTCCGCCGACACGAATGCCGTCAATATTATAGCCGACCTTTGCAAAGGCGCCTTGCAGCGCAATCTTGCCGCCGAAAACCCCGATGGACCCGGTAATAGTCTGGGGAAGGGCGACGATATGATCTGCCGGAGCGGCAATATAGTAGCCACCACTGGCCGCATATTGACCCATGCTGATAATTACGGGTTTTCCGGCATCCTGAACCCGTTTCACCGCAGCCATGATCTGGTCGGATGCATCGGCTGAGCCGCCGCCCGAGCTGAGCCGCAGAACGACGGCCTTGACGTCTTCATCGTCGATTATGGAGTCCAGACCCGCCGCCAGCGTATCACTACCAATATTCGTTGTCGGGGTGAAGATGTTATCACCGCCGCTGCCAGGCAGAATGGGTCCCTGTCCTGCAACAATAGCAATGACCGGTTTTCCAAAATTCCCTTTGGGCTTGTAATCTCCGATCGGTTTGAAAACCGTATCTTCATCACCGACTTTTTCGGCGATCCAGTCTTTCATTTCCTCAAGATAGCCAAGCTTGTCGATCAATCCCGCGTCCAGGGCGTCGCTCGCACTGTGAGGCGCAGTGGCCAGCAGGCGAAGAACGTCATCACGCGCTAAATCTCTGTCATCGGCAATATTGTCGACAGCATTGTCGAAAATCGATGTGATCAGGCTCTCGGTCGCTTCGCGATGCTCCGGCGTATAGCCCTCTTCCGTGTAGGTGTTGACCGCATTCTTATAGGCGCCGTGACGAATGAACTGCGGTTGGGCATCGATTTTTTCCATCACACCACCAAAAAATTCAGACTGAGAGTAAAGCCCTGCCGTGGCCATGGAGGTGCTGGCCTGCAGCCAGATTTCGTCAGATCCGCTGATCGCCTGATATGGAATAACCGACGTGCTGTTCAGCCCTTGGGCATGGGTCACGACGAATTTTCCGGACGTGCGGAAGTCGATCAGGGCCAGACGGAGTTCCTCGGCGCTGGCCGGGGCGAGACCCACACTTTCGCCGCGGATGAAGATACCTTTGACCTGCGTGTCAGTCTTGGCGCGATCCAGTGATCGCACGATGCCGACAATGGAGGTCGGGCTGTCGGAAAACAGGGTGGGCGGCACGGGGGCGTCCAGAAGCGGCATGCGCAGATCTATCTCCAGCACGATCGGTTCGGACACTCTGTCCGAGGAGCTCACCGCCATCGCTCCGATGGAGGCGAGCAACATGATCAGAAGGAAGAGAAACACGAACAGGCCGATCACAACGCTCACTGTTGTGATGAAAAAGACTTTCGTACCGCTGAGTCGTTTCTGCGGATAGGGTGAGGAGGTGTCAGCCACGAATGCTCGCTTTCAAATGTGATTGTAATTTACCGTTTTTCAATATGTACAACATCCCGCCCGATTAGGAAAGGGGATCGTACACAGGGCAGATTTTGCCAAGTCGCACCGATTTCAACCAGTGTGGATGCGCTCTGCGATTGGCAAAATTATCTTCTGTAATCCATCCGGTTTCGCCATTGCCTTTTTGGGGGCTCGCTCATAAAAGCCGCGCTCACCGGAGACGGGTAGAGGTCGTTACATACGGCCTGCCATTTGGAATGATGGGGTGTAGCCAAGCTGGTAAGGCAATGCTTTTTGGTAGCATGTACCGCTGGTTCGAATCCAGCCACCCCAGCCATTGGTAGTGCATCAGTTTGAAATTTTCTCCTGGTGAGTTTTGGGCGTCCTACTTTTGGAGCCGCCGCATCTACAAGATCAACAATCCAATCAAAGTCTTTTAATGTGGTCGAATAGACCCGCTTCCATTGCGGAGCTTACGCATAGCGTCTCGTGGATTTTACAGAAGTTATAAAACACAGTGTAAAGCCCGACCATGTGGGCGTGGTTTTCAAACGTCTTTGAGAACGCATTTGTCAGGCATGTAAAGCGGCGCATATACATTCTCATAGTGAGGTTTTGGCGCTCAACATACGAAGTCTTACAAGCTGCATATCAGGCTCACCCTCAACAGATATTTTCTTGATGCCTGTGCAAGCAGCAGGGCTATAACGGCTCTTCATGCTTTCGGGTGACTTGCCATACATATCATCTTGACCAGTTGAGGAGCCGTAACATCGCACCATGGCGCGCCGCAGCGAAGACGCCAAAATATACCATTGATAATGGAATGGTTCTGTCCGGGTCGACGACCAGGCCCTCGGTTCGCAGCATCAATCGGAAGCAAGGCCTTCAAAATGCGCCATTCTGTTTCGCTCAGATCGCCTCGGCTCAAGCTTGCCTTCCAAAACCAGCCTTGAATCAAGCAGGCAGCTTCGCGTCAAACAATTTGTCCACGCCGCCTAGGCACTAGTGGCCTGTTCGCGGCTGGCCATATCTTCTGCCGGAGACTCGCTATCTTCGACAACGATCTGAGGCTGCTGAGGTTTCGGGCGTCTCGGCTTGAGCTGGAGAGCTGATTTCTCGACTAGATGCCAGGAGATGATGGCGAACAAGCCGGTCGGAATCAGGCTCATAAAGACGAAAAGCAGAAAATTATCGCGCAGAATTTCTGCCCCGAAGATCGCGATCAAAGCTTGCTGAACGGGGAAGGCATATAGGTAGAGACCGTAGGAATAATCGCCGCGATCCGTGATGCTGCGCAGCCAATTATTCGCAGGGGCAATGAGTGCGAAGGTCAGGGTGATATAGGGGATAATGACTAGACCTGGCCAATAGCCAAGATTGGCCCTGTCGAACGGAATTATTGCGGCGAGCACGAATAGTGCGATGGCGACATCCATTCGCAAAAGCCGCTCCAGACAATAGATTGCGATGGCAGATCCGATCCAGAAATAGGTCATCAGCTGTGCAGCCGCCAACCATTCCGAGCCCCAGACGACATGCTCCAATCGAATATCCTGCGGCACGCTGCGGCCCCAGATATCCAGGCCAATCCAGGCGGCAATGAAGGTCAGTAGAAGTGGAAGCCCGATCCAGCGCAGCCGGCTTATGATGACAAGCAGCGGCGCGACGCAATAGGCGACAAATTCAACCGGCAAGGTCCAGAGCGATCCGTTCACAGCGTGGGCATAAGGATTGTCCACGAAAACCAGCGGGAGAACGTAATTGGGCTGGAGGAAAATATTCCAGAAATAATCGCTATATTGCTGATGAGCGAAATAAGCGCTCGCAGACATGTCGGTGAAGGCGGGGCCGATGACCATAGCCGTGAAAATAACGCAGAGAATAAGGGCCGGGAAAATGCGCAGACACCGC
The DNA here is from genome assembly GCA_965205225.1 of Litorimonas sp. Classification (GTDB taxonomy): domain Bacteria; phylum Pseudomonadota; class Alphaproteobacteria; order Caulobacterales; family Maricaulaceae; genus Litorimonas. Next base: position 209,395 of record CBDBFZ010000002.1, read on the forward strand.
CGGGCCGCAAAGCGGAACAGGTTCGGGTCGTAGATCCAGCTTTGCGCAATCAAATAACCCGATATGACAAAGAATATCTTCACGCCGAGCGTATGTACGGACATGTAGAGGGATATTGTTGCCGGCAGGCCAAGCAGCACGAAGGCATGGCCCCAGATGACCAGAGCGGCCCCGAACAATCGGATTGAATCGAAATTGTTTCTGAACGAACTCAGTGTCGTGCCCCCGCTTAAAACCCGGTCAGCTTCTGCAGCGGGTTCGTTTCATTAGCCAGTGTTGACGGGCCGCACAATCAATGATGCGGTGTGTCAGCGCGAAGGATATTGGCTAGAGCATTTTAATTGAGACTGGAATCGCATTGGATTCCCTTTTGTCTGAATTTGTGATTCTCCTTACATTGACGGTGACGCTGTGCCCCAACCCTTATCGAACGATCTTTGTGAGCATATTGTATTTTTGTAAATTCTGGCCGGCCCCGACGCGCGGCGGCGACGCCAACACCGGATATCACAACGTGTCGAAATGTCGGAAGCACTCATGGAGAACTTTGATCTCTCCTGAAGGGGTTGAAATTTGGTAATTCCAGCTTCCTTCATCGGGATCGAATAGACAACCGATTGAAAGATGACATCTAGCCGATCCATGTGCTGATCTGTAAGGCGGGTCAATGAGATCTATCCTCGCCGCTCTGTTTGGTTCCTGCCTCATCGCCTGTGACCAAATGCCAATATCTGGCGGCGTGGTCCAGAAGGTCGGTGACGCGCGGGCGCGCAATGACGGCCCGGCGATCTGGCGCGTGCAGGATGAGGACAGCACGCTCTATCTGTTTAGTACGGTGCACCTTCTTCCTCAGGGCCTGAACTGGCAGCGCGATGATATGCGCGATGCGTTTGCCGAGGCTGGGACGGTCTTTTTCGAAGCCGATAATACCGGCGCGGCTGAGCTCAGGGCTCAGGCGCTCGCAATGCAGCTTGGCCTGCGCCGGGATGGTCGCCGCCTCACCGATACGCTTGACAATTACCAGTCCAAACTGCTCGAAGCGGCCGCCAATAATGGCGGTCTGGACCTTGCAGCTCTCGATTCGATGCAGCCTTGGCTAGCCAATGAATTTCTGATGTTGTCGGCGGCGCGGGCGGCTGGACTTAGCGCTGATCTGTCAGCAGATGAGGCGCTGAAATCGCGCGCGGCGCGCCTGCGAAAGAACATTGTCTATTTTGAAACGCCAGAAGATCAGCTGCGCCAGATTGCGAATATGCCGCAAACTGTCCAATTTGAGCTGCTGACATATACGATGGAACGGTTTGATGAGATGGACGAGATGTTGGCCGCGATCGCCCGGGATTGGGCGGTTGGCGACGTCGCGGCGCTGGAGGTCATGCTGATTGACCCGCTGGTCGCCGCGCCGGAGAGCTATACGGCCCTGCTTGACCGCAATGAGCGCTGGGCCGACCGGCTTGACCGCTTCCTGACAGGTTCCGGCACTGGGTTTGTCGCCGTTGGCACCGAGCATCTGCTCGGAGAGGGCAGCCTGATCGATGCTCTGGAAATGCGTGGCCATGAGGTCACGCGCTATCTCGCTTTTCTGGGCGAGGATGTGATCAAACCAGCAGATCTGGATCTGCCGGATGTACCAGCCGGCTCAGATTAACGAGTTCCGACCAGAATAGGCAGAGACGTCATTGCAAGGGCCGGATCATTCCGGCCTCATCCATACGCATTGATCGGCCCCGCCCGCCCGCGCTTGCCATGTGTTTCGGCAGGTCTTCCGACTGATCGCTCAGATGCTGCGCCGTGCCTTCCCAGCCATCCCAGCCATCCTAGAAAGATTTGGCCAGTGGCATTTCGCGGCGCGCCTCGCAAATTACGGCAGCGGGCGCTGTTGGGGGGGGGGACTCACTCTTGTGACCACCCCATTCCCTATTCGGCCTCGTTAAGACGCCCCGAAACGCATCGCCCCTGAAGCGGCAATCGGCCCCCTGAAGCGGCAATCGGTCTTTGACAAGCTGGGAGTCGATCGTCATTGGGCAGGATATGCGAATTTCTTTATATGATCTTCTGCAGCAGAAACCGCTCTTGCTCGCTGATGGTGCGACGGGGACGAATTTCATGAATATGGGCCTTGAGCCCGGCTTTCCGCCGGACCTCTGGAACATGACTGAGCCGTCCAAGTCCCGAATCCTGCACCAGCGATTTGTGGATGCGGGATCCGACATCATCCTGACCAACACGTTCGGTGCCAATGCGCCGCGGCTGAAACTGCATGATGCGCAGGACCACACTTACGCGATCAACAAGGCGGGCGCGGAAATTGCGGTGCAGGTTGCGAAAGCGGCTGACCGCCCTGTCGTGGTTGCAGGCTCCGTCGGTCCGACCGGAGAGTTGTTTCAGCCCATGGGCGAGATGACGATGGAGAGTGCGGTTGCGTCGTTTAAGAATCAAATCGAAGGGCTGCGGGATGGCGGTGCCGATGTGATCTGGATCGAAACCATGTCAGCGTCCGAGGAGATTCAGGCGGCGGCGCAGGCTGCAATTGATTGCGGCATGCCCTATGTCTTTACGGCCAGTTTCGACACAGCCGGTAAGACAATGATGGGCATCGCGCCGGGCGATATTCACGGCATTACAAAAGCTCTGCCCGAACAGCCTTTAGCGGTGGGATCAAATTGCGGCGTCGGCATGTCTGATCTTCTGCTCGGCGCGCTCGCCATGACGGCGGCGGACCCGGACGCCGTCGTGATTGGCAAGGCCAATTGCGGCATTCCGACTATATTGGGCAAGAAAACCATCTATTCGGGCACACCGGAGCTGATGTATGACTATGCCCAGCTGGCGGCCGATGCCGGCGTGCGGATCATTGGCGGGTGTTGCGGCAATACGCCTGAACATGTCGCCGCGATGCGCAAGTCAATCAATGCCTATATCAAACGCGGGGAGGCTGGCCCGCGTCCAACGCGGGAAAGCCTCGAAACGGCGCTCGGCGCGCTGGTCAATCCGCCCCTAGAGGCGGGTGCAATCGGTCGGCGAAGCGGCGCATCTCGGCGCCGACGCTAAACGGCTTCCGCCCAACCCTGACTGACAAAATTGAGAAAGCCGCTCCGCTGGAGGCGGCTTTTTCGTATCATGCCCATCCGCCGCATCAACGCTTTACTAACCCTTTCGCTTAGGGCCATCCTAAGCCTTCTTCCTTTATTCATCGTCCCAAGCTGGCCCGTTTACGCGGTTGGCATGGTTGGTTTCAGCTAAGGTGGAGCAATGGCGTTAGCGCCAAAAATTATCGCGCGACAGACGCAAAGCCTGTCTATGACGCCGCAATTGCAGCAGGCAATCAAGCTGCTGCAATTGTCCAATATTGAGCTCGCAACCTTTGTTGATGAGCAGTTGGAAAAGAACCCGCTTCTGGAACGCGGAACGGGCGAGGAAAACCGCCGCGATGAAGATGTCCCTGTGGCCGACACGGTAGATGCGTCCCTACAGATGGACGCGCCCGCGACCGCCCAGGCCGATCTTGATGCCCCCGGGCATAGTGTCAGTGACGATAGCGCCAGCGATAATATTGGCACTCCGGCATCCGATGTTGGCGGAACGATCGACTTCTCCAAGGGCGCGGGAACAGGCCGCCCCTTATCGGACGGGCCCTTGTCGGACAAGTATGACGCGGCGGCCAATGCCGTGGCTGAAGTGACCTTGCAGGATTATCTGCGTGAGCAATTTGCTCATTTGACCCTGTCAGTGGCTGATCGGCCAATCGCCGACTATCTGCTCGACCTAATCGACGATTCGGGCTATTTGCGCGAAGATACAGAGGCTCTGGCCCTGTCTCTCGGTGTTACCTTTTCGCGAATTACCTCCGTGATTACGCAATTGCAGACGCTGGAACCCACAGGGGTTTTTGCCCGCTCACTGGCCGAATGCTTATCACTGCAACTCGCCGAGACGGATGCGCTGGATGACGCCAATCAAGCTCTTCTCGCCAATCTCGATCTGCTGGCCCGTCATGATCTGACCAAATTGACCAAATTATGCGGTATAGAGCTGGATGATCTGAAAGACCGCGTTCTACATCTGCGCACATTGAGTCCGAAGCCCGGTGAGGCCTTCGGCAGGCAGGTCTTCGGCAGGCAGGTCTTCGGCAGGCAGGCCTTCGGCAGGCAGGCCGTTTCAGGGCTGGAGCCGGATGTGTTCGTCCGGGAAATGCCAAATGGCGGCTGGGCTGTTGAACTCAACTCGGACACGCTACCGCGCGTTCTGGTCAATAAACGCTATTACCGCGAAATTCAGGCAGCCTCAAAGGACGATGAGCCCGCCCGCGAATTTCTGTCCGAATGCCACCAGAGTGCCAGCTGGCTGGTTAAAAGCCTGGATCAACGGGCCCGGACAATCCGCAAAGTCGCCTCGGAAATCGTGCGCCAGCAGGACGCATTCTTCGCTTACGGTGTGGACCATATGCGTCCGCTGAAACTCAAGGACATATCCGAGGCGATCAAAATGCATGAAAGCACGGTCAGCCGGGTGACCTCTGGTAAATTCATGGCCACGCCGCGCGGGACGGTCGAACTGAAATTCTTTTTCACAGCCTCGATTCCCTCAACATCCGGCGGGGAGGGTCATAGTGCTGAATCCGTGCGTCACCGCATTCGGACATTGATTGCGGAAGAGACTAACGTGAAGAACATAAAGTCCGATGACCGGATTGTGGAGCTTCTGCGCAGCCACGGTGTCGACATTGCGCGCCGTACGGTTACCAAATATCGCGATGCCATGTGCATACCGAGCTCAGTGGAACGGCGGCGAATTCTGCGTAATCGCCTCTTAGCCTAGGCGTTGCGGCAGGCAGCCGCTCTATTCCTGATGCGACCATCCGGCCTTTGACAGACAGGCAGTAAACCGTGCAAGCGGATGGCCATGACCGCTCTTGCCTATCTTGCCCATGTCGCCATTATCATTTTTGCAGCCGCCTTAATCATCTGGCTGATCAGTCTTCTGATGCGCGACGCCTCCATTGTCGACATTTTCTGGGGTTTCGGATTTGCCCTGGTCGGGGCCGTCTGCCTCTGGCTGGTCTGGCCGCCCAATGCCTATCTCTGGCTGATGGGATTGATGCCGATCCTGTGGGGGCTACGCCTCACTCTCTATCTCGCAAAGCGCAATCTGGGTCACGGCGAGGATGGACGCTATATTGCCATGCGCAAACGCTCTGGCATGGCGGAAATGGCATGGCGACTGCGCGCCTTACTGACGATTTACTGGGGTCAGGGACTGTTAATCCTCATCATATCCGCGCCCGTCTGGATGGCCTTTGCTTTCGGTCGCCAGACCGAAATCGGCGTGCTGGCCATTATTGGCGCGCTGATGTGGCTGGCGGGAGTGCTGTTTGAAGCCATTGGCGACGCTCAACTCGCAGCCTTTCTGCGGCGCAATGCGGATTATGACGGACCCTATGAGGATAAACCCGTGCTCGATACTGGACTCTGGGCCTGGACCCGTCACCCAAACTATTTCGGCAATGCCCTGCTCTGGGCGGGAATTTTTGTCGCGGCCTGTCAGGCCCCCTGGGGTGGCCTGTCGATTTTCGGACCCATCATCATGACGCTGCTACTGCTGCGCGTCTCGGGCCGCGATCTGCTGGAACGCAAGCTGAAGAAACGCCCGGCATATCGCGACTATGTCGAACGCACATCGAGCTTTATTCCCCGTCCACCGAAATAGAGTCCACCGAAATAGAGTCCACCAAAATAGAGCCCTCCAAAATAGAGCCCGCCAAAATAGAGCCCTCCAAAGTAGAGGTCACCGATGCGGCTATCTTGACAGGTTTGGTAACAAGCCCCCGATCCGTGCCGCACACCCTGTCCCAGAAACGGAAATAAAGCCCGTAATTTCCGGTGAATTTGGTGTGGTGCAGATTATGGTGGCTCGCCGTGATGACGTGCCGCCCCCACCAGCCCTCGACCCAGCGCTGCGGATAGACCTCCCAGCCCGCATGATTAAACACGGCGTTGACCGTCATCAGCATCAGGATCACCAGCGCAGTGACCCAGTGAATCGGCACGACCAGCGCCATGACCGGGAGTAGCCAGGCCGAACTCATCGCTTCGATCGGATCGAAGGAAAAGCTCGCCCAAGGGGTCGGCTGTACGCTGCCATGGTGACCGGCATGTGTGTGCTTGAACAGTTTCGGGTGATGCATGATGCGGTGGGTGAAATAGAACCAGCTATCCTGGGCAAACAGATAGAGAGCCGCACTGGCTGGAACCCAGAGCCACGCGCCCGCGCTCTGCGGCAGACCGCCATAAATGGCCGTCCCCCCCGCTTTCCACATTTCCAGAACCACCGCCGCCGGGAAGACATAGATAAAGGAACTGATGACCGAGAGACGGATTTCATTGATAATGGTGGCGCGGTTTGGGTCGCGCCTGGACAGGCGCCGCGCCGCGCATTTCCGGTCCGGGGACGGCGTTCGCACCCACAGCGCCCAATAGACTGGCCAGACGATCAGAAAATAGCGGGCAATGATGATCACCGACAGACCTGCAAACGTCTCAACAAAGCCCCATAACGGTATTGGCCATCCCTGCATATGCGCCGCCTAGCGGTTGAACCGGGCTTGCGCAACGACGCGGTGCTTGCCGCGCAGCCTGCACGCGCTAAGATCACATCATGTCAGATGTCATCCTTACTATTGATCAGGGCACGACCAGTTCCCGCACGGTCATTATTGGCGCGGACGGGACCATCCTGTTTGCGGCGCAGGAAGAATTCCCGCAAATCTATCCCGATGATGGCTGGGTCGAACATGATCCGGAAGCGATCTGGGACAGTGTCAAGACAACACTGACGCTCTGCCATGACTGGTGCGTGCATGAGGGGCATCGACCCGTCGCAATCGGCATCACCAATCAGCGCGAAACAACGCTCGTCTGGGACCGCGCGACAGGGCTGTGCCTTTATAACGCTATCGTGTGGCAAGACCGGCGCACCGCCGCGACGTGCCGTGAGTTAGCGAAACAAATGCCGGTCGAAGCCCTGCAAGCTAGGACGGGCCTGCTCCACGACCCCTATTTCAGCGCGATCAAAATCGCCTGGATACTCGATCATGTGGAGGGCGCGCGCGACCGGGCCGAGGCGGGGGAGCTCTGTTTCGGCACGGTCGATAGTTTCCTGATCTGGCGGCTGACGGGCGGGCCTCGAAAGACGGCGGTTCACGCGACCGACGCAACCAATGCCTCCCGGACCAACCTATACAATATTAACGGCAATGCGTGGGATGAGGATCTGCTGACCCTATTCAATGTTCCGGCGTCCGGCCTGCCAGAGGTGCGCGATTGTGCGTCGGATTTCGGCGCTTGCACAATCTTGTCTGATAGTCCGTTTGGCGACATTCCGATCTGCGGTGTCGCCGGGGATCAGCAGGCCGCCGCGATTGGCCAGCTCTGCTTTGCGCCGGGCGATATTAAATCGACCTATGGCACGGGCTGCTTCGTGATCCTCAATACGGGGGAGAAGTGCCTGACCTCGACCAACAAACTGCTCTCCACAATTGCCTACCGCATTGGCGGGAAGACCAGTTACGCGCTGGAAGGGTCAATTTTCATCGCCGGGGCGGGTGTGCAATGGTTGCGCGATGAGATGAAATTGATTGACCATGCGGCAGAGACTCAAATGATATGCGAAGGCCTCGATGGTAATCCCAATGGGACTAATGGGACTCATGGGACTCAGGGGACTAATGGGACTCAGGGCGTCTATCTGGTTCCAGCCTTTACCGGATTGGGTGCACCCTATTGGGAGCCGGATGTGCGCGGCGCTCTGTTCGGCCTGACCCGCAATACGGGCCGCGATCATCTTGTTCGTGCAACGGTTGAGAGCGTGGTTTACCAGACGCATGATCTGTTTGCTGCGATGGCCAGGGATGGCGCACACCCGAAAAGCCTGCGCGTGGATGGCGGTATGGTTGCGAATGACTGGATGGTTGGCCATTTGGCAAATGTTCTGGATCTACCCGTAGAACGTCCGGAAATTATTGAAACAACGGCCATGGGTGCGGCCTATCTGGCGATGATCGGGGTCGGGATGGTGGATGATCTGGACGGTCTGTCTGCGCTCTGGACCCGCGAACGCCTGTTTGAACCGAATATGGATGAAAACACTCGCAAGTCCCTCTTGGAGGGCTGGGCGGACTGCGTTAGACGCTTGCTCGCCTAGCGGCGCATCTGTGCTCTGGGGGGATAGCTCAATTGGTTAGAGCCACCCGCTCATAACGGGTTGGTTGGGGGTTCAAGTCCCTCTCCCCCTACCACGCACTCAGCATTTACTACCACCCTAGAGGAGTGCCAACCCCACCCAAACTTCTGAAAATCCTCATTATTGAAATAAAAGCCAATACTTCCATTCTATAGATTCGATCATAATCATTGATTCAGAAGGCCCAATTCTCCTCACTATCGAACATCCCGCGACTTATTCTTTAATCGCCTCTAGGACGATAATATCGATAAAACCCCATTTGTAAGTTGGTTTAGATTGAATAGGCTCTAATGCCTACTATTCACTCTGAAAATGGACATTAAGGTCTGGCACTCAATAAAACCCCTGCCAAATTTTCTACTTCTGAATCCGATGTGTAAGCGTGAACTGAAAACCGAAAACCCTCTTCCCGCTCGTCGTGAAAAATATTTTGGCTCTTCAGGGTTTGCCGCAGGAGGTCTTTAGCACCGGGTGCTATGACAAATGTTCCGCCTCTGTTGGTAGCTATAGTCGGAGAGACAATAATTTCGCTCGGTAGCTTCTCACACAGATATGAAAGCCTCTCCTCTATCTGCCTCTGAATGCGATGCGCCCCTAAAGACTGCCATAATTTCATGGCGCTATTGCCCATCACAAAAGGCGCAGGCGAAGGTGTTCCGCCAAAATAACGCATGGCATCCGGCGCAAAGCGAAACTTCTCAATGTCCATCTCAAATGGTTTTTCATGTGAAAACCATCCTACATCGAGTGGATTGCAAACGCGCAACATTTTCGGCGAAGCATATAAAAAACAAGCTCCGGGGCCAAAGCAAAGAAACTTCACGCCTGTCCCCATCGCAAAATCAGCGCCCCATTGGGCCAAATTAACAGGAACAGCCCCTAGTGACTGTGCGACATCCACGATAGAGATGATATTCAGCCCTTGTGCCAGCGCGCAAATATCGTCCACTGGCAAAAGGTGAGACCTATTCGAGAGGGCGTGGGTGATATGCACAATGGCAATCGTTTCATCCAAAGCCTCTTGCCAATTTTCAATATTGGAAGGATCGCCCTCGACAAATCGGATCTGATACCCAAAACGCTTGGCCTGTTTGAAGACAAAGCCAATCGTTGGAAAATCCTGCTTAGACAGCAAAATGATCTTGCGCCCTGAGACTTCAGCTAGCCTATTTTCGGGCAAACTATAAAGAATTTTAGTTAAGGCGCTGGAGACATTGACTTGCGGACAGATAGTGGCTTTCTCCACTGACAACATAGCGGCCAGCCCTGCGCGAAATTCGTCCAGGATTGGCATCCAGTCAGCCCAGTTTTCGCCAGACATCCAAGGCGCAAAAAAATGATCTCTTAGCTCAGTTTCAGTCTGTTTAGGCAAGCACCCAACGCTATGAGTGAGGAAATAATTCTCGGGAACATGAAACAGCTCACGCATCAACATTGGCGTCTAACTTGTCTCGCTTTGTGCCATAAGACCCGCCCCAGAAATCTGTCATATCTGCTCTGACTTGCCAAAGTGCAGGAAAAAACTTTTGCCGAATACCTTCATTGAGAATTTCGACAGGGCGACCTTTGAGTGACTTTGCCCCCACACCTATTGAGCGATAGATTAGTTGCATATGCGCATGCCTGAATTTTTGAAATTGTTCGTCAAACTCGGCTAAGGCTTCGGCTATCATATAGGCTTCGTCATGGCGATATTCACTATCGTAAATCTGTTCAACTGTTCGCTTACCGCCTTCAAGATATACCGTTTCGAAGCTTTCCCAAAGCTCCTTAGGCATTTTTAGCAATACGCGAAAACCGGGGCTTTCTTGTCCGCTTCCATTGCCAAGCAATAATCGTATTTCCTGATAATCTTTTGGAGACATTGTTTCGAGTAAGGCCAATTGTGTGATCATCATCTCTTGGCAGATATGGACACGCCTGAAGAGCGTTAAGGCCTTAAACGTATGGCTAGCCCGCATGGCATCATCAATGTCAAGCAGTGTCGTTGCCATTAATTTCATCCATAATTCTTCTACTTGGTGGACGATCATGAATTGTAATTCGTCTGGGTTACACAGCTTATCCGGTTCTTTTTGGCACGCTAGCAAGCGTTCAGTATTTAGATATATTTCATAGTCAAGCTGGCCTGAGGGCTGACCTGAGCCACGCATCATTTTCTGATAGTCTTTTCTGTTCATTTTTGCTCCTTACAGTAGGCCTAGTCCTATTGGTCAAAGGAGAAAATTAGGCGTGGCCAGTCAGCCAGTTCCGGAGCACGTGTTGGGCAAGTGATATATGAGTGAAAATCACCACAGGCAAACAATGCATTATTTTGGACGTCTGTAAATGCTCCAATGAACACTATATTCTTTAGCCTGCACCGGTAAATTTCCTCCATATTCTGTTAGAGTCTCTGAGCAGAATGGAGATAGAAATGAAGAGATCCCGATTTTCCGAAGAACAGATCATTGCTATATTAAAAGAACAAGAGAATGGCTTGTCGACAAAAAACGTTGGTCGCCACCGAGCGACGCCGCGCACGGGTAAGGAAACAAGGCGACGACTGGTTCGCTCATCGCTTGCCAGCAGTCTCGGCACAACCGGATCATCTTGTTTTCATTGATGAGACTTCAGTTAAAACGAACCTGACCCGCCAGCGCGTGGCTGGTCGCAGCGAGGAGAGCGGCTCGTTATGGATGCCCCTTTCGGGTCATGGGGAACACAGACCTTCATCGCCGGTTTGACGTCAGATGCCCTGAGATGCCCTGATCGCGCCCTGGGTCATCAAAGGCGCGATGGATGGCGAGGCCTTTGCGGCTTACATCGCACAGGTGCTGATCCCTGAACTGGCACCGGGAACCGTCATCATCCTGGACAACCTCGCCACGCACAAAACGCTGTCGCGGCCAAAGCCATGCGCGATGCAGGCTGCTGGTTTCTCTTCTTGCCCCCCTACAGCCCGGACTTGAACCCGATTGAGATGGCGTTCTCCAAACTCAAAGCCCACCTGCGAAGGATAGGTGCCCGAACCTTCACCGATCTGTTCCACGCCCTCACGGAAATCTGTGATCTCTTCTCGCCAGAAGAGTGCTGGAACTACTTCAAAGCTGCCGGATATGTCTCAGGTTAAAGGTCGGATGCTTTAGTCCAGTCATTGAATTTTACGCTGCCGACGAAACAACTCGATATGTAGCACTTCTTTTTCAAACACCTCCACAACCGTTTTCGCCTCAACAGGTTTCGCCCGCCTATTTCGGTCAATTTGACCTGAAAAGGCATCGTCAACAGACTGCACTAAGCTTTCTGGTACACCCTGAGATAGAAACACGCTTCTGATATGATCATGGCCATCGGCACCACAGTGCCTAAGCAGTTGGTATATTGAGAGTGAAATGCCATGAGGGTCATTTTTATTTAAGAAGCATAGTAGTGCGTTCGACCAACTCTCAGCATCCACTACGTTGACTAGCCCAACGATCCAGAAGGCTATCGCAGCATCGATTGAACTTGGATCCTTGCCTGCAAGGTCAACGCCTAGATTGAAATTTGCCAATGGATCAAGCGGGTCCAGCTCAAGACGCTTCTCCAAGTCTGCTCGCTCTCCGGGTGCTGATGTGAAAGGTAATTTATCTAGTGCTGATTGGCGTCTCTCATGTCGATCACCGTAGCGTGCCCGTAGCCATCGGCTGACTTCATGCCTGATAATTGTGTCGCTAAATGCGTCACCTTCAGAGGGAGACTGGTCTGGTTCGTCGTCGGCGTCGATGATCGTTGAGAATAATTCCTCGGCATGTGCAAACTCACCGCAAAAAAGAAGAGAATCTGCGAGGCAGCAAAGAGTATGCGCGGTAGGCTTCAGCCGTGCCGCCCAGTCATACACGATCGACGCTAACTTAAAGCGGCCTGATAGATGGAGTGAGGTCGCTAGAGCTTTCAGGAAGTATGGTGACTTCCAGTAGGCCGGGCGAAGGCGGTGAGCTTGGTTAAGCGCTGAAAACGCAGCTCGAGGCTCGCCCTGAGCGAGAAGGAAATTGGCACGCGAGTACAATGCGGTTGCTCTTCTAGTGTGGCTATCCGCGCACTGGTCCATTGCATCGAAGAACGAGAGGACCCCTCGCCGAAGTTCTTGCGATGGAGCTTCTTCAAACAAAGCGGTAAGAAAGATGATTTGGAACGGCTCAGCATGTTCGAGCTTATTGAGCTTTGCCAATTCAACCGCACAGCTAGGCTTCCCTAGCAAACTTAGGCAGACCTGTACCGCGAGTTGTTGTGCACACGACACCCTTTCATCAACCAAACATTGAAGCGCAACAGCTTCAGCTATTCTTGTGATACCCAAACGGTAAGCGAATGTCCCTACGATATAAAGAACCGCGGAGACCAATTCCTCCGCTTCGCCCTCCCAAACAAATGCAACCGACATCATGCAGTCGATGGACACTCTGACGGTTTCACCTTCCAGCAGAACGTCAACCGGGACTGACCTTATATCTTTGTGGCCGGAATGGAAGATATCATGAACGTCCAAGATGCAATCGACCGCGCGACAGAAGCGATACCGTAGTTCAGATGGGACTCCATCTGTGCAGTGCCTTTCCAAAGTGACATAACATGGTGGAGGAACGCCTCTAAGACTACGAAGTAGTTCAACTGTCCTATATATCGACTGAGCGGAAGATCCTGAAATTTTATCGGCCTCTGACCACTTAATCGTGATCGTCTTTTGATTACCCCATTTGTGACGTTCCCCCACGTTGAAGTGCCAAATGAGGTAATATGCGTCAGTCTCTGACACATACCGCACGATTGCAGTCGGTACCTCGAATCCATCATAATAATAAAGATGTTCAGTTGAGAAGGATAGCTCTAGGGCTTCCGATGCAGACTGTGTCGCCTTCATCTGCACTCTGAAAGTTAGACCTGTCGATCGGTCACCTTCGCCGAAGATCTCGACCTCTAAGTCATGACCATAGTCTTTGGAAACTTCGCGAACTACCCATTGTCGGGGTAGCAAGTCAGGGAACCTGCGTAACGAATAATCTTCTAATTGATGGCTGCTGCTTCTCTTGGGTATGACCTAAAGCTCCGGCGTTCGCTCTCTATGAATCGCCCCGGGTTTGCCGGAGACTGTTTTCGTTTAGCTATGCGGCCATTGGACGCTTGTCCAGATTGGCGTAGTAGTTGGCTTAGGTTTCTTCCAGTGGGATATTGCCGATCGGTGCCAGTGTCCTGCGGTCGTTATTCAGTTTGATGTGCCCCTAGCTTTGTAGACACCTTGGTCCGTAAAAACGGAAGCAAGGAGTTGACCTGCCCCCTTAAAAATGATCCATTTTGGCAGTTAGAATTTTTGGCTATTTTGCGCTTAAAGGCGCACATTATGGCAAGAAAGTGCTACACTCCTGAACAAATATCGCGAAACTGCGTGAGGCTGAAGTCCGGCTAACCGCAGGCGAGAAGGCAAAGGCGGCCTGCCGGTCTCTCGGCATTGCGGAACAGACTTATTATCAATGGCGACGTGAGTATGGCGCTTGCTTGTCGATCAGGCTCGACGTCTGAAGGCGCTGGGGAAGGAATGAGCAGCCAAAAATAGGAAACTCCTGAAACGGTGAGGATTTCAGCTTATGGTTCACCCAATTTCCTTAATTTTCTCATTGGCAGGGAGGATTCGGGACTTATGACGGAAAGAGATATACTGACTATCTTCGGATTACCGAGAAGACAGCCTACCGCCTTGCGGCCAGCGAAAAACTGCCCGGTTTCACAGTCGGCGGCTCATGGCGGTTTCGGCAAACTGATATTGACGCCTGGATAAGACAAGAATCCGGGGTAAAGAGGGATCAGCAAAAATGACAGGCAGTGAACAGCGCGCCGCCCTACAGCGGCAAATCTGGCAGATTGCAAATGATGTTCGCGGTGCCGTCGATGGCTGGGACTTCAAACAATATGTCCTCGGCACACTTTTTTACCGCTTTATCAGCGAAAACTTTGCGAGCTATATCGAAGCCGATGATGACAACATCACGTGGCTGTGTGAAAACAGCCTGGGCAATGCGTCGATTTCAGTGGATTTAATTTAGGACAAGCTTTCCCCTTAGGCTTGGATCACCCGGATTAGTTTCTTCACTCCGAACATGCTGATCATCCGGCGGATATTATAAGCTAGAACCGATAGACTCATCTCTGTTTTGACGTTTTTGAGGCGTTTGGTCAGGAAGTGCGTGGCACCCATCCATGACTTCAGCGTCCCGAACGGATGCTCGACCGTCGCCCTTCGGATGGCCATGGCTTCCGGGAGGTCATTCAATCGCGTCAACATAGCGTCGATGATGTCCTCATTGACCCAGCGTTTGATCCGCCGTTGTTTCCCCGTCGTGCATTTGGCTTTGACGGGACAGGCCGCGCATTCGTCCGGCCAGTAAACTTGCATGTCCTTGCCCTGTTCAACTGACATGAAGCGATAGGTCATCTTCTGACCACCTGGGCATTGGTAACTATTGTCTTCGGGCTGATAGAGGAAGTCATGTTTGCCAAAGCGGCCCGCGGCTTTAGAGCCAGATGTGTAAGGCTTGGGCACGTATGTTGTAGCGCCCAGTTTCTCAGTCGCCATAATTTCTGCACCGCTGAAGTAGCCACGATCTGCAAAGACTGTAATGTCTTTTCGTCCAATGGCGGCTTGGCCTTGTTTCGTCATCTTTGTGAGCTGCACTTTGTCAGAGACAGTGTTTGTTACCTCATGCGCGACAATGAGATGGTGCTCGGTATCGACAACCGTCTGTACGTTATACCCCACCATACCAGCCTTTGTGCTGGTCGCCATAGCCACTGAGTCCGGGTCAGTTAAGGATACTTGTTTCTTAGAAGACGCGGCGAGATCATCTTTCAACTGTTGAAGCTCAGCCATCTTCTCACGCATTGACGTAATCTTTTCCTTGAGGCGTTCAGTCTTGGCCTCAGCGGCCTCGCCTTCCTGTAAATCCGTCGCGTCCAGTGCATGAAGGTATTTCTCTATAGAATGCTCAATCTGGCCGATGCGCCGCGTGAGCTTGCCGCGTGTGAAGTTCTTTTCTCTCGCGTTCACGGCCTTGAACTTGGCTCCATCAATCGCAACCATTGTGCGCGCGAACAGACCAACGTCACGGCAAAGAGTCACAAATTGAGAACAGGTTGATTGGATAGCGGTGCCGTTGTCTTTTCTAAAGTCAGCAATCGTTTTGAAGTCAGGTGCAAGCTTGCCCGTCAGCCACATAAGCTCAACATTACGCCCCGCTTCGCGTTCAAGCCTACGGCTAGATTGGATACAGTTGAGATAGCCGTAAATGTAGAGCTTGAGCAAAATAGACGGATGATAACCGGGACGGCCTGTCGCCTTGGGCCGGACGCGCTCGAAACCCATTGAGAGTAAATCTAGTTCATCAACGTAGGCATCAATGACGCGAACAGTATTATCTTCATCGATATACTCGTCCAGACTTTCAGGAAATAATATGGACTGATTTCGATCTTGGCCTTCAATAAAGCGCTTCACAATAAACCTCCGATTCAATCACCGGAACTATATCACAAAAAACTAACCGTTTTCACACAGCCACTCACCTATGCGGACCTGCCCGACAGTAGCATTACGCCAGAGGTCAAAGATGACGCCGTCAAAACCAAAGGCTATTTCATCTATCCCAGCCAGCTCTTTGCCAATATCGCCAAAGACGCCAACACCAATGAGAGCCTGAATACAGATCTTGCCAAAATCTTCAATGATATTGAAGCCTCTGCCAGTGGCTACGCCTCGGAAAAGGATATTAAAGGCCTCTTTGCTGACTTTGACACCACAAGCACCCGGCTCGGCAACACCGTCATCGATAAAAACAAACGTCTGGCGGCTGTGCTGAAAGGCGTGGCAGGTCTTAATTTTGGCAATTTCCAGGGCAGTGAGATTGACCTCTTTGGCGACGCCTATGAATTTCTCATCTCAAATTACGCGGCCAATGCCGGTAAGTCTGGTGGTGAGTTTTTTACCCCGCAACATGTCTCCAAACTGATCGCGCAACTGGTCATGCATGGACAGGCTAGAATCAATAAAATCTACGATCCGGCCTGCGGCTCCGGTTCACTCCTGCTGCAAGCGAAAAAGCATTTTGACCAACATATCGTGCAAGACGGGTTTTTCGGCCAGGAAATCAACCACACGACCTACAATCTCGCCCGCATGAATATGTTTCTGCACAATATCAATTATGACAAGTTCAATATCCAGCGCGGCGATACGCTGACCCAGCCGCATTTTAGAGGTGAAAAACTCTTTGATGCGATTGTCTCCAACCCGCCTTATTCGGTCAAATGGATCGGCTCGGATGATCCGACACTGATCAATGATGACCGCTTCGCGCCAGCGGGCATACTTGCGCCTAAATCCAAAGCCGATTTTGCCTTTGTGCTCCATGCGCTCAGCTATCTTTCGGCCAAGGGGCGGGCGGCGATAGTCTGCTTTCCGGGGATTTTTTATCGCGGCGGGGCCGAGAAGAAAATCCGCCAATATCTCATTGATAATAATTACGTCGAAACCGTGATCGCGCTCGCGCCCAACCTATTTTATGGCACGACCATTGCGGTGACGATTCTGGTACTGGCCAAAAATAAAACCGACACGGATACGCAATTTATCGACGCGGCGGGCGAAGACTTCTTCAACAAAGCGACCAATATGAATGTCATGAATGATGACCATATCACCCGGATTATGGAGATGTTCAAAAGCAAGGAAAACGTCCCGCATGTGGCGGCGACAGTGCCTTATGAGAGCGTCGTCGAGAAAGACTATAACCTCTCCGTCAGCACCTATGTGGAGCCCAAAGACACGCGCGAAGTGATTGATATTGATGCGCTGAATGCAGAGATCAAAAAGACGGTCTCAAAGATTGATCAGCTCCGCGCCGATATTGACGCCATCACCGCGGAGATCGAGGCATGAGCGTGGAGCGTTTTCTGGAACAGCTGCTCGATGGGGCAGAGGTGGAGTGGAAGGCGTTGGGGGATGTTGTAGGCGTTCAACGCGGGAAACGACTTGTAAAAAGCCAGTTAGAGGAAACTGGAGATTTTGCTGTATTTCAGAACAGTATGAAGCCACTCGGCTATTATCACGAAGCTAATGTTAAGTCAGATTCTGCCTTCATTATTTGTGCGGGCGCAGCTGGCGAAATTGGCTACAGCGCTTCGGGTTTTTGGGCCGCAGATGATGTTCATTTCTTTCAGCCGCCAGATTGGATTTTGAGCAAATATATATACCACTGGTTAGTAACACAGCAAAACAAGATATCATCGCAAGTCCGAAGAGCGAGCATTCCGCGCCTTTCAAAGTCGGTAGTTGAAACGCTAAGCTTTCCCATCCCATGCCCCGACGACCCAGAGAAATCGCTGGCGATACAAAGGGAGATTGTCCGCAGACTGGACGCCTTCACCGAGCTTACCACCGAGCTTACCACCGAGCTTACCACCGAGCTTACCGCGCGCAAAAAACAATATAATCATTATCGCGATCAACTTCTGATCTGTCCATTTGATAACATGCAATGGAAACCGCTAGGTTGGGTCGGTAAAGTGCGTATGTGCAAGCGTGTGATGAAGAACCAAACATCCGTTGTCGGGGATGTTCCATTTTTCAAAATAGGAACATTCGGCAGGGAAGCAAACGCCTTCATTTCGAGGGAGTTGTTCGAGGAGTTCAAAGCGAAGTACAGCTATCCCAAGGTGGGCGAAGTACTAATTTCGGCAAGTGGGACAATTGGCAGAGCAGTAGTCTTCGATGGGGACGAGGCTTACTTCCAAGACAGCAACATCGTCTGGCTGGAGAATGATGAAAGAAAGGTGCTAAACAAGTATCTATTTTACTTCTACAAGATTGCAAACTGGCACGTCTCAGACGGTGGGGTGATCAAGCGTCTCTACAATGATAACATCAAGAAAACGCTGATCCCAATCCCTTCTCCAAACGATCCAGAGAAATCGCTATCGGAACAAGCCCGCATCGTCGCCATCCTAGACAAGTTCGACGCGTTGACCACCTCGCTTACCGACGGCCTGCCGCGTGAGATTGAGCTGCGCCAAAAGCAATACAACTATTACCGCGATCAATTATTGAAATTCCCGAAACCGGACGAGGCAGCAGCGTAGTATGGGGCAGACTCTTACCCAGATTGCAGAACAACTCCGTGGCGCCGATAAAAAGGTTCAGCTGATCTATGCCTTTAATGGCTCTGGTAAAACGCGACTTTCCCGAGAGTTCATAGAACTTATCGATCCAAAGACCGAGGAACGCGAAGATGATCATCGTCCGAAAGTCCTCTACTATAACGCTTTCACAGAAGATCTGTTCTATTGGGACAATGACCTAGAGAACGACGCAGAGCCTAAGCTAGTTATCCAGCCAAATACATTCACCGAATGGGTTTTACTCGAACAGGGACAAGATCAGAATGTTGTCAAGAACTTTCAATGCCTTACCAATGAAAACCTAACACCATCTTTTAATCAGCATTATCGAGTCATTGATGGCAAGCGTGTTCATTATATCAGAGACGTAACGTTCTCGGTTAAGACCGGCGATAAAGATGGGTCTGGGGACATTAAGATCGCTAAAGGCGAGGAAAGCAATTTTGTCTGGAGCGTATTTTTTACGCTGCTGGAGCAGGTAATCGCGGTTCTTGACGTCTCTGAACGCACTGATCGCGAAACAGACCTCTTCAACGCGCTCGAATATGTCTTCATTGATGATCCTGTCAGCTCTCTGGATGAAAACCATCTGATAGAGCTTGCGGTCAATCTGGCGGGTTTGATTAGATCGAGCAACAGTGACACCAGTCTCAACTTTATCATCACGACGCACAACCCGCTTTTCTACAATGTGCTATTCAATGAGCTGAAGAATAAGAATTGCTACATGCTTGACCGTTTAGATGATGGCAGCTTTTTACTTACCGAAAAGCAGGGCGATTCAAATCAGAGTTTTTCTTATCATTTACATCTAAAACAGACGCTTGAGCAGGCGATCGCGGAGGACCAGATTGAAAAATATCACTTTACCCTGCTGCGCAACCTCTATGAAAAAACGGCTAACTTTCTGGGTTACAAAGAGTGGGGCGATCTTTTGGAGACAGCGCCAGGTGAAAAGCAAGCTTACCTAAAACGCATTATCCATTTTTCAAGTCACTCGAAGCTTTCCAGCGAAGAGGTTCAAGAGCCAACAGAGCCAGAAAAACAAACAATTAAACTTTTGCTAGATAATCTAATTGAAAATTATAGCTATCGGCAGGAGGACGCGCCAAATGGCTGAGCAAACAACCCCCATCGCCGAGACCAACCGCTTTATCATTCTCGATAAATACATACGGGCATGGGAGGTCGCCGAAAGCTATCAGAGCGAAGCTGACTTGGAGCGAGAGCTGATTTCTGATTTACGCAATCAGGGCTATGAATATGCCGCCAATATTCGTTCCCCTGAAACCATGCTCGCCAATGTGCGTGTGCAGCTGCAAGCCCTCAATAGCGTTACGTTCACAGACAAAGAATGGACACGCTTTGTTGACACTTATTTGGATAAACCGAGCGATAGCGTCACCGATAAAGCCCGCAAAATCCATGACGACTATATTTTTGATTTCGTCTTTGATGATGGGCGCATTCAGAACATCTATCTGGTCGATAAGACCAATGTCTGCCGCAACAAAGTCCAGGTCATTAAGCAATTTGAGCAAGTGGGCGCATATGCCAATCGCTATGATGTGACGATCCTGGTCAATGGATTGCCCCTCATCCACATTGAACTTAAAAAGCGCGGCGTCGCCATTCGTGAAGCCTTTAATCAGATACACCGCTACAGCAAAGAGAGCTTCAACTCAGATAATTCTCTGTATAAATATGTCCAGCTTTTCGTCATCTCGAATGGCACTGACACACGCTATTTTGCCAATACGACAAAGCGTAACAAAAATAGTTTTGATTTCACGATAAACTGGGCGGAGGTGAAAAACTGCCTGATCAAAGATCTGAAAGGCTTTACGGCAACCTTTTTTGAAAAGCGCACCCTGCTCAAAGTGCTGCTGGATTATTCAGTTTTTGATATTGATGACACGCTCTTGGTTATGCGCCCATATCAGATTGCCGCAAGCGAGCGCATTTTGCACAAGATTAAAAGCTCTGCCGAAGCGAAGACTTGGAGCAAGCCTAATAGCGGGGGCTTTATCTGGCACACAACAGGATCAGGAAAAACACTAACCAGTTTCAAGGCCGCGCGTTTGGCAACTGAGCTTGATTTTATTGACAGGGTCTTCTTCGTCGTGGACCGTAAAGACCTCGATTACCAGACAATGAAAGAATATCAGCGCTTTTCACCCGATAGTGTGAACGGGTCTGACAGCACGGCCGGGCTGAAACGTAATTTGAGCAAAGACGATAACAAAATTATCGTCACAACGATTCAGAAACTCAATAATCTGATGAAAAGCGAAAGCGGTTTAGCCGTTTATGATGAGCGGGTGGTTTTCGTCTTTGATGAATGTCACCGCAGTCAATTCGGCGAGGCGCAGAAAAACCTACAGAAAAAATTCAAGCGCTTTTGCCAATTTGGTTTTACCGGCACGCCCATATTTCCCGAAAACGCGCTAGGCGCGGAAACAACCGCCAGCGTCTTTGGCCGCGAGCTTCATGCCTATGTGATTACGGATGCCATACGTGACGAAAAAGTTCTCAAATTTAAGGTGGACTATAATGATGTGCGCCCACAATTTAGGGACATTGAAACCGAGCAGGATGAGAAAAAGCTTAGCGCGGCTGAAAATAAACAAGCCCTACAGCACCCAGATCGTATCCGAGAAATCTCGCAATATATTCTGAGCAATTTTCGCCAGAAAACACATCGGCTGCATGGCAGAAGTCAGGGCTTTAACGCCATGTTTGCGGTTAGCAGTGTGGATGCCGCCAAACTCTATTATGAGACTCTCAATGGGTTGCAGGAGGGCAGCGACAAGCCGCTCAAAATCGCTACAATTTTCTCATTTGCCGCAAATGAAGAGCAAGATGCAATCGGAGATATTCCAGATGAAAGTTTTGAAGTTTCGGCGATGAATAGCAGCGCGAAAGAGTTTCTTAGCGCGGCGATTAATGACTATAATACATATTTTCGAACGAATTTCGGTGTTGATAGCAAAGGCTTCCAGAACTATTATCGCGACCTGGCAAAGCGCGTTAAATCGAAAGAGATTGATCTGCTGATCGTTGTTGGCATGTTCCTGACCGGATTTGATGCGCCTACGCTCAACACTCTCTTTGTCGATAAGAACTTGCGGTTTCACGGCTTGATGCAAGCCTTCTCCCGCACGAACCGTATTTTTGACGCCACCAAATCTTTTGGCAATATCGTGACCTTTCGCGATCTTGAGACAGCGACTGTGGACGCCATTAGGCTATTCGGTGATGCAAATACAAAGAACGTGGTGCTGGAGAAAAGCTATTATGAATATATGCACGGCTTCACAGATCAAACCACGGGTGAGGCGCGTCGTGGTTTCCGCGCAATTATTGAAGAGCTTGAGGCGCGCTTCCCTGATCTTACAGCCATTGAAAAGGAAGCTGACAAAAAGGACTTCGCCAAACTATTTGGTGAGTATTTACGGGCCGAGAATATTCTTCAAAACTATGATGAATTTGCCAGCCTAAAAGCCTTGCAGGGCATAGATAAGAGTGATGAAGACGGGTTAGAGTCATTCAAGCAAGAGCATTATTTGAGCGATGATGACTTAGCGAGCTTGCAATCTATCAAGATGCCTGCTGAGAGAAAAATACAGGATTATCGATCCACATATAACGACATATGCGATTGGCGGCTGCGTGAAAAAGCGGCTGACGATCAAGAACAGTTCACGATTGACTGGGATGATGTTGTCTTTGAGGTCGATTTGCTTAAATCCCAAGAGATCAATCTGGATTATATCCTGGAGCTAATCTTCGAACATAATAAAAAGACGAAAAGCAAATCAGACTTGATTGATGAGATAGGGCGAACCATACGCGGCAGTATTGGAAACCGGGCAAAGGAAAGCCTGCTTGTTGATTTCATCAACCAAACCGACCTTGATAAACTCGGTGACAAGGCCAGTGTGATTGATGCCTTCTTTTCCTTTGCGCAAGCAGAACAGCGCCGTGAGGCAGAAGAGCTTATTGATAGTGAAAACCTAAATACAGAAGCGGCCAAGCGTTATATAGATGTGTCGATCAAACGTGAGTTTGCCAGCGAGAATGGAACTGATTTAAATTCAATTCTGCCGAAAATGAGCCCCCTAAATCCTCAATATCTGCCCATGAAGCAGAATGTTTTTCAAAAAATATCTTTATTCGTCGACAAGTTCAAAGGCATTGGCGAATGTCCGTCGTCGAATGATTTTGGATCATTGAGGTCTTAGGGTCTGTGAGAGTTTGGTCTCATCTGGTTGATATTAGGCTGCTTGCCTTTGATGATGCAAGCGTCATTGTTCGATTGCCGACGCATCTGCCTCCCAACTTACTTCCAGTGCATCAGTTCTGCTCAGATTAGTTAAGTGAGCATATGGAGGCCTCTAAGAACCATATATTTTGTTGTGTGATCTGATTTACTGGTTGTGGGAGGATTTTATGATGCACGCGCCTGGATTGTTTGACTTGTTGGATCATCTTGCTCGCTTATCGGCGACAGGTGATCCGCTTGAAGCGCTGGAGCGTCATGTGGACTTTGAGGCTTTCCGAACTGTTCTGATGGAAGCCCTCGGTTATGGGGTTCGCGCCAAGGGCGGTCGGCCACCCTATGATCCGGTCACGATGTTCAAGGTGCTTGTTCTGGCGTCGATGCACAATCTGAGTGATGAACGGATGGAATTTCTGATCCGGGATCGTTTAAGTTGGCTGCGGTTTCTGGGGTTTGAGATCGGTGAACCGACCCCGGACCAAAAGACGATTTGGCTGTTCCGTGAAAAGCTGACCCAGGAAAAGCTGACCCAGGAAAAGCTGACCCAGGAAAAGCTGACCCAGTCTGGTGCTTTCAAATCTCTGTTTGCCGCTTTTGAAGAGCAACTCTGCGAGCGCGGCTACAAACCCACGGGAGGTCAGATCGTGGATGCCACTTTAGTGTCAGCGCCGCGCCAACGGATGAGGAAAGAAGAGAAAGAGCGGGCCAGGGCGGGTGAAAGCGCGTCCGCTATCTGGCGCGGGCGATCCTGCCAGGGCCGCACAGAAAGACACCGACGCACGAGCGGTGGTCAGCTATTCCAGGGCGCGAAAGACCGCAGAAGGGGAACAGGACGCAGGCCTTGTCGACATTTCCATCCCTCACTTTGGGTACAAGAACCATATCAGTATTGACCGGAAATGGCGCTTTGTCCGGGGAGAGACCTGTACCCATGCGGCCCGCTATGATGGGCACGAACTGGCATCGGTTCTGGATGCCACCAACAGCTCAAAGTCTGTTTGGGCGGACACAGCTTACCGCTCAGCCAGAAACGAAGCCTGGCTGAAAGCGCAGGGCTATCGTTCAAACATCCATCGAAAGAAGCCCCGCGGTAAACCGATGGCAAAGCACATTCGGCGCGGCAATGCGACCCGCTCCTCCATCCGTGCCTGTGTTGAACATGTGTTCGGATATGAGAAAGGGCCGATGGCGATCACGATCCGCTCAATCGGCCAGGCGCTCAATCGGCCAGGCCAAGGCCGCTGGCCGGATCACTATGGTCAACCTAAGCGACAACTTCCGCCGCCTCGTTTTCCATGAGCGACGACAGCCCATAGCCTGATTCTGTTCAAAATCCGGATCCCCCCGCTTATGCGGGCCAAAATCATGCCCAAATACGCCTGTGGACACGCATGCGTCACTCTATGAAGCCTGACCTGAGAGCCGACTATAAAATTCGCCTCTATACTGGCCCCAAACCCCGTTCTTCGAGGTGTCCAATTTGTGACCTGCTTCGGTCAAGCTCACGCCGTGTTGCAGCCATCTGTACAATCGTACTCTCGCAGCAGAGCGGTCATCCGGCGATAGCCATCTCGACTATATTGTTCTGCAAGACAAATAATATCCGCCGTGAGGGCCACCTCATCTGAACGCGGTGAAGCCGGTCGGCGCTGCGTAGATCGATGCTGGCCAACCACACGGCAAGCCCGGCGTTCTGAGACACAGAGCGCCTCCACCACATGATCGATGACAAGACGCTTGCGCGAAGGGCTTGGAACTTTCCCCGCACACCCTCTTTGAGAATCTGCTTGTCCAAAGTGAGATCTGAAACAGCTCTGCGAATACGAGCGATCTCCTTCTCCATATCCTTCATCCGCTTGGCTTGGCCGACTTGCAATCCACCATACGCCTTGCATCATCGGTAGAAGGTCTGCTCTGTCACGCCAATCCTGCGCATAGCCTTCGCACAGTCTCGCCCTGGCTCAGTCGACCCTCGACCTCTCTCAACTTCGCAATGATCTCTTCAGGCTTGGCACTCTTTCCCATGGCTCAACTCCATAAATGAAGCTAAAACCAACACGATCAATGAACCATTTTTTACAGCAGACCACTAGAGCTTGAACAAGAGGCTGCAGATGGTTCTTGCAATGTGATAAATATATCACATATATTTCGTGATATGAAAAGTCATGATTCTACGTTTGTCACATGGTTAAAGTCCGTCGTGGCAGATAATGGTGTCCATCAAAGTCCTAGCTGAGAGGCTGGGTTATAACCGTGCGCATGTCAGTCGCGTAATAAATGGCAAAACTCCAGTGTCGAAAAAATTCGCCGAGCGATGCGGGACAGTGTTGGGAGTAAGTGCCGGTGAGATCATTGAACGCCAAACCGGAGTAAGTGCTTTGGCGCAAACCAAGATCGCCCGTCCTGTGCAAATTGTCCGGGAGATAAGGGCGGCCGAAATTGCCGCATGGGCAGGGGATCTTGCGGCGAGGAGTCGCCTGGCAGTCCTGCTTCGAAGGCTTGTCCATGAAACCGATCCGACGGTCACGTACGTCGACTTCCCCGGAAATGACCAAAGCCAAACCCCCGGATGGGACGGCGAAGTAGAAAGCGGTACCGGCAGGCTTTACATTCCGTGTGGTTCATCTCGTTGGGAATTTGGTGTTGGAGACCCTGCCAATAAGGCGAACGGAGACTTCAATCAGCGCGTGAAGACTATCAATGCCGACGACCGACGACTGATGACGTTCGTTTTCGTCTCACCGCGGATTTGGCTGGGAAAGAAAAAATGGGCGGAGGACAAGCGGGCGGAGAACGAGTTCGCAGATGTCCGAGTGCTCGACGCCGACGATCTCGAACAGTGGTTGGAACTCGCACCCTCTACCCAGGTGTGGATGAGCCGCGAAATCGGTATTCCAACGGGCGCCATGGAGTCGCTGGAGGGGATTTGGCGTCGTTGGCAGGTTGACCGTGCGGATTGCCTCACGCCCTGCCTGTTCCGGGAAGCTTGCAGGAGCGCCAATCCCAAACTCCTCACTTGGCTGAAAGATCCCACTGAGTGTCTCACCCTCACAGCCGATTCTGCCCTTGAGGCCGCCGCTTTGATCGCTGCGCTGGGGAATAGCCATCCCTTGCGCCTTGACCTAGTGTCAGGAGAGTATGCAGTCGAGGCCGCTGCATCCGGCGACAAGGCCGAGGGTTTTGATGACGAAGAGCCTAGCAAACCCGAGGTGCGCGAGGCTCTTGGCGCGGTAGAGGCCACACTAGATCGGCTTGTGGGCATTTTCAAAGCCGAAGACGTCAAGTCAAACATCAACGCGTGCAAGTCGATCCTGCCGATCATGCCGATCATTATGACGACTGAAGCGGAAGCCGCGCTCGCCGAAGCGGCTCCTGACCTGCCCTATATCCGCACCGTCGGTCGAGGTGCCCCGAAGACCAATAGTGCGCTTACACTTGATCCGTTGTCCTATTCGGCTTTTTTCGAAGCCTTGCGGGCTGCCAGTTTGAATGACGCCGAGATCGAACGGCTGGACGTCGATTCGGGGCGATCGCTGACAATCCTTCGTCGCCGAGTATCAAGCTGCCCGGCGGTTGCGCGGCCCGAGTGGGTCGGAAGCCAGGTCGCGTCCATTCTTGGTGGTTTGGCATTCGCCGGACGCTTCAACGCCGCGAACCCGGACGACAGGAGTGCTATAGAATTGATATGCGATCGCCCGTTTGCCGAAATGGAAACGGCCATCACTTCGCTCGTAGCCCTTGACGACAGTCCGATCTGGATGGCAGGCAATCAGATCGGCGTCAAATCCCAGCTCGACATCTTTTACGCCATCGGCGCGAACCTCACGGTGGGTGACGCCCAACGGTTCTTCGACGTCGCCAGCCAAGTTCTTCCCGAACGCGATCCTGCACTCGATCTGCCAGTCGAAGACAGGGCTTATGCGGCAATCCACGGGAAAAAGCGCGACTTTTCCGGCGGGCTCCGAAACGGCATCGCACATGGCGCACTGGCCCTAACCGTGACGGGGGAGCGCGTCTGCCTCGACCCCGTCGTTGACTGTATCGCGGAGCAGTCGTGTGAGCTCGCGAAGACCCTCGTGTCGCCTTGGGAGGGCGACACACTCAAGTCGGTCAACGACATCCTCCCGGCTGTCGCGGAAATGCAGCCCGAAATCTTCTTAAAGGCGCTGGAAGACGACCTCAATACTACGCAAAACATAGAGGAATTGCTTACCCCTATTGATAGGTGCATCTTCGGCGCGCACAATTACCGGACCGGTCTGCTCTGGGCCTTGGAAACACTGGCATGGAGTCCGCAGTACTACGCCCGGACGGCGAGCATTCTCGCAAGGCTCAGCCAGACCGAGATCGACGACAACTGGATGAACAAACCAACTAACTCATTGCGGACGCTGTTTCGCAGTTGGATACCCCAAACAGCTGTCGATCTCGCTGGCCGCAAGAAGGTGTTTTGCCAACTTTGGAACATATTCCCAAGCGTCGCGTGGGACATCGCCATTGCCGAGATCAGCCGAGGTCCCGCCATGGCCATGCGCAACGCTACGCCCTGCTTCCGCGACTACGCTCACGGGATCGCGCCGGTGACCAATCACGACGTTTCGGAGTTTCGCCGATTTTGTTTCCAACTGTGCCTGAATAAGGCCGAACCCTCGGCGGAAACCCTTGGCGATTTGCTGGGTCTCCTTGGACACATGGATAAGGCTGACGAGGCAACCCTTTGGAATAAGGCGATGGCTTGGGCGGACACAGCCTCCGATGAGGAGCGCCTTAGTCTCCGGCGCACGCTGCACCAACACACCCGTTCTCGTTTTTCAGCAAGGCGCAAACGGGAAGACGGCGAAGCTGGCTATGACGAGGCGAAAGCGGATGAGCTCCACGAAACCTTGCGGCCACGCGATCCAGTCTCCGATCTATTGTGGTTATTTAAAAGTCATTGGATCGATTTCGGCATGAAAGAGGATCTGGACGGGGATTGGGAAGCCCGCGACGAAAGAATCAGGCAACTTCGAATGGGTAAGTTGAACAAACTGGTTGACACAAACGGTCGCTCGGCAGTCATGGACCTCATCGATCGCTGCGAAAGCCCGGCTGTGGTCGGGGATATTTACGCTCTCACCTCGCCAGAGCTGGACGAATCAACTGCGTTGATCGCCGAACTTTTCAAATCCGTGAATGAGGACGCCCTTAGGGGCTTCCTCAGAGGATTTATGCATCGATACTCTGTGGAATTGTGCAAGTTGGTCGTGCGGCTGGGTGGCGAGGATCGCAAACGCTTGGTCGAGTTCATGGCCATTGAGGCACCCTTCGCTGCCGAAACATGGGATCACGTCGACACATGTGCCGAGCTCCGTGATGTCTACTGGATCAATGTCAGCCCCGTCTGGGCGAAAGATGCGGCGGAGGCCGCCCGTGCGGCGCGGGCTTTTCTGAAGATCGGACGCGCTTCCGCCGCTTTCGAGGTGCTGTCTCAGGAGTTTGCCAAGGTCGAAGCCCCGCTTCTCGCCGATGTCCTCGAGGCGATGACCGATGATCCCGGAACGAATACGAACCTCATCATGTATCGGTACAATTTAGAGGAAGCCTTCAAGGTGCTTAGCGTGAGTGACCTCATTTCGTTCGAGCGCATGCTGGCGCTCGAATTCCGGTATCTTCGAAGATTGCAGGAAACCAGCTACGGCATCCCATCCGTTGAAGAGGCGGTAGAGAATGATCCCGCGCCGATCCTTCAGGCGTTATCCTTCGTGCACAAACGCGATGACGATCTGGACGACCCTGACGGCTTTGGTTCAGTTGAGGACACACGACCGGATTTCAAGGACAAGATGTGGCAGTTTCTGAACGATTGGTCGTTCCTTCCCGGCCAATCGAAATCCACGCCAGAACAAAAGACCGCGACGTTTGGCAATTGGATCGACCGCGCCTTGGAGCTCGGGTCCGAACTCGGCCGCGCCAGGATCACTGCTTTGACCATCGGTCAATTTACCGGGCGCTCTGCACCGAAGGAGGGAGAGCTATGGCCCGCGTCATGGGTTGCCGACGCTCTGGAACCCCGCATAGACGAGCGCATGGCGGAAGGCTTCTACATGGGTCGGTACAATGCCAGAGGGTGCCATGGTTTCACCTCGGGAGCTCAGGAGAAGTGTTTGGCAGAAGCATATGCCCGCGCTGCAGACCATTACCGCATTACCCATCCCAATCTGGCCGGCGCGTTGGATACTCTTAAGCAGAGCTATCTCGACGAGAGCAAAGAAAACGTTCGTAGGGGTGAAGCCATGAAAAGGATCGGTCGATAACCCGTTCTTATTGAGTTAAGTCTACATGGTGTCGTTTTGTAAGCGAGCTAAGCCAAATGATACGCATAATAAGGGAGGTGTGCCTCAGCAGTATTCGCTAATTGTCCCATCCCGGATGATCACATAGCTCCTCGCCGATCTGGTTGAGCAGGTAGGACAGATCTTCAATATACTCTGCGATGACATTGGTCACGATGCCCTCATGGCAAGAAAACGCTACTGAGTGGATCGGTTCGGCCCAATACTCACAAAGCAGATTCGGTCAAAACGATCAGCTCATCTACGCTAACATACCCCATGGAGATAGCCCCTCGTCGAAATCTTTGTGAAGATCAACGGCGTGCAGCATTATCTGCGGACAGCTTTGCCTGTGGGCTGACATCTTTCGTCTCCGAGGTCTTTTCCGCCGTAAACACAGGCCTTCCTCGCGATAGAGGCGACAGGCGCACTGTTGCGGAAGATGCGCGCATGACGGTCGCGAAACGTCATCCTCGCATCATATATGCGGCAATGGATCTGGCAGAGTCGCTCAGTCAATGGGATCCAGCATTGCGAGACGATGAACGGCATCCAGACCGCATAGCAGAGCGTCTTGAAGCCGGCCGCCAAAAAACAAAAGATTTGCGGCTTGGCAGAAAAGTTACTTAACCCTATAGTCATCGTAGATGGAGGAAAGGGTATGAGAAAAAAGTATGGGAAAATATGATCCGTTAGCCAGTTTCCTTGAACGTCAAAATACTGAATACATCACAATGACGTTCAATAAGATTGAGGACATCATATCTGGGAAGCTACCGCGAAGCGCGCATATCCACCGTGCCTGGTGGACAAACGAGGATAATTCATCCCGGAAGTCTTACGGCTGGCTTTCTGCCGGTTATAAAACGGTCGATGTCGAGCCAACTTTGAAACTTGTGAGCTTTAAACGTCATTGAGAATTATAGCCATTTTTCGCATCAATGATGGCGGTGCTATTTACAGCCTATTTGGGCTTGTTATCGCAGAGCTGACCGGCTCTTTCTTGGGAGTCGAGTTGCACCTGAACTCGCAGCCCTTATGGTGGTTTGTGCCTAAATTTTGTGCCTGAATAACGTATCTTTGCTTCGCCTATGTCAACCGCTTCGCCATTTTATGCGCTTGGTAGAGCGTGCGGGGCGGCTCGCCTCCACTTAACATTTCCAGCACCGGAATGATCTTTTTACATTCCGCAAGCTCGTTCTCAATGAATGGCCGATGCTCGATCTCATGCTCCCTGGGGTTGGCTAAAACCTCTTCATAATGAGCTTGAGCCTCCCGCCACCCGTCTAACCTGCCCTTGAAGAAGTCCTGTTCCTCTTTCTCTTCTGGCGTGAGGGGGCCGTGAACTTCCATCCTGCCTCGGTCGTTATCAATGTGAACGTCGTCCGGATGCAGAACAGGCGGGTCGATCGGAAGCCCCAGTTTCGCTCGGCGCTCCAATTCTTCTGTCCAAAAGCTCTTATATTCGATCAGATGGTCCATCTGCTTCTCTGCAGCCTCCTTCTTCTCCGCCTCAATCTCGGTCAGCGTCGTGATGAACAAGCGTTGCGCCTGGATATTACCCTTGACGGCTTTGACGCCTAGGGCGCGGATCACGGCCTGCGCAATCGGAATGGACTCTTCGCCTTGCCCCATATTGATGTTCACCATGCGGTAGGCTTCTTCCAGAAAGGTCTCTTTGAGCGTTTCTTCTAGCAGCTCATAGGTGAGCGGTTGCGCCTTGAATTTGCTCCCCTTAGGGCGCCCTGAGGGATTGCCGGACTGGCCTTTCTTAAACCGCGTTGCGACAGGCGGCTTTTTGTAGCCGACCTCATAGGGAACGGCCTGCGTCTCCTCTGGTTTGCCTTTGGCGCTCATTCGGCCATCTCCCCTTGTCCGACCCCCTCATCGCGCCACGCCTGAGACGGATGATCCGTCGCTATGCCGCAGGCGAGATGCGCAGCCTCATCCTTGGCGAAGCTCTCCCAACGCTGGAGGATGACATCGCAATAAAGCGGATCAAGCTCGACAAGGTAGCCACGACGTGCAGTTTTGTGTGCCGCAATCAGGGTCGAACCAGAGCCGCCGAAAATATCGAGCACAATCTCCCCACGTCCCGAGACGTCCTTAATGGCGTCCGCGATCATCTGGACCGGCTTGACGGTCGGGTGGAGCGACAATTCCTCCACCCGTCCTGCCCGACTTGCGTTCACACCCCGATATTCCCAGACATTGGTGCGGTAGCGGCCATTCTGTCCCAGTTCGAACATATTAGTGTGAGGTGCGCTACCGGATTTAAACGCAAAAATCAGCTCATGTCGCGAGTGGTAGAACCTTCCAATATCGCCATTATCTTTGACCCAACTAATCAAGTTCTTGAGCTCAGCATAGACTGCGTCCCCGGCTCGTGTGATCTCGCGAATATGCCGCCAGCCCATACAGATGAAGTGGATGGAACCATCGACGCTGTGCTTGGCTAGCTGAGCGAAGGCACGTTTCAGAAAGGTCGTGAACTGGCCTTCCGACATCTCGCCAGACGCCATCGCCAACTCGCAATGCTTGATGGAGCCCGACCCCCCTACAAAGCCAGCGATCGGCACATTATAGGGCGGATCTGTAAATACCATGCGGGCGCTTTCACCCTGCATGAGCATATCTGTGTTATAGGGGTCCAGTACATCCCCACAGACGAGGCGGTGCGGACCCAGTTGCCAAACATCGCCATGCGAACACCGCGCAAATGCTGTTCCTGCTGGCAGCACATCATCCACCGGATCGCCCGCCCCCTCATTGGCCTTATCCTCATTGGCCTTATCCTCATTGGCCTTATCCTCGATCAGGCTGTCGATCTCAGAGATAGTGAAACCAATGACACCAATGTCGAAGTTCAGATCCATTTCCATAAGCGCTTCCAACTCACCAGCCAGCATATCCTCGTCCCAGCCAGCATTGAGCGCCAACTTATTGTCGGCCAACACATAGGCTCGCTTCTGCTCCGGGCTCATATGCGAGAGCTGGACGCAGGGAACCTCCTCCAAGCCGAGGCTCTTTGCCGCCGCGACGCGCCCATGCCCGGCGAGGATGGTGCGTGCATCGTCAATGAGAACCGGGTTGGTAAAGCCAAAGCTCTGAATACTGTCTGCAATCTGCCGGATCTGCTTTTTCGAGTGGGTGCGCGCATTGCGGGTCCAAGGATTGAGATCCTTGATGGCGGTCATCTGGATATTCATATCTAATACTTGATCTTCGATTCTGGAAGTCTATGGTGTATGCTGTAGAAAACAATTAAGGCGTCTGTCAAGAGTGCATTTTTTGTAAGCTGTGGAGAACGGAGATGATGCCTCTATCAAGATCGTGACTTATCGGGGGGCCCAACCATGACCCTCGGCAGACGATTGTTTGCGTGCAGATCAGAAAAAGACGTGCCGCTTCAGGCCGTGGCAGATGCCGTTGGGGTTTCCAAAGCCCATATCTGGGAGCTGGAGAAGGAGCGTAAAACCAACCCGTCCATGGCGCTTGTGACGCGTCTGGCCGACTATTACCATGTAAGCGTAAGTTATCTGGTTGGCGAAGACACTGATGCAAAAGATGCCGACGCAGAGCTTGCCGGAATGTTCAGACAGGCCAGTACCCTTGACGAGAATGACCGAAAGATATTCAAAGACATGATGCAGTCGCTTCTCAAAAATTTGGATGACTGACTTCTGACCCTCATTTCGCGCCGAGAGACGTTAAGCTTTGATCGATTTGCGATTGAAGAGGTGGGGCAGAACCCGGCAAAGCTAGCGCTCGCCATTCATAAGCAGTTGGGTGAGCGAGATGGTCCTGTTCCGGTCGACGCCATCGCATATGGCCTCGATATAAAGTTGATTGCCACTAAGAACCTCAAGGGCTGCGAAGGGGCGTTGATTACGCCGACAAATAAGTCAAACGGGGCAATAGCCATCAAACAAGGGGCAGACTTCAAACGTCAGCGATTCACCATCGCCCATGAACTGGGCCATTTTATCAATCCGGGACATGTTCCTTATGGCAGCAAGGACGAGAATGGAGCGTTCGGGTTACAATGCTCGAAAAAGGATTTTCGCGCCCATGCCAGCCAGGGACAGCGGGAAGAAATTGAAGCCAACCGCTTTGCGTCAGAATTGCTTATGCCTCGCTACAAATTGACGCCGCATTTAAGGCCCTCACCCGATCTTCGGCACGTCATCAAAATAGCAAATGATCTCGCCGTGAGTCGCGAGGCTGCCGCGAACCGTTATGTAGAGACCCATGATGATCCAATAGCGATTGTCTTTAGCCAGACAGACAAGATTCGATATATTGCCAAGGGCGATGATTTCCCGAGGATCTTGGTCTGGAACAAGCAAAAACTTCCGCAAATTGCGCAAAACGCAAATTCAGGACCCTCGGACGTCTTTGAAGATGAGACCGATGTTTGGCTGCAGAGTCCCACGACGGAGAGTCTAGAGATACAAATGCTGGGGCAATCCAAAGGGTTCCAGATGACTCTGCTGATCGGGCCACAAACTGACGATGAAGACGAACTCGGGATTGAGACAAGCTATGATCGTTATCAGCGGTTCAACTGATTGAACCCGCCTGACAGGCATCACCCTATGTCATTGATGAGGCCCCGCAACCCATTCTCCCTGATCATGTCATCAAATATAGCCTGTTCTATCAAAATCATTCCCTGCCGAACGAGGTAAATTTCCCTGTTAGGAATCAGTAGGGAATTCCGCAATAAATATGTGTAATTCAATAGTTTGCACGGTCAAAAATACATGTTGCGGCTGGATTCATAAAGAAAAGATCCATTTTCCCTGTAAATTCCCTGTAAAGTAGGGAAATCAGCCGTGAGATGAGCTAGCGCCAGGCTGCCTCCACTACCACGCACTCAGCATTTACTGCCGCCCTAGAGAGCGTGCCAACCCCACCCAAACTTCTGAAAATCCTCATTATTGAAATAAAAGCCAATACTTCCATTTTATAGATTCGATCATAACCATTGATTCAGAAGGCTCAATTCTCCTCACTATCAAACATCCCGTGACTTATTCTTTAGTCGCCTCTAGGACGATAATATTGATAAAACCCCGTTTGTAAGTTGGTTTAGATTGAATAGGTTCTAATGCCTACTATTCACTCTGAAAATGGACATTAAGGTCTGGCGCTCAATAAAACCCCTGCCAAATTTTCTACTTCTGAATCCGATGTGTAAGCGTGAACTGAAAACCGAAAACCCTCTTCCCGCTCGTCGTGAAAAATATTTTGGCTCTTCAGGGTTTGCCGCAGGAGGTCTTTAGCACCGGGTGCTATGACAAATGTCCCGCCTCTGTCAGTAGCTATAGTGGGAGAGACAATAATTTCGCTCGGTAGCTTCTCACACAGATATGAAAGCCTCTCCTCTATCTGCCTCTGAATGCGATGCGCCCCTAAAGACTGCCATAATTTCATGGCGCTATTGCCCATCACAAAAGGCGCAGGCGAAGGTGTTCCACCAAAATAACGCATAGCATCCGGCGCAAAGCGAAACTTCTCAATGTCCATCTCAAATGGGTTTTCATGTGAAAACCATCCTACATCGAGTGGATTGCAAACGCGCAACATTTCCGGCGAAGCATATAAAAAACAAGCTCCGGGGCCAAAGCAAAGAAACTTCACACCTGTCCCCATCGCAAAATCAGCGCCCCATTGGGCCAAATTAACAGGAACAGCCCCTAGAGACTGTGCGACATCCACGATAGAGATGGTATTCAGCCCTTGTGCCAGCGCGCAAATATCGTCCACTGGCAAAAGGTGAGACCTATTCGAGAGGGCGTGGGTGATATGCACAATGGCAATCGTTTCATCCAAAGCCTCTTCCCAATTTTCAATATTGGAAGGATCGCCCTCGACAAATCGGATCTGATATCCAAAACGCTTGGCCTGTTTGAAGACAAAGCCAATCGTTGGAAAATCCTGCTTAGACAGCAAAATGGTCTTGCGCCCTGAGACTTCAGCTAGCCTATTCTCGGGCAAACTATAAAGAATTTTAGTTAAGGCGCTGGAGACATTGACTTGCGGACAGATAGTGGCTTTCTCCACTGACAACATCGCGGCCAGCCCTGCACGAAATTCGTCCAGGATTGGCATCCAGTCAACCCAATTTTCGCCAGACATCCAAGGCGCAAAAAAATGATCTCTTAGCTCAGTTTCAGTCTGTTTAGGCAGGCACCCAACGCTATGAGTGAGGAAATAATTCTCGGGAACATGAAACAGCTCACGCATCAGCATTGGCGTCTAACTTGCCTCGCTTTGTGCCATAAGACCCGCCCCAGAAATCTGTCATATCCGCTCTGACTTGCCAAAGTGCAGGAAAAAACTTTTGCCGAATACCTTCATTGAGAATTTCGACAGGGCGACCTTTGAGTGACTTTGCCCCCACACCTATTGAGCGATAGATCAGTTGCATATGCGCATGCCTGAATTTTTGAAATTGTTCGTCAAACTCGGCTAAGGCTTCGGCTATCATATAGGCTTCGTCATGGCGATATTCACTATCGTAAACCTGTTCAACTGTTCGCTTACCGCCTTCAAGATATACCGTTTCGAAGCTTTCCCAAAGCTCCTTAGGCATTTTTAGCAATACGCGAAAACCGGGGCTTTCTTGTCCGCTTCCATTGCCAAGTAATAATCGTATTTCCTGATAATCTTTTGGAGACATTGTTTCGAGTAAGGCCAATTGTGTGATCATCATCTCTTGGCAGATATGGACACGCCTGAAGAGCGTTAAGGCCTTAAACGTATGGCTAGCCCGCATGGCATCATCAATGTCAAGCAGTGTCGTTGCCATTAATTTCATCCATAATTCTTCTACTTGGTGGACGATCATGAATTGCAATTCGTCTGGGTTACACAGCTTATCCGGTTCTTTTTGGCACGCTAGCAAGCGTTCGGTATTTAGATATATTTCATAATCATGCTGGCCCGAGCCACGAATCATTTTCTGATAGTCTTTTCTGTTCATTTTTGCTCCTTGCAGTAGGCCTAGTCCTATTGATCAAAGGAGAAAATTAGGCGTGGCCAGTCAGCCAGTTCCGGAGCACGTGTTGGGCAAGTGATATATAAGTGAAAATCACCATAGGCAAACAATGCATTATTTTGGCCGTCTGTAAATGCTCTAATGAACATTATACTCTTTAACCTTCATTGAATTTAGAACGAATATAGATGTCGATTAAACATTTATTGACCACTTTTGCAGCGGAGGCCGGCTTTCCCAATACTATCCGCTGTCGTATGTTTTATCATAATATATGCATTGGGTCATGCCTAGTTGATTGGCTCCGCATAGTGATCTAAGTCACTGTATGCAATGAAAATCATCACTCAAAAGGTTCGCATCTGTCCGAGCGCAAAATTCGGGAGGGCGTTCGCTGCTTCGCCGCTGATCTGACAGCCCTGCAAACAGCCCAACTGACAGGGCTTAACCGTAACACCATCAACCGGATCTACCGCGCTCTTCGCGAACGCATCCATTGGGCCTGCGAGGCGGACAAACCCTTCTTCGGCGTGGTCGAGGTTGATGAAAGCTATTTCGGCGCAACCCGCGTCAAGGGCAAACGCGGGCGCGGAGCCTATGGCAAGACCACCGTGTTTGGCATCTACGAACGGGCCGGGCGGGTCTATACCGAGATCGTGCCAGACTGCTCCAGAGCCACCCTACAGGGGATTATCCGGGGTAGGGTTAACCCGTCTTCCATCATCAACTCCGATGGCTGGCGCGGCTATAACGGACTGGTCGATATAGGCTATGGTCATTATCGGGTAGATCATTCCAGGGACGAGTTCGCCCAGGGCCCAACCCACATCAACGGCATCGAAGGCTTCTGGGGGCTGGCCAAGGTGCGTCTAGCGAAGTTTAAGGGCGTTCCAAAACACACCTTTCATCTACACCTGAAGGAAACGGAATGGAGATATAATCACAGGCTTGAAGACAAGTACAAAACCCTGTTACGATACCTCAGAGAAAATCCAATCAACTAGGCATGACTCATTATTATTAATAATTTCTACTAGTAACTTTTTTATCCCTTGTCAAATGCAATTTTAAGCAGTTTGATGTCAATAGCCGTGGCACAGATTTGGGTCTAGGTTAAGGGAGACTTTTGGTTCATCTTCATTTCATGGAGTGAAGAATGAGACAGAGTAAAACCAGTCACGGCGAACGTGTTGTCAAGCACATCAAACGTAAGACCCGCAAGCAATATAGTGCCGAGGAGAAGATCAGGGTCGTCTTGGACGGCCTGCGGGGCGAGGACAGTATCGCAGAGAAAGGATCAAACGAAAGACTATATAGCAGCGACGCTTGCAAATACCGCAAAGTCGTCGCTTAATATCAACAAAACCGATGAGCAAAGGATCCCTTAGCCTGGCCCATAATCTGTGCCACTTAATATGACGACGGACAATGTCATACTCCGCCGTATAGTTTCATTCTCGCGTAAGACCACTCAAATTGTATTCAATGTTAAGCATTGACCACATCACGGTATTTCAAACCCTGAACCCACACTCACTTGAAACGTTGCGCTGGCCCCGCTAGATGGTCGCTTACGTCCCCTGACTGCTGTGCCCCAACGGACCGGCTCGCGGACGCAAGCGACGAGTTCTTCCTTGGACGTCTTTCGCATCGCCACCCCTGATGACGCTGGCGCCATAGCGCGCTTCACCAGCGCCGCCGAGGCCGGTCTGACCACCGTGCCGCGGAGCCGTGCGCGTGTGGATGCCTATATTGATGCCACCCACCGATATCTGGGTGCTGACTCAAACGCGAACCGGCTGCTTTTCGTGGCCGAATGCGATGGCAAGGTTATGGGGATTTCCGGGATCATCCCGAAACTGGGTGTGGATCGACCGTTCTATTCCTTCAAACGCTCGCGTCACGCCCGGCAATCATCTCAAGTGGATCTGCGAACTGAATATGAGACATTGCAGCTCACCACCGACTTCGATGGCTATACGGAACTCGCTTCTATCTTTCTGGCGCCGGAAGCACGGGGTCGAGGCATTGCGCGGCTGCTTTCGCTGGGGCGGCTCTGCTTCATCGAAGCGCACAGGGATATGTTCGACCACCGCTTGATGGCCGATATTCGCGGCTGGGTGGATGAGACTGGCGTGAGCCCGTTCTGGGAGCATCTCACATCCAAGTTCATTGATACGGATTTCGAAATCGCCGACCGTCTGTCGGCGTCGGATGGGCGTTTCATCATGGAACTCCTGCCGAGTCTGCCGATACTGATGAACTTGCTGCCAGACGCGGCGCGAATCTGTGCCGGGCGACCCCACGATATTTCACGCGGCGCTATGAACCTGCTCATGGGCGCCAGATTTGAAGAGACGGAATTATGCGATATTTTTGATGGTGGTCCAGCGATCCAGTGCCGAGTTGAAAACACATTGATAGCGCGAACGGTCCGCGATCTTGTGGGTTATAAGGACGGGTCTCAGAGGCTGCTGGCTTTTACCGGCACGGGATCCGGCTTCCGCGCGGTCCTGACGACGGGCAACCTCGCCCCTGGGATGATTTCAGAGGTCGCCAGATCTCTCGGCCCGAAAGCGCGGATTGCACTGGCCCAAGATAGGCGGCAGTGATGAGCGCATAGATGACACGGGAAATGAATTTTGACGGGCTGGTCGGCCCAACCCATAATTATGCGGGTCTGTCGCGGGGCAATATCGCCAGCGCCTCGCATAAAGGTCTTGTCTCGAACCCGAAAGCGGCCGCGCTTCAGGGACTGACCAAGATGGAGCGGCTGATTGATCTCGGCATTCCGCAAGGTGTCCTGCCGCCGCATGACGGACCGCGAATTCCTGTGCTGCGTCAGATGGGTTTTACGGGATCTGATGCGGATATTCTACAGCTGACTCTGCGCATCAATCCGGCACTGCTGGCCAATGTCAGCTCAGCGTCTTCCATGTGGACGGCCAATGCCGCGACTGTCTCACCGGCAGCGGATACGCAGGATGGCCGGGTTCATTTCACACCCGCGAACCTGATCTCCATGCCGCACCGTGCGCTGGAACATGGCCTCACGCGGCGTATTCTATCGCGTATCTTTGCGGATGACGCCCACTTCGCGGTTCACAATGCGTTGATGATGAACCCAATGCTGGGCGATGAAGGCGCGGCCAATCACAATCGTTTGTGCAAGGCTCACGGCGAAGAGGGGCTGGAAGTCTTTGTCCATGGCCGGGCCGCGCTGGCCGCGCGCGACGACGACCCAACATTCCCGGCGCGCCAGACACTCGAGGCCTGTCATGTCCTGGCCAGTCGGCATGGGCTCAGCCGCGCACATTTTCTGCGGCAGAACCCGGCGGCGATTGATGCGGGCGCGTTTCACAATGATGTCGTGTGCGTCGTAAACGAAGATACGATGCTCTACCACGCGCTGGCCTTTGAAACACCGGACCAGATGGAAGCGGAGCTAACGCGCGCCTGTGAGCCGCTCGGCTTTACGCCGCGCTTTGCCCGCGCAGAGATAGCGATTGAAGATGCGGTGAAATCCTATGTTTTCAACTCGCAGCTCGTCTCACTTCCAGCTGGCGGTATGGCGATGATCCTGCCGACAGAAACCGAAGAGATGCCGAGCGCCAAGGCCTATGTCGACAGCTTGCTCGCTGGTGGGTTTATTCAGGCCGCGAACTATCTCGACCTGCGCCAGAGCATGAGCAATGGCGGCGGTCCGGCCTGCCTGCGCATGCGCGTGGCGATGGGCGCGGCCGCGATGAGCGCCGTGCATTCCGGGGTCGTCATGACGACAGAGAAAATCGCAGCGCTGCAGAAGGTTGTGTCCAAACATTATCGCGACCGTTTGACGATCGAGGATATGGGTGATCCGCAATTCCTGACGGATGTCCGCGCAACACTGGACGCGCTCTGCGCCGTGCTGGACTTGCCTAATCTCTACGACTTTCAGAAGGGCGCCGCGTGACGCAGTCTGTGAACCTATCTGATCTGAATGCATCAGATCGCGCCGCGCTGAACCATGTGGCGACGCGTCAGAACGCGATGCTCGACCGCGTGCTCGGCTGGGCCAGGGTCAATACGGGGAGCTGGAATACGGCGGGCCTGAAACAATTGGCACCGTTGATCGCTGAAGCACTGAGGGAAACCGGGGCCGAGGTCGAAATCATCGATGCACCACCGATTGAAAAGATCAACGCCAAAGGCGAGACGGACGCCTTTCATACAGGTCCCGTCCTGCGGGCTGTGCAACGTCCTGAGGCCCTAGTTCAAATTGTCTTGACCGGCCATTACGATACAGTTTTCCCGCCCAACACATTTACCGACATTGCCGACATTGGCGATGGCAAGCTAAACGGTCCGGGTCTCGCTGATATGAAGGGCGGGATTACCGTCATGATCGAGGCTATGAAAACGTTCGAGGCGTACGGAGAGGCCGATCAGTTGGGCTACACAATCATCCTGACGCCTGACGAAGAAACGGGCAATTTCGCATCCGACTCTTTTCTGCGCGCCGCAGCGGCCAAGGCGCATGTGGGACTGACCTATGAACCAACGATGGAAGACGGGGCGCTGGCTGGCGCGCGCAAGGGGTCTGGTATCTGGGACATCGTGTTTCGCGGGCGTTCGGCTCATGCGGGCCGCGAACCGGAAAAGGGGCGATCGGCTGTCTGGGCGGCCTGCGAAATGGCGGTGAAGGTCGAAGCCTTGATGCGCGTACGCGACGGCGTCGTGTTCAATGTTGGCTCTGTTGACGGCGGCGCGGCAGTCAATATCGTACCGGATAATGCCGTTCTGCGGATCGGATCTCGCGCACCGGATCCAGAGGCGGCGGACTGGGCGGAAGCGCAGATCATGGCGGCGCTGGACGCGGTGCTCAAACGCGATGGTATTACCGCGCATATGCATGGCGGCTTCTACCGCCCGCCCAAACCGCGCAATGCGGCGCAGGACCGGCTAATCGGTGATGTGCGGGAAACCGCGAAGGGCATTGGCCTCGATCTCGTTTTCAAGGATACAGGCGGTGTCTGTGAAGGAAATAATGTGTTCGCGGCCGGAACCCCTAATATCGACACGCTCGGTGTGCGCGGAGGCAGGATTCATTCATCCGACGAATTCATGATGGTTAGCAGCCTGTCTGAACGGGCTGGACTGTCCGCTCTCATCCTCAACCGTTTGGCGGATGGCCGCATGGACGGCCCTGCGATCAAGGCGCTGATGTCATGAAATCTACCAATCCTGTGACCGGCGCGCCTGTCTGGGACGGCGCAGCCGCATCGCCTGCCACTGTTGATGCGGCTGTCGCGACAGCCCGGGACGCGTTTCACAGTTTTTCCATGACGCCGCTGTCTGAGCGGGTCGCCATGATGAAGCGCTGGGGCGACGCCATCCTTGCTCGTAAGGAAGAAATTGCCCGCGCGATCTCAGATGAAATCGGCAAGCCCATGTGGGAAGCCCGCACCGAAGCCGGGGCGATGGCTAGCAAGGTGGCTCATTCCATTCGGGCGCAGGCTGAACGCGCGGGATCGAACACCTCCGACGCTGTGTCGCTACATCACCGACCGCACGGCGTAATGGCCGTCTTCGGGCCATTCAACTTCCCCGGTCATTTGCCCAATGGTCATATCATTCCCGCGCTGCTGGCAGGGAATACGGTTGTTTTCAAACCGAGTGAGTTCGCCCCGAGTGTCGGCGATATTTTCACCGAACTGGCGCGCGAGACGAGTTTGCCCGACGGTGTGCTGACTGTCGTTCAGGGCGGACGCGATACGGGTGCCGCCTTACTCAATGCAGATATAGACGGACTACTCTTCACCGGGAGTGCCGGAACAGGGACGTTTTTCCATAAACATTTCGCCGGTCGCCCCAATGTCATTCTAGCACTGGAAATGGGCGGGAATAATCCGCTAATCATTCATGACGCTGCCGATGTAGATGTGGCTGCTGACATTGCCACGGTTTCTGCCTTTATCTCTGCCGGGCAACGCTGTTCCTGTGTACGCCGCCTGATCCTGCCAAGCGGAACGTTTGGGGACGCTGTGTTGGACCGGATCACAGCTCGGATTGGCGCAATGACAGTCGGCGCGCCGGATGAGGATGTGTTTATCGGCTCGGTGGTATCTGAAGACGCTGCCAAAGCGGCGATCCAGTTTGAAGCGGATCTGGCGTCCAGAGGTGGTCGGACGCTTGTCGCATTAGAGCGCGACGGAGCTTTCCTGCGTCCGGGTTTAATGGATGTCACCAAAGCCGATACACCGGACGAAGAAATTTTCGCGCCGTTTCTGCAAGTCTCCCGCATTGATACTATCGACGCGCAGATCGCCGCTGCCAATGACACATGCTTCGGCCTA
Organism: Litorimonas sp.; assembly: GCA_965205225.1. Classification (GTDB taxonomy): domain Bacteria; phylum Pseudomonadota; class Alphaproteobacteria; order Caulobacterales; family Maricaulaceae; genus Litorimonas. Next base: position 251,758 of record CBDBFZ010000002.1, read on the forward strand.
GCCGCTGGTCTGGTCAGTGACGAAGCCGCGCTTTGGGATCATGCCCGCCCAAGGCTTCGCGCTGGGATCGTCAACTGGAATAAACCGACGACGAGCGCGGCAAGCTCCATGCCGTTCGGCGGTCCGGGCCTGTCCGGGAACTTCCGTCCGGGCGCCTATTACGCGGCGGATTATTGTGCTTGGCCACAGGCCAGCCAGACCGCTTCGGTTCCGGTCTCTCCGGCCCTGCCGAACTTCTAAGTCAAATCGTTTTATCTGCGCCGGTTGACCTTGCGACGACGGGGGTCTTTCGCCATGAACCCGTTGAAATTCTCTTGGAGTCCTGAACCATGGATGCGTTGAAAATCCGCCGCCTACTGATCAATCTACACCTTATCTTTGCGGGCCTGATGGCACCGGCCTTTCTTCTAGTGGCGGTTTCGGGTGGGCTCTATCTGATTGGCAATAAGGGGGAGACGGTGAATACGCCTGTCGTGCTGCCAGCGGGATCGAAACTCGACTTTACCAGCAGCACGCTTGAGGCCGAGGTCCGCGATCTACTGGCGGCGAGCGGTATCGATCATTCGTTCGAATATATTCGCAATCGCGGCGCAACAATCGAGCTGCGTCCAACCTCCCGAACCTATCTGTCCCTGTCTCAGACGCCCGACGGGCTGACGGCAACGCGTCACGTGCCATATTTTCAGAAGTCGATGATCGAACTGCATAAGGGTCACGGACCCAACCTGTTTAAACTCTATCAGAAATTTGTCGCTCTATTCCTGATTGGCGTGGTGCTGGGCGGTGTTCTCGTGGGGCTTCTGTCCAAAGCCTATCGCGGTAAAACCATTGCTGCTCTGACTGTCGGCTCCGTTTTGTTCCTGATTCTGGCTCTCTTCGCGTAGATCTAGTGCGGACAGATTGCTGTGAATTGCACCTTTCATAAGAATTTATTCCTTGAATCCTTCGAATGTTCTCTTTATGTTGCTTGCACAGAACAGAGAGAACGATCATGTCGAAACGGTACATCAATGTGGCCTATAAGGACCGGGAGATGGCCAAACGTCTGGGGGCGCGCTGGGATGCGTCGGTCAGGCGGTGGTATTGTCCGCCCGGATCGGCTCTGGCCAAGGTCTATAGTTGGCGCAAGTCATCCGGAGGCGAGTTGACCGATTGGAACCAGCTCTCACTGTGTGCGTAACATGACTCAGATACACACTGGCTTCAGGCCCGTGTCATGACTACAGTCGACAAACAGAAATCCGAAGCGAAAAAATCCGTGACGAAGTCAATAAGGTCGAGAGGATAAGTTCTCCGGCTTTAAATGATGACGCTGAAACGGATAACGGCGCATTCGGCGAACAACCCCTGCCGGAGGGCAATCGATTCAATTAATAGGTTTTATTCAAGCTCAGTTTCGTCAAGTTAGTACACTTATTCGAGCCGATAATATCTACTGTATCACCGGTAGACTATCCGTATTTTCGAGGTGAAATTGTGTCCCGCGTCACGCGTGCAGCCGAGTTTATGTAAACATATATGGAACGGAAACCCCGGCGAATACGTTCTGTGTTGAGACAAACCTTTATAACGTTAACGCTTTTTAGATAGTCATATTTTCCGTCAGTCCATGACAGTTTCGCTTCCGATCTCGACTTCAGACCCTGTGCTGAATCGCTTGCCGTCGACGCTGGTCAGTGAATTGCGGTTGGTATGGCATCGACGGGAAAAAATTCCCCAATGCCAATCCATTACAGATGAGAGCGGGCGCAGCGAAACAATTCATCTCATTTCTGATTCTGGCGCACATCATTATGACGGTCACACTGTCACTGATCATAATCAGCCGCCGCATCAATGTCGCGGCAACCCTGTCCTAGATTATCCTCCTATCTGCGCTGCCGATAACCGGACCTGTTCTGTATTTCCTGTTCGGTAACCATTCTTTCAGCTGGAAACGGCTCAAAACTATCCTTTCCCCTTACAACTGAACCAAATTGATCTTGGTGGTTCAGGAGTGTCTGGCAGTGGCTCGAAAGCAGTATTCGGATGAGGAGGTTCTTCGATTGCTACGGGAGATTGAGCTTTCACTGGCAGAAGGTCTTGATGTTGTGAGCGCCTGTCACAAGGCAGGGGTGTCTGATGCGACTTACTATAATTGGCGCAAAAAGTTTGGTGATGTAAGTAAGTCCCAGTTGGCCAAAAAGAAAGCTCTGGAGAAAGAGAACGCTCGGCTCAAACGGATTGTTGCCGATCTGGAACTGGACAAGCTGATCCTCAAAAAGACACTTGATTATCTAAAGCCCAGGACCTGAAGTCAGCTGACCTGCGTCAGGCCGTGATCCATATGCGCCAGAAGCTCGACACCTCTGAGCGGCGCACTTGCAGAACGGTCGGCATGGCGCGCTCCACGCAGCAATACAAAGCCCGCAAGGCAGACGATGATGAGGCGCTGCATCTGGCTCTCATCCGGCTTGCCAAACAGTATGGCGGGTATGGCTATCGCAAAGTTACCAAGCTGCTCAGGCTCGAAGGCTGGGTGGTCAATCACAAGAAGGTGGAACGGCTCTGGAGAGAAGAAGGCCTGCCGTTGCCGTAGCGCCATAAGAAACGCAAACGCCTCTACCACAAAGACCGCTCCGTCATCCGGCTGCGACCGCAATATCAAAACCATATCTGGAGCGTGGACTTCGTGCATGACAAGCTGAACTCTGGTCGGCCTCACAAGATGCTGACCGTGCTTGATGAGTACACCCGAGAAGCCCTGTGCGTGCATGTCCACGCCAGGATGGGTTCAGCTGATGTTCTGGAGGCACTCTATCCACCGCTGCTCAAGCATGGGAAGCTTGACCATATCCGATCTGATAATAGGTCCGAGTTTATTGCAAGTCACCTGCAAAACTGGCTGACCAAGGTCGGCATAAAACCTCTCCGCATCTATCCGGGAAGTCCTTGGGAGAATGGATGCAATGACCGCTTCAACGGAACCCTGCGACGCGAAATCCTCAACGCGGAGTGGTTTACTTCATTCGATCAAGTGCAAACCGTCATCAACACGTGACTCAGACTATATAATCACGTCCGGCCACATCAGGTTCTAAATATGCGTCCGCCCGTCCCAGAAACCCTGCTGCAAAATGACCCATAAACTGGGGGATAGACAATATTTGAAGCGATGTGCTAGGGACGGTCCATGACGCAAAATCGCTTCTGTCCTTACTCTTAAAATGACTTTAAGTATGCACCCGACGCTCTAGGAGAATACGAAATGAAGAACACAGTAAAACTAGGTCGTAGAGAAGAATTAATCATTTGAGCCAGATCTTGATAGCTGCGATATAGACGAAGCCCATATAGTTTTGGATATGCTTGTCATATCGCGTAGCCACACGCCGGAACTGTTTGAGATAGCCAAAGAAACGCTCGACAATATTACGTTCCTTATACAAAGCCATATCAGTTTGCCTTGGCTTGCGCGCATTTTTCCGGGACGGAATAACGGGCATAGCCCCGCTCTCATTCACCGCGTCTATAACGCACCGGCCATCATAGCCCTTATCCGCCAAGACATGATCCGCCTTAAACCCTGCCAATAAGGCGGTGGCTTGCGTCATTTCGCTACAGTGCCCACCCGTTGCTATCAGGCGCAGAGGTAAACCCAATGCATCTGTCAGCCCATGTATTTTTGTCGTCAGGCCGCCCTTGGAACGCCCCAATGCATGGGCATCAGGCCCCCTTTTTTATGCCGCGCTCCGGCCGCTTGGGCATGCGCCCGCACAATTGTGGCATCCATCATCAGCCACTCTTGATCAGCGTGAGTGCGCAAGGCCTTAAAGACATCTTCTAAAACCCCGGCCTCAACCCAGAGATAATAACGCCGTTTGACACTGTCAAAACGCCCGAACCGTTCGGGTAAATCGCGCCAACGCCCGCCCGAACGGGCCATCCACAACAAAGCATCAATGAAAAGCCTGTTATTGGCGTTGCGACCCGGTTTCCCCGTGCTCCCATAAGGCAAATAAGGCTTTAAACGGCTCCATTGTTCATCCGTAAGTTCCTGATAACCAGACATATGTGCGCTCCTGACAAAATGAAGGAACATTATAGAAAATAAAAGTTAACTCTTCACTACAGCCTAGGCTGTTTGATGCTGTTGACTAGTTGCGGAAGCTGGCCAACTCCGTATTTTTTTAATGGTCAATACTATATGGCGGGAGATGCTTCTTGTGAGAGGGTACAGGCACTCTCAGACACTAGAGTTATGTGTATCGACAAAGACGGTTATAATACTGGCTATCGAGATGCAATGACCGTTGAGCAGATCACTATGTGGAACCAGCAAGAAGCGCTACGGGCTCAAAAACGTTTAGAACGCAGTCAAGCACAGACCTCTATAAATCTGGGGTTAATCGAGTTTGGATCCCCACAGGTTAATCAGCCTTCTGGGCTAGGCGGAATCACTTACACACAGGTAGGAACATCGTTGATCGGTTCCAATGGAGTAACGTATAAGGTCGTGGGGAATACAATTATAGGCAGTGACGGCACGACCTGCCAAGTTGTCAGTTCACAAATCATTTGCAACTAATTTTCACGAAATTTCATCTTAATACTTCGGTATCAAAAGGAAAGTTACGATAAAAATGAAAAGAAACCAAGTAAAAGCTGTTCATGAAAACGCAGTGCTTGAAAACTTTAGGCAGTATCTATTTATGCAAGGTAAAAATTTATAGTTATTAACCGCCCTGAGCCTCCTGATGCAATCGTCAAAATTGATGGGAAAACACTTGGGTCGAAATTACTGATGCCTTTTTTAGTAAAGAATTAAGTGAAAGTATCACGTCCAGACTGGCAGAAGACAAACCGCATAAATGTGTGCCTGAAAACAAGCGATTATCCATAGAGCCTGATCAAAAATTCAGTGAAACTCTTAGCAAAGTGATTTTAAAGAAATATGGAAAGAATTCTATTGTTAAAATCTGCAATCGGCTTGGAAAAGGTATTTTGTTGGTTGGCGTTCATACTCCATTCTCAAATGCGGCGGAATTGAGAAAGTCCGAAAGACAAAGTATCTTGAGTGCTATATCCGCAAAAGCTGATATTTTTTCCGAAATTTACTTATACGATGATTCAGGCACTAACGCTGAATTTTTTGCTATCGGGTTAAGCGAATAATGTCCGTTTTACGAACGGAAAGTCCAGTCCGATACGCACGCCGATCCGGCGCTGGCCAAACTGAAGTCCAGCCTTCACCTTCTGGATGAGATTTGGATTAGCGGATCGGTCCAGATCTTCCCGAAGATCGACAGATGATGTGAAGTCGAAGAAATCGAGTTGCCCAACTTCGCGTTCAACCTTTAAGCAGATCTGAAAACTGTCATCCACCTTGTAGGTCGCCGATAAAACCCCTCCGACCGAATAAATTCGCGCGGGTCGACCGCAGCCAGTCCCGTACGTTCCTGCATCAGTTTCGAATATTCAGTCCCGACAGAGGCCTGTAGATCCCATTTTTTCACTCATGGAGCGGCTATGCGTGACACTGCCCTCAAAGCAGCGGTCTTCACTGACGATGAACCCCGTCAACGGATCCCCTACAAAGTCCATATCGTGGCCTGAGTGAAGAGCTGCTGCTCAATATTCAATTCATTATAGGCCCCCTCACCCGCGCCAAAAACAATCTTGCCAGCGAGGTTCAAGCCGCTTTACTATGGGGAGTAGCGGCATGAACCTCGCTGCGTGGAAGCCGTCAAACCTGACACCAAAGGTGGACTCGTTAGATAGAGCAAGCCAAGCTTGGCCTGCACCCCTATTTCAAAACACCATTTTTTAGTTGAAACATATCCTTTCTAGCCTTAATCTAAGTAACATGGTCGACAAGAGGTCAGAGCATTTAAAAAGATTTTATTTAGCTTTGGAAGCACTTGAGGTCAAACTTGGGGGCAAACGGTTTTTATGCCACTGTAATGGCGCAACAGGCTGGCCGAAACGTGGTATCTATTTTTTCTTTGAACATGGAGAAATGAGAAGCAATTCAGGTGAGGGGCTACGTGTTGTAAGGGTAGGAACGCACGCCTTGAGTCAGTCTTCCAAAACCACCCTTTGGAACAGGTTGTCACAGCATAGGGGAGTGCAAAAAACAGGAGGCGGAAATCATCGTGGGTCAATCTTTCGACTTTTAATTGGTATTTCAAAATTGACTGCGGAAAGCCAGACTCACGAAACGTGGGGAAAAGGAAGCTCCGCATCCCGTGATATTCGGGAGAGTGAGCTCAAGCTTGAGAAAAAGGTTAGTGCAACAATCGGTGCAATGCCCTTTCTCTGGCTGGACGTGGATAGTTTAGAAAACGGGCCAAACATGCGAAGCTTCATTGAGAGGAATTCGATTGCGTTGTTGAGTAACTATTCCAAACCTGCGCAGGATTTACCCTCGCAAAATTGGCTGGGTAATAACTGCAATAGAGAAAAAGTTAGAGTGTCTGGTCTTTGGAACTCCAACCATGTGGATGAGAGCTACGATCCTGATTTTTTAGATTTGCTTGAAAAGAAAATTAGTGAGATGAGGGTGATCCAATGATTTTTGTTATTCAGTGTGCGGCAGGAAAGCGACCTGACGCAGGACGATTTAAAACATCGGACGGCAATGACCTTTTGTTTGTTGCCCATCCAGAACGAGCACCCCATCGAAACAAAATAACATACGCTCACCCTGACGACCTTGCCCCAGATGGACTATCTTGGCGCGATAAGCTTGTAAAAATAAACGAGCAACCCAAAACTGACGCCGACACCTTAGAATTGTTACCCGCTTGGGAACTATATAAAAACCCAACCTACGCGAACTTGGTAAATAAATTTGGTGCAAAAAAAATATTTATACTATCGGCAGGATGGGGGCTTGTTCCCTCGGATTTTTTATTGCCCGAATATGACATTACTTTCAGCTTAACAGCCCCTAAACATAAGAGACGATATAAAAGAGACACTTATAAGGATTTCAATTATCTTTCAGCTTTGCATTCAGAGCATATAGTATATTTGGGGGGTAAGGATTACATTCAATTGTTTGACGATCTTACTAATAAAGTAACGGTTAAACGTATAATTGTATATAATTCAGTTAAAGTTCCTCAAGTTGAAAATTGCGAGGTTATACGCTATGACACTACTACACGTACCAACTGGCATTATGAGTGTGCAAGAGATATAATATCAGGTAATTTTTTGAATGATTTAGAGCGTCTTATATGCTAACTGATTACGCGCGGTTTGAGCCGTGTTTTCGTTCGAAGACAGAGCTGCAACCAACGTTTTAGCCTGACGCGGAGGACGAAAAATTCACTGACCTGCGCGCCTAAACGTCCTCCATTTTCTGGTTGAGTCTCCAACAACCAGGGAGACAGATATGAAGCGATCCCGTTTCAGCGAAAACCAGATTATTGCGACATTAAAAGAGCAAGAGAATGTCTTGCCAACGATAGCGCCATGTACCCGATCAATGTGTCCGCCTTTCCAAGCTTGGACTGAAAAGTCAGCAATGTTCACATGCACATGACGCGGCCCGATCATTCGGCAGCCAGCGCCAGCGTTCCAGATTGACCTTAAGCTTGAACCATCGCCTCTAATCCGCTTCGGTTGAGAGCGCGCATTGTTGTCGGCCCAACCGCCCCATCAGCATCCAAACCGCTAGCATTTTGAAAAGCGAGGACAGCCTCTTCGGTCAACGCGTTGAAACTGCCCGTCACCTCTATCTATGCCCAGACGCATCTGCAACGCTTCAACACACGGCAACATCATTCCTGGCTTCAGCTTTTCACCTGCGGCGATAGTCACATCGGGTTTGGGGGGTGCGGAGAGCCGCGTTGCAAGCTCTGTTCGAAGGGCCTGATAGGCCGAATGTTGCAGGGCCAGATGATAATAGTCGGCGGAGTTCAAACCATGCGCTGCAACACTATTGAGCGCAGCCATGAGGTTGGTCTTTGGAATCGCCCGACCCGGCGCGCTAGCGACCGCTCGGTGGAGAGAACGATGGAGGCTGCCAGGCCGGTCAATAGTGATTTCAGCATGGGAACCTCTTCAGGGGCTGATCGCGATCTCACAACCCAGTTCCTCACACTGTGAATATGCCGTTTGTTCTGCGTATTGCGAAGCGTTGACTGAATTGTGACGGGCTGTCACGGTGTGCAGATGGAGACTCCGAGTCTAAGCCGTGCTGCGCTGATCGCTTTATGCCTCGCCTTTCTGTTGATGTTCTGTTGATGTGGGGCAGCGCTTTCAATTTTGTTGGTATCGCCGTTGATCACATCAGCCCCTACTGACACTGACCGCGTGGCGACTGGTCGTCGTCGCCACGATATTTCTGACAGTGTACACTCTGCTGAGAGGAGACCGGTTTCCATCGTTCCACTATTCGCGCTGGCTCTGGTATAGTGCGCTTGGCCTGACGGTAGTGATTGTCGGCGCTATGCCGTTGATTACAATCGTACTGGCGCATTTCTTTACGGATGAAAAACTGACAGGGTTCAAAATCTTCGGTTTGTTCATCGACTTTTTGGGCGTGAGCGTTCTGTTCATGCCGGATATGAATTCGGGTTCGGTCTCACAGGTGATTGGATTGCGCTGCTTATCGTTCTCAGCGCCGCATTCTGCTATGTCGCGACCATTGTGGTAGCAAACATGCACCGCCGAGCGTCGGGTCTTATGGGAGCCGCCTGCATTGCTGGCGTTATTGCTGCTGTCATCGCCGACCCTGGTGGCCAGATTCCCAATGTCACAGCTCTGACGATGATCCTGCTGTTAGGCTTCGGATCAACCGGAGAGGCGATAATCCTCTATCTAATCTTCATCGATCGGGTAGGGCCAAGCGCGATGGCGCGTCTGAATTATTTCCCACCCGTGGTCAGCATGATTTTCAGTGTCTGGTTCCTCTCAGAACCGTTCGCGTGAAAACTCGTCATCATTTATCGGCGTGATGGTCAGCCGGGTGGCGTCTACTCGCTTTTCAGCGACTTCAGGGCCGCAAACGGATTTGAGGATTCCGGAGCGAGGTCGTCCCCGTCCTCCGATCCCGCCGGTAAGGCCAGACCGTGATTGAGTGGACCATTGCCCTGCCCCAGTTTCGGGGCCGTGCGGATCGCTTCAAACACATAATCACGTGCTGATGCGACAGCTTTATCAAGGTTGACCCCTAGAGACAGAGCTGCAGCGACCGCACTGGCCAGTGTGCAGCCCGTCCCGTGCGTATGCCGCGTATAGAGGCGCGGTCCCGTCATAACATTGGCGCCCTCTTCCGACACCAGAACATCCACGACGGACTTCGTGTCCAGATGACCGCCCTTCATCAGAGCCGCATAGGCGCCCATCTCAAGAATAGCTTCGCCCGCCTTGGACAGATAGTCCGTATCGGTCACCGTCAATCCCGTGAGCAGTTCCGCTTCCGGCACGTTCGGCGTGACCAGATCGGCGATGGGCACCAGCAAGTCCTTCATCAGCCCAACAGCACCCTCTTCCAGCAGCCGGTCACCACTTGTCGAAACCATGACAGGATCGAGTACGATTATAGCATCCAGCGGTTCGACCGCCGCGTGGACTGCGCGAATGATCACCTCGGACCCCAGCATACCGATCTTGATGACGTCCACACCGATGTCGTACACGCACGCGTCGATCTGTGCCTTAACTATATCCGGCGACACCAGCTCGACCCGGTGCACGCCGACCGTATTCTGCGCCGTCAGCGCCGTGATGGCCGTCATCGAATAGGCCCCGAACGCCGCGCAGGCTTTGATGTCCGCCTGAATACCCGCTCCGCCGGATGAGTCAGACCCCGCAATGATAAGGACGCGGCCTGTTTGTATTTCAGTCATGCTCTATGGATTCCCAAACTCTAATCGCCTGCAGCGTCTCTGCGACATCATGAACGCGCAGAATCGAGGCTCCATTGCGAGCGGCGAACAGCTCGCTCGCGAGAGACCCCGGTAATCGTTTGCCGACGGGGCTCCCGTCGATCTTTTGAATGAAGCTCTTGCGCGACGTACCAATCAAGGTCGGCGCCAACGCGGCGAAGCGGGCCGTGTCGCGCAGGATCGCAAGATTATCGGACAGGCATTTCCCGAAGCCGATGCCGGGATCGATTATGATCTGATCGCGGTCCACGCCCGCCGCCTCACAGGTCTCAACCCGGGCGCGCAGATAGTTCAGCACCTCATCGACCGGATCGTCATAGTGTGGGCGATCCTGCATTGTCTCTGGCGTGCCCTGAGCATGCATGAGGATAACCGGGCAGCCAAGGTCCGCCGCGAGCGCGAGATTATTCTCGGAGTAAGTTAGCGCAGAAACGTCGTTCCAAATATCCGCTCCGGCTAGGATGGCGGCTTCTGCCACCTCCGGCTTACGCGTATCAATGCTGATGACGGGCCCGAGATCATCGTCGCATGTGGCCTCACGGATCGCGCAGATAACAGGAACGACTCGCTCCAGCTCTTCGGCTGGTGGTACAGTTGCAGCGCCAGGACGCGTGCTTTCCCCGCCAATATCGAGAATATCAGCTCCCTCATCGATCAAACGCCGTGCTTGCCGCACGGCGGCGTCGAGATCGTTAAACTGCCCGCCGTCAGAGAAACTGTCTGGCGTGACATTGAGGATGCCCATGATTTTAGGACGTTTAAACATCAGCACGCCTTAAGCAATGTTGGCACAAAGAAAAACCCGGCCCTGAGGCCGGGTTCAAATCTCAGGCCTCTGCTGCACCGCCAAGGGGTTTAAGTTTGGGCTTCTTCGTGGTTGGCACCGCACTGACAGCTGGGCGCACGCCGGGCCTGGTGTCGGGCCGTTTCGGCGGCGTGCCATCTTCCAGCAGTGACTTGATTTCATCGCCAGACAGCGTCTCATATTCGAGCAGAGCTTCGGCGAGAGCGATCCAGTCCTTCTTCTTCTTTTTTAGAATCTCGATGGCTTTCTGATGTGCTTCGGTCACGAACCGCTTGATTTCACTCTCGATTTTTCGAGCTGTCTCAGGAGAGATGGACGATCCTCGGCCAATGCCTGGCATGAAACTCTGCTGGTCTGTATCTTTATAGGCAATCGGACCAATCTCGTCCGACAGGCCCCATTCAGTGACCATGGCCGTGGCAATACGGGTCACCTGCTCAATATCTGAGCTCGCACCCGACGTGACTTTTTCATAGCCGAAATGAAGTTCCTCGGCGGCGCGGCCACCCATCGCCATCGCCATGCGGGCAATCATCTCCTCGCGCGATTGGCTGATCTGATCGCGTTCAGGCATATATTGCACCATACCGAGTGCACGACCGCGCGGAATGATCGTCGCTTTATGGATCGGCAAGCTGCCCGGCATGTTCAGACCGACGATAGCGTGACCGGCTTCGTGATAGGCCGTCATCGCCTTTTCTTCATCGCTCATGGCTAGGGTCCGGCGTTCCGCCCCCATCATCACTTTGTCACGCGCATCTTCGAATTCGCGCATGGTGATCTTTAGCTTGTTGCGCCGTGCCGCCAGCAGCGCGGCTTCGTTAACGAGGTTCGCCAGGTCAGCCCCGGAAAAGCCCGGCGTGCCACGCGCAATATATTTCACGTCGACATCAGTCACCATCGGCTTGCCGCGCATATGCACTTCAAGAATCTTCTCCCGGCCCTGAATGTCAGGATATGGGACTTCGATCTGGCGGTCGAAACGGCCCGGACGCAGCAGCGCCTTGTCGAGCACATCAGGACGGTTGGTCGCGGCGATGATGATCACGCCTTCCTGACCTTCAAACCCATCCATCTCGACCAGCAATTGGTTCAGTGTCTGTTCACGTTCCTCATGACCGCCGGATGTACCGACACCCCGATGGCGGCCCACCGCATCAATCTCGTCAATGAAGATAATGCAGGGCGCATGCTTACGGGCCTCAGCAAACATTTCACGCACACGGGACGCACCTACGCCGACAAACATTTCGACAAAGTCCGACCCGGAAATAGTAAAGAACGGCACTCCCGCCTCACCTGCGACGGCGCGGGCCAGCAGGGTTTTACCGGTTCCCGGAGGACCGACGAGCAATGCACCCGTTGGAATACGTGCACCAAGTCGCGTGAATTTGGACGGATCCTTCAGAAACTCGACGACTTCTTTCAGATCTTCCTTGGCCGATTCAACGCCCGCAACATCTTCGAAAGTCACACGCTTCGTGTTTTCGGTCAGGAGTTTGGCCTTGGATTTACCGAAGCTCATCGCCCCGCCACGACCCGCGCCTTGCATGTTGCGGAAGACAAGGAAGAAGAGTCCAATGATAATCAACAGAGGCAGCATGGAGAATAAGAACGCCAGCCAAGGGTTTTCGCCTTTGCGTTCAGCATATTCATAGGGAACATCAGCTTCGGCAAGAATATCACCTGCAGGATCCGCCGATACAGGCGGAACATTGACTGAGAAATCCTCACCACTACTCAGCATGCCCGTGACGACCCCGTCAAGAATATCGATCTTGGCTGATCGCACTTCGCCGCGCTCAACGCGTTCGCGAAAATCCGTAAATGTAAACGCTTCATCGGCCTTTGCTCCATTCATGCTGCTCTGCGAGACAGCAAACACGATCAAGAGTAGCATGATGATCAACCCCCACACGGCAAACTGGCGTGGATTATTGCTAGGAGGCGGTGTCTTTTTCTCGGCCATGAAAATTCCAAGTTCGGGGAAATGTAAGCTTATACATAAGAGCGCTAGGCCACAATAAAAGCCGACGCTGTGTCACATCTGCCATCTTTTTAAGCTCTGACCGATGACCAATCGGATCACGATCCCGTCAGAGCGGCCTGTAAGCGGTCCTGCACCAGATTTTTGATCTGAACATTTTGGCCATAGTGAACGCGAAAACCGACATGATTGCCGCGGCGCTCAGGATGCAATTGTCCTGCCGAACCACTAACCAGGAAGCGACCATCCCACAAAACCGGCTGATCAGTAATCGAAATAGGGAATGCAGTCGGTCTGAGTCGGCGGTCGCGGCGACCCGTTACCGCCACACGATCGCGGGACAGAGTCAGGATTTCCCCGTCCCATTGGCTCAGACACCCCTCTCCGATCGCAATACAGTCACCGGTTTGCAGTGGTATCAGCTTTTCCGCCATTCGGCGCCTGTCTGCCGGGCCACTTTGACCCCCAATGATCGGAGCGATCAAAGCCAGCGCTGGCGCGGTAATAAGGCGTGGGATGCTAAGCAATCCCTCATGCGTAAGATGATGACCGTCAAGTTCAGCTTTGATCCGACCCGTCTCAGCCGCAAGCCCATCCGCCATGGCAGCAGCTAAATTCAACATATCTGGTCTGAGATTCGGGGTCTGCGCGAGTTCCGCACGCGCACGAATCCGTGCAAAGGTTCGATCTGTATTCGATGCATCTTCAATGGGGTCTAGTGATCCCAGAATTTCACGCAGATTAGCCCGCGAAACACGCAGCATGGGTCGGGACAGGGTAATATCAGCAAGCTGAGGCCAAACCGGAGCATATCGGCGGACCCGCATACCGGCTGCGCCGCGCCATCCTGATCCCCGTTTTACCCGCATCAAGACTGTTTCAGCCTGGTCATCGGCATGGTGGGCCGTCACAAGCGTATCTATGCCCTGGTCCCGGCAATAATCGCCCAGCAAACCGTAACGCGCGTGCCGCGCCTTTTCCTGCAACCCTGATGTCGGCTCATCAGGTGCCCACCGGAGCACAATCAACTCATGCCTCAGCCTCTCGGCGAGTTTTGCAGCGGCCTGCGCTTCCGCCTCTGAGGTTTCCCTCAGGCCATGGTCAACGTGCAGTACGGCTTTCAGGCCTGGATGATCCTTGAGACGTGTCAGCAGAGCCAGGCTATCGCCGCCTCCGGAAAAAGCAAACGCGAAGGATGGTCCATCCTCTGGCAAATGGGTATCCAGTTCGGCCTGAACACCCAGGCCCAGATGGAAGTCTGAGTTCAACAGCCCGTTTTGGAGGCTTCGCGCAAGGCCTTGTCGCGCGCGTCCAGTGACGCATAAGGAAACTGATCTTCGAACGATGCTAAGGCGGTACACGCTTCTGACCCCTGCCCCATCTCGCGAAGACTGGCCGCGAGCTTCACAAGCGCATCCGGTGCCTTGGACCGATCACCCTCACTTTGTATCGAGGCAATATAGGCTTCGGCCGCAGCATTATATTGCCCGCGTACAAAATGACTTTCGCCAAGCCAGTAATTGATTTCGCCCGCATCGGTGGCGTCTGAGTAGAATTGCAAATACTGAATAAAAGCCGTCTCCGCACCGGAATAGTCGCCCTCCGCCAACCGCATCATGCCAACGCCGCCCAGCCACACCGCATCATTGGCAGCATTTTCATCTGCGGGTGGTAGAACAAAATCTTCCGTCCGGCGGCTCGGTGGACCTTGAATTTGCTCCAATGTCGCCGGACCACTGACATAAGTCTCATCGACTGTTGGGGCTGATTGAGCCGCGGCGAGATCAACGGCATCAAGATGAATTTTCATTCTGGTCGAAAGATCCTGCAAAATGCGGATGTCGGATTCCAGAGCATTCACTTCCGCGTCGGCCAATTCGCGGTCATAGGTTAAGTGTTCGACCTCGCCCAGCAATGTCCGGATCGACGTCTCAAGCGTGTCAACGCGGACCATCAGACGCTCAGCCGCGGAATCGCCGGTCAGCAGGCGGGCTTCGAGCCGGTTTACCCGTTTTTGCAGCGCTTCATTCTGCGCAGCCAATTCTGCGCGGCTCTGAGCGAACGCAGGAGCAGCAACGGATAGGGTCAAAACAGAAACAAGCAGGAATTGGGCGAAACGAGTCATGAGGTCATAACGAGTCATGGGGGTCATCCTGGGGCGAGCGAAACTTCTCCATCTGTTAGGTCGCACCCGTACCAACGAGCCAGCCCCGATTGCAGTGCAAGCTTAACTACGACCAATCGAGCGTAGGTTCGTATAGCCATTGCGGTTACGTGCCCAGCCCTCTTCGTTACTGCGAGCATCAATAGGACGTTCTTTACCGTAGGACACGGTTGCTAGCCGTGACGGCGATACACCCTGACCCACTAGGAAGGATTTGACGCTGTTGGCTCGCCGGGCACCCAGCGCGATATTGTACTGCCGCGTCCCACGTTCATCCGCATGCCCTTCGATGACGGCCGTGTAGTCACTATAGATTTTCAACCAGTCGGCCTGCTGACGAAGCGTGTCGCGGGCCTGCGCTGACAGTGTGTATTGGTCATAGGCGAAATAGATTCGCGCATCCCCGCCCGTTGAATAGGCAAAATCTGCAATCGAACCCGGTGCTGGCCGGGCTGGATCCACATAGGGTGTTTGCGGTATCGGCTGAAGAACTTGGGGCTGCGCCGGTTGCGTCTCGATAATTGGCGCCGGCATATCATCAACAACGGGTTCGACCACGGGATCGGGTTTTGTCGCGCAGGCAGAGAGAAGTAGCGCTGTCATGGCGACAAGGGCGAGCGAGCGAGGCGTAAAGGTCATGATCTGTCCACTTTTTGTTTGTTGCTTTCAACAGTGTCTGACGCGCCGCGTCAAAGTCTGTTTGGTGAGATTTTGAATAGGTTCGCGGCTAAAATAAGGCAGTGCGTCCTCTCCTTTAATCTAAAATCGGCGACCAAGCCGGATCCGTCGCCTGTCCAGGCGTGTCGACGCGTTTGAGATTGCGTCCGGTCAGGTCCACCGACCGCAGCTCAGCCCGTGAATTCCGGCCGCGCGTTTCCTTGGTGAACAGGATCACACGCCCATTCGGAGACCAACTCGGCATATCGACCAGATAGTCATCGGTCAGAATTCGCTCATTACTGCCATCCGGATCCATAACGCCAATCGAGAACTTGCCGCGATTCTGGCGAACAAAGGCAATCTTGTCGCCGCGCGGACTCCACACGGGTTGATTATAACGCCCATCTCCAAAACTGATCCGTTTCGGGGACGCACCGTTGGTGTTCATTGTATAGAGTTGCGGCGTGCCCCCGCGGTCGCTCTGGAACACAATCCGGCGACCGTCCGGCGAGAAACTGGCCGACACATCGATCCCCGCATCTGTTGTCAGTCTCTGGGTCGAGCGTGTCAGCAGGTCCATCATGTAAATATCAACATTACCGCGTTGCTCCATCGACATGATGAGGTTGTCGCCATCAGGCGAAAAGCGCGGCGCGAATGTCATGCCCGGAAAACTGCCAAGCAGCTCCCGGCGTCCTGTCTCAATATCAAGAATATAAACCTGCGGCGGCAAGGTCTCGTAACTCATAAAGGTGATCGTCTGACTGCTCGGATCAAATTGCGGGCTGATCACCAAATCTGATCCACCCAGCAGATATTGCGGATTGAAACCATCCTGATCCATGATGGCAAGCCGTTTCTGGCGATCGGTTTTGGAGCCACGCTGATCCACGAAGACAATGCGCGAATCGAAATAACCATCTTCCCCCGTCAACGCCTTGAAGATTGCATCTGAAGCCTTGTGTGCTGTCCGGCGCCAGTTTTCAGTAACCGTTGAAAAGCGGATGCCTTGCAATTGCCGACCGGCAAATATATCCCACAGACGGAATTCAACGCGAACCTTGTCTGGCCCGTCGCGGACAATACGTCCTGATGCCAAGGCGTCAGCCCGGATTACACGCCAGTCGGCAAAGGTTGGCTCATAATCAATATCGGTCTGCGTTTCGAGAAAACTCGCAGGATCGAGCAAGCGGAATAGGGCGCTGCTTTCAAGATCAGACCGAATGACATCGGCGATCTGCATACCGAGTTGCCGGGTTTCCGGATCCTGACCCAGAAAGTCCGGCACGGCAATGGGAACAGGATCAATGTTCCCTTCCGTAATATCGACTTCTATCTGAGCTATGGTCCTCATTGGTGCAGTGAGCCCAATAATCACCAGCAAAAATGTCAGAATTCGCATCATAATCGCCTTAAGTCACAATTTGGGGCGGAAGTTCAAGATGAGTGATTCCCATTGCTCGAACTTATCGGCTGGCAGGAAGTCATACGGAGCACATTTTGTTACGGCTTGAACAGCGCGCATTTCAGCCACATCCCAGAATGGATTTCCAGGAGATGCGCGGCGTGAAATGGCGCGGTCTATAACGCGAACGTCCTTGATGAACCCGCCCGGCAACATGTCCACCTGCAGACTAACGACAAGTTGTTCAAGATCGATCGCATCAACAGGTTTACGCCAGCAACGATACATGGCGCTGTTGAGCGTGTCGAGCTCCGACAAGGTCATCTGCGTGCCAGAGCCGATACCTTCCCGGGCACGGTCGGAATAGACCAACCGCTCTTCCGGCCCCTCATCTGCAATCTGACTATCGGCGACAGTGGACGTGTCTCTGGATTTATCGATCAGTGAGGAGATCCGGTCCAGATCAAACACAGGCTTTACTTTGACAATTTTTTCAGGCTCCGGGGATGATTCGTCACTCTCTTCGGGTTCCGTTACAGATGGCGTGACGGGTTCAGCTGTGACCACCTCATCAGGTGCCACATTGATTTCGTCGGCTTTCTCAGGCGCGTTGATCACCGAAGTCTCAACCTGCACGGGCTCTTCCGGCTCTGGTTTCAGCGCGGGTCTTTCGCGCTTCAGTGAGGCGCGAATGTCAGTAAATTCGGCCACTGTGATCAGCTCGACTGGGACAACCCGGCCCTGTTCCAGCGGCTCGACAGTGGAGAAGGCCAGACTTGCCCCGAACACGACGCTCGCATGCAGCGTCAGAGATATGGGCAAACCAGCCCGCATCACTGACTAATCGGGTCCGTCACGAGATTCAGATTCGAAAACCCGGCAGCATTGATCCGCGCCATAACTTTCATGACGGCGCCATAGTTGGAGTTTTCATCCCCGCGCAGATAGATGCGTTCGTCATACCCTGTGTCAGAGACCGCCACGAGCTTTGCGATCAACTCTTCTATGGGTACTTCCTCTTCCTGAAGAAAGATTTTTCCGGCAGCATCCACCGTGACGGTCAGCGGTTCCTGCTGAGTCGGTAGGGCCTTAGCGTCCGTTTTCGGCAGGTCGATGGGAATCCCAACGGACAGGAGCGGAGCGACGACCATAAATACGATCAGCAACACCAACATGACGTCGACAAGTGGCGTTACATTGATTTCAGAACTAACACGCGAGCGCCGATGGCGGCGACGGTAGCCATTGCGTCCAACACCGCGTTTTGCGGTCATGCCCACTTTAGCCGCCCTTGTTCAGTTTGCGGCCGAGAATGGCGGAAAGCTCGTCCGCATAGCCTTCCAGCCGCCCGCCATATTTGTCGATATCGGTCAGATACATGTCGTAGAAGATTTTGGCGGGGATAGCCGCAATAAGTCCAAGCGCCGTCGCGAATAGAGCTTCCGCAATCCCGGGAGCCACGATCGTCAGATTGGTATTCTCGGATGCCGCAATCGCGCGGAAGGAATTCATAATTCCCCAAACTGTGCCGAATAGACCGATGAACACGGAGATTGAAGCCACTGTACCCAGTACAGGTAATCCTTTCTCGGCCTTGGCGAGCTCGCGATTGATGACGAGGTTCATGACCGAATCGATCCGCTCATGCGTCGCCGACTGACTACCAATCCGCTGAACCGTGCCGAGTTCATTATACTCACGCATAGCCGCCGCAAACACCCGGGCCATGGGATCACGTGTATCGCTGCCCAGCGCGACAGCCAGCTCGTCCAAAGTCCGCCCTGACCAGAATGTATCTTCAAAATCGGTCGCCCGGCGCCGCAACATGTACACCATGATGAATTTATCGATGGCGACGACCCAGCTCCAGATCGATGCCAGAACAAGAATGGCCATGACCCCTTTGATGACCCAGTCTGAGCGCAGGAAGAGCGACCAGAAAGAATAATCACCGACCGAAATCGGCTCGAGTTGCATGACGCTTAGCTGTATAAGGCTCACAATCATCGGGTCCCTGTGATAGAGTTGCGTCAAAGACACCTGTAACGCCGTCTTTATGCGCCAATCCTGCCACGCCAACTTAAAGGGTGGTAAGGCAAGGATGACACGATTATCATGCGGCGTTCACCACGTTTTAAGAAAGAAAGCGTTAACCTGTTCGTAAATTAGCGTTTATCGCGCCTGTCTTGAATGAGTCGCGATCATGTCACAATTTGACCTTTGGGCGCGGCAATAGCTTGCTCACCACTCGTGTTCTGGAGACACCATGCGTACTCTGACCCTCATGACTCTCAGCCTGGCGACCTTGACCGCCTGTAGCATCGTGCGCAAGCCAAACTCTCAGACGATGGTCGTCAATGTCCCGCAGATGCGGACCTGCACACCGATTAGCGCGCTGACACGGGTGACGATCCCGGAAAAAACGGAAACTTACATTGCGATTACCGAGATCGATAATCCACCTTATGAGCCCATTCAGAATAAACAGACCATGACGCGCGTCATTGAGGAAGCCCGGACCATCTTCGTCAATAGCGAGGGACGCGAGGTGACTGATATCTGCGATATGGATATCAATCCCAATGGAATGACGAACGAGAACCGCTAAAGCGCCCGACCAAAAACCTGAATTGTTTGGATTCCCTTGAGAGCTGATTTGTGATTCATCGTGTTTGAGAGGATGGTTCATGTCAGCATCTTCGCCAGAAGCAGTTCGGGCGCGGTTTCAGACGTTGATTGAAGAAGGGTTAAGCGGGCGCGCGGCAGCGTTGCGCCTGAAGCTGGACAGCTCGAAGAACGGGTTTTTTGGGCCAGTATAGAGGCGAATTTTATAGTCGGCTCTCAGGTCAGGCTTCATAGAGTGACGAATGCGTGTCCACAGGCGTATTTTGGCATGATTTAGGCCTGCATAAGCGGGGGGATCCGGATTTTGAACAGAATCAGGCTATGGGCTGTCGTCGCTCATGGAAAACGAGGCGGCGGAAGTTGTAGCTTAGCTTGGCCATGGTGATCCGGCCAGCGGCCCTGGCCGATTGAGCGCCTGGCCGATTGAGCGGATCGTGATCGCCATCGGCCCTTTCTCATATCCGAAGACATGTTCAACACAGGCACGGATGGAGGAGCGGGTCGCATTGCCGCGCCGAATGTGCTTTGCCATCGGTTTACCGCTCGTGCGTCGGTGTCTTTCTGTGCGGCCCTGGCAGGATCGCCCGCGCCAGATAGCGGACGCGCTTTCACCCGCCCTGGCCCGCTCTTTCTCTTCTTTCCTCATCCGTTGGCGCGGCGCTGACACCAAAGTGGCATCCACGATCTGACCTCCCGTGGGTTTGTAGCCGCGCTTGCAGAGTTGCTCTTCAAAAGCGGCAAACAGAGATTTGAAAGCACCAGACTGGGTCAGCTTTTCCTGGGTCAGCTTTTCACGCAACAGCCAAATCGTCTTTTGGTCCGGGGTCGGTTCACCGATCTGAAACCTCAGAAACCGCAACCAACTTAAACGATCCCGGATCAGAAATTCCATCCCTTCATCACTCAGATTGTGCATCGACGCCAGAACAAGCACCTTGAACATCGTGACCGGATCATAGGGTGGCCGACCGCCCTTGGCGCGAACACCATAACCGAGGGCTTCCATCAGAACAGTTCGGAAAGCCTCAAAGTCCACATGACGCTCCAGCGCTTCAAGCGGATCACCTGTCGCCGATAAGCGAGCAAGATGATCCGACAAGTCAAACAATCCAGGCGCGTGCATCATAAAACCCTCCCAAAACCAGTAAATCAGATCACACAACAAAATATATGGTTCTTAGAGGCCTCCATGTGGCTCCATCCTGGCAAGGCTTGAGCGCGCTCGTGCTATGTGGCGTAGCTGCGGGCATAATTCTTAGCTTTGTTCTGGTGGCCAATTGGTCGTGAACAAAGTCCATAGCCCAAGTCTCATGTGGGGGATCCCGAGAGCTTGCGCCCCTCACGGTGTTTGGTCTTCACACGCCGTTTAGGATTTTTATTGCGTAATTGCAGCCCAAGTTCGTTATAAATCCGCCAAACCCGCTTGTGATTCACCGTCCAGCCTTCACGCACAAGCAACGTATGAATGCGCCTGTAGCCATAGCGAACACTGTCCGTCGTCAAACAATATGCGTCCACCCGCCCCAGAGACTCTAAGTCAAACTGGTACATAATAGGAGGCTGGACATTCGCTCTTTTCTACACAGTCGCTGGCATTCCGATTGGACGCCTGATTGATCGTGCTCCACGCATGCGCGTTGTCGCCATTGGGATTTTTGTCTGGAGCCTGATGACCCCAGTCTGTGCATCCGTAACAAACTTCTGGCAATTCTTTGCTGCCAGAATGGGTGTGGGTGAGGCTGTTCTGTCCCCAGCCGCCTATTCGGTGATTTCCGACAGCTTTACCCCAAGAGCAAGCTTGGCTTGCCGATAGGGGTCTACGGGCTTGGATCGGCTATCGGCACGGGCCTGGCATTCATGGCCGAGGCCTTCGTGGTCGCGGCCCATGTGCTCCAGCAGCATTTGGGGCGTTCCAAGGCCCGCAGATAGTAGATCGCCGCTCGCCCTGTCGGGCATCTGGATCATCCCAGAGTGCGGTTGGCTCACCTGCGCCGGTTCCGCTCGGCTCGCATGTCGCCAGATTCACGCGTCCCTCTGGCAATTGGCAGCGATGCATGTTCGGATCGATCAGCGTGCTGTTTTTTCCTCTGACCGGCAGTATTCCGTTGCTGTCCGTATCCTTTGTCCTGTTCTTTTCTGCAGCAGCCGTTTCTGTCGGTGCAGCTCCCTCTGTCATTATTGAGGATCACGGCGGAACATTTCTAAGACCTGCCAGCGAATATATTGAACTGCTTTGCAAGGTTTTGCCGCATGACCCGCGCATGTCTCACATTGTGACGAATGTGAATATCAAGCTGGACGGCGATCATGCCTGCTCGGAATGCTATTTCCTACCTTCTCACGGCGGGATCAGATCGAAATCCTTCTAAGCAGATCGCGAAATGAACATCTCACATTCCCGTCGACTGTGGTAGAAACGCAAAACCCTGATCATAAAAATAAAGAGGGATCATTGATGGAGACAGCTGTTCTAGAGTCCGAAAGCCTGTCCAAGCGCGGGCAGAAACGCATCCACCGCAATTTATTCGAAGCCTTTGTCGAGGCCTGCCGAACCCAGGGGGCGAATAAGAAAATCCTGACCGATGGTGATGGACGCGTCCTGACCTATGGGGAGCTGCTTCGTGCCGCATTCGCCCTGTCGTCCCCGATCCGCAAGGCGACAGAGCCTCGCGAAAATGTTGGCATCCTGCTGCAAACTGGAGCCGGGGCCGTGATCGCTCTTCTGTCAATACACGCTGCGGGCCGTACGCCCGCCATGCTTAACTTCACTGCGGGCATCAAAAACCTCAAGGCGGCGGCTAGAACGGCCCCTCTGAAAACAGTTATTACAGCGCGTAAATTTATCGAACTGGCAAATCTATCCTCACTGATCGATAAGCTGTCGGATACCGTTAGAATTATCTATCTTGAGGATATGCGAGAAGAGATTGGTCTGAGCGGCAAGCTTCGGGCCGTGCTTGGGCCGAGAGTGCCGGCTCTCTTCATGCCGCGATCTTCACCCGAAGAGACGGGCATAATCCTGTTTACATCTGGGACGGAGGGCAATCCCAAAGGCGTTGTTCTGAGCCATGCCAACATTCTTGCCAACATCGAACAGATTGAAGAGCATGTTCTGCTGGAAGAGAGCGATATCTTCTTCAATCCACTACCGACATTTCATTGTTACGGCCTGACCGCCGGAACCTTGTGGCCCATATTCAGTGGCTATCCGGTCATTCTGCATCCCTCCCCGTTGCAGACCAAGATGATCGCAAAACGGATCGCGAAGACTCGATCCACCGTCCTGTTCGCGACAGATACCTTCTTGCAGCAATATATGCGCGCCAGTGCTGATGGCGGCCTGGACTCCTTGCGTATTGCCGTCTGTGGGGCGGAACGCGTTCGAGAAGAAACCCGAAAAATTGCTGAGGATCGTTTCTCTTTCGAAGTTCTGGAAGGGTATGGCGTAACGGAGTGCGCCCCTGTTCTCGCCGCTAATCAGCCGGGCGATATTCGGGCCGGCACGATTGGAAAGATGCTTCCCGGCATCGAAACACGGTTGGACCCTGTTGAGGGTCTTGAGGATGCGGGTCGTCTGTGGGTGCGAGGCCCGAATGTCATGAAGGGTTATATCTCGCCGGATAATCCTGGCGAAGTAATGCCGCTGGCAGAAGGCTGGTATGATACGGGCGATGTCGTTTCCGTTGATGCAGAGGGTTATTACGTCATTCGCGGCCGGATCAAGCGCTTCGCCAAGATTGGCGGGGAGATGGTGTCTCTGACCGTCGTTGAGAACTGCGCCTCAGCCATTTGGCCGGACCAGATGCACGCCGCCGCGATCATTCCTGATGCCCGAAAAGGTGAGCAGATCGTTCTGATTACCGACCACGTCAAAGCTAAGCGGCAGGACCTTCTTAGATGGGCGCAGACGCATGGCGTGCCAGAAATTGCCGTCCCGAAAAAGATAATAGCCGTGGATGGTTTACCGGTTCTGGGAACAGGAAAACTCGATTACGTCTCTGTGACAAGGATCGCCCGGGAAGTCATGGGCCTCGTCGATTGACAGGGCCATCCCGCCGCGCGGTAACTTATCATTCTACCAACCTGCTGGTGATTACATTGCTGTCACGGGATAATTGCCGAAACCGCTCTCGCATCCACAGGCTACAGACCCGTCATCAAATCACTCAACTGTGCATTAACAATTGCGAACTTGGAAACTGTCCATCCACCTGAACGAGACATCGCCGCAACCGACTCTTCATAGGTTTTCATCTGAGGAATTTTGTCGCGAACCCAGTTTGCAATCAACGTCTCGACAGGCACATCAACATCGCTTTCGGTATCGGCCGCATAGGTTGCGACACTTTGAGCAAACCGGGCCTGAGCCTTGAAGAAATCCTCCTGCAAATGTCGTAAGGCCAGACGCTCCCACTGTGAACTGGACTCAGTATTGAGCAGGGCCAATCGGATACGGTCGATTTTGAACCGCCCACCCACATCATAGAAGAGATTTGCAGTACGCTGAGCTGGCCATCTTGTAATCTCGGCAAGCGCCATGACATCGAAGCCAGACGCGCGGGATTTCAATAACGCAACATCCGTTGCCAGATCTTCGGAAATACCAAGCTTCGTATAATTCCGGATACGTTTCTCTACGCGCTTGCGATCATAAGGCGAGAGAAGATCCAGCCACGCACTGTCAACCAATCCATAGAGCTGAGATCGCTTTGATACACGCTCAGCTATAGAGCCTGTCTCGTCATGCCTGACAAGCCAGGCCACGACACGCTGCAACACAGTTGATATTTCATTATGCAAACGGAGTTGAGCCTTTGCATCAACCTTATTATCCAGTGATGCGATATCCTCTCTGAGCTTAGCGACATTGAGGGTCTCGTAAGCCACAATGAATGCCTTCGATATGTTTTCCAGAGATCCCTTTGTTTGCTCCTGCAGGCGCAACATGAAGATTGGTCCGCACACATCCACAATAGAATTTACGAGCCGAGATACAATTATTTCTCTGCGCAATCTATGATGTTTCATGGCGTCTTCAAATTCATGAACAGCCTTTGGGAAATAAGCATGAAGGATTTTCGCCAAGAAGGGGTCGTCAGGAACGTCGGTTGGAATGAGGTCATCAAATAGACTATTCTTGGCATAAGCCAAAAGAACGGAAATTTCGGGTCGTGTCAGGCCTGACTTGCGTGCAGCTAACGCTTGCATGGCCTCTGTTACAGGCAAGCCCTCGACACTCCGGTTCAGAACGCCTCGCCCCACGAGCGAAACCATCAAGCGCTCATAGGCGTCATGATCGTTCACAGCTCGCATTTCTGCTAACGACAAGGCGCCCGTCTGGTTATAATTATGAGCCAGCACAAGATCAGCCACTTCATCCGTCATACTCGCAAGCAAGGAGTCGCGTTTGCTGCTCTTGAGTTCTCCGTGATCAATAGCCGCGCTCAGAAGGATCTTGATATTCACTTCATTGTCCGATGAATCCACACCGGCAGAATTGTCTATCGCGTCCGTATTAATCCGCCCACCCGCGCGGGCATACTCAATGCGCCCAGCCTGCGTGATGCCGAGATTCGCCCCTTCGCCGATAACTTTCGCTTT
Source organism: Litorimonas sp. (assembly GCA_965205225.1). Classification (GTDB taxonomy): domain Bacteria; phylum Pseudomonadota; class Alphaproteobacteria; order Caulobacterales; family Maricaulaceae; genus Litorimonas. The sequence goes on from CBDBFZ010000002.1 coordinate 276,886, forward strand.
CAAGTCAATCCCATCTACTCTGATGGCGTCGTTCGCTTTGTCACCCACATCGGAATGCGATTCAGAACTGGCTTTGATGTAAGTCCCGATTCCGCCAAACCATAATAACTCAACAGGTGAAGATAGCAGCGCCTTCATCAACTGATTGGGCGTAACGCTGTCATCTGATAATCCTGTTATGGCTTTGATTTCAGGCGTAAGCACAATCACTTTTTCCTGCCGTGAGAATACCCCGCCCCCTTTTGATATCTTGGACTTATCATAATCCTGCCATGTAGAGCGTGGCAGTTCGAACATGCGCTTTCGCTCTTTGAATGACACGGACGGATTCGGGTCAGGGTCGATAAATATGTCCAGATGATTGAAGGCTGCGACAAGCTTGATCTGTTTGGACAGCAGCATTCCGTTGCCGAACACATCGCCTGACATGTCGCCAACACCAAGGACTGTGAAGGGGTCGAGTTGAATATCCTTTCCATCCTCCCGGAAGTGTCTTTTTACGGCTTCCCATCCACCACGGGCGGTAATCCCCATGGCTTTGTGATCGTACCCGACCGAGCCGCCTGACGCGAATGCATCATCCAGCCAGAAACCGTAGGATTTCGAGACATTGTTCGCGATGTCCGAAAATGTTGCCGTTCCTTTATCGGCTGCGACAACCAGATAGGGATCTGGATCATTCCAGGAGACGACGTCTGCGGGCGGAACAATTCCCGTACCCACATAATTATCTGTCAAATCAAGAATTCCGGAGATGAAGGTCTTATACGCTTCAATCGCTTCTGACTGCACCTCTTCCCGGCTTCCGTTTCGGGGGAGATTCTTCGGGAAGAACCCACCTTTGGAGCCCACTGGGACTATCACAGCATTCTTGACTTGCTGTGCCTTTACGAGCCCCAAAACCTCGGTCCGAAAATCGTCGCGACGATCGGACCATCTAAGCCCGCCGCGCGCGATAGGGCCGAATCGCAAATGAACCCCTTCTACCTGCGGCGAACTCACATAGACTTCGCGGTAGGGCTTGGGCTCTGGTAGATTATCGAGCATTTCGCTTTTGATTTTCAGGGAGATATAGGACTTATTCTGTCCCTCGTCCTTTTGATAGAAATTCGTTCGCAGGCCCGCCAGAATCACATCCGCTATCCGGCGGATAACGCGATCATGCTCTAGCGATGAGACCGCTTCGAGTTGGCTCTCAATGTGTTTCTCAAGTTGCTGCGACGCTATTTCACGAGCCGAATGGTCATCAAACGCGACCGGGTCAAATCGGACCTTCTTCAAATTCAGCAATAAGCGTGTGAGCGCCGGGTAGGATTCCAGCGCATCCAGTTGCGTCGCTTCAGATGGATCAAGCCCGCTTTGCCGCCTGTAACCCGCAACGAGGCGCAAGAATGCAATATCACGCCAGTGGGCATTCTGTGGCAAAATAAGGCGATTAAAGGCATCGTCTTCATTCAACCCGTTCCATGTCGCAAGAAACGCATCTTCAAATATCCGGGTCAGTGTGGCGGCATCGTCGGGCGTGAAAGACAATCTGATTTCGTGGTCATGCACCCACACAACCCGCCCGTCCGACCGAACGATCTCATGCCCACTCTCTTCGACAATATGGCAATCAAAATTCCCGAAAACCGGCATAATGCGAGAGGGTTCCAGCCGGATGTCGAGCTGATAGATTTTAACCCTGAGCAACCTATCCGATATGTTTGACGTATCGAACACACGCACGAGAAGCCGATTGGTTTCGCTGATCGTTTCACAGATACGAATATCTTCCAGCGCTTCAGAGAAAGAATATTCATCCTGATAGGCGACTGAGAATGCGTCCTGATAATTATATATCGCCTTGACGGTATTTGCATCGTCACCATCCTCTGCGAGAATTCGAACGCTTTCAAACCAAGGCTGCGCAATATTTGCGATTTGCGATTCCAGCTCAGTGAGATCGGGGTGAAGACCCTGATCTGGATCCATACCGATAATATAATGAACCCGTGCCATTGGGGCGTCGCTATATTGCGGATAGAAAGCAGATAATCTGCCGCCGAAGGCATTTTTTAGACGCTGCCCTATTCGTTCGCGAACCCGAGTATTGTAGTGCTCCTGCTGCATGTAGACGAGGACAGACACAAACCTTTCAAAGGGATCGCGCCGCACAAACATCCGCGTGCGAGGCCGGTCAAAAGCTTGTGCAATACGCGTCGCAATTCGAAGAAGTTCATCATCGCCAATTTGGAACAACTCATCGCGCGGATAGGATGACAGGACGTAATCGAGTCGCTTTGAGTTATGCGAGCCTGGCAACAATCCAGAGCGTTCCTTAACGCGAAGAACTTTCTGTCTTATAAGCGGAACATAAAGCGGTGATTGATTATAGGCATCGGATGTAAACAGCCCGACATAGCGGGTTTCACCGATCACCTTCCCGGTCTTATTGAACCGTTTGACCGAAATATAATCCATCGGGACCCGGCGGTGGACACGAGCTATCAGGTTTGATTTGGCAACAGTGACGGGCGGCGCTTCCAGAACGAACCGCTCAACATTGGTCGAAATTGATGAGGGTTCGCTACTCTGCCGTAAAATCGTGACCGCCGGATCTCTGAGCAGGCCGAGTGAATCACTCTGAACGATAGCTGGATTGATATAATCGTAACTCTCTTTCGCTGACGCAGAACTCTGGACGAAGTCGTAAGACCGAGCCCCGAACAAAACGAAATTTCCGTCTGCAATCCACTCGAGAAAAGCAACGCCTTCATCGACATCCTCAGCCGCTATCTTACAATGGGAATGTTTGAGTTCCTCTGCTCGCATTCGCACATTCTGAACCAGAGGCAGAAAATCATCATTGATGATTTGAACATCTTCCAAGGTCTTTCGAACTTCATCTTCAAGGCGCTTTTGACTCCGCAAGCTCTGCGGGGAGATCAAGAGCAGTATCATCGACTCCAGAACTTCGTCACCTGTCTCATACCACTTTCCGTTTTCGTCGCGCCACCCCTCCACGATCGGGTGGAAAAGTCCGTTAATGTTAATGCCGAAAGACGAAATCGCCGCGACCAGAGAATCGACCAGAAATGACATGTCATCACAAATGACCTGAATGGCGGTGTCGGTTTTCGTAGACTCCATCGGAGTCGGAGACGATTTTACGGAAATCAGAAAGTCGGAAGGATTACGACGGTTACCCATCATCCAGAAGTCACGCGCAAGCCGGATCAGATCTTCGAGACTATAGTCCAGGAACTCGTTTTCTGATGCGTCGGCATAGAAGCTTTTCAGAAAACTCTCAGCGCCGCGTTCAAAGCTCCCCTCACCGAGGTTTGTGAAATCTTCTTCAACGGACGCCGCTTTAAGGAAACCGCTTTCCGGGAACAATAGAGAGGTCATTTCGAATCCAGGTCATGTCGTTCTGCCGAGTCACCCTAGCCCAAATTTTGATGAAGAGCTAACCAAAAGCTATAGGGAACATGGAGGCCTCTAAAAACCATGCATTTTGTTGTGTGATCTGATTTACTGGTTTTGGGAGGATTTTATGATGCACGCGCCTGGATTGTTTGACTTGTCGGATCATCTTGCTCGCTTATCGGCGACAGGTGATCCGCTTGAAGCGCTAGAGTGTCATGTGGACTTTGAGGCTTTCCGAACTGTTCTGATGGAAGCCCTCGGTTATGGGGTTCGCGCCAAGGGCGGTCGGCCACCCTATGATCCGGTCACGATGTTCAAGGTGCTTGTTCTGGCGTCGATGCACAATCTGAGTGATGAACGGATGGAATTTCTGATCCGGGATCGTTTAAGTTGGCTGCGGTTTCTGAGGTTTGAGATCGGTGAACCGACCCCGGACCAAAAGACGATTTGGCTGTTCCGTGAAAAGTTGACCCAGTCTGGTGCTTTCAAATCTCTGTTTGCCGCTTTTGAAGAGCAACTCTGCAAGCGCGGCTACAAACCCACGGGAGGTCAGATCGTGGATGCCACTTTGGTGTCAGCGCCGCGCCAACGGATGAGGAAAGAAGAGAAAGAGCGGGCCAGGGCAGGTGAAAGCGCGTCCGCTATCTGGCCTGATGATCCTGCCAGGGCCGCACAGAAAGACACAGACGCACGAGCGGTGGTCAGCTATTCCAGGGCGCGAAAGACCGCAGAAGGGGAACAGGACGCAGGCCTTGTCGACATTTCCATCCCTCACTTTGGGTACAAGAACCATATCAGTATTGACCGGAAATGGCGCTTTGTCCGGGGAGAGACCTGTACCCATGCGGCCCGCTATGATGGGCACGAACTGACATCGGTTCTGGATGCCACCAACAGCTCAAAGTCTGTTTGGGCGGATACAGCTTATCGCTCAGCCAAAAACGAAGCCTGGCTGAAAGCGCAGGGCTATCGTTCAAACATCCATCGAAAGAAGCCCCGCGGTAAACCGATGGCAAAGCACATTCGGCGCGGCAATGCGACCCGCTCCTCCATCCGTGCCTGTGTTGAACATGTCTTCGGATATGAGAAAGGGCCGATGGCGATCACGATCCGCTCAATCGGCCAGGCGCTCAATCGGCCAGGGCCGCTGGCCGGATCACCATGGCCAAGCTAAGCTACAACTTCCGCCGCCTCGTTTTCCATGAGCGACGACAGCCCATAGCCTGATTCTGTTCAAAATCCGGATCCCCCCACTTATGCGGGCCAAAATCATGCCAAAATACGCCTGTGGACACGCATTCGTCACTCTATGAAGCCTGACCTGAGAGCCGATTATAAAATTCGCCTCTATACTGGCCCCAAAACCCTGTTCTTCGAGGTGTCCACATTCCTTAGAAAACCCTCTCCACAGCCACGTCCTCATAAGTATGTGACGTATGTCAGACCCTGATCTCACGAGAAGCCGGATGACACAACTCAGCCCTTATCTCATAGCGGCGACGGGCTTTGACCCCCAAATACCCTCCCTCCTTGAATCTGAGGCACAACAGAGCAAGGACCTTTTCGTGGTTTTTGATCTCGAACGCTTGCAAATATCAGGGTCTGCATATCTGAACTGAGCCGCGGGGCCAGCCACCAAGCGCCGACGAATGAGCCGACCCCGATCCAGAGTGCGTAGCCTCGCCACCATTGGCGCGACCATAGCGGTTCAATATCGACACTATTGCGCGCCAGGTGGGACCGCGTCGAGCGGTAGCCATTGACGATAATAACCGACACGCTGGTCGCGACCGCGCAGTGCATGATGACGTCGGGATCAACACCGATGGCGGCGAAGGCAAAGAAACCATGACGACGACGACGCCAATAACGAACAGACCTTCGTAAAGCCAGCTAAAGCTCCAACCGCTATCAGCAGCAGCAGCCTCAAGCCGCCTGCCGCGCCGTCATGACAGTCAACCCGGCTGCCAGGATATCAGACGGCTTCATCTTCTCTGACAGCCCCTCTGAGAGCGTTCTGCGCCAGGTCCGCGCGCCAGGCTGGCCAGAGAACAAGCCCATCATATGCCGGATGAGCGCTTTGGCCGAGCGGTCCGTATTCTCTAGACGTTCAAGATAGCCGATCATGATCTGCGCAATCTGATGACGCTCCGTCGCGGCGGGTTCGTCTCCAAAGACCGGATCAATATCCGTCAGGCTCCACGGGTTATTATAGGCGGCGCGCCCCATCATGAACCCGTCGAGCCCATCGGCAACTCCGAGCCCGTGTGCTACGGTTTCGATCTGCCCGTTCACGATAATGGACAGATTTGGGAACGCCGCTTTCATCTGCGCAACAAGATCATAGTCAATCGGCGGCACCGTCCGGTTTTCCTTGGGCGAAAAACCTTGCAGCCAAGCTTTGCGTGCGTGCACGATGAAGGTTTTGCACGCCGCTTTGGCAACGGTCTCGATGAAGTGCGGGAGGGTTTGAGCGATCTCCTGATCATCAATGCCGAGTCGGCACTTCACGGTCACTTGTGTCTCAGGTGCGCCCTCACACATCGCCGCAAAGCAATCAGCGACCAGATCCGGCTCCGCCATGAGGCAAGCTCCAAACCGGCCGAATTGAACCCGGTCTGACGGGCAACCAACATTCAGATTGATTTCATCATAACCAAACCCGGCCCCGATTTCGGACGCCGTTCGAAGCTTGTCAGGGTCAGACCCACCCAATTGCAGCGCGACAGGATGCTCGACCGGATCATACGCTAGAAGCCGTTCTGTCGGACCATGAATGATCGCATCGGCGACAACCATTTCCGTATAGAGTCGAACCTGCCGTGACAGTTGGCGATGAAAGTACCGGCAATGCCGATCCGTCCAATCCATCATGGGCGCAACACTTACTGTAAATCTTTGTTTTTGCTGCATTTCCTTTTATAACTCAATGACTTAATAGAGGATAAATTTACCGTATTTTACCGCAGTTTCACCGTAGATATCGCACTTCTTCACTGACACTGCACACATAGTGCACACGTTGTGGCAATAATCGCAAAACTGAAGTCTGGAAATTACAGAGTCCAGGTCAGGCGCAAAGGCCAATATGCGTCTAAAACCTTCCTCTGGAAGGCTGGCTGATACACCAAAGTTCTCCATGAGCGCTTCCGACATTTCAACAAGTGTGATATCCGGTGTTGGCGTCAAAATCTCAATGAGGAAATCCCGGTACGGAGCCCGTTTTCCAGGTCCCACCTCGCGTCCGGCACACCGAGGACGATGGGTACCATCCTCCTGAAAACGCGACATGATATTAACCTCACAGGATGGGCTCACATCAAAGGGTCGCGCCGCCGCGCGTCATATCAAGGATATAAGGACGATGTGCTGCGGCGCATGATGCCATGGTTGAAATCATCTGGCTGAAACCCGCAGGCTGATTGGCTATTCCGGGTGAACTTCGTGACCGGGATCGCGGACTATTTGTGGGCGTTTCAAGATTGGTGGATCAAAGAGGTGATCGCGCTGCATGATCGACATGCGCACCGCGAGGCCGGTGCCGAATTTAAAGATGATAAAGGGAGGGTCGCGTGATGACACTCAAAGAGTTTATCAAGATTCTGGATCAAAATCACTATAGCTATGAGCGCGCGGATGGCGGCTTGTCAGTCACACATCAGGGCTATGTCAATCTCGCGAACTGTGTATAAGAACTGTATAAATAGCTTAGAAGCCTTTTAGGGGATTGTAACATGTCTTCACTCTGTTCGACAACGAAAACTAAGCTTTCCCTCATTTACGTTAACTGCAAGCCTTGAAGGGTTTTCTATGCGCAATGTGACTTATTTCCCGCCATACAGTCAGGAAGAAAACGTCGTAACCAACTCTGTCCTGTTGTTACTATCTCACGTCAACAGAATTGATCTGCCCCTCTTAGGTGGTCCACCTTTTAAGTTAGAGTTTGGCGGTTATGGTCCGCCCTGTTGGCCTGACCGGAACGCAGTGTAGGTCAGGCCAACAGGGCGTGGCAAGACCGTTTCTGGGGCGGGTGGTTTATAGCCTAGCGAACTGTGAGGCCTGATGGTGTTGTAATGGTGCCGCCAACGTTTAATCAGGATTTTTGCCTCCTTGAGCGTGTAGAAGATGGAGGCCTCTAAAAACCATGCATTTTGTGGTGTGATCTGATTTACTGGTTTTGGGAGGATTTTATGATGCACGCGCCTGGATTGTTTGACTTGTCGGATCATCTTGCTCGCTTATCGGCGACAGGTGATCCGCTTGAAGCGCTAGAGTGTCATGTGGACTTTGAGGCTTTCCGAACTGTTCTGATGGAAGCCCTCGGTTATGGGGTTCGCGCCAAGGGCGGTCGGCCACCCTATGATCCGGTCACGATGTTCAAGGTGCTTGTTCTGGCGTCGATGCACAATCTGAGTGATGAACGGATGGAATTTCTGATCCGGGATCGTTTAAGTTGGCTGCGGTTTCTGAGGTTTGAGATCGGTGAACCGACCCCGGACCAAAAGACGATTTGGCTGTTGCGTGAAAAGCTGACCCAGGAAAAGCTGACCCAGTCTGGTGCTTTCAAATCTCTGTTTGCCGCTTTTGAAGAGCAACTCTGCAAGCGCGGCTACAAACCCACGGGAGGTCAGATCGTGGATGCCACTTTGGTGTCAGCGCCGCGCCAACGGATGAGGAAAGAAGAGAAAGAGCGGGCCAGGGCGGGTGAAAGCGCGTCCGCTATCTGGCGCGGGCGATCCTGCCAGGGCCGCACAGAAAGACACCGACGCACGAGCGGTGGTCAGCTATTCCAGGGCGCGAAAGACCGCAGAAGGGGAACAGGACGCAGGCCTTGTCGACATTTCCATCCCTCACTTTGGGTACAAGAACCATATCAGTATTGACCGGAAATGGCGCTTTGTCCGGGGAGAGACCTGTACCCATGCGGCCCGCTATGATGGGCACGAACTGACATCGGTTCTGGATGCCACCAACAGCTCAAAGTCTGTTTGGGCGGATACAGCTTATCGCTCAGCCAAAAACGAAGCCTGGCTGAAAGCGCAGGGCTATCGTTCAAACATCCATCGAAAGAAGCCCCGCGGTAAACCGATGGCAAAGCACATTCGGCGCGGCAATGCGACCCGCTCCTCCATCCGTGCCTGTGTTGAACATGTCTTCGGATATGAGAAAGGGCCGATGGCGATCACGATCCGCTCAATCGGCCAGGCGCTCAATCGGCCAGGGCCGCTGGCCGGATCACCATGGCCAAGCTAAGCTACAACTTCCGCCGCCTCGTTTTCCATGAGCGACGACAGCCCATAGCCTGATTCTGTTCAAAATCCGGATCCCCCCACTTATGCGGGCCAAAATCATGCCAAAATACGCCTGTGGACACGCATTCGTCACTCTATGAAGCCTGACCTGAGAGCCGATTATAAAATTCGCCTCTATACTGGCCCCAAAACCCTGTTCTTCGAGGTGTCCGATTTCTCCATTTAAAAGCTCGTCGCGAAGCTTTCCGTTGAAGCTTTCATTGTATCCATTCTCCCAAGGTGACCCAGGCGTGATGTAAAGCGTTTGAACCTTCCATTTCTCAAGCCATTCACGCACCGCTATGGCTGTGAACTCAGATCCATTATCTGAGCGGATATACTCCGGCGGTCCATGCCTAGTGAATAAGTCAGTGAGAACAGCCAGCACATCATCATGTTTGAGGCTCCGCTGCACATGGATAGCGAGACATTCCCGTGTGTACTCATCAATGACAGTGAGCATACGAAAGGCTCGACCATCATGGGTGCGGTCGGCGACAAAGTCATAGGACCAGACATGACCCTTATGTTGAGGTCGACGTCTGACGCAGAAGCCGTCATTAAACCATAACCGCCCGCGTTTAGGCTGTTTTTGTGGGACTTTAAGCCCTTCACGCCGCCATATACGTTCAACTCTTTTGAAGTTGACCGTCCAGCCTTCTCGCCTGAGCAAAGCTGTAATCCGACGATAGCCATATCGGCCATATTCTGAAGCCAGGCGGATAATGTCAGCTGTCAAAGCCGCTTCATCATCTCGGATGACCATCGGCTTTCTTTGCGTAGAACGGTGCTGACCTATCGTCTTACACGCGCGTCGCTCGGAACATCCAAGCGCCGCCCGTACATGATCAACAGCCAATCGGCGGCGTGCAGGGCTTAGTACTTTCCCTCAATAGCCTCTTTCAAGATCAAAGCATCCAGAGTGAGATTGGAGACCGCTTTGCGCAGCCGTTGGTTCTCTTTCTCCAAATCTTTCAACCGACGAGCCTGCGAGACTTTCAAGCCTCCATACTCACGGCGCCAGCGATAGTAACTTTGTTCTGATACGCCAAGGGATCGACAGATCATACCTGTCTTCTCGCCTTGAGCTAATCGAACTTCGGCCTCTCGCAGCATCGCGATAATCTGTTCTGGGGTGTAGCACCTTCTAGCCATAATGTGCTCCTTCAAGCTCAAATAGCCAAATCTCTAACTTTTAAAATGGACCACTTTTATGGGGGAAGGCCACTAGAGTCTCTGAGCAGAATGGAGACAGAAATGCAGAGATCCCGATTTTCCGAAGAACAGATCATTGCTATATTAAAAGAACAAGAGAATAGCTTGTCGACAAAAGACATTTGCCGTCGCCGTGGCATGAGTTCAGCGACCTTTTATAAATGGAAGAGTAAATTTGGCGGATTGGACGTTTCTGATGCCCGCAGGCTTAAAGCTCTTGAGATTGAGAACCATCGATTAAAGAAACTCCTAGCCGAGCAGATGCTGGATAATGCCATGCTCAAGGACGTGGTTTCAAAAAAGTGGTAACGCCCGAGGCAAAGCGGGAAGCTGTGGCTCATCTTTGTGAACGGCACGAAGTGAGCCAGCGTCGGGCGTGTGATGTTTTGTCAGTTGATCGTTCCAGCGTGCGTTATCGAAGCGTTCGCCCAGATGATACGGAGCTACGCACTGCGATCCGTGGCGTGGCAAGCGAGCGCCGCCACTTTGCTTATCGGCGTATCCATGTGATGCTCAGGCGCGCAGGCTAGCAGATCAATCACAAAAAGCTTAAGCGGCTATACTGTGAGGACAATCTACAGCTTCGCAAGCGTGGCGGTCGCAAACGAGCCCTGGGCACACGCAGACCTTTGCTTGTACCGGATCGTATCAATGACCGCTGGTCGCTGGATTTTGTCTCTGATGCTTTCACGGACGGACGTCGGTTCCGGGTTCTGGCTGTGATTGACGATTACAGTCGCGAATGTCTTGCCCTGGTCGCGGATACGTCGTTGTCCGGCCAAAGGGTCATGAGAGAATTGGACGCTATTATCGCCCGCCGCAGAAAGCCCAAGACGGTTGTCTCTGATAACGGCACGGAACTCACCAGCGTGGGTCATTCTCAAATGGTGCCAGAAGACAAAGGTCGGCTGGCATTACATCGCTCCCGGGAAGCCTATGCAAAATGGCTTCGTGGAAAGCTTTAACGGTAGCTTTCGGGACGAATGGCTGAACGAGACCTTGTTCTCAACACTCGCAGACGCCCGCCATCATATAAGCTTTCGGAAGGAGGACTACAATGTAAATCGACCCCACTCATCACTGGGCAATCTCACACCGCGTGAATATGCCCAAAATCAAAACTTGAAACAGAGAGCCGCATGAGGCTAAAATAATCAAATGACTCTACCAAAAAATGGTAGGAAGTTTGGGCGCAGGTCAAACAGAATGCTAAATTTATCTTTGGATCGCTATAGCAGCGGGAGATTATCTAGCAGTGCGTTTTCGCAAAGCTGGCAACTGAAACACAAAGATCAATTTTGCTCAGGTTTAAGAGAGAAAGACATTTGATGTGTAATCGGAGGATATACGCTCGTCGTGACCTGCATTAACCGGGCGGTGACCTACTCTCCCGTGCCTTAAGACAAAGTACCATCGGCGCTGAGAGGCTTAACGACCGAGTTCGGAATGGGATCGGGTGGAGATCTCTCGCAATAACCACCCGGTTAATGCAGATCACGTCAAGCGTGTGTTGAATAGTAAAGATATCGTCTGACCGTGCACCATGTACGAGCTTGGCCAAAATGGGTAAGCCACGCGCATGAGCGCCAACGAGATCGAGTAATCAAGCCAATCGAGTTATTAGTACTGGTAAGCTTCACATGTCACCATGCTTCCACACCCAGCCTATCAACGTCCTAGTCTTGAACGACTCTCAAGGGAGCTCTCGTATTGAGGTTGGTTTCCCGCTTAGATGCTTTCAGCGGTTACCCGTTCCATTCATAGCTACGCTGCAATGCCGCTGGCGCGACAACAGCTCCACCAGAGGAATGTCCACCCCGGTCCTCTCGTACTAAGGGCAGATCCTCTCAAAACTCCTACTCCCACGGTAGATAGGGACCGAACTGTCTCACGACGTTCTAAACCCAGCTCACGTACCGCTTTAAATGGCGAACAGCCATACCCTTGGGACCTTCTCCAGCCCCAGGATGCGATGAGCCGACATCGAGGTGCCAAACAACGCCGTCGATATGGACTCTTGGGCGTCATCAGCCTGTTATCCCCAGAGTACCTTTTATCCGTTGAGCGATGGCCCTTCCACGCGGGACCACCGGATCACTATGACCGACTTTCGTCTCTGCTCGAGTTGTCACTCTCGCAGTCAGGCTGGCTTATGCCATTGCACTCAACGACCGATTTCCGACCGGTCTGAGCCAACCATCGCGCGCCTCCGTTACTCTTTAGGAGGCGACCGCCCCAGTCAAACTACCCACCAGACAATGTCCCGGACCCGGATAACGGACCGCGGTTAGACATTCATAAAAACAAGGGCGGTATTTCAAGGACAACTTCACGCGAACTGGCGCCCGCGCTTCAAAGTCTCCCGCCTATCCTACACAAATTGTTACAAATGCCACTGTCAAGTTGTAGTAAAGGTTCATGGGGTCTTTCCGTCTAGCCGCGGGTACCTCGCATCTTCACGAGGAATTCAATTTCACTGAGTCTCTGCTGGAGACAGTGGGGAAGTCGTTACGCCATTCGTGCAGGTCGGAACTTACCCGACAAGGAATTTCGCTACCTTAGGACCGTTATAGTTACGGCCGCCGTTTACTGGGGCTTCAATTCGGAGCTTGCACTCCTCCTTTTAACCTTCCAGCACCGGGCAGGCGTCAGACCCTATACGTCGTTTTGCAACTTCGCAGAGTCCTATGTTTTTAATAAACAGTCGCCACCCCCTGGTCTGTGCCCCTTACCGATGGTTGCCCATTAGCAAGGCCTCCTTCTCCCGAAGTTACGGAGGTAATTTGCCGAGTTCCTTCAGCAGAGTTCTCTCAAGCGCCTTGGTATTCTCTACCTGATCACCTGTGTCGGTTTGGAGTACGGTCATACATGGGGGCTATTTCCAGGAACTGCTTCACTGCCCATCCAATCCAATAAGGATAAACAATACACGCAATCCGTCACCACCCAATGGCCCAGGAATATTCACCTGGTTCCCATCGACTACGCATTTCTGCCTCGTCTTAGGGGCCGGCTAACCCTGCGCTGATTAGCATTGCGCAGGAAACCTTGATCTTTCGGCGAAGGGGTCTCTCACCCCTTTTATCGTTACTCATGTCAGCATTCTCACTTCCGATACCTCCAGCCGACCTCGCAGTCGACCTTCACAGGCTTACGGAACGCTCCGCTACCACGCACATGCGATATTCTGTCGCAACTACGGAGTAAGACTATGTCTACTACATGTGCGTCCGTGTCTTCGGTAAATCACTTTAGCCCCGGTACATTTTCGACGCAGGAGCGCTTGACCAGTGAGCTGTTACGCTATCTTTAAAGGATGGCTGCTTCTAAGCCAACCTCCTGGTTGTCTAAGCACTCTCACATTCTTTACCACTTAGTGATTATTTAGGGACCTTAAACGACGGTTAGGGCTGTTTCCCTTTCCACTACGGACCTTAGCACCCGCAGTGTGTCTGCCTAATAGTACTCCTAGGTATTCGGAGTTTGGTTAGGTTTGGTAAGACGGTGAGTCCCCCTAGCCCATCCAGTGCTCTACCCCCTAGGGTATTCATCAGACGCTCTACCTAAATAGATTTCGCGGAGAACCAGCTATCTCCAGGTTTGATTGGCCTTTCACCCCTAGCCACATGTCATCCCGTCATTTTTCAACATAAGTGGGTTCGGTCCTCCAGTGAGTGTTACCTCACCTTCAACCTGCACATGGCTAGATCACCTGGTTTCGAGTCTGATCCTACGAACTTATTCGCGCTATTAACACTCGCTTTCGCTGCGCCTACACCTAACGGCTTAAGCTTGCTCGTAAGACCAAGTCGCTGACCCATTATACAAAAGGTACGCCGTCGCCCCACAAGGAGGCTTCGACAGCTTGTAGATTTCCAGTTTCAGGGACTGTTTCACACCCCTCGTCGGGGTACTTTTCACCTTTCCCTCACGGTACTTGTTCACTATCGGTCGCACAGGAGTACTTAGGCTTGGAGGGTGGTCCCCCCATGTTCAGACAGGATTTCACGTGTCCCGCCCTACTCAAGGACTATCTGTATCAATACACCTACGGGACTATCACCCACTATGGTCGCGCTTCCCAACGCATTCGGTTTAGATACAAATAGCCACTGGCCTGATCCACGTTCGCTCGCCACTACTAACGGAGTCTCGGTTGATGTCCTTTCCTCCGGGTACTGAGATGTTTCAATTCCCCGGGTTTGCTTCTTTAGCCCTATGTATTCAGACTAAGATAACTCTCTCAAATTCCGATACGATCCCGAACCTAAGCTCGGAAGAATATCAGAATCTGTAGAGTTGGGTTTCCCCATTCAGAGATCCTGGGGTCGAAGGTTGTTCGCACCTCGCCCAGGCTTTTCGCAGCGTACCACGTCTTTCATCGCCTCTGTGCGCCAAGGCATCCACTAGAAACCCTTGTAACGCTTGATTCTTCGATCTCGAGAGGGTCGCATCGCCAGAAGATGATGCGACCTCAATGTTTGGCACTCATGCGCGAGGATTGCCCAATCGATGTAACTGGAACGCTCGCGTCTGAGCATATGCCAGACGATATCTTTACTATTCAAAGCTCACCCTAAGAGAATTGAGCCAGACAATGTGTTGATGTCCGGTTTTCTGGGCGGATGAACCCTCCGTTTACGATGTCAAAAACCTGCTAACCTGCAAGGCAGGCGGCAATTCGTTCTTCGATATTGAGATGATTATGAAGTCCTGGTGGAGCCTATCGGATTCGAACCGATGACCCTCTGCTTGCAAAGCAGATGCTCTACCAACTGAGCTAAGGCCCCCTGAGAACAAAATCCAATGGGAACCAGGAACGCCGCAGTTGGTAGGCCGAAGAAGACTTGAACTTCCGACCTCACGCTTATCAGGCGTGCGCTCTAACCAGCTGAGCTACCGGCCTCCAGTTGCAACCGTCTCAACAGTTATTGTCTATGGCGCATCAGATGGTGTTCGAGCGACAATAACCAAATGGGAAGAAAAACGAAGACGGCGTTTGACCGCTAATGATCCGATCCTCACTGAAGAGGTTGAGCGTGAGCCCTCGGACCTAAGTATATTCTAGGAACTCGAAAGAATGCGAACGCCAGTAACTGGCGGAAGATCCTCAAGAATAATCCTTAGAAAGGAGGTGATCCAGCCGCAGGTTCCCCTACGGCTACCTTGTTACGACTTCACCCCAGTCGCTGACCCTACCGTGGTCGCCTGCCTCCAGTAAACTGGTTAGCGCAGCGCCTTCGGGTAGAACCAACTCCCATGGTGTGACGGGCGGTGTGTACAAGGCCCGGGAACGTATTCACCGTGGCATGCTGATCCACGATTACTAGCGATTCCAACTTCATGTCTTCGAGTTGCAGAAGACAATCCGAACTGAGACGCCTTTTAGGGATTAACCCTCTGTCAGCGCCATTGTAGCACGTGTGTAGCCCTACCCGATAAGGGCCATGAGGACTTGACGTCATCCCCACCTTCCTCCGGCTTAGCACCGGCAGTTCTCCTAGAGTACCCAACTAAATGCTGGCAACTAAAAGTGAGGGTTGCGCTCGTTGCGGGACTTAACCCAACATCTCACGACACGAGCTGACGACAGCCATGCAGCACCTGTGCACGGTCCAACCGAATTGACGAAATCCATCTCTGGAAATCTCGACCGGCATGTCAAGGGTAGGTAAGGTTCTGCGCGTTGCTTCGAATTAAACCACATGCTCCACCGCTTGTGCGGGCCCCCGTCAATTTCTTTGAGTTTTAATCTTGCGACCGTACTCCCCAGGCGGAGAGCTTAATGCGTTAGCTGCGTCACCTACAAGCATGCTTGCAGACAACTAGCTCTCATCGTTTACGGTGTGGACTACCAGGGTATCTAATCCTGTTTGCTCCCCACACTTTCGTGCCTCAGCGTCAGTATCTGTCCAGTAAGCCGCCTTCGCCTCTGGTGTTCCTCCTAATATCTACGAATTTCACCTCTACACTAGGAATTCCACTTACCTCTCCAGAACTCAAGACCAGAAGTTTTAGAGGCAGTTCCGGGGTTGAGCCCCGGGATTTCACCCCTAACTTTCTGATCCGCCTACGCACGCTTTACGCCCAGTAATTCCGAACAACGCTTGCCCCCTCCGTATTACCGCGGCTGCTGGCACGGAGTTAGCCGGGGCTTCTTTACTAGGTACAGTCATTATCTTCCCTAGCGAAAGAATTTTACAACCCTAAGGCCTTCATCATTCACGCGGCGTTGCTGGATCAGGCTTTCGCCCATTGTCCAATATTCCCTACTGCTGCCTCCCGTAGGAGTCTGGGCCGTGTCTCAGTCCCAGTGTGGCGGATCATCCTCTCAGACCCGCTATAGATCGTCGCCATGGTAGGCCATTACCCCACCATCTAGCTAATCTAACGCGGCCCCATCCATCGGCGATGAATCTTTCTCCCGGAGGACGTATGAGGTATTAGCAGTCGTTTCCAACTGTTGTCCCCCACCGAAGGGTAGGTTGCCACGCGTTACTCACCCGTCTGCCACTGTCACCTGGAGCAAGCTCCAAGGTCTCGTTCGACTTGCATGTATTAAGCACGTCGCCAGCGTTCGTTCTGAGCCAGAATCAAACTCTCAGGTTGAGAGTGTCTGACCGTCACATTTATCACTGACGTTTGGAGCCGAAGCCCCAAGCGTTTGTGCGTTTCAAAGAAATCACGAGTGCTCAAGTCTTACCCGAAATCTGAACAAACAGAGATTCAGGGTCGACCAAGCGATCGTAACTTCATGAAAAGAAACGTCATGTAACGCTTGACAATATGTGCAATCTGTTACCAGATCTGCTCGCCGCCAAACGCCGCCTGCGTCTCTCTTCCCAATATTCACGATGTCAAACAGCTCGGGTCGGGAACGAGTTCTCCACCCAAAACAAAAGGCCTCTCGAAGGAGACCCCCTCACTTTGGCTTTCGCCGTGAAGAGTATCTCTTTTCAGCGAAGCGCGGTGCTTAGGAAAATGAATTTTCCTTTGCAACACCTTTTTTGCATAAACCCGCAGTTTTTGTCGCTTTTGCGTCAACTCCTGCCAATATCAGCGAAAAACAAGCCGTTGCTTCACGGGGAAGCGCCTATGCCAGTTTTTCAAGGGTCCAGTCAACGCGTTTCCGCAGAAAAGTTCAGCGCGCCGAAGTGGCATCCGTCTAGAAGACCAGTGGTTGGCCACTCGGCAGTGCCAAGCAACGAGCGCTAAGTAGGGATCCGCTGGGAACGCAAGCGCTATCTTCTGCACTGAAACTACATATAGGCCGCATTCAGAGTGTGGACAGAGATGTGCACAAGCGGGTTAAACCCTGCATCTATTGGATTTTCGGCTCTGCATATGGCGTTGCAGTTTCACAAGCGAAGCGCGGATCCGCCGCGTCATCCAAGATCATTTTCGCCATAAGATCACCGGAAGCGGCACATAAAGTCCAACCCATATGCCCATGACCGGCATTGACCCACAAATGCGGGATCTGAGTCGGACCGATATAAGGCCGCCCGTCAACCGATACGGGACGCAGTCCAGACCAGATCTGACGCGGCTCTGCGCAGATTGACATAATGCTCGGCATAATATTCGACCAGCGACTCAGCAAAACATCCTCCGATTCCTCTCCCCACGTGCCGGACAGACGAAACCAATCTCCAAATGGCGTGAGCGCAGACCGGGTCTCGGCGTCCATAACGGGTTGAAGTGGCAGCTGAACAGACAGAGGAAGATCGAAATCAACCGCCCAACCGCGAATCGGTTCGATACCCAGACTCAATCCGACAGAGTTGAGCACCTCTCCGGTCTGGGCGCCGCAGGCTAGGACGATATGGTCAGCCTCGACGCGCTCATCACCCATATCGACCGCTATGGCCCCATTAGATGCACGGATAAGGGTCGGCCAGTCGATATCTGTCCGAATCATGCCACCCATCGTTCGAATCGAACCCACCAGCGATTGACCGTAGGCCAGTGCGTCGCCAGATCGATCCTCCGGAAAGAACAGTCCGGGGCGATGAAACGTGTCTGGTCCCGGATCCCGGCGCTCGGCAAGTATATCTCGCGCGATCAGGCGAGACTTCTGCTGCTCTGCCAGAGCTTCCGTCTCGAAGATCTGAAGACAGCCGCGCGGGCGGTCTCGCATGGTCTTGAGGCCCAACGCCTCCATCCGGTCAATCAACAGATCTCGGGACCGCATGGCCAGCTCATGGACCGCCGCATCGACGTCTGGATCGTTCATTGCACCAACCCAGCGGCAAGCCTGTGATGGATGGATCATGCCCGAATTGGCGAAGCTGGCACCGTGCATCGATCTGCTCCGCGGTTCGAGAACCGTAACGCACGCCCCGCGCCGAATCAGAACATCCGCCGTCGACAGGCCGATCAGGCCTGAACCAAGAATGACGATATGAGATGATCGCGGGGTCATAAATCTGCAGGTCGGTGTCTCCCCGCCGCACATAGCCGAGCTTAGAACGCCTGTTCTTCGAGGAACCGATCAATCATGTCGAGGAATTCATTGCGCATCACATCGCGTTCCAGAAACAGTTCATGTTTGGCACCAGGCACAACATGGAAATTGCAGCCGGCTTTCACCGCAAACTGTTCAACTGAGGCCGGATCAACGATCTGATCTCCGCCGGCGGCCACCATCAGTCCGGGAATGCCGAGCTGGGGCGCATTGCGATTGATAAAGGCCATTGAATTAAGCGCCGCTGCAATCCAACCAAAGGTCGGCTCGCCAACGCGCAGGCGCGGCGTATCCTGAAAGAAAGACGCCCAGCGGCGATAGCGATCCCGGTCAGAGGTCAGTTTATTGTCCGAAAATGCAACCGGCAGGCCGCCACGCTGTTTCTGGAAGGGCAGATTATTCTTGGACAAACCCAGGGCCGACAGGCCGCGAATCGCGGCGCGCATCAACCCCGTATCAATATCGACCAGTCCCAACATGGGCGCCGAACAGATCACGGCCGACGGGCTGAGCGTTGCCGAGAGCACCGCATGCAGAACAATGATCCCGCCCATGGAGTGGCCCATGGCAATAAAGGGTTTCGGGCAATGCGGGGCGAGCATATCGCAGATCCAGCCTAGATCGTCAGCATAGTCTTGGAAGGTCTCGACATAAGATTTCAGTCGATCATCGAGAAGTCGGCCTGACAACCCTTGGCCACGTGGGTCCATCATCACGACCCAGAATCCACGCTGTGTCAGCGAATCCACCGTCTCAAGATATTTTTCGATGAATTCTGTGCGGCCTGGGGAAAAGAAAATCGTGCCACGCGGCTCGCCATCTGTGCCATTCGTGGCCAGCATGACACGCAGCCTCTGCGCAGGACCATGATCTCCGGCGGGTCTGTCAAGAAAGTAGAGCGACAGTCGCGGTTCCAAACTATCCGGCATGGAATGACCGCCCGGCTGAACCAGATCCGCCCTGTCAAAATCTAGCATGGGAAATCATCACGGCTCCGAGACATCGGAGCCATGACAGAGGCCTACATGTTCGAGAAAATGTTTTGCAGACCCATGGCAACACTCATATCGCCTGCAACTTTAAGCTTGCCGGACATAAACGCCATCATAGGATCCAGATTACCTTCCGTCAGCGCGATAAAATCAGACTTATCGACACTGATTGTGCAATCCGCTTCCTTGTCGGAATCAACTTCCGCCGCCGTTCCGTGTGCGAAGACTGAATCATCATCGCCAAAATCGAACTTAACAGATTTATCAAGGCCACCGGCCTTTACGAGCGCCTCGGTCATCCGAGTGGCGATTGCGTCATTGTCCATAGGAAACTCCAGCAGTGTCTAAGTGTCCGGGCTATATGGGGAAGGGCTGCGGACACGCCAAGTCTTAAATTGACGTGGCCAGCATACATGACCGGATAGGGATCTTGTTTATTACT
Source organism: Litorimonas sp. (assembly GCA_965205225.1). Taxonomy (GTDB): domain Bacteria; phylum Pseudomonadota; class Alphaproteobacteria; order Caulobacterales; family Maricaulaceae; genus Litorimonas. Next base: position 296,701 of record CBDBFZ010000002.1, read on the forward strand.
CCGGTTTGCGGAATTTGAGGGTCGCGCGGTCAGACTCACCGATATTGCGATATAGCTCCGCGTTGAAACTGGCAGCCGCGTCCGATCCCTCTTCCGGCAGACGCGACCGCGGCGGCAAGGTCCAGACCCCCATAGGATGATCGGCCGTATCCAGAGGGTTGGCGTTGACGTCAGAACTTCCGACAAACTCAAATCCGGCATCAGCAGCCAGCGCCTTCATATAGCTTTCCTGTACATAGCCGGTACTGCCGGTTGGGTCCTGAACCTGAGTCTCCGGCAAGCGGTGCTCGACAACGCCGAGCATGCCGCCAGGTTTCAGCGCGCGGTGGAATTCTACGAAGGCTTTTTCCGCATATCCATCGCCCATCCAGTTATGAACGTTTCGGAACGTCAGAATTGTATCAACCGAATTATCCGCTAGTGAGAGTCCCGGATCGCTCAGAAAGCTCTCATACTGAATTGTCCCAAACGTCTCAGCATCGGCATAGCGGCCCCTGAAAGCGGCCATACGGTCGTCAAGCCGTTCAGACACTCCGTCCGGATAGAGAACAGCGACATAGGTCCCGTCATTATCCGCCAGATAGGGTGCTAGGATAGGTGTGTACCAGCCGGGCCAGATTTCGGCGACGCTCTGCCCCGGTCCAACCTCGAAGAAATCCAGTGTATCTTGCGGATTGCGAAACACATCCCGAGCGGCGTCTTCAGCACGGCGCGGATGGGCGATGGCATCGGCCAGAGTCAATCTGGTTTCAGCAGTTTGCACAGCAGGGGCAGGCTCTGCCTGCGCGTCAGTAGAGGCGGCGGGTTCAGAGGATCCACCCGAGCAAGCTGTTAGTAGGACGGCAGCGCCGATCAGCAATTGTTTCATCAAGACAATCTCCATTTCGTTGTCTCGGCAATAGACAGAGCCGTGGGGAATACAAGTCTCTCACGGCCTCTTGAAGTCGCAGGAACATATTCCTACCTACCCTATCGTACGATGCCTAACGGATCGTGCATAACGTAAAACCGCATTGCTTGAAGAGGATGTAATTATGAGAACGACGACCACTGGGGCCTATGATCTATCGCCCCTTTACCGCTCTTTCGTTGGCCTAGACCGTATGGTCGACCTTATCGATGCCGCGACGGCACAAGCTGGAAGCAGCACCAACTATCCACCTTACAATGTCGTAAGGCTGTCTGACGATGCATACCGCATCGAACTGGCTGTCGCCGGATTTTCCGAAGCAGATCTGTCGATTGAGAGCGAACAGAATCGCCTGACCATCACGGGCAGTATTGATGACAAAAGTGCCAATGATGAGCTCGACTATCTGCACCGCGGCATTGCCGAACGCGGATTTGAACGGCGCTTCCAGCTGGTCGACCACGTCTTCGTCAGGGACGCGCAGCTGGCCAATGGATTGCTGACGATTGCGCTCGAACGTGAACTACCAGAAGCCCTGAAGCCGCGAAAGATCGAAATCGGATCTGCTGCACGTGGCGAAAAATTAATCACTTCAAAAACTGGCGGCAAGCGAAAGGCTGCCTAAATAGACCTTAGCGAACCGGCTCCCTTTCTCCCCCTTTAGGTGTGCCGACCGCAAAGCAGCGGCGTCGTGTGCTACCCCCTCCCAGTCACGCGGCGCCGCCAGTCTTTCGATTTCGCAAACCGGGTCGAGACGACATCATCGCAGAAACATCTCGGCCATTTGCGCCCCGCTCAGGCGGGGAGATTTCTTTTCGGCAAAGACCTGCTGGGCAGCGTTCATGACAGCGCGGTTGACCGGCACATCAATGCCTCGCTGTTCTGCGCGGCGCACAACTTCCCCTTGCAGATAGTCTAGTTCTGATGACCGGCCCAGCTGCAGATCACCGAGCATGGAAGACCGGGCCTTGCGGTCAATCTTGACGATCCGATCCATGATAATTCGGTACAGCCAATCGGGACGCGACATGATCCTGAGCAGGGCCCGCGGCGCGCGCCCGTTAAAGGTTGCGACCACAACGCTGTCCGAACGGGCCACGGTCAGACCCCCTTCAATCATCGCTGTCAGCACACGCCGATAGCCGCGCTGAACCAGTTCGTCCCGTAACGGTCCGCCGGAAAGCGCATTTAGCGCATTATTGAGATTGACCAGAAGTTTGGCCCAGAGATGGCCATCAATATCATGGACTATCTGGACGCCGACGCCGCCTGCTCAAGCGGGTCCACCAGATCGTCCGGGGCTTTCGGCCCAATAATCAGATCGCCTGCCGTGCCTTGATAAAACTGACCCGGCGCTGGCGAAGTGACATTAAACGGCACCACTGCCCCGCTGATTTCATGGCCTGGAAGTTCGTCGTGGAGAGCAGGCAGATTCGACAGACCGTTCTGGAACGATACGACCTAGGCCTCCGGCGCATATTGGCGGATCATTTGTGTGGCGATGCGCGTATCCCCGCTTTTGACGCAAAGCGCGACGATCTCCGCATCTTTCAACGCAGCCGGATCCGTTTGAAAATCAACATTCGTCAGACGCATGACCGGATCATCATATCGGTTGAGTAACAGTCCATGTTCGGCAATCGCCTCGGCATAACGATCACGGCCAATAAACCGGGTCGTCCCGCCGCCTTGCAAGATCCGACCACCCAGATAGCAACCAATCGATCCGGCTCCAAAAATCATTACGCTCGCATGACCCATGATCGTGACCTAGGCTTAGACGGGATGAGCGCCGAACATCCAGCAATTATCCTTGCCGAAATACATGTCGCCCCCTCCGGCGTCAGTCTTGGCAAACCATGTCGGCGGACCAAACAGAACGCGATCAACAGCGGCCTGAGTTGCACCCATCAGCGCCTGCTTAATGTCAGCCTCCTGCGTTCGCGCCACCATGTCGGTCCCATCCAATCCGGTTTTTGTCTCGCTGGCCCGCCCCATGAGGTGGTCCATCCGCTAAGTTAGAGCTTGGCGGTTACGGTCGCCCTGCCTTCGCGGATCGGAACGGGGTGTAGGGGAGCCCGACAGGGCGAGGCAAGATCGTTTTCGGGACCGGCAGTTTCTATCCTAGCGAGCTGTGCAGTCTGACAGTGTTATAATGCTGTCGCCAGTGCTTAATCTGTTGCAATGGCCCAGACTTTCTCTTGACTTACGTTAGATCATATCCCAGTTTTATCCCGGATAGTATAATTCATTAAGACTGCTGACGAGGAGTTAAGACTGCTGACGAGGAGTTAAGACTGCTGACGAGGAGTTAAGACTGCTGACGAGGAGTTAAGACTGCTGACGAGGAGTTAAGACTGCTGACGAGGAGTTAAGACTGCTGACGAGGAGTCTGGCATACAGGATATTTTATTTAATGATAAATTCTCAAATTCTACACCCGAGTCTCATCGAGAATAAAACCGCCTATCGTAAGGCTTTCGCGGCGGCACAGCCATTCAAGCATGTCGACATTCCCAACTTCTTTGATGACGGACTTGTTACGCGCATACTGGAGCAGTTTCCGTCTCCGCCCAAAGAGGGGATGGTTAACATATTCGGAAAAAAGAGTCGCAAGTATGCTTGTCACGACGTTCGTGGCATAGGGCCGGCTTTTCGTGAAATTGATGAATATATACGCGGTGAGGGTTTCCAAGCCTTGATGCGCGACCTGACCGGGATTGAGGGGCTTCTTTACGATCCAGAATATCACGGCGCAGGGACTCACGAAAACCTGGGCGGTCAGAGCATGGACCCCCACATAGATTTCAATCTGCATCGTAACACAGGCTATCACCGTCGCATTAACGCTATCATCTACCTTAATGAGGAGTGGGAAGAGGAATGGGGCGGTTCCTTGCAACTCCATAAGAATCCCTGGGAGCCTGAGACGGATGAAATTAAGACCTTCCTGCCCCTCAAAAACCGCTGTATTTTGTTCGAGACAAACGAGTATTCCTGGCATGGTTTCGAACAGATCCGCCATCCGACTAATCCGAATATCTCTCGCAAGAGCTTCACGATCTATATGTATACGAAATATAGGCCTTTTGAGGAGATTAGCGACAAGCACGGCACAATCTATGTGCCGCGCCCACTGCCATCACGAATGGTTCCAGGTTACACGCTGTCCGAGGCGGATATTGGTGAGTTGAAGAATAATTTTCACAAGCGCAATGATGCGATCAAAAGCGCGTATGGGAAAATGGAAAAGCAAAACAGTGTTGTTCATATACTGCAAAACTACCGTGAGAATTTCCACATCCCGATTGAAGGTTTCGTGCGTCAAATTGGAGCTGTTTCAGGTGTGTACGGTAATTTCGGCGTTGGCAAGACCATGACAGGCCGGTTTCATGTCAAGCAGCCTATCGAAGGCATTACTTATCGCTTTGCAGTTCCGACTTTCATCGACTCACAGGAAATAACTATTCTGCTCGACGATAAATTGGTAGATGTCGTTGACACTGTTTCAGCGGTTGAAAACAAACAGAGTATCATGAAAGGGCGTATACCTCATCCCGTGGCTCGGAATCAGTATGTTGATCTCGAAATACGGTTTTCAAAGTCAAAATCACCCTTAGAAGCCGGTACCAGAATGGATAAGCGTGAAGTGGCAGCCTATCTCCGGGAACTCATCTTCGAATAGAGTTACAGGCTTGTGCCCTGCCTCTGTGAGGTGGTCCACCAGTTAATTTAGCGTCTGCAATTACGACCGCCCTGCCGGCAGAGTCAGGCTCGCCAGGGACGTCATTTTCTCAAACGAACCGGTGATCTGCGTCTTGAATTCAAATTGTACCTGAGGCCAAATTTGAATGTCACGAAAACGTATCAACACCCTTGGTGGTTTTGGCAACACAGTCACGAGCAAGGTGGACACCTCGAAGAACGGGGTTTTGGGCGAGTATAGAGGCGAATTTTATAGTCGGCTCTCAGGTCAGGTTTCATAGAGTGACGCATGCGTATCCACAGGCGTATTTTGGCATGATTTTGGCCCGCATAAGCGGGGGGATCCGGATTTTGAACAGAATCAGGCTATGGGCTGTCGTCGCTCATGGAAAACGAGGCGGCGGAAGTTGTAGCTTAGCTTGGCCATGGTGATCCGGCCAGCGGCCCTGGCCGATTGAGCGCCTGGCCGATTGAGCGGATCGTGATCGCCATCGGCCCTTTCTCATATCCGAACACATGTTCAACACAGGCACGGATGGAGGAGCGGGTCGCATTGCCGCGCCGAATGTGCTTTGCCATCGGTTTACCGCGGGGCTTCTTTCGATGGATGTTTGAACGATAGCCCTGCGCTTTCAGCCAGGCTTCGTTTTTGGCTGAGCGATAAGCTGTGTCCGCCCAAACAGACTTTGAGCTGTTGGTGGCATCCAGAACCGATGCCAGTTCGTGCCCATCATAGCGGGCCGCATGGGTGCAGGTCTCTCCCCGGACAAAGCGCCATTTCCGGTCAATACTGATATGGTTCTTGTACCCAAAGTGAGGGATGGAAATGTCGACAAGGCCTGCGTCCTGTTCCCCTTCTGCGGTCTTTCGCGCCCTGGAATAGCTGACCACCGCTCATGCGTCGGTGTCTTTCTGTGCGGCCCTGGCAGGATCGCCCGCGCCAGATAGCGGACGCGCTTTCACCCGCCCTGGCCCGCTCTCTCTCTCTCTCTTCTTTCCTCATCCGTTGGCGCGGCGCTGACACCAAAGTGGCATCCACGATCTGACCTCCCGTGGGTTTGTAGCCGCGCTCGCAGAGTTGCTCTTCAAAAGCGGCAAACAGAGATTTGAAAGCACCAGACTGGGTCAGCTTTTCACGGAACAGACAAATCGTCTTTTGGTCCGGGGTCGGTTCACCGATCTGAAACCCCAGAAACCGCAGCCAACTTAAACGATCCCGGATCAGAAATTCCATCCGTTCATCACTCAGATTGTGCATCGACGCCAGAACAAGCACCTTGAACATCGTGACCGGATCATAGGGTGGCCGACCGCCCTTGGCGCGAACCCCATAACCGAGGGCTTCCATCAGAACAGTTCGGAAAACCTCAAAGTCCACATGACGCTCCAGCGCTTCAAGTGGATCACCTGTCGCCGATAAGCGAGCAAGATGATCCGACAAGTCAAACAATCCAGACGCGTGCATCATAAAATCCTCCCACAACCAGTAAATCAGATCACACAACAAAATATATGGTTCTTAGAGGCCTCCGGTTTCTGGGCCGCAGAGATATCGGCAAACGTCATTTCCCTTGCTACAAATCTCTCTAATTCCAAGCGCATCTCCATGCCCGGGTAATGCTGAATTGGACACGGCAATCGCGTCCGCACCCACCAGCGCCAGGGCTTTGGCGCAATGCTACCAGTTGGATTGCCAGAACAGAGCCGTTCGCAGGGTGCTGGAGAACCGGGAGCTATCTCTCGCGAATCATCTCAAAGCGCGATGCGTGACGCGGGTCACAGCGTGTCCTGCCCGTCACGGTACATCTTTCATCATTGAGACCGCGATCGCTTTTCTAGAAAGCCTCTCCTGAGCGAAGGCAATAGATGTCCTGTGGGTATCTGCTCGATTTCCAGAGTTGAGTTTCAGCCTTGCTGTCACCACCTGTTCCCCTTAAGTTTTGAGGATGTGATTGTTTTGGTATCATCGTAGTGACGTAAGGAAGGAAGATGAGATCAAAACAGAAAAATTCCAAGGTACCCGCGGAGCGGGTAGTGAAGGATATCCGACGTGCACCGCGCAAGCAGTATAGCGCGGAGGAGAAGATCAGGATCGTGCTGGAAGGCCTGCGCGGTGACGACAGCATTGCCGAGCTATGCCACCGTGAAGGCATAGCACAAGGCGTATATTACAAATGGTCAAAGGACTTCATGGAGGCTGGCAAGCGACGTTTGACCGGTGACACGGTGCGTGCAGCGAACAATGAAGAGGTTACAGAGCTTCGCCGTGAATACCGCGATCTGAAGGAGGTTATGGCGGAACTCACATTTGAGAACCGACTGCTCAAAAAAAGCATGATCGGGGATGGGGGAGACGACGGATGAGATATCCTGCATCAGAAAAGGTCGAGATCATTCGTATTGTCGAGCATTCACACCTGTCGGTACGCCGAACATTGGCGCAAATCGGTATCCCGCGAGCAACCTTCTACCGATGGTATGATCAATATCAGACTGGTGGCCCTGAAGCTCTTGAAGATAGAACATCACGCCCAAGGCGGATATGGAACCCTATTCTCGATAAATACGTGTCAGATACTGGAGATGGCACTGGAGCGCAGTGAACTATCGCCCAGAGAACTATCGCCCAGAGAACTATCGCCCAGAGAACTGGCGTTGACGTTCACCGATGAACAGCGCTACTTCGTGTCGGAAGCCAGTGTTTACCGTCTGCTCAAGGCCCATGACCTGATTACCAGTCCGGATTACCAGTCCGGATTACCAGTCGGCCTTTATCGTGATGAAGGCGGCCAGTGAGTTCAAAGACAAGACCACTGCACCGAACCAGCTGTGGCAAACCGACTTTACCTATCTCAAAATCATCGGTTGGGGTTGGTATTATCTCTCCACCATCCTCGACGACTTCTCCCGCTATATCATTGCGTGGAAGCTGTGCACGACCATGCGTGCAGAAGAGAAGACGTAACCGATACGCTTGAGTTGGCGTTGACCGCATCTGGCTGTGATCAGGCTCATATGTTGCATAAACCACGCCTGCTCAGCGACAATGGTCCCAGTCATGTCGCTGGAGAACTCGCTGACTGGCTCAAAGACCGGAAGATGCGCTATGTTCGCGGTGCTCCCTTCCACCCGCAGACACAGGGCAAGGCAGACACAGGGCAAGATCGAACGATGGCATCAGACACTCAAAAACCGCATCTTTCTGGAGAACTATTACCTACCCGGCGATCTTGAGAAACAGGTCGAGACGTTCGTTGAGCACTATAATCACCAGCGTTACCACGAGAGCCTCAAAAACGTGACGCCCGCTGATGCCTACTTCGGCAGAGCACAAGCTATCTTAAAACAAAGAGAAAGGATCAAACGCAAAACTATCGAACAACGACGCTTGCATCATCAAAGGCAAACAGCCTAATATCAACCAACCAGATGAAACCAAACTCTCACAGACCCTAAAACCTCAATGCTCCAAAATCATTCGATGACGGACACTGATGATATACATTTAACAATTTCACGCCGTAGTGATGAAACAATTGTTGCTTTAGTTCACAGTCACCCAAGGAATGGGGGAAATGCTCCGTTAGATGAAGACTGGGATATTGCTGACTTTCTTTTTGATACCAATCGTGCAAATGAAAGTTCATTCTCTCATTACATTTTAAGTGTTGACAATAACAAATGTGTCATGCCTAGTTGATTGGCTCCGCATAGGATCTAAGTCACTGTATGCAATGAAAATCATCACTCAAAAGGGTCGCATCTGTCCGAGCGCAAAATTCGGGGGGGGGGCGTTCGCTGCTTCGCCGCTGATCTGACAGCCCTGCAAACAGCCCAACTGACAGGGCTTAACCGTAACACCATCAACCGGATCTACCGCGCTCTTCGCGAACGCATCCATTGGGCCTGCGAGGCGGACAAACCCTTCTTCGGCGTGGTCGAGGTTGATGAAAGCTATTTCGGCGCAACCCGCGTCAAGGGCAAACGCGGGCGCGGGGCCTATGGCAAGACCACCCTGTTTGGCATCTACGAACGGGCCGGGCGGGTCTATACCGAGATTGTGCCAGACTGCTCCAGAACCACCCTACAGGGGATTATCCGGGGTAGGGTTGACCCGTCTTCCATCATCAACTCCGATGGCTGGCGCGGCTATAACGGACTGGTCGATATAGGCTATGGTCATTATCGGGTAGATCATTCCAGGGATGAGTTCGCCCAGGGCCCGACCCACATCAACGGCATCGAAGGCTTCTGGGGGCTGGCCAAGGTGCGTCTAGCGAAGTTTAAGGGCGTTCCAAAACACACCTTTCATCTACACCTGAAGGAAACGGAATGGAGATATAATCACAGGCTTGAAGACAAGTACAAAACCCTGTTACGATACCTCAGAGAAAATCCAATCAACTAGGCATGGCCCTAACAAAATATGAGTACGATACTAACGAAAAATCTAGGAGGCTTGGTAAAAATAGCAACCAAGATGATGCTAATGGAGACTGCAATGCCTAAATATATTCCTTTGTTAACTGTCATTATTGCTTTATTGTTTTCCTCGTGCAGCCGTAGCTATGCCACGCAAGCCAGCGAAGATAATCAGGTTGCTATAAATTCAACCATCCCTCATGATGATGAGATTGATAATATTGTCATTAAGTTGGATGGTAGTAAAAAAACCTTATTATCTAAACATTTAAGTTCAATTAGCGACACAATGTTTTGTAATGGGTACAAAATTTTGGCAAATATACAATACAAAATTGATTTCGACGGAGATAATGAATTTGTTACTCACCATCTAGATGTTTTTATAAATGATGAGGAGGTAGAATCTAAGAAATTTGATGGTAATCTTAAAAAATTTAAGCATTTTGGATTTGATTTTACATGTCATAAAGATAAAATTTATTTATATCTTATTGGTTATAATGATAACATTGAATATAATGGCTCTGTCATATTTACCCTGAATATTGACAAACAATACGGTAAAGATCCTGTCATAAAAGGTACCTATTGAGGGAATTTTATTAAATTTTCAATAGAGTATTTTATTCAAGGTTCCGGTTGATTTTTCAACACCTGAAAACGCTCTCTCTCGCGTCCTGTGTCGGTCGAGAGGCTGTTTTCCTGACCTGCCCCTTAAAAGTGGTCCATTTTGAGAGTTAGAGTTTTTGGCTATTTTGCGCTTGAAGGCGCACATCATAGCGAGAAAGTGCTACAACCCTGAACAAGTATCGCGAAGCTGCGTGAGGTTGAAGTCTGGCTGGCCGCAGGCGAGAAGACGAAGGCGGTCTGCCGGTCTCTCGGCATCGCGGAACAGACTTATTATCGATGGCGACGTGAGTATGGCGGATGCTTGTCGATCAGGCTCAACGTCTGAAGGCGCTGGAGAAGGAGAACCTTCGGCTCCGCAAAGCGGTATCTGACCTGACTCTTGACGCCATGATCTTAAAGGAAGCTGTCGAGGGAAAGTACTAAACCCTTCGCGCCGTCATCTAGCGGTGGACCACATATGCGAGGCACTCAGTGTATCTGAGCGTCGAGCTTGCAAAGTTCTTGGCCAGCACCGCTCCACCCAGAGGAAGCCGCGTCGTCCGCGAGAGGACGCAGCAGCACTCACATCTGACATCATCCGCTTGGCAGAGCAGTACGGAAGATATGGCTAGCGCCGGATCACGGCTCTGCTTCGCCGTGAAGGCTGGACGGTTAATGCTAAGCGGGTGGAGCGCATATGGCGACGTGAAGGGCTGAAAGTCCCAAAGAAACAGCCTAACCGTGGACGTTTATAGTTCAATGATGGTTCCTGTGTGCGGTTGAGACCGCAGCATAAAGGGCATGTGTGGTCGTACGACTTCGTCGCGGATCGGACCCATGACGGCAGAGCCTTCCGCAGGTTGACAATCATCGACGAGCACAAGCGGGAGTGCTTGGCGATCCATGTCTAGAGAAGGCTCCGGCACGACGTGCTGGTCGTGCTGACGGAGCTGTTCACGCAGCGAGGAGCCCCGAAGCACATCCGGCCGCACAGCTTGTTAGGGCACAAACCACCGGCTCCGAAAACGATCTTGCCTTGCCCTTCCGAGTTGCCTTACACTCCGTTCCGGTTAGCCTAGAAGGGCAACCATAACCGCCAAGCTCTAACTTAGCGGGTGGACCACCTCATCGGGGCAGGTCAGCCCACTCTGCTTGGCCGACATCCTTCCGCCTGCCGCTCTGACCATCATGACGGAAATAGGTCCGGTCAGTGCCATGACCTGGCTTTGCAATATTCTCAGATCGTCGGAAACGGATGATGGCAGTATCAGGTTGAAGCCAAACTGACGGCAGCCCTCGACGGATATTCTTCACAAGTGATGCAAATTTGGAATTCACTCGGAGAACTGATCATTGAAGGGATGCAGTCCATCGCCATTTTCGCCTAACGCAGAGCCTGCGGCGAAAACAGTTAATGGGCCAGTGTAGCCAGTAGGAGGCCGAGACCAGCCCCTGTAATCATAATGGCGCGGAAACAATAACGCGCCGATCGTGGCCGGAGCGTCAGCGATCCTCAGCCCGGCCAGTACGCCGACCATTCCGCCCTCCCTCAAGCCGACATTACTGGCGGGACTGGGGATCGAACTGACCAGATGACCGCCCGCAAGCGCGGCCAGTGCCGCAAAATAGCTGATGTCGAGATCCAGCGTGAGCAGGCAGAACCACTCGATCATCGCCCGGATTGCGTAAAAGCCCAGCGTGAACCCGAGCACGCCTATAATACACTTTCGCGTCAGCGCGGCCGCTTCGCGGAAAGCATGGTTGAGCAAACGCGCGGCTTATCGAGCCGGCATGTCTTCGGAGTTTGAGAGATCATACAGGTCAGCCATCACGCTTTCCGTCGTTGGCCAGCGACCCGCACCTTTGCCCCGTATGACGTAGCGATCCCCGTCCGTGAAATCAAAAACAGCGTGCGCGTCTTCGCCGTCAGCCTTGGCCAAGAAATTGTTGGGAGACAGTGCCCGAAGACGGAGATCGGCAACCAGTTTGCCCGTATCCCCTGACACACGGGCCACACGTTTCAGAATCGTCCCCGGTTCTGACTTGTTTCCAAGCTGGGACAGCGTATCGCGGTCGATCTGCTCAGGCGTGAGTTCTACACCAAAGCCGAGCAGACTCACAATACGGATTTTGGCCGCTGCATCATGCCCGTCCACATCAGCCGTAGGATCAGCTTCGGCATAACCACGGTCCTGCGCGAGTTTTAAAGCATCATCATAGGACAGGCCGCCATCCATCTCGCCGAGCATGAAATTGGTCGTACCATTGAGCAACGCTTCGACACGGGCAATTCGGCCTTTCTCGCGAATGCACATTTCTAGGACGGGCATGCCACCACCCGCCGCCGAGGAGAAGAGAAGTTTCGCGCCAGATGAGGCGGCCTGATCAAGCAGAGCCTGTCCACCCGTTGCGATGGCTTGTTTGTTCGCAGAGACGACATGCACACCCTTTGCCAGCATATCGCGGGTCAGCGTCAAAGCCGGTTCGATCGGACCTGAAACATCAATGAAGATGTCAGGCTCTGCGGCGAACAGGTCAGCCGCATCCGTCGTCAATACGTCTTCAGGGTAGCCCTGATCAATATATTTTCCGGGGCTGCGGACCATGACACGGACAATCTCAAACCGGTCCGGATGTTCAGCAGTCCGGCGCCAGATGCCACCGCCAACAATGCCGAGACCCATCATCGCAATCCGTATTTTTCGCGGCGCATGGGCCTCAACGGGTCGTTCGGACACATCGCCCACCTGAGTCGATTCCATCACGCCCGGTGCACCAATCCGGAATCGCTGGCCCACGCTTTCAGCGTAGTCCAGTGCGCGCGACGCGATCAGAGGCGCGGCCTTACGGCGTACATCTGCATAGGATACGCGTGGATAGCGCTTCGAAGAGCTGCCCGCACCCTGTTTCGGATCCCGGTCATACACCCCATCGACATCCTTGAGCAGCAAGGCCGGCGCGCCGAGTTGATCAGCCACATAGAGCGCTGTCAGATCCGCGCCGCCCTGCCCCAGCAGCACGGCCCGATCCTTTTCGCCTATGGCAACAAAACCGGGCATGACGACAATATCGTGATCCTTCAGGTCCTGCATCAGCTGATCCGTATTCAGGCCCGTCAGAACCGCATTCATCGGATCGCCCGTCGCGGTTAACCCCAGGTCGCGCGCCTGACGCACAAAGGCGGGCGTGCCAATGCGTTCGAGAGACAGCGCCAGCAATGCGGCCGAACGGCGCTCGCCGATCTGCAATAGCTCTGGCAGGTTTCTGGCATCCCCCTCAGGTCCGATGCATCGCGCTTCTGCCAGCAATATATCTGTCTGGTCACCCTGCGCCGATGTAACCGCGACAATGTTGTAGCCACGTCGATAATGGCGATAGATTTCAGATGCCGCCTCTGTATAATCTGACAGCGAGCTCAGAACTGAGTGGCCGAAATTCAGGACAAGAGTAGGAACGGGCATGGGCTGGGCATGTAGCGGCCTATCCGTCCGGCGCAACCATGTTCACGCATGATTATGCCTTTTCCTTTCATTTTTCCAATGTTGCCCAGCAGGCTTTGCCCGGATTAGGGAAGGGTCATGATGCGACTGATCTCCACCCTCTTCTCGCTTTTGATCTTGATGGAATGCTGGACCGCCGCCCCGCGCAGGTGCTGTTGTTGCATAAAATGAGCTGACCGCATCCTTTACGGTCGACATGGTCACCGCTTTATGCGCCGATGGCTGGACAATCATCGACCCGGATGAAGCTTTCGGAGATCCCATCGCCACGCATTTACCGCAGACCCAGTTTTTAGGGGCAGGCCGAATTGCCGCGTTGGTCATTCCGGACTGCGCAGACCGGAAACCTTTGATCCCTGGTCGGCAAGCGAAACCGGGATTGATTTGCGCGTTATCACTGACAGCGTATTTGCGGATTAGAGAACGCCGCCGCCCAATTGAAGCTCTAGCGCGGCGACTCTCTCAGCCACGGTTTCAAGCGTCGGGTGCAGGCGGTTCGCCTCACGATAGGCATCCAGCGAATCATCAGGTCGGCCGAGTCGTTCCAACACATTGCCGAGGGTCCAGAGTGCATAAAAATGGCGTGGCTCAATAGTAAGAGTCTGGACAGCCTCGCTCGCGGCTCTCGCGAAATTGCGTTCTTCCAGCGCCAGCCTTGAGGACCGCGCCCAGCCTTCGGCATAGTCCGGGTGCAAGCGCGTGACATGGTCATACATGACGCGAGCGAGCGCATTATCGTTGCGAGTCTGGGCATCTGCGCCGCGCCGTAACATCAGATTGACCGAGGCGCTGCCGCTGTCGAGCCAGACAGCCCAAATCTCTTCGGCGATCAGATTGCCAGACTCTTCCGTTTCGGCCAAGGCGAGGCGTTCGAACATCTCCTCAAGGCGGGCTGAACGTTCCTCATTGGAAGACAGGCGGGAATAGTCAGGCGCTTCGATGTCCGGCGTAGGCGCTTCGGGCACACTCTCGTCGGGGTCCTGAAAATCATCCGGGCCGGGTATGGAGAGACTCGGTGGATCAACCTCTATCTGCGGGTCGATAATCCGCGGGGATTGGCGGTTTGGATCGGCTTCTTCGACCTGCGCCCAAACCGGCACCACCATCAGCAAAGCGAAGACGGCTAGAAGGATTGCGAGCGGGCTTTTCACCCACGCAAAATGAAGCCCCTCTCCCGGTAAGGCAAGAGGCCGATACATTATTGAGCTTTAAGGCTGGCGCAAAATACGCTTAACCCAGAGGTTAACCTTGGCGGGCCTTGAAGCGTGGGTCTGTCTTGTTGATCACGTAAAGACGACCTTTGCGATGAACGACCTGACAATCGCGATGGCGGTTCTTCAGTGATTTCAGCGAGCTGCGGACTTTCATGGCTCTAAGTCCTCTAAATCAAATTCTGGCGTATTTTCAGCGGAAGCAGGCCTATATTGAGGGTAGGAGGTGAAGTCAATGCGGTGCGGCAGACAAGATCGCGGCTATAACATAAGATCACGGCTATAACATAAGTAAAATCTGGCTGAACCGTCATAAACCGGCCCTATCGAAATGGATCAGTCACTGGTAGTCTGGAACAATGCGCGATCTTTTCTTTCCCCTTGCCATTCTGCTCAGTGCCTGCGCGACGCAATCCGAGACTCGCATATCGGCAACAACCCTGTCTGATACAACCTTGCTGACCGCAGAGGCGGTCGACCCGCCCACGGCAGTTCTGAATACATCTGCGGTTGTTGGTCAGGGAGATTCCGCCATCGCGCAGGCTCAGCGATTTGCGCACTGGAAAGACGATTTTACGCACAGGGCGCTCACCAAGGGCTACTCACCGCAATTGCTCGCCATGACGGTCGGGAGTGCGACCATCAATGAACGGGCCCTGGAACGTGATAGCACGCAGCCTGAATTCACGCGCCCTGTCTGGGCGTATATTCAGTCCGCCGCCAGCGCAGATCGGATCAAGCGCGGCCAGGCCGAATTGGTTGAACATGCCCCAATCTTCGATAAACTGGAACGAACCTACGGAGTTCCGCGCCAGATCCTAGCGGCAATCTGGGGACTTGAATCATCCTACGGACGCATGCTCGGCACGCATGACATTATCGACAGCCTGTCGACCTTCGCGTTTGAAGGGAGCCGCACGAATTTTGGCGAGACACAGTTGTTTGCCGTGCTGGATCTGATTCAATCCGGTGCTGTGCGTGCGGAGCAGCTAACCGGGTCATGGGCCGGCGCGATGGGCATGACACAGTTCATCCCGTCGACGTTTCGGGATTATGCCATCGATTTTGACCGCAACGGAAATACTGATCTCTGGCAATCCGAATCCGATGCGCTGGCCAGTGCTGCCAACTATCTGACCCGGTCAGGCTGGAGGCCCAACGAACCCGTGATGGCAGAAATCTTGGTGCCGGTCGATTTCGACTATTCCCAGTCCGAAACGGTTAAGAAGACGGTCGCGGCCTGGACTGCGCTCGGTGTGCGTCCCGCCAACGGAATTCAGTTCAGCCCTGCGGCTAGTCAGTTAGACGCCAAATTGCTCGCCCCCACCGGACAGCGCGGTCCAAAGCTGCTTGTTTTCAAGAATTTCGATGTCCTCAAGAGGTACAATAATTCGACCAGCTATGTGATGGGCATTGCCAGCCTTGGCGAGGCCTTTATCGGGCAAACATCAATCCGCAATCCGTGGCCCGAAGGTGATCGGCCGCTCTCCTTCGAAGATAAGAAAGCCCTCCAGAAGGCGCTGAAAGCAAAAGGTTACAATACAGGCGTTGTTGACGGCCAAGTTGGACCCACCACGCGCCGCGCCATCCGGGCCTGGCAAAGTGATCATGGTCTGCCGGCAGATGGGTATGTCGAACAGCGTTTGCTTCAGCGGATCATCGCGCCGGATCAGTAGATCCGGACCGACAGGATAATCTGATGCCGCCTCCGGTGCCGCTTACCCGCACCCCCGCCCCGTCGCTCGATTTCTCCCAGCCCGGCACGCCAGCGGCTAAAGACTTCGGAGATATCTATTTCTCCGTTAATGGTGGTCTGGCGGAAAGCCGAGCGGTCTTTCTGCAGGGTTGTGGTCTGCCCGACAGATGGATGGGGCGAGACGTTTTTACGATAGCGGAACTAGGCTTCGGATCGGGCCTGAATTTTCTGGCCGCGTGGCAGGCCTGGCGCGATAGCGACGCGGCCGAGAAAGATGGGGCACGACTACATTTCCTCTCGGTCGAGGGATTTCCATTTGAGCGGAGCGATCTGGCCCGCACTCTGGTTCATTTCCCCGAATTGGCGGCGCTCGCATCGCCGCTGATCGACAGTTGGCCCGGGCCGGTGCGCGGTGTTCACAGACGTCATTTCGGTTCGGTGACGTTAACATTGATTCACGACGCCGTTGGCCCGGCTCTTGCGAATCAATCATTTCGGACTGACGCTTGGTTTCTGGACGGCTTTTCACCCGCCAAAAACCCGGACATGTGGCGCGAAGATATCCTGTCGGACGTCGCGCGGCTGTCAGCGCCCGGTGCCCGTCTGGCCACTTTCACAGTCGCAGGAGCCGTCCGCCGTGCCTTAAGCGAGGCCGGTTTTACAGTTGAGAAAAAAGACGGGTTTGGGCGAAAGCGGCAGAGACTTGAGGCCTGGTTGCCCGGAGATGTAGCGGCGCGCGTAAAACCGCCTATTCCGACCATTATCGGCGCCGGTATCGCCGGAGCCTCAATAGCCGCTGCTTTTATGCGCCGCGGGATCCGCCCCGTCATTCTGTCCGATCCAGATCACATTGCTGCGTCGGGAAATGGCGCCGCGGTGATCAAACCGCGCCTGGATCTACAGGACCGTCCCGAGTCGTGTTTCTTTCTGTCGAGCTTTCTCTATGCCCGCGAAACATATCGGGGGGCGGCCCGCTATGAAGGTCTGGCCCATCGGCCCAGAACTGACGCAGAAGCTGACCGTCTGGCCCGTATCGCCGCGCAAATGCCGCTGGGTCCAGGTCATTTGCGATGGACGAATGACCAGCTGCAGATGGAGAGTTCTCTCGTGATCGATACAGAGGCGGCGCGCACATCCCTATTGGAGGGTGCGGATATTCGCGCCAGACGTATCGATGATCTGGACTCTCTGACAGGGCCGATCATTATGGCTGGGGGTTACGGCATTCGCACGCTGTTGCCAGACGCTGCTTTCCGCTTCTCTCGCGGACAGCTGAGTTGGAGCACGGGTCCTGTTGAGCGGCCTATCACCTATGGTGGATATGCCATCCCGATCCGCGGGCAGATTCTACTGGGGGCGACCCATGACCGGATTGAGGATCATGATACAGCGCTTGAACTGCGTCCTGAAGACGATGCAGCCAATCTGGCGCAAGGTCTTAGCCAGGGCTTAGCCCTAGATCCTGAGGCACACTCCTTTCGAGCCAGCGTTCGTGTTACGACTCCCGACACGCTGCCCCGACTAGTGCGCAAGAAAACGACAAAGGCCGGACAGGACTTATGGATTCTGTCCGGCCTGGGATCTCGCGGGTTTGTCTTCGCCCCGCTTTTAGGGGAAGCGCTAGTAAGCGCTTATCTGAGAGAACCATCGCCTCTATCGGACCTAATCTCAACTAAGCTCAGTTGTCTCCCCGATTAAATTCGGGTGAGCCGGATAAAATGCTCCAGCAACTGATCCTGCTCATATCAGCGTAAACGGCTGTTCCTCATAGTCCCTCAATAACACAAAATCTACGTTATCTGAGACAGACCCTTTCATTATAGTCTCACTCGTATGATTGAACCGGATTTCAGACGCAGTTCAATTTCAAAATCCGTCGTATCGGCTGGATGGAGTTCCATTCCGTCCCCCGATGGCTCCAACGCGATTCCGGCAGCACAGATGGACAGACCATCAATCGGATTCGTGGGAAGTGAAGGCAATGGCATGGCGGTAATGGCGCCGGCGATAAAAGCTGTGGCGGTGATATTCATATTCGTCTCTCCCTTTAATGTGGACCGGAGGCGTAAGTCTCCGGCATTTTCGATAGATCCGGCCTAATTTTCCAGGTCGCGGAAATCGCGGCGCAGCTTCCATTCACGCGAGGTCACGGAGCGTTCGAGATCCTGCAGCCGCTCTTCGAGTGAGCGGAATTTGGACCGAACGTCTGAATAATTGGTCGTTTCGACCGGCGTAGTCTCAATTTGGCCCCGATGACGGTCCCGGCGGCGAGCTTTGCGATTAGCACGTCTTCGTTCAGAGCGTTCCCGGATGTAGGGAGCGCGTTTGTCGGACGGAATGAACAGCCACATCAGGAAATAGACCAAGATTGGTAGGCCGGTGAAGATGACCGCCAGCACGAAGAAAATTCGCATAGGACCGTGGTCAATACCGAGCCAGTCACCCAGGCCGGCACACACGCCGCCCAGGATACCGTCGATCTTGTTGCGACGGAGTTTCGGACGACGATTATGGTTTCGGTCTTCATCGTAATCAAAGTCGCCATAATCGCTGTCTTCATAGTCGCGGCGGGTCATGATTTGTCTCTCCAGTTCGGGATTTCGTCGTCAAGGATCCGTTCCAGCACTTTCACGCGCTGATCGAGAATGTCGGCAATGCGCGACATCTGCTCCAGTTCGGCGCGGTGGGTTCCGTTTTCCGGTGTTCCGCCGCCGCCCATACGTTCCTTGTGCTCATAGTGTGTCTTCAGCATCGAGGAGGCCACGCCCATGACGATGGCTACGATGGGAATCATGAAGACCAGAATTTCGGGCCTGAGCATTATAGGTCTCTCTTTTCGTTACGTTGATCGTTTTGAGTCCGCCCGAGAGGGGGTGATCGGAGAAGGGCATATCCGATCAACCGGGGGAGGTCTCTCTCGAGCGTGTATTTGAGCTTTTTCAGCCGTTATATCAACTTGCCTTTTTGGACGGTTTGTCAGACTTGTTCGCCGATTTCGGCTTGTTCATGCGAGCTTTCAGCGCAGCGAGTTCATCTTCGAGTTCTTCATCGGATTCCAATGCTGCGAACTGGCTTTCCAAGCTCTCGCCTTCGCCGAGGTCAAAGGCTTCGACATGGGCTTCCAGCTCATCGACTTTACGTTCCATCCGCTCATATCGAGATAGCGCGTCATCGACGCGTGTGTCGACAAGTTTGGTACGTATCTTGACCTGACTCTTGGCGACCGTGCTGCGCATCGTCAGCGACTTATGCTTGGCCTTGGCTTCGTCGAGCTTAGTCTGCAGTTTTGACAGATCCATATCGGCTTTGTCGATGGCTTCGTCGAGAACCTCGATTTCCTTGCCGACCACATCGGCCATGTCTTCAGCTTGGCGCTTGGCAGTCAAGGCACCCCGGGCCAGATCTTCACGGTCTTTCGCGATGGCCAGTTCTGCTTTTGCAGCCCAGTCATCGGCGCGTTTGCGATAGTCTTCTTCACGGCGAACCATCTCTTTGCGCTCTGCAATGTGACGGGCAGCGTCAGTACGAACATCGACCAGCGTATCTTCCATTTCCTGAATGATTAGCCGGGCGATCTTTTCCGGATCTTCAGCGGCCTCAATCATGGCGTTCAGGTTGGAATTGATGATGTCGCCCATGCGGGAAAAAATACCCATGTTTCTCATCTCCTTTGACAATGGTGTGGCCTCTTGGCTGAGACCGGCGATTAAATCTGACCGCTAGGTCAGGATGGCGGCGATCAGGAATCCTGCGGCGAAGAAGCCCCAGCATTCCTTGTCACGCGTGGTGAGATATCGAACAAAGCGGGCACCTTTTTTGCGCCAGCTTTTGTCGTTGCGGTCGAAACGGTCCATTAGAGGACCTCTTCGTAAGTGTTCATGGAACCACGCATTGGCATATAGCCAGGGTTCGTTCCGATCCGAACACTCAGGGCAGCATAGCCGCGACGGCGGCGAGCCCGACGAACGGACCGCGATGGTGCGGCGCTTCCGTTCACGGCGTTCAAATCATTGTCGATGGTGCGGTATGTCATCATCGTCTCCTTTCGTATCTCTTTCTTGTCTCGGCCCGGTTATCGAGCTGTTTGAGCAAAACTGTGTGATTCGCTTCTGTGAGATCAAAATGGCTGATGAGGCGGGATCTGTCACGGAAAATTAAGTTATTGTTTTTATTAAGTTTTTTATTTTCCTATCGTTTCGCAGTAAATTACATGGCGAATTCTATAATTAATTTAGCTAGATTTACTAATTTAATTCGGCTAAATACGCTAAATTGTGCTTATGCGCTCTCAACCCGTTGGCTCTAGCGAATCTTTCATGGGTCTTATGGACCGTGTGTCTGATGTCGCATCGACCGAACGCCCCGTTCTGATCGTGGGCGAGCGCGGAACCGGGAAAGAGTTAATCGCCGCGCGCCTGCATTTCCTCTCCCCACGATGGGAGCGTGTGAACGTCCGGGTCAATTGTGCGGCATTCGACAGTGACGCTCTAGACCGTGAATTGTTTGGTCAGACTTTTATGGATGGCCGGTCTGACACAAATGGCCGCTTCTTCGAGGCAAATGAAGGCACACTGTTCCTGGACAGTGTCGATCAGATGCCTGTGCATTTGCAGGAAAAGCTGATGCATACGATCGAACATGGTCAGGTGCAGGCCACGGGCGAGCTCTATGAAGAAGAAGTTGACGTCCGCGTTGTCGCTGCGACGTCCGTCGATCTACCCTCCGCTGTGACACGAGGCGCATTTCGGGCGGATCTGCTCGACCGCATTGCGTTTCACGTCATTACACTGCCTCCCCTGCGTGAGCGCGTTGAGGATATTCCAGCGCTTGTCGATCACTTCGGGCGGCAGGCGGCGCGCTCGCTTGAGGTGGAACAGTTTCCCGGCTTCACGGCAGAAGCGCAGGAGACCATGCGCGCCTATCCCTTCCCCGGTAATGTAAGAGAGTTGAAGTTGCTGGTTGAACGCAGTACGGTGCAAGCCTTCCTGCAAGATGAAAGCCTGACTCAACCGATCAAGGAACTCGACATGGATCCATTCGAGAGCCCCTACCGGGTGAGGGACCTGGTACCGCCTCCGATCAGTATGCCAGATCCACAGGCCAGTAGCGCTCATCCGGCGGCACACCGTCAGCCACACACTGTAGACCCTGAAGAGACTGAGTCGCCGCCTGAAGGGTTTTCTGATAGAGTTTTCGTTTTTGAGCGTCACCTTATCGACGAAGCGATGCGCGCAACGAACGATCATCAGGGACAGGCTGCGGATCGGCTTGGCCTGTCCTATCATCAATTCAGAGGCCTATTGCGAAAGCATGGTCTCAAAAAATAGAAGACCCGGCCTACCGAAAACGGGGAGCCGGATTCGGTAGTTTATAATTGATGCGCCGATCACGCCCATGACCAACGCCGTGATCATGTGGGCCCACATGCACCGCCCCAACTGCCGGAGTTGGATTGCCGATCAGTGGATGAATTTAAAATGAACATAACGTAGATTTCATAGGCGATGCCGATGACTAGCTTTGGAACAAACGATTAGACGAATGAACGGCGACCGCGTACAGATATGCCAAAGGCTATAAGAGCGACTATAACCAGACCCGAGCAAAAGAAGACGACTATGAACGAGATGTCAGTGAATTCCGTAGGCAAATGCCCCGTCATGCATGGTGGTGCAACCAGCAGAGCGTCGACGTCGGCCAAGGATTGGTGGCCGAATGGGCTGAATGTTGAAATTCTTCATCAGCACGGCGCGCGATCCAATCCGATGGACTCTGATTTCAACTATCGTGAAGCCGTGAAGGCGCTTGATTTCGACGGGTTAAAGGCAGACCTTCATGCTCTGATGACCGATAGTCAGTCCTGGTGGCCAGCTGACTGGGGACATTATGGCGGTCTCATGATCCGAATGTCCTGGCACGCGGCCGGAACTTACCGCACGTCTGACGGGCGCGGTGGCGGCTCGACAGGCAATCTACGCTTTGCGCCGCTCAACAGCTGGCCCGACAATGGCAATCTCGACAAAGCGCGCCGCCTGCTGTGGCCGATCAAAAAGAAATATGGCAAAGCAATTTCCTGGGCTGACTTGATATTGTTGGCCGGGACAATCGCCTATGAAAATATGGGCTTGAAGACCTTTGGTTTTGGGTTCGGGCGCGAGGATATCTGGGCCCCTGAAATCGATGTGAATTGGGGCGAGGAAAAGGAGTGGCTCGCGCCTAGCGAGAATCGTTACGCGAACCTTGAAGATGCAGAGACACTCGACCCAAGCCTTGCTGCGGTTCACATGGGACTTATCTACGTCAATCCTGAAGGCGTAAACGGCAATCCTGACCCCGCCCGCACGGCCCATCATATTCGTGTCACTTTCGCCCGTATGGCGATGAATGATGAGGAAACCGCCGCCCTCACGGCCGGGGGGCACACAGTCGGCAAGGCCCATGGTAATGGCGACGAAGGTGCGCTCGGAAGCGAGCCTGAAAGCGGCGAAATGCACGATCAGGGTTTTGGCTGGATGAATCCAAACACGACTGGCAAACCCAGCAGCCACATCACGTCCGGTGTAGAGGGTGCATGGACGACTGAGCCTACCAAATTCGATATGGGCTATTTCGACATGCTCTATGGTCACGACTGGGAACTGACGGAATCGCCCGCCGGCGCGAAACAGTGGAAACCTGTGACCATCAAACAGGAAGACATGCCCATCGACCCCGATGACGGCGTCACACGCACAATGCCGGTCATGACCGATGCGGACATGGCAATGAAGGTCGATCCGATCTACCGAGACATTTGCGAGCGATTCATGGCAGACGAAGCCTATTTCCGCGACACATTCGCTCGGGCCTGGTTTAAACTGACCCACCGCGATATGGGGCCAAAGGTCAATTATATCGGCCCCGATGTACCGGATGAGGATCTGATTTGGCAGGACCCGATCCCGGCGGGATCGACCACTTACGATGTGGACGCCGTCAAAGCGAAAATCGCTGCAACTGACCTAACCCTGACCGAGATGATCACGACGGCCTGGGACAGCGCTCGCACCTTCCGTGGCTCTGATAAACGGGGCGGCGCAAATGGCGCGCGCATCCGTTTGACCCCGCAACGCACATGGGAGAGCAATGAGCCGAAACGGCTGGACCGTGTCCTGTCAGTGCTGGAGCCGATCGCAGAAGACTCAGGCGCATCTATCGCCGACGTCATCGTTCTAGCCGGCAATGTCGGCCTCGAAATGGTGATTAAAGGCAGCGGTTTCAAGCTGGACGTTCCGTTCGCGCCAGGGCGTGGCGACGCGACCGATTCGATGACGGATGCTGACAGCTTCGAGCCGCTTGAGCCGCGAGCAGATGGTTTCCGCAATTTTGCGAAAGATCACTATTCTGGATCGGCAGAGAAAATGATCCTTGATCGCGCTCAACTCCTGGGGTTAACGGCTCAGGACATGACGGTGCTTGTGGGTGGTATGCGCGTTCTCGGCGCCAATTATGGCGGCACCAAACATGGCGTCTTCACGGACCGTGAGGGCGAGTTGTCGACGGATTACTTCGTCAATCTGACAGATATGTCCAATAGTTGGCATCCAGTCGGCAATGATATGTTTGAAATCCGGGACCGCAAATCCGGCGCGGCAAAATGGACCGCCACACGGGTCGACCTCGTCTTCGGATCTAATTCAATCCTTCGCGCCTATGCTGAGGTGTATGCTCAGGATGATAATAAAGAGAAGTTTGTGAAAGATTTCGTGAGCGCCTGGAACAAGGTCATGATGGCCGACCGGTTTGACCTCGCCGGGTAAGTAGATGAAATCTACCAACCCCGCTCTCTCCGGCGGGTCAAGACGCCGCGCTACCCCTCCCTTGGTAGCGGCGCAATTTTCGACCCGTGATCGACTTCGCCTTTTAGTACCTTGTCCTTGCCAGTGGCCTGGAACTGCATTGTCTTTCTATCTTGTGCGAGAATACGGAAGACGTCAGTTGTTCGCTCATTGACGATATTGATGGCTTTGGCGCGCGTATTAGCTCGGTTGATGTGAATGAGCCTGTTGCGGGTTACTGAATGGGATCATCCTCAAGTTGATCCTTGACAATTTTTGGTGGCTCCATCGCCAATGTCTTAAAACTCCCAAAATCCCAATGATGAGGCAGATTTTCAAGCGTAAGTGTTTTTCAGTAAACCGATGGGTTTCTAGAGTCAGGGCTTATTATGTTCACCAGATTATGATAGCTGCGAGTGTGATTGCAGCCATGCAGATGTCGGCTCTCCTGTCATATCGGGTGTGGGTTCATCTCCAGTCCTTGAGCTTGGACAACATGTTTTCGACCTTGCGGCGTTGTTTATATTGCGTCTTGCAGAAGGTGGCTGGCGACTTGCGCCGTCGTTTCGGCGGGATACAGGGTGTGTGATGCCCATCGCGACAGGTCGGCCATCGCCGTTACACACGGCGTGCAGTTTGGGGTGTCCGCTCCTGGTTCGCCCGATATGGCGCGGAAGTCCCCTTTCAGCGAGCTCGCCGCCGTCCTGTGAGCTTTTGAGATGTGTTGCATCGATCATCAGCGTATCGGAGGGGCTTCCTTCCATTACCGCTGGTCTTCAGGACGTAAACGATGCTGGAGATCACCTTGCGGTCATCAGCGCGTGACATCTCATGCGGCTTTGGAAAGTATGGCGATATCTTCGCCATCCGGACCTCGGACAACAAAACAGATCATTAATGGCACCGCTCCGTTGGCAACATGAATCAAAACGGCACCTCAATGCAAATCAATAGGATCTGAGCCTAGCGCATCTGCGCGTCTGTGGCATTGACCAGATTGAAAAATTCCGCCCGCGTTTCGGCTTGCAGGAACTGGCCATCCAGTGCCGAGGAGATCATGCGGTGCGGCGTATTGATCCCGCGCATGGTCATGCAGAGATGTTCACCCTTGGCGACAACCGCGACATTCTTCGTGCCGAGGATGACCTTCAGATCATCTGAAATATCCGCAACAAGTTTTTCCTGCAGGGACAGCACATGGGCATTTTTGTGTGCAATCCGCGCAAATTTCGAGAGGCCGAGCACTTTGTCGTCGGCAATATAGGCCACTGACACATCACACCAGAAGGGCAGCATGTGATGTTCGCACATGGACCAGACCCGCATGCCGGTGACGGCAACCATCTGGTTATGACGGACCGAGTCGAAGGTCGTTTCCAGCTTGCCCGGATCATATTCGATAAAGTCGCGCCAGAAATCAGCAATTCGGCGCGGTGTATCGATCAGGCCCTCACGGCCCGGGTTTTCGCCCAGGGCGACAAGCAGTTCATGCACCAGATCCTTGATCTTGGCATGATCGACAGTTTTGGGAGAACGATGTTGATTCAGCATGGCTATCTTTCTTGTGTGAGAACTATCTACGCACGCTTCGGGTCGAGCGATTGTCAAACTTTATTGATGATCTGGCTTTAGTGAGAGTTATGCCCAAAAGTTAGTGACGGTTGTTAGTCAGGCGGCGCTTTGAGTTTGCTTGATACTGTCCTTGAACTCAACCCCTTGACTGACCTCGGGCAGACGATTTGGCCCGGAGATCCTCCGCCACGTCTTCCTGGTTGACATCATCAGCCTGAAGACCATGGAGAAGGCGGTTTTGCGGTTCAGGCGCAGCCCTTTTCCGGGTCCGGTTCCTGACGTGGCTGTGTGAAAACGGTTAGTTTTTTGTGATATAGTTCCGGTGATTGAATCGGAGGTTTATTGTGAAGCGCTTTATTGAAGGCCAAGATCGAAATCAGTCCATATTATTTCCTGAAAGTCTGGACGAGTATATCGATGAAGATAATACTGTTCGCGTCATTGATGCCTACGTTGATGAACTAGATTTACTCTCAATGGGTTTCGAGCGCGTCCGGCCCAAGGCGACAGGCCGTCCCGGTTATCATCCGTCTATTTTGCTCAAGCTCTACATTTACGGCTATCTCAACTGTATCCAATCTAGCCGTAGGCTTGAACGCGAAGCGGGGCGTAATGTTGAGCTTATGTGGCTGACGGGCAAGCTTGCACCTGACTTCAAAACGATTGCTGACTTTAGAAAAGACAACGGCACCGCTATCCAATCAACCTGTTCTCAATTTGTGACTCTTTGCCGTGACGTTGGTCTGTTCGCGCGCACAATGGTTGCGATTGATGGAGCCAAGTTCAAGGCCGTGAACGCGAGAGAAAAGAACTTCACACGCGGCAAGCTCACGCGGCGCATCGGCCAGATTGAGCATTCTATAGAGAAATACCTTCATGCACTGGACGCGACGGATTTACAGGAAGGCGAGGCCGCTGAGGCCAAGACTGAACGCCTCAAGGAAAAGATTACGTCAATGCGTGAGAAGATGGCTGAGCTTCAACAGTTGAAAGATGATCTCGCCGCGTCTTCTAAGAAACAAGTATCCTTAACTGACCCGGACTCAGTGGCTATGGCGACCAGCACAAAGGCTGGTATGGTGGGGTATAACGTACAGACGGTTGTCGATACCGAGCACCATCTCATTGTCGCGCATGAGGTAACAAACACTGTCTCTGACAAAGTGCAGCTCACAAAGATGACGAAACAAGGCCAAGCCGCCATTGGACGAAAAGACATTACAGTCTTTGCAGATCGTGGCTACTTCAGCGGTGCAGAAATTATGGCGACTGAGAAACTGGGCGCTACAACATACGTGCCCAAGCCTTACACATCTGGCTCTAAAGCCGCGGGCCGCTTTGGCAAACATGACTTCCTCTATCAGCCCGAAGACAATAGTTACCAATGCCCAGGTGGTCAGAAGATGACCTATCGCTTCATGTCAGTTGAACAGGGCAAGGACATGCAAGTTTACTGGCCGGACGAATGCGCGGCCTGTCCCGTCAAAGCCAAATGCACGACGGGGAAACAACGGCGGATCAAACGCTGGGTCAATGAGGACATCATCGACGCTATGTTGACGCGATTGAATGACCTCCCGGAAGCCATGGCCATCCGAAGGGCGACGGTCGAGCATCCGTTCGGGACGCTGAAGTCATGGATGGGTGCCACGCACTTCCTGACCAAACGCCTCAAAAACGTCAAAACAGAGATGAGTCTATCGGTTCTAGCTTATAATATCCGCCGGATGATCAGCATGTTCGGAGTGAAGAAACTAATCCGGGTGATCCAAGCCTAAGGGGAAAGCTTGTCCTAAATTAAATCCACTGAAATCGACGCATTGCCCAGGCTGTTTTCACACAGCCACCAGATGTCGAAGATCGAGCCTTTCTTTCCGCTGGCGCATGGTGTGCCCCGTGTTGATGATCGGAGGGTAATTTCCGAGATCATCTTTGTTCTGAAGAACGGTCTGCCTTGGCGCGATGCACCCTTGTGAGTATGGACCTCATAAGACCCTTTACAACCGCTTCCATACAGTTCCCACTCTGGTCACAGCAAGCCTGCTGGTCGTAATTGCGCTGGCCCTGATCCTTCGCGGGATCGCGGACCTAACCTGCAGGCCCGTCCATCGGCGTGTTCAGCCCGCCCGACGCCAGCCAGGAAAACAAGCCCCGGACAGCATACATATCTGCACCTTTGGGATGACCGGGACGCGTTGCCGGGTTCCAGCCATAAACATCGAAATGCATCCAGGGTCGGTTATCGACAAAGCGTTCCAAAAACAGAGCCGCCGTCACGGAACCGGCAAAGGATCCACCTGAATTCTTCATATCCGCAATCGGTGAGCGCAGCATCGCATGGTAGGATTGCCAGAGCGGCATGGGCCAGACCGGATCAAGTTCAGCCGATGCGTGGCGCGAAACCGGGTCGTGAAGATGCGGACGGTTGGTAAAGAAGGGCGGCAGTTGCGGCCCCAGTGCGACGCGCGCCGCGCCTGTCAGAGTCGCAAAGTCGATCATCAGAACCGGATCGCTTTCCGTCGCCTTGGCCAGAGCATCACCCAATACCAATCGACCCTCTGCATCCGTATTGTCGATTTCAACCGTCAGTCCGACCCGCGACTGCAAGATATCACCGGGACGATAGGCTCCGGCGCTGATCGCATTTTCGGCAATCGCGACCAAGCAGTGCAAATGGATCGGCAGCCGCGCCGCCATGATCATCGACGCCAGCGCAAGTGCGTGTGCCGCGCCGCCCATATCCTTTTTCATCAGACGTGCGCCCGACGCATCTTTGATGTTCAACCCACCTGTGTCGAACGTGATCCCTTTTCCGATGATCGCGAGGCGCGGATGGACGACATCGCCCCATTCCAGTTCGACAAGTCGCGGCGCTTCATGGGCGGCCCGGCCGACCGCATGGATCATCGGGTAGTTCTGCTCAAGCAGGTCGTCCCCCACCACCGCCATAACCGTTGCGTCGTGAATTTTGGCCAGATCATCGATGGCCTGATGCAAGGCATCAGGTCCGAGATCTCCGGCCGGCCTATTAATTAGATCGCGAGCCAGCGCCGTTGCGTTGACCGTGTCACGGACTAGGTCCGCATCCAGTCCATCGCTCAGCACCAGAATAGCCGTTTCAGGTGTGTCTTTGAGATAGTGTGTGAACCGGTAAGAGCCCAGACCCCAGCCAATCGAAGCCAGACGTTCGGACCAATCTTCCGGTAGTTCGGACAGGCGGTAGAATCCACTATTCATAGAGGCGGACAGTTGCCCCAACCGCATTTCCCGGTCGTAATCAGTTTCGGTCGAACCGCACCCAAGAAGAATGCTGGCAATCCGTCCATCATCGCCGGGAAGTTTGACGATCTGCCCTGCTTCTCCCGAAAATCCGTTGGCAGTCGCAAAGGCCGCTTGTTGCGCAGTCAAGGTCCCCTGCACACGCTCCCAGGCACCGGGCCGTATCCCGTGGATCGGCACAATCGGTTCGTCGTTGGGAACATCGGCCAGGCGGGTCGTGGCAGCAGGTCGTTTCATGACGAGAAAACTCATTGTTTCTGCGGATAGGCGAAGATCGCCAAGCCTGTCTGATTGCAAACTTATTGGGCCCCGTAAAGGTCCCATTAACTCTGAGTCTTTACGATTGTTAACGAGATCCGGCGCTTTCGCAGTCACCTAAGCGACGCACCCGGAGTGATGGATCCAAGGAACGAGGAAAATATGGCGTTGGCGCTTTCCCGATATACGCAGCGCTGCTTCTTGTAACGTCGATGCTCCTGTCTGCCTGTGCGGTTGCCTCTGGCATTACGCCGCAGGAAGCGGATGTCAGGGATCAGATATCTGTTGATCGTACATGCCAGCGTCCGGCAGAACCCCGCCCTTGTCCTGCAATTGCAGGGTCGCACAGAAGATTCAGAACGTGAACTGAGACGGTCTCGACTGACACGCGGCGATAATAGACTTCCGCCAGACCCTGTCCCTGCCTTGACGCCGCGCGGTACATCCGCACAGTTTTCGACACAGAGTCAGGTGCCGTCGGGAGATCAAGGTCAGGCCCAATCTGGATATCAGGGTCAAAATCAGATCCGCCCTCAGGAACAGACTTTCAGTCACGATGGGATGTCGGCAACGCGGCTGACCGCGACGACGTTTTCAATCTGGAGAGATGGATAATCCCGGACGCATATCGCGAGCTGGCGATACGAATGTCAGGGCATCATTGTACTCTGCGGCAAACTCCCTGCTCACGAGGACTAAACATATATCTCCACTCAAAGCCTGGGGCTTACGCCTAATCAAACGACGTGGCCGTAAACGCGGCACTGTTGCTGTCGCCAGAAAGTTAGCCGTCATACTGCATCGCATGTGGGTAGACGGCACACCTTATCGTTGGTCTGATGTGGTGGTCGCTAGATGAGACACTAACCACACATTATAGAACCAACGGTTCGTCCTGAACTGGACGAGGTGTTTGTGGATGACGCCGATAAAGTCCGCTGTGCCATAAATTATGAGCACGACCCTTAGCAAGGCGCCCCTTCACTTCTGCTTCTTCATGGAGAAAGAATTGAATTTTATTCGTTGACGTTATATTAAAATATCAGGCTCATAATTCGACGAGGAGAAATCATGAAAATTCAGTACCTAGAAATCGTTTCTCCTGACGCTGATGCCATATGCGCAGAATACGAAGCCGTTCATAATGTTAAGTTTGGCGAACCGCAGGAATTGCTCGGTGGAGCTAGAACATGTAAATTGGCGGACGGTGGAATTGTCGGCATACGTGGCCCGTTGCGAGACACAGAGGACTCAGTTGTCCGCCCGTACTGGCTTGTGGAGAATATAGAAAAAGCCATCAGTATGGTGAAGGCTGAGGGGGCGGAAATTGCTGTGCCTCCTCTAGAGATTCCGGGGTTAGGCACATTCGCTATCTACATCAAGGGCGGCATTGATCACGGTTTTTGGAAACTTTGATAACGACGTTTAATCCCGTGGCTGTGTTAAAACGGTTTAGGTTTTACGTGTTATGTTTCCGGTGATTGAATCGGAGGTGTAATGTGAACTGTTTTATTCAGTATGAGGGCACGAAACCAAGCTAACCTGTTTCCAGAAAGCCTGACGATTATATCGATGAAGACAACCCGGTTCGAGTGATCGATACGTATGTGGAAGAGCTGAATTTATTAAGCCTGGGATTCGAGCGGGCTTACCCCAAAGCAACAGGCCGCCCCGGTTATCATCCATCTGTTTTGCTTAAACTCTACACCTATGGATATTTGAACCGGATACAATCAATCGCCGATTAAAGCGAGAAGTTAATCGCAATGTCGAACTGATGTGGTTGACGAGTAAATTGGTACCGGATTTCAAAACCATTGCTGATTTCAGGAAAGATAATGGTGTAGTCATTCAATCAACCTGTACTCAATTTGTTGTTTTGTCTCGCGAGCTCGGATTATTTATGAGAACTTCTGTTGCCATTGACGGAGCTAAGTTCAAAGCTATGAACTCGCGAGAAAAGAACTTTACCAAAGGCAAACTCACGCGTCGTATCGGCCAGATAGGACATCTCGTGGCTGTGTGAAAACAGCCTGGGCAATGCGTCGATTTCAGTGGATTTAATTTAGGACAAGCTTTCCCCTTAGGCTTGGATCACCCGGATTAGTTTCTTCACTCCGAACATGCTGATCATCCGGCGGATATTATAAGCTAGAACCGATAGACTCATCTCTGTTTTGACGTTTTTGAGGCGTTTGGTCAGGAAGTGCGTGGCACCCATCCATGACTTCAGCGTCCCGAACGGATGCTCGACCGTCGCCCTTCGGATGGCCATGGCTTCCGGGAGGTCATTCAATCGCGTCAACATAGCGTCGATGATGTCCTCATTGACCCAGCGTTTGATCCGCCGTTGTTTCCCCGTCGTGCATTTGGCTTTGACGGGACAGGCCGCGCATTCGTCCGGCCAGTAAACTTGCATGTCCTTGCCCTGTTCAACTGACATGAAGCGATAGGTCATCTTCTGACCACCTGGGCATTGGTAACTATTGTCTTCGGGCTGATAGAGGAAGTCATGTTTGCCAAAGCGGCCCGCGGCTTTAGAGCCAGATGTGTAAGGCTTGGGCACGTATGTTGTAGCGCCCAGTTTCTCAGTCGCCATAATTTCTGCACCGCTGAAGTAGCCACGATCTGCAAAGACTGTAATGTCTTTTCGTCCAATGGCGGCTTGGCCTTGTTTCGTCATCTTTGTGAGCTGCACTTTGTCAGAGACAGTGTTTGTTACCTCATGCGCGACAATGAGATGGTGCTCGGTATCGACAACCGTCTGTACGTTATACCCCACCATACCAGCCTTTGTGCTGGTCGCCATAGCCACTGAGTCCGGGTCAGTTAAGGATACTTGTTTCTTAGAAGACGCGGCGAGATCATCTTTCAACTGTTGAAGCTCAGCCATCTTCTCACGCATTGACGTAATCTTTTCCTTGAGGCGTTCAGTCTTGGCCTCAGCGGCCTCGCCTTCCTGTAAATCCGTCGCGTCCAGTGCATGAAGGTATTTCTCTATAGAATGCTCAATCTGGCCGATGCGCCGCGTGAGCTTGCCGCGTGTGAAGTTCTTTTCTCTCGCGTTCACGGCCTTGAACTTGGCTCCATCAATCGCAACCATTGTGCGCGCGAACAGACCAACGTCACGGCAAAGAGTCACAAATTGAGAACAGGTTGATTGGATAGCGGTGCCGTTGTCTTTTCTAAAGTCAGCAATCGTTTTGAAGTCAGGTGCAAGCTTGCCCGTCAGCCACATAAGCTCAACATTACGCCCCGCTTCGCGTTCAAGCCTACGGCTAGATTGGATACAGTTGAGATAGCCGTAAATGTAGAGCTTGAGCAAAATAGACGGATGATAACCGGGACGGCCTGTCGCCTTGGGCCGGACGCGCTCGAAACCCATTGAGAGTAAATCTAGTTCATCAACGTAGGCATCAATGACGCGAACAGTATTATCTTCATCGATATACTCGTCCAGACTTTCAGGAAATAATATGGACTGATTTCGATCTTGGCCTTCAATAAAGCGCTTCACAATAAACCTCCGATTCAATCACCGGAACTATATCACAAAAAACTAACCGTTTTCACACAGCCACTCCCCTCAGTCGATATATGCAGGCGCTCGACGCCGCTTATGAGTAGTGTCTGTCGTCATATTAAGTAGCACAGATTATGGGCCAGGCTAAGCGAGAGTTGGCTCTTCTTATTGGTTGATATTAAGTGATAGCTTTGTGGTATTGCAAGCGTCGATGTTCGGTTGTTTTCTTCTTGATCCTTTCTCGTCTGTTGATGATGGTTTGAGCCTAACCGCAGTAGACGTCAACTGGCGTCACATTGTTCAGGCTCTCATGGTAGCGTTCGTGATTATAATGATCGACGAAGCGCCCGATCTGCTACTCCAGATCTCCCGGTAAGAAGTCGTTCTCCAGCAGAATGCGGTTCTTCAAGGTCTGGTGCCATCTCTCGATCTTACCTTGGGTTTGAGGGTGATATGGCGCGCCTCTGACGTGGCTTATCCCTTAATCCTTGATGTAATCTGCCAATCCTTCAGAGATATAAGAACTTTCATTGTCTGAGAGCAGTCGCGGCTTGTGCACGACATGGGCTTGATCACAGCCGGAAGCTTGGAGTGCCATGTTCAGCGTCTCTGTCACATACGAGGTCTTCATGGGGCTGCGCTGATGATGTAGCGGGAGAAGTCGTCGAGGATTGTCGACAGATACATCCAGCCCCAGCCGATGATCTTGAAGTAAGTGAAGTCGGTCTGCCACATCTGGTTCGGAGCCGTCGTTTTATCCCTGAACTCATTAGGCTAGGTCGTAGAGAAGAATTAATCATTTGAGCCAGATTTTGATAGCTGCGATATAGACGAAGCCCATATAGTTTTTGGATATGCTTGTCATATCGCGTAGCCACACGCCGGAACTGTTTGAGATAGCCAAAGAAACGCTCGACAATATTACGTTCCTTATACAAAGCCATATCAGTTTGCCTTGGCTTGCGCGCATTTTTCCGGGACGGAATAACGGGCATAGCCCCGCTCTCATTCACCGCGTCTATAACGCACCGGCCATCATAGCCCTTATCCGCCAAGACATGATCCGCCTTAAACCCTGCCAATAAGGCGGCGGCTTGCGTCATTTCGCTACAATGCCCGCCCGTTGCTATCAGGCGCAGAGCTAAACCCAATGCATCTGTCAGCCCATGTATTTTTGTCGTCAGGCCGCCCTTGGAACGTCCCCCCCTGGAACGCCCCAATGCGTGGGCATCAGGCCCCCTTTTTTATGCCGCGCCCCGGCCGCTTGGGCATGCGCCCGCACAATTGTGGCATCCATCATCAGCCACTCTTGATCAGCGTGGGTGCGCAAGGCCTTAAAGACATCTTCTAAAACCCCGGCCTCAACCCAGAGATAATAACGCCGTTTGACACTGTCAAAACGCCCGAACCGTTCGGGTAAATCGCGCCAACGCCCGCCCGAACGGGCCATCCACAACAAAGCATCAATGAAAAGCCTGTTATTGGCGTTGCGACCCGGTTTCCCTGTGCTCCCATAAGGCAAATAAGGCTTTAAACGGCTCCATTGTTCATCCGTAAGTTCCTGATAACCAGACATATGTGCGCTCCTGACAAAATGAAGGAACATTATAGAAAATAAAAGTTAATTCTTCACTACAGCCTAGGCTCAGGCCCTATTAATTTGTGTTTTTAAGCGAATGGTGATTCAGAGTGTCAAAGGAGTTTTTCCATGTCTTATTTGTTCTGGTTGTCTGAAGCGCAGATGTCGAAGATCGAGCCTTTCTTTCCGCTGGCGCATGGTGCGGCTTCGTGTTGATGATCGGAAGGTAATTTCCGGGATTATCTTTATTCTGAAAAATGGTCTGCCTTGGCGCGATGCACCCTTGTGAGTATGGGTCTCATAAGACCCTTTACAACCGCTTCCGTCGCTGGACCGAGATGGGCGTTTTCGACAAGATTTTAGCTATCTGACGGCAGATAATGGCCCACCAGATACACTCATGATCGATGCCACTTACCTCAAAACCCATCGCACGGCGTCAAGCCTCTTAAAAGGGGATACTTCCCCGTCACATCGGGCGCACTAAAGGCGGCCTGAACACAAAGCTACACGCCGTGTGCGATGGAATGGGCCGTCCGATCGCCCTATGTCTAACAGCGGGTCAGACCTCAGACCATCTTGGTGCGAAAATCCTTTATCCTGTTCTGCCCGATGGGCCGGACATCACACTGATCGGTGATAAGGGCTATGACTCTGATGATTATCGTGTGGCCCTAAGGGCTAAAGGTATCACGGCCAGCATTCCGCCGCGAAAGGGGCGCAACTCTCCCGCTTCATTCTGTAAAATACAATATAACAACGCCATAAGGTCGAAACCATGTTCGGGCGGCTCAAAGATTGGCGACGCATTGCAACACGATATGATCGACGGGCCGACATCTTCATGGCCGCAATCACAATCGCAGTCATCGTCACATATTGGATTTAATGAGTCCTGAACTTAGCTCCAGTCCCGCCGATTGACGCGGCGCTTCGCTCGCCGCTCTTCCAGTTTCTTCTTGAGTGGTGGCAGCCGGGCAGGCAGCTCTGCCATGATGGCGTCGCGCTCGGCTTGGGAGCGCAGCGTCCAATAGGCGATTTCGTCCGTTGTCCGGCCACAACCGAAACAATGTCCGCTCTCCCGGTCCATCGAACAGATCAACACGCACGGGCTCTCTACGGGCTCCAGCGCCACAATCTCTTCCGGTGTCATATCGTTCGCCATATGAGGCTTCTAGCTGCGCTTTCAGATCATATAAAGGTTTTTTTATATCGACTTCAGTGTGCATCTCGCCTATGTGCGCGAACATGAGTGAAGAACCTGGATTGATCCTTGCCGACCTGTCCGACGATGACCTGGTGGAGCAGATGAAAGACGACCTGTATGACGGTATGGGCCCGGAAATTTCCGAAGGCACGCAAATCCTGCTGAATCGCGGTTGGGACGCCAATCGGATCCTGTCTGAAAGCCTGGTTGAGGCGATGCGGATTGTCGGTCTCGATTTTGCCGATGGTATCCTGTTCGTGCCTGAAGTCCTTTCAGCCGCCAATGCAATGAAAGGCGGGATGAAACTGCTCCGCCCGATCCTGGCCGCGTCCGATGCGCAGACCTCAACAGGTCGCGTTGTGATCGGGACGGTGAAGGGCGATATTCACGATATCGGCAAAAATCTGGTCGGCATGATGCTGGAAGGTGCGGGCTTCGAGGTTTTCGATCTCGGTATCAACACATCGCTGGATGAGTTTCTGGAGGCGATCGACAAGCATGATCCGCATATTTTCGGCATGAGCGCGCTTCTGACGACCACCATGCCCTATATGGGTGTGGTCATCGAAGATCTAGAAAAGCGGAACATGCTCAAAAATCTGCCCGTCATGGTAGGCGGCGCACCGGTCAATCAGGAATTTGCCGATGCGATCAATGCCCGTGCTTACGGCCCCGACGCCGCTACGACGGCGGAATTGGCCAAAACGATTGTCGGCGTTAACCGGTAGTTGCGCGATGAGTGTTCTCATCATCGCTTGCGGCGCGTTGGTGCGTGAAGTTGGCACTGTTGCTGATCAGCTACCCGCATTCGACCTGCGCTGCGTTCCTGCTACCCTGCATAATCGCCCCGAGCAGATCGTTCCGGCGGTCAAAGCACTTCTCGACGAAACAGCCGACCAATATGACCGTACGGTTCTCGCCTTTGGTGATTGCGGGACAGGCGGAGCGCTGGATCGGCTTTGCGAGGCGCGCGGTCTGCACCGCCTGCCAGGCGCGCATTGCTACGCGTTTTTCGCGGGACCGCCCGTCTTTGATACCATGATGGACGAAGAGCTCGGGACATTCTTCCTAACGGATTTTCTGGCCCGTCAGTTCGATTCAATGGTCATGAGGCTACTGGGCCTCGACCGGAAACCGGAATTGCGTGATCTGTATTTCGGTCACTATAAACGTCTTGTTTTCATATCCCAGACGCTGGATCCGGAACTTCTGGCCAAAGCCAAAGCTGCCGCCCGGACACTCGGCCTTCGATTTGAACATCGACCCACCGGGCTTATCCCGTTTGCGCGCGATCTCGCGCGCCTCGCTACCTAGAAGGAGCCCGCCATGGCCCGCACAGTTCTCACGTCGCCAACCCAAGAAGTCATTATCGGCTTCGATCAGCCTTTCGTGATGATTGGCGAGCGTATCAACCCGACCAACCGTCCGAAATTTTCCAAGGAACTGAGCGATGGGAATTACTGGCGGGTCAAGAAAGAAGCGAAGGCACAGATCGCCGCGGGCGCGCAGATGCTTGACGTCAATGTCGGTGTGCCGCTGACCGACGAAGCCAAAATCATGGAAGAGGTCATCATCATGTTGCAGACCGAGGTCGAAGCACCGCTGGTGATCGATAGTTCGGTTATGGCTGCGCTGGAGAGCGGAATCGCTGCCTATAAAGGCCGTCCCCTGATCAATTCGACCACCGCTGAAGAAGAAGTGATGGAGCGCATTCTGCCGCTGGTTAACAAATATGATTGCGCCGTCGTCGCCATTTCCAACGATGATACCGGCATCAGCGAAGACCCGGATGTTCGCTTTGACGTCGCCAAACACATCGTCAACCGCGCATCAGACTATGGTATCAAGCCTGAAGACATTGTCGTTGATCCGCTCGTCATGCCAATCGGTGCGATCAACAGTGCGGGCAAGGACGTGTTCAAACTGGTCGTGCGTTTACGGAATGAGCTAGGCGTGAATACGATCTGCGGCGCGTCCAACGTCGCCTTTGGTTTGCCAAACCGCCACGCCGTTCACAATGCATTCCTGCCCATGTTGCAGGCGGCGGGTATGACCAGCGCGATCCTGAACGTCTATGATGAGGGCCTGATCCCGGCCATCAAGGCGGGTGACATGCTGGCCGGGAATGACCCGGATTGTGCCAACTGGATTTCCATGAGTCGACCCAAACCTGCTGAGGGCGAAGGCAGCGAAGGTCGCCGCGGCGGGCGTCGTGGGCGACGTGGCTAGCCAAAAAATCATTTTCACCCCGTCGGGCGTTCAGACGACGGGTGAAGTGGGCGAGACCGTCTACGAAGTCATCTTGCGATCAGGTGTGGACATCAAGTCGGTCTGTGGCGGGCAGGGGATCTGCAAGCGTTGCCAATGTTCGCTCCAGACCGGGAATCATCCAAAATTTGGCCTGATGGTTGCGGATGACGCGCTGTTCAAACGACGTCCGGCAGAGAAAAAAGCGATCCATGACGGCGATATGGCAGAGGGGCTCCGCCTATCCTGCTGTGCCAAGATCATGGGCGATGTCGTCATCG
This sequence comes from Litorimonas sp., assembly GCA_965205225.1. Classification (GTDB taxonomy): domain Bacteria; phylum Pseudomonadota; class Alphaproteobacteria; order Caulobacterales; family Maricaulaceae; genus Litorimonas. Next base: position 334,520 of record CBDBFZ010000002.1, read on the forward strand.
ATATTCCGCCGCATGCGCGCCACACGCAGAGCACCATTCGCAAGGCCGCGTTTGACCTGCCGGGCCCGGTCGATCCACCGATCCGCCTGCATATGGTGAAGCTACCAGAGCCAACACTGCACGACCACCTCTCAGACACGGAAAGTCTGATCGAGCAATTGGGAGGCAACCTTTCGGTTGCGCCGCGCGCGACCCTGAAAATCCAGCTATTGCTGGCCGAACACGAACGCACGCTGATCGCCGTCATTCGCGACGATGCTGACGTGATCGATCTCTGGTCGCCGGATCGGGAAGTGCTCTACGGCGCCGCCATCGATATCGGTTCGACGTCCGTTGCGCTCTATCTCTACAATCTGCGGACGGGCGCGCTGGTGCATCAAGCCTCCGCCATGAACCCGCAAATTCGGTTCGGTGAAGATGTGATGAGTCGGGTCAGCTATGTCATGATGAACAAAGGCGGACAGGAAAAACTGTCTAGCGCTATTCAGGGACAGTTGCGAGGCATGCTTACGGACGCGCGTGGGGCCGTGGATGCGAAAGCCGACCAGTTGCTTGAGCTGGTCTGCGTGGGTAATCCGATCATGCACCATATTCTGATCGGTATAGACCCGACGCCGCTCGGTCAATCGCCCTTTACTCTGGCTGTCAAAGACTGGTTCGATCTGGCTGGCGACCAACTTGATCTCGGCCTTATGCAACAGGCGCGTGTCTCGCTTCTACCATTGATCGGCGGTCATGTAGGCGCAGACACAGCCGCCACCTATCTAACGCAGATGGACCGTATGGATGGCCGGTCTGTCCTGTTGGTCGATATTGGCACGAATGCCGAAATTATACTCAGCCATGACGGCAAGATTGCAGCGGCCAGTTCTCCGACGGGACCGGCTCTGGAAGGCGCGGAAATCAGCTGCGGCGTACGGGCGTGCGAAGGTGCGGTCGAACACCTGCGTATCGATGCCGTGACGTTTGAGTGCAAAGTGAAGATCATCGGTCATGACGACTGGCTGACCGACGATACAATCGGCGACCATGCCGTTCCGGGCCTGTGCGGCTCAGCGATCTTCGAAGTCATGGTTGAACTGGCGCGGGCGGGATTGATCGACCGATCCGGCTTGTTCCGGCCTGCGATGGCCCCGGATCGGTTCAGTTTAGACGGCAAGGTTTCAGTCTATAGCCTGATTGGGACTATCACGCTGAAACAGACGGATATCCGCGCCGTGCAATTGGCCAAGGCTGCATTAATGGCGGGTGGGCGGTTGGTCGCTGAAGAACTGGGTTGTGAGATCTTTGACGAAGTGCTGCTGGCCGGAGCCTTCGGCACACATTTAGACCCGGCGTATGTCGCCGAAATCGGTATCATCCCGCATAATGGCGCGGAGACGATCAAGGCTGTCGGTAATGCTGCGGGCATGGGCGCAGCCATGTGCCTGACGGATCAGAGCCAGCGCGCGCGCATCCGAGATGCCGTCCGGGATATTGTCAAGATCGAGACCGCGCTGGAACCGCGCTTCCAGGCCTATTTCGTCGAGGCAATGGCCTTCCCGAGCGCGCCTGTGGGTGAAGGCACTACCAAGGGCCGTAGAGAGGGCCGTGGTGGTGGTCGCTGGGGATGTTGATAGAAAACCGGGCTTGCCATTAATCTTGAGTAAGAAGGGTAGTGATCAAGCCGTGTTCAAACTGGCCCGGTGTGCTTTGACGATGCTGGCATCGATAAAGACCAGCTCCCACGCCGCGCCCAGCGGATATAGCGATTATAGATCGTCCTGTGCGGGCCGTATCGCTCCGGCAAATCCCACCATGGTGAACCCGTGCGCAATATGTAGAATATCCCGTTCAACACCCGCCGGTCATCCACGCGCTTCGGCCCGCCTCTGCCTCGCGGCAATAAGGGCTCAATCACAGCCCATGCCTCATCTGATAAGTCAAATCGCATGATCCAATCTCCTTTACCAAGATTGAACCAGTACTCTAATCATAAATCAATAACTCAAATCGGGTGCAGACCCTAGATCGTAGAGAAGAATTAATCATTTGAACCAGATTTTGATAGCTGCGATATAGACGAAGCCCATATAGTCTTGGATATGCTTGTCATATCGCGTAGCCACACGCGGAACTGTTTGAGATAGCCAAAGAAACGCTCGACAATATGGACACCTCGAAGAACGGGTTTTTTGGGCCAGTATAGAGGCGAATTTTATAGTCGGCTCTCAGGTCAGACTTCATAGAGTGACGAATGCGTGTCCACAGGCGTATTTTGGCATGATTTTGGCCTGCATAAGCGGGGGGATCCGGATTTTGAACAGAATCAGGCTATGGGCTGTCGTCGCTCATGGAAAACGAGGCAGCGGAAGTTGTAGCTTAGCTTGGCCATGGTGATCCGGCCAGCGGCCCTGGCCGATTGAGCGGATCGTGATCGCCATCGGCCCTTTCTCATATCCGAAGACATGTTCAACACAGGCACGGATGGAGGAGCGGGTCGCATTGCCGCGCCGAATGTGCTTTGCCATCGGTTTACCGCGGGGCTTCTTTCGATGGATGTTTGAACGATAGCCCTGCGCTTTCAGCCAGGCTTCGTTTCTGGCTGAGCGATAAGCTGTATCCGCCCAAACAGACTTTGAGCTGTTGGTGGCATCCAGAACCGATGTCAGTTCGTGCCCATCATAGCGGGCCGCATGGGTGCAGGTCTCTCCCCGGACAAAGCGCCATTTCCGGTCAATACTGATGTGGTTCTTGTACCCAAAGTGAGGGATGGAAATGTCGACAAGGCCTGCGTCCTGTTCCCCTTCTGCGGTCTTTCGCGCCCTGGAATAGCTGACCACCGCTCGTGCGTCGGTGTCTTTCTGTGCGGCCCTGGCAGGATCGCCCGCGCCAGATAGCGGACGCGCTTTCACCCGCCCTGGCCCGCTCTTTCTCTTCTTTCCTCATCCGTTGGCGCGGCGCTGACACCAAAGTGGCATCCACGATCTGACCTCCCGTGGGTTTGTAGCCGCGCTTGCAGAGTTGCTCTTCAAAAGCGGCAAACAGAGATTTGAAAGCACCAGACTGGGTCAGCTTTTCCTGGGTCAGCTTTTCACGCAACAGCCAAATCGTCTTTTGGTCCGGGGTCGGTTCACCGATCTGAAACCTCAGAAACCGCAACCAACTTAAACGATCCCGGATCAGAAATTCCATCCGTTCATCACTCAGATTGTGCATCGACGCCAGAACAAGCACCTTGAACATCGTGACCGGATCATAGGGTGGCCGACCGCCCTTGGCGCGAACACCATAACCGAGGGCTTCCATCAGAACAGTTCGGAAAGCCTCAAAGTCCACATGACGCTCCAGCGCTTCAAGCGAATCACCTGTCGCCGATAAGCGAGCAAGATGATCCGACAAGTCAAACAATCCAGGCGCGTGCATCATAAAATCCTCCCAAAACCAGTAAATCAGATCATACCACAAAATGTACGGTTCTTAGAGGCCTCCATATTACGTTCCTTATACAAAGCCATATCAGTTTGCCTTGGCTTGCGCGCATTTTTTCGGGACGGAATAACGGGCATAGCCCCGCTCTCATTCACCGCGTCTATAACGCACCGACCATCATAACCCTTATCCGCCAAGACATGATCCGCCTTAAACCCTGCCAATAAGGCGGCGGCTTGCGTCATTTCGCTACAGTGCCCGCCCGTTGCTATCAGGCGCAGAGCTAAACCCAATGCATCTGTCAGCCCATGTATTTTTGTTGTTAGGCCGCCCTTGGAACGCCCTAATGCATGGGCATCAGGCCCCCTTTTTATGCCGCGCCCCGGCCGATTGGGCATGCGCCCGCACAATTGTGGCATCCATCATCAGCCACTCTTGATCAGCATGGGTGCGCAAGGCCTTAAAGACATCTTCTAAAACCCCGGCCTCAACCCAGAGATAATAACGCCGTTTGACACTGTCGAAACGCCCGAACCGTTCGGGTAAATCGCGCCAACGCCCGCCCGAACGGGCCATCCACAACAAAGCATCAATGAAAAGCCTATTATTGGCGTTGCGACCCCGTTTCCCTGTGCTCCCATAAGGCAAATAAGACTTTAAACGGCCCCATTGTTCATCCGTAAGTTCCTGATAACCAGACATATGTGCGCTCCTAACAAAATGAAGGAACATGGAGGCCTCTAAGAACCGTACATTTTGTGGTATGATCTGATTTACTGGTTGTGGGAGGATTTTATGATGCACGCGCCTGGATTGTTTGACTTGTCGGATCATCTTGCTCGCTTATCGGCGACAGGTGATCCGCTTGAAGCGCTGGAGCGTCATGTGGACTTTGAGGCTTTCCGAACTGTTCTGATGGAAGCCCTCGGTTATGGTGTTCGCGCCAAGGGCGGTCGGCCACCCTATGATCCGGTCACGATGTTCAAGGTGCTTGTTCTGGCGTCGATGCACAATCTGAGTGATGAACGGATGGAATTTCTGATCCGGGATCGTTTAAGTTGGTTGCGGTTTCTGAGGTTTCAGATCGGTGAACCGACCCCGGACCAAAAGACGATTTGGCTGTTGCGTGAAAAGCTGACCCAGGAAAAGCTGACCCAGTCTGGTGCTTTCAAATCTCTGTTTGCCGCTTTTGAAGAGCAACTCTGCAAGCGCGGCTACAAACCCACGGGAGGTCAGATCGTGGATGCCACTTTGGTGTCAGCGCCGCGCCAACGGATGAGGAAAGAAGAGAAAGAGCGGGCCAGGGCGGGTGAAAGCGCGTCCGCTATCTGGCGCGGGCGATCCTGCCAGGGCCGCACAGAAAGACACCGACGCACGAGCGGTGGTCAGCTATTCCAGGGCGCGAAAGACCGCAGAAGGGGAACAGGACGCAGGCCTTGTCGACATTTCCATCCCTCACTTTGGGTACAAGAACCACATCAGTATTGACCGGAAATGGCGCTTTGTCCGGGGAGAGACCTGCACCCATGCGGCCCGCTATGATGGGCACGAACTGGCATCGGTTCTGGATGCCACCAACAGCTCAAAGTCTGTTTGGGCGGATACAGCTTATCGCTCAGCCAGAAACGAAGCCTGGCTGAAAGCGCAGGGCTATCGTTCAAACATCCATCGAAAGAAGCCCCGCGGTAAACCGATGGCAAAGCACATTCGGCGCGGCAATGCGACCCGCTCCTCCATCCGTGCCTGTGTTGAACATGTCTTCGGATATGAGAAAGGGCCGATGGCGATCACGATCCGCTCAATCGGCCAGGCGCTCAATCGGCCAGGGCCGCTGGCCGGATCACCATGGCCAAGCTAAGCTACAACTTCCGCCGCCTCGTTTTCCATGAGCGACGACAGCCCATAGCCTGATTCTGTTCAAAATCCGGATCCCCCCGCTTATGCAGGCCTAAATCATGCCAAAATACGCCTGTGGACACGCATTCGTCACTCTATGAAGCCTGACCTGAGAGCCGACTATAAAATTCGCCTCTATACTGGCCCAAAAAACCCGTTCTTCGAGCTGTCCAAATTATAGAAAATAAAAGGTAATTCTTCACTACAGCCTAGATATTCAGGCGACCGACCTCCTACAGAAACAGCAAGGCCCGGCCTTTTGTACCGGGCTTTTTCATGCGGGCCGTCTAAGCGTGCATGACTTAGCCAGTGGCTGATCCTTTAGCGCCAAAGCGCAAGTTCTGGTCAATCGTAACGGGCGCAACATTGCCGTTCCGGCGGGCTTTATAGACCTGCATGTTTTCCATCACACGCATGACGTAATTACGGGTCTCGGAAAACGGGATTTTTTCGACCCAGTCGATAGGATCGATCTGGCCTGTGCGCGGGTCGCCATTACGCTCGATCCATTGCGAGATGCGCCGTGGCCCAGCATTATAGGCGATGGCAGCCATGATGTATGAGCCGTCATAGTCCTCCAGCAGATCGTGCAGATGCAAGGCGCCCATATAGGCGGCATAGTTACGGTCCGTGATCAGGCGGTCGCGATCATAGTCAATCCGGTGCCGATGAGCGGTCGCACTGGCCGTGGCATTGATCATCTGCATCATGCCGTAGGCACTCGCATGGGAGACAGCGTTTCCGGCAAATTCGCTCTCCTGGCGAGCAATGGCATAGACGAAGGGAATGTCGAATTTCGGGTCGAGCATTTCGACCGGCGGCACGATGGGATAACCGCTCTCTGTGAGCATCGACTGAAAGCGCCCGGCCTGTTTGGCCGCGCGAATGGATGGCCGCATAAAGCCGTAATCGGCACTGACACGGCTGAGCAGAGTCAACTCGTCCAATGACTCCAAATCATCATCCAGCGCATAGGCAAAGGTCGAGAAGAACCGCTCTTCGCCCGCTTCCCCCAGCAGGCGCAGGGCAAGAATACGGCGGTCACTGTCGAATCTCTGACGCGCTTGCGGCGATATGATCTCCGGCGGCAGCGTGAGGCGCGCGATGGATCCATTCAACCGTTTCGCCGCCAACTGCCCATAATAGGTGTTTGGATAGGTCGAGGCTTTCGTAAAAGCGAGGTCGCGCCGGGGATCGTTCAGCGCCTCGAACGCCCGGCCTTGCCAGTAATGCGCTCTGGCAAGGCTGATCGGGGTGGTGACCCCCGCTTCCAATTTCTGGAACCGTTCCAGTGCGACTGCAGGCTGGTTCAGCTTGGTCAGAGCCAGCCAGCCGCCCAGAAACTCAGGTTCATAGAAAGGGACTCCTTTCTTGGCACCGCTGAACAGGGTTAGGCGGTAAGCTTCTGCCCACTTCTGCTCACCGATGAGCGAATAGGCCATCAAGCGTTTCTCAATCCACATCCGTTCACGCCCGCGATCTGTCGTCGCGGGGGAGTCGATCTGTAGATAGACGGGCAGGGCATAGTCCTTGTCTTTTCGCTGGCGCCGCCACCGTGCGCGCTCAAACAGGAAACCAGGGTCATTTACGCGGTTGGCAACAACCGCATTGACCGCCGCGTTGAGATTCCGGCTGTTCATGGCCAGCTTCATCCGCGCATCCATAACGGCGCCGTCGGATTTACTCATGAATGGTAGCAGAGCCCGGGCCTTGGAAAAATGCCGCGAGCCTTCCCAGATCAGATAATCGGCGCGTGCCGCGTGATCCTGAGGTGAGAGCCGCAATTTGTAATGCTGAAACAGTTCTTTCTGAGTATCGCGTGTGAGCTTGGATTCGCGCCATGCATATTTCAGCCAGCGGTCGCCATTCTCTGTGTCGCCGAGCTTATAAAAGGCGTTTGCGAGCGCGGCACGCCCCTCACCAGAGACGGGCTCCATTTTCAGAAACCACGCCACGGACTCGCGCGGCGGCAGAGGGTCTTCGAGCAGCCGTACTTCGGCTTTGGCCTGTATCGACACCATGCGCGGCCAATTGGGGAGCTCATGGGTTACATAGGTCAACCAATCGGTCGGAACATTGGGATCGCGCACTGAACGGATCCAGCGGAGCAGATCTTTCGCTGTGGGATCCTGAATTTCGTCCTTAGCGCGCTTCAGAATGGTCCATTCACTGCGCTTCGCAGCCGATAAGCCGCGCCTCAGATAGATGGCATCACGCGGGGACAGATATTGAGAGAGTGCCGACGGAACAGGTTTCAGCCTCGGCATGGGATGATTGGCAACCGCCGCGGTGGCCAACAGAGGAGCGAGCGCGATTAATATATATATCCAGAATGTCTTCACCCAAAAGCCTCCATATCATTGCTTTAATTCGGTACAGTTTCTGCCATGCTTGCAAGTCAGATGACAATACGCCTAAAGCGCGCGGCAACCCGCCTGTTCTCAATTCGGTTATAGGAAACGCGACTATGGTTAAAGGGTCCATAACGGCCTTAGTTACTCCGTTCACAAAAACGGGATTAGACGAGGCTGCTTTTCAGAATCATGTCGAATGGCAGATCGCCAACGGTACGCATGGGCTGGTGCCCTGTGGAACGACAGGAGAAAGCGCGACGCTGACCCACGAAGAGCATAAGCGCGTGATTCGCCTATGTGTCGAGGCTGCCGATGGGCGAGTGCCTGTCATTGCCGGTGCCGGATCAAATGAAACGCGCGTAGCGATTGAATATGCCCAAGTGACCAAGGACTGCGGCGCTGATGCCGCCCTGGTGGTTACGCCCTACTACAACAAGCCGAGTCAGGAAGGCATTTTCCGGCATTTTGAAGCCATCTCGAACGCCGTCGACATTCCGATCATTGTCTATAATATTCCGGGACGCAGTGTCGTCGATATCACGAACGAAACGATGGGGCGCCTATCCCAGCTCTCCAACATCATAGGCTGTAAGGATGCGACCGGTGATATTTCCCGGGTGCAGGGCCTAACAGATCGTTGCGGCGTGGATTTTCTGCAGCTGTCCGGCGATGATCCGACCGCGCTGGGGCATTTTGCTCATGGCGGGCAGGGCATGATCAGTGTCGGTTCGAACGTCGCACCGAAACAATATGCCGATTTCCATAACACCATGATGGCCGGTGATTTTACGCGTGCGCGTGATCTCAATGCGACGCTTCACCGCATGCATAAGGATCTGTTCTTGGACCCGAGTCCGGCTCCGGCCAAATATGCACTGTCTCTCATGGGCCGCATGAGCGACGAGGTTCGACTACCGATGACGCCTTGTGTAGACGAAACGAAAACCCACGTTCGGTCGGCAATGGTCCGCGCAGGAATCGAATTTTAAGTGGCAGTCAAAAAAAAAACCAGCCTGGGCGATAACGGCACATTAATCGCCAAGAATCGCCGTGCCCGCTTTGACTATACCATCGAAGAAACGATGGAAGCTGGGGTCAGCTTGCTTGGAACCGAAGTGAAGAGCTTGCGTAACGGCAAGGCCAATATCGCAGAGAGCTATGTCGATGTGGATGGCGATGAGGCCTGGCTGGTCAATGCCAATATCCCGATTTATGAACCCGCTGCGCAATTCAATCATAGCCCGACGCGTGGCCGAAAGCTCCTGTTGAAACGTAAGGAAATCAATACGCTGATCGGGGAAACCCAACGTAAGGGACGAACAGTTGTCCCCCTTAAAATCTACTTCAACAAGGATGGGCGGGTCAAACTCCTGATCAGCGTGGCGGCCGGTAAGCAGCAGCGCGACAAGCGCGACGTGCAGAAGAACCGCGACTGGCAGAAACAGAAGGCTCGTCTGCTCAGGGATCGTGGTTAAGCGTTTTACCGGGTCAGCAAGGCGGCCGCGCGTGCGAAAACTCCAAAAAACATAGGCTCCGTCAGACGCCCTGTATTCATATTGTAGCGTGAGCAGTGATAGCTTGACAGGACCGTATAGCCGCCAAGATCATATTCGCTGCCATGACCAAATTTCTCTTGTGTGACCTTGCCGCCGAGTGTCCGAACGGTATTATCATGGCTGACCTTGCCGAGGCAGAGCAGGACTTTAAGCTTTGGTAGGTCTTTGATCTGAGCGTGCAGATAATCGCGGCAGCTATTGACCTCTGCACCGACAGGTTTGTTCTGCGGCGGAACGCAGCGCACCGCATTGGTGATCATGGAGTTATGAAGGGCCAGACCGTCATCAATACTCCGGTCAAATCGGTCATTGGAAAATCCATATTCCGCCAAGGCCGTGTAGAGCAAATCGCCCGCCGCATCGCCGGTAAAGGGCCGGCCTGTCTTGTTGGCCCCGTTCAGGCCCGGCGCCAAGCCGACAATGAGCAGTTCTGCGTTTGGATCGCCAAAGCTCGGAACGGGGCCATTGAAATGTCCGGGCAGGCGATCCCGGCACGCTTCCAGAAAACCGAAGAGGCGCGGGCAACGCTGGCAGAAATAGGGCGGCTCTGTCGCCAAATTCAGTTCAGTCACCATAACCGAAATCGTCATCATCTTCGTAAGTGTCGTCTTCGTCGGAGGACTCCCGCTCCGGACGGCCCACTTCTCGATCCAGATCGTCAATTTCGATGAAGGCGTCCGCCTGACGTCGAAGTTCGTCAGCCAGTAAGGGGGGGGTCACCATCAGAGAGGAAACGACCGATACGCGCACGCCGAGTTTCTGGATGGCTTCGACAGCCGCTCGAAAATCTCCGTCACCCGAAAACAGCAGGATGTGATCGACATGGGGCGCAAGCTCAAGCATCTTAACGACGATTTCGACATCCATATCTCCTTTGATCCGAGTGCGGCCATCGCGGTCGGTGAAGGTCTTGGCTTTCTTGGTTATGATGTGAAAACCGTTATAGTCCAGCCAGTCGAGGAGCGGGCGGAGTGGCGAAAAATCATCATTTTCCCGCAGGGCTGTAAAGTAGTACGCCTTGATCAATCGCCCTCTGGCACCGAAATAGGCGAGCAGTTTCTTATAATCGATGTCAAAGTCGAGTGATTTGGCTGTCGAGTAGAAGTTCGCTCCATCAATAAAGATGGCGATCTTCTCGTCGGAATAGAAGGTCATAGAATATCCGTGTCTGAAAGCAGTGTTGAAAATGGGCGAAATATGCAACACGCCTATATCGCGTTTGGCGCGAACTTGTCCAATCCAAGGGAAACATTGCCGAAGGCCGTATCAGCTTTGGGGGAAATGGGCGTTATTATCAATAATGTGTCTTCGCTATGGCGCAGTCCGGCCTGGCCAGAGGGCAGCCACGCGCTGGATTACATCAATGCGGTTCTGGCCGTCCAAACCAGACTGAACCCGACAGAGTTGATGCAAAACCTGCTTCAGATTGAAACTCGGCTGGGACGTATGCGCGCCGAACGCAATGCCCCGCGCCTTATCGATCTGGATCTGATCGACTATGACGGGCAAATTTCGGACAGTCCTGACTGCGTCCTTCCTCATCCGCGTATGACGAACCGGGCGTTTGTATTGTTGCCGTTGCGAGAAATTGCGCCGCATTGGGTTCACCCCAACGGAGCGACAGTGGCAGACCTTCTGGCGAACCTAGATGTGTCGCAAACGCGCCAGACCTAGTCCTCTTGGCCTAGCTCCTCTGCGACATCCTCCGAAGACGGCTCGCTCGGTTGATCCAGGGCTTCGATTTCCTGCTGATAGATACGCAGGATCCGGGCAAGATATTCCTGGGTCCAGGCCCCGCGTTCATCCGCTTGCTCAGCTGTCGGTACGAAAGTCTCGATATCGTCCTGACTGATGCCTTTTGATTCAAGCAGTCGTTCGACCGTGTCGAGACGTTCGTGCATGACGGCGAGTTCCTGTGCCACGGCCATGGTGATGGCCATAATGCGTTCGGCGTCCGTATTTTCCAAAAAATAGGGGCGCTTGCCTTTAGGTTTGGCGCTCGCCAATTTCAACGGGTCAAGAGCGAGCGGATCTATCTGGTGGGTCATGCAGCTTCCTTCTCACCACCTACAATATGCCAGGCGGCTTTGCGGCCATAATCCTCAACGTCATCCGTGGCATGTTCCGGGAAGAGATCCGTGTCGACAACGGCGGCTACGCCGCCATGCAGTAACTCATCACGCTTAAACCCGGCGTCGACCATCCATTGATCGAGGTCGAGCTCGTGCATTTTTGTCCAGAACGGTTCATTATTATAGAAGGTATCTCAGTCGCGGATAGCTTGCTCACAAAGCGGCATGTCAGCTGCATATTGCGGTTGCTCGACATGCATGACGATACCGCCCGGTGCAAGCAAGCGATGGCTCTCTTTCATGATCTTCGGCATCGCCTTCACGCTGGTTTCATGCAGGAACATGGTTGATTGCACCCAGTCGAAATGACCGTCCGGGAACATGGATAAATCTTCGGCATTGGCTTGAACGAAGCGGACATTGTCGACGCCCATCAACTTCGCCCGAGCCAGCCCGTAACGCAGGACAGGGGCGCCCATATCAAGGCAGATGACCTCGGCGTCTGGATAGGCCTGAGCGATGGGCAGGACATTCTGGCCAAGCCCGCCACCAATATCCAGAATGCGTTTCGGCGCAAAATCAAGACGGTCCTTTTTCATCCAGGCGACCACGGCCTGTCCGCCGCCTGTCGTGACGAAGATGCCGCAATCATAATTGGCCGCGCCCGTGACATCACCCAGCATAAGCTCGTCATGATAGCTTCCGGGCATGCAGTGATGATCAATCTTGGCGAGATAGGGCGGGAGTTCGACGCTGAGGTCCAGTTGCAAACGCTCGTCCCCATCGGTCAGTTCGCGTGCGCGCTCATTCAGTGTGCTGGCTTGGCGCAGCGTGACCCAGCGGTCAGCCCGCTGCCGCAATTCCATCGTATTGCGCCGCTGTGCCGACCAATGCTGGAAGAGTGGATCTTTCAAGAGTGCTTTGCGCACCTGATTACGATGGTTGGGGGCTGGCATGTTTGGTTCGACTCGTGTTTCATAAGCGGTTTTAACGCCGGGCAGAACCCGCGATGCAAGATGACGGTTGAGATGAGCGAGGAAGTTGAAGCGGGCTTTCTCGTCATGTGTTGTCTTCGGAAACATACCGTGCTCGCCAACAAGGCGGTAATCCGGCGGGCCATTATAATTGGATTGGGCGTTAGTCTAGGTCATGGTTTCTCCCTTCTTGATCACAAATTTCGCCTAAACGAATTCAGCGGTGTTGAAGTTGACAATACTCGATTTTCGACGATAACAGGGCAGCCATAACGTCTCACACAATATGAGTGTAATTATGAGTCGGCGAATTCTTGTTCTGTTCAACCTGAAAGATGGCGTCAGCCGTGACGATTACGAAAACTGGGCGAAAACGAAGGATATTCCCGGCGTTAACGGGCTTGGGTCTGTCGATGTTTTCGAAGTGTTCCGGACCGAAGGCATGCGGTTTTCGGACGATCCAGCGCCCTACGGATATTTTTAAATCCTCGATATCAATGACATGGAAAAGTTTGGCGCGGAGGTGAGTTCTGAAGCCATGACCGCCCACGCAACGGAATTCCAAACCAAGTTTGCCAAGGACATTGCCTTTATCCAGACGAGCAAACTCTGATAAAACTCCTCCAAGGAAAAACCGCCGTTATCACGGGATCCGGTCGGCGCGGCGGGCTCAGCGAAGCGATTGCAAAACGCCTGGCAGAAGATGGCGTGAATATTGTTATCTCGGATCTTGGTGCGCAGCGCGATGCTGCGACGGGCGAAGTGCATATAGGATCGATGACCGAGATGGAGAGTGTCGCCGAGTAGCTGCGGAGTATGGGCGTACAGGCCTCGACACAGACGTGCGATGTACGCTCGCTCGAAGACGTTCGCGCGCTGGCGAGCCATGCAGCAGCCGAACACGGATCGCTGGATATCTGAGTCAATAATGCCGGAATCGGCTATATCATGAAGCCGTTGCTGGAGGTGACGGAAGACGATTGGCGCGCGGTGATCGACGTAAAGGTGATCGACGTAAATCTGTCAGGTTCATTTTTTGGGGTGAAGGCTGCCGCCGAAGTCATGGTGCCACAGGGCAAAGGCGGGCGCATCGTCAACATTGCCAGCCAGGCGGCCAAGTCCGGCTTCCCGCATGCGCAGGCTTACACATCATCCAAACACGGTCTGGTCGGCCTAGTCCGCTCAGCCGCCACGGAGCTCGGCACACACGGCATCACCGTCAACAATGTCTGTCCCAACCATGTCACCACAGCGCTGGGGGCGTGGCAGAATGAGTATTTTGCAGAGGTCACCGGCGCGGACAGCGTTGAAGATTATCTCAAAGCCATGGCCGCGCGTATCCCGATGGGCCGACCGGGCTTGCCCGAAGACACGGCCAATGCGGTGGCCTGGCTCTGCAGCGACGAGGCGAAATACATCACGGCGGAAAGCATGAATGTCAGTGGCGGCGAGGAACCGCACTAACCGTTGGAATTATCCTCGAAGGAACCATTCAAATGATCAAGACACTCGAGATATTGGGCTGCGCACTCATTCTTTCGTCCTGCGCGAGTCATGGTACAGTCACAGAGATCGCGCCTCTGACCAAGAAAGAAGCGTCGGTTCAAGCCTGGCAAGACAATGTAGCGGGGAAGCCCATTGTTTTGCGGCGGACAACCCTGATTGTCCGTGACATGGAAACGTCTCTTACTCTCTATCGCGATGCGCTCGGCATGACGGTTCAATATGAGCAAGAGCTGACATCCCCCAATCTCGACGCGCGCTATAAGGCTGACGGTAAGAACCGTTCTCGTCTTGTCTTCGTTCAAGCGGATAATGAATTTGTCGGGGTGATCGGCCTTTGGCAGTTTCTTGATCAAACGGATAAGGATCTCGCTGACCCTGATCCCGCTGATTTTACACCAGGCGAGTTCGTTTTTGTCTTCAACACCGACAATCTTGCAGAAGTATTCGCCAAAGCTGCCGCCATTCCGGGCGTTAAGGTCATTGGTGAACCAAAGCTGCGTCGCTATCCATCCAAAGCGGGCGAGATCCAAACGTTAGTCTCTATGCTGATTGATCCGGATGGGCACATAGTTGAGCTCAACCAGGTCGTCTTTGACCCGCGCCGCGAATAGCTGGAAACGGGGCTGATTATGACCCTTCCTCCCGATCCCGCTCCTGCCGGTTTTACCTAGCCCGGTGGCAAGACGCTGGCCTTTTCCCTCGTTGTCAATGTGGAGGAGGGGGCCGATCCGATTGTGGTGATGCCCTACGCGATCGATTCGAACGACATGAAGTTCTGGATCGATCCGTCCTTTACCGCCGACATGTGGGTCGATTACGCCAAAGCCACGTTCGATGTTCTGCGCGCAGAAGCGAAGACGCATGGCGCGCGCATGATGAGCCTGGGTCTGCATCTTCGCATCATTGGACGTCCGGGCCGGATCGGCGCGCTGGACGAAGTGCTGGATTACATCACGGGACATGAGGATGTCTGGATTGCGACTCGCGAACAGATTGCGGAGCATTTTTCGGCGCAGGTGCCGTCATGATCCCGCGCTCACTGCTGTTTGTTCTCGGCAACCGTCCTGAACGGTTTGAAAAAGCCCTTAGCGTGGGGGCGGATCTGATCTGTATTGATCTGGAAGATGCGGTTGCGCTGGGCGGGAAAGACGATGCGCGGGACGCGGTGATTGCTTTTCTGAAGCAGACAGAGTCGAAAACTGTGTCATTGCGGATCAACGCGCCGGGAACGGACGCCTGCGCCAGGGATCAGCAGGTGATATCGGCGCTGGATCTGCCGTTCGTCATGATTCCGAAAATCGACACGGTTGAAGAACTGGCCAGTATTAAGACTGAGGCACCGCTCATCCCTGTGATCGAATCCGGGCTCGCGATCCTCAATGCGGCGGCAATCCTGTCCAACTGCCGCGTCCGCATGGGTCTGTTTGGCGGCGGGGACTATTCCGCTGATCTGGGCGTTCCAATGACATTCGAAGCATTTCAATATGCGCGCAGCCACTTGGCAGCCTGCTCAGCGGCATTCGAAGTTCCGGTGTTCGATGTGCCCTATCTGGATGTTCACGATGTCGAGGGCGGGGAGGCGGATACGCGCCGCGTGGCCGATCTCGGCATCTATTGCCGGGCCGCGATTCATCCCAAACAGATCGGCGCGATCCATGCCGCCTACACGCCGGGCGATGATGAGATCGCCGCCGCGAAAGCACTCAAGGCAGCTTACGACGCTTCTGGCGGTGATGTTGCGCTCCATAACGGAAAACTGATTGAAGCCCCGATCCTGCGGGCTGCCGAGCGTATGCTGGCGCGCACAGGACTTTTATAAGACAAATTGAAGAGTTTTTGCCCACCGTCACACATTTATTGGTTATTCCTGCTTGCCACGGTCAAGAGACTAACTGGATACAATAAGAGGCGAAGCTATGGATGATGAAAAATCAGTACCCCAAAATAGTAGCGGTTATGAAGAGATCGTCTCTGCTGGACAGAACGCCCATTATGATGAGCAGGCGATCCGTCATGCGTTTGAAACGGGGGAATATCCTTACGACAAAAAACTGTCGCGCAAAGCCTATGAGAAGAAAAAACGGGAACTTCAGACAGAGCTTTTGAAGGTCCAGCTCTGGACGAAACAAATGGGGCAGAAGATCGTCCTGCTGTTTGAAGGGCGTGATGCGGCCGGCAAGGGCGGAGCGATCAAGCGCTTTACCGAACACCTCAACCCCCGCGCGGCCCGGGTTGTCGCTCTGGAAAAGCCAACTGATATAGAACGCGGTCAGTGGTATTTTCAGCGTTACATAAAAATGCTGCCGACGGCTGGCGAAATCGTCTTCTTTGACCGGTCTTGGTATAATCGTGCGGGCGTTGAACGGGCGATGGAATTCTGTACGCCGCGCGAATATCTGGAATTTATGCGCCAAGCACCAGAATTGGGACGCATGCTGGTCCGGTCTGGCATTATCCTGTTCAAGTTCTGGTTTTCGGTCACGCAGGAGGAGCAGCGACGGCGGTTTGAGTCGCGCGAACATGATCCACTTAAACAATGGAAACTCTCACCGATTGATATAGGCAGCCTCGACAAATGGGATGACTATACCGACGCGAAAGAGGCGATGTTCTATTATACAGATACGGCTGACGCGCCGTGAACCATTATCAAATCGGACGACAAGAAGCGCGCGCGTCTAAATTGCATGATGCATTTCCTCAATCGTCTGGACTATCCTAGCAAGGACCCGTCTGTTGTTTGTGAACCCGATCCGCTGATCGTGGCCAATAGCTCCCAAGTCATTCACGGTAGCCACCGCATCATTAACAGCGTCATGCATCCCATGTTGCGCGATAAGGGCGAGACATGATCTGAGTTGAGGCCGGTCAAAGCTCAGACCCCAGGGCGGACTACTCGACTGCAAACTGTTCTGGGCCTAGCAACAGGCCTCATCTTTGCTGGAGAAGTCGTCATGGTCGGTAACATCAAGAAAGTCGGTCCGAACCGGTACCGCGAGACGTTCGGTCGTTACTACGAAGATTTCAAGGAAGGTGATATTTACGAACATCGTCCCGGAAAGCCATCGCCAATCTCGGCATGGATGAAGTCAAATTCACGGCGCCGGTGTTTGTCGGCGATACAATTTACGGCGAGAGCGAAGTGCTCGGAAAACGCGAAAGCAAGTCGCGTCCCGGTCAGGGCATCACCACCATCGTGACGCGCGGCTACAAGCAAGACGGTACGATGGTCTGCACGTTCAAGCGCAACATGCTGATCCCGAGTAACGGCAATGCGGTGGAAGATAAGATCGGCCATTACTGAGCTTCGGTCTGAGGGTTGCGACGTCCTGCCGCCTTTGCGTTCAATCATGCTAGGAGCCGATAAACGCATCAAACCTGCGCGGAATCTAAACAACGAGTCCCTCTCATGAACGCCATTCCCGACGCTGATCAATTCTCCGAAGAAGACGAAGCGATGATGCTTGACGTCATCGACCGCTGGTGCCGCGAAAAAGTGCGCGATCGGGTGATTGAGATGGAACATGCAGACGAATATCCGCATGATTTTGTCGAGGACATGGAAGAGTTTGGCCTGTTCGGTGCGACCATTTCGCCCGAATATGGCGGACTCGGCCTGTCGGCGACGACCTACGCCAAGATCGTCATGCGCATTTCCCAAAAATGGATGAGCCTGACAGGTATATTCAACTCGCATCTCATGATGGCGACCATTGTCGAGAAGTGTGGTACAGATTTTCAGAAAGATTACTGGCTACCCCAATTCTGCCCCGGTGAAATAAAGGGCGGGCTGGGCCTGACCGAGCCGAATGCCGGGGCGGATCTTCAGCCCATCAAAACGGTCGCAAAAAAGGACGGCGACGGCTACGTCGTGAACGGCTCTAAGACTTGGATTTCAAATGGTCTGGTGGGTGGCGCGGTTGCGCTCATGGTCAAGACCGATCCTGAGACAGACCCGCGCTATAAAGGCATGTCCATGCTGATCACGCCGAAGGTCGATCCAGAGACGGGTGAGGCCTATGCGGGCTTCACGACTGGCAGCAAAATGAAGAAGCTAGCCTATAAAGGTATTGATAGTTGCGAGCTGTTTTTCGACAATTATACACTCGACGCAGAGCGTCATCTGATTGGTGGCGTCGAGGGTAAGGGCTTTTACATGGCGGTTGGCGGTCTGGAACTGGGCCGGATCAACATCTCTGCCCGAGCCGTTGGCATTTCCCGCCGCGCGCTGGAAGAAAGCACGCGATACGCGCAGGAACGTGAGACGTTCGGCAAGCCCATTGCTGAGCATCAGGCGATCCAGCTCAAACTCGGCGAAATGGCGACGAAGACCAAGGCGGCGGAGCTGATGTACCTGCACGCGGCCGAAGCCTATGACCGAGGTGAACGCTGCGATATGGAAGCGGGGATTGCGAAATATTATACGTCCGAAATGGCCGTGGGAAACACGCTCAAAGCGATGCGGATCCACGGTGGATACTCCTATTCTAAGGAATATCCGGTCGAGCGTCTATTTCGCGAGGCGCCGCTTATGTGCATCGGTGAAGGTATCAATGAAATGCAGCGCATCATCATTGCCAAGCAGCAGATTGCTCGGAATAAGATTTGAACGAGAAAATTTACCTTTTCGCCTCCAGCCGATCAAGTCGGCCTGAGCGGCAATTGTTTTTGACCCATACTCCCTCAGCAGAGAGTGCTTTCGACAGGACGTAACATGACCTACAAACCTCTCGATGGCATCCGCATCATCGTGGTCGAGCAATATGGCGCCGGACCCTATGGCACCCAGATCCTCGCTGACCTCGGCGCTGAGGTCATTAAGATTGAAAATCCCGGGACGGGAGGGGATGTGTCGCGGTTTGTGTCGCCGCACCGAATTGGCGATACGGACAGTCAATTCTTCCAGACCTTTAATCGCAACAAGAAATCGCTTTTGCTCGATTTGAAGGATGTAGACGGGCGCAAACAGTTCGAAGCTCTGGTCAAGACAGCGGACGCAGTGTCCAACAATCTTCGCGGTGATCTGCCTACCAAGCTCGGCATTGATTTCGAGACGCTGAAAGCCATCAATCCGAAGATTGTCTGCGCGCATCTGTCGGCCTATGGCCGCGACAACTCGCGCGAAGCGTGCCCGGGCTATGACTATCTGATGCAGGCGGAAGCGGGTTTCTGTTCCGTCACGGGCGAGCCGGGCGGCCCGCCTGTCAGGTTCGGACTGTCCATGGTCGATTTCATGACGGGTTCGATGATGGCGACCGGTCTGGTGTCGGCTGTTCTGGGCGCTCACCGGATGGGCAATGGCTGCGATGTGGATGTCTCGCTGTTTGATACGGCGCTGCATCAGGTCAGCTATCCGGCCACCTGGTATCTGAATGCAGGTGACGTCGTGACGCGCCAGCCGCGCGGTGCACATCCGGCGATCGTGCCGAGCCAGCTGATGGAAGCGGATGATGGCTGGATCATGTTCTGCTGCCAGACGCAGAAGTTCTGGGAACGCGTCGCCGAACGGCTCGATCACTCGGAATGGACCACCGATCCGCGGTTCCTCACCATTGAGGACCGCCGCGAAAACCGCGCGCTTGTGCAGCAGGCGATGGAAGCCGTCATGAAAACCAATACGGTGGCGCACTGGATGGAAAAATTCGCTGGTTACATTCCCGCAGCCCCTGTCTGCGATATCGCGCAGGCGTTCGAGAACCCCTATGTGGCTGAGGTTGAGATGATCTACGAGACCGAACATCCGGGCATGGAAAATGGGACAATCCGCCTGATGAGCAGCCCCTACAAGATCAACGGAGAGCGGATTAAGGGCGGGATTGCGCCAGCGCTCGGGGCGAACACGCAGGACTTGCTCGGTGACGACTC
Organism: Litorimonas sp.; assembly: GCA_965205225.1. Lineage (GTDB taxonomy): Bacteria > Pseudomonadota > Alphaproteobacteria > Caulobacterales > Maricaulaceae > Litorimonas. Next base: position 354,154 of record CBDBFZ010000002.1, read on the forward strand.
TGCGGCGTAGTCTGGCTCCATGACATATAACACCCGAACGATATTGTCAGGTTATTGTGTGACGTGTGAGGGGTTTCTGGTCTGGTGTATTTATGCGGTCATTGCGAGGGCGTCGTAAGTCCACACCCGAGATGTGTCAGGACGGGCGTGGCGGCAGCAAATTGAAGAGAGTTTGTAACGCCGCGCCTGGCGAGCAGACCCTCGACATCGGCAGGACCCAGAGCGGCAGGACCCAGAGCGGCAGGATCACCCCGCCCGGTTCATGGGGCCGTCAAAAACCCATGATGCGATTATACCGCCATGCCGCAGTCCCGCGATAAGGACCCGCGATAAGGGCCCGCGATAAGGGTCTGTGTTGGCCAAGACCCTAACGGCGCATCAGATATCAATCGGTCTCCCTAATGAAACACTTGATCCACAGCCAAGGTCATGTGACATGACCGTCAAATAATACCCATTTGGAAATGTAGGACCATGCCAGCCATGTTCAAGACCATACCAACCCTATCACAGGAAACCCGGACCGAGATAGACACTGACGGGGACGGCACCCCCGACCGGTTCGAGGTCGATACTGACGGGGACGGCACCCCAGACCGGATTGAGTTCGACCCCGACCAAGACGGCAATATCGACCGGATCGCGCATCTGGATGAGGACGGTCGCTGGGTGCAGGTGGATAGGGATTTGGACGATGACGGCACGATCGACCGGATTACTCACTATGGGTTTGACAGCGGCGGCACCCAGCGCGTGACCCGGAGGGAAGTCGATCTGGACGATGACGGCACGATCGACCGGAGCGAGGCCTACATCTATGACGATGACGATGACGGTAACCGAGTCCGGATCAATTTCGACCTGGACGATGACGGCCTGATCGACCGGACGGCCCGTCTGAATGCGGAGGGTCGCTGGGAGCGGGTGGAATGGGATGACGACGATGACGGCACGATCGACCGGATGGTTCACCGGAATACGGATGGCAGCGGCACCATCAACCGGATTGATTTCGACGAAGATGGTGACGGCACAACCGACCGGAGCGAGTTCTACACTCACAACCCGGACAGCAACCGGACCCGGGTCGATTTCGACGACGATGCGGACGGCATGATCGACCGGATCACTCACTACGCATTCGATGGTGACGGCAACCGGCGCGTGACCCGGAGAGACGCCGATCTGGACGATGACGGCAACATCGACCGGATCGAGACCTATACGTATGATGAGAACGGCAACCGGACCCGAGCCGAATTCGACGACGGTGCGGACGGGATGACCGACCGGGCCGAGGATTACAGGTATAATTCGATCGGCAGGCTGACCCGGACCAATTTCGACGACAATAATGACGGCACAACCGACCGGTCCGAGGACTATGGCTATTTCAACGACAGGCTGACCCGGATCAGATTTGACGACGACGAAGACAACACGTTTGATCGGGGTGAGACCTATACATACGATGAGAACGGCAGGCTGACCCGGATCGAGTTCGACGATGACGGGGACAATAATCCCGACCGGCGCGTGGCCTACACTTACGACGCGAACGGCAACCGGAACCGGACCGAGTTTGACGATGATGCGGACGGCACGATCGACCGGATCACTCACTTCGCGTTTGACAGCGACGGCAACCGGAGCGTGACCCGGCGGGACGCCGACCTGGACGATGACGGGAATATCGACCGGACGATCCACCTGAATGCGGAGGGTCGCTGGGAGCGGGTGGAATGGGATGACGATGATGACGGCACAATCGACCGGACGGTTCACCGGAATACGGACGGCAGCAACACCCTGAATCGGACCGATTTCGACGACGATGGTGACGGCACAACCGACCGGAGCGAGTTCTACACTCAAAATGCGGACGGTAACCGGGACCGGGCCAATTTCGACGATGACGCGGACGGCACGATCGACCGGTCCGAGACCTACAGCTATGATGCGAACGACAGGGTGAGCCAGACCAATTTCGACGACGATAATGACGGCACGACCGACCGGTCCGAGGCCTACACGTATAATTCGGACGGCAACCTGATCCGGACCGATTTCGACGACGATAATGACGGCACGACCGACCGGAGCGAGTTCGACGATGACGCGGACGGGAACATCGACCGGGTCAACGTCGCGGAGAACCGGATTACGGCCTATAGAGCACCGGATGCGGAGGGTGACACTCTGGTCTACAGCCTGTCCGGGACGGATTCGGCCTTGTTCACGATCAATGCCGCTACAGGCGAGGTCAGTTTTATGGCGGCGCCCGACTTTGAGGCGCCGGGCGATGATGGCGGGGATAATGTCTATGACATTATCGTCACCGCGTCCGATGGCACCAATAGTACGGACCACAATGTCGCCATCACGGTGACGAATGACAATGACAATATACCGGTCTTCACCTCGCCCACCACGGCCAACGCGCAGGAGAACCAGACCGTGGCCTATGAGGCGGCGGCGACGGATGCGGATGGCGACACTCTGGTCTACAGCCTGTCCGGGACGGATGCGGCCTTGTTCACGATCGACGCCAATACAGGCGAGGTCAGTTTTATGGCGGCGCCCGACTTTGAGGCGCCGGGCGACGCGAACGGGGATAATGTTTATGACATTATCGTCACCGCGTCCGATGGCACAACTGACACAGAGCAGGCGGTCGCCATCACGGTGACGAGTGAAAATGGCAATGTACCGGTCTTCACCTCGCCCGCCGCAGTCAGCGTAGCGGAGAACCAGACCGCAGCCTATATGGCGGCGGCGACGGATGCGGATGGCGACACTCTAGTCTACAGCCTGTCCGGGACGGATTCGGCCTTGTTCACGATTGATGCCGATACAGGCGAGGTCAGTTTTATAGAGGCGCCCGACTTTGAGGCGCCGGGCGATGATGGCGGGGATAATGTCTATGACATTATCGTCACCGCGTCCGATGGTACCAATAGTACGAACCACAATGTCGCCATCACGGTGATGAATGAAAATGACCTGATCCCTCTCTCCAGTCTGGACGGCAGCAACGGCTTCATCCTCAACGGCATCGACTTAGGTGACAATTCCGGTTCTACCGTCTCATCGGCGGGGGATGTCAATGGCGATGGCTATGATGATCTGATCATCGGGGCCTATCAGGCCGACCCGAATGGGGGTAATTCGGGCGAGACCTATGTGGTCTATGGCGGGGCGAGTGCGCCGGGCACAGGGGGCAGATTCAATCTCTCCACGCTGGACGGCACGAACGGCTTTATCCTCAACGGGATTGACGCGGGTGACAGTTCCGGCTTCTCTGTCTCATCGGCGGGGGATGTCAATGGCGACGGCTATGATGATCTGATCATCGGGGCCTGGAGGGCCGACCCGAATGGGGATAGGTCCGGCGAGACCTATGTCGTCTATGGCGGGGCGAGTGCGCCGGGCACAGGGGGCAGGTTCAATCTCTCCAGTCTGGACGGCAGCACCGGCTTCATCGTCAACGGGATCGACGCGTTTGACTATTCCGGCACTTCCGTCTCCTCGGCGGGGGATGTCAATGGTGACGGTTATGATGATCTGATCATAGGGGCCTGGAGGGCCGGCAGCAGTTCTGCCGGCGCAACCTATGTGGTCTATGGCGGGGCCAGCGCGCCGGGCACAGGGGGCGAACTGGATCTGTCCGATCTGGACGGCAGTAACGGCTTCATCCTCAATGGGATCGACAGGAATGACTATTCCGGCATTTCCGTCTTATCCGCAGGCGATGTCAATGGTGACGGTTATGATGATCTGATCATCGGGGCCCATGGAGCCGACCCGAATGGGGGTTTTTCGGGCGAGACCTATGTGGTCTATGGCGGGGCCAGCGCGCCGGGCACAGGAGGTAGATTCAATCTCTCCACGCTGGACGGCAGTAACGGCTTCATCCTCAACGGGATCGACGCGAGTGACTTGTCCGGCCGTTCCGTCTCCTCAGCGGGGGATGTGAATGGCGACGGCTATGATGATCTGATCATCGGGGCCCGGGATGCCGACCCGAATGGGGACAGTAACGCCGGCGAGACCTATATCGTCTATGGCGGGGCCAGCGCGCCGGGCACAGGAGGTAGATTCAATCTCTCCACGCTGAACGGCAGTAACGGCTTCATCCTGACCGGGATAGACGCGGGTGACCAGTCCGGCTGGTCCGTGTCGTCGGCGGGGGATGTCAATGGCGATGGCTATGATGATTTAATCATCGGGGCCCAGGATGCCGACCCGAATGGGAACAGTTCGGCTGGCGAGACCTATCTCGTCTATGGCGGGGCGAGCGCGCCGGGCACAGGGGGTGTGCTGGATCTGTCCGATTTGGATGGGACCAACGGCTTCATCCTGACCGGGATCGACGCTTATGACCAATCCGGTAGGTCCGTGTCGTCGGCGGGGGATGTTAATGGCGATGGCTATGATGATCTGATCATCGGCGTCCCTTTTGCCGCCCCGAATGGGAACATACGGGCCGGCGAGACCTATATCCTCTATGGCGGGGCGACGGGGACGGAAAGCCTGACGCCGGTCACGGCGCAGGGCACGGCGGCGGCGGATAATTTCACCGGCAATGCCGGCAATGACAGTTTTACCGCGATTGCCACGAATGATGTGGTGCGCGGCGGGGCTGGCGATGACACTATCCGTGTCACCTCCCTTGACTTTGCGGCGATTGATGGCGGCACGGGCGCTGACACATTGGTGCTGGACGGGGCCGGCCTGGCGCTCGACCTGACTGGGGCGGGCCATGCCGGCGTCGACAGTGTCGAACTGTTTGACCTGTCCGGCTCGGGCGCCAACAGCCTGGTGCTGGACGCGCAGGCCGTGTTTGACGTTACGGAGGAGCGCGAGGGCGGTGGTGTTGCGAGCCTCGACGTGCTGGGGGATGCGGATGACAGGGTTGATCTGAGCGGCAGTTCATTCGCCCTGACCGGGACGGCGACGGAAGACGGCGTCACCTATAATGTCTATAGGGACGGCAATGCGCAGCTGCGCATTGAGAACGGGGTGCAGGTTCAAATCCCGGTCACGACAACACTACCGGTCTTCACCTCGCCCGCCACGGCCAACGCGCAAGAGAACCAGACCTCAGCCTATATGGCGGCGGCGACGGATGCGGATGGCGACACTCTAGTTTACAGCCTGTCCGGGACGGATTCGGCCCTGTTCACGATCAATGCCACTACAGGCGAGGTCAGTTTTATAGAGGCGCCCGACTTTGAGGCGCCGGGCGATGATGATGGAGATAATGTCTATGACATTATCGTCACCGCGTCCGATGGTACCAATAGCACGAACCACAATGTCGCCATCACGGTGACGGATATCAATGAGTTGGTTCCCCTCTCCAGCCTAGACGGCACGAACGGCTTCATTCTCAACGGCATCGCCGCAGCTGACCAGTCCGGTCGGTCCGTCTCGGCGGGGGATGTCAATGGCGACGGCTATGATGATCTGATCATCTCGGCTAACAATGCCGACCCGAATGGGGACAATTCGGGCGAGACCTATATCGTCTATGGCGGAGCGAGCGCGCCGGGCACAGGGGGCGTGCTGGATCTGTCGAGGCTGGCGCTGGACGGCAACGGCTTCACCCTCGCCGGGATCGCTGCTGGTGACGATTCCGGTGTCTCCGCGTCGTCCGCAGGGGATGTCAATGGCGATGGCTATGACGATCTGATCATCGGGGCACCGGGGGTTGGCACTGTGCAGGGCGAATATGATATGACCCCTGGGCCCGGCGAGGTCTATGTCGTCTATGGCGGGGCGACGGGCGCAGATCTCGTGCTGGATCGATCCACGCTGGACGGCACACGCGGCTTTGCCCTCACCGGGATCGCCAATGGTGACATGTTAGGTCAGTCCGTCTCGTCGGCAGGGGATGTCAATGGCGATGGTTATGATGATCTGATCATCGGGGCCAATGGGGTCGGCAGTGAAGCCGGCGCAACCTATGTGGTCTATGGCGGGGCGAGCGCGCCGGGCACGGATGGCGTGCTGGATCTCGGGGCGCTGAACGGCACGAACGGCTTTACCCTGACCGGAATTGCCGCGGGTGACCAGTCCGGCCGGTCCGTCTCCTCGGCGGGGGATGTCAATGGCGACGGCTATGACGATCTGATCATCGGGTCCCGTTTTGCCGACCCGAATGGGGACTCTTCGGGCGAGACCTACATCGTCTATGGTGGGGCGAGCGCGCCGGGCACGAACGGCGTGCTGGATCTGTCCGATCTGGACGGGACGAACGGCTTTACCCTGATCGGAAGCGACAGGAATGACCGTGTCGGCCAGTCCGTCTCGTCGGCGGGGGATGTCAATGGCGACGGCTATGATGATCTGATCATCGGCGCCGATGGAGCCAATGGCCCGGATGGGGAAAATTTGGCCGGAGAGATCCATGTCGTCTATGGCGGGGCGAGCGCGCCGGGCGCAGGGGGCTTGCTGGATCTCGGAGCGCTGAATGGGACCAACGGCTTTACCCTCACCGGGATCGACGCTTATGACCGTTCCGGCTTCTCCGTCTCGTCTGCGGGGGATATTAATGGCGACGGCTATGATGATCTGATCATCGGGGCTGCTAATGCCGACCCGAATGGGGACAGTGATGCCGGCGAGACCTATATCGTCTATGGCGGCGCGAGTGCGCCGGGCACGGATGGTGTGCTGGATCTGTCGGCGCTGGACGGCACGAACGGCTTTATCCTCAACGGGATCGACGCCTATGACAATTCCGGCAGGTCCGTCTCGTCGGCGGGGGATGTCAATGGCGACGGCTATGATGATCTGATCATCGGGGCCTACGGGGGCGACCCGGACGGGGACATGAATGCCGGCGAGACCTATGTTGTCTATGGCGGGGCGACGGGGACGGAAAGCCTCGTGCCGGTCACAGCGCAGGGCATAGCGGCGGCGGATAATTTCACCGGCAATGCCGGCGATGACAGTTTTACCGCGATTGCCATGAATGATGTGGTGCGCGGCGGGGCGGGCGATGACACTATCCGCATCACCGCGCTTGACTTTGCGGCGATTGATGGCGGCACGGGCGCTGACACATTGGTGCTGGACGGGGCTGGCCTGGCGCTCGACCTGACCGGGGCGGGCCATGCCAGCGTGGACAGTGTCGAAGTCTTTGACCTGTCCGGCACGGGGGCCAACAGCCTGGTGCTGGATGCGCTCGCCGTGTTTGACGTAACGGAAGAGCGCGAGGGCGGGGCGGCGAGCCTCGACGTGCTGGGAGATGCGGATGACAGGGTTGAGCTGAGCGGCAGTAACTTCGTTCTGACCGGGACGGCGGCGGAGGACGGCGTCACCTATAATGTCTATAGGGACGGCAATGCGCAGCTGCGCGTAGAGACGGGGGTGCAGGTGGTCACGGTACCGGTCTTTACCTCGCCCTCCGCAGTCAGCGTAGCGGAGAACCAGGTTGCGGCCTATGAGGCGGCGGCGACGGATGATGAAGGCGATGCGCTGGTCTATAGCCTGTCTGGGACGGATGCGGCCCTGTTCACGATTGATGCCGCTACAGGCGAGGTCAGTTTTATAGCGCCCCCCGATTTCGACATGCCGGGCGATGATGATCGGGATAATGTCTATGACATTATCGTCACCGCGTCGGATGGCACCAATAGTAGGAACCACAATGTCGCCATCACGGTGACGAATGAAAATGACAATATACCGGTCTTCACCTCGCCCGCCGCTGCCAACGCGCAGGAGAACCAGACCGCAGCCTATATGGCGGCGGCGACGGATGCGGATGGCGACACTCTAGTCTACAGCCTGTCCGGGACGGATTCGGCCCTGTTCACGATTGATGCCGATACAGGCGAGGTCAGTTTTATAGAGACGCCCGACTTTGAGGCGCCGGGCGATGATGGTGGGGATAATATCTATGACATTATCGTCACCGCGTCGGATGGCACCAATAGCACGGACCACAATGTCGCCATCACGGTGACGAATGACAATGACAATATACCGGTCTTCACCTCGCCCGCTACGGCCAATGCGCGGGAGAACCAGACCGCAGCCTATATGGCGGCGGCGACGGATGCGGATGGCGACACTCTGGTCTACAGCCTGTCCGGGACGGATGCAGCCTTGTTCACGATTGATGCCAATACAGGCGAGGTCAGTTTTATAGCGGCGCCCGACTTTGAGGCGCCGGGCGATGATGGCGGGGATAATATCTATGACATTATCGTCACCGCGTCGGATGGTACCAATAGTACGGACCATGATGTCGCCATCACGGTGACAAGTGACAATGACAATATACCGGTCTTCACCTCGCCCGCCACGGCCAATGCGCGGGAGAATCAGACCGCAGCCTATATGGCGGCGGCGACGGATGCGGATGGCGACACTCTGGTCTATAGCCTGTCCGGGACGGATGCGGCCCTGTTCACGATCGACGCCACTACAGGCGAGGTCAGTTTTATAGAGGCGCCCGACTTTGAGGCGCCGGGCGATGATGGCGGGGATAATGTCTATGACATTATCGTCACCGCGTCGGATGGTACCAATAGTACGGACCATAATGTCGCCATCACGGTGACGAATGACAATGACAATATACCGGTCTTCACCTCGCCCGCCACGGCCAATGCGCAGGAGAACCAGACCGCAGCCTATATGGCGGCGACGACGGATGCGGATGGCGACACTCTGGTCTACAGCCTGTCCGGGACGGATGCGGCCCTGTTCACGATTGATGCCGATACAGGCGCGGTCAGTTTTATAGCGACGCCCGACTTTGAGGCGCCGGGCGACGCGAACGGGGATAATGTCTATGACATTATCGTCACCGCGTCCGATGGCGCAACTGACACAGAGCAGGCGGTCGCCATCACGGTGACGAATGAAAATGACAATATACCGGTCTTCACCTCGCCCGCCACGGCCAATGCGCAGGAGAACCAGACCGCAGCCTATATGGCGTCGGCGACGGATGCGGATGGTGACACTCTAGTGTACAGCCTGTCCGGGACGGATGCGGCCTTGTTCACGATCGATGCCGATACAGGCGAGGTCAGTTTTATAGCGGCGCCCGACTTTGAGGCGCCGGGCGATGATGGTGGGGATAATATCTATGATATTATCGTCACCGCGTCCGATGGCGCAACTGACACAGAGCAGGCGGTCGCCATCACGGTGACGGATATCAATGAGTTGGTTCCCCTCTCCAGCCTGGACGGCACGAATGGCTTCATCCTCAACGGGATCGATTTTGGTGACCAGTCCGGCAGGACCGTCTCATCTGCCGGGGATGTCAATGGCGATGGCTATGATGATCTGATCATCGGGGCCCGGAGGGCCGACCCGAATGGGGACAGTGATGCCGGCGAGACCTATATCGTCTATGGCGGGGCGAGCGCGCCGGGCGAGGATGGCGTTTTCGATCTGTCCGATCTGGACGGGACCAACGGCTTCATCCTCAACGGGATCGACGCATCTGACTATTCCGGCTTTTCCGTCTCCTCCGCGGGGGATGTCAATGGCGACGGCTATGATGATCTGATCATCGGGGCAACGGGGGCCGACCCGAATAGCAATTATGCCGGGGAGACCTATATCGTCTATGGCGGGGCGAGTGCGCCGGGCACAGATGGCGTGCTGGATCTCTCCATGCTGGACGGCACGAATGGCTTCATCCTCAACGGGATCGACGGCTATGACTATTCCGGCACTTCCGTCTCCTCGGCAGGCGATGTCAATGGCGATGGCTATGATGATCTGATCATCGGGGCCACTGGGGGCACCCCGAATGGGGTCGGTAATGCCGGCGAGACCTATATCGTCTATGGCGGGGCGAACGCGCCGGGCACAGGGGGCAGGTTCAATCTCTTCACGCTGAACGGCACGAACGGCTTTACCCTGACCGGGATCGATGCATATGACCGTTCTGGCGTTTCCGTATCCTCGGCGGGGGATGTGAATGGCGACGGTTATGATGATCTGATCATCGGGGCTCAGTACGCCGACCCGAATGGGAACAGCTCGGGCGAGACCTATGTGATCTATGGCGGGGCGAGCGCGCCGGGCACAAGGGGCGTGCTGGATCTGTCCGATCTGGACGGGACCAACGGCTTCATCCTCAACGGGATCGACGCATCTGACTATTCCGGCTTTTCCATATCGTCGGCGGGGGATGTGAATGGCGACGGTTATGATGATCTGATCATCGGGGCCAATAGTGCCGACCCGAATGGGGACGGTAATGCCGGGGAGACCTATGTGGTCTATGGCGGGGCAAACGCGCCCGGCACAGGGGGCGTGCTGGATCTGTCCGATCTGGACGGGACCAATGGCTTCATCCTGACCGGGATCGACAGGGATGACCTTTCCGGCTGGTCCGTCTCGTCGGCGGGGGATGTCAATGGCGATGGCTATGATGATCTGATCATCGGGGCCTATCGGGCCGACCCGAATGGGAATAATTCCGGCGAGACCTATCTCGTCTATGGCGGGGCGAGCGCGCCGGGCATAGGGGGCGTTCTGGATCTCGGGGCGCTGAACGGCACGAATGGCTTCATCCTCACCGGGATCGACGCGGATGACCGTTCCGGTATTTCCGTGTCGTCGGCGGGGGATGTCAATGGCGATGGTTATGATGATCTAATCATCGGGGCCAGTGGGGCCGACCCGAATGCGAGCCTTTCAGGTGAGACCTATGTCCTCTATGGCGGGGCGACGGGGACGGAAAGCCTGACGCCGGTCACGGCGTCAGGCACGGCGGCGGCCGATAATTTCACCGGCAATGCCGGCGATGACAGTTTTACCGCGATTGCCATGAATGATGTGGTGCGCGGCGGGGCCGGCAATGACAGGATCAGCGTCACCACCCTTGACTTTGCAGCGATTGATGGCGGCACGGGCGCTGACCGGCTGGTGCTGGACGGGGCTGGCCTAGCGCTCGACCTGACGGGCCCCGGCAATGCCGGCGTGGACAGTGTCGAAGTCTTTGACTTGTCCGGCACAGGGGCCAACAGCCTGGTGCTGGACGCGCTCGCCGTGTTTGACATAACGGAAGAGCGCGAAGGCGGGATGGCAAGCCTCGACGTGCTGGGGGATGCGGATGACAGGGTTGATCTGAGCGGCAGCTCATTCGCCCTGACCGGGACGGCGGCGGAGGACGGCGTCACCTATAATGTCTATAGGGACGGCAATGCGGAAGTGCGCATTGAGAACGGGGTGATGGTCACCCTCGCTGCTGCGGGGGCGCAAAGCGCCGAGTCCAAGACTGGCATCAGGATTGATTCCGTGGCTGACACCAGAACTGACACTAGAACTGACCCAGGGACCGATCCCGGATCCGGAACGATCAGGCTGGACGGGGCGCTCATGAACCCCGACCCACTCATGAATAATGATCCATGGAATAATGATCCATGGAATAATGATCTATGGAATAATGATCTATGGGACGGCTTATGGGGGGACGGGGTCAATAGCCTGGATCAGCCGGTTCATATAGACGAGGATGCTATCCTCATTCCGCTTTCAGACCCGCTTTCTTTCGGTCCACTCGCATCAGGCTCGCTTCCGGGGCCGTGGGGGGATCTGCTATACTGGCCCGGGCTCGAAAGCCATCCGGCGATGCAGAATGATCTCGCCATGATCCTGCCGGAGATGGAGATTGTCACCGCCGATATGGAGGGTTTCTAACCAGTGGGCCGGACCGGACCCGGGACAAGGTCATGACAGAGACTGAGACCAAGATCAAGACAGAGATCAGGATAGAGCCGGAGACCGTGCCTGCCGGACAGACCGAGGTGAAGTTCGGGGTCGATCTGTCACGCGGTTTCACCGAGTGGCTGGCAACGAAACGGCTCAGCCTTGCCATCACCACCTATCAGGTCGGCAAGCTGAATCCTGTTCGACCTGGACGAAGAGGGCAAGCTGTGGAGCTATAACCGTAATATCGGCCGCTGCCTGGGCCTGTGTGTCGATGGCGACGGTTTGTCCTTGCTCCTTAAAACTGGACCATCTTTTACTTAGTAATTTTGGTGGGAAGGAAGATGGTTATGGCAAGGAAGAGATTTTCAGATGAGGACGTTATTCGGTTGCTGCGGCAGATTGAGGTTGAGTTAGCGTCTGGCGCAACAGTCGCAACGGCGTGCCGATCAGCTGGTGTGAGCGATGCCACTTATTATGGCTTGCGCAAGAAGTTTGGTGGGATGGGGCCATCCAAAGTCAAACAGAGGAAGGTATTAGAGAAAGAGAAGCAGCGACTCCGTAAGGCTGTATCTGATCTGACGCTGGACAAGCTGATTTTCAAGGAGAGCCTTGATTATTTAAAGCCCCAATGAAAAGCAGGGAGCCTGACGGCCCCTTGGCTACGTCAGGCTGTTATTCATTGTCGGCAGAAGTTAAACACATCTGAACGCCGGACCTGTCAGGTCCTTGGCCTTTCGCGTAGTAGCTTCCGCTATCAATCGGCCCCTAAAGATGATGAGGAAGAGCTGCGCTTGGCTTTAATCAGACTGGCCAAGCGATATGGCCGTTATGGCTACCGCAAGATAGCCGCACTTCTGCGTATGGAAGGCTGGACGGTTAATCACAAGAAAGTTGAACGTTTGTGGCGTGAGGAAGGCCTTCAACTTCCCAAGCGCCATAAGAAGCGTCGACGGCTGTATCATAAAGACAGTTCCGTGATCCGCCTGCGTCCACAATACCAGAACCACATATGGAGCGTAGACTTTGTTCACGATAAGCTGAGTTCTGGGCGTTCTTATAAGATGTTGACGGCACTAGATGAATATACCCGCCAGGCTCTCTGTGTTGAAGTGAAGCCAAAGATGGGCTCGGCGGATGTTTTGGGGGCCTTATATCCGCTTCTGCTCAAACACGGGAAGCCGGAGTATATCAGATCAGATAACAGGCCTGAGTTTATCGCGGCAGCTCTCCAGCTTTGGCTGCGTAAGGTTGGCATTAAACTCATACAAATCTATCCGGGCTCACCGTGGGAAAACGGCTACAACGAGAGGTTCAATGGAACCCTACGTCATGAAGTGCTTAATGCAGAATGGTTCACAAGCATTGATCAAGCCCAAATCGTTATCAATATGTGGCTCAAACAGTACAATCACATAAGACCGCATCAGTCCCTGAATATGCGTCCACCCGTTCCAGAGACTCTAAATCAAACTGGTACATAAAATGGGGGCTGGACAGAAAGCCGGGCTCTACCCCGAACGGGGCGCAGGATATCGACATCAATCGGACGCGCCCATAGCACTGGTAAACATGACCGCTGCTGGCTTCAGGATCGCTTCAATATCGACAACCGTCTCGGTCAACATATAGTCGGTCATAATGTCCGCTTCAGAGACCCCCAGAAGTCCCTGAATCAGCGCACAGAGCGTCCCGGTCCGATCCTTGCCGCTGTGCGCAGTGTACCAGAACGCCCGGCGCATCACTGGGTTGATCGGCCATCATGCGGGTCAGGGTCTCGGAAAACAGCACCCGAAACCCATCATCATGCGGTCGCGTTCTATAGGAATTCAACATATAGCGGCGTGCGTCAGCGGCGACATAAAGCTCTGTCTCAAGAAAGGCTTCATGCGGCGCGCATTTTGGCGCGTTCGCTTTCGCCATTAACCGGTTGAGTCAGAACGACCGCGCAGTCTGAATACGGTAGCCATTTCGAGGGCTGGCTCTCCCGTTTCCGTCGCATGGCGAAGATCGACAACCGTCCCGACCGGAAGCGAGTCGATGTTTGTCACTTCTTCCTCACATAGATTGTTCAGATGGGCGGAGCGAAAAAGCAGACCCGTACGCACGGGCCGTCCATCCAAACCCGAATAACCGCCAAAATCACGGAAATTATAGATTGATTGATACGGCCTCAGGTGCTCAGATATGTCAATCAGCGACATGTGAGGCGGCTAACAGGGTCTAAGACTATTGATAAACGTTAGCGTTATCACAGTTGCGTTTATCCTTAACCAAATAACTACTCAGAGGGTTCGAGTCTGTTTTGCATCATAGGTTTCGAATTTCTTCCAGACACCACTATCGCCGTGCCAGTCACCTTCCGTCGCGCCCTTGGAATATTCAGTCGCGCGCGCTTCAAAGAAATTGGCATGCTCGACGCCATTGGTGATTTCAGTCAGCCAAGGCAGCGGATGCTCTTCTACGCCGGAATAAATGCTCGGCAGGCCGAGCTGTTCCATGCGCCAATTGGCAATGTAGCGAATATAGCGTTTGATGTCCTCAGCCGTCATGCCCTCAACAGGACCTTTCTCGAACGCCAGGTCGATGAATTTGTCTTCCAGCTTCACCACGGTCTTGCAGCAATCGGCAATGTCATCTTTGATCGCCGATGTGAGCGCCCCGGTTTCCTTGGCAAACGTATGAAACAGCTTGATCATACCCTCGCAGTGAAGGCTCTCATCGCGAATTGACCATGACACAATCTGGCCCATCCCCTTCATCTTATTCAGACGTGGGAAATTCATCAGCATAGCAAAGGAGGCAAAGAGTTGCAGCCCCTCGGTGAAGGCCCCGAACACCGCCATCGATGTCAGGATTTTGCGATCGGAGTCGACGCCAAACTGACCCAGATAATCATGCTTGGCCGCCATCTCCTCATATTCCATAAACATGGAAAACTCGCTGTCAGGCATTCCGATCGTTTCTAGGAGCAGCGCATAGGCGGCGATATGGATCGTCTCCATGTTGGAAAATGACGCCAGCATCATCCGGACTTCAACCGGTTTGAACAGCGGCATGTAATTTTCCATATAATTGCCGCCCACTTCGACATCCGACTGGGTGAAGAAGCGGAAAATCTGCGTCAGCAAATTCTTCTCGTGATCGGTCAGATTGGTCGCCCAATCCTTGCAGTCCTCACCAAGAGGCACTTCTTCCGGCATCCAGTGGATCTGCTGCTGACGGCGCCAGAATTCATAGGCCCACGGATAGCGAAACGGCTTGTAGGTCAAACTCGGCATGAGAAGGCCTGAGGTGCCGGTGCTGATATAGTCCTGCTTGCCCATGATTTGTCTCAATCTAAAAAATGTCAGCCTGCAATCCTGTGATCACTAGCAATTGTGGTGTCGGTCGGTCTCAACACTAGATATAGTAGTGTTCCTTAATGAAATCCTAAAGCCCCGATTCCATTTGTCCAATCAAGGGCTGTCTTTTCTGTGGTGGGAAACGGGGATGACTGGCGAAAACAGGCCAAGTCATTCCTGGCGCACAAAACTTACGTTTTGTCACGTCCGGTAATTAGGCCTTTAACCGTTTCGGGTGCGTCACTATAGGCGCGATAATGTTCCGCAGGTTGGCAACATCCCTCAGACTCTTGCGCACCGCCTGGGTGCTGGTGCGCCATGATGCGCTAGTGCCGAAGGAATATGAGCCTTTTGTACCCACGCCGATTCGCTTCATCGCCGCCTCGTCGCGATTTTTCTCGATCCGGGACCGCGATGATAATCCAGGTGCACGATTTGCCAATGCACTGGAAAAGCTGGGACCGGTCTACATCAAGTTCGGCCAGATCCTGTCCACCCGCGGCGATATGTTCGACCCGGTCTTCGCCGAAGGCCTGTCGCGCCTGAAGGATAAAGTCCCGCCTTTCCCGATGGCAGAGGCCGAAAAACTGCTCGCCGCCGATTGGGGCGAACCTTGGCAGAATAGACTGACCTCTTTGTCCGAACCTATTGCCGCCGCATCCGTCGCGCAAGTCCATAAGGCCGTGATCAAAGAGAGCGGAGACACAGTTGCACTCAAAATTCTGCGCCCCAATATCCTGACGCGAATGACTCGGGACATGGATGTCATCGCGCTTGTCGCGAGGATTGCCCACGCCGCCATTCCAGATATGCGGCGCCTTCAGCCCAAGGCCTTCGTCACGGAAGCACGGCGCACCGTTATGCTTGAGCTGGATTTGCGCCTTGAGGCCGCAGCAGCCTCGGAGATGGCCGATATTGCAGACGCAACGGGCTTGTTCAAAGTCCCAACTATTCACTGGGAGATGGTCGACAAGAATGTGATGGCAACGGACTGGGTCGACGGCATTGCTTTCTCATCACCGGACATTTTGGCGCTGCCACTGGAAGAGCGTCAGAAGCTGGCCACGGCGGTCATTCAAAGCTTCCTCGCATCAACCTTCACTTACGGTATATTCCATGCCGACATGCACGAAGGTAATTTGTTCCGGGATCCCGACGGAAATCTGAGTTTGCTGGACTTCGGTATTCTGGGACGTCTGGGTGATGCGGAGATCCGCTTTGAGATCGAGACCCTCTACGGGTTTCTGCAACGCGATTATTTCAGAATCGCACAAGTCCATTTCGACATTGGCTATGTGCCGCCTCATCACAGTGTCGAGGAATTCGCCACCGCCCTGCGCGCCGTCGGGGAGCCGATTTTTGGCAAGCAGGCTGAAGATGTTTCCATGTCAAAAGTGTTGCTGCAGCTGCTCGAAATCACGGACATGTTCGATATGCCGCTGCAACCGCAACTGATCCTGCTTCAGAAAACCATGATGCAGACCGAGGGAGTTGCCCGTCGCCTCGACCCTCATTTTGACATGTGGGAGGCGAGCCGACCCATTGTCGAAGATGCCGTTCACACCGAACTTGGTCCGGAGCGCTATCTCAATGATTTCCTTGATGGTCTGGAGCGGACCCGCAAGGCACTAAACCGTCTGCCTGAAGCTACGGATAATATTGCTAAATTGGCAAAAGCCTGGGCCGATGGCGACATTGATCTGTCCGCAGCACCCGTTGTTAAAACCACTGAAATCCGCCGTCCCAGCCCACTTCGGCCCATTGGATATGCCACTGTCGGCGCTGCGCTCGCCCTCGGCGGGGTATGGGTGGCGGCGCAGCTCTAGCCACGCTAGGTTCAGACCATGAACAAATCCGTCCTGCTCATTATTGGTGGTGGCATCGCAGCCTATAAGTCGCTGCTGCTGATCCGCGAACTCGCTCGGCGCGGTGTCAACACACGGGTTATTCTGACGAAAGGCGGGACACAGTTCGTCACGCCACTATCTGCTCAAGTGCTTTCGGACTCAGTTGTTTACACGGACCTGTGGGATCTGACCGCTGAATCGGAAATGGGTCATATAGAACTCTCGCGCAGCGCTGATCTAGTCGTCGTCGCGCCCGCCACCGCCAACATTCTGGCACAGGCCGCGCATGGAGTCGCTGGCGAACTGGCGACCACCACGTTGACTGCAACAGATAAGCGCGTCCTGTTCGCGCCCGCCATGAATGTGCGTATGTATGAAAGCGCGGCAACACAAGCCAATATCGCGAAACTGCGCGAGCGGGGTGCGTTGTTCATTGGCCCCGATGCGGGCGAGATGGCGTGCGGTGAATTTGGCGATGGCCGCATGGCCGAACCGGATGCCATAGCGGACACGATCATGTCAGCGCTGCAAGGTGATATGACGCTGGATGGGCTGTGCACCCCGAAACCGCTTGCAGGTCGCCAGGCTGTTGTCACAGCTGGACCAACGCGCGAGCCGATCGACCCGGTTCGCTATCTGTCCAACCACTCCTCGGGACGTCAGGGTTATGCCATTGCCCAAGCCCTGACCGATCTCGGCGCAGACGTTGAGCTGGTCACGGGTCCGACATCGATTGCCCAGCCCATCGGCACGACCAACACATCCGTCGAAACCGCCCTGGAGATGCAGGCCGCTGTTGAAGCTGCCCTGCCCGCCGACATTTTCATTTCAGTGGCGGCTGTAGCCGACTGGCGTCCCGCCAAGCGCACTCCGAAGAAGATTAAGAAACCTGTTGATGGCCCGGCTTCCTTACAGCTTGTCGAGAATCCAGACATCCTCCGTTCAGTTTGCAAGTCCGATAAGCGTCCCGAACTGGTTATCGGATTCGCAGCCGAAACACATGATGTTGTGGAACTGGCGCACGCCAAACGCGTCCGCAAGGGCTGTGACTGGATCGTGGCCAATGACGTATCCGGCGACGTAATGGGCGGGCAGGAGAATGAAATGATCATCGTAACCGGGACAGGTGAAGACCGGCTTGCGCGCCAATCCAAGCAAGCTGCTGCTCGGTCACTGGCACGCCGGATCGCCAAACATTTCGGAGATACTTAATGAGAGCATTAGTGGCAACCACCGCAATCCTGCTAACCCCGACTTTGGCCGCAGCGGGTGATCTAAGCCACTGCGAAATCGTTGTCATCAACGATGTGGTGGACGAAGATGGCGACCATATGACCGTGGCATCGTACCGCGCAGCGGACGGCTTTCTGACTGGCGTCTATGACCCCGATGTCGATCTGGTGGTGGAAGATAATGGACACGCTATTCGGGGGCTCATCTGTGTTCGAAATGATCTCGTCCTAACCGAAAAGGATTACGCCATTCTCGCCACGGGGATCCCATTCTCCCTGTCGCAGGATTTCGACAGTAGCAACTCCGATATCCTGACCCTGTATTTCAGGGACGGTGCCTTTCGCCACACATATATGTCGGATTATCCCATGAGCAGAGAATTCGAAGAGGCCCTGCTGATACAGCTTCAAGATTTTTCAAACCGTGATCATG
This sequence comes from Litorimonas sp., assembly GCA_965205225.1. Classification (GTDB taxonomy): domain Bacteria; phylum Pseudomonadota; class Alphaproteobacteria; order Caulobacterales; family Maricaulaceae; genus Litorimonas. The sequence continues at coordinate 372,704 of CBDBFZ010000002.1, forward strand.
GCCTGGTTAGTGCCCCGACCACTGAGTAGACGACCTGCGGCCTGACAATAACGTCAATTCAGGCGCTGGTCGGAATCGAAAAAACAGATCATAATCATGTCATGAAAACAATTTCCATCAAGGTTATCCGTCTTCCTCACATGGACGGCATTGCCCTGTCAGAATTTGAAACGGAACAAGCCGCCGGAGCCGATCTGCGCGCGGCGATTCATGATTCGGTCACGCTGGCCCCGGGTCAGCGCAGACTGATCCCGACCGGGTTCTGCATGGCGCTGCCCACAGGTTATGAAGCTCAGGTCCGGCCCCGGTCTGGCCTTGCGTTGAAGCACGGAATTACGGTTTTGAATTCTCCCGGCACGATTGATGCGGATTACCGCGGCGAAGTCGGCGTTCTACTGATAAATCATGGCGATACGGAGTTCACGTTCCAGCGCGGCGATCGATTTGCTCAAATGGTAATCGCGCCGGTGACACAGGCCGAATTTGAGGTTGTTTCTGAACTCTCAGAAACCATTCGAGGGTCGGGGGGTTACGGCTCGACAGGTACCGAATGATCGTCGCGCCTGCAGAGACCTGATTATTCGATGGATCATCCTTACCGGTGATCATGCTCGATGCAGATTTGCGATTCGTTTATGCGAACGGCGCCTATCTTCAAGCCGGCCACAAAACATATGATGAGCTTCGAGGTGTCTTCGTTTTCGACGCTTTTCCTGAAGGCTCTGGCGGGCCAGACCTCTCAGCTTGAACTAGAGGACGGTCAGATTACAGAAGTTATCTGGCAAGCCACGTAGGACCCACTCCGGGACAAAGACGGTAATATCGTCGGATTAATCCAGCGTGCAGAAGACATTAGCAAGCAATATGAGCTGGAACAGCGCAATCGCGCGATTGGATATGAGCTGTCGCACCGCGTCGAGAATATCATGGCCGTGGTCAGTTCGGTCGCCCGGATAATGGGCCGCAATGCCACCAATGTCGATAGTTTCGTGAGAAGTTTCACAATGCGCCTGAACGCATAAGCCAAACAAATGATCTGATTGCAGAAGAGGATTGGCACGACCTTGATTTTGAATCGATCTTCCGAGACGAGCTTAACCCGTTCGATGGATCCGATAGCCCGTTTATTTGCTCTATGGGTCTTCTGTTCGCTTTGAGATAGACGCCGGCAAGGGTCTATGATGTGCCACGAACTCGCCATGAATGCCGTCAAATATGGCTGCCTGCGCAAAAGCGGCGGGCATCTCACCGTCAATTGGGCGCGCAGGGCTGCCCATCGACTGGCGGGAAACCTGTTCTGAAGAGATTGACACTGTCAGCGGCACCGGGTTTGGGACGCAGCTATTCGATATGTTGCCCTATGTTACCGTGGAGCGAAACTTTTCACCGAACGGGCTGTAGCTTACGATAGTGATGGACGGCGAAAAGGTGTTTGCTTAGGCCACGACTGCAACAGCTTCACCGGAGACAGACCATGCGCACCCACGGCAAGATCTATGACAGCATTCTCGACACGATGGGCGGCACGCCGCTCGTTCGGCTACCTCGCATTACCAAGGGCGTCCCGGTTGACCTCTGCTACAAATTGGAATTCTTCAATCCCTGTGCCTCCGTCAAAGACCGTATTAGCATCAACATGCTGCGCGAACTGGAGGCCTCCGGCACGTTGAAACCCGGCGGTACGATCGTAGAACCTACATCGGGAAATACGGGCATTGGCGTTGCTTTTGCGGCGGCGGCGATGGGCTATAAGGCAATTCTCGTCATGCCCGAGAGCATGAGTATTGAGCGCCGCAAGATGATGGCGATCCTCGGCGCAGAGCTGGTCCTGACTCCGGTAGCTGGCGGGATTCCCGGTGCGATGGCCAAAGCCGAGGAGATCATTGCCAGCACGCCCGGCGCCGTGCGCGTGGGCCAGTTCGACAATCCTGCCAACCCGGCCATTCACTATGCGACAACAGGTCCGGAAATCTGGGAGGACTGTGCGGGCACCGTGGACGCTTTCATTGCGGGCGTCGGTACGGGCGGAACCCTGTCGGGGGCGGGCAGGTTCCTGAAGGAAAAAAACCCGGACTGCCATATCATCGCCATCGAGCCAACCGAGAGTCCGGTCATTTCAGGCGGCGAGAAAGGTCCGCACAAAATTCAGGGCATCGGCGCAGGATTCATCCCGGATAATCTGGATACGGATCTGGTCGATGAGGTCGTGAAGATCAATTCCAATGCCGCGTTCGGCACGGCCAAACATGTCGCCGCTGAAGACGGCGTACCCGTTGGCATCAGTTCAGGTGCGGCCATCGCAGCCTCTTTATTGGTTGGTGTACGGCCAGACATGCGCGGCAAACGCATCGTGACCATCATTCCCAGCTTCGCCGAACGCTATCTCTCAACCCCCCTGTTTGACTCTGGCACCGGTGACGCCTGATCAGGTTGATCGCTATGCCCGCCATCTCGTCCTGCGCGAGATTGGCGGGAGCGGGCAGAACGCCTTGCTGGCGGCGCGGATCGCGATCGTCGGCGCGGGCGGCCTCGGCGGGCCTGCTGCACTTTATCTGGCCGCCGCAGGCGTTGGCGGAATCACGATTATTGATGACGACTCTGTCAGCCTATCCAATCTGCAAAGACAGATCCAGTTTGAAACCGACGATGTCGGCGAACGCAAAGTCGATATATTTGCGCAGCGACTTAAGGCCCTTAATCCTGACACGGCGGTCGATGCGCAGCATACACGTCTGACGCAGGCGACTGCGCAAGACCTTTTATCCCATCATGACCTGATAGTTGACGGGACGGACAGTTTTGCAACGCGCTTCATCGTCAATGATGCCGCTCTTGCGCTCGGCAAGCCTCTCATCTCTGGTGCAGTTGGCCGATTTGACGCGCAGGTCAGTTTCTTTAGGCCCCGCGGACCCTGTTATCGCTGCTTGGTACCGGATTTGCCGCCCCAGGAAGAGCGCTGCGCCAAGGTCGGCATCGTCGGCGCGCTGACCGGGATCGCCGGATCCGTCATGGCGATGGAAGCGATCAAGAAGATCACGGGCGCTGGCGATGCGCTTACCGGGCGGCTCTGGATCTATGATGGGCTGACAGCGGAGAGCCGAACAGTAACGTTGCCGCGCGACCCGAACTGCCCGGTCTGCGCTGTGCGCTAAGCCGCGATCAGTGCGGCAATCCGCTCCAGCGCCTTAGCATCACTTTCATCGAATACGCTCTTGCGCGTACTGTCGACATCCAGAACACCGATCAAAGTCTCTCCATCCATCACGGGCACGACGATCTCGGACTCCGTCTTCGCGTCTCAGGCAATATGATCCGGAAAAGCGTGAACATCTTCAACGATCTGTGTCCTTCGCTCCAACGCAGCCATTCCGCACACGCCTTTGTCAAATGGAATACGCAGGCACCCCAGCGTCCCCTGATAAGACCCAACTACCAGTTCGTCCGGTTTGTCCGGATCGACCAAATAAAAGCCAGTCCAGTAATAGTCCTCGAACGCTTCGCTTAACAGGCAGGCAATGGTTGCCAGCCGCGCCGTGCGATTAGACTCTCCGTCCAGGACGTCCTGAATCTGCATTTCAACATCGGAATAGTCACGCATGACGCGCGATCTATGGCGCGCGTCCTATACAATCAAGCCGCCTCATCTTTTGGTAATGTAACCCTTATAGCGAGGAACTCAGAGCGGTTGACCGCGCGAATATTCCGCGTCAAACTGCGTAAGACTTAGGGACTCCGACATGAAAACTCTGTTTTTTGGCCTGATCACGGCTATCGGCCTCTCAGCCCCCGCCTTTGCGCAGGTGTCAGAAATTCGTTTCGGTGCCCACCAGCACGATATCGAATTTTTCGGTTTGGGGGGCGAAAAAGGCAAGGAAACCTCCGCCGCGCTTAATGCTGAAATCATTTTCGCCGAGCCGAATTTCCTCAAATGGGCGCTATCGCCCCAACCTTATATTGGCGGATCGCTGAACCTCGAAGGCAATACGAGTTATGGCAGTGCGGGTCTGATGTGGCGTCAAACCCTGGGCGACGCACTCTACTTCGATTTCGCTTCCGGGCTGATGGTTCATAACGGCACTAAGGAAGTCCCTCTGCCGTCCTATTTCGATGATCCGGCCATCGTCGCCGGGATCAATGGCGGCAGGCTGACAGCGGCGCAGTTGCAGCGAGTCCAGACCGAGAATGTCCCCTATTTCGAAAGCCTCAACACTGAGATTGAATTCGGGTCCAGCATCCTCTTCCGTGAAGCTCTGACGCTCGGCCTGCGAGTCAGCGACCGGTGGGCAACCGAGATCTATGTCGAACATCTTTCTCACGGTAATATTCTGGTTCAGAATGGGCTCAATGAGGGTCTCAATGTGCTGGGCGGACGTTTGTCTTACCGTTTCGATTGAGCTTATACCCTCGCCATAGCCACTAACTTTCGCTAGACCGCGCGCGTTTCACGTGACGCGCCTGCGCGAAGGATAAATCATGGCTAATGTCGTCGTCGTCGGCTCCCAATGGGGAGACGAAGGAAAAGGCAAGATCGTCGATTGGCTTTCCAGCCGCGCCGATGTCGTCGCCCGGTTCCAGGGCGGTCACAATGCGGGCCACACGCTGGTCGTGGACGGAACCGTTTACAAGCTGTCCCTGCTGCCATCCGGCATTGTACGCGGCGGTAAGCTCTCAGTCATCGGCAATGGCGTTGTGCTCGATCCGTGGGCCTTCTTGACGGAAATGGCGCGTATTCGAGACCAGGGCGTGAAGATCACACCCGAAAATCTCAAAATTTCCGAAAGTGCTGCCCTGATCCTGCCGATCCATTCCGAACTTGACGACATCCGGGAAAACCGGGCCGATGGCATCAAAATCGGCACAACTAAACGCGGGATCGGCCCCGCTTATGAAGACAAGGTCGCGCGTCGGGCCATCCGTGTCTGCGATCTGGACGATCCAGTGCATCTGAAGGAGCGAGTCGAGAATCTACTGCATCACCACAATGCCCTGCGCGTCGGGCTTGGGCACGACGTCGTGGATCCAGACGTTCTGACGCAGAAACTGATCAAGATTGTCCCTGAAATTCTGCCCTTCATGGCCCCTGTCTGGCAGGTCCTCGACGACGCCCAGAAGGCCGAGAAAAAAATCCTGTTTGAAGGGGCGCAGGGCGCCATGCTCGACATTGATCACGGCACCTACCCCTTCGTAACCAGTTCCAACACGATCGCCGGACAGGCCGCGGCGGGAACCGGACTCGGACCCAAATCGCTCAACTATGTGCTCGGCATCACCAAGGCCTACACGACCCGTGTCGGCGAAGGTCCCTTCCCGACCGAACTCAACGATGCGATCGGGCAACGGCTCGGTGAACGCGGGCATGAATTCGGAACAGTCACCGGGCGGCAGCGCCGATGCGGCTGGTTCGATGCCGTCATGGTGAAACAAGCCATTATCACGGGCGGCATCACGGGCGTTGCACTCACGAAACTCGATGTGCTGGACGGATTGCCAGAACTCAAAATCTGCACAGGCTACAAAATTGACGGTAAAATCATGAAGCGCCTGCCTGCCGGGGCCAGCCAGCAGGCTAAGGTCAAACCGATCTATGAAACCATGCCGGGATGGCAGGGCAGCACGCGCGGCGCGCAGAGTTGGGCCGACCTGCCTGCAGAAGCCGTCAAATATGTCCGCCATATTGAGGAACTGATCGGCTGCCCCGTCGGCATGGTTAGCACCTCTCCCGAACGCGAAGACGTCATCTTGATGCGCGATCCGTTTAAGTCTATCTAAACAAAGCTCTGCGGGTCGATATCGACCTGAATCTTATATTTTGCAGGGACGCGCTGCTTGCCGCGCCAGGTCGCCATATATTTGGACAGGTTCACGCCGGGTTCTGAGCGGATGAACAGGCGTTGGCGGTAAAGGCCACGCAGCTGGCCGATCGGCGCTTCGCTTGGCCCCAAAATTTCAATGCCATCGGCGCGCGGGGCCTTCGTGACAAAGGTGATCGCCAGCTCTTTCGTCTTTTCCAGATCCGGCCCCCAGATGATGACGGCGGCGATGCGCCCGAACGGCGGCAGGCCCAGCATGTCACGCATCGCCATCTCGACCCCGACGAACATGTCGCGATCCCCGGCGACCAGCGCCTGCAGGGCTTCATGCTCCGGATAGTGGGTCTGGATTAGCGCTTCGCCCGCCATTTCGGCTCGGCCTGCGCGGCCCGCCACCTGAACTAATGTCTGATAGGTGCGTTCGCCCGCACGCGGATCAGCCCCGCCCATCAGCAGGTCTCCATCCACCACCCCAACAAAAGTCAAACGCGGGAAATTATGGCCTTTCACGACCATCTGCGTGCCAATCAGAATATCGATTTCACCCCGTTCCATTCGGTTCAGGCGCGCCTTTATTTCATCCGGTGTCGCGGTCGTGTCGGAGCTTAGAATTTCGACATGGGTCTGCGGAAAATAGGTTTGCGCCTCATCGGCGATACGTTCAACGCCTGGCCCGATAGAGGTCAGCCCGTCCTCGACCCCGCATTTTAGACAGGCGCGCGGCATGCGCATCGAAAAGCCCGTCAAGTGGCAAATCGCCCGGCCCGTGGCGCGATGTTCAACCAGCCAGCTATCCGTATCAGGGCTCTTCAGGCGTTCGCCGCAAACCCGGCATAGGATCAGCGGCGCATAACCGCGCCTGTTCATGTAAAGCAGCGACTGCTCCCCGCGCAACAGACGCTCTGCCACCGCTTGCACCATCGGCTCCGACAGGAATGAACCAACCTCCGGCTTGTGCAGCTTCATATCGATTAAGCCGATATCCGGCAGAGTGATTGCACCGGGGCGTTCCGGTAACACAACATGGGCGTAGCGGCCCGTTCTCGCATTATGCAAAGATTCCAGCGACGGCGTGGCAGAGGCCAGAATAACGGGTCGATCTTCCAAGCGCCCGCGTAAGACCGCCATGTCCCGCGCATTATAGATCACGCCCTCTTCCTGTTTGAAGGAGGTGTCATGTTCCTCGTCTATGACGATGAGGCCGAGCTCAGCGAATGGCAGAAACAGAGCCGAGCGCGCGCCGACGACGAGCTTGGCGCGACCCGACGCAACTTCCCGCCACGCCCGGCGGCGCGCCATATCAGTGATGGAACTGTGCCAGGCGACGGGCTCCGCTTCGAACCGCGCGGCAAAACGCGACAACCCCGCCTGCGTCAGGGCGATTTCCGGCACTAGGATCAGGATCTGTCGCCCTTGCCGGAGCGCTTCGGCCACTGCCTCAAAATAGACTTCCGTCTTGCCAGAGCCCGTTACGCCATCAAGAAGGGAGACAGAAAAGGAATCGCGCTTAACCTGCCCAACTAGCTCAGATGCTGCAGCAATCTGTGCATCGGATAACTCCCGGCCTGGCCGTTCAGGATTGGGTTCCGCATAGGGCAGATCGACCGGGCGTTCATCCGTCCGCATCAATCCGGCCTTGACCATACCCTTGATCACGCCCGGCGAAATCCCGGCCCGGCTGGCGATCTCTGCCGCTCGCGCCGGGAAAGGCCCGCCTTCGATCAGAGCGGCTCGGCGGGCGGGCGTCATATTCAAAGGCCGCTCGTCCGTTGGTTCATACAGCGTCGCCATGGGAGATGGATCGAGCGCCTTCCAGCTACGCAGCACCATGCGGAGCACTTGTCCTGGCGACGCCACATTGTAGCGCGCGACCCAGTTGATGAAATCGAGAGTCGGGTTCGGCAAAGGCAGTGTGGACTTGACCTCTGCAATATCCTTGAGCTCGCGCCCCAGCTCTCCGCGCTGCTTACCCATGACAACGCCGAGTTTCATCTGCTTACCGATAGGTGCATAGACAAAATCCCCGCGCTCTACGCGCAGACCTTCCGGCACAGAATAATCAAAGGTGCCGGGAACACTGACGGGAAAAAGGATTTGAGCGTTTTGTTGGTTCATGAGTTATGCTATGATTTATCCAACATTGTCACTTTCATTTGTCTAGCTTGTATTGAAGCATTAATCATTTGAGCGAGATTTCGATAGCGGCGAGTTTGATGAAGCCCTATGGTTTTGACCAGACTTTTCATATCGGCCAACGCCCGCCCGAACGGGCCATCCACAACAAAACATCAATAAAAAGCCTGTTATGGGCGTTGCGACCCCGTTTCCCTGTGCTCCCGCAGGGTTAATAAGACTTTAGGTCCATTGTTTATCCGTAAGTTCCTGATAACCAGACAGATGGATTCTCCTGACAAAAGGCAGGAACATTATACAAACAAAGGTCGATTCTTCACTACAACCTAGGCTCTGTGGACATTTATGAGTTTCCCTTTTGTTTGGTTTTGTGATTCACCCTTTCTTTCATGGAAATTTCAATACGGACTGAACCTTTTATTATCACAGACCATATGTGGGAGGTTATGGACCCTCTCCGTCCCGGCTCCGAACGCGATCAAGGAGTGACGACCAAAGAGACTCGATTGTTCACGGAGATTGTTCATGGAGGCGATTTTATGGCGGGTTCGAGTGGGCGCGCTCTGGGGACGATATAGAGCGTTTTCCTCTCCGAACAGCAGGATTGAAACAAAGTCCGAAACCGCCGCGATTGAAGGGTTCAATAGCTGTGTCCGTCATTATCTCGCAGAGTTCCATCGAAAAACCTTCTGTGACTCAAAGGCTATTCACAGAGTAAAAGCAACATTGACTGTCTTCTTCACAGCGAATTGGGCAGAATAACTATATTAATGCACCAATACCCATCTCCTGACCGATTGGGGCCGGTTTCTTCACCGCGCTTTCCATTCTCGCCGACGCAATGGGACTTGTGGAAACGAAAAGAGAGTCCAAATTCGGTCAACGAAACAGATTATAATCGCTTATCCGGCGCGAACACCCCATGGCGGGAGAAACCTCGGGGGGCCATGCGGCCGACCTGAGCGCGCGAGCCCATATGTTGCAACCAATCCGGCACATCATGCCGACGCCCGGAGCTGTCAATAAAAGCCAATCCATCTTCTGCCGCAAATGTGGTCATGTCTCTTAAACCACCATCCTTGTAACGCTGCAACCGAACACCTTTGCCACGGGTTAGTTCGGATACTTCTTCGAGGTCAAAGACCAGAATCTTGCGGTTCTCACCAATCGTCGCGATCCTGTCTCCCTTGGCTTCAATGACCCGAACGGCCTCGGCATCACCTTTAACGTTCAGAACCTGCTTGCCGCCGCGCGTTGATGCCACAATATCCGCTTCCTTGACCCGGAAGCCGTAGCCTGCTGATGACGCGACCAGCAGGGTTCGTTCTGGATCGTGAACAAATAACCCGACCGGGATATGGTCGTTCTCCAGATCCACCATAAGGCGGATCGGCTCGCCATTGCCCCGTCCACCTGGCAGTTTGTCGCCCCCCAGCGTGTAAAACTTCCCATTCGACGCGAAGAGAATGATCTTGTCCGTCGTCTCCGCAGGCACGGCGAAGGCCAGCCTGTCGCCCTCTTTGAATTTCAGCGAGTCTAGATCATCGACCTTGCCTTTCATCGCCCGGATCCATCCTTTTTTAGACAGAACAACCGTGATTGGTTCCTTCTGGATGAAGGCGGTCGAAAGATCGATGTCGAGCTCAGGCGCGACCTCAAACGTCGTGCGGCGTCGTCCGTGCTCAGCCTTCGGACCATAGAGATCGCGTAGTTCACGGATCTGATCCGAAATTATGCCCCATTGTTTCGCATCAGAGTTCACGAGTGTTTCAAGCCTGATCTGCTCCTCACGCAGCGTTTCACTCTCAGACTTGATCTCGATTTCCTGCAATTTATTCAGTGCCCGCAAACGCATATTGAGGATTGCATCGGCCTGCCGCTCAGTCAGGTTGAAGGCAGCGATCAATTCGTCCTTGGGCTTATCCTCATAGCGGACAATGCGGATCACCTCATCCAAATTGAGGAAGGCAATCAGATAGCCGTCCAGAACCTCAAGCCGATCAGCAATCTTGCCGAGGCGTTGGTTCGTACGGCGCAGTAGAACGTCGCGGCGATGGTCCAACCAGCTTTGTATGACCTCGCGCAAACCCATGACGCGCGGTACACCGTTCGCATCAAGCACGTTCATATTCAGGCTAACACGGCTCTCCAGCTCACTGAGCTTAAAGAGACTTTCCATGAGCACAGCGGCGTCGATATTCTTGGATCGTGGTTCCAGAACGATCCTAACATCTTCAGCGGACTCGTCACGAACATCAGCCAAGCCAGAGGCCTTCTTGCTCTCAATGACTTCAGCCAGTTTTTCGATTAGCCGCGATTTCTGAACCTGATACGGGATTTCGGTGACGACAATCTGGTAAGTACCACGGCCTGTATCTTCCACCGCCCAGCGCGAGCGCACACGGAAACTGCCCTTCCCGGTCTGATAGGCCTCCAGCATACTCTCCTTCGGCTCAACCAGAATACCGCCAGTCGGTAAATCCGGCCCGAGAATAGAGTTCATCAAGATCTTGACCCGCGCGCCGGGCGTCTTGATCAGATGGAGTGCCGCGCTGCAGATCTCCGCAACATTATGCGGCAGGATGGATGTCGCCATGCCGACGGCGATGCCCTGCGCGCCGTTTGCAAGCAGGTTCGGAAAACCCGCCGGAAGAACGACAGGTTCGTCATCTTCCTCATTATAGGTCGCCTTGAAATCGACTGCGTCTTCATCGAGGCCATCCAGCAGCAACATGCCCGCCGCCGTCATCTTGGCTTCGGTATAGCGCATGGCCGCCGGGCTATCGCCGTCAATATTGCCGAAATTACCCTGCCCCTCGACCAGCGGATAGCGCGTCGCAAATTCCTGGCTGAGCTTAACCAACGCGTCATAGATCGATTGATCACCATGCGGGTGGAATCGACCCATCACGTCGCCCACAATCCGGGCGGATTTTTTGTAAGCGCCTTCCGGATTCAGCTTAAGCTGACGCATGGCGTAAAGGATGCGGCGGTGGACGGGCTTCAGACCATCGCGGACATCCGGCAAGGCGCGCTGCGTAATCGTCGACAATGCATAGGCCATATAGCGCGCGGACAGCGCGTTATCGATATGTTCCTCGATCACGGGATTATGCGGGGTCACGCCCCCGCCTGAATTCTTAAGTATTTTCGTCTTTGCCATTGTCCTTCATCCCGCGCCGAATCAGACTTTTAGCCTAGCAGGCGACTCAGTGAAAATCCCGTCCAATAGCTTAGAAAAGGTCCGCGTCAGGGAAGGACTGCCCGCCCATCGGCGACCAGACGCTCAACCATGATGCGCCGCGCGTCTGGGAGCGTTCGGTTGCGCTCCCACTGGACCCGTGTTTCGAGAAAATGCCCGGTCAGCTCCAATCCATCGCCAACATCTTCAGGAGAGGTCAAAGGCTCACCCCGTAAAAAAGGTGGTAGGCGGAACAGTTTGTCCAAATAGGGCTCAGCCGCTTCGGCACAGACGGCCCGGCCTGAGCGAGGTGAAACATGGGTCAGATTATCCGTCGCCTCCGTTGCCGCGCAGCGCGACAGATTCAAGCCATATCCCAGACCCTGTAATAGCAGGCTTTCCCACCGAACATAGAGCACAGGCCAGATGTCCGAATCATTGAGCCGTTCGAGGACAATTTTCGTCACGTCATACAGGTCAGGCAAAGGCTGTTTTTCCGGCAACATTTCACGGCTCAGAGCCGCAATACTATTCAGCGCCGCAAGGCTCAGCCGATCTTCCATGAATATACCGGCCAAGGCCTCAACAATTTCGACCGTATAATAGCCCAGATGTTCTTCGAGACGTCCGCGCCACTCCACTTCGACAATGTTTCCGGGTTGCAGCAGCGGCCGCATCCGCCGCCCGACCCCACCCCGCACTAGGCCATTATGACGGCCATGCTCGCGCGTAAACGTCTCCATGATAGCAGAGGTTTCGCCGTGCTTGCGCGCCTGAAGCACGATGGCTTCGCTGACGAAATCCATCCTTAAACGTCAAACTCCAGACCGGATTCGGTGTAGCGTGCCCGGTCTTCTATCCAGTTTTCACGGACTTTCGCGAACAAAAAGAGATGAACGCGGCGGCCGAGCCAGCCTTCCATCTCCTTACGCGCGGCTGTGCCGATATCTTTCACGGTCGCGCCGTCCTTGCCCAGCACAATTCCCTTCTGCGTACCGCGCCGCACATAGATGATCTGATCAACCCGAACCGACCCGTCCTTCCGGTCGGTCCACGTCTCGGTTTCGACCATGGAGGCGTAGGGCAACTCGTCATGCAGACGCAGGAACAATTTCTCGCGGGTGATTTCCGCCGCCATGAGGCGCAGCGGAATGTCTGCGACCTGATCTTCCGGATAGAGTAACGGCCCCTCCGGCATGGAGTCAGCCAGATAGACGGCCAGATCGTCAACACCAGTGCCTTTGGTTGCGGACAGCACAAATATGCGGTTATACGCGTCGACCTCATCGAAATGCGCGATCAGCGGTAGCAATTCGTCGGTCGGAACAGTGTCGATCTTGTTGAGCACCAGCACCGCTTTGCGCTGGCGTTTGGCGAGCCCTGCCATGACCTGGTTCGTATCTTCACTGGCGAGTCGGTCCTGAGCACTGCCCTCGCCTTTGATATGCCGGTACCAGGCGCCAGCATCGACCACATGCGCAATGGCGTTGGCGTCATCCGCGCCCGTCCAGGCAGCATGAACCATTGATTTGGCGAGACGGTCCTGTTTGCGAGGCTCGAAAATTCCGGGCGTATCAACGAGCACGACCTGTGCGGTGGTGTCGGCGCTGGTCGTGAACATGGCGATAGCGCGGATCTGAAAGCGGGTTGTCTGAACCTTGTGCGTGACGATCGAGACTTTTTCACCAACCAGCCGATTGGTCAGGGTCGATTTGCCAGCATTGGGCGCACCAATAATCGCGGCGAAACCGCTGCGTATCGATGGCGTTGGAGGTTTCGTGTCCGGGGTCGTCATGTCCATTTATCAATCAATGCCTGCGCAGCCTGTCGTTCTGCGGCGCGTTTGCTTTTACCGCGCCCTGACGCTGAGCCGATGACATCGACGCTGACATCTATCACGAAAACGGGGTCGTGGTCTGGGCCAGACCGCTCAGTTACGCGATATAGCGGCAGTCCGTTGCCGCCCGCCATGGCGCGCTCTTGCAAGGCCGTCTTCGGATCTTTTGCAGACTTGGAGACAACCGCCTCAAATTCCGGCATCCAGAAGCGGTCATAGAACGCCTGTACCGCTGCGATGCCACCATCCAGATAGAGCGCGGCAATCAGAGCTTCGCACGTATCGCCAAGAATGGACGTCTTCTCTCGCCCACCCTGCTTCTCTTCGGACCGGGAGATCAATACGCACTCTCCAAGATCAATTTTTCGCGCAACTTCGGCGCACATTTCCTTGCGAACCAATGCATTCAGGCGGCGAGCAAGCGTGCCTTCGGCTTCCAAGGAATAGTCAAACAGAGCGCGGGCTGTCAGTAGACCCAGGACGCGGTCACCGAGAAACTCAAGCCGCTCATTATTGGGATCTGAACTCTGCCCGTCCCCATAGGAACTGTGAGTCAGTGCCTGCATGGCGAGTTTGCGATTATCGAACCTGTAGTCGATCCGGCGTTCGAGCTCCTCCACCCGCTTATAGCGCTGCGCCTCAAGACTGCTCATTCAATACCCTTGAAAAAGCGCTCACTGCGGAAATTGCCCCAGGTCCAGGGTTTGTAGAACACGAAGTCTGCATTGACGGATGCCAGAATGAATTCCGCACGGCCGATAATGTTCTCGGCTGGGACATAACCAGCGCCCATCTGCCGGACCGGAACACGGCTATCGCCAGAGAAGTCCCGGTTATCGCCCATCATGAAATAGTGGCCCGATGGCACGGTGAAGACATTCGTATTGTCCGCCCCGCCATTCTTGATCCCGTCATAAATCAGATGCGGCTTTTCCTCGCCCGGCAGAGTCTCGAAGATCAGTTCAGCATTGAAATTGCCCTGCACCTGACCGTCGGACAGGTGAGTGTAGGTTTCGTTCCGCACCAAATCCATTTTTACGGGCGCATTGTTGATCTGCAGGACCCCGCCGACCATCTGGATACGATCCCCGGGCAATCCGACAACGCGCTTGATATAATTCTGGCGAATGCCGTCGGGGCGGAAGACGATGACATCGCCGCGCTCAGGCCCGCGCCCCAGCAGACGACCCTCCACATCCAGAAACGGAAACGGAAGGGCTGCATAGCGGCCATAACCGACAGAATATTTGGAAGTGATAACATAATCCCCTTCCATCAGCCCCGGATACATGGACCCGGTCGGGATGGTAAAAGGTTGAAAAATAAAGGTCCGCAGGATCAGCGCGATCCCGAGCGCCCATATGACGGTCGAGATCGGTTCTCGAACACCGCCCTCAACCTTATCAGCCTTGGTGTTTCTTGCCGTCTCTCTGGTCTTCAACTTACGGGTCAACATTATTACGCCCTAGCAGGCGGGTTTGGCTTCGACCACTGCAAAGGCCACGGCGAAATCACGTTCGTCAGACAGGCTGAGGCGTACATGTCCCGTATAACCATCAGGTACGAGGTCCTGAAGGCGGTTCGCCGCGCCGCGATGCAGCTGCACATCCGATCGTCCTGACGGGGTATTGACGACCTCGACATCGTGCCAAGATAATTCGCCGCTGGTTTCTGTCGCCAAGGCTTTGGCAACAGCCTCCTTGGCCGCAAAGCGTTTGGCAAGGCACGGCACAGGGTCCGGACGAGCCAGGCATTTTTCACGCTCACCTTCGGTGAAGGCTTTGGCCGCAAAACGGTCTGGATGGCGCTCATACAAATCGCGGATGCGCCGGATGTCGCAAATATCAGTACCAATTCCCAGAATCATGCGACCCGCGCATTCTGGATGACAGAGGCCATGCGCCGAATGGCGGGGGCGAGCCCCAGAAACACAGCCTCCCCAATAATAAAGTGACCGATATTGAGCTCTCTCACCTGCGGAATCGCGGCAACGGGGCCAACATTATCGAAGGTTAGCCCGTGGCCATAATGGACTTCCAGACCGGCCTCCTGAGCGATCTGTCCGCCCGCTTGCAGCTGCGTCAGAATGTCATTCGCCCGATCCGTATCACCCCCGTCAAGCGCATGGGCATAAGCGCCCGTATGAAACTCAACAACTTTCGCAGCCGTCCGGGCCGCGGCATCAATCTGGTGAGGCTGGGCCTCGATGAACAATGAAACCCGGCACCCGGCTTCCGCCAGTTGCGCAATGATCGGGACGAGCCGGTTATGTTGCTCAGCGACATCAAGCCCGCCTTCCGTCGTGCGTTCTTCGCGCCGCTCGGGGACCAGACAGGCTGCATGAGGTTTCAGGCGTGTTGCGATCGACACCATCTCTTCCGTCGCGGCCAATTCCATATTCAGGGGCACATTCTGGTCGTTACAGAGCACGGACAGGCGCACCATGTCATCATCAGTAATATGGCGCCGGTCCTCACGCAGATGTGCCGTAATCCCATCTGCACCGGCTCCTATCGCCGCGCGTGCAGCCTCAACTGGATCGGGGTGCGTCCCGCCGCGTGCATTTCTGAGCTTCGCAACATGATCGATATTGACACCGAGTCGGACGGCCCCGCGCTTGCGCATCATTTCAGACCTCGGCTGCCCGGCTTAATCGCGGGCTTGCTTGCTAGTTCAGGCGGCAGATCATTCGGATCGAAGTCGGGAAAGCGTTTCGCGGCCAGACTGATCAGCGGCACGCCAATGTCGGCTTCCCCCCCGGAACGATCAAAAATACAGCACCCGGCGATTACATCGCCCCCGACCTCAGTGATCTCCTTGATCGTTTCACGGGATGATAAACCCGTCGTGACAATATCTTCGACCATCAGGACCGTCTGCCCCTGTTTCAGCTCGAACCCACGACGCAGCATGAAGGTTCCGTTCTCCCGCTCCATAAACATGGATTCCAGACCCAGTTGCCGCGCCATTTCATACCCGGGGATAACCCCGCCCATCGCCGGGGCAATGATGAAGTCAGGGAGAGTTCCAAGCTGCTCACGGACCTTATCAGCCAGAGCAGAGCAGAGTTTTTCCGTCAGAACAGGATTCCTGAAGACCAATGCCTTCTGCATGAACAAGGCGCTGCGCCGCCCTGAAGACAGGATGAAATGACCTTCAAGAAAAGCCCCCGCTTGGCGGAAGATGTCCAGAACATCCTCAGTCGTCATCTGGCAAGTCACTTTCTATTTGCGACCGGCTGCGGTCGGCGGCGACCACATAGGTCGATGCCCGCAGCGCAGCAATAATCGCAATAAGGTGGCGGTTATCGCGCACTTCCAGATCCAGCAACATATCAAAGAAGGCCGGGCTACGCTGTAGCGTTTTGATATTGATGAGGTTTCCCGAATTCTCGCCGATGAGCCGCGTCACATCAGCCAGAGCGCCGGGGATATGTTCCACCGTCGTTATAATGCGTGCGGTTGACGCCGTGCTTTCCGCAGCACGCCGCCAGCCCAGATCGATCCATTGGTCCTGTTGGGACTCATGCTTGGCGAGTTCCTCGCAATCAATCGTATGAATATCGATACCCCCTTTGGGCGATTGCACGCCAATAATCCGGTCTCCGGGAATCGGGGAGCAGCACTGTTTCAGATGTAGGCCGACGCCGGACCGGAGCCCGTCTCCCTTGACATAGAGCCGCGCTGTTTGGTTCTCGATCAGATCGCGATTCGCCATTTTTGCATCCGGATCACGATCCTTCAGCGCGGGGAATACGGCCATGATGAACGCGTTCATGGACAGGTCACCCCGGCCAAGACGCTCATAGACTTCGCCAACCTCAGTCAAACCCATACGCTTCACAACATCGTCGAGCGCGGATTCCGCAAATGTCTGGTGCTCGCGGGTAAAGGCGTGCTCCGCCAGCATTGACCCAATTCGGCGATATTCCTCTGCTTCGCCGTCGCGCATCAGACGTCGCAACGCTGACCGGGCTTTGCCGGTGACGACCATATTCTCCCAGCCATCCTGCGGTTCAGCCGTTCCGCCCCGGATAATTTTGACGACATCACCATTTTCAAGCCGGGTCCGAAGCGGAACATCGCGGCCATTCACAACGGCACCGATGCAGGTGTGCCCAACCTTGGTATGGACCGCATAGGCAAAGTCGATCGGAGTCGCGCCGCGCGGAAGCGAGATGAGGTCACCTTTGGGCGTGAAGGCGAAAACCTGATCGGCAAACATTTCCAGCTTGACATGCTCGAGAAACTCGTCCGCATCGCCAGATTGCTCCATCATTTCGATAAGCGGTCGAATACGCCGGAGCGGATCACCGCCAGATGCCTGGGCACGTTCGGGATCATAAGCATAGGCCTGATCCTTATAGGCCCAGTGCGCCGCCACACCGCGCTCGGCCACATCTTCCATCCGTTCTGTCCGGATCTGGATCTCGACCCGGCGATTATCGATGGTGCGGATCGTCGTGTGCAGGGATTGATAGCCGTTGGATTTGGGGACACTGATAAAGTCCCGGAACCGGGCCGGGATGGCGCGGTACGTTCGGTGCAGAATACCGAGAACCCGATAACAATCCGCATTGGTCTGGGTCAGAATACGAAAAGCGTAGAGATCGGCGACATCATCAAAGCCAATATTCTGCCGCTGTAGTTTCCGCCAGATCGCGAAAGGGCGTTTTTCACGCCCGTAAATACTCACATTTACATCATGATCGTCGAACAAATCTCGAAGTCCCGTGGAGACATCGCTAATCGCTTCACCCTGCTCACGGCGCCAATCATCCAGACGGCGCATAATACTCTCAAAAGCGCTGGCATTAAGATGCTGGAACGACAGGTCTTCAAGTTCTGAGCAAATTCGGTCGACGCCGATTCGTCGTGCCAGTGGGGCGTAAATATCGAACGTCTCACGGGAAATCCGCTCCCGTGAAGACTGTCGCGGGTGATATTGCAGGGTCCGCATATTATGCAGACGGTCGCACAATTTGACCAGAAGCACCCGAACGTCCCGGCTCATGGCAAGAACGAATTTCTGAAAGTTTTCAGCCTGCGCACGTTCGCGTGATGCTGATGGGCTCAACTCCAGCTGAGACAGTTTAGTAACCCCATCGACAAGATCGGCTATTTCCGGCGTAAACTCTTCGGCGAGATTATCGCGTGTTACATCCGTGTCTTCGATCACATCATGCAGCAGCGCCGTGCAGATCGAGGCGACATCCAGATGCAATCCCGCAAGGATGCCCGCAACTTCGATAGGATGTGCGAAATAGGGATCGCCAGAATGGCGCTTCTGCTCGCCATGCGCCTTGACGGTATAAATGTAGGCTTTGTTCAACAATGCCACATCAGCGGACGGATCATAGGCCTTAACCCGCTCGACCAATTCAAATTGGCGTAGGTAGCTATTCTGACCGGCTCGCGGTGCAGGCATGATCGGCGTGTGATCGTTCACCGGATCGATATAGAGAGGCGCTCATGCAAAAGCCACCAGCATTGGCCGGTGGCTTCGCAAATCCGTAACAATGTCAGCCCTGCTAGAAGCTGGTCAAGCTGTCATTCTCACGATCACCTTGCAGCGCGCGCAGTAGATCCGCTTCGGACATTTCCTGAGCCTTGGTTTCACCATATTCGAGCGCGAGCAAGGGTACCACCTCTTCCTGAATCTCATCCGGCATGTCATCATCCGTGATAACGCGCTGCAAGTTTGTCACGAGTCTTTCACGAAGCTCATTGAGCTCAAGGTTACCTTCAGCCAGTTCGCGCAGGGAGACAACCGGAGTCTTGTCATTGTCACGATCAACCGTCAGGGCTGCGCCTGCGGAAATATTACGGGAACGGTGCGCCGCGAGCAGAACGAGATCAAACCGGTTCGGGATTTTCTCGACGCAATCTTCAACGGTAACGCGGGCCATAGGAATCTCGCTGGGACACAGAAATACAGGAAAGCGGGCTTTAATAGCGTATGCATATAGACGCAAGCCAAGAGAGCAGATTATACAGGCTTCACATAGCTCATTGTAGCCATCGCTATATTTCGCTAAGGACATGGCCACAGCTTCAAGGATATCAGCGATGTCTTCAGGGATTTTTAACGGGATTTTTAACGGGATCTTTATTGGGATTTTAAGTTTTTCTGGAACAGTTTTGGCTCAAAATCAGCTTCATTTTGAAGAGACAAATCCCATGTCTGTAGCTGGGCAAAGAGCCGCTTTGGGGACTTTAGAGGGCCTTCAGGCCCAAGAACAAAACCAACAGCCTGAGCGCAAAAACAAGCAATATCGCTCTCCGGCCAATGCAGATACGGCCCCTGGCAGCCCTTTGAGTTTTCGCGCCACTTTGCAGGATATGGCCGCAAGATGGCCCCCCATGAAAGTCTATGACACCAAAATCATTCCAAGACCCGGGGAAAAGCAGCCCGATATGCGTACGTATTTGAATGCAGCAGCGGAAAAGGTCTTCGCCGCGGTGGGTCGAATCAACTGTTTTGATCCCGCCACTGGACTTGAAAATTTTTCCACAGCTACAGTTGTTGGCAATAAAAAGACTCTCCTCAAGACTCGTCATTTTACCATGGTGGACGCACCTGATGGGACTCTTCATTTGTTTCATCCTTCCCAGTGCACATTCAATTTGTACAATGCCCAGGGGAGAAGATATTTTTCTTCAAAACTGTCCATTGCTCATTCTGGAACCGAGGATCCAAGGCAGACGGATAGAGAGGGAGAGCTTGATTGGGCGGTTTTGACTTTAGAAAATCCTGTGCCAAGTCATGTCTCACCCATGTCTATTCAGCCCATGGATAAAAGGGAACTGAGGGCTGTGGATGCGACAGTCCTCGTGGGTTATCATGGTGATGTGCCGGCGAAGACTCGAAAAGTAATCTCAAATCATTGTTACCCTGAAGGAGGGTACACATCTACTATGATTGCCCACCTTTGTGATACCGGTGGCGGCTCTTCCGGTGCCTTGATTTATAAAATAGTCAAGGGCCGCCCCGTGGCTATGGCTATGAATATAAGTGAGTCCATTCATGGCAATGAAAATCAAGCCCTATTATTTGGTTGCCGACTGCAAACGGGTTTAAGAGCCGAGGGGGTGGAGATCGGAGAAAATCAAGCTTGCAAAGTGGGGAGTCGCGGCGGGGACTATTCGACTGTGGCAGACGGTACGGAAAAAATCATGGAAAAAGCGATTGAAGTTTGTGCTACACTTAATGTTTCTGCTGTTACAATAGAAACTAAAACTGGAGGTAGTATAACCACTACATGTAAGGGTTCTTAAGCTCAGGACCTATTCAT
Source organism: Litorimonas sp. (assembly GCA_965205225.1). GTDB lineage: Bacteria > Pseudomonadota > Alphaproteobacteria > Caulobacterales > Maricaulaceae > Litorimonas. The sequence continues at coordinate 392,959 of CBDBFZ010000002.1, forward strand.
TTTAGGCATTCCTCTATTGTGTGTTACGGCAGGACAGACCAGTGACCACATTAGGGTCAGGATCCTTTATCCACTCTGCCACAAGGAATCCGGACATTGACAGGTGCAAGGGCTATGATCTTGATACCGGTCGCAAGACTCTCTCGGGCAAAGGCATAACCCCTTTGTAGCGCGTCATTTGATTTTAAACCAAAATCGGTGACGCATTTCCGCGAAAAATTAGCGGCCAGCAGGATTTGATCTTGCTGCCCGCATTGTGACTCACAGTAAGCTACTATTACCGACCTACTCACCCCAAACCTTGATGTTGGAATTGGGCCGCTGATCTCGCCAGGCGCGAAGACGGGATTACCCATTACAAAATCATGAAGGCCATGGATCAAACCTGTCGAAAGGCTGTGAACCCCTGTAAAGAGATCTGCACAGATCTAAAGACCTCAGCCGAGGGGGCGCTTGCCGAACTAGATAAATATTCGCATACTTATCAAAATGACAAGAAAAAACTCAAAAATATCATTCGTCGTGCCGGCGAATCCACTGGAACTTGCTCCGTGGCCAGTAATGCCGTCACAAGAAATGCTCTGCAAGCCATAGCTTCGGTTCAAGCGGCGAAACTTTCTGGACTCTGGTAGCGGTGTTGAGTGCATGATGTTTTGTCCGCCTACCTGCTGTTTCTATCGATTCAGCATCAAGGTGACATGAAGGTGATCATGTTGGGTAAGCGGCGAGACTTGAGCTAATCCTCCACCGCCGCAAACAATTCAGGGACCGCACCGGCGAGATCCGCTTCGCGCGGAAGATAGCAGGAGACGTGAGTGCCCTGCCCCTCAACACTGTCGAGTTCGACCCAGCCCCCATGCTGATCTATGATACGCTGCACCAGAGTAAGACCAAGCCCGACGCCGCCGCGTGAGCTTTCGAAACTCTCAAAGACTGCGGTCTGCCGGTTGAGTGGTATACCGACACCTGTGTCCCGCACCCAGATCCGGACGCCGCCGCCAGCGGACCGCTCCGCCCCCAGCTCGATAAAGCCCCCGGGTTTCGTGAACCGCAAGGCGTTGGCAAGCAAATTATAGACGACCTGTTTCATACGGGTTTCGTCTGCGCGAACGACACCGATGTCAGGGTCGCACATTAAATCCAGTGCAATCCGGGTATCGTCCGCTTTGGTCGCCACATAGTCGAGTGCGTGGTCGAGCAATTCAAAAATATTGACATCACCCAACTCCAGATCGAGCTTTTCGGCCTCGATAGCCGCAATATCCAGTATATCATCAATGGCCTTGGCGAGCTCCTCAGATGCACTCTGAATCGCAAAGACATATTCACTCTGCTTATCTGACAGCTCCCCGGCCCCACCATTCTGCAGAAAATCGGAATAGCCCGCGATCGTCGTCAAAGGCGTGCGAAGCTGGTAGGACACATGACCGACAAATTCGCTCTTCATCCGATCGGCTTCTTCCAACGCCTCGGCCCGCTCCCGCAAAGCCCGTTCTGTCCGCCGCGACGCCGTCACATCATCCCAGGCAATCAATGTTGCACCGTCCGGCAAAGGTCGGGACAGCCATCGCATTACCCGTTCATCCGAACAGGTAATCTCCCCGTCGACATGGCGGCGCACATCTGGATCCGGATCGGTTGCCCGCGCTTTCAGGCCCGACCAGAAAGCTGCATCATGATATAAGGGGAAACACATTTCGATGATTTCCGCAAAGCGCGGACTATCCTTCAGCAAGTCTTCGCTGAGACCCCAGAGCCGGGCAAATGCGGAATTATGCAGACGCAAGCGACCATCCGTGCCGAACACCGCGATCCCCTCGGTCAGCTTGTCGAGTGTGGCTCGCTGGACATTGATCAGCGTACCGAGCTGGCTTTTCAATGTCATTTTGTCAGTAATGTCTGAGAACAGGAGACTGATCCCGCCTTCCGCATCGCGCAGCCGCACAACGCGGTACATATTGCCATTCGGTAGATCCCACGTCTCTTCGGGGACCTCATTCGGCCAGTCCGTATAGAGCGCCAACTCGTTAGATTTCCATTGCCGGTAATCGGATTTTGGTGGGAGCTGTTCCGTTTCGCGCAACCGGTCAAGCAGCGCCGCATGAGCGGGCCCGCTCTGCAACCAGGCCGGATCCAGATTGAAGAGCGTCGTAAACGCCTGATTGAAGCTACGCAGAGACTGATCCGGCGAAAAGGAGATGACAGCCTCTCCGGTCTTACCCAGCCAGGCGTCATGTGCCGCGAGATGGCGGTCGAGCATGCGCTTCAATGTTTCGGCTTCGGACGCGTCCATTGCGATGCCCGCGACGCCGCCGCTGACCGGGAACAGGTCGACCCGCATGGCCATGCGCTGACCGCTCCCCATGACGATTGGACGAACGGACTGGTGGGGAGACCCCGTTTCAAGCACCAGACTGGAGTCGACCTGAGCCTTGGCATCAAGGTAAAGCTGTTTCTCGATAACATCGTCAAGGGTCTTGCCCCCGACAGCCTTGATATAGACCGGATTGGCCCAGTTGATATGACGCGTACTCGACATACGCCAAACGGGATGAGGCGCGCGGCTCATCATTTCGACAAAGGCGACAGGTTCGACTTCCGCGGTTAAACGTGAGGTTTCAAAGAGCGAAATCGCCTTTCGTTCATCTTCTCCGCGCAGTGTCGCATCCTGAAGCCAGAGGACGATCTGATGTCCGGCAACGCGACCATACGCCTCTATGATCTGCCCTTCTGGTAACAGGATTGACGATGAGAAAGATTCGCCGCTCTGCCGCAGTGAGGACAGAAGGGTACGCAGGGTCGGCCGCTTGGCCTTGTCGGACACGATATCGAGATCGGCCAAACCTGAGAGCACACGCATCGCGGCACTGCGCGAACGACTAGGATCCGAAAACCGAAGCATGGAAGCCAGCGCCGCCGGGCTGCCAAAAACACGCGGCTCACCGAAATCGGATGCGGAACCCATATCTTCCCCGTCCCAAACCAGAACCAGTCCAGAATAGGAGCCAAACACTGCATCATAATGGCCAATTTGATGATCGAGGTCCCTGGCGCGCAGCTTCCAGCGCTGTTCCGATCGATTCACGCGGCTGAGAAGTGCAATGACGATACCGCCCATAATAACAGCCAGCAGCACAGCAATAGCTGTGACCACTAAATTGATATCGATGGTTTCACCCAGCACGATTCGCGCTTTCGCTCCCCGATTATCGCCCATCCAATGACTGACGCGATGACCTCATCAATGTTGGGATAGACGCCTATACGCAAAGAGAAAAGTGTGAAGCTCGGCTAATCGGTGGCAGATGCAATAACTGCGCAGAGTTCTTCGACCGCAGCCGAAACAAGCGCCGCATCTTCGCCTTCGACCATAACCCGGATCAGAGGTTCTGTTCCCGAAGCCCGCACCAGAACGCGGCCGCCATCCGCAAGGCGCGCATCCATAGCCTTGATGGCCGTCTGGACAGCCTTGTTCTGCAAGGGGGACGCGCCTTCATACCGCACATTCTGCAGGCGCTGCGGGAATGGTTGAAATACGCTCAGATAGTCTGCACTGGTTTGACCCGATCGAAGTAACCCGGCCAGAATCATCAGCGCAGCTAGGCTGCCATTCCCTGTCACGGCATAATCCGTCATCAGTAGATGGCCAGAGGGCTCGCCTCCCAGATTCGCCCCTATATACGCCATGCGTGCCGCGACATGGCGATCACCGACCGGCGTACGCTCCAATGCCATGCCCAAATCATCAAGATAGTGCTCCAGTCCGAGGTTCGACATCACCGTTGACACGACTATGTTACCGCTCAGTCGATCCTGCTTTGCCCAGTCAGTCGCCAGCCGCGCGATCAGCTGGTCTCCATCGACAACCTCACCTTTGTTATCGACCATGATCAGCCGGTCAGCATCTCCGTCGAGCGCGACGCCAATGTCAGCTTTATGGCCGAGTACAGCCTTGGCCAAGGCGTCTGGGTGGGTGGGGCCGCAGTCCCGATTAATATTGCGACCATCGGGTGTTACGCCCAGCAGGACAGGATCTATACCCAGCGCGCAAAGCGCTGCAGGAAAGACCGTAAAGGCGGCTCCGTTGGCGCAATCCACCACAATCTTCAAGCCAGCCAGAGACGTGTGTCCTCCAGACCGGAACGCTGCCACCAGATGTCCAACATAGACATCGTTCAACAGGCGTTCGCTTTTCTCCTCACCGAAAGTTGACGCCGGGGGCAGGCCTTTATCCATCGCGGTTTCGATGAGCGCTTCGATTGAGTCCTGTGCTGTATCTGAGATTTTTCGGCCATCCGGCCCGAACAATTTCACACCATTATCATGGTAGGGATTGTGGGACGCTGTGATCATCAGTCCGAAATCCGCGCCGAGATGGGGCACCATTGAGGCTGTCGCCGGAGTCGGCAAAACACCGATCGGTAAAACGTCGATGCCCTGACGAAGCAATCCTTTCGTCAAGGCGGCTTGAAACCTGTCGCTAGACTCGCGTGTATCCCGGCCAATGACCGCCATTGAGCCCGCTGCAAAATGCGCACCAATCGCGTGAGCGAGCTTTTCCAGAGATGCCTGTGAAAGTTTACCTACGCCCGCGCGGCCGCGAATACCGTCCGTTCCGAAATATCCGGCCATGTTACAATTTATCCGTCCGCTTATCAGCTTTTAGCCGGTTGACGATTTCCTTCACACCCTGCGAGGCATCCAGTTCCACCACAAGTACGCGGTCATCACGCACGATCACGCCGACATTTTCTAGCCCGACGAGGGCGACCAGCGGTCCGTCTGTGTCGATCAGGCTGCCGGCACTCTGATGCGTATAGCCATCCCCTATAATGACAGGCTTATCGTCGGTTGCGTGGAGATCCCGATAGGCCCGGAAACTACCGACATCGCACCATCCCAAATCACAGGGCAGAACAGCCCCTTTTGATGTCCGTTCCATCAGGGCGATATCGATCGGCTCCGATTTGCAAAGCGCAAAGCTCTTCGCATCAAGGTGGATAACACGGTCCGTCTGTTTCGCCTGAGCATAGGATTGGCGGGCTGGATCGGCGCAGGCCTTTGCCAGCGTCAACATTTCGTCAATAAGTAAGGTCGGCTTGAAGAGGAATATGCCGCTGTTCCAGTGATAGTTGCCACTTGCCAGATAGGATTTCGCCGTCGCCTCATCGGGTTTCTCCCGAAAACTTTCGATCTCGAAAATACCGTCAGCGATGGTCTGACCCTGCTGAATATAACCGAAGCCCGTGGCCGGGTGATTCGGGATCATGCCGAATGTCACATGATGTCCGTCTGCCGCAATGGGGGCCGCTTTGCGCAGCGTATCGAGAAACACATCTGGACGCTCGATGACATGATCAGCTGGCGCCAACAGGATCAGGGCGTCAGGATCCACTGACAGCGCGTGCAGGGCCGCCACGACAGCGCAAGGCCCGGTATTTCGTCCCTCTGCTTCAATAATGATTGCACCATAATCGTCGATCTGCGAGTCAATCAGATCAACATGTGACGCATTACAGATGAAGACGGGCGGCAGAAAGTCCGGACCACGGGTTCGATCCGCCGTGTCCTGAATCATGGTCTTTGATGCGGCCAGTGGCAGGAATTGCTTCGCCATAGACTGACGCGAGAGTGGCCAGAGCCGGCTGCCGGTCCCGCCGCTGAGAATCACGGGTAGAATTTTTGTATAATCGCCCATGCGCGCGCCCTTAGCCGCCCAGGCTCACCTCGCCTAGTCGATACCGAACCAGAACGCGGCAATTGATGAGATCGCCTGTAGCAGGCGGCTCAAACCGCCATTGCCGCGCGGCCCGTTCCGCTGATTTCTCAAACAGGCCTTCTGGTAGAGATCGCTGAGCGTCTGCTGTGACCACGGACCCATCGGCCTCCACATCAAGCCTTAGAATGACCCAGCCCTGGCGACCGGTCCGGAACGCATGCGAGGGATATTCTGGCATCGCCAAGTCTATCGCCGCCAGGCTCTCTCCTCCGATACAGTCCCCTGGATCCGCATAGCTCTTCACATAGGGGTCCGGCGGGTACTGGCTTTGCGGATGGAAGGTAGTGACAGATCCACAGCCCGTCAGCATGACCACCATCATTACGATCCACGCCTTCATCCGCTCTCACCGAAACGCCCTTCAACCAACTTCGTCAACGCATCAATGACCAGGCCAGCCTGAATACCTTGAGCGGTTACAGTAATCTTCTCCCCACAAGCCGATCCCAGCAGCAGCAACTCCATCACACTGTCCGCCTCGACGGTATCGGCGCAGACATCATTGTGACTGCTGACCCAGACCCGCGCATCAAACTGCCCGACGGTTTCCATGAATTTATTGGAGGCCCGCGCATGCAGGCCGCGCTTGTTACAGAGCTTCAATGTCGTCGACGCGGACGGCAGTCCCTCGGCATCCGGTATGCCGCAATTGAGGGTCATCACTCTTCGCCGGCAAGGATCCGCGAGGCGATGGCGATATAACGCTGCCCGGCATCCTTTGCCTTCTGCGCCGCTTCCGCAAGCGTGGCGTGACGCCGGGCTTCTGCCAGTTTGATTAACATCGGCAGATTGACCCCTGCCAGAACCTCAACCTTGTCCTCGCGCAGCATGGAAATGGCCAAGTTGGAGGGTGTGCCGCCAAACATATCCGTCAGCAGGATGACGCCGCGACCCGCATCAACCGTATCGACAGCTTTGCGGATATCATCGCGGCGCCGTTCCATATCATCATCCGGCCCAATGCAGATGGTCATGACGCCATCCTGCGGACCAACGACATGTTCTGTCGCTCGCTTCAGCTCAATGGCAAGTTCGCCATGTGTAACAATGACCAAACCGATCATAAGGGATTCCGGCAATTCATCCAATTCATCGGGTCGGTAAAAACGGAATTACGCACGGGGTAAAGAGATTTTTATCGCTGCAACTGCGTGTCGCAGCCCGTCTTTTATCCGCGCTTTCGCCGCGGCGCGTCTGGGCCACCCCCGATCGTTTGACGTGGGAGCTCGATTATGAAGCGCGCGCCTGTGATATGACCGTCCGTATCGGTCTTGTTTTCGCACCAGATCCGCCCCCGATGTGCCGTCATGATCTGACGACAGATCGCCAGACCCAGCCCGGAGTGTGACCCGAACTGCGCACCTTCAGGTCGGTCCGTGTAGAAACGATCAAAGACCGCTTCCAAATTACCCGGCGGAATGCCTGGGCCTTGGTCCGAGACCGTGATCTTCACCCTGTTCTCCGAGGCCGTGGCAGTGATATTGATCGTTCCGTCGTCAAGTGAAAACGTCAGTGCGTTGTCGATCAGATTTCGCAGGACTTGCGCAAAAGGTGTCTCAAAAGCGCGTATGAATGTGGGCTCTGGCAGATCACTCATATCCACAACGTCCGGACCAGAGCCTGACTTTGTCTGCCCATAGAAGGAAACGATATTGGTCACGATCTCACCGACATCCAGCATCTGCGCCGTGTCCCTGGCCAGATTGGCGTCAATCTTGGACGCATTACTGATATCGTTGATCAGCCGGTTCATGCGCGTAACGTCCTGAGAGATGATATCGATCAGCTTGTCCTGATCCTCATTGGTGCGGGCCACTCTGAGCGTATCAGCGGCGGAGCGCATCGAGGTCAGCGGGTTCTTGATTTCATGCGCCACATCGGCGGCAAAATTCGCGATATCGTCAACGCGGTTATATAAGCCCTTGGTCATGTCTCTGAGGACCAGAGACAGATCACCAATTTCGTCACCGCGGCGTGACAAATCCGGGATGGCATCATATTTACGGGGGTTCTGAGCCACCTGCTCTGCGGCCTTGGCGAGCCGGCGCATCGGCAGGGTAATGAACAGGATCAGCGCCAGGGATGACAGCAGTGTCGCAATCAATGCCAGTCCGATGATCGGCGCGAGGGCGCGCCGCTCTGCATTGACAATCCCGTCAACATCACGGCTCTCAACCGTGACCGCCCCCAGAACCTGCTGCACGCGCATCACAGGCAAGGTTGCTGTCACGACCAGCCTATCATCAGCATCGTAGCGCGCACCGCTGACTGTTTCGCCTGACAGGCCGGAGCGGACATCAGCTTTCAAATTCCGCCTTAGCTGGTTGCGCCGACTCTGACGCCAAGGCAACTCATGCAGCGTCTTTCGCGCCCAGCCGGAGAGGCTATCGCGCCAAACGTCAATGCGGGGTTCGGAGGGATCGTCATCCGTCTGTATCAGCTCCAGAGAGCTGACTTTAATCGTGTCACTGAGGCGTTCTGTGTCTGCCACGACCTGTCCGGACCGGTCATAGAGACGCACACGCCAGGACTCCGGCATATTGACACCACGCAGCACTTGCTTTGCGTCTTGCACATCGAGCTTCGCCGCCTGTTCAGTGCCCGTGGCCTGCTCCCCCAGGACCGTCGTAATGGTCGCGGCAAGGGAGGTAATATTATCCACCTTACCCTGAATCAGCCCCTCTTCAAACCGGTTCATCGCCAGCGCGCCGACGACGAGGATGATCAAACCGACCAGATTGGACACAATTATGAGCTGGGTCAGCCTGGATGACAGCAGAAAGCGCCGGGGTGTGAACCGTCGACGCTCACGCCGTTTAGCGGCGGATAAGCTGCGCCCCTTACTGGCCTTAGCGCGAGGATTGGAAGGCGGCACGGGCAGCCTGTCAGTTTTCCTTATATTTATATCCGACACCATAGAGCGTCTCGATAGCGTCGAAAGACTTGTCCGTCTTGCGGAACTTTTTACGCAGACGTTTGATATGGCTGTCGATGGTACGGTCATCGACATAGATCTGATCGTCATAGGCTGCGTCCATCAGCTGATCGCGTGATTTGACGTAACCGGGGCGTTTGGCCAGCGCTTCTAGAATCAGGAACTCGGTGACGGTCAGCCGAACCGACTCGCCGTCCCAGGAACAAGCATGACGATTATTATCGAGCACGAGCTTGCCCCGGCGGATGACCTTGTCATCCCCCTCCTCGGACATGGGCGCGAGGGTCGATGTCAATTGAGCGCGGCGCAGGATCGCCTTGATCCGCTCCCCGAGCAAACGCTGGGAGAAGGGCTTGGTGATATAATCGTCAGCCCCCATCGAAAATCCGATGGCTTCATCCAGTTCGTCATCCTTGGACGTCAGGAAAATTACGGGGAGGTTTGAAGTCTGACGCAAGCGGCGCAACAGTTCGATCCCGTCCATACGCGGCATTTTTACATCGAAGACAGCCAGATCGGGCGGACTGACCTTCAGCGCTTCCAGCGCGGTTGCACCGTCGTGAAATTTGCGGACATCATAACCCTCGCCTTCCAGATATATGGAGACGGATGTCAGTATGTTCTCGTCATCGTCGACAAGGAAAATTATGTCCATGGACCAGGCTCCAACCCTAAGGGACGTGTCATTCCGATCTCTGACTAAGCTCATCGTCTGCATGTGTAAAACCCCAATTCTATCTCTCAATGAAGAGAGGTCTAGAGCCGGTGTTTGACCGGAGTGAGGCAGAAAACTGCCTTGGTTTTGCAACAATGTGGCGCGATTGCGGCCAGCGAGTATTGCCAAATTATTGTGTGACGTGTGTGGGGGCTGGTCCGGTGTGTTTCATGCGGTCATTTCTAGGGCTCGTCAGTCCACACCCGAAATGCGTCGGAACGGGCGTGGCGGACCTGTACCGTTTCCAGCGTGACGACGGTCTGACGCACGGCACCGTAGTCGGATTTCAACAGAGAGATTATCATGGCTCAATTTGCGAATTATGGGAACTGCGCCCATTTGGTGAATTATTTCAAGTCACTGAAAATATGTGGGTTTTCGCCGGGCGCAGCCAAGCACTCCGATGTCAGTGGCGTTCGCCAAAAGGAATCGCAATCGAATGTTCGCCGGGCTCCGATCAGTCAGGCGTTGGCAGTGGGGATAGTCCAAGCGCCTTCAGAAACGCATTGTGCCTTACCGTTGACCCCCGAATTTGCTGCTCGATTTTGACCAACTCCTCGTGTGTGGTCGACAAATCGATCTCTACTTCCGGCTCGGCCGTGCTGACATAGCGCGCGATGTTCAGGTTGAAGTGGTTGGCCTCAATCTTGTCCATCCCCACGCGTCTGGCGTAACGCTCGATGCTCTCCGGGCGCTGGCGATAGGTGTCGATGATCTTCTCGATATGCCCGTCGGACAGGTAGTTCTGTCGCTTCCCTTTCTCGAAATGCTCGGACGCGTTGATGAACAGGACATCGTCGGGCTTGATCACTTCAAGGCTGCATTGGCTGACCTAATGAGCTTCTTCCAATGTTCCCGCTCGCCTTCGCTCAAGTCCGAAGCGTCATGATCGCGCGACCAGCGAACAAAAGTCTTCGCAAGACGGTATTTTGAGAAATCCTTTATCTCACTCTCAAAGATACTGATAAGGGGCCTTTTCGGTTGTTCACCCGCTGTACCGCTAATGTCCCAACTGAGTTCTGATTTTGCGATACCAACCAATGTATCTCTCAGAAGATCTTCTACTTCTGCAGCCTTGATCTCATCCTGCAAGAAGTCTTTCGTCCTCAAAATTCGCTTGTTTCCAAGCGTGTGAACGAGGGTATCCTGCTGCGCGGCCTGATCTCCTGCGCTGTCAGAATCGAGAAGAGCCGCAACCTTGAAACCCTGCGCATGCAGGATTGTCGCAAAGTAGACGACTTTTCCTGCCGTATTTGCAGGAACCAACGCAATCTTCTCATTTAGGTTTGCGTCCTTCGAGGCACGCAATAGCTGCGAAACCGCCTCGAGATACCAATAGTCCGTTAGCCCTTCGAGAACGAGGTTCTGCTTCTGAGTAAAGAGGCTCTGCGCCAGGTCATACCCAAGCGCTTCTTGCAATGGCAGAAGCGCAGCAGGATCGTTCGCCGTCACTGAAGTATGGACCTTTGTGCCCTCTTCACGGCTAGCCATTTCAACAACGCGAACCAAGTCGAGTTCGTCGGGTCCGACAAGGAAGGGCGAATGCGTTGTGTAGATGGTTTGATTTCCTTCCGCCAAGCGCGTGATCGTCTTGCGGAATTCTCGTTGCTTCAGAGCGTGCAGGCTCATCCCAGCCTCATCCAAGAGCAAGACAGCGTTCTTGTGATCTCCCTGCGCTTCCGCGAAGAAGACAACAAAAAAGGATACGAGCCATTGGAAACCTTCCGAGCGCTGATTGAGCTCGACTTCGACTCCGAGGTCATCTTCGACCGTTACCTTTAGGTATTGACCATCAGCGCGTAGCCGCAGTTTGGCCGCTTCCCCCTTGCTCTCATCAGGTTTCCAAACCGACCGAATTTCCCGAGTTAGGCTAACTTCCGCAGCGTTTAGCTGATACTGTCTCTCGTCTAGCTTCTCCCTAAACGCTTCCAACGCTTCTGGGTCGTTTGCATCGGGATCGACCGAAGCCCCCATTTCGGAGAGCTCCTCTGCGTCGAACCCCAACAGTTTCAAAAGGCAAACATTCCCGTAATCGTAGAGCTCATCATCAAGCGTTCCATTGGTGATCCTGGTCGCGAGTTGCTTCAAATGAATGAGCGGCCGAACACGGAAATAATTGCTGAACAGCACAAAAACAGGGATCCGCTTTCGTAAGGCTTGAACCGCCGCGTTGTGCGCATCACCAATCTCGATATCGGCCTTCAGGCTGTCGAAACGTGCCTCTTCCCTCTCATTGTCTTCATCAACAAGAGGGAAGACTGTTTCCAGCCAATCTCTGAGCGCCTGGAAGTTCTTCCCTTCAATCGTCTGAGAATCATGCCATACCTCTGTCAACGCCTTTAACGCATCTGTTGGAGATTGCTCGGAGCCATCTTCGGGAGCTGTGAATTGTTTATCCGCATGCGCGGCGAGACGGAACAGATCCTTCACCAGATCTTTGTAAGTCTTCTTTGTTGCGCCGGTTAGCCTATTACCGGTGGAGTTATCCAGGTTGCGCCATAAGACGTAGTTCGCACTCTTCATGTCTTCCGGCAAATATTCACGATCATCGTCATCCAGCTCAAATTCAGCTTCTACAACCCGAACGTCCGACGGATCGACTTCACCCGAAGTGATCTTGGAGTAGTGCGCCCGGGGATAGTCCCGCAGTGCGCTAAGCGGCTTGACGCCATCGGGAGGGTTGAGATGCTGAATCGCTTGAAGTATCGCCGTCTTGCCCGCCTCATTGGGACCTACCAAAATGGCTTTATTCCCATCTACCTCAAATTCTTTGCTGTCGATTACCGACCTGTAACTTTGGACTCTAACCTTCTTAATTTTCACTCTAACCTCCTACCTCGCCGCCACGGTCGCGATATGACCGGCAAATTCTGTTACGAATGATTTGAGCGACGTGAGCTCGCTCAAATGCTTGTACTGACCATCCGCCGCCGCTTCACGCCGGGACGCCAAGAACGTCGCACTTGTATAAAGCCCTTCCTGAATGAGGCGCTTGCAAAAAACGTCATACCGCTGCGCATACGATGCCATCTTGAAATCGGGATGAACCGGGAAATGAGGCTCTTTGTCTTTCACGGACGAATTGGACTTATCGCAGTCCTCAAGGAGCATAATCCAGCCCAGGAATGGGCGAGGGGCATCTTCCCCAAACGCCCCTTCTCGGTAGGCCGTCCAAAGATCGTGCGCCGTGCCGATAGCCTCTTCGGATCGATTGTTGAAATTGTTGCCAAAGGAAGGTCCAACCTGGGACTTGAACTCGAGCGCCGCGACGAGATAGCCACGATGCATCACGAGCATGTCCCAAAGCTTGGTCGGCCGGAAAAACCCCGGCAAGGTTAAAACGCGTTGCTGCACGCAAATATCAGCCAGGCCGAGCCCGTTAGCCTCAATCAAGGATTGGGCGATGGCAAGAAACCCGTCCATGTTCTTGCCCACCGTCACCGCACCGCGTGCGCCTGTATCCTGGTTGCCGGCTTCAGCCTGCTTTGCGAGTGCAGCTTCACGGTTGCCCCAGAAGAGCTTCACTGCTTCACGTGTCTGGGCTTCGTAGTTGGCAAGATCGAGGATCATTGTCCGCTTACCCCTTCGATCAAGGCCATTTCATCGGCTGACAGGCCATAGAGGCTGGCTACTATTTCATTGAGCTCATGACGGTCGTTTGTCTCAGAAAACCGCTTCAAGCGTTCGCGCATCGGCGCGCTCACGCTTTCCCACCGGGGAAGCCTGATCCGCCGTAAATACTGCGCCTGAAACCGCAAGTATCCACCGTGCATCTTGGTCGAGTAGAGCGAAACGAAGAGGCGGGCGATGCCGGAACGCATGACAGCTTGTAATGCATGCACATCCCACTCGTCGGACGTGATGAAATAAAGGTTGTGGTGCGGATAGAACGTACCGCCTTCATAGACGATAGACGCATCGCCTTTGATATCGGGGATCAGAAGCTTTTCGCGACAGGCGAGCTCAGGATAAATGCGGTCGATAGTGCGATACCAGTTTTGCGGGGCTTTGGTGGCGACATGCCGCCCCGCAATCTGCTCATGACGTTCTTCCAGGTAGAGCTTGAGCTTTGGGAAGTCCTCGAGATTGACGAGTTTGCCGCCGTCGCCAAAGGGGTTGATCACCCCCTTGCCCCGCCACTCGACATGCCCCTCGCGAATGTCCTTCGTCATCACAAGAGGCAACTTTCGGGACGGCTCAACGTCCAGCTCGTCGAAATCTGCAATAAATGCCTTGTCTGCGCCGGTCGCAACTCCGATCCCAACCTTGCACCCGGTGTCCTCAATTGTCGGGAACACGGCCTCGAGGCCGCGAACAAGTGCAAGCGCATCGAAGTCTTCAAGAATCCACGGCTCTCCGCCTATCGCGATCTTGTCGATCTCGCGCACATCGCTCGAGGTCTTAAGCTTTGGCTTCGTGAGCTCGCGTGCCAGACGACCAAGAATTTTTCCGCTAATCTCTGGCCGTGCAAAGACCCGCGTGATGTTGTTCCCTTGGCCAGGCTCGCGGCGCTCAATCACTGTGATCGCCGGATAAGCTCTTACCTCAGAGTGAAATGCATCCGTGCCAACCATGTCGACGTAAGTGGCAAGGTGATACGTCTTGCTAATGAGCTCGCGGAGCTTTTTGCCATAGCGGTTCTTCATCCACCGATCCGCGCAAATAAAGCTTAACTTTCCCCCTGCCCCCAGAAGTCTAAGCGATTGTTCGATGAACGGAACATAGATATCGGCACGATCGTAGATCGTGCTGTAACGTTGCCGGTATTCGCCCATGAGTATATTGGGAACGACTTCCTGGCGCACATAAGGTGGGTTACCTACGGCGTGTGTAAAATCCTGATCGAAGTTACAGAGTAAAAAGTCACCCTGTATTAGCCACGTATCAAGCAGCACTTCGGCGTTCTTTTCGGAAACGCCCTTCTCAATCATCATGGCGCGCATGGCTTGGCGGTTGCGTTCAAAGGTTTTGCGGTGGAGCTCAACGCCACAGATCGCAGGCGCAAGTCTTTCAAAGCTAAGACCATTGAGCTCACGTTGCGCGGCAATCAAGAGGCGCTCGATGGCCGGAAGAATGAAATCACCGTCACCAAAAGAAGGCTCGAGGAGACGGAAGTCTGTCAAAGGCTGATCAACAGTGTAGCCGACGAGATCGAGAATGAAGTCCACGACTTCGCGCTTTGTGTAGATCGCTCCACGTTCCTCAATGCCACTGTTGCTCGCAAGCTGCTCTACCGCCTCTGTGATCGGACAGAAATCTTGAAAGGACGGTTGGACTGATAACGAGTGTCTCATAGAGCTCTTCTTGGAATCGAACAATTCAGGAACATCATGCATCTTTTTAGCATAGGGTGTGTGGGTATTGCCAAATTATTGTGACGTGTGGGGGGCTGGTCCGGTGTGTTTCATGCGGTCATTTCCAGGGCTCGTCAATCCACACCCGAAATGCGTCGGAACGGGCGTGGCGGCAGGCAATTGATGAGAGTTTGTAACGGCGGGGCTGGCAGAGAACGTTGATCTGGTCATGAGCGGAGGACCCTCCGGGGTGACTTGACATGCCCCATGATTATCTCCCGCCGTCGCATTGGACGATGAGAGATCTCGGCCCTGTTGTTCGGGTCCCTGTTTTCTGGGCCCCTGTTTTCTGGGCCCCTGTTTTCTGGGCCCTTATGCGCCCGGTGGTCCGCACCGGGCGCAAGATCTTGAGGTGAAAGGGGTCCGTTTTGGTGTTCGTTTTGCAGTGGTTTTCTTGAAGAGGAGAAAACCCCTATGGCACAAAGACGATACTCGACAGAGCAGATTATTGCCGCTCTGGAGCCGGTCGAGGAGCCGGTCGAACTGGGCCTCCCAGTTGCGGATCTCATCCGGCAGATGGGCATCACGGAACAGACTAACGGTGGAGTGAAGCAGATAGAAATCGATTTGCATTTCGACCAGACTGCCTCTCAGGATCAAAATCCCGCTCTTGCACTCTGCCGTAACGCGGTTAGGTCTAAGTTAGGCTTGGATGCAAGACGGGACCGAGACTTCCATGAATTATTATGATCGCAACAGCAATGGCGACGTGCGCTGGTATGACTGGATTGCCGTCTTCTGGTTGACCATCATGACCTGGATGTTCGGGCAACTTGCCTTCACTTCGCCTTTCATCGGCATGCTGGCGGATCTTGACCCTGACAGCGCGGCGCAGCTCAACGAGTTGATGTCGGCGAGCATGACCACCGAAGTCTTGGCGCAAATCGGTTTCGGCATGTTTCTGTTTACGCTTGGCTGCCTCATGGCAGCGATTGGCTTTGGCGTTCATTATCTGGGGGCAAAGGGTCGCGGGTCGCTTGTGACAGGCCTGATCGGCGCATTTCTGACCTTCTTGGGGGGCAGACTTTTTCTGCTCGTGAATGGAGAGATGGGCGAGGCGAACACGCTCATTCTCTCGGTCATTGGCCTGACTCCCTTCGCCCATTTTCTGGTGCTAATAACCTTTCCAGCCGCATTGGTCGGACTGTATCTGGGGTGGAAGATCGTGCACCGGCTTCCGCTCAAGGACCTGCACACGGCCTGGGCGCAGTTTCGCTGGCGGCGCGTTTTAGAGTCGTTCATCATAATGTGGATCGTCCTTGGCGCTTACAGCCTGATCACAAGCCAGTTTAGAGAGACACCGGCTGAGTTCGTGTTCGACGCGTCGCGCTTCCTACCCTACGCCATTCTGTCGCTTCTGCTTTTTCCAATCCAGAGCGCGACGGAAGAGATCGTTGTCCGCGGCTATATGAATAAGGGCCTGACCCACATGTTGCGGAACAAATGGGTAGTCTTCGTTCTGACCAGCGGCCTGTTCATGGCGTTGCATTTTGCCAATCCGGAAGCGCAGGCAGTCGCGGAGACCGGTAATCTACCGATTGTCATGAGTGGCTACTTCTTCTTTGGCTTCGCAGCCTGCCTGATGGTTCTGATTGATGACGGGTTGGAATCCGCGATCGGCGTACATGCCGGCAACAACACGTTCGTGGCCATTTTCGTAAATTATGAGAACACAGCTTTCCCAACTCCGTCCGTCTGGCAGGTTCAATCGGAGCCTATGTCGGATTTTATCAATATCATCATTATCCTGACCATTGTACTGGGTATCCTCTATGTCACGCGGCGTCCTAGGCCTGAGTCCCAGGCCTGAGTCCCAGGCCTGAGTCCCAGGCTTGAGTCCCGGGCCTGAGTCCCAGGCTTGAGTCCCGGGCCTGAGTCCCAGGCTTGAATCAATCACAATTTCTGATGCTCAATCCATAGATTGATCCGCAGGCGAACCGCCTTTCACCAAGCGAACGCCTATGTTAGCCAAGAAGATGAATCCAGCCAGCAGGTGAGAGGGGGAGATTGTGTCAGACATTAGCAAGAAGATCTTTTCCATCGACCCTGAACCCGATGAAGAGCCTATCGCCCTCATCCCCGAACCCATTGAAGACGAGATCCTATCTGACGCTGCTGAGCCGGAGGATATGGATTCCGAGATAGCGGAAGACTATGGCAAATTTGGGCTGCAAACCGATGTCAACATCCCAACCACAATCTTTCGTCCCATTATCGAGCTTGTCGACCCCGAAGATGATGATCCTGAGGATGAAAATGACTTGCTGCCAGACACGGAGCTGAGCGAACCACCCATTACACTCATGCAGCCGGACCAGATCGTCTCTCAACCGAATGAAGCCGCGTCAGACATGATCGCGGTTGATATGATTGCCCCGATTCGTCCCTCTGGTTTAGAGTCTTCATATGACACACCGTCACGCTTCGGCTGGATCGGGCCTCTTCTGGCCGTATTGACTGCGACCGGCGTGGGCGTTCTGGCCTATGCCTATATTCAGGAGGTTGAAACGGTTTCAGCCATCGGGCTCGCCGGGCTTGTCATGGCCGTATTCGTATCGACCGCGACCACTATGATACTCTGGGTCAGTTTGCGGGCCCTCGGACGCACTCAGTCAGCAGCAATGCAGCTAGCCACCATTTCGGATCGCCTGACGCATGCTGATGAGACTGTCACAGCTGATATTTCGCGCATGTCCAGCGCCATCCGCCGCGAACTCGCCCAAGTCGATAGCCGCCTGGCACAGACCCGGCGCGAACTGTCCATCATGGAAGGCGAGTTGCGCGCGCTGCAATCCCGTATGGACGGCGCCAAATCGATGGATCTTGTCCTCGACATCCCCGAAACCAAACAGACGCCCCCTTCCGGGCGTCTGAACTTAAAGCCTCTGGACTCAGACTTCCCACCGTTCGAACCTGATACGCTCGCCATTCCTGAACCGCACGAAGACCAGACTCTTGACCTCATCGAACCGCTTAAATTGCCGGTGGATATGATTCAGCCTCAACCATCCACATCGACCCTTCCAGATCCCGACCTTATTCGTCGTTCTAGTGGAGATGCATCCTTAGGGCGAATGTTCGAACGGGCCAAAAAGGACGAACAGGGTGAGGAAGACTGGCGTTGGCGCGATATAGTCAGCGCGGTGGATCCGATCACCAAAGATGTGGCCAAAGCGGAGCATTCGAGGATTGATCGCCCGCCGCCCGGTGTCCCTTTAAGCCCGCCGCCGCCTGAGCCAAAATTACCCGATGGATCGGACATTATAGCCCGTCTTTGCGAAGTTGAGCTTGCGCCAAGTGCCGTGGTTGATCAGGGAACAATTATTGATGCGACTGAGGCCCGGCATAGGGGCGGGGAAGCTGTGCAGTCGGAGATTGTTTTTTCGCGTTTAAATGCGCCTGTGATCCATCTGCGCGGCATATTGTCGAGCGATCTGGAATTCCGTCTGCGCGCAGAGAATTTCCGGCGAAATTTTGACACATATTTCCAGTCCCAGCGGGATCAGACCAAGATCCGCTCTGAATTGCAGACAGCCAGCGGCCGGGCCTATCTTCTCTGCGCCGCTGCGCTGACGGCGTCGTGAACGACACAGGGCGTGATCCAGGACATTGGGAAGCGTGCATGGCAGAGGAGGGCGATGCGGGTCAACGCATGGATAAATGGTTGTCAAGCTGGACTGAACTGTCTCGCGCGCGGATCAAGGCGCTGGTCGAATCCGGTCAGGTTCGGGGAAACGGAACCCTTATTCGCAAACTGACGGGCAAGGTGAAGCCCGGCGTCGAATATGCCGTCCATGTCCCGCCGCCTGTGGACGACACACCCAGGCCGGAAGATATTCCGCTCTCCATCCTGTATGAAGATGAATATCTTATCGTGATTGATAAACCGTCTGGACTGACGGTTCATCCCGCTCCGGGGTCCCGGTCCGGCACTCTGGTCAACGCATTGCTGTTCCACTGCGCGGATAGCCTGTCGGGCATTGGCGGCGTGATGCGGCCAGGCATTGTTCATCGGCTCGACAAGGACACGTCGGGCGTGATGGTTGTCGCCAAGACCGACGCAGCGCATTGCGGCCTGACCAAACAATTCGCCAAACACTCAATGGAACGCGCCTATGTCTGCCTCGTGCGGGGGCGTCCCAATCCGCGAACCGGATCAATAGAGACTCGTCTGGCCCGCGCACCGCATGATCGTAAGAAACAGGCTGTTGTCCGCGGCACGCACAATAATCTGAAATTCTCTGATCATGGTCGCCATGCCATCACCTATTATGAGAGTTTGAGAGGATTTGGTCAGAAGAAAAATGCCAGTGTCGGCACCCCCGTCGTCGCTGAAGTCGAGTGCCGACTTGAGACTGGGCGAACGCACCAGATCCGCGTTCAAATGGCACATATTGGTTGCCCACTGCTCGGCGATCCGCTCTACGGCAATCACAAATCATTCCTGTCTGACAAGTCAGAGATTGAATCACGCGTGCGGGACGCCGTCGCCGCCTTCAAGCGCCAAGCGCTTCACGCCCGCTCTCTCGGTTTCATCCACCCCGTGACGAAAAAAGAATTATCGTTCGAAACGCCGCCGCCGGGTGATTATCAGGCCCTGATTTCGGCGCTAGAATCTCTGCCAGCCTAACCTTCCATAATTGTTCGGATGCAAACGCTATCGAGCCAAAAACCTGCTCTCTAGGGCGGCAGTAAATGCTGAGTGCGTGGTAGTGGACGCAGCCTGGCGCTAGCTTGTCTCACGGCTGATTTCCCTACTTTACAGGGAATTTACAGGGAAAACGGGTCTTTTCTTTATGAATCCAGCCGCAACATGTATTTTTGACCGTGAAAACTATTGAATTACACATATTTATTGCGGAATTCCCTACTGATTCCTAACAGGGAAATTTACCTCGTTCGGCAGGGAATGATTTTGATAGAACAGGCTATATTTGATGACATGATCAGGGAGAATGGGTTGCGGGGCCTCATCAATGACATAGGGTGATGCCTGTCAGGCGGGTTCAATCAGTTGAACCGCTGATAACGATCATAGCTTGTCTCAATCCCGAGTTCGTCTTCATCGTCAGTTTGTGGCCCGATCAGCAGAGTCATCTGGAACCCTTTGGATTGCCCCAGCGTTTGTATCTCTAGACTCTCCGTCGTGGGACTCTGCAGCCAGACATCGGTCTCAGCTTCAAAGACGTCCGAGGGTCCTGAATTTGCGTTTTGCGCAATTTGCGGAAGTTTTTGCTTGTTCCAGACCAAGATCCTCGGGAAATCATCGCCCTTGGCAATATATCGAATCTTGTCTGTCTGGCTAAAGACAATCGCTATTGGATCGTCATGGGTCTCTACATAACGGTTCGCGGCAGCCTCGCGACTCACGGCGAGGTCATTTGCTATTTCGATGACGTGCCGAAGATCGGGTGAGGGCCTTAAATGCGGCGTCAATTTGTAGCGAGGCATAAGCAATTCTGACGCAAACCGGTTGGCTTCAATTTCTTTCTGAACGTGATTCGAAAACCGTCCCCGGCTGGCATGGGCGCGAAAATCCTTTTTCGAGCATTGTAACCCGAACGCTCCATTCTCGTCCTTGCTGCCATAAGGAACATGACCACGATTGATAAAATGCCCCAGTTCATGGGCGATGGTGAATCGCTGACGGCTGAGGCTTGCGCCTTGTTTGATGGCTATTGCCCCGTTTGACTTATTTGTCGGCGTAATCAACGCCCCTTCGCAGCCTTTGAGGTCCTTAGTGGCAATCAACTTTATATCGAGGCCATATGCGATGGCGTCGACCGGAACAGGACCATCTCGCTCACCCAACTGCTTATGAATGGCGAGCGCTAGCTTTGCCGGGTTCTGCCCCACCTCTTCAATCGCAAATCGATCAAAGCTTAACGTCTCTTGGCGCGAAGTGAGGGTCAGAAGTCAGTCATCCAAATTTTTGAGAAGCGACTGCATCATGTCTTTGAATATCTTGCGGTCATTCTCGTCAAGGGTACTGGCCTGTCTAAACATTCCGGCAAGCTCTGCGTCGGCATCTTTTGCATCAGTGTCTTCGCCGACGATATAGCTCACGCTAACACGGTAATAGTCAGCCAAGCGCGTGACGAGTGCCATTGATGGATTTGTCTTTCGCTCTTTCTCAAGTTCCCAGATGTGTGCCTTTGAAACACTCACAGCATCGGCCACATCCTGTAGCGGAACAGCCTTTTTTTCCCTCAGTTCAAAGAGGCGTCTCCCAAGTGACATATCTCTCTCCTAGTCGCTTGTTCATAACAGCTTACGTATAATATATCAGGGGTTGACAATGCAATGTGTTTTTTATAGCTTACGTAAAACGCGTCTTAAATAGGAACCGCAATGTTAGAACAACAAATCCAGATGACCGCCATCAAGGATCTTAATCCCTGGACCCGCAATGCGCGCACCCACTCGAAAAAGCAGATCCGGCAGATTGCAGACAGTATTCAGAGCTTTGGCTTTACCAACCCGGTTCTCATTGACGATGCACGCACCATCCTCTCCGGGCATGGGCGCGTCGCGGCGGCAAAGAGCCTCGGCTTGGAGGAGGTCCCCTGCGTCCAGCTCTCGCATATGAGTCCGGAGCAGAAGCGAGCCTATGTGTTGGCCGACAATAAGTTGGCGCTCAATGCTGGCTGGGACGAGGATATGCTGGCTGGTGAGTTGGAAGCGCTTATGGAAATGGATCTGGACTTCGACATTAGTGTCATTGGTTTCACTATCTCTGAGATCGACAGCCTGATTGAGGATAAGGCCAATGAGGATAAGGCCAATGAGGGGGCGGGCGATCCGGTGGATGATGTGCTGCCAGCAGGAACAGCATTTGCGCGGTGTTCGCATGGCGATGTTTGGCAACTGGGTCCGCACCGCCTCGTCTGTGGGGATGCACTGGACCCCTATAACACAGATATGCTCATGCAGGGTGAAAGCGCCCGCATGGTATTTACAGATCCGCCCTATAATGTGCCGATCGCTGGCTTTGTAGGGGGTTCGGGCTCCATCAAGCATTGCGAGTTCGCGATGGTGTCTGGCGAGATATCGGAAGGCCAGTTCACGGCCTTTCTGAAGCGTGCCTTCGCTCAGCTAGCCAAGCACAGCGTCGATGGTTCCATCCACTTCATCTGTATGGGCTGGCGGCATATTCGCGAGATCACACGAGCCGGGGACGCAGTCTATGCTGAGCTCAAGAACTTGATTAGTTGGGTCAAAGATAATGGCGATATTGGAAGGTTCTACCACTCGCGACATGAGCTGATTTTTGCGTTTAAATCCGGTAGCGCACCTCACACTAATATGTTCGAACTGGGACAGAATGGCCGCTACCGCACCAATGTCTGGGAATATCAGGGTGTGAACGCAAGTCGGGCAGGACGGGTGGAGGAATTGTCGCTCCACCCGACTGTCAAGCCGGTCCAGATGATTGCGGACGCCATTAAGGACGTCTCGGGACGTGGGGAGATCGTGCTCGATATTTTCGGCGGCTCTGGTTCGACCCTGATTGCGGCACACAAAACTGCACGTCGTGGCTACCTTGTCGAGCTTGACCCGCTTTATTGCGATGTCATTCTCCAGCGTTGGGAGAGCTTCGCCAAGGATGAGGCTGCGCATCTCGCCTGCGGCATAGCGACGGATCATCCGTCTCAGGCGTGGCGCGATGAGGGGGTCGGACAAGGGGAGATGGCCGAATGAGCGCCAAAGGCAAACCAGAGGAGACGCAGGCCGTTCCCTATGAGATCGGCTACAAAAAGCCGCCTGTCGCAACGCGGTTTAAGAAAGGCCAGTCCGGCAATCCCTCGGGGCGCCCTAAGGGGAGCAAATTCAAGGCGCAACCGCTCACCTATGAGTTGCTAGAAGAAACGCTCAAAGAGACCTTTCTGGAAGAAGCCTACCGCATGGTGAACATCAATATGGGGCAAGGCGAAGAGTCCATTCCGATTGCGCAGGCCGTGATCCGCGCCCTAGGCGTCAAAGCCGTCAAGGGTAATATCCAGGCGCAACGCTTGTTCATCACGACGCTGACCGAGATTGAGGCGGAGAAGAAGGAGGCTGCAGAGAAGCAGATGGACCATCTGATCGAATATAAGAGCTTTTGGACAGAAGAATTGGAGCGCCGAGCGAAACTGGGGCTTCCGATCGACCCGCCTGTTCTGCATCCGGACGACGTTCACATTGATAACGACCGAGGCAGGATGGAGGTTCACGGCCCCCTCACGCCAGACGAGAAAGAGCAACAGGACTTCTTCAAGGGCAGGTTAGACGGGTGGCGGGAGGCTCAAGCTCATTATGAAGAGGTTTTAGCCAACCCCAGGGAGCATGAGATCGAGCATCGGCCATTCATTGAGAACGAGCTTGCGGAATGTAAAAAGATCATTCCGGTGCTGGAAATGTTAAGTGGAGGCGAGCCGCCCCGCACGCTCTACCAAGCGCATAAAATGGCGAAGCGGTTGACATAGGCGAAGCAAAGATACGTTATTTAGGCACAAAATTTAGGCACAAACCACCATAAGGGCTGCGAGTTCAGGTGCAACTCGACTCCCAAGAAAGAGCCGGTCAGCTCTGCGATAACAAGCCCAAATAGGCTGTAAATAGCACCGCCATCATTGATGCGAAAAATGGCTATAATTCTCAATGACGTTTAAAGCTCACAAGTTTCAAAGTTGGCTCGACATCGACCGTTTTATAACCGGCAGAAAGCCAGCCGTAAGACTTCCGGGATGAATTATCCTCGTTTGTCCACCAGGCACGGTGGATATGCGCGCTTCGCGGTAGCTTCCCAGATATGATGTCCTCAATCTCATTGAACGTCATTATGACGTATTCAGTATTTTTACGTTCAAGGAAACTGGCTAACGGATCATATTTTCGCATACCTTTTTTTCTCATACTCTTTCCTCCATCTACGATGGCTATAGGGTTAAGTAACTTTTCTGCCAAGCCGCAAATCTTTTGTTCTTTGGCGGCCGGCTTCAAGACACTCTGCTATGCGGTCTGGATGCCGTTCATCGTCTCGCAATGCTGGATCCCATTGACTGAGCGACTCTGCCAGATCCATTGCCGCATATATGATGCGAGGATGACGTTTCGCGACCGTCATGCGCGCATCTTCCACAACAGTGCGCCTGTCGCCTCTATCGCGAGGAAGGCCTGTGTTTACGGCGGAAAAGACCTCGGCTTGGAGGAGGTTCCCTGCGTCCAGCTCTCGCATATGAACCCGGAGCAGAAGCGAGCCTATGTGTTGGCCGACAACAAGTTGGCGCTCAATGCTGGCTGGGACGAGGATATGCTGGCTGGTGAGTTGGAAGCGCTTCTGGAAATGGATCTGAACTTCGACATTGGTGTCATTGGTTTCACTATCTCTGAGATCGACAGCCTGATCGAGGATAAGGCCAATGATGATAAGGCCAATGAGGGGGCGTGCGATCCGGTGGATGATGTGCTGCAAGCAAGAGTCAATAAAAACATGAAAACTTAATGATATCATATGTGTAGGAGCAATTAGGGCGACGGCTGTTACACCATTTGTTACACTTATTGTTACACCAAAGTCTGCCGCTGCCACCCACAGTGCCGAGAGAGCACATAGGGGCTCGCAAATTTACAGCTCACTTTTATGAATTTCAGTTGGTTTTATTGAGAGCGATGGGTTCGAGCCCAACTGCTTCTATGGTTTCTGCTTTGTCGATGTCCGATAAATATGAAATTAGCTTTAGGGCTAAATCTTTATTCCCTTTTGTTGTAACGCCAGTTGTAAACACAGTAACTTTTTGAAGCTCTTCCGGGATTGGGCCTGCATAGGTCGCGCCAGGAATAGGTAGAATTTCGCTGATTTGCTGGAAACCAATTTCGAGATCGCCGCGCGCCACAACTGTGGCAACCCGTTCACTTAAGACACGTGTCGATTTAGGCTGTATTTCTTCCCAAATGCCCAACTTAGGCCAGAGTTTAGTTGAAAGATATCGCCCACTAGCGCTGGCTGAATAGCCTATACTCTCCGCGTCTCGTAATACGGAAATGAATTTTTCGACTGTGCTGATATCTGGAACATTTTCACCCTCTTTAACAGACATACCAATCTTAGAACGGACTAGGTCTGTTCGAGTTTTCGGGAGTACAAATCCGAGCTTGGATATATTCTTAAAACCATTTTCTGAGAGTATTACAACGTCTGCATATTCACCACGTTTTAGTCTTTCAGGGATAGAGTCCGGCGCGCCTCCTGACGAAGATCCCTTGTGAGTTTCGAGAGCAATTCCTGTCTCTTTTTCAAATTGCGGGGCAAGTTCGTCATAAGCTGCGAAGAAGCCACCTGAAGAAAAAACAACAATTTTCTGGGTTTCACTGGGTGCCGTCGTCACGCAGGCCGTGACCAGGAAAGCGGAAAAAGTGAGTAAGAATTGGCGTTTATTGAACATCACGAACCTTAAATATGTAAATAATATCAGTCACTTAGCACATTTCCTAAAATTAGGAAGGGTCATGCCTAGTTGATTGGATTTTCTCTGAGGTATCGTAACAGGGTTTTGTACTTGTCTTCAAGCCTGTGATTATATCTCCATTCCGTTTCCTTCAGGTGTAGATGAAAGGTGTGTTTTGCAGCGCCCTTAAACTTCGCTAGACGCACCTTGGCCAGCCCCCAGAAGCCTTCGATGCCGTTGATGTGGGTTGGGCCATTGACGAACTCGTCCCTGGAATGATCTACCCGATAATGACCATAGCCTATATCGACCAGTCCGTTATAGCCGCGCCAGCCATCGGAGTTGATGATGGAAGACGGGTTAACCCTACCCCGGATAATCCCCTGTAGGGTGGCTCTGGAGCAGTCTGGCACGATCTCGGTATAGACCCGCCCGGCCCGTTCGTAGATGCCAAACAGGGTGGTCTTGCCATAGGCCCCGCGCCCGCGTTTGCCCTTGACGCGGGTTGCGCCGAAATAGCTTTCATCAACCTCGACCACGCCGAAGAAGGGTTTGTCCGCCTCGCAGGCCCAATGGATGCGTTCGCGAAGAGCGCGGTAGATCCGGTTGATGGTGTTACGGTTAAGCCCTGTCAGTTGGGCTGTTTGCAGGGCTGTCAGATCAGCGGCGAAGCAGCGAACGACCTCCCGAATTTTGCGCTCGGACAGATGCGAACCTTTTGAATAATGATTTTCATTGCATATAGTAACTTAGATCACTATGCGGAGCCAATCAACTAGGCATGACCCATTAGGAAATCAAATTCTTTACTGCTAGCATCTCAAACAGCAATTTGTTGTATTTCGGCAACATAGTTTAAATGTCGATAGTTAGGGATTGGCGGGCACAAAATTGATACGTATAACAGATCGATAAAAATAAGGGGATTGAAGATACCGATTGCAATTCTTAGAAGCTTTCTTGCTCTAATGGCATTTGTCTTAATGGCGTTAGTTGCGACTGCTGAAAGCTTTGCGCAAGATATAGACCATCTTACAATATTCGTCCCTGGAGCTCAGGGCGGCGGGTTTGATAGAACCGGTATGGCTGTCCGCGATTCACTTATTAAAGAAGGGCTCGTTGGTGATATAGAAATCGTCCGCTCACCTGGAGCTGGTGGCCTAATTGCCCTAGCTCAATTTGTTGAATCAAGAGAGGGAGATGGCAGTGCTATTTTTCTGGGTGGCCGAACAAATATAGGAGCTACCAACTTCAATCGCTCACAAGTCTCCCTTAAAGATGTCAATCCTATCGCCAGATTAAATGGCATTGTCCTAGCTGTTGCGGTTCCGAAAAATTCAAAAATCAGTGATCTGAGCGATTTGATATCAACCTTGCGCACTGATCCTGGGCTCATCAAATGGGTCGGTGGTTCGGCGGGAAGTGTCGATGAGCTTCTTATTTTGGAAATCGCAACAGCTATTGGTGTTGACAGATCTCGCGTCGATTTTCGAGCAGTGCCGGGAGGTGGGGATAATGTCGTTAAACATCTCATGTCGGGTCAGTCCCATGTCGCGGTGAGTTCATTTGAAGAACTTTCTGAATTCTACAAAAATGAGGATGTGCGGATTATCGGCGTTTCATCAGAAAAACGGCAGGAAAATATTTCGGCTCCGACCTTAAAAGAGTTTGGGCTTGATATTGTTTTCTCAGATTGGAAGGGGGTTTTCAGCGCCCCTGGAGTTGCTGATGCTGACAAAGAAAGATTGAAAGTTGTCTTTGAGAAATTATCAAAAAGTGACGCCTGGGCAAGCGCTATTCAAGATAATGCATGGCAAAACGCATATCTTTCAGGCGATGCGTTCCAAAGCTTTGTTCAATTAGAGATTAGCCGAATTAGTGGATTAAGACGCGATGAAGCAGCCGGGAAAGTGCCGACAGATAGAATTGTCAAAATAGTCTCACGACAGTATCGTTGGTTGGTTTGGGCGATTGGCATTATTGGATTGTTGCTTGCAGCTCTTATGGGTCAACATTGGGTGAATCGCAGACGACAAGAAGACTTAAAGACGTCTTTAGATCTGGCAGAGGGAGAATTGGAACGTAAGCTCGCAGGCGCTACAGATCATATTAATGCTGAATTTACGAACTGGAAACTGACAGAGTCAGAAAATGAGATTGGGTGGCTGCTTCTCAAAGGATTGTCATTCAAGGAAATGGCCGAGGCTAGAGGCACGAGTGAGCGGACAGTTCGTCAACAAGCCCGCGCAATCTATGCTAAATCAGGACTGTCTAGTCGATCTGATGTTGCTGCCTATTTCTTTGAGGACTTTGTATTTAGGTAGAATATTTAACCCACTATTTGTTTTGGGCTTCTCTCACCATAGCCGCCAATCGATAAAATCCATGCGCCATTTTGGAAAATGGTGTTACGATAAAAAAAGCTAATACGGCGCCCAAATGGACGACTAACAAATATGATACGGCTGGTGTTTTCCCGAATACCCAAAGCGCTAATCCACTAAATGCAACAAAGCCTAACAAGGCGGTGAACGTGATATCGCTGTTCCAGGCTTGGCTATCACCCAGTGATCGCTCTGATTTCAATTTCAAGTGAATCATTAACACACAACCCAATGTTAAGAGAATACCACCGGGCACGCCTAGCAGTTTAGGTATAGAAAGTAAGGAATATGGAGCCGGTTGATTAAAGAGATAATGCAAAATTGTTCCAGACGTCGTAGATGCGAGACATAAGAGAAAACCGTACATAATAGCATGATGGGCGTGTCTTCGGGCTTGGGAAAACCGGTCTTCATCATCAAAATTACAGCCTTGTCCGTGACCGGCTGCAAGGTCTTTCATTTTTGCGGCGTCCGCAAAAGCGGATCTCAAATGCGAAAATTTTAATTTCTTTCCGTCGACATTTTTCCAATATCGCCGCAGGCTTATAAAGAGACTGAGAGCTGGAAAAAAGAAAGCAGGCAAGAACAAGCTCACCATAAGCGTGTGTGACATGACATCATAAAACCCAGCTCCACCCAAATTACCCAGAAACTTTCCGAAGGCAAAAATGAGGGCCGTGCCAAATACGAGGGCTAACACTAAACCGCTAGCCTTTGTATGAAAGGCTTTAGCAAGAGGCTGCGGCCACGCAAATTCTTCCCAGCTCTCGCGCCGGACTTCGGCTAGAGCCTTGGGTAGATTCAAATCAAATTCGTGAGGAGCTGTGTATTGGCAAGCGTAATAACAACCTCGACAGTTCACACAAAGATTAGCTAATTGCGTAAGATCGGCCTCGGCAAGCGATTGCTCACGATGCATGGCGGGAAATACGGAGCAGTAACTTTCGCAGTATCTACAAGCATTGCAGATGTCTGTCTGACGACTAAGTTCAGTCAGTAACTCATTTGACATATTGCGCGGCCTCCGATCCCGCTATGCGACCGAAAACAGTGCCAATGGTCATTCCGAAACCGGCCAGGTAACCTTTTCCAAGGATTGAACCCGCCATAGTTTCTCCGGCGGCCCACAGGTTTTCAATCGGGCCGTCTTTTGAATAACATCTCGCGCGATTATCGACTTTGAAGCCGAGATAGGTAAAAGTAATTCCAGTTTTCAGCATGTAGGCGTAAAACGGAGGCTTTGAGATTGGACGAGCCCAATTAGACTTTGGCGGGATCAACCCGCTGGTGGTGACGCCATCAAGCTGTGTTGGGTGGAAATTAGAACTGTCCCCGCAGGCAGAATTATAGTCTTTAATTGTATCTGCAACCGTGTCGTCAGGCAGGCCTAATTTGTTTGTCAGTTCTGATAATGTATCAGCTCTTTCTGGTGGGAAGACCGAAGTCATAAATAAGTCTTTAGATTGGCTATCAATAATAGCGTAAGCGACTTGATCTGGCTGGTCAGCAATGAGGCGTCCCCAAATCGCATAGCGTTTCGGCCAGACATCTTCGCCTTCATCATAAAACCGCTTGCCGTTTTTATTGACAACGACGGAAAAGGGAACGCAGTCTAACCGAGTTACGATACCGCCATCATATTTTGGGGCGCGGCCGTCAACCGCGACGGCATGGCATTGGGTGGGGTCGCCGATTGAAATCACACCTTGACCTAAAAGGTCTTTTAAAACATCTCCCCGATTATAGGCTGTGCCGCGAATTAAAAAGTTTCTAGCGGCTGGTCCCCATGCTTCTTCTAGCCATTCAAAGTTTGATTGAAAGCCTCCAGCAGCGACAATCACGGCTTTTGGAGCAAATTCATGCGTTTGGTCACCGTAAGAAAACTCAACCTTTTTTGCGTGAGATCCTTCCATTTTAACATGACTGACGTTGGCCTCATAAAGCACCTTTACCCCTAAGCTTTCCGCATGCCGATAATAGGCATTCACCAAAGACTTTCCTCCACCCATGAAGAAAGCGTTGGTTCTGGCCAAAGACAAAGTTCCCGATAAAGCAGGCTGAAAATGCACGCCGCGTTCTTGCATCCAGGGCAAGCAATCTTCCGAAGCAGAAATAACCATACGGGCCATTTGTTCATCAGTATTGCCTTCAGTCACCTTCAATAAATCAGCTATATATTCTTCTTCCAAATAGCTATCTTGTAGAGGCCCCAATGGACCGTGATGCATACATCTGAAGTTTCGAGTATGACGACTATTTCCACCGCGATAGGGTTTGGGCGCTGTTTCCAGAATGATGACACTAGCCCCGTTTTCAGCGGCCGTCATAGCTGCGCACAGCGCGGCATTTCCCCCGCCAATGATAGCAATATCGATGTTAGATAAATCTAAATCTATTGACATATTCTAATCAGCAATCGCCGTTTCTTGCTCCGACATTGGCAAGGCTTTTTTGCGGCCAAAGGCAGAGGCCAGAATAGATATCACACAGATAGCTAAGAATGTGAGAGCCAATGGACGGGTTACGAGGATTGAAAAATCACCTGCCGAGATGGAAAGAGACCTTCGGAATTCTTGCTCAATAAGCGGCCCAAGTAATATCCCAAGCAGAATGGGTGCGATTGGAAATTTAAATCGCCGCATGACAAAAGCCAGCATACCCAAGACATAAATAATGACTACATCACCCAAGCTGCCTTTCAGGCTGTAAGCACCAAGTGTTGAGAACACCAGAACGGCTGAATAGATAAGTGCAGGTGGAAATTCTAATAATTTTGCCCATACTCCAATGAGTGGCAGATTTAAAACAACGAGCAATACATTAGTGATGTAGAGGCTGGCGATTAAGGCCCAAACCAGATCACCACTGTTTTCAAAAAGAAGCGGGCCGGGTTGTAGCCCATACATTTGAAACGCGACCAGCATCACCGCAGTTGTCGCTGAGCCAGGAATGCCAAGAGCTAGTAAGGGTACCATGCTTCCGCCAGCTGCGGCATTATTAGAGGCCTCCGGTGCGGCAATGCCCTCCACAATCCCTGTACCAAATTTCTCAGGGTGTTTAGAAAATTTCTTTTCAACGCCGTAAGCCATAAATGATGCTAGTGTTCCACCTGAACCGGGTAAAATGCCGACAAAAAAACCAATGACTGTCCCTCTTAACCAAGCCCATGATGAGCGCACCCATTCTTGCGCTGTCATTCGCAGCTTTTTTCCGCCTTCGGTGAAATGTTTTTCTTCATCATTACCGCCGCCTGAGGCAATCCAAAAAGCTTCACCGACTGCAAACAGGCCAATAGCTGCTAAAACAACATTCACACCGGAATAAAGCTCTGGGATTCCAAAGGTCAGTCTTGCGGCGCCTGTTTGTAGATCGATACCTATCATGCCTATGGCAATACCAAGGAGTGTTGCGAAAACTGCCTTCGCAAGTGAATTACTCCCAACAGTGGCGACCAAAATAAGAGCGAGTAACATCAGTGCAAAATACTCCGGAGGGCCAAATTTTAGCGCGAGTTCAACCAAACCCGGCGCGACTAGCATGAGCATTAATGTCGCAAAGGTACCTCCGATGAAGGACCCGATAATAGCTGTCATCAACGCTGTTCCCGCGCGGCCTTTCTTGGCGAGCGGATGTCCATCAAAAGTTGTGACCGCGGCAGAGGCACTGCCTGGGGTGTTGACTAGGATCGCTGTTGTCGCGCCGCCATACATCGCACCGTAATAAATCCCGCCAAACATGATAAAGGCAGAGACGGGATCAAGTCCAAAAGTAAGCGGTAATAATAACGAAATGGCGACGGCAGGGCCGAGGCCTGGTAAAATTCCAACGGCTGTACCCAAGACAACGCCCATAATTCCAAAAAGAAGATTTTCAGGTGTCGCAGCTGTGCTAAAGCCCGCAATTAGGTTTTCGAAAATATTTCCTGTGCTTGACATAACGCTACCCTAAGGAACCTGAACTTTAAGCAGGTTTTCGAAAATCAAATAAATGGCGCCCGTTAAAATCAACGCGACAATAATATCTCGGACTAATCTACGCGATCCGATGACCCAGGAAATAGCTATTATAAAAAGAGGCGTTGCTATGATGAAGCCGAGAAACCGCAGCGCAAAAATATAAATCAGGAAAAGTCCAGCTGTCATGGCAAAGGCCTGCCATTGGGGATCCTCATCAAGGGTGATGTCATTTGCGGCTATCGGTCCAGAAGCGCGTTGACGTAGGGCAGGCACAATAAAAAATAACCCTGAGAGCAGTAAACCCGCTCCAATGATTTTTGGAAAAAAATACGGCCCAATTGCAGAAATTTCACTGCTTTTCCCAAGCCCCATACTGGCAAGTGTCTTAGCCGTTACATCTTTGTTGCTGATAAGGAAGTTATTAAATTCAGAATCAACCATAAAGCTGTTTTGCCATTGATTAGCTTCAAGGGCTTTTTGCCAAAGCTCTGATTGGGAGGCTTTAGTAAAGACATTTGTATAATAAGCCTTCTGCTTGGGCGTAATGCCCGGTGGGGCGACAAATCCCCGCCAATTCTGGAAGGTTACATTTATGTCTTTTTCTATGAAGGTTGGAAGGTCAGGATTTACAAGACGAGTTTCAGAAGAAACCGCTAACAGTCTCACGCGTCCTGATTCAACAATGCCTGAAATTTCACCATAGCCCGTAATGCCTGCTGTGACTTGGTTGCCCATCAAGGCTGCATTGGCTTCGCCGCCACCTGTAAAGGCCACATAATTTACGCTATCCGCCGGAATTCCCAAAGCTTCGGCAACTTGAACAATGAATATTTGATCAGACCCTCCGGCAGACCCTCCCGCCCAGCTAATAGATTGCGGGTCAGCTTTGAAAGCAGTCATTAAGTCGTCCAAATTTTTGTAAGGAGACTCTGTTGGAACAGCGATAACCTGATACTCACCAGTGAGACGCGCTAGAGGTGTTGTAATCGGAAGGGAATAATCACTGTCATGCATCAAGGCAGACCCGACCATTCCAAAGCCTGTTACCATAAGCTTATAAGGATCACCCTTATATCGTTCTACTAATTCTGCCAGTGCAATCGTACCCCCCGCACCGCCGCGATTAACGACTTCGATAGAAACAGGAACAAGGTTTTCTTCTTGAATAGCGCGTTGCATAAACCGGGCTGTCTGATCCCATCCTCCTCCGGGATTAGACGGTACAATAATTGTAATGGGTTTCACGGGTTTCCATCCGGATGATGTAGTGTCGTTTGCGAAACCTTGTGATGGAGCGAAAAAGCATAGCATTGCCGCAATCACGAATAGGCCGATTATTTTCGATAATTGAGTCAAATGTTTCTGGCCGCCGATAATGGCGGCATCTCCCCTGATTTGTTATATATCACTTCTTAATGGTGCATATTTACGTGCCTATCCGTCAAATGACATAGTCATAGACCACGCCTTGAGTCATTTGACGTATTCCAAAAGATGTCGTGTTTGTTGCAAGTTTTAGTCAGGTCAATAGCTTGAGTCGTGTCACGACCAAGGACCCGCCACTTAAGTGGGTAAGGTGTTAAAAGCGTAAGGCGATAAGCGAAACGCAAATATTACGAGGGGAGATACATCGTGAAAACACAGTCGTATTTTAAATCGAAATGGGCAGGTTCTGCTTCAGCTTCTGTCATCGCCTTAGCAGGATGCTTAACGATGGGCGTCTCAACAGCTTCAGCTCAATCTAATACAGTGGATGACGTTATTGTCGTTACGGGCTCTATCGTGCGTACAAAGTCGCAAGATTTTGAAACGCCATCACCTATACAGACCGTGGACCAAACCATTATTAAAAATACCGGTGCGGTTAAATTACAGGACTTGTTTAAAGGCTTAACCGTCAACTCAGGTTCGCAAGTCGCCAACCGCCAGAATGCGTTACAAGGCGTTTCCCAATTTTCACTTCGTGGACTGGGTATTGGTTCAACGCTTACTCTTGTAAATGGACGCCGTGCGGGTCTCTCTCCTGTCTCTGATGCAACAGGTCAACTCTTCACTGATGCAAATGCATATCCTGTCAACATGATTGAGCGTATTGATGTTCTGACCGACGGTGCGTCGGCAACTTATGGTTCCGAGGCTGTGGCTGGTGTTGTCAATGTCATTACCCGCAAGAACTTTGAGGGCGCCGAAATCACAGGTGAGTATCGGACATCAACGCATGATAGTTTTCAGTTAGGCGCGGCAGTTGGACATGGTTTTGACCGTGGCCACTTTTCAGTGTTCGGAACCTATTATAATCAGGGCGGTAACTTTCGCGGTGATATCGATATCATCAATGATGCAGACCAAGCAGATGGTGGACGTGCAGGTAGTGGACTGGGCCGAGAGTTCAGTTCCAGTACAGGCTCACCCGGACGCGTTCAATTAGCCAACGATATAGATGGCGATGGTATATTCACTCGATTTGGAAATACATTGCCTGACCCAGATTGTGCAGCTGCTGGCGGTATAGTTGATGGCAGTAACTGCCGCTATCCCTTTATCAATCAACGCCGAATTATTGCTGAAGAAGAACGTATTCAGGTATTCTCGCAGCTAGACTTCGAACTGACGGACAAAATTCGCTTCGATGCAGAAGCCAGTTTTTCTCGTAATGAGATTACGGATGCCATTGGCGGCGCAGTTCTACGAGGTTCGATAAACACCGTACAAAATGGCGGATTCCTTGTTCGCGCTGACAACCCTTATAACTTCTTCATTAACGATGGAGGGACATTACGTGTTGCAACAGCGGCAGAGGCCGCAGACCCAACCACTGTTTATGCAGATGTGATTACAAGACATCGTCCTCTTGGCGCAGCCTTTGATGGTGACTGTGATGGGGATGATGATTTCTTCTGTGCAGCAGATATAGACACAACATTTGACAATCTTCGTCTTTCAGGGGGATTGGAGTTTGAAGTCAATGATAACTGGTTCCTCAATACGAGCCTGACATTTTCTGATAATACTTATGTACGTAGCCAACCCCGTGATTATGATGGCGTGGATTATCAACGCGCAATTGATGAAGGCCGTTGGAACCCATTCGGTTCAGCGATTGCAAACCCAACAGGAATAGGGCGTGATGGCGTTTCAACATTTGGAAACACGCCTGAAGATCTTGCGACTTTCTCTAACACCATTACAGAACGTGGGGGCGTGTCTCAGCTCGTAGGTGAAGCCATCATAAGTGGTACACCCGGTATCGATCTCGGCGGCGGTGATGTCGCCATTGCGGTGGGCGCACAGTACCGAAAGCTTGGATTTGAGTTCACACCAGATGGTCGTCGTCAGTCAGGGGATAATGGACGAGGTGAGGTTGAGTCAGCTATCCCACACACCACGCAAGACGTTTATGCTCTGTTTGCAGAGGCTGTGGTTCCCGTGTCAGATCGCTTAGAAACACAATTCGCGCTACGTTATGAGGATTACGGAGATAAAGGTGGCGACACCATTGACCCGAAAGTGTCAGCTAAGTTTGACCTGACAGATCAGTTCGCATTACGTGGTTCATGGGGAACGTCCTTCCAAGCACCTTCTATCCGTCAAGTCGCAGGAGCGGTCGGAAGTGCAGGTGTGACAGATCCACTCTTGGGTGATGCTGGCGGTTCATTTAATGTGACAGTCTTTACGTCTGGCTCACCGGATTTGACGTCGCAATCTGCCTCTAACTTCAACATAGGCGCTATTTGGAACTCTGACTTCGGTCTCAACGTTTCTGGTGATTTTTGGACGTATAACTACAAGGACCTCATCCTACCTGGTGGTTCAGCTCAATCTATTATTGACGCTGATCCAAACGGACCGGCTGTTCTTAGGGATGGTGCGGGACAGCTCAATGCTGTCTTTACAGGATTTGAAAATCGTGGGGATGCAGACGCTCAGGGCTTTGATATAAATGCACGCTATACGCCGGATTGGTGGTCCTTTGGAGATATGACCTTTGATGCTTCAACGACGATTGTGACTAAATTCACGTCAACTGAGTTTGCTGGCCTTGACGGAAATGGAGACCTTCTTGGTAGCCGGAACAATGGTAATGCCTTTGGCTCTGTTCCGGATGTGAAGTTCAATGTTGGTGCAACACTTAGCAAAGATAATCATGTCGCCAACGTTTCTTTGCGTCATATCGGTAGCTATACTGATGATCAGCAAGGGAACTCAATCGACTCAAACACAACAGTGGACGCTAGATATGCCTTCACGTTTGATGAACTATTTGGCGGAAGTGCCGGGACAACATTAACGGTTGGTGTTGTGAATCTGTTTGACGAGGACTCACCTCGGATAGAAGAGCGTCCACTTTTTGACACAGAGGTTCACGACCCACGTGGCCGTCAATTCTATGTAGGCTTTAGACAAGGTTTCTAGTGGCCCCTTATGTTTTGTGAATCAAAGAGGCCCAGAATGGGCCTCTTTTTTGTCTTGAAACTAATATTTAAAGCAATTCTCTTTATGCCATTTTAGAAACGCCGGATGAGGAGCATTGCGCTGATTATCTGGCAAAGTCGCTTTGAAGGATTTGTGAATGAGTTTCTCTAAGGACTCGATGTCATTGACGTGACGCGAGACCATGATTTCCATGTCATCTGCGAGGCTCAAGAGCCCTCGATCAAACATCCAATGAACAGTTCCCGATAGAGCAATGCCGTTCTGAACAGAGTCTGGTCCGTTATGTTCGACCGCTCGAATATGAGCGGCTTCGACCTCTGCACGGCCACCTCCATTGATAAATCTTAAGCCCGTGAACGCGCATCTTTCGTCATAGGCATTCAACACAAGCTTTCTGAAAATGGGGGAGCGGATAGCGCGACTACCCGAGAGATTTTGCCGTTCCCGGTTGACCTCATACTCAAACGCAGCTTGGCCTTCTTCTACCTCAAGCGGCCTTGTATCCGTCTGATCGATGCGTGGTAAAGGCGTATCTAAATCGCTTAACCCAGCCTCTAAAATACGGTTGAAATCACTTTCAGAGATAGGTCGAACGGCAGCCTGGGCCCGTCCCGAGATGTTTCCGGCGTCGTTATACAAGCCTCTTTCCATAAGCGTGCCGTCGTTTTTGAAGGGCACATTTTGGGAAAATTCAAAGTAACTTCCAGGCTCGATAAGGGCAAAATACATGTCCGTTTTCGAAGGATCGGGGACGATTTTCTCGACGCGCCCGACGGCATAATAGCCGCGACTTTCTCTGACTTTTGTTGGTTCATAAAACAGAACCCAGCCGCGTTCGAACTGCATCGCCCGGCTAAGATAGCTGCTTGGAAATTGGTAGCGCTCTGACGGATGGTCGTCATAACGGGAATCTTCGCGGTGAATAAAAACGCCAAACATTACGTCATGATTGCTATATTCCTGAGTGAGTCAAACGCCAATTTTCGCCGCTTTGCGGCGAGTCTGGCGTGCCTGCCTCCGCTCGTGTGGAACGGCTCCGTCAGGCCCGCCAGACGACAATGATGCAATGAAGGCAATTAAATAGAAAAGTGGGGATTTAGAGCACGTTAGTGAGGGCAAGATAAAACAGGTCGGCCCACCTAGGGTCTAGGCCTTTGTCTGAACATCGTTTTTGGTGGGGCTTTGGCGAAAAGGCTTAGGCCCACCAATCATTATTTTTCCCTTTAAACCTTGAAACTTACGGTGGGCCCACCCCTAATTAGACTGTCTGAACCCTTAACTGAGCAGACAGATGAGCCAAGACACAGAAAAT
This sequence comes from Litorimonas sp., assembly GCA_965205225.1. Taxonomy (GTDB): domain Bacteria; phylum Pseudomonadota; class Alphaproteobacteria; order Caulobacterales; family Maricaulaceae; genus Litorimonas. Next base: position 430,255 of record CBDBFZ010000002.1, read on the forward strand.
GATTTTCGCGTTCAAATGGGACGGCGTAAGACCTCAAATGAGAGGCGCGTTCGTCCTAAACGTCCGCAGAGCTTCTTGGACTCGCTAACGCCGCGTCGAGGCGGAAGGCCGAGCAGCTATGGAAACCGTCCAAGCCGAACGGTCCAAAGACGTTTTAATCGCCGCGTTATTGTACAGGCCTCCATCAAACATATGGCAGGAACAGGCGCGGCAAAGCTCAAAGATCATCTCTCTTATCTGGAGCGAGATGCCACCCAGAAAGATGCCAGCCCTGGCAAGCTTTACGGCTCGCTTATTCATGACGTAGACGCCGAAAGTTTTCGAGATCGCTGCAAAGATGACCGACATCATTTTCGCTTTGTTGTCTCGCCAGAAGACGCGGAGCAGTTGGCAGACTTGAAAGCTTACACCAGAGAGCTTGTCTCGCGCATGGAAAGCGACCTTGGAACGAAGCTGGATTGGGTCGCAGTGGATCATTACGATACGGCCCAACCACACACCCATCTTTTGGTTCGCGGGGTTCGCGATGACGGCAAGGATTTGGTTATTCCGCGAGATTATATTTCACGCGGAATGCGTGAGCGAGCGCAGGAGATTGCCAACCTCGAACTTGGGCCTCAGACCGAGCTTGAGAAACGCGCCAAGCTCGCGCGAACAATTGACGCCCAACACAAGACCGATCTGGACAAGATGATTGACCGAGCGCGTGAGGGAGAAACCCTCGACTTGAGCAAGCCCGTAAGACCAAATCAACTCTGGCGCAAACACCTCATGGCCCGACGCATTAAGACGCTCCAGAAAATGGGCGTGGCGGAATATGAAGGACGTGGGCAGTGGAGGATCACACCAGACTTTACCCAGACGCTCACAAAGATGGGCGAGCAAAACGATACTATCAAAACCTTGCACCGCGCTTTTGGAGAGCGAAGCGCAGAATTGAGATTGGGTGCAGACGCCATCTTTGATCCTGCTGCGCTGAATGCGCAGTCACAGGCCGGGATTGTGAAGCGCTTTGGCCGACCAGACGACACACGCGAAGGCGGCTTTGTGGTGATCGAGACTTTGCGAGGGCAACCTCTCTACGCCAAGGTCGGTGAGGATGATCTCTTTAGCTCGCTGAAAGTCGGGCAGGCCGTGACGGTTCAGGCCTTTGATCCTGAACCCATACAGGCTGATAGAAACATCGTGGCCCATGCCAAAAATCGGAACGGCCAATTCTCTTTCGTCCATGTCTATCTCGAAGAGAATAACTCCGAGGAATATACCAGAGCGCATGAGCGGCGGCTTGAAGCCTTGGCCCGTGCTGGTGTCGTGAGCAAAAACAAAAGCGGGGCTTGGGATATCCCGGATGATTATCTTGACCGCGTGAGAGAACACCACAAGCAGCTCGCCAAGCGACTGCCAGCCCCGCTCGTGCGGGATAGCGTTTTGACTCTTGGCCAAATGGAAACGGCACGCGGGGCAACATGGCTGGATGAGCAATTGAAACGGGGAAACCTTGAAGAAGATCGGACCAGCAGAGAGCTATTAGACGCCGCTGCAAAGCGCCGTGCTGCGTTAAGGCAAATGGGCTTTGCGATTGAAGATAAGGATCGATTGCTTCAGCACTCTATCAACCAGCTGAAAGCAATGGACTTTGAGGAAGCTGGACAGGCTCTGGAGCAACATATGGGTAAGCCTTATGCTTCGTCATCCGGAGCGTCCCACATCGAAGGTGTTTTCAGAGGCACGATTGAACGGCCAAGCGGTAAGTTCGCCGTCATAGAAAAATCGCGAGAGTTTACCCTCGTTCCATGGCGACCCATCATGGAGCGCCGCCGAGGGTTGAGCATCATAGGCCGCGCCAGCAGAGGGGGTGGTATCAGTTGGGATGTGAGGGACAGGCAGCGGGATAGAGGCTTGTCGATATAACGAAACTCCCAGAACCCCCTTTATTCTCTCGCAAATGGTAAATTTCCTAAAATTACTACCCTAGCTGAAAATCTGTTTTACGCGCATTTTATGATCTCCAACAGGAGACGACTATGACCACATCTAAACCGCGCGTCCGTGCCTATGTCGATCACGACACTTACGCCAAACTACAATTTGCGACGACCCGCCCGCATGTCTCGATCTCGGACACGGTGAATAATGCGCTGAAAGTTTATCTCTCGGAAGAACATAATCTCGAACATAACAGCGCGATGATCAGAAGGCTCGACCGCATGACGCGAGAGAGCGAACGGATTAATCAGAAGCTTGCTATCCAGTCTGAGGCCATGGCGGGCTTCATGCTTTACATGATGCGCGTTACGCCGCAGCTGCCAGAAGCGGAAAAGGCCGCCGCTATTGCGCGTGGCGACAAGCTATTCGATGATCTCGTCGAGAATTTAAAAGCACGGTTGCAACGTACTTCAAAGAGCCTCTTTGGAACATTTGAAGATGTCTATTCGGACGAAAGTGCTTTCTTCACGGCAGAGGAGTTGGAGCTACTCCATAGACCCGCGCCCGGTGAGGCAAACGAAGAAATTGAATCTGATATTGATACGCCTGAGTCTTGAATTCCTAATGCGCTACAAATCTGATGTGAACATTTCTGATGAAGAGATTAAGGCCTCATTGGCTTATATGGCAGGACTTATTGATCGCCAAGGCGACGTCTATTGGCCACTGATTGAGAGGCTGGATCATGAGCTTGTAAAGCGACAAAAAAGAGCAAACCGCTTAAAACGTTTACGACAATCCTATGACCAGTTCCTCTGAATAAGGGTGAACAAATTTAAGCATTTCTAACTGACGGTAAGCTAAACTTCCGCCATCTCCATATGATGGACGGTTATTGCTATGGCCCATTAAGGTGCATCGCAGACCATAATCAATCCCACTTTCCTGCATTCGTTTTTCAAAAGAGTGCCGAAATGAGTAAATTCTATGATTGGCAGTTGGAAAGAGATTGCGACTTTTAAAAGCTTTCATAAGCGTTGCCGAGAGCTGATGTCCCTTATCTCGATAGCGAAGGAAACCAGACGGCGCTAGGCGCATAGCTTCAAGAGAGACACCTGTCAGTGGAATATCCCGAATAGCTGAATTTGTCTTGAGTTGGCGGTTTTCTCTTGGCCTGATTTGAATATGCGGCACGTTAGCATCAAGTTTAATGTGTTCAGAGCGTAAATTGGCAATCTCGCTTGGACGACACCCCGTTTCGATGAGTGCGTATATTATAAGACGTGCGTCTTGGTTAAGTCCTTCGAATAAGCCGGGAACGAGTATCTTTTTTCGCACCCAATCATTTTCAAAGGCTGGAATGTCCTTGTAGTAGTTTTCAGTGTAGTTCAGGCCCTTAAACGGATTAGAGCGATTATGCTCACCTTGATACACCCAATAGCTCTTAAACAGCGTTCTGATATTCCCGATATCGCGGTTTGCACTGTTTGGGTTTAGGCCTTTAGAACCGTCAGTAGGATTTACCCGTTCACCCCACCACTGGTAAAAATCCTGACCATGCTTGCGTGTAATCTGATCCATTGGCAAATCTCCAAATAGCGCGATGAAGTTTGCGACAGCGCGTTCCTTGGGTTTACGCCACGTTTTCTTCTGGGCTTCTGATTTGCCTTTAAGTGTGCCGATAGAAATTGTGTCAGCATAAAGCGTGAAAGCTTGGGAGATAGCCATGTGAGCTTCTTCAACGCCTCCCAGTATGGCCTCCGCTTCTATGGTCTCCACGGATTTCGGTTGAGCTATGAGCGTTGTAATTCTGTCTATAATTTCGCCTAGAGAAGCTTCATCCACAAGCGTATCGACGGGCGTATAAATATAGCCGCGCGCCATGGCTCGCTTTTTAGCGGCTTGGTAACGCGACAGCAGAGAGCTGTTAGAGACACCTTGACGTTCATTTTTCTGCAATATTGCCCAATACTCATCATCAGCTAGCACCATCGCATCACGTCTATGACGCGCGACATCCAGCGAGGCTGTTTTCAGGCCAATTCGTATCGTGCCGCGCGTGTCCAGATGGGCAACCTCGGAGGGGACGCGGCGCGTATATTGCCACCACCCGCGCTTGTTGTAGAGATATTGATTGAGTCGAGACATACCCATTATGTTGCACCATTTGTTACACCATTTGTTGCACCAAATCTGAGGAAATCTAAGGGTACAGGGACGCAGAGGGAAATTATCCCTGTCTTTTAGATGCTTATGATTCGGTAAGGGTATTAGAATGGCTCCGCCAGCAGGAACAGCACTTGCGCGGTGTTCGCATGGCGATGTTTGGCAACTGGGTCCGCACCGTCTCGTCTGTGGGGATGTACTGGACCCCTATAACACAGATATGCTCATGCAGGGTGAAAGCGCCCGCATGGTATTTACAGACCCGCCCTATAATGTGCCGATTGATGGCTTTGTAGGGGGGGCGGGCTCCATCAAGCATTGCGAGTTGGCGATGGCGTCTGGCGAGATGTCGGAAGGTCAGTTCACGGCCTTTCTGAAGCGTGCCTTCGCTCAGCTAGCCAAGCACAGCGTCGATGGTTCCATCCACTTCATCTGTATGAGCTGGCGGCATATTCGCGAGATCACACGAGCCGGGGACGCAGTCTATGCTGAGCTCAAGAACTTGATTAGTTGGGTCAAAGATAATGGCGATATTGGAAGGTTCTACCACTCGCGACATGAGCTGATTTTTGCGTTTAAATCCGGTAGCGCACCTCACACTAATATGTTCGAACTGGGACAGAATGGCCGCTACCGCACCAATGTCTGGGAATATCGGGGTGTGAACGCAAGTCGGGCAGGACGGGTGGAGGAATTGTCGCTCCACCCGACCGTCAAGCCGGTCCAGATGATTGCGGACGCCATTAAGGACGTCTCGGGACGTGGGGAGATCGTGCTCGATATTTTCGGCGGCTCTGGTTCGACCCTGATTGCGGCACACAAAACTGCACGTCGTGGCTACCTTGTCGAGCTTGATCCGCTTTATTGCGATGTCATCCTCCAGCGTTGGGAGAGCTTCGCCAAGGATGAGGCTGCGCATCTCGCCTGCGGCATAGCGACGGATCATCCGTCTCAGGCGTGGCGCGATGAGGGGGCACACGGGCAAGGGGAGATGGCCGAATGAGCGCCAAAGCCAAACCAGAGGAGACGCAGGCCGTTCCCTATGAGATCGGCTACAAAAAGCCGCCTGTCGCAACGCGGTTTAAGAAAGGCCAGTCCGGCAATCCCTCGGGGCGCCCTAAGGGGAGCAAATTCAAGGCGCAACCGCTCACCTATGAGTTGCTAGAAGAAACGCTCAAAGAGACCTTTCTGGAAGAAGCCTACCGCATGGTGAACATCAATATGGGGCAAGGCGAAGAGTCCATTCCGATTGCGCAGGCCGTGATCCGCGCCCTAGGCGTCAAAGCCGTCAAGGGTAATATCCAGGCGCAACGCTTGTTCATCACGACGCTGACCGAGATTGAGGCGGAGAAGAAGGAGGCTGCAGAGAAGCAGATGGACCATCTGATCGAATATAAGAGCTTTTGGACAGAAGAATTGGAGCGCCGAGCGAAACTGGGGCTTCCGATCGACCCGCCTGTTCTGCATCCGGACGACGTTCACATTGATAACGGCCGAGGCAGGATGGAGGTTCACGGCCCCCTCACGCCAGACGAGAAAGAGGAACAGGACTTCTTCAAGGGCAGGTTAGACGGGTGGCGGGAGGCTCAAGCTCATTATGAAGAGGTTTTAGCCAACCCCAGGGAGCATGAGATCGAGCATCGGCCATTCATTGAGAACGAGCTTGCGGAATGTAAAAAGATCATTCCGGTGCTGGAAATGTTAAGTGGAGGCGAGCCGCCCCGCACGCTCTACCAAGCGCATAAAATGGCGAAGCGGTTGACATAGGCGAAGCAAAGATACGTTATTCAGGCACAAAATTTAGGCACAAAATTTAGGCACAAACCACCATAAGGGCTGCGAGGTCAGGTGCAACTCGACTCCCAAGAAAGAGCCGGTCAGCTCTGCGATAACAAGCCCAAATAGGCTGTAATAGCACCGCCATCATTGATGCGAAAAATGGCTATAATTCTCAATGACGTTTAAAGCTCACAAGTTTCAAAGCTGGCTCGACATCGACCGTTTTATAACCGGCAGAAAGCCAGCCGTAAGACTGCCGGGATGAATTATCCTTGTTTGCCCACCAGGCACGGTGGATATGCGCGCTTCGCGGTAGCTTCCCAGATATGATGTCCTCAATCTCATTGAACGTCATTATGACGTATTCAGTATTTTTACGTTCAAGGAAACTGGCTAACGGATCATATTTTCGCATACCTTTTTTTCTCATACTCTTTCCTCCATCTACGATGACTATATGGTTAAGTAACTTTTCTGCCAAGCCGCAAATCTTTTGTTTTTTGGCGGCCGGCTTCAAGACGCTCTGCTATGCGGTCTGGATGCCGTTCATCGTCTCGCAATGCTGGATCCCATTGACTGAGCGACTCTGCCAGATCCATTGCCGCATATATGATGCGAGGATGACGTTTCGCGACCGTCATGCGCGCATCTTCCACAACAGTGCGCCTATCGTCTACCGCCTCTATCGCGAGGAAGGCCTGTGTTTACGGCGAAAAAGACCTCGGAGACGAAAGATGTCAGCCCACAGGCAAAGCTGTCCGCAGATAATGCTGCACGCCGTTGATCTTCACAAAGATTTCGACGAGGGGCTATCTCTATGGGGTATGTTGGCGTAGATAGGATGTTCGTTTTGACCGAATCTGTTTTGTGAGTATTGGGCCGAACCGATCCAGTCAGTAGCGTTTTCTTGCCATAATGTGCGCCTTCAAGCACAAAATAGCCCAAAACTCTAACTTTTAAAATGGATCACTTTTAAGGGGCAGGTCACAGCCAGGATGCCCAAATCTAGGATACCATTTCCTCCTCTTGGTTGAAGAATTTAGGCAGGGCGACCATAACCGCCAAGCTCTAACTTAGCGGATGGACCACCAGATGGGGGCAGGCCAACGGGGTGCAGTCGCGGGATTGGACGGTGAATAGTTTTCCAAGACATGTTTCAATAGACGAAACGCAAATACTAAGCTACTAACAGGTATGAACATTGACCCATACAAAATATTCCTTTCATACTCTAATAACGACGAGTGGTTGAAAGATGAACTTAAATCTCATTTGTCTAAGCATCTTCTTGATGAACGCGCTGTGACATGGCACTATAGAGAGATTATACCAGGAGAAAATTTGGAAGATACTATAGACAGTAATCTACAAACCTCTGATATCATGATACTAATGATATCATCTGACTTCTTAGCTTCCAATTATTGTTATAATTTAGAGTTTGCTGAGGCAAATAAAATGCTAGCGGAAGGTGCTATGCACATTGTTCCAGTTATAGCTAGGGAATGTGACTGGAAGACCGAAGCCTTGAAAAGTTTGAACGCGACGCCAGAAGACGGTATTCCTGTCAATCCTGATGGAGGGACTAGGGATTTTCCCGAACTGCGCGACAAGCAATGGACTGCCGTCTCCCAATCGCTTTCTAAAGTGTTCGACAGACTTGATAAAAAAAAAGAACCGATAAAGTTTAATCCCGAATATGTCACAAAACGGATAGACACTCTTCAGTTTGACCATGCAAAAATTGAAAGAGCTGATATTGATGATCTTTTTCATCAACCCGAAATGGTTTTCACAGACTCAGATCGGTCTCTCAAGGGGAGTGGCTGTGTGAAAACGGTTAGTTTTTTGTGATATAGTTCCGGTGATTGAATCGGAGGTTTATTGTGAAGCGCTTTATTGAAGGCCAAGATCGAAATCAGCCCATATTATTTCCTGAAAGTCTGGACGAGTATATCGATGAAGATAATACTGTTCGCGTCATTGATGCCTACGTTGATGAACTAGATTTACTCTCAATGGGTTTCGAGCGCGTCCGGCCCAAGGCGACAGGCCGTCCCGGTTATCATCCGTCTATTTTGCTCAAGCTCTACATTTACGGCTATCTCAACTGTATCCAATCTAGCCGTAGGCTTGAACGCGAAGCGGGGCGTAATGTTGAGCTTATGTGGCTGACGGGCAAGCTTGCACCTGACTTCAAAACGATTGCTGACTTTAGAAAAGACAACGGCACCGCTATCCAATCAACCTGTTCTCAATTTGTGACTCTTTGCCGTGACGTTGGTCTGTTCGCGCGCACAATGGTTGCGATTGATGGAGCCAAGTTCAAGGCCGTGAACGCGAGAGAAAAGAACTTCACACGCGGCAAGCTCACGCGGCGCATCGGCCAGATTGAGCATTCTATAGAGAAATACCTTCATGCACTGGACGCGACGGATTTACAGGAAGGCGAGGCCGCTGAGGCCAAGACTGAACGCCTCAAGGAAAAGATTACGTCAATGCGTGAGAAGATGGCTGAGCTTCAACAGTTGAAAGATGATCTCGCCGCGTCTTCTAAGAAACAAGTATCCTTAACTGACCCGGACTCAGTGGCTATGGCGACCAGCACAAAGGCTGGTATGGTGGGGTATAACGTACAGACGGTTGTCGATACCGAGCACCATCTCATTGTCGCGCATGAGGTAACAAACACTGTCTCTGACAAAGTGCAGCTCACAAAGATGACGAAACAAGGCCAAGCCGCCATTGGACGAAAAGACATTACAGTCTTTGCAGATCGTGGCTACTTCAGCGGTGCAGAAATTATGGCGACTGAGAAACTGGGCGCTACAACATACGTGCCCAAGCCTTACACATCTGGCTCTAAAGCCGCGGGCCGCTTTGGCAAACATGACTTCCTCTATCAGCCCGAAGACAATAGTTACCAATGCCCAGGTGGTCAGAAGATGACCTATCGCTTCATGTCAGTTGAACAGGGCAAGGACATGCAAGTTTACTGGCCGGACGAATGCGCGGCCTGTCCCGTCAAAGCCAAATGCACGACGGGGAAACAACGGCGGATCAAACGCTGGGTCAATGAGGACATCATCGACGCTATGTTGACGCGATTGAATGACCTCCCGGAAGCCATGGCCATCCGAAGGGCGACGGTCGAGCATCCGTTCGGGACGCTGAAGTCATGGATGGGTGCCACGCACTTCCTGACCAAACGCCTCAAAAACGTCAAAACAGAGATGAGTCTATCGGTTCTAGCTTATAATATCCGCCGGATGATCAGCATGTTCGGAGTGAAGAAACTAATCCGGGTGATCCAAGCCTAAGGGGAAAGCTTGTCCTAAATTAAATCCACTGAAATCGACGCATTGCCCAGGCTGTTTTCACACAGCCACGGGATGTCTGATTTAGTTGATCTTCTACTTAATGATAATGCATTCGTATTATCGGGCGATGATCAAAGTGGAAAGAGCACTACTCTTTTTGCACTACAAAAAAAATTATGCGAATTAGCTGTCCCTACGGTTTATGTTAAAGGCTCTGAGATTAAAAAAATCGATATCACTAAACTGATCAATGTTAAAAGGAAAAGTCAGCTTTCCAAGACACTACACTTGGATTCAGAGTTAGTTGTGCTTCTTGACGATATTGAGGATTGTTCCTTAAACGACACTCTTTTGAAAAAAATCATTTCTAAAGTCTGCGATAACTACAAATCCATTTTAGTCTCTTCATTCGGGCCACTTCAAACTTATCTATTTATTGATAATAAAATTGAGAAACCAGTTTCAGTTACTCTTGAACCTTTGCCACACTACAGACTCTATGAATTTGTAGAAAGTTGGGTTGTTGCAGGCGAGGATGTCGCTGAGGAAAATTTAGATAACCAAATAAAGGTAGCTTTTGAAACAATAAGTAGCCTTATCCTCGGCGATACCTTTCCTATATATCCGAGCTTAATTATACAGCTCTTGCGCGTGATTGACTCTATTTCGGGTGCTGACGTGTCACTAACCTCTAATGCGGCCTGTTATGATGCCTTAGTTGCAGTTCAACTTTCTAGTCACAATGTAGAGAATCGCCGCATAGATTTGGTTAGAGCAAGTCTGGGTTTCATTGCATTTGAAATATATAGGAATAGCGCTAACGGTGAAATCACCACCGAGCAAATCGAGGTTGTAAAAAAACGAATAGAAGATGAATATTTTGAGAACTTAGATAGGCTGGAAGAAGTATTGCTTCAGGCGAAACTTCTCAGAAAAACCACAAATGGGTATAAATTTAGGAATAGATTTCTACTTTATTTCTTTACAGGTTACCATCTTGCGAAAATAGTGCACCCACAAGAACCGCTTATTTACGATGAAGTCATAGAGTCATGTTTGCAAAATATAAGCAAGAGACGATATGCGAACATTCTTCTTTTTTGTCTCTATTTCAACAATGATAGAGATATCTTTGATAAACTAATTAACCAAACCAACCAACTCTTTGGAGCAAGTCAATATTGGATATTAGACGCTAGCATTGCTCCACAATTAAGAGTTTCTGGCTCAAAGTTAGAGATGTTACTCAGCCCAAATGTCGGTGAAGATGAAAAAGTGGCTGAAATAGAGGTGCTTGCTGAAGAGAATAAGGGCGACTACCGTAGCAATCGTATTGCGCTTTTGAGAAGTGAACATCGCGGTTTTTTAGAAAACCAGAAAGGTTTAGCTGAGTATTTCTTATCCCCATACAGCAGCGAAAGTTTGAGAGATGAAACTGCCAAAGATGACCATTATCTCTCGGACATGAAAAGGTTGTTCAGGCTGCAATCAATTTTAGCAAACTCCCTGAACGTAAGGTCAGGCACTTTCGGCAAAGACATAATGGTAGATACGGTAAAGGCCATTGTTCAGGCTTCAGGACGTTTTGCTCATACAAACTTGTTCATCGCCAGTCAGTTTGTAGCAGACCCAGAGAAAGAAATTGCAAAAATTAAATTGGAATTTAAATCTGAAATAAATGATACATTAAAAGCAAGTCAAGACGAAGATGACTTCGTAAAAGCTCTAGCGCAACGGTACCTGGATTATTTTAGTTGGTGGTCAATTAATATATCCCAAGGTTACATAGGTAGAATATTGAGCGCTGCGAATACTGTTAGGGTTCTAGAGTCATTACATGAGAAAGAAGAGCTAACGGAATCCAAAGAACTTATGGAAAATCAACCCTACAATTACGCCTCCGCGCTAGGGACATCAAGGATTTGGAGTCAAAGTAACGTTGATACAGCTTTTTATGAAAAGAAGCTAAGTCTGTATGGCAAGAATCATCCTTTGTTTGAAATATATCTATTGTCGTTATATGTATTTAGTCGAACAATGCCACTTAACCCGAAAGAACGTCAGTGGTTAACATCTACTTTCAAGATTTCCATGACTGGTATCAGGTATAGGCAAATAGGCATGCCGAAAAAACTAATCGGTAAAAGTAAGCGCAAAAATTAACTTCAGAATACATCTATAGAGCAATATGACGGGTAGCTTGCTAGTCTAAAATCATAGGTCTTGAACACCCTGATGTGCCTCACCCCTTGCTTGGTAAAAATGGAAGTAAGGAGCTTACATTATGAGCGGAGTTATCAGTTACACGGAAGAGTTCAAGCGCGAGGCTGCGGCACAGGTTTCCAGGCAGGGTCATTCAGTTAAATCAGTATCAGATCGGCTGGGTATTAGCCCGAAGTCGCTTTACGATTGGGTCAAGCGTTATGGCGACGCGTCCGGCAAGACACCGGATGCAGCGGATCAGTTTGAGATCTAGCGTCTGAAAGTCGAGCTTAGGCGCGTCACCGAGGAGTGCGACATCTTAAAACAGGCCACGGCGTTCTTCGCAAAGGACCACGGGTGAAGTACGCCTTTATCAAAGCGCGTCGGGATGAGTTCTCGGTGCGCCATGTGCCGTGTTCTCAAGGTGGACACCTCGAAGAACGGGGTTTTGGGCCAGTATAGAGGCGAATTTTATAGTCGGCTCTCAGGTCAGGCTTCATAGAGTGACGAATGCGTGTCCACAGGCGTATTTTGGCATGATTTTGGCCCGCATAAGCGGGGGGGGGGGGGATCCGGATTTTGAACAGAATCAGGCTATGGGTTGTCGTCGCTCATGGAAAACGAGGCGGCGGAAGTTGTCGCTTAGGTTGGCCATGATGATCCGGCCAGCGGCCCTAGCCCGCTCTTTCTCTTCTTTCCTCATCCGTTGGCGCGGCGCTGACACCAAAGTGGCATCCACGATCTGACCTCCCGTGGGTTTGTAGCCGCGCTTGCAGAGTTGCTCTTCAAAAGCGGCAAACAGAGATTTGAAAGCACCAGACTGGGTCAGCTTTTCCTGGGTCAGCTTTTCACGCAACAGCCAAATCGTCTTTTGGTCCGGGGTCGGTTCACCGATCTGAAACCTCAGAAAACGCAGCCAACTTAAACGATCCCGGATCAGAAATTCCATCCGTTCATCACTCAGATTGTGCATCGACGCCAGAACAAGCACCTTGAACATCGTGACCGGATCATAGGGTGGCCGACCGCCCTTGGCGCGAACACCATAACCAAGGGCTTCCATCAGAACAGTTCGGAAAGCCTCAAAGTCCACATGACGCTCTAGCGCTTCAAGCGGATCACCTGTCGCCGATAAGCGAGCAAGATGATCCGACAAGTCAAACAATCCAGGCGCGTGCATCATAAAATCCTCCCACAACCGGTGAATCAGATCACACAACAAAATATATGGTTCTTAGAGGCCTCCAACTTTACAGCCCTAGCGCCACATGCCCGACCAAACAACTGGCCACGAAAACCAAAAAAGGCAGGAACTATTCCTATTTCACCTGTGAACCGTCCCAGCAGGCGTAGGATCAGTTCCCGGTGACATTGAGCACGAATACCGTGATGCGCTTGCGCATCTCCGATGGCAGGGCTGCTTCGATTTCAGCCTTAAGAGCCTCAGGGCTGCCGGGTCGCGCGCGGTCCTTCGGCTTGCAGACTTGGTTGCGGCGGGTCTTATCCTGCCGGGTCTCATCCTGCTCCGCGCCCAGCCAGTAAACGAGGTAGATACCCCGCCCACGCGCCTTCCAGTGCTTGGCGTATTTCAATCCCAGCTGATCCCAGACCGCAGTGTAGAGCCTGCTATTCCACTGCCCCTTTGCCTCAATGGGCAGAAGTAGGTCAGGCGCATTCGTGGTCAGGGCGATGTCGGCACGACTGTCTCTCTCCATCTGAAATTCCGGATATGCTTGGACACCTTTTGGAAGAGAGAGCAAGACCGTAGTATGTGCGTTCAGGGCGTTCTCCCGACTTTTCCTTTTTTTCTCCATCGCTATGATTGCGTCATAGGCAGTCGCCAAATCCTCCGATGAACTGCGGAGACGGTCTTGCAACACCTCGAGCGCCTCCAGCCCGGCGTCATGCATTTGGTCAGCAGTCTGCGGCGTTGTGTTGTCGACCATGAAAGCGATGCCTTCCGGTCCAAGCGGGACAAACTGCGCCCGCGCCCACGCTTCCTGCTGACGCGCGCGCGCGTCACGCACATCCTCCGTCCAGCTATCGTCACCAGGCTCGATAGTCTCTATTGCCTCTTTGGACTCATCAGAGGGATCTTCACGGAGACCATTCAAAAGCCCCATCATCCGGGCTTGGCTGCTGTTTGGGTGCTCAAATCTGTCGAAATCAGCCATATACGGGATTTCGGCTCGCAATTCCCGAAACAGCGTTGCCGCAGCCCTTGGCTTGATCGTTCTGTCCCTGTGGCCATCCTCAACGTTGGGGGTGTAGTAGTCGAGCTGGTCATAGATGGCGGAAAGGAATGATGTGTCAGCGCCTACGGGAACGGGGTGCCCAGAGTCGTGCAGGAACCGGATTGCCTCCAGTGTCCGGAGAGCGATCTTCGGCAAGTCAATGCGGGAAACGCGCAACTCCGTTGCGAGTCTGGCGAGAGCGCAGTCGATTTCTGCCTCCGACAAATTGACGCTACGCAGGGCCACGAGGAGGTTCGAGAACTGGTCAGGGAGCCGCTCCGGAGCCGATCGCAGCCATGCCAGTCCCGTCTCGAAGGCGAGCCTGTCGCCGCCAGCATCGGGGATAACAGCATCAAGTAGACCGTTGCGGGCATGAAATTCGTCATAACTTATGGCCACAAAGCGCTTGTGTAAGTTTTGGATCATATCAGGTGGGCATTGCAGCGCGGCTTGGAGCTCCTCGCGCTCGCCCTCCATCTGGATTGCCCCCTGGTGCGGGCCGTAGTCCGCCATGGTTGCGGCGAACCACCCTGCCGCGCGGGCTTCGTCCGTCAGGTCAGAGAAGTCTTCACCCGCCGCAAGCCTTTCCCACAGCGCGACCATGGCCAGCACGCCGTCGCGCCGGACAGTTCCTGGCTCACTTTCGAGAATTTTGTCCACCGAGAAGATGGCAGGGTTAGCCAAACATCTCTCGCACTCCGCTCGGAATATAGCGAACGGTTCTTCTCCAAGATAGTCGCGGAACGTTTGGGGGTCTTTGAATTTTGGGATGTGCGAATAGGGTTTCGCCCCGAAATAGATATTCGCCAGCGTGCGAGCCGCATTGTGCCGTGTTTCGGGGCTGGACAACTTCTCTTTCAGCCGTGTCTGGGTATCCTTGAGTTCCTTCTGATGTTTGGCTGTCCTCGCATTTTCTTTAATTTGCCATTCGGGAAGACCTTGAGGCGGCGCAGTCCATTCGCGGTGGGTCCAGCGCTCCAGGCCTTGTATCTTAGCCATAGCGGCATCCAGAATCTGGGCAGCCTCCTCCTGTTCGCCATTATAGGCAAAGTGTGCCAAGATATCGCGATCAAAGTCGCTCAAATTAGCAATGTCCCCATTCGCGGCGACCTCCCGAAGGATCGCCATCATATCGTCGGCATCGAGTTCTCCAGCCCTCAGCCGCCGTTCCAACCATTCATAGCGCCGCTCATTATAGCCATCTTCAGCGATTCCGATGCGGATGACATGGAGGGCCGTGGCCCGCCGGAATTCCGGATCGCTCCAAGCGGTGGAGAAGTGATCGTCGAGGCTTTTTTCGGGGTAATTGGCATCCGCAGCGATGTTCCACCAAGTCGCGAGCTGCTCAGGCGCTAGCAATCCAGCCTCCGCGAGGCGGTGTAGAACGTCGCTAATTGGGCGAGAGAGTTCATGGCCCACCTGCCCGTTCGGGTAATTCTTGACCGCGTCCTCCCACCATGGATGAGTGCGCATAGCTTCCAGCAATTGGCCCAACTCTTTTGTCGGTATTTCGTTGAATATGTTTAATGTCTTGGCGACAAGATCGGGCTGACTCTCCTGCTGCTCCGGCTGCGCCCCCGCAACAGCGAGGAAGATTTCCGCTCGCAGGTCATTTGAGAGATTTGCGGCGGCAGGCGAGCGCAGGATGCTCCCTGCCATTCTTGCGGCGTCGCCACTCCTCTCCGACAGCAATGCTCGCACAATGGAATCCCAGTCTGCCTCTGGACATACCCCTCGGCAGAGTGAGGCCGCGTGCAATCGCAGGGCGATATCGCCGTCGGGATTCTGGAGGATCGCGAGGAGTTCAGCCCGGATGTCGTCCACTGTGGAAGGGCATGATTTGGCGAGATCAAGGGCAAAGACCCGCGTTCCACTCTCCGCTTTGTCGTCGAAAATAATGGTTTTCAGCCACCTCCGCGTTTTTGGTCGCTCGCGCCCTATGGCGAATTCTGAGACAAGGTTGCGGTCGTCGGAAAAGCGCCCCGGTGCTTCGGATAGGCGGCGGGCCATGGCGTCCAGCAGCGCGACCATATTGTCGTCGCTAAGCCTATCCGGGTCGCCATAATGAAGGGCGGAGACGGGGTCGGTTTCGACAATGAGCGGGGCGAAGGCGGGGTCGCCGGCGAGCCATGCCCAGAGAGCGCGGCGGTCGGCGCTGGGCAGGCCCTCGGGCGCGAGGCTGCGCATGATGCGGCGCACGCGGCGCGGGTCTCCGTCCGCACGGCGGATCAACCACTGTGCGGCGAGATAGTCCCCCACCATCTTGTGCACAGGCATAAGAAGGCCTTCGCCCGCGTTGGGACGGAACAGGCGGGACTGCAACACGGCAGACAATTTGTTGGTAATTGCGAGCTTTTCAAGGTCGGGAATGGTAGGCGTATGTTTAGGCCCTTGCCCGCGCTCCCGAGCAATCACGCCCTGTCCCGACAGTACGGCAGCGAGGCATAGAAGGCCGACCGCGTCGCAGGCTTCTGCCTCGCTGATCACGGCGAGCGGGCTGTTACTGCGGCCCCCCTCCCGGTGCTCCTGACAGAGCAGGCGACCGGCCTCGGCGAAAAGCTCGCTACGCGCTTTGGGCAGCGCGTCCATTCCGTCCTTTGCGACGATGGCCGCGATGATTTCGAGGTTGAGCGGGTTGGTGTAAAAATCTGAAAGATCCTGGCCGTCCAGCCGTTGGATCATGCTTTCCGCATCGGCCTGATCGAGAGGGCCATCTCCGGCATCCCCGCCCGTTAGGCTGCGCAGCGCGTCCTCGCGTGTGAAGGGGAGAAGCTCAAGAACGAATGGATAGTCGCCATAAGCCCGCTTGAATGCCTTGGGGTCGGAATCGTTGTTCCAGTCGATGCCACGGCAGGTGATCGTCGCAGCTGGATAATTAAGCTTTTTGAGCGCCTTTCGCACCTCCCCCACGGGCCGCTCCTCGACGGCGAGCCCGACCTCGTCGCAGCCGTCGATGAAGAGCGGTGCGGGCCCGGCCAGATTCGGATCCTCCACGAAAAATGCAGCGCGCTCCATCTCTGCCCCGGCAGCATGAGCGAGATCTTCCAGAAGCACCGACTTCCCGCTCCCCGCCGGACCGAGGATAACCACCAACCTCTCATCACGGCCCTCGAGCATGCCCTGCGTGATCGGTTCGAGCGCTGGAGTCTCCTTTGGCGTATCTGGCGGATGACGCGGCTGCAGGCTGCGTGTTATGCGAAATAGCGACATTTCGTCTATGTGGGGAGAAACCCGCCCCCTTCCAAGGCGGTCGCGTGTCCCGATCAAGGAAGGCGGGGCGATTGGAGTTTCGCCCGTCTTTGGTGAGTCCGATACATTTGGGAACATCCCTTTCTTAAGTAGGCTTGAAGAGGTGGCCGCCGCCTCGGCCTGACCAGTCCGTGACGATCCCAGTGCGGTTCGATATCCTATGTTGGTATTGGACTTAGCACGCGCATCAGTGTGGACCGTATCAAGCTCTTGCGAGGCGTGCGTAGCCCCCAACATGTTTGGCATGGATATCAAAACTCAGATCACCAAGTGCACGACCAGGGTCGTCAATGACCTTCGATCGGGTGGGCAAAGCGTCGGAACGGGCTTTTTCTATGCATTCGATCCTGAAGTGCCCCAGTCTTATGCCGTTATAACTAATAGGCATGTTGTAGAAGACTGCGCGGCGTTGACGATTACGGTGAACGTCAAGCCGCCCCCCGAGCAACCGGCTCTCAGGCATAATATGGTAAGCATTCAACTCGACGATCCGCACGTTATTTTTCACCCCGACCCGGAATGCGATTTGGCCGCTATTCCGTTCATCAGGTTCGGGCAGGAGATCAATGCTCAGCTTAATGCATATGCTCACTTCACTAATCTGAGCAGAACTGATGCACTGGAAGTAAGTTGGGAGGCAGATGCGTCGGCAATCGAACAAGTGATCATGCCGGGCTATCCGAACGGATTGTATGACGATGTCAACAACATTCCTATCGTGAGGACAGGTGTTACGGCGACACCATGCTGGGTCGACTACAAGGGCAAAGCTGAGTTCGTCATCGATTGCGCCTGTTTTGAGGGATCTAGTGGATCTCCAGTTTTCATCAACCGAGGGACTACTTACTCTAACCGATCTTCGGGAGATACGGTAATGTCCTCCGCGCCGAATATGAGGTTTGGAGGTATCCTTTTCAGCGGACCGTTGGTTTCCCAACAAGGGACGGTTGTGGTTCCAGGCGATGGTTCATCATCACCGGCCCAACACTTGCCGACATCGTCTCAAGCGATGATGAACCTCGGCTATGTGATTAAGGCTCGGCGGATTGAAGATATGCGCCCGAGTTTTCGGCAACTGATGATCGACTGCTTTGCTTTTGACATCGACAAAGATACCCCAGAGACTGCGGTGATACGCGACTGACATTTTGACGGCCTAACTCACCCTAGAATTTTTCATTGACGACGGTTCAATTATAGAAGTCTGTCGGTTATGGCCGCCTTGCCTTCGCTGACCGGACCGGCGTGTAGAGGCGCCCAACAGGGCATGGCAAGACGCTTTCTGGGGTGGGTGATTTATAGCCAAGCGCACTGTGTGGTCTGAGGGTTTTGTCATGCTGTCGCCAGCGTTTTATCAAGATGTGTGCCTCGTCAGTGTTTGGCCTTTTCACGGTCTGCGCGCGATACTTTTTCAGAGTTGGAGGAGCGAATATGCTGCCTGTCAGAACGGCCCGGTTTGAACAGGACGTAAAGCGGTCACCTAATTGTTCGAAAGTATAGTGTATGCATGCGATAATCTATATGGTTGCGTATAGATATTTTTAACCCCAAAAATTACAAGTAAAATGCATAGGGTCATGCCTAGTTGATTGGATTTTCTCCGAGGTATCGTAACAGGGTTTTGTACTTGTCTTCAAGCCTGTGATTATATCTCCATTCCGTTTCCTTCAGGTGGAGATGGAAGGTCTGTTTGGGAACGCCCTTGAACTTGGCGAGCTTGACTTTTGCCCATCCCCAAAAGCCTTCGATGCCGTTGATATGGGTTGGGCCATTGACGAACTCGTCCCTGGAATGATCTACCCGATAATGACCATAGCCTATATCGACCAGTCCGTTATAGCCGCGCCAGCCATCGGAGTTGATGATGGAAGACGGGTTAACCCTACCCCGGATAATCCCCTGTAGGGTGGCTCTGGAGCAGTGTGGCACGATCTCGGTGTGACCCGCCCGGCCCGTTCGTAGATGCCAAACAGGGTGGTTTTGCCATAGGCCCCGCGCCCGCGTTTGCCCTTGACGCGGGTTGCGCCGAAATAGCTTTCATAAACCTCGACCACGCCTAAGAAGGGTCTGTTCGCCTCGCAGGCCCAATGGATGCGTTCGCGAAGAGCGCGGTAGATCCGGTTGATGGTGTTACAGTTAAGCCCTGTCAGTTGGGCTGTTTGCAGGGCTGTCAGATCAGCGGCGAAGCAGCGAACGACCTCCCGAATTTTGCGTTCGGACAGGTGCGACCCTTTTGAGTAACGATTTTCCATTGCATATAGTGACTTAGATCCTATACGGAGCCAATCAAATAGGCAAGACCCTAGTTAAAATGTAACCACAGCCAATCTCGGCGTTCAACAAATTGGGGTCGATCAGATAGCGCAGCTTCGCACGGCGTTCTGTTATCAGAGCCCGGAGCGTCAAGACGACAATGCCGATCAGTGCGGGGCCTGCCACAGGCTGTGCAGAATTGACCATCCGAGCGCGTCCCAGAGTGCGGTAATATTCAGCGTCATTGCCTCGTCCCCTTAAAATGACATATGAACAGCGATTGCTAGATCGCGCTCGAATTCTTTTGGTCGCTGTTCAGCGAGTCCAGAAACTTGCGAATTTTTTCAATATCGTCCAAGCTCACCTTATCGGTCCCCAACGCATGCATCACCAGATCCGGCACAGACCGTGGCTGTGTGAAAACGGTTAGTTTTTTGTGATATAGTTCCGGTGATTGAATCGGAGGTTTATTGTGAAGCGCTTTATTGAAGGCCAAGATCGAAATCAGTCCATATTATTTCCTGAAAGTCTGGACGAGTATATCGATGAAGATAATACTGTTCGCGTCATTGATGCCTACGTTGATGAACTAGATTTACTCTCAATGGGTTTCGAGCGCGTCCGGCCCAAGGCGACAGGCCGTCCCGGTTATCATCCGTCTATTTTGCTCAAGCTCTACATTTACGGCTATCTCAACTGTATCCAATCTAGCCGTAGGCTTGAACGCGAAGCGGGGCGTAATGTTGAGCTTATGTGGCTGACGGGCAAGCTTGCACCTGACTTCAAAACGATTGCTGACTTTAGAAAAGACAACGGCACCGCTATCCAATCAACCTGTTCTCAATTTGTGACTCTTTGCCGTGACGTTGGTCTGTTCGCGCGCACAATGGTTGCGATTGATGGAGCCAAGTTCAAGGCCGTGAACGCGAGAGAAAAGAACTTCACACGCGGCAAGCTCACGCGGCGCATCGGCCAGATTGAGCATTCTATAGAGAAATACCTTCATGCACTGGACGCGACGGATTTACAGGAAGGCGAGGCCGCTGAGGCCAAGACTGAACGCCTCAAGGAAAAGATTACGTCAATGCGTGAGAAGATGGCTGAGCTTCAACAGTTGAAAGATGATCTCGCCGCGTCTTCTAAGAAACAAGTATCCTTAACTGACCCGGACTCAGTGGCTATGGCGACCAGCACAAAGGCTGGTATGGTGGGGTATAACGTACAGACGGTTGTCGATACCGAGCACCATCTCATTGTCGCGCATGAGGTAACAAACACTGTCTCTGACAAAGTGCAGCTCACAAAGATGACGAAACAAGGCCAAGCCGCCATTGGACGAAAAGACATTACAGTCTTTGCAGATCGTGGCTACTTCAGCGGTGCAGAAATTATGGCGACTGAGAAACTGGGCGCTACAACATACGTGCCCAAGCCTTACACATCTGGCTCTAAAGCCGCGGGCCGCTTTGGCAAACATGACTTCCTCTATCAGCCCGAAGACAATAGTTACCAATGCCCAGGTGGTCAGAAGATGACCTATCGCTTCATGTCAGTTGAACAGGGCAAGGACATGCAAGTTTACTGGCCGGACGAATGCGCGGCCTGTCCCGTCAAAGCCAAATGCACGACGGGGAAACAACGGCGGATCAAACGCTGGGTCAATGAGGACATCATCGACGCTATGTTGACGCGATTGAATGACCTCCCGGAAGCCATGGCCATCCGAAGGGCGACGGTCGAGCATCCGTTCGGGACGCTGAAGTCATGGATGGGTGCCACGCACTTCCTGACCAAACGCCTCAAAAACGTCAAAACAGAGATGAGTCTATCGGTTCTAGCTTATAATATCCGCCGGATGATCAGCATGTTCGGAGTGAAGAAACTAATCCGGGTGATCCAAGCCTAAGGGGAAAGCTTGTCCTAAATTAAATCCACTGAAATCGACGCATTGCCCAGGCTGTTTTCACACAGCCACGACCCTTCAAATGCTGTATTCACAAACTGATCGAACAGGCGTGACTTGGTGTCCGCCTCCCCGATCACGGCCTGATAATCATAGGACTTACCTTCTCCAGGTGACCGGCTCACCAGACCCTTGCCATGCATCCGCTGTACCTGTTTGAGGATCGTTGTGTATCCGACCGACTTCATGCGACTCAGCTCTTCATGGATGGCTTTAACGCTGCATGATTGGCGCGCCCAGAGAATCTGTAAAATAGCAGTTTCTGCAGGAGATGGCTTAACAGACTGTTTCATATGGCTTCGGTAAACGACACATGTCGTCTCGTAAATAATGAAAACGACATATGTCGTCATTTTAACATTTATCTAAATTACAGGATCCTGACGGATGCGCGGCGAAGGTGATCTACGCAGAGATGGCCTGCACACAGCCCGCAGCGATAGATTGGCGGTCTCGCCCCCGACGCCTAGTGGGTCGCCTTTCCCCTTTTCCGCTGCGAACAATACCGCTACGACCCCGACGGTACCCTCATAACGATATTCCCCGATCTCAATCTGGCCGAGCCGCTTTCGCGCGCATGGGCGACGCTCGGCTATGCTGACCCCAAGCCGATTCGGACGGAAGCGATTTCCGCAGCTGTTCAAGGGTCGGGACTTGCTGGGCATCGCGCAAACAGGAAACGGCAAGACAGCGGCGTTCGCTCTACCCACTCTGCATCACATCTTTACACGCAATATGAACCCGCCCAAGCACGGAGCGCGCGTGCTCGTCCTTGCCGACTCGGGAACTGGTTGAACAGATCAAAGAGAGTTTCCGAAGCTATGGACGCTTCACGGTGGATATTGAGGTTGCCAAGATTACGGACGGCGTATCAATTGCCCGTTAAACCAAACGCCTTGTTCACGGAAATGATGTAATCGTGGCCACGCCCGAAACGCCTGATCGATCTGCTCGACCGCAGCGATGTCCGTCTGTCTGGCGTCGAAGTCCTGATTCTCGATGAGGTCGACCAGATGATGGATATGGGTTTCATTCAGGCGTCGAAGAAGATTGTCCCACTCCTGCCCAAGCAACGTCAGACTCTCTTCTTCTCTCTTCTCTGCGACCTTGCCGCCCAAAATCAAGAAACTGGCCGACAATTTTCTGGCAGATCCAGTCCGAATTTCCGTCACACCAACTAACTCACAGCCGTTCGCGTCGACCAATCGCAACTCCGCAAGCACCCTTCGCGGCGAAGCTCAAGGACAAGTTCCAGAACAAATTCCAGGGAAGTTCCCAAGGGAAATCTCAGGGTAAACCTAAGGATAAGTCGAAAGATAGCGGCGAGTATCACAGCCGGTGCCGCCGGACAGCCCCGACCCGGTCAAAGACACCCAGTTCCAAGAGCGGCCGAAGCAAACGGTTCCCAGCAATCCCGGAAGCTCACCCCAAAACGCGCGCAAACATAATCGCCGGTCCGCCTCTCAGCGCGGCAAAGGTCTGTACAACTTCGACCGTGCACAAACCATTCTTAACCGCAGAGAAAGGGTCAAGACAAAGACCATTAAATATCGACGCTTGCAATACCGCAAAACTATGGCTTAATATCAGACAAAGAGGTGAGCAAACCCTCGCTTAGCTTAAACTCAAAATTTTTCCTTTAGAAGATATACAATTTAAAGAGTTCATTATGTCTAAACGACCTGTAATTGTACATTATCACCTTTTCAAGAATGCAGGCACATCTGTCGATCGGCTGTTGCATAATAATTTTGGTGACAACGAATGGGCAGAAATTGAAGGGCCCGACAATAAGAAGCTCGATCCCGAACCACTAATTGACTACATTCGGAACAATCCCAAACTGAAAGCGGTCAGTTCCCACACGGCGATAATCTCTCTTCCGCATACCAATGACCTAGAAATCCTTCCCATTGTGTTTTTGCGACACCCCATCGACCGGATCCGATCTGTCTATGATTTTGAGAAAAAGCAAAACGTCCTTACACCCGGGGCGATCAAAGCTAAGGAAGGTGACTTCAAATCTTATATGGACTGGCGCCTATCCTCACCGAGGCCGGGGCAAATTACGAACTTCTACGCGAGGCGACTCAAGGATTTCTTCGAATTCACGCCTGATAAGCAGCTTGCCCTTTTCCTCCCACGCGCTAAAGCAGCTATAGAAGCGCTACCGGTAGTGGGATTTGTTGAAGATTTTATGGAGTCAATGGAACGTATCTCTGACCACATCACCCCACACTTTCCAGATTTCAAGATCGATAATGTGAGAGAGAATGTTACGTCCACCCGTAATTCCAATTTGGCGGAAAATCTCAGAGCATTCAAGGAGCGCATCGGTGCTGATGTTTACCGCGATTTAGTAGCGATCAACACGATTGATTTAGAACTCTATGAATTTGCACGTAGGCGATTAGAAGGAGTAGAGTTTGTGTCGGGGGCGGCGAGAGAAATCGAGACACATCTCGAAGCTGGTATAGTGCAGCGCCTGCTCGCCGGTATAGGTCGGCCTTTATGCAGGGCATGGCAGGCCCGCAAATCCCGATTTTAGACATTCACTCAGATGAAAATGACGACAATGGAGGCCTTCCGTATCGCGACCTAACCGACTATACTTCGGGGATGTGGTCTATTCGAAACGTTCTTGCGGGACTCGGTCGGGTATCTCTCTGGTCTCGCTTGGCGCTAACTGATATCGAAGAACTCTATAAGCGTAGCGTGCTCGGCATGGCATGGGTTGCTCTTGCGTTCGCACTCTTCATATTTGTGAAAATTCTGATCTTCGGTTCAATAACAATAATCGATGAGCGCTATTTTTCGATCTGGCTAAGCATAGGCTTTTGGGTCTGGACTCTGTTCCAGAGCATAGTCGTTGAAGGTAGTAGGACATTTCTATCGGCGCGCGGTTGGATTCTTGGCACCAAACTACCGCTTTCTATCTACGCCATCCAGGTTCTAACTCGGGCGCTAATTCGATTTAGCTTCTCACTGCCAGTCGTGGTTAGTTTGTTTTTGTTCTTTAAATGGATACCCACAATTGAATGGCTGTGGTCGCTTGGAGGTATAATTGCGATAGTGATCAACGGCCTTTGGATCACTTTGTTCCTCGCCACACTCTGCAGTCGTTATAACGATCTTATCCACTTAACTCAGTCAGTTATGCGAGTAATGTTTTTCGTGACACCGATTCTTTACGTGCCTGAACAAATGGGTGATAGGGCGCACTTATTGATATTCAATCCGTTCACCCACTATATCGCCATAGTCCGAGATCCCATAATGGGTCTCGGCATACCGATTTTATCCTGGCAGGTAGTCATTGCAATGACAGTAATAGGTTGGAGTCTTACTTTATTAACTTATCAGTTAATGGGTCGGAACATCGCATTATACGTTTCATGACAGAATTAATTTCATTGAAGGCGGTGACTTTGAATTACCCTGCATTGCGGGGTGGGGTTAGGTCATTCTTGCCTGGCCGCAGCAAGGTTAAAACTGCTCTCTCCGGAATAGATTTGTCACTTTCTAGCGGCGATCGACTTGCAGTTGTCGGCCTCAACGGGTCGGGAAAATCTACCCTACTTCGTATAATGGCTGGGATTTATATACCTCAATTCGGAACTGTTTCCATTAATGGTACGACAGCTTCTTTATTCCGTCTGGGAATCGGTATGAAGATGGAACTAACGGGACGTCGAAACATCATCCTGCAAGGTATGATGCATGGCCACTCTCTAAATACCGTTCGAGCAATGATACCAGGAATAATCGAGTTTTCCGATTTGAGCGACGTGATTGATCAACCCATTAACACTTACAGTCAAGGTATGGCTATGCGGCTCTCTTTTTCAGTGGCGACAGCCATGCAGCCTGATATCCTATTGCTAGACGAATGGATTGGCGCTGGCGATCGAGTTTTTCGCGAGAAGGCCAAGATTCGACTTCTTAGCCTAGTAGCAGACGCGCGCGGTTTGGTTTTAGCCAGTCATAGTACAAAACTTGTTCGTTCACATTGCAACGTCGCGGTTTGGTTAGAAAAAGGAATGGTTCGGATGAAAGGGTCCGTTGATGAAGTTATTAAAGCTTTCGAATCCGAAACTGACCTTGTATCCTAGGTCGTAGTGAAGAATTAATCATGGGTCATGCCTAGTTGATTGGATTTTCTCTGAGGTAACGTAACAGGGTTTTGTACTTGTCTTCAAGCCTGTGATTATATCTCCATTCCGTTTCCTTCAGGTGTAGATGAAAGGTGTGTTTTGGAACGCCCTTAAACTTCGCTAGACGCACCTTGGCCAGCCCCCAGAAGCCTTCGATGCCGTTGATGTGGGTTGGGCCCTGGGCGAACTCGTCCCTGGAATGATCTACCCGATAATGACCATAGCCTATATCGACCAGTCCGTTATAGCCGCGCCAGCCATCGGAGTTGATGATGGAAGACGGGTTAACCCTACCCCGGATAATCCCCTGTAGGGTGGTTCTGGAGCAGTCTGGCACAATCTCGGTATAGACCCGCCCGGCCCGTTCGTAGATGCCAAACAGGGTGGTCTTGCCATAGGCCCCGCGCCCGCGTTTGCCCTTGACGCGGGTTGCGCCGAAATAGCTTTCATCAACCTCGACCACGCCGAAGAAGGGTTTGTCCGCCTCGCAGGCCCAATGGATGCGTTCGCGAAGAGCGCGGTAGATCCGGTTGATGGTATTACGGTTAAGCCCTGTCAGTTGGGCTGTTTGCAGGGCTGTCAGATCAGCGGCGAAGCAGCGAACGACCTCCCGAATTTTGCGCTCGGACAGATGCGAACCTTTTGAATAACGATTTTTCATTGCATACAGTGACTTAGATCCTATGCGGAGCCAATCAAATAGGCAAGACCCTTAATCATTTGAGCCAGATTTTGATAGCTGCGATATAGACGAAGCCCATATAGTTTTGGATATGCTTGTCATATCGCGTAGCCACACGCCGGAACTGTTTGAGATAGCCAAAGAAACGCTCGACAATATTACGTTCCTTATACAAAGCCATATCAGTTTGCCTTGGCTTGCGCGCATTTTTCCGGAACGGAATAACGGGCATAGCCCCGCTCTCATTCACCGCGTCTATAACGCACCGGCCATCATAGCCCTTATCCGCCAAGACATGATCCGCCTTAAACCCTGCCAATAAGGCGGCGGCTTGCGTCATTTCGCTACAATGCCCGCCCGTTGCTATCAGGCGCAGAGCTAAACCCAATGCATCTGTCAGCCCATGTATTTTTGTCGTCAGGCCGCCCTTGGAACGCCCCAATGCGTGGGCATCAGGCCCCCCTTTTTATGCCGCGCCCCGGCCGCTTGGGCATGCGCCCGCACAATTGTGGCATCCATCATCAGCCACTCTTGATCAGCGTGAGTGCGCAAGGCCTTAAAGACATCTTCTAAAACCCCGGCCTCAACCCAGAGATAATAACGCCGTTTGACACTGTCAAAACGCCCGAACCGTTCGGGTAAATCGCGCCAACGCCCGCCCGAACGGGCCATCCACAACAAAGCATCAATGAAAAGCCTGTTATTGGCGTTGCGACCCGGTTTCCCTGTGCTCCCATAAGGCAAATAAGGCTTTAAACGGCCCCATTGTTCATCCGTAAGTTCCTGATAACCAGACATATGTGCGCTCCTGACAAAATGAAGGAACATTATAGAAAATAAAAGTTAACTCTTCACTACAGCCTAGGGTAATAGTGGGAAGGTGCTCTAATAAATAATCAAAGCATTTCTGATAGAGGTATTATATACACGCTTCAGTTAACTCCAAAGTTTTTATCATTAATAGCTTTAGACAAATCAACCTTGCTAGGCACAGGCCTTATTAATTTGTGTTGGCTCTTGCCTAGTTGATTAGCTCCGCATAGGATCTAAGTCACTGTATGCAATGAAAATTATTATTCAAAAGGTTCGAACCTGTCCGAGCGTAAAATTCGAGAGGTCGTTTGCTGCTTTGCCGCTGATCTGACAGCCCTGCAAACAGCCCAACTGACAAGGCTTAACCGTAACACCATCAACCGGATCTACCGCGCTCTTCGCGAACGCATCCATTGGGCCTGCGAGGCGGACAGACCCTTCTTCGGCGTAGGCGAGGTTGACGAAAGCTATTTCGGCGCAACCCGCGTCAAGGGCAAACGCGGGCGCGGGGCCTATGGCAAGACCACCCTGTTTGGCATCTACGAACGGGCCGGGCGGGTCTATACCGAGATTGTGCCAGACTGCTCCAGAGCCACCCTACAGGGGATTATCCGGGGTAGGGTTAACCCGTCTTCCATCATCAACTCCGATGGCTGGCGCGGCTATAACGGACTGGTCGATATAGGCTATGGTCATTATCGGGTAGATCATTCCAGGGACGAGTTCGCCCAGGGCCCGACCCACATCAACGGCATCGAAGGCTTCTGGGGGCTGGCCAAGGTGCGTCTAGCGAAGTTTAAGGGCGTTCCAAAACACACCTTACATCTCCACCTCAAGGAAACCGAATGGAGATATAATCACAGGCTTGAGCATAAATACAAAATCCTGCTAAGATACCTCAGGAAAATGCCAATCAAATAGGCAAGACTCATATATATATATATATAAATTTCGATTGACTCTAGGGGTTTTTGGATTGGTTACTGTTGGATAAAATCGGATGTCGGGATTCAAGACAACTCATCACTTCTAAAATCGACAAATCCTTCGCCCGGGTCACGACAAGCAAGTGGTAGAGTAGATCGGCCGCTTCATTGAGGAAGTCGTCATCCGTTCCCGCAATGGCGGCGAGGGCTGTTTCCACCCCTTCTTCGCCGACTTTCTGCGCGGCTTTCACGAGAGGGCCTTGCAGGAGCTTCGCCGTATAGCTGCTGGTGGGATCGGCGTTTTTCCGGCCCTCGATAAGGACTTCTAGATAGGCTAGGAAGCCGACTCCAGTTGCGCTTTCAGTTCCGAAACAGGATGGGGTGCCTTCGTGACAGGTCGGGCCGGCCGGACGCGCTTTGATGAGCAGCGTGTCGGCATCACAATCCGGCTCAATACTGACCAGCGAGAGTGTGTGTCCACTCGTCTCACCCTTAGTCCAGAGCGTATCGCGACTGCGCGAATGGAAGGTCACCAGACCCGTTTCCTGTGTCTTTGTCAGTGCCGCCTCATTCATATAGCCAAGCATCAGCACCTGCAGCGTGTCCGCATCCTGAACAATGGCCGGAATCAGGCCTCCGCCCTTTTCGAACTCTAGCTTCATAGCCGCATCTCCAGTCCAGCCTTGGCCAGATCACGCTTCAAATCCGGGATGGCGATGATTTCTTTGTGGAAGACAGAGGCCGCCAGCGCGCCGTCCACATTCGCCTGCTTGAAAACGGCCTCGAAATGTTCCGTCGCGCCCGCGCCGCCCGACGCGATCAGAGGGACAGGGCAGATATCCCGGACAGCTTTGAGTTGAACGATGTCATAGCCTTTGCGCACCCCGTCCTGGTTCATGCAATTGAGGACGATTTCGCCCGCACCCCGATCCGTCGCTTCACGAACCCAGTCCAGCGTCGCCCGTCCGGTTTCACGGGTCTTGCCCGGATCGCCCGTATGACTCTTGACCCGGTAGGTTGCCCCCGAAAAATTAGAGTCTTCGAATGTGTCGATGCCGACGACGATACATTGGCGGCCATAGGCGTCCTGCAACTCATCAATCAGGCCGGGGCGGAGCAGGGCGGGAGAGTTCACGCTAATCTTGTCGGCTCCCGCCGCTAGGCGCGCGCCGGCGGCGGCAACATTGTCGATCCCGCCTGCGACGCAGAAGGGTATGTCAAGTTCCCTGGAGACGCGCCGGATCCAGTCAGCGCTGACCTGCCTGTAGTCGGTCGAGGCCGTGATATCATAGAACACCAACTCGTCTGCGCCCTCATCGCGATAGCGGCAAGCCAGGTCAACAATATCGCCGACATCTTCGTGATTGCGGAACTGAACGCCCTTGACGACACGGCCGTCACGCACATCGAGACACGGAATAATCCGTTTCGCTAACATCGCGCGATGCCTAGCACGCAATCGCCTCATTTAGCGTGAAATGACCTTCATAGAGGGCCCGGCCAATGACGATTCCATATGGGTTGAAGGCTTTGAGCTCGCGCACATGCTCAAGTGTACCAACCCCGCCCGATGTGATGAGGTTCAGCCTCGGATAATTCTGGATGATTTTCCGGTAGAGGATTGTATTCCCGCCTGTTCCGGTGCCGTCACGGCCAATATCCGTCACTAGAATCATCTTCAGACCGGACGCCGTGTAATTGTCCAGCCCGTCAAAAAAGGGCGCGGTTGTTGTTTCCGTCCATCCCTTGATGGCGGGATAGGCAACACCGTTTTTATCAATATTAACGTCGAATGCGAGAACGATGCGGTCGGGGCCGAACTCCTCGATCCAGTGTTTGACCA
The DNA here is from genome assembly GCA_965205225.1 of Litorimonas sp. Classification (GTDB taxonomy): domain Bacteria; phylum Pseudomonadota; class Alphaproteobacteria; order Caulobacterales; family Maricaulaceae; genus Litorimonas. The sequence continues at coordinate 459,765 of CBDBFZ010000002.1, forward strand.
TAAAGGGGCGCTTGACGGCCAAGCTGCCGATTACAACGCGTTCCACGCCTGCGTCAAGCAGACGTTTTACCGTGACCATATCGCGAATACCGCCTCCGACCTGAATCTTGAGGTCAACCGCCTGGACCAGCTGACCGATTAGGTCCGCTTGGACAAGCTCTTCATTCTTCGCGCCATCAAGATCGACAACATGCATCCACTCGGCACCGCCACGGGCATAGTCGCGCGCGACTTCGAGGGGGTTTTCATCATATTGGGTTTTCGCATCGAAACTACCTTTGAACAGCCTGACGCATTTTCCGTTCATAAGGTCGATAGCAGGGTAGATCATAACGTCGCAAAAGCTTTCAGGATGGTGGAGCCCGTCTGCGAGCTTCGCTCCGGGTGGAACTGGCAGCCACGAACATTATCGTGGCGAACCATAGCGGAGAAGGGTGTATGGTAATGACATGTTGCCAGCGTTTCTTTGCTCGTTAAGGCTGCGAAAGAATGAACAAAATAAGCATGATCGCCACCGGAGAGATCACGAGTCAGTGGATCGTCGACCAGATTGGTCAGCTGATTCCAGCCCATATGCGGCGTTGGTAAGTCGCCTACATCCAAGGATTTAACCCGTCCCGGCACAAGTCCCAGTCCGGTCGTCGCTGTTCCGCCTTCTTCCAACGCATCGAACAAAAGTTGCATTCCTAAACAGATACCAAGCACGGGTTGATCCAGCAAGCGAAGCGTGTCTTCAAGATTGGCGGCTCGAATTTTCTCCATCGCATAGGGCGCGGAGCCGACACCGGGGATCAGAACACGATCAGCGGAGCGGATCTCGTCCGGATCATCACTGATCCGGTTGGTAATACCCAACCGGTCAAACGCGAAACCGACCGACGCCAGATTGGCGCACTTCGTATCAACAATCAGGACGCTCACGAAATCTCTACCTGCAACGCGATCATTACAGGACGCCTTTGGTAGACGGCATATCCGTCCCGGACACCGACAGAGCAGGGCGCAGAGCACGGCCTACGCCCTTGAAACAGGCCTCAATCATATGGTGGCTGTTCTCGCCCTCCACGTCGATCTGGATCGCCGCACCGAGGGTCTGGGCCAGGCTCTGAAAGAAGTGCGGGCACATCTCGACCGCGAACTTACCGACATGGTCCGTCGGAAACTCACCTCTGAACGTCGCGGCGGGGCGGCCGGACAGATCAATCGCTATGCGTGCCTGTGTGTCGTCCATCGGCATGACGAAGCCATACCGTTCAATCCCGGCTTTATTGCCAAGCGCCTGTTTCATCGCGCTTCCAAGCGCCAATGCCGTGTCTTCCACCGTATGGTGGGCGTCGATTTCCAGATCCCCTTTGACCACACATGTCAGGCCAATACCGCCATGTTTGGCAATCTGTTCCAGCATATGATCGTAAAAGCCGAGCCCCGTATCGATGCGAACCGCCGAGGGGTCATCCAGATTGACCCGGATCGCGATATCTGTTTCCTTGGTGGTTCGGAACACTTCTCCAACCCGTTGATTAATATTAATAGTTTCGAGTAAACCAAAGGCTACGAGCGCCAGATCATTCTCCTCCCGTGTGCCGATCGACAGGCGGAAATGTCCGGGAATCTTGCTCCGAAAATCGCGAATGCGGATGTTCGCTTTGGCAAGGCGTGACAATAGGGCGTCTTCATTCGTCGCTTCGAATAGAATGAAATTGGCATCCGACGGATAGAGCGTTTTGACGAAATCCGAGTCTCCCAGCCGAGCCGCAACACGGTCACGCTCAGATTTCAATATTGTCCGGCGCGCTTCAACGACCGCCATGGCCGGAGCAGCCAAGGCCGACATGACCGTGTCGATGACCGGCTTTGGAACGGGGTAGGGCGGGATTACCTTCAACATTAGATTCACGATGGCCGGATCGGCAATCGCTGTGCCCAGACGGACGCCCGCCAGGCCGTAAAGTTTTGACAGGGTTCGCGTGACGACCAGATTTCGCGGACGCCGAGCAGCAAGACTCGGATGATCGGAAAATTCGATATAGGCCTCGTCCAAGACGACTAAGCCGTTGCCGGCATCACAAACGCGCAGAATGTCCGCTTCGTCTATCGAATGCCCTGTCGGATTATTCGGCGAGCAGAGGAAGGTGACTTTCGGCTGTTCCCGAGACACGCTCGCAACGATGGCATTCATATCGGGAAGCAAATCGTCGCCGCCAAGAATGTCGATCACATCGCAACCTTGCAGGGATGCCACCGTATTGAAAAATGAAAATGTTGGTGAAGACAAGAGGATACGGTCTTTCTCGGGGACGCAGAAGGTTCGAACCAACACATCAATAACTTCATCCACGCCGCGCCCCATGATGATTTCATCCGAGGGCACGCCGTATAGATCAGCGAGTCGTTGCCGTAGACCACCCGGTTGTTGCGCAGGGTAGCGATTGTAGCCGGCGACCGAAGCCGTTCCGGGCGGGGGTGCCCACGGGCTTTCATTCGCGTCTAGGTGCAAAGCCCCGGTCGATTCACCGCGGGCCGCGTAGGCCGTCATGGCGACGATGTTGGGTCGGGCGATTTGTTCTGCCCAAGTTGGTTTGATCGAGGTCATGATAGGGCTTCCAGTCTTAGCGTGACGGCGTTCCTGTGCGCGTCGAGTTCTTCCATTTCGGCCAGCCGTTCAACGGTGGGGCCGAGCCGTTTCAGCCCGGCTTTGGACAAGCGCTGGACAGAGATAAATTTCAGGAAACTCTCAACTGTAATGCCGCTATAGGCCCGCGCCGCGCCGTTCGTCGGCAGCGTGTGGTTCGTTCCTGATGCATAATCACCGACGGATTCCGGTGTCCAGGGACCGAGAAAGACGGAACCTGCATTTCGAATGGCAGGCACGAGCGTTTCCGACCGATCCATCTGCACAATCAAATGTTCCGGCGCATAGCGGTTGACGATATCGACGATATCAGCGCGGTCATCTGTGACGATCATGCGGGCGTGAGACAGAGCCGACGCAGCAATATCTCTGCGGCTCAGGGATTTAAGCTGTTCAGCGACGGCCTTTTGAACCTCGTCAGCCACATTCGGACAGCAAGAAACACAGAGAACCTGCGCCACAGTGTCATGTTCTGCCTGGCTCAGCAGATCAGAGGCAATGAAAGCCGGATTGGAGTTCTCATCGCAGACGACCATCGCTTCGGATGGGCCTGCTGGCATATCGATAGCCGGGCCGCCCGCCTCTTGTGCTACCAGTGATTTCGCCGCCGCAACATAGGCGTTGCCGGGGCCGAATATCTTGTCACAGCGCGGAATGGTTTCAGTGCCGTAGGCGAGGGCGGCTATGGCCTGCGCCCCTCCGATTGCAAAGACATCCGTCGCGTTGCAGTGGTAGGCACAGGCGAGGATAAACCGGTTGATAACTCCGTCCTTGCCGGGCGGTGTGACCACAATGCGGCGGCGGACCCCGGCAACTTGCGCCGGGCTGGCCAGCATAATGAGGGTCGAAACCAGTGGCGCGGTTCCGCCAGGGATATAAAGACCCGCTGTGTCGATGGCGCGGGCTTCGCGACGGCAGACGACGCCTGGCTCCGTCTCGACTTCAATGTCTTGCGGCATTTGTGCGGCATGAAAGGTCTTTACATTGCGCCGGGCGCGTTCAATCACGACTTGATCCGAGGCACTCATGGCGTTCCAGGCGGCTTCTAGCGCGTCGTCCGGGACACGCAGGCTGACCTCCGCGTCCGTATCAAAGCGCTGCGTATATTCGGCCAGAGCCGCATCGCCCCGCGCTTTTACATCCACCAGAATATCCCGAACCCGCGCTAACAGCGCCTCGTCGGTAATCTCGACCGGACGGGCAAGAGCGGTTTCGCGCTCTGCTGTGCTCAGTGATGTCCAGACATAACGGCGCATCAGCTCATCATCTTCTCAATTGGCAGCACCAGAATGGCGCGCGCGCCAAGCGCCTTCAGGTCTTCGAGCGTTTCCCAGAATACAGTTTCCGTACAGACGGCCTGAATGGCGACCAGATCATCATTGCCAGCGAGCGGCATGACTGTCGGCGCGTCGGAACCGGGCAGAAGTTCAGTGATGGCTGACACTTTCGATTTGGGCGCATTCAGCATGATATATTTGGTTTCGGACGATTTGATGACGCCTTCAATGCGGCGCATCAGCCTGTCGAGCAGATCGGCTTTTTCTGGTGACAACGTCCGGGAACTGCGGATCAGGGCGGCTTCCGAATTCAGGATAATCTCAAAGACCGCCAGGCCATTGGCCTCAAGCGTTGCGCCCGATGAGACCAGATCACAGATGCTCTCAGCAACCCCGATGGACGGGGCCAGTTCAACGGCCCCTTTCATTTCGACAAGTTTGGCCTCGATCCCGCGTTCGCACAGGAACCGCGCCGTGACGCCGGGGTAGGTGGTCGCAATCCGTGTGCCGGCCAGATCATCCGACGATTTGACGGATCCGCGCTCCGGCGCGGCAAGGCAGAGTTTACAGCGTGAAAACCCGAGCCGCATGGCAATATCGGCGTCGAGCTCACCCATAAGCTGTTCCTCGACCAGTACATTTTCTCCAACGATGCCTATATCGGCGGCATCATTGGATATGAAAGAGGGGATATCGTCATCGCGGACCAGTAGCAGATCAATAGGCATATTCTTTACGCGCGCTAACAGGCTTCCGTCGCGAATGGAGAAACGCAGACCGCAAGCCTTCAATAAGGCGAAGCTGTCATCTGCAAGGCGGCCCTTTTTCTGCAGGGCAATTTTGAGCCTGTCGCTCATTGTGTCATCTTCAGGAGTAGGCGATATCCGCCGTGGGGCTCATCTTTAAGGAAACGGGAAACCCGTCCGATTGTTGTTGTACTAACGCCGGTGTCAGCGCTGATTTCGCGGTAGCTCATCTCGCCGTCGGCCAGCGCCTGTGCCACGCGCCAACGTTCCGACAAAGCTCGAAGCTCTGCCGGTGTGCAGAGATCAATCAGCACGGCGCGCATCGCATCTGCGTCATCGACCCGCGCCAGCGCATCGCAAAGTTCATTGAGTGTTAGGTCGGGCATAATATACGTATGAATGTATTAGCGAGCTAATACAAATGAATTTGAGCGTGTCAACCAATTAGGTTGGCTAATAGGTCTGTTTTCCCTGACCAGAGAAATATTCGCAGAAAATCACGACTATTGTCGTTTAAGCGCGTATGATACAGGTCGAGCCGAGGACAATGAAAGAAAGCAGACAAGGGAAGATATAATGATGTGACGTCTATTCATTCTGACCGTAGGGCTTACTGCGGCCTGCGCAACGACCCAGACTCAAATCCAAATCCAGGCAGCAGACTACCGCTTTGACAATGGGGTGTGGTTCAATGGCTCAAATTTTGAGTCGAGAACGGACTACCTTGTTGACGGCGCCCTATCCTTATCAGTCCCTGAATATGCGTTCACCCGTCCCAGAGACTCTAAGTCAAACTGGTACACAAATAAGGGGTTGGACACAGAAAGCGCCCCTTCTTTCGGACCCAATCCGCACACTCTCTAGCAATCGCCTTTTGTGTAAGTTTATTTTTAAGAACAATTTCGAATGGTGACCCTGCCAAATCAGAAGATAATTGCAGTGGTGGAATCATGTACTGACGGCGCTCTTTATTCATCCGACCTACATGCTCTGAGGGTATGAATAAATTCTGCGTAAATAGAAATTCAACTTGATCAATTTCTCCCAACTCTTCTGAGAGGGCCTCGAAAGCATAAATTGAAAAAGCAGCAGCGGCTATTCGAACGTGCGAATTTGACTTTATCGTTGCCTTCAAATCGTCACCAAGCAACGTGTTTATATTGTCGATAGTTTCAATCAATTTTTTAGTTTCCACGTCCAAATTCAGTTAACCTATAGCTCGTAGCACGAGCTTTCCCGTGCTGAGAGATATGGCCCGCAGCAACTAACTCGCGAATACGAACCTTTATCGTGTTCCTGTTTGCATTTGTAAGTACCACAATTTCAGAGAGTGTCAGGCGTTTTGCATTTTTAAACAACTCTAAAATTTGCTCTGAAAGCGGGTGCAGCTCTTCGGTGGAAATTTGCGCTTCTTTTTCATCTTCGACTCGTTCCTCAAGTATGCGTGTCTGCTTTTTTAAAGCCCGCAGGAAAAATCCAACCCAAGGCTCCCAATCTGGGACGTCATCTAGTGTCTTTTGAGTGCGGCGAAGGGCGCTGTAATATTGCGCCTTGTTTTCCTCCACAACGCTCTCAAGCGAGGCGTAGGGGACATAGGCGTAACCTGCTCGTAAAAGCATAAGCGTGGTGAGGACACGCGAGAGTCGTCCGTTGCCGTCTTGGAACGGGTGAATGGCTAGGAACTTCACGATGAAAATTGCGACTATTAAAAGCGGGTGAAACGCTTCCTCTCGAATGGCCTTCTGCACCCATCCAGCAAGCTTTTCCATTTCGCGCGGTGTGTCGAAGGGTGATGTGGTCGCGAAGACGACGCCAAGCTCTTCGCCGTCTGGCCCAAATGCGACCACATGATTGTCTAAGGTTTTGTAATCGCCTCTGTGGCGTTCGTCCTTCGTGCTGTGACGCAAAAGTGTTTGGTGAAGCTGCCTGATATGGTTCTCGGTGATGGGCATGTCTTCCCACGCCTGAAAAACCAAATCCATCGCCTCCGCATAGCCTGCAACTTCTTGCTCATCGCGGCTCTGAAAACTTTTCGTTTTGATGCCTGACAAAAGCATTTCGACTTGGGCGTTTGTGATCTTCGCGCCTTCTATGCGCGTGGATGATCCAATGCTCTCAATCGTTGCAACTTTTCGGAGCTTGTTGAGGCGTTCGGGTGCAAGGTTTTTAAGCGCTTCCCAGCGGCCTTTGAACTCGTCGATTTCGGCGACAAGTTTGACCATATTTTGGTCTAATCGGATATCCAAACGAGTGTAGCTCATACCCAATTATACCCAATAATGTCCAATTGTCATTCCCTCATTTTGCGTGACATTGCGGGGGTGTTTTACAAGGTGACACCATCGAAAACCTCAGTGCTACGGGAGAAAACTCCAAAACAGTGCCACCAAGTCCTTTGGCTTTGGAGGCATAAATAACAATGTGCAGACAATGCGTTAGCATGGTGGTGACACCACCCCCTTTATCTTGCCTTCCGCGCCTTTCACCCGCGCCCAGCCTTCCCAACCTCAAAAGCCTGTAAAAACCTTTATTTATTCTGGCGCAAAATTTAGGCAAATATGCTATATTTTTAATCATGCCAAACACACACCAAACTCTTTCCGACAATCAAAACTCGCGGTTGATATTCGCGAAGCCATGGTCATTCTGGCGAAAGTCATTCGTGAATTTGGGGACGCTCCTTGGCCATTGATGGAACGTTTTCAACGTGAATTGAAAGCGCCCGAAGACCGCAAAGCGCTGCTAGAAAACCTCCTTAATGGAGCGCCAGAGAGCGCTTCTAAAGGGTCAAATTAGCGAGGCTCTGGGCGAGTTTATCATCTACAGGATGAGCGATTTTAGCATCTCTCTACGCCGATAATCTAGGGAGCCACCGTCTCCATATTGGGGCCTTGTGTTCTTGTGGCCCATCAATGTGCAGCGTAATCCATAGTCCAAACCAGCCTCCTGCATGCGCTTCTCAAAGGCGTATCGGAAGCTATGAATGCGGTGCTTTTTGCTCGGCATAAGGCTGCATGTATGGAAGGTTTTGAGCAGAGCAGCGGATAGGGAGTTGCCCTTATCTCGATAGCGCGGAAAGCCATTTGGCGCGCATTTCATCGCCTCCAACGAGATATCGACAAGCGGAATATCGCGCCGAGAGGCGACGGATTTAAACTCTCTATTGGCTGTTGGTCGAATGCGAATATGCGGCACCTCCGCGTCCAGACATATGTTTTCCGGTAACAGGTTAGCAATCTCGCTCGATCTGCATCCTGTCTCGACAAGGGCATAAGCGATGATCTGTGCCTCGGCATTTATGCCCTCTAAAACATTTGGGTTTAGGATTTTAGACTGTACCCAATCGTTAGAAAAAGAGGGCGTGGCTTCGGTTGGTGTGTCCTTGAACCGTAGCTTTCTGAATGGGTTTTCACGGTCTTCTTCGCCTTGATATGTCCAATATTCACGGAAGAGTTGGCGGAGGTTTCCTAGCTCTCTGTTGGCGCTATTAGGGCGGTATGTTCTGGCGCTGGAACTATCACCCCGTAGGCGTTCACCCCACCAATCATAGAACTGCCGTCCGTGTTTTCGGGCTATTTCATCCATGGTTAAATTTCCGCACAGTGCCACAAAATGTTCTACAGCGCGGGTCTTGGTGGCCTTCCACCTAACGACTTGTTCGGGTGATTTACGACTCGTCTCACCAATGCTTAGCTTGTCGCAATAGAGCTTAAGGCATCCCGAATAGTATCTTTGGGCGGCTCTATTGTGCCTAACACGGCCTCCATATCAATGAGCTTAGAGTCGTCTTGATCAAGCGTTTTGACCCTCTCAACGACCTCCTGAATTGGCTCAACAGTTTTGAGTTTTGAAAGCGGCTTAAACTCGAATCCTACTGCTACGGCGCGGCGTCTGGCCGTCCTGTAACGGCACATTTCGGGCGAGTCCTCTGCACTCACTCCAACTTGTTTGGCGAGTGATGTCTCCCAATAATGTGGACACCTCGAAGAACAGGGTTTTGGGGCCAGTATAGAGGCGAATTTTATAATCGGCTCTCAGGTCAGGCTTCATAGAGTGACGAATGCGTGTCCACAGGCGTATTTTGGCATGATTTTGGCCCGCATAAGTGGGGGGATCCGGATTTTGAACAGAATCAGGCTATGGGCTGTCGTCGCTCATGGAAAACGAGGCGGCGGAAGTTGTAGCTTAGCTTGGCCATGGTGATCCGGCCAGCGGCCCTGGCCTGGCCGATTGAGCGGATCGTGATCGCCATCGGCCCTTTCTCATATCCGAAGACATGTTCAACACAGGCACGGATGGAGGAGCGGGTCGCATTGCCGCGCCGAATGTGCTTTGCCATCGGTTTACCGCGGGGCTTCTTTCGATGGATGTTTGAACGATAGCCCTGCGCTTTCAGCCAGGCTTCGTTTTTGGCTGAGCGATAAGCTGTATCCGCCCAAACAGACTTTGAGCTGTTGGTGGCATCCAGAACCGATGTCAGTTCGTGCCCATCATAGCGGGCCGCATGGGTACAGGTCTCTCCCCGGACAAAGCGCCATTTCCGGTCAATACTGATATGGTTCTTGTACCCAAAGTGAGGGATGGAAATGTCGACAAGGCCTGCGTCCTGTTCCCCTTCTGCGGTCTTTCGCGCCCTGGAATAGCTGACCACCGCTCGTGCGTCGGTGTCTTTCTGTGCGGCCCTGGCAGGATCGCCCGCGCCAGATAGCGGACGCGCTTTCACCCGCCCTGGCCCGCTCTTTCTCTTCTTTCCTCATCCGTTGGCGCGGCGCTGACACCAAAGTGGCATCCACGATCTGACCTCCCGTGGGTTTGTAGCCGCGCTTGCAGAGTTGCTCTTCAAAAGCGGCAAACAGAGATTTGAAAGCACCAGACTGGGTCAGCTTTTCCTGGGTCAGCTTTTCACGCAACAGCCAAATCGTCTTTTGGTCCGGGGTCGGTTCACCGATCTGAAACCTCAGAAACCGCAACCAACTTAAACGATCCCGGATCAGAAATTCCATCCCTTCATCACTCAGATTGTGCATCGACGCCAGAACAAGCACCTTGAACATCGTGACCGGATCATAGGGTGGCCGACCGCCCTTGGCGCGAACACCATAACCGAGGGCTTCCATCAGAACAGTTCGGAAAGCCTCAAAGTCCACATGACGCTCCAGCGCTTCAAGCGGATCACCTGTCGCCGATAAGCGAGCAAGATGATCCGACAAGTCAAACAATCCAGGCGCGTGCATCATAAAATCCTCCCAAAACCAGTAAATCAGATCACACCACAAAATGCATGGTTTTTAGAGGCCTCCATGTTCGTCTGCATCCATCATCGCGTCCCGTCTTTCACGGGCGATTGTGAGGGAGTCTGTATTGAGGGCATGCTCACCCTGCGGCGTTTACCGATAGTGCGAAAGCGGGATGGAACGCACCGCACATAATACCAAGTGTGGCCACGTTGTTCGAGATAGTGATTTCAGCGGACGGTCATAATCCATTGTACCCCAGTCTGGACCCCAATTTGTCCCCCAAATTGGGGGAAATTGAGGGGTTGCGAGAAACGCGGGAAAAACAGTAGTTTTCCAACGACTTAACGACTTTAAGAATGAGAGAAATGGCGCACCGAGGAGGATTCGAACCCCCGACCCCTAGATTCGTAGTCTAGTGCTCTATCCAGCTGAGCTACCGGTGCATTGAGCCCTGTTACGTAGGGCTTAGAGTGGCGGGCTCTTAGGCGGCTGGTCACAGAGCCGCAAGAGGTTTTCACCTCATCTCAATAGCTTTCGCACATAGTAACGCACCGAGAGACCATCGGGATAATCGGCCTCACCAAGCTGGGAGAAACCTGACTTGAGATGAAATGCATGACTGCCGGGATTATCGAGCGCTGTATTGATCTCGCAGGCCAGGTGCGTGTGTCCCGCCTTCCGCGCAAAGCTTTCCAAATCATGGTAGAGTGTCCGCCCGGCACCCTGCCCCTGTGCACTGTTTGCTACAATGATGCGGTCTATATATAGATAATGATCCAGATGGTCTGACAGCCAGTCGAGATGCTTGTGGCGATTGTCTGACGCGCCATCATAGGCGAAAAGCGCGGCCTCTCCCTGCAAGATCTGACGCGCATAATCAGACCGTTTGAGCAATTGGATCAGCTCCGCGTCATCAAGAGGAGACAGCCAATGGACGAACTCGGCATTGTTACGCAGAATGACCGGGTAGTGGCGAGGGTCGATCCGGGACGGAGTCATTGCGCGGCAAGCACACCCCGCGTCAAAGCGCGCGCGACAGCCCGCGCCGCGGCAGCCCCGAGCCAGGACAGTTCCGCCGGACCTTCAGCCGAACGCTCTCCGATAGACAGGGCAAACAGCGTGTCTCCATCAAGCGGTGTGTGCGATGGATGTACCGAAAGGGCGAGCCCGTCCTGAGCCATGATGGCCAGGCGCTTCAGGTCAGATGGCGACAAAGCTGCATCAGTGATGACCGTACCTATGACCGTGTTTTGGCTGGCTCCGCTCTGCCCGGCCTGTTCAAAAAGGGCCAGTTTAGTATCTGCCGGAGCGCTCCAGCGATAATCCTGTGAGGGACGCCGCGTACCAAATTCATCATCCTGCTCATAAAGCCAGGCGTTCGGAAGATCCGTACCGGGTAGGAAGGGTGATCCAACCGGGTTGGCTGCGATCAGGGCGCAAACCGTTACGCCCTCAACAGTTTCACTCGCCATGCCAAAACCGCCTGGATAGAGCCCGGCTGTCGCGCCATAGCCAGCACCGACCCGCCCTTCGGCGGTTTCATGAGACAGAGCAGTCCATGCGGCTTTTCCAAGCGCATGGTAAGGCGGCGTTCCGCCCCAGTTCTTATCGCCGCCATTGGCATTATCGAACAGGATTGCCGATGGCACGATTGGGGAAACAGGAATGGGGGGCGGCCCGGCAACAAATCCGACGCCTTTTGACCCCAACTCGGCGCAGACTGCATCTGCAGCGGCGAGGCCGTAGACTGAGCCGCCTGATAGAACGATGGCATGGACTCTGTCGACCAGACCCCCCAGAGCCAGCGTATCGGTTTCCCGTGTTCCGGGACCACCGCCCCGAACATCAACGGCGCAGAGAGACGGGTCATCCGGAACAATAACCGTCACGCCCGTCCGAATTTTTTCGTCATGCGCGTGTCCGATCCAGAGGCCGGATAGAGGGAGCAGTCTCGGATGGGCGTGCGTCATTCATGTGGTGTAAGCACGCAGGGGTCTGCGTGCAACGTGGTCTAACCTTGACTCTTCATGTCAGAATTTTCAAAAAGGGGTGTTCGTATCTTTTTCTCGTCTCCTTTCGAAGAATGGAACCGAACATGGGGCGGCGGGATGGCACTCCCGCCGCTTCGCTTTTTAGAACTGACGTTTCAGCGCTAGCCGTCCTTGTGCAGGCTTGTGGTCCGATCATGATCCAAATCTTTAACAAAGCCGTTTAGGATTTGCTTCTCGCACCGTTTCTTGTTGACCGTCCATCCCAGATTGCGCGGAATGTCTTTCCGGCAAACGACTTTGGCCTTTTACGCCATGGCTTCATACAGCTCAGCGGCACCGACATCGGTATCCAGCTCGTCCATAACAACGGTAAATGTGACTTTTTCACCGTAAGAACGCGCGCTAACCTCAACAGATACGGCCGCTTGAGCCGCGAGGGGTATAACAGCAAGGCCGAGGGCTGTTGCGAGTGCGAAAGCACTGCGGGATAGTGTTTTCTGATTTTGAATGCGGGACATGTGTCTCTCCTTTTCTCGTCTCCACGTGGCATTAGGATCGTGGCACCGTCCCTGACGTCTGCTCTACAGTTACGACGACAAGCGTCGTGAAGCAATGAAAGTTTTATTGAAAAACGATAATGTTTTTGTGATTACCTTTTATTCCAGTGGCAAAGTCTTGATTCGCTTCTGAAATCTTCTAAATGTCTTCGCCTTGCATTGGCGTCCTATGGGCGTCTGCGCTGCCAATTCACCGTCCGCGAGAGCCCAACTATGCAGAAATATCCGATGACACCTGAGGGTCATGCCGCGCTGGAAGTGGAACTTAAGCATCTCAAATCGACGGCACGCCCGGAAATTATTCAGGCGATTTCCGTCGCGCGCGATTATGGCGATCTATCTGAAAATGCCGAATATCATGCAGCCAAGGAGAAACAGGGATTCATTGAGGGCCGTATTCAGGAGCTCGAATCCAAACTATCTCTGGCGCAAGTCATCGATACAAGCTCTCTGAACGGCGACCGGGTGACGTTTGGCGCGATCGTCAAGATCGTCAATGAAGATACGGATGAAGAGTCCGCCTATCAGATCGTGGGCGAGGATGAGGCCAGCGTCAAAGATGGAAAAATTTCTAATACTAGCCCGATCGCACGCGCCATGATGGGCAAGGAAGTTGGCGACATTTTCGAAGTGATCGCGCCTAGCGGTGCCAAGGGTTATGAGATCCTCGGTATCAGCTATCCGAAAGTCGGATAAAATCTGGCTATGCGCATTCTCGTCGTCTCCGATGGCAGGCGCGGGATTGAGAATCAGGCCCTTGGATTAGCGGAATCTGTTGCTAGGCAGGCCACAAGCGCATGTGAGATCGTCAGGCACAGGCCGACGAACAACCCGGCTTTTTCCTTGCTGCCCCCCCGTCTTCAACTCGCGATCAAGCGAGATTTTGAATTGCCGGGTGCTGATCTTGTCATCGGTTGCGGGCGACAGGCCATCGCGCCTTTGCTGGGTCTGCGCCGCCGCGCTCACCCAGTTTTCACTGTCTATGTGCAGGATCCGCGCCTCGATCCATCGCGCTTTGATCTTGTCGTCGCGCCCGCGCATGACGGGTTAAGTGGTCCCTATATCGAGACCATGATCGGCTCACCTAACCGGGTCACGCGGGACCGGATCATCACCGGCACGCTTGCCGAGGCAGACCGCCTCAGACACTTGCCCATGCCCCGCGCCCTGTTCACCATTGGTGGGCCAAGTCGGACACACCAGATGGGGCCAGAGGTGATCCAGACGCATCTCAGCGCCGCAAAGATACTGACAGATCAGGGCTATAGCCTTCTGGTCACCACATCCCGCCGAACACCGGAGACAGCCCGCAACGCCTGGGGCGATTTCGCGAAAGAGACCAAAGCGACCTGGCTTCACACGCCCGAAAGCGAAAGCCAGAATCCCTATTTCGCTTTTCTGGGCGCGGCGGATATTCTGCTGGTGACAGAGGACAGCACCAATATGCTTACGGAAGCCTGCGCGACGGGTAAGCCTGTCTATCGGCTGCAGATGGACGGCAATCCCGGCACGTTCCAACAGCTTTATGATGCGCTTGAGACGCGCTGCGGCGTCCGGAGATGGGACGGCCAGTTGGATACGAAACCCTACCCTGCTCTGGACGAGACAGCTCGAATTGCAGAACGGATTCTGGAACGGATGCGCTAGGGCCTACTCACACCCCACGGCGTTTTCGCCCGCCTGCATAGTCCAATCGATCGCGTTGCTCAGCAGTTGGCGATGCTCGGTCGCCTTAAAACTCTCAATCGTGTGCCCCAGCGCGCTGGCGACGGCCCGGCCGCCTGTCGGCAGGCATCGCGCCCAGATGATGGGATGGTTTTCCGGTTGATCGCCCATGCGCAGATCCTCTGGCCCATAAACTGTATTGCGCGGATCATAGGTCGTTTCGTCAAGTCCGGCGAGGGTGATGAATTGGTCGCTCGGAATTCCATCAAATGAATACCATTCATCGGTTGCAGAAAACCGGTCCGGTAGATCGTCCATGACGGGATGGCCTATATTCAGGACCACGATATCAGCCGTCTGGAACTGCGGTGCCATGGGATGAGAGATAAAGTGGGGACCAACCAATTCGTCCTGATAAAAGCCCCAGTCGCTCTGGCTCGCATCCATACTCCCGTGAATCAGGATGACGGCCCCGTCATCGGCCAGCCATGTCTGGAACGCTGCCTTATTATCCGCGCTCAGCGAGTCACCTGTCGCACTGTTAAAAACAACGAGGTCAAATCGAGACAAGGTCTCGGCATTGAAAATTTCGGAGTGCTGGGTGGTGAAATAGCCAAGACCTTTACTGTCCGCAATTTCAATCAGAGCGACATTGCCTCCGGCAATCCCCTCCTCATGCCGCCATCCAGCCGTGTCCGAATAGATCAGCATAGCTGGCTGCGGCATATATTCTGTCGGCACAGGCGCGAGTTTGGGGTCCATTGGAGCGAAACTTACCGTCGTGACGCACCCCATCAGCAGAATTGTAGCAAGTAGAGCAGTCAGGGTATATCGGAGCATGGCTCTTCCTATTCAGAATAGATGCAATCATGCAACCGTTCACAGGAAGGTAACGCTTGAGCCCTGTGTCCCGCTTGCGGCGCATGGTTTGCCGCCTTATTTGAGGGATTCACCAACTTTAAGGCCCATTCCATGAGCGACATCGTTCATCATCCTGTCCTGATTATCGGATCTGGCCCTGCGGGGTATATGGCAGCAGTCTATGCTGCGCGCGCTTTGCTGAAACCGGCCATCGTTGCGGGTCTGCAACCTGGCGGTCAGTTAACCATCACAACGGACGTCGAAAATTATCTGGGCTTTCCAGAAATCATGGGCCCGGAGCTTATGGAAAAGTTCAAGGATCATGCGCTGAAGTTCGGCACTGAATTCTATGAAGACATGATTGTCGATGTCGATTTCTCATCGCGTCCCTTTAAGGCGATTGGCGATGGCGGAAAAATTTACACTGCCGACTCCATCATCATCGCGACTGGCGCACAGGCCAAATGGCTTGGACTGGAATCAGAACAGACCTTTGGCGGGTTTGGCGTCTCGGCCTGCGCAACATGTGACGGGTTCTTCTATCGTGGCAAGGAAGTCGTGGTCGTCGGTGGCGGCAACACAGCTGTCGAAGAAGTGCTCTACCTGTCCGGCCTCGCCAGCAAAGTCACTTTGCTGCACCGCCGCGACAGTCTTCGCGCCGAGAAAATTCTGCAGGAAAGGCTGTTCAGCAAAGCCAATGTCGAGGTTCTCTGGAACCATACGCTTGAAGAGATTGTCGGTGATACGAAACCCATGCCCAATGTGACGGGCACGCGGATCAGGAATGTCGAAACGGGCGAAGAGCGAATTCTGCCAGCGCACGGCGTCTTCATCGCCATCGGCCATAAGCCCGCAACAGAAGTCTTTCAGGGCCATGTCGAGATGAATGAGGGTGGATATATCATCAGCGCCCCCGACAGCACACGCACAAATGTGCCGGGCATCTTCGCGGCTGGCGATGTATCTGACGAAACCTACCGGCAGGCTGTGACCGCCGCAGGTTTGGGCTGCATGGCAGCTCTGGAAGCGGAACGCTGGCTCGCAGAACAAGAAGCGCTGGAAACCAAAAGGACTGATACGCTCAGCCCGTCAGTTCAAGCGGCGGGGTAGGACCGCGAACCGTTCTG
Source organism: Litorimonas sp. (assembly GCA_965205225.1). Classification (GTDB taxonomy): domain Bacteria; phylum Pseudomonadota; class Alphaproteobacteria; order Caulobacterales; family Maricaulaceae; genus Litorimonas. The sequence continues at coordinate 475,858 of CBDBFZ010000002.1, forward strand.
ATCGCCGCATAGGCGGGCATGACCGGTGCGCCGAATGCATTCCAGACAATGCCGGACCGGGTCACAATATAAAGCCCGCTGCTCGGGACCATTGCCTCTAAAGCCGCGAACTTCATCGTTACGGGAACCCAGAGGAAAACCAGACCTGGAATTTTCGTGCCGCCATCCATCAGCTCTTGCGTCAATGAGAGTAGAATGCCGATCTCAATCACATCGGCCAGGCTGGCGATGATCGCCAATACCGCGATAGATCCAGAGTTTCGATCCATTCCGCGCAGCAGACACATCAAAGAACACGCCGAACAGGCCATAAATTGTCATGAACAGGAAATCCCAGCGATTACCCGCATCCATCATCGCCATCCGTCGCATCCGCTCAGGATCATCGACAGTCATGAATAGATTGATCAGGTCTTGCGGAACCTGCGCAAATTCAAAGCATAGACCGGACCTTCATAGCCGCTGACGGCGCTCGCTGTGTCGTTTGGAAACAGCGATGGTATCGACGATGGTATCGACGATGGTATCGACAGGGCGATAAGTGTCGTCGTGATGCCAAACAAGGCGCACAGGCGATCAAGGGCGTGCATGGAGCCATTGACGCTTTCCGTTAGTCAGAATTTCGTTAGGAGAGGCCCATGCCTGATTCAATCGACTGGGACAAACTCAAGACCTTTCACGCCGCAGCGCGGTCGGGATCGCTGACTCGCGCAGCAGAGGATCTCGGTATTTCTCAAAGTGCCGTCTCGCGTCAAATCGCTGCGCTGGAAGAGGGTATGAACTTACCGCTCTTTCATCGGCATGCGCGCGGCCTGACCCTAACCGAGGAAGGGACGATGCTGTTCAAGACAGCCTCTGACGTTCATGGCCGTATTGTGATGAGTCTGGCCAGCGTGCAGAATATCCGCAAGTTGCCGCAAGGCGCCTTGCGAGTCAGCTCTCCCATTTCTCTGGGGTCCAACTGGCTGACAACGGTCCTACCCGAATTCATGACCGCCTATCCCGAAATCGAGGTGCAACTAATCCTTGAGGACTCCGAACATGATCTGATGGCGTTCGATGTGGATTGTGCCTTACGCCCCTGGCCATCGACCCAGGGCGACTTGATAGAACGCAAACTCGGTCAAATCACACAATCCCTATACGCTGCGCCCAGTTACCTGGCGGAATTTGGCGCCCCAACATCAGCCCGGGATATGGACAATCACAAGATCGTGGCTTTTGGCGATCTGCTGCCGTCGTCAAAACTGCAAAGCTCGAACTGGACGATGACCGTGGCCCGAGAACCATCAGAGGGGCCTCGCAAGCCGGTCATGAGCATCAACAATCTTCACGGCATTATGCGGGCTGCCGAAGCCGGTATCGGGCTGGCCGGACTACCCGATTACATGACGGCGTCATCTCGGCGACTGGTCCGTATTCTGCCAGATATCAGAGGCGAAAGTTTCGACCTTCACTTTGTTTATCCGACTGAGCTTCGAGGCTCGGCCAAGGCTAAAGTCTTCCGGGAGTTTCTGCAGCGCGTCACGCGGATCTCACCCTCAATTCGCAACTGACTCCCCCTGAGATGATAGGAGTCATGCAAAAAAGCATAGATTGCTTGCATGACTAACAGTTCTGCCGAGGGCCTGAAGTTCCTAAATAACAATCAACACACGGCGACATCCTCCCCCTTTGCCGCTGCTGTGTTTTATACCGCAAGTCACTCTCCCCGATTGAATTGCGAAGACTTTAGCCGGACTTTGCCTTGCAAGTGTCCGGCTTTTTTTATACTGGTTTCAACATCTCTGCGATCTGTTTCAATGTTCTGTGTCGATCTTTGACCGGGTAGAACATCCAATAGTGACCATAGTCCGGCTCAACCGTCAGACTGGCGAGCTTGCCCGCCGCGTCCGCTTTCTCTGCAAACTCCTTCGCTGGCGGATAGAGAATATCCTTGGCCCCAATAACAATGTGGACAGAGGGCAGGTTCGAAATATCGGCTAGGAATGGACTTATCAATGGGTCGTTGCGATCCATATCGCCAAGATAGCCACCCACGGCCGGTTCCAGCCCAAACGGTGTGATAACAATGCCATAATCATCGGCCTTGGTAAAATCCTTTGGCCCCGTCAGATCAAGCCATGGGCTCCACAGGATAACGGTCTCCGTGTTCGGATCCCCTTTCCCGGCGCGGGTTCGCAAAATTGCCAGACTCAGATTAGCTCCAGCACTGTCCCCGCCCAGAGAGACGTTCTCCAATCCATAACAGTCGACGCAACTCTCGAAATGCCGATCGGCCCATCTGATGATTTCGCGGGCGTGCGCGTCGGGCGGCAGCGGGTAATCTGGCATAATCACCGTTATTCCGGCGTGATCGGAGAGTTCAGATAGAGACATATAGTGCAGCGCCATAAGGCCATAAACAAAGCCGCCGCCATGTTGATGGACATAGACTCGGTCAGTTGCCCCGTTTTTAGGCTCGCATATCCAGATCGCGCGTCCCTCAAAGTCTTCGCACCGCCAACGGGAGATATATTTTTTCGGCGGCAACGTGTTGCGTTGTTCGCCCCGAGCAGCATCCGCGATCATCTTATTACGGTGCTTGGTCAGGCGCAGCACGCCAGTCATAACCTTATATCCGAAAGACGTGCCCATCAGCTGAACTCGAAGTGATCGAAATTGGGATGTGTTAGTCGCCGCTTGAATTCACGTGAACTGCCGGGCCAATTATTCGTCACTTTCTCTCCATCCTTATACCAGGACGTGTCGATCTTATCCCACGCCGTCTCTCGCAGGCGACGCTGAATGTCTTCATTATACTGGACTTCCGCATCCGACTTGACCGTTACGATCTGACCATCGGCCTTGGCAAGAATTTGCGTTATCATCTCGAATTGCTGCTCCAGCTTGAAGATGATGCTCGTATGCCCTGTATTCGTGTTCGGACCGTAGAGGATGAACAGGTTGGGAAAGCCTGACGTCATGACGCCCAGATAGGCTTCGGCGCCGTCGAACCATCGCTCTTTAAGAGTCAGGCCGCTCTCCCCGATGATATCAAGGCCCATCAGAAACGGGTTGCTGAAAAACCCAGTCGCAAACGTGATCACGTCATGAGCTCGATCGGTGCTGCCAGCCACGGCTCCGGTTTCTGTGAAACGCTCAATCGGATCAAACACGACCTCAACATTGTCCTGGGCCAGCGCCTTGATGTAATTGTCGGACAATAGAATGCGACGCGCTCCGATCGGGTAGTCAGGAGTCAGTTTAGCACGCATATCCGGATCGTCCGGGAAACTGGCTTTCAGCTTCTTCCGATGTTGCCTTCTCAGGATGGCGCTCTGTAGCTTTTTACCCTGAATCGCTGGCCAGAGACCATATTCACCCTGACACCAGATCGACACACGGTAGAGCTTTGCAAAGCCGGGAAAGGTCTTCCCGATCCATTTCTCAAGTGCAGAGTAAGGTCGATCCCCCTTATCGATAATCCAGTTCGGGCTGCGATGATAAACGGTGAGTTTTTTCGCAACCTTCGCGACCTGCGGGATAAGCTGAATCGCAGATGCTGCATTGCCGATACAGGCAATGTCGCGCCCCTCTAGATCGATCGAATAATCCCAATCAGCCGTATGAAAGGTTGGGCCAGAATAGTCATTCAAACCGTCGAAATCTGGAATGCGGGGATGGTTGAGTTGGCCGACCGCTGAGACGAGGTAGAGCGCGCACAGCGTTACGCCGCTATCTAGGCTGACAAGCCATTCGCCGCCCTGATACTCTGCCCTAACCACTTTCGACCCGCAGCGAATATGCGGACGCAGTCCGAAATCATCAGCGAAGTCGTTCACATATTTCAGAATTTGTTTCTGCTTCGCCCATTTGAAATCCCAGGTCGGGTTAGGCGCAAAGGAGTAGGAATAGAGCGCGCTAGGGACATCACATTCCGCGCCGGGATAGTGATTATCACGCCATGTCCCGCCAATCACATCAGATTTTTCAAGTAAAACGAAGTTCTCTCGTCCCGCTTCGCGCAATTTGGCGGCAAGACCGAGCCCGGCAAACCCTGTTCCTATGATGATGATTTCGAACCATTCCGGTTCCATAGACCCATGCCCCCCATGCCACCTCTTGGCGTGGAGTTGGGCTAAGGGGCAGACTCCATGCTGTCAAACGGGCCGATACAACCATCACGCTGCGGAAGAACGAAGAGACAATCATCCAATTCTCGGCGCGAGTTCGACGGACCGTTATCCCAACCTTGCCACGGCTCTGACGCCTGTGAACGCGATCTGCTATCCCCGGGCTGCGTTGGAGCGCGTGCTGGAGACCACACCCAGTTTCGGGTCCAAATTCCGCACCGTCCTGACCCGTATTCTCGAAAGCTCGCATGACCATATCTATATGATCGGCCAGAGAAGCGCGGTCGAGCGCGTCGCTTCGTTTCTGCTTTATCTCCGCTCCAACCAGGCTCGCTTCGATCCTGTCGGCCCCCGTGATAAGTCGACCCATATTGAACTGCCCATGACATGGCTGGACATTGCCGATTTTCTGGGCTTGACCATTGAAACGGTCAGCCGGGCTTTTTCATCACTCAAACGGTCAGAGGTGATTGCGTTCAAGGATAGTCATTCCTGCGAGATCATCAACCTGGATAAAATTCGTGAACTGGGTGGCCGCGAGGACTTCACCGAACATCGCGGGTGGGCTTAGCCAGCTTGGAACAGATCAAAGATCCGACGTCACGAGAGGGTTACAGGCGCTTCGAACCGTCAGGAGAGACCCATGACAACGACTAACCCGCTGAAGCTGCAAATGCCGACCCTGGCGCGCCACGAAGGCGTTTGGGAAGGGTTTTACCGTTACTATGATAAGGATGGAAACAAGACGGACGAGCACAAATCCCGTCTTGTCTGCCGATTCCCTGAAGATGGTAGTCACCCCTATCACCAGACTAACCACTATACGTGGGACGATGGCCGCACAGACGTGCGTGATTTTCCAGCCATTGTCACAGATGGACGTCTACGCTGGGACAATGAATTCATTCAGGGCTGGGCCGCCGATATTAGTCTCGACGATTATGGCCGGACGACAATGCTCTACTGGGTCAGAACCGGAGAGCCAGACCTGTATCTCTATGAGATGATCCAGATCAGCGGTTGCGGATAGAAACGTGCTCGCACCTAGCAATGGTTCAAGAATGATGCGCTGATTTCCCGGACGCTCGTCGATGAGCGTAAAGAGTCTGACGACTGGACCGGTCAGTAATCTGACCGACCCATAGCGCCACTCCCTATGTGGGCGGTGCAACCCGCAGAGCGACTGTTTCAGTTGGACGTTCCCGGAACGGGAAGCGGTAAAACACATGGCTGTCGACCTGACGGGTCATTTCCAGTGAACCAGACCAATGCGGATCGACGGCCGTCGTATGGTAATGGGTCGACCGGCCAACAAGGTTGCGGGGTGATTGCGACAGAACATATTGCGCGATCTCTTTGGAGCGATTCCAGGGTTTTCCCTTCGGCGCACGATCCATTGATCCGTCACAGGTAAAGCTGAACTGGCAGCCTGTGCGGCGTTCTGAGCCCTGATAGACAACTTCGCAGATAGAATCTGGGAAGTGTTTGGAGAAGACACGATTCTGGATCACTTGCGACACGGCAATTTGGCCCGCGCGGCTCTCAGAGCGTGCTTCGTAATAGATAGCCTCGGCCAAGCATTTGGCTTCGCGCATTTCGGCTTGGCTTTGACGACGCAGAACAGAGGTGTCGTTATCGACGGAATCCAGATCAAATTGAACGCGTTGCAGCGGCGTTTCAGCAATTGAGTCGGGACCATAGAGCTCCACCAGACGGCGCACGGAAGCGCTGTCTGTCTGCGGTACAGGCATTCGGCGGAAATTGGCCGCGGTCTGGGTCATCACGACCTCAACACGCTGGTTGGAGGCCTTATCGGCCACCTCAGGCAAAGCCATGGTACCGGCGGCGACTGCCACCAGGCCTGTGGTCCATCCTGCTATAATCTGTCGCTTCGGTCTCATTACCGTCGCTCCCTGACTTTGTTGTTGCCGCCTTGCAAGTGAGGCATCCAATCAATTGGGCACATTCACATTCATGAACGTCGATTGTGACCGAACTGCCACGCCGCATTGCGATATAAGGTTAAAGGAAAGTTACGCCCGTCATTCGGGTTCTGTCGCTGGTTGGGGGAGTTCCGACAGTGAACTGTTTCGTGGATACTATATAGAGGTCGCGGTCACCGAATACAAGCCGATGCTAAATCATTAGAATTGCATGACTAATTTCTGCAAGGATGTCAGCCCTTCATGCGAATCGCCGATTGAGCCGCCGCTAAACGGGCAATAGGAACGCGGTAGGGCGAACAGGACACATAGTCAAGCCCGGCACGCTGGCAGAAGTCGATTGAGGCCGGATCGCCGCCATGTTCACCACAAATACCGAGTTTCAGCTCCGGCTGAGTCGCCCGGCCCCGTTCGGCGGCTATGAGGATCAGATCCCCTACGCCGTCCTGATCAAGCGTCACGAAGGGGTCCTTGTCCATAATTCCGGTGCGAACATAGTCCGGCAAGAACTTGCCCGCATCATCGCGGGACAATCCGAAGGTGGTCTGCGTCAGATCATTGGTACCAAAGCTGAAAAACGCTGCATGGTCGGCAACCCGTCCCGCCCGCAACGCCGCCCGCGGCAATTCAATCATTGTACCGACAGTATAATCGGACACGCCGATATCGGCCGCTACGGCATCAATAAGGGCCTTCAGAATTTCCAGTTCCTTTTCACTGCTGACCAGCGGGATCATGATCTCTGCAATGGGATTCGTTCCGGTTTCCTTCGCCACAACAGCCTGCGCCTCCAAAATGGCACGCGCCTGCATTTCGTAAATCTCAGGATAACTGATCCCTAGACGACAGCCACGATGCCCCAGCATGGGGTTACTTTCCTGCAGCTCACGCGCCCGCGCCATCAACTCACGCGCCGGAACACCAATCGACTTCGCGACAGTTTCGATATCCGCTTCCGTATGCGGCAGAAATTCGTGCAAAGGCGGGTCGAGCAGACGAATCGTGCAGGGCCGGTCTTCCATAATGCGGAAGATCGCCGCAAAATCATCCTGCTGTACCGGGAGAATCTTCGCCAGCGCATCGCGGCGTGCATCTTCACCGCTGGCCAGGATCATTTCTCGGAAATGCGCCAACCGGTCCGCTTCGAAGAACATATGTTCCGTCCGGCAGAGACCGATGCCTTCAGCACCAAACCTCTTGGCTGTTTCGACGTCGAGCGGGGTTTCGGCGTTGGTGCGGACTTTGAGCGTCCGCGCCGCGTCGGTCCAGCCCATGACGGTGGCGAAGTCACCGGAGAGTTCCGGCTGAATCATGGCCACTTCACCGGCGAAGACTTGACCGGTCGCACCGTCAACCGTGACGATATCGCCGCGTTTGACGGTGCGGCCTGCACAGGTGAATTGACCCGCTTCATAATCGATACGGATTTGACTCGCTCCGGACACGCAGGGTCGGCCCATACCGCGCGCAACTACTGCGGCGTGGGACGTCATCCCGCCCCGGGCCGTGACGATAGCTTCCGCCGCATGCATACCGTGAATATCCTCAGGCGAGGTTTCGACGCGGACCAGAATGACCTTGTGGCCAGCTTTGGACAGGGCTTCGGCATCATCTGATGTGAACACCACTTCTCCGATGGCGGCCCCGGGCGAAGCCGGAAGCCCCGTCGCGACAATATCGCGCACAACGTCTGGATCGAGTATCGGGTGCAGCAACTGATCCAGCATAAGCGGTTCGATCCGCATCAGCGCTTCTTCCGTCGTAATCGAGCCGTCCTTGGCCATATCAACCGCGATCTTGAGTGCCGCGCGGGCGGTGCGCTTTCCGGTCCGAGTCTGCAGAATCCAGAGCATCCCGCGTTCCACCGTGAACTCGATATCCTGCATGTCGCGATAATGGGATTCCAGCTGTTCGAACATGGCGGCGAGCTGCGTGTAGACTTTGGGGAGCGCCTCTTCCATCGAGGGCGCCTCTTCGCCCATACTCAGGCGCGCATCTTTGGTTAGCGTTTGCGGCGTGCGGATACCGGCCACCACATCTTCGCCCTGCGCATTGATCAGAAATTCGCCGTAATAACGCCTCTCGCCCGTGCTCGGGTCGCGGGTAAACGCTACTCCCGTCGCGGACGTTTCGCCCATATTACCGAATACCATAGCCTGTATATTCACGGCAGTGCCCCAGGCCGCGGGAATGTCGTTGAGATTGCGATACACGACAGCACGTTCATTCATCCAGGAGCCAAACACTGCGTCAATCGCGCCCTGTAGCTGCTCACGCGGATCCTGTGGGAAATCGCGGTTCAGCGTGTCGCGGATAGCGGCCTTGAACTGGACAATGACACCTTCCCAATCGGCCGATGTCATCTGTGTGTCCTGCATATAGCCCGCATCGAGCTTGGCATCTTCCAGAATGTCTTCGAACATATGGTGGTGCATGCCCATCACCACATCGGAATACATGGTGATGAAGCGGCGATAGCTATCCAGCGCAAATCGGCGATCCCCGGACAGTTTTGCCAAACCTTCGACCGTTTCATCGTTCAGGCCGAGGTTCAGCACCGTGTCCATCATGCCCGGCATGGAGGCGCGAGCGCCGGACCGGACAGAGACAAGCAGAGGATTCTCAGCATCGCCGAATGTCTTGCCCGTCAAGCTCTCAATATAGGCAAGACCTTGCGCGATCTGGTCATCCATCTCTGGCGGATAGGCTTCGTCATGATCATAGTAATAGGTGCAGACATCGGTTGTCAGGGTGAAGCCCGGCGGCACGGGCAGACCGAGGCTTGCCATTTCGGCCAGGTTTGCACCCTTGCCTCCCAGCAGATTTTTCATCGTGGTGTCGCCTTCGGCCGAACCGCCGCCGAATTTGTAAACCCACTGACTCATGAACTCTGTCCCAATCGTCGCCCCTCTAACCGATGGCAGAGGCAATCATCCCCGCCCAATAGACCTGCAACGAGTCGGCGCAAGTCTGACAGCGTTGTCGTGTGCGCAAACTTTTCCAGTGGTTGATTATCCATCAAGCCGCGAAAAATCGGCGATGTGATGGAAGGTTACAACCACGGCAGAGAGAAGCGCCAGGCGCCGCGCGCGCTCATCGACATCATCGGAGTTCACGACGACATCCGTGAAGAACGCATCAATCGGTATGCGAAGATTAGCCAGCGCGGAAAGCGCCGCTGGATAATGGCCAGAGTCGAGGGCATCATCAATGGCCGGCCGGATGCCGGACAGGGCTATGGCGAGTGTTTCAGCCGACTTGGCGGTGAAACCCGATAGCGTGTCGAAGTTGGCCAAATCTAGCTTGCCCTTCTTCTGCTCCGCCCGAAGAATGTTCGCTGCGCGTTTGTAGCCCTGAACAAGGTCTTCCTCGTCGGGATTGGAGAGAAACGCGCCCAGCGCTTCGACTCGTTGCGAGATAGAGAACAGGTCGTCCCCGCCCTGCGCAATGACAGCGTCGATGACATCATGGCGGTGGCCTTGGTCACGGAGATAGATGCGAAGGCGATCGATGAGAAACCCTAAAACTTCGACAGACTTGTCCCGGAATACCCGCTCCGTTGCAGAAACCATTTTCAATCTATTTTCGCGGTCTCCTGGTGCTTCAGTCCTTTCATCAACTTCGATCAAGTCGCCAAAATCATCCTGGCGAGTATTCATTGAATACATGACCATGCGATCAATCTTATACCATGGCTCTGACCCAAATTTTGAGTGATAGTCGCCTTTTTCATATTTACCAAAATCAAAAGCCTCAAAGACCTTAAATATAGAAACTCTTTCGGGACTCAATTGGGATTCAAGAAACTCCCAGAGCGATTGTTTGTTACGATCATCCAAATCTGCGTGCAGCATCATTGCGTCTGCAATATCTTGATTATCACCCATTATTGAACCAAAAGCTTTTATCATCGCAATATGTGCGAACTGCAAAATGCTTAAGTGCAAACTATTTTGAATTACGGTCGATATAATACCCAAAGCGGCCCGCCGCAGCGCAAACGGATCCTTGCTCCCCGTCGGCTTCTCATCAATCGCCCAAAACCCGACCAGCGTATCGATCTTGTCGGCCAGTGCCACGGCGACCGCGACGGGGTTTGCTGGCACCGCGTCACTTAGCCCTTGCGGCTTGTAATGGTCTTCAATCGCGACGGCGACGTCCGGGTCAAAACCCGCTTCCGCCTCATACATCCAGCGCCCGACCTGCCCTTGCAGGCTGGTCGCTTCGATCACAGTCTGGGTGACGAGGTCGCATTTGCCAAGTTTGGCGGCGAGTTGGGCTTTTTCGGAGTCGGCCCTGACGTGTGGCGCGATTTCGCGGGCGAGGGCGGCAACCCGGTCGGCCTTGTCGCGGACGGAGCCGAGCTTCTTGTGGAACACCACCTCATCCAGCTGATCGTAATAGTCGATCAGCATTTTCTGGCGGTCCTGATTCTGGAAGAATTTCGCGTCGGACAGGCGTGCAGAGATGACTTTGGCATTGCCCGCCTTGATCGTCGCGCCGCCATCCGGCGTTTCCAGATTTGCCATGATGACGAAATTCGGAGTCAGCTTGCCGTCCGCATCCCTTACGGTGAACATCTTTTGATGCGATTTCAGCGTCAGGCGAATGACCTCATCCGGTAATTCCAGGAACGACGCGTCCATATCGCCGAGGATCGCGATGGGCCATTCGACTAGCCCTGTCACTTCGTCGAGCAACCCCGCATCTTCAACCAGCTCCAGCCCGGCCTCGGCGCAGACCGTTTTGGCCTGTTCCAGAACGCGCGCCCGACGCGCCTCTCGATCCAGCATAACATGCCCCTCACCCGTCAGCTTGGACTGATAATCAGCGAAATCTGAAACCTCGAATGGTCCCGGACCCATCTGGCGATGGCCATGAACGATATTGTCCGATCCGATGCCGCCAATCATAATGCCGTCAAGGCTCTTGCCATCCAGCAGGACCGTCAGACCTCGCAGCGGGCGCACCCAGCGGAAATCCGTATCACCGGACTTCATCGATTTCGGCCATGGGAAATCCTCCATAATGGATGGGATCAGCTCGGCCAGAATATCCGCTGTGTCGCGGCCCTCAGACTGCAGCACGGCAACATAATATTCGCCCTTCTTGTCTTCACGTGTTTCCGCTTGCGAAATATCGGTCAGTCTTGCGCCGCGCATAAACCCGGCCAGTGCCTGTTCCGGCGAACCGACGCGTGGGCCTTTGCGTTCCTCGGACACATCCGGCGAGCGGGTCTCGACATTAGTAACATATGTCAAGCGCCGCGGCCCAGTCAGCGCGCGGCTACCGCTTGGCGACAGGCCCGCGGCCTTCAGCCCAGTATCCATCAATTTAACAAAATCATCGCCCGCGCGTTTCTGCATACGCGCTGGGATTTCTTCGCAGAAAATTTCGAAGAGACATTCGGCCATCAGACGCCGCAGCTTCCCGTCACGTTGGCGCTGACCTCGGTCCCAGCCAGAGACAGTGACCCTGTGTAGGATCCATCGTCCTGTCGTGCCGCCTCAAGTCGGACAGTCCATTTCAGATAGTCGATCACATCATAGGACATGTCGATGGTTGCACTTGACGAATTCGGCACCACGCGCGGCAACAATTTCAGCGTCTCGTCCTTATATCGCACATAGCCCATGTGATTGAGATCGCCTTTGCGAGTCACGAATAACGGCTCATCGGAGTCAGGCGCACCTATAGGCGTGAACACACACTCCGTAGGTTGCACCCGAGCCACTGAAAAAGTTTCGAATGTGCCCGACGTCTCATCGACAGGCGGCTGGCAGGCGCATAATGCGACCGCAAATATGACGATCATGCGCTTCATGCCGCGCGACCCTTTTCGCCTTCGATCCAGTTTTCCGCACATCCGCGTGCCAGATCCCGCACCCGCTTGATATAGTCCTGCCGCTGGGTTGGCGATACCACGCCGCGCGCATCCAATAGGTTGAACAGATGCGACGCTTTGAGCGCATGTTCATAGGCCGGTAGAGGCAATGGCGAATCCAGCGCCAGAAGCGCCTTGCATTCGGTCTCCGCCATTTCGAACCGCGTCAGGATGTTATCCGTGTGGACATGTTCGAAATTATAAGTGCTCTGCTCCACCTCATTCTGGTGGAATACATCGCCATAGGACAGACTTTGCGGTGTGCCGGGCGTGTTGAACGGCAGGTCGAACACATTATCGACGCCGAACACATACATGGCCAATCGCTCGAGTCCGTAGGTCAGCTCGCCGGACACCAGATCCATGTCGAGTCCGCCGACCTGCTGGAAGTAGGTATATTGGCTAACTTCCATCCCGTCGCACCAGACTTCCCAACCCAGGCCCCATGCGCCCACGGTCGGGTTTTCCCAGTCATCCTCGACAAAGCGGATGTCGTGGACAGCCCGGTCAATGCCGATCGCGTCGAGGCTGCCGAGGTAAAACTCCTGCAGATCGACCGGGTTCGGCTTCATGATGACCTGGAACTGGTAGTAATGCTGCAAGCGGTTCGGGTTCTCGCCATAACGGCCATCAGCCGGGCGGCGGGAGGGCTGCACATAGGCGACATTCCACGGTTTCGGCCCGAGTGAGCGCAGCACGGTCGCGGGATGCAGGGTCCCGGCCCCAACTTCCGTATCGAAAGGTTGCAGGATCGCACAGCCCTTGGATGCCCAGTAGCTCTGCAAGGTCAGGATCAGATCCTGAAAGGAGCCCGGTTTCGACACGATTTGCGATTGGGATTTGGCGGTATAGTCTGTCATTGCGGCGGATTTACGCCGTTGGATGGGAAGTTCAAGCGCGACTCGCGGTTTGAACGCGCCTTTCGCACGTCTGTGCCTCTAGGGTCAGGGCTCATTATGTCCACCAGATTATGATAGCTGCGAGTTGCAGAAAGGGGTTTGCGACTTGCGCCGTCGTCTCGGCGGGATACAGGGTTTTCGCGCCGATATAATCCGGGCGCTGCCCGACCGTGATGCCCATCGCGACAGATCGGTCATCGCCGTCACACACGGCGCGCAGCCTGGTGTTCAATCTATCCCTGGTTCGCCCGATATAGCGCGGAAGCACCCCCTTTCAGCAAGCTCGCCGCCGTTCTGCGCTGTTAGGCCGCTGACAATATGGTCGAATATGCCCATCCGGGCCCAATGACGGAAACGGTTGTAAAGAGTTTTGTGAGAACTATAGGCCTTTGGCGCGTCCTACCATTGCCAGCCGGTCTCCAGCTCTGTCTTGATCTCGGTCATGACCTTGTCCCGGGTTCGACCCGCTGGTTAGAAACCCTCCATATAAGCGGTGACAATCTCCATCTCCGGCAGGATCATGGCGAGATCATTCTGCATCGCCGGATGGTTTTCGAGTCCAGGCCAGTATAGCAGATCCCCCCACGGACCCGGAAGCGGGCCTGATGCGAGTGGACCGAAAGAAAGCGGGTCTGAAAGCGGAATGAGGATAGCATCCTCGTCCATATGAACCGGCTGATCCGGGCTCTTGACCCCGTCCGCCCATAAATCGTCCCATAGATCATTATTCCATAGATCATTATTCATGAGTGGGTTGTCCAGCCTGATCGTTCCGGTCCCGGGGTCAGTTCTGGGGTCAGCCACGGGATCGATCCTGATGTCAGTCTTGGACTCGGCGCTTTGCGCCCCCGTAGCAGCGAGGGTGACCATCACCCCGTCCTCAATGCGCAGCTGCGCATTGCCGTCCCTATAGACATTATAGGTGACGCCGTCCTCCGTCGCCGTCCCGGTCAGGGCGAATGAGCTGCCGCTCAGATCAACCCTGTCATCCGCATCCCCCAGCACGTCGAGGCTCGCCGCACCGCCGGCGCGCTCTTCCGTTACGGCAAACACGGCGAGCGCGTCCAGCACCAAGCTGTTGGCCCCCGTGCCGGACAGGTCAAACATTTCGACACTGTCGACGCCGGCATGGCCCGGGCCCGTCAGGTCGAGCGCCAGGCCAGCCCCGTCCAGTATCAGAGTGTCCTGGCCCGTGCCGCCATCAATCGCCGCAAAGTCAAGGGCGGTGACGCTGATAGTGTCATCGCCGGCGCCGCCGCGCACCACATCACCCGTGGCAATCGCGGTAAAACTGTCCGCGCCGGCATTGCCGGTGAAATTATCGGCAGTCGCCGTGCCTGATGCTGTGACCGGCGTCAGGCTTTCCGTCCCCGTCGCCCCGCCATAGATCACATAGCTCTCGCCCGAATTGTCCCCATTCGGGTCGGCCTCCCGGGCCCCGATGATCAGATCATCATAGCCATCGCCATTGACATCCCCCGCAGACGAGACGGACACGCCGGAATTGTCATCCCTGTCGATCCCGGTCAGGATGAAGCCGTTGCTCCCGTCCAGATCGGACAGATCCAGCACGCCCCCTGTGCCCGGCGCGCTCGCCCCGCCATAGACGATATAGGTTTCGCCGGCCCCACTGTCTCCATTCGGGTCGGCCAATCTGGCCCCGATGATCAGATCATCATAGCCATCGCCATTGACATCCCCCGCCGACGATACGGAGAAGCCGGAAAAGTCAGATGCGTCGATCCCGTTGAGGATGAAGCCGTTCGTCCCGTCCAGACCCGACAGATCCAGCACGCCCCCTGTGCCCGGCGCACTCGCGCCGCCATAGATGACATAGGTCTCGCCGGCATCATCGTTCCCATTCGGGTCGGCCCTCCAGGCCCCGATGATCAGATCATCATAGCCGTCGCCATTGACATCCCCCGCAGACGAGACGAACCGACCGGACCGGTCATTCCCGTCAATCCCGTTGAGGATAAAACCGTTACTACCGTTCAGCATGGAGAGATCCAGCACGCCCCCTGTGCCCGGCGCGCTCGCGCCGCCATAGACGACATAGGTCTCGCCGGCTCTATCGTCATCATTCGGGTCGGCCCTCCAGGCCCCGATGATCAGATCATCATAGCCATCGCCATTGACATCCCCCGCAGACGAGACGGACACGCCGGAATTGTCATCCCTGTCGATCCCGGTCAGGATGAAGCCGTTGCTCCCGTCCAGCGTGGAGAGATTGAACCTGCCTCCTGTGCCCGGCGCGCTCGCCCCGCCAAAGACGATATAGGTCTCGCCGGACCTATCCCCATTCGGGTCGGCCTGATAGGCCCCGATGATCAGATCATCATAGCCATCGCCATTGACATCCCCCGCGGAGGAGACGGAAAAGCCGGAATAGTCAGATGCGTCGATCCCGTCGAGGATGAAGCCGTTGGTCCCGTCCAGATCGGACAGATCGAAAACGCCATCCTCGCCCGGCGCGCTCGCCCCGCCATAGACGATATAGGTCTCGCCGGCTTCACTGTCCCCATTCGGGTCAGCGTACCTAGCCCCGATGATCAGATCATCATAGCCGTCGCCATTAACATCCCCGGCAGACGAGACGGAAGCGCCGGATTGGTCATCCGCGTCGATCCCGGTCAGGATGAAGCCATTCGTGCCGTCCAGGCTGGAGAGGGCGCGCTCGATCCGATCAATCGTGCCGTCACCATCATCGTCAAAGCCGGTCTGGCTCACCCTGCCATTCGCACCATATGTGTAGAACTCGGTCCGGTCGTTTGTGCCGTCATCATCGTCGTCAAAGCGGGTCTGGTCGATATTGCCGTCCACGTTAAAGTCGAACTCACTCCGGTCGAAATTGCCGTCTGCGTCATCATCGAAGCGGGTCCGGGTCCGGTTACCGTCCGAATTATACGTGTAGGCCTCAATCCGGTCGTTTGTGCCGTCATCGTCGCCGTCGAAGCGGGTCTGGTTGATATTACCGTCCGCGTTAAAGTCGATCTCACTCCGATCGAAATTGCCGTCCGCGTCATCATCGAAGCGGGTCCGGGTCCGGTTACCGTCATCATCATATATGTAGGCCTCAATCCGGTCGTTTGTGCCGTCATCGTCGCCGTCGAAGCGGGTCTGGTTGATATTACCGTCCGCGTTAAAGTCGATCTCACTCCGATCGAAATTGCCGTCCGCGTCATCATCGAAGCGGGTCCGGGTCCGGTTACCGTCATCATCATATATGTAGGCCTCAATCCGGTCGTTTGTGCCGTCATCGTCGCCGTCGAAGCGGGTCTGGTTGATATTGCCGTCCGCGTCAAAGTCGATCTCACTCCGATCGAAATTGCCGTCCGCGTCATCATCGAAGCGGGTCCGGGTCCGGTTGCCGTCCGAATTATACGTGTAGGCCTCGATCCGGTCGAAATTGCCGTCTGCGTCATCATCGAAGCGGGTCTGGTTGATATTGCCGTCCGCGCCAAAGTCGATCTCGGCTCGGGTCCGGTTGCCGTCGTCATCATACGCGTAGTGAGTGATCCGGTCGATGGTGCCGTCATCGTCCACATCCCGTTCCTCCCGCTCCCAGCGACCCTCCGCATCCAAGTGGACCGTCCGGTCGATAATGCCGTCGCCGTCTAGGTCGAACTCAATCCGGTCGATAGTGCCGTCCCCATCAGTGTCGATCGGGGTCCGGGTTTCCTGTGACAGGGTTGATATGGTCTTAAACATGGCTGGCATGGTCCTACATTTCCCAATAAGGTATTGTTTGACGGTGGTGTTCACATAGCTTGGCTATCAAGCAAGCGTCTAATTAGAGAAACCGGTTGATATTTATATATGATGCGCCAATCGGTTGCGGAACATTCTCGGCTCTTGCGGTGGGAGCAAAGGCCAGCATTGGCGTGGCAAGGGCAGGGAGCATTGGGTTGATGGTCAACTACTCCCCGGCGGCGGGACGAAAAGTCAAACAGGCCTCATTTGGGCAAAGTTTACAGAATGTAGGTCTCTCTCGCCATTGCGCCTCGGCGCCTCGACGCCCGTGCCCGCGGACTATGGCCACTGCATGACCCGCCCGGCTCGTTCATAGATGCCCAATAGGGCTGTTTTGCTGTATGCCCCGTATCCACGCCTGCTCCTGAGGCCTCTCCCTGCCGTTCCTTCTGGCATTCATCCCCGTTTTGTCCTTCTGATCTGGAATGTTCTGATCAGGATGCCGAAAACTCGGCCGAAAGCCTTCTCGTAAGCGCGCACAACGCTTGAAGAATCGTATGGATCATCGCTAGGCTGAAGTCATGTCCGACCCCCGATGTCAGCTCTATCTCATCACGCCGCCCCGCATTGATGATTTGTCCGCCTTTCTGTCTGTGCTGGAAGCAGCCCTGTCGACCGCGCCTGTCGCCTGTTTGCAGATCCGTCTTAAAGACCTCGAGGATTCAGCATTCGTTCAGGCAGCCAAACCCATATGTGAGCTGGCTCAGCGGCTGGAAACGGTCGTTATCCTCAATGATCGACCGGATCTGGTCGATCAGGTCGGCGCGGACGGGGTTCATGTCGGCCAAGAGGATATGGACTATTTGTCATCGCGTGAGCTGTTGGGCAAGGATGCCATTATCGGCGTGACCTGCCACAATTCAAAACAACTCGCCTTTGAAGCGGCGGGGGCTGGCGCAGATTATGTGGCCTTTGGCGCGTTTTTCGAAACGACGACAAAAGAGCCAAATATCCGGGCCGAGTTGGAGATATTGTCATGGTGGCAACATGTCATGGAAACACCGGTGGTCGCGATTGGCGGGATAACGCCCGACAATGCGAAGGCCGTCATCGAAGCGGGAGCGGACTTTATCGCCGTGTCCTCGGGGGTCTGGAATTGGCCATCAGGGCCAGCAGTGTCTGTGCGCTTACTGTCCTCGCTCTGTCAGGATTTCAGCCCGCACTGAGCCCCGCCTACGCCAACGTCCCAACAGCGTCGCCTGTACAAACTGAAGCCGGCTTTGAAACTGCCCTCACAGCCTATCTGTCCGGTGATACGTACCGCGCGCTGAGCCTGGGTAAGACCGCCGTCAAAGCGGGCAGCCTCGAAGCGGCTGTTCTGGTCGGTCATATTCTGCGGAAGGGCGAAGCCGGGCCAGCGAATTTACTCAAGGCGAAACGCTTCTACACGATGGCGGCCAGCCGCAGCCATCCCGATGCGTTGATCGCACTGGGAGAAATGGGTCTGGCCGGAGAGGCTGGACTAACTGACGCCGATGCCTATTCCTATTTTCTGCGTGCCTCCGAAGCGGGTCGGACAGATGCGACGCGGGCGCTGGCCGAGATGAACAGAGCCGGGCGCGGCGTGCCGAAAAGCGTCGACGGCGAACGCGAGATGTTGGAGCGCGCTGTCGCCTTCTTCGATGAAAGCGCGATGCGTCGTCTGGCCGACACCTATCTGGAAACGGACCCCGAACGCGCGCTGGAACTTTATGAGCAAGCTGCCGAGGCCGGAGACGCCGACGCCGCCTATGCGGCGGGCATCATGTATGCGCAGACCTTCGAAATCCACCCGAATGAAGAACGCTCCACCTTCTGGCTCGCCAAGGCGGCGCAGGCCGGACATGCCGCCGCGCAGGCCGATTATGGCCTGCTGGTCTATCAGGGCGCGGGCATTCCGCGCGACTATATAGCCGCCGCCAACTGGTTCCGGCGCTCTGCCGAAGGCGGCGATATGGAAGGCGCGTTTCTCTATGCGTTTACGCTGGCCAAAGGCGAAGGGGTGGAGCAGGATTTTGGCGAGGCTTATTACTGGCTATTGAAATCCGGCGACAGCACGGTCGACGACTATCAGCAGGACCGCGCGACGTTGCGAGAACGGTTGGAACAGAATGTCGATCCGGATGTGCTAGACGCGGCACGAGCGCGTCTTGAGTCGGAATAAACTCGGCAAACCGGTTTCAAACGGCTAATGTTTTGAACAAACTGCCGCCATATTGACGACCCTGTCCCAGAAAGCTCTGTAGCTTCCTCGCGGCGGGCATCGCGTTCTCGCCGCCGTCGATGATGACATAGCCTGCGGGCGGGGTCTCCTGAATCTCAAAGAACAATGCCAGCGCGCGGCCACAGCCCAAAACATCAAGAAAATCGCCCTCACAGCAAAGCGCAAAAATAGTGCCGCATAGACGCGCCTCAAAAAAAGACAGATTTGGCCTTATTGTCTTTGTTTGTGATTTTCTTTACAATACGATAATGATAGCGTAAAGCAGCTGTTATTGGGTGATGTTCCCCGCTCTATCGTGTGTTAGAAAATGGCATGGCTAAATTCACTAAATTCTTAAGTGGTATCTCGGCGAGCGCGCTGACTGTCGCATCTCCAGCAGTTGCGCAGGACGCGAGTGCAGGTGACGAAAAAACCTATGACATTCCAGAAATCATCGTAACTGCGCAAAAGCGCACCGAAAAGCTGCAGGACGTACCGATTTCCGTGTCGGCGATCAGTTCCGAAGGGCTTGAGCAACTCAACATCGAAACGTTCGAGGATTACCTCGAACAACTCCCGACAGTGACTGCCGGCGGTGGCGGGCCAGGGCAGAGTACAATCTATATTCGCGGCCTTGCCTCGACAACCCCGAACCTCACCATTGCTGGTGTCGCGGGCCTTGCCCCCAATGTCGCGCTCTATCTCGACGAGCAGCCGCTGGCCCAGCCGGGCCGGAATTTTGACGCTTATGCTGCCGATCTTGAGCGGATCGAAGTGCTGTCCGGTCCGCAAGGCACATTGTTCGGCGCAAGCTCGCAGGCGGGTGTGGTACGTCTGATCACCAACAAGCCGGACTTGTCCGGGTTCAATGCCAGAGCATCATCCGGGGTGTCTTTCACCAAGAATGGTGAAACGAGCTACAAGGCCGAGGCGATGATCAATGTCCCCGTGACCGACACCTTCGCGCTGCGCGGCGTTGTGTTTCTGGATGATCAGGGTGGGTATATCGACAATGTCGCCGGGACGCGTGACCTGACCGAAGCCGGGCGTTTCCGGTCCGCTGGAACCGTGCGGGACAATGGCGTAGCGGTGAATGTCAATCGCGAAGGCTTTCAGGCTGGCGCGGACCTGTCGGATGTTACTCTCATAGCCACCGACAATGCCAGTCTGGTCGAAAAAGACTTCAACGACACTCAGTATTCGGGCTTTCGTGCATCAGGCCTCTGGAAAATCACGCCCGACTGGACGGCCACGGTTGCGCATTCACGCCAAAGCATTGAGTCTGATGGCGTATTTTTTACCGATCCGGAACTCGACATTGATGGGCTGGAAATTCAGCGCTTCGAAGAGGACCGGCTCGAAGATGATTTTTCGAATACTAGCTGGACGGTTGAAGGCCGGTTGGCGATGCTCGATATGGTCTATACTGGGGCTTACACTGATCGTGAGACCGAGCAGCGGATCGATTATACTGATTACCTGTTCGTTGGTCAGTATCTTCCC
The DNA here is from genome assembly GCA_965205225.1 of Litorimonas sp. Taxonomy (GTDB): domain Bacteria; phylum Pseudomonadota; class Alphaproteobacteria; order Caulobacterales; family Maricaulaceae; genus Litorimonas. The sequence continues at coordinate 496,137 of CBDBFZ010000002.1, forward strand.
TATTATATCTGCGATACGTCAGTGACATATCCTGCTGCAGGCGTCGATCCGGCCGGCACCTGTCAAGCCCCCAATCTTTTTATCAGTTCGCTCAGCGGTACGACCACATTTACGCAGGAGTTGCGCTTCAGCACGCCGCGCGATAATCGCTGGCGTGCGACAGCAGGTGGCTTTTATTCCTACCTCGAACTCAAAGAGCGCAACGACTTTATTTATCCGACTGCCCTCATTGCCCATGCTTCTGTCCCGTTCGCGCCGAATTTCCCGCAGGAGGGATTCACGACCGATCCGGGGCCGTTCCCGGCAGAAACCCTCTTCCGCAACGATATTCGCCGCACGGACGAGCAGCTCGGCTTGTTCGGCGAAGCGAGCTTCGATGTAGTTCCTGATCTGCTAACGGCGACCCTGGGTGCGCGCTATTACGACATTGAAGTCGATTTCGAAGGCAGCGCCAATACCTCCGTTTGTAATTTAGGCACGACGGAGGATGCCGATGCGTTCGGGACCGACATTAACGACCTGTATGACGGGGACGGCCAGTTCACATTCATCGGATCCTGTAATCCTGACCTGCGCCAGACATTCACCCTGGGCGATACCGTTGCCGATATTGAGGCCGTCGGGCTTAGCGAGGCCCAGGCCAACCAGGTGTTCCTGGCACTGTCAGCGCCGGATGTCGCCGAGACGAGCGGGACCGTCTTCAAAGGTACCCTCACCCTCACCCCCAATGAAGATCTGCTGTTCTACGCCACCTATTCGGAAGGCTTCCGCCCCGGCCTGCTCAACCGCCCAGGCGGCGCGCAAGGGGCCAGTGGCTTTATTGTCCCGTTCGAGCTTGAAACCGACGAGGTGGAAAATTACGAACTGGGCTGGAAGCTTGACCTCATCTCCGGGCAGATGCGCTTCAATGGTAGTGCGTTTTATGGTGATATCAGCAACTTGCAGACGACAATTTTCGACCCGAGCATCGCCAATCTTTTCTTCTCGGACAATGCCGCCAATGCAGAGATCTACGGTATGGAAGCCGACTTCACCATCGCGCCCGACGCAATCCCGGGCCTGACACTTGCCGGGGCGTTCTCGATCCTTGATACTGAGATCACCGAGGTGCTGACCCCGACCAATGATGTGGTTGCAGGTTCGGATCTCGCTTTCGCGCCATCATTCCAGGGCAATATGCGCCTGCGCTATGAATGGGATATCAACAGCGCGCTCGGTGCCTACATCCAGCCGCAAATCAGCTATTCGGCATCGAAATTCACTGATATTATCGAGATCAACAAGTTCGAGCTCGACAGCTACACCATTGTTGATCTTGCCGCCGGGTTCACATCGGATCAGTGGAATTTCGAGATATTTGGCGAGAACTTGTTTGATGAACGTGCCGAAATTTCGGGTAGTTTTGTTTATGACCGCGAACGGATCACAACCAACCGGCCGCTGACAGTCGGGATGAGAGTCATGATCGATTACTGACCGGATGACCGGTATTTCGGTATGGCGGGAATGGGCCTTGATGGGTTTATTTTTCCCGGTCTGCTTTGTAGGGCAGTCTCCATGGCGACACGCGAAGAGCAGCTGAAATCAGCACAGAACGCTTTGAAGACAGGGCAGTTCGAAGATGGCCTCGCACAGGTTTTTTCACTGCTGGCGGCAAATAGCGGTGATGGCGAGGCGCTCTATATAGCGGCGGTCGCGAGCCGCTATCTGGGACGGTTCGAAGACGCCTCTGCCTACCTCGTCCGGCTTCATGCTGCGATGCCGGAATATGGCCGCGCCTGGCAGGAGGAAGGGCATCTCGCACTTGCGCGCAGAGAAGATGATGCGGCGCTGAACGCATTCAGCCGTGCGACCCGGTTCAACCCGGCGCTTGAAGCAAGCTGGCGCGAGCAGGCACGACTCGCCGCAATACAGGGCCGTGCGCAGGAAGCAAATGCGAGTCAAGCACAGCTTGCCCGACTGAGTACTTTACCGCGCGAACTGGTCGCCGTGACCAACCATCTTCACGAAGGTCGATTGCTGAGAGCCGAAAAGATCTGTCGACCTTTCCTGCGCCGTAATCCTCGGAATGTCGAAGGTATGCGGCTGCTGGCAAAAATCGGACTGAAGCTGGGCATTCTCGATGATGCCGAGTTTCTACTTGAAAGTGCCGTCACTTTCGCTCCGAAAAACGTCCAGATACAGCTTGATTACATTGATGTACTACGTCGGCGGCAGAAATTTCAACGCGCGCATGAAGAGGCTGAAAAACTGCATAAAACGGACCCCGATAATCCGCTATTCCAGTCCCGGCTCGCGATTGAATCCATGCAAACCGGCAACTATGATCGCTCTTTCGAGCTGTTCGGGCAGGTGCTGGCGAAGCTGCCGCAGGATCCGGCAACCCTTACCAGTATAGGCCATGCGTTCAAGACGACGGGGCATCGCGACAGGGCCATTGCGCGCTACCGGGCGGCAATCGAGGCGAAACCCGATCACGGCGACGCATATTACGCGCTGGCCAATCTCAAAATCTATGAATTCAGTGACGCCGAAATCGCTGCGATGCACGAGCAGGCAGAGCGAACAGATCTTGCCTTTATGGACCGGGTGCACCTCTCCTTTGCGATGGGCAAGGCACTTGAAGATCGCGGCGACTATGAATCCAGCTTTACTTTTTATGAGCAGGGTAACTCGCTCAAGCGGGCCCAGACCCGCTACAGCGCCGACGCGATGAGCGCCGAGCTTGCCAGACAGCGCAGCGCCTGCACGGCCGGGCTTCTGGAGAAACATTCCGGTGCGGGGTATGCTGCGCCAGACCCAATTTTTATCCTTGGTCTGCCGCGTGCGGGATCGACCTTGCTTGAGCAGATTCTCGCCAGTCATCCACAAATCGACGGGACATGGGAGTTACCCGATATTCTTGCGCTGGTGCACCGACTGCGGGGCCACAAGGCGGGACAATCGCTCTACCCTGAAATCCTGCACGAGCTCGGCAGTGACGCGCTGGCGAAATTCGGCAGGGAATTTATTGAAAATACTCGTATCCACAGGCGAGGCGCTCCCTTTTTCATCGATAAGATGCCGAATAATTTCCGGCATATCGGCCTGATTCACCTGATCCTGCCAAATGCAAAAATCATTGACGCTCGCCGCGTAGCAATGGATTGCTGTTTCTCGGGCTTCAAACAGCTCTTCGCCGAAGGGCAGGAATTCACTTATGGTCTTGCCGAAATTGGACGCTATTATTCCGATTATGTTAGTTTGATGGATCACTGGGACAGGGTGCTGCCTGGCAAGATCTTGCAAGTTCGACATGAAGACGTGCTTGATGATCTCGAAGGGCAAACCCGCCGGATGCTTGACCATCTTGGCCTGCCATTCGAAGCGGCCTGCCTCGAATTCCACAAGACCGGTCGCGCTGTCCGTACCGCCAGCTCGGAGCAGGTGCGACAACCGATCAACCGCAGCGGCCAGGACGCCTGGAAGCCTTTCGAACCCTATCTGAAAGACCTTAAGTTGGCTCTGGATGGTTTGGGCTAGGCCAGTCATTAGCCATCATCAATGGGGAGTGGAAGGCCGCATGGTTCGGGAGCCGCATTGGAAACCGGTTCTGAATATGGCCCAGTCGGTTCTCTGCCTCGGTGAGCATTGCATCGGTTCCGGCCAAATGATGATCCCGCGCCGAAATAGATGGAAACATGCAGATCAGTGATCGCCTGAAAGGGCAAGTATATATAGGAACCTTGCAGGCCGAATGACACTATGCACGCGAGCGGCCCAGCAAAGCCCCGCTAAAATGTTGACCAACAACTGACGCACAAGAACAGAGAGACTGACTCATGACCCGTAAAACCATCGCCCGCATCCCATCGATGGATTCAAAAAAGCGGGCAAGCACACGCAAAAACGCTGAAAACAAGTTGAAGGAAGCGCCCGATAATAAGGACGCCCGCCATATCCTCGCTGCGTTGGATGCCTTCGAAGACCCACCCCGTATGGTGTCCACTGGCCTGCTTAAATGGGAGCTGCAGCCGCGTGAACAAAAGAAATATAAATTCCACGCATTTCACGACGATCATGAAGTGGGTTATATATTCAAGGATAAAAATCACACCTCAATGGATAAGCATGTCTACCAGGTCATAATTAAAGGCGAGGAACTTCCGGAGCAATTTCATCACATCAAAGATGCCCGCGTAGCAGGCGAAGAGGCTTTCGCGGCGCAGAACGCGGGAAATAATTCCTGAAATGCCGGGCACACTAAACCGTGAAGTGAAGCCACCTCAGACGACTCTAACGGACATCTCTGGTTTGCAACTCCTGCCATTCTGGTGCCTCGGACCGGTATGGACGGTGATTATTCGGAACGGGTCGGGCATCAATCTGTTCGATCTGTCAGGCGTCGATATGGATGGCTTGACGCCACAGAGCGGTTCCTCACGCTCGAACATGCCGACGAAGAAAGGTCACAATATGTTATTTCCTGTTGTGGAAGATGAAGCCGATAAAGTTGAGGAGCAGCTGGGCCGCCAGGATCTGGGTGCTTTCGCCAGGGTCATAGGCTGGAGCGACTTCGACCAGATCAATGCCGACAACCTCCCCCTTTTCGGTCAGTCCCTGAAGGATCTCCAGAACTTCATAATACTGGAAACCACCATGGCTGGGCGTACCTGTCCCCGGTGCGATGGAGGGGCAGAAGGCGTCGATATCGATGGTCACATAGTAGCGCACACTTTCGGGGATCCGATCCAGCACACCTCGAGTGCCCAGTTTGCGCACCTGGCGCACTGATAGAATATCAGACCCGCGCGCACGGGCATCGTCATAACCCTCTTTCGCGGTGGAAGAAACGTTGCGAATGCCCAGTTGCGTCATGCCGGACACATAGTCTTTCTCAATGGCGCGGCGCATCGGGTTGCCGTGGCCTTCGGTTACGCCGTGACGTTCGTCGACAAAATCCAGATGCGCGTCAATCTGCACCACATGGATCGGTCCATTTCTGTCACAGTCCTCTTTGAACGCACGAATGCAGGGGATGTTGATCGAATGATCACCCCCGATGATTACGGGGATCGCGCCGACATTGAGGATTTTCCTGACGCCATATTCAATGTTGGCGAGGCTTTGTTCGGTTCTGGTGTGAATGATGTCCGCATCACCCAGATCAACAATGCGGACGTCTTCACCCAGATATGTGGCGTCATCTTCATGATCATATGCGCCAGCGTGACCAAAGCTGAAAAGCGTCGAAGCCTCACGCACGGAACGGGGACCAAACCGCGCGCCTGAGCGGAACTGACAGCCAAAGTCAAAAGGGGCCCCGAGAATGGCAACATCCGCGTTGATATTGTCCCAATCAGCTATGTAGGGTTTCTTGCCAAAGGTCGCGATACCGACAAAAGGCAGGTTCAGGCGACCAGACTCATAATCATGTCCTGTCATGATTGACTCCGTTTTTAATGGTTAACGATAAGCCAGTTCCGGAAGGAACAAGGCAATTTGAGGAAAGGCGACCAGCAACCCGGCAACGACCACAAGGATAAGCAGGAAGGGCGGCACACCCCGAACCACTTCAACAAAGGGTCGGCGGAATATGGCAATCGCGGTAAAGAGGTTACAGCCAAATGGTGGCGTCGCCGCGCCAATAGCAACCTGTAGCGTAATCAGTACACCCACCAGCACCGGGTCCAGACCACTGGCTTTGATCATGGATGCAAAAATCGGCACAAGGATTAGAATGACCACGATTGAGTCTACAAACATACAGCCGACAAAGAATGCGATATTGATAGCAAGCAGTGTCATCAGAGGGCTGGCATCCTGAAGGCCAAGGGATGCAATGATCGCCTGGGGCAATTGTGCGAAACTGAGTGTCCAGCTGAAGGCCGCACCGGCCGCGATCAGGATAAACACAACCGACGTGATTGCCCCTGTTGACAGGGCAATGTCCGGCAGGTCCCGCATGTGAATTGACCGGAAGATAATCACTTCAAGGATCACCGCATAAAGCACACAGATTGCGGCAGCTTCGGTTGGCGAAAACACACCGCCATAAATCCCGCCCACAATGATTACTGGAAACCCCATGGGCCAAGCCGCACTGCGCATCGACCGGAACCGTTCGGACCAGCTGGTCCTGGGCAGAACAGAAATTTTGTGCCGGATCGAATACCATATGCAATAGAGGGAAAAAAGCAGTACAATAAGCAGCGCCGGAACGATACCCGCAAGGAACAGCTGTGCAATCGAAGTGCCGGACACCACGCCGTAAATAATCATGCCGATTGAGGGCGGGATCAGGTAAGCAAGGTCAGCGGAATTGACAATCAATCCGATTATAAAACTGTCATTATAGCCGGATTTCAGCATTCGTGGGCGCATGGCTCCGCCGACGGCCACCACCGTGGCTTGGGTTGACCCGCAGACAGCTCCGAACAGTGCGCAGGTGCCTGTGACGGAGATCGCCAGCCCGCCCTTGATATGGCCCATGAAGCTCATCACCACGTCGATCAGCCGGTCGGCGGAATGGCCGCGCGTGATGATGTCGGCTGCAAGAATGAACATCGGCACAGCCACAAGAGCTGCGGGTTTCACACCCCCGATCATCTGCTGGATCAGTATCTGCATATTCATGTTCGGAAAATAAACGAACAGGCCGAGAGCCGCCGCAGAGATCAGTGGCATCTTCATCGGAAACCCGGCCAGAAGCAGGATAATCATCACGGCGAACATCAATTCGATCATGACCGGTTTCCGTCCGTGTCGTCATTGTGCCGCCGCAGGGCAACCGCTGTTTCAGGGTCTTCGTAGTTGTCGACCTCAAGATAGGATATATAAATATCTTCCTCGGTAAAATTCAGGTTACGGATTGCCGTTAGCAGGTACTGGAACGAGGCTAGTGCAAGCCCGATCACGACCCAGATATAGGTTAGATAAAGTGGCAGTTGTAATGCGGGCGTAATCTGGCCTCGGCTGGCGATCTTTTGCACATATTCCAGCGCGAACCAAGTCAGTATCGCCATCATCACGGCCGTGATCACCGCAATCACTACCATAAGCGCCTTTCGCACTTTGGGCGGCAGAACATCATGGATCGCAGACATGCGGATATGGATGCCCTTGCGCGTAGCATATCCCAACCCCATGAACGTCACGATCACGATCAGAAATTCGTTCAGTTCTTCAGAGAAATAAATTGACCGGTTGAATATGTACCGCCCAAAAACATTAGAGATACCATTCACGGCCAACAGAATAATGCCCCAGCTCAAGATGAATATTTCAATGCGACCGATGGCGGCATCAATCTTGCCAAGGATCCCGAAAGGGAGCGGTTTTTGATCTGTCACTGAATCCCCGTCTGGATACCGTTTTTTTTTCGCGGCGACATTCGGGAAACTCCGATATATCCGGATCAGTTGCCGGCCAGTTCGGCCTGCAATGCGGTCAGAAGGTCCTGCCCGCGGGCCCCTGTCATTTCGACATAGGCGGCGGCCGTATCAGCGCTGCGGGCCCGGAAGGCGGCGCGTTCTTCTTCTGTCAGAACAACAAGGCGGATGTCGGGCCTAGCCTGCCTGATAATATCCAGGCTTTTCTGATTGAACTCAGTGACCACGCCATCAATGAAACCGGTCATCCCGGCCATTGTGTCGCGTACCAGTTGCTGATGCTCCGGGCCAAGGGTTTCAAACCAGTCGGATCCGGCGATAATGGCGGTGATGAGTTGCTGTTCACCGGTCCAGATCAGATGGCTGGTGACTTCATGGAATTTCATCTCTTCAATCGTCGGGATGGGGTTGGCCTGACCATCAATTGCGCCAAGTTGCAGCGCCCCGAAGACTTCGCCAAACGGGAGCGGCGTCGGGCTGGCACCCATTTTCCTGTAGGTTTCAAGGAGAATCGGCGATACCATCACCCGCATTTTGAAGTTCGAAAAATCTTCAGGCGTGCGGATTTCGCGGCGGGTTGTCCAGACTTGGGGTCCTTCCGAATACAGGGTCATGACCTCAAGACCTCGCTTGCGGAAATCCTCGTTCAGCGGACCATAAATGGTTCCAGATGAACTCAGGACGTTCGAGATTTTTGCCGGATCCGGCGGCAACAGATAGGGCAGCAGGAACAGCTGGCTTTCGGGCACGATTGTTCCAAGATTACCGATAGAGACATTGGTAAACTGGATGATGCCATCGGCGACCTGCTCAACGGTCTCGGTCGGTGTGCCCAACGTTCCCATCGGATAGACTGTGACAGTTACATCACCACCGGTTGCAGTTTCGATCCGACTTTTGAATTCCTGCGCATAGGTGTCCATGATGGAACCCGGAATCTCTTCGATCGCGAATTTCCAGTCTTCTGCCATGGCGCTGATCGGCGCAAGGGTGAGAGCAGCAACAATCGCAGCCGTGCGCAGGTGAAGCAGAATAAATTTCATAGGGTTTCTCCCATAGATATGGTTAAAAACATACCGGACCGTACCCGAACTCGAAAATTTAACCAAGGCCCAGTTTACAATTCCCAAGTCTCCATCGTCATATTAAATTGTCCCAGATTTTAACTCAGGCTAAGGCTGATTTGTTTAAGTTACGCGGCTATTGGTGTTTTGTCTATGGCTGCGTCGTAGAGTTCCTCTACTTCTGCCGGTGGAATGCGCCCTATCGATCCCAATCGTCTTCTATGTTTGAACCCGTCCACCCATTTAAGGGTCTCGAATTCGACGACTTCAAAGGACTTCCCCGATCTGCACCTGTGGATGAGTGCAGCCTTGTAAAAATAGTTGATTGTTTCGGCCAAAGCATTGTCATAGCTGTCACCGACGCGCCCGACTAAGGGTTCAATGCCAGCATCAAGCAATCGCTCCGTATCGTTGATGGACACAGATTAGCTCCCCCAGTCAGAGTGATGGACAAGCCCTGATTTTTGGATAGGACGGCGCTCATGCAGCATTTGCTCTCACGCATTGAGAAACAAATTATGTATACGGGTGAAAATGTTCTTCGCGCTGGATTCTGTTTATCGTCGATGCGGCGGTGTGGATGAGTGTAGGAGTGCCAGCGGGCGAGCGATGCTGACGACGTATAAACACCTGCTGAACGGGACGATCTATCCGCCGCAGGCGGCTCTGTTCACGCTGAAAGGCTAGGTCCCATGAGTTACGAATGTTTTGACGTCTCGATTGAAGACCAGATCGCCCATATCCGGCTCAGCCGCCCGGGAAAACGCAATGCGATGAGTCCATCCTTCTGGACCGATTTGCCAGAGATTGTCCGCGATATTGACGAAAACGCCAAAGCACGTGTTATCGTGATGTCTGCCGATACGACGGGGGATCGCCCGATCTTCTCTGCCGGGATTGATGTATCTATGTTCAGCTCTGGCGGCATGTCGGGCAATGACAAGAATAACCCGCAGCACGGCGCAGCCTTTTATCAGAATGTCCTGCGTCTGCAGGACAGTTTCACGGCGCTGGAAAATTGCCGTATTCCGGTTATCGCCGCGATCCATGGCGGCTGTATCGGCGGCGGCGTTGATCTGATTACGGCCTGCGACATGCGTTACGGCACATCGGACACCTACATCACCATCTATGAAATCAATGTCGGCATGACGGCGGATGTTGGGACGTTTCCGCGCATTCTCAACCATATGCCCGAAGGTGTGGTGCGCGAACTGGCCTATACGGGACGCCGCATGAACGCAGAGGAGTGCGAACGGCGCGGCCTGTTCAATATGGTCTATGCGAGCGACGAGGCGATGATGGACGCCGTCATGGCGACAGCCCGCGAGATCGCGTCCAAACCGCCTCTGGCGATTTATGGCTGCAAACGCATCATCACCTATGCACGCGACCACAGCACGGCCGACACGTTGGACCAGATCGGGGTCTGGAACATGTCCATGCTAATCCCGTCACAGATGATTGAAGCGATGGTTGCCAAGGGTCAGAAGCAGCCGGGTAAATTCTCTGACCTGCCGAAGCTGGCTAAAGATTAGTCCCGGTTATAGGTCATCACAACGTCGGAGTTTGAATCGCGCAGGACCAGCCTGTCCTTGTCAATCGACACGATTTCCAGCGTCGATATTTTGACCGTGCCCATCATATCCCTCAGATCTGTCGCCATTTGCTGTGAATCCGGATTGGAGTCGGTCGGAACAACTGACAGGTCCGTTGTCGTTTCGGTCAGTCTTCCCGCGTTCAGAGAATAGGTCGCCTTGGACGCAATCTTGTAGGACGTAATCTGTTCAGGGACGCCTTCAAAGGTTAGCAAACCTTCGCTCTCACTCGTTCCGTTCTTGTAGAAATCCAGTTCACCATTGGTCAGTTTCAGCGTGGATCCGTTCTGCGAGACTGTCACGGGTTCGGCCTGATCCCACTCCCTGGTCAAAAGCTGGGCCTGCGTTTCGAGCGCGCCGGATCCGCAGGCGCTGAGCAGCGCGGCGGCAGCAAGGTTGGTTAGAGTGAGATAGCATATGAGACCCCCAAGGATCAATCGGATCCGTCTGGGCCGCGCCCTGTTGGGCCCGTGTCCCGATCAGCAATGATTGATCAGGGCCGACATCACCCTGACAGGCTATGATGACGAACGCTCCGTCAGGACGGCAAGGCGCTGGATCAAACGGCTCATAAATTCCTCCGCGTCGCCGTGCCCCAATAATTATAGCTGAGCACTTTCGGCCCCGGAATGTACATTTCGTCCAGGCGCGCAAGTTTCAGACCCGCCTGCGCGAAGAGCGCTGGAATATCGCGGCCCGAATGACACCCCCCGGCAATATGCTTCCAGATCGGGTCAATGCGGCTTTGCCAGCACGCAACAGCCAGATCGGGGGCGCGGCCATGTTCGGTAAATAGAATTTCTCCGCCCGGACGCAGCACGCGCCCCATTTCGCGCAGGGCAGCAACCGGGTCAGGGATGGTGCAGAGCGCATAGGTAACAACGACCGTATCGGCGCAGGCGTCATCCAGAGGCAGAGTTTCGCCAGACAGACCGAGCCGCTCGACCGGGAAATCGCAGGCCAAGGCCCGGCGCTCGGCGCGGTACCACAGGCCATCATCCGGGTCGATACCGGTCACACGGCGAACCTTGGCCGGATCATAATAAGGCAAGTTGAGGCCGGATCCGATCCCGATTTCAACGACCTCATCGCGCGCCTGTGGGATAATTTTCTCGCGCTGTTTTCCGATAGGCTTCGTGCCGCAGGCGAGATCGAGCACTTTCGGCAGAATTATCGTGCTGTAAAAACCCATAAGGATCACCTAGCGCGCTTGACGTAGGACTTCCAGACAGTTGATTGTCGAGCGGCATGAGAGGAGCGCGCCATGTCCAAAATGATGAACCCAGAACGAATTGCCGGACTCCGGCAGAGGGCCGCGACGGCGTGACCCGAATTCCGACCTGGAAATATGATTGCTTGCGCGATGCCATTCTGGACGTCGTCGGAGCTGCGGGGCTCGGCGGGCTGGCCTTTGCCAGACTTACAGAGTCGGTGCGCGTGCGTCTGAGTACGGATCAACTGGATCGGATCGGCTCGCTCGGTTGGCATGTCACGACCGTCAAGCTGAACATGGAAGTTGTCGGCGACATAGCCCGACTGCCCGGCTCACTACAGCATTTGGTCCTAGTGGACCGTTAGATTTATCCAAAATATCAGAGGGCAGAGTCTCATGGTGGAACCATCATCTCGGAATCAGCAGTTACTGCGCGTTGCAGTGGCTCAGCTTGCACCGGCTTTTCTGGACCGTGCCGCCGGGACAGAGCGTGTCATTGCTGCGATCGGTGAGGCGGCTGATCAGGGGGCAGATCTGATCTGTTTTCCTGAAAGCTATCTGCCCGGCTATCCGTTCTGGCTGTCAGCAGGTGATGGGGCGCGGTTTGATGATGCGCGTAACAAGATGCTGTTTTCTCACTATTCCGATCAGGCCGTGACAATTGAGGATGAGCATCTGGGTCCGATCTGCGAAGCGCTCCGAACCGTCGGCATGGCAGCGTGGCTCGGCATCGTCGAACGCCCGCGCGATCGCTCAGGCCACTCGCTCTACTGTTCCTACGTCTTCATAGATGCTGAAGGCATCGTGCAGTCTTCGCATCGCAAGCTGCAGCCCACCTATGAAGAACGGTTGGTATGGTCGCCGGGCGATGGGGCGGGGCTCGTGACACACCGACTCGGAACCTTTACCACGGGCGGATTGAATTGCTGGGAGAACTGGATGCCATTGCCACGCGCTGCGCTTTATGCGCAGGGCGAGGATCTACATGTGGCGGGCTGGCCCGGCAGTCAGCGCAATACACGAGATCTCACGCCCGTTCTGGCAAAGGAAGGTCGATCTTTTGTGGTCAGCGTCAGCGCCGTCATGCGCGGATCAGATGTACGAGACGATATGCCTGAAGCTGAGTTTGTCAGAGAGGCGATTGGGACGCTGGCCGCCGATGGCGGCTCTTGCGTTTGTGCGCCGGACGGGACGTTCCTCATCGAACCCTGGGTGGGTGAGACCGGCGTGCGCACAGTCGAAATCGACATCGCGCATGTGCGCGAGGAACGGCAGAATTTCGACCCGTCCGGTCATTATTCCCGCCCTGACGTCACCCATTTGATCGTTGACCGCACCCGTCAGGCCATCGCGACGTTCAAGGCGGATTGATCGTGATCTAATAGAGCGTGTCGTTTGCAACCGGGTCTGTCTGGCTGAGGGCGTCAAGCTTGATCCGCAGACCCTCGGATAACCAGTCGAGTTTTTCGCCGCGCATATCTGAGCTGCGCCGCCGGCCGGTTCGTATTGGCGGAGAAATGCATCCAGTTCGTGTCCTGATGCTGCGGCCATTCGGGCAGGCCCGGCGCGGTCGGATCACCATTGTCACAGAAGCTTGCCCGGTAATCCATCATTCGATCTGTCAGCACCTCGTCATCATCGGTCAGTCCCAGAACGGGTTGGTGGCTGCCGAAGACGAACGGGATTTCTGCGGCGTGGAACGCGCCCATTGTTTGCGTTTTCGGCAGCGGCACGCGAGAAGAAATAGGTCCAGCTGGGCGATCCCGTCTGAGCCGCCGCTTGCGCGGCGAAGCGGACATTCACGGAAAACCTCGCCCCCATCATCTGAGTTCCGCCAGCCTCAAAGTTCGTATTGAGATTGTAAAGATCGACAATCTTGGCGGCCTGGGCCTTCCACGACCGGTCTTAGGCCGGAAGAGCTAATCCAGATCGAGCGCGTAACGCACCGCGTCGTGAACAAAGCTCTGCTCAACCACACCGGAGACCACATAGGCCCGCGGCCCTTTGGCATAGATGGCCACATCTTCGCCCGCATGGGTTTCCCCGCGCGTTGGTACGGTGGCCTGCTGCCGGTAAGCCGGGTCCGTGACATCATCCTCGGTCAGTTGTGGGCGCGGACCTGACAGCGTGCCCGGGCCATTGGCATAGCCGAGCGTTGTGTATGGCACATTGTCTGTCGCTAACTCCACCATATCTTCCGCCTCACCACGATCATCATTACCGCGTACAAGGCCCAGGATCGGATTACCGCGCGTCGGATAGCCCGCAATGGTGAACACGTGCGAGTGGTCCGCCGTGACCATGATTGTCGTGTCCGAATCCGATGTCATCGCGTCGGCAATCGCAACGGCCTCCGCAAAGGCAATCGTATCCGACAGCGCATTGTAGGCATTGCCGCCATGGTGCGCATGGTCGATGCGGCCGCCTTCAACCATCAGGACAAAACCGTCGCTATTGGCCGAGAGAAGCTCAATCGCGCTGGCCGTCAATTCTGCAATGGTCGGATCCGATCCTTCATTCATGGACGCGAACTTCATATGGCTAGGTTCGAACAGGCCCAGCACGCGATCATCGCGCCCCGGAACTAGCGCTTCAAACTCATCCTTATCGAAGACGACCTTGCCGCCCGGATTGCGCGACTGCCATAGATCGATCAGGCTGATACCATCGGTCCGGCGCCCCATTTCACCCGGATGATCGGGCTCGACGTCCACATCACGAAGGAAGGATCGACGGCCACCACCTAGCGCAACATCAATGATATTGCTTTCGACAAATTGTGTCGCGATATCCTGACACCCGCCCTGGCGCGCATCATCGTTCAGTTCGCCATCATATTCCCAGTTCCGTTCGGAAGAATGCGCATAGGCCGCCGCAGGGGTCGCGTGCGTTAAGCGCGCCGTGGAGACGAGACCCAGCTTCATTCCATGCTCGGCTGCGGCGTCCCAAAAGGTCGGCAAAGCGGCCTCTACCGCATTTTCACAACTGCCGCGCGCAACGTCGGGACCCACGGACAGAACTCCGGCCTTCGTCTTCACGCCTGTATACATGGCCGAAGCTGTGCCAGCGGAATCCGGTACTTGCTGGTTGGTGTTATAAGTCTTGGACAGGGCCGTGTAGGGGAAGCTTTCCCATGACAAAATGTGATCTTCGCCCGGACCGCCCAGTTGCTGCCCTTCGAAAATGCGCGCCGCCGTCACGGTTGAAACGCCCATCCCGTCGCCGATGAACAGGATCAGGTTCTTGGCCGGCGTTCGGACAGGTTCAGCAGCAATCTTCGCCGCCAAAATTGGATTCTCAACGCTATAATCATGGTCAGCCTTGATGGTCAACGCCGTCGTTGTGCACGCCCCGAGAAACAGCGCCGTGGTCAGCAACAGACTTTTATGTGCCAATCGAGTCATATCCGTCATCCTAGTTTCATCATCTTTGATTCTAGGCTTCCATCATGCCGGATTTGCCATTTTTGACAAGCTAGGTCCCACGGGTCGTTGCGCCTGTATTGAGATCATAGATATTGTTCATGGACCGAATCGTCGCGGTCCAGCGGTCCTTGGTCACATCCATGAATGTGTGGCCGTGTTGCCGATCGTCAAAGAATTTGATGTGCGGATTATCCTGCAACATGCGCGAGAAGTGGCCATAGGCATAGCTGTGGGCCGTGATCGATGTTGTCACGAATTCCGCCCGGACAACTGGCGAGGCCTCATCATTGAAGCGCGGCTTCAGATCGATAATCCACCAACTTTGCATATCCCCGCCCAATGAGATAAAGTTCTTCGACTTGCGGCGTTCCACCATCTTCGGGGTCTGGCAGGCCTGATCATCGCGGTACGGAATATTGCGGCCCCGCCGACCAGAATGACGATCAACTCTTCTTGGCCATCAACAAGATCGGGCACACCAGAACCAAGGTCAAATCATCCCAAACCAACAGTCTTTACGAGCGGGTCCACAAGACTATGTTGCAAGAGGTTTATCAGGTTACATGCCGTAAGAAAATCTACGAGTCCGTCAAGCATTGCAAGCCGATCTGGGGCTGGATCCATTGGTACAATACAAACCGCACCCATTAGGGAAAAATGTGCTTGGGAAGACCCCGCACGAGCCTATGATGTAAGGCAAAGACATCTGGCAGGAAAAGTTCATACACTGAAGCCAAACTGACAGATCACCGCCAGTGATCTGAGGAACTGTCAGATCAAGTCTGAACTTCTACACCTAAACGCTCAAATGTCACCCTCTCAAGAGCCGCTTGTTAGGGGCAAGGGTCTCGTAGCATAACCCATTGAGAAAACCCCATCAAAAGGCGAGTTTTTCATGCAGGCTTGAGAATAGATAATGAGAGAGACTGAAGCTAGACGTCCGCCGGCTCCCGAACCGCTTCACGTCCGCCGCCATACATCTCATCCATGAACAGGGTGAAGATGCGCCGTCCGGCACTGGTGTCATCCACCATGCCAAGTGATTGGCGATGTATTGCGCGGATAAGGGTCGGCAGCAAACCTGACGGGACAGGCTCATAGGCCATTTCCCAGTTGCTGAAAGCCCGCTTGTCGATATCGCCTTCATGCAGAATACGGATATTGCTGTGGCGCGGGTCAGATTGGATCGTGTGGAACAAATCCAGAATGACGTCGGTTTCCCCCTCAATGATTTGCAGGAATCGCCGATCATCATAACAGAGCAGGCCGGTCACGCCGATTTCGGCGTTCTTGCTTCGGGCCTGTTCGAGAAGTTCACGCACCGCATCAGGGCTCATTGGCTCTGCGGTTTCGCTGACATAGACAATTTCTAGAAGCGGTTCTTGGGTCAAATCTAACGTCCGAAAAAAGAAGGCACGAAACCTCGACATAGTACAGATACGGGTCAGGCAAAGGATGAGTTTGGAAGCTCAACATTAAATCTGTTTGATCTAACTGAGATGACGGCCCAGATCGAGCGGCCCCAATTGCGATGAGCGCGCCTGACCCGAAAGGCACCAGGACACAAAATGCTCGCAATTACGGACCAGCGGATTGTAACGTTGACCCATCCGTCCGCGCGCCCGGACAACAACTTCGGAGCCGGACAGAGGCGTTGCATAGGCAATCGTTCGGACCGACCGACCGACTGAGAAATCCGACAGATCCGTTTCCATCACGCGGCCGAACCTGGCAGAGCTATGGATCACCGTGCCGTAGCCGGTCGCGATTCCGACATGGTCAAACAGACTGTGCATGCGCACGGCCAGTAATGTGCCTGCCGGGTAAATATGCGCAGCGCGCTCATAGGGGTAACGGCTCATAGGTTGCTGATAGGCTGAACCATCCCCAAACGCAAAACGCCCGACTGCGGATGCAGCCGGGCGTTCACTGCGATTAAGCTGTGTTCCCTATGAACGGCGTTCACCATTTTCATAGAAGGTCCGGCTCGTGCCGCGTTCGAAATAATAATAGCGGCGTGTGTTTTCGTCGAAATAGCGTGTCGACTTGTCCAGAATCGGCGCTTGTGTGGTTGGCGTGCCCTGTTTCTGGTCCTTGCCATAACCATAGACACCGCCAACAGTCGCGCCGACACCCGCGCCGATCAGGGCACCTTTGCCTGCATCGCCGTCGCCCGCATTATTGCCGATGACAGCACCGGCCAGGGCGCCAGCAACAGCGCCGTAAGCCGCATTACGCTCAACATTGCCTGTGGTGGTGCAAGCCGCGAAAGACAGTGCGGCGAGCGCCACCGCGCCAGTTTTAAAAAGAGTTGTCATGTGAAAATCTCCATTGGCCCAGAATGGGCGACCCTCAAGGCCCGTTAGATCACTGAAACGTCGCAACGGGTGCTGGGTTCCTAACCAAGATATGTTAACTGCAGGATGAGCCGAACATTACATTTTGGTCTGAATTGGAAAGAACATCATGATTGTTGACCCCCTCCATCAGACTTTGCTGGATCTGATCAACATATCGGTACTTCCAGCCTAGGCGCTGCTAATCCTTGCGCCGCGCTGGAAATGGGCGGATCGGCTGGTTCATAGCGGGCCCCATCCGGTTGTGCTGGGTCTTGTTTATCTCGCCTTCATGATCTGCGCATTGCTTTGAGGCACGAATAGCGAATCGGTCAGTTTCAGTACATTGGAGAGGATTACCGCGATTTTCTCTCATCCATTCGAGGTTCTGACGGCCTGGGTGCACTATCTGGTCTTTGATCTGTTCGCTGGCATGTGGGAGGCGCGCCGACGAGGGATGAGTCATTGGGCGCTGGTACCATGCCTGCTGCTAACCTTCATGGCCGGACCGATCAGTTTGCTGCTCTATTTCGGTGTGCGCCGCCAATGGTCGATTGACCCTGAAACGGCCTGACGCGAGCAGAGACGGCCTATCGGCAAAGCGCCTTGGTCTGGCGCAGGGCGGCCGTGACGCCTTTCAGGCTGAAATTATAGGATACTTCAGTACCACGGGCAGAGACGGCTTCCACCGTCATATTGGCTCCCTTGCGCATTCGAGAGACAAGCCGACGCTCATCCGCTGTTTCGGCGATGAAGGCTTCATTCTCTGCCCCGTACATGGCAATAGAAGTCGAGCCGACGCGGGCCTTGGGGGCGCGGGCGGGTTTGAGCACAAATCCGGTCATGAGCGAGGGTTGTTCGAACGCATCGCCATTGGCCCAGTTGGAGACAAGGAAGAAAATATCGCCATGATTGACATTGCCCGGGGATTGCGTTGTCGCGCGAGAGACAGCGTAGCACATTTTGGCATCACCGCCGCCGCGCGAATAGACCATCCAGTCGCCATGCTGACCCTCCACGCTCGGCGTATTGGCCTGAGCTGAATGGGGCAGGAGCGCTGGCGTAAGGCTCAGGGCGATGAGGGCGGAAAGAAAAAGGCGTTTCATAAGGTCACTATACGACGCCAACAGGCTTAATTCCGGCTTAATGCACATTATCTTTTTTCAGACAAGTTTCAATTGCCATTCTGGCCGATGCCCGTCCGCTTCTTCCCCGGATGAGATCGGCTGCGCTGCACCAGCGGGCGCGGGGCATGGCCGCCGAACAGGATAGACCGGTCATAGAGGGTCAGAGCGGTGGCCAGCCCGACATTGATGCAGAAGGCGGTTGGAATCTTTACGATGTGCGCGCATGCCGCCTGAACCGGTTCGGACAGGGAGCCTTTTTCCGGGCCCAGAATATAGGCGGCGTTGAGCGGATGCCGAAAACTTGGGAGATCGACCGCGTCATCTGTCAACTCGACCCCGACCAGAACGCAGCCTTCGGGAAAGCGCGCAGGATCGAAATCCGACCAGCGATAATAGGGCAGATGGGTGGATGACCCGGTTGTATCGGTCTGGCGCACCGCCTTTTCTTCCAGTGAAGACCCAATGGTAAAAGCGAAACTGGCCCCGAACGCATGGGCTGTGCGCAGTATGACGCCCAGATTATGCGCCTTTGACAGGCCTTCACTGCCAATGCCGAAATAGCCGCGCATTATTCGGCAATGCCGGGCTGCGGTCGTTCGACCAGTTTGATGGACCGGTAGACGGCATAGGCGGCTACGATTGTGCTGCCGATAACGATCAACCAGAACGGCACATAGGGACCGAGCGCCAGAGCGCCGAGCCCGATCAGGCCAAACGTTGTCAGATTGACGAACAGATTAAGCAGAACAGACCCCGCGCTCATCAACCGGGCGCGAATCTCTGGATCAGCGCGGCGCTGTGCCATCGCCTGCAGCGGAACGACGAAAATTCCGCTGCTCACGGAAGCGCCGATCAGCATGGTCAGGAAGAGGGGCATGGCCGGGTCCGCAAAAAAGGCCGTGACAGGCCCAAAACGGGCCACCCCTGTATAGAGCGGTGCGGGGACGGAGATCAGGCCGAGAGTAAACAGGGTCGCCCCGATAATGCCGAGCGCGCTGAGGCGGACCGCTTCCGGCCCCCAGATCTTCATATTGCCGACAAAGAATACAAAGAGGGATCCAATTAGAATGCTGATCGTGGAGCAGGCTAGAAGAACCTGCAGCGCCTGTTCATTATAACCCATGATCTGACCGACAAAATTCGGCAGCGTGGTGACGAAGACGGTCGACAGGCCATAGAACCAGCTAATGCCGAGCAGAGGCCGCAGCACGTCCAGATGCTGAAACGCTTTTTTGAGAACAGAAATCGTCGCCGTGATGGGTTCATAATTGATCTTCAGCCCGGGTTGCGGAGCGGGAGCGAGCGGACATTGTTCCGCAGCTAGCCAACCCACGAGAGCCAGAATAATCAGAACAGCAGAGATGACGATAGTGCCGAGCGCCAAGACAAACAGGCCGAAAATCGTCGCGGCAAGAATTGTCGCAAACTGGAACCCGCTCATCAGCGCATTGCCCTTGATCAGTTCGCGTTCCGTGAGCCATTGCGGCAGCACTGCATTCTTGGTCGGAGAGAAGAACGCTGATTGTGCCCCCATCAGGCCAAGCGCCACGGCCAGAATACGCACATCCATGAGGTAGAAGCCGAGCGCGGCAAGCGCCATGAGCCCGACTTCCGCGCGCTTGACCCAGCGGAAGATGATGCCTCGGTCAACCTTATCAGCGATCTGCCCGGCAATCGCGCAGAGGATGGTGAAGGGTCCGGTGAAGATCAGCGCAGCAACGGGAACGCGCATGCCGCTGGGCAGATCTGACAGAAAAGCGACGCCGCCAAAAGTAATCAGGGCGATCAGTGCATTCTTCAGCCCATTATCGTTGAAGGTCCCGGTTTGGAACAAGGTGAAGAGTGGCAGAAACCGCCGGAAAAAGGTCAGGCCCGTTTCGGGATGTCGGCTCATTTGGCAGTCTCTTTATTCTGGCTGGCTCTGCTATCTTCCCGCGCCTGAGCGACAGAATTCAATTCGACCTGGCCAATGTCACCGGGGTCCAGCGCTCCAGGATTCTCAAAATCAGGCAATTCAATGAAGTGGCTCTCGATCCGGTCTTGCAGCAGTGCCATGAATTCATCCTTGCCCAGTCCGGGTGAGATAGGGTCCAGAAACTCAACCTGTGCGGGGCTCGGATGTTTAACCCAATCAGGCTGGTTCCAGCGCTGGGCGAGGTTGGTGACGGGCACAACCGGACAGCCGAAATCTTCCTGCAGATGCCAGATGCCTTTTTTATAGGGATGGTGCGTGCCGACCTGTGACAGACGGCCTTCCGGATAGATTAGAATATACCGCCCCTGTTCGTGTATGATGCGTGACATCTCGGCCATGCGCGCGCGCGTGGTCGCCCCGCCGCAATTTTCCGCCACGATGGCGTTCATCTTGGCGAGGGTCACCTTGATCAACCAGAATTTCTCCAGATGATCGTCCGTGACGAAGGACAGGTCGTCAAATTGATGGAACATGATGATGCCGTCGCCATAGGACTAGTGCTTGACCGCGAGGATCACGGGACCGTCGCTCGGCACGCGGTCGTGACTGGTAACCTCGACGGTGATCTCGGCAATGACGCGCAGACCCCAGCGGATGACTTTGGTATAGCGGCGCAGACTGCCCATCAGCAGAGCCCGGCCCGGCACCAAGACTGAACAAGACGCCAATGACGGCATAGAGCGCGGTGACGCCGTAAAAGAACAGGTTGAACAAGGTTGATCGCACGGGCGCACCTTAACGGTCGATCAAAAGAAGGCCAGCCCCACTCAGGGGTGATACGAACCGGGCGACATTGCCATTGCAGGACAGGCGCATTACGCCTCTGAGGCTAGAGGCCAGACCAGCTATAGGAGCTCGCATGCGAACTGTATTCATTGTCGTTTTCGGAATTGTGGGCCTATTG
This sequence comes from Litorimonas sp., assembly GCA_965205225.1. Classification (GTDB taxonomy): domain Bacteria; phylum Pseudomonadota; class Alphaproteobacteria; order Caulobacterales; family Maricaulaceae; genus Litorimonas. Next base: position 517,149 of record CBDBFZ010000002.1, read on the forward strand.
CTGGCCTATCTGTTTCTCTGGCCCGTGCCGATCACGCCTGCGGCCTGGGATGCGCCCGAAGATCAGGGCTATGTCGGTGATTACGCCCCGAACGATGATCTGGCGGGCCTCAACCTGATTGACCTAGCGCCGCATCACGGGCCGGAAGACATTGTTGCTCTGCCCGACGGGCGGCTGCTGACCGCTACGCAGGAAGGCTATATTCTCACCGTTGACCCGGCCACAAGCTCGGTTGACGTACTGGCGGATACGGGCGGCGTCCCTCTGGGATTGGAAATGGATCCGGCTACTAATCGCCTGATTGTGGCGGATGCACATAAGGGACTCATCTCTGTCGGTCTGGATGGGTCGGTTGAGACTTTGACGGACAGTGTCGACGGCACGCCGATCCTCTATGCGGATGATCTCGATATCGCGGATGACGGGGTCATCTATTTCTCCGACGCATCGACAAAATTTGGAGCAGCGGCGAACAGCTCGACCATGTCGGCGAGTCTGCTCGAGATCATGGAGTCCGATGGTACGGGCCGGTTGCTCGCCTATGATCCGGCGACGCGTGGCACCCGCATCGTCGCGGACGGGTTTGTGTTTTCCAACGGTATCGCAATGGCCCCGGACGGCGATATTCTGATGAATGTCACGGGCCGCTATCAAGTGCTGAAGATCAACCCCGAGACAGGCAAAAGCCGAGTGCTGATCGATAATCTTCCGGGCTTTCCCGATAATATCAATCGCGGTCCAGACGAGACATTCTTCGTCGGCATTTTGAGCCCTCGCTCCGAATGGCTCGACAAGAATTCCGGGAATGTGATGGCCCGTAAAATCGCCATGCGCCTACCCGCCTCCATGCGACCGCAGGCGCAGGCCTATGGTTTGATTCTGCAGATTGATGCGGATGGAAATGTGCTACGCACGTGGCATGATCCGGAGGGCGGATATGCCACACCGACCGGCGCCGTGCTGGTAGGCGATCGCCTGTATATTACCTCATTATTGTCGCCGACCCTCGGCTACCGCGCCTACCCCTAGCCCTGATTGCAAGGAAGCCCTCCTATGTCCAACCGAAACTATGAAATCACCGTCTATGGCAGCACCGGCTATACCGGGCGGCTCGTCGCGGAATATCTCCACGCCGAATATGAGGATGATCTGAACTGGGCCATGGCCGGACGGTCGATGGATAAGCTGAAAGCGGTTCGCTCCGAAATGGGCTTGCCGGACAGCGTTGATCTGATCGTTGCCGATTCATCTGACCCTGACAGTCTGAAGGCGATGTGCGAATGCTCAGACGCGATCATCACAACCGTCGGACCGTATCAGCTTTACGGCGAACTGCTGGTCAAAGCCTGCGCTGAGACGGGCACGGATTATGTTGATCTGTGCGGCGAACCGGCCTGGATGGTCGATATGATTGATCGCTATAGCAAAGCCGCAAAACAGAGCGGCGCGCGGATCGTCCATAGTTGCGGGTTTGATTCCATTCCGTTTGATATGGGCGTCTATCTTCTGCAACGCGAAGCCAAGGCCAAACAGAGACAGCCCTTTGCCCGCGTCCGGGGTCGCGTGCGCAAGATGAAGGGTACGTTCTCAGGTGGAACAGCCGCGTCCTTCATGGAAACGATGAAGCGCGCTCAAAAAGAACCACAGATTCTTGATTGGCTGAAAAACCCCTTCTCACTAACGGAAGGTTTTCAGGGTCCGGTTCAGCCAACGGGACATAAGCCGATTTTGGACGACGATCTGAATAGCTGGGCTGCGCCTTTCGTGATGGCGACGATCAATACCAAGAATGTCCACCGCTCCAACGCGCTGATGGGTCACGCTTACGGCGAAGATTTCACCTATGATGAAATGGTGATGACCGGACCGGGCGAAAAAGGCGAGGCTGCTGCCAATTTTGTCGCAAAGCAGGACATATTCGGGAAAAATTCGTCCAAGCCGGGCGAAGGTCCAACACCGGAAGAGCGCGAAGCCGGATTTTATGATCTGGCCTTCATTGGCGGTGATGGTGACAATAGGATGGTCGTCGTCGTTACCGGCGATAAGGATCCCGGCTACAGCTCGACATCCAAGATGGTTAGCGAAGCGGCGCTCTGCCTGACGCGGAATGTGGACCGGGCCATCACGCCTGGCGGCGTCTATACTCCGGCCCCCGCTATGGGGACGGCGTTGATTGAACGGCTGGAAGCGCATGCCGGTCTGACCTTCGGAATGGAAGGCTAGGTCGTAGTGAAGAATTGACTTTTGTTTTGTATAATGTTCCCGCCTTTTGTCAGGAGAGTCCATCTGTCTGGTTATCAGGAACTTACGGATGAACAATGGACCCGTTTAAAGTCTTATTGGCCTTGTGGGAGCACAGGGAAACGGGGTCGCAACGCTCATAACAGGCTTTTCATTGATGCTGTGTTGTGGATGGCCCGTTCGGGCGGGCGTTGGCGCGGTATGACAAGCCTGGTCAAAACCATAGGTGCTTAGTCAAACTCGCCGCTATCGAAATCTCGCTCAAATGATTAATGCTTCAATACGACTTGGTATATTCGGCTATGATGACGCTGTCTGGCAGGCCGCCGCGGATGATTTCCACGACCCGACCTGTCAAAGCCCGTCGCGGCGTGCTGCGCCGTATAGTCAGATTGATTTCGCGGGCGGCTCCGTCCTCTTCCAGAGTGCGATCTTCAAGGCCTAGCTCGTCGGACAGGCCTGCCATGGCGAGTGCCGGGACCAGTGTCACCCCCTGACCTTGCGCCACCAGATTGATGAGAGTCTCCAGCGATGTTGCGCGCAGGGATGTCTCCGCCTCGCTTTTCTCATTCAATGGCGCGTCGCAAATGGCTAGCGCTTGATCGCGGAAACAATGGCCTTCGGTCAATAGCAACATCTCCTGCCGGTTCACGTCCGACATGCGAAGGTGAACCAGGGAAGACAGATCGTGGCCGTCCGGAAAGACTAGGCGGAACGGTTCGGTATAGAGAGGGATCGCCTGCAGCGCGTCTGATTCGGGCGGCGTCGCCAGAATGGAGGCATCAATCGTTCCGGCCTCCAGATCACGGACCAGCCGTTCGGTAATGTCCTCCCGGTAAATGACGGACAGGTCGGGCAGTGCGGTCCGCATGCGTGCGACGAAGCGCGGGATCAGATAGGGGGCGACAGTCGGGATCAGGCCGAGCCGGAACTCGCCCGCGAACGGGTCCTGTGCTGCCTGGGCGATCTGGCGGATTTCAGCGGTGGCGCGCAGGGCGGTGCGGGCCTGCTCGGCCACGGCGCGTCCCGCATCGGTTGGTTTTGCGCCCCCGCGTCCGCGTTCAAAGAGTTGCACGCCGAGTTCGGTTTCCAGCTTCTTGATCTGACCCGACAGGGTGGGTTGGGATACATAGCAAGCCTTGGCCGCCCGACCGAAGTGACCGGATTCAGCAACGGCCAGAACATAGTTGAGATCACGCAGGTTCATGCGCGCAGTCTATCGACTCCTACAGGCGCAGAGGCAAGGTACGAAGGCGGCGACTGATGATAGACAGCCGCTCCGGTCATAATTTCGTCCTTTATTAACCCTAATTCGGGACAAGTTCGTATCCCGTCCCGGAGTTCTCAGTCATGATCACATTTCCACTTCTTCGCAATTGCACGCTTATTCTGACAGCGTGTGCAGCCCTGTCAGGCTGTGCCACAGTGCCGCCAGACAACCCCAACAGCGCAACAGACATTCGCGCTGCGCTGGATCGCTCGCAAATCGAGGCGGAGACCTACAACGAAAATGAGCTGGTCGTGGCCATCTCGACCCATCTAGGCGTGACGAGCGAGTCGGCGGCCACGGCGATTGAGCGTTTGTTCAAGGACCGCGGCAAACCGGTCGGGTATATTACCGGTGAAGAAGGCGGCGGTGCCCTGACGATTGGTGCGCGGTTCGGCAAAGGCACGCTGTGGATGAAGAACGGCGACACTATGCCGATTTACTGGCAGGGACCGACGATTGGCTTCGATGTCGGTGCGGAAGCGGGTAAGGTTTTTACGCTGGTCTATGGTCTTAAAGATATGGCCGATATTCATCGGCGTTTCCCCGGCGTGGACGGATCGGCCTATCTGGTTGCCGGTATGGCCGTGAATTATCAGCGCACCAACGGCATCACACTGGCTCCAATTCGGACGGGTGTCGGCCTGCGCTTCGGCGCGAATGTGGGTTATACGCGTTATACGAAAAAACGGGGTTTACCCTTTTAGGCGGTCCCATGCCGGACAGAGATATTCCTGATGGCTTTATGCCGCATATGCGGCGGGTCACCCTTCACCGATCCGTATGAGCCGCTTTATGCACGGCTGGATGACGGGTAAGTCAGCCCCGGCATAGTCCTACGCGACCTCCACTGTAATTCGCGCGGATTGGTGCATGGCGGTTTCATTGCTACGCTGGCCAACAATGTGCTTGGTATAGTCACGGTCAACCTGGCGATTAATTATGTCGGACAGGCCAAAGTCGGCGATTGGCTGAAGACCGATAGCGAGATAGTGAGGTTGTGGGGGTTCGCTAGTCTTCGTTATGTCGACCTCGCGAACGGACGCGGCCATCGTGGCCCATGCCAACGCAACGTTTAAGGTCAAGACAGGTTAATCGGCGCCAACCGCTTCTGCCACGGAGCCGAACCCGTCCGCTTTGAGCCGAGCGCTCAGCTCTTCGCAAATCTCGCGCACTAATTGCGGACCATGGAAAACCAGCGCAGAGTAGAGCTGCACCGCCTTCGCCCCCGCCCGGATCTTGGCATAGGCTTGCTCACCCGATCCAATGCCGCCAACCCCGATCAGATCAATCCGTCCTTCGGTTGCGTTATGGAAATGCGAGAGAAGCCGCGTCGATTTATCGAACAAGGGCTGCCCCGACAGGCCGCCGGCTTCCTTTGCCCAGCGCGTCCCGATTGCATCCGGGCGATCAATGGTCGTATTGGACACAATGATCGCGTCGAACGCATAGGTCTGAACCTGTTCGACCACACGCGGGACCTCCGCCGCGTCCAGATCAGGGGCGACCTTGAGAAAGAGTGGATAGTTGGGACCCCCTACCGACAGTTTGGCCTGGGTCTGTGCCAGCCGTTCCAATAATTCGTCCATTTCATCGGGGTCCTGCAACTTGCGTAGACCTGGTGTGTTGGGGGAGCTGATATTGATGGTGAAATAATCGCATAGACCCCACAGGCGGCTTAGTCCTTCGACATAGTCCGCAACCCGGTCTTGACTGTCCTTGTTTGCACCCAGATTAGCACCGACCAGCCCGGGCCATCCCTGGCGCGCGCGAAGGCGCCGCGCAAACGTGTCCAGTCCGGCATTGTTGAACCCCATTCGGTTGATCACGGCGGCGTGCTCTGGCAGGCGGAACAGGCGCGGCTTTGGATTGCCCGCTTGGGGCCGCGGCGTGACGGTGCCGCATTCAACGAACCCGAAGCCCACGCCCAACATGGTGTTCGGCACCTCTGCATTTTTGTCGAACCCGGCAGCCAATCCGACAGGATTGAGCAGGGAGAGTCCACCGACGGTCGTATGCAGTTCGGGTCGGTCAATGATCCCGTCTCTTGGACCCAGTCCCGCGCGCAACAGGCGAACCGTCGTCAGGTGAGCGGTTTCAGCGGGCAGACGGCGCAACAGACCCGTGCCGGTTTTATAGATGAAGCTCATAAGGGGGCTCTTATGGGTTGGGTTCTAGAGGGGCTGAATTTCAGCGGGACAGATCGGGCAGAACATAGGCGCCATTGGAAGTCGGGTGCAACGTCCAGTGCCGATTGATCATTGAGTGGCTGAGGATATGATACAGATGCGGGAAAAGAGATCCATCACGCGCGGGCTCCCAGCGCACATCCATACCGTGAGATTTCCGCGACAATAATCGGTCTCGCGCCCTGATAGTAAAGATCAAGCGTCGCTTGGAGTTAGTTGAAAAATGGATGAAGCCGTCCGTCTTGTGCAGATCGCTGCCAAATGACGATCCGGCGTCACACAGCTCAGCCCATTCTACGGTTGTGAGGGTCTTGTATATGAAGAGGGGCGGCGTGGGGGGTCGTCATGTGGCTCGACTAACGGGTTGCACAGGATGAGGGCAAGACACCAAGGCTTGCGCACAAGAATTACCCCTCGCGGTGCAATCCCGGCTCTGGCCTCGTCTGGCACTCGCAGAACAGTCGCTTTTGCCTTTGAGTCTCCTCGATTGAACAATGGAGGGATCACCATGCGCCGATTAGGCATTAAACTAGGCCATGCGATAGGATTGGGTGCGGCGGCGATCGCTTTACCCGCCGCGGCAATGGCGCAGGACGTTACGACGGTTGTTGAAGCGGCCAATTCGACCGCCTTTATCTTCAATACGCTACTCTTCCTTATCGGTGGCTTTCTGGTCATGTGGATGGCCGCAGGCTTCGCGATGCTGGAAGCGGGCTTCGTCCGCACCCAAAATGTGTCGATGCAGTGCTTGAAAAACATCATGCTCTACTCTCTGGCGGGCCTGATGTTCTGGGTCTTCGGTTATGATGTGCTGTATGCGGGCGCGTCTGATTTCGTGAACTTCGCTTCCATGCTTTCGCCGGGCTATCCGCTGGAGCCAGTCGGGTTGGTTGGCGCGGATGACGCGGCAACAGCGGCCCTCCAGAGCGCAGCTCTGGATACAGGTTATTCCGTGGCCTCGGACTGGTTTTTCCAGATGGTATTCTGCGCAACGACAGCCTCGATCGTGTCGGGGACCATTGCGGAGCGGATCAAGTTCTGGCCGTTCTTCGTCTTTGTCGCTGTGCTGACAGCCTTTATCTACCCGGTTGTCGCTAGCTGGGAATGGGGCGGAGGTTTCCTTGATGATATGGGCTTCTCAGACTTTGCTGGCTCTACATTGGTGCACAGTACTGGCGGTTGGGCGGCTTTGATGGGCGCCATCATCATCGGACCGCGTCTGGGGAAATATGTCGGGGGCAAAGTGCACCCGATCCCAGCAAGCAATATTCCGTTGGCAACACTGGGTATGTTCATCCTGTGGCTCGGCTGGTTCGGCTTTAACGGCGCATCTCAGCTCGCAGCGGGTACGATCGGTGATGTCGCAGATGTCTCGCGCATCTTCGTGAACACGAACATGGCGGCAGCAGGCGGCGTTATCGCAGCCATCGTCTACACTCAGCTTCGGTATAAGAAGATCGATGTGACACTCGCCATCAACGGTGCGTTGGCCGGACTGGTCGCCATCACGGCAGAGCCACTGGCTCCGACTATCTGGCTGTCTGTTGTTATCGGCGGAGCTGGATCCATTCTGGCCTGTCTGACCGTGCCATTGCTCGACAAGCTGAAGATCGATGATGTGGTCGGTGCCATCCCGGTCCACCTTGTGGCCGGTATCTTCGGCACGCTGGCCGTCGCCATCAGTTTCCCCGAAACGCTTGTCGCTCAGATCACGGGCATCGTTACAACCGGCGTGTTCGTCTGCCTCATATCAGCGATCGTCTGGTTCCTGCTGAAGGCGACCATCGGACTGCGACCATCGGAAGAAGACGAGATTGTCGGTCTCGACCAAGTCGAAATCGGAGTGCCCGCCTATCCTGAATTCGTGCCTGGATAGATCTTGGCTAAATAGAGTTTACACTGCGCCTTCGAAATGGACGGAAGGTGCCTGTGTCCTTGCCCCTTAAAACTGGACCATCTTTTAATGAGTAATTTTGATGGAAAGGACTGTGATTATGGCAAGGGGGAGATTTTCGGATGGGGACGTTATTCGGTTACTTCGCCAGATTGAAGTTGAGACGGCCATCGCTGCGCAACTCGATGCTTTGTACGCTGTCGGGTGAGAGCGAGTATTCGAGGTACATGCGTCCGACGGCCTGCTGGGATCGGCCGGAGCTGCACCGTATGCTCGACCAGCTCCGCGACGGCGATATTGTGATTGATTGGAAGCTCGACTAGCTGTCGCGGTCGCTGAAAGACCTGCTGACCATCATGGAAAAGATCAACACAACGGCCGGGGCCGGATTCCGGTCTCTGACAGAGGCCATCGACACAACAACGCGGCCGGGCGCATGATGATGCAGATAGTCGGCGTCTTTGCCGAGTTTGAGCGTGAGATGATCCGTGAGCGCACCCGCGCCGGTCTGGAGCGCGCCCGCAAGAAGGGCCGCTACCCAGGACGCAAGCCGAAGCTCACCTACGATCAACGTCGGGAAATCCGCGACCTGGTACGATCCGGTAAGCGCACGGAGGCAGGCAGAGGCCACGCGCCTCTCTTCCATGTTCATCGCTCTACGATCAGCCGTGTCATGCGGGAAAAGTCACCCGATGCAGCAGCTTGAGTTGTTCCCTAAGGACATCCGCATCGAGCGCGTGGACTCCGACGCCAATATGTATCGCTTCTATCGATTGCAACTGATGCCTGATCTTTTCGGGGGCGTCTCGATCCTGCGCGAATGGGACAGCATCGGCACCCATGGACGGCATCGGATCGACTGTTTCGAAGACGCAGGTCGCGCGGCAGACGCTATGGTTGCCCTCTATCGGGCAAAGCAGAAGCGGGGCTATCAGCTCGCGGGATGAGCTTGGGCGGGATGGACGGTCAGGGTCCTTGGTCTCGCAACCGAAGACCGATCACAGAGCGGTACAGCACAATTCTAAGAACCCAATCCAGCTCTGGGCACTCCGAATCGACAGCCCATGGTTGCGTAAATGAGGTAATTTAGACAATTTCATACCATTTTTTCTAATATATTTCCCAATTATACAATTTTTATTTACTAAATCATATTTTTATTACAATATATGAGTGATAATTTTTTAAATTTTTAACTTGTATTTTTCTCCATTATAGAGTAATATAATTCATTATATGCGCTAAATTACTCGCTAAAACTTGATAATACGGCAAAAATATCCAGATTTAGCGTGTCCTAACCTTCACAGGGAAAATGAACACATGTCCGAGCGAGGCCTCAAAGTTGCTGAAAATACATCTAAATCTGCCGAGAACCCGAAGCGTGAAAAGTTCGTGAAACTGGCTGAGAGCCGCACGGTGAACGCAATCAAAGCCATTAGGATCATTGGAAAACTGGGCAACCGCAACGCCTATGACTACGATGATGCGGATGTCCGTAAGATCGTAAAAGCGTTGAACGATGAAATTGAAGCCCTGAAGAACCGCATGAAGACCACCAAATCTTCGGACGGTGTTGATTTCAAACTGTAAATTTTCCATAGATTGGATCACCCCATATGAATGACAACAAAAAGCTTTGCGCTACCCTGCTGCATGCTGACAGCGAGAGTGAGATCATCACGCTTCTCAAAAAACACGGCTACTGGGACAAGCCATCCTTTTGGCGTCACTATGGGGATGTTGAGAATAATTGGGGTCAGAGCGCCAACCAACAGAGCCTGCCCGAAGCAGCACTCGCTGAAAAAATAGTTAACTCGGTCGATGCACGGCTGATCAATGAATGCCGGATGCGCGGTATTGATCCGGAGAGCGCCGAAGCGCCTCAGAAAATCCGCGCTGCTGTGGCACGCTTCTTCGAAGACAGCACAGGCGAAAAGATCGCAACCGGTGGCTACATTGAAGATTGGGGCGCGCAGAAAACCCGAAAGATCGCCGATGGAATCACACTGACGGCGACGGGTACACGCCCCCAAGGGCTCAATATCACCATCTCGGATTGCGGTGAGGGACAAAGCCCCGACAAGCTCCCCATTACGATCCTTTCTCTCTCTAAGAGCAATAAGCAATACATTCCGTTTGTGCAGGGTCAGTTCAATCAGGGCGGCACAGGAGCGTTACGCTTTTGCGGGAAGGACAACCTTCAGTTTGTGATTTCCAAGCGCAATCCGGCTTTCTTGGATGAAAGTGCAAGCCCGCGCGATCATGAATGGTGTTTTACCATCGTGCGACGTGAGTTTCCGAGCGGCAAGCTAGGCGCGCCGAAGAACTCAACCTATACCTATTTGGCTCCAGTGGGTGTGGGGGAGAGCGCACCAGATCGCCGTGGCGATGTTCTGTCTTTCGCCGCTGAGAGTTTTGGCATCTACCCCAATGATGAAAGCCCGTATGGCAGGCAAACGCCCTATGGAACGGCCATCAAGATGTTCGATTATAAATTCATTGGTGAACGCTCGAACATCTTACGCGGCAAAAGCCTCTTGAGCCGCCTTGATCTTCTTCTGCCTGAGATCGCGCTTCCCGTGCGTTTCTATGAATACCGCACCGATAAGGCTGGTAAGTATTTCGATGTTGGTAGCCGTCGCACAACAGTTTCTGGGCTACTTCGCAGGATCAAAGACAGCGACAATGTGGAAGTCGGTTTTCCGGTGCGCATTCCATTCCAGCCCGACGGTGAAAAGCTCATCGCCAATATCTTTGCTTTTGTTCAGGCAGGCTCAACAAAGGAAAGCGATAACGATGATGCACCTTCAAACGCCAAGAAGCTTGGCGGAGTGCGCGGCTATCGCAAGAATGAAGGCATCGTTTTCTTGCGCAATGGCCAGACCCAGGGAAGCTTGCGGAAGTCCTTCTTCCGCCGCGAAGCGGTGAAGATGAAGCCACTTGTTGATGATCTTCTGGTCTTTGTCGAGTGTGATGATCTATCGAGTGTCACGCGCGAGGATTTGTTTATGCCAAGCCGTGACAGGCTGGCTGACAATAAATTCAAGCGTGAGCTGGTGGGTTCACTCGAAAAGACCATTCGTGATTGCCCTGAGCTCAAAGATTTACGTAACAAGCGCCAGCAGGAGCGCATGCGAGAGCGGCTTCAGGATGATCAACCGCTAACCGATGTTCTGCAATCCCTGATCAAGAGCTCGCCCAATCTGACGAAGCTTTTGAAGTTGGGACAAAGGATTTCAGCACCCTTTAAGACGGTGGCTACGGGCAGCGATCACAAAGAAGATTTCAAGGGTGAGGTCTATCCCACCTTTTTTAAAAATAAGGGCGTGGACTACGGTCAGACCCTGAACAGACCGTGTCCGATCAATAACCGCATGCGCCTTACCTTCGAGACAGATGTGCGGAATGACTATTTTACGCGAGCAGCAGAACGCGGCGCGTTTGATCTGACTTGGAAAGGCAGCGATGGGGCCGAGTTCAAGGCAAGCGCTGTTGGCCCAAACCTAAAGAACGGGATCGCGACCGTCAGGGTCGATCTGCCGAGCGGAGTCAGCGTTGGCGATGAGATCGAGTTCATTGCCTGCACACATGATGAGTACCGTCGTTTCGAAAACCACATCAAGGTGACGATCCAGCCCAAGGCTGAAAAGCAGACCGGTGGTGGTGGTGAGCGCAAGCCGCCGAAAGATAAGGACGGCGCGGAGCGTGAGCGGCCTAGTGGGCTAGAATCGCCGCATATCGAGCGCGTCTATCGCGCGAAGTGGGATGCTGAAGGCTTTGATGAGAACACGGCGATGAAGATTAAATTTATTGCGTATCCTGAGGATGAAACTTCCGATTCCGAGTACTATTCGTTCAAAGTCAACATGGACAACATGCCTTTGGAGAGTGAGGCCAAGCAGAAACACCTCTCCAAGAACGCTACTGAGCTACTGCGTGAGCAATTCATGTACGCCAACGTCCTGATCGGCCTGTCGATGATCTTGGAAGACAAGCGCGCTAAAAAAGCTGAAGATGATGACGAGGATGCGCCAACTGACACCATTGAAGATCGGGTTGAGCGCACATGTCGCGCTCTCGCTCCATTTATTCCTGCGCTGATCTCTTTGGGATCAAGCGATCTGGATACGGATGATGCGGTCGAAGGGCTGGAAGAAAGCGCCTAGCCTCCCACCTTTCGATGCACCAACACAACCTCACGCGCTCCCGGCGCGTGAGATTTCTGATGAGCATGCCAGCGGCGGCTGGGCACATCACGCCAAATCCGACCATCCTCATCATCTAACGTCGCATCCCACGGGCGATGCTCTTCTAATCCGCATTCCTCCATGACCTCTAGGTACTTCGGAAGCTGCCAATCCGGCTTGGAGAAGGCAACCATTTGTACGATCGCTGTTTCTTCTCCCGCCATAGCCGCCACGGAATCAAACGTAGATTTCAAATTATCGAAGTAGGATTGCAGGCCAGGGTTCTTGCGATCCCCAAGAGTATAGTAGCTTGATCCAGCTCCATCGAGCTTGCCCGCAATCCAAAACGGTGCGGGCGCTTCTCTGCGGCCATCAACTTGCCAGCGATGATAGAGCACATGAATGCCCGGGTACGGAGGCGAGGTCACGATCAGCATTGGCGGGCAAACTTCGGCGACAGCTTTTTCGTGTTCTGCGCCTGCGGTTGTTCTGTTCAAGCTGATCGCTTTAGGCGGGTCTGCCAGACCAAGACCATTAATCTGATCCCGAAACCCAAGCGCAGCGCCTAGCATCAGTCCGGCTTGCTTGTGCATCTGAGCCTTAAAAGCCTTAACAGATGGGCGCGTCTTGCGAGAGTCCAGTGCCCATTGAGCGGTTCTCAGGACCACGCAGCGTGCTAGGACATGTGCTTGACGTAGGCGTAGGCGCTCCACAGAGCCAAGCGCTTGTTCAATGGATTTACGCAGTCGCCAGAATTCCGGCCCATCGAGATTGCGATAATAGCCTGCATCCGCATAGGCATCATGGCGCTCGCTTGGAGCGTGCATATTAATGGTGGCATCAATTCGCTCTATCCAGCGCTCAAATGCGCTCACGTCCTGATCCCCAAGAATTTGGGTCTTGGCCTCACATAGGAACGATGAGAGCGAGCTGATATCAATGCCAAGGGTATTGCGACCCATCGCCATGGCTTCGACCAGCGTGGTACCTCCGCCCGCAAACGGGTCAACAACCCAATCGCCTGGCTGAGTGAAGGCTTCAATCGCACCTCTTACGAAGGTCGGCGAGAAGCGCGCCGGGTAGCGGTAAAATTCATGGGTAAGACCTTTGACGCGACTTTGATCATGTGCAGCTTCAGCCAGACGTTGTGTGAATCCAAATTTAAGGCCCAAATCGGGGCTGAGATCGTTCATATTGATAACCCGTATCATGCAGGTGAACCCTGCCATTATGTAAGTATATGAAACGAAACATAGAATCAGCACAAGTGCCTTGTCTAAGGTCTTGAAACTATCTGGCTATTCCTAGCCGAGCTTGAAGCTCAGTCGAAATCTGCCTTCAAAATTGATTCGGAAAGCAAGAAAACACTGGCGGTAGTCGCTGGCCTGCGGCCAACTAGCCTTGAACGCTTGTGGCCATCTCTCATATCTGGTGCTGAAGGCACATTTTTGCAGCTGCAAGCTCCTCGCCGGTCGGTTCGTGTCTGGGTTTCAGACACTGGCTTAGGCCCAGAGCACTTAAAATTTCATCCCTCAACCGGGCACGAGCTGTGGAATGCCATCCGATTGAGTTCTCCTTCGTTCTGCGTGTGTTCCCTGCCCTCTTCTCCCAAGGCTAGGTCAAACAAGAACGCTTACAGGTTCAGGTTTTGCTGATTAACTATCGCTAGGCTTTCCATCTGACGGCGAATGTTGTTCGAGTCTTGCAGGCTTCGTGTCGCAGTCGGTTCACACATGCGTAGTAATGCATCGGCATCGACCGATTGTACGGCGCGAGCTTTGGATGATGCAACAGGGATGATCGCGTCGAAATTCATGATTCCTTTGATCACTGACAGCAGCTCGATGATCTTCGGGACGACCGATTGATCTTCCCGGTATTTGAGCTGATCTCGCTTCGCGTGTTATCGAAGCGGTCGTGGCCGAATTCGTCTGGTCCAAGATAGACACTGGAAACGGTGTGTAGATCGAAGGCTAAACCTTTGGCCCTGTTTCCCTGTAACCTATGCCTCATTGTCGAGTTCCGAGCTATAGATATCCCACATGCGCTCAATAAGCTGGCCCTGGGTAATTCCAAGTCTCTCTGCCTCAGCCGCAATGGCCTCCCCTATTTTTGGAAATACCTTCGGGTGGAGCTGGTGGGTTCTCGGACTTGGTTTGCGCCCAGGTTTTGCGCGGGGTTCGATCCACGAACCCCCTCGCCTTTCCAACCTCGTTCACACGTCGGACTTCTTCGACGGTTGTGTCCTTCGGGCGAGCCTTCAGCCCTGCCAGTCTATTTGAGCCGCTCATAGACAGCCTCCGTGAATGCTTGGGCCGTTCGCTACTAATGTGCCCCAGCTTTTGTAAACACCTTGCTATTTCATTTTGCTGCCATCTCAAATTCGACGGGTGATAACATCCCGTTATTAGCATGGCTAGGCGTTTGGGTGGGGCGGTATATCCTGCGGAGCTATCGGTGCCAAGGTTCCGAAGCGAGTATCAGGTTCGCTCCTTTTTCGGTTAGGAAGTAACTATCGGTCTGGTCGCAATAGCGCGTATAGTCTTTGCTCGTTATGAAATACATGCACTTGCCCATTCTGTAGATGAAGCGCACTATATTACGGGTGGAAATGACGATTGATGGCGGCTTGCTGGCTGGGTCAGCTGCAGTGCCGGGGTAGATCACGACCCTCTATTCTTTGATCCGTCCTTGACTGCATAGGGATATAATCCTAGCTCTTGGAACCTATGTTTTCTCACACTGATATCTGGAACGCGCTGGACCGGTTGGCGAACGCCTTGTCCACATCGCCGTCCGGATTGGCGCGACAGGCCGGGCTGGATCCGACCACCTTCAACAAATCCAAGCGCCAGAGCCCGTCGGGTAAATATCGCTGGCCGTCGACGGAAAGCCTGTCCAAAGTGCTCGCAACGGTCGAAATGACGTTTGAGGACTTCGCCCGTTTTTCGGATCAGACACATACGCGCGGACCCAGCGTCCCTCTGATTGGCCACGCGCAGGCTGGCGATAGCGAGTTCTTTGACGATAGTGGTTTTCCGGTTGGCAGCGGATGGGATGATGTCCGGGTGCCGGGCGTCAGCAATCCCGGAACCTATTGTCTGGAGATTGCGGGCGATAGCATGTCCCCAGTGATGCGCGCTGGAGACCGCGTTGTTGTTTCGCCCAATGAGCCGGTCCGGCGCGGAGACCGCGTTGTCGTCAAAACCATTGAGGGCGAGGTGATGGCGAAGGAACTGCACCGCCTGAACAAGACCCAGATCGAACTCATCTCGCTCAATCCCGATTATGATGACCGCATCATTCCGCGCCAGCAGATCGTCTGGATCGCCCGGATTGTCTGGATCGGGCAGTAGGGATCGAGCGAAAATCAGGGGCTGTCCCAGATAACTAGACCGTGGTTACGAATTAACATTTAGGGTTTCCCCTTTGTAACGAACACTGGTTTAAGACTGGCTTTTGAGAGGTTGGTTTATGGGTTATCAGAAGCTTCGGGACGATCAGTGGGCGATTATAGAGCCTTTTGTGCTTGGCGGGTGTAAGGGTAAGCGTGGCCCGCGCAGCAATGCACGTAATGTCATCAATGCTCTGCTCTGGCTTGCCCGCAGCGGCGCGCGTTGGAGGGATATACCAGAGCGTTACGGCAAGTTCCATACGATCAAGATGTATTATTACCGCTGGCTGGAGGTCGGAATAATAGATCAGATATTCGAGGCTTTGGTCAAGGAGGCTGACATGGCGTGGCTACAGATCGATAGTACGGTTATCAAAGTGCATAAACGTGCCGCGGGCACCTCGCTTAACTATTTCAAATATAGAGATTTTTCTGGCTACACCCCTGTCCGCGCTTGCCGTGCCGCTGGCCGCCGAAGTCGCGCGCGTCAACCACGACCTCTTCCGTGAAAACGTCATCGGCCTCACGCGCCAACTCTGACGCCATGATGTCGCGCAATCGGAGGCAATAATATGCCGCTGTCTTACGGCTCACACCAATCAGGCTGGGCTCCCAGTCACACAATGTTCGATAAGACTGTTTGGCTTATACTGACTTAATCGGCTCTTTCTCATAGTCCCTCAATAACATGAAAATCATGTTATCTGGGACAGCCCCAATTATTATTGTTATCCTAGCCAAGCCCAAAGGACGCAGAGCCGGGACCTAACGGAAAAAGATAAGGCAAGCGTCTTTCCTGCCGATAGGTCCCGGACCGTCGGGCAACGCCCTCGTCCGGGATGACAAGAGGGATTATCCTAAGGCCTGTTCTCGACCAGCCAACCTGTCATATCATCGGTGACCGCATCAACCCAGTCAACTTTTTGCACTGTGCCTGACGGGTGCGTGACTTTGGGCGCGCGGCTCCATCCGGGGTTTTCGCCGACCAGCACGGTTGTCATGCCCATCTGTTTGGGCACTTCCAAATTGCGGACCATATCCTCGAAGAAAATGGAAGTCGCCGGGTCAATATCAAAGACGGAGTTGAACGTCTTATAGGCATCCCGCTTGGGTTTGGGGATATAGTGCGCGTCCTCGATCGCAAAACCGCCATCAAACAGATCGAGCAGGTTCAGATGGCCCGCCACATTGCGAATGTGACCACGTGACCCATTGGTGAAAATCAGCTTTCGCCCTGGCAGGGCCTCTATGGCGGCTCTGAGTGCGGGTTGCGGCGTCAGCACGGAAAGATCGATATCATGGACATAGTCGAGAAACTCGGCTGGATCCATGCCGTGAACATTCATGAGCCCGGACAGTGTCGCGCCGTAATCGTGGAAATATTCTTCCTGCAGCGCGCGCGCGTGATCGGGCTGCAGCGCCAGATGCCGGGATATGAAGATCGTCATCTTCTTGCCAATGTCAGCGAAAAAACTGACGTCGGCGCGGTAGAGCGTATTGTCCAGATCGAAGATCCAGGTCTTGATATTGGTAAGGTCCATGAGGGTCGGTCTAGCGCCGCAGGCCGCCGGGCAGAGGGGCTGCGAAATCGGTATCCGTCAGCCACATACGCGCGCCGGGTTCTCCGGTCGGGACGGGTCGGAACGGGGCCACCGTATAGCCCTGCTCCAGGCACATTTCATTGCCGAACGCGTCGAATTTGGACTCCGCAATGCAGAATTGGGCCGGGCTTGCTGCGACGGTGCGCAAACGTAGGTCCGGGCCGTCTTCCGCTTCCTGTATAGCAAAGACATGCGCCTCGGTTCCGGCGAGCGGGATACTCAGGGGCCGTGTACAGTTGCCGACGAGCGCCTGCCACCACCCGCGCGAGCGCCACTGGCCATCATCGCGTGTTGCCACCGCTGCCCAAACCGTCGCGCGGCTTTCATTGCAGACTTCCAACCCGACTGTATCGCCAACTTTGCGGGCGGCGTCCATCAGAGCCCGCATCAGCGGTTCACCGGTCAGGGTCGGACTCAGATCATTATCGGAGCGGAAATTTCTCAGCAGACGGGATGTTCTGCGCCCGGTCAGTCCGTCAATTCGGGAAATGTCATAACCCGCATCGCGCAGTAGGCGCTGCTGCGCAGCGACCACCGCCTTGTCCCGCCCATAGTCTGACGGTTCGACCAGTTTGGTCACCGGCTCACCCGGACGAACCGCAAAGTAATTGCGTATCGTCCGGTTGGCGAGGCGGCAATTTTCTGTGGCATCAGAGACGAAGTCCGCCCCGTCATCGACACAGAGCGGAGTCTTGCCCTTCCATTCCCGAACGCCACCTTGATGAATATCGGTGCTTTCCGCGAACAGGAAACGGGGCCCGGTAATCGGCGTCGTGACAATCAAGCAGGACCCAGGCAGTACTTCGTCCCATCCTTTTGCCGCCATATGCGCGCCGCGCAGAAAGGCGCTGGTTGTGCGCAGGACATAGGAGGTTTCATTGCAGATCTGCCATTCGCGTGTCTGGCCGACTAGAGTTGGATTCGGCGGCAGGATCTGAGAGGTGGGATGATCTCCGGCGTTCTGAGCGAAGGCCGGCAGGGACAGCAGACAGGCGGCCAGCGTGACAAACGCCCTGACTATGATCCGGACTCGCACCCATCCATCAGGCATGAATGAGTGTCCCCGCGCCTTCGTTTGTGAACAGTTCGACCAACAGGCCATGTGCCTGGCGGCCATTGAGGATGACAACAGCTTCAACGCCGTCGGCTACGGCGTCCATGGCGGTCGTCAGTTTCGGGATCATGCCGCCTTGGGCGGTGCCATCATCAATCAGCGTCTGGACATCCTGCTGGGACAGATCAGTCAGCAGGCATTTGTCCCTGTCCATGACGCCCTCAACATCGGTCATCAGCATAAGGCGAGAGGCGCCCAGGGCAGCCGCCAGCGTTCCAGCAGCCGTGTCGGCATTGATGTTGAAGCTGTTGCCATTGTCATCGGCAGAAATGGGCGAAACGACAGGAATGAACCCATCATCGGTCAGTGTTGTGAGCACATGTGTATCGGTCGCGACAGGCACGCCGGCAAAACCTAGCCCTTTGGCTTTGGGGGCTGCCGTAATCAAGCGGGCATCGCGACCTGATAGGCCGACGGCCCGCCCGCCGGCGCAGTTAATAGCGGAGACAATGGCTTTATTGATCGCGCCTGAGAGAACCATTTCCGCAACGCCGACTGTTTCCATGTCGGAAACACGCAGGCCGTCCTTGAATTCGGTCTTGATATTGAGGCGGCTCAGCATGGAACCAATCTGAGGGCCGCCGCCATGCACGACCACAGGCTGGACGCCGACCTGGCGAAGCAGGACAATGTCGCGCGCGAAATCCGCCATCAGTCCCGGCGTACTCATCGCGTGACCACCAAACTTAACGACGATGATGGCTCCGGCATGGCGCTGGAGGAAAGGCAGGGCGCGCGACAAAGTGGCGGCGGAGGTCCATCCGCCTTCATTTTTGCGACGGTTTGCGGCCATCTCATACTCCTGCGTCATACGCTGTCTATACGGGCTCGACCGGCAGGGCCAAACTAGCAATTTCAGCGCGAAGCTCCGGCATGCCGAGGCCTTTGTCAGAGCTGGTCAAGGCCACGACCGGGAAGGCAGCGGGGCGTTTGGCCAGCGCGTTCGCTGTTTCCGCATGCATCCAGGCCAGTTTACCCTTTTTCAGCTTGTCGGACTTTGTCAGCACGACCTGATAGGTGACCGCCATTTCGCCCAGCATATCCATTAACTCCTGATCGACCGGCATCAGACCGCGACGGCTATCGACCAGCACGAAGACTCGGCGAAGCGTCGCCCGTTCGCGCAGAAAGGCGCGGGTTAGCCGGTTCCACACCGCAACCTTGTGCTTGGGGGCTTTGGCGTAACCATAGCCTGGCAGATCGATCAGATGCAGCCGGTCTTGAGCCGAAAAATAGTTGAGTTCCTGGGTCCGGCCCGGTGTGTTGGATGTGCAGGCCAATCCGCTCTGGTTGGTCAACGCATTGATCAGAGTCGATTTTCCGACATTGGACCGACCCGCAAAACACACTTCCGGCAGGCCCATTGGCGGCAGCGTGTCGAGAGACACGGCCGACTTCATGAATGTGACCGGACGGGCAAAGAGCAGCCGCCCATCCTCGATCTGCTGCGAACTATAGTCGGTCGTTGCTAGGGCAGAGGCCCCTCTGTGTCGGATATTTGCGATGTATCCGTCACTCCGCCGCATCAACCGGGTCATGACGACCGAAGATCTTGCGGAAAAAGGCATCAACGGGTGTGTCCACATTGTTCTTCTTGGTGATGTACCATTGCTGCAGGAAGGACAGGACATTGTTCCAGACCCAGTAGAGCAGCAAGCCGGCAGGGAAACTGGCCAGAATGAACATGAACAGCCACGGCATCAGCTTGAATATTTTTGCCTGCGTCGGATCGCCTGTTGGCGGTGTCAGCATATACATCAGGCTCATCGACGCGCCATAGAGAATGGCCAGCGGGCCCAGTGCGATGAACGCCAGAACGCCTTCGGGGCGACCATTAAAGGGCAGGAAACCAAAACCGTTGAGGATCGAAATCGGCTCTGCGGCCGACAGATCCTGAATATAGCCAATGAACGGCTCGTGGCGCAGGTCAATGTCGATGAATACGGCTTTATAAAGCGCGAAGAAGACGAACATGGTTGGAATGATCGGCAGGCACCCGGCGGCGGGATTAACGCCTTCCTTCTTATACAAGCCCATCATTTCCTTCTGCAGTTTAACGCGGTCATCTTTATAGCGCTCCTGCATCTTCTTCACTTCAGGCATGACCTTTTTCATCTTGGCCTGGCTTTTATACTGCTTGTTGAACAGCGGGAACATGAGCAGCTTGATGAAGAAGGTGAGCGCCAGAATACCCAACCCGTAATTGCCGAGCAACTGACCGAGTTTGGACAGGGCCCACATGATCGGCCGGACGAGAAGCCCCATGGCGCCCCAGTCGATGGCGCGGCTCATCCCGATAATGCCAAGATATTCTTCATAGGATTCCAGCACGTCGCGTTCCTTTGCCCCGGCATAAAGATAGCCCGTGGATTCAATTGTCGCGCCGGGCGTGAGGGTCATGGCATCCGCCGTATAGACCGCGTCCCAAACGTCTTTTCCGTCAATCAGAGAATGGCGATAATCAACTGTGGTCCGGCCGTCCTGCGGCGCGATAGCCGCATGCAGCCAGTATTTGTCAGTCAGACCCGTCCAGCCGGCCTGCCCCGACTCCGTCCAGTTTTTCTTGACCGTTTTCTTATAGGTCTGATCATGGTAGCTGTCGTCGAGGACCGAGATCGGGCCTTCCTGAATGATGAAGAAATTTGTCAGGCCAAGCGGCATGGTGATCTGCCGGGCCACACCGCGGCGAGCCAATGTGACAGGTTGAGCGCCTGTATTGGTCAGCACATCGTCGGTTGTGATCAGGAAATGATCATCGACTGAGAGGGTTCGGGTGATATCCACACCGTCAATAGTGGTTTGCAGAACGACCGGGGTGGCCGGGGTCAGCGTTTCTCCGGAGACAACAGTCCAGACTGTGTCGAGGCCAAGATTGTCGCCGGCCATTCCGGGCATGGTCCAGTTATCGGCCACAAGCGAAGCGCGTTCTCCGCCATAAGGCGACAGCAGCTCAACCTTCCCGTCCTCCGGGTTGAGGGTCTTATCATAGTCATTGAGCGTGACATCATCGAGGCGCGAACCGGTCGTCAGCAAGCTACCGCGAATGCCCGGCGCATCAATCTGGATACGGACGCCGCTGGCGATCAGCACCTCGCGCGGCTGGTTCACAGTGGCTACTTCTGCCGGAGTCGTGGCAGCAGCCTGTTCGGCGATCAGCCGCTCCATCTCCAGTTCAGCATCCGCGCGGGCGGCCTGCTGCGTTGGCAGGACGAAAAAGAAGTAATAGGCCATGAACACAAGGCCCGACAAGACCATGGCCAAGATGAATCTGCGCTGGTCTTCCATAAGAGGTGCTCAGGCTGGAAAGTGGATTGGCGGCCGACGCAAAGCTGCGACGGATCGGAATTAGGATCGAGTTTGGTCTTGGGCGGGGCTTTGCCCCGTTCCGGGGTCAGATTGCAAGACTGATTGCAGCGCTTTGCGTGTATCTTGCAGCAGCCGGTCCCAATCACGCGTAGGGGTCCGGTCGCGCGCGATCAGCACATAATCATGACCGGGACATCCCAGGCTAGGCAAAAGCTGCCTCGCGACGTCGCGCAGGCGGCGTTTGGCGCGGTTGCGCATGACAGAATTTCCGATCCTCTTGGTCGCAGTGACGCCGAAGCGGATCGACTGGTGGGCAGCATTGACGCGGCATTGCACTACGACGGCGCCGCGCGCCGCATAGTCGCCCTCTCGAACATACAAAAACTCGGAATGCAGGCTCAGCGTCCCGAGTTTTCTTGTCTCAATCTTCGTCATGGGCGTATGCCCAATGAGAGATCTATGCGGACAGGACCTTGCGGCCCTTGGCGCGGCGGCGCGCCAGAATCTTACGACCATTTTTCGTCGACATACGCGAGCGGAAGCCGTGACGGCGGGCGCGAACAAGGTTGGACGGCTGGAAAGTACGTTTCATCTGACTACTCTATTGAAAGTGACGGCCTTCGTGCGACCGCTTGTAGAAACCGTCGGGCCTGTCGAAATTATAGAGGCGGACATTATGAGCGAGCGCCGATGAAGTCAAGCGCGCCGGCCAGAGCAAAAAAGACCAAGCGATCAAACTCCAGAGGCCTTGAGGCGGCGGAGGATCATGGCATGCCCTTCGCTTGCGAAACACCCAACGCATCATTCAACAGGTCTTATATTTATTCCAACTGCGTCAGTTCATGTTGGATCAGGAAATTCGTGTTAGCAAAAAGCCGCTCCCGATTGTCAATCAGATCATTTTGAAGGTCAAGATTACCGATCATGAGTTCGAGGTGACATTCCGAGAAATTACCTTCACCAATATTCGACGAGGGTACCGATAATGCAAATAAGTCGGCCAATTCGATTATTAGAGCCTGCGAAAAACATGGGTTATTATAGCGCCGCAGGCTCTAATGCGCGTAATCAAAACACTTAACAAGAAAACAACATGCCTAAGAAACAAAAGCACTTTTCTGTCTACAAAGCTGTGGGCAATTTTATCGGTGCTCCCTTTGAGATTATCGTGGCGATCATACTCTTAGGCTTTGCTATTGACAATGTGCGTTGGATAAATATAGCGCGCGATAATCCGCCTACCTTGAATATTGGTGCGGCGGGACTCACGGGCCGAAAAACTCTGCTAGAAGGACAGGATCGCGGCGCGCGATTCTGCGTTACGAAAAATGGATATTCGCCCTGTGGTAAACAGCTCTTCGATCATCGGCATCGTGCGAGCCCCGATATCATAAATATCAGATTCAAAAATGGAAATGCATTGTGAGGGTGTCAGTTCCGCTTGCGCCTCCTCCGCATCAATCAGAATGCCCTTCCTTTTCCTCCATCAACATGCGCAAGGGCCGCAGCAGGGCTTCCATTTCCCGATTAAAATTTGCCAGATAACCCGCTTCAAGGCTGCGTTCCAGTTATTGATTTGCAGCGCGATTAGCACGCCTGCAATCACCAGCACGAACTCGATTAGAACGACGACCCAGTCCTGGCGTTTCAAAGCAAAGGTAACACGGCGGAGGATCATTTGTCTGAGTTCCGTTGTTATTGGGAAGAGCGGCCTCACCCTCTTGGTCAGGAAACAGCCATGCCGTGCCGATAGGCGGCGGGGCCGATGGAGACATGGGAATGGCCCTCCAGTACGGTTGTTTTCAGTACCCAGGGCGTCGCTCGATCGCTGCTCAATAGGATCGCCATACTTGCATGGTGTTTTCATATCGCTCCAGTTCATCTCCACCTGACGATCAGGCGCGGCTTTGTTGGCGGCATATCGCCAAAATCAGCGTTCAGAAAATAGGATATATTATGATGTATTATATAGTGAATGGCGGGATTACTGGCGATGTGCCCCCAGAACAGATCGCGTTGGTTCAGAGCCGTAAACAGCACGAACCGTCCGCCCAGTGAGTTTGCGGATATTCACGGGCGAGGCATTAAAGCCTTCTATCCGTATCAGCCGCCGATAGGCGCATCGCCCGTCAGGACTGACAATATCGATTCCAATGTGTTCCCGTGATTGTAATGGCGCGGTCGCGTGCCGTGTTGACATGGCTGAGATTGAGCGCGTCCTCGACCTTATGCGTGATGGTCATGGTCGCATAATTGATATCATAAGTCCCGAAATAGGCGAGATAGCCGCGCGCGGCCTCTATACGTTGTGCGTCGCTGGGTCGGCCTTCATATCGGGCGGGCGGGGGCGTCTTCATAATTTGAATCGAGAGCTGGCCGTCCGGTGTATAGATAAAAGCTCCTTTCGGAGGGTTGCCAAAGGGCTCCAGGGGGTTCCATCAGCATTGTAATTGGTCAGTTCTTCCAGCTGCCAGACTCCGATGATGGAGGGCGGATAAGCCGTGATTTGGACCTGCGCGGTGGTGGGCAAACCCGCCAACGACAGACCCAGCCAGAGACAAAGGTTGATGATCGCGACGGCGAACCAGTTCTGGTCCTTCACATGCTCACTGACGCGTCTGAGTAACATTCTTGGCCTCCTCGGCGCCGTCATGGCGGCGATAGAGGTGGAATGCCAATCCGGAAGCGTATGAAAACGGATTTTTGCCTGCTGCCTCTCGCCAATGTGATCTGTCGTGTGCAGCCTGTTCAGGTTGAGCGAGTTAGACGCATCCATGTTACACAGGACTATGACCCATGATCCGCAGCCTATTGCTTTCTATCGCGCTTGTGAACGCCGCTTTTCCGGCCTTTGCAATGAATAGCGCCACATCCGACTATGCCGATGTGCTCAAACGGAACCTATCACCGGGCGATGACGGAATTTTGCTATTCGACTATGACGCGGTTCACGGCAGCGACGATCACGGCGTGATCGAAGCGTTTATTGAAGAGCAGATCGCGCGCGCGCCGTGCGAGATGGGCGAAGCCGAGGCGTTGGCCTATTGGGCCAATCTCTATAATGCCGTGACGCTGGATGTGGTGCTGGATAATTATCCGCTTAATTCGATCCGCGAATTCGGCCTGTTCAATACCGGACCGTGGGACAAGGATCTGGTCACGGTCGAAGGCGAGACGCTGAGCCTGAACAATATCGAGCATGACATCATGCGAGCGGACTATCCATCGCCCTATATCCACTACATGGTCAATTGCGCCAGTATTGGCTGTCCGAACCTGATGGATCGTCTGTGGGAGGCGGAGACGCTGGATGCCGATCAGAAAGCGGCCGCCGCTACCTATATTAATAGTAACCGGGGTCTGACGCTGAGCAAGACGGCGATCTCCATCTCAAAAATCTACAAATGGTATGATAAGGATTTCGGCAGTAAGGACGATCTACGTACGCATCTGGCAACCTATGCGACGGGCGAACGGCTCGAAGCGTTGACGGGCGGTAATCGCTTCCAGGGGTCCCACTATGATTGGGATCTGAACCGGAAATAACCTAATCTGTTATCCCTGCTTGGCGAGTTTTATCCTTGCCGAACCCGACAAAGGCTGAAACGATCTTCCCATGACTGCTGAAACGCCCGAAATGCCTGAGACGCCTCCAAGACCCTTGTGGAAGCGCCTTATGCCGCTCGGTATCATCGGCGCGGCCTTGGCGCTTTTCTTCGCACTCGGCGGCCCCGACTATGTGTCGATGGACAGTCTGCGCGATAACCGCGAGTTTCTGTCCGGGCGGGTCGCGGATAATTTCGCCCTTGTCCTGATCGGCTTCATTGCGATTTACGCCATATTGGTCGCGATCAGTTTTCCCGGGGCCAGCTTTCTGTCCATCTTTGGCGGTTTCCTGTTTGGCACGCTGGTCGGCGGGTTCGGGATCGTGGTCGGGGCCACTCTGGGCGCAACAGGCATCTTCCTCGCGGCGCGATACGCGTTTGGCGACGCTCTTTCCGCCAAGACCGGACCCTATATGAAGAAATTCGAAGCGGGGTTGAAAGAGAATGAGTTGTCCTATCTCTTCATTCTCCGCCTGATCCCGGCCTTTCCCTTTTTCATCGTTAATATCGTCCCAGCTATCTTCGATGTGAAGCTGCGAAACTATATGCTGAGCACTTTTTTCGGCATCATTCCCGGTGCGCTGGTTTATGCTAGCGTCGGAGCCGGAATCGGAGCTATTTTCGATTCGGGCGGCGAAGCCAAGCTCAGCGGTTTGATGCTACAGCCCAAAGTCATCGGGCCGATCCTCGGCTTGATAGTGCTGTCGCTGATCCCTGTTATTTATAAAAAAATCAAAGGCGCGCCGGCGGGCGTGGCGGAAGGTTGATATGTCCAAAACGGTTCACGAGGTTGATCTCTGCGTCATTGGCGCGGGCTCGGCAGGCCTGTCGGTGGCCTATGGTGCGTCACATCTGGGGCGTTCCGTTGTTCTGTTTGAACGCGACAAAATGGGCGGAGATTGCCTGAATACGGGCTGCGTTCCGTCCAAAGCACTGATCAAGGCTGCGAAAGTTGCGCATCATCGTCGCCACGGCTCGCAATACGGCATTGCACCTATCGAACCCAAAATCGATTTCAAAGCGGTCAAAGCGCATATTCAGGGCGTGATCAATCAGATCGCCCCGGTGGACTCGGTCGAACGCTATGAAGGGTTCGGTGTTACCGTCATTACCGAAAATGCCCGGTTTGAGGATGAAAAAACCATCGTCTCGGACAGCCACATTGTGCGCGCGAAACGCATTGTTGTCGCCGCCGGGTCGCGTGCGTCCGCCCCGCCTATTCCGGGACTGGCCGATGTGCCTTACCTCACTAATGAGAGTGTTTTTCAGGTGCCGACCCTGCCGCGGCATTTGCTAATTATCGGATCCGGCCCAATTGGTCTGGAAATGGGGCAGAGCTTCCGCCGCCTCGCCTCCAAAGTCACGATCATCGATATTGCGCCGCCGCTGGACTGCTCCGATCCCGCCCATGCCAAGATCCTGATCGACGCTCTCAAGGGCGAAGGCGTCGCGTTCCGAGCGCCTGTCAAAACGAAAAAGATTTCCAAGACAGCGCGCACAATCAAGATCGAATTTGAAGATGGCGAGACCATCTCAGGCTCGCATCTTCTGGTCGCTGCGGGCCGTGCTCCTAATGTGGACGGGCTCGATCTGGACAAGGGCGGCGTTACATTCGACAAAAAAGGCATCGACACAGATGAAGCTCTGCGCACATCGAACCCACGTGTCTATGCGGCGGGCGACATTGCGGCAGGCAAGGGCGGGCTGACCCATGCAGCGGGTCATCACGCCGGGGTGCTGATCAAGAACCTCTATTTCATGCCGCCGGGACTAGGCGGGCTACTGGCCAAGGCCACGACCAACCGGATGCCTGCCGTGATTTACACCCAGCCGGAGCTTGGCAGTATCGGCGCAGGCCATGGCGACGCCGCCAAGACGCTGCATTTCGATTTTGAGGAAAATGACCGCTCGATTGCCGAACGCGACACGGTTGGCGGGTTGAGGCTCTATCTCGATTCCAAAAGCAAGGTGATCGGCGCCTCCTGCCTGGGCTCTCAGGCGGGGGAAATCATCAATACGGTCAGTCTCGCCATGGCGGGCAAGCTCAAGCTATCCCAGATCAGCGGAATGATTTCGCCTTATCCCACCCGGACAGAAGTCGTGAAACGCGCCGCCTCATCCAATTTCACGGAGGCCATCTTTGGCCCAAAGGCTCGCGCGCTGGCCAGCTTATGGACGAAGTTTCAGTAGGTCTGCGAAAACGCCACAAAACTTTAATGTATCAACCCGTTTAGGGCGCTATAATGGTTGAATGTCCGCTCCTGCGTCACGACCGGCTCTGTCCTACACTTTTGCGCGTCAGCACGGTGTTATTGCCGTGCCGGGCGTGGATGGATCCGTGACTCTGGCGCATAAGGCATCTGCGTCGCGCGACGCTCTGATCGAAGCTCGCCGCGCCATTGGCCACTCCGTTCTGCGCGAAACCCTTACGCCCGAAGCGTTCGAACAAAGACTATCCGGCATCTATGCTCAGGCCGATCTGGTCGGCGCGTCGGAGGATGCACTCGGCGCACCACAGGATCTGTTAGCGCTGGCGGACGGTCTACCGCGCACATCGGATTTGCTAGACAGTTCGGACGACGCCCCAATCATCCGCCTGATCAACGGTATCCTGCAGAAAGCGATCCGCTCCCGCGCGTCTGACATCCACATTGAACCTTATGAAGAGCGCCTGTCTGTGCGCTTCCGCATCGACGGCACCCTGTCGGAAGCCCTGTCGCTGCCGGCGCGCCTGGCGCCCGCTCTGACGTCGCGCGTTAAGGTGATGAGCCGTCTGGACATTGCGCAGAAGCGCATTCCGCAGGATGGGCGCTTTTCGCTCAACCTCGGCGAACGGGCGATCGATCTGCGGGTCTCGACCCTGCCATCCCGCCACGGCGAACGGGTAGTGATGCGGATTCTGGAAAAGGATAATCAGCGCATGGCGCTGGAAGAAATCGGTATGGCACCGGATGTACAAGATGCCTTTGCCAGTGCGCTGGCCCGGCCCAACGGGATCATCCTGGTCACCGGGCCGACTGGGTCGGGTAAGACGACCTCGCTCTATGCAGCGCTGTCCCGGCTCAATGATGGCTCGCGCAATATTCTGACCGTCGAAGATCCGGTCGAATATGCGCTGGACGGGATCGGCCAGACACAGGTCAATAATGCAGTCGGGATGAGCTTCGCTGCCGGGCTGCGCGCCATTCTGCGTCAGGATCCGGACGTGGTTATGGTCGGAGAAATCCGCGATCCTGAGACGGCAGAGATTGCGGTACAGGCGTCGCTGACCGGACACCTCGTCCTCTCCACGGTTCACACCAATTCAGCCATCGCCTCCATCGCCCGCCTGCGCGATATGGGGGTTGAGCCCTTTCTGCTCTCCTCGACCCTGACGGCACTGGTGGCGCAGCGTCTGATTCGCCATCTCTGCGATGCTTGCAAAGACCCTTATACGTCGACGGCCGCCGAACGCGCTGAATTGGGTCTGAAAGGCCGCAGGCTGACATTTTACAAGCCGATCGGCTGTCCCACATGTTCGGGCGTCGGGTTTTCCGGTCGACTTGGTATTTACGAAATCGTGCCGATGGACGAAACGCTGCGCGGCATGATCCATGAAGGGGCAACCGAGTCTGAAATGGCCGCTCATGCATTCAGGGATCGCCAGACCTTACTGACAGACGGGGCGGAGAAGATCGCAGCGGGACTGACCAGTTCGGACGAAATCTTGCGCGTCTGCCGCTCGGACGAAGTCTAACGCATGGACGCGTTTGACTATGCTGCGCTCGACGCGTCAGGGACGCGCCGCAAAGGCACGCTGATGGCGGGCTCAGCTCGTGCGGCGCGGGATCAGCTCCGCGCCCGCCGCCTGATTCCGGTTGAGGTCAAATCCTCTCGCGAACGCGCCGCCGCTGACGATGCGGTAGATTCGGGCCGAAGCCGGATCAAACGGACGCACATTACCCGAGCCGCGCGGCAAATGGCAATTCTCATTTCTGCCGCGACCTTGGTCGAAGAAGCGCTACGGATTACTGCACTCCAGTTTGAACGCTCCCGCCTGCGTGGCGTACTGCTCGATGCGCGCGGGCAAGTGATGGAAGGTGCGCGGCTTAGCGAAGCTCTGTCGCGTCATCCCAAAGTTTTTGATGCACTGTTCACGGCCATGGTCGCAGCAGGCGAAACGGCGGGGCAACTCGGCCCGGTTCTGGAACGCCGCGCCGATGACATGGAAGCCGCCGACGCCATTCGCCGCAAGATACTGGGCGCCACCATCTATCCATTGCTGCTGCTGGCAGTCGCCCTGATCGTGACCGTGATCCTGCTGACACTGGTCGTGCCTAAAGTGGCGGAACAGTTCGTCGTACTTGGCGAGACTCTCCCGCCGTTAACGCGCGGAACCATCACTGCGTCCGATTTCCTGAGGACGAACTGGTGGGCGATGTTGATCGGGATCGGCAGCACCTATCTGATCTTCTCGCTGTGGAAGCGCCGCCCTGCAGGCCGCACGTGCTGGGACGGGTTCAAACTGCGTCTCCCGGTCATCGGACGGATCATCCGCAATCTCGAATCGGCGCGGTTCTCCCGTACCATGGCGGGACTGATCTCGGCTGGCACGCCCGCACTGGCGGCGATGGAAACGGCGCGCCACACATTGCGCAACCGGGTCATGTTTGGCGCTGTTGGCGACGCAGTTCTGCGTGTGCGCGAAGGGGCCGCGGTCAGTGCGGCTCTCAAACAGACACAGGTTTTCCCGCCGCTGGTCGCGCAGATGGTATTGGGCGGGGAAGCCTCAGGAAAGACGGGGCAAATGTTCGCCAAATCGGCCGACTATCTGGAAGGTGAGTTTGAGGCGGCGACACAGATTTTCCTGGCGCTGCTGGAGCCGCTCATCATCATCCTGCTCGGCGGCATTGTGTTGCTGATCGCAGCCGCGATTTTCTTGCCCATCCTGCAGCTCAACACGCTGAGTTTTTAAGGCCTAACTTTTAGGAGTGTTTACGTGAAACAAGCGACCAAACAGTCAAAAAATCGACAGTCCGAAGATGGCTTCACTCTGACCGAAGTGCTGGTCACAATGGCGATTATCGGCCTGCTCGTGGCAGGGGTCGGGCTGGCAGTGCTGCCAAGGCTCGGAGATGCGTCGATCACCAAGGCGCGCGCCGATATTGCTTCCTATGAGACAGCGATAGAATTTTTCCGGCTTGATCATTTTCGTTTTCCGACAGAGCAGGAAGGGCTGGCCGCGCTTGTTGAAGCTCCCGCAGGCTTGGACGTCGCGAAATATCCGGCGGACGGATATGTGCAACGCCTGCGCGATGATCCGTGGGGCAATGCTTACGTCTACCGCGCTCCGGGCGAATTCGGGGCGTTTGATATTCTGAGCTACGGCGCAGATGGACAGGAAGGCGGCGAGGGCGCCGATGCCGACATTGGCAACTGGCAGTAAATTTCATCGTGATGACGGGTTTAGCCTCGTCGAACTGCTAGCAGTTCTGGCGATCCTGTCGCTGATGGTCGGCGCGGTGGTGCTCAACCTGCCGCAGCTGCGCTCCGAAACGGACCGGATGACGGAAGCGATGGCGGGGCAATTAACGCGCTTTCTGAGTAACGGTGCCGTTGCGGGCGAAATGCGCGCGCTTGGACTGGATGCGGAGGCGCTGAGCCTATTTCGCCATGACGGGACGCAATGGGTGCGCACCGCCGATCTGTCTTGGCCCGATGAGGCGCAGCTGCGTCTGGACCGGGATGGTCAGCGCATGGATCTGCCCGACACATCAGCGCCGATTTTGCTGTTCGAACCCTATAGCGCGGTGCCGGATTTTGCCCTGACTCTGAGCGCGGGGAAGGTCCATTATACGCTGAGCGCGGATGATTGCGGGCAAATCATTCGGACGGTCGACCGATGAGAGGGCATGGCCGACAGCAAGACGGGTTCACACTGGTCGAAGTGCTGGTCAGCTTGGCTATTTTCAGCCTTGCCATTGTCGGGTTGAACCGTGCGGCAACGCTAGCCGTGTCGGGGGCAGCCACACTACAGATGCGGACTCATGCCGGATTCGTGGCCGATAATGCGGTCGTGCTCAGCCGGATCGCGCCATTGGACCTCGGAACCGAACGCAGCCAAGCTGATTCCGGCGGAATGGCGTTTGATGTTGTTGTGGAAACGTCTGAGACCGAACAGGCAGGGTTTTACGAAATCGCTGTTCGCGTGTCGGAACGTGACCGGGACCGCATTCTGTCCCAACGCCGGGCGTTTCGCTACACCCAGCCAGTCGTCGCTGCGTCGCCTGCTGAAGATAAGCAAGGTGAGTCAGAGTGACGTATTCACCGCAGCATAGCGATAAAGATGCGGGCTTCACGCTGGTCGAAGTCCTGGTCTCAATGTTTATCTTCTCGCTCATCAGTGTGGGGGCGTTGATTGCGCTGTCGACAACGCTCGACGCGCGCGAGGCGGCAGAAACGCGATTGAATGAGATAGAGCAACTGGCGGCGGCGCGGCGGTTGATGGCAGATGATTTCGCGGCGATGATCATACGTCAGAATCGAGACGGGCTCGGCGGTTTTGTGGATGAGACTCGCAAAGTGACCCGCATGGACGGGTTTGAATTGACCCGACGCGCCCGGCCTAATCCTGACGGGGTGTTTCCTCGTGGCGACCTGCTGCGTATTGCATACCGGGTGGAAAACGGCGCATTAATCCGGACCTTTATACCCCATGAAAACCCCGCCTTTGATAAATCGTCGATCGACCGGATGGTGCTGAACCGTGTGGAAGCGATGCAGGTCGTTCCGATCTTGAACGGTCGACACCTCGACAGTATCGTTGTGCCCCTCGACCGAACGGATGCCGTATCGATCATCCTGACCCATGTGGATAGCACCACAACCCGTCACATGTTCGAGATCTCGACCGATGGATGAGGCTCGCGACATACGCGACGACGACGGCACCGTCCTGCTGAGCACGCTGCTCGTGCTCAGTCTGATGAGCGCGGTGGCGTTGGCGCTGCTGACAACGCTGCGAACCTCGGTCACGCGCAGTGCGGTTCTGGAGGCCCAGGCTCAAGCGGATCTCTATGCGCAGGGGGCGCGGGACTTTGCCGCCTCACAGATGGAAAGCGTGGCGCGGATTGATCCTGCACCGCTGAATGCGCGGCTGACGGAGTCCGAACCCATTATCCTGCCCTTTGAGAACGGATCGATGACCTTGGCGGTCAGCGACGGCACCCATTGTTTCCGACTCAGCGCCCTGTCCGACACAACGGGGCAGGGGTCGGACACGGCGCGGCTGCGGTTTACGGCGCTGATGACTGCGCTCAGTCTTGACCCTGGTACGGCGGAACGGATCGCGGCCGCCAGTGTGGACTGGGTCGATGCCGATTCGCAGACATTGCCCGGCGGCGCGGAAGACGGGATTTACATGTCCACACCTCAAAGTGCCGGGGGGCCGCACCGCACCGCCAATGTCCCGATGGTCTCCGTGAGCGAATTGCGGGCTGTTAAGGGTATGAATGAGGCAATATTTCGCCTGTTGCTGCCGCATCTCTGCATCGGCGAAACCGGCGTTCCGACACGGTTCAACATTGAGACAGCCAGTACCGATCATATGCCTGTGCTGGCCGCGATTTTGGGCGGCGGTCCGGACGCTGAGCGGATCGCGGTTGAGCTGATCGACCAGCGCCCATCAGGTGGATATGGATCATCTGAAGCCTTGCTGGCAGCGCCTGCCTTGCAAGACTTTGATAATCCGGTCGCGCAACTGGGGGATATTGTCTTTAGGCCGCAGCGGATCGTGGTTGAAGCTATCATCCAGTACGGGCCGGTGCAGCGCGCGCAGCTATTCGCCTATGAAGGGTTGGACAGCGGGCACCCCGAACTCACATACCGGGCGTGGAGCCTGAGCGAATTTCCGTCTCTGGCTTGGGCACGGTTACGTGCGAAGGATGTTGAACAGTGATCGACAGTTTCCTGATTTTGCCCGATTCTGACGTGCTTGAGGTCTTGCTGGCCCGGCGAACTCACAGCTCGGTTGAAACATCTCGCGGCGATATTGATGCGCTCGTGCCGCGGCTCTCCAGCCCCTATGCGGTCATTCTGCCGGGACAGCGCGTCCGCGCCTTTCTTACTGATCTGCCGGACACGATTAAAGGCGCGGAACGTCTCAATATCGTGCGTTTTGCCCATGAAGACCGGATCGCGACCGATTTGTCCGATTTGCACATTGTCGTCGGATCGGGCGATCCGGCGCCGACCCTGATGGTCAGTCGCGACGTTATGGATATGGTGCTGGATCGACTGGATCCACAGACGGTTTTGGCCGATTTCGACGCACTGACCGGCATTGCTGGGGGGGATATCGCGCTGCTCGACCGGGCTGTGTCGCCCGGTCCGCAGGGCATGGCGGTCGATGCGGATTGGGCGGAGGGTCCCGTCACCGTACTGGATGACGATACGCTGGCCCGCACTATTTTTACCCGTCTCGATAGCGGCGACGGGCTGGATCTGCGTAGCGGTGCCTATCGTCGCCGGACACAGATACAGGCGGGGCCGTGGGCGCGCGTCGTGGCTGTAGCGATGATCTGCGTCCTTCTCGAATTTGGCCTGTCTTTCGCGGATGCACGCGTTGCAGTGGCGCAGGCAGACGCGCTCAGACATCAGGCCCGCACGCTTTACACGCAAGCCACCGGGCAGCCCGCGTCGGACAATTTTGCGCGGCTTGCGCGCACTGCGCCATCCGCTGACACAGATCCCGCGGGGTTCCTGGTCCTATCGAACGTGCTGTTCGCCGTGCTTTCCAACCATCCGGATATTGTTGTGGAGCGGCTATCCTTCGAGGCGCGTGAAAACAGTCTGAGATTGCGGTTAGTCTATCCAGGATTTGGCGCGCCGAGCGCGCTGGAAAAGACGGTTGCCGCGTCCGGCGCTGTCTTCACGACAGGCGGCGTGCGCGAACAGGGCGGACGGTTCATCGGCGATGCGGTGATAAGCCTGGGAGAGGCCCGGTGATCGCCGCGCTGACAGGTTGGTGGGACGGGCGTGAGCCCCGCGAGCGTCTGTTGCTAATGGGACTCGGCCTTGTTTTGATGATTTTCCTGCTCGTCTTTGCGTTGATCCTGCCGGTGCAATCGGTGCGAGCGAAGGCACAATCGGATCTGGACAGAGCCAAATCGGAACTTGCCATAGTCTCGCGCATCGCGCCGAATTTAGGCTCAACCGCTTCCGGTGCTCGCGCGCCGTTTGATCGCTCCGTCTTGATTGACGTCGCGCGCACTCACGGTGTGAAACTGACCCGGGTGCAACCCGGTGATGATGGCTCCTTCGCGGTCTGGATCGATAATGCGCAGACGGTCAGCCTGTACAATGTTTTCAGTGATCTGCTGAGCGGTTATGCCGTGACGATGGAACGGGTTATCGTGAGTGCGGACGCAAACGGACGACTGTCAGCACAGTTTACAGTCCGGTGATGGAGGTTAAAGCGGTCTCATCGAGATCGCTACAAAAAGCGCACTTTGCAGGCTTGGTCTAATGGCAAATCGATCTCCTAAAGCCATGACAGGCCGATTTTAACGTCACGTATACTTCTCACCCAGATAGACCCGGCGAACATCCTTGTTGGCACGGATTTCTTCTGGTGTACCCTCGAACAGAGCTTCGCCCTGAAACATGATCGAGGCGCGGTCGATGATGTCGAGCGTCTCGCGCACGCGGTGATCGGTGATCAGAATGCCGATGCCTCGCTGCTTCAGATAGAGGACGAGTTCTGAAATATCGGCAATCGCAATCGGGTCGATCCCGGTGAAGGGTTCATCCAGCAAAATGAAGGACGGACGGCTGGCTAGCGCGCGGGCAATTTCGACGCGACGGCGTTCCCCGCCAGACAGGGCCAGCGCCGGTGATTTGCGGATGTGACCGATATTGAGCTCATCCAGCAGCGCGTCGACATTATCGTCCCACTTGCTGCGATCCTTCTCGGTCAGCTGAACCACAGCTTTGATGTTTTCTTCGACCGACAGGCCGCGAAAAATACTCTGTTCCTGCGGTAGATAGCCAACGCCCAGGCGGGCGCGCTGATACATGGGCAGGCCAGTAATATCCTGCCCGTCGAGCGTGATCGAGCCGCGATCTGTTTCGATCAATCCCATTATCATGTAGAAACTTGTCGTTTTCCCGGCCCCGTTCGGGCCCATCAGAGCGACGACTTCGCCATGCTGCACCGTCAGAGTGATGTCCTTGACCACGACCCGGTCACGATAAGCCTTACCGATATTGTTCGCCGCCAGCCCGGTGGCCGGAGGCGCCAAGATCTCGGGCGCGCCGCCAGACTCGCTGACGGAGGAATCGTCCGCCGTCTGGCTGTCGAGCGTCTCAGCCATGCCTAGCTATTGTCCGCAGTCGCATTGGCGTTTGGCGTATTCTTGATCAGGACCGCAACCCGGCCCTGACGTCCGCACTGGCGACCTTTACAGTCAGAAACAACGCGGACTTTCTGTGAGTTGAGTTCATAGATGAGCCGCTTGCCGCGAACAACACTGTCATCCTGGACCATAACAACGTCGCCTGTCACTTCAAACGTGCCGCTGGACGCCATATAGACACCCATATTGCCGCGCACTTCTTGCTCTGGCGTGATGTAATAGAAATTTCCAGTAGCGACGATCCGTTCAATGTCCCCGGTGACCATGCCGACGGTTGGACCCGCATTGGCAGCGGTCTTGTGGTAAATCACCATCTGGTCCGCCAGAATGCGGACATCGCCCTGACTCACATCGACCTGCCCGGTCAGCGTGCTCACGCCCTTGGAGTATACGCCGTCATCGGCGTAAAGCTCGATATTGCCGCCCGTTGAGACAGCAAACTGCGCCGGAGCCGAACCCACAAACGTCAATGTGGCGCACAGTCCGGCGATAAAATAAAAGACGGATTTCATAGTCAGTCCTGACCTTCGAGGGTGATCGCGAGGCGTCCATTGTTATCGCAGCCCCGGCACTGGCCGGAATAGTGAATGGTTTCAGTCACTGTGTCATAGACGAGGCGGTCGGTCGAGACCGTGTTACCGTTGGGTAGAATAACGGTTACGTTGCCCGTCACGGTGACGCGGGACTGATCGTGCTCATAAATGCCGCGGTCACCGCGTACATCATTGTCTTCGGACACATAGCGAAAGCTACCGGTGCCGATAATTTCCCGCACGGCGCCGAGCCGAAGTGAGTCAGGCGACGCGTTCTCGGCTCTGTCGCGCAGGATTTTCATCTCATCCGAATAGATGGTCGATCCGTCCTGCACCACAACCACATCACCCATCAGATCCGTGGTTCCGCCATAATACGTTGCTTGCTCCGCTTTCACATTGATCGGTCCGTTGCCATCGAATCCAAAGACCGGTCGGGCTCGGGTCGCTTCGGTTTCCAGCGGACCGCGCAGTCCGGCGGCATTATCGCCATCGCGGTTGATGATGCCGTCCATGCTGTTCTTGAAGACGAAGGTGCGGTAATTATCCAGGATTTCGTAGGACGTGCCGTTGACAGTGCCGAAATTGCCGGTGCAGCGGATCGGATCTTCGCCGATAATGCGCTTGTTGCGGGCAAAGATGCGTGCATGGCTGGTGACGCAGCGATAGCCGTCATCCGTTTCCAGAATGACATTCTGGCGAACGTCTTCGGGCAGGCTCTTATCGGTTCTCAGATCCAGGATCTTGTTAATGTCATCATAGCTGCCGCCATCGGCCTTGACGAAGGAACTGGCCGCTTCATCGGCGCGGATGAATTCCAGAACTGGGTTGATCAGGGAGACTGCATTACGATCCTCAAGCTGGCGCGTCGCCGTCTCGGATGTGAGGTAGAAGGGCAGGCCGTCCGATGTACGGCCACTATAGCGCGGATTAATCATGCGCACCGATGTGTCCGGATCGTCGGGAATCACCATTTCGCTGCTCTGCGTGGCAAAATAGAACATCAGCAGCGCGATCAGCGTGAAAGATATGCCGATCAACGTCTTGCGCAGCAGCGCGATCCGCTGTGTGTGCTTGCGCGCCCCCGACAGGGTCAGGGCACGCTTTGGCTCCCACAGGCCCAGCGCATCGCTCGCGGCATGGGATCGCGTCGGCAGGGTCGGTTGTAAGGACAGATCAGCCATCTCGCGCAGGCCTATAAAGACCCGCATCTGCTTTGGGTAGTCTTGGTATGCGTGGATGAGGGGTTTGTAAGGGGCGGCGTACACGACGCTCATCGACCGGGATGGTAAATTGGTGAAGCTTATATAATTGGGAAAGAAAACGGATCAAAACCAACAGAAAGACAAAATAGATCAAGAGGTTGTCGTTGCTGAAGCGAGCATGAAAACTGTATTGGGTTTATCGGGCGGGTGTTGTTTGATTGGAACAGACGGTCGGGGATATCAAAAACGAGGAGGAAAGTGTTGCAGCCGATATTATTGAGAACGTCGATAGTGTTCCAGACGCTCTAGGCTGTGGTTACATTTTAACTATTTGAGCCACAGATATATTGCGGTGCGTTTGACGGATCCCATGTATGGTTTGATGAGTTTGTCATATCGGGTGTGGGCGCGTCTCCAGTCCTTGAGCTTGGCCAACATGTTTTCGACCTTGTGGCGTTGTTTGCACTGCGTTTTGCAGAAGGTGGCTGGCGAGTTGCGCCGTCGGCTCGGCAGGATGCAGGGTGTGATGCCCATCACGACGAGTCGGCCATCGCCGTCACACACGGCGTGCAGCCTGGTGTTCAGTCCGCCCTGGTTCGCCCGCCGATATGGCGCGCAAGAACCCCCCTTTCAGCAAGCTCGCCGCCGTCCTGTGAGCTTTGAGATGTGTCGCATTGATCATCAGCGTATCGGGGGCCGTCCTGCGCTGCTAGGCCGCTGAAAATACGGTCGGATACGCCCATCCCGATCCAATGACGGAAACGGTTGTAAAGAGTTTTGTGAGGACCATAGGCCTTTGGCGCGTCCTGCCATTGCCAGCCGGTCTTCAGGACGTAGACGATGCCGGATATCACCTTGCGGTCATCGACGCGTGGCACCTGATGCGGCTTCGGAAAGTATGGCGATATCTTCGCTATCCAGGCCTCGGACAACAAAGACAAATCATTCAGGGCACCGTTCCGTTGGTGCCATGAATCAGAAACAAAACCTCAATGCAAATCAATAGAGCCTGAGCCTAGTGCTGGCTTCGGACGCGGTAAGCATTTCATCAAAAAAACATTCCGAAATGTTCAAACGTGATTTTTATTTCACGTCATCTCCATTAACATGGCTACTATAAAACTGGCCGGGGAGCATCACATGGGAACGTCACATGGAATGGCATAAAATTGCGGAGCTCGAAGAGCTTCCGGAAGGACGGGTAAAATCAGCCAAGGCGGGCGTCAGAACTGTCGCACTCTCCCACTTTGATGGTCAATTCGCCGCTATGGATAATCGCTGTCCGCACCAAGGTGGGCCGCTGGGCGAAGGATCGATTGAAAAGGGCGTTGATGGACAATGCTGGATCCGATGCCCTTGGCACGGTTGGGATTTCGATCCAATAACGGGCAAACCGCCCGGCGGGCACGAAGATAGTGGGCAGACAGTCTACCCTGTCGAAGTGCGGGATGATGGCATCTATGTCGGCCTATCCAGCGAGCCCAATCATGTTCGCACGATTACTGACGTAATGGCCGAAACGTTCGAGAATTGGGATGTCACGACCGTGTTCGGCATGGTCGGACATTCCAATTTGGGACTGGCCGATGCGATCCGTCGGCGGACTCAGTCTGGCAATATGTCCTATTACGGCATCCGGCATGAAGGCGCCGCCTCATTCGCCTGCTCAGGTTATGCCAAACTAACCGGGCAACCCGCTGCCTGTCTGGCGATTGCCGGGCCGGGCGCGACCAATCTAATGACGGGTCTTTGGGATGCCAAGGTTGACCGAGCCCCAGTTCTCGCCCTGACGGGTCAGGTTCAGATGCAGGTTTTCGGACCCGGCGCGTTCCAGGATATTGATCTGGCCGCTGCCTTTGCGCCTGTGGCAACCTTTTCGCAAAGCGTCCTGCCGGGATCCAATCACGCGGAACTCGCCAACCTGGCGTGCAAGGCGGCGCTTAATAACCGGAATGTCGCGCATCTGATCTTCCCGGATGATGTCCAAACCCTGAACGCCGCGGATGGTGCAAAAGCGGGGACACCTGCCGGGCGTCTGATCCATCATCCCATCCTGCCGGATGAAACAGCGATGACGGCCCTGAAAGATCAGATTGAAAGCGCGAAGCGCCTCATGATCATCGTTGGCTTCGGGGCCCGCAACGCGATGGACGACATCACGACATTTGCAGAAACGACCGGAGCGTCGATCGCGACGACCTTCAAGGCCAAAGGACAAATATCCGATCACCACCCCCTTGCCGCTGGCGTCTTGGGGCGCTCCGGGACGCCAATTGCCAGCTGGTTCATGAATGAGTGCGATCTGATCCTGGCACTCGGATCCTCCTTTTCCAATCATACGGGCATTGAACCGTCCAAACCGATCATCCAGATCGATTTCGATCCGGCGCAATTGGGACGGTTCCATCCGGTCACCCTGCCTGTTCAAGGCGAAATCGGCGCGACCCTGCGCGCGCTGACCGAAGCCATCAATCCAGACGGAATGATGAATCAACGGGCCGAACTACAGGACCGAAAAGCGATCTGGAAAGCCGAGAAAGAAAGCCGTCTGGACGATCAGTCCGGCGACGGGATCAACTCGGCGACGATATTTGCAACCCTGTCAGCGTTGGTTCCATCTGACGCCGTCATTGTCGTTGACGTCGGCAACAACACCTATTCCTTCGGACGCTACTTTGAATGCCAGCAACAATCCGTTCTGATGTCGGGTTATCTGGGCTCGATCGGCTTTTCATTTCCGGCCGCGATGGGAGCCTGGGCGGCCACTCAGGATGTCGACGCTCATAAAGGCCGGAAGGTTGTTTCTATTAGCGGTGATGGCGGCTTTGGTCAGTACGCGATGGAATTCACGACTGCCGTCAAATACGGCATGAATATCACGCATATCCTGCTGAATAATGGCCAGCTTGGAAAAATCTCCAAGGAGCAACGGGCTGGCGATTGGGAGGTTTGGCAAACCACCCTGCACAATCCGAGCTTTGCCGCCTTCGCAAGGGCGTGTGGCGGCCACGGAATGATCGTCAAGAACGCTGAAGATCTGGAAGCCGCCATAAAAACCGCTTTGCAGCATAACGGACCATCCCTCGTCGAAATCATCTCTGACCCGGACCTGATCTAGGACAGCCCCTTAACTATTTAAGCCATAGATATATTTCGGCGATATATTTCGGCGTGTTTGACGAATCCCATACATGTTTTGATGAGTTTGTCATATCGGATAGTGATACGCCTGAATGTTTTGAGTTTGCCGAACATAGGTTCGAGCTGATTTCTTTCCTTATAGAGGTCTTTGTGATAAGTGCGTTGTTCAAGACGGTTGGTTTCAGGCGGGATACAGGCAATGTAACCGCAGCCTAGCCGCAACATTCCTTTGCAAAACATGCCACCTTTGGTAAGTGGGGGAAAACATAGCTGCGAAGCCAAGGCACATGAAAAGAGAGCGCATAAAAAGTATAATAAAAAATATCATAAAAAGTATCAAACGATCTGGAAACGCGGAGAGCGGCGTACCCGTCATTCTGGTGCAAGCCTTCATCAAGGTTGATACCTTATCGCAATGTCTGGACAGCCTGCGTGCATGCACGGGGGCAAGCAATTTTCGGCTGGTCATTTTCCAGGATGGGGTGGACGGCAACCCTTTCATGGGGAAATACGGGAAGGAGCATCAAGAGACGAAAGACTTTATCGAACGCTGGATGGAAACGCATGAAGCTGCGTTTCAAAGTGTCGAATTCCATCCCCAAACTCAAGGGCGTGGCCCTCTCCTGACCTGCAAATTGTCTGTGGATTATGCAGTCACTGATGCGTCATTTGTCCTTTTTACTGAAGATGACATTATTTTTGCGAAGGATTCTCTGACCTATGCTCAACAGATTATTGAGACGCCGGACTGGACGGATCCGGATGTCTGGGCCGCTGAACTGGAGTCAAAATGTTTTAACAGCGGCGATGGCAGTATCTTGCCGCGCGACATCAAGGAATGCCTTCAGCTGGCAAGGGATCAGGAACTTATTTCAAAGTACACAACAAGTCTGAAAGTAATGCCGTCAAGCTGCTTTGTTGTGACAGCAGGTAAATGGGCGGAATGGTTCGAGACAAGGGGGAAGGGAGAGCTCGGTTCTTTGCAGGATCAATTGCGCGAGGAAGGCAAAACCGTTCTTTGGCCAATCGTGGCGCGCGCCCGAGATGACAGTATGCGTCACCCAAAAGGATATACGATGAATCTCAGGAAGGGTAGTGGAATGGCCGAAATGGTCGCACAAAAGAACACGTTCCTGACGTCCGGTGATCTTGAGGCGGATGGTGCCGTCGCTCTTGTTCCCTATGAAAAAAGTATTGAATCGCTTATAGATCGAACATCGAGACGATTTAAGGTCAACCCGTCACAAAACAAGTTCCGGCTGCACGCGGCGGCCTTTTCGGGCCACACGGAGACCATCGCCGCGCTGCTGGAGGCCGGAGCCGATACCACGGTGCGGCTCAAGAATGGCTTCACCCCGCTGCACGTGGCGGCTGAAAGCAACCGAATAAAGGTCATCGCCATGCTCATCGCCGCCGGAGCCGATCATAACACCCAGAACGAGGCGGGGGAAACTCCGCTGCACATAGCGGCCAGAAAAGGCCACACAGAGATCATCGCCGTGCTCATCACCGCCGGAGCCGATCATAACACCCAGACCGGAGCGGGGCAAACCCCGCTGCACATAGCGGCCAGAAAAGGCCACGCAGGGGTCAGCGCCACGCTCATCGCTGCCGGAGTCGATCACAACGCCCAGAACAAGACGGGGCAAACCCCGCTGCACATAACGGCCGAAAAAGGCCACACAGAGGTCAGCGCCGTGCTCATCGCCGCCGGGGCCGATCGCAACGCCGCCCAAGACGGGACGGGGGAAACCTCGCTGCACATA
The DNA here is from genome assembly GCA_965205225.1 of Litorimonas sp. Classification (GTDB taxonomy): domain Bacteria; phylum Pseudomonadota; class Alphaproteobacteria; order Caulobacterales; family Maricaulaceae; genus Litorimonas. The sequence continues at coordinate 558,989 of CBDBFZ010000002.1, forward strand.
GCGGCCAGAAAAGGCCACACAAAGGTCATCACCATGCTCATCGCTACAGGCGTCGATCACAACGCCCAGAACGAGGCGGGGGAAACCCCGCTGCACATAGCGGCCAGAAAAGGCCACACAGAGGTCAGCGCCGCGCTCATCGCTACAGGCGTCGATCACAACGCCCAGAACGAGGCGGGGGAAACCCCGCTGCACATAGCGGCCAGAAAAGGCCACACAGAGGTCAGCGCCGCGCTCATCGCTGCAGGAGCCGATCACAACGCCCAGAACAAGACGGGGCAAACCCCGCTGCACATAACGGCCGAAAAAGGCCACACAGAGGTCAGCGCCGCGCTCATCACCGCCGGAGTCGATGTCAACGCGCAGAACGGGGCGGGGCAAACCCCGCTGCACGTGGCGGCCAGAAAAGGCCACACAGAGGTCAGCGCCGCGCTCAGTGCTGCCGGGGCCGATCACAACGCCCAGGACAGGACGGGGCAAACCCCGCTGAACATAGCGATCAAAAAAGGCCACACAGAGGTCAGCGCCGCGCTCAGCGCCGCCGGAGCCGAGGTCAAAGTCTAGAAATCGACGAGGGCATGGATGCGGAGTTAGTTCGCGATATGTCATCATCCGAGACAGAGGTGATTGACGGCACGGTTCGGGATGCGCGCAACATCGCCGATGACAAGACGGAGCAAACCCGCTGCACGTGACGGTCGAAGAAGACGGTCGCAGGCACTCACGCGCTGGAAACGCGCAATGCTGAACTGTCCAATCTGTTTTGACGCTGGAACGGGAATTGACGCGTGTGCAAGCTGAGAGCGAAAGTGTGACTTCGACCTTGGCAGCGCTGCGCCAGTCGAATAAGCGCTCAAGGATTTCCTGCGGACGCTGACCCATGGTCTGGCCGATGTTATCGGCTTTATCGCAGGACACTGCCTTGGTTGATTTTTGTTCTTCTGCCGGGTTTTTTCGGCATCCGGTGGCTCTGGCGTCGCCGCCCGACCAAGATGCGCAAGTCTTCATAGACCGGTTTCCCCAACTCTTGACGAGGTTAGCCCGTATCTAGCCAGAACGCGCGCGACTGACAGATTAGACAAGGTTTATTCATGGATATTGCCATCATTGGTGCCGGCATAGCCGGATTGACGGCTGCACGCCGCCTATCCGCTGTGCATGAAGTCAGGCTGTTCGATAAGAGCCGCGGCGTCGGTGGACGCATGAGCACGCGCTATGCCGGGGATTATGAATTCGACCACGGGGCGCAATATTTCACCGTCACCGATCCAGAATTCCAGACTCTGATCAATGATATGAGGGATTATGGCGCGGCCCAGCGCTGGGACAGTCGGGGCCTCTATTTGCGATCTGATGAATGCGCTGAGGATACAGGGCGACCCCGCTGGGTTGGAGCACCGCGCATGAATCTTATTGCCAAAGCGCTTGCGGAAGGCCTGAACATTGAGTTGGGGCGGCGAGTGTCGAGTATGTCCGGAGCAGCGGGGCAAGTGATGTTCACCTTTGAAGATGGGGGCCGTGAAGGTCCGTTTGATCATGTGATCTGTACTGCCCCGGCGCCGCAGGCAGCGGCTCTTCTTCCAGTCAGCTCACCATTACAATCGGTCCTGTCCAGCGTGCATATGCATGCCTGCTTCGCCCTGATGGTCGGATGGCCAGAACCGTTCAATCCGGACTGGGATAGTCTGCGTTTATCCGACTTGCCGATCAGCTGGTTGGCGTTGAACTCCGGCAAACCCGGACGCGACCCGAATCTTTCGACCCTCGTTGTCCACGCTGCGCCGGATTGGTCGGACGCACACGCGGAGGCGGATCGTGACTGGGTTCAGACTGTCATGCTGGACGCTGCGTCGGTGCTATGTGGCTTAACATTGGATCAAGCCCCGCATATCGCGCTCCATCGCTGGCTTTACGCCTACTCAAATAACGGCGTAGGTCAGGACTATCTGGTTGATCCGGAACGGGGTGTGTTGCTGGCCGGGGATTGGTGCGTCGGCGGCCGGGTCGAAGGAGCCTTTGTCAGCGGCCGCGCGGCGGTTCAGTACATTCTGGCCTCTATCTGAACATCATCGCTCTATGACGAGCGCCCCAAAGAGAAGCGCTCATATTGATTAGACAGTCGTTAGCTGTCGCTCGCATCCTCGACGTCACGATTATTGTCAATGACGTTCCGTTCAATCAAGCGGCGATGCGGATCCAGAACAATATGGGTCGGACGTTCGTCTACCATAAAGGTGAGGGTCGCTTCGGCCTGATTGACCCGGACGGTTTCGAGCGCCATTGGATTGGCGCCGAGATCATCTTTCGGATTGTCCGTGTAAAACCCAAGCTGAACGAATTCATTCAGCGTCGCGCCGTCGATTTCGGACACAGAGGTCTCTTTCCCGTCTTCCTCGCTGGCATATTTCTTGTCCAGCGTGATTGGGACTGTGATCTCGAAGCGATTATCAACAGGCGTGACTGTGATCTCTACCTCATCCTGAAAACTGAGTTCCCAGAAGGTGATCTTGTTCCAATAATCGTCGATGAGCGCGTGATATTGCGGATCTATCTCTTCTTTGAGAATGGATAGAAGCTCAAGCGTCGTCGGGTAGGGCGCACCTTTGTCGGCCCCATGCTCGATCAGGAAGCGTTTTACAGCCCGCTGAACCAGCTCATTACCGATGATTCCGCGCATGCCCCAGAACACCCAACTGGTCTTCTGATAGTTCAGATAACCCTGACCCTCAGCCTCGGCGAGGACAGGTTCCTCGTCCCGCTCGAACGTCCGCGTTGTCAAATACTGAATGACCGTGCGTTCTTCATGTATGCGGCGGGCTTTGGAGAAGTCGTAATGACGTTCATAGGCCAGCATCGTTGCGTTCTCGGTCAGCCCTTCAGAGAGCAGGTTTGAGCCTTTGGCGTAGGCGCCGATTACTTGGTGCGCGAACCATTGGTGCCCGATCTCATGCATGGTCACATAGGTTGCGAAGTCGATGCGCTTGGGATCCTCGGCATCACCAGGATCTTGCACAAAGCCGATCGTTTCCGAGAAAGGTACCGTACCTGCGAAGGCCTGAGCGAAACTGGCATATGGAAACTCCATGATCCGTAGCTGCGCATACTGGTACGGGCTAAATGTCTCATGATAGACGGTCATTGATGTCTTCATGGCGTCGAACATGATGTCGATATTAAAGTCATGTTCCGGGTGGAAGTAGATCTCCAAATCGATATCATCTCCATTTGGATTGACCCAGACATCCGTGCGAACTTCATACTCTGCTGTCAGGAATGAGAAGAAATTTAAAATCGGATTGATCGATTTATACGTCCGGCAGCGACGACCATCTTCCACCGTTTCGCCCCGGAATTTACCCGGAGCGACAGGAATTTGGTCCTCGATCGTGCAGACTTCGGCGTCGAAATCGACATAATCAGCGAAACCCGAGAAGGAGGTGAGCAAATGCCGGCGGCGCGCAGCTTGGTCATCGCGTTCTGGCCATTGTTTACGCTCGCCCAAATCATATTTTCGGCGCAGATCGGGATCGTTGATGAAGCCGGCATCCAAATTGCCAAACACTAGAAGCGCGGTTGCGTTATTTACAAAGGTCCCGTTTCGGTCGATTGCGGACCCTTGCGTCAATGTTGGCCCTTGAAACTGCGTCGTGAAACGAACTTTGCGGCTCTCCCCGGGTTGTAGGGGGGGATTGAACTCAATCTCTTGAATCTCATGTTCATCACGCAGTGTATCGGCTCGCTCTTCACCGGAAACGAGACTGCCGCCTTCAATATCAAGTTGAGTGATGTTCTTGACGCCCACACCTGAGAACATAGTCGTCCGAACAATTGGGGCATCATGTGGATTGTCGATCATATATTCGCCGATAAAGGTGGCTGTCCGAGAGCCAGGGAAGAAGTCTGCTTTCACGCTCACATCCGTGATGCGCGGCGGCGGCTGTTTCCACATATTCTCGACCAGGCGTTCATACGCAGCCTGATTGGCTTCACGCTGGTCGGAATTCATATATCCTTCGTCCTGATAGCTCTGCAGTCCGGCATATCCGAAGCCTGCAAACAGCAGAATCCCGAGCACAGCCGTTGCGAGCGAAGGAATGGACAGGCGTTTTTTCATGATCCCTAAACGGTCACCCAGTCCGACCTGCATGCCCCGGCGCCAGACCCAGATGGACAAGACCCCCAGGATCAGAATCATTCCCATCCAATAGGCAAACTCCCATCCAAAACCTTTGGGGTCCGAGAAGCCGGCCATTTCGGAGTAGGCGCCCGCGTCGACACTGCCGAAATTCATCAGTGGATGATAGAAGGGCAGTTGGCCAATAATGAAGATCAGTCCGATCAATATGGCTGCGCTGACCAACATACCGATGATCCGTCCCGGCATGAAATTCTGCAGGAACATGACCAGCATGCCCTGAAAGAAGAAGCCGACATAGAAGCTGACGATGCCAATGGCGAGGAAGGTCGTTGGCACAACCGGAACGCGGTCAGTGCCGATAACCAATTGAGCTATCATCCCGGCACACAGCAAGCCGAGGATAAGTGTCAGCAGGAGCAGCGCAAGCGCGCCCCATTTGGCGAACAGGAGCGACACGTCGCGGACGGGCGTTGCATCCAGAATGCCGTGTATGTTGGTAGTCCGGTCCCGCCACATAATGTCAGACCCGAAGAAGACCATGATAATCAGCATCGGGAAGATGAGCGATCCCAGCGCCACCTCCGTCATGAAACGGCTGGTTGGAAGGATGGTGCTGGCACCCATGAAGATGGTGACCGCGAGTGTGATTATGAACAGTGAAATGGCGATACCAACTAGGATGATGAAGGCTGTGCTGCGCACGGTGGACAGATATTCGAATTTCAGACGCGTCCAGAATGCGCTGAGCGTGAAGCCAGTGCCGAGATTCGGTGTTGCTGGCGTGACGCGAGTCGGGGCTTCGGCGGGGCTATCATCGACTCGCCGCTTCGTGCTGCGATTGAGAATGCCTCGCGTAGAAAACAGGAAGGCCGTGCCAAACAGGAGCAATCCAACGATACCGTAAACCAGCCGGTTCAAACCGACCCAACCGATGATGGGAGCCATATTCTCGTTCTGCTCGGCGGCCGGCCAGAATTGTGTTTCCACGGCCAAGGATGTCGCGCCGAACGGATCGCTCAGAGCTGCGATCCATTCATCCGGACGTTCGCCTGCGATCACGCCGCCGACAAGATAGAGTACAAGGAGGCCAACGGCGCTGACATAGACGATGGCGCGGTTGCGCGTGATGACGGCGATAGCCGTATAGATTCCAGACACAAGAAGCGCATTGACAATAACAAACAGGAAGAACGGTTGAATATAATGCAGCGCATTGAAACTCTTGAATGTTTCGTCATCGCCCCACGGCATGAATGGTCCAATGGCCGTGCCGAGAACCAATCCGGACAAGCTGAGAACTGTGACGGCCCAGACACCGAGCATGCGCGACAACAACATGTGGCTTGTCTTGACGGGGGTAGCATGAATCACTTCGACGGAATTATGCGTATCATCCCGCATGACGCCTGTGACGACGAAGACCGCAGCGAAGAAAATTGAGAGCAGGCTGAACACCGATATGGTGATGGCGATCGGAATCGCCCCATTGACCTTGACCCGTTCTCCGCCCGCAACGCCGATGGTAAAGTCTTCATGGGATGAGAACAGGATGCCGACGGCGAGCATGGCGATCAGCGCAAGCCAGAATCCGATTTGGCGCGTGTGGATCTTGAATTCGAAGGCGAACAGCTTAGGCAGCATCACGGATCTCCGGGCTCATCAAACCGTTCAGATGGGCGAAATAAGCATCTTCGATCAGGGTTTCGCGTTGGGTCCAGCCTTTCCCGGGCGACTTATCTGAGAGTATTGAGACAACGGTCTGACCGCGCAGGCGGCGGGTCGAGAGTATTGGCATCGTCTTCTTCATGGTGTCGACCTGCTCGTCGTCATCAACGTGTTGGGTCCAGACCTTACCGTCGATTTCGGACACAAGATCTTCCGGCGCACCGCGGATGATCAGGCGGCCATTGCCCATCACGCCCATATCGTTACAGAGGTCACGCACATCCTCGACGATATGGGTCGACAGGATGATGATTTTTTCGACGCCAGCGCGGGACAAAATATCGAGAAAGCGTTGCCGCTCCAGCGGATCAAGTCCAGCTGTCGGTTCATCGACAATGATCAGCTGCGGATTGCCGAGCAGCGCCTGAGCAATGCCGAAACGCTGACGCATGCCGCCCGAATAGGTGGCAACGGAGGCCGTGCGGTGAGTCCAGAGATTGACCATCTGCAGGAGTGATTCGACCTGATCCTTGCGCGCGGCCTTATCGGTAATGCCCTTCAGGATAGCAATGTGATCAAGTAGCTGCAGCGCGGTCATGCGCGGATAAACACCAAAATCCTGGGGAAGATAACCGAGGACAGACCGGACCGTGTCCGGACTCTCTGTAATGTCGACACTGTTGAAATGGACTGTGCCGCTGGTCGGTTCCTGCAAAGTTGCCAACGTGCGCATCAACGTCGATTTTCCGGCACCGTTCGGACCCAGAAGGCCGAACAGCCCGGGCTTTAATGTCAACGATACATCGTCAAGTGCCTTCAGGTCGCCGAACGTCTTGGTCAGATTTTTGATTTCAAGCATGCACGCCTCCAATTGTAGGGGGCAGAAAGCACAGCTCTTATCGAAAAACAACAAAAACTTTCAGCGATGATATCGCAAGCAGAAGAGGGTAGCCGCGCAGGGCTATAACCAGAAGAGGCGTACGCGTTCGAGGCATATTGGACAGGTGCAGGCTGCGGCACCGGCCCAGCATAAGGTATTATTGTGCTGCGGAATAGGCTTCAGGATAGGCGTTCTAGGCAATCACATAAGTCCAGCGCAGCGTAACGAAGCTGCTACTGCAGACGTTATTCCTGCCAGCTCTGAGGTGCCAGATACTGACCCAGACTGGCACCAGAGGATTGGAACATGCCGCGCAATCCGCTGCCATAACCCTGATTGGCGAGCATCGACGCGCCGACCACACCGGTGGCCGCACAAGCGAGCAGAAATATCTTGAATCTAGTCATTAGTTTCCTCCAAGAAAAAGCTTAAGCAGATCTGACCTGATCAACATTGAGTGCATGCTCGCGGACTTTGCGGTAGAGCGTCGAGCGTCCAATCCCGAGACGCCGCGCCACTTCAGACATGTGACCCTGATAGGTTTCAATCGCGAATGCGATCAGGTCGCGTTCAATGTCTTCGAGGGTCCGCAGATGGCCTTCACGATCCAAAACTGAAACAGACCCGTCCGCATCGCTTTCATTGGCGGGTATGAGGTGGTCGAGCGGGCTGGCATCCGTGGGATTCTGGACTTGCGCCATAGCGGGCATCAGACCGGAAATCTGCGGGAAGTCCGACGGACAAAGCTGCTTGCCGTCCGACAGGATCATGGCACGGAAGATCGTGTTTTCGAGTTGGCGGACATTGCCCTTCCACTCTTGCTCGCCCAGCATTTTCAGAGCGTCCGTCGTGACGCCTGAGACGTTCATTTTCTCCTGAGCATTGAAACGGGAGACAAAGTGTTTGACGAGGGCTGGAATATCCTCTTTTCGGTCGCGAAGCGGCGGCACGGTGACCGGGAATACGTTTAGCCGGTAGAACAGATCCTCGCGGAACGTCCCTTCGGCGACGCAGTTGGCCAGATCGCGATTGGTCGCGGAGATGATGCGGACATCGACAGCGACCAGGCGTTTGGACCCGATCGGATCCACTTCGCCCTCTTGCAAAACGCGGAGTAGTTTCACTTGCATGTCGAGCGGCAGTTCAACGATTTCGTCCAGAAACAGTGTGCCTGTGTGCGCTTCCTGAAACTTGCCGAGATGCCGGCCATTAGCGCCGGTAAATGAACCCTTTTCATGACCGAACAGAATGCTTTCGACCAGGGTTTCGGGGATGGCCCCGCAATTGACCGAAATAAACGGTTTGTTGGCCCGTTCGGATGCGCCCTGAATGGCGCGGGCAATGACTTCCTTACCGACACCGCTTTCGCCTGTGATAAGGATTGGAATGGAGGCTTTGGCTCCGCGTTCGCCCATCGCCACAACCGGGCGCATGGCGGCAGAACTGCCGATCAGATCATCGAAAGTGAGGTCGCCTTCGGATTGTTTTTTCAGGCGCGTGACTTCGCGCGACGAAGTCTTCATTTCCAGCGCATTGCGAATGGATACGATAATACGTTCCGGAGCGGCCGGTTTGACGACAAAGTCGCGTGCGCCGCCTTTCATTGCTGACACAACGGCTTCGATGGATCCCTTGGCCGTCAGCACAATGACGGGAAGTTCGGGGCGGGTCTTGGCCAACTCGGTGAGGACATCCATTCCGTCGCGGCCCGGCATGATCAGATCAAGCAGCATGACATCGACGCTTGATGCATCCGGGCCTGTCGACATGCGAATAGCGGTGTCGCCGTCACTTGCCTGCAGAACGGAAAACCCGCTCTTCTCTAGGACTGCCTGCAGGAGGCGCCGCTGAGTCGGATCGTCATCAACAATGAGTACAGTCTTGGACATGGGCTCCTCTTTTCACCTTCTGAGCGCGCTTTCGTCAGCGCGTCTCGATTTCGCCAATCTGTGCCAAAAAAGGATGAAGGTGAGGCCAACAAACAGGGTAAAGAGGGAGTGAAAGACGCATGTGCCCATTGCGCGGTGGTTGAACAACAGCAGGGGGTTTGATAGGCGTCTCGTGAAATCCCAGAGCTGGAATCTGTTCCGGCGCCTCGCTTTTACAAAAGGACCCGGCGATTATGGCGGACACAAATTACACACGCGGTGAAATGAGTATTGAGGACCATTCCGAAACATTCGGCGGTTTCATGAAAACGTCCATTTATGGCGGCGCAGTGATTATCGTGACGCTCTTGTTTCCAATCCTGACCTTTGGCGCAATGCTGGCCTGGCCGACCGCACTCCTGACCTCAGTCATTATAGGCATCGTTATTGGTATCGCACTCAAGTTCAAGGCGCAGTGGTATGCCGTCATGATCGGTTTGGCCATTTTCCTCGCGATCATTATCGCGCTGCTGACGATGCTATTTTAGGTCCTGATTTTTTGATGGTTAATCAACAATCTCGCAAAATTCTTCCATATAAGAACAGAAACTGAAAATATTTTCTGAAATAAATGCTTTTCGTTGCATTTAAGGGTAAAATTTTTGCTGACTGGATGAATCGCTGAGAGGATCTACGTGCGAATTGCTGTTTTGAAAGAATCTGCTGGCGCCGAGGCGCGCGTGGCAGCCACACCCGACACGGTGAAGACCTATGTTGCGGCGGGTCATGTTGTAGTCGTGGCCAAGGGAGCGGGTGCCAAGGCCGAATTCGCCGACGCGCTCTATAAGGACGCCGGAGCGACGATTGCGACGTCGAACGCCAAGGCCGTCAAGACCGCCGATATCGTTCTGTCGGTTACGGGCGGCGATGCCAAACTGCTCGCAGCCATGAATAAAGGCGCAGCGATTACGGGTCTGCTGAACCCGACGGATAATCCCAAATATGTCGTTGCTGCGGCTAAAGCGGGCATAACAGCCTTTGCGCTTGAATGGATTCCGCGCATCAGCCGCGCACAGAGCATGGACGTGCTGTCATCGCAATCCAATCTATCCGGTTATCGCTCCGTGGTCGAAGGGGCCGGGATTTACGGCCGTGCTCTGCCGATGATGATGACAGCGGCTGGCACCATCGCGCCTGCCAAAATCTTTATCATGGGCGTTGGCGTGGCGGGGCTTCAGGCCATCGCGACAGCGCGCCGTCTCGGGGCTGTCACGACGGCAACCGATGTGCGCCCGGCAACGAAGGAACAGGTGGCCTCGCTCGGTGCGAAATTCATCGCGGTTGAAAATGAAGAATTCAAGGCGGCCGAAATGGCATGCGGCTACGCCAGACAAATGAGCGCGGAATATCAGGCGCTGCAAGCCGAACTGACGGCCAGTCACATTGCCAAACAGGATATCGTTGTCACGACAGCGCTGATCCCCGGCCGCGCCGCGCCGATCCTGGTCACAAAAAAGATGATTGCAACGATGCGGCCCGGCTCGGTCCTTATCGATCTGGCGGTGGAACGCGGCGGTAATGTGGAAGGGGTCAAGCCCGGCGAAATCGTCACTACGAAAAACGGTGTTCAGATTGTCGGTCACCTCAACTGGCCATCCCGCATGGCACCGGATGCATCCAATATGTTCGCGCGGAACCTAAAGGCGTTCCTTCCGCTGGTGACGGCTGAGGATGGCAGTTTCGCACCCGATTGGGATGACGAAGTGATTCAAGGGGCAGCGCTGACGCGCGATGGGGCCATCGTGAACGAACGGCTGAAGGGGTAGGTGTATGAGTGCAATGATCATCATGGCAGGCGGGGCAGCAGTTAGCCCACTCGTCTTCCAAATAGCGATTTTCGTGCTAGCGATCTTCGTCGGCTACTATGTTGTCTGGTCGGTGACACCGGCCCTGCACACGCCGCTCATGGCTGTGACCAACGCTATTTCATCGGTCATTATTGTTGGTGCCTTGATCGCCGTCGCCGCAGGTACACAAGGCGGCTCACAGATCTCGACCTGGACTGGCATTGTCGCCGTGGCGCTCTGCGCCGTGAACATTTTCGGCGGATTTCTCGTCACTCAGCGCATGCTCGCCATGTATAGGAAGAAGGAGCGCTAGGTGTTTCAGCTCTCCGCCAGCACAGCGGCCTTTCTCTACACGGTCTCGGCTGTTCTCTTCATTCTCGCGCTGCGCGGGCTCAGCTCACCTGAAACATCCCGGCGCGGTAACACATACGGCATGGTCGGCATAGCGATCGCCATTGTCACGACCGTGCTGGTCGCGGGGCTGGGCGGCAAAGGCCTCCTGCTCATTGGCGGTGGTCTCGCCATTGGCGGCACGATTGGCGCGATCATCGCGCGCAAAATCCCGATGACGGATATGCCACAACTGGTCGCGGCCTTTCACAGTCTTGTCGGGCTGGCGGCGGTTCTCGTCGCGCTGGCCGCATTCTTTTCGCCGGGCAGTTTCGGGATTCTCGACGCAGATGGTGCGATCAAGGCGGGAAGTCTGGTCGAGCTTTCGCTCGGCGCGGGCATTGGCGCGATTACCTTTACGGGATCGCTGATCGCCTTTGCGAAGCTTAACGGTAATATGTCCGGCTCGCCGATCCTGCTGCCTGCGCGGCACCTGATCAATATCGTGCTGGGCGTCAGTTTCTTCATCCTCGTCGGGATGCTGATGAGCACGGGCGGGTCCGAGCCGTGGATAATGTGGGCGCTGATCGGCCTCACGCTGATCCTCGGCTTTACGCTGATTATCCCGATTGGCGGTGCGGATATGCCGGTCGTGGTGTCAATGCTGAACAGCTATTCCGGCTGGGCGGCGGCAGCGCTTGGATTCACGCTCGGCAATCTCGCGCTTATCATTACCGGCGCGCTGGTCGGCTCGTCTGGCGCTATCCTGTCCTACATCATGTGCAAGGCCATGAATCGCAGCTTCATCTCTGTGATCCTCGGCGGCTTTGGCGGTGATGCGGCCAACGGCGCGTCCGGCGATCAGCAGCAACGTCCCGTCAAGCGGGGCTCTGCCGAAGATGCCGCCTTCATCATGAAGAATGCGTCCCGCGTCATCATCGTCCCAGGCTACGGCCTGGCCGTCGCGCAGGCACAGCACGTCGTCCGCGAAATGACGGATAAACTCAAGGAAGAGGGCGTTGACATGTCCTACGCCATCCATCCCGTCGCGGGCCGGATGCCGGGCCACATGAATGTGCTGCTGGCCGAAGCCAATGTACCCTATGACGAAGTCTTCGAGCTCGAAGACATCAACAGCGAGTTCGCTAATACCGATGTGGCTTTTGTCATCGGTGCGAATGACGTCACCAACCCCGCCGCCAAGACAGATCCCAGCTCACCCATCGCGGGTATGCCGATCCTAGACGTCGACAAGGCGGCAACGGTCCTGTTCGTCAAACGCTCCCTGTCACCCGGCTATGCGGGCATCGATAATGACGTGTTCTACCGGGACAACACCATGATGCTGCTGTCTGACGCCAAGAAGATGGTCGAGGAAATCATCAAGGCGCTGTAGCGGTCAGGTCTTAAAGGTCGGGCGCGCAGCCGACGCCTGCCAGGTCGATACGCTGTCAGCTGTTCAAGTTCCGCACTGCGGATAAATTGTTCAACAAGGTCTGCGGCGCATTCGTCCACGGTTTGATCGAGATAGTCGAGTGCCAGCGGGTCGGATTTGCAGGGTGATTTGGCCTTTCGGGTGGGCTTGGCATACACGGTCTTGGTGCCATTCTCGCCGCGAAAGTCCGACATGCGGAATTTCACGGGGTCACTATCCGGACCCGGGAGAGCTGCCAGCGCCTCGCTGAAGTCTCCCGTTGAGATGCCCTTCAGATACAGCCAGGGCCGCAGCGCCTCGAGCGACTTCGCCTTGCGCAGGTAGGGCGGAACCAATGACGAACGGAACTTGATCTTGCTGCTATCTGAAGTCACGCTTCGGTCTCGGACGCGCGGTACCTGGAGCGGCACTTTACCGCCCCCACTCATCACCTCACGCTCCGGAAGAAAACCGCGTGGCGCACCAGACGCTGACGCCCTTCTGCGTCTAGACGATGAGCCTGATCAGTGATGAAGAGCCGGAAACCTCCCCTGGATTGCCGTGCGTAGCCGCTCCCTGGCACGGTGCTGGATCACCTCGGTCAGCGGATCAGGTGAAAATTGTGATGGCTGTTCAAATGGAACAACGGTAGATTTGGCCGTGGTGGCATAACCTTTTCTCTCCGAGAACCGACGGCGTGTGAACACCGCCATGATATGCCGCACACTTCAGGCCATCACCAACTTTCGGCTATATCTATCAGAACGCCGAATCAGGTATTCCTTGAAACCAAGTCAGACGTCGCACTGGCGAGTTGAATCCGCGAGGAGAAGAAAAATGTCTGGACAAGGAAATATACACATGAGCAATCGCAACGCTCAAATCGGGAACATATGCTCGCAATGGGCGCATCTTGAATATCTGCTAGCGAGTGCGATCTGGGGTTTGTTGGGTTTAGAAAAAGGAGTTGGCCTTATCGTCACGGGCGGGCTCAATATCGAAAGTAGGGTTGGAACGGCGGTAGCGTTGGCAGAAGCACTGGGGCAGCCTGATGAGCTGATTGAGGCATTGAAGCGCGTGCGCAAAGAGCTTCAATCATCGAAGATCATTCAAAGGCGAAACCTAACGATTCACGGGAACAGGTTCCTACACCCTGACAGAGAAGATGCCGAATTGGTCGAAATCCATAGAGGCAAGAGCGCCGGAAAACCCAAAACTAGGGCGGACAGTGAACTAAGCGAGCTCGGCAAAGAAATCGCGGAACTCCATCGTCCGTTAATGAACGTGTTGAGAAAGCACCGGTTACTCCAATAGGTGTTTAGTCCCGGTATTTGGTGGATTGAATTTGAACCTTTCTGGCTCAGTTGCCCATATTTTACATAAGATCATGCCTGGTTGACGAGCTTCTAATTGGAGCGAAGTCGTTCTATGGCAATGAAAAACCGCTACGCAAAATGTTCGCACATTTCAGACCGTAAATTCCGCACGATTGTTCGCTATTTTGCAGCCGATCTCACGGCCCTTCAAACCACCGAACTTTCCGGCGTGAATCGTAACACAATCGACCGGATTTATCGGGATCTTCGTGAGCGAATATACCATGCTTGCGAGACAGACCGCCCTGTCTTCGGCGTCGCCCCAGTCGATGAAAGTAGGTTCGGGGCGAGATCTGTTAAGGGCCAGCGGGGACGCGGGGCTTAGGGCAAAATAACGGTCTTTGGTATCTATGAACGGGCCGGGTCGTGTTTATACGGACATCGTTCCGGACGGCTTCAAAGTGACCCTGCAGGCCATTATACGCGGCAAAGTGGACGCACGTTCCATCATCAACTCTGGTGGCTGGCGCGGGTATAATGGGCGAGTTGAAGATTTAGGAATCCGGCATGTTTACATTAGAAGTTGACCGCTCACACCGCTCACACCGCTCAGATCAGCAGGAATTTTATCAACATTCAAGCTTATAAAGATGACGTTGATCTCGTCGCCAAGCTGGATGAAGGGGAGCGCTTCTACAACGTCCACAGGCCACACAGAGTGCGTTCGGTGGAAAACCCCTTACGAAGCACTCAGAGAAAAGCTATAAACAACACAGAAAGTGTCCCGCCAGACCCGCTATATTATAATTGATGGTTCCTTGTGGCAAAGGATAGAGGCTGGCAGGAGGGAGAGACTATGAAGACTGGAAATATTGTACTGTCAGCGGCTCTGGCAGCCGGTCTGGCTGTGGCGATTTGGCCAACCCTGTCAGCGGCGCAGGCTCAGCCTGACTGCACAGCCTGGAACAGTGAGGCGTTCTTCGAGGCGGCCAGCCCCGGGGATGTGCGGGCCTGCCTGCGGACCGGGGCCGATCCCGCAGCGCGGGACAAGAATGGCCAGACTTTGCTGCACAAGGCTGCGGGTCAAGGCGAAGCCGAAGCCATGACCGCCCTGATGGAGGCTGGGGCCGATCCCGGAGCACGGGACGAGGGTGGCGAGACCCCGCTGCACCTTGCTGCGAGGAACGGCCATGCCGGGGCCATGACTGCCCTCATGGAGGTTGGGGCCGATCCCGGGGCGCGGGACGAGGATGGCCGGACCCCACTGCACGAGGCTGCGTTCTGGGGCTATGCCGGGGCCATCACCACCCTGCTGGAGGCTGGGGCCGATCTTGAGGCGCGGGACGAGGATGGCCTGATCCCGCTACACCTTGTTGCGTATGCGGGTCATGCCGACGCCATCACCGCCCTGCTGGAGGCTGGGGCCGATCCCGGAGCGCGGACCGAGTCTGGCGAGACCCCGCTGCACAAGGCTGCGGGTCAAGGCGAAGCCGGAGCCATCACCGCCCTGCTGGAGGCTGGGGCCGAGCCCGAAGCGCGGGACGAGGATGGCGAGACCCCGCTGCACCTTGCTGCGAGGAACGGCCATGCCGGGGCCATCACCGCCCTAATGGAGGCTGGGGCCGATCCCGGGGCGCGGGATGAGGATGGCCGGACCCCGCTGCACGAGGCTGCGTTCTGGGGCTATGCCGGGGCCATCACCGCCCTAAAGGAGGCTGGGGCCGATCCCGGGGTGCGGGACAAGGATGGCAAAATGCCGTTTGATCTGATCGCGGAGAACTCGCCGCTGATCGGGACGCCGGCCTATTGGTGGCTGCATCAGGCCCGCTACGACTGACGGTCGATCCTGCGCGCATCGGCATGGTCCTGTCTGGCTAAAATGGCGCGTCCCGACACCTCATACAGAGATTTTCATACGGAGGTTTGATTGTCTCCGGCGCGGCCACATCGACAGAATTTCAAAACAGTGCAGGTCGTTTCCCGGACGATGCACGCAAAGAGCTAATCGGCATCAAAAAGCATGCGCGCATGTCTCGGCAAAATCGGGATGGGTTGTAACGGCGCGGCAGGCTGTGGACGCTGTAATGTGGAGCGAAGAGCGAGATATGTGATTGTCGCTTTATAGCCGTTCTCGGAGCACTTTGTAAGGTGTTTTCCATTGAAGGCTGATGTGCTCCTTGCTTCCATTTTTACGGATCTTGTGCCAATTGTAACTCGTATCTTGATTGTAACTTCATCCAAAATATTGGTGTTGTTCGAAGGGCTTTTGCGAGAAGAATAGATTTTTCGGCAGTAATTGCAGAAGAGCCATTAAGGATACGACTAATGCGATTGGTTGAAACCCTCAACATTTTCGCAAACTTGCAGAGCGGATTGAAATCGAAGCCCGAGCACGGGGAGAGACGCGGTTGCACAGCCATGCCAGTCTGGCCGCCGAAGGAGGACCGTTCAAGGCTTTGGGGCTTACCGTGACCGAGCATGAAGTCGTTTCGCGAACGGCCAGTCCCTGCACCGCGCTGCCATGGAAAAATATCTCTAGCCTGCCAGCCGCGACAGCCGTGCGACCTCAGCTTCCAGCCGTTGCTGGCGCCGATCACCCCACCTTACACCCGGTTCGACCCAGAGCTGTTGGATCGGCCTGACACCCGTTTTCGGACCGCCTGACAGATCGATCCGCGCAATCATGCGGTCGCCCTCCAGCACGGGATAGACATAGTAACCCCAACGCCGCTTCGCCTTGGGGACGAAAATCTCGTTCACATAGTCAAAGCCGAACAGAAAAGAGAGCCGTTTTCGATCGCGCATAGCCGGATCGAACGGGTTGAGTACGCGCAGACGGGACGTGGGCGCGGTCAGGCCCGCAATCCGGGCTTCGACATTGCCGGATGCAAAGGCATGCCGCCAAGACCCATCATGACCCTGAACTTCGACGGATATGAGATCGCACTCAGCCCGCGATATCCACTGGCGAACCTCGGCGGTCGAACAGGCGTCCCAGAATCGTTTCAAATCGCCCGGTGTGGCAAACCCCAACCGATCCAGCGCGGCACGGCAGAGCCAGTCGATTTGCGCGCTGTCATCCGCTTCCGCGCCTCTGATATCGTCCGGGATAACGCGCTCTGTCAGATCATAATATTTTCGAAACCCCTCACGGTGTGAGGTCGAGAGCTCGCCGCAATACCACATATAATCGAGCGCCAGCTTGATCGGCGGACGTTCCCACATGCCCCGTGGTGTATCCGGTTTCTTATGATCAAAATCGGATGAGCTCAGCGGACCCTCCCGACCAATTCGGTCCCGGATAGCGGCGCGGCCCTGAACATTAGGCATGGACGCATACCAACTCCGGCGACCCAGTTTTTCCCGAAACTGGCGAAAACGGCGCGTCCACATGGGATAGGTCGAGATCGGCAGAAGGCAGGCATCATGACTGAAATGTTCAAACGCGGCTCTGCCCTTATGCGCGAAGCGGTGCAGATCCGGCTCACGGTAGGTCTGATCCCGGCTCCACAATATGTGGTGATGGGCACGACTGAGATTGCAGATACTATCGAGCTGGACATAGCCGAGTTGATCCAGGATCATACCCAGAGGCAGCGCCCCGACAGGCGCTGATGACAGGCCCTGCGCGTCGAGCCAAAGCCAGCGCGCCTGCCGATTGGGGATACGAAGCGGTGCTGAGATCAGGATCTGACCGGGACCGGAATTTTGATATTTCCGGTCTCCGTCTGAACTGAGTAGGAGAATCCGGCATTTTCCCAGCCAGCCTGAGCTGCGCCGTGACGCCCGTCGATCGTGACAGCCGCGATACCCCCGCGGAATTTATAACCACGGTCCGTAATCCGCTTGATTGCAGCAGCGCAGGCCATGTCTGGGGGCATCCCCTGACGCATCAGCTCAACAGTGTGATAGGTTGGCAGGAAGCGCATCATGACGTCGCCATTGCCCGTGGCGACAGCCCCGCCCACGGCCTGGTCACCATAAGCGCCAGCGCCGGGAATTGGACTGTCCCCCACCCGGCCCGGAATCTTGAATTCGCGGCCATTGGTCGAACATCCAACACACAGATTTCCATCCGCATCAACGGCAATCGTCCCAACCGTATCATGCCCGATCAACTTGTCTTCGGCAAACGGCTCCGGATCAAACGCATTGGTCCGCTCACCTTTAGCCTTCCAATTTTCCCACACTTCCTGCGAGCGCAGACTGGTCAACGACTCTTCGGCAAAACCCATGCGCGCGGCAAAGCGCGTCGCATCATCACCAACGATCAACGTATGTTGCGTCTCTTCCATGACCTTGCGCGCGACAGACACCGCTTTCTTGACCCGTTTGAGACAGCCCACCGCGCCTATGTCATGCGTAGGCCCCCACAGGATCATCGCATCCAGAGTCGTTTCGCCAACCTCATTCGGAACGCCGCCATAACCAACCCAATATTCGTCAGGCAGCAATTCAACATGGTTGATCGCCGCTTCGACGGCATTGATGGATGATCCACCTTGACCCAGAATACCATATCCCAGCGCATTAGCACCGGGGCCGAATTCCCATGTTGTGAGAATGAAAGGGTGGCCGGGACCGGACGACCCTACTGGCTGTGATGCGGTTTCATCCCCCGCCGAACGTCCTGCCACACCGAGTGCCGCCAGCCCTGTTGCTGTGGCTATCAGCGTGCGCCGGGACGGTTTTATCGGGGAATCATTGGTCATGCTTCGCAGGCTCCTTAGCGTTTATGGGCAATATAACGGCGAGATGGACTGACTCTATACGGAACACTCCTTTGAGCCTTTGGGCCCGAATCAGTTCTACTCTCCAGACCCGGCATCGCCATCCCCATCATTGATGATATCTTCCAGACCCATGCCGGAGTCGCGATCCTCTCTAAAGTCGGATTTTCTGACCCGTTCAGATTGCGAGTCAACCGCGTGGTTGCGTCCGTGCTGGAGAAGTTCCAATGGGCCGTCCTGTCCACGCCAGTTAATGTCGCGCTGCGGGAATGGAATTTCAAAGCCATGTTTGGCGAGCGCCTTGTTCACAGCTGTATGAATCTGGTGACTGATCGGGAAACGTTCTTCGAAGGTTCGAATGAAGAACCGGAGTTCGAAATCGAGCGAGCTATCCCCGAACCCAAGGAATAACGCTTGCGGTGATGGCGTCTCCAGAACTTTCTTATTCTCCCGAATGACATCCAGCATCACTTCACGGGCTTCATCCGTATCCGATCCATAGGCGATACCGACGTGCACAATGACCCGCGTCACCGAATTGGAGAGCGTCCAGTTGGTGACTTCCTGACTGATTAGATTTTCATTTGGGATCAGGATTTCCCGATTGTCCAGATCGCAGAGCGTCGTGGCACGGATCTTGATCCGTGTCACCGTACCGGACTTATCGCCGATCGTAACAAAGTCTCCGATTCGGATAGGCCGTTCAAACAGAATAATGAGGCCCGAGACGAAGTTCGCGAAGATCTTCTGCAAACCAATCCCGATACCAAGTGATAGACCACCGACGACCCACTGCAGTTGCCCCCATTGCAACCCGAGGCGTTGGAAGACGAGTACGATGCCGACGCCGACAATAATATATCCCAGAATCGTGACCACGGCATAGCGTGCACCTGCATCGACACCGACCCGGTTCAAGATGAAGATCTCAAGGAAACCCGGAAGATTACGCGCCGCAATGATCATTATGGCAGCGATCACACCCGCTTGCAGGACCGTCCAGAGCGTAATGCTGCGAATGATCGGCTGCTGCGTTTCAGGGTCAATTTCACCCGTATCAATTGCGCTGATCTCGAACCCGTCAAAGATGGACAGCGCCGGAAGCAGTCCCGACCAGATAACCCACAGAATCGCGACGAGACTCAGAACGACCAGTGTCTTGAGCAGCTGAGCCGACTGCCGGCTCATAACCGAGACGTTGATCGCATCCGTATCAATCGGCGGCGGGGCCGGCATGTCCTCTCCGCGCGCTTCAGCTTCCTCCTGCTCCTGTCGCGCCTTGAGCTGGGCTTCGCGGCGATCGATGGCCTGGCGGTATTTTATCTGGCGCTGGGACACTGTGATGGCCCGGCGAACCGTTCCGTAAACAATATAGGTGACCAGGAAGAGCCAGAGCGTCGAAAATAGCCGCAGCAGAATATCCTCAGCACTTTCATACCAACCCGATCCGGCCATGATCGCCGCGAAAAGCGGCAGGCCAACCAGAATGATGGCAACTGGCACACGGTATCGACTCAAGCCCATGCTGACATTGGATGGGCTCTGGCCGCGATTTCGCCAGAGAACCAGAAAGGCAAATGTCGCCACTGACACTGCCGTCACAATGAAAACGGCCAGAGAGAAACCCTCATAGATATTCTCGCCGCGCATGGTTGAGGTCGTTGCCAGAAGAAACAGCATTGTTCCGATCAGCGGAACAAACCAACGCAAATGAGCCTGCACGGTATGACGCAATTCTCTTGGCATCTTAAAGTGAGCCGCAAAGAGAGATTGATCCCGATCCCAGTACTTCCAGGTCATGAAGATCAAGGAGAAGACAGCGACATAAGCAAATCCATCTGACAATCCACTGACCAGCAGGTCGCGATTCCTCGAAGCGCCAAACAGAATGGACAATAGGGCAAAGAAGATGGGCCAGGGCAGCGCCAGCAACACACCAGAGCCGATCACGGCCGGGGTGTGCCACAGACTATCCTTTTTGACCCACCCAACAAGCTCGGCACGATAACGGATATCGCTCATAAGTGAGGGGCGCAGCCGATAAGCCAGCGCAATGGCCAGAGCGAAGAAGAGCACAACCGGCCAGAGACGGATGGCTTCTCGCATCAATGTGGTTCCGGTCGTCGCAATATGGTCCGGTGAGAACAGTTCGATAGCGCCCAGTCCGGCCTTGGCAGGCCAACCCAGATCAATGGCCGGGACACTCGGAACCCAGAGCAGGTTTTCATCCAGCAAGGTCCGAAGTTCCTCGGTCTGTTCGACCAGCTCGTTTTGAGCTGTCTGCAATTCCGCGACAACATTGATCCGGCTTGTGGCATTGGCCGCCAATTGCCGCAGGAACGCGCGTTTTTGTTCTGCCAACTGGATCACAGCTTCCGCAGCTGTAATCGAAAGCGGCTGCAATGTTGGGTCCGCCTCGCGGGCTTCGGCCAGCAATGTTTGCGGATCGACGCCGCCGATCGGCAGGTCGTGAAGCTGTTCCTGAGCGACGACGCGCTGCCGGGTCAGACGCGACAAGGCGCGTTGCGTGTTGCGAAGATTGCCCCTGAGCTGAGCCGCATATGGTAACTGGTTACCCAATCGGCGCAAAGTCGTCCCGGCTTCCCGGTCAAGCTGTCCCAGACTGACCAGTTCAGTGGCCGCCGTCAGATCATCCTGTACATTCGCGGACTGGCCCCGAACGGCGGCCAGACTGCGTGACGTCTGCGCTTCTTCAGCCGCCATGTCGGTTAGCATTTGTGCGAGACGAAGATTTTCCGCCGACATATCGACCAATAGCGGGTGGTTGTCGGAAAGACTATCGGCAAAATCTTGCGCCCTTTGTGCCTGGGCTCGCGCTTCGACAACTTTGCGCTGACCCGTCAGATTCTGTAGCGTCAGAATATCCTCAGTTAGGACCTCAGCGCGGAGTTCCGCCAGATTACGGCGCGCAGAGACAATTTCCTGACGCAGAGGAAGACTGGTAATTTCGGCTTCAAGGGCGCTGATTTGACGGCGCAGAAAAAACTCGCGCGCGCGCAATGCATTGCGGCGCGCTTCGCCGATCTGATCCAGTTCACCCAAACCCAGCGCCGTCAATGATGAGTTGACTTCGCCCAGCTGTAGCCGGGCGGTATTAAGTTCGCGTGGTGCCGCCGTAAGCCGGGCACCAATGTCGGTTGCCTGCAGGCGATATCCTTCAAGTTCAGCTTGAAGCGTGCGCAGCTCATTTTCCTTAGCCAGCAGGACCTGCTCAGTAGCAAACATGGCCGCCTCGCCGACAAGCGCTTCTTCCGCGTCCATCGGTACACGCTCGCTGATGGCAGCCTGCAGCGCCGTCTGCTCTTCGTGCAATTGCTCCAGAGTGACCTGTCCGGTCTCGAAATCATTCAGGAAGCCGCGCGCAATCTCATTCTGGCGTGCTGCGTCTTCCAGGCGGTTGATGGCTGCCGTTAAAGACGCGCGTAACTGCGTGCGCTGTTCCTCGGTCAGCTCTGTAACCGCATCGCCCTCTTCCGCCGCGCTCAATGCATCCAGCTCGGCTCTCAGAGATTGAGTCGTGAAGTCAGGTGCCGGGGCCGCGATTGCTGGCATATCCTGAGCCATCACATGCGACGGTAGCGCGGCACTTGATAAAATCAGTGCACAAGCTACCCAAAACAACCGAACTGTTGCGGACCAACCCATGGAACCTGTTTTCGGTCTTTCGTCCGCATTGTAAAGCCAAAGCTCCCGAACTAGACGCGCCGCCATGGCCGAACCGCCCCTCATCACGATCCAGTCGGTCGCGCTGACCTTTGGCAGCACGCCCTTGCTGACTGATGCATCATTCTCCATCTTTGCGCGCGACCGAGTCTGCCTGATCGGACGTAACGGATCCGGTAAATCCACACTGATGAAAATCGCCGCAGGCAAAGTCGAGCCGGACAGCGGTGAGATCATCCGCCAACCCTCTGCCAATGCCCGCTATCTGGAGCAAAGCCCTGATCTGTTGCGCTTCAAATCCGTTCGCGATTATATTGAAGACGGCCTGGTCGGTGAGGACGGCTCCGCACGCATTCCCTATCTGCTTGATGCGCTCGAACTGAGCGGGTCGGAAGACCCGGACAATCTGTCCGGCGGAGAGATGCGCCGGGCCGCTCTCATTCGTGCGCTGGCGCCAGATCCAGATGTACTGCTCCTGGACGAGCCAACCAACCATCTCGATCTGCCGGCTATTGAATGGCTGGAAGGTGAGTTAGTGCGCTCACGATCCGCGCTTGTGCTCATCAGTCACGACAGGCGCTTTTTGGAAACCCTGTCACGGCGCGTAGTCTGGCTCAACCGAGGCGAGACCCGAGAGTTCGATAAAGGCTTTGCCCATTTCGAGGGCTGGCGCGACACGGTGCTTGAGCAGGAAGAACTTGATCGCCACAAACTTGCCCGCAAAATTCACCGCGAGGAACATTGGGTCACCCACGGTGTCTCTGGGCGGCGTAAGCGCAATGTCCGGCGGCTCAAGGAACTGAGCACGCTTAAAACGACATTGAAATCGTCCACGAGTCCGCAAGATAATGTCTCCATTACGGTGAGTGAAGCCGATAAGTCGGCCAAACGCGTTGTCGAAATCAAAGGCGTGTCTTTCAGTTATGGGGACTGCGCCATCGTTCAGGATCTTGATCTGCGCATCATGCGCGGGGAGCGGCTGGCGCTGCTGGGTCCGAACGGGTCAGGTAAAACCACCCTGCTCAAGCTGATGACAGGTGGGCTCAATGCCCAGTTAGGCACAATTCAACTCGGCGACAATCTTGAACCGCTTGTCATTGATCAGTCCCGCGACAGTCTCGACCCTGAGATGACTCTGCGCGACGCGATGGGAGACGGCAATGAGTCTGTCATCGTCAATGGCAGTCCTGTGCATGTAATGCGCTATATGAAGGATTTCCTGTTCCGCCCTGAACAAGCCACGACACCGCTACGCGCCCTGTCTGGCGGAGAGAAAGCCCGCGTTCAACTCGCGCGCGGCCTGCGTCTTCCAAGCAATTTACTGATTCTCGACGAACCGACCAATGATCTTGATCTCGAAACACTCGACCTGTTGCAGGATATGGTCGCGGATTATCCGGGGACCGTCATTCTGGTCAGCCACGACCGTGATTTTATTGACAGGCTCGCCACGCGGACTCTGGCCTATGAAGGCCCGGGTCAGTGGCAGCTCTATCCGGGCGGATATTCCGACATGGCCCGGCAACGCGGCAAAGGTGTCGAAGCCCGACAGGAAACAGGCCGCAAGACAAAGACGAAAAGCGCTGCCACACCCCGTAAGGGCCGGGCTGAAAAACTCAGCTATAAAGACATCTATCGGCTCAAGGTTCTGCCAGAAGAGATAGAAAAGCTACAGATATCCATTGACGCGCTGAATGCTGAATTGGCCGATCCGGGCCTTTATACGCGCAACGCTACGCGATTCGCCAAAGCCTCCGAGGAATTGAGTTCGGTGACCAATGCGCTGAACGCGGCGGAAATGGAATGGCTGGGACTGGAAGAGAAGCGCGAAGCGCTGGGCCGTTAGGGACGCATCTGCGCGACAATAGTCATGTCCAGTTTGACTGACCGGCTGACATATTGATCCGTGTCCCACGGCGCTTCACCAACCCCCCACAGGGTTCGGTCTATCATGGCTGTCCCTTGCATTTCGGTTCTGCGGCCTTGGTCCTGAAGGGTGAAGGCCAATGAGAGCGGCAAGGTTCGACCTTTCAGTGTCAGCATGCCCTCAGCGATATAGCCTGCACCATCAGACCGAATTGTGTCGCTTTCAAATGTCGCAACCGGAAACGATTTTATATCGAACCAAGCCTTGCGCGGCGCGCTACTATCCCGGTCGCCATTACCAGTACTAAATGACGCCGGCGCAATGATGACGTGGACCTTGGCGGAATCCAGTACCGCCGGGTCGAAGAAAATCGCCGCCCTGAACTCCGTGAACTCACCCTGGAACACCTCGCCCTCCTGCTCAGCGGAAAAACCCAGACGGCTCTCGGCATAGATCACATCGTAATTTGTCACGAAAGCTGGCGTCTGTGCGATTGACGGGACCTCCGGCGGGGAAGCAGATGGGCTGCAAGCCGTCAAACCAGCAAATATGGTACAGGAAGTAAGAATGACGAGACGCATAAACTCTGCTAGCGCTTCGGGACTGACAAACCAAGGACACCGCATGCCGCATCCCGATTCCGCCTATCTCGCCAGGCCCGGTCAACCCTTTCAGTTGTCAGAACGGCCAACCCAGATGGACGTGTATGAAAGCCGCAGTGAAGCCAAATCGGTGGCGCAGGAATGCGGCGAAGCGATCTCGGAACTGGCGCATAAACTCTACGCCATGGCTGGCACCCGCAATGCGCGGAAAGTCTTGATCGTGCTACAGGGCATGGACACGTCCGGCAAGGACGGAACCACTAAAGCGCTTTTCCGCCACACGCCGCCCCTCAATGTGCGGGTCAAACCGTTCACGGCCCCGACGAAGCCCGAACTGGCGCATGACTATCTCTGGCGCGTACATCAGGCGGTCCCCGCCAAGGGCGAAGTCGTTATTTTCAACCGATCCCATTATGAGGATGTTTTGGTCGTGAAGGTCCGCGAATTTGCCGACGCCGAAATGATTGAACAGCGTTATGCCCAGATCAATGACTTCGAACGCCTGCTCGTCAAAACCGGCACGCTGGTGCTGAAATTCATGCTGCATATCAGTCATGACACTCAGGGTGAGCGTTTGCGAGACAGGCTGGAAACCCCTGGAAAGCGCTGGAAGTTCAATCCCAGTGATCTGGATGATCGCGCCCTCTGGCCTTCGTTCATGGACGCTTACGAGACCATGATACAGCGCACATCAACGAAGCAGGCTCCTTGGTATGTCATCCCAAGCGACGACAAGAAAACCCGCAACGCCCTGATTACCCAGATTGTACGCGGCGCGCTGGACGGGCTGGATTTGCACTATCCCGACCCCGGCTATCGACTCGGTGACTATGAGATCTAGGCAGCCTTCAGGATCTGAGCTCGCATTTTCTTCTTGTCGATCTTGCCCACAGGAGTGAGCGGAATTTCGTCGAGAAAATGGACGTGTTTGGGCACCTTATAGGGCGCCATATTAGCGCGAATCCAGCTCATCAAACGGCCTTCCACCTCAGCGTCGACCCCCTGACTCTCAGGGGAACGCTGCACGAAGAGATGCACAATATCATTGCCGGGACGAGCTTCATCCGGCGCGCCGACAATGGCGCTTTCGGCAACGTCCGAATGGGCTTTGAGTTTGTCTTCGACCTCAACAGAGAAAACCTTGAATCCGCCAACCACGAGTATATCCTTGGCCCGGTCGCACAGGAAAATATAGCCGTCTTCGTCCATATAGCCGACATCGCCGCTATACATGTAGCGCACGCCGTCGATCTCGCGCAGCGCGCGGGCGCTTTCTTCCGGCAGGCCGAGATAGGCTTTCATGATCTGCGGACCTGACGTCACGATCTCGCCCGGCTCACCTAACGGCATCTCCTGTGTCCCGGTTTCAACATCCATAATCCGTACATCGACCCCCGGCATGGGGATACCGATGGAGCCGATTTTATAGTGACTGATCGGATGATTGACGTAGCAAGGTCCGGTTTCGGTCATGCCGAATACATCTGCAAACTTCCCCGCGCCAATGACATTGGAGAGCGCATTATAGGTCGTTCGGGTAAGCGGAGCCGCGCCCGACTTGGCCGTTTTCAATCCCGAAAAGTCAACCTCCCGAAACCCCGGATGGGCCAGAAGCATATCATAAAGCGCCGGGACGGCGCCAAGCCGGGTCGGCGGCACAGCTTTCATCTGATCGACAAAATGATCAATATCGCGTGGGTTCGGCAGCAGCAAAGACTGCGCTCCGAATATCATGGCACCCGCAAGAAAAGACAGACCGGCGATATGGAAAAACGGAAAAGCAGACGCGAATTTTTCTGCATAGTCTTCATTCGCTGGGTCCATCGCCGCAACAAGCACGGGATTATACATCAAAGTCTTATGCGAAATCTCCGCGCCCTTAGGCTGGCCCGTGGTACCGCCTGTATACTGGATCATGAACGTGTCTTCGGTATCGATCTCGATCTGAGCGAAACTGTCAGGCTGCCCCGTCACCAGCGATTGATAGGTATGGCTCTCTACGTTTGTAAGCTCAATCGATTCGACATCTGGCGCGCCCAGCCAGTCACCCGCGCCGACACTGATGACACGCCGCAGACCCTTCGGAATTTCAGACATGACCGAGAGCGCTGATGCGAAATCCGACAAGGTCATCAGAACGGAAATTCCTGCATCACTAATCTGATGCACTAGTTCGGGCGGAGCCAGCAATGGCGATACGCCAGAGCCGCGCGCACCCAGCTTCGACACTGCGATCAAGCCGATGGCATATTGCGGAATGTTCGGCATATGGAAACCGACCGTATCGCCGCGGTCGATACCCAGATCGGCCAGAGCGTTGACGAGGTGGTTCGCGGCCTTGTTCAACTCACCGTAACTTATAGTTCGAGTAAAATAACGCAACGCTGGCGCATCTGGTCTGTCAGCCGCGTGACGCTCAACATGCGCCCCCAGCGGCAGGCCATCAAAGTCTGGAACGACAACGCCCAGCTCATCATGCAATGTCATCCAAGGACGCGCCCGATCCCCCATTCATACTCTCCCACTTTTCTTTTCCTTCGCATGCCAAAGCTAAGCCCGCAGGAGCAAGGACTATTCCATTTTCGCCAGCAATTGCGCATTACCGCCCGACGCTGTAGTATCAATACAGACATGCTCTTCGCGGATAAGCATGAGCGGATCATCCGATATGATCAGCGGAAGGATTGGGCCCTCGCGATCCGCCAGTGCAACCCGGCAGGCCCGTTGCTCAGCCTCTGATCCCCAATGAATGACAACAGCAAAACCCTGAAGAGAGCGTAGCGCATCTGGAGCGGCAGCCAGGGCAACGGCGCTATTGCCATAGGCTTGCGCCAATTCGATTTGTGCCGCTCGGTTTTCCACCCCCGGGCCCATGCACAACACTTTGCCCTTAGCGTAACGCGACAGTCGATTGTTTTCCCCGGTAGGTCCCGGAAGATCGATCGTCGAGAGCGAGTCTAGGCGTGCGGACGGCGCAGCGTCGATCACCGATTGCGGGTCCGGTGTGGGCGCTTCTGTTTGGTCATCGCGGCGAACAGTCTGCTGCGTAAATCTGGCCACATAATCTGACCCCCCCGCCTTAGGCCCCGTTCCGGATAAGGCCGAACCTCCAAAAGGCTGAACCCCGACGACTGCGCCGATCTGGTTGCGGTTGATATAGATATTTCCGACTCGCAAGGCGTGCTTGGTCTCCTCGACCCGTCCATCGATTCGCGTGTGGAGACCGAAGGTCAGCGAGTAGTCGCGTTGATTGATATGCTCAATAATGTCGGGAATATCCTCCGCTTCGAACCGCGTAACATGCAGGACGGGACCAAATATTTCGCGCGAGACATCGGCATAGCTGTCCACTTCGATAAGTGTCGGCGGGACGAACAGGCCCTCTTCCGGTGCATCCAGCTGAAAGAGCGGGTCATGGTCACCGATATAATCCAGCAAATCCCGGCGCGCGCGCTCATCAATAACAGGACCGACATCCGTCGACAGTTCCCACGGATCACCCATGCGAAACTCGGCCATTGCGCCCTTTAGCAAGCGCAGGAACGGATCATAGATATCGCTCTGCACAAACAGAACACGCAGCGCTGAACAGCGCTGACCCGCACTCTGAAAACTGGAGGCGAGCACATCGCGCACAGCCTGTTCTGGGAACGCCGTCGAGTCCACAATCATGGCATTGATACCGCCCGTTTCCGCGACGAGCGGCGCGGCGGGGTCAAGATTTTGTGCGACCGAGCGGTGGATGGCTTGCGCCGTCATTGTCGAGCCAGTGAAGACAACGCTCCCAATACGTGGATCAGACGTCAGGGCCGCACCCACTATGATTCCTTCGCCGGGTAGCGTCTGCAAGGCCGTGTCGGGGACACCCGCCTCGCGTAGGATCTGCGCCGCGCGCATGGCGATCAGCGGCGTAGTTTCCGCTGGCTTGGCGATGACGGCATTGCCGGCAGCGAGCGGTCCGGCCACTTCCCCGACAAAAATAGCCAGCGGGAAATTCCACGGTGCGATCGCGGCAACAATGCCGAGCGGCGCATCGTCATCGCTAGCAAAGGTGGCGTAATAGCGCAGGAAATCGGCCGCTTCACGCAGTTCTGCGATGGCATCTTCCGCTGTTTTCCCGGCTTCGCGGGCCAGGAGCGCGAGCAATTCTGGCGCGGCCACCTCAAGCGCATCGGCGGCAGATGTCAGAATGGACGCACGGGTTGATGCGTCGGCAGACCAAGGCTTAGCGTTTGTTATGGCAATATCGACATCGGCTTTAGCCGCGAAAGTGACAGATCCGACGGTCTCAGATGGATTGGCCGGATTGGTAATCGAAACACCCGTCCCAAAATCCCAATGCGTGCCGCGAAAACGATCTCGTTCACCCAACAGTCTTGAGATTGTGGCGACGTCCCGCAGATCATAGCCCCCACTATTCGTGTGCGGCTCGGTCGTATGCCTTGGACGCGGTAATAGGCTCGGGCGATCATCCAAAAACGGATCGGCGATGATTTCATCAATACTGACATTGTTGTTGGTCACTTTGGAGACGAATGAACTATTCGCTCCGTTTTCCAGCAAGCGCCTAACAAGGTAGGCCAGCAGATCTTCATGTTCACCAACCGGCGCATAGATGCGGACCGGCTTATCGAGCGTGCCGCGTAGATATGCATGTAGCGCCTCGCCCATACCGTGCAGGCGCTGGAACTCGTAGCCGGTCTGATCCTCGCCAGCAAGTTCCAGAACAGCGGCCACGGTATGAGCATTATGCGTGGCGAATTGCGGGTAGAGTGCAGGGCGGTTCGCCAGCAGTTTTTCGGCACAAAGACTATAGTTCCGGTCCGTGTCAGCCTTGGTTTCGAACACCGGGTATCGCGCAAGCCCCATCACCTGAGCGCGCTTGATTTCCGTATCCCAATAGGCCCCTTTGACAAGACGGACCATCAGGCGGCGACCCGTATCTCTGGCCAGGGCCGAGACCCAATCGATCACGGCCGGGCTGCGCGTACCGTAAGCCTGCACGACGAGGCCAAGCCCGTCCCAACCAGCCAGATCAGGATCGCGGGCCAGCGCTTCGACAATATCAAGATTAAGCTCCAGCCGTTCGCTTTCCTCGGCATCAATATTGAACCCCATGCGGGCATGGGCCGCCAGCTGGGCCAGTGCGGTCACGCGCGGCAGCAGCACCTCCATGACCCGGTCACGCTGAAATTCATCATAACGGGGATGGAGCGCCGAGAGCTTCACGGAAATGCCGGGATTATCCGCTATGTCATCACTCTTGCAGCGTGCAGCCAGAACTTGGATCGCGGTCTCGTAATCCGCATAGTAATCGAGGGCATCCGGCGTGCTCATGGCTGCCTCACCCAGCATGTCATAGCTATAGCGATATTTGAGCGCAGAGCGTTTAATCGCGCCCTGGATGGTTTCGCCCAGCACGAATTGTCGCCCCATCACTTTCATAGCTTCGCGCACAGCTCGCCGAATGACGGGTTCGCCGAGCCGTTTAATCATGCCACCCAGCGTTTTGTGAACGGGTGTTTGTTCATCCAGCATGCGCCCTGTCATCATCAACGCCCAAGTTGAGCCATTGATCAGCGGGCTGGCACTCTTGCCCAGATGTCGGCCCCATTGCGACGGGGCGATCTTGTCTTCGATCAGATCATCCATCGTCTCATTGTCAGGTACACGCAGCAGCGCTTCCGCCAGACACATCAGCGCCACGCCCTCATCGGTCGAGAGGCCATACTCGGCCATCATCAGTTCCATCAGGCCGGGCTTTGAGTCTTCGCGCAGATGCGTGACCAGCGCGCGCGCACGGTCTTGAATACGGGCCCGCAGATTTGTGCCCGTCAGCCGCGACCCTTCTGGCAACGTGACAGTGGTTTGCAGCGCGTGGCTACGAATGCGGTCGCGATAGAGGTCCATCATAGTCCTCTAACCCGCGCGACTATGATTTGCACCCCACCCTTCATTGCCAAATATTGGAAAGTCATTGCTTTGATAGCCCAACCGAAGCTTGCTAGAGACAGGTCCATGCCCGAAACTCATACACTTATTATCGGTGCGTCGCACGCGGGGGCACAAGTCGCCGTCAGTCTACGCCAGGCCAGCTATGAAGGCCGTATCACGCTGCTCGGCGAAGAGACAGTCCCGCCCTATCACCGCCCGCCTCTGTCCAAAGATTATCTGTCTGGTGATAAGCCACAGTCCGAGATCCTGCTGCGTCCGGTAGAAAGCTATGCCGAAGCCAATATTGATCTTCGCCTGGGCGTTCGCGCCGGCGCCATCGACCGACAGGCCAAGACCGTTCAGACAATAGACGGAGATCATATCATTTATGACTATCTGGTTCTGGCGACTGGCGCCCGAATACGGCGTCTTTCTATTCCAGGCGCCGACAGTGATCATGTCCACTATCTGCGCGACACAAAAAACGTCGATGCCATCCGGGCGCGCGTCGAATCTGGAAAAGACGCTGTCATCATTGGCGGCGGCTATATCGGGC
Source organism: Litorimonas sp. (assembly GCA_965205225.1). Classification (GTDB taxonomy): domain Bacteria; phylum Pseudomonadota; class Alphaproteobacteria; order Caulobacterales; family Maricaulaceae; genus Litorimonas. Next base: position 589,820 of record CBDBFZ010000002.1, read on the forward strand.
TGGAGACAGCTGCGAGCTTGCGCAAACGCGGCATGGAGGTCACCCTGCTGGAAGCCCAGCCTCGCATTTTGCAGCGCGTCACCAGCGAGACGATGAGCGATTTCTATCGCCGTGTTCACACAGAGGAAGGCGTTGAGATTATCGAGGATTGTCTGGCCTCGAAGATTGAACCGGATGGCCATCAGCTCAACATTTCGACGTCGTGCGGGCGAATCTATGCTGCGCATCTGGTCGTGATCGGCATCGGCGTCATTCCGAATACGGAACTGGCCGAATTTGCGGGCCTGACGATCAGGGATGGGATTGAAGTCAACGCCTATTGCCAGACGTCAGACCCCGCTATCTATGCCGTCGGCGATGTCAGCCACCACTATAGCCCATTATATGAGCATCATATTCGGCTGGAGTCCGTGCCGAATGCGACAGAGCAAGCCAAAGTCGTTGCGGCGCATATTACAGGCAAACCCAAGCCCTATTCCGCACTGCCCTGGTTCTGGTCAGATCAATTCGATCTGAAACTTCAGATCGCCGGCCTCTCGGATGGGTTTGACACGATCATTGTGCGGGGTGATCCGGATGGATCACGCAATTTTGCCGCCTATTATTTCAAAGGAGATCGACTGCTCGCTGTCGATGCTGTCAATGCGCCGCGTGATTTCATGCTCGCTCGCATGGCCCTTTCCAAAGGCAAGACCCTCGACAGAGCCATATTGGCGCAGCCAGACGCCGATCTAAAAGCCGCCATTGCCGAATGATCGAGTTTGATTTTCGTGCGCCGTCCTGGTTCTGGAAACCGGGCGGAAACTGGCATTAATCCAAAACGCAGACATGCTAATAACGAAGTGTTATCACCCGTCGAATTTGAGACGGTAGCAAAATGAAGTAGCAAAGTGTCTATAAAGCTAGGGGCACATCACTAGTCGTGCCGTCTCCGAATATTCAGCTCAACATTCCCATTATTGATCATCTCCATCTACCCCAGCCGGCCCGTTATATAATCCTGCGTGCGTATGTCGGTGGGATTGGTAAACATGAGGTCGGTTTGATCGAATTCGATCAGCACACCATTATGCAGAAACGCTGTCTTGTCCGAAATACGCGCGGCCTGTGCCATACTATGCGTGACAATGATGATGCAGTAGCGCGTTTTCAGTTCCTCTATGAGGGCTTCGAGACGCGCTGTTGCGATCGGGTCAAGCGAACTGGCAGGCTCATCCATCAGAATGACTTGAGGGTTGATCGCGAACGCCCGAGCCAGAATCAGACGCTGCTGTTGCCCAACTGACAGGCTCGGCGCAGATATTTTCAATCGGTCTTTGACCTCATCCCACAAACCGGCCCGCCGCAGGCTTTTCTCAACCAGCCCGTCCAGATCCGTGCGGGAGCGTGTTAGCCCATGCAACCGAGGTCCATAGGCGACATTGTCATAAACCGATATCGGAAACGGGGTTGGTTTCTGGAACACCATTCCGACCCGCTTTCGCAATAGAACCGGATCGATGTCGGGGCCGTAAATGTCGACATTGTCCATCTTCACAGATCCCGTGACCCGTGCGGTAGAAATTGTGTCATTCATTCGGTTGAAAATCCGCAGCAGAGTCGATTTTCCGCAGCCGGATGGACCGATCAGCGCTGTCACGCTGCGATCCGCGATATCCATGTCGATCCCGGAAAGAGCGCGAAACTCGTCATAAAGCACGGACACATCCCGGCAGGTAAATTTAGGCTGATCCGAAATTTTGAACCGGTCGCTTGAGGCATTATCCATCACGTCAGTGCCTCCGTTTTCGTTGCAGCCGCTCGCGCAGCATGATGGCCAGACCATTGATCAGCATGAGGATGACAAGCAGGACGATAATGGCAGCTGATGTTCGCTCTGCCCAAGCCGCTTCTGCCGAGCCCGACCAGAGGAAAATCTGTACAGGCAGAGCCGTTGCCGGATCCAGCGGCGAAGCGGGTGCAGTTGTGACAAAGGCCACCATACCGATCATCAGGAGCGGCGCTGTCTCACCCAGAGCCTGTGCCATGCCAATGATCGAACCCGTAAGGATACCCGGCATGGCAAGCGGGACCTTGTGATTGAACACGGCCTGCATGCGGGATGCGCCCAGACTCAGCGCATTGTCGGTTAGCGAGTCCGGTATAGCCTGCAAAGCGGCACGCGACGCGATGACAATGGTCGGAAACATGCGCAGCGCCATAACCAACCCTCCGACCAGCGGGATGGATCGGGATAGTCCGAAAAAATTGATGAATATGGCCAGGCCAAGCAGGCCAAAAACGATGGGCGGAACGGCCGCAAGATTATTGATATTGACCTCGACCAGACGGGTCAACCATCCGCCCCACCCCGTCTTGGGCGCAAAGCTGTCCAGATATATGGCGGCGCCGACTCCAACCGGAAGTGCCAAGGCGCTGGCGATCAGCAGGATCATCCCGGAGCCAAGAATAGCCGAGGCTAAGCCTGCACGTTCTGGGTTTCGAGAGTCAGGATTAAGGAACAAATCCTGATTGAAACGTCGATCAATCCGACCAGTCTCGACCAATTGATCGATCCATTCAATCTGGCGATCCGTCACCTTGCGCTGTGATGGTGGACGGTCACGATCAATATGTCCTTTGAGCAACTGATCGGTGAGATCGGAGGCTGGGATCGTCAGGCTCACAGCTCCAGGCGCGCGAGGCCCACCGGATCCGTATAGTCGCCGCAATTCCGAGGTCGCCGCTGATGCCGACACAATCTGCAGCAGCTCACCTTTCATGTCGGCGTCAATGGACATGTCAAATTCCTTCGCCATCGCACTGGCCAGAAGATCGCGGTAATTCGGGGCATCTGCCGACACAGTCTCAACGTCCAGATCGAGCGTCATCCAATGCTGGGTGAAAGCCGACAGGCCGGTCGAAAGAATAGAGAATAACAACCATGCCAGAGCCGTAACCGAAAACCCTATGGCCGCCCGGCCATAGAACCGGAATCGGCACTCGGCCGCCTGGCGCTTGCGGAGCCGTATCAATTCAGCGGGCTGGTCCATAGGAATCTGGGCCATAGGAATCTGGGTGATGGGGGGCTGGCGGCTCATTCGAACCTCACCCGGTAACGGTTCACAACTGCCAACGCAGCGATATTCAAGAGCAAGGTAATGATGAAAAGAACGAGTCCGAGCGCAAATGCAGCGAGCGTTCGCGGACTGTCAAAGATCTGATCCCCGGTCAGCAGAGCGACGATCTGGACCGTCACTGTGGTGACGGCATCGAATGGGTTGGCGGAGAGATTGGCGGCACGGCCCGCCGCCATGACGACAATCATAGTCTCTCCAATCGCGCGAGACACGGCGAGCAGGAAGGCGCCGATAATGCCCGGTAAGGCACTTTGAAACACAATGCGGGTCAGTGTTTCCGACCGGGTCGCACCGAGCGCCGTTGAGCCGTCACGCAGGGATTGCGGGACGGCCCGGATAACGTCATCTGACAACGAGCTTACAAGCGGCACGATCATAACCCCCATAACCAGCCCCGCCGCTAGGGCTGACTGAGTTGGACCGTTCGCGCCGAACAGTTCAGAGCAGCGACGGATCGCAGGTCCAACACTTATGAGAGCGAAAAAGCCGTAAACCACAGTCGGAATACCGGCCAACACTTCAATAGCTGGTTTCACAATCGCGCGGGTCCGAGTTGAGGCATATTCCGACAGATAGATTGCGACCATAAGCCCCACGGGTCCTGCGACTGCCAAAGCAATCGCCGTAATCAGAAATGTCCCGGCGAAAATTGGAACGGCGCCGAACGTCCCGCTTTGACCCGCCTGCCCTGCCCGAATCGCGGTCTGCGGCGACCAGTGCGTCCCAAAGATAAACTCAAACACGGACACGTCGCGAAAGAACAAAACCGCCTCGAAAAGAAGTGAGGCGACGATGCCAAACGTTGTTACAACCGCAACGAATGACAGCAACATCAACCCCGTTTCGGCCAAACGTTCAATATGCATACGGGCCGCAAAGTCAGGCTGAACTTTGGCAATGGCGATACCGATAAATAGGGACGGCAGAATGATGACGCCGGCTAACCAGATCGCATCGAATATCACGCTGGATGTCTGACCGCGCAGACCCAACCCAACGAAGAATATGCACAGGCCGATCAGACCAGCCAGCACGGCAGCTAGGCGCGCATGATGGCGCGGCTGGGCCCGGGGGCGCGGCTGGACCTCCGTGGCTCCGGCGTGAATGAGACGTGTGGCTAGCCCATAGGTCAGACGATAGGTGCCCACCATCAGCGCCACAATGATCATCAATATATAGATTGGCGCGGGGTCGTTCATTGAACGGATCCTGCGACTGCCAGAATTTGGCGGCGCATCACGGCGCGGTCACCTTCATGCAACGGAATCAGGCCAATCGCTTCCAGATACCCACCCGGGCCTGAGGCTTCATCAGATGAAAATTCAAGCGCATAGTCAATCACGCCGCTTTCATCCTCGCCCCGCAGATATAGGTAGAGATCGCGAACCACCGGGTAATCGCCTGAGCGAATTGTGCGTCGACTGGGTAGAACCCCGTCAATACTCACAGCAGCGACCTTGTCCATATTCTGTTCGAGAAAGGAAAAGCCGAAAACGCCAAGCGCGGTGGGCGTGCCGATCAGGGTCTGGACCAGTATATTGTCGTTTTCGCCAGCATCAATCCAGTAGCCATCCTCGCGGAGTTTATGCGCACGTCCCCGGAATAGGTTCGGCGTCTCGCGTTCCATATCGGCCAGACAGGCATATTGGCGCGCCCCCGCTTCCATGGCCGTCTCAATGAAAGCGTCCCGCGTGCCGGAAGTCGGGGGCGGGCCATAGGCCTCAATCCGATTGTCCGGCAGGCTGGGGTCAATCTGAGACCAGATCGTGTAGGGATTAGGGACAGGGGTACAATCCAGGCCGGATTTGGGCAACTCTCGGGCTAGGGCGCGATAGAGGATCACCGCGTTAAGTGCCATCGGAACCGCTGTGACCGATCGAGCCAGAACAATACCGTCAAATCCCAGGCGAACTTCCACAATGGGCGCGACGCCATTTTCTGCGCACAGCGCCGCTTCTGAAGGTTTTTGTCGACGTGACGACGTCGTCGCATTTATCGATGGATCGCCTGAACAGAATAGCTTGTGTCCACCGCCGCTGCCTGTTTGCTCGAAGACCATTCGCACGCCGCTACGTTCGGCATAAACCTCCGCAGTCTTGGCCGCAAACGGGAAAACTGTCGAAGACCCGACGACGCGAACAGGGTCCGGGCCTTCATTCGCGCAGGCCCCCAGCAACCCAGCAAGTGCCGCGATCATCATGTGTCTGCGATCTGGACGCGGGATAGCCAAAACGGATCTTCTCAAGCGGTTAGCCTGTTTGGTCCTGATAGTTTCGGACGGACATTGCAACCACCCCTATATTGCCGCCCTGTCATCTCTGTGATCGCGAGAGTGCTTGTTGTGATGATACGGCCTGCCATTGAACGGGTTTACAGCACAAAAAAGAAAGCGCAGGGGCGCGGCCTCATGTCTGTGGATACCCCAATCACGACACTCCCGCGCACCTTGCGCGGAGAGATGGTTGCCTTGCTCGCGCTTGGCGGACCTATGGCCCTGACCCAAATTATCCAGTTTTCGATCTATACGATCGACACGATCATGATCGCGCGGGTCGGCACTATAAGCCTGGCGGCTGCAGCTGTCGGCGGCGTTGTCTATTTCATGCTCTGGATGGTGGGCGCAGGACCCGTATCGGCTGTCACGCCGATGGTTTCGCAAGCGCTGGGGACCACAATCGGCGATACATCGCTTGATGCGCGCACGGATGTCCGGCGCAGTGTCCGCATGTCACTCTGGCTGATTTTTGGCCTGCTGGTCCCCATGCTCGCCATTCTGATCGCGACCGAACCGGTTCTGCTCATCCTCGGTCAGGATCCACGGGTTGCAAAGCTGGCAGGTGAGTATGTGCTCATGCTTGGCCCAGGATTGCCAATGGCACTCGGCGTCATGGCGCTTCGCAATTTCCTGGCAGCGCTGAACAAGACGATGATTCCGCTTCTGCTGGTCTCCATCACGGTTGGCATCAATGCCGGGCTGAACGCTCTGCTGATCTTTGGGTTATTCGGATTTCCAGAACTCGGGCTTGTCGGTGCCGGCATTGCCAGTTCAATCAGTTACATACTCTGCTTTTTCATGTTCGCAGCATATATCAACCTTGACCGGGAAGCCCGCACATTCGAAATCTTCCGCAATATGTTCGGCCTCGACCGGGAACGCCTCATCGAAGTCATGAAATTATCCTGGCCGATCAGTCTGACAACGATTTTCGAAGGCGCTTTGTTCAATTCCGCTGTCCTGATCATGGGGGTGATCGGCATCCGGGAAACGGCGGCCTATAATGTTTCGCTGAACGTCGTGGCTCTCGCATTCATGCTGCCCTGGGGCCTGTCAATGGCAGGGGCCGTGCGGATCGGACTGGCCGAAGGCGCCGCCGACATTTCGGCCCGCAAGAGAGTGGCACAGGCCACATTGCTGATTTCAGTGGGGATTATGAGCCTGATCGCCATATTCATCGCGGTTTTCCCCGGATTGATTGCCCATGCCTATATGGATGCAGACAATCCCGAGAACACAGCCACCATTGCCTTGATCCTGCTGTTTTTGCAGGTCGCTTCGACGTTTATGATATTTGATGCGGCACAGGTCGCGTCGAACCAACTCCTGCGTGGATTGAAGGACGTGAAAGTTCCGATGTTCATCACGGGGATCAGTTACTGGCTGATCGGTTTCCTGCTCTGTTACGGCCTGGCTTTGCACACTCCGCTGGGCGCGCTGGGTGTCTGGTATGGTTTGATCGCGGGCCTGTTCGCAGCCTTCATCGGTCTCGGAATAAGGCTTTGGCGGCAGCTTCAAATTCCGCCCCGGCCGCCGGAATTGCTGGATCCGTCAGTACCGGTTCCTCAATGAAATGACGGCCATCCGGGTCTTCGATCTCAACCACGATCAGATCCGAATCGAAATCCAGCCGGGACTTGATCGCAGCGGCGAGAGCTGGCTCATCCAGTTCCGCGCTGCGCCAGATCCGTGCGCCGTCCATGTCCCGCTCGGGTGTATAAAGGGTCAGGGCTGCGGGGCTGCGGACCGTGACCAGAACAGTGCCCGCATCGCGGTCACCCTGTTCGATGATGCAGCCATAGGCCCCGCCGAGCTGTGCGCGCCGGATCAGCGCGTCCACCCAGATACCGGTTTTGAGTTGGGCCATGCCCGGATTCTCCTCTTTCGGGAATGCGCTGCGATTACTTCGCATATGGCATGGTCATTGCTTTGATAAGACCCGTATCACTGACAGGGCCCTTCACAATGTCCGGTCACTCCTTATCAATTCCGTTGCCCTGCTACCATTGCTGGCTGCGGCGGCCAACGCTGATCCTGTATCTTCCGACACAGTGAGTCCGTCCGCAGATGCCGGTTTCGCGCTTTACCGTCCGGTCGCGAAAGCTCTGATCACAGGACGAGACAGAGACCGACATCGACTCACTATTCTGGTCGGCGATAGATGTCGTTGACACCGTTTCAGCGGTTAAAAACAACCGGAATATCATGAAAGAATGTATACTTCATCCCATATATCTCACCCCATATATCTCATCCCACAAATCGGAATCAGTGTGTTAATCTCGGAATATGGTTTTCAAAGTCACAATCACCCTTTGACGCCTTACCAGAACGGATAAGCGTGATGTGGGAGCCTATCCCCTCAGCAACTCACCTTCGAATAGAGAGGCTTATGCCCTGCCCCTGTGAGGTGGTCCACCAGTTAATTTAGGATTTGTTTAGGATCTGCAATTACGACTGCCCTGTCGGCAGAGTCAGGCCCGCTAAGGATGTCATTCTATCAAACAAACCGGTGACCTGCGCCTTAAATTAAACTTGAATTAAACTTGTACTTAAAGCCAAATTTGAATGTCAAAAATTCAGTCAGTTGAGCGATGTTGAGGTGGTGGGAAAGATAATTTGCAAAGGGAAAAGTAAGAGATTGATCCTGAATTGGATCGGGACGATCCTGTTCATATGCGCCATGGACGTCCCGGCGAAAGCCGGGCCATTGACCGGTGTTGCGACCATTGTCGATGGCGACACAATTAAAATAGCCGGGCAGCGCATCCGGCTTCACGGCATTGACGCGCCGGAGAGCGGCCAGACCTGCGAGGATTCGCGCGCCGGGACATATCCTTGCGGGTTAAGCGCCGCAGGCGCGCTGAAATATCGCCTTGATCGCCGCCCCGTCATCTGCACTGCGCGGGACACAGATCGCTATGGCCGCCCTGTGGCGATCTGCCGCCAAGGAGACGGGACGGACATTAATCGCTGGATGGTTGAGGTCGGTCACGCTCTGGCATATCGTCGCTACTCCACAGACTATGTCGCAGCGGAAAATGCGGCTCGTGCGGCGAGGATCGGCCTCTGGCAAGGCAGTTTTGTGCCGCCCTGGGACTGGCGCAGAGGGACACGCCTGCCTGCGGCGGATTGGTCCGATTTGAGCAGCACTGACTACCGAATCAAGGGAAACATAAGTCGCAATGGTGAGCGTATTTTTCATGTGCCGGGCGGAGCGTTCTACACACGAAGCAAGATCAATGAGGCGAAGGGAGAACGCTGGTTTCGCACGGAAGCCGAGGCCTGGTCCGCTGGATGGCGGGCGAGCAAACGGTGACCTGCGCTTGCTTCGGAAGATCCGAAACATTATCGGAAAATATACGAAACAACTCGATAACGCGGATAGTTTTACGGTTTGCGTGTTAGGGGATTTGTTGGGATTGCTTAAAAAAATCGAGGTCGAAGAAGTTCATCGTCACTGCGCTTGAATTTAGCGACTATAAAGGAGAACAGCATTGGGAGCATATTCATTTTGTATTGCCGGCTCCCGGAAAACACTGGTTCCTGAAATCGCATGGCGGTACCGAACATCTTGCTACTGTCACCCATTACCGAACCGAAAGTAGCGATGGGCCAATCATATTGGCAACTTGATCATGGCGGTTGATGATCTGATAGAAACGAAACCCTATCAACACGCTTTATAGTTGCTGGCAACACAGTCACGGGCACGTTTCTGGGCCGCAGAGATATTGGCAGGCGTCATTTTCCTTGCTACAATCTCTCTATTTCTAGACGCATCTTCATCCCCGGATGATGCGGCTATATTGTACCACATATGGGCATAGATGTAATCCTGCACAACACCCCATCCATTGGCATACATATTACCCAGATTGTTCTGGGCACTGGCATTCCCCTGTTCCGCAGCAAGAGTATACCACTTCACGGCAGCCTTGTCATCCTGCAGGACACCCTCTCCATTGTCATACATCACACCCAGATTGTACTGGGCACTAGCAACCCCCTGTTCCGCAGCAAGAGTATACCACTTCACGGCAGCCTTGTCATCCTGCAGGACACCCTCTCCATTGTCATACATCACACCCAGATTGTACTGGGCACTGGCAACCCCCTGTTCCGCAGCACGAATATACCACTTCACGGCAGCCTTGTCATCCTGCAGGACACCCTCTCCATTGTCATACATCAGACCCAGATTGAACTGGGCACTGGCATCCCCCTGTTCCGCAGCACGAATATACCACTTCACGGCAGCCTTGTCATCCTGCACAACGCCCCGTCCATTGTCATACCTCACACCCAGATTGTTCTGGGCACTGGCATTCCCCTGTTCCGCAGCAAGAGTATACCACTTCACGGCAGCCTGGTCATCCTGCAGGACACCTTCTCCCGTGGCATACATCACACCCAGATTATACTGGGCTCTAGCATCCCCCTGTTCCGCAAGGGGCGTCCATTCCTTGAGTGCCGTCGCATAGTCGCCATTATTATAGGCAGTCAGACCTTTATCAAAATCGGCGGCCCAAGCCGGGAATGGGATCAGTGACAGGAGTAGAAACAGAGATATGATCCATAAAGTTTTCATAAATCAATGATAGGCCGCTTTTTTAAAGTGTAAAGACCTTGATCGGCCTGGACTGTTCGGGCCGCTTATTGATGACGGTTGGCAAGGCGGGCTTGCATTGATAAGCTGGTGACCTGCGCCTTAAATTAAACTTGAATTAAACTTGTACTTAAAGCCAAATTTGAATGTCACACATTCAGCCAGTTGAGCAATGTTGATGGGTGGAAAGATAATTTGCAAAGGGGAAAGGTAAGAGATTGGTTCTGAATTGGATCGGGACGATCCTGTTCATATGCGTCATGGGCGTCCCGGCGAAAGCCGGGCCATTGGCCGGTGTTGCGACCATTATTGATGGCGACACCATTAAAATAGCCGGGCAGCGCATCCGGTTTCGCGGCATTGACGCGCCCAAGAGCGGCCAGACCTGCGAGGATGCGCGCGCCGGGACATATCCTTGCGGGTTAAGCGCCGCAGGCGCGCTAAAATATCGCCTTGATCGCCGCCCCGTCATCTGCACTGCGCGGGACAGGGATCGCTATGGCCGCCCTGTGGCGATCTGCCGCCAAAGAGACGGGACGGACATTAATCGCTGGATGGTTGAGGTCGGTCACGCTCTGGCATATCGTCGCTACTCCACGGACTATGTCGCAGCGGAAAATGCGGCTCGTGCGGCGAGGATCGGCCTCTGGCAAGGCAGTTTTGTTCCGCCCTGGGACTGGCGCAGAGGGACACGCCTGCCTGCGGCGGATTGGTCCGATTTGAGCAGCACTGACTACCGAATCAAGGGAAACATAAGTCGCAATGGTGAGCGTATTTTTCATGTGCAGGGCGGAGCGTTCTACACACGAAGCAAGATCAATGAGGCGAAGGGAGAACGCTGGTTCCGCACGGAAGCCGAGGCCTGGTCCGCTGGATGGCGGGCGAGCAAACGGTGACCTGCGCTTGCTTCGGAAGATCCGAAACATTATCGGAAAATATACGAAACAACTCGATAACGCTGATAGTTTTACGGTTTGCGTGTTAGGGGATTTGTTGGGATTGCATAAAGAAATCAAGGTCGAAGAAGTTCGTCTCTTTATGTCGAAAAATAAGATTCGACTCTCAAATATGACACTGTAAAATGGGTATATGGCAGATACCAAGAAGAAGGATAATTTCTGGAAACTGATAATCTGGGCGATAATCGCATTATTAGTCGTGCCAATAAGTGGTTTGGGATATAATATTTACCTAACCCCAAATGCCGGGCAAGAGACCTACGCATCCTGCAAGCAGAAGGCAGAAGATCTTTATGCAGAAGATCTTTTCCAGGAAGTCCCTCAAAAAGAAGCCAAGCAGAAAGATTTTGAGAATAATATTCTCTGTGCCGACCTTGCTGCTCAACAATCTATGTCGGACCGAGCTAATTGGGGGTTGTTTATTGGTATATGGGGCTTGATTGTCTTGGGGATAACTCTCTGGCAAACGCGAAAAGCGGCCCGCGCCGCTTCTGAAACTCTCAAAATTGCCGATGATACTCTCGAAATAACCCAAAACACCGCCTACAAGCAATTGAGAGCCTATCCTGGCGTCGGAGATTTCAAATACGACTACTACTCTTACCGCAAAGATGACGGCAGTGCTCGGCTGGATGTTTCTGTTGAAATAAAAAATTACGCGCAAACGCCAGCTTACAGTTTACAATGGAGCCTCCGGCTTGAACCCGTTGATTATCCTGCGCCGGACAAACTTGAACCTGCGCCGGACAAACTTGAACCTGCGCCGGACAAACTTGAACCTGCGCCGGACAAACTTGAACCTGCGCCGGACAAACTTGAACCTGCTCCGCTTAATGATAATCGATGCACACTTAGCGGCAATACGCTTCCTATCACTTCAAAATTGAATTTGATTCCCAAAGATGTCAATAAGCTTGTGGCTGGTAAAGCAAGAGTGTTAATCGTCGTTGCGCTTGAATTTAGCGATTATAAATCTAGCGATTATAATGAAGAAAAAGAAAATCGGCGTTGGGAGCGTATTGGTTTTCTATTGCCAGCATCTCCCGAAGAGGGATGCAAGTTCCGGAAATCGCACAGTGCCAAAAGATATGCTGTCACCCATTACCGAACCGAAAGTAGCGATTAGCCAATCATATCAGCAACTTGCTCATGGTGCACTCCCTTCGGAGTGCCATGACAAAACACCATGACGAAACCTGTCTCGTTTCGGTTACAAGTCCCGGAATTTTACAATGGTTCTGCACCCCGGAGCAGGGTTGCAGGATGTAAGGCATGTGGCGATCCGGGCACTGGACGAGCCGGGCAAGAAAGTCGCTGGAGCGCTCGGCCTGCTCATGGTGGTTGATGATTTGATAGAAACGAAACCCTATCAACACGCTTTATAGTTGCTGGCAACACAGTCACGGGCACGTTTCTGGGCCGCAGAGATATTGGCAGACGTCATTTCCCCTGCTACAATCTCTCTATTTTTAGACGCAACTTCATTCCCAGATGATGCGGCTATATTCCACCACATATGGGCATAGATGTAATTCTGCACAACACCCTCTCCCTTGTAATACATATTACCCAGATTGAACTGGGCACGGGCATTCCCCTGTTCCGCAGCACGGGTAACCCACTCCACGGCAGTCTGGTCATCCTGCAGGACACCCCGTCCATCGGCATACATATTACCCAGATTGTTCTGGGCATAGGCATCCCCCTGTTCCGCAAGGGGCGTCCATTCCTTGAGTGCCGTCACATAGTCGCCATTATTATAGGCAGCCCAGCCTTTATCAAAATCCACGGCCCAAGCCGGGAATGGGATCAGTGACAGGAGTAGAAACAGAGATATGATCCATAAAGTTTTCATAAGGCAATGATAGGCCGCTTTTTTCAAGTGTAAAGACCTTGATCGGCCTGGACTGTTCGGGCCGCTTATTGATGGCGGTTGGCGCGGCGGGCTTGCATTGATAAGCTGGACACCTCGAAGAACAGGGTTTTGGGGCCAGTATAGAGGCGAATTTTATAATCGGCTCTCAGGTCAGGCTTCATAGAGTGACGAATGCGTGTCCACAGGCGTATTTTGGCATGATTTTGGCCCGCATAAGTGGGGGGTTCCGGATTTTGAACAGAATCAGGCTATGGGCTGTCGTCGCTCATGGAAAACGAGGCGGCGGAAGTTGTAGCTTAGGTTGGCCATGGTGATCCGGCCAGCGGCCCTGGCCTGGCCGATTGAGCGGATCGTGATCGCCATCGGCCCTTTCTCATATCCGAACACATGTTCAACACAGGCACGGATGGAGGAGCGGGTCGCATTGCCGCGCCGAATGTGCTTTGCCATCGGTTTACCGCGGGGCTTCTTTCGATGGATGTTTGAACGATAGCCCTGCGCTTTCAGCCAGGCTTCGTTTTTGGCTGAGCGATAAGCTGTATCCGCCCAAACAGACTTTGAGCTGTTGGTGGCATCCAGAACCGATGTCAGTTCGTGCCCATCATAGCGGGCCGCATGGGTACAGGTCTCTCCCCGGACAAAGCGCCATTTCCGGTCAATACTGATATGGTTCTTGTACCCAAAGTGAGGGATGGAAATGTCGACAAGGCCTGCGTCCTGTTCCCCTTCTGCGGTCTTTCGCGCCCTGGAATAGCTGACCACCGCTCGTGCGTCGGTGTCTTTCTGTGCGGCCCTGGCAGGATCATCAGGCCAGATAGCGGACGCGCTTTCACCCGCCCTGGCCCGCTCTTTCTCTTCTTTCCTCATCCGTTGGCGCGGCGCTGACACCAAAGTGGCATCCACGATCTGACCTCCCGTGGGTTTGTAGCCGCGCTTGCAGAGTTGCTCTTCAAAAGCGGCAAACAGAGATTTGAAAGCACCAGACTGGGTCAGCTTTTCACGGAACAGCCAAATCGTCTTTTGGTCCGGGGTCGGTTCACCGATCTCAAACCTCAGAAACCGCAGCCAACTTAAACGATCCCGGATCAGAAATTCCATCCCTTCATCACTCAGATTGTGCATCGACGCCAGAACAAGCACCTTGAACATCGTGACCGGATCATAGGGTGGCCGACCGCCCTTGGCGCGAACCCCATAACCGAGGGCTTCCATCAGAACAGTTCGGAAAGCCTCAAAGTCCACATGACACTCTAGCGCTTCAAGCGGATCACCTGTCGCCGATAAGCGAGCAAGATGATCCGACAAGTCAAACAATCCAGGCGCGTGCATCATAAAATCCTCCCAAAACCAGTAAATCAGATCACACCACAAAATGCATGGTTTTTAGAGGCCTCCAGCTGGTGACCTGCGCCTTGAATTAAACTTGTACTTAAAGCCAAATTTGAATGTCACACATTCAGCCAGTTGAGCGATGTTGAGGGGGTGGAAAGATAATTTGCAAAGGGGAAAGTAAGAAATTAGTTCTGAATTGGATCGGGACGATCCTGTTCATATGCGCCATGGACGTCCCGGCAAAGGCCGAGCCATTGACCGGTGTTGCGACCATTATTGATGGCGACACCATTAAAATAGCCGGGCAGCGCATCCGGCCTCACGGCATTAACGCGCCCAAGAGCGGCCAGACCTGCGAGGATGCGCGCGCCGGGACATATCCCTGCGGGTTAAGCGCCGCAGGCGCGCTGAAATATCGCCTTGATCGCCGCCCCGTCATCTGCACTACGCGGGACACGGGTCGTGTATGGCCGCCCTGTGGCGGTTGCGCCACTGCGGCGCTGCTTATCTACTCGCGCGGCGATGGAAGGCTGACACGGGCCCGCATACCGTTTCCAAGCTCACTTTGCAGATCCAGCTGGCCCCCATGGAGTTCAGCTAGGCTTCGCACCAGAGAGAGGCCAAGACCTGATCCACGTGCATCCGCATCATACCCTGAACGACCCTGAGTAAAGGGCTCGCCAATGCGGGCAATATCCTCTGCACTCATGCCCGGTCCCTGATCAGTTACAGTCAGGAGGATTGACCCGTCAGCCTCACGGGCCGAAATCTTGATGGTGCTGCCCTTGGGTGAGAACTTCACTGCGTTTGAGAGCAGATTGAGGAGAATCTGGCGTGTGGCCCTACGGTCCGCAGTGATCAGTAAGGCGTCATCTTCCGGCACGTCAATGTCAATCATGATTTCTGCCGAGTCCGCAGAGGGACGGATCATCTTGACCGAGCTCCGAACGACATCGCTGACATCAAATCTATCCAGCACCAGCGTATATTTACCGGCTTCGACCTTGGACAGATCCAGAACATCACCAATCAGGTCGAACATATACTGACCGCTATCATGGATCAGCTCGGCATATTCAGCATATTTTCCTGGTAGTGGACCGAATAGACGCGATCGCATCATATCTGAAAAACCGATAATGGCATTGAGCGGCGTGCGCAGCTCATGGGACACGCCGGCAAAGAAGAGCGTCTTTTCATGGGCGTCGCGCTCAGCAACTATTTGAGCACGGCGCAAGGCTTCGAGCTGCTCAGCTTCATTTGTCCGGTCCAGAACATGCAAAAGCAGGCCACCCGCAGAGAGGGGGGCAATGCTCATGTCAAAACTGGTTGATGATCCATCAGAATTTCGCACGCTCACCCGCGTCATCGCCGCTTGATCAGTCCCGCGTGCCAATCGCGCAGCATCCAGCATTGCCATACTGGCATCGCCCCCGCCGGCCATATCACCCAGCAAAATATCCTTGCTCAGACTGTCCAGTCCAAACTGTGCCCGGGCTGCGCCATTGGCATCAACCAGTCGGTCATCCGAACCAAATTCGATGAGCCCTCCTGCAATCGCATCCCCCCAGCGGCCGATGGAGACGCCGCCTGAGGCCGCAAGATCAGAATCCTGAGCCTGAGTCTGAGCCTGAGCCTGAGCCTGAGCCTGAGTTCCAGAAATCATGGCCGCAATGGTCAAGGCCAGCGTTCCCGCCGTACCGAGCATCGCCAAAAGACCGATCCCGGCATCGGATAACGGTGAGTCGCCCAGTCCGGTGAGGCTTAGTGACAGAAAGGTCGCCACGAGTGCGAGGACGGCGAGCATGAGCGCTTCGACAAGCTGTTCACGCGTGAACAGCATGGCGATCGCCGGAATGCAGAGGAAAGTTATGGCCAGGGGGAACAGACCGCCAATCAGCGTGGCAATAATGGCGAAACCCGTCCAGAGCGACAGCAATATAATTTGCGACCATGTTCGGTGCAGAGCGGGTATCAATAGAAGAGACAGAATCGCGGGGACGGTTAGGTACAAAGCCATCTTGGCAACCAGGTCGATATTACCCGTTGCAAATATGGCAGCCGCAGCCCCGGTGACCATAACCGCAAGCCAAATCAGCATGGGGCCTATCAGGCGCGGTCCCAGCGACATGTCGACAACTTGACTCATATCTCTCACTAACTACAAATTTTAAACATAAAAGGGCAGTTTTCAGCGTTATTGCTACCGAATTCGTGTCTCAGGGGAGTTCTGAACGGCTATTTCCCCCAATTTCACGGTGGTTGAACGGCCTACTTTCACGCCCTATCTGCAGGGCGATGACGGATATGCAAACATGGCCTGACGATGTCTCAGAGCTGATTGAGGATTTCGCCTTCCTGGATGGTTGGGAAGAGCGTTACATGCATGTCATTGACCTCGGTAAGGCTATGGAGCCCTTACCCGAAACTGACCAGATTGAAGCCAATAAGGTGCGCGGCTGCGCCTCTCAGGTCTGGCTGGTGAGCCACCGAAATGCCAATGGACATCTGGTCTTCAAGGGCGATTCTGACGCCCATATCGTGAGCGGCCTCGTCGCCATTGCTGTGCAAGTCTTTTCCGACAAGCCGGACATGGTGATCCGCGATCTCGATATGGAGGCTTTGTTCGAAGCTCTGGGCCTGTCCGAACATCTCTCAACCCAGCGTGTCAACGGGCTGCGCAGCATGGTCGCCCGGATCAAACGAGAAGCAGGCGCGGCGGCCTAACCAAAGGCAGGCGCTTCGCTATCAGCCTCATATTCGCCGCGCATTTTCAAAAGTTCCGCATAGGTCAATCCAGCCATCGCCATACTCATCGCTGAACTGATGATAAGGATGACGGCTTGCAGCGCTGAAAACAGCGCGACACTGACTGGGCTGGCGTCCGCATCCATATTCACGGCCTGTAGCACCAGCGTCATGCCGCCTGTAGCGCCCAGAACATCGCCAATTTCAAATTGACAATAGTCTCTGCGCTGCCAGTCATACTTACGAATCTTCGGACATGCGCGCTCGCTAATCTTTATGTCAGCGCTTCTTCGGCCAATCTTTGGTCACGCGGATGATCATATCAATGCCGAGAGCTGCAATGAGTCCCGCCATGACGGCGAAGATGGGATGGCGCAATGCGAACAGGCTCATAATGCCGATACCGACGCCAAGAATGATTGCATAGGGATGAAGTCTCATGCCCTAAGTTCGACGTCCCAGTAGAGATAGTCAAGCCAACTCTCATGAAGATAGTTGGGCGGGAAACGCCGCCCTTGCGTCTGCAACTGATACATGGTCGGACGCCGGGGTTTTACCATCGGGTACATTCCGGCTTCTTTCGGACGCCGCCCGCCCTTGCGCATGTTGCAGCTCGAACAGGCGGCAACAATATTTGACCAGCTCGTCTTACCGCCCAATCGGCGCGGCAGAACATGGTCAAAAGTCAGCTCGTCCGGCGATGCACAATAGACGCATCGAAAGCCGTCCCGCAGAAACAGGTTGAAGCGGGTAAAGGCTGGCATACGGTTCTGCGGAACGTAATCCTTGAGGGCGACAACCGATGGCATCTGCATCTCGAAGTTCGGGCTTCGAACACATTGTTCGTAATGGTCGACGACATTAACCCGATCCAGGAAAACGGCCTTGATCGCGTCCTGCCAGGACCAGAGCGAAAGCGGGAGGTAAGAGAGCGGCTGATAATCCGCGTTCAGGATCAAGCAGGGATAATTGCCCTGACTTACAGGCAGAGCCCCAATCAGAGCTTCAGCTGTAACCGGTGACGCACTCATGAAGGGCCTCCCCAGAAAAGTGGCCGGTAGAATAAAGTGTCATGTGCGTTGGAAGTACTGAAAGCTATAAGCTCCATATCGAATCGTGAGCCTAGCTATGCCAAAAAACGGATGGCTGACAAGGCACAGCTCCATGACAGTCCGTGTCGCCAAGCTGTCACAAAGCTGGCCATATCTCAGAAACGCCCATCAGAGGTCATTCACATTAGATGATTAGGCCACATCAAATGATTAGGCGCATTGAAGTGGATGGCCCTACCCCGTGATTGCCATGATGATTCATGTCGGTTTCATATCTGTTGTGATGGCGCTTGCAGCGATTTCGCCTACAGAGGCTCAGCATCCACCCAAGGGTTAATCAAGAGCGAGTCTGTCCGCGAGCTTGCGTAGCCGAAACTCGACCTGTTCAGTCATCAAATCCGGGACATCGCTGCGCAGGACTAGTTCACCCTCTTCGTTCGACAAATGCAGCGCATCAACCAGATCAGGCGTTCGGCCCGTTGCCACAATTGCCAACCGTATGACGTCACCCAGCGCGCCTGCCGCAGCAATCTGATCCTCATTCAGCAACCGGTCTACAGCAGGGACATTGGGCGGTTTACGGTTCCGCGAGACGGAACGGAACAGGGTCAGAGCCAGCCAGACTCGCTCCGGGTGAGAGAGACCTGAAATCGGCGCATAGAGAACATCTTCAAAGATCAACTCGGCGCGATAATCCGGGTGAAGATTTTTGCCCAAACCCGCCAGTAGGCAGGCCGCCTGACGTAAACGCCGGTCTGTCCGCTTATTGAAAGCTGTCGGCAGCAAGTCAGTAATGGCTTCGACAAAGGCCATGAGCGGCGGGCCGAACAATTCTGATTGCAGAAACCCGGACGCGAAATCCCGGCAACCATCCAACAATGCATCGCGGGCCTGCACTGATTTCGGGAGGTGGTCGAACACAAGCCCTTCGCGTAGGCCTGTCAGTGACACTTCGATCTGGCGCGGTTGCACGACCCGGATCAACCGCTCCAGCAACAGTCCTGAATAGGGCAGTGTTTCCGCACGCCGCAATCGCAGTCCCGGCCAGTTAAATAATTGTTTCCGGCCCTCATTATAGGCCCAGCGTGCCAGCAGGGCCGCATCAAGCGGATCAAGGGCATAGTTCTGCATTGTCTTAAGCGGGTAGAGCGAGCGGTTCATATGGATCGCGGTCAGGTTTCGCCACGCCCCGCCGATCAAATAGAGTGTTTTCATGTCAGAGAATGCTGCTGGCAGGTCCGCCAATCCCGCATCAATCTCCGGGATTAACGCCTTATAATCAGCCTTGCGCAAATCGCGGCCGACAGCGTCAAAGGGCCCAAGGGGTAGCGAGATACGCTTGCCGGGCTTCTGATCATCAATCCGGATCAACTCCAGCGATGCACCGCCAAGGTCAGCCGCCAGTCCCGCCGCGTCTGGATCTCCTGACAGCAGGCCGAGAGCCGACAGCCGAGCCTCTTCCTTGCCCGATATAGGCACCACGTTCAGACCCGTATGCCGCCGGATATCCTTGATGAAATCTGCCGCGTCCTCGGCCTCACGCATGGCCGCCGTGGCCCCGATCAATATGTCTTTCAAACCGCGCGCATCTGCGATCGATTTGAACCGTGAGAGACTGTTCAGAGCGAGGCGCTTGCCATCGTCCGACAGGCGTCCTGTTTCCTTCAAGTCTCGGCCCAGGCCGGCCAGAACCTTCTCATTATAAACGGGGGTGAAATGTGAGCCGTAAATATCGTAAACGACAAAGCGGATCGAGTTTGATCCGATATCAAGAACGCCGGCCTGTTCAGGACCTGTCTCAGGAACATTAAATGGATCGGTCAGATGACGGCTCTGTCTGTCAGCATGGTCAAGAGACCAGTCTCGGCTTGAAGCGCGGCGGGTCCGGCAATTCCTGCGGGCGCGAGGTCTTCAGCGCCTGCCCTCGCCCTGATAGAGACGGATTATCCATGAAATATTGGTGCGCTGAGAAAGAGACTTCATATTCTTCGAGCTTGTGGCGCGCATATTTGCCAGATGGCTGCAATTCCCAGCTATTCTGCGTGTCCATCAAGTTGGCAACCATGATTTGATCAAGCACCTGATCATGCACAGTCGGGCTTTCAATCGGCACCAAAGTTTCGATCCGGCGGTCCAGATTGCGCGGCATCCAGTCGGCCGAGCTCATGAATAATTTAGCATTTTCCGATGGCAGAGCCTGGTCATTACCAAAGGCGATGATGCGAGAATGTTCAAGATATCGACCAACAATTGATTTGACCCGGATCGTATCTGACAAACCCTCCACACCCGGCCGCAAACAGCAAATACCACGCACGACCAGATCAATCGGCACGCCCGCTTGGCTGGCCTCATATAATTTGTCGATGACGCCTTGGTCAACCAGCGCATTAAGTTTCGCCCAGATACCTGACGGCTTTCCGACTCTGGCATTCGCGATCTCCACATCGATATAATCATACAATTTGCCGCGGAGCCCATGCGGAGCGAGCGCCAGCTTATCAAGATCGCGCGGGCGCGAACTACTGGTCACGAAATTAAACAGTTTGCCACCATCTGCACCGATGACCGGATCGGCGGTAAACAAAGCCAGATCCGTATAAATTTTGGCATTCAGCGTATGATAATTGCCCGTTCCCAAATGGGTGTAGGTCTGCAATCGGTCGCCTTCGCGCCGGATCACGAGACTGACCTTGGCGTGGGTCTTGAATCCCAGCAATCCGTAGACGACCTGAACTCCTGCCCGTTCCAGATCGCGCGCGAAGCGTAGGTTCGAAGCTTCGTCAAAGCGCGCCTGAATTTCGACAAGCGCGGTCACGCTCTTCCCGGCTTCAGCGGCGTCGATCAGGGTCCTGACAATGGGGCTGTCATCGGACGTGCGGTAGAGAGTCTGCTTGATAACCACGACATCAGGATCGCGCGCAGCCTGGCGCAGAAACTGAATGACAACGTCGAATTCCTCATAGGGGTGATGGACCAGAATATCCTTGGCCGCGATGGCGGCAAAATGATTGCCGTCATAATCCCGGATACGTTCCGGAAATCGGGCTGTAAATGGCGGGAATAGAAGGTCGTGACGGCCATTATCGATCAGACCTTTCAGGTCCACCATCCCAAGATAGTCGGCCTCCTGAATATCCTCATCCCAGCATTCAAAACTTTCAATCAGGAAGTGACGCAACTCTGCATCAATGCTCTCATTGAGCTCAAGGCGGATTACGCGACCGCGGCGGCGTTCCTTCAGCAGAAATTCGAAATGCTGGACCAGGTCTTCTGCTTCTTCGTCAATAGCGATATCGCTATCGCGCGTGATCCGGAACAGGCCCGTACTGTTCACTTCAAAATCCGGAAAGAGATTGGGAAGGAAATGCCCGATGACATCTTCGATCATGACATAGTCACGCTTCTTCGACCCTGCCGCGAGCTGTAAAAAACGCGGAATATGGGACGGTACGGGAACCAGGGCGAAGGCTTGTTCATCCTCGGGCTGCGTCCGGGTCAGCGAAGCGACCAATCCCAGAGACAGATTGGACAGGAATGGAAAAGGGTGAGCAGCATCCACGCAGAGCGGTGAAAGCAAGGGCAGAATCTGCGATTCAAACCGATCCCGCAATTCTAGGAGAGCGTCTTCGTCCAGCTCCTTGACTGCCAGAACCGAAATTTTGCACGTCGCCAGCAGAGAGCGCAACGTCACCCAACACCGTTCCTGCGCCTCGATCAGCTTATCGACCTGTTTGGTAATTTTATCCAGTTGGCGGGCAGGCGTCAGACCATCGAAACTAGGCGCGTTCATTCCGGCCAGCATCTGTGTGCGCAAACCAGCCACGCGCACCATGTAAAATTCGTCGAGATTGGATGCGGAGATGGACAAAAACCGCAACCGTTCCAGCAAAGGCACAGACTTGTTCCGTGCTTCTTCCATGACACGTGTGTTGAACTGCAACCATGACAGTTCGCGATTAAAGTACCGCTGCGAGGATGTGAGAGCCATAAGCGCGCTATGCCCGGATGGGGCGAGCACGTCCAGACTTGCGATAGCTAATTAGGCCGCAGCGTTTGACGTATCATCAGCCAGAATAGCAAACAGAGCCTCAGACGTTGGGGCGGCCCGCAGTCTCAGCCGCATTTCCTGGCGTCGCAGCAAGCGCGATATACGTGCCAGAGCCCGCAAGTGGGCCCCGCCGCAATCGGCTGGCGCCAGCAGAAAACAGATCAGGTCAACGGGACGTCCGTCAACAGCATCAAAATCCATGGGTTCAGACAGCCGCGCAAAACACGCAACAACCCGGTCTATGCCTTCGATCCGCGCATGTGGCAGGGCGACGCCATTGCCAACCCCGGTCGACCCCAGCCGTTCACGTTCGATAGCCGCCGCAACAACATCACGGCAGACGATTCCCTTGGCCGCAAGACCATGGGCACTGATCAGAGCCTGAGTGAGATCCCGAAACATCTGTTTCGGACTCGTCGCGATGAGATCGGAAATCATACTATCTGCGCTGAATAATGCGCTGTCGTCAGTCATACGAAGCTCAAAGGTTCGATCGGCGGTGGGAGCACCGTGAATAGGTTTGTCTCTTATTGCCCGACCGGATGCGTGAGCTCAGGCAGGAACGGGACGGCTCATAACGACAAGAACCGAGAGGAACAAGCCCGTGTCTCAGATGGTCAGAAGCCGTTTATCCCGCATTATCCGGATCAATCCAGCCAATATGCCCATCCGGGCGTTTGAAGACAACATTCAACCCTCCATGGCGCGAATTTTGGAATATAACGACTCCGGAGTCGGCGAGCCCAACTTCCAGCGCGGCCATACCCGGTGTGAGTGTTCGGATGCGGCCGACACTTTCCGCAATGACCATGGGCTCATCGGATATTTGCACCGATTCGTCTTCATCATTGATTTCAGTTCCGGCGGGATTGCTCAAGACAAACAAGCCCGCTTCCTTCGCCTTGGCTTTCTGACTGTGATCCTTGAGGCGGCGTTTATAGCGGCGCAGGCGTTTTTCGATATGTTCAAGTGCTTCGTCTGTCGCCGAATAGGCTTCCTGTGCCCATCCTTCGGCCTCAAATGTTGCGCCGCTGGGCAAATGTACGGAGATACTGGTCTTAAAGCCTGAACCATCCCGGGCAACGGCCACCTGGGCGTCGCCTTCTCGGTGTATGTATTTATCCATCATCTCTTCAAGCCTGTCCGAAATTCGCTCTTCAAGAGCTTTGGACACATCAATGCCTTTTGAGACGATCTGGATTTGCATATGCGGCCTTTCTAGGATCCTGAACAACCCTATCCCTAGCATGAGTATCGGCTTCCGGGTGAAAATTTTTCGGAAATTTCCACAATATCGGAACCATATTCATGACACTTTCGGGGCTTAGATGCGTAACAAGGTCATGAAACATCAATCCGTGACCGTCTCCGATTATCTTCGCCAGAGTACAAACCTGATCACAGCCCCCGCCATGTGGGGTCTGTCTTCGATCGGATTTGTGAGCGAGGGTGCAAGGACGGCCAGCGAATTTTCTGACCTGTCGGATAATCTCCTCGTCCCGCTCGGCCCGGCTTTCTCAATCTGGTTTCCAATCTTCGTCGGCTGCATAGCCTATGCGGTTCTTCAAGCCTTA
The DNA here is from genome assembly GCA_965205225.1 of Litorimonas sp. Lineage (GTDB taxonomy): Bacteria > Pseudomonadota > Alphaproteobacteria > Caulobacterales > Maricaulaceae > Litorimonas. The sequence continues at coordinate 613,415 of CBDBFZ010000002.1, forward strand.
CCCAGGAACCGCACGCGCGACATCTTCCGCGCGGTCGGTTGGTGGACGGCAGCCGGCTTCGCTTGTGTCTGCGGCTGGGCACTAATCACGGCCTATGCGCCGACCGATCTGGTCCAGTGGGGCACAGCCCTGATCTTCGTTCCCGCCATAGCGACCTTGATCATGGCGACCAGAGTTTTCACGAACCATATTGATGAGGTGACACAGGTTGAGCGGATTTTCACCTGGATTCCCATCAGCCTGATCGCGGGCTGGTGCAGCCTAGCCATTTTCCTCAACTGGACACCGATTGCCTATGAGACCTTCGCAGACGGCAATCCCAGCGTGATCAGTAGCTTACTCATCCTTGCCGCCGCGCTGGGACTGATCATTGGTGTCTGCCGGTGGACCCGGTGCAACCGCATCTATGTGTTTCCGGCCCTCTGGGGACTGGCCTGGCTGGCCGCACGTCACCTTGTGGGGGCAGCAGAAGTGCCGATCATCGGATGGGCGGCCATTGCCGGTATTGTACTGCTACTCGCTTCGGCCCTCGCCAAACCGCGCGGCGATAGCAGGCTTCGGCTCTAACCTTTCCTAGGCGGCGTCTGCGGCCTCAGTGAGGGGGTCAGGACCAAACCGATTGGGTCCGGGCGTTCCCGGAAAGCTGAACCAGACATATTCCGTCAGTGCCACTAGCGGTACAAACCCACTGGCGAAAAAGAAGATGAGATGGAGCCATCCGGGCTTGTTGAGGTCATGAAATCGTCGCCACGCAATTGACAGGTCGGGTATGAAGGTCAGTACGCCGAAGATTAAGACAAAGGTCAGGGAAAATTTCGCCAAGGATGGCATCGGTCCCATATCGAGCTCTGCGAGATCCGCTGAACCAGACGCGAGCCAGTCCAGTAAGGCCTCCGATCCATCAGGACCGATCGACGAGGCAAACATGAACAGCAAGACCATATTGACGCTCAACACCAGCAGGCGCGTCCACCAATAGTCCGACCGTGACGAGCGCCCGCGAAAATCAAACCCGCATCGGATCCAGTTATAAATGGCGACATTGGGTGGTGTCATGCGGTGAGCCTATCGGAAGATGGCGTCTGCTTCGCTATATTTCGGACTCGGCCCGTAGCGATTGGGTCTGGGATCGGAATCCCTCGCCAGAAGAATAATTACATAGATTACCGCCGCGAGCGTGGCGACAAGACCCATCCCTAAAGCCGCAACGGTGACAGGGCTTTCATTATTGTCCATTTCCGACAAAATGATCACCGCAGTCACGGCCCAAACCAATGGGGCCAACGGCAAAATGTTCCACCAGCCCGATTTTCCCAAATCATGCATCCGTCGCCACCCCAAGGCGAGTGTCGGAACAATTATGGCCAAATTCCATAGCGCTTGAGATCGGAGCCATTCACCCTCATCCCAACTGAAGACAAACTGACCAGCAAGGGTAATGCCAATGCTGATCAGAAATACGAAAAGTTGAAACCACCAATATTCCGCTCGCTGCGCCCGTCCCCGAAAATCAGCATAATTACGAAACCCCAGACTGGCGGCTTTCAGAAACCCGACATGCCTTATATAAGTCACGGCAGGCCCTTGCCACCACCACCGAACAGTTCCGTCCAGGCATCAACATCAACATCCTCGATTTTTGCGAACAGAACGTCTGGCGCGGTCACGGGCATCCCAACTGGCAGACCGTTGGCCCAGCCGTCAAAAGATAACCAGCCGCGATGCTGCTCCGGTATGTTCAACGCGTCCAGAATCGACTTGGCGGCACGCGGAATAATGGGCTGTGCGATGATGCCAAACAGTGAGACAAGGTTCAGCCCCATGCGCACGCCAACCGCCGCCTGATCCACATCCCTATTGTAATGCGTCCACGGCGCGGCGCGGGTGAGATATTCGTTCCCTGCCGCCCAGAGTGCGCGCATTCCGCCGAGGGCTTTGCGGAATTCGCGCGCTTCGAAATGCGCGATTATCTGCGGCAGGCGGGTACTGACTTCATCAATGATCCAGTCCTCATGGCCGCCCGGCACGCCGCCATCCGGCACTATCCCGTCAAATTTGGATATGGTATATTTGGTGATCCGATTGACAAAATTGCCAAGCACATTGGCAAGATCCGAATTGACCGAAGCCTGAAACTCTTCCCAGGTGAATGCCGTGTCAGAGCTCTCCGGCGCGTTCGCCATCAGATGCCAGCGCCAGCAATCAGACGGCGCTAGGTCTATGGCCTGATCCATGAACACGCCGCGCCTATTCGACGTGCTGAATTTGCCGCCATACCAAGTGACCCAGTTAAACGCTTTGAGCGTGTCGACCAGCTTCCAGGGCTCGCCCTCTTCGCCGAGGTTGGCACCCATCAGGGTCGTGGGAAAGCTCAGCGTGTGGAAGGCGACATTATCTTTACCCATGAACTGAACATAGGTCACATCGTCCGCGCCCTGGTCCGTGCGCCACCAGCGTTCCCAGTCGCCCCCATTGTCTGCTGCCCAATCCTGTGTCGCACCGATATAGGCAATCGGAGCATCGAACCAGACATAGTAGACCTTGCCGTCAAACCCGGTCCGTGGATTGCCATTCGCGTTAACGACCGGAATGCCCCAATCCAGATCACGGGTGATGGCCCGGTCGCGCAACCCTTCATCAAGCCATTTCAGCGCAATGGAGGTGGCCAATGGCGGCCAGCTGATCTGGGCTTCGACCCACCTCCTCAATGTGTCGCTCATCTCCGATTGTCTGAGATAGAGATGTTCCGTCTCGCGGATCTCAACATCATGGCTGCCGGAGACGACCGAATAAGGATCAATCAAATCAATCGGGTCGAGCAGCTTGCCGCAATTATTACATTGATCGCCGCGCGCTTTTTCGAACGCGCAGTTCGGACAGGTGCCTTCGACATAGCGGTCTGGAAGGTAACGGCCATCGGTATTGGAATAGACCTGTTTGGACATCCGCGCCTCGATCAGCCCGCTTTGTTCGAGCGTGGCTGAAAATTGCTGCGTCAGCCTACCCGTTGCGGCGGATGAGCTGCGCCCGAACCAGTCATAGGAGAGATCAAAGGCCGCGCCCGCCTCGCGCTGCTTTTCATGCATCAACGCGCAGTAATCCGCGACCGCCATGTTGGCCTCGGCTGCGGCTAACTCTGCTGGTGTGCCATGCTCATCCGTTGCACAGATATAGAGCACCTCATGGCCAAGCAGGCGCATGACGCGCGCATAAACATCGGCAGGCAGCATGGATCCGGCCAGATTACCAAGATGTTTGACGCCGTTAATATAGGGCAACGCTGACGTGATCAGGATACGGGATTGTCTGTCGCTCATGAGAGCGAGCCTCTATGCAGGCAAGCTGCCGCTGACAAGAGTTAGCATCTGCGCAGGTGTGATCTGCGCGGTCTCCGGACGATCGATCGACATTGTCAGCGACTGAGCCACTAGAAACAGCCCGATCAGAAAGGCGTTATACGCCGCATGGAACAGAATGACCGGCAGAATTCCGAACCGCATTCGGACATATCCCAGCAATAGACCCATAATGCCCTGAGGCAGCACAGCCAACAACATGATAGGCGATGACAGGCCGCCTTCATAGTTGGATAGATGCAATAAGGCGAAAAGGATCGCCGATCCATAGAAAGCGTAAGGGAAGAGGCGGTGCCGGGCGGTCGTGCGCTGCCCGTCAGTCCGGGACGCATATTGCTTGGCAACGGCCAGGATCAGTACACCCAGACCCATCGCCAGGCCAAATGTGAGGATGGGCGGTAGATCAAGCTCGGCTGTGGTGAGCACGGCTAGAGCCGCTGCCAGAATCGGCAAGCCCAGAATTGCGGTGCGCTTGCCACCGAGCCAGCTCCGAAACATCAGCTCTTCAATCAGAGGCGCGATGACGATACCCATGAGCAGAAACCTGAGTGGGTCAGCCTGCCCCAATATCTGGTTCACATTCTCCGGAACGGATCCACGAACGCTCGAAACAATCCCGCCGACTAGGCTACTCAGGACCAGCAGAATAACAAGACACAAGAAATAGAGCTGAACCAGATGGCGCAATCCGGCGGCGTCGACAGGCTGGCGACTAGGCAGAAACCGCGGCGCGAAAATATAGCGTTTCACGTCGCTCATAGGGATCTGTGGCTGGCTCATCAGGCCCCGCGCTACAGAGCGGAACTGACGCATGCAAGCGCCGGATTCGACTCAATCCTGCTTTCTGCTATAGCTTAAACTCGGCTACAAAGGAGGATACCATGCCGAAAATCTTCAATACATCCTGGCTCGCTGTTATATTGGCGACATTGGCATTCTTTGCCTTCGGGGCAGTCTGGTTCATAGTTTTATTCAGTGAGGCATGGATGGCGGCCTCAGATATGACGCCGGAAGCCTCTGAAGCAATGATGGCAGAGATGGGCGTGGCCATGTGGCTGATCTATGCCCTACTGATTACACTGGGCCAGGCCATCGGCCTGCTCATGGTGTTGAACTTGGCGGGTGTGAAACGCCTGTCTGCCAGCTTGCAAACAGCTTTCTGGCTGGTCATCACAATTATAGCTCCGGTTGTCGCTTATGCCTGCGTCTATAATGGTTATCCACTCTCGGGCTACCTGATCGATTTCGGTCATATGCTGATCGGCTATCTCATTATGGCCGCAATTTACGCCGCCTTTCGCGGTAAAGACGCTGTCGACGCCTGATCGATTTCGGCCCGTGCAGACGGGCTGAAATCAAAGCTTGCCCAAATCCAGAGCGCGCCCTATTGGGCGCGCCGCTGGTCTGCCCCTATAGCTCAGCTGGTAGAGCACCTGATTTGTAATCAGGGGGTCCGCGGTTCGAGTCCGTGTGGGGGCACCATTTTCTCAAAATTGAAACCGTATAAGCTATTGATTAGACTTATATTTTCCTGAGAAAACCTGAGTCTTCCTCAAAGATATTGTCATTTTGGGCCACACAATGGGACACAAAATGGGCTACATTATGAGCGAGATGAAGACACTCGACCAATATCTGAAACAGCGCAAAGGCCGCTGGTATTACGTGCGGCGCATGCCGCTACGCTATGCAGAAGTTGATAAACGACGGCTAATCAAGAGCGCACTCAAAACCTCCTCACGGGAAGTCGCTAGAGCGCGGCGGGATTCGCTCGCCGAGGCGGATGATCTTTACTGGTCGTCGCTCACTACATCTCAAGCCAAAGGCGCGAGCGCTTCTGCTGTCTCACGCTATCGCGCCGCCAAGGCTCGCGCCTTTGCGCGCGGTTACATCTACACGCCTGTGGAGGACCTGTCCGCTCAAAACGATATGTCAGAAGTCATAGACCGCCTCCGCGCATTAGAGGGCAGTCTTGGAACACGGCAAGCCATCCCCGAAACTGATGCTCTGCTCGGAATGGCTCCCAAAGCCTCAATCCCCATCAGCGAGGCCTTCGAACTCTATTGCGATAAAATCAGCATTGGTGACCAAAAAGGTAAATCTCCAGACCAACGCCGTAACTGGCGCAAGGTGAAAGCCCGCGCCGTCCAGAATTTCATTCGTCTGCGCGGTGATAAGCCTATGGCCGAGATTGACCGTCAAGATGGACAAGCCTTCTATGAATGGTGGGGCGCAAGAGTTGACCCTAAAGACGGTTCCAAGCCCCGTAGCGGCAATAGTGGAAATAAAGACCTAACGAACCTACGCATCCTGTTCCGGTCTTACTGGTCATATGAAGGCGAACCTAAGCGCGATAACCCCTTTGACGGACTGCGCTTTAAGAATGTCGTTTACAAAGACATCCCGCCTTTCTCAATCGACTGGCTGCAAAATAAAATTCTGGCGAAGGACGCGCTCAAATCGCTGAATGAGGATGCGCGCTTCATCGTCTATGCGATGATAGAAACGGGCTGTCGTCCAAGCGAGATCGCCAATCTTCGCAAAGAGCACATCATCTTAGATGCTGATGTTCCTCATCTAAAAATTCGCCCCACAGCTAATCGCAAGCTCAAATCAAAATCGGCTAGTCGCGATATACCCCTTCTCGGCGTGTCACTCGAAGCTATGAGACAAAGGCCTAACGGTTTCCAACGCTATCGGGACAAAGGCTCTCTCTTGTCGCAGACACTCATGAAGCGGTTCAAAGCCGATGGTCTTTTCGAGTCTCCAGATCACCGCATTTACTCAATTCGTCATGCTTTTGAGAAACGGATGCTGGAAGCGGACATCGATTACGGCCTTCGCTGTATTCTGATGGGGCACCACAACACGCGGCCTAGTTATGGCGATGGCGGTTCGTTAGAATATAGGCGCGATCAAATGAAGAAATTTACGCTTGATAAGACGTCCTGATCGACTTCAAATTAATCCCGTGGCTGTGTGAAAACAGCCTGGGCAATGCGTCGATTTCAGTGGATTTAATTTAGGACAAGCTTTCCCCTTAGGCTTGGATCACCCGGATTAGTTTCTTCACTCCGAACATGCTGATCATCCGGCGGATATTATAAGCTAGAACCGATAGACTCATCTCTGTTTTGACGTTTTTGAGGCGTTTGGTCAGGAAGTGCGTGGCACCCATCCATGACTTCAGCGTCCCGAACGGATGCTCGACCGTCGCCCTTCGGATGGCCATGGCTTCCGGGAGGTCATTCAATCGCGTCAACATAGCGTCGATGATGTCCTCATTGACCCAGCGTTTGATCCGCCGTTGTTTCCCCGTCGTGCATTTGGCTTTGACGGGACAGGCCGCGCATTCGTCCGGCCAGTAAACTTGCATGTCCTTGCCCTGTTCAACTGACATGAAGCGATAGGTCATCTTCTGACCACCTGGGCATTGGTAACTATTGTCTTCGGGCTGATAGAGGAAGTCATGTTTGCCAAAGCGGCCCGCGGCTTTAGAGCCAGATGTGTAAGGCTTGGGCACGTATGTTGTAGCGCCCAGTTTCTCAGTCGCCATAATTTCTGCACCGCTGAAGTAGCCACGATCTGCAAAGACTGTAATGTCTTTTCGTCCAATGGCGGCTTGGCCTTGTTTCGTCATCTTTGTGAGCTGCACTTTGTCAGAGACAGTGTTTGTTACCTCATGCGCGACAATGAGATGGTGCTCGGTATCGACAACCGTCTGTACGTTATACCCCACCATACCAGCCTTTGTGCTGGTCGCCATAGCCACTGAGTCCGGGTCAGTTAAGGATACTTGTTTCTTAGAAGACGCGGCGAGATCATCTTTCAACTGTTGAAGCTCAGCCATCTTCTCACGCATTGACGTAATCTTTTCCTTGAGGCGTTCAGTCTTGGCCTCAGCGGCCTCGCCTTCCTGTAAATCCGTCGCGTCCAGTGCATGAAGGTATTTCTCTATAGAATGCTCAATCTGGCCGATGCGCCGCGTGAGCTTGCCGCGTGTGAAGTTCTTTTCTCTCGCGTTCACGGCCTTGAACTTGGCTCCATCAATCGCAACCATTGTGCGCGCGAACAGACCAACGTCACGGCAAAGAGTCACAAATTGAGAACAGGTTGATTGGATAGCGGTGCCGTTGTCTTTTCTAAAGTCAGCAATCGTTTTGAAGTCAGGTGCAAGCTTGCCCGTCAGCCACATAAGCTCAACATTACGCCCCGCTTCGCGTTCAAGCCTACGGCTAGATTGGATACAGTTGAGATAGCCGTAAATGTAGAGCTTGAGCAAAATAGACGGATGATAACCGGGACGGCCTGTCGCCTTGGGCCGGACGCGCTCGAAACCCATTGAGAGTAAATCTAGTTCATCAACGTAGGCATCAATGACGCGAACAGTATTATCTTCATCGATATACTCGTCCAGACTTTCAGGAAATAATATGGACTGATTTCGATCTTGGCCTTCAATAAAGCGCTTCACAATAAACCTCCGATTCAATCACCGGAACTATATCACAAAAAACTAACCGTTTTCACACAGCCACTCCCCATTGCGATCTAGACCAGCATCTTGATTGACGCGGATTTGTGACATTCGGTTAGATGTTAATACTTATAAAGTTTGGCTTAGGACGTACTGAGATCTGCTACAATTGCACTAACAGCAGCCCCCAAGCTTTCGGTTGTTCACCCCCTAATGGACCTCCCTTGAGAACTTGTCACGTCGACCTTTCCCGTTGTCCAGACATCTGCATCGAAAAGATGCGACGTCCCTTTGAATACCAAGAAGGCCTTCCGCATTTCTACTTTTTTAATTGGGTCTGATTGATTTAAAACAATACTAATCTACATTAGTATCCACGCACATAAATTAACATCCTCAAGTGTTTTTTTTTAAATTATCGACCGAAATAATTTTGACGTTTCGGATATAGCGTATCGAAGCGTTGTATACGTCTTGGGACCTAGCTTTTTTGTCATGCCAGACCTTGCCTTTTGCCATACTTAATTTAGCTTCCTCATTTAATTTTGAAAAGAGCACAACATTTTCAAAGTCCTCACTCGACATCCAGTTCTCGTGTGCTAGCACATTTCTAAGTTCATAGATTTCGAGGAATAGCTCTCTCGCATAATTAAACACTGTCGATATTACTAAATCTTCTTCACTGTATTCAAAAGAGGTAAGAAAATCCATTCTAGCTTTTGGGTTAGGTGAATTTTTCAACGTTTGCTTCGCTTCACGAAGCTCTGGCCCATGAGATATATAGATTGTCTGTTGTATAACCCCTTGGATGTACGAGCATAGGCGGATAACTGACGAACTCAAATTTGTGAATTCTGGAGGCAAGCTTATCTCGGCACCCGAGCGCGTACTTATCTTCGATCTGTCGTCTATTTTTTGGTAATACTTAGCCATATTCGTCGACGATATTGGCGTTGGCCGCCATGTAAAGCAAGCGTCCAGTCAGTGCATTGAAAACAAAGAACGGTAAATATTGCGAGCTTCCTTTTAAGAGCGTTCTTAGCCGCTCAACATTATCCGTTTAAAAGTAATGGCTGTTCGGGCTACCTTAGAGCGCTAAGTCAGGCGTTCTGAATTCGGTATTAACTTTCCGAGAAACACCAAACAAAGAAGCCGACGATCAACAACGAAGTAATATTCAATATTCTGTACCCATTCCCTGCATTCTTATATACAAATTTTGATTATGATGCAGGTTTATATGATAACTTATCCAACCGGTAAAATTTATATCGGGAAGGATAGTATTGGAAGTTTTAGGTATTTTGGTAGCCCGAGCATTGCGGTGGTAAATGAAGACTTTTTGAAATTACCAAGAAATTTGCAGAAAGATTACACCGTCAGAAAGCAAATTCTTTGGGAATCTAAAGATAGCTCTGAGCAACTTTTGTCCTCCAAAGAAGTAGAATATATTCTTCAGTATCAGTCAAACAACCCAGAAATTGGTTATAACCGCTGGCCTAAATTCAAAAAATAAGAATTTATTTCGTGTAATAACATGATTGACTGCTGATTTATGACTATAAACCTTATTGCCTTCAATCTAATTCGTCAAAGAAATAATCATCAACTTCTTTTATCGACAAGACTTCTTTTTCGGAACAGCCAACATTAAAGCGAAGCATGAGCTCTACTAAGCGCGCCCCATCTATCAAAACTATATTAGTCCCAAGTTTTTCTGCTTTTTCTTTAGCCGATCGAGTGGACCGTGAGCTAGTTATAAAAATACCTTTTTGGGCATTATGATAGTTCAAAGCACCAAAAAAATCTCGGATATCCCCCGCACCCACTGTATTTGTATCTTTGTATCTTTTCGCTTGAACATAAATTTGATCGACACCCAGAAAGTCCTGATCGATCACCCCATCAACACCATTATCACCAGTCTGGCCAATTTTGCGGACGGCATCTTCTTGAGTTCCACCGTAACCCATTTCAACCAGCAAACTCACGATTACTTTCTCAAAAAAGTCAAGGCTTGAAGCCACTAATCGGGAAAGTAAATCGCTTGAAATGGTATCCTTCAAAGATTGATACGCCTCATACAGGCTTTCTTCCGGATCCAATTCTTCTGAAATAACTTTTGCTTGTACTGAAGGCTTAGGTTTATGGAGGTTTTTTCGTTCGCGAAAATCTAGATAATTTTTGAATTGCCCTAAATACTCATTGTCAATGGATTGTGTCTGATTCAATGCCTCTAGCCCGCGTGGAGTGATTTCGGCAAATCTTCGTTTATTTGAACTTATTAAACCAGCCTTACTCAAATAGGTTTTCGCCCAGTGGATTCGATTATATAAGAGACCTTGTTTACCGCTTGGAATCGTAGCGTCTCTCTCTTCTTCAGATAAATAGAATTGATCGGCAATAGGCTCAATTAAATCACGGACTCTAACCTCGCCGTGTTTAAGATGCTCGAGAAGAGGGCGCATAAGGGTTTAATAGTCAGGAACAGCCATACGCCGTCTTAGAGGCCTCTGGATTTAGCCGCAACTAAATAGAGGCGATCAGGTAAGAGGTTTAAATAGTTCATAAATATTTTTTAACCCGCTGACGACGTCCCTTAACAACCTCCAACTCATGCTCCAACCTCTCAAACAACGGCCAGACCGCATCGCCCTGCGTGTCGATAATCCGCGCAAGAACGCCCAGCTCATATTCTAAGTCTTCAGCTGTGACCGTATTACTCATTCAGCGGTGAACTTTCCCGAAAATCAAATTCATTCTCTGTCTCGCCAGGCGCTGGCCTGTGTAGTAACTCTAGCTCTTCAGCGGTGAAAAACCCGCTCTCCTCTGCATAGATATCCTCGAAGGTCCCAAAGAGACTTTTAGATGTCCTTTTGAGGCGTTCTTTCAAATTACTGATGAGGCCCTCAAACATTTCGTCACCGCGTGCGATGGCAGCGGCTTTCTCTGAGGCGGGCACGCTGGGCGTGACGCGCATGACATAGATCATGAAAGCCGCAAGGGCTTCGGACTGTATCGCGAGCTTCTGATTAATCAGCTCACTCTCACGGGTCATCTAATCCAGCCTGCGGATCATAGCGCTGTTATGTTCCAGACTATATTCGTCCGAAAGAAACACCTTCAGCGCATTATTCACTGTGTCTGAAATCGACACATGCGGGCGCGTCGTCGCAAACTGAAGCTTGGCGTAAGTATCGTGATCAACATAGGCACGTACGCGCGGTTTTGATGTGGTCATAAGTATCTCCTGATGGAGATTACAAAATGAAGTTTAATCTAGCTTTGGACTAGGTCGGAAAATCGAACAAATCGCTAAGTGGATTTAGGATAGTTCAAGTTTCAGAGAGTTTCTCTATCTCGACAACCCTCTATCGCGCTGTCGATCCCTGACATCCCAACTGATGCCGCCGCCTCTGCTGGCGCGTCCGATGATGTTTTGACCTCGGCGGCGCTCCATGATGGGTCGCCATGGCACAAGCGTGAACTCTCGCGATTTTTCTATGACAGCAGACTTACCGCTAGGCCGTTCAATCGTCTTACTGAAAACACCCTCAATGTGAGACGCGCCTGATGATGAGACGTAAGTTTTACCCAGAGACTCGGATTGAAGTTCTCCTGCTTCCTTGAAGTCCATAGCTTTCAACTCGTTGATGGACTGCTGAAAGAGCCTATCCTTATCTCCAATCGCAAATCCCATTTGCCTCAACGCGGCGCGGCGCATTGAGGCTGCGTCCAATAGTTTTCTACTCGTTCGCTCTTCCTCAAGGGTTCCCATTTTCAATTCCTCGTCGAGCCACGTTGCCCCACGCGCGGTTTGCATCTGGCTTATCGTCAATGTGCTGTCCCGCGATAGAGGTGTTGGGAGCGTCTTCGCCAGCTGCTTGTGATATGCCCTGATGCGGTCCAGATAGTCATCTGGAATATCCCATGCTCCATTAGGATTCTTACTCACGATATTCACCCTACCCAAAGCTTCGAGCCTTCGCTCATGAGCGTCGGTATATGCTTTCGTATTGTTCTCTTCGAGATAGACGTGAACGGGTGAGAACTGCCCGTTCCGTTTTTTTGCGTGGGCGACGATGTTAAAGTCGGATTGTTTGGGTTCGGGGTCAAACGTATGAACCGTTACGGCTTGCCCGACTGTAAGCGAGTTAAAGAGATCATCCTCCGCGACCTTTGCGTAGAGTGGCTGGCCTCTCAAGTTCTCCAATACGACAAAGCCGCCTTCGCGGGTGTCATCGGGCCGGCCAAAGCTGCGGACAATGCCTGCCTGCGAGCGAGCGCTTGGGTCGGCGGGGTCAAAGATTGCATTTGCGCCCAGACTCAGTGATGCGCTTCTCTCTCCAAAGGCGCGGTGCAAAGTTTTGATGATGTCATTCTGTTCGCCCATCTTTGTCAGCGTCTGGGTAAAATCTGGTTTGACGCGCCATTGCCCGCGCCCTTCATAATCCGCCAAGCCCATCCGCTGAAGCGTCTTGATGCGGCGCGCGAGAAGTTGTTTGCGCCAGAGCTGTCGCGGCGGAACGGGCCTTCGAAGGTCCAGCGTTTCACCATCGCGCGCTCGGTCGATCATCTTATCCAAATCGGTCTTGTGTTGCGCGTCGATTGTGCGCGCGAGTTTGGCGCGTTTCTCCAGCTCACTCATTGGCCCAAGTTCGAGGCTCGCAATCTCCTGTGCCCGCTCTCTGATACCGTGGGAAACATACTGACGCGGTATGACCAAATCTTTGCCGTCATCTCTAACGCCGCGCACCGTTAGATGTGTATGCGGTTGCGCGGTGTCGTAATGATCAACGGCAACCCAATCTAGCTTTGTTCCGAGGTCGCTTTCCATGCGAGAGACAAGCTCTCTGGTGTAAGCTTTGAGGTCTGTCATTTGCTCCGCGTCTTCGGGCGAAACGACAAAGCGAAAATGATGACGGTCATCCTTGCATCGGTCCCGAAAACTCTCCGCGTCCACGTCATGGATCAGCGAGCCATAAAGCTTGCCGGGACTGGCGTCTTTTTGTGTGGCGTCTCGTTCTAAATACGAGAGATGATCTTTGAGCTTCGCGGCTCCAGTCCCAGCCATTCTTTTGATCGACGCTTGAACGATAACACGGCGGTGGAAACTATGCTGAACGGTTCGGCTTGGTCGCGCCCGACTGCTGCTCGACCGTCCGCCTCGGCGCGGCGCAAGAGAGTCCAGAAAACTCTGCGGGCGTTTGGCCCGAGCGCGCCTTCCACCTGACGCTTTTCGCTTCGCGATTTGAACGCGGAATTCATTGTCTTTGTCTTGGCTCATCTGTCTACTCAGTTAAGGGTTCAGACAGTCTAATAAGGGGTGGGCCTACCGTAAGTTTCAAGGTTTAAAGGGAAAAATAATGATTGGTGGGCCTACGGCTTTTGAAAAAAGCCCCACCAAAAACGATGTGCAGACAAAGGCCTACCACTTGGGTGGGCCGACCTGTTTTATCTTGCACTCACTATCGTCTACTCAAATTCAACTTTTCTATTTAATTGCCGCCATGGCGTCTACGTCGTCTGGCGGGACTGCTGGAGCCGCCCCACACGAGCGGAGGCAGGCGCGCCAGACTCGCCGCAGAGTGGCGAAAATATCACCCAAAAGCCAATCATGAATTGCAATTTTTCTTTGTAAATGCCCTAATGCAGTTGGAGGATTCATGAGCTTTAAAGACTTTATCGAGAAGTGGGAGAAAACGGGTGCAAGTGAGCGCGCGAACTTCCAACCCTTCATGATTGAACTCATGGCGCTACTAGATGTCGAACCCGTTAAAGGTAGCACCGCAACCCAAAAAGCGGATGACTATGCCTTTGAACGGCCTGTCATAAACCGTATCTCTAACACGACGAAATTTATAGATTTCTACCGCAAAGCCTCCTTTGTAATGGAAGGCAAACAGGGCAGCGACAAGCAACAAAAGCCTAAAGACACATTGCAATATGAGCTGGTAACGGGTCAGCAATTCCCAAAGGATCAACGTGTTGGGACCGCTCGGCGGGGTACGGCGGCATGGGTCACAGAGATGATGAAAGCCCGCCAGCAAGCTGAAATTTATGCCCGTAATTTAGAGGCTGACCAAGGCCTACCGCCCTTCATAATAGTTGTCGATGTTGGTTATATCATTGAGCTTTACGCGGACTTTTCAGGGCAAGGAAAGTATGAGCAGTTCCCCAATAAAAAAGATCATCAAATCTATATGAATGACCTTTTACGGGAGGATATTCAGAAGCTTCTGAAGACGATTTGGACCGACCCGCAGAGCCTCGATCCTTCGCAAAAAGCCGCTAAAGTCACGCGCGAAGTCGCAATTGAATTGGCTGAACTCGGCAAAAGCTACTCCAGCGATGAATACGATCCTGAGACCGTAGCGAAGTTTTTAATGCGCTGCTTATTCACCATGTTTGCAGAAGATGTGGAGCTTATTCCTCGCCTCAGCTTTGAGACCCTTCTTAAAGAGGCACGAGACAGCGGGAACTTCAAAAGTGTTGCTCCATTGCTTGAAGAACTATGGACAAAAATGGATCAAGGCGGGTTCTCTACCGCTATCCGTGAAGATCTCATGAAATTTAACGGCGGGCTTTTTCGGTCAGAAAAAGGTGGAGCCATTAGAGCCTTGCCCGTCAATCAAGTACAGCTTTCGCTACTTATTAGGGCTGCTGAAAAAGACTGGAGGAACGTCGAGCCGTCCATTTTTGGCACCCTTCTGGAGCGCGCATTGTCGCCAAAAGCGCGGCATAAACTCGGTGCGCATTATACGCCACGCCCCTATGTCGAAAGGCTTGTGGGGCCAACAATTATTGAACCGCTTCGCGCCGACTTTGACGCCGCTAAAGCGGCGGCTGTGGCTCTGCTAGAGAAGAAAGACCCAAAGGCAGCGCGGCAAGTCATCAAAGATTTTCATCATACGCTTTGCACTATCCGCGTGCTTGACCCAGCCTGTGGCTCAGGAAATTTTCTTTATGTCGCGATGGAAAATATGAAGCGGCTTGAAGCTGATGTGCTTAAACTGTTGGAAGACTTGGGCGAGAATGAACCTCGCCTTATGCTAAAAGGTGAAACCGTCGACCCGCACCAATTCTTGGGTTTAGAGATCAATGAATGGGCAGTCTGGGCCGCAGAGCTTGTCCTTTGGATTGGGTATCTACAATGGCATTTTAAAACATTCGGCAATGCAGCGCCGTCAGAACCCGTATTAAAAGACTTCCATAACATTGAGAAGCGTGATGCATTGCTTAAGCTCGACGGCAAAACGCTACACACAGATGAAACAGGTAAGCCATTTACTAACTGGGACGGAGAGACCTACAAAATTTCTTCTGTGACGGGTGAACGCGTTCCCGATTACGATGCTCAAGTTGAAGTTTACAAGTTCGCAAAAGCATCAATTGCGGAGTGGCCTGACGCTCACTTCATCATAGGCAATCCCCCATTCATTGGGCGCAGAAACATCCGCAAAAGTCAGACTGATAGCTACTTGGAAGCTCTAGGAGAATTATACGACAAAGTACCAGAGAACAACGACTACGTTATGTACTGGTGGTATAAGGCCGCTGAAATCCTCAAAGCCAAAAGCCGCAAAAAAATTCGCTTGAGACGGTTTGGCTTCATCACGACGAATTCAATCACCCAGTCCTTCAATCGAAAACTTGTTTCCAAATATACCTCTGGTGACAAATCTCCTCTCTCCTTTGTTTTTGCAATTCCTGACCATCCTTGGGTCGATAGCTCTGATGGTGCGGCTGTGAGAATTGCCATGACTGTTCTGGCTTCAGAAACCAAAACAGGGCGAATAATGAAAGTCGAATCTGAAATAAAATCTGATAATGAAAGTGTTGGCTACAACATTCATTTTTCTACGAAGTTGGGGCTTATTCACTTAGACTTATCTATCGGACCAAATTTAGTCGGAACCAAAAAACTTAAGTCTAACCAAGGTCTTAGTTCCGTAGGCTATCAACTCACAGGGAAGGGATTCGTTCTTACAAAAGCTAGAAAGCAAGCCTTAATATCTAACGAGCCGAGTGCTGAGACCCATATCGGGAAGTTGCTCACAGGCATTCAAATTCAAAGGCACGATCACGACGAATTTGCTATCAACGTAAGCGGCCTTAAAGAAATGTTTCTGCAAAGAGAATTGCCGCAAACTTATCAAATTCTTCTTGACCATGTTAAGCCCCATCGAGATCAGAATTCGGTTCCTGCTGCAAGAGAGAATTGGTGGAAATACACGCGCCCAAGGCCTGACTTTGGTCCTGCTATTGCCAATACTGAAAAATACCTAGTCACATCACTGACCGCATCCAATAGAATTTTCGTTCCAACCGAATCCAGTACAATAGCAGACAGCACGACTGTTATGTTTGCTTTTGAAAACCTTACCTATCTATCCCTGCTTTCTAGCTATCCTCATCTTTTATGGTCAAAATTTGCTGGTGGTCGTATGGGCGTTGGTAATGATTTGCGATACAATAAGTCGGTTTGCTTCGATCCATTCCCATTCCCCGACATAACCGAGAGGCCTCTTCTTAAAGCCCGCCTCTCTGACCTAGGCGAGCGCCTCGATAAACACCGCAGAGACCGTCAAGCAGAACATCCGAAACTGACCCTCACACAAATGTATAATGTGCTGGAGAAGCTTCGCGGAGGCGAGACTATCGAGGGTAAAGACAAACAAATATATAATGACGGTTTGATTGGAATTTTACGGCAAATCCATGATGAGATTGACGCTGCAACAGCGGAAGCCTATGGCTGGCCTGTTAATCTGTCGGATGAGGATGTTCTGAAACGCCTCGTGGCTTTGAACCGGGAACGCGCGCTTGAAGAAGCGAAAGGTCAAATTCGCTGGTTGCGTCCTGATTATCAAAACCCTGATGGTAATGTCGGCAAAGCCAAAACATCGGAAATGGACTTGGACGAAGTTGCGGTTGCGGATGCCAATACTTGGCCCAAAGCCTTACCCGAACAAATGGCAGCTGTGCGAGAGGCGTTACTTTCCGCAGGACAAGCCAATGTCGAAGACATCCGCAGTCAGTTTAAACGCGCTCAAACAAAGACAATCAAAGAGCGCCTCGATACTCTAGCTGCCCTTGGACAAGCAGAAGTTTTAGACGACGGGCGCTACGCCGCTTAAGCGGCTACCAGCGGCTCAATGCCAGACACATCCGTCGTCTCGCGTACCTCGACCAAATCGTGATTGACTTGCATGTTCATCCAATAGGCTGGAGTTGTGCCGAAAGCCTTAGACAGACGCAAAGCCGTATCAGGCGTCATGCGTGTTTCACATTTCACAAGACGTTCTATGCGAGTGCGCGGAACGCCTAAGCGTTTGGCAAGCGCGATTGCGCTCATCTCAAGCGGCGTGAGATAGAGTTCTTTTAGCACTTCGCCGGGGTGCATTGGGTTTTGTAACAAGCTCATATCCATCTCCTCTAGTGGTAGTCGATGATTTCGACATCTTCGGGGCCGTTTGGAGTCCAGCGAAAACAAATCCGCCATTTCCGATTTATGCGTACAGAATGTTGTCCGGCTCTATCGCCTTTCAAGGCTTCCAAATGGTTGCCCGGCGGAAAACGTAAGTCTTCCAAAACGACAGCAGCATCTAGCGCCGTTAGCATTGCAGTTGTACGTTTAACTAAGTCAGACGGGAAACCTTTCCCAAAAGACCCAGACATCGCGCGCTCTGCTAACTTGCCTTTTACACTCTGTATCACTGGATATATGTATCATCATATGATACATTTTACAAGGGATATAAATTCTCATTTGCTGCTTTAGAAAATGGGATACAAAACAGCCTATTCAATGGGCTACTTTTTGGATTCTTGACCAATCTAACTAATTGTTTTATATAGTAAAAACCAGAATGATTTCTTCCGTGTGGGGGCACCACAATTTCTTTTAGGGTCATGCCTAGTTGATCGGCTCCGCATAGTGATCTAAGTCACTGTATGCAATGAAAAATCATCACTCAAAAGGTTCGCATCTGTCCGAGCGCAAAATTCGGGGGGTCGTTCGCTGCTTCGCCGCTGATCTGACAGCCCTGCAAACAGCCCAACTGACAGGGCTTAACCGTAACACCATCAACCGGATCTACCGCGCTCTTCGCGAACGCATCCATTGGGCCTGCGAGGCGGACAAACCCTTCTTCGGCGTGGGCGAGGTTGATGAAAGCTATTTCGGCGCAACCCGCGTCAAGGGCAAACGCGGGCGCGGGGCCTATGGCAAGACCACCCTGTTTGGCATCTACGAACGGGCCGGGCGGGTCTATACCGAGATCGTGCCAGACTGCTCCAGAGCCACCCTACAGGGGATTATCCGGGGTAGGGTTAACCCGTCTTCCATCATCAACTCCGATGGCTGGCGCGGCTATAACGGACTTGTGGATATAGGCTATGGTCATTATCGGGTAGATCATTCCAGGGACGAGTTCGCCCAGGGCCCAACCCACATCAACGGCATCGAAGGCTTCTGGGGGCTGGCCAAGGTGCGTCTAGCGAAGTTTAAGGGCGTTCCAAAACACACCTTTCATCTACACCTGAAGGAAACGGAATGGAGATATAATCACAGGCTTGAAGACAAGTACAAAACCCTGTTATGATACTTCAGAGAAAATCCAATCAACTAGGCATGACCCTAGAAAATTAACACAGGAAAATTTCATGATAACTTATGACAATGTTAGTTTGGGTATGGCACTCCCCAATATCGTCAAAAAAATTGATCAAAGAGTCATAACCCGAAATGCCGTCGCTTCACTGGATTTTAATCCCATCCACACAAATCCAGAATGGGCCAAACAGGTTAATCTTTTAGGTAAAGGAACAACCATAGCGCACGGCTTGTGTACCTTTTCATTTATGATTTCCGTTGTCACCGATTGGTGTTATAAGGACGGTGGATTTATAACAGGACTCGATAGTAAATTTATCGCACCGGTAAGACCTGGAGACACAATTACATGCAAGGGTATTGTTACTGAACTTCATCCCAGAAATAGAACTAAAAGTTTTATCGTTATAAACCTCGAAGCCGTTAATCAAAGAGGTGAACAGGTTGCTATTGCAGATGCCAAGGTTACGCTGAATTAACCCGAGTCGACTTCGTGAACACTTTTTATTGATCAACAAGCATTCCAATGTATTGATGCGCAGACGCGGGCTTGCTTGGCGATCCATTTGCAGCGCCGCGTCCGGCCCGATGACGTCCTCGCTATCCTGGCCGACCTGTTCACTCAGCAAGGCACGCCAGAGCCCATTGGATCGGACAATGGGGTCGAGTTCAAGGCGAAGGCCGTACGGGACTGGCTGGGCCAAATGGCGTGAAGACACTCTACATCGAGCCGGGGAGCTCGTGGGAGAATGGGTATGCTGAGAGTTGACTTACGCCTGAGGAAAGGATGAACCGGGGTGTTCAAGTGCCCATACCTAGCCTTCAGACGTTCCAGTCTCTCACGGGGAATTTTTTCGGACTTATTCATCTTACATCCCCAATCCTTTGTGGCATAAGATTGTATGCCATCACTGTTTCAAAATCGATTTTTCCGATTAATGTTGGTGTTGACTGACCTGCCCCTCTTAGGTGGTCCACCTTTTAAGTTAGAGTTTGGTGGTTATGGTCCGCCCTGTTGGCCTGACCGGAACGAAGTGTAGGTCAGGCCAACAGGGTGTGGCAAGACTGTTTCTGGGGCGGGTGGTTTATAGCCGAGAGAGCTATGCGGCTTGATGGTGTTGTAATGGTGCCGCCAACGTTTAATCAGGATTTTTGCCTCCTTGAGCGTGTAGAAGATTTCTCCATTTAAAAGCTCGTCGCGAAGCTTCCCGTTGAAGCTTTCATTGTATCCATTCTCCCAAGGTGACCCAGGCGTGATGTAAAGCGTTTGAACCTTCCATTTCTCACGCCATCAAGCACCGCTATGGCTGTGAACTCAGATCCATTATCTGAGCGGATGTACTCCGGCGGTCCATACCTAGTGAATAAGTCAGTGAGAACAGCCAGCACATCATCATGTTTGAGGCTCCGTTGCACATGGATAGCGAGACATTCCCGTGTGTACTCATCAATGACAGTGAGCATACGAAAGGCTCGACCATCATGGGTGCGGTCGGCGACAAAGTCATAGGACCAGACATGACCCTTATGTTGAGGTCGATGTCTGACGCAGAGGCCGTCATTAAACCATAACCGCCCGCGTTTAGGATGTTTTGTGGGACTTTAAGCCCTTCACGCCGCCATATACGTTCAACTCTTTTGAAGTTGACCGTCCAACCTTCTCGCCTGAGCAAAGCTGTAATCCGACGATAGCCATATCGGCCATATTCTGAAGCCAGGCGGATAATGTCAGCTGTCAAAACCGCTTCATCATCTCGGATGACCATCGGTTTTCTTTGCGTAGAACGGTGCTGACCTATCGTCTTACACGCGCGTCGCTCGGAACATCCAAGCGCCGCCCGCACATGATCGACAGCCAATCGGCGGCGTGCAGGGCTTAGTACTTTCCCTCGATAGCCTCTTTCAAGATCAAAGCATCCAGAGTGAGATTGGAGACCGCTTTGCGCAGCCGTTGGTTCTCTTTCTCCAAATCTTTTAACCGACGAGCCTGCGAGACTTTCAAGCCTCCATACTCACGGCGCCAGCGATAGTAACTTTGTTCTGATACGCCAAGGGATCGACAGATCATACCTGTCTTCTCGCCTTGAGCTAATCGAACTTCGGCCTCTCGCAGCATCGCGATAATCTGTTCTGGGGTGTAGCACCTTCTAGCCATAATGTGCTCCTTCAAGCTCAAATAGCCAAATCTCTAACTTTTAAAATGAATCACTTTTAAGAGGGAAGGCCAGGGCTCCCCTACACGCCGTTCCGGGCCGCGAAGGCAGGGCGGACCATAACCGCCAAACTCTAACTGAGCGGGTGGACCACCTAATGGAGGTAGGTCAGGCTACGATCGGACAATTTAGACCTGTCAAAGACGGATATGAAGGCACGATTTAGACCCTATCGATAGCGCGCAAGGTGCGCTTCATTGCTAATGATAATAAGAAGGGAGATGGAAGCCCTGACTTCTTTGTTAAGACTGGCCAATGCGATCTTGGCATGGCCTAGCGCGAAGAAGCCAAGGAAACATCCAAATCTTACTTGCACGTATTGCTGATGATCCCAGCTTTGCAGGGCCGGTCAACGCAGCGCTTTTTGATAGGGACGGTAAAGCCGATCTTGTTTGGTCGCGCCCGAAGCGTGACGCAGATTAAATTAGTGTAAGCAGCCTGCCACCGCTCTATGATAAGACCGGATAAGCACTTTCCTGGTATGAAATGTCGGACAACACGCATTTTTGTCCGACATTTGTAACATTTCTGGCAGAGCAGAACGAGAAAAATTGCTAATTGCCATATTTGTCATATATTAAGCAATTAGGTGACATATATGGCCATGAAGATAAGTTCAATCAATGCGCAACACGCACTGGAGCAACTGGGTGAAAACCTCAAGATAGCCCGTCTGAAAAGGCGTATCTCCCTTCAGGATTTCGCTGATCGCACAGGGGTGTCAAAACGAACAGTCAGCCGGTTGGAAAAAGGCGAAAATGGCGTCAGTATTGGCGCGCTCGCCGCAGCATGTCTGGTGCTTGGCGAGCTGGACCGCATTGGGATGTTTTTGGATCCCAGCTCTGACGATACGGGTCTGCTTTTGGACAGGGATAACCTACCAAAGCGGATTGATAGCAGCAGCGCGGGGTTTGGCGATGGGTCGGGCGGCGGCGGGGGTGCCGCCGCGGGCGCGGGATATGGCGATGAGTCGGGCAGTGGTGCGGGCGCGGGATATGGCGATGAGTCGGGCACGAATGATGAAGGGGTCGGTTTCTGATGCCCGAAGCAATTGTCGCCTTGGGCGAGACAAAGCGCATTGTCGGACGCCTGCGTTTTGAATCCAATGGTCGTCGGCAATACTCTCAGTTTGAGTACGACGAAACATGGCTCGCAGCGGATAACGTATTTGCGCTCTCGCCAGGATTGCCGCTGGGTGCGGGCGGTTTTTTCGCATCCGGCGGCGGACGCGATGACAAACGGAACGCCTTGCACGGATGCTTTGCTGATGCCGCTCCTGACTCCTGGGGTCGCGCCTTGATGGCGAAAGCCTTGGACGGCGGCCTGACAGAATTTGATTATCTGACCCGCTCGGATGACAGGACCAGGCAAGGCGCACTCCGATTTTTGGGAGAGGACCTCGAACCTCTTTCTGACCTGTCACCGCCCATTCCGCGTCTGGTAGACCTTGAACGGCTTAGGGCTTTATCCGCACGGTTCGAGCGTGACCCCGGCGGCGCAGATGCCGAGGCGTGCGATCTGGCTGGCGTTGCCGGATCGCTTGGCGGCGCACGGCCGAAGGCCAATGTTGAGGGTGACGGTTATTTCTGGATTGCGAAGTTCACATCCGAGCGGGACAAAAAACCGATAGAACGGGCTGAGGTTGCAACGCTCAAAATGGCCGAGGCTTGCGATTTGCATGTCGCCGAGGCGAGGCTAGAACTGAGCGGCAGTGATCACCCCATTGCACTTATTCAGCGTTTTGACCGCAGGGGGGCGACGCGTATTCCATACATGTCAGCGCGGACGGCGCTTCAATGGGATCGCCCTGAAGGCGGATATTATTCTGACATTGCGGATGTCATCCGGCAGATTTCAAATGACCCGCTGGACGATTTGCGTGAACTCTGGAAGCGTATCGTCTTTACAATTCTCGTATCGAACTCAGATGACCATCTGAAAAACCATGGCTTTGTCTATGTCGGTAATGGGCGCTGGAGACTGTCTCGAGCCTTTGACATCAATCCGTCTCCTGACCGTCATCGAGTTCTTGAAACAGGCATCATGCGTGGTAAATCTTTTGACGCATCACTTGCTCTGGCTTTGGAGGCGAGTGTTCTATTTGAAATTGAATCGCAAGAAGCCAGAAAACTGGCGAAAGAAATAGCAAATATTACAACGGGAACGTGGAAGCAATGTTTGCGCGATCAGGGAACAGACGCCAGCCAGTTAAAGCTCTACACCGATGCGTTTGAGCATGATGATGCTGAGCGTGCGCTTCGTTTGGATTAGTTCGCGGTGTCGCGTTTGTAAAATGGAGTTTAACCTTTCATATTTTAAGAGCAATATCGACTCGAATAGGGAGCTTTATTTTTCTGGATTTTCAAGTCAATAATTTCGCCACAGAGATAAAACACGAACAACTCAAATCGGGTTTTGTTGGCATTGACCTTAAGATACGGACTGTCTGTATAAAGCACAGGTCCCTCCACAGGGCTCGCTTTGATGGCTTGCACGACAATCACGTCGAAGATATCTTGATGGATTGTGGTGCCGTCAAAACGGCGGCGGCAGTTTTGCGATAGGGTTGAGGCGTCAAAGACAGGTGCGGTTAGCTTCAAGCGTAAAACCAACGGTCGGCCACATTGACCTCGATCTCACGCCCCAGTTGATGCTCAGACCTGATGCCAAACAAATAGCCAATTAACCGCGCTTTGAACATCAAAGTCGGATCCGTGACCGGACGCCATGACGCCCCGATTATCCAGCTCTGCGAGAACCTTTCTGGCACAATCATCCGACAGGTCGAGATTGGACCCGCTGGTGCCGACGCTATCAGCATAGCCAACCACTTCGATCCGATACAGATCACAATCGTCATAGGCTTTGGACACAGCATCCAGAGTGGCTTTCGTATCAACACCCATCTTGGCCGAACCGGTTTCAAAGAAAACAGCAAAGGCACGGACCTCGCACATTTCGGACATGGTCATATCGCCGCCCTTGTCCATAGAGGCACAGGCTGTGAGGCCAAGGCTCATGGCGGACATCATTAGAATCTTACGCATTTTATCTCCATAATTGTGTCTAGTCTGTTCTCGCAACAGGTCGCCGCCCGGAAAGTTCTGGTTCTCGACAAAGCTAAGCGCGTGATCACTGATGACTAGCCCTCACCCGCCAAGGTCGTTAAGTCAGCCGCCATGTCGTTTAACTCCTATGGCCATCTGTTCCATATCACGAGCTGGGGCGAGTCGCATGGGTCGGCCATCGGTTGCGTCATCGATGGCTGTCCACCGCGTATTAAGCTGGCGGAATCCGACATTCAGCCTTTCCTTGATGCGCGCCGTCCAGGCACGTCGCGTTTCGTGACCCAGCGCCGTGAACCAGATCAGGTACGCATTCTGTCCGGTGTATTCGAGGGCATGACGACGGGAACGCCGATCAGTCTGATGATCGAAAATCAGGATCAGCGCTCCAAGGACTATTCCGAGATCAAGGACCGCTACCGCCCCGGTCATGCCGACTATACCTATGATGCCAAATATGGGCATCGCGACTATCGAGGCGGCGGACGGTCCAGCGCCCGGGAAACGGCGACGCGGGTTGCTGCGGGGGCGATTGCGCGCAAGATTATTGGCGACGTGACCGTGCGCGGGGCCGTCATCTCAATCGGCGACCAGGCAATTGATCGCTCAAAATGGGACTGGGACGAGACATCGAATAATCCATTCTGGTGCCCGGACGGCGCAGCTGCCAAACGCTGGGAAGACTATCTCGACGATATTCGCAAGTCAGGCAATTCGGTCGGGGCAATTGTCGAAGTGCAAGCGGGCGGCGTACCTGCCGGATGGGGCTCGCCTGTCTACGCCAAGCTGGACACAGAAATCGCAGCAGGACTGATGAGCATCAACGCCGTTAAAGGCGTTGAGATCGGCGATGGGTTTGCGGCGGGCCGTGCCAAGGGCACGGATAATGCCGACGAAATGCGCATTGGCGCTGATGGGCAGATCGAATTCCTCGCCAATCATTCAGGCGGCGTTCTCGGCGGGATCAGCAGCGGCAACACGCTTGTCGCGCGCCTCGCGATCAAACCGACCTCCTCCATGCTCGTCCCGACCCGTTCGGTGAACGCCAAGGGTGAGGAGGTCGAGGTCGTCACCAAAGGCCGCCACGACCCCTGTGTCGGCATCCGCGCCGTTCCCGTCGCCGAAGCCATGCTCGCCTGTGCGCTCGCCGACGCCTTCCTGATGCACCGCGCTCAAATCGGATAAGTCCCATGCTTCATCTTCTTCTGATACCCCCGGTCTTTGCTGGCGTTCTGGGCCTTGCGGTGTGGAGCCTGACACGGCGGCTGTCCGGGACAGATCTTAAGGCGTTTGATCAGGCACCGCCGCTGTTCCGCGATGCGGATCCGGACAGTGATGGCCTTAATGTTGTGAATGACTATCTGGTGGAAAACTTCATCAAGCCGGCCCAGGCGGCCAATGCAAAAACCGGGTGGGAGAATAAGCGCGAACGGTTCGAACAGGTTGGACTGGCGCGGACAGATCTGGTCGCCGAATATCGCGACGTGACTTTCGAAATGAATGGCCAGCCCGTCCATGGGCGCTGGACCTTGCTGCCGGGCTACGACCCGGATCGGCGCATCCTCTATCTACACGGTGGCGCGTTTACCGTGGGATCGGACGTTTCGCACCGCCCTATCACCTGGAACCTAGCGAAGCGTACAGCTTGTGCCGTGTTTACGCCGAACTATCGGTTGATGCCTGAAAATTCGCGTCGTAACACGATTGAGGATAGTCGTGCAGCCTATCACTGGATCCTGGATAACGGGCCTGACGGTCCGGCCCCGGCCGACGCGCTGGGCGTCGCGGGCGACAGTGCGGGCGGCAATCTGACCCTGATGATGATCAATTATGCGCGCGATGCAGGACTGCGCCAGCCAGACGCGGCCTATACGTTATCGCCCTCATCAGATGCCACTGCCGCGTCGCCGACCTTCAAACAGAACATCGAAACCGATCTGATGCTACAGCCCCTGTTTCGGCCGCTGCTCAAACTACCGAGGCCTGTCTTGCTTGCAAGCATGCGCTACGCAGCAAAGATCAACCCGTCACATCCGGACGTCAGTCCGATTTTCAACGATCTATCTGGATTACCACCGACCCTTGTTCAGGCCAGTCAGGAAGAGATGCTTTACGGGGACGCCGTCCGGTATGTGAACAAGGCCAAGGCCGCCGGGTCACCCGCCCAGCTGCAGGCTTGGTCACATATGCCCCATGTTTTTCAGATCTTCGACGATGTCCTGCCGGAAGCCCGAGAGGCGCTTGATGAGGCGGGGTTGTTCTTCCGCAAACATGGTGTTGCTAAGCCGTGAAGCATCCATGGCAACGGATCGGCGCTTATCTGATTGATTATGGTATGATCCTGCTGTGGATGGCGGCACTGTTCGGCGCTGCAAGCCTTGGCTGGCTTGCTATCGAAATACCTGACGCCTTTACGACGAAAGCCCGATGGCTCGCGCAGGGCCAAGCTTTCCTAATGCTGACCCTCCCCGTCTACCTATACTTTACTATCAGCGAGATGTTTGTGCGTCAGGCGACGCTTGGCAAGCGGGTCCTCCAGCTGAGGTTTAAAGGGCGTCCAGCGCAGATCATTCTACGAAACATGCTGAAATTCGCGCCGTGGGAAGTGACTCACACCGGCATCTGGCACGGCATGAATGTACCGTTCGGGAGCGCACCAACGCCATTGGGTTGGACGTTATTCGCGGTTTCAATGGGACTGTCATTCCTCTACTTTATCTCTCTATTCGTCCGCAATGGGCACCCGCCTTATGACGGGCTGGCCGGTACACAGGTCGCGCGCGTCTTGGCTGACAATGATCCTTAACCATGCTTAAACCGCGCATGAACGCATGGCTCAGAGTGGCTTCAAAGAACATCTCTTAGGAATAACTCATCGGCGGGATTTCTCCCAGCCCGAGCCAACCAAGAGATGTTTCCATGCGAAATACTTTTACAAAATCCCTGGCTGCTGTCTCTCTGGCTGCAGCTGCCCTCGCCCTTCCGACCGTCGCGTCGGCAGGTGAGTACCGCAAATGCAAAGATACTGAAGCCGCGATTGCGGGGGGCCTGATCGGCGGATCGCTCGGCACGGTCCTTGGCGAGGAAATTGCTGAACGCAGTGACAAGACTGAAGGCGCGATCGCCGGAGCCGTCATTGGTGGCATTATCGGCGCAGTCATTGGTGATGGCGCGAACGACTGTGAAAAAGATGGCCGGATCTACCGCAATGTCCGGGCGATAGGCTCCTATCAGAGCATAAGCGCTCACCAGCCTGCCTATCAGACGGTCCAATACCGCGGAAATAATCGTGGCTATAACGACCGTAACCGTCAAACCAGCTATGGCTATTCGTCCCGCCAGTACGATCGCGATATGCGCCGAATTAACCGCCACATCGACCAGTTGCGCAATGAGCGCCGCGAGCTGAAACAGTGTCAGCGCTATGAGCGTCGCGGCCACTGGATCCGGCGTCGTTTGAACGAGATCAGCCATGAGCTGGATCATCTGAAGAACGAACGCCGCCGGGTGAAGTGGGCCTATAATAATCGCCGCGATCGCCGGGATTATCGTCCTAGCAATTTCTGCGCATCGACGCTTTTGCCCTGCTTATATTCTACCATATCGGCATGTTCTATGTGAGCTGGACCCAGACCAAGCGTCTGTTCGTGCCGTCATTGTTAGTCATACTGGTTGTTGTTGTCCCGCAAGCGTGGCTACAACTGGTCGAATCCGGCGAAGTGTCGGTCTGTTCTCTTTCTATCCAGGCTATTTGACCGACATTTACTCTATCACGACCTGGAACCATCTCTGCTATATCGCCTACATTCTTGTCTACACGCTTCTATTGCTTCCGGTCGCCCGCCTCCTTCTGAGTCGATTGAGCCAACACTCGAATGATCCTTGTCGGGCCGGCTGGGCGGACTTATCCTGCTCATGCTCACACCCCACATGCTGATCCGACTGACGCTGGATGCGCGCTTCCTGACGACGCATGACCTGACCGGTGACTGGGCCAATACGCCCATAGCGCGGTTTGGCTATTGACGGGTTATGTCATCGCAAAATCATCTGCAGTCTGGGCCGCCCTGCGATCCGGGCGATGGGGGCTTCTCGCTCTGAGCCTCGGACTGGGTGCCATATTGACCCCCATATGGATCCATTGGGACGCAGATTCAGAAACCGAAACCTAGTTATGGCCCGCGCGCGTGCCGGACGTGTTCTCTATCTCACCGAAGTCGGCTTTCCTTACTATATCCTGCCTCAGACCATAATCGTGATGGCCGGATTCTGGCTGACGCGGCGAGACCTTCCGGTGAGTTTCGAATTCGGCTTGCTCACGGCGACCACCGTAGGCGGCTGTGTGATCGGTCACGAGATCATTCGCCGCATTGCTATATTGCGGCCTCTGTTCGGACTGAAATCAATACGGAAGACGAGCCGTCGGTTGCAGAAGAGTGAGCCCGGTCCTTCCCAGCATCGTCAGCCAATCTAGGGTCTGACCCAATTTGAGTTATTGATTTATGATTAGAGTACTGATTCAATCTTGGTGAAGGAGATTGGATCATGCGATTTGACCTATCTGATGAGGAATGGGCTGTGATTGAGCCGTTATTGCCGCGAGGCGAGAATTAAAATTCGTGCCCTGTCCTTAGGCTCCATCAGACTCGACAGCCGATGGAGCCCACGCGACGGACTCACCAAGCTGAAGCGGTACTTTCGTCACGATACGGTCTCTCATAACCCTTATCACCGATCAATGTGATGTCCGGCCCATCGGGCAGGACAGGATAAAGGATTTTCGCACCAAGATGGTCTGAGGTCTGACCCGCTGTTAGATATAGGGCGATCGGACGACCCATTCCATCGCATACAGCGTGTAGCTTTGTGTTCAGGCTTTGTGTTCAGGCCGCCTTTAGTGCGTCCGATGTGACGGGGAAGTATCCCCCTTTTAAGAGGCTTGACGCCGTGCGATGGGTTTTGAGGTAAGTGGCATCGATCATGAGTGTATCTGGTAGGCCATTATCTGCCGTCAGGTAGCTAAAATCTTGTCGAAAACGCCCATCTCGGTCCAGCGACGGAAGCGGTTGTAAAAGGTCTTATGAGGCCCATACTCACAAGGGTGCATCGCGCCAAGGCAGACCATTTTTCAGAACAAAGATGATCCCGGAAATTACCTTCCGATCATCAACACGAGGTCGCACCATGCGCCAGCGGAAAGAAAGGCTCGATCTTCGACATCTGCGCTTCAGACAACCAGAACAAATAAGACATGGAAAAACTCCTTTGACACTCTGAATCACCATTCGCTTAAAAACACAAATTAATAGGGTTTGTGCTTAGGCTGTAGTGAAGAATTAACTTTTATTTTCTATAATGTTTCTTCATTTTGTCAGGAGCGCACATATGTCTGGTTATCAGGAACTTACGGATGAACAATGGAGCCGTTTAAAGCCTTATTTGCCTTATGGGAGCACAGGGAAACGAGGTCGCAACGCCAATAACAGGCTTTTCATTGATGCTTTGTTGTGGATGGCCCGTTCGGGCGGGCGTTGGCGCGATTTACCCGAACGGTTCGGGCGTTTTGACAGTGTCAAACGGCGTTATTATCTCTGGGTTGAGGCCGGGGTTTTAGAAGATGTCTTTAAGGCCTTGCGCACCCACGCTGATCAAGAGTGGCTGATGATGGATGCCACAATTGTGCGGGCGCATGCCCAAGCGGCCGGGGCGCGGCATAAAAAAGGGGGCCTGATGCCCACGCATTGGGGCGTTCCAGGGGGGGACGTTCCAAGGGCGGCCTGACGACAAAAATACATGGGCTGACAGATGCATTGGGTTTACCTCTGCGCCTGATAGCAACGGGCGGGCATTGTAGCGAAATGACGCAAGCCGCCGCCTTATTGGCAGGGTTTAAGGCGGATCATGTCTTGGCGGATAAGGGCTATGATGGCCGGTGCGTTATAGACGCGGTGAATGAGAGCGGGGCTATGCCCGTTATTCCGTCCCGGAAAAATGCGCGCAAGCCAAGGCAAACTGATATGGCTTTGTATAAGGAACGTAATATTGTCGAGCGTTTCTTTGGCTATCTCAAACAGTTCCGGCGTGTGGCTACGCGATATGACAAGCATATCCAAAACTATATGGGCTTCGTCTATATCGCAGCTATCAAGATCTGGCTCAAATGATTAATGCTTCTCTACGACCTAGAACTTTCTCAATGAAGTTGGTTTTACCGCTCTTATATTGCGGTGGAGTCGTGTCCGATCCGCAGCAGGTCCTGCTTTAAAGCCGCATATTCAGCCTTGAGTTCAGGGTCGAGGCGCAGTTGATCGTGAAATTTCAAGCGACGGTCGATCTCTGGTGATCCCATCTCGAATGCATGGATATTGGTCGCCCAATTCAAATGAGTGTTTGGAAATTTCAGATAATGGCTCCCTTTAATATTCTATGTGCCACGTATGTCGTAGCCTTGCTCTTCGAAACGATGGGACTGACTGACCAAGTCTGGAAGGTTTGGAACGACAGGGAGTATGTCGATGACCGGTTTGGCAATCAGACCTGAAACGGCTATGCTACCAATATGATGAAATGAGATGTTCCGAGCGGGCATGAGAGGGCGCAGAAGCGCGACATGCCGCTCAAAAGCGTTGGGCTAGGACGGATTGCTTTCGACAAGTCGTCTCAGCGGGCTCTTCATGCGTCTCACGCGTCGCCTGTTCCGGCTTTGGGAGAAAAATATTTCTCAAACTTGCCGGTTTCGTCTTCAAATTTCTCACGATCTTCGGGTGAGTCTTTTTTGACCGTGATAACGGGCCACAATTCGGCATATTTACTGTTGATTTCCAGCCATTTGCCGTCCGGATCATCTTCAGTATCTGGGACAATGGCGTCGACCGGGCATTCCGGTTCGCAAACGCCGCAATCGATACACTCGTCAGGATGGATGACGAGCATGTTTTCGCCTTCGTAGAAGCAGTCGACAGGACAGACTTCGACGCAGTCCATGAACTTGCATTTGATGCATTCGTCTTTGACGATGTAAGTCATGGGCGGCGCTTTGGCGGCGAGGCGGGAGCGTGTCAACCACGCGGCTGTTGCGCGGGCCCACGGAGCATATTTGGCGCGATCACTTCGACGTGAATCAGAATTTTGTGGCGCATGAAAGATAATTGATCGCCCAGTCAAATCTGGAAGTTAGGTTTGGTGATGCCCCTGTCTTGCCCACCCGAGTCAGGCGCAATCGACCCTTACCGATCAGTGCCTGGGCTTCATGGCGCGTCTTGGCAGACGCGTTCGGAAGAGCCAGATATCAAGGCGGCACATCTATGAGTTCGGGTCACTCAGGAGCCGTCGCCCTTTTTGTTATCCGGTTTGCCCTTCAGTGCAGCAAGGGCGGCAAATGGTGAATTTTCAATTGACTTGCGTGGGCGCGGAGCCTTGCCAGCAGAATAATCGCCGCCCTGACGTTCCTGACGTGATGGTTTTGATCTGCGGTCTTTAGCGTCACGCCGACCTTTACCTTTTTTCTGATCATCGCCAGTGCGGTGTCCGCGTGCGGGCCGGGATGGTAGTGTCCAATACTCAAGGTTGGGTACATCACGTGATGTCCCATCTTCCAACTGTTCGCGCGGCACATGGGCGTTTAATGCGGGACGTGTTCGGTCACGCTTTGGCTGTTTCGGTGGCTTAGCCGTGAGAAAAGAGTTGGCTTTGGGTTCATCTGGTTTGGCGCTATCAGGTGGTTTAACGTCGGCTGATGGCTGAGTCTCGGTTATTGTTTCAGGCGGGTTTGGGGCCGCCTCAGACGGGGCAAGTACGGGGTCTGCAGGTTTCTCCAGAGGTGCTTCCGCCGTAATGGATTGAAAGCCGAGTGCGCTCAGGACGCCCTGAATTTCTTCGAATGAGGCGCCCAGCAAGGCAAGCATTTCTGACATGATCTGAAATGTCGGGCGCTTTGGTTTTTCGACGGCAATCTTTTCGAACTGCCCCTGCGCATCACGAATCTGCGTAGCTAGGCGGTTGAGAATATCGAATCGCACAATGCGCGGCCCAACGGCCTTGTACCCTGCCAGAGCAAGCGCGCCGCGGCCAAAATTATCCGACTTCAGATCCCCATCATTCGGAATAGACGTGACGCCGGCAAAGGGAATGAAAGGCTTGCAGTCACCGCCCGCGCCAAAGGCGATGAGCAGGGATAGAAGTCGCGCCGGTTTTGGTTTGGTCAATTCCGGCATATACACATTATACCGCCCAAACTGGACACCGACACTGCGTAGATCACGCCGTTCTTCCGGCAACACATCTCGCACGGCTTTGCCATGCTGCCGGCGATCCAGAGAGCCGTGATGTTTGAGCAAAAGAAACGCAAACTTCTTGGACCCAGCCAGAACGTCCGGTTTATCCTGCATCTCTTTGAGTTTCTTCAGCGGGGCGAGGTGCGTCGCAACTTCTGCGCAGAGATAGTCGCGCATCCGGTCTTCAGCCAGTTGCCGCAATACAGGATTGCCCAGATCTCCGCCGATCACTTCGACATCGGGCGAGAACACAGATCCAGATTTGACGATCCGTCCAACCGACATCCCGCCCCAGAGAATTGCGCCCTGATCCGACAGGGTGAAAATAGCGTTCTGACCCGAAGATAGCGATGTCAGGCGGCGGTCAACCTCAGGCGTCACAGCCTTGATGGCCGCTGCCTCCAGCGCTTTGGTTTCCAAGTCTGACGCTTCTGCGTCTCGGGTAAAACTCAGCCCGTCAAGCTGACCAATATGATGACCGTCGATAAAAACCGATCCGTCATCTTTGATGGACGCGTCCATGAGGGCTCCCGATCCGATTCCTTTAATTCGCTTAGATGTCCGGCGATCAACGAAACGGGCGATCAGGCCTTCATAGAGTGCATCGGACAGACGGTCTTTGACCGCGCGTGCCCTCCTGCGCCCAATGATCGGGATCAGGCATCCAGCTGAATTTAGCCGCGCAATACGTCCAAGTACGGATGTTCGCAAGCCGTGCAGACAAGGCATCGACATCGCCGCTCGTATCGTCGCACCGGGCAATCTTGCGCGCCATGAAGTCATCGGACTGGCGGCTACCCCCATCATCAGTGTGCGATAGATATCCTGCAATAGGCGGACATGGGCATCGATAGTCAACTTCCGAAAATCCGGCAGCTGACAAACGTCCCAGAGTTGCTTGACCTGCGCAGAGACGCGAACACCGTTGGCAATTTTTGGAATCATCATCAGTTGTTTCAGTTACAATTCATCCTCCGCCCCCTTAATCCAGCAACTGTTTGGTTGGTCGCGGCGTATGCAAGGTTTCAACCAATGGAGTCAGAGATGAAAAATTGAGGTCCGAACTCCGCCATTCCGCATAGTTCAGAATCTCGCAGTCGTGCCGCGTAATCCGGTCAACGAGTTTCTCTGCCATAGGCGGATAGTCGCCTGTCATACCGAATGTGCCGTCCTCACGAAAGCGACCCGCTCGCCCCGCGATTTGCGCAGCCTCCATGGCCGTCAGATCATGGCCGTCAGATACTGTCGTCGGCGACCATCATATTTGGACAGGCTGGCAAAAGCGATGTGATGCGTATCGAGATTAAGACCCATACCGACAGCGTCAGTCGCGACCAGGAAGTCAACCTCTCCTCTCCGCTCCGGAACAGCTCTGCCTGTGCATTGCGTGTGCACGAACTGAGACTGCCCATCACAAATGAGCGCTTCTACATCTTTGAGCAACTCGCAGGAGGAGCTACGTGGTCAGACTTGGGCAGCTGATCAGGCGGTTTCAGATCTCACAGACATGCTTGTTGCAGATCAGACAGCGGCAGGGACATATTCTCAGAACGACCTCAGTTTGAGAGCGGGTGGGATTGACGGGTCGTCTGTCGGCCAGAATTACAGCTCACAGCGCGGCCAATTCATAGGTTCGACAAGATCGGCACCGGGAATGGATGATCAGCTGGCGATGTTGCAGGGGGTCCCAGGCTGAATTACCTCATCTCAAGAGAGTGTCGCGGGGTTCAATCTGGATAGAGACAGCCTCTATGCGGAACATAGGTCAGGAGACTTCAATTCTGCTGAAACTCATCCGAGAGCTGAGCTTGATGTGCGGTCACAGACCTGGTCATCGGGTATAGAGCCTGTGTCTTCAGCCGTCGCTACTGCCGACGATGACATCTCGCATATACCTAAGGCCAGAAGTGTCGCGGATTACGTAGCAGAGTCCAACGCAGCCGCCGAGAAAGGCCGGCAGCGTCGTCCCGTGCCGGGACGACCTACGGAATGAGCTATTATGGAGGCTTTGGTCAACCGAATAACGGTGCGAGTGTGAACGATAATCGTCCAAGTGCCTTAGCTCCATCTACACCTATACCCGGTGGGTTCGGAGATGCTTCGATCAACAGTGACGGTCTTCGTGTCCCACTCGGAGGCCGGAACCGGTAACCTCAGAACAGATCCGGCACCTCACCACGCTTGCTTGGAACCGCAACACAAGCAAACTGTTTCGCGGCGGCGAATTCTGCGGTGCTTTCAGCAGTAATGCCCGATATCCTCGAGAGATCACACTGGCTTGACCAAGAGTTGGGGGCAGGTCATGACGTTCGCCATGCGAAGGAAGCATTTGTCGGTATTGTAGACCCGTTCGCGTTTCTTGAGTGTTGGGATAACATTGCCAAGGACTGTCGCACGACGGTCCATCTCTCCCCCGAAATGTGAAACCAGCTTAGGTAGAAGGCTCATATCGACATATCGGCCAAGATGGGTCGTTCCTGTCTGGTCTGTCAGTCGATAGGCGGTTGGCATCTCGGAATTTAGAATCTACCAGAGAGGCATGATAAACCTTGTCACCATTGGGGCTTCATCTATATCGCCGCTATCGTAATCTGGCTTAAATAATTGATTCTTGTCTACGAGCTAGTCATTCAGTCCAGTGCGATGAGGGAAGTTTATATGTTTAAGCCTTATGATTCTTCAGCTTTGACATCAGCATTACGTCTGTACGGCCTGCAATATGATCTGCAACCAGATTCGCTCAAAGGCTTTTCAGAGACATTGCAGCCCCTATCCTTCAGCGGTTCGACACTGATAAATCCGGTATTCTCGTCGGATGCCCCAATTCTCGACTCCGTATCGTCTGCGCCGCCGAGCAGACCGTCCTGTCCAAGCCCGTCCACCTGCGCCAGCTGGTGAGTGAGGTGGATCGGTTGATTGCGGCGTAACTCATAAAAACACCCGCTCGCCGTAAGGCGGCGGGTTGTCATGGCGTTTTCATAATCCCCAAAGGGAGAGCGGCCTCAATGGCAGACATGGACACAGGGCATACAGCAAAACAGCCCTATTGGGCATCTATGAACGAGCCGGGCGGGTCATATAGTGGCCATAGTCTGCGGGCACGGGCGTCGAGTCGCAATGGCGAGAGAGACCTGCATTCTGTAAACTTTGCCCATATGATGCTTGCTTCACTTTCGTCCCGCCGCCGGGTCAGTAGTTGACCATCAACCCAATGCTCCCTGCCCTTGCCACGCCAATGCTGGCCTTTGCTCCCGTCGCAAGAGCCGAGAATACTCCGCAACCGATTGGCGATGAATTCTGTCTTTCCATTGACGGTGTCAGTGAAACACTTGATTAACAGCCAAGCTATGTGACAACACTACAGTCAAACAATACCCCATTTGGAATGTAGGACCATGCCAGCCATGTTTAAGACCATATCAACCCTGTCACAGGAAACCCGGACCCCGATCGACACTGACGGGGACGGCATCCCCGACCGGTTCGAGGTCGACACTGACGGGGACGGCAATATCGACCGGATTGAGTTCGACCGCGATAATAACGGCAATATCGAGCAGATCGCGCATCTGGATGCGGAGGGTCGCTGGGTGCAGGTGGATGGGGATACGGACGAAGACGGCAATATCGACCGGATCACTCACTACGCGTTTGACAGCGACGGCAACCGGCGCGTGACCCGGAGGGACGCCGACCTGGACGATGACGGGAATATCGACCGGACGGTCCACCTGGATGCGGAGGGTCGCTGGGAGCGGGTGGATGGGGATGCGGACGATGACGGCATTATCGACCGGATCACTCACTACGCGTTTGACAGCGACGGCAACCGGCGCGTGACCCGGAGGGACGCCGACCTGGACGATGACGGCAATATCGACCGGATCACTCACTACGCGTTTGACAGCAGCGGCAACCGGCGCGTGACCCGGAGGGATTTCGATCTGGACGATGACGGCAATATCGACCGGACGGCCCATCTGAATGCGGACGGTCGCTGGGAGCGGGTGGAACGGGATGACGACGATGACGGCACCATCGACCGGATCACTCACTACGCGTTTGA
Source organism: Litorimonas sp. (assembly GCA_965205225.1). Taxonomy (GTDB): domain Bacteria; phylum Pseudomonadota; class Alphaproteobacteria; order Caulobacterales; family Maricaulaceae; genus Litorimonas. The sequence continues at coordinate 649,483 of CBDBFZ010000002.1, forward strand.
CAGCAGCGGCAACCGGCGCGTGACCCGGAGGGATTTCGATCTGGACGATGACGGCAATATCGACCGGACGGCCCATCTGAATGCGGACGGTCGCTGGGAGCGGGTGGAACGGGATGACGACGATGACGGCACCATCGACCGGATCACTCACTACGCGTTTGATGATGGCGGCACCCGGCGCGTGACCCGCAGGGACTTTGACCTAGACGATGACGGCGTTATCAACCGGACGATCCACCTGAATGCGGAGGGTCGCTGGGAGCGGGTGGAATGGGATGACGATGATGACGGCACAATCGACCGGACGGTTCACCGGAATACGGACGGCAGCAACACCCTGAATCGGACCGATTTCGACGACGATGGTGACGGCACAACCGACCGGAGCGAGTTCTACACTCAAAATTCGGACGGTAACCGGGACCGGGCCAATTTCGACGATGACGCGGACGGCACGATCGACCGGTCCGAGACCTACACATATGATGATGACGGCAACCGAACCCGGACCGATTTCGACGACGACAATGACGGCACAACCGACCGGAGCGAGTTCGACGATGACGCGGACGGGAACATCGACCGGGTCAACGTCACGGAGAACCGGATTGCGGCCTATAGAGCACCGGATGCGGATGGCGACACTCTGGTCTATAGCCTGTCCGGGACGGATGCGGCCTTGTTCACGATTGACGCCAATACAGGCGAGGTCAGTTTTATAGAGGCGCCCGACTTTGAGGCACCGGGCGATGATGGTGGGGATAATGTCTATGACATTATCGTCACCGCGTCCGATGGTACCAATAGCACGAACCACGATGTCGCCATCACGGTGACAAATGAAAATGACAATATACCGGTTTTCACCTCGCCCGCCGCTGCCAATGCGCAGGAGAACCAGTTTGCGGCCTATGAGGCGGCGGCGACGGATGCGGATGGCGACACTCTGGTCTACAGCCTGTCCGGGACGGATTCGGCCCTGTTCACGATTGATGCCAATACAGGCGAGGTCAGTTTTATAGAGGCGCCCGACTTTGAGGCGCCGGGCGATGATGGTGGGGATAATGTCTATGACATCACCGTCACCGCGTCCGATGGCACAACTGACACAGAGCAGGCGGTCGCCATCACGGTGACGAGTGAAAATGGCAATGTACCGGTCTTCACCTCGCCCGCCGCAGTCAGCGTAGCGGAGAACCAGACCGCAGCCTATATGGCGGCGGCGACGGATGCGGATGGCGACACTCTGGTCTACAGCCTGTCCGGGACGGATGCGGCCCTGTTCACGATTGATGCCGCTACAGGCGAGGTCAGTTTTATAGAGGCGCCCGACTTTGAGGCGCCGGGCGATGATGGTGGGGATAATGTCTATGACATTATCGTCACCGCGTCCGATGGCACAACTGACACAGAGCAGGCGGTCGCCATCACGGTAACGGATGTCAATGAGTTGGTTCCCCTCTCCAGCCTGGACGGCAGCAATGGCTTCATCCTCAACGGCATCGATGGGGGTGATAGTTCCGGTAACTCCGTCTCCTCGGCGGGGGATGTCAATGGCGACGGCTATGATGATCTGATCATCGGGGCTAGGTACGCCGACCCGGATGGGGACAGATCCGGCGAGACCTATATCGTCTATGGCGGGGCGAGCGCGCCTGGTACGAACGGTGTGCTGGATCTATCAGCGCTGGACGGCACAAACGGCTTCATCCTCAACGGGATCGACGCGGGTGACGAGTCCGGCTTTTCCGTCTCGTCTGCGGGGGATGTCAATGGCGACGGCTATGATGATCTGATCATCGGTGCCTACAAGGCAGACCCGAATGAGGACAGTGCGGCCGGCGAGACCTATGTGGTCTATGGCGGGGCAAGCGCGCCGGGCACAGGGGGCAGGTTCAATCTGTCGGCGCTGGACGGCACGAATGGCTTCATCCTCAACGGGATCGACGAAGAAGACCGTTCCGGCTTTTCCGTTTCGTCGGCGGGGGATGTCAATGGCGACGGTTATGATGATCTGGTCATCGGGGCCAGGTGGGCCGACCCGAATAGCAGTTATGCCGGCGAGACCTATATCGTCTATGGCGGCGCCAACGCGCCGGGCACAGGGGGCGTGCTGGATCTCGGCGCGCTGGACGGCAGTAATGGCTTCATCCTCAACGGGATCGACTTTGGTGACCAGTCCGGCTATTCCGTCTCGTCGGCGGGGGATGTTAATGGCGACGGCTATGATGATCTGATCATCGGGGCCCCTTTTGCCGACCCGAATGGCATTAATGCCGGCGAGATCTACCTGGTCTATGGCGGGGCGAACTCGCCGGGCACGGATGGCGTGCTGGATCTGTCGACCCTGGACGGCAGTAACGGCTTCATCCTCAATGGGATCAACTTGGGTGACAGTTCCGGTCGGTCCGTCTCGTCGGCGGGGGATGTCAATGGCGATGGTTATGATGATCTGATCATCGGGGCCAGAGGAGCCGACCCGAATGGATTTGATTCCGGCGAGACCTATGTCATCTATGGCGGGGCGAGTGCGCCGGGCACAGGGGGCAGGTTCAATCTCTCCGATCTGGACGGCAGTAACGGCTTTATCCTGACCGGGATTGACGCGCGTGACGATTCCGGCACTTCCGTCTCCTCGGCGGGGGATGTCAATGGCGACGGTTATGATGATCTGATCATCGGAGCCAGAGCAGCCGACCCGAATGGGGACAGTTATGCCGGCGAGACCTATGTGATCTATGGCGGGGCGAGCGCGCCGGGCACGAATGGCGTGCTGGATCTCGGGGCGCTGGACGGTACGAATGGATTCATCCTCACCGGCATCGACGCAAGTGACCAGTCCGGCTTTTCCGTCTCGTCCGCGGGGGATGTCAATGGCGATGGCTATGATGATCTGATCATCGGGGCCCCTGGCGGTCCGGGCGAGACCTATGTCATCTATGGCGGGGCGACGGGGACGGAAAGCCTGACGCCGGTCACGGCGTCAGGCATGGCGGCGGCGGATAATTTCACCGGCAATGCTGGCGATGACAGTTTTACCGCGATTGCCACGGATGATGTGGTGCGCGGCGGCGCCGGCGATGACATGATCAGCGTCACCGCGCTTGACTTTGCGGCGATTGATGGCGGCACCGGCCGGGACAGCTTGGTGCTGGACGGGGCCGGCCTGGCGCTCGACCTGACCGGGGCGGGCCATGCCGGCGTCGACAGTGTCGAAATCTTTGACCTGTCCGGCACGGGGGCCAACAGCCTGGTGCTGGACGCGCTGGCCGTGTTTGACGTAACGGAAGAACGCGCCGGCGGTGTTGCGAGCCTCGACGTGCTGGGTGATGTGGATGACAGGGTTGATCTGAGCGGTAGTTCATTCGCCCTGACCGGGACGGCGGCGGAGGACGGCGTCACCTATAATGTCTATAGGGACGGCAATGCGCAGCTGCGCGTAGAGGACGGGGTCAGCGTCACCCTCGCTGCTACGGGGGCGCAAAGCGCCCGATTCAAAACTGACACCAAGATTGACACCAAGACTGAAACCGGGATCGATCCCGTGGCTGACCCCAGAACTGACACCAGAACTGATCCCGAGTCCGGAACGAGGCTGGACGAGGCGCTCATGAACTCCGACCCACTCATGAATAATGATCCCTGGAATAATGATCTATGGGACGGCTTATGGGCGGACGGGGTCAGGAGCCTAGATCAACCAGTTCATATAGACGAGGATGCTATCCTCATTCCGCTTTCAGACTCGCTTTCTTTCGGTCCACTCGCATCAGGCCCGCTTCAGGGTCCGTGGGGAGTGATATACTGGCCCGGGCTCGAAAACCATCCGGCGATGCAGAATGATCTCGCCATGATCCTGCCAGAGATGGAGATTGTCACCGCTTATATGGAGGGTTTCTAACCAGCGGACCGGACCCAGGACAAGGTCATGACCAAGACCGAGATCAAGACAGAGATCAGGATAGAGTCGGGGACCGTACCTGCCGGACAGACCTAGGTGACGTCCGGGGTCGATCTGTCACGCGGGGTTTCACCGAGTGGCTGGCAACGAAACGGCTCGGCCTTGCGCGACATAGTCAACGACACGCTGACGCAAATCCCGGGACATCACTTTGGTGATGAAACACCGCCAATGTAAGGGGAATTAAAACAAAAGGGAATCCCTGAAATCAATAGGAGCTGAGCCTAATTCTCGCCTGCGTCCGATAACCGTTCCGCCAGTCGCTCAAGACGCTGAGCCGCGCTGAGCAGGGCCTCTGCGGCTTCGAGCTCAGTCCGGTCGCGGGCGTCAGTGGCAGCTTCGGCTTCGCTTTCAAGCAATTTGAGCCGCTTTTCCATCTGCGCTTCAAGCGAACCTTTTGGGTCTTCCATTTCGTCGAGCAGGGTAATTCCCGCCATGACCAGCAGGCGTAGATCCCCGATCTGCCTAAACTGATTGGCCATCTGCGCGACGCGCTCATCCAGCTTCTGGCCGAGCCGCATCAGCCGCTCTTCCTCGCCGGTTTCACAACCCAGACCGTAGGCGCGGCCATTGATGTTCAGGCTAACCTTACCCATCGACACCTCCTGCCAGTGCAGCCTTGAGCGTGTGAATCGTCAGATCGAGTTCAGCCCGGGTCTGTTTGGAAAGCGCTTCAAATTCAGCTTCGCGAAGACGCCGGGCCTCCAGCGCGTCATCCAGTTCCCCAGCGAGGCGGATCCGGTCCTCGGAGAACCCTTCCGCTTCGCGGGCTTTGGTTTCCAATTGAACCAGCCGGTTCAGCATCGGGTTGAGTGATTTTTCCAGTGCAGAGAGCGCGCTCTGCAGGGCGCTTGCAGCCTCTTTGAGGCTTACCTGTTTCATTTCAGTTCTGTCATTCATCGGCTTGTGGTTAAAGTCCTCATTTATCAACCTGAATGGCGCAAGAATTGCCATTCGCCAAGGATATTTTGACCGTATTTTATTGCCCTTACTCGATGACCCGCGTATCGCCTCACCCAATTCCAAGGATGATCTTCCGGCCCATCACCATTCGATCGGAGACTGTCCGTCGCGTGACAATTCAGGAACCCTCCCTCTGACATGACTCTCAAAATCGCCATTAACGGCTTTGGACGGATCGGCCGTCTGGTTGCGCGCGCCCTGCACGAATATGACATTGAGGATGTTCAGCTTGTCCTGGTCAACTCGCCTGGTACGATCGAAACCTCGGCTCATCTTCTGCGCTATGACTCTATCCATGGGCGTTTCAGCGCGGCTGTGACCGAAGGAGACGGGATGATCGACTTCGGTCGCGGCCCGCTCCGCATGACCCATGAACGTGATCCCGCCAAAGTCGCCTGGGGCAATGCCGATCTGGTGATGGAATGTACCGGTCTGTTCAGATCGCGCGAGCGGTGTCAGCCACATTTCGACGGCGGAACCAAGGCCGTGCTGATCTCAGCCCCCGGCGACGATGTTGATCAAACGATTGTTTACGGTGTGAATCATGAACAACTGGGGCCCGATGACAGGCTAGTGTCCTGTGCATCCTGCACGACCAATTGTCTGGCGCCGATTGCCAAGGTCATCCTGAACGCAGTCGGCATCCGCCGCGGCTTCATGACAACCGTGCACAGCTATACCCAGGATCAGCGCATTCTGGATAATTCCCACAAGGATCTCTACCGCGCCCGTGCCGCTGGGCTGAATATGATCCCCACCAGCACTGGCGCCGCCAAGGCTGTGGGTCAGGTCATTCCGAAACTGGAAGGCCGTCTGGCTGGTGCCGCCGTACGCGTGCCGACCGCCAATGTCTCCATGATCGATCTGGCGTTCCAGCCTGAAATGAAGACAACGGCGGAGGATTTGAACGGCGCCATGTACGCTGCTGCTAAGAGCCATATGAAAGGCATCATCTGCTATTCCCGCAATGCGCTTGTCAGTTCGGATCTCAATCACGATCCGCACAGCGCAACCTATGCATCATTGCTGACCAAATCGATGGATGGTGATCTGGTCAAAGTCATCGCCTGGTATGATAATGAATGGGGATTCGCGAACCGGATGATTGATGTCGCCCGCGTCATGGGCCAAACCTTGAGTCTGACATAATGGCTTTGAAGCTAACATAGAATGGATATTCGTCGTCTCGAAGAGGCCGAACTTTCGGGCAAGACTGCGCTGGTGCGGGTCGATTTCAACCTGCCGCGCCGTGAAGATGGATCAATTTCCGATGATACGCGGCTGCAATCTGCGCTGCCGACGATCAACTATCTACGCGATCAAGGTGCGGCCATTATTCTTCTGTCACATTTCGACCGTCCTGAGGGCGAGCCGGATCCGGCTCTGTCACTCTCTTTTGTGGCGGGTCCATTGGCCGAAGCGATTGAAGCCCCGGTTCGGTTTCTGACCACACCCAACATCAATGTGCTGGATGATCTTGGGGCCGGTGATGTTCTGATCATGGAAAATACACGCTTCCTGAAAGGTGAGACCGAGAATGATCCAGAGCTAGCCAGAGAATTGGCGCAGTTTGGCGATGTCTTTGTCATGGACGCGTTTTCCGCCGCGCATCGGGCGCATGCCAGTTCCGCTGGTATTGCGGATTGTTTGCCGACCTATGCCGGGCTCGCCATGTTCCGGGAGCTCGATCATCTGGCCCAAGCGCTTGATCATCCTGAAAAACCCGTCATGGCGATTGTCGGTGGCGCGAAAGTCAGCAGCAAGATCGACTTGCTGGAAAATCTCATTAACAGGCTCGGCCGGATCGCCATAGGCGGCGGTATGGCCAATACATTCCTGCTCGCCAAGGGTCACGATGTCGGCAAGTCGTTGGCAGAACCTGATCTGGTTGGCAAGGCGGCCTATATTCTGAAAGCCGCGCGCAAGGCTGGGTGCGAAATCATCCTCCCCGTTGATGCGGTCGTCGCAACCGAGTTCAAGGCGGGTGTCGATACGCGCGTCGTCGCCACGTCAGACACGGCGCAAGCCGATGTCAAAGCGGGCGAAATGATTCTCGATGTTGGCCCGGACACGGTCACTGAGCTGATGGACGCGATGGATAAATCCAAGACACTGATCTGGAATGGGCCGCTGGGCGCGTTTGAGACGCCGCCCTTCGACACATCGACGATTGAGGCTGCGAAATATGCGGCCCGTCTCGTCAAGAGCGGCAAGCTTATCGCCGTGGCGGGCGGCGGCGATACGGTCGCGGCGCTCAACGCCGCCAGTGCTGTGGACGATTTCACCTTTGTTTCGACGGCGGGCGGGGCGTTTCTGGAATGGATGGAAGGCAAACCTCTTCCAGGTGTTGATATTGTAATGAAGGGACATGGGGCATGAGCCAACTAGACGATATGGTGGCTGTGGCGGAAGCTATGGTCAAACCGGGCAAGGGTATTCTCGCAGCGGATGAGAGCATCGGCACAATCGGCAAGCGCTTCGCCTCGATTGGGACGGAGAATATCGAGACGAACCGCCGTGACTGGCGCAACATGCTGTTCCGCACACGTCCTGCGATGGATGATCATATTTCTGGTGTCATTCTGTTCGATGAAACCATCCGGCAATCTGCGGCTGACGGCACGTCCATGGTCGATCTGATTAAGGCGGCGGGGGCGATTCCCGGTATCAAGGTCGATAAGGGCATCACTCTTCTAGCGGGCGGTTCGGGCGAGACGATCACACAAGGGCTTGATGGTCTGCGCGAGCGGTTGGCAGACTATTACGAACTGGGCGCGCGATTTGCCAAATGGCGGGCCGTGATCGAGATTTCCCATCCTGATGTTACTGTCGGGCGCACGCCGACCGAAGGCGGCATCAAGGCGAATACTCACGCGCTGGGCCGATATGCAGCGCTGTGTCAGGAAGCGGGCATTGTCCCGATTGTCGAACCTGAAGTGCTGATGGGTGGGGCGCATTCGGTTGAACGCTGCCACGAAGTCACGAAGCGGGCGCTCAACTCGCTTTCCACAGAGCTTTATGAGCAGGGCGTCGCGCTCGAAGCGACGATCCTCAAGCCCAACATGGTTGTCGCGGGCAAGCAATGCGCAGAGCAGCCATCGCGCGAAGAAATCGCCACGCGAACGATCAAGGTTCTCAAGGACACAGTTCCGGCCGCTGTCCCGGGAATCGCCTTTCTGTCTGGCGGTCAGGAAAATGAAGAAGCCACGCGCAATCTCGACATGATGAACAAGATTGGCGGATTCCCGTGGAAGCTGACCTATTCCTATGGCCGAGCTTTGCAGCAATCGGCCTTGTTCGCTTGGCAAGGCAAGGCGGAGAATTATGACGCCGCGCAGGCCGCCTTTACCCACCGGGCCAAAATGAACGGTCTTGCGTCCAAGGGTGAATGGTCCGCCGATATCGACGCTGAAGTAGACGCATAAGGCGGCTGCTGGCCTGTTATGGGTGATCTCATCATTGATATCGCCCGCCTGAGTTCGGACTGGCCCGAGGTCGAACGGCTGATTGCCCCGGCGGCGAATGCCGCGTTGGCAGAGATGGACGCCCCGCACTGGGGAGAATTGTCCGTTGTTCTGAGTGATGATGCCCATATTCAGGACTTGAACCGTAATTTTCGACGCCAGAACCGGCCAACCAATGTTCTGTCTTTTCCCATGTCTCCAGAAACGGGCTTGATGGGGGATGTGGTGTTCGCGCTTGAGACTCTCACCTGGGAAGCGGCTGCCCAAAACAAGACATTCGCTGACCATTTCACCCATTTGCTGATTCACGGCGTTCTGCATCTCCAGGGCCTTGATCATGAAACGGACCCGGACGCCCAAGATATGGAAGCGCGCGAAGTGCGCGCTCTGACGCGTCTGTCGATTGACAATCCCTATAGGTCGGATAATCGCTAGACTGCTATGACAACCGACCCATCGTCGTCTCTCTCGCCGCCTGACCCGGCTCTCGAGCAGCGCGAAGCCTCTTTTTTCAACAAGATTTTCCGCCGTCGCGACGACAGACGGCCTGGCGACAGCGACTCGGCATGGCCGGCCGACAAAGCTGCCGCGCGGGAACGTATGATGGACGCGGCTGAGCGGTTCCACCTGCTTCGCGTTGATGATGTGATGGTGCCGCGCGCCAATATTGTTGCGATTGAGAAAACAGCGACGCTGAAAGAACTCTCCAAAGTCTTTCGCGATGCAGGCCATTCCCGGCTGCCTGTCTTCGAAGACTCGCTCGATAATCCGATTGCCATGGTCCATATCAAAGATCTGCTGCCCTATCTGATGTTCGATGCTCGCAGGCGGACGGCAAAGACCTATCCTGATCGCAAAGTTATTCGCACCATCAAGCGACCAGTTCTATATGTTCCGCCGTCCATGCTGGCGCAGGACCTACTCCGTCGGATGCAGGCACGCCGTATTCACATGGCGATTGTGGTCGATGAATATGGCGGTACGGACGGTCTCGTCACCATTGAAGACCTGATTGAACCGATCGTCGGCGATATTGAAGATGAGCATGACGAACTTGAAGATGATCTCAAACGGGTTGAGCTGGACGGCGGTAAGATATGCTGGGACGCGGATGCCCGGATGAGTATCGACGATTTCGAAGAGGCCATTGGTCGTGATTTCGCTTCTCATGATGAGGAAGAGGAAGTCGACACACTCGGAGGTCTGGTCTTTACTCTGGCTGGACGCGTCCCCGAACGCGGCGAGATCATTGTTCACCCTCAGGGCGTAGAGATGGAAGTGATCGCCGCCGATCCGCGCCGCGTCAAACGCCTCCGGGTCACTTTGCTGAAAACGGATGATCACGGGCTTGACGAAGTGCCACACCTGTTGCCGCACACATGATATTATCTGAGGCCCCGCGTGGATGGGCCCCGCGTGGATGGGTGATGCGCGGCTGGTTGCCGCGGCTAGCTGTCACAGCTGCGGGGGCCACGGCCGCACTTGGCTTCGCCCCGTTTTATCTCTGGGGTATCACGCTGCTGTCCCTGGCCCTTTTATTCGTCCGGCTGCTGGGCGTGTCGAGCTGGAAGCGGCCGGGCCGGGCGGGTTTCTGGACCGGTCTGCTGTTCGGGTTGGGTTGGTTCTCCGCCAGCTGTTTCTGGATTGCGTCAGCTTTCATTGAGCGAGGTCCGGAATTCATTCCGATGATTCCGCCTCTGGTTGGCGGACTGGTGATCATACTCTCGGTATTCTGGGGCGCAGCCGGCGGGATTGCCGCTCGGATGATGGGGCGGGGCTCGATCTGGCAATCCAGTCTGATCTTCGTTGCGGCGTTCATGATTGCGGAACTGGCGCGCGGTCACATCCTGTCAGGATTTCCATGGAATATGGCCGCCTACGCATTTGAACCGGGCGGTGCCGTTAGTCAGATAGCGAGTCTCATTGGGGTTTACGGCCTGACTATGCTGGCCTACATGATGGCCGCGCTGATTGGCGGGGCGGTAATTGCCCGGGATTGGCGTCCCGTTGCTGGTGCCGGGCTCATTCTGGTCGGGATGATCGGTTTCGGGAGCTGGCGTTTGTCAACGGCTCAGCCTGGTACTCAACCGGGTGTCACGTTGCGATTGGTCGACGTCCCTTTCAGGCAGTCCGAGAAGATGAACTCGGATACGTCAGTTCGGATCATCAATCGCTATATTGATGCCAGCCTGGCGCCAGGAATTGAGACTGTCACCCACCTGGTCTGGCCGGAAGGCGCGGTGAACGGCCTAGCGGTTGAGAACGGACCGCTTCTAAGAGCGATGGGCGCGTTGCTGACGCAGAAGACGGCAATTCCTCCGGTCTGGCTGATGAATTCCTTGCGGCTTGAAATCAGTCTGGACAGCAATGGCCAGCCACAGCGTATCTACTATAATAGTTCTGTCGCGATCACCTTTGATGAGTTCGGATATCCGGCGGTCGCGGCGACCAATGACAAGGCCAAACTCGTTCCGTTCGGCGAGTTTATCCCGGGCGGTGACTGGGTTGAGCGAATGGGCGCGAGACTGGTGTCGACGGCGTTGGGATCGATTACACCCGCTTCGAAGAAGCGGGTGGCCAACTTCCCGGGTCTACCACCGATTTCACCGCAGATCTGTTATGAGGTGATCTTCCCGGGATTGACGCCGCGCGGCGGCGCGGCGGAGCAGCCTGCGCCTCAGGCTATCCTCAATCAGAGCAATGATGCCTGGTTTGGGTCGACGATGGGGCCCGCACAGCATGCCGCCATTGCAAGGTACCGTGCGATTGAGGAAGGCTTGCCCCTGATCCGCTCGGCATCGAACGGTATTAGCGGGGTTTTCGATCCATTCGGGCGCGCGGAGCGCACTCTGGATGGGAGTCGAGATAGACATATTGACGCGGTCCTGCCCAAACCAGCAGGCCAGACTCCATCCATGACGTTGGTCAATGCAGCCTTGAGCTTGCTTAATCTAGGTTTATTATTACTAGGGGTGCTCGGTCTACGCCGCCACTAGGAACAGTATCGGCGTGACCGTATGAAGCGGCTTATGCCAAGGGGTAGACGCAAAATGATCAATAAGCATGCACCGAGATCGGCGAACCCGGTTGATGTTCATGTCGGCGCGCGCATTCGTTTGCGGCGGCTAATTCTCAAGATGAGCCAGGAAAAAATCGGCAACCAATTGGGCGTGACCTTCCAGCAGGTTCAGAAATATGAACGCGGTATGAACCGCGTCGGCGCGTCGCGTCTGTGGCGTTTGTCGCAAGTCCTTGATGTGCCCGTCGGTTATTTCTTTGAGGGCATGACCAATCAGATCGAAGCGGGAGAGTTCTCCGAGAACGATCAAATGCCAATCGTCTATGATTTCATCAATAGTTCGGACGGGGTGGCATTAGCCAAGGCCGTTTCACAAATTACCAACAAAGCTGTTCGCCGCCAGATTCTCGAATTGGCGCGTAGTCTTGCCAAGGACAGCGTGGACAAGAACGCTTAGCTTGTTTTGATCCGCGCCGACGACTAGGCGCGCGCTCATGAGTTTTAATCCAGAACAGAACCGTTTTAGAACCTTTGGCCGTGCCAAGGGACGACCGCTTTCGCCAGCACAGGTGGCCCTAATGGACGCGCACTGGCCTCGCCTGGAAATAAATCCGGGGGATGTGCTACCGCCCGCCCCGCGTTGGCTGGAAATTGGCTACGGTACCGGCACGCACTTGATTCATCTGGCCAAGACCCATCGCGATATTTCTATCATCGGGGCAGAGCCGTTTCTGAACGGGACAGCTAAGGCCGTGAAGGCCGTGGCAGATGACGGGCTGGAAAATGTCCGCCTGTTTCGGGGAGATGTGCGGGAGTTGATGGCGGAGATGCCGGAGAGCTGTCTGTCGCGTGTCTATATTCTCTTCCCGGATCCATGGCCGAAGGCCCGGCACAATAAGCGCCGCCTGATCCGGACAACCTTCATTGCGGACCTCTACAGGGTCATAGAGCCGGCCGGACGTCTGACCTTTGCCTCGGATATTCCCCATTATGTAGATTGGGCGCTGACGCGGCTTTGCACGCATGCCCGTAAAGTGGGAGGTGGATTTGACTGGTTAGGTGGTGATCCGAAACAGCCACCTGAGGGTTGTTCCGGAACAAAATATGAAGCGAAGGCGCGCCGCGAAGGCCGCACGCCTTACTGGTTTGAGTTCCGCCGACTATAGGGCGTAAAAACTCAGTTAGAGACTGGCTGGGCGGAGCCGTAAGGGCCGTTGCGGCCTGCTTCGATCCAGTCGGGATATTCGAACCGGTGGCGTTTCAGATCCTCGATCAGTTTCCGCTGTGCCAGTGGATCGTCGATCATCCGGATTAGCCGCGCGAAAGGAGAAAAATCCGTTGCCGGGAAAATATCAAACGCGGTCCGTTCCGGACCCAAAAGCCGCCCTTCCATGTCGGAGAAGACAATCTTCTGCGCATCATTGGCAAATGTGAACGTGCGGTAGAGCCCGCGTTCAGAGATTTTCGTGCGGAACGAAGAATCGCCAATATCTATGGGGTCAACCGTATAATCGATCCGATTGCCGACAACTTCACTGAGGTGAAGCGTCTCGCCGGATAGGCGCACGCAAAGACGCCGCGTTGTGGGCCATGCGGGCTGCAGGATGATACCATCAACGCCGCCCTTGCCCTTTTTCAGCATTTTCCGCGTCTTGACGGAGCCTGAGGGTAGGATCCGGCCCGTTGCCCCTTCCAGCGTATAGAGGTCAAAGCCGTTACGCCCCTGCCAGGACGATTGAAATTGTATCAGAGAAAATGTTTCGCTCATAAATTCACCTTCCACGTATATGTCATTACTATGACAGCACTGTCTTAAAAATGTAATAATAATGTTAGAAAGTCAATATGAGCAGAACAGTAACTTGCAGTTGGTCTGAAGTCAGTTTGAGGGCAGATGTTTAAGCAGCAAAATTTGGCCAAGATAAATCGGATGCCAACATCTCTTGAAAAACCCGATTAATGTCTCTAAATGCACGGCAACATCGCCGGATCTGGCAGTTGCCAGCCAGGCGGCCCCCGGTAATGGCGGGCCGTTTTTTATTGGCGAATTGAAGGATAGAGGCTGCAAACCCAAGCGCTTTGAAAACGAAGATACATATAGACGAACGCGTATTGGAGCTCGCAGAGCCCATTGCCGAAGACCTAGGTCTGCGGGTCGTTCGCGTGCGCGTCATGGCCGGCAAGCGCCGCACCGTTCAGATCATGGCCGAACGTAAGAGCGATGGCCTGATGGGGATTGAGAATTGCGAAGCTCTGTCGCGTGAATTGTCCGTGACATTGGCAGCCGAAGAGCTGCTTGATGATGCTTATGTCCTAGAAGTCAGCAGTCCCGGCATTGACCGGCCGCTGACAGATTTGCGAGACTTTACAGCCTATGAAGGCTATCTCGCCCGGCTTGAGCTTGACCGAATGGTTGAAGGCCGCAAGCGGTTTCGCGGTGTTCTGGCCGGTGCCGAAAACGGTCACGTGGATATTAATCTGGACGGGGAAGATGACGCGACTGCATCGATCCCTTTTGATTGGATTTCGGAAGCGAAGCTTCTGATAACGGATGAACTGGTCGAAGAAGGCCAACGCAAGAAAGAGGCGGCTAAAGAAAAAGCCGCCGCCAAGGACGAGGAGGAGTAGCGCCATGGGTATTACCGGCGTTTCCGCAAATAAACTGGAATGGCTCCAGATCGCAAAGGCGGTCGCTGAAGAGAAAGCCATCGACAAGCAGATCGTTCTGCGTGCGATCGAAGAGGCGTTCGAACGCGCCGCCAAGATGCGCTACGGGGCCGAGCTGGACATCCGCGCCTTTCTGCACCCTGAAACCGGCGAAATGAGCCTGCGCCGAGTCATGACCGTGCGCGAGGAGGTCGAGAACGAGTATATTGATGTCAATCTGGCCACCGCGCAGCTTGATAATCCCGATGCCGAAATCGGCACGGAACTCAGCACACCGCTGCCCATGATCGAACCCAGCCGTGTGCAAACGCATCTAGCCAAACAGGTTATCACTCAGAAGACGCGTGAAGCTGAACGGGCTCGCCACTTCGAAGAATTCAAGGACCGTATTGGTGAGATCATCAACGGCATCGTCAAACGCGTTGAATATGGCCACATCATCGTTGATCTAGGCCGGGCAGAAGCCGTCATTCGCCGCGACCAGGCGCTGCCGCGTGAAAACGTAAAGCCGGGGGATCGCATCCGCGCCTATATCATGGATGTCCGCGAAGAAGTTCGCGGCAGCCAGATCTTCCTGTCGCGCGCCCATCCGCAATTCATGGCGCAATTATTCGCGCAGGAAGTGCCTGAAGTCTATGAAGGCACAATCCAGATTGTTGCGGTGGCCCGCGATCCGGGCAGCCGGGCTAAGATTACCGTCTATTCCAATGACAGCTCGATTGATCCGGTCGGCGCCTGTGTCGGGATGCGCGGTTCGCGTGTCCAGGCTGTCGTCAATGAGCTGCAGGGCGAGCGGATCGACATCATTCCCTACACGGAAGATGTTGGCACGTTCATCGTCAATGCATTGCAGCCAGCAACCGTGACCAAGGTTGTCATTCATGAAGCGGATGACCGGATCGAAGTCGTGGTGCCTGAAGAACAACTCAGCCTGGCCATTGGCCGTCGAGGTCAGAATGTGCGCCTTGCTTCGCAACTGTCGGGCTGGGCGTTGGATATCCTGACCGAAGAGCAGGAAAGTGAGCGCCGACAGCAGGAATTCCGCGTTTGCTCGCAGCTGTTCATGGTCGGTCTGGATGTCGACGAAATGGTCGCCCAGCTGCTCGTCTCCGAAGGGTTCGAGACGATGGAAGAAGTTGGATATGTCGAGCTCGGCGAACTGTCCTCTATTGAAGGGTTTGACGACGAAACCGCTCTGGAGCTGCAGACCCGCGCCCGCGAATATCTCGAGAAAATCGCTCAGGAACAGAATGCGAAACGGGTCGAGCTGGGTGTCGAGGACGGTGTTCTTGAAATTGATGGTGTCACTCTGGCAATGGCCGTCATTTTCGGCGAGAGTCAGATCATGTCGGTCGAAGACGTTGCGGGCTTGGTACCGGATGATCTGACTGGATATTTCGAATTCAAGGATGGCGAGAAAATTCGTGAACCCGGCCTGTTTGAAGGGATGAAATTCTCCACTGAAGAGGCGAGCGATCTGATCATGCGCGCGCGTGTTCATGCAGGCTGGATCAGTGAGGAAGATCTGTATCAGAACGAGGAAGACGTTGAAGACGATGTGGGAATGCAGGATTATGTTGTGCCAGAGCGTGCCATTGATGCTGCGGAGGCCCTGTTCAATACAGAATCCCAACCAGAAGGCTCGGGCGCTTAATGCGCCTATAGCCCAAGGACGGCCCAGTTGAACGCCGAGTCCGACATCCTGAACCTCGACCAGAACGGGGATGATCGTCGCGGTCACAAATCGCGCAAACGTCGCTGCGTGGCCACGGGGGAAGTCCGGGATCCTGACATAATGGTTCGATATGTCCTGTCGCCCGATGATCAGGTCATGGCTGATGTCTACGGTAAGCTGCCTGGGCGCGGTGTCTGGGTGTCTGCCAATGAGGGTCTGTTACGTCAAGCCGTCAAGACAGGCGGCTTTGCGCGCGGGTTTAAAAAGAAGGTTTCGGTCGATCCCGATGCGCTTGTCGCGCAGACACGGGAGCAATTGCGTCGGCATATGCTGGGCCAGTTGACTATGACTCGCAAGGGCGGTCGGCTGATTTATGGGCAAACCGGCGTGCGTGAACCGGCATCGCGTGGTGACGTAGCTCTGCGGATTGAAGCCTCTGACGGGGCTCCGGACGGGCGCGGCAAGTTGCGTACATTAAGTCTGGCAATGGCGCGGGAGTTGGGACGCCCTGATCCAGCCGTGATTGGATGCTTTACAGCGCTGGAGATCGGAACGGCGCTCGGCCGCGATCCGGTCGTTCATGCCGCCATACTGGTCGGTCCAATGGTCAAAGCCATGCAAGCATCGGCCCGTCGATTGTCGGGTTTTGTGAGTCTGGTGCCGCCCGATTGGCCCGATGTGGTTCATGAGATTAGCCTGGAGCCGCCGCCTCCCAAAAAACCACCCACCAAGAGTGGTTGAAAAAACAGAGTTTCCCGCTAGGTTACGCCCCGTCGCAAAGAGGGGCCGAAACAGGGCGGCTTTGAAAGCGGTTGTTCTGGCCCTTGGCTGTCCAGAACCCGTTTTGACGAAATGATGATTTGAAAGAACAGAATGAGCGACAATAACGATAATAAACCGCGACGTCCGAGTGGAATTGGAGAAAACCGTCCCGGCGGACCGACGAGTGGACCGCGCCGTACAACGGCGCGTCCATCCGCTTTCGTGGTTGAAAAAAAGAAAAAGCGCTTGGTCAAGCCGGGCGCTGGCGCAGCCGGTACGGCTGGTGCGAGGCCAAAAATCCAGTTAAAACCGCGCCCAGCGCTAGCGGGAACGTCCGCGCTTGCCGCGCCCAAGCCTGATGTGGCTGCGCCCGCTAGGCCTAAAGCCGTTAAGATTCCAGCGCCGGAAGGTGCGGAAGCCCGTCGGGCGACTCTGGAAGCGGTCAAGCCTGCAGGAACGACAACGAAACCTGCAACCCTCGCGTCGCCAATTAAAACAGCCGCAGCAGTGAAACCCAAGCCCAAGCCAAAACCTAAGGCGATGAGTACGGATGCCGTGGCCGCCGTCCGCGAACTGGGCCTGTCGGAAGCAGAGTGTCGTGCTCGTCAGGAAGCACTCGCAAAAGCGCGGGCTCAGTCTGAGGAATGCGCGACCAAGAAAGCCGCCGAAGCCGAAGCCCGCCAAGCGCGTATGCGCGAAGAGCAGAAAATGCTCGAAGCTAAGCGCAAGGCTGAGGAAGAGGCCGAACTCAAGCGTATTGAGGAAGAAGAGGAAGAGCGCCGCCGCGAAGAGCAGGAAGAACAAAAGCGCCTTCAACGCAAATCGGTTGGGTCCCCGCATGCCCGCACTGAAGGCAGCAAAGAGAATCTGTCCGAGCTGGAAAAAGCCGGTGGCCGGATCAAGAAGAAACGCAATACACCGCCGCCGACCCGCTCCAAGGGTGAGCAGAAACGTCGTCGCGGCAAACTGACCATCGTATCAGCACTGTCAGACAATGAGGATCGTCAGCGATCACTCGCGGCCGTTAAACGCAAGCGCGAGCGTGAGCGTCAACGCCGTATGGGTGGGTCTACGTCGCGCGAGAAGGTTCAGCGCGAAGTCGTCGTGCCTGAAACGATCACGATTGCCGATCTGGCTAACCGCATGGCGGAACGCGGCGCGGATGTGGTCAAATATCTGATGCAGCAGGGCACAATGTCCACACTCAATGACGTCATTGATGCTGATACGGCTCAAGTGATCGTCGAGGATTTTGGTCACACAGTGAAACGGGTTTCCGAAGCTGATGTCGAAGATAATTTCCTGATCGACGATACGCCGAGCCAGGAAAAGGATCGCAAACCGCGGGCTCCGGTCATCGCTATCATGGGTCATGTCGATCATGGCAAGACATCGCTACTTGACGCGCTGCGCTCTACCGATGTCGCGTCCGGCGAAGCGGGCGGTATCACCCAGCATATCGGGGCCTATCAGCTGCAGCTGAAATCGGGCGACAAGATCACCATGCTCGATACGCCGGGCCATGCTGCCTTTGCACAGATGCGTACTCGCGGCGCGGAAGCGGTTGATATCGTGGTGCTTGTTGTGGCTGCCGATGATGGCGTGAAACCGCAGACGATCGAGTCGATTCGGTATGCGCACGCGGCTGACAAACCAATCATCGTCGCAATCAATAAAATGGATACATATGACGCCAACCCGCAAAAGGTCGAAACCGATCTGCTGCAGTATGAAGTCATCACCGAATCCATGTCAGGTGATGTGCAGGCCGTTCCGGTCTCCGCCAAAGAGGGCACGGGGTTGGATGCGCTGGCCGAGGCCATTTCACTGCAAGCCGAATTGATGGAGCTGAGGGCGAACCCGAAACGCAATCCAGATGGGGTCGTGATCGAAAGCCGTTTCGAAAAGGGTCGCGGCGCCGTCACCAAGCTACTGGTAAAGCGTGGTACGCTGAAACGCGGCGACATGATCGTGGCCGACGAATATATGGGCAAGGTCAAGGCCATGATGGATGAGCGCGGCAGGCAGCTCAAAAAGGTCGGACCGAGTATAGTTGTCGAGGTCATGGGCTTGGACGGCGCCCCGATGCCAGGTGAACCTTTCGCCGTTGTAGAGGCCGAACAGAAAGCCCGCGAAATCGTCGAATATCGTCAGCGCAAGAAGAAGCAGGATCTGGCGTCTCAGCCATCGGCTCTAGCGTCTATGGAACAGATGATTGCGAAGCTGCAGAATAAGGAGGTTTCCGAACTTCCGCTGCTGGTCAAAGCCGATGTTCAGGGCTCTGCCGAGGCTATCAAGGCCACGCTTGAAGGTTTGTCCAATTCGGAAGTCAAAGCGAATGTCATCCTTGCGGCAGCAGGCGGGATTTCCGAAAGCGACGTCCAGATGGCCAAAACCGCCGAAGCGCCGATCATCGCTTTCAATGTGCGCCCGAACAAGCAGGCGAAGGGTTTGGCCGAACGCGAAGGTGTCGAAATCCGCTATTACTCGGTGATCTACCAACTGATCGAAGAGATCGAAGGGGTGCTGACCGGTATGATCAAACCGGAACGCCGTGAGACTTTCATTGGTTACGCCGAAATTCTGGAAGTGTTTAATATTTCCAAGCTTGGCAAAGTTGCGGGTTGTCGCGTCACGGATGGGCGCGTCGAACGCGGATCTGGCGTGCGTCTGCTGCGCGATGACGTGGTTGTCCACGAAGGGACTCTCAAAACCCTCAAGCGCTTCAAGGAAGAAGTCGAGAAAGTGCAAAGCGGTATGGAATGCGGCATGGCCTTTGAGAACTATGAGGACATCCGCAAGGGCGACCAGATCGAGTGTTTCACCGTCGAAATGATTGACCGCTCGCTCGAAGATGTCACTCTGACCGACATGGAAGCCGAAGCCAAGGCTCAGGATAAATCTGAACTCGCCTGATCCCACTGGAACATCACACTTGAAAAGGGAGGCTGTAGCCTCCCTTCCTCTGTAGGCAGACTCCGTTCCAGGGTTTAATCCAATATGCGGCCTGACACAGGCATGTCTGCGGATAGAAACGACATCTAGCTGTGCGCGCTAGCTGGGTGTGCAGGCTGGTTTTTGCCGGTCACTATCCCTATCTAATCGCGCATGGCTCGAAATAGACCTCCTTCCCAGCGTCAGCTCAAGGCCGGCGAAGCGATTCGCCGCGCGCTAGCGGATATCATCAACCGAGAAGACTTGCGCGACCCTGCGCTCAGGGGGATCAGCGTGACGATTGCCGAAGTGCGCGCTACGCCGGATCTCAAGGTCGCCACCGTGTTCGCCGCGCCACTCGGACCGGAAGCAGATGGCGAAGCCGTAATTCAAGGCCTGCAGCGTTGCGGTCGTTTCCTGCGCGGGCGGTTGGGGCGTGAGCTCGAAATGAAAAGCACGCCGCGCCTTGTCTTCCGGCTGGATACAACATTTGAGACCGCAGACGACATGGCGCGCCTGTTGGCCCGCCCGGAGGTCGTGCGGGATCTGGGGGTCAGGACGGGGGAGAGGAATAAAAAAAACCACCTCTCATAGAGACGTCCCGATAGCTGGATTATATTGACCGTTACGAGGCTCTGCTAAGGGGCAACGGCGCGCCAGTCACGGTCGGTGTTGCCGGAATGGCTTCCATCGGAATCGACACTGTGCCTGGATATTTATAGATTGCCCCGGTCAGGGCATCCACGCCGAAACCGATTAAACCGCCCAGAACAAGATTGCCCACCGTTGATCTTTCGATCTTACCAGAAATACTCCGGATTGCGGTTTGATAACCGGTCTTGTTGCATGTGATATCGACTGCTTTGCTCGAGCGTGGCAACTTGACCTCTTCGGATGTTCGGAACTGTTTTCTGACAGCAAAATCCGAACCGCCTGCGGCAATACAGTCTGCCCCGGTCACAGAGCCGGTGTCAAAAGAGTTACCACTGCGCCCGCCGAACTTTTCATCTTGCTTGCAGGTCTGTGCCCAGCCAATTTGCGGCGCATGGATCCCAACGGACGTAATCGACACAAGTGCGGCCATCCGGTTCATGGCTGGATCGTACTGGACAAGCCTCTGGGGCTCGGCAGCACTAAGGCCGTGGGGCGCGTGCGTTGGTTGTTCCAGGCGCAGAAGGCGGGCCATGCCGGGACGCTGGACCCGCTGGCGACGGGTGTGCTGCCGATTGCACTTGGTGATGCAACGAAGACAGTGCCGTTCTCGGTCGAGGCGGCCAAAACTTATGAATTCGATATAACCTTTGGTCTCAGTACGGAAACACTCGACGCGGAAGGAGAGGTGACCGGCCGATCAAATGTTCGGCCCGAAACCGATGCGATCAAGGCCGTGCTGCCGCAGTTTGTCGGTGAGGTGAACCAAATACCGCCGAAATACTCCGCCATCAAGATCGATGGAAAACGCGCCTATGATCTGGCCCGCGCCGGAGCGGCGGTTGAGATGAAGACGCGCACTGTGTGTATTGATGCCGTATCGCTGATCGAGCATTCCGGCGATGTGGCGTCCTTTACGGTTGATTGCGGTAAGGGCACCTATGTCCGCTCTCTTGGGCGTGATATTTGCGAGGCGTTGGGCACAGACGGCCATGTGTCCCGTCTGCGCCGGACGCGTGTCGGCACGTTTCACGTGAAACATGCTTCGACCTTGGCCTCATTAGAGGGCGATGAGGATCGCGCGACCTGTCTTCGGCCTGTGGCGTCCGCACTCCCAAATTTGCCTCGGCTCTCCATCAGTGAGGATCAGGCTCGGAATTTGCGGTTCGGGCGAGATATCCGAACTGACGACCTTGATCATACGGACGGGGATGTCACTGCCTTCCTGAATGATAATCTGGTTGCGATTGGATTCTGTAAGGACGGTCTCTTTCACCCGTGGCGTGTGTTCGCGGCAAAGGCCCCGCTGCAAGACCCGGATGTACTGTCGAGCACGGAATAATCAGCCGCCATTGGGGCTTTACGCATGCCGGAGCTTCGCGTATGCGCCGCACGTACGCAAGAGATGACGGGCCGGTAGGTGGACCCAAAATAGTCAATGTTCTTCCCGATGGTTCACTGGACGACATCCCGGTGATCGAGACGGAAGATCCTTCCTCCAGTACCAGTGTTTTGCGCGGTCCAATCCCGGGCCATACGTCAATAATCAAGGAAACATACGATGTCGATCACTCCAGAGCGCAAAGCCGCTCTTATCACGGAATACGCCACGAAGCCGGGCGATACCGGCTCCCCTGAAGTTCAGGTCGCGATCCTGACGGACCGCATCAAGACTCTGACTGAGCATTTCAAGATCAACGCCAAGGATAACCATTCCCGCCGCGGTCTGCTCGCCATGGTCACGCAGCGTCGCCGCTTGCTGGACTATCTCAAAAAGAAAAATGAGAGCCGCTATCAGGATCTCATTAAACGTCTGGAACTGCGCCGCTAGGCCGCCTTCCAGGACCTACAAAGCTGTCGGAGAGGGCTTCGGCGGCTTTGGCGCATCCAGCGCACTCTAAAACCGCGCCAATCCAAGGCAATGAGGCCATCCGGTTTCGGCGCAACATGTACGACGAAAGAAAGACTTATGTTCGATACGCAATCTGTAACGATTGACTGGGCGGGACGTCCGCTCACACTGGAAACGGGCCGCATTGCTCGTCAGGCCGACGGTGCGGTCTTCGCGACCTATGGCGATACAAAACTGCTCGCAACCGCCTGTTTCGCCAAGAGCGAACGCCCCGGGCAGAGCTTTTTCCCGCTCACCGTCAACTATATGGAAAAATTCTATGCGGCTGGTAAAGTGCCGGGCGGTTACTTCAAACGTGAAGGCCGTCCGACTGAGCGTGAGACGCTGATCTCCCGCCTGACTGACCGCCCAATCCGCCCGCTCTTTCCCAAAGGCTATAAGAACGAAGTGCAGGTCGTGATCACGGTTCTACAACACGATCTTGAAAACGAACCCGACATTATCGGTATGGTTGCTGCCTCTGCGGCTCTGGCTCTGTCCGGCACCCCATTTGCAGGTCCTATTGGTGCCGCGCGCGTTGGCCTGGTCGACGGTGACTATGTCCTCAATCCGATGCTGGACGAAATGGAAGATAGCGAGCTCGATCTCGTCGTCGCTGGTACGCATGACGCTGTCATGATGGTTGAAAGCCAGGCCAAGGAACTCACCGAAGAGCAGATGCTCGGCGCGGTCATGTTCGCGCATGAAGCCTGTCAAGACGTGATCGAAGCGATCAACGAACTGGTCGAAAAAGCGGGTAAATCGGCCGTCGAATTTGTTGTGCCGGATCATTCTGCTGAAAAGAAAGACGTCAAGAAAGTGGCCGAGAAAGGCATCAAGGCGGCTTACAAGATGAAAGACAAGATGGAGCGTCAGGACGCTTTGCGGGCCGCAAAAACAGCGGCTAAGGCCGAGCTCATCGAATCCGATGAAAACCCGGACGGCATGTCCGACGCGGTTTTCAACGATGTCTTCAAATCTGTCGAATCGGAAACAGTCCGCAACTCAGTCATTAAGACCCAAAAGCGTATTGATGGCCGCAAGCTCGACGAAGTTCGCCCCATCGAAGCGCTTGCAGGCCTCCTGCCGCGCACACATGGTTCGGCTCTGTTTACCCGTGGTGAAACGCAGGCAATCTGTGTGGCCACATTGGGCACATCGGATGATGAGCAATTTGTCGATCAGCTGACTGGTACGATGAAGAACAAGTTCATGCTGCACTATAACTTCCCGCCTTATTCGGTCGGGGAAACGGGCCGCATGGGCGGGACGTCACGCCGCGAACATGGTCATGGTAAGCTCGCCTGGCGCGCGCTGCAGGCAGTTCTGCCGACGGCGGAAGACTTCCCATACACGATCCGCCTCGTCTCAGAGATTACGGAATCAAACGGCTCGTCATCCATGGCAACTGTCTGTGGTTGTTCACTGGCGATGATGGATGCGGGCGTTCCGCTCAAGCGTCCGGTTTCCGGTATCGCCATGGGCCTCATCAAGGATGACGCCGGGATTGCTGTTTTGTCCGACATTCTCGGCGACGAAGATCACCTCGGCGATATGGACTTTAAAGTGGCCGGGACATCCGAAGGCATTACATCCTTGCAGATGGACATCAAGATTGCCGGCATCTCCGAAGCGATCATGGAAACCGCTCTGGGCCAAGCCAATGCAGGCCGCCTGCACATCCTGGACAAGATGAGCGAAGCGCTGACCGAATCCCGTGATAACGTCGGTGAGTTTGCACCGCGTATCGAGCAGATGCAGATCCCGGTCGATAAGATCCGCGACGTCATTGGCTCCGGTGGTAAGATCATCCGTGAAATCGTCGATACGACAGGCGCGCGCGTCTCCGTCGAGGATGATGGCACGATCAAGATCGCGTCCAACGATCAAAAATCCATTGATGCCGCTAAAGAGTGGATCACCTCTCTGACGGCTGAGCCGGAAGCAGGCGCGATCTACAAAGGCAAGGTCGTGAAAGTCGTCGACTTCGGTGCGTTTGTGAACTTCTTCGGCAAGAAGGACGGTCTGGTCCACGTCTCCATGATCAAGCCAGAGCGAGTGAACCATCCGTCTGATTTCCTCGAAGAAGGTCAGGATGTCTGGGTCAAGCTGATGGGTTTCGGTGATCGCGGCAAGGTTCGCCTGTCGATGAAACATGTCGATCAGGAAACGGGCGAAGAGGTCGAAGTTGAAGAGCGCAAGCGCTACAAGTATGATGATGACGACGACAAGCCCAAACGGCCACGCCGCCGCCGTTCGCCAAAACGCGACGACTAAGCTCTCGTCTTATCACTCATTAGGAGAGCCCGGCTTCGGTCGGGTTTTTATGGTGAATGGCTTTTTTATGGTGAATTAAGTCTGAACATGCCGCTCAGCCTCCGTTCGGGCGGCGTGCTGCAAACATTCTTTATCGCAATGATACAGGAGTGCGACATGATCCAGACACTTTCCAGACAGACGATCTTCACAAAAGCGAAGGCCGTTCTCGCCATGAGCGCAAACGCGGCGCCTATGTTGGTCGGCACGCCTGCATTTGCGTAATATTATTCGTCCAATACCGCGGCATATGAGCAATGTGAGCGCCGGGACGATACGACCCAGATCATCGGCGGCGTTCTGGGCGGTGTTGTCGGCGGACCGCTCAGCAATGAGATCGACAAGGGTGACGGCACCGTTGGTACGGTCGTTAGCGCGGGTCTGGGTCCTATGCGGGGCGCGCTTGGCAACCGGAACTGCGCGCAATATAACACGCCGCAATATCGTGCATCGCAGCCCTATCGGACCACCACTATACGCAGCCGAGCTACACCCATACACGGTCAACCATGACGCATTATCCGAGCGCGACATGCGGGTATATCACCCACTGTAAACCCCTATAATGCGGGCTATACAAATGTGGATCCGGCCTATTCGATCCCCGCCTATTCGTCGTACGCTTCAGGATATTCAGGGGGCTATACGGCAAGTCATTAGACCACGCAGTCCGGTTTAGTTCGGGTCACGGCCCCGCAAAGCGGTGCGGGCTTCCATGTCAGCCAGGCCGACTATGATCGTTAGTATCGCTAAGGGCGACATACAGATAGGTATATGGCCCGTCCCGGTTTGTCCGAGGCGGGTTTTGCTTGCCTGCGAGGGTCTATCGCTTGGGCGTCATCCGGATCAGGCGGCCATTGACCGTGTCTTCGATCAGCAGGAGGATGGCTGCGTCCGCTTCTATATCAACGTCGCGAATACGAAAGGCATCGTCTTCAGTCTTGGCATCGCTCAGCAAGATCACTTCCTCGCCAGTGGCCGGATCAACCCGGCGTAGGTCACCGGACGCCAGCCCGCCGATCAGGGCGTGACCATTCCAGTCGGCAAACAGATCGCCGCGGTAGATCGCGAGACCCGAGGGCGCGATGGACGGCGTCCAATGATGGGCTGGGCTGGTAAACCGCGCATCTTCTTCGATCGGACTGATGCGCGCGCCTTGATAGTCCCGACCATAGGTCGCGATTGGCCAGCCATAATTGCGCCCCGCTTCCAGACGGTTGAGTTCATCCCCGCCGCGGGGTCCATGTTCATGCTCCCAGATGGTTCCGGTTGCGGGGTCGAGTGCAAGACCCTGAACATTGCGGTGCCCGATGCTGAACAGGTGCGGCTTTGCGTTTTCACCAAAATCAGGATTATCCGACGGCGTTCCGCCCTCCCGCGTAAGGCGGACAATCGAGCCAAAATGGGAAGCCGGTTTCTGCGCCTCTTCCCGCAGAGAGAAGCCATCTCCGAGGCTAAGCAGAAGCGTACCATCGCTCAGGAACAGGATCTTGCCGCCAAAGTGACTCCCGGCTTCCTTGGCGGGGGATGCGTGGAAAACGATTTCGGACGAGGTGATATGATCGCCGTCCAGCCGCGCGCGGAGCAAGCCGGTCCCGTTGGCGTCCCAATCGCCATAGGAATAAGACAGATATATCTCACCGCTAATAGCTAAGTCAGGGGCGATCGCGACATCCAGAAGACCGCCCTGTCCGGCTTCCACCAAGCGATCTCCCGTGAAGGCACCAACCTCAATAGGCAGGTTCGCAATCTCACGTGCGGTTCCTGTTTCGACGCGCCAGAGTTTTCCGAGCTTTCCGGTGACCAGATACCCGCCCTGCGGCAGGGCAGCGGCCGCCCACGGGCGTTCAAGCCCGTCAATCACCGTCTCCATCTGAAAGTCTGAGACAGCCCGCGTCGGAAGATCGGGTGCGGGCTGTGCTTCGAGACAGGTCGTGATCAGCGTTGCTGCCGCTGCGAAGGTGAGCCACCTTGTATATGTTCGCCAGTCCATTCCGCGTACCTGTCTATTTGACGTGACCCAGACTCTAGGCTTAGCCGCCCATTAAGCAAGAGACAGGGCAGGCAAGAAACTAGGCCGCGCCCGAGAAGAGGCAAGAATGAGCGTTACAAAGATGATCCGCGCCGTCAGTCGATTTGTCCCGTCATGGCTCGCCGGTGCCATCGCCACGACGGTGCTGGCTGTACTGCTTCAGACTCAAGCCGTGATTGCGCGTTTGAACGGGATCGGGGCGGACATCGGATTGGGTGAGCGTCTGGCCATGAGCGGCTATGATGTTTTTCGACTTGGATCCTTCTATATCATCTTCATCACTCTGGGCATGCTGGTGGCTTATCTGGCTGGCCTGCTTGTCTATCGCTTGGCCGGATTCGGTCGGATGATCATATTTGCCGTTGCGGGCGCAGTGGCCATGCTGGTGATGCTACTGGCGATGAAACAGGCTTTTTTCGGTATTCACATGATTGCCGGTGCGCGGGACGGTTTTGGGATTGGTCTGCAGATGGTGGCCGGCGCTGTCGGGGGTCTGGTTTTCGCGATGATCACGGCGCGGTAAAGTGTGCCTTCGAAACCCATTGCCTAAATTAAGCTGCTTAAATTAAGCTGCCTGAACCAGGCTGTCATCATTAAGCTGCTGTTCGCAGTGAGGGGCCTGCTGCAGTGCATCCGCCAGGTCCCAGTGCAAAATGGCAGGCGTCGCGAGTTTATGAAGTTGGTCGAGATCAACCCGCAAGGCGCGCGGGGAGAGCGACAGTTCATCTGCAATCTTGATGATCTGTCTCAGGGATGTGCCGCGCATCGATGGCGAGATATTTTTCGCGCAGGCTGTTCAGATCAACATCATGGCCGTGAAAGCGCGACACCATGGCGAGGCATGCCAGCCCGCATTCCGTTATTTCGGTCTGAAGTGTGACCGACAATCTTTGGAGGAAAAGATCAGTCCCGGAGCCAGGTCCAGACCGTCCCACCATCGACGTCAATGCCGAACAGGATAACGAAAATGAGAGCGGCGCTGCCCAGGATAACCCCGTCACGATCCAGCCTTTCAAGGGCTGCGCAACACGACCTCTCCGTACAAGACGTGTGATCGGCGCTCCATTGCCTCCTTGCGGAATAGCTGACTCATCTGCGCTGCTTCTTCTCGCCGTCAAATCCCGATCTCGAATCACGCCCAGCACTCCAGCGGAACAAGTAAAGCGCCCACCGTCTTAAAGCCCCCGACTTGTAATGCGGTGATGCGGGGGGCAAAGTGCAGCCATGGATATTTCACAAACTGCCGGATGGTGGTCGCTACTGCCACCTGTTCTCGCCATCGGACTGGCGCTACTGACGCGGCAGGTTTTCCTGAGTCTCGGGCTTGGCATTGCATCGGGTTACCTGATTCTTGCAGGCGCCAATCCGGTCGCGGCGACATTCGACACGATCGATGCGACCGTGGCGGTCTTTTCCGATGCCGGCAATACGCGGATCATCATCTTCACTCTGGTGGTTGGCGCATTGATCGCACTGATACAGCGCTCGGGCGGCGTCGTCGGATTCATCAAACGATTGCTGAGTTGGTTAGACAGACGGACCAAAAGTGCACAAACTAAGGATCAGCGCGTTCTGGTCGAGATGCTGGCGCTCGGCACCGGACTGTTGCTGTTTATAGAGAGCAATATTTCGATCCTGACAGTCGGAACTCTGTTTCGGCCTGTCGCGGATCGGCTCGGCATTCCGCGTGAAAAACTCGCCCTGATCGCCGATACGGGCTCGGCCCCGTCCAGCGTACTGATCCCGTTTAATGCTTGGGGGGCGTATCTGATGGGTTTGATTGCGGCTGAGGGGCTCAGTCAGCCTTTCTCGCAACTGGTTCAGGTGGCCGTCCTGAATTTCTACCCCATGCTGATTATCGTGATCCTGCTGGTTGTCATCCTGACACGCCGCGATATTGGTGAGATGAAAACAGCGGAAGCGCGTGGCACATTGCTACGTGAGGGCGCGGTCCCGATGATTTCGGATGAAGCGTCAGACGTTCCGCCCGTGCCCGGTGCGGAACCCCGGGCACTCAACATGATCGCGCCCATTTTGATGATGGTCGTTCTGGTGCCGCTTTTCCTTGTTATGACGGGAGACGGCGATGATTGGTTCGCGCGAATGCAGGACGGATCCGGCTCGTCAGCGGTGCTCTATGCGACGTCTGTCGCCGTCGCGCTCGCAATCATTCTCTACAAAATACAAGGCGTGCTCGGTATCCGCGAAAGTGCTGACACAGCAATCAAGGGGATGGGCGGTATGTTACCACTCGCAATCCTAATGTTGCTGGCCTTTGCGCTGGGCGGTTTGTGCCGCACGCTGGGCACAGGTATATTCACCGCGGATGTGACCTCGGCCTTTCTGTTTCCGGCCTTAATGCCCGCGCTCGTCTTTCTGATCAGTTGTTTCGTCGCTTTCTCGACCGGAACCAGCTGGGGTACTTTTGCGATCATGATCCCAATCGCTGTGCCTCTGTCCGCAAGCTACGGGATCGACCCTTCGCTGGCGATAGCCGCAGCGATTGGCGGCGGTGTTTTCGGCGATCATTGCAGCCCGACCAGCGACACTTCAATCATCGCCTCGATGGCGACGGGCTCTGATCATATCGATCATATCAGAACCCAACTGCCCTATGCCCTGCTGGCTGGGGGACTCACGGTCGCCGCCTATCTCGTTCTGGGGTTCATCAATGCGTAAACTCGCCCTTATCGCTGTTCTTCTGGGCGGATGTCAGGCTGCCTACGCAAATGATTTGAACGGCCTCTGGATCAATGAAGCGGGCTCGGCAGTCGAGATTCTAGTAGCTGAAGATGGGTCTCTGTCAGGTGTCTACCGCACAGAGCTCGGCAAACCTGCCGCGGATGATCAATTCGATTTGACGGGCTGGGCACAGGGAGACGTCATCGCCTTTTCTGTCAATTTTATCGGCTTTGGCTCCATCACCAGCTGGTCCGGACAGCTCAGCGAAGATGAAGACGGCAGGTTCATTCGCACGCTCTGGCAACATACGCGCAATATTGCAGAGGACGATGAGAGCGACGATCTGTGGCGGTCGATTACGGCGGGCGCGGCGACGTTCAGGCGGCCGGGTCCGAACCCCAGCGCGCCACAAAATAGCCAAGAGCCGCGCTGAGGATCACGGCAACCAGTGACGCCTAGTCATGACCTCAAATGTCAGAAGACCTGTAGCAATGGCGCTTGGAATGGTATCAATGACAGTCGCAAATAGATGAGCCGAGTCGCTGGTGTAAGCTAACAGAACATCCGTTTTCAATTTCCACGTAGAGACGGGAAGCGGGATGACGCACAGAGCGGTTAGCAGACCCCGCGACGGCTCCTCGGACGGGATTTTTTCCCGCAAATGAGTGACTGTCCAGAACATGAAACTCAGTATCGCCGTTCCAACAGCGATCACGCCGCCAATCCTGATGACGTCAGTCAGGACATCCGCCTGTCCGAAGATGCGATGTGCGGCCAGATGGCTGCCAAACAGTGTAGCAAGACCCGATATGAGGCCCGTAAAACCGCACGTTGCGATAGGCGATCTTTGCTGAACATCTGAGTGGACCTCAACGTTTCCTAATCGACCAGTTCGTCCCAGAAGGCTTTGGCCTTATCAAAGAAGCCTTTGCTTTCCGGGCTGACCTCGTCACCAGACAGCTCAGCAAATTCTTCGAGTAGTTCGCGCTGTTTTGCGCTCAGGCGCGCGGGGGTTTCAACGGCCAGCTCGATATACATGTCGCCCCGGCTTTGACTGCGCAGAACGCTCATACCCTTGCCGCGCAGACGCATACGCTTGCCGCCCTGACTGCCGGCTTCGACCTTGATCTTGGTTCGACCGCCATCAATCGTCGGTAGTTCCAGCTCACCGCCCAGCGCAGCCACCGTCATCGGCACAGGCGCACGGATAAACAGGTTGGCCCCTTCGCGCTCAAACATGTCGTGCGGTTTGACGGACACGAACAGATAAAGATCGCCACGTTGACGATTACTGGCTCCGCGTTTCGGCGCCTGATCGCCCTGACCGGACAGGCGGATGCGGGTGCCGTCTTCAACACCGGCTGGAATGGAAACATCCAGTTCGGTTGGCTGCCGCACCTGACCCTGACCGTCGCATTCGCGGCAGGGATCGGTCACATATTCGCCCTGGCCTCCACAGTTCGGGCAGGAACGTTCCATGGTGAACATGCCCTGTTGCGTGCGGACCCGACCGGCCCCGCCGCATGTATCGCAGCTTTCAACAAACGCGCCCGGTTCGGCCCCCATTCCGTCACAGCGCTCGCAATCCTCAACAATCGGCACTTCGATCTCGACATCCTTGCCGTAGAAGGCTTCTTCCAGCGTAATTTCCATCTCGTAGCGCAGATCCGATCCGCGTGCGACGCTCTGTGTGCGCCTGCCGCCGCGCCCGCCAAACATGTCCGCAAATCCGCCCCCACCGCCTGTGCTGCCAAAAATCTGACTGAAAATATCGCCAAAATCCTGGAAGCCCCCGCCGCCCATACCGCCATTCTCAAAGGCTGCATGGCCCATGCGGTCATAGGCGGCCCGTTTCTGTTCATCGGACAGAATGCCGTAGGCTTCGTTCAATTCCTTAAACCGGGTTTCGGCGCCGGGATCGTCGGGATGGCGGTCCGGATGGCATGCCATGGCAGCCTTGCGAAAGGTCGATTTGAGCTGTTTCGCGTCCGCATTGCGCGATACGCCCAGAACCTCGTAATAGTCACGTTTGGACATAATCAGACTTCTTCAAAATGGCATTGAGAGACGTGGCGTCTGCCACGACATAATTGTGGGTCAGGGCCAGCTCAATCAAGGGATCACCACTATATGCGGCGGTTTCGACAATGAGTAATTTTGGATGGCGCGTCTCCGGGACCTGGCTGAAAAAAGCGCGAAGCGCGCGTTCATCATGGCCTTCAATATCGAGCTTCATGGCGTCGATATGGGTGACGCCAAGCCGGTCGCACAGACCGGCCAGAGTCTCGACTTCAACGCGTTCTCCGTGATCGGAGAGCTGCGCTTCGCCGCGATTATTTCCGCCATCCGACAGACAGGCTTCACCAGGTGCGTCGGAAATGGCGGAACGGGCCAACTCGATCTGCGCTTCGGAGGCCTCCGCATTGAACATAAGCCGTGCGGCCATTTCGGCGCTGGGTTCTACGGCAATCAATCGCACGGGCCGTCGCGCAGCTTTGGCATAAGCATTGACGAAGAGGGAATAGAGTCCGGCATTGGCACCGATATCAAAAAAAGTGAAAAGCGAATCGCCCACATTGATGCTCTTGCGCAGTGCGCCGCGCTCTTCGGCATCCCAGACCTGTACGCCCGCCATGGCGCGCTTCTCGCAGCGATTACCGGACGGGTAGAGGCGGGCTTTCACATCCGGCGCAACGCATATATCGAAGGGCTCACAAAGACCCCTGATGGCCCGTTTGCGCCGCGCACTGATGATCCAGCATCCGATGCGCGTGTCAGAACAGCCGTCTGCCTTCACACGAATATTCTCACGTGCAGGTGGAAGGGCAAACGTCCCGAAGGCTGGCGTATGTGGTGAGGTTCCCATGATTTGCGGCGGCGGCGGCCCGTTTGTGTCGCCGCCTGGCAAAAGGCCCCGCCGTTTCCAGCGAGGCCATTTCGCTAGCCGCTATGCCGCATTTTCGTCATCGACGTCTTCGAACTCAGCGTCGACAATGTCGTCATCTTCTTCGCCGTCGTCGCCAGGCTTCGTCGCGTCTTTCGCCTCTTCTTCGGCGGCAGCGTCGGCGTAGATCGACTCACCCATCTTCATCAGGGCTACCGCCAGGATCTGCACCTTGTCGGTGATGCCTGCAGCATCATCGGTCTCGACAGACTTTTTCACTTCAGCAATCGCGTCTTTGATGGCTGTCTTGGTTTCCTCGTCGATCTTGTCGCCATGCTCGGCCAGGTCAGACTCGGCCTTATGCGTGATGGCTTCGGCTTGATTCTTGGCTTCAGCCATGTCGCGGCGCTTCTTGTCTTCTTCGGCGTTGGCCTCGGCGTCTTTGATCATGGCGTCAATATCGTCGTCATTCAGACCGCCTGAGGCCTGGATGCGGATCTGCTGTTCTTTGCCGGTCGCAGAATCCTTGGCTGACACATTGACGATACCGTTGGCATCAATGTCGAACGTGACTTCGATCTGCGGCATGCCGCGCGGTGCGGGTGGAATACCGACCAGGTCGAACTGACCCAGCAGCTTATTGTCCGTGGCCATTTCGCGCTCGCCCTGTGCTACCTTGATGGTCACAGCCGACTGATTATCGGCAGCGGTCGAGAAGACTTGGCTTTTCTTGGTCGGGATGGTCGTGTTGCGGTCGATCATGCGCGTGAAGACGCCGCCTTCGGTTTCGATTCCGAGTGAGAGCGGCGTGACGTCGAGCAGAAGCACGTCTTTGACATCACCCTGCAGCACACCGGCCTGAATGGCGGCGCCCATGGCAACAACTTCGTCCGGGTTCACACCCTTATGCGGCTCCTTGCCGAAATAGTCGGACACAGCTTTCTGCACGGCGGGCATGCGGGTCATACCGCCAACCAACACGACATCGTCCACGTCGGACGCTTTCAGCCCGGCATCGGACAAGGCTTTCTTGATCGGCGTAATGGTACGTTTGATCAGATCCTCGACCAGGCTTTCCAGCTTGGCGCGGGTCAGCTTCATGTTCAGGTGCTTTGGTCCCGTCGCATCCGCTGTGATGAAAGGCAAGTTGACCTCATAAGTAGACGCGGTCGACAGTTCCTTCTTCGCTTTTTCCGCCTCTTCGCGCAGGCGTTGCAGCGCTAGCTTGTCGGATTTCAGATCGATGCCTTGCTCTTTCTTGAACTCGTCAGCGAGACATTCGACGATGCGCATGTCGAAATCTTCACCACCGAGGAATGTATTTCCGTTGGTAGCTTTCACTTCGAAGACGCCGTCGCCGATTTCCAGAACAGACACATCGAACGTGCCGCCTCCAAGGTCGTAGACCACGATCGTTTTGCCTTCATCCTTGTCCAGACCGTAGGCGAGGGCCGCAGCTGTTGGCTCGTTGATGATGCGCAGCACTTCGAGGCCCGCAATTTTACCGGCGTCTTTGGTGGCCTGGCGTTGGGCGTCATTAAAGTAGGCTGGAACCGTAATAACGGCCTGCGTGACGGTCGAGCCAAGATAATCTTCGGCTGTTTCCTTCATCTTGGTCAGAGTCATGGCACTGATTTCTGCTGGGCTGTAAGCCTTATCGCGGCCTTGAACATAAGCGTCGCCGTTCGGACCTTTGACAATTTCATACGGGACCAGTTTGGCGTCCTTCTTAACGGCAGGATCCGTGAAGGGACGGCCGATCAGGCGTTTGATAGCATAATAGGTATTGTCCGGGTTGGTCACAGCCTGACGACGGGCCGTCTGGCCGATCAAGCGCTCGCCGCTCTCATTGAAGGCAACAACAGACGGGGTGGTGCGCGCACCTTCAGAATTCTCAATGACCTTCGGCTTATCGCCATCCATGACAGCGACACATGAGTTGGTTGTGCCGAGATCGATACCGATCACTTTCGACATAGGCTTGCTCCTCTTTCGGGCCTGGCTCCCACCGCCCAACAAAATCAATATGATGCGAGTTCCCGCACGTCCCGATTTCAGGCCCGGCGGGGGCGTTCTAAGCCGATATGGGAGAGAGAATCACACCTGCAAGGGGAGAGGCGGAGATTTTGTCGGATTGTCAAGTCCTGACAGCCCCATTCGGGCGTCGCAAGGTCCATATATAAGTGTAAATATAGCCTACTGTTCAGGGTCGGTGACTCGGCCTCAATGAGAGTCTATGTGAGTTTGCATTAGGAACAGTGGCTGATACACAAAGCAACCGCATCATCTTTCAGTCCACATCAGAGCGGTATGCAGAATTGCTGTCGCTATTTCGTCAGTTGGATACGCCGCCGCCAGAAGTTTTAATCGAAGTGACAATCGCAGAGGTGTCCTTGAGTACTGATACACGCTCGGGGGTCGAATTCCTGATGCGCGAGATTGGAACCAAAGGCTATTCTGTGGGAACCCTTGGCGGTCTTGAACTAGCAAATTCGGGCGTGACAGGCCGATATTCCGACCCCAATGTGACGATCAATTTTAGCGCCCTGTCTACAAATAATCAGATCAATGTCCTGTCAACGCCGCGTATTGTGACCAAATCGGGCGCCACGGCATCGATCCAAGTGGGGACGGATGTGCCGATCATCACCTCGCAAACCGCGAGTGATTCGCTGATTGGGGGTACGTCGGATATTCTGCAATCCGTTGACTATCGGGAGACCGGAGTGCTGCTCGATGTCTCTCCGACTGTTCTGTCATCAGATCGCATTGATATTGAAATCAATCAGGAAGTGTCCTCAGCTGAAACCAATCCAAACCAGGCTATTGCATCGCCGATTATTTCAAGCCGAACGATTACATCAGAACTGACCCTACAGGATGGTCAGTCTGCCATCCTCGGAGGGTTGATAGAAAATCGATATACAGAAGGCGGATCAGGCGTGCCGTTCCTGAAAGACATTCCGCTCGTAGGACGTTTTTTCAGCACGGAGACCCTAGTCGAGTCCGACACGGTTCTACTGTTCATGATCACACCCTATATTCTTGATACGGCGGATGACCGCGCTCGCGCCGTCGAAGCCTTGGCCTCGTCGGTCAATCGCCGGTTCAATAATACAGGCGAACAATCTGAGACCTTGATGCCGCGCCGATCGCCGGTCGTTGTCACGCCGCGAAACCAGTCGGATCTCTCCGACCAGCCATGAAACGGGCTGCCTCAGACGACGGCTTCACGACGATCGAAGTCCTGGTCGCCCTGGTCATCCTGACGGCTGGATTGCTGCCGCTCATGCAGACGCAGATTGATATTCATCGCCTGACCATGAGGTTGCAGCAAGCGGACCGCGAGTCGGCGGCCCTGACGCAAAGCCTGCGCTATCTGCGGGATATCAATCCGGGCGTCACGCCGGACGGGTCATGGGTCTTTGACGGTGGCCGTCTGTCTTGGTCATCGGAACTGGTCGGTCCAGACACGACATTTCAGTATGTTCGCGGGACGGTGGCCCAGACTCTGTCCTATCATGACGTCGCGCTTGTGATCCGGCTTAACAATGGAACGTCGATCACGGAGACGATCAGCAAAGTCGGGTGGAACGCGCCGGGTCTACAGCTCAATCAACGACCGTTTTAGGCGGTCACGGCAGAGCATTTCAGAGCGTATCGATCTGAGGTTCGGCTGTCAGTATATCGACAAGACCCGTGGCATACACATCGTCGGCAAAGGCGACCTTGAAAACCGCGCCGTCCAGAATTCGATGCATGAAGACCATTTCACCCTCAATCTCTCGCGTGACGCCAGCATTGATGAAATAGATTCCCGGAAGCAGGCGGCAGGAGAAGGGAAAACGGACGCGGCGCTCTTCGCCCGGTGAGACAGACGGCAGCCGACGGTATTTCGATCGGGATGTGGTCGCGCCGGCAATCTCCAGGCCGCCAACTGACTTTATGAGCGTGCCGAAGCCAATCTGCTCGGCAGCCTGCGTGAAATGAACGCGATAACTCAGCGTGTAATCCTCTCCCATGGAGAGTTGATTGACGCGCTGTCCGGTCGCGTTCAGAATCTGAATATCGTGAATTTGTGCGCCGTCTATATCATATTCGATGGTTGATTGCGTGACAAGACCGGAGTCGAAAAAATCGAGACTTGATATGACGTCTGCCTGTTGTCTTGGCGCTGCTTCGTTGGTCGGTGTGCCAGATGGCTCTTCTTGATTGAGAATGTCTGCGCGCACCTCGGCTGCGAGTTCCCCTTTGGCGTTCATGAGTCGCTGGTACTGGCCGATGACTGTTTTCGGCGCTCCGTCCATCAGTATTTCACCGTCATCGAGCAGGATCGCCCGGGAGCAGAGTTGCAACACGCTGCTCGGCGCATGTGAGACGAACAGAACCGTGGCCCCGCTGGCCTGAATTTTCTCGATTCGGGCAAAACATTTACGCTGAAACGCTTCGTCGCCCACGGCTAGGGCTTCGTCGACAATCAAAATGTCGGGATCGGAATGGATGGCCGTTGCGAATGCTAGGCGAACGAACATGCCGGATGAATAGAATTTCACAGGCTGATTGATGAAGTCTCCTAAGCCAGCAAATGCCTCTATCGCCTGGAAGTGCTCATCAATCTCGCTCTGACTCATGCCGAGGATTGTGGCGTTCAGATAGACATTTTCGCGGCCAGTGAACTCCGGATTGAACCCCGCACCCAGTTCGAGAAGCGCCGCGACGCGGCCTTGCACAGCCGTGGAGCCGTTGGTCGGTTGCAAAGTGCCGCAGATAATCTGCAACAGGGTTGATTTCCCCGATCCATTGTGCCCGACAATACCAAGGGTTTCACCCGACCGAACGTCAAAACTGATATCGCTGAGAGCCTGGAACTCCCGGTATGATTTTTTCGTGGAGAATAGCGCTTCGGCAAGCCTGTGCGTCGGTCGTCTATAGAGCCGGTAATTCTTGGAAACATTCCGAACGCTGATCGCTGCGGGATCGCCGTCCGGACTGGCCGTAATATTCGGGGTGTCAGAGGACATCGGCAAATCCAGGGCGGAGCCGTGTGAAGCCCATCCAGCCAGTAACGGCGAGTAGAATCGCGGCGATCATATAGAGGCCGAGAGCGGTCCAATCCGGCCATACACCCCAGATCATCATATCACGAAAGGCTTCGATCGGGATCGTCAACGGGTTGAGTGACAGCCACGGTCTCACCCCTTCCGAGAAGGAAGAGAGCGGGTAGAGGATCGGGCCCAGAAACAACAAAGCCGTCACCAGCGGCGTCAGCAGCTGATTAATGTCGCGAATATAGGTGCCCAGTGCTGATAGCCACCACCCAAGGCCAGCCACCAGAACGACCAGCGGCAAAATCGCCAAGGGGGAGAGCAGCGCTGTCCACGGTGGAAAACCAGTCAAGATCAACTGAAACAGAACCAGGATGAGCAGAGAGACCAGAAGCTGAAACAGGGCGCTGAAGATGTTGATGATCGGCAGGATGCGTAAAGGAAAGATGACTTTTTTCACGAGGTTTCCATTATCCGTGATGGCCGTGCCCGTGGTGAGGACGATTTCGCTGAAGAATGCGTAAAGGCTGAGTCCCGCGAACAGAAGCACAGCAAACTGGAAGGTCCCCAAATCGCCGACACTGTCCGCGCTCACATCCGCACCCCAGCGGACCGTGAAGACCTTCGTGAAAATGAACGTGTACACGACCAGCATGGAGATGGGTGTCAGGAAGGCCCAGGCCAACCCGAGAAATGATCCCCGATAGCGCTGAAGGATCGCCCGGCGCGTCATTTGCAGGGTGATCGTAGCGGATGGCACGCGTCTGCGAAGGAAGTTCATCACGATGCGTTGCGCGAACGTTGCTTTCGCTTGGAGACGGGTTTGGACGCCGACTTCAAGGTCTGCCGTATCTTGGCGACATCGCGCGCATTGGCCTGACTGACAGGATCATAAGCCTCATGCAACATAATATGCCGGTTCTGCCGGGCGACGTTATCGAATGGTGTCAGATAGATTGATGTCACTTTGGGCGTGAATATGAATGGGCCGATCTGCGAATACCGGATCCAGAGATTCCAGTCTTCCAGTTGTGAAAATTCAGGATTTAAGCCGCCAAACAGATCAAACAGGCTCTTGCGGAACAGGATCGATTGGATGGGAATGAAGTTCTCTCGCATCAGTGTCTGCTGATCAAAACCACGCCGGTGACTGTCGGGCAATTCAAACTGATGTATCAGAGGATCGCCGTCGACCATCTCCGAATGGGCGTCCCAAGCGAGCGCGTAGGATGTGACGGCCTCGGGCTGGCTTTGGGCGGCCCGGATCAATGTCTCAACATGATCCGCAAAAAGCAGATCATCATTATCGAGCCAGCCGAGCCACTCACCGGTCGCTATCGACGCGCCATGATTACCGCATTCCGATCGCCCTTTGCCGGGGCTCTTAGCATAACGGATACGATCATCCCCGAATTGAGCGGCGGCGGCTTCGACCAGTTCGCGCGCATCATCGGTGCTGTCCTCGACGATAATATGCTCAATATTCGGATAGGTTTGATTGAGCACACACGCAATGGCATTGCGAAGATGCGCATCGGACGGCCCGTGGGTCCGCGTGATGATCGAGACCCGGGGCAGAGCCTCGAAGTCTGTTTGCTTGAACGGGTTTGACACGATGTCAGCCCCGATCCGGGCGACGTCATAGTCGAATTCATTGAACGGGAAGAAGGTGCGTCCCTTGCGCCGGAATGAGGCGAGCCCGCGCCGCCACCAGAAATGCCAGCGATTTTCGCGCAGGATATGTTTGGCTGTCTCTAGAGCCTTCGCCCGAACTGGGTCGGTTTCATTCCTGAATGAAGCCTGCAACAAGGCTTCTCCGACCGTAACATCCATGGGTGAGCCATATCTATATCGCAGCAGGATATTGGCTGCTATAGAGCCCGAAAGCTGGTTCGGCCGTATATCTGCATTATCTAGCTCAACATGGTGCAGGACAATCGCGCGCGGGACATAGCGCAGACGGTACCCCTTTGCGCGGAACCGGTATGAAAGTTCAACATCCTCGCCATACATGAAGATCCTAGTGTCGTAGCCACCAACATCAACATAGGCGGATCGCCGGATCAGGACGCAGGCATGCGCGTTCCAGTTCGTCTCAAGCGTGACCGGATCATAATATTTGGGGTGCTCATAAGGGGTTTGGCGGAATTCCCAGCAGGCCACGTCCTCAGTATCGGCACAAGCAAATGCTGCGCATTGACGCAGCGATGCAGGATAGAATTCAACGTCGACATTGGTGACCAGAACGAAGTTATCTGAACTGGCCCGGATGGCGTAATCATTACCGGCTCCGTAACCGAGATTGTCGCGAATTGAGAGCTTAAGATCGCAATAAGTAGCTCTCTGTTTCGCCAGAAAAGCTTCGATTCTATTGATCGTTCCATCCGAGGAGCCGTGGTCGACAAAATGGATCGAGAGCTTGTCTTTGGGGTAATCAAGCCCGGTGAGTGATTTGAAGAATTTGGGTAGCCAGCACTCGGAATTATAGGTGACCGCGCTCACTGTAATGGCGGGCAGATCGGTATCGTCTATCTGCTTGTGCGCCGCTAACAGAAGCCATTGCCTGTCCAAAACCATTGATCGCTCACGTTGCAGGGCCCGGCGTGCGTCGCGAATAGCGGGAGACTGAGAGGCATCGGCGGATGCAACAATATCGCCAGATTGCATAAGTTGCCACGCTTGCAGCCCAGCCATCATACCGACGATCAGGCGGGTCTTATTGCGCCATAGCCGGACCAGATTGCGGGCCGGTTTGGTGATCCGCCAGGAGTTTGAAGACTGCATGGCAGTGATATGATCGGCGCTGGCAGAAGCGCGAGCGGCCTCAAACTCAACTAGGGTCTCAAGCTCGAGAATATGGGTTTCGGCAGCCTCCTTCTGCGCGCTTAGTGTTTGGATTTCGTCTGTCAGCTTGGTTTGGGTCTCATTCAGACTGGATTGGGCGTTTCTCAAATCTGCCTGCAGCTGAATCACATCTTGGGAGATTTGGTCGTTAAATGTCTTGGATTCTTCCAGCTGAGACCGCCGCACTGCAACCTCTGCCCTGAGTATTTTGACCTTCGCATCGGACTTGACACGCCGGGCCTGTTGAGTTTCGAATTGTTGGCGCAGTACCCGGATTTCGTCTGTCAGCTTGGTTTGGGTCTCATTCAGAACGGTCTCAAGCTCGAGAATATGGGTTTCGGCAGCCTCCTTCTGCGCGCTTAGTGTTTGGATTTCGTCTGTCAGCTTGGTTTGGGTCTCATTCAGACTGGATTGGGCGTTTCTCAAATCTGCCTGCAGCTGAATCACATCTTGGGAGATTTGGTCGTTAAATGTCTTGGATTCTTCCAGCTGAGACCGCCGCGCCGTAACCTCTGCCCTGAGTGTTTTGACCTTTGCATCGGACCTGACACGCCGGGCCTGTTGAGTTTCGAATTGTTGGCGCAGTACCCGGATTTCGTCTGTAAGCTTGGTTTGGGTCTCATTCAGAACGGTCTCAAGCTCGAGAATATGGGTTTCGGCAGCCTCCTTCTGCGCGCTTAGTGTTTGGATTTCGTCTGTCAGCTTGGTTTGGGTCTCATTCAGACTGGATTGGGCGTTTCTCAAATCTGCCTGCAGCTGAATCACATCTTGGGAGATTTGGTCGTTAAATGTCTTGGATTCTTCCAGCTGAGACCGCCGCACTGCAACCTCTGCCCTGAGTATTTTGACCTTCGCATCGGACTTGACACGCCGGGCCTGTTGAGTTTCGAATTGTTGGCGCAGTACCCGGATTTCGCTGTCAGCTTGGTTTGGGTCTCATTCAGAACGGTCTCAAGCTCGAGAATATGGGTTTCGGCAGCCTCCTTCTGCGCGCTTAGTGTTTGGATTTCGTCTGTCAGCTTGGTTTGGGTCTCATTCAGACTGGATTGGGCGTTTCTCAAATCTGCCTGCAGCTGAATCACATCTTGGGAGATTTGGTCGTTAAATGTCTTGGATTCTTCCAGCTGAGACCGCCGCGCCGTAACCTCTGCCCTGAGTGTTTTGACCTTTGCATCGGACCTGACACGCCGGGCCTGTTGAGTTTCGAATTGTTGGCGCAGTACCCGGATTTCGTCTGTAAGCTTGGTTTGGGTCTCATTCAGAACGGTCTCAAGCTCGAGAATATGGGTTTCGGCAGCCTCCTTCTGCGCGCTTAGTGTTTGGATTTCGTCTGTCAGCTTGGTTTGGGTCTCATTCAGACTGGATTGGGCGTTTCTCAAATCTGCCTGCAGCTGAATCACATCTTGGGAGATTTGGTCGTTAAATGTCTTGGATTCTTCCAGCTGAGACCGCCGCACTGCAACCTCTGCCCTGAGTATTTTGACCTTCGCATCGGACTTGACACGCCGGGCCTGTTGAGTTTCGAATTGTTGGCGCAGTGCGTTCAAGGGCCCGCTGGCAGCCTCGAGCTCGTCTCTGATCTCTATAATGTCATTAAGTGTTTTTCCGCCGGGCGAGCGCGGTGCATTGCTACAGAGCGCATCATGAACCGGTTGCAACCAAGGGCTCAGTTCGGGTGCATCTGACCAATGGGTCACAGTGTGATGGCGCAGAGACGGATCAAGAAATTTGGTGGCTTCCTGCTCGAAACTATCCGGTAGGTCAGGCAAGTCATTGTCTGAGAAGAAGCGGCGGATTGAACCGGCGCCGTCATCCGTCACCATATTATAGGGAAGAACTGTATGAGGACGGTCTTGCAGCGCCGTTTCGACATCAACGACATGGCGCAACCAGTAGAGCGCGCCAAGCGCCATCGGAATCTTGTTGCGCTTTTTCAGCGACCGGGCGACTTCCAGCGGGTGGCGCACGGCGTGGATGATGCCGACACGATATCCCATTGCGTCCAGAGCTGAGAGCGTGAGCGCCGCAAAGCGGGCCATTCTCGGCTCTTTGAGCACGATTACCACCGCATCGCCGAAGTCGCGCTCGATCAGATCAGAGAATTGTTTCCGATACTGGTCCCGTTGCGCCGGGGTAAACTCGACCGGTCTGAAATCATCCCAACGCTGATCCATGCTGGCCAGCATTTCATCGTGAAATGCGGTGATAGCTTCTGATTCCCAATGCCCCGTCTTGTTTCCCGCCCGGCTGCGTATCAAGGTGCGCGGCAACTCCGCTCCAGCGAGCGCACAAAGACGCGTGAGTGCAGATGTGCCGCTACGGTGCATACCCAGGATGATGATGCATGTTTTAGCCGCCATGAATGGCCTCGATATATGGTCCTGAAAGCGGCAAGGGATAGAAATAGGATATGGATTTCAGAGCATTATGGATAGTGAAACGACCCCTAGTGAGTCCGGTGGGACTTTTCAACGATGAAGACAGTCTCCATGCAGAGGCCGCATGGCTCGGAGTTCGGTGAATGATGCGCTATACAGATCCCAATGACGAATAAGCCCCCGTCCTTCCCGCCCGGATTTGCTTATTATCCGCTCTATTTTGATCCCGCTCAGCAAGCGGCGTTGATTGAGGCCGTTAAACTGGGTGTTGAGCAGGCGCCGTTCTACCAACCTACCATGCCGCTTACGGGCGCGCCGCTCTCAGTCGTGATGAGCAATTTTGGCCCGCTTGGCTGGGTGACAGACAAGCATCATGGCTACCGCTATGAAACTGTTCATCCGAAAACGGGATCGCCTTGGCCCGATCTACCCAAGCTCCTGCAAGATTTGTGGGCTGATGTTGCAGGATGGCCCGATCAACCAGAGGCTTGCCTGATCAACTGGTATCGCGGCGGTGCAAAGATGGGGCTGCATGTGGATCAGGACGAGTTGGATCTGAATGCCCCCGTGGTTTCGGTCAGTCTTGGTGACCCTGCTTTGTTCCGCATCGGCGGGGAGACACGCAGCGGCCCCACGGCCTCGTTAAAACTGTTCTCGGGCGATGTCGTCGTGCTTGGTGGCGCGGCGCGGCGCTGCTATCATGGGGTTAGCCGGGTCTATTACGGCGAAACTGCGCTCGTCCCGAAAGGTGGGCGGATAAATCTGACCATGCGGCGCGTCTACCCCGCCAAGCTGAGAGCTGCCCCATGACCATACTAGACTCGATCGATCTGATCGGCGTGGCCTTGATCCTGATCGCCTATTGGGGCGTTCAGACGGATCGGCTTCCCGCTGTCGACTGGCGTTTCTCGGCCGTCAACGGACTAGGCGCTCCTGATCATGATCTCACTCTATTTTACCTTCAATCTCGCTAGTTTTGTGATCGAAATCTTCTGGTTGATCATAAGCGGATACGGCCTGTTGAAAGCGTGGCGGTGCCGTCGCTGGAGGCGGACAGGCTTTGTTCGCGCGCGAGTCCCACCAGACGAAGGCGGCGGCGGCAAAGCTAACGACGGCCATCATGAAGAGCATTGGGCTGGTTTCGCTATCCGTGTCGGAGCCGGTCGGCGTGTGAATGCCAAGGACAGTCAAATGCGCGCCAATTGACGCTCAAGAGCGCCCCCTGGGGCGGTTCACGAACAGCAAGATACCAGCAACGATTTCAAGCAGAGCGGTTAGATATTTGAAGGCTGGATTGATAAAGTCCAGACCGACATTGTTTTCAATGATCTGAAAGATCGGTGGGTTGGACGGCAGGAACTTCATCACCCCATCATGATCATGAAAAGCGCCAGCGACATTTGACAATATTATCCATTTTTCACTCTCCTAGGATTTCTGACCGTTTACCCGGTTTTGAGCGATTGACACGTCTTGAACAGACGGATGTGATGTCGATGTCCGGCCATAAATTGGTAAGCGTACGAAATGCCGCAGGAACAGGCCACAGTCTGTCTGCATTACATTGCCGTACGTGAATCAACTCAGCCACATGGAGGCCTCTAAAAACCATGCATTTTGTGGTGTGATCTGATTTACTGGTTTTGGGAGGATTTTATGATGCACGCGCCTGGATTGTTTGACTTGTCGGATCATCTTGCTCGCTTATCGGCGACAGGTGATCCGCTTGAAGCGCTAGAGTGTCATGTGGACTTTGAGGCTTTCCGAACTGTTCTGATGGAAGCCCTCGGTTATGGTGTTCGCGCCAAGGGCGGTCGGCCACCCTATGATCCGGTCACGATGTTCAAGGTGCTTGTTCTGGCGTCGATGCACAATCTGAGTGATGAACGGATGGAATTTCTGATCCGGGATCGTTTAAGTTGGCTGCGGTTTCTGAGGTTTGAGATCGGTGAACCGACCCCGGACCAAAAGACGATTTGGCTGTTCCGTGAAAAGCTGACCCAGGAAAAGCTGACCCAGTCTGGTGCTTTCAAATCTCTGTTTGCC
This sequence comes from Litorimonas sp., assembly GCA_965205225.1. Taxonomy (GTDB): domain Bacteria; phylum Pseudomonadota; class Alphaproteobacteria; order Caulobacterales; family Maricaulaceae; genus Litorimonas. The sequence goes on from CBDBFZ010000002.1 coordinate 693,697, forward strand.
GCTTTTGAAGAGCAACTCTGCAAGCGCGGCTACAAACCCACGGGAGGTCAGATCGTGGATGCCACTTTGGTGTCAGCGCCGCGCCAACGGATGAAGAAAGAAGAGAAAGAGCGGGCCAGGGCGGGTGAAAGCGCGTCCGCTATCTGGCGCGGGCGATCCTGCCAGGGCCGCACAGAAAGACACCGACGCACGAGCGGTGGTCAGCTATTCCAGGGCGCGAAAGACCGCAGAAGGGGAACAGGACGCAGGCCTTGTCGACATTTCCATCCCTCACTTTGGGTACAAGAACCATATCAGTATTGACCGGAAATGGCGCTTTGTCCGGGGAGAGACCTGTACCCATGCGGCCCGCTATGATGGGCACGAACTGACATCGGTTCTGGATGCCACCAACAGCTCAAAGTCTGTTTGGGCGGATACAGCTTATCGCTCAGCCAGAAACGAAGCCTGGCTGAAAGCGCAGGGCTATCGTTCAAACATCCATCGAAAGAAGCCCCGCGGTAAACCGATGGCAAAGCACATTCGGCGCGGCAATGCGACCCGCTCCTCCATCCGTGCCTGTGTTGAACATGTCTTCGGATATGAGAAAGGGCCGATGGCGATCACGATCCGCTCAATCGGCCAGGCGCTCAATCGGCCAGGGCCGCTGGCCGGATCACCATGGCCAAGCTAAGCTACAACTTCCGCCGCCTCGTTTTCCATGAGCGACGACAGCCCATAGCCTGATTCTGTTCAAAATCCGGATCCCCCCACTTATGCGGGCCAAAATCATGCCAAAATACGCCTGTGGACACGCATTCGTCACTCTATGAAGCCTGACCTGAGAGCCGATTATAAAATTCGCCTCTATACTGGCCCCAAAACCCTGTTCTTCGAGGTGTCCACATTCAGAAGGAGGCCCTAATGGCCGACCTATCAAAATTTGAAACCGAACCCCGGATCCAACTACTCGAAGAACTCAAGGGCGTGCGATACGTCATGCTGGGAGCGCGAGCAGTATAGTGAGCATATGCAGCCAATGGCACCGCAGATTGATAAACAGACAATCGAGACGGCCGAGCAAGGCGGCGGATCCGCGATCTATTTCTTTTCCAACAATATGTCCGACTTGGGCAAAGCCGTCTTGAGCCAGCCTGGCGCAATCGCCATGGCAATCCATATCTGCAAGTACTTATCAAGCCTGCATTGAGGGTGCTCTATACCCTGCGGACGACGATTCCGCCCTGATCGACCGGTTCTGGAATCCAATCGCCGCGAGCTGGTATCCGGGCGGCAAGTGCGACCCGAAAATGCTGATGCTGAAATTTATCTACGAAACGGCCGAGGCCAACCTGACAGACAAATTGCCAGATGTCGGCAAGAGCAAAATCATCGCGGCCTGACCCTCCGTCAGAACCGCATGAAGATCTCACATTTGTGGGGCCTTTTTCTTTGCCTAGACACTGTGTAGGGCGCTTTTATGTCAGACCTATTCGTACCTCTTACATTGCCCTGTGGACACACGGTTCCGAACCGAATCGCAAAAGCGGCGATGGAAGAGAATATGGCCGATCAGGCTTCGGGTCTGGGTCAGGTTCCGGGCGACGCTCTGGTCAATCTCTATGAAGCCTGGGCGGATGGCGGCGCGGGGATGATCATTACCGGAAATGTCATGGTCGATGCGACCGCCATGACCGGACCGGGCGGGATCGTGCTGCGGCAAGCCACACTGAATGATCCAGGTGTGCGCCGCCGGTTTGAACGGTGGGCAGAGGCCGGAAAATCGGGCGGTGCCTCGCTCATCATGCAGATCAGCCATCCCGGACGACAGCTTTATGCGGCGCAGGGAACGGAAGCCGTTAGCGCCTCGGAATCCCGCCTCGATATGGGTTCTGATACACTGTCCAACCTGTTTGCTCCCGCTCGCGCTCTGAGCGGGGATGAGATCCGCGGTCTGATCGCGCGCTTTGGCGAATCGGCTTTAGCGGCAAAGGCCTGCGGATTTGACGGAGTCGAGATCCATGCCGCGCATGGCTATCTTCTGGCGCAATTTCTGTCGCCCTTGACGAATGTGCGTGAGGATGAATGGGGCGGCGCGCTGGAAAACCGGGCGCGACTTCTGCTCGAAATTATTCGCTCGGTGCGCGACCGGGTTGGCTCTGACTTTATCGTTGGCGTGAAACTTAATTCGGCTGATTTTCAGAAAGGCGGCTTCGACGTACGCGACGCGACGCAGGTTGTGGAATGGCTTGGGGCTGAGGCTGTCGACTTCGTCGAAGTCTCCGGTGGTACATATGAGTCCTCTGCCATGATGGGCGAAAGCCAGGACGGACGCGTCAGCCAGTCCACGAATGATCGCGAAGCCTATTTCCTGACCTTCGCCGAGCAGATGGCCGAAGCGGCAACCATGCCTTTAATGGTGACGGGTGGCATTACGCGGCGCGAGACCGCTGACCGTGTCATGGCATCAAAGGGGGTCGAGCTAATTGGTCTGGCCCGCGCGCTGATTATCACGCCGGACCTGCCAAACCGATGGCAGGAGGGCGGAACGGATGCCGGGCTCGTGCAGGCTGTGAGCTGGAAAAATCCGGCGCTCCGCAACCTTGCCAATATGGCGGTGGCCAAGGCCAATCTGCGCCGAATGAGCCGCGGGCAGGCTCCGAAGCGCCGCTTCAATCCTGTGCTGGCATCACTGGTGCAACAGAAAAACCAAGCCATGCAGACGAAACGATACAAAGCTTGGTTACAGAAAGATGCGGGTTAGGCGTTGCGAGCGTCTCACGCATGCCGAATTTTTTGGGGGTGTACGTTTTGCCTTAACGCCATCTTGACCAGACCGTGCTTGAAGGTGGAGCCTAGGTCGTAGAGAAGAATTAATCATTTGAGCCAGATTTTGATAGCTGCGATATAGACGAAGCCTATATAGTTTTGGATATGCTTGTCATATCGCGTAGCCACACGCCGGAACTGTTTGAGATAGCCAAAGAAACGCTCGACAATATTACGTTCCTTATACAAAGCCATATCAGTTTGCCTTGGCTTGCGCGCATTTTTTCGGGACGGAATAACGGGCATAGCCCCGCTCTCATTCACCGCGTCTATAACGCACCGGCCATCATAGCCCTTATCCGCCAAGACATGATCCGCCTTAAACCCTGCCAATAAGGCGGCGGCTTGCGTCATTTCGCTACAATGCCCGCCCGTTGCTATCAGGCGCAGAGGTAAACCCAATGCATCTGTCAGCCCATGTATTTTTGTCGTCAGGCCGCCCTTGGAACGTCCCCCCCTGGAACGCCCCAATGCGTGGGCATCAGGCCCCCTTTTTTATGCCGCGCCCCGGCCGCTTGGGCATGCGCCCGCACAATTGTGGCATCCATCATCAGCCACTCTTGATCAGCGTGAGTGCGCAAGGCCTTAAAGATATCTTCTAAAACCCCGGCCTCAACCTAGAGATAATGGCCTCAACCCAGAGATAATGCCCTCAACCCAGAGATAATAACGCCGTTTGACACTGTCAAAACGCCCGAACCGTTCGGGTAAATCGCGCCAACGCCCGCCCGAACGGGCCATCCACAACAAAGCATCAATGAAAAGCCTGTTATTGGCGTTGCGACCTCGTTTCCCTGTGCTCCCATAAGGCAAATAAGGCTTTAAACGGCTCCATTGTTCCTCCGTAAGTTCCTGATAACCAGACATATGTGCGCTCCTGACAAAATGAAGGAACATTATAGAAAATAAAAGGTAATTCTTCACTACAGCCTAAGCTGTGGTCACAAATCAACTATTTGGTCCAGAGATAAATGGCGGCGCGTTTAACGAAGCCCGTGAAGCTTGTGATGAGTTTATCATATCGGGTGGCGACACGCCTGAACTCTTCAAGTTTTCCGAACATGCACTCGACCTGATTGCGCTCCTTATAGAGGTCTTTGTCATAATCGCGCTGGGTTATCCGGTTGCGTTTAGGCGGGATACAGACTTTAGCTCCAGTGTTTTGGATCGTTTCGATCAACCTATCAACATCATACGCTTTGTCGGTTAAAACATACCGTGGTGACAGGTTTTCAACCAAGCTATGGGCCTGTTTTATATCATGTTCCTGTCCTGGGCTGGGTATAAGGTGTAACGGCAGGCCCAAGCCTTCGCTTACGGCGTGGAGTTTCGTTGTGAACCCACCACGGGAGCGGACCAGGCTTTGGGATGTTTCGCCCTTTTTTAAGCGGGGCGCCCGCGACATGTTTATGCACTTTGATAACCGTACTATCGATCTGTAGCCACGCCATGTCAGCCTCCTTGACACGGGGTGCGCCGAAATAGCTTTCGTCAACCTCGACCACGCCGAAGAAGGGTCTGTCCGCCTCGCAGGCTCAATGGATGCGTTCGCGAAGAGCGCGGTAGGTCCGGTTGATGGTGTTACGGTTAAGCCCTGTCAGTTGGGCTGTTTGCAGGGTTGTCAGATTAGCGGCAAAGCAGCGAACGACCTCCCGAATTTTGCGCTCGGACAGGTGCAATCCTTTTGAATAACAATTTCCATTGATATACAGTGACTTAGATCCTATGCGGAGCCAATAAACTAGGCAAGATCCAAAGGGAAACCCTAAATGTTAACTCGTGACCACAGCCTGAATTTAAAAAAGCCTTTGGGTCTTTAGAAACAGTATCTGACCTCGTTTGATGCAAAATTCGGGCGGATTATCCGCCCATCAGTGTCTCGCGAGCTTTACGCTTGCCAATGCGGATAATCAGGACAAGCGCTGTGACGACCGAGCTGATGAGCAGGAAAAGAGTAAGAAATTTGAACAGGCGCGCGCGCCGCACCTGATCCTCTCGCATCAGGGATGTGTCTGAGCGAGACGCGTTGATCGCACGCAGGACGCAGCAATCACCGTCATCCGTCAACGTATGCGCGGTCTGGACCAGTAGATAGTCATCCTCGAAGGTCAGCTCATAGGCCAGATTATAGGTGCCGCGCCGGACCGTGCCCCGCGCGTCGGAATAGGCCTGTTCGGTCGATCCAATCACGCCGACCACATGGCGAGCGGTCTCATCATCGTCCGGAACATTGGCGATCATTCGCGCAATCTGTTCGCGGAATTCAGGATTGTCTCGCTCTTCCGGGAAGGAGTCAAAGATGAACCCGGTATCGCTTGCGATCAGCCGGTCAATCTGCGCGCTGACCTCGGCACGTACATCGTCCGGCACCCGCTTCTCACTCATCGCTTCCATGGAACATGCGCAGAGCAAGGAGGAAAAGAGTAGCAAAAGAAAACGCATAACAGCCTCGTCCTAGCCCAGCCATAGCGCTTTGCCCATGCGGCTTCCTCTGCTTTCCAGAATCGGGCGCTTTGCCGCATCCCGGTCAAATTCATGTCACACGAATGCCTTAGAAACTGAACAGGGATGACGCGCGCATGGTTGGGATGCGATGCTTGATCCAATCCTGTCGGAGGTGTTTCACACGTGCGTGGCACCGTTCGGTCGCGACCAACGACTTTTTTGTGCATATAGCCCAACCGACGTAGAAAACGTCCGATAGATGCAGAGTGGGCGACAACCCCAGTGGCTGCCTCAAGGGTACCAGCGAGCTCTGGCAGCGTCATGCCTCGATCCTGCTCGACCAGGTCTTCGAGAAACGTCCGATGCGCTGCAAGCTTGCCTCCACCTAGCGGACGCCCCTGAGCCTCCGGCGCGACAGTACCTGCCTCGCGCAGCTTCCGCTGCTATCGCACACCCGTGGCGGGGGACAACTTCAAACGGACTGCAAGCCGCGCGACCGCTCAACCCCTCTTCTATGTATTCTTGAAATCGCGCCCGAAGCGCAGATGGCAGTGTTGCTGACATAAGACATCCCCCTGAAAACGATGAATCACAAGTCAGCGAAAATGGGAGCCCCACGATTCAGGTTTCGTGCTCGCCCCTCTAAAATACCATCTTTATCAAGCCACTGCCCCGTCATAGTGGGATGGATTTCATAAAGCGGTGTTAGAAACTCCTCAAAAAAATCAAACGCTCCTGCCGTGCCTCTGCTTCGCGGATGATATCGCTCATCTTGATAGTAAAGTCTGCTGGCTTCCTACTCATTATTTTGGCGCCTGGCAGGGCGATTTGAACAATACATCAATCTACCAGCCGCTTATGCCCGCCAATATCGATGCGCCGGGTATGCGCTTGCAAGTCAAGCCGCATCCGCGCTGGGATGCGCGGGCCTATGACCACGCGGCTTGGCTGGCACCTCCCACCGATAGCTGGGTCATTGCGGGGCTACGCGATTCATCGGGCCAATCAGGCGAGGCCATACAATTGATAGGTGCGTCCGCTACTGGGTGTGGCTGTGTGAAAACGGTTAGTTTTTTGTGATATAGTTCCGGTGATTGAATCGGAGGTTTATTGTGAAGCGCTTTATTGAAGGCCAAGATCGAAATCAGTCCATATTATTTCCTGAAAGTCTGGACGAGTATATCGATGAAGATAATACTGTTCGCGTCATTGATGCCTACGTTGATGAACTAGATTTACTCTCAATGGGTTTCGAGCGCGTCCGGCCCAAGGCGACAGGCCGTCCCGGTTATCATCCGTCTATTTTGCTCAAGCTCTACATTTACGGCTATCTCAACTGTATCCAATCTAGCCGTAGGCTTGAACGCGAAGCGGGGCGTAATGTTGAGCTTATGTGGCTGACGGGCAAGCTTGCACCTGACTTCAAAACGATTGCTGACTTTAGAAAAGACAACGGCACCGCTATCCAATCAACCTGTTCTCAATTTGTGACTCTTTGCCGTGACGTTGGTCTGTTCGCGCGCACAATGGTTGCGATTGATGGAGCCAAGTTCAAGGCCGTGAACGCGAGAGAAAAGAACTTCACACGCGGCAAGCTCACGCGGCGCATCGGCCAGATTGAGCATTCTATAGAGAAATACCTTCATGCACTGGACGCGACGGATTTACAGGAAGGCGAGGCCGCTGAGGCCAAGACTGAACGCCTCAAGGAAAAGATTACGTCAATGCGTGAGAAGATGGCTGAGCTTCAACAGTTGAAAGATGATCTCGCCGCGTCTTCTAAGAAACAAGTATCCTTAACTGACCCGGACTCAGTGGCTATGGCGACCAGCACAAAGGCTGGTATGGTGGGGTATAACGTACAGACGGTTGTCGATACCGAGCACCATCTCATTGTCGCGCATGAGGTAACAAACACTGTCTCTGACAAAGTGCAGCTCACAAAGATGACGAAACAAGGCCAAGCCGCCATTGGACGAAAAGACATTACAGTCTTTGCAGATCGTGGCTACTTCAGCGGTGCAGAAATTATGGCGACTGAGAAACTGGGCGCTACAACATACGTGCCCAAGCCTTACACATCTGGCTCTAAAGCCGCGGGCCGCTTTGGCAAACATGACTTCCTCTATCAGCCCGAAGACAATAGTTACCAATGCCCAGGTGGTCAGAAGATGACCTATCGCTTCATGTCAGTTGAACAGGGCAAGGACATGCAAGTTTACTGGCCGGACGAATGCGCGGCCTGTCCCGTCAAAGCCAAATGCACGACGGGGAAACAACGGCGGATCAAACGCTGGGTCAATGAGGACATCATCGACGCTATGTTGACGCGATTGAATGACCTCCCGGAAGCCATGGCCATCCGAAGGGCGACGGTCGAGCATCCGTTCGGGACGCTGAAGTCATGGATGGGTGCCACGCACTTCCTGACCAAACGCCTCAAAAACGTCAAAACAGAGATGAGTCTATCGGTTCTAGCTTATAATATCCGCCGGATGATCAGCATGTTCGGAGTGAAGAAACTAATCCGGGTGATCCAAGCCTAAGGGGAAAGCTTGTCCTAAATTAAATCCACTGAAATCGACGCATTGCCCAGGCTGTTTTCACACAGCCACGGGTTGTGCCAGGCCGACTATGATTGGAAGTGGGTGCGTTGGCTTCATTCTATGGCGAATTTACCAAGACCGCTCCCGGCGGCCCAAGTCAAAATCAAAGGAGCGAAAGGAGCGATCGCAGCCTGTTCGGTTACACGCAGCTGACAGTGGGGTTCTAGCCCTCCAGCGTATCTTCGACGGCTTTGACCTGTGCATCGAAGGTGGCGTCGTCACCGCGCAGCTGGATGATGCGTTTAACCGCATGCATGACCGTGGTGTGGTCACGCCCGCCAAATCGGCGTCCAATATCCGGCAGAGACCGTTTAGTCAGTTTTTTGGACAGATACATAGCGACCTGGCGCGGACGGGCAACGGCGCGGGCACGGCGCTTGGAACTCATATCGGTCAGGCTGATCGAAAAAGCTTCGCAGACCGTGCGCTGGATGCGGTCCACGGTCAGACGCTGGCCCGTCATGTAGCGGCTGTCCGATAGGGTTTCCTGAACGGTTTCAAGTGTGATTGGCGTGCCGAGAAATTCGCTCTGGGCAACAATCTGGTTGAAGGCGCCTTCCAGATCGCGCGGCGTGACATTCATACGCGCAGCGAGATGGTCGCGGGCGGGTTGCGGAATGGCGAGGCTGGCATGGCCCTGCTCACGCCGGCGCGTAATCAGCCGGTCGAGAATGCTTAGGCGCAGCTCATAGTCCGCCGGGCCGATCTTGCAGACGAGGCCGGAGGAGAGATAGCTCTTGTGCCGATCGGAGGCTTTCTCGATCGTGTCAGGATGCCGATCAGATGCGATCAGGATCTGGCGACCGGCACCGACCATGCTGATGATCGTGTGCAGTAATTCTTCCTGACTGGCGCTTTTGTCGGCGATGAAATGCACATCATCAATGATCAGCAGGTCAACATCGCGTAGGGAGGTCTTGAACGCGCTCATGCCGTCTCGGCCGGATCCGCGCACGCTGGCGACGAACTGGGTCACGAAATCCTCTGCCGAGACAAATTTGACACGCCGGGCCGGATCACGCTCGGTGACTGCGGCTTCGATGGCGTGCAGAATATGCGTTTTGCCCATGCCGTTCGCGCCGTGCAGCATGATCGGATTATATTGCGGGACTGGATTGCCAATCACCTGCCGCGCCACGGCAACAGCAAGTTCATTGGACGCGCCGACAACAAAATTGTCGAGGGTGAACCGTTTGCGCGCCAGTTCCGAGACAGGCGTGATCGGCATCTTCGCAGTGCGCGCTACAGAGGAGGCGCTGCGAGCGCCGGGAATGCCAGGCAGGGTCGGACGCACCCCATCGGGATCGGTTCGGCGGCGTGCTGACGGGCGCGGACCAGAGACAAGGCGCACGGCGCGCGGCGGATCAACCCGATCATGTTTTTCCCACAAGCGGTTGATCGTGTCGGCATAATGGGTGTTGATCTTAGAGGCGACGAAACTGGACGGCGCGGAAAGTGTTACCGTGTGCGCGTCTGCCGTCTGAATGAACAGCTGTCCCGTCCAGGCGCGGTGGACATTGCGGCCCAGCGCTCGGCCCAGATCTTCGTCCACCGCTTTCCATGTATTGTGCGCACTCTGAATCGGCGGCTCACCGGTATAGAGATCCGGGACCGTTTCGGTCTGAGATTTTACCGGATCACTGATGTTGACCATCGACATCACTCCAAACGCAACCAGTGAGTTCAAAACAGGTAAGCCCTTGGAACTCAACAATTTTTAAAGGGGAGTTTCCTGCTTCGATCCCACTCGACGCTTAAAAACTCTGAAAGTGGTCTATCCAGACTGCCCTCCCGTCGATCTGTTAAACACGACTCTTTCGTGGACCGTCAACGGCATAATCTTGCGAATCAGAGGAAAAGAAAAGTTGACTTTAAAAAAGTCAAGAATCGCAAGTTTCTAGCTGTTAGGGAAAATTCATATCAGTGAAAAAAAGTTAACGTTCCCTGGTTTCGTTTCGTTTCCGAAACGCTGACGCGCCCCTGAATCGGTTCAGAATCACATTCGTCGTGGAAATTTCGTCCAGCTCTGTGAAAATAGCGGCCGGGATGACGGCACAAAAAAGCCGGGCACAGGGCCCGGCTCTCATAGAGTTTATGTGTGGCGGCTCTAGCTGAGCGCCTTGCACCGCGATGACAGGCGCGAGATTTTCCGCGCCGCTGTGTTTTTGTGATAGACGCCGCGGGAGACCGCGCGCATCATTTCCGGCTCGGCCAGTTTCAGAGCGCTTGTTGCGGCCGCTTTGTCGCCAGCAGCCAGCGCATCTTCGACGCGGTGCAGGAAGGTGCGGACACGGGAACGGCGGGCCTGATTGACAGCCGTCTTGCGTTCCATCTTACAGACATTTTTCTTTGCAGATGACGTATTCGCCATGACCGTCTTTCGTCAGTGTTCAACATAAAGAGAAGCCCGCCACCAGAAATTCGAAGGGCAGGCCGTCATTCGGTGGACCGGGTAGGCAGCGAAGTCGGCTTTGTCAACTGTCAGTGGCAGGGTTTGCAGCGCCTATACTGTTCTTTGCAGGAGTTTGCAGATCGGCGCGGGCTCCTCCAGCAAGTCATGGGGATCATGATCGCGTCCTTTCCTTGGCCCGCCGATAGGGCGGTGCCAGAGGTAGGTCCGGTATCAGGGCCACGCCTGCATCAGTCCGCTTGATGAAAAACTGATTGCCGCAGATCATCGTGCAGAACACATCGTCGCAATAAAGACCGCATTTGCCGAACATCTTGTGCGTACGGATCACGCCGGCTCCAGACATCCTTCTGTCACCAGTTGATGATGTCGATATCGACGGCCATGCCTACCGGTGTTTAACGTGCGGCTTACGCTTTTCGATAAAGGCGTTCATGCCCTCTTTCTGATCGTCCGTTGCAAACAGCGACTGGAACATGCGTCGCTCGAAGTGGATGCCTTCGCGCAGAGACATTTCGAACCCTGTATTGATCACTTCCTTGAGAATCATATTGGCAGGCTGGCTGTGACTCGCGATCTTGGTGGCGGCGGCCCGCGCCGTATCCATCAGATCATCCACGGGCACGACGCGCGCAACCAGGCCGGAATGTTCGGCTTCGGCGGCGTCCATCATCCGGCCCGTCAGGCAGAGATCCATGGCTTTGGCCTTGCCGACGGCGCGCGCCAGGCGCTGCGTGCCGCCAATGCCGGGAATGACGCCCAGATTGATTTCAGGTTGGCCGAATTTGACCGTGTTGGACGCGATGATGAAATCGCACATCATCGCGATCTCGCACCCGCCGCCCAGCGCATAGCCGGAGACGGCGGCGATGATCGGCTTGCGGAAGCGCTCAATACTGCAGTGGTTCTGCTCGAACCAGTCTGTCTTGTAGATATTAAGATAGGTGTCTTCGATCATCTCCTTGATGTCCGCGCCAGCGGCAAAGGCCTTATCACTGCCCGTCAGGATAACGCAGCCAATGCCGTCATCCGCTTCCAATTCCGCGAGCGCGTGCGCCACTTCGCCCATCATCTCTGCATTGAGCGCATTAAGCGCCTTGGGTCGGCTCAGTCGCAACGTGGCGACACGGCCATCCCGATCTAGGTCGATCAGCTCGTAAGCCATAGGAGTCTCTTCTTTGATCTGTTCGTCGTGGGTGACGGATTGTTTAGAAGGGGTTTAGCGAGCTATAGCGCGCGCGTCGAGATAGCGCGAGTGTTTGTGTCTTTGTCCCAATAGGTGATACCGGCTTTTTCATAAGCCTTGAGCAAGGCCAACGGCCAAAGCCAGAGGCAATAGCACCGCTGTGAAGCCGCTGACGAAGATTTGCATCTTCCAGTAACAATAGATATCCCATAACGAACTGACCGACAGCGGGTTTGCCGGAAAGAAGATGACGCCAAAAATAGACGTAGATACCGATAAGGCAGAACAGGATGAACATTGCGCCGATCATGTCGCGAAACACGAAATCCCTGCGCTTCCAGAACCATTACCACTACCCGTCGACGCCCATTCAGCAAGATAAATGAGCGGAGCGTAGATCGCCATCATGGCGAAAATCAGCATTACAAGATCGATTGAGGCGGCAATATATCGCCGGAAGTGTCCGATGGGAGCATCGGAATAAGTCTGCAATATGGGCCGTGGTCAGGTAAAGACGACAATCGAGCCCAATATTACAAGAGTCAGGCTATAAGGTGTGCCCATCATCAAGCCGGTTGACCAAGATAGCCCACCCGTAAAATATAAGGTGGCGATCGTACCCCAGATAATCACGCCAAGACTGTAATGGCTCACATTCATGTTCCGACCTACCGCTGACACCCTTTACAGTAAAATGTGCTCCGTCCGCCTTGGACGCGGCGGGCGATGGGGGCTGTGCAGGCAGTGCAGGACTCGCCTTCGCGGCCATAGACCGCGAAAGTCTTCTGAAAATAACCGAGCGCCCCATTAGCCTGGCGGTGATCACGCAGCGATGATCCACCCGCCGCAATCGCTTCGGTCAGTACATCTTTGGTATGGAGAACCAGCGTTTCGGTTTCCGCAATGGTCAGGCGGTCAGCGCCGCGGCCCGGGCTAATCCCGGCACGAAACAGCGCCTCACAGACATAGATATTGCCAAGCCCCGCGACGATATGCTGGTCCAGAAGCACGATCTTGATCGCGGATTTCTTGCCTTTAAGGCGAGCGCGCAGGTCCGGCGCGTTGAAACTGTTGGACAGAGGTTCAGGGCCCATATCATCAAGCCGGTAAGGCTCGCCCTGGCTAACCAGCTCCATAAAGCCGAACCGTCTTGGATCATTATATATGACCGTGTTGCCGTTCTCAGTCTCGAAGACGACGTGGTGGTGTTTCGGGTTCGCATCATGGGCGTGCATAAAATCGCCCAGCTGTGCGCCGCCAAGAACGAACCGCCCACTCATCCCCAGATGCATAAAGAGCCGCTCGCCAGAGGTCAGATCGGCTTGAAGGAATTTGGCGCGGCGTGACAGGCGCTCAATGCGCTGCCCTTCGATGCGGCCCTTGAAGTCGGGCGCAAAGGGAAAGCGTAGATCTGGACGGTTCAGCTGCACCCGCTGAATAATTCGGCCTTCAAGAACCGGCGCGAGCCCTCGCCGGACCGTTTCGACTTCAGGAAGTTCTGGGATATCTATTCCTCATCTTAAACGCGGTGATGTTGAAAGATCAGCAGATGGATTGTTTAAGTCAAGCTTAGCATGACACCCAATACCTCTATCACCGAGTCAAGCTCGGTGATGAAGGGAATAGAGTTTGGAGCTTGGCTAAGCAGGTCCCGTGCTGACAGCGACCATGGCGGCGCGGAGGGTTCGCTCACCGATAGTGAAACCTTGCTGCATCACAGCGGCGACATGGCCCTTTTTCACATCGGGATGAGGAATATTGGCAACAGCCTGATGCACATTGGGATCGAATTTCTCGCCAAAACCGGCAACCGGCTTGATCTGGTGACGCCCCAGCGCGGCGGTCAGATCTTTCTCGGTCAGCTCAATGCCTTCGACCAGATTTCGCGCATTTTCGCCCAGCTCTTCTTTCGCCTGGCCATCGATCGTATGCAACGCGCGGGACAGATTGTCATAGACAGAGAGAATATCGGCAGCGAATTTTTCGACCCCGTAAAGCTTGGCGTTTTGAACTTCGCGTTCGGACCGCTTGCGGATATTGTCGGCCTCGGCCATCGTCCGCAGCGCTTGATCCCGCATTGTTGCGATCTGCGTTTCCAGCTCTTGAACGCGCGCTGCATCCACGCCGGATGCAGCGCCTGTGTCTTCCAATTCAGACTCCGGATAAGGGACGTCTTCATCATCATCGGCAAGAATATCGTCTTTATGTTTTTCAAGGAAATCATCCGCAGCCCGTTTCAGATCAGCCGGGCTCGATTTACCGCCGCGTCCGGTTTGTCCTTGAGCTTCGGAATCGATCTGGGACTGCAGGGCATCCCACTCATCCATTTCACCATTGCCGTTTTCGTTAGACATTTTGTCTCTTATCTCCTTAGCGGCGCCGGGTCAGCGTTTCGCCGACCAGTTTTGCCGTCAAATCTACCATTGGGATAACGTGCCTGTAATTCAGTCGCGTCGGCCCGATGATCCCTAAAGCGCCCGGAAATTTCTCAGCCTGATCGTGATAGGGCGCAACCATAACACTGGAACTCGTTAGTGAGAAAAGCGAGTTCTCCGTTCCTATGAAAATCCTTACCCGTCTGCATGTTCCGTCTGCATGTTCCGTCTGAGCCAGCAAGGAGATCAGCTCTTCCTTGCGTTCCAGATCCTCGAACAACATCCGGATACGCTCCAAGTCGGTTTGAGCGTCCATATTGTCAAGCAGCTGTGCTTGTCCGCGGACGATCAATTTACGGTCTTTCGCAGGTTCGTCGGTCCAGTTGGCCAGACCCTGTGTTTGATCAGCATGGCCGCAGCAACATCAATCGCGGCGCGGCCCTGTTCTATTTTGGCAAGAATATCAGCGCGAGCCTCGGACAGTTGCCGCCCGCGCAAACGCGCAGACAGGAAATTTCCGACCCGCTCAAGACTGGCAGAAAGGATCCCGTCTGGACGCGGCATCAACCGGTTTTCGACACGGCCATCCTCATGCACCATGACCACAAGCGGGCGGCCATCATCCAGTCCGACAAATTCGACATGGGATAGGGCGGTCTCGGTTGCGGGCTCTGGCGCAAAGGACCAGTCCTGCAAGCAGTGTGGAGGCTTCGGTAAAGACTTGATCGGACTCGCGGTCTGACGCGGCGATCTACGCCTCCAGACAACGGCGTTCCGCTGCCGAGACATCCCCGATTTCGATCAGCTCATCAACATAAAGCCGAAGTCCGATCTGGGTCGGCTGTCGGCCTGCGCCGACATGTGGGGATTCCAGCAGGCCCAGACTCGTAAGGTTAGCCATGAAGGAGCGGATTGAGGCAGGTGAGAGCGCCGTGCCAGAGAGGGCGATGATTTTGGGCCCGGCCGACAATCCACTTTCTAGATAGGCCGAAACGACTGCGCCAAAACTATTACGCGCACGGGCGTCAAGCTCACTCAGCGGAAATGTGGCGGATGCGGACATAGAACAGACTATTTGGGCAGAGTAGAGTGAGCTGGCGAGAGGACGGTCCCTTCGGTAGTCCCCTTTGCTACGCGTATTTTCATGTCCCGATCCTTGCCTTTGGCGGAGGGAGCGCACAAAGCTCGGCACCCACTTTAAAGGAGTCCCTTCATGCGCCCTGGAAACCGTGCCCTTGATCAGCTGCGTTCCGTTTCGTTTGAAACCGACATATCTCGTTACGCGGAAGGGTCATGCCTGACCCGTTTCGGTCATACCCATGTGCTGGTCACGGCGAGTGTCGATGAAAATGTGCCGCGCTGGATGAAGGGCAAAGGCAAAGGCTGGGTCACAGCGGAATATGGCATGCTGCCGCGGTCTACTCATACGCGTAACAACCGGGAAGCCGCGCGCGGCAAACAGGGTGGTCGGACCGTAGAAATTCAGCGCCTGATCGGGCGCTCGCTTCGTGCTGTGGTCGATCTGGAAGCGCTGGGCGAGCGTCAGATCCTGATTGATTGCGATGTGATGCAGGCCGATGGCGGCACGCGCACGGCGTCGATCACAGGCGCTTGGGTCGCGCTGTCTCAGGCTTGTGCGGGTCTGGTCGAACAAGGCCTGATTGAGACAAACCACGTGACCGCGCCGATGGCGGCCGTGTCCTGCGGGATTGTCAATGGGACATGCTGTCTGGATCTGGAATATGTCGAGGACTCCGCCGCGCAAGCAGATGTGAACTTCGTGCTGACTCAGGCGGGTGGGATTATCGAAGTGCAGGCGACGGCAGAAGACGAGCCGTTCACGGCAGCGCAAATGGATGAGCTGATGCGGCTGGCCCGCAAGGGCGTCGGCGAGTTGTGTGAGATGCAGAAGTCGGCTTTGGCTTAGTTACAGCGCGTGTTTGCAGATGGTCTATTCGACACACGTCATCAAAAAGCTGCTTCAAGCCTGCTCGGCGTTCCATAGGAGTCTGCTTTTTATAAGTGCCCTGAAGTGTCTCAAAGGAAATCTTGTTCGACCCAATGAATACATCCTTCCCATCCGCGATATCTATTCGGACAAAGTTGTATATGGGGCGTGCCGCAAGATCGGCACTGGATTCAAAACTGTCCAACTCAATATCGCTAAGGATAGAGAAGACCCAATCAAGTAACGCATCCCCTTGTCGGGAGTTGCGAGGGTAGGGTGTTGCGGCGCGCGCATGGTCCGCGACGATGATGACAAAAATGGTATCGATCGCGATCGCCACACGGCCTTCAACGCTTTCGACTTGATTTAAATAACGTTCGAATTTTTCCTGAATCTCATCGAAATGGCTATAAAACCGTTTTTAGAGCGCTGTCTTTCGTCGCCAAAACTCGTTTAATATCCGGGCAATATATCGGTCTATCATCAGTCCCGATCTCAGCATCGACGCTCGGTGCGATGAAGATAGATCCAATAGCCAGACAAACAGCAAGAGTTGATCTGATCCGAACGAATCTGGGTAGACAGTCGATCATCAACTATCCTCGTCTACATACTCCAGGTCTACATACTCCAGGTCTACATACTCCAGGTCTACATACTCCAGAATGTCCGCAGGCTGGCAATTGAGCTCGCGGCACAGGGCGTCCAGCGTTGAGAAGCGAACGGCGCGGGCTTTGCCGGTCTTGAGAATGGACAGGTTGGCCAATGTAATGCCGACACGCTCAGCCAGCTCCGTCAGGCTCATCTTCCGGTCCAGTAGAACGCGATCGAGATTGACCTGAATCGCCACTAAATCGTGAGCTCCTGCTCGGCGCGCATTTCTGCGCCCTGACGGAAGGCTTCGGACAGAGCCGCAATGACCAGCACCAGGAACCAGGTTCCGATCCGGATATCCATGCCGGTTTCCGCGGGACTGACGCCGAGCGCACCGACGGACAGATCGGCCATCGAATGGACGACAATGCGGAACACTTCCGTGCCGGCAATCAACATCCATATGGATCGGAGGCGAGTAATATTGGCTTCGACAAAGGGGTCACCTTGCTGCACCGTGTGAATGACCCGGATCAGGATCGACAGGACGAGCAGCCAGGCGGCAGCCGTGATCGCGCCCGCAGCACAGGCAAAGGCCAGGCGGGCCATGCTGGGCATTGCGTCCGGGCCTGAATTGCTCAGTAGCCAGCCGCGTAAGGGCGTATCGAACAGGAAGGCCAGCGTGCCAATTGCGAGGACGACGACCCCGATCAGCATCAATGCTTGGACAAATCGCAATAGCAGGATCAGCCCGCTGGCGACCGGCTTGGCCAGCTGCGACTTTGCGATATGTGACGATTCAACCATAATGTGTTGATAAACGATAAAGTCTCACACGCAAGCGAGCGTTGCGCCTGGGACTGTATCGGACCTATGGGGCAGATATGTCTTCAGATTTGTCACATCTCACATCCGGCCTGACCATTGTGGTCGCCTCTTATAATGAGGGGAAGGTCCGCGAAATACGTGCGCTGCTGGCGCCTTTTGGCCTGACAACCGTTAGCGCGGCAGAGCTTGATCTCCCCGAACCTGAAGAAACGGAAGATAGCTATGCGGGTAATGCGCGGCTTAAAGCCGTGGCGGCGGCTAGGGCGTCGGGCCACCCTGCTCTGTCCGATGATAGCGGCATCGAGGTTATCGCTCTGAATGGTCAGCCCGGTATCTATGCGGCGCGCTGGGCCGAGGATGAGCAGGGCAACCGCGATTTCATGCGCGCCATGACACGCGTTCATCATGAGCTGGGCGAGAGTGAGGACCGTAGCGCGCGGTTTGTCTGCGCGCTCTGCCTCGCCTTTCCAGACGGTAGGACGACGATTTATGAAGGTACATGCGAAGGTGAGATCATCTGGCCCCCTCGCGGTGACAGGGGGTTCGGCTATGATCCGATCTTCGTCATGACAGACGATACGCAGACTTTCGCCGAAATCGACCCGACCCGGAAACACGCTAAGAGCCACCGCGCCGCGGCTTTTACCAAATTCCTTGCTGACCAGTTCCCGTCTCAGGCCGGCCCGGATGACTCTGATCCCTGCTAGCCAAGACCTGCTCGCTGTCTATCTGCACTGGCCCTATTGTGCGCGCATCTGCCCCTATTGCGATTTCAATACCCATCTCAATAAGCGGGCGGATGAAAGCGATCAGCTGATCGATGCGATGGTTAGGGATCTGGTTCATTGGCGGGACTGGACGGGACCGCGTGAGATCGGATCAATCCATTTCGGAGGCGGGACTCCGTCACTGCTGAGCCGTGGCCAACTGATGACGCTGTTGGACGCCATCCGCATGCTCTGGGGAGAGGGCCCAGCCGAAGTCGCGCTCGAAGCCAATCCGAATGACGTCACACCGGAGCGTATCGAAAGCTGGATCGGGGCCGGGCTTACGCGGTTGTCGCTGGGCGTACAGAGTTTCAACGATGCCGTGCTGAGGACACTGGGTCGTGATCATGACGGGGCATCTGCGCGGCGATCGGTCGAGCGGGTGATTAATGCGTTCAAATCCGTGTCCGTTGATTTTATTTTCGGGGTCGAAGGAGAGCCGAGAGGTCGCCTGCCGAGCGATCTGGCTGCGCTGCTGACACTCGGCGTGCCGCATCTTTCGACTTACCAACTGACCATCGAACCCGGCACGGCCTTCGCCAAGGCAGAAGCCTGCGGTGCGCAGATGGCGGTTGGTGAGGATCAGAGCGCGCAGGATTTCGAGTTGATCCGCGAAACCCTGTTGGCGGAGGGTTACTACCATTATGAAGTGTCGAACTTTGCCAGACCCGGACAGAAGAGCGCGCATAACCTCGCCTATTGGCGCGGCCGGGATTATGTCGGCGTTGGCCCCGGTGCGCATGGCCGACTATGGACAGGTAAGGGCCGTGTAGCGACCGAAACAGCGCTTCGCCCGGCTGACTATATGACCGCCGTTAGGTCGTGCGGCACGGCGATCACGGCGCAAGAGACCTTGAGCCCGGATGCGGCGGCGCAGGAATATGTGATGATGGGGTTGCGGATCGACGAAGGTCTGTCCCTGTCTCGGCTAGCGACCCTGAGCGGAGAGACCATCAAGATTGATCCGGTCTTAATTGAGGATGGTCTGTTGACGATCAACGGGGACCAGCTGGCCGCGACGGCTCAGGGCCGAATGGTGCTGGATGCGCTGACGCGCGCAATTTTGCTGTAGGCTAGGCCGGAAAAAGCCCCGGGAGTGAGCCAGCCGGGGCGTTCACATATGTTTTGAAGCCGGATTAGCGATATTGTTGGATACGCGTCGTCCGCAGGCCGGAAATGCCGTGGCTTTCGATCGAACTCTGCCAACTTATGAATTCTTCGGATGACAAACCGTAACGATCCAGCGCACTTTCCAGCGTCAGCAGTCCGCCGCGTACTGCAGCCACAACTTCGGCTTTGCGGCGAATAACCCACCGAACCGTATCCGGTTTGGGCAAGTCGGCCAGTGTGAGCAGAGTCCCTTCGGGGCCGATCACGACATGCTCTCTTTTCAGTTTGCGCTCACTCATGGGCTTCGAAGTCCTCTTTGTCCAGGTTGCTTTCACCAAAAAACCCGGATGTGTTGGTTGAATTGGTGGTAATGGAAGGGTGTTAAGGAGGGTTTAAATGACGCAAAAATTCTTGAATGTTTTCAGTTGTTTATCTTTATTAATGGATACTAAGTAAGGTTAACGCAGCACTACCTTTTCTATGGATTGTTACGGTAGCGGTTTGATTCAGTTGGAAATTCCGGATCAGTGTAAGCCTGACCAAGGGCGTCGACTCGGAGCTGGACCGTCCCTATATCGCGCTCATTATGTCCCAAACCGTCCTTGAAAACCCGCTCAGTGCGCCCAATTCTCTTGGATTTGCGAAACCAGAGAGCCAGACCCGTGTCGTTGTCGCGATGAGCGGCGGGGTGGACAGTTCTGTCTGCGCCGCGCTGCTGGCGCGTGAAGGCTATGAAGTCATTGGTGTGACACTGCAGCTCTATGACCACGGCGCAGCGGTGAAATCCGCCAAGTCCTGCTGCGCGGGTCAGGATATATATGACGCGTGCCGCGTATCGGAGATGATCGGGTTTCCGCACTATGTGCTCGACTATGAAACCAATTTCCGGGAATCCGTCATTGAGGATTTCGCCGACACCTATCTGAAGGGGTCGACGCCGATCCCCTGCGTACGCTGCAACCAGACGGTCAAGTTTCGCGATCTGCTGGAGGTTGCCAGAGATCTTGGCGCGGACTGTATGGCGACGGGCCATTATATACAGCGTGTGGACGGGCCTGACGGGCCGGAGCTTCACCGCGCCTATGATGGCGGTAAGGATCAGAGTTACTTTCTGTTTGCGACGACGCCGGAGCAGCTCGACCTTCTGCGCTTCCCGCTGGGTCACCTGGATAAATCCGAAACCCGGCGTCTGGCCGAGGAAATGGAGCTCACCGTCGCGTCCAAACCGGACAGTCAGAATATCTGCTTCGTCCCGGAAGGCCACTATACGGATGTAATAAAGAAGATCCGCCCGCACGCAGCCCAGCCGGGGGATATCGTCGATCAGGTCGGCACCGTGCTCGGTCACCATCGCGGCGTCATGTATTACACGGTCGGGCAACGGCGCGGTCTGGGTCTGGGTGAGCATACTGGAACGGATCCGCTCTTTGTCATCCATATCGACGCGGATGCCAAGCAGGTCGTGGTCGGGCCGCGCAGCGCGCTGCAACGCTCCGACATCTATCTGTCAGAGGTCAACTGGATTGGCCCGGGGACGCTGGCTGATGCTGATGGACTGGCGATCAAAGTGAAAGTCCGCTCGACCCACCCGCCTGAGCGGGCGGCGCTTCATGTCAATGGTGATGAAGTCCTGGTCCATCTGGCTGAGCCGAATATTGGCATCTCACCGGGTCAGGCCTGCGTCTTCTATGAAGACCGTGCAGACGCGCAGCGCACGCTCGGCGGCGGCTGGATTACGCGCACGGCTTAAGGTTGGAGTCATTTGGTTCCAACCCGAACAGATTATTTTTTGAAAGCCGACAACAGCTCATGATCGCGCTAGGATCTATTCTCAACTGATAGAAGGAGAATAGTTATGGCCGTCGTGAAGACCGTCGAAATCATGTCCGAGAGCCCGTAGTCGTTTGAGTACGCCATCGAAAAAGCCGTGCAGCGTATGTCAAAGACCGTGGAAAATATCTGCTCGACCTATGTTAATGAGATGACCACGTCGATTAAGGATAACAAGATCGACAAATATCGCGTCAATGTGAAGATCACATTTGAAGTGGGCGACTTATCCCTAGCTTCAGGGATCCGGTCCACGGATTGTGTGCTGACAATGAGGAAAACCCGTCCGCAACCGTGGGCGGGATTTTCGTTCTGACAGACTATGATGGCGAAACTGGCCGTTGACCCGACCCGTCTATTTTCAATCAAATGGTTGACGCGACGGACCTTGCCCCCAAATGATAAAGTAAACAGATTTCGCATTCCGGAACAGGCCCATGACTGATCAGACCGCTATCCTTATCGTCTTCCTGCTGATCGTCCTTGTTGTCGCCCTGTTCGTGCAGAATGGCCGACAGAAACGACGCTTCGAAAAAGAACGCGCGGCCCGCAAACGCAAACTGGATCAGATCAAAGCAAACGCCCGCGCCAAAGCGCAATCTGTCACAGAGACTGATACCGACACCTGACCTGCATTTCATTTCCCGTAAAATAAGAGCACATCCATGACCCAATCGTCTGACCCTGTCGT
This sequence comes from Litorimonas sp., assembly GCA_965205225.1. GTDB lineage: Bacteria > Pseudomonadota > Alphaproteobacteria > Caulobacterales > Maricaulaceae > Litorimonas. Next base: position 715,295 of record CBDBFZ010000002.1, read on the forward strand.
CATCGTCGGTATTGCCCGCACGTCTATGGGGGCCTTCATGGGCAGTCTGGCCGGTGTAACCGCGCCGCAGCTCGGCTCTGCGGCCATCACCGGCGCCATGACCGAAGCTGGGGTTGAGGCCGATCAGGTTGAACAGGCCATCATGGGCTGCGTTCTGCCCGCCGGACAGGGGCAGGCCCCCGCACGTCAGGCAGCGCTGGGGGCTGGGCTTCCGCTCGCGACCGAAGCGACCACTGTCAACAAGATGTGCGGCTCCGGGATGCAGGCGGTTATCATGGCGCATGATGCGATCAAGGCGGGCTCGATCAATATCGCGGTGGCTGGCGGTATGGAGAGCATGTCCAACGCCCCCTACCTGCTGCCCAAAGCGCGCGGCGGCCTGCGCATGGGCGACAGCCAGGTGATTGACAGCATGATGCATGACGGGTTGACCGATGCCTATGCGGGCGGCGCGATGGGCGTCTTTGCCGATGAAATTGCAGGTCAATATCAATTCACGCGCGAACAGCAGGATGCCTACGCCATTGAAAGTGTGCGTCGCGCCCAAGCCGCACAGGCGGATGGCGTCTTTGACCGCGAACTCACGCCTTTCACCGTCAAGACGCGTAAGGGCGAGGTAATTGTCGATACGGATGAAGGCCCCGGCAATGCGATGCCGGAAAAGATCTCGAATCTGCGTCCGGCTTTTACAAAAGACGGCACAGTCACAGCAGCCAATGCGTCCTCCATCAATGACGGTGCGGCCGCGATGGTGCTGATGCGCCGCAGTCAGACCGAGGCCGAAGGTCACAAAGTACTGGCCGAACTCGTCAGTCATGCCGCCCACGCGCATGAGCCGTCTAAATTCACGACTGCGCCAGTTCACGCCATGCGCAAGGCGATGGAGAAGGCGGATTGGTCCGTAGAGGATGTCGATCTCTGGGAAATCAACGAAGCCTTCGCCATCGTGCCGATGATCGCGATGCGGGAAATGGGCATCGACCATGAGCGAGTGAATGTTAATGGCGGCGCCTGCGTGCTTGGCCATCCGATCGGCGCATCCGGCGCGCGGATCATGGCGACGCTGATCAGCGAAATGGAACGCCGCGACGCCAAGACCGGTGTGGCAAGCCTTTGCATTGGTGGCGGTGAAGCGACAGCGGTGTGCCTGCGTCGAGATTAAGGTTGGAGATTAGGTTCAGGACTCATTAAATCTAATACGTGACAAATTACTGCGATTGTGATTGCGGTCATGAAGATGTCGGCCTGTCGATCATATCGTGTTGCAATGCGTCGCCAATCTTTGAGCCGCCCGAACATGTTTTTTATCTTATGGCGTTGTTTATATTGTATTTTAAAGAATGAAACGGGAGAGTTGCGCCTCTTTCGCGGCGGAATGCAGGCCGTGATACCTTTAGCCCTTAGGGCCGCACGATAATCATCAGAGTCATAGCCCTTATCACCGATCAGTGTGATGTCCGGCCCATCGGGCAGAACAGGATAAAGGATTTTCGCGCCAAGATGGTCTGAGGTCTGACCCGCTGTTAGATATAGGGCGATCGGACGGCCCATTCCATCGCACACGGCGTGTAGCTTTGTGTTCAGGCCGCCTTTAGTGCGCCCGATGTGACGGGGAAGTATCCCCCTTCTAAGAGGCTTGACGCCGTGCGATGGGCTTTGAGGTAAGTGGCATCAATCATGAGTGTATCTAGTGGGCCATTGTCTGCCGTCAGAGCGTCAAAGGCTGATCACGGAAACGGCGGCCCCTGGTCAGTTCGCGGCCACGGCCCATGACATTGCCCGGGACAGCCTGCCCAGTCGGGTCGAAATCCGGCGCCGCATGTCCGTGCTGAGCAGCCCTGACATTCTGCCCCCCACCCGCCGCAAACTGCTAGGTGCCGCCATGGCGCCGACCCGGGCGCTGGATAATGCGCGCAGCCCCGCCGCCCTGCGCGCGCTGGACGCGGCGCAGGTGACCGATTTGCTGACCCTGTCAGACCGGCTTCCGGGTAAAATCCACCCAGCTCTACCGCGCCCAGGACACGTCTAGCCCCTATTGCTTGCCGGCGGACGTGATCGTCGCGCTGGAAACCGAAGCGGGTGAGCCTCTCTATACCGCCGCTATGATCCAGGCCGCGCCCGACATGAAGGGCTGCGCTGATCTGATGGGCGGAGCCATCACTCTGGGTGCCGATGCGAGCGGCTTGGCCGTCAATATCCATCAAGCTCTGGCCGATGGCCGCCTGTCTAATTTGGAGCGGGACGATTTATTCACCCGCATCGCCACCATTCGCGCCGGCCTGCAATCCATCGAGGTCGAGCTGGGCCGCGAAGAGGGCCTCACCGTGATTGACGGGCCGGGGATGGTGTCATGATCGGTCTCTTTCACAACCACTCACCGTCTGGGTTATTTCTTTTTTCCCCGGCGCGTGTCGACGGGGCGGCGTCTGGATCTCCCCAGCCCGTCCCGTCATTCGTTTTCTTTATGAGCGATGGCTGCGGCGCGGCGGGCCTTGACTCTTTCGGGCATGGTGAATGCGTAAAGCAGAAACAGTTCGGTAAATTCGCGCAAATCGCCCGCATCCTGTTCTGCGGTCGACTTGGGCGCATCATGGACGGCGTCATTCCCGCCCAAGCGCACCATGTCAGCCAGGTCCGCCATGGATTCAGGAATAATATTTTTAGCATGGAGGGCCCGTATCCGTTTTGCGAGCGTCCCCTTGTCCTTGTCTTGACCCAGTTCTTTCGTCGCCAGATCCAGTGCGCGCCGATAGCTATGCATGGCCGGGTCGAAAAATCGGACTCCATCGGAGTTCGCCAAATACAAATTTTCGGCTTCCGCAAAGACGAGCTCGACATCCTCCGGAAGATTGTCCAGCGCCTTCGCCGTCTCCCGAGGCGGGTAAAGCGACTTAATATATTTATATTTCGATATTCGCTCCTGCCTGTCTTGTTCAAACCAGCCAGACCCAATTTTGATACCCACAATGTCGGCCATGATACCTTGGTCGCATTGATGACATCGAAAAAAGCCATTTATGGCTGCATAACTCAGGTGATCTCTTTCCTCCTTGTAAGGTACAGCGGACAAAATCGTCGCGGCGGACGTGACCTCGCATCGCGGGCATTTCAGTTTCAGCGTGGCCGGCATGTCTAGGCCTCCTTATATTGCACATATTGTCGATCAGCTATTATCGATCCCGCCTGGTCCTGCCCGCGACCGGGCAGTCGAGGTCTCATTATCTGGGTCTAGCCCGAACGATGTCAAATTTAAGGCGGCAGAATTTGCCGCCCGCTGTCCACAGATTCCCCGCCGGGCAAGGGGCTCGTCAAGATGAACGGCGCGTCGATACCCCCGCCCGGCGCGCCGGCGCTGAGCCCCATCGCCTTAGTTTCCCACGGCCTGCCGGGACTGGTCGGTGTTCTCGACCGGGCGCGCAGCCTGCTGGGTGAGGCTTCGTCTCTCAAAGAGTTACGCACAGCCCAGACCTGTATTGATCTGGCTATTTCCGTCGCCAAAGCGCTATATGGGCGTCAGTCGCCGCTGGACACGCCTGACCAGTTTCAGTCTGTGCGGTTGATGATGGCCGAGGCGTTGACGCTAGAACATCAGGCGTTGTGCGACCTCGCCCGCGCGGTGAATGAGGCTCAGGCCAATGGCGATCTGGCCAAATCAGGCCAACGGACGGACCTCGTAGACGACGTCTACGAGGTTCCTCCAACCCTCTCGCAAGTCGGCCTGGCGCGGGATAAAGTCTAGGTGGTAGTGAAGAATTAACTTTTATTTTCTATAATGTTCCTTCATTTTGTCAGGAGCGCACATATGTCTGGTTATCAGGAACTTACGGATGAACAATGGGGCCGTTTAAAGCCTTATTGGCCTTATGGGAGCACAGGGAAACCGGGTCGCAACGCCAATAACAGGCTTTTCATTGATGCTTTGTTGTGGATGGCCCGTTCGGGCGGGCGTTGGCGCGATTTACCCGAACGGTTCGGGCGTTTTGACAGTGTCAAACGGCGTTATTATCTCTGGGTTGAGGCCGGGGTTTTAGAAGATGTCTTTAAGGCCTTGCGCACTCACGCTGATCAAGAGTGGCTGATGATGGATGCCACAATTGTGCGGGCGCATGCCCAAGCGGCCGGGGTGCGGCATAAAAAAGGGGGCCTGATGCCCATGCATTGGGGCGTTCCAGGGGGGACGTTCCAAGGGCGGCCTGACGACAAAAATACATGGTCTGACAGATGCATTGGGTTTACCTCTGCGCCTGATAGCAACGGGCGGGCACTGTAGCGAAATGACGCAAGCCGCCGCCTTATTGGCAGGGTTTAAGGCGGATCATGTCTTGGCGGATAAGGGCTATGATGGCCGGTGCGTTATAGACGCGGTGAATGAGAGCGGGGCTATGCCCGTTATTCCGTCCCGAAAAAATGTGCGCAAGCCAAGGCAAACTGATATGGCTTTGTATAAGAAACGTAATATTGTCGAGCGCTTCTTTGGCTATCTCAAACAGTTCCGGCGTGTGGCTACGCGATATGACAAGCATATCCAAAACTATATGGGCTTCGTCTATATCGCAGCTATCAAAATCTGGTTCAAATGATTAATTCTTCACTACGATCTAGGCTCATTCGATCCGATATTGTGCCGGACCCGTAATATGAGTATGGGTTTCCCTTTTGTTTTGATTTGTGATTCACCTTCATTGGAGGTATTTCATGATTAAAGTAATATCCCAGGATTTGCGTCAGCGTGTCGTTGACGATGTCGCGCAAGGCCATCCGGCTCAACTTGCCGCCCGGCGTTACAATGTCGGCCCGAATGTTGCTATTAAACATGTTCGGCGTTGGTGCGAGGAAGGACATATCCATCCCCCGTTACAGAAGGCCGGGTCCCGGAACAAGCAAAATCGATCCTCGATCATAATGTCTTTTGCACGCGCGTTCAGGCAGTACCCGATACGACCTTGCAAGAGCGGACAAATTTTCTTCGAGACGCGATTGCCCATGTTATTGAGAATACGGTTTGTGATACTGATAGTGCTAAAAGGTCGGCTAATTCGATTATTAGAGCCTGCGAAAACATGGACTATTATAGAGAACGTCTGCTATAATAGCCTATACCCAAACCTAACCAAGTAACTTGGACACCTCGAAGAACAGGGTTTTGGGGCCAGTATAGAGGCGAATTTTATAATCGGCTCTCAGGTCAGGCTTCATAGAGTGACGAATGCGTGTCCACAGGCGTATTTTGGCATGATTTTGGTCCGCATAAGTGGGGGGATCCGGATTTTGAACAGAATCAGGCTATGGGCTGTCGTCGCTCATGGAAAACGAGGCGGCGGAAGTTGTAGCTTAGCTTGGCCATGGTGATCCGGCCAGCGGCCCTGGCCTGGCCGATTGAGCGCCTGGCCGATTGAGCGGATCGTGATCGCCATCGGCCCTTTCTCATATCCGAACACATGTTCAACACAGGCACGGATGGAGGAGCGGGTCGCATTGCCGCGCCGAATGTGCTTTGCCATCGGTTTACCGCGGGGCTTCTTTCGATGGATATTTGAACGATAGCCCTGCGCTTTCAGCCAGGCTTCGTTTCTGGCTGAGCGATAAGCTGTATCCGCCCAAACAGACTTTGAGCTGTTGGTGGCATCCAGAACCGATGTCAGTTCGTGCCCATCATAGCGGGCCGCATGGGTACAGGTCTCTCCCCGGACAAAGCGCCATTTCCGGTCAATACTGATATGGTTCTTGTACCCAAAGTGAGGGATGGAAATGTCGACAAGGCCTGCGTCCTGTTCCCCTTCTGCGGTCTTTCGCGCCCTGGAATAGCTGACCACCGCTCGTGCGTCGGTGTCTTTCTGTGCGGCCCTGGCAGGATCGCCCGCGCCAGATAGCGGACGCGCTTTCACCCGCCCTGGCCCGCTCTTTCTCTTCTTTCTTCATCCGTTGGCGCGGCGCTGACACCAAAGTGGCATCCACGATCTGACCTCCCGTGGGTTTGTAGCCGCGCTTGCAGAGTTGCTCTTCAAAAGCGGCAAACAGAGATTTGAAAGCACCAGACTGGGTCAGCTTTTCCTGGGTCAGCTTTTCACGGAACAGCCAAATCGTCTTTTGGTCCGGGGTCGGTTCACCGATCTCAAACCTCAGAAACCGCAGCCAACTTAAACGATCCCGGATCAGAAATTCCATCCGTTCATCACTCAGATTGTGCATCGACGCCAGAACAAGCACCTTGAACATCGTGACCGGATCATAGGGTGGCCGACCGCCCTTGGCGCGAACCCCATAACCGAGGGCTTCCATCAGAACAGTTCGGAAAGCCTCAAAGTCCACATGACACTCTAGCGCTTCAAGCGGATCACCTGTCGCCGATAAGCGAGCAAGATGATCCGACAAGTCAAACAATCCAGGCGCGTGCATCATAAAATCCTCCCAAAACCAGTAAATCAGATCACACCACAAAATGCATGGTTTTTAGAGGCCTCCACTTTCTTATGCCCAACCGTAATAACGACACTAGGGGACCGTACGAACAATGGTGGTCGGGTTTTCTTTGGAGTATAATGAAGACTATTCTTTGGATTATCGCTGTAATGTTCTTCGGGGTTATGTTATTGACAACTTGCGGAGGATAATGCTATAGACTGGCCTCGACCATCCGGCAAGGCGATATCGTCATTCTCGACACTCTATCATCCCATTCCTTTCCATAAAAAACACTAAATAAAAGATGGTCCAGTTTTAAGGGGTAAGGATATGGCTTGTAAGTCAGAATACGTTAACTAATTTGCTTGCATATCTATTTCAGTCTGGCTTATATATCCAGAATTAACATACCCGGAATTCAAACCTCGGATAAAACCTGTAGAGATATCTGATGAAAAACTTGCTCAATTTCTTTTTCTCGTTCGATAAACTCTTTAAAGAAAAGTTGATCGTTCCATTTTTCTGGCTGGCTCTCATCTTCTGGGCGCTCTACTATTCTGCAAAAGCCTTGGATACAATTGCGCTGGATCTGCTTGCAAGACCAATCGAATTTGTTGGTTCCTTTGCCGGAGTTCTACTCGTTCTTATATCCATTCGAATTGTCTCGGAAATTTTCGTCGCAATATTTAGGATCAATAACAATCTGTCACCGGATGGTGGCAAGGAAGAACTCGCTGATATTGATCCGGTCGCGGAGACCCGAAAAGCGGCTGAGCATGCCACGACCCGGACACGGGAAATTACAAAGACAGCGACGGATAAAACCAAACGAACCTTTGACGGTGTTCGGGATCAGGTCGAAGACACGACGGACTCGCTAACGGCCAAAGCTCGGGCCGTGATACATCCAAAAGCGGCTTCGATGACAGCCGATCAAAAGACCGAAGCGGTCATAGGTAAAGGGTCAGTTCCCAAAGCCGGAGATGAGCCGACACCTGTGAAGGCTATTGAACTCTCCGCGATTGACGCTCCGGCTGTCAAACGCGGTCGTCCTAAGGGCTCAAAAAATAAACCGACGAGCGACGTTAAGCGCGGTCCGAAAAAAGGTGTGCCGATCCCGCGCGATGCCGACGGTAATCTACTGAAAAAAGACGGGACACCTCGCAAGAAGCCTGGGCCTAAGGCCAAGTAACAGACTTCAATATGGATTATTCTAAAGCCCGGCTCAATGAGCCGAGCTTTTTAATTGAACAGTTGTTCAGACAACTCAATGAACGACCTCCAGATGGCGATATCCTATTCATCAGGGCTCGGCGTTGAGTGCGGCAGAGCTAGCTAGGGACGCTGACGCGGATCTTGCCGCCAGCAGCGTCAATCTTGATCGTGTTGCCGTCATGGACGCGCCCGGCGAGTAACTCACGCGCGAGCTCATCCTGCACCTGCTTCTGGATCACGCGCTTGAGTGGCCGGGCACCGTAGCTCGGATCATAGCCAGCCTGGCCCAGATGCTCCCGCGCCGCGTCCGTCAGTTCGATTGCGATCTGTTTCTCCCGCAGCCAGCCCTGCAGGCGCTTCATCTGAATATCGACTATGTCGACAATATGTTCAGGTTTGAGCCGTTCGAACAGCAGGATTTCGTCGATCCGGTTCAGGAACTCCGGCCGGAAATGCGCGCTAACTTCCGCCATAACGCCGATCTTCGCTTTCTGCACGCTTTCTCCATCGCCGAGGTTGAGCAAATGCTGTGCCCCGATATTCGACGTCATGATGATCAGCGTGTTGCGGAAATCGACCGTACGGCCCTGACCGTCTGTCAGGTGGCCATCGTCGAGGACTTGCAAAAGCACGTTGAACACGTCCAGATGCGCCTTCTCGATCTCATCGAACAGAACGACCTGATAAGGACGACGGTGGATGGCTTCAGTGAGTGCACCGCCTTCATCATAGCCTACATATCCCGGGGGCGCACCGATCAGGCGGGACACGCTGTGTTTCTCCATATATTCCGACATGTCGATCCGGGTGATGGCCTGATCACTGTCAAACAGAAATCCGGCGAGAGCTTTGGTTAGTTCGGTTTTTCCGACACCGGTCGGGCCGAGGAACATGAACGACCCAATGGGTCGTTGGGGGTCGCGCAGGCCCGCGCGGGCCCGCCGCACAGCATCAGACACGGCTTCGACGGCGATTTCCTGCCCGACGACGCGTGCACTGAGCAGTGATTCCATGTCCATCAGCTTGTCACGCTCACCTTCCAGCATCTTCTCAACTGGAATACCGGTCCAACGAGAGACCACGGCGGCGATGGTTTCAGAGGTCACAGTCTCCGTGTCCATCACATCGACCTCGCCTGCTTCAAGCTCAGCTTCCTGCGCTTCCAGTTTCGGAATTTCGACATGTTGTAACCGCCCGGCAGCTTCATAATCGCCGCGGCGGACGGCATCCTGCAGCTCGAATCGCACCTGTTCCAGCTGTTCCTTGATGTTGGTTGCCGAGGCCAGTTTGCCGCGTTCGGCATCCCAGGCGGCCGTCATCTCATCGGACTGAGCTTTCAGATCTTCGATTTCGGCCTGACGCTTTTCAAGACGAGCCTTAGAAGCGTCGTCTTTTTCCTTTTTCAAGGCTTCGACCTCGATCTTGAGTTGCACCAGCCGCCGGTCGATCTCATCCAGTGCTTCTGGTTTGCTATCGACCTGCATGCGCAGGCGCGAGGCTGCTTCGTCCATCAGGTCGATGGCTTTGTCCGGCAGGAAACGGTCTGTGATGTAGCGGTTCGACAGTTTCGCAGCCGCAACAATGGACCCGTCAGAAATACGGATGCCGTGATGAACCTCATATTTGTCTTTGAGGCCACGCAGGATTGAAATCGTGTCTTCTACGGTGGGTTCGTTCACGAATACCGTCAGGAAACGCCGAGCCAGTGCGGCGTCTTTTTCCAGATGCTTGCGGTACTCGTTCAGCGTGGTCGCGCCAACGCAATGGAGCTCGCCGCACGCCAGAGCGGGCTTGAGCAGGTTCGCGGCGTCCATAGCGCCATCCGTCTTACCGGCACCGACCAGCTGGTGGATCTCATCGATGAACAGGATGATCTGTCCGTCTGCGGCTTCGATTTCCTTGAGCACAGCCTTGAGCCGCTCTTCAAACTCGCCGCGATATTTTGCACCCGCCACGAGTGAGCCGAGGTCGAGGGCGAGCAAACGCTTGTCCCGGATCGATTCCGGTACGTCGCCTGATACAATACGGTTGGCCAGACCTTCGGCAATGGCAGTCTTACCGACGCCGGGTTCACCGATCATCAGAGGATTGTTCTTACCGCGTCGTGACAGGACTTGAATGGTCCGTCGAATTTCTTCATCCCGTCCGATAACCGGATCCAGCTTACCGTCCCGTGAAGCCTGCGTCAGATCGCGCGCATATTTGGACAGTGCATCATATTGATCCTCAGCATTATCCGATGTCACAGGCTCGTCCTTTCTTACGCTTTTAATCGCCTCGGTGAGGCGGGACACATCGACGGGTGCTGACTCCATCGCGGACACCAAATTCTTATCGGCATTCAGAGTTGTGGTCAGTAATAGGCGTTCGATCGTTACAAAGGCGTCACCGGCTTTCTTGGCTGTCTTTTCTGCACTGGCAAAGATTTTCGCCGCTGCCTGGGATAGCGACAGACCTGATCCGCCCTGCACTTTGGGCAAGCGATCCAACTCTTGTTCTACATGAGTCAGCAGAGCCTCGGCGGAGCCGCCAGCCATCTGGACCAGATTACGGGGCAAGCCGCCATCTTCCATGAGCAAAGCCAGCATGATGTGACTCGGCGTGATCTGTTGATTGTCTCGCGTTACGGCCTCGGTCTGAGCTGACTGAATGACAGTGCGGGCGCGTTGGGTGTATGCTTGAATATCCACTCTACTGTCCTCGTCTTAAAATCCTCTGGGTATGCAATAGCGCAAATCTAACGCATAATGCTGAATCAGAGATAGGAATGATATCCTAAAATTGAAGTGGCGGATCGATTTTATTTTGATTTGCCGGTTTTGAAGGATGGGAGTGCCGCGACTCCACATGAGTCCACTCACTCCCATGCTTGTAATCCAGCAGTTGCGGCGGGAAGGCGAATAATGATGATTGCGTCCATTTCCAATCACCAAAGCGTTGTGAAGTGCAAGCGGCTCTCGCCTGAGGAGCGCCGCGTGCAATTGCCTGAGACAGCGATGGATGTGTTTGCCAAAATAGGAATCGAGCGCGCCGGTCACGGCGATATTGCCAAACGCGCGGATGTGTCGACGCCGACCGTTTTCAACTATTTCCCGACCCGAGCCCTGCTGGTTGAAAGCAAACCCGGTGCGGCCAAGATTTTTTCGAAATGGGGTGTCTCGTTCGATCCTGATATTCGGCCGACCTATCTGACGTTTCAGACGCGGATGGTAGACTTTCTGGTCGCCTATCTGCCCGACAATCCAGAGGATCCCGCGAAGGCGCGAGCCGAAGCGCGTATCCTATATGGTTTGGCTAAACTGCTGGCGGCGATGGCGTTCGATAATTTCAAACCGGAAGACATGTATAGTTATGTTGGCCGGATCGCCGACATACTGAGCCAGCCTGTTTAATGCGGTTTATTCTGTATATGACGGCCGTAACTGCTGCGGCTATGCCCGCTATTGCGCAAGACGTCGCTGTCGATGAAGTGACGGTGACGGACCAGATCATGCGTATCAATGATCGGCCGGAAAGCATCGACATTATCCCAGCAGAGGCCGTGCGCGCGCTGGTCCATCCAGCGGAAGGGCTGAATGCCGTCGCAGGCGTGAATATTCATCGGGGTTCAGGGCAGGAACATCTGACCGCCATTCGCTCTCCAGTGCTGACCGGCGGAGCCGGGGCTGGAAGTTTCCTGTTTCTTGAAAATGGTGTGCCATTGCGGGCTGCAGGTTTCGCGAATGTGAACGGCCTGTTTGAAGCCGGGACGGAGTTCGCAGAGCAGGTCGAAGTTTTCAAAGGGCCGGGCCCGGCAGAGTATGGGTCCAACGCTGTTCACGGCCTCATCAATATCGCCACAGCCGAGCCCGGGTCCGGCAATGTTGCCACGATCAATGGTAGCTCGCGCGGCTATGGCCGCGTTACGATCAGCCATGATTTATCGGATAAGGTCCGGGCCTCTCTGAGCCTCGCCCACGATGATGGCTTTCGCGATGATAGCGGCTTTGATCAGCAAAAGGCCGAGTTACGCTACCGTACAGATTTTGGCGTCTGGGATGTTGCTGCTATCGCGGCGTTCAATAATCTCAACCAAGAGACGGCGGGCTTCATTCAGGGACTGTCTGCCTATGCAGATGATGCGTTGCGGTTCACCAATCCCAACCCCGAAGCGTTTCGGGATGGAAAAAATTACCGTGCTCAGATCCGGTTATCGCGGGATCTGGGCGACACTAAGCTTGTTCTGACGCCCTATGCGCGCCGGGCAGAGCTGCGATTCCTGCGTCATTTCGTGCCGGGACAAGCTCTGGAGAAGAATGGACATATATCAGCCGGGTTGCAGACAGCGCTGGTCGGGGATGACTGGTCTGTCGGCATTGATGGGGAATGGACGGACGGGTTTCTTTATGAGTTTCAGGACAATCCCTCGCGCTTCTCCTTCGTGCAGGGTCTGCACTTTGATTATGAGGTGAAGGCGCTGGTTCTGGCGGGTTATGCGCAGAAATCGTTCGAGATGGCCCGTCTCCGCATTGATGTGGCCGCGCGCGGGGAATATACGTCCTATGATTATGATACGCTGGCCGCGCCGGGTGTATCTGAGCGCTTCATTCGGTCGCCGAAACGAAGCGATGATTTCTTCACCCTGACGCCAAAGCTTGGCCTGGCCTATACTGCGGCGGATGATATCGCGATCTTTGCACGTGCTGCGCGCGGTTCCCGTGCGCCGCAAACGACAGATCTCTATGCGGTGGTCCAAAACCAGACTCCCGGTGAGGCGGATGTCGAAACGCTCGATAGTCTGGAAGGCGGGGTTCGGTTCGATCGTGGCGAGACCCGGTTCGAACTCGCGGCTTACACGATGTGGAAAGACAATTTCTTCTTCCGCAATGCGGCAGGCTTCAATGTGGTCGACGGCAAGACGCGCCATACGGGCGTTGAGTTTTCCTTTGCCGCACCGCTGACAGACTGGATCTCCGCGTCTGGCGAATGGGCTGTATCCGATCAAACCTACGCTTTTGAGGACGCCAGTAGCGGTATTCGCGAGGGCCTGGTTGTCGACACGGCCCCGAATACGCTCGGGACCGTACGGCTTACTGCGGATTGGGGCCGGGTCGGCGCCGGAATCGAATGGCGACATGTCGGACGCTACTTCACCAATGAGGCCAATACACAGACCTATCCGGGGCATGACGTTTTCGTCGCGCGCGGAACTTATAATTTATCCGATCATATAAACCTGTTCGGTCGGATCGATAATCTGTTCGATACGCGCTATGCGGACCGCGCCGACTTTGCCTTCGGTAATGAACGTTATTTTCCCGGTCGACCCCGCACGCTGTTTGTCGGTTTGACGTCGAACTATTGAGAGCCTAGCTGACGCGCCATGCATATTTCTGATCAGAAACTGGCTCAGGTCGTCGACCGGTTTGAGCAAATCGCAGCTCGGATGGGCGCGACGACGGATGGCGAGGAGATTGTTCAGCTGGGCAAAGACTATGCCGAGCTGAAATCAATCGCTGAAGGTGTTCGCAAGCTGCAGCATGTCCGGGCTGAAATGGCGGATCTGGAAGCCATGATGGATGATCCGGAGATGGTCGCCATGGCCAAGGATGAATTGCAGACGCTGAAGGGCTCACTACCGGACCTCGAACATGAGATCTCTCTGCTGCTGCTTCCCAAAGACAAGGATGATAAGGCCGCGGTTGTTCTGGAAATCCGGGCCGGAACAGGCGGGGACGAAGCGGCGATTTTCGCAGGTGATCTGTTCGCCATGTATCAGCGTTATGCCAGTCTGCAGGGTTGGAAGGTTGAAATCGAAACGGCCGCCGAAGCCGATATGGGCGGGTTCAAGGAAATTTCTGCGAGTGTGTCCGGCACGGGGGTTTATGGCCGGATGAAATTTGAGAGCGGGGTCCACCGCGTGCAACGTGTGCCCGTGACCGAAACGCAGGGGCGCATCCACACTTCGGCAGCCACTGTCGCGGTCCTGCCTGAAGTGGAAGATATTGATATTGGTTTTTCGATGAACGATGTACGCGTCGATACGCTGCGCGCATCAGGCGCTGGCGGGCAGCACGTCAATAAAACAGACTCCGCCGTTCGCATGATCCATGAACCGACCGGAACGGCAGTGTTCTGTGATGCCAAGTCCCAGCACCAGAACCGCGCCAATGCCGAACGGCTATTGAAACTGAAGCTGTACGACATCAAAAAGGCCAAACAGGATGCGGAGCGCTCGGAAGCCCGGTCCGGACAGATCGGTTCCGGGGATCGGTCAGAACGGATTCGCACCTATAATTATCCGCAGGGCCGAGTAACGGATCACCGGATCAATCTGACGCTCTATAATCTGGATAAGATCGTCGCGGGTGATGCGCTGGACGAAGTGATCGGGGCTCTGATTGCTGAGGATCAAGCCGCCAAGTTGGCGAGTATGGAGTCCTGCCAGGTGTGATTTGAATTTTCCGGCGTGGTTCGCTATAGTTTGATCATGCTGAAATATAGTCTTTTCCTCGCCCTCATGACAGCCACGGTCGTGCCTGCATTCGCCCAAGCCGCCGCCTGCGACTCCCAAACCCGCTTTGCGATGATTGTCCATGGCGGGACCTCGTCGACCGACACGATCCATCCCGAGCGACTTGATTTCATCACGGCTATGCTTGCTGAGCGCCGAACCGAGCTGGAGACTGGGGCCTCGGCCATCGATACGGTTGAAGCGACCCTTGTCGCTATGGAAGATTCCGGTCTTTTCAATGCGGGCAAGGCGGCGATTACCAATTCAGCGGGTTATGTCGAAACCGACGCGTCGATCATGGACGGGCGTACGCTTAATGCAGGCGCTGTCGCCTCGCAGCGCGCAATCAAGAACCCGATCCGGGCGGCGCGTCTAGTTATGAATAAAACCTGTCATGTCATGATGGTGGGGGATCGCGGCGAGATCGCCGTCACAGCACTAGGCGCAGAGACAGTCGTGCCGGAAGATTATTTCACCCGTGCCATGGAAAAAGCCAAAGAACCTAAAGAACACGGAACGGTCGGCGCTGCCGTGCTCGATCGCTGCGGTGATCTGGCGGCAAGAACGTCTACGGGTGGCTATGGCAGCAAGATCCCGGGCCGGGTCGGCGACAGTCCGATCATTGGCGCAGGGGTCTATGCTCAAAATGGGATCATGGCCGGATCAGCGACCGGGCACGGTGAATATTTCGTCCGCCACACCGCGCTACGCTCCGTCGCTGCGCGCATGGATTATGGCAATCAAACCCTGTCGGACGCTGTCCAAGCCGTCATTGACGGGATGGATGCAGCAGGTCCCGGTCGGGACGGGCAGGGTGGAATTGTGTCCGTTGACGCGAATGGCAACTTCGCCGCGATCCATTCGACGGCCGGCATGTTTCACGGCATGACCAGCGATCAGATGGAACCAGTGGCTCGTCAGCAAAACCGCTGACTATTTGCTTCACCAAAATGCGTTGAAACTCCCGGCGGGGCAACTATCTTGGGTGCATGTATTGTATCGTCTACCGCTTCAAACTGATCGAGCCCTCCAAAACAGCTGAAGCCCGCTTTGTTGAGACCTGGTCCGGCATTACCGATTATCTGAAACGGGAATGTGATGCGCTCGGCTCGCGATTGCATCTCGGCGAAGACGGCATGTTCTTTGCCTATGCGCAGTGGCCATCACTTGCCGTGTTCGAAGCCTCTGCCGCGCATGAACCGAAGCTTGAATTTGTCGAAATGCGCCTCGACTGGGCCGATCTGTGTGAGCCGACAGAGGTTGTCTTTGCCGGTGAGTTGCTGGCGGATCTGTCGCGCTAAAGCGCCCGACCAAAAACCTGAATCGTTTGGACTCCCTTGAGAGCTGATTCGTGATTCATTCTGTTTGGGAGGATGGTTCATGTCAGCACCTTCGCCAGAAGCAGTTCGGGCGCGGTTTCAGACGTTGATTGAAGAAGGGTTAAGCGGGCGCGCGGCAGCGTTGCGCCTGAACCTTTCACCGGACACCGGAGCGCGTTGGGGCCTTTCGATCCAACGAACCGGACGTGCAAGGGCCGCGCGGCAAGGTCGCCCTCGTGGCAAGGGCAAGCTTGATACCCACCGGTCTTTTCTCGTCGAACTGATTGAACAGGACGGGGACATGACCGTGCCTGAACTGGCCGGTGCGCTGGCAGACGCGACCGGCGTTCAGGTGCACCTTGATGCGATTGGCCGGTTCCTGCGCAAACGCGGTTTTACATACAAAAAACGTTGGTCGCCACCAAGCGACGCCGCGCACGGGTAAGGAAACAACGCGACGACTGGTTCGCTCATCGCTTGCCAGCAATCTCAGCACAACCGGATCGGGTTGTTTTCATTGATGCGACTTCAGTTAAAACGAACCTGACCCGCCAGCGCGTGGCTGGTCGCAGCGAGGAGAGCGGCTCGTTATGGATGCCCTTTCGGGTCATGGGGAACACAGACCTTCATCGCCGGTTTGACGTCAGATGCCCTGAGATGCCCTGATCGCGCCGTGGGTCATCAAAGGCGCGATGGATGGCGAGGCCTTTGCGGCTTACATCGCACAGGTGCTGGTCCCTGAACTGGCACCGGGAATCGTCGTCATCCTAGACAACCTCGCCACGCACAAAACGCTGTCGCGGCCAAAGCCATACGCGATGCAGGTTACTGGTTTCTCTTCTTGCTCCCCTACAGCCCGGACTTGAACCCGATTGAGATGGCGTTCTCCAAACTCAAAGCGCACCTGCGAAGGATAGGTGCGCGGACCTTCACCGATATGTTCCACGCCCTTACGGAAATCTGTGACCTCTTCTCGCCAGAAGGGTGCTGAAACTACTTCAAAGCTGCCGGATATGTCTCAGGTTAAAGGTCGGATGCTTTAGCGGACGAGTGAAATTGTCTCGGCGTGACCTGAAGGCTCAGGCGCAATATTTTCACCCGAATTCTCGTCCTGTTCGACAATCCCCGCTTCAACGCTCATCGATAAAGCTCCGCGATCCTGATTCGACATGTGAAACGATGCATTCTCGATCAGTTCGCTTATGCGTTGGGAAATTTGCTCGACATCGCTACGGCACTCTTCGGGGAATGCGACGATGACAATATCCGTATCGATCCGCGCGACAATGTCCTGCATCCGAACAATCCCGGCAATCAATCTGATCGAACTGGCAAAGGCGGCGTTCAGATCAGGTTCGTCAACAGCGCTATGAGCCAGAGGAACCAATTTCAGTGTCAGAATGGTGAGCGGTACTTTACGGGCTCGGCAATCCCGGCTGACGCGCTTCAGATGCGCTGCCAAGAAGCGGGTATTGAGAACGCCTGTTTCCGGATCAGAGCAGGCTGATCCACCCAAATTGGAAAATTCGTCCTTGAGTTTCAAATGCAGGCGGCACTCATTCGCTAGCTCCAGAATACGGCCACTCAACTCTTCAGGCGGTGCATCCGCGCTGATCAAATCCTTGAGGTCGTGTGTATAGGCGAGATCTTCATCCTTGAAGTTCGGCTTGTCGACCAGAAGCAGTGTCGGAACGTGATAGAGGCGAGGGTTCCGGCGCATAGTTTCGGCAATTGTCAGCGCCGGTTCAATGCCTTTGAGTGCGTTTATGACAACGGCATCAAAGGTACTGTTGTGCAGGTAATCAAAGGCAGAAAAGGATGTGAAGGCCGCGACAACATCCATATTCTTGTCCTGAAGAGCATTCATGACGGCCATATAGGCTGGGTCGGCCTTGCCTATAAATAGAACCCTGAAAGGTTGCCGCAGCGTGTTTTCCGAAAATCCCTTGTCCTGTCCGAAAGTTTTTTTGAGTGTTTCCATTCGGCGGATGATCTCATTCTCCATCTGTCCAAGTCGGATGAGAGACGACACGCGGTGCGCGACCTGTACAGGATGAACCGGGGCGTAAAGGACGCTATCATAGGGATGACCGCCCAGCGTCTTGCGCATCAATCGACCCATAATTGGAAAATCACGCGGCGCATAATGCTGCCGAATATCCGCAATAATGGCCGGGCTGTGCTCGACATAGTCCGAGAGGAAACAGA
Organism: Litorimonas sp.; assembly: GCA_965205225.1. Classification (GTDB taxonomy): domain Bacteria; phylum Pseudomonadota; class Alphaproteobacteria; order Caulobacterales; family Maricaulaceae; genus Litorimonas. The sequence continues at coordinate 732,932 of CBDBFZ010000002.1, forward strand.
GCGCTACGGATGGAGATTGATCCGGTAGCTCCGACAGGCGGCTGCCGTCATATCCGATGATCGTCACCTTCAGAGACAAATCACGAAGATGTTCGATCATGTCCACCGACCCGCTCGCATCATCCGTCACGATCAGAACGCGCCGATTTAACCGGGATATTAGAGGGTCGGATGGCTGTCTGGCGAGATTCGACATGGAGCGAGGCTTAACGACTCGCTCCTTTCCCATCCATTAATCCTATTCTGCAGCGGTTTTGGCCCAACCGCAGGTGCGGCTTTCATTCTGGCTTTCCAGATAGGTCATAAGCGGGGCGAAATATTCCAGAATGGCAGACCCATCCATATCCCGCGTGCCTGTGAAAGCTTCGAGCGCATCCGGCCAGGGCTTGGACTGACCCATTTCCATCATCGCATTAAACCGTTCCCCGATATCCGTATTGCCATAGACGGAGCAGCGGTGCACCGGCCCTTCAAACCCGGCCTGATCGCAGGCGGCTTTGTGAAACTGGAACTGCAGAATGTAAGACAGGAAGTAACGCATATAGGGCGTGTTGCCGGGAATATGGTATTTTGCACCCGGATCGAACGCATTTCCCGGACGATCGTCTGGGGCACGCACGCCCTGATACTGTTCGCGCAGCGTCCACCAGCCATCATTATACTCATCTGGACTCAATGTGCCGTCAAAGACCTGCCAGCGCCACTTATCAACCAGCAGACCGAAGGGGAGGAAGGCAACTTTATCCATCGCAGCGCGCATCAGTAGCGCTATATCCGCATCCGCACCCGGTACGTCAGCTTTGTCCAGAAGATCGATCTGGACGAGATAGTCCGGCGTAATCGACAGAGCGATCATGTCACCGATCGCTTCATGAAACCCATCATTTGCTCCGCCCTGATAGAAGACGGGCTGGTTTTTATAGGCGCGCTGATAGAAATTATGGCCGAGTTCATGGTGGACCGTATCAAAATCTTCGCCGGTGACCTCAGTGCACATCTTGATGCGAACATCGTCCTGCCCGTCCAGATTCCATGCGGAAGCATGACACTGAACTTCGCGATCCTGCGGCTTTGTGACCAGTGAGCGTTCCCAGAATGTGTCCGGTAGCGGCGCAAACCCCATCGATTCGAAAAAGGCTTCGGCGGTTTCGACCATTTTCAGCGCCGTGTAATCCTGAGCCTCAAGCAAAGCCGTTACATCAACACTGCTGCCCGCATCGGCCGGGTCGACGACGTCGTAAATGTTGCCCCATGTCTGCGCCCACATATTGCCAAGCAGGTCAGCCCGGATCGGCTGATCGAGCGGAACGACCCCATCTCCATAAGTGTCGTTCAATTCGCCGCGCACGAAGCAGTGGAGCTGATTGTATAGCGGACTGACCTGACCCCAGAGCCGATCGACTTCCGTCGCAAAATCATCGGCGTCCATATCGTAACCGGCGCGCCACAGCGCTCCGGCATTATCGTAGCCCAGCTCTTGTGCGCCTTCATTGATGAGTTCGACCATACGTGCATAGTCAGCCTTCATGGGGGGGCTGACAGTCCGCCAGCCTTCCCAGACCTGCTGGGTCAGTTCCGGGTCACGTAGATCCGCCAGCAGACGTGTGGCCTGTCCCAGTGTGATTGTATCGCCGTCAACCTCACCGAGAATGTCTTTGATCTTGGGATTGCTTGTATCGATATCGAACTTGCCCGTCGCATAGGTCGCATCGAGTTCAGCCATGATCTTGGACAGTTCCTCAGCCGCGCTGTCCCGGTTGGGAGCCGGGAAATTGGAGCCGCGCTTCAGCATGTCGATTTTGCGCCGCATATCATCAGGTAGGGAAACACCATTGAAGCGCTTGGCTTCATTGGCCAGTCGTGTGCTGAGTTTGGCGCCGTCAGCGGATGTTTGTGCGACGAGCGCATTCGTATCTTCAGTGACGAAGTTCGCATTGATCCACGCGGCTCGTGCACCGATTATGCCGTCCGCGGTAATATCGCGTTCTGCGGCATCGAGAAACTCACGCGCGTCCTGGACGGTTGGCCGGGTTTTAGCCGGCGTGACCGCTGCCTGTGTCAATTCATCGACCGTATTCTCCGCATCGACGGTTTGACCATTTCGACACGCACTCAGCGCCAAGACAGCCAAACAGGATGTTGCAAGGAAAAGTCGTTTCATAATGGGTCTCCGATCTTGTACCGACTTGCGCGTGTATCCGGCAGTCTGCATGGCTCAATCATTCGTAGACAGCGTGGTGGCGTGATTCAACGCCCCTTTCTGTCATTTTATCGACAATTTGGAGAACCTTGTGCCCCTCGGTCTACTCATGGTCAATCTCGGGAGCCCTGACGCCCCCACAGCGGAGGCCACACGGCGCTATTTGTCGCAGTTTCTTCACGATTACCGGGTCGTCGATACCGCGCGTTGGATCTGGTGCCCGATCCTGCACGGCGTGATCCTGCGTGCACGTCCGAAACGGTCGGCCAAAGCCTATGCCAGTATTTGGGGCGATGGCGAGGAAGCGCCGCTTGTGCGGATTACGCGGGCTCAGGTTGCAGGCGTTCAGGCGCAGCTCGGCGATGAGGTGATGGTTGAAACTGCGATGCGATATGGTAATCCGTCCATTGAAACCGGATTGGACAAGCTCATGGCCGCCGGGTGCGAGAAGATCGCGGTGCTGCCGCTCTATCCGCAATATGCAGGCGCGACGACTGCGTCAGTCTATGACGGCGTGGCCAAAGCTCTGGACGGCAAATGGAATGTGCCGGAACTTCGCTTTCTGCGAGATTACTACCGGGAACCAACATTCATCGCAGCACTAGCTGATAGCCTGTCCGACCATCTGGCAGCGCTTGACTGGACCCCGGACCGGATCCTGGCCTCTTACCATGGCCTGCCTCAGACCTATGTCGATGCCGGGGACCCTTATCAGTCGGAATGCCTGGAAACGACGGAGCTTCTGCGCGCCCATACAGGCTATAGTGACGAGGTTTTGCAATCAACCTTCCAGTCCCGGTTCGGGCCGAAAGCCTGGCTGCAGCCCTATACGGACAAGGTGCTGGAAGCTCTGCCAGCGCAAGGCGTTAAGAAGGTCGCCGTGATGATGCCGGGGTTCTCCTCAGACTGTCTTGAAACACTCGAAGAAATTGCGATGGAAGCGGAGGAGAGCTTTCTAGAGGCTGGCGGCACCCATTTCACCGCAGTTCCGTGCCTGAATGACCGAGTAGATCACATTGATTTATTGACGGATTTAGCCCGTCGACGTTTGCTGTCGGGTTGGCTTGATGCGGTCGAATAGGGTGCTGACATCATCGGTCAGGATATCGGCGGAACTGATTGTGTGATCAGCCAGCGCGGCATAGGCTGTAGCCCGCGACGCCAGCAGATCGGGATAGCTGGCCAGTAAAGACTGGGTCTCGTCCATTCCATCTCGCTGTCTGTAATGGCCGTTCCAAGCAAGCGGTTTGGGTTGCGCGAAATACTGAGTCTTGAGCCGCTCCAAATGCTCTGGCGCGGCGTCTATATAGACCGTATACCACTCTCTCTTCAGGGTCTCCAGAACAGCAGAATCCGTGTAGATCACAGACCCGGTCGTATCGAGCAGGGCATTTCGAGCCTGGGTCTCCAGGCTTTGTTGAGTGGCTTTTGTCTCAAACGCGATCGATTCGCGCTCTCGGGCTTCATAGCCTTCACTGTAGGGCTGGCCCTGCCAGGCCGCGAAAGCACCCATATCCGTCTCACCCAGCGCATCCCAGATCAATCGGTCCACCTCGATCAGAGTGAAATCGAAATGGGTGGCGAGCCGCATGCCGGAATAGCTCTTGCCGATATTGGACATGCCGATCAAAGCCAGTTTCAGCTGGCCTGCCGCATATCGGCGCTCAAACTCGGCGCGGCTGAGCGTCAAGAGGCGACCGAAGCGATCTGCTCAGCCAGCGCATCCAGTGTCGGCTCAATGGTTGTGACGCGTATCTTCGCTTTGAAAGCGGCGGCTAAGGCGGCCGGCATTAGGACATCTTCGCGGATGATCGTCTCAAGACTGTCGGCGAATTTGGCTGGGTGGGCCGTGCCAACCGTCAGAAACGTGGCGTCGATGTCATGCGCTTCGCGGTAAGCCCGCATGCCCATATAACCGACGGCCGTGTGTGGACACATGAGGTAGCCCGTATCGGTATAGATACGGCGAATATGACGCGCGGTCGCCTCATCGTCGAAGGAAGCGCCCCAGCAAACAGTTCGAATCGCGTCCAAATCGCCATCAAACAAGCTTAGAATACGGGGAAAATTATTGGGCCGCCCAATATCCATCGCATTCGAAAGCGTTGGTGTGGACGGGCGAGGGCGGTACTCACCATCTTTGAGATAATCGACAAATGGGTCGTTGACGTTGTGCGACACGACGAAGCGGTCGATCGGGATCCCCATTTTCCGGGCAATCAACCCTCCGGTGAGATTGCCGAGATTGCCGGACGGAATGGAAATGACGAGGTCACGTTGCGGATAGGCTGCTTTGGCCTGCAAGGATGCCCAGACATAATAGAAGCTCTGCGGAATGACGCGGCCGACATTGATTGAGTTGGCACTCATCAGATCGAACCGGTTTGATAGGCTGGCATCCGCGAAGGCGGACTTCACTAAGGCCTGGCAATCATCGAACGTGCCATCAACAGACAATGCCCGCACATTTGAGTTTTTGCCGCCTATTGTGCAAAGTTGTTGCTCCTGAACCTTTGATACGCCGCCTTTCGGGAACATAATAAAGACCTGAACGCCGTCTTGACCCAGAAACGCATCACCAATCGCGCCGCCCGTATCGCCAGATGTCGCGACCAGGACAGTCCGGCATTGCCCACTGCTCGCCATAAGGTGTGAGGCTGCGCGGACCATAAAGCGGGCTGCGAAATCCTTGAATGCTAGGGTTGGACCGTGAAACAGCTCCAGCACATATTCATCGGCATTAGGGGCCATGGCCGGGTCAAGCCGTTCACCGGCAAATGTCACCATCGGCACGTCATATCTATAGGCATCCCGGCACAGATGTTTCAGCGTGCTCGCATCGAAGCGATCATCCGTGAAATGGGCTGCGAGCGCTGCTGCGCAATCGGCGAAGTCCATCGCACCCAGATCCGCCATTTCATCGGGCGCAAAATGCGGAATATCGTCCGGCATCCACACCCCACCATCCGGCGATAGGCTGGCGAGGAGCGCGTCACCGAAGGAAGCCTTGACGTTGATATCGAGATGAGAATGGTACTGCATTAGGGGCGACGGACTAGCGCCATCGACGCGGATGGCAAGCCGCGAATGTCTTCCTCATCCGCTTCGAACACTATGGGCGAGGATATTGACCATCGTGGCATGAGCGAGTTCATTGCCAAGGTTGTGTATGCTGTGCGGTCTGTCAGCATGATAGCGAAGCGTTTCTCCCACATTCGCCGACCAGCGCTCATCCTCGACCCGGACTTCAAGTACCCCAGACAGAATCGTCAGATTTTCAACCGAGCCGACTGGGTGGGGGGAGCTAATCAGCTCGCCGCCCGGCTCGGCACGAAAGTCGTAGACCTGTACAAACTGAACCGTCTCGATCGCGCCAATAATTCTGAGCTCGCATAGGCCGTCATCCGAGGTGATCCGCGGAATGTCCTGCACACGAGCGTGCTGAACTAGGGCGCTATCTGTTGGAGTCGCTGCAAACATGGCTTCGACACTGGTGCCGAGCGCCTGTGAGAGCCTGGAGAGGGTTGCGACTGTGGGATTGGACTCATTCTTTTCGATTTGGCTGATCATGGATTTGGCCACGCCGGACATTTCGGACAGATCACCGAGCGAAAGCTGATCCGCCTTGCGTAAGCGACCAATCGTTTCGCCGAGTTTCTCGGCCAGTGCGTCGGTTTCGGCACAGGGCTGACGACGGGTGCGAGCTTTTCGCGTTGGAGTTGGAGTTTTGGGCATAACACCTTCGTGAGTTTTTTAGGGTGGTAATCTTTCGTTTGTTCTATATATAGAACAAACGTCCTTTCAAAAGAACCCTCCAAAGATACTGTGATGCGCTATCTTCCTATCCATTTTGATTTGCACGGCAAGACCGTATTGGTTTTTGGTGGCGGCGGCGCCGCCGAAGCCAAACTGCGGACTTTACTAAAGACAGAGGCGAATCTCGTTGTCGTTTCAAAGATGCCTGGCGAGGAGATAGGTCGCTGGGCAGAACAGGGTCGTCTATCGGTTGTGACCGAGGCGGATCTGTCGTTGGCCACACTGGTTTATGCAGCCACTGAAGATCCGGATGAAAACTACCGGATCGCAGAAGACACTCGTGCGCTGGGCATTCCGGTCAATGCCGCCGATCAACCCACAGGATGCGATTTTATCACGCCCGCCATTGTTGATCGGTCCCCTGTAGCCGTTTCGATTGGGACTGAAGGCACAAGCCCTGGTCTGGCCCGCGCCTTAAAAAGCGATCTAGAATCACGACTTCCACCCAACCTTGGGAAAACATCTAAATTAATCAAACAGTTGCGTGATCAATTGAAAAATGATGAGCCGGATATTGCCAAGCGACAAGCCTTATGGGCGTCAGTTCTAGGATCCGGGATCAGCGACTATACCGCGCTGGACTCTCGCGCGGTAACGGCTCGCTACAATACCGCGCGTCGAGCCTCTATTCCCAGAGACACATTAATCGGACACGTCCATATTGTTGGGGCCGGACCGGGTGATCCTGATCTTCTCACGGTTGGCGCGCTTCGCGTGATGCATAGTGCGGACGTGGTGATCTATGATCGGCTGGTCAGTGATGCGGTCCTGTCATTGTGCCGCCGCGAAGCCGAATTTATCTATGTCGGCAAAATCCCTGGCGGGGTGTCAACGCGGCAGGACGAGATCAACCGTACTATCGTTGAAAAAGCGCAAACCGGTGAGACTGTGGTTCGTTTGAAAAGCGGGGATCCGCTCGTCTTTGGACGGGCCGAAGAAGAATTTGCGGCGCTGGATGGCACCGGGATCGAGTTCACCATTCATCCCGGTATCACGGCGGCCACTGCCGCCGCAGCTTCGCTTCGCCATTCCCTGACTGTTCGCGGTGAGAACACAACCGCAACGCTGGCAACTGGGCATGACAAGCAGGGTTTCGCCGAACTCGATTGGACCGCGCTGGCCAAACCGAATGCGCGCGCAATTATCTATATGGGCCTGCGCGCAGCCCGGTTCATTCAGGGTCGCTTGCTTTTGCATGGGGCTTCGCCGAATATACCGGTGGCCGTTGTCGAAAATGCATCGCGCGCCAATGAAATCATCGTTGGGACGACGCTTGGCAAGCTACCTGATGATCTGGCGGCCCATAACATCAAAGGACCAGCGGTCGTCATGATTGGCTATGACCGCCGAGACTCTGCTATTGCCCTGAAAGCCGTATCATGAGCACGCTCAAACATAGGGGCAAGGGCCCGCAGTCGATGACCGCGAACGAATTGGTCTCCGGCCTGAGCGTCTGGCTGACGAAGGATCTGAGATGGTCCCGCGACTTTGCGAAGGCACTTCTGACCGAAGATGAAAGCCTCATTGAACAAATGGACTCAATCGCAAAAGCAGCGGAGCACGCCAATATGGTCGTCAGTGCCTATTTCATCGACACGATCGACGGAAAACCTGCCCGTTACCGCGAGCGGTTTCGCACGCATGGTCCGTCCTACGATACAGCTGAGCTGGTCTAATGTACCGCTATGATGAATTTGACGCGGAGTTCGTACACAAGCGCGTGGCCCAGTTTCGGGATCAGGTCACGCGTCGTCTCAACGGACGGTTGAGTGAGGTGGAATTTCGCCCGCTGCGTCTGATGAATGGACTCTATCTGCAACTTCACGCCTATATGCTGCGGGTGGCTGTCCCTTACGGAACGCTGCGTAGCGATCAGTTACGCAAGCTCGCTCACCTCGCTGATATATATGATAAGGGCTATGGCCACGTCACTACGCGCCAGAACATGCAGTTCAACTGGCCCGTCTTGAACGATGTCCCTGAGATACTGACAGAACTGGCCAGCGTCGACATGCACGCAATCCAGACGAGCGGGAACTGCATCCGCAATGTGACCTGCGATCCCTATGCGGGCGCGGCGGCTGATGAAATTGAAGATCCCCGGCCGATGGCAGAGCTGATCCGCCAATGGTCAATGCTGCACCCGGAATTCAGTTTCCTTCCGCGGAAATTTAAGATCGCCGTGACAGCGTCTCCGCAGGACCGCGCCATGATCAAAGGTCATGACATTGGTATTCAGATCGTGCGGAACGAAGCTGGAGAGGTTGGCTACCATATTATTGTTGGTGGCGGTCTCGGCCGGACTCCGGTTATCGGGCAGACTTTACGATCCTTTCTGCCAAAGGATGACCTGTTGCCCTATCTGGAAGCGACGATGCGGGTCTATAACCGCTTTGGTCGGCGCGATAATAAGTACAAAGCCCGAGTCAAAATCTTGATGCGCGAGATCGGGATCGCGGAATTCACGCGTCTGGTCGAAGAGGAATTCGCAGCGCTGGAAGCAAGTGATATAGCCGTCGGCGAAGTCGAGCGCGCACGTATCGCCGCCTATTTCACGCCGCCGGCATTCGAAACCGGAATTAAACCGCTGGATGTAACGAGCCAGCCTGATGGCTTCCGGAAATGGGTCGACACCAATGTCGTTGCCCACACGGTGCCAGGCTATGCGATTGTCAATATTTCGCTGAAGGATCCAGAGCGCGCGCCCGGTGACATCACGGCAGATCAGATGCGGGCAGTCGCTGACCTTGCCGATACGCATAGTTTTGCTGAAATCCGCACGACGTATCAGCAGAATATGGTTCTCCCCCATGTTCGGCAGGATGGCTTGCGTATGGTCTGGGACGGTCTTGTCGCAGCGGAACTGGAAAACGCCAATATCAACCTGATTGGCGATATTATCTGCTGCCCCGGCATGGATTTCTGTGCGCTGGCGACAGCCCGCTCCATTCCCGTGGCACAGTCTATTGCAGAGCGTTTTGACGATCATGACCGTCAGCAGGCGATTGGCGAAATGCAGATCAAGATCAGCGGCTGTATCAATGCCTGTGGACACCACCATGTCGGGCATATTGGCATTCTCGGGCTCGAAAAGGCCGGGGTCGAATTCTATCAGGTGATGCTGGGGGGTGACGCCACGCAGACCGCAGCCATTGGCGACAAGATGGGTGCGGGTTTCAGTCAGGACGAACTGGTCGACGGGATCGAACGGATCGTAGATTTCTATGTCAGCGCTCGGGACAATGATGAGCGGTTTCTCGACACATATCGACGTCTTGGCACTGAGGCGTTCAAGGAGGTGCTCTATGCCAGTGCTTGATTTCTCACTCGTCAGTGTCACTGGCGTGGCCGCAAACATAGTCGAACCCGCCAATTTGGACAGGCTAACGCGAAATACGGACATTGAAGCGCTGCGTCTTCCGCCAGATGCCGACCTATCGGAAATCGTCGACGCTCTGCCGCGTATTAAGTCGATCTTTGTCGAATTCGCTGCTTTCACAGACGGGCGCGGATTCAGCCTCGCCCGGCTTCTGCGACAGCGTTATGGCTATACGGGTCTACTGGTGGCTGACGGGCAACTTATCCCAGATCAATTCGCCTTTGCCCTACAGTGCGGTTTTGACGCCGTTCGCATCGCGGACAATGAGCTGGCTCGTCACACGCCAGACGCTTGGGACTCGGTTCTGGACGCATTCGATCTGACCTATCAGCGCAATTATGCCGTGAAGTCTGGCCCCGCCACATCCATTTTTGATGCGCGCTTGACTGCCATGGAGGACCGAAAGACTGACGACCCTTTTTTCGGATTGAGCGCGGAAGCCGCGCTGCGCCGTGCGATCGCGTTGCATGAGGGAGACATCTTCCTCGCCAGTTCTCTCGGCGCCGATAGTGCCGTCCTGCTCCATATGGTCAGTCATATCCGGCCCGACCTGCCGATCTATTTCCTCGATACGGGGAAGCATTTCCGGCAGACGCTGGCCTATCGGGATACGCTGATCCAGCAACTCGGGCTGACAAATTTCATTAATGTCTATCCGGACAGGGACGAAGTGGCTGGGCATGACCCAACAGGGACATTGCATGTGTATGAACCGGATGCCTGCTGCGTGTTGCGCAAGGTTCGTCCGCTCGCCTCGGCTGTCGGCCATTTCGGCACGCAGATTACGGGCCGCAAGCGCTACCAAACAGCTGAGCGGGCCGATATGCCGATCTATGAGCATTCGGACGGGACGGGCGGCGGCATGAAGAAGATCAATCCGCTGGCCTATTGGACGGCCAGGGATGTAACTGCCTATATTCGCCGCCATAACCTGCCGCCGCACCCCATGTTTGCGCTCGGTTATCCGTCGATCGGTTGCCAACCTTGCACAACGCGGGTGGCTGACGGCGAGGATCTGCGTGCAGGGCGCTGGCGCAACCAAGGCAAGACTGAATGCGGGATCCACATGGTCGACGGGACATGGGAACCGCTGGAGCGGAAAGAAATGTTCGAGACGTTTTAGTCCTCGCTATTTCGCTATGAAGTGGCTTTGTAGCGATTTCACGAAAATGCCCTGATAGTAGCTCTTGGCACGCCCTTCGGTCGTGTCCAGAAAGCCTCGAATTTCGTCATAATCAATCTCGGGATAGCCCGCATTGAGTGCTTTGATCCGGTAGGGATCGTTCTGCCCATGCAGGCCGGAATAGCCATAGGCACTAGCGAGCAGGTAATTGAGGCGGGGATTTGTCCGGATCTGTGTCGACCGCGGCGTGGCGGGCGGCGATAGCGACGTGTTTATCCATCTCGGCTTGCTCTATATCTGCAGAATCAGTGTTGTTTGTGACTGGATCTAGCGGTGGAGAGAATCCGAAATCCGTATCAATATCGAAGTTTTCAGAGAGAAACGCTTCCAGCCACCTACCTTGCGCAAGTCTTAGGTATAGCTACCATGATCGTGTACGTCTCCTAGCTCATATCCAGTTAGTGGATCTACTTGAAGAAAATCTAAGTCGTCTAAACCCATCCATTCCATTTTTTTGCTCATACATTCACACGCAGTTTTATCATATTCACGTTAGTTTTATATATGGGTCTTGCCTATTTGATTGGCTCCGCATAGGAGCTTAAGTCACTGTACGCAATGAAAATCATTATTCAAAAGGTTCGCACCTGTCCGAACGCAAAATTTGGGAGGTCGTTCGCTGCTTCGCCGCTGATCTGACAGCCCTGCAAACAGCCCAACTGACAAGGCTTAACCGTAACACCATCAACCGGACCTACCGCGCTCTTCGCGAACGCATCCATCGGGCCTGCGAGGCGGACAGACCCTTCTTCGGCGTGGGCGAGGTTGACGAAAGCTATTTCGGCGCAACCCGCGTCAAGGGCAAACGCGGGCGCGGGGCCTATGGCAAGACCACCCTGTTGGCATCTACGAGCGGGGACCGGGCGGGTCTTACACCGAGACCGTGCCAGACTGCTCCAGAGCCACCCTACAGGGGATTATCCGGGGTAAAGTCGATGTTCGTTCCATCATCAACTCGGATGGTTGGCGGGGTTATAACGGACCTGTGGATATTGAGTATGGTCACTTCCGCGTCGATCACTCGAAATCCTGCTAAGATACCTCAGGAAAATGCCAATAAACTAGGCTGTAGTGAAGAATTAACTTTTATTTTCTATAATGTTCCTTCATTTTGTCAGGAGCGCACATATGTCTGGTTATCAGGAACTTACGGATGAACAATGGAGCCGTTTAAAGCCTTATTTGCCTTATGGGAGCACAGGGAAACCGGGTCGCAACGCCAATAACAGGCTTTTCATTGATGCTTTGTTGTGGATGGCCCGTTCGGGCGGGCGTTGGCGCGATTTACCCGAACGGTTCGGGCGTTTTGACAGTGTCAAACGGCGTTATTATCTCTGGGTTGAGGCCGGGGTTTTAGAAGATGTCTTTAAGGCCTTGCGCACTCACGCTGATCAAGAGTGGCTGATGATGGATGCCACAATTGTGCGGGCGCATGCCCAAGCGGCCGGGGCGCGGCATAAAAAGGGGGCCTGATGCCCACGCATTGGGGCGTTCCAAGGGCGGCCTGACGACAAAAATACATGGGCTGACAGATGCATTGGGTTTAGCTCTGCGCCTGATAGCAACGGGCGGGCATTGTAGCGAAATGACGCAAGCCGCCGCCTTATTGGCAGGGTTTAAGGCGGATCATGTCTTGGCGGGTAAGGGCTATGATGGCCGGTGCGTTATAGACGCGGTGAATGAGAGCGGGGCTATGCCCGTTATTCCGTCCCGGAAAAATGCGCGCAAGCCAAGGCAAACTGATATGGCTTTGTATAAGGAACGTAATATTGTCGAGCGTTTCTTTGGCTATCTCAAACAGTTCCGGCGTGTGGCTACGCGCTATGACAAGCATATCCAAAACTATATGGGCTTCGTCTATATCGCAGCTATCAAGATCTGGCTCAAATGATTAATTCTTCACTACGACCTAGGCAAGACCCTAATAATATCAGGCCACACCAGTCCCTGAATATGCGCCCACCTGTCCCAGAGACTCCAGGTCAAACTGGTACATAAATAAGGGGGTGGACAGCTGATCGATCAGCGGAAATATGATTGCAGGGTGCTTTAACTAAATTTAACCTTTAAGTTTAAGAGGAAGACCAGCTACTATAAATTCTACATGATCACAGGCGGCTGCAATCCTTTGATTTAATCTGCCCTGTGCATCGCGAAATTCACGACCTAATGAGGTTACAGGTACAAGTCCGAGGCCAACTTCGTTAGAGATTAAAATTACAGGGTTGGAAGACGCCAGTAATACTTTAATTAAAGCGTCCGTTTCTGCCTCTAGGTTATACTCATTGTGCATCAAGTTGCTAAGCCATAAGGTTAGGCAATCTACTAGAAAAACTGTGCTGTTATTATCCACTTTCTCTATAACCGACGTGACACCTATGGGCGCCTCAACTGTCTTCCACCCCTTACCCCGGTCTGACTGGTGTCGCGAAATGCGAGCGTCCATTTCTTTATCAAGGGCTTGGGCCGTTGCAATATAAATGCGATCAGATGATGTAGCCTCTGCGAGTCTTTGGGCATGAGAACTTTTGCCTGAGCGCGCGCCGCCTAATATGAATGTCAATGCCATAGCGTTCTATGGTTCATATAGATGAGAGCTGTCAAAAGAGAATTACCTAACCCAAATATTCATTTGTTTGGCTTGAAACTTCATAATGATTTTCTTCAAATAATGGCGTTGATGAAGAGTCGCGCGGAGGAAGTACTTGGCCTTCCCCCATAAAAGTGGCCCATTTTGAGAGTTAGAGATTTGGCTATTTTGAGCTTGAAGGAGCACACTATGGCTAGAAAACGTTACACCCCGGAACAGATCATTGCGATGCTGCGTGAAGCAGAGGTTCGGTTGTCCCAAGGCGAGAAGACAGGAACGATCTGTCGATCACTTGGCGTATCAGAACAAAGTTACTATTGATGGCGGCGCGAGTATGGAGGCTTAAAAGTCTCTCAAGCCCGCCGATTAAAAGACCTAGAGAAAGAGAACCAGCGGCTTCGCAAGGCAGTATCTAATCTCACTTTGGATGCGCTCATCTTGAAAGAAGCCGTTGAGGGAAAGTACTAAGCCCTTCACGTCGCCGATTAGCCGTTGATCATGGGCGGGCGGCGCTTGGATGTTCCGAGCGTGTGAGGCCCTCGGACAACATCGCTCCACGCAAATAAAGCCGAAGATCATCCGAGATGATGAAGCCGCACTGACAGCAGATATTACTCGTCTGGCTTCTGAATATGACCGTTATGGCTATCGCCGGATTACAGCTTTGCTCAGGCGAGAAGGCTGGACGGTCAACTTCAAACGGGTTGAGCGGATATGGCAACGTGAAGGGCTTAAAGTGCCGCAAAAGCAGCCCAAGCGCGGCAGGCTGTGGTTTAATAATGGCTCCTGTGTGAGACTCCGGCCAGAGCATAGGGGTCATGTCTGGTCGTATGACTTTGTCGCCAACCGTACTCATGACGGCCGAGCGTTCCGCATGCTCACTGTTATTGATGAGTACACATGGGAATGTCTCGCCATTTATGTGCAGCGCAAACTCAAGCATGATGACGTGCTGGCTGTTCTTACTGATCTGTTCACGCGGCACGGGCCGCCTGAGCATATCCGTTCCGACAATGGCTCGGAGTTCACAGCTCTAGCGGTACGCGAATGGTTAGAAAAAATGAAAATCCAGACGCTTTATATAACGCCCGGGTCGCCATGGGAAAACGGCTATAATGAAAGTTTTAACGGCAAGCTTCGTGATGAACTTCTGAACGGAGAAATCTTCTACACACTCAAAGAAGCCCAAATACTGATCAAACACTGGAAGCAACATTACAACACCATAAGACCGCACAGTTCGCTAGGCTACAAACCACCTGCACCAGAAACAGTCTTGCCACGCCCTGTTGGCCTGTCCTACACTGCGTTCCGGTCAGTCCAACAGGGCGACCATAACCACCAAACTCTAACTTAAATGGCGGACCACCTCATCGGGGTAGGTCAACCAAACAGAGCTACCTTGGTCGGTGTACGAATGATTTCGGCGGCAGGGATTGCAACAAGCGCTTGGGGTTCAGTCGTTTCAACGGCTGCGTCGCAGGCGGCCAGAATAATGAGGGTTGAACTCATCAAAAAACATTTCATCCCACTCTCCTCGTTCAAACTTAATTAGGACAGGGCACAGTGAACGTCAAAAGAGATGAATATTGATCACTGGAGCGAAGGCGGGGCAGGTTTACAGGAACAACTTTGTCGCCGGATTGTCCGTCTCTTCCCAGATCGGGAAACCGATCGCAGACAGACTGTCTTCCAGAGCCAACTTGTCGTTATTCAGGAGTTGAAATCCGCACAGAACGTGACCTTCGGCCGCGCCGTGATTGCGGTAATGGAACAGGCTGATGTTCCAGCGTGCATCCAGCGCCCGCAGAAATTGACCTAGCGCGCCGGGGCGTTCCGGAAATTCGACGCGGTAGAGCACTTCTCGCATGGCCGTATCCGGGTCACCACCAATCATGTGGCGAAGATGGCGTTTGGCGAGGCGGTCACTCGACAGATCCAATGCTGCAACGCCTGCAATGTTCAGATCATTCATGACATTGTCGCGTTCCGCCCCCGATTTGATCTTAAGGCCGACCAGTAGATGCGCTTGTGCGTCATTCTGATAGCGGTAGGAAAATTCCGTCACCGCGCGGTTGCCGAGCGCCTCGATGAAGCGCTGGAAAGCGCCGCGTTGTTCCGGTATGGTTGCGCCGAACAGCATTTCTTCGCCCGCGCCCAATTCCGCGCGTTCAACCATGTGGCCGATCCGGTCGAAATTCACATTCGCCCCGGATATGGTCACGACGCAGTCACCGTCAGGCGCGCGTCCGTCTGTAACGTCACGGCGTAGAGCCGCCAGGGCAACGGCGCCCGCCGGTTCAACAACAGTGCGTATGGCTTCGAAAATATCGCGCACAGCGGCACAGATCTCGTCATTGGTGACGGTCACGCAGTTATCCACCACGTCGCAACACAGAGCGTAGGTCAGTGTGCCTATACGCCGAACGGCTACGCCGTCCGCAAAGCCGTCAACATGGTCCAAATCCACGGGTTGCCCGGCTGCCATAGCTGACTTCAGCGTCGCGGCCCCGACGGGCTCGGCCGCAATAATCCGGGTTTCAGGCGCAACCGCCTTGGCGTAGGCACCAATGCCGGATACCAGTCCGCCTCCGCCTGTGCAGACATAGATCGCGTCAATCTTGCGCGTGGCCTGTTCGAAAATTTCCTTGGCGACTGTGCCTTGCCCGGCGATGACGTCCAGCTCATCAAATGGATGAATAAAGATTGCCCCAACTTTCTTCGAATGCTCGAGCGCGGCGTCGCAGGCCTCGTCATAATTATCACCCACAAGGCGTGTTTTGCCGCTCAGCGTTTCAACAGCCACCACTTTGATGGTCGGCGTGGTGACAGGCATGAAAATCAGCGCATCAATGCCGTAATGGGCAGCGGCCTTGGCGACGCCCTGGGCGTGATTGCCTGCACTGGCTGCGCAGACACCCTGAACACGTGCGATCTCGCCCAATCCCGCCATGCGGTTGGCCGCGCCTCGGATTTTGAAGCTGAACACGTCCTGCAAGTCTTCACGTTTCAGCCAGACACGGCGTCCGAGCTCGCGGCTGAGCTTCGGGGCGAGCTGCAGGGGGGTCCGGTGAGCAAGCTCATAAACCTGCGCCGCGTCAATCCGTGCGCGCAGATCATGAATATCATGCCGCATGACACACCCGATCCGCAATCTGTGTCCCGACCTGATCGGTGGACAGACTCCCGCCCAGATCGCCTGTAACGTCACCAGCTGCCAGAGCCTGTTCGACAGCATTTTCTATGGTGGCCGCTTCGGTCTCCAGTCCAAAGGATAAGCGCAACATGCAAGCCGCTGACAGGATCATGGCGAGCGGGTTGGCCTTGCCCTGACCTGCAATGTCCGGCGCGCTGCCATGGATCGGTTCAAACATGCCCACTTTGCCATCACTCAGTGACGCCGAGGGGATCACACCTATCGATCCGCACAGGACCGAGGCTTCGTCGGTCAGAATATCGCCGAACATGTTCTCCGTCAGGACCACGTCAAATGCGGTCGGACGGGTCAGCATATGCATCGTCATCGCGTCGACGAACAGGTGGTTTAATTCGACCTCCGGATAATAGCTGGCCACTCGTTCAACAGTTTCGCGCCAGAGCCGTGATGTTTCTAGCACATTGAATTTATCGACGGACGTCACTTTCTTGCGGCGGGTCATCGCCAGATCGAACGCCTTGATGGCGATGCGCTCGATCTCGGCTTTTGAATAACGGCACTCATCATAGGCTCCGTAATCATCACGGCCCTTGTCGCCAAAATAGATACCGCCTGTAAGTTCGCGCATGACAACGAAATCCGTACCTTCCAGGCGGTCACGCTTGAGCGGAGCGCGGTCGAGCAAACCTTCATAAGGCTTGCAGGGGCGGATATTAACGTAGAGGTTGAGCCGTTTGCGCAGTGGCAAAAGCGCGCCTAATTCGGGCCTGTCTGAATCCTTGAGATGATCCCATTTGGGTCCACCAACCGCGCCGAGCAGCACAGCACCCGTTCGTTGGCAGGATTTGAAGCTCGTCTCAGGCAGAGGTTTTTCACCCGCATCAATGGCCGCTCCGCCGATGAGATGTTCTTCGATCGCCAGTCTATGACCGAATCTCTTAGCGGTCGCTTCAAGCACAGCAATAGCCGCCGCGCCGACTTCCGGACCGATCCCGTCGCCGGGCAGATAGGTGAATTGGATGGTCATTTGCCGAGCCGTTCTTCGTAATCTGAAATCGCGCCTGCTTGGCCGTAGAGATAGTCGAGTTCATCCACGCCTTCGATGAGGCAGTGGGCGGAGAAATCATCGACATCAAACCGATAGCTTCCGCCATTACCGGACAGATGAACTTCGCGCCTGGGCAAATCGACCGACACAGCCGCACCCGGATGATCCAGCAGCCATTGATGCGCGCCTTTGTCGATCACAATGGGGAGAAGCCCGTTCTTGACGGCGTTGGAGCGGAAAATATCGGCAATCTCGCTACTGATGACGACACGAAAACCGTAATCCGTCAGCGCCCAGGGCGCATGTTCGCGCGAGCTCCCGCAGCCAAAATTATGCCCGCCGACAAGGACTTGTGAGGCTTTGGCAGCGTCGCTATTTAGTTGATGGTCCGTTTCCGATCCGTCCTCGGCATAACGCCAGTCATTGAAGGCATGCTGGCCAAGTCCATCGCGCGAAGTGACCGTCAGGAACCGCGCCGGGATGATCTGGTCCGTGTCGATATTCTCCGCCGGAAGAACGACAGTGCACGAAGTCAGGGTGGTGAGAGGCGCATTGCTCATGATGATAACCTCGCAACACTTGTCACAACACCTGCGATGGCACTGGCCGCCGCTGTTTCCGGACTGGCCAGAACCGTCCTCGCACCGGGGCCCTGACGACCCGCGAAGTTCCGGTTGCTGGTGCTAACGACCAGCTCTCCGGGGGCGGCCTTGTCGCCATTCATGGCGATACACATGGAGCAACCGGGTTCGCGCCATTCCGCACCGGAGGTCATGATGATGTCGTGCAGCCCTTCAGATTCGGCTGCGGCTTTGACGCTCTCACTGCCGGGGACGACAATGGCGCGGACGCTTTTGGCGACAATTTTACCGGATAGAATGTTCGCGGCGGCGCGTATGTCTTCCAGCCGGGCATTGGTGCAGGAGCCAATAAAGACACGGTCGACGCACTGTCCGGACATGGTCTGCTCGGCTGCAACCTGCATATAGCTCAGCGCTTTTTCGTCGGCTTCGTCGGCCGGGTCTGGAATGGGCGCATCAATCGGCGCCGCCATGCCAGGATGGGTGCCATAGGTTGCCATCGGGCGGATCTTGGAAGCATCCATGCGCACGACTTTGTCGAACGCCGCGCCGTCATCGGTTGTCAGCTCACGCCATTGAACAACAGCGGCGTCGTAATCTTCTGGAGCGTGCGGCCGACCCCGCAGGAACTCGAATGTGGTTTCATCGGGCGCAATCAAGCCGCAGCGCGCGCCCGCCTCGATACTCATATTGCAAACCGTCATCCGGCCGGCCATCGACATGGTTTCGAATACAGGGCCGCGATATTCCAGCGCATAGCCCGTACCGCCACCGACACCGATTTCGGCAATGATCGCCAGGATCACATCCTTGGGCGTTACGCCCTCGACAAGCTCACCCGTCAGTTCGATGGCCATCGCCTTCGGCTTGTGTATCAGCAGGCATTGCGTGGCCAGTACATGGCCGACCTGGGTGGTGCCAATGCCAAAGGCGATCGCGCCGAACGCGCCATGCGTGGACGTATGGCTGTCACCGCAGACAATGGTCATGCCGGGCTGCGTCGCGCCCAGCTCCGGCCCCATGACGTGCACGATACCGCGATTGTCACTGTCCCAGCCATGCGTTTCGACACCATGTTCTGCCGTGTTTGCAAGCAGCGTCGCCACCTGTGTCTCGGCCTGTGCATTGACATAAAGCGGCGCGCCGTCTTCGTCTTTCAGGGTTGGAGTTGAATGATCGATCGTCGCCAACGTGCGGTCAGGCCGTCGCACGGGCAGGCCGTGCTCACGCAGGACGGTGAAAGCTTGCGGGCTCGTGACTTCATGGATCAGATGCAGATCGATATAGAGCGTCGCCGGATTGGCCGCGGCTTCCGAGGTGACGATATGCGCGTCCCAAATCTTATCGAAGAGAGTCTTCTTCATGATCAATGCTGCGCCGCGATGGAGGCTTGGCGGACAGTGCGGCGTTCGACCCGGTTGATCACGTCGAGATAGGCGCGTGCGGAGGCAAGGACGGTGTCCGTGCTGGCCCCACGGCCCTGATAGATCTCGAACTCCGTCGCCACGCGGACTGTCGCTTCGGCCATGGCATCTTCACCACCGGAAACCGAGATGACGGAGTAATGTTCCAGTGTCATCGGCGTGTCGGTGATTTTGTTGATGGCGTCGAATACGGCGTTCATTGGCCCAGCCATTTCGGATATATGTGTCTGGGTGCGGCCATCCTCGTGCTTCAAAGCCACCGTTGCCTTCGGCATGTGGTTATCATCCGATCCAGCGGAGACATGCAGGCTCTCGATCTCCCACGGCCCAACGGAGCCAACAGCCTCACCCAGCACCAGCGCTTCAATATCGCTGTCGAACACTTCCTTCTTGGCATCGGCCAGTTCCTTGAAAGCAACGAAAACGGATTGCAGCTGATTGTCCGACAGGGTGAAGCCGAGCTTCTCCGCACGGTTCTTCAGCGCCGCGCGACCAGAATGTTTGCCGAGCACCAAATTATCCGTGGACACGCCGACATGTTCCGGCTTCATGATTTCATAGGTCTCGCGATTGGCGAGCACGCCGTGCTGATGGATGCCGCTCTCATGCGCGAAGGCATTCTTGCCGACAATGGCCTTGTTGCGCGGGACCGCATTACCCGTGATCGTGGCGAGCAGTTTGGACGCGCCGTAAATGCCTTCGGTGCGAACCCGCGTGTCGATACCGAAGAAGTCTCGTCGGGTACGGAGCGCCATGACGACTTCTTCCATCGCGCAATTGCCTGCCCTTTCGCCGATGCCGTTCAGGGCGCATTCGACCTGCCGCGCCCCGCCGCGTACGGCGGCAAGGCTATTGGCGACGGCCAAACCGAGATCGTCATGGCAGTGGGCGGAGAAGATCACATCGTCTGCGTCTTCAACTTCGGTTGTGAGGAATTGGAACAGATCGGTGATTTCTTCCGGTGTGGTGTAGCCAACCGTATCGGGGATATTGATCGTGCTCGCGCCGGCCTGAATGGCGGCTTCAACCACGCGTTTCAGATAGTCGCGCTCCGTGCGGATCGCGTCCTCACAGGAAAACTCGACATCGTCCGTATATTGCCGGGCCAGTTCGATGGCCGCGGCGGCGCGGCGGATAATCTCGTCCTTATCCATCTTCAGTTTAAACTCGCGGTGTAGTGGGGACGTCGCGATGAAGGTATGAATACGGCCTGACCGGGCCGGTTTGATGGCTTCGCCAGAGGCGCGGATATCGCCCTCATTGCAGCGCGCGAGCGAGCAGACGATCGCTTCCGTGACTATTTCAGCGATGGCTTTGATGCCTTCGAAGTCACCGAGCGAGGCGGCAGCAAAGCCCGCTTCGATCACATCAACGCGCAGGCCTTCCAGCACTTCCGCCATGGCGAGCTTCTGTCCCGCGCTCATTGAAAACCCAGGGGCCTGCTCGCCGTCGCGCAGCGTGGTGTCGAAGATTTTGACGCTGTCGGTCATGCTCGTTCCGCCCGTTTCCGGCGTCCGACTTTCTCGGCGCTGACGACATTATAGAGCCGCTCCAGCTGTTTGCAGAGAATGTCGAGATTACGCGGTCCACCAATATCCTCGATCCGCACCAACAGATCGAAATCGCCGTCGACGCGCTGCGTACAATGAACGTCGCGATAATCGTAACCGCGCCGCTCAATCGTCCCAAGCGTGCGCAGCAACGTGCCAGAGACATCATGCAGCACGATCTTGAGCGTGCCGGACACGCCTGAGGACTCGAAAGTTTTGTCGCGTTGCAGTTCAGTCATGAGTAGGATTCCGGTATCCAGCTTTCAACTTTTCAGTGCGCGTTTCTGAGGCTGAAGTTTCTCGATTCAGTCTCATTTGGAATGCCGTGATACCTGTCCAGATTACGGTCGAAATTCCAAACCATGCAATCAGGAGGAGCCAACTCATCCTATCGCTCCATCATGTCGGCATTGGACCGGCCCGGCGGGACGAGGGGCCAGACATTTTCCATCGTGTCGATTTTGACGTGCATCAGGATCGGGCCGTCGGCGGCGAGCAGGCGGTCAATACCCGCATCGACTTCGCCGCGCTCGCGCACAACAAAGTTCTCTACCCGGAACGCCTCGGCCACTTTTGAGAATTCCGGATTGTCATCCAGATTCACTTCGGAATAATTCTGCTCAAAGAAAACTTCCTGCCACTGCCGCACCATGCCGAGCGCACTATTGTCCAGCAGCACGATTTTCAGCGGAATGCCGTAGCGGTGCAGCGTCTGCAGTTCCTGAATATTCATCATGATCGATCCGTCGCCGGAGACGGTGATCACGATCCGATCCGGTGCACCGAGCTTTGCGCCCAGACCAGCGGGCAAGCCGAAACCCATCGTGCCGAGACCGCCGGATGTGATGTGATCCTTTGGATCATCGAAATAGCAATGTTGCGCGACCCACATCTGGTGCTGGCCGACATCGCAGGTAAAAATCGCGGAGTCCGGCGCGCGCCGCGACAGGTCATGCAGCAGTTTAGGCGCGTAGACGCCTGTACCCGGCGCATCATAATCCCATTCATACATGGATCGGCGCGAATAGCAGAGCTCTCGCCATGGCCCGATTCGCGCTTTCTCATAGGATTCGTCTTTGAACGGATTAAGCGCCGAGAGGTTCTTTTTCAGGCTGCCATCCAAGAAAATATCGGCGCGGCGCAATTTATCAATCTCGGCCACATCGATATCCATATGGATGACCTTTGCACCCGGCGCGAATGTGTCGAGCTTTCCGGTCGCGCGGTCATCAAACCGGGCCCCCGCCACGATCAGCAGGTCACACTCCTGCACCGCGTAATTGGCGGCTTTCAGCCCGTGCATGCCGAGCATGCCGAGATAGTGCGGATGATCTGACGGCAGAGAGCCGAGCCCCTTAAGGGTCGAGACGACCGGAATTTCAGTGCGTTCAACCAGATCGCGCAACTCTGCCACACCGTCACCCTGGGCGATACCCCCGCCGATATAGAAGAGTGGGCGTTCCGCGTCACGGATCATGGCTTCGGCCTTGGCGATATACTCGGATCGACCCATCTCTGGCTTCACCTTCGGATAGGGTCGCCAGCGATGACGCTCAGTCGTAACGGCATTGGCGACATCTTTAGGCAGGTCGATCAGGACGGGTCCAGGGCGGCCTTCGCCGGCGATGAAATAGGCTTCCGCCACCATGCCGGGAATGTCCGCCGGATCGCGCGCGATGTAGCTATGCTTCACGATGGGCATGGTGATGCCGACAATGTCGACTTCCTGAAACGCATCCGTACCCATCAAGTCTGAGGGCACCTGCCCAGTGATGAAAACAACGGGAACGGAGTCGAGATAGGCGTCGGCAATGGCGGTTACGAGATTGGTTGCGCCGGGTCCCGATGTCGCCAGCGCCGTGCCGACCTCACCCGTCGCCCGCGCATAACCGATGGCGGCCATGCCGCAACCCTGCTCATGTCGGCAGAGAATATGCGTCAGCGAGGTCCGTGGCAGCACGTCATAAACGGGCATGATCGCCCCACCCGGATAGCCGAAGATCAGGTCAACGCCCTGCGCCTCAATCGCTTCAAGGAGAAGCTGCGCGCCCGATTTCGGTGCACGATTCTCGAAGATCTCGGTCTGTTGCTTGGCAAATTGAGTCGCTGTGGTCATTTCAGTTTCCCTGTCAGGCCTATGGCCTTCTTCGCCTCGATCGTTCATATAAGGCGCGACTCAAGACTGACTAGTTCTTACCCTTGTCGATGATCTTGTTGGCGGCGATCCACGGCATCATCTCGCGCAACTGACTCCCGATCTGTTCGATCTGGTGTTCTTCCATATTGCGGCGGCGGGCGGTCATGGATGGATAACCCATCGCGCCTTCCGTGATGAAGTTCTTGGCATAGGTGCCATCTTGAATATCCTTGAGAGCCTTGCGCATGGCGGCGCGGGAGCTTTCATTCACGACCGCTTCGCCGGTTACATATTCCCCGAACTCCGCATTGTTGGAGATAGAATAGTTCATGTTGGCAATGCCGCCTTCATAGATCAGATCGACGATCAGCTTGGTCTCATGCAGGCATTCGAAATAGGCCAGCTCCGGCGGATAGCCGCCCTCGACCAAAGTCTCAAACCCCATCTTGATCAGTTCGACAATCCCGCCGCACAGAACAGCCTGTTCACCGAACAGGTCCGTTTCCGTTTCGTCCTTGAAGGTCGTGTGGATGATCGCCGTGCGGCCGCCGCCAATCGCGGAGGCGTAGGATTTGGCTGTTTCCAGCGCCGCGCCGCCATTGGCGTCCTGCGCGATGGCAATCAGGTCCGGAATGCCGCGGCCCTGTATAAATTCGTTGCGCACTGTGTGGCCGGGGGCCTTTGGCGCGACCATGATGACATCAAGATCTCGGCGCGGAATGATTTGGCCATAATGAATGGCGAAACCGTGACCAAAAGCCAGTGTCGCGCCGTCCTTGATGTTGGGCTCGATATCGTCGCGATAGATTTTGGCCTGCCATTCGTCGGGCGTCAATACCATGACAACGTCCGCGCCTTTGACAGCGTCGGTGGTTGCCATGCTTTCAAGACCGGCGGCTTTGACCTTCTTATTGGTCGCGGATTCTGACCGCAGCCCGACAATAACGTTAACGCCGCTATCCTTCAGGTTCTGGGCATGGGCGTGGCCCTGGCTACCAAAGCCAAGAATCGCAACGCGCTTGCCTTTGATGATGTCGATGTCGCAGTCTGCGTCATAGAAGATTTCGATGCTCATGAGGGGTTAGTCCTATCTGTGGGGGCTTGTTCAAAAGGAAAAGAGGTGATCGCGCCCTTGGACGCACTGCCGACCAAGGCGGCAAACTTGGCATAGGCGCCGACTGTGTCGCGCGGCAGGCTGGGTTTCCACCCCTCCGCCCGCGCTTCGAGGTCTGCGTCAACATTGATGGTTTGGGCTTCGACATCGATGGTGATGAGATCACCCTCCTGGACAAAGGCGATCGATCCGCCATGCGCCGCTTCAGGGGCGACATGGCCGATGACGAAGCCGTAGCTTGCGCCGGAAAAACGACCATCGGTGATCAACGCAACATGATCGGCCAAATTCTGCCCGACGAGCGCCGCCGTGACGGCCAGCATTTCGCGCATACCGGGACCGCCACGCGGGCCTTCATTGCGAATGACGATGACGTCACCCTTATTGATGCCATTATTCTGGACGACTTCAAAACAGGCTTCCTCGCTCTCAAAGACGCGGGCGCGCCCTTCGAAGTGAAGCGCCCCATGTCCAGCGAGTTTCACGACGCTGCCTTCAGGCGCGAGATCGCCGTAAAGAATGCCGTAACCGCCGCGCGATTTTACAGGGTCGTCAAAGGTGCGGATCACATCCTGTCCAGCTGCCTCTTCAGCAGCCGCAACTTCTGCGAAGAGGGACAGGCCCGTGACCGTGGGCTGATCCTTGATCCGGTTATCGGCGACCAGACGCTGCCCGATCAGACCGGAACCGCCCGCCTCATACAGGTCGAAGGCCATATATTTTCCGCCGGGTTTCAAATCGCCAATGACAGGTGTCGTGCGGCTGACGTGATCGAACGCATCAATATCGAACTCTTTGACCTGGGCTTCACCGGCAATGGCCAGCAGATGCAGGATTGCATTGGTGGACGCAGCCGTCGCAGAGAGAGCGATGGCTGCATTCATGAGGCTGTCCTTGGTAATCATCTCGCGCGGCAAACGATTGTGCTTCACGCAATCGACCACGCACATGCCCGCATCATAGGCGGCGCGGGTCTTATCCTCATGGATGGCAGGAATATCATTCGTGCCCATCGGGGACAGGCCGAGGAAGGTCATGGCCATCGCCATACTATTGGCTGTGAACTGACCGCCGCATGCCCCTGCACCGGGGCAGGCAGATTTCTCGATCTCTGTCAGCTCATCCCCGTCGATAATGCCAGCGGCATAGGCTCCGACAGCTTCGAACACATCCTGTAAGGACAGGTCCCGCCCCGCCCCATCTTTTCCTGTGTGATGACCCGGCATGATCGATCCACCATAGAGCACGACACCCGGCACATTCATCCGCGCCAACGCCATAGCAGCGGCTGGGATGGTTTTATCGCAGCCGACCAGAATAATGACGCCGTCGAGCGAATGACCACGCACGACCAGTTCGATGGAATCGCAGATGACTTCGCGGCTCATCAGGGAGGCTCGCATACCATCACTGCCCATGGTTATGCCGTCCGATACGGCGATGGAGTTGAAATCAACGGGTGTGCCCCCCGCGGCACGGATCCCAGCGCGAACCGGCAAGGCCAACTGGTCCAGATGCATGTTGCACGGACCCATATTGGTCCAGGTATTAAAGACAGCGATAATCGGGCCCTCGAAGCTCTCATCCGTCATGCCGGAAGCGCGCAGCATGGCCCTCGCCGCAGAGCGGTCTCGGCCCGTTACAATCGCGTCGGAACGCTTGCTCATCATCACCCCCAATCAGCCAAATAAAAAACCCGCCTCGGTGGGGCGGGTTTGTCTCAGGCTTTAAATTTCGCCTACAACCCGCTCACGACCAAAAGAAGGAGTACAATTAGACCAGCAATCAATACGAGATCGAGCGTCACGCGTTTGGCGCGGGCTTCAACCTTCACTTTGGGCTCACCTTTATGAAACGGGTTCATGAAGTCCTTAAACCGTAAACGGAGCTCACTCTCAAGAGGAAAATTTGCCATCAGCTTGCAAAAAGCGCCAAAAAACCTGCGAAATTATGCCCCCTGAAACTCTCAAGCAGAGGCAAGCGCTGCCTCCAGCTCTGCGATGAGGTCTTCACTCGCTTCAATGCCTGTCGAAAGGCGGATCAATGTTTCGTCCAGTCCAGCTGCCGCGCGGGCCTCTGGCGCCATGCCACGATGTGTCATTGTGACAGGCTGACAGATCAGGCTTTCAACCCCGCCAAGCGACGCCGCCAATCGAAAGAGCTGTATCCGCTCCATCAAAGACGCGGCCATTGCCGCGCCGCCTGCAACTCTGAAAGACAGCATCGCACCGGGACCGGACTGCTGTTTGAGGGCCAGACACTGATCCGGATAATAGACATCCGTCACACTGGCATGCTCTCGCAAATAGGCGGCGATGGCTTTTGCATTGGTTTCGGCCGCATCGACGCGCAGGGCCAGCGTCCGCAGCCCGCGCAGCGTCTGATAGCTGTCAAATGGTGATCCCGTCAGCCCGACCGTATTGGCCCACCAGGCGAGTTGATCTGTTAATGCCTCAGTCTTCGCGACAACCACGCCCCCAACCACATCGCTATGGCCGTTGAGATATTTCGTGGTCGATTGCAGCGCCATGTCTGCACCGAGCGCCAGCGGCTGCTGGCGCAGAGGCGACAGGAAGGTGTTGTCGACAACGGAGAGCGCGCCCGCGTCCCGCGAGATCTCACAGATCGCGGCGACATCACTCAGACGCATCAACGGGTTGGAGGGCGTCTCGATCAGAATCAGTTTTGTTTTACGTGAAACAGTTGCGCGAACCGCGTCGAGGTGGCCCTGATCGATAAAGGCTACTTCGATCTGACCTTGGTCGTGACGGGCCGTGAGCAAACGGTGCGTGCCGCCATAGCAGTCATGCGGCGCAAGCACCTGCGCGCCCACGGGCAACAGGTTGAGCACAAGATCAATTGCCGCCATGCCGGAACTGGTCACAACCGCGCCCGCCCCGCCGTCCAGCTCCGCCAGGGCCTGACTCAGCAGATCACGATTGGGGTTATTGGACCGCCCATAATCATAGGGTCCTTTTTCGTCGACGGACGGCCAGACATAGGTAGACGACATGTAGAGCGGCGGTACAATGGCTCCGTAAGCCGGATCCCAGGCGATTCCGGACTGGACGAGTTTGGTGGTGGTTGAGGTCATAACAGAGCCTCCTTCATGAATGCGGACAGTCTCGGTTCCATCGCATCATACTCTTTCAGGAAGGCGTCATGACCATAGAGCGATGTAAAGGTATAGAGCTCGCTGCTGCCCGCGAGGCGGTCGCGCAATTCGCGCATATCGGTGAGCGGGGCCAGCTGATCGGAAATCGCGCTCATCAGTAGCGTTGGCGTCGTGATGGTTTCCGGTTCGACCCGATGCAGATCAATCGACTCCGATAGCGCCAGGAAACGCGACGCGTTTATCTGCGCGGCGAAGACATCCCCTCGGCTGCCAAGATAATCACAGATATCGAAACTGGCCGGATTGGACCGCGTTTCAGCCAGCTCGAACCGATCCGCGAATTCCTCCGGTGTGCGGTAGGTTGTCATGGCCAGCTCACGCGCAAGCTTCAGTCCGTCTTTCGGTTTTCCCGCGTCAATGCCAAGACGGACAATGCGGCGCTGGATGCCGCGCCAGCCAACACCAATGGGATAAGGCTTGTGGGCTGCCCCGATAACACAAAGATTGTGCAGAATTTCTGGATAGTCGCGGGCAAAGGCAAGACCGCACATGCCACCATAGGAACTGCCGATCAGGACGGTGATCGGTCCAAGCGACTGCGCATCGATCAGCGCCTTGAGCCGTTTTGCTTGATCGCCGGTGGTAATGGTTTCGGGACAGTCAACCGCGCCGTCATTGGGTATAAAATCGAGACCGAGCACGCGGACCGTGTCGAGATCAATTGCGCCGCCGCGCCGCACCAGCCGTGACCACCAGCCTCGGCCTTTCCCCATATTTCCAAGGGCCTCGCCATCCGCGACAAACCGCGTGGCGGATATCCCCCCCAGCACAACAACAAGCGGTGCATTTTGTGTACCATAGAGACGACCTCGGACGATATCGCCGCATATCTCACAGCCGCGTTCCAGTGTCCAATCGCTCAGCTCTGTTTCGATATCTCGGCCCTGCACAGCCTGCCTTTCCATGGCGGGCCAAGCACGGGTGCGGAAGGGGGAGGGCGACCATTTGACCCCAGCGGGATCGGCGCTCTCTCATCATCCGGATAAACCCGCAGGACTTGGCACCTGATGCGAAATTGCTTTCGTCGGTTGCCCCGGCGATCAAAAGGCCTTGTCCCTCCCGCCGGTCTTGATGAGTTGCCAGGGCTATGGCGGGAAGTAGGGGGGCCGTCAAGCTGGGGTTATCCAGACGTTGGCGCACCCTTGTCCCAGATGATCGCCATGAACAGGCCCTTCATCGGTTGCAACACGGCTATGCACAGAATGACAAGCAGGAAACTGAGCCCCGTAATCGAAGCCCAGGCCGGAATATCGGTCTTGAAAACGATCCAGTGAAAGACAGGCGCTGTCAGATGTCCGGCCACCAGAATGGAAGCCCAGGCCGGACCATCATCGGCGCGCACATCGCCCCAGTTGACGCCGCAGGACGGACAGTGCTCGACAGGTTTGAGAAACGCGCGAAACAGTTTGGCGTCCCCGCAATTCGGGCATGTCATAGCCAGACCGCGTTTGATCTTCGGCCATAAGGGGCCAGTCGGTTTGGGGCCAGCAGTCATGGGCCGCAGATAAGGTCGCCGAGCCAAGCTGCCAACAGGCCGATAAGCTTTTTCAAGTCGGCAAACAGATTTGGATAGGTTTTCGGCCTGTCCTCATATTGTTGAACGCGCAGAACATAGGAAGGATGTGTTGTGACGAAGATATTCATACCGTCGGGGCGGTTTAGAACACGGCCTCGACTCTCTGAGATTTTGACAGGGTGTCCACTGACGGCCCGCGCGGCAGAAGCTGCCTAGCTGTGGTGCCTCAATAGGTTGTTCCGATCCAGTTTCAGTCTGCTGATAGGTGTTTTATCCCTTACCCCTCCGTGCGATCGATGCCAATTATACATGTGGCTCCATCCTGACAAGGCTTGAGCGCGCTCGTTCGATGCGGAGTAGCTGCGGGCATAGGCCCATTCGCGCAAGGCGGTCTGGATGAAGCACCCAGCCATACCAATCGCTCGGCTGCGCGGGCGGGACCGGCGCGTGCGCTTGCCCGTTACGCGGTGGCTAGGGCGTCCAAACCGCCCGAGTTTCTTGTCGCCCGGGCCTTCGCGTTCATAGCGGTGCACCTGTTCGGGCGGGTCTAGATCGCGCAGGCGTGACAGGCCAGCACGATGATGCGCCGGACAACCGGCTCGGGCGTCACTGCCCGCAAATGATGCGGCCTTGACGAGCGATCGACCAGTCCTTCAACCCCATCAGCGTTGAACCGCGCCACCCATTTTCGCAAAGCCCGCGAGCTGATCCCTCCAAGTCGTGAGGTGTGCTCCGGGCTCAGCCCGCTCGGCACGAGTCGTACCAATCGCTCTCAACCCCGCAGTGTCTGTTTGGCATTCTTATGGAGGTTCATTTGATCTCTCCTGAAGGGGTTGAAGTTTGGTAATTCCAGCTTCCTTTATCGAGATCAAATGGATAACCTATTGAAAGATCACAGCTAGAGCGTACTTCTATCCGTGCAAATCGGCGCTGCGCTTTGCCGCGTTTCAGGAACATAAAGCCTAAAATCGTGAGACTGGCCGGGATCGTTTGGACGAAGACGATATTCGTGGCGGCGATCAGCGCACCATAGATTCCGGCAATGACTACACATAACAGGAAGAAATAGGCGACATTTCGTTTCCAGGTCACATCCCTGATGAAGAAAAGTGCCTAGATCAGTCCGGTCCCAGGAAGCCATTATACAACCCCTGATTGGCCGCCATCACTTTGGTGGGTTAAAATAAGTTCTGCGGAAAGCTCGAGAAGGTTTGATGAAGATGTAGCCATGAATGATAGCGATCAGGACAATCAGGCATTTACTGATAATATGCATCAAACTCGACCTATTAAATTTCGCTGGTTCAGACGCCCGATCTTCGCGGGCGTTGCACAGGAATGCCCTAAAGCGACCGCGCAATCACCAGCTTCATAATCTCGTTTGTTCCGCCATAGATACGCTGCACGCGGCTGGCGCGCCATTGGCGACCGATCATATATTCGTTCATGAAACCGTAGCCGCCATAGAGTTGCAGGCAGCGATCCATGACTTCGCATTCGCGGTCCGTGATCCAGTATTTCGCCATCGACGCCGTGACCGTATCAAGCTCGCCGCGCAGATGTTTCTCGGCACAGTCATAGGTGAAGACTTTGCAGATTGTAACGATGGTCTTGAGTTCGGCCAGTTCAAACTGGCTATTCTGGAAATCGATAATCCGTTTTCCGAACGCCCTGCGGTCTTTCACATAGTCGATCGTGTGGCGCAGCGCCTTTTCCATTGCGGCGACGCCCTGAACGGCAATGTTCAGCCGCTCCTGCGGCAGTTCGGTCATGAGCTGGATGAAGCCCTGTCCGGTCTCTTCACCGAGCAGCGCATCAGCGGGCACCTGCATATCGTCAAAGAACAGCTCTGCCGTATCCTGGGCTTCAATGCCGACCTTGTCGAGAATGCGACCCCGGCGGAAGCCTTCCAGCTCATCCGTTTCGACCACGAACAGCGATTTGGAGTGTTTGCTCTCGCCGCCTGTGTCAGCGACGATAATCAGCAGATTGGCCGTGCCACCATTGGTGATGAATGTCTTGGAGCCATTGATGATCCAGCCATTGCCGTCGGGTTTGGCATTGGTTCGGATATTCTGCAGATCGGACCCGGTCCCCGGCTCTGACATGCAGATCGCGCCGACCAACTCACCCGACGCCATCCGCGGCAGCCATTTCTGCTTCTGCTCTTCCGTACCGTAATGCAGGATATAGGGCGCCACGATGGCATTGTGGAGCGACAGACCAAAGCCGTCGACTTCGGCGCGCTCCAACTCCTCCATGATGATCATTTCATGGCGGTAGTCACCGCCGCCGCCGCCATACTCTTCGGGGATCGCGCAGTTCAGCAGACCATATTTGCCGGCCTGATTCCAGAATTTGCGATCCACCTTCTTGTTCTTGCGAAACTCTTCCGAATGCGGCGCCATCTCATTGGAGTAGAATTTATAGACCGCGTCGCGGAACATGTTGATGTCTTCTTCGTCATACCAATCAGGATTCTTGAAATCGAGCACGTCAGCCATGAGTGGGTCCTTTTATAAATTTGTTGCATGAGTTTAACAGAAATAAAGCCGTGTATACGACTCAGATGGGTTACTGGGTGTGCATATCACGGATGTGAAGACGAAATCCCCGGGGCGTTTAAGTGAAGCAAGGACGAGACGAGTTTTAGCGCTTCGCGCTTGAACGTCGCGTCATCCGTTGGATCAATGGCCATCTGCCTTAGATTAGGATCCGCACGCACGTAAAGCATGGTGCCCAATTGATCGATTGCGAAACGCGCGACCCAGTCTGGATTGGGGTGTTGAATTTCTTCGCGTCGCGCGAGAACAAGACTCAGTAAAGACTTCCAGCCTTCATGTTGGAGCTCTGCGATATGCGCGCAGGTCGGGATCGTCTGTAACAACAAGGGAGACAGCCGTTTTTGTCGGCGCGGTTTCCTCCCTCAGCCTATTCATAAAATCAATATAGCCCGAAAACAGATCGTGAATGTTCGCCCCATCCCAACAGGACGGTTCAATAGCCTGACGATTGAGCGTAGCAAATTTCTCGGTCATGCGGTGAAAGAGCGCGAAGAACAGTGCCTTCTTATTCTTAAAATGGTGATAGGCTGGGCCCACTGAACACTCGGCTCGAGACGTAATGTCAGCGATGGACATGCCATCTGTTCCTTTTTCAATAATCAGGTCCTGAGCCGCATCAAGCAACGCCGCTTGCGTCTTTTCACTGCGCGCCTACTTGCCTTCGAGTCGCCAGTGAAGTTCCGAGAGCCATCTGTCATCCGTCATGGAGTGCCTAAAACTGAATTATTGTTCAACTTCCTTGGTGCAGGGGGTCTCATCTGTCGAAACTGAATACATATTCAATTTTATGATGTTGATATGATGAACAATGTCGTTCTCATTACAGGTGCCTCCAGCGGAATTGAGCAGGAAATCGCGCGTATATATGCTAAAAATGGCGGTAACCTCATTCTCGTCGCCCGCCGTATTGATCGTTTAAACGCTCTAAAAACCGAACTGGAAGCGGCACATGCTGTCACAGCCCTAGTAATAGCAGAAGATTTGTCAGACGAAGCGTCCCCGCAACGGATATCCGAGGCTGTAACTCAACAGCGCATTCAACTCAACTATCTTGTCAACAACGCTGGGTTTGGCGTCAAAGAGCCCTCTCATGAACAAGCGTGGGATATCCGTCAATCCATGATCCAAGTAAACGCGGTTTCTCTGGCCGCTTTGACGCGCCTGTTTCTGCCGGATTTCATTGGCAGAGATAGAGGTCGGATCCTCAATATGACATCGAAAGCAGTTCTGCAGCTTGGGCCGCTTCAAGCCATTTATTTTGCAACAAAGCGTTTGTAACCTATCTCAGCAACGCATTGGTCGAGGAACTCAGAGACACGAAGATCACCATTCCCAACTTTATGCTCAAGGCAACCGCGACGGAATTTAACGAACGCGCGGGTATGGCGGGCAGTCGATGGCTCCAAAACAGCGCGACATCTCGACTGGTTGCTGAAGAAGGTTATCGGGCCATAATGGACGGCAAAATGGATGCCTACGGAGGTATACGATTTTTTCAATATTGGCTTTTACGCCAGCTGCCAAAACGAAAGGCACTAAGCATCATCGCAAAGCTCAAGAAGCTAAATAAATGCGTCGTAACGACGAGCTTAGCGCATCGATTTGAATGAGTATTGATAGGTTACCATACGGCCAAAAAGCGCAACCTTGAGAGCGCGCCTGATCAAGTATTGTCGATTCGATTTAGAACGCAGCCGCGTCCAGTGCCATCATCGGCTTCGCGCCGGTTTTGATCTTGGCGAGGTGACTATCCATCATCGGCAGCATGCGCAACATGAAGTAACGACCCGTGATCAGCTTGTTCGGATAGAAGTCTTCATTCGACCCGTCATCAATTTTGGCTTGCGCCACGACCGCCATCTTCGCCCACATATAGGCCAGCGTCGCCAGACCCAGCATATGCATATAGTCGATTGAACCGGCGCCCGCAGTGTTCGGGTCCTTCATACCGTTCTGCATCAGCCACATGGTCGATTCGATCAGTTTGGTTTTGGCATTACCGAGCCCCTCCATGAACTCGCTCAGGCTCTCCGTGTCTTTATTGTTGTTGATGAACTGATCGATTTCAGCGTTGAGCGTCATCAGCGCGCGGCCGCCATTGCGGGCGAGCTTGCGACCCACTAGGTCAAGGGCCTGCACGCCGTTCGTGCCTTCATAGATCAGAGCGATCCGGTTATCGCGGACGAACTGGCTCATGCCCCATTCTTCGACAAAACCGTGACCGCCAAAGATCTGTTGGCAATCAATGGTCGTTTTCATCGACATATCGGTCAGATAACCTTTCACGACTGGGGTCAGCAGGCCGAGATAGTCATCGCATTTCTCGGCGAGTTTCTCGTCGCCGGAATGTTTCTCCATATCCTCATGCTTGGTCGCCCAGTAGAGCAGTGCCCGACCAGCTTCGTTGAAGGCTTTGGTTTCCATCAGCATGCGGCGTACATCGGGATGCACGATTATCGGATCAGCGGGCTTATCTTCGTTCTTCGGCCCCGTCAGAGCCCGGCCCTGAATACGGTCCTTGGCATAGATCGCCGCGTTCTGATAGGCGACTTCGGACTGGCCAAGGCCCTGCAGGCCAACGCCGATACGGGCTTCGTTCATCATGACGAACATGACGCGCAGGCCTTTGTTTTCTTCGCCGATCAGATAGCCTTCAGCTTCGTCGTAATTCATGACGCAGGTCGAATTGCCGTGAATACCCATCTTCTTTTCGATGGAGCCGCAGGAGACCGCATTGCGCTCGCCAGGGTTTTCATCAGCATCCAGTTTGAATTTCGGTACGATAAAGAGCGAAATACCTTTTGTGCCTTGTGGTGCGCCTTCAATCCGGGCCAGGACGAGATGAATGATATTGTCACTCATATCGTGCTCACCCGCAGAGATGAAGATTTTCTGGCCGGAGATTTTGTAGGATCCATCAGGGTTTGGAACCGCTTTTGTTTTGAGCATGCCCAGATCTGTGCCGCAGTGCGGCTCTGTCAGGTTCATCGTCCCGGTCCATTTTCCGGACATCATCTTGGGTAGATATGTCTGCTTCTGCTCGGGCGTGCCGCCGACCTTGATTGCCTTGATCGCACCGCCCGTCAGGCCGGGATACATGGCGAAGGCCATGTTGGAGGATGTCCACATTTCTGACGCGGCAATACCCAGCATATCTGGCATGCCCTGACCGCCATATTCAGGGTCCATCGACAATGCGGCCCAGCTATTTTCGGTCATCTGCTTGTAAGCATCCTTAAAACCTGTTGGCGTGGTGACAGAGCCATCGGCATGGTGTGTACAGCCTTCATAATCCCCCACCATGTTGAGCGGCGTGAGCACATCTTCAGAGAATTTGGCCGCTTCGACCAGAATGGTGTTGGCCAGATCGGCATCGACCTCTGAAAAGGCGTCATATTTCGTCAGGTCCTCAAAGCCGAGAACTTCATGAAGCAGGAATTGCATATCACGCACGGGAGCCTTGTAGCTTGGCATTAGATTGATCCTTGTTGAGCAATAAGGTGATTTTTGAAGGCTGCCTGATATCGGTCAGCCAGAGAGGAAACGTCCTGGTTGGTAACGTCTGAATTGTTTTCGAGATGCGCATCGATAACCGCGATGATTTCGCTCATATCCTCGGACAACAATTCGACATCGCGGCGGCGATCTGCGAGTCCGTCGATAACAGCCTGAAAATTATCGCGGCGGCGGCGCAATTCCGATAAATCCGTGATGCGGCCTTCCATTATGTCAAATACGGCACGCATATCATCCAGAGAGAATCCCAAACGCTTGCCGCGTAAAATACGTTCGAACCGTGCCCGGTCCTGCCGATGAAACATCCGGCTTTGGCCGATCCGTTCCGGACTGAGCAGGCCTTTATCTTCGTAAAATCGAACTGTGCGGGTGGTCACACCGAACATGTCCGCAAATTCGCGGATCATCCAAGCATCCGGACGGTCACTTTCAGACTCTGTCGCCTGGTCGCGGTTCAGGTTGGTTTTACTGAGCACAGAGTCCCCGTGACACACATTACCGTTAACGTCAAAGTAAATCAAGAATTGATTCGCTAACGATTTAACCCTGCCTTAACCATGACAGGCGAAGGACGAGTCTGGATCGGGGCGACGGTCCCGTTTGGTCTTGGTGATTCGGGTTCGACCCAACAGGATCAAGCGACACAAGGATTGTGAGAAATACGCGAGCGCTATGGTCAGTCGAGTTGCCGATGACGGTCCAAAGCCAGATAGCCCGCAGGACAGGTTGGGCAAGGCTGTGCGTGAAACGGATGAGGCAGATACCGCCAAACCCGCACAATCTGACGCGGTGAAACCCACCGCTTCATCGGAACAGCCAACACCTCATCGGCGTAAACTCGCCTCGTCCAAAACCGCACGCTCAAAATCCCTCAAAGCTGACATTGATCGTCTGGAAGCGCGGCTGAAACGTGCCGACGCATCCACACAGAAAAGTTGGGAATCTCTGCAAACGATCGTCTCCGCTTTGGAAGCCAATCTCAAAACATCAACAGACGCGCAAAAGGGTCAGCAGACACAGTATATCGACACGCTTACATCGCGGCTTGACCAGCAATCCATCGACATGCGTACAGCCGTTCGCAAGGAACTGAAATCAGTGCTCTCAGAGGGCGGGCTGGATTATCTGGATGCCACCATAGGCCACGCATCCATACGTTTGGACAAAACCGAGATTGAGCAGGCGGATGCCATCGCCAAGGTCAACAAGCATCTCGCCGACATTGCCCGCGCTGTGGATGCGCGAATGAAGGCAGAGAGCCGTAATCGCAAAGCCGAGCTCGATACATTGACCGAAAAACTGACGCTCGTGATCGCGACGTCGCAACATGGTGTTGAAAACCGCGTCACGGCTGTCGAACGTGACAGCGCAGAAGCCCTGAACCGCGTCGGCGCGATCATAGAACAGATCCACAACAGGCTGGAACAGCGCCGTCAGTCCTCTCGCGAAGGCGTCGCCGAAAAAGTCAATGAACTGGCACTGCAGACACAAGCTGAAATGGGGGCCTATCAAGCCAAACTTGAAGCTCAGATGAAAGAAGTTGAAGCCCGGCACCTGGCCTTTGGCACGGGCTCGGCGGAGCGCGTGTTCGAAAAGGCCAGTCAGGATATCGAACACAAAATTGATGGCCTGCAACGTCGTATCACCGAACTCGAGCGCGGAGCCAATAGCGCTCCGGAGGCGTCGCTGGCCCCCCTGCCGCATCTTCCGGAAGCAATCGTTCCGCCTATCAAAAATCTGAGAGAGCTCAGCACGGACACAGACGCGTCCGAAATGCCACCAAATCCGATCCAGACGCTGAAAGATCGCCTGACTTCATTCCGCTCACCCTCCGCAGCCCTGACATTGGTACCACCGCCTGCCGCTCTGGCCGATCCGTTCAACCCCTATGCAGCGGTTCTGGACGGTGTATCACCACTGCCGCTCGACCCGTCGGCTCAAGCGCCAGTAGCACCCCAGTCGGCACCGACAAACCCGGCTTTCCAGTCGGTGCCCTTGTCCGAGCACGCCTACTCAACTTCAGCCTATGCCGAAGATATCAATACACGGGCGGGTCTGATGGTACGATCGCGTCTGGAATCGCCGATGGCCGTTCAAGTTGCGAGCAACAG
This sequence comes from Litorimonas sp., assembly GCA_965205225.1. Lineage (GTDB taxonomy): Bacteria > Pseudomonadota > Alphaproteobacteria > Caulobacterales > Maricaulaceae > Litorimonas. The sequence goes on from CBDBFZ010000002.1 coordinate 769,993, forward strand.
TCCACGCCAGCGCTTCTCTCTGTCCAGCCGGACGGTACGCGGTGTCTTGCTGGCCACGGGCGTTGCTGTTGTCGCGCTGATGGCCGGACGGATGATTCTGAGCACAGGCGCCGCGACCGACTCGATAATTGCCCAAGGCGGTCAACCAGCCGTCGTTACAAATTCGTTCCCATCGGCCACATTCCCGCCCAGAAACACAACTCCAACAACAGACATGGCGGAAGTCAATCCCGGCTCAGACCCATCAACTCAGCCAATCGGGAATTATGCCGAGACTCAACCCGTTGTTATCGACAGTGCTAAGCTCGATACACTCGAAGCTGCGGTTGAGGTCGGCAACCCTATCGCGCAGTTCCAGATGGGCCTTGCGGAACTTGATGCCGAGGGACGGAAGAAGGCGCGTCCCTGATCCATCGGGCCGCCAGCGCCAATCAGCCCGCCGCTCTATAATGCCTCGCCAAACTCTATGAAGCCGGTCAAGGGGTCCCCCAGGACGATGTCATGGCCCGTCAGCTGATCAAGCGTACGGCACGCGGCGGCAACTGGATCGCCATGCATGATCTTACCCTGTTCTATACGGAAGGCCGCGGCAGTGTCGATCTGGATATGGAAACGGCAAAATCCTGGTTTGAGCAAGCAGCTCGAAGAGGTGTGGTCGCTTCACAGTTCAATCTTGCAGTTCTGTCCGAGAGTATAGAAACTGGGGCAACACCTAATCCGGAAGAAACCCTGTTCTGGTACTCCATCGCCGCCTTACAAAAGGCTGGCACATAGACGGCTTCACTTGCATGGGCTTGTCCGCAGGGGCGATAGCGGCAAAATGAACATCCAGATCCATCAGGCCGAAACCGCACAACAGGTCGCCAGCGTTCGTATCCTGTTCCTTGACTATTTGCGCTTTATAGAAGCTTATCTCGGCCAGACCCTCTCCTTTCAGGGAACTGAGACGGAATTTGCCGATTTCCCTCACACTTATGATGCGCTCTGGCTGGCCGAAGTGAACGGTAAACCGCTGGGCGCGGTCGGGCTCAAACCGTTTGACAGCCGGGCGGGGGAATTGAAACGGCTATGGGTTGCGCCAGAGGGTCGCGGACACGGCATTGGTGAAGCGCTCTGCCTGACTTGCATTCAGGGCGCGCGCGAACAGGGCTATTCGCGCCTCTTGCTCGACACGGACCGCGGGCTGATCCATGCAAATTCAGTTTATGAACAGCTTGGTTTTGTCGATATTGATCGCTATTACGACAATCCGATGGACTCTCGGTTTATGGCGCTCAGTCTCTAGGTGGTAGTGAAGAATTGACTTTTGTTTTGTATAATATTCCTGCCTTTTGTCAGGAGAGCTGATCTGTCTGGTTATCAGGAACTTACGGATGAACAATGGACCCGTTTAAAGCCTTATTGGCCTTGTGGGAGTACAGGGAAACGGGGTCGCAACGCCCATAACAGGCTTTTTATTGATGTTTTGTTGTGGAAGGCCCATTCGGGCGGGCGTTGGCGCGATATGACAAGCCTGATCAAAACCATAGGGGCTTCGTCAAACTCGCCGCTATCGAAATTTCGCTCAAATGATTAATGTTTCAATATGACCTAGTCCTTGACTTGACCAGTCGGGCTCTCCCGCTCACCGACCATGCTCTCCCCGTCCATGGTCTCATCTGCACCCTTGATACTGTAGCGCAGATTATACTCGCGCATATCCTCTTCCAGAGTATCTAAATGCATCATCCATTTGACGAATGGCGACAGAATGATGAGCCCGGCACCCACGGCGACAGCAATCCAACCCACACTGGAGTAAACCTGTAGGACTTGGTCCTCACCACCGCCTTCAGCAGCGGTTAGCTTGGCAATCTGCGCTGCTGTGAAATTACCGGCGCCCGACGCTAAGAACCAGGCCCCCATGACCAAGCCAACCATTTTGGGCACAGACAGGCGCGTCATGGCAGACAGACCCACAGGCGATAAGCAAAGCTCGCCTGTTGTATGGAGCAGATAAATTAGGAAGATGAAGACTACTGGTGTCAAGTTTGCGCCTGCGGACTGAGCGCCCCAGACAAGAATGAGGAAGCCGAGACCCAGCTGGATCACGCCAAGACCAAACTTGGCGGGTGCGCTTGGGTCGAGCCCCCGTTTGCCAAGCCATACCCAGAGCGCCGCGAAGAGCGGGCCCAGAACGATAATATACATGGCATTGAGTGACTGGAAGACAGAGGCCACGACTTCCGTACCCATAAAGGTCCGATCAACTTTGCGGTCTGTGTAAAGGTTCAGCGAGGAACCTGCCTGTTCGAACAGAGCCCAGAACAAAACTTGAATAGAGATCAGGAACAATGCTGCCAAAATCCGGTTTCGCGGGTGGGGCGGCAGGGTGATGACGGACCGGGCCACGATGTAGATGTAGATAGCCGCCATGCTGAAATAGAGCAGCGGTTCGACGAGACCCTGATTAGAAATCAAATACCAAATGACCCCCACGCCACCAAGCGTCGCTAAATAGATGATCCATTCGGTCGAGAGCCCCGCAAAGCGTTTCATTGCCAAACCAACAGGATCCGAACTTTCCCCTGCACCATCGAGAAGCGGTTTGCCCCAGACAAACACGATGAGGCCTGCAAGCATGCCAATACCGGCAGCACCGAAGCCATATTTCCAACCGAAGGTCTCACCGAGATAACCGGAAATCAGAGCCCCCGCAAAAGCACCCAGATTAATCCCGACATAGAACAGCGTAAACGCACCGTCGCGCCGTTCATCTGTCTTGTCGTAAAGCTCTCCCACAATGGCGGAAATGTTGGCTTTCAGGAAGCCAACACCGGCAATAATAAGTGCGAGAGAGAAGTAGAAGACATTCATGATCGTGCCGTCGCGGAAAGACGGGTCGACGACCGGTTCCCCTTCAATCGCCATGCCGAGATGTCCGGCCACAAGCAGGATCGCACCCCACATCACAGCTTTGCGCTGGCCAAGATAACGGTCAGCCAGCATGCCGCCGATCACAGGGGTAATATAGACGAGCGTCGTATAAGCTCCGTAGATGCCGTAGGCTTGTGTATCGGAAAAGAGGAAGTGCTTCGTCAGATAGAGGATGAGCAGCGCGCGCATGCCGTAATAGGAAAAACGCTCCCACATTTCGGCAAAGAACAGAATATAGAGCCCGCGTGGATGATTGCGCATCTGATAGAGTGCAATCGCAACGCCGACCAATGCGATTGCCGACAGAATAAGATAGAACATGGGCGTTCGCCCTCCCCTTTGAAATGTTCGGCGCGTCCCTGTCGCCGTAATCTTCTATTGCCCTGCCACAGGGCTTAGCACTTGGCAATTCAACCTGTGGGCGGGGACAGGATTCCGAAAATTGCGCGCGCACCATCGGCGTCACGCGCAATCTGTTTGCGTAGATCGTCAAAGCTATCGAACTTCTTTTCCTCGCGGATGAAGCTACGGAACCGGACCATCAGGCGCTGGCCGTAAATATCCAAATCGAAATCGAAGATATGGACTTCCAGCCGGGCCTCTTCGCCGCTCACGGTCGGGCGCGTTCCGGTATTGGCAACACCGGGTCGCCAGTTCGACTCACCGGCAATATGGCATTCGACGGCATAGACGCCGAATTTGGGACGGACGAGATCCCCGAAATCGAGATTAGCGGTCGGAAAGCCGATTGTCCGTCCACGTTGCTCACCTCTGGCGATCACCCCATCCACCATCCAGGGACGCGACAGCATGTGCTGGGCGTGAAACACATTGCCTTGCTGCAGCGCTTTACGGATTTCGGTTGAGCCATATTTGCCATACATTTTATGTAGGCCAACCGGGGACACGGTGGTCACACCGATGCCGCGCTCGCCGCAGAGTCGTTTCAAACTCTCTACATCACCGCAGCGGTTCTTGCCAAAGCCGTAATCATCGCCAACGACGACATGCTGGATGCCAAGTCCCTGATACAGGACGGTTTCGACAAATTCGGCATCATCCATGTCGCGCAGCGTTTCATCGAAGGGGAGTTCGAACAGAAAATCAACACCCAGATCACCGAGTATGCCTTCACGCAGACCCGGACTCATCAGGCGGAAGGGCGGCGCATCCGGGTTGAAATATCGGTAAGGATGGGGTCGAAACAGGCCAATCCCGACGGGTGCGTCATGGTCCGCCGCAATCTCTCGAACCTGATCAATAACGGCCTGGTGACCTCGGTGCAGACCGTCGAAATTACCGAGCGCTATGACCGCGCCGCGCACCTCTTCAGGCAAGTCAGTGTAGCGATTAAATGAGCGCACCTAGTCGGCAGTCTTCGCCTCAGGGCGCTTCTGGACGAACACGCCCGCCTCACCGCGGCAGATCTTCACGCCCTCAACCTCGCAATGGCATTTCATTTTAACCCGGCCCGTGCGCTCATTGATTTCATCAATGGTCGAAATGGCCGTGACCACATCGCCAATCATGGCGGGTTTGCGAAAACGTAGATTCAGCTCGACAAAAATCGCACCCGGACCGGGCAAATCATTGCCCAATACGGCGGAGATGAAACTGGCTGAAAGCGCGCCGTGGGCGATCCGTCCACCGAATTGCGTCGTCTTGGCATACTCCTCATCGACATGAATGGGATTATGGTCGCCAGTAATCTCGGCGAATGTGTCGATCATTTCAGCCGTAATGGTCGCGGTCGTACTCGCACTCATTCCAACGTCTAGATCTTCCAGATAGTATTTCACAATATCAGCCATGACGTTCAGCCATAAAAGCGGAGCGCGCCATAGCCAAGCCCAAACCTTTGGCCCCGCATGATTGGGACTACCAAGCGAGTTCGGGCATCTGATATCGCGCGGACACGCCGTACCGCTCGCACAGCTCTCTGAACTCTTCAACAGTCTTGCCGTAAAGCCCGTCCTGAATAAACAGGCAGTCGATCCCTTCGCGCTGCGCGCCGAGCACATCGGTGAACAGATTATCGCCGATCATCAGGATCCGCCCGGAATCCTCAGACGGAGTAAAGCCCATCGTTTCTTCGAACCAGGCCCGGCCCAACCGGTAGATCCGTGGATGCGGCTTGCCGCCATAGACAACCGTTCCGCCCAAACGCTCATAAAGCTGCGCGATCGCGCCCGCGCACCAGACTTCGCGCCCGTCGATCTGAACTTTCACATCTGGATTGGTGCAGACCATCTCCAGATCGCGCCCTAGCAGATCAGTCAGCAGATCATGATAGCTTTCCGGATCATCGCCATAATCATAGAGCCCGGTGCAGACGACAAAGGCCGCATCGTCCATATCGGCGAAGTTCATCGGCACTTGATCGAACAGGCCGAATCCTTCTTCGCCTTCCTGATCCACCGTACCAATCAGAAAGGCGGGTCCGGGCGAACGGCCCGCCAGTTCATTCACAACGGCATCACCCGACGTGACAATGGCGTCAAAGAAGCCGTCCGGCATTTCCAGATGCGCGAAACTTTCGGGTACATAGGCGCTGGGCCGGGAGGTGTTGGACATAAGCACGACCGTGCCGACCTCATCGCGATATCGTTCCAGTGCCCCGCAGGCGGCGAAGTTCGGGCGGCGACCATTATGCACCACCCCCCAGATGTCGCAGAAAATTGCGTCATATTCAAAGGCAATGTCAGCCAAGCCGGAGATTGGCTGGAAGGATCGGGCGGTCATGCGCAGAGCTTTAACGGATGACATACCGCCTGTCCCCGGCATTTATTGCCGGGGGCAAATTAATTTTCCAGCGACCTATGAAGCGCGCTGATGCTCTCATCCCAATTCTGACCATCAAACGCGATCCGCCGCGCCGTACTCAGCCCCTCGACGCAGCGGGCATTCACGCTCCATGCGTGCGGGTGGCTGCGCGGTCTGTAGAGTGGCTTGATTCCGCACGTGTTGCAAAACAGATGATCCGCCGTCTTCGTGCCGAACCTGTAGGAGATGAGCTGGTATCGTCCTGACAGGAACCGCAGATCGGTCTCTTCGACAAAGACATGCTCATAGCCCGTCATAGTGCAGAGCGAGCAGTTGCAGTCCGTGACATCAACCGCAAGTGGCGCGTCAAATTCAAACCGCACGGCACCGCAATGACACCGCCCCTGATAGGTCTTCAGACTACTCGTCATGAAAACCGAATGCCCCGATTGAGCTGCCCGGCGGCAGGAGTTTCGGCGCAGGAATGAGGTCCTTGGCCGCGCGCGGCGACCTCCTCATCCGTTCAATCTCATCCGCCAGCTACTGGTCCGATCACTGGTCCGATCCATCATGGGCGTCACACTCACTCTAAATTCTTGATTTTCTTTCATTTTTTGTTATGTTCCAGAAACTTAAGAAAGGATCAAATTACCGCTATTTACCGTAGTTTCATCGGAATTATCGCTCATTCTCGCTGGCACTGCACACATAGTGCACACGTTTATGGCAACTATCGCAAAACTCAAGTTCGGAAACTACCGCGTACAAGTGCGCCGCAAAGGACAGTATGCCTCAAAAACGTTCCTTCTTAAGGCTGACTCTCAATCTTGGGCCTTGGAAGCCGAGCGCCGCACAGACCAGGGCCATATCATCGAAGCGCCCGTCATCACTGGGTTTAACACGTTCGGACAGCTCATAGACATTCACATCGTCGATATGCTGGAAGTAGGCAAACCTCTCGGAAGATCAAAGGATTTCGCACTCAGGACGCTCAAGGAGCATCTGGGCGAGCTCAAGCCCCCTCACCTTACCCCGGCCAACGCATTATCGAATACGGACGCGTGAGAGCCAAAGAAGGCGCAGGACCGGCAATACTCTCTGCTGATATATCTTATATCCATACTATCGCTACACATGCTGCGGCCATACACGGTGTCAAAATTTTAACCTTGGTGCTAAGGATGCTACGTAATTTCCGCTATGATGTCTGGTTTCGTGAGGTCAGGGAAAGCGGATTCGTGCAACAGCATATTTTGCGGGGAACGCTGCCCAATGGGAAGGAATTCGCTATGCCAGTATGCGCCGTCTGTCAGATCGAAGATGGTCGTATCGTGAGATTTGATGAGCATCTGGATTCAGCTCACACGAAAAAACTCATACGCGGAATAATCAGAGTGATCATTACGGATACAATAAAAAGCACAGAGTCTTTCTTTTGATCACAGCCCATTCCTCATCTGATAAGTCAAATCGCATGATCCAATCTCCTTCACCAAGATTGAATCAGTACCCTAATCATAAATCAATAACTCAAATTGGGTTCAGACCCTAATGAGCGCACATCATCAGCCCCGCCGTCAATATAGTCAAACATGGCGATAGGCAGCTTTTTGCGCGCCAATTTTCGCAGGCCTCCATATTACGACATTTGGACAGCTTCACAGCGGCAAAGCTAGGGTGATCTGAGCTGAAAATCTATGGCGGCTTCGATGTGAAGCGCGGTAGTGTCGAGCATAGGTAAGGTATGGTGGCTTTGGTCCAGCAACAGGCAATGCTCTGTACAGCCCAGAATGATTCTGTCCACGCCCTGCGCCATGGCTTTGTCAATAACACCAAGATAGACATTGCGGGACGCGTCCCTGACATTGCCATAGGCAAGCTCAGCAAACAGTATATCGTCGAGTTTCTGGCAGTCTTCGCGGACGGGCACTATCGGATCCACGTTGACCCGGGCTTTAAGGCTAGGCAGATAATAATCGCCCTCCATGACAAAATCTGTGCCGAGCACAAGCGGCCGCTTAAGGCCTTTGCGCTTTAATGTGGAAGCAAGGGCGTCCAGAATATGAATCACGGGAAGGCCCGTCACTGAGGCGAGGTTATCGGCGCCCATATGGGCGGAGTTTGACAAAATCATGAGGCCGTCGGCACCGGCAGCCTTAAGGCGAAGCCCTGCTTTGCCAATGGCTTCAATATAGCCGGGTTTATTACGTAGATAGAGCGGCAGGACGCTCTCATAATCAAAGGACCATAAAAGTAGCTCGGAGGTTTTATCGTCGCCTGTGCGGGCACGCATGGCCCGGTGTAAATTCTGATAATAAACGACCGTGCTCTGCACCGTCAGCCCGCCGATCAGACCCAGTGTTTTCAAGCGCCCAATTCCTCTACCATAGCATCACGCATGACAAATTTCTGCATTTTGCCCGTTACGGTCATGGGAAACTCTGTGACGATTTTGATATGTTTGGGAATTTTGAAATGAGTGATCTGGCCCTGACAATAGGCCTTGATATCCTGCGCCGATAGGCTTGATCCAGGCCTAAGCTGAACCCATGCACAGACCTGTTCGCCGTATTTGGCGTCCGGAATGCCAAAGACTTGGGCTTCGGCAATCTCGGCATGGGTATAGAGATATTCCTCAACCTCGCGCGGATAGATATTTTCCCCGCCCCTAATGATCATGTCTTTGATGCGGCCGGTAATTTGCACATAGCCTTCCGCGTCCATTTCGCCGAGATCTCCGCTATGCAAAAACCCCTCTTTGTCGATTGTCTCGGCTGTCCGCTCCGGCTCATCCCAATAGCTTGCCATAACCCCGTAGCCCTTGGAGCAGACTTCGCCCTGCTCACCTATATCGGCTGTGCTGCCGTCTTCGCGGATAATTTTTTGTTCCCAATTATAATGAGCCCTCCCGACGGTTGAAACCCGCTGTTCAAATGTGTCCTCAATAGCCGTCATGGTATTGATTGGACTGCATTCGGTCTGGCCATAGCCAATGACAATTTCTGTCAATTCCATATCCTTGATCATACGGTTCATGAGCTCTACGGGACAGGTAGACCCGGCGATAATGCCCGTGCGCAAAGGCCCTACCTCAAAGTCCTTGAAATTGGGCAAATCCAGCTGCGCAATGAACATGGTTGGGACGCCGTGCAGGGCCGTACACTTTTCTTCGGAGGCGGTTCTCAGGGTCTGTTCCGGCTCAAACACTTCGCCGGGAAAAACCATGGTGGCGCCAACACTGACACATAACAGCGTGCCCAAAACCATGCCAAAGCAGTGATAGAGCGGCACCGGAATACATAATCTGTCTTCCGCGCTCAGACGCATGCTGCGAGCAGATAAAAATGCGTTATTGAGGATATTGCGGTGGCTGAGCGTGGCCCCTTTGGGTGTGCCCGTTGTGCCGCTGGTAAACTGGATGTTGATATTGTCATTAATATCCAGAGTTTTTGCAGCTGCTCTGACCGCAAGATCGTCGGCTTCTGTTCCCATATCCATGACATCATAAAAATTATACATGCCAGGCGAGCTCTCGGCTCCCATGCGGATAATCGTCGTGAGCTGGGGGAATTTTGCGGCCTTAAGCGCGCCAGGCTCGCAATGAGACAATTCGGGCGCAAACTCATTCAGCATATCCAGATAATGACTGGTTTTAAATACTTCCGCCGTCACCAGCGCTTTACAGCCAACCTTGTTGAGCACATATTCCAGCTCGAACAAGCGGTAAGCCGGATTGACGCAAACCATAATGGCGCCGATTTTGGCTGTTGCGAACTGGGTCATAACCCACTCCACCCGGTTTGGCGACCAGATACCGACCCGATCCCCTTTTTTGATGTCCAGATGCATGAGCCCGGCAGCAAAACGGTCAACCTGCCGGTTAAATTCCCGGTAGTTCCAGCGAATGTCTTGATGAGGCATGACCAATGCCGGATGGTCCGGATTTGCCGCGACAATTTCTTCGAGCTTGTCCCCAATGGTCATTTCGATCATGGGGGCCGTTTCCCCAATATGATGCGCTTTTAGACTCATTTATTCCCCCACCCGTCTTTGCGACTTTGTTTTTCTATCGCAGCAACAAATCCAACCTCAACATATGCGCTGCGTTTGTGTGACCTGCCCCTATTAGGTGGACCACCTCATCGGGGCAGGTCAAGACCGAGCAAGTGTACGTTTCGCTTCATATCAGCCTGCAGAGTGGACTGGGCGCCGCATTTACTCCAAAAGGACTGGATTTCGCTCAGGAAAAGAGCGTGGTTGGGCTCATGTCAGACCCAGACAGACTTCGGCAATATGCTTCTATTGTCATGGTACATTTGGAGAATGCACATAAGGCAGCACAAAAGGTTCAAGAGAGAGGCATCACGCTGATCGAGATGGAGGGCGGGTTTGAGAGAATAGCACGCGCGCTGATTGAGGTGGAAAATTGTCTCAAATCAGTGGCTGCATTCATCCTCGAAAGGCCGTGAGGTTGATGGAGCTTGTCGAAGCGGACATTTTTAATCGGTCAAATTTCCAGAATTCAGATTACGCGCTACAAAATTGTTCCATTCTAAATCGTCATCTCAAAGGTTGAGATTTTTGATGTGATGAAAGAAAGAAGGCGAGCCGGAGCTCGCCTTCGCATTTCGTGGACTTCGGCTCCACTGGAGCCGGTCCGTATTAACGGAAAGTCCGACTTTTCCAGAGTGCTAGAAATGCAGGCCTCGTCTAATCGTTTTACATTCTGAGGTCAAGTCCCTAAGATCCTTCCAACTCTGGAGGGGCATCATGGATTATCGCATCGGCATTGATCTAGGCACAAACTCACTGGGTTGGGCAGCGATTTCCCTCAGAAATGATGGTGGAAACTGGCAACCCGGCCCACTGCTTGACCTCGGCGTTCGGATCTTTTCCGACGCACGCCATCCCAAAGACAAGGCGTCGAATGCAGCACAGCGGAGAGTGCCGCGCGGGATGCGGCGCAACCGCGACCGCAAGTTGATGCGTCGGGAGTCGATGCTCCGCGAATTGACGGCGGCGGGGTTGTTTCCCGAAAGCAAAGCGGATCGCAAAACTCTGGAAGCGCTCGACCCGTGGCAGCTGCGGTTCCGCGCGCTAAATGAAAAACTCGAGCCGTACAAAGTCGGACGGGCCCTGTTCCATCTGCAACAACGCCGCGGCTTCAAATCCAACCGCAAGACAGACGGGGAGGCGGGCGGAGCCATGTTTGCCGCCATCCAGGACGTCAAAGATCGGTTCTATCTGGAAGACGCACGCACGCTGGGCGAGCTGCTGGGGCGCCCGCGTATGGAGCAACAAGCGAAGAATGATGACCCCGCGCAGCCAAGCATGCCTATGCCGCAGGCGCGGGTGAAGGCCACCCCATCCGGGTCAAAAATGACTTATGACTATTATCCTGATCGGAAGATGATCCTGGATGAATTCGAGGCAATCTGGGCGGCGCAGGCAGGATATCATCCGGACCTGATGACGAAAGCGGCGCATGAGCGCATTCGCTACGTCATCGAGCATCAGCGCCCCCTCAAGCCGCAAAAGGCTGGGAAGTGTACTTTCATGCCAGATCAGCCGCGCGCGCCGAAGGCGCTGCCCTCTGCGCAACATGCCCGCATCCTTCAGGAGGTGAACAATCTGCGCGTCGGGGCGGCGGGAGAGGGAAAGCGAGCCCTAACGCCGGATGAACGCGCCAGCGTGATCGAGTTCCTGATGCGGCCTGGTTCCCAGACGGCCAAACGAACATTCAAGGCTATTCGCAAGCGGCTCAACATGCCCGAGTCGCAGACTTTCTCCCATGAGTCTCGCAAGCGCAACCATCTTGTCGGCGATCTCACGGCGGCACGGATGATGCAAAAAGAAGCATTCGGTTCCGACTGGTTCGACCTGTCACGCGATGATCAGGACGAATTGATATTACGTCTATTGGATTCGGAGGAATTCATTCAGTTTGGACCTTGGGTTATGGAAACGCATGATCTGGACAAGGACAGCGCCCGCGCCGTGTTCGGCGCGCGCATTCCTGATGCACACGGGAAACTATCCAAAGCCGCACTGGATCAGATCATTCCGCGTTTGGAAGCTGGCGAGCGCTATGACGAGGCGACGACGGCAGAGTTTGGCGATCACCGCGCTATGGGCGACGGCGAGATCCATGAAAATCAACTGCCCTATTATGGCGAAATCCTGTCTCGGCATACCGCATTTGAGCGTGACGATCCTGAGAATGATGAGGAGCGGTTTGGCCGCGTTGCCAATCCGACCGTTCATGTTGCGCTGAATGAGCTGCGCAAGGTCATCAACGATCTGATCCGGCGTTACGGCCCGCCGACACAGGTCGTTCTGGAGCTCGCTCGCGATCTGCCTTTGTCTGACCGGGGGTTAAAGGAGTTGGAACGTCGGCAGAGCGATAACCAGGATGCCAATGATGAGCGCCGCGCGCAACTGGAAAACCTCCAGCAGAAGGATACTTATGAGAATCGTCTGAAGCTGCGTCTGTTCGAAGAAGCGCAAGAGGCATTCGGCGGCACGGTCATCTGTGTCTTCTCCGGCAAGACGATCAGCTATACCGACCTGTTCAACGGCACGGTCGAAGTCGAACACATCCTGCCTTTGTCCCGGACGCTGGATGACAGTTTTTCCAATAAAGTGCTGGCCCGGCGCGAAGCCAACCGGATCAAGCGCAATAAGTCACCACATGAGGCCTTCAATATCGAAGACAGCCCCTATGACTGGGAAGCGATCGGTCACCGCGCTGGCGATCTGCCGGCCAGCAAGCAGTGGCGGTTTGAACCGGACGCTATGGAACAGTTTGCCGAGCGTGGCGATTTCCTTGATCGGCAGCTTAATGATACGCGCTATATCGCCCGGCTCGGCAAGACTTTTGTCGAGGCCCTTTATGGCGGGCAAGGCATGGCAGGGCAGGACCGCAATGTCTGGGCTGTTCCCGGGCGTCTGACATCGGACCTTCGCCATTATGCGGGTTTCAATGGATTGCTACCGGGTGGCAACCGCAGGGAAAACCATCCGGGACTATTCGACTTCCGCAAAAGACCGTCTGTCCAAGCTGATCGTGTCCCACAAGCCCGATCATGGATATCAGGATGCCATGCATAATGACACAGCCTACGGGCTGGTCGACGGTCCGGATGAGAAGGGGCGATATATCGTCGTCACGCGCAAGCTACTCGCCGATTTGAAGCCAAAAGACCTGTGCCGGATTGCCGATGACCATCTCGCCGCGCAACTTCGCGAAGCGACCGAAGGGACATCCGGCAAGCCTTTCACCAATGCACTGGTCACTGCAGGTAGAGCCATTGGCCCGACCGGCATTCAAAGTGTACGCTTGCGCGAGCCATTCAAAGACAAGAGCCTGGTCATTATCGAACATGGGCTGAACCCGAAAACGGGCGAGCCGCACCGCAAGGCCTATAAGGGTGACGGAAATTATTGCTACGACATCTTTATGGGTCACAAGGGCAAATGGGCCGGAGAGGTCATTACCACCTTCCAAGCTTATCAGATGGGACAGGAGACCCCCGACTGGTGGCGGAAACACGTCGGCCGCGAAGGCCAACCCCTGATCATGCGCCTGCGTAAGGGGGACATGGTTGAGATTGATACTGATAATGCGCGAAAAGTGATCCGTATTTATGAAATTACGCCGGGCACTGTGATTGGCTATGAACATGTCGAAGCCGTATCGAGTGATCGGAAGAAGAACGATCCGTCTTTGGTTCCATATCGAAGAGCGCCAAGCAGTTTGCAAAAACTCAACGCCGTTTGCCTGAGTGTCTCCCCTTCCGGCAAGGTGCGCCGCCACAAGGCATGAGTCTTGCAGATCATATCCCCAAGGGGTGTGGATATGATGAACCGTATCGTGGAAGTGGCGAGCGATAATATTCACCTGTCCCGGACGCGCGGCTTCATGAAGCTGTCGCGCAGCGGCGAGGAAATCGGGCGTGTCGGCTTTCCCGATATCGGCGCCGTCGTCATTCGCGGTCACGGAAGCTCAATCTCGCTCAACCTTGCCGCGCGACTCGCATCCGAAAAGATTCCGGTCATTCTATGCGGGTCCGATCAGGCCCCCGCCTCCATTATATGGCCAGTGGAGGGGCATCATGCGCAAGGTCATATTATCGAGGCTCAGGCTGGGCTGTCGCGACCGCAGAAAAAGCGGCTCTGGCAGGCGCTGATACAATCCAAGATCAGGGCACAGGCTGAAGTCCTGCAAGCACAAGGCCTAGTCGCAACCGATCTGATCGAAATCGCAGCGCGCATCCGATCCGGCGATCCGGACAATCAGGAAGCCTTCGCAGCGCGGCGATATTGGCCGCGCCTGATGAAGCCGATCGATCCAAATTTCACCCGGAACCCGGACGGGACCCGCTATAATGGCTGGCTGAATTACGGCTATGCCGTTCTGCGTGCAGGGGTTGCACGCGCCATTCTGTCAGCCGGATTGCACCCCAGCCTGTCTGTTCATCATGAAAGCCGCGGGGAAGCCTTGCGGTTGGCTTCAGATATTATGGAGCCGTTTCGGCCCTATGTGGACCTGACGATTGCCCGCATCGCTGGAACTGCGGAGGAGGAGGGGAAGCTTGACCTGACGCCGGAACGGAAAAAGAAGATCGTCGAACTTCTGTCACTCGATCTCTCCGGCCCCTATGGCGCGAGCCCTTTGCAGACATGTCTGGATCGATTGTGTCAGAGTCTCGCCGCTGTGTGTCAGGGTGAGCGGCGCACGCTGGAACTGCCGGATGGTATGGCCACTCTTACTGAAACGGAGGTGACACGGTGAGGGCGCTCTCTCACTTGTCAGCCTATCAGCATATGTGGATTATGGTCATGTTCGATTTGCCGACAACGACAAAGGAGGAACGTCGCGCTTATACCCAGTTCCGCAACTTCCTGCTCGATCAGAGTTTTGTCATGAGTCAATACAGCATTTATCTGCGTCACACGACCGGGCGGGATCAAGTCAGACCGATCATGCGTCGAATCGAAACGGCCATGCCGGCCGAAGGCAAAGTGGATATCCTGCAATTCACAGACCGCCAATATGGCGATATCATCTCTCTACGCGGGCGGAGACGCACTGATTCGCGCGAAAATCCTGAACAGCTCGCCATGTTTTGAGGGTATTGCCAGTGGTTTCGAGGCTGAAAAATCAGGATTTATCCTTCAATTTCAGCCTCTTGGTGAACCACCCAGTCTAGCACTCTGGAAAAGTCAGACCAACCGAAATTTCCAAACCCGAATAAACGACCTATTTGTCAGTCTAGCACTCTGGAAAAGTCAGACCAACCGAAATATGCGAAGTTTCGGATCTTACTAAGACTGGAGTCTAGCACTCTGGAAAAGTCAGACCAACCGAAATAAGCTTGAGTCCGGGTGCTTGTCTAACATGAGTCTAGCACTCTGGAAAAGTCAGACCAACCGAAATCTTCACGTCTACGATCCGCCGCGATCAACCAGTCTAGCACTCTGGAAAAGTCAGACCAACCGAAATTCCGTAGAGCGATCAATGGCGTCCATTGCCAGTCTAGCACTCTGGAAAAGTCAGACCAACCGAAATTATCTATAGTGCCATTATTTATAACTTCAGAGTCTAGCACTCTGGAAAAGTCAGACCAACCGAAATTATCGATCAATTTAGGCAATTCCAATCTGAAGTCTAGCACTCTGGAAAAGTCAGACCAACCGAAATGCCTGCAACGTGGCCAGCAGATCAAGCCCCAGTCTAGCACTCTGGAAAAGTCAGACCAACCGAAATAACCGTTGATCTGTATACCGCAAGCTAAAAAGTCTAGCACTCTGGAAAAGTCAGACCAACCGAAATTGTTAACAGATGACCCTACTGAACTCCAAAAGTCTAGCACTCTGGAAAAGTCAGACCAACCGAAATAGCACCGCAATGGGACCGGGTAGAAGATCGAGTCTAGCACTCTGGAAAAGTCAGACCAACCGAAATCACTTTTGGGCAGGGGTTTATCGGACCCATAGTCTAGCACTCTGGAAAAGTCAGACCAACCGAAATTCAAGATTGTGGACCGTCAAACATCCGCCAAGTCTAGCACTCTGGAAAAGTCAGACCAACCGAAATGTTCCCAAGGTCAACATAATGCACAAGAAGAGTCTAGCACTCTGGAAAAGTCAGACCAACCGAAATTGATAAGGCGTCAAAGCCACTCAAGCCCGCAGTCTAGCACTCTGGAAAAGTCAGACCAACCGAAATATGAACAATGACCTTAGCGTCTTCGTCCGTAGTCTAGCACTCTGGAAAAGTCAGACCAACCGAAATTGACAGAATTGTCATGATCGCGGAAGCTTGAGTCTAGCACTCTGGAAAAGTCAGACCAACCGAAATCTTGCTATAATTGACGTTAGCCCCGAGCTCAGTCTAGCACTCTGGAAAAGTCAGACCAACCGAAATCTTCTGACTTGTGAAGTTTCTGACCTCACTAGTCTAGCACTCTGGAAAAGTCAGACCAACCGAAATCACGACCCCTTGTTGATTTAATAGCTCAACAGTCTAGCACTCTGGAAAAGTCAGACCAACCGAAATCATGCGAAGGTGTCGGATATCAACTTTGATAGTCTAGCACTCTGGAAAAGTCAGACCAACCGAAATAATCAGGACTTGCGGGGTCGCAATTCCGTGAGTCTAGCACTCTGGAAAAGTCAGACCAACCGAAATCTCACTCGGACGCTTGTAAAGATCAAAGTTAGTCTAGCACTCTGGAAAAGTCAGACCAACCGAAATCTTAGACTTGCTATAATCAATCTGCGCTCCAGTCTAGCACTCTGGAAAAGTCAGACCAACCGAAATCTTGACCTTGCTATAGTCGATCTGCGCTCCAGTCTAGCACTCTGGAAAAGTCAGACCAACCGAAATCACGCTAAGGTGTCGGATATCAACTTTGATAGTCTAGCACTCTGGAAAAGTCAGACCAACCGAAATTGTCAGACCAGACGAAAGTATGGTTATCGTAGTCTAGCACTCTGGAAAAGTCAGACCAACCGAAATAATCGATAGCGATCCCATCCGGCGATGGATAGTCTAGCACTCTGGAAAAGTCAGACCAACCGAAATTATACGCTTAAGCTGTATCGACGTCATCATAGTCTAGCACTCTGGAAAAGTCAGACCAACCGAAATTGGACGCCTATACAGATCAAAGTTGATATCAGTCTAGCACTCTGGAAAAGTCAGACCAACCGAAATCAGGATAGGGGCTATAATGGCTGTGATTGGAGTCTAGCACTCTGGAAAAGTCAGACCAACCGAAATTGACAACATTGTCATTATGGCGGCAGCTTGAAGTCTAGCACTCTGGAAAAGTCAGACCAACCGAAATTGAGCGCATGGAGGCGCTTGGTGCGAAGGTAGTCTAGCACTCTGGAAAAGTCAGACCAACCGAAATTGATAAGGCATCCAAGCCACTCAAACCTTCAGTCTAGCACTCTGGAAAAGTCAGACCAACCGAAATATCGCGAGCCCGATGGCTTTGTACGCGTCGAGTCTAGCACTCTGGAAAAGTCAGACCAACCGAAATGCCAAGTTATGCACCGTCAAGCACCCGCCCAGTCTAGCACTCTGGAAAAGTCAGACCAACCGAAATCAAGAAATAGTATTAAACCCATTATCAACAAGTCTAGCACTCTGGAAAAGTCAGACCAACCGAAATGGGACATATTTAGGGTTCTTCCCTGCATAGAGTCTAGGTCGTAGTGAAGAATTAATCATTTGAGCCAGATTTTGATAGCTGCGATATAGACGAAGCCCATATAGTTTTGGATATGCTTGTCATAGCGCGTAGCCACACGCCGGAACTGTTTGAGATAGCCAAAGAAACGCTCGACAATATTACGTTCCTTATACAAAGCCATATCAGTTTGCCTTGGCTTGCGCGCATTTTTTCGGGACGGAATAACGGGCATAGCCCCGCTCTCATTCACCGCGTCTATAACGCACCGGCCATCATAGCCCTTATCCGCCAAGACATGATCCGCCTTAAACCCTGCCAATAAGGCGGCGGCTTGCGTCATTTCGCTACAATGCCCGCCCGTTGCTATCAGGCGCAGAGGTAAACCCAATGCATCTGTCAGCCCATGTATTTTTGTCGTCAGGCCGCCCTTGGAACGCCCCAATGCGTGGGCATCAGGCCCCCTTTTTTATGCCGCGCCCCGGTCGATTGGGCATGCGCCCGCACAATTGTGGCATCCATCATCAGCCACTCTTGATCAGCGTGAGTGCGCAAGGCCTTAAAGACATCTTCTAAAACCCCGGCCTCAACCCAGAGATAATAACGCCGTTTGACACTGTCAAAACGCCCGAACCGTTCGGGTAAATCGCGCCAACGCCCGCCCGAACGGGCCATCCACAACAAAGCATCAATGAAAAGCCTGTTATTGGCGTTGCGACCCGGTTTCCCTGTGCTCCCATAAGGCAAATAAGGCTTTAAACGGCTCCATTGTTCATCCGTAAGTTCCTGATAACCAGACATATGTGCGCTCCTGACAAAATGAAGGAACATTATAGAAAATAAAAGTTAACTCTTCACTACAGCCTAGCACTCTGGAAAAGTCAGACCAACCGAAACTGATCCATGCCCTTGATCTCGTACCGGTTTGGCCTTCCCCCATAAAAGTGGTCCATTTTAAAAGTTAGAGATTTGGCTATTTGAGCTTGAAGGAACACATTATGGCTAGAAGGTGCTACACCCCAGAACAGATTATCGCGATGCTGCGAGAGGCCGAAGTTCGATTAGCTCAAGGCGAGAAGACAGGTATGATCTGTCGATCCCTTGGCGTATCAGAACAAAGTTACTATCGCTGGCGCCGTGAGTATGGAGGCTTGAAAGTCTCGCAGGCTCGTCGGTTAAAAGATTTGGAGAAAGAGAACCAACGGCTGCGCAAAGCGGTCTCCAATCTCACTCTGGATGCTTTGATCTTGAAAGAGGCTATTGAGGGAAAGTACTAAGCCCTGCACGCCGCCGATTGGCTGTTGATCATGTACGGGCGGCGCTTGGATGTTCCGAGCGACGCGCGTGTAAGACGATAGGTCAGCACCGTTCTACGCAAAGAAAGCCGATGGTCATCCGAGATGATGAAGCGGCTTTGACAGCTGACATTATCCGCCTGGCTTCAGAATATGGCCGATATGGCTATCGTCGGATTACAGCTTTGCTCAGGCGAGAAGGCTGGACGGTCAACTTCAAAAGAGTTGAACGTATATGGCGGCGTGAAGGGCTTAAAGTCCCACAAAAACAGCCTAAACGCGGGCGGTTATGGTTTAATGACGGCCTCTGCGTCAGACGTCGACCTCAACATAAGGGTCATGTCTGGTCCTATGACTTTGTCGCCGACCGCACCCATGATGGTCGAGCCTTTCGTATGCTCACTGTCATTGATGAGTACACACGGGAATGTCTCGCTATCCATGTGCAGCGGAGCCTCAAACATGATGATGTGCTGGCTGTTCTCACTGACTTATTCACTAGGCATGGACCGCCGGAGTATATCCGCTCAGATAATGGATCTGAGTTCACAGCCATAGCGGTGCGTGAATGGCTTGAGAAATGGAAGGTTCAAACGCTTTACATCACGCCTGGGTCACCTTGGGAGAATGGATACAATGAAAGCTTCAACGGGAAGCTGAGAGACGAGCTTTTAAATGGAGAAATCTTCTACACGCTCAAGGAGGCAAAAATCCTGAGTAAACGTTGGCGGCACCATTACAACACCATCAGGCCTCACAGTTCGCTAGGCTATAAACCACCCGCCCCAGAAACGGTCTTGCCACGCCCTGTTGGCCTGACCTACACTGCGTTCCGGTCAGGCCAACAGGGCGGACCATAACCGCCAAACTCTAACTTAAAAGGTGGACCACCTAAGAGGGGCAGGTCAAACCGAAACGCATGTATGAGGGGGTCCGCACCGGAGCAACGATGAGGACGGTCTATAGCATTATCCCGCGCAGGTTGTCAATAACATAGCCCCAAAGAACATTACAGCGATAAGCCAAAGGATAGTCTTCATGATACCCCAAAGAAAACCCGACCACCATTGTTCATACGGTCCTCTAGTGTCGTTATTACGATTGGGCATAAGAAAGTTCCTTGGTTAGATTTGGGTATAGGTTATTATAGCAAACGTTCGCTATAATAAGTCCATGTTTTTCAAGTCTAGCACTATGGAAAAGTCAGACCAACCGAAACCACAGTACTAGGTCTTGTCAACCTCATTATTATTGAGGCATATTACTAGTCCAAACGCCCCATAAGATATGTCCGAAAAATATCGTGGCTGTGTGAAAACGGTTAGTTTTTTGTGATATAGTTCCGGTGATTGAATCGGAGGTTTATTGTGAAGCGCTTTATTGAAGGCCAAGATCGAAATCAGTCCATATTATTTCCTGAAAGTCTGGACGAGTATATCGATGAAGATAATACTGTTCGCGTCATTGATGCCTACGTTGATGAACTAGATTTACTCTCAATGGGTTTCGAGCGCGTCCGGCCCAAGGCGACAGGCCGTCCCGGTTATCATCCGTCTATTTTGCTCAAGCTCTACATTTACGGCTATCTCAACTGTATCCAATCTAGCCGTAGGCTTGAACGCGAAGCGGGGCGTAATGTTGAGCTTATGTGGCTGACGGGCAAGCTTGCACCTGACTTCAAAACGATTGCTGACTTTAGAAAAGACAACGGCACCGCTATCCAATCAACCTGTTCTCAATTTGTGACTCTTTGCCGTGACGTTGGTCTGTTCGCGCGCACAATGGTTGCGATTGATGGAGCCAAGTTCAAGGCCGTGAACGCGAGAGAAAAGAACTTCACACGCGGCAAGCTCACGCGGCGCATCGGCCAGATTGAGCATTCTATAGAGAAATACCTTCATGCACTGGACGCGACGGATTTACAGGAAGGCGAGGCCGCTGAGGCCAAGACTGAACGCCTCAAGGAAAAGATTACGTCAATGCGTGAGAAGATGGCTGAGCTTCAACAGTTGAAAGATGATCTCGCCGCGTCTTCTAAGAAACAAGTATCCTTAACTGACCCGGACTCAGTGGCTATGGCGACCAGCACAAAGGCTGGTATGGTGGGGTATAACGTACAGACGGTTGTCGATACCGAGCACCATCTCATTGTCGCGCATGAGGTAACAAACACTGTCTCTGACAAAGTGCAGCTCACAAAGATGACGAAACAAGGCCAAGCCGCCATTGGACGAAAAGACATTACAGTCTTTGCAGATCGTGGCTACTTCAGCGGTGCAGAAATTATGGCGACTGAGAAACTGGGCGCTACAACATACGTGCCCAAGCCTTACACATCTGGCTCTAAAGCCGCGGGCCGCTTTGGCAAACATGACTTCCTCTATCAGCCCGAAGACAATAGTTACCAATGCCCAGGTGGTCAGAAGATGACCTATCGCTTCATGTCAGTTGAACAGGGCAAGGACATGCAAGTTTACTGGCCGGACGAATGCGCGGCCTGTCCCGTCAAAGCCAAATGCACGACGGGGAAACAACGGCGGATCAAACGCTGGGTCAATGAGGACATCATCGACGCTATGTTGACGCGATTGAATGACCTCCCGGAAGCCATGGCCATCCGAAGGGCGACGGTCGAGCATCCGTTCGGGACGCTGAAGTCATGGATGGGTGCCACGCACTTCCTGACCAAACGCCTCAAAAACGTCAAAACAGAGATGAGTCTATCGGTTCTAGCTTATAATATCCGCCGGATGATCAGCATGTTCGGAGTGAAGAAACTAATCCGGGTGATCCAAGCCTAAGGGGAAAGCTTGTCCTAAATTAAATCCACTGAAATCGACGCATTGCCCAGGCTGTTTTCACACAGCCACTATCTGTGCTATTCCCACAAGTAGCAAGGTTCCATTACCGTCCGAGACACCAAACGCCATCATAAACGCTCCGGGCAAACAAATCCCAAATAAACATATGCAATACCGCGTAAACACTTTTCCTTCAACTCGTTCTTTACGTTGTTTAGGGCTAAGTTTGGCCAGTATTTCGAATTCTTTTTTCCTACGTTCGGCACGTCGCGACAGGGGCTTTTTAGAGTTCATTTTACTCTCTTATCTCAAAAGGGTTAGTAAAAAAGAGAGTGCCACGATCGCGTCACAGGAATAACAAATGATCGCGGCGCGGCACCCTCCCCCGGATACTCTTGGATGTAGGGGGCAGGTCAGTGAGTGACCGGTAATTATGTATAGCAGGAACGGTCGATAGAGTAAAGTAATTATTGGGTTACTTCGTCGCTACGCGGTAGAGGGAATGGCGTGAAAAGGGGGCTATCCCCCTACGAATTCTCGCGATAATTTCCTTAGCCTTAGAGGCGAGTCTTATCTGCCTTGTGTCCATATCCCCCGGCTCTCCGTTCTCGTCCAGATCGAATATGTCGATAAACCCTAGCTTTTCGAGCAAGTAGTCTAACACTCTGGAAAAGTCAAATTAACCGAAACAAACTTTGGTAATTATTCAACACAGAAAGTGGTCTGCCTGGCGCTGAAGGAACTGCGACAACTGAAGCCCGTATGCGCACGGCCCAATCCATAATCGACGCGACCGATCAGATGATCGAAAGCATGCTTAAAGACGCGGACGGCGCAGCCGATAAGGATTTTCGCAACGCTGAACGTGAATTGGGAAAAGCGTGTAAGGCGCTCGGCAAACCATGGAAGCGGTTCGGAAAAGCAAAGAGCGGCAATCACCGCTCCACAATAATCATCAAGGTTTTATCTTAAACCTTGGTCACACGATGACGCCCCGCTTTGTAACCGAGCAGGGCGTCGCTATGTAGGGCCCATGAAACACGTATTGATCGCAATCTTCTCCGTCGCTATATTTGGGTTTTCGGGAGCCGCACTGGCGCAATCCTCCTTACTCTCTTCCATTCGTGAAGTGCCCACCTCGCAAACGGAAGTGCAGCTGTCCTACGCGCCCATCGTTGCCGAGACAGCGCCCGCCGTGGTCAATATCTTCACCTCACGAACGGTCAGTCGCCGCCAGACAACCGGATCGGATTTCTTCGACCGCATGTTCGGCATGGGCCGTGCGCCGCAGGAGCGGGTTGAAAATTCGCTTGGCTCCGGCGTGATTGTCCGCTCCAACGGAACCGTTGTCACCAACGCCCACGTCATTCGCGACGCAGATGAGCTACGCGTCGTGCTCAATGACCGGCGCGAATTTGATGCCACTGTCGTCGCCCAGGATGATGAAATCGATATTGCCGTCCTGTCTATCGATACGAAGGGCGAGCAATTGCCAACCCTGAGGCTGCAAACCGATAGCGCCCGGGAGATCGGCGATATTGTGCTCGCCATCGGCAATCCATTTGGGGTTGGTCAGACCGTAACCAGCGGGATCATCTCGGCTCTGGGTCGGACCAATGTTTCCAATGTCAGCTCATTCATCCAGACCGATGCGGCTGTGAATCCGGGCAATTCAGGCGGCGCACTGGTCAATCTGTCGGGCGAGCTCATCGGCGTGAATACTGCGATCTTTTCGCGCTCCGGCGGCTCAAACGGCATCGGTTTCGCCATTCCGGCTGAGCTGGTCGGGCGCGCCGTGGACAGTGCCTTGTCGATGGGCGAGATCGTCCGTCCCTGGATTGGCGCGAGAACGGATGCGGTTGATGCGACTATGGCAGCGGCGTTGGATCTCGACCGCGCCCGCGGCGCGGTTATCAATGAGTTGCTGGATGGCGGCCCTGCGGATCAAGCGGGTCTTGAAAAAGGCGATGTCATTCTCTCCATCAACGAGACCGAAGTAAATGATGATAGTGGTCTGAGATTCAAGCTTGCGACACTTCAGATTGGCGACCGGACACAAGTGCGCTATGTCCGGGATGGCCGGGAGCGGACAGCGACCGTCCGGATCGATATCCCCCAGGAAGATCCGGACCGCGATGAACGTCAGCTGCTTGGCATCCATCCGCTGCATGGTGCCACCATTGTCAATATGAGTCCGGCCCTGGGCGAAGAGCTGGGGTTTGACCCCTATCTGTCCGGCGTCATGGTTTTGAAAGTCCCGCGCCGCTCAGCCGCCTATGTCAACCGGCTCCGCCCCGGAGATTTTATCGTCAGCGTCAATGACCGCATTCCAGACACGGCAGATGATGTCGACCGGGCTCTGGCCGCAGAACAGGGCGCAGATATCTGGGAAATCGAAGTCGAGCGACAGGGCCGGATCGGGCTACTCCCCATTCGCGCCTTGCCCAGCCCGACCTGAGCGCCCTAGCTTGAACCTTCACGCGGGATGCGTATAGGCGCGGCCATGCAAGCCTATCTACTCGTGGCCCTCGGTGGAGGGATTGGCGCAATGGGGCGTTATGGTCTTGGTCAAGCGGCGCTGCGTACATTCGGCCCCGGCTTTCCGGTCGGAACACTGGCCGTCAATGTGATCGGCGGTCTGTTGATGGGGCTGCTGGCGGGATGGCTGGCAACAAAGGATGGCGGCAACGATCTTCGCCTGTTCCTCGGCGTTGGCCTGCTCGGCGGCTTTACCACCTTTTCCGCCTTTTCCCTCGAGGCTTGGCTGATGTTTGAGAAAGGCCGATACGGAACGTTCGCAACCTATGTTGGCGGATCGGTTATCCTGGCAATTATCGCCTTGGCTGTGGGCCTCGTTTTAGCTCGAAAGATATTCGCATGAGCGGTGTCCAACAACTCGAAGTCCCCGACCACGATGCCGGGCAGCGGCTCGACCGCTGGTTCAAGCGGCTCTTTCCACATGTTCCGCATGGCAAGGTCGAGAAGCTGATGCGCACGGGGCAGCTGCGCGTGGATGGCAAACGCACCAAAGGTAATTTGAGGATCGAGGCGGGTCAGATTGTGCGCATCCCCCCCCTGCCGGATCCCTCGGGCGTCAAACGCGAAGCGAGCGAACGCAATCAGAACCGCCTCAGTCAGCGGGTCATTTATGAAGATGACGATCTGATCGCCATCGATAAACCGTCAGGCCTAGCCGTTCAGGGTGGGTCGAAAACAACGGAGCATGTCGATGGCATGCTTCCGGACGGATATCGGCTGGTACACAGGCTCGACCGCGATACCTCCGGTGTTCTGCTGATCGCCAAATCCGCAGCGGCCGCCAAATGGGCCGGGTCGGCATTTCAGAATCGCAAGGCCGAGAAAATCTACTGGGGCATTACCAATGGCGTTCCGCGGCCGCTGTCCGGCGAAATTGCGGGCTATATGGCCAAGGGCGAGCTGGATAACCGGTTCGGGAATATCCATATGGGCAAAGAAGTAATGATGGCCGTGCGCCATGGCACGAAGGACGCCAAATATGCCAAGACCCTTTATGAGGTCGCGGCGACGGCTGGTGCCAAGGCGGCCTTCATCGTCATGATGCCGATGACGGGCCGAACGCATCAGTTGCGCTTGCATATGCAGATCCTTGGCGCTCCGCTGGCTGGCGATCCGAAATATATGACGGACCGCCCTCTGCCCGGGGGCCTGGATAAGCGCCTGCACCTCCACGCCCGGTCCCTGACCATTCCCCGTGAAGGCCGTAATTCACTGTCCGTCATCGCCCCCATGCCGTCGCATATGAAGGGCGCATTCAAGCTATTCGGGTTTTCGGAAAGCGAAGCACACGTCGATTGGGACGCGCTGCGCTGATGGCGAAGCGGTTTTACACTGACGTTACGCTGGACAGTGATCCCGATGGCCATTTCGTACGGCTTGATGGACGGGCCTTGAAGACACCGGGTAAACGCCCGATCCGCGTGCCGAATGCCGCCATTGCCGTCAGGATCAAGGCCGAGTGGAACGCCGTGCCGCCATCGACCGATGGCGATATCGATCCTGCTGTCATGCCAGTCACACGAATCGCTAATGTTGTGAGCGAAGGCGTGCGGGACCGGCGCGACGCCTTGATCGCCGAAGTTCGAACTTATGCCGGAACCGATCTTCTTTCCTACCGCGCATCTGACCCGCAGGATTTCACCACACGCCAGGCTGCAGCCTGGAATCCCTGGCTTGATTGGGCGAAACAACATGGCGTCGTCCTGGAAATGACGGACACGATCCGTGCCATCGAACAGCCCGCCGAAAGCCTCGACGCGGTCGCCGACTATGCCAGGTCATTGCCAGATTTCGCGCTCACACTATTCGTCCATCTCGTCGCTGTCTACGGTTCCGCTGTGCTCGCCATGGCCGTGATGGACGGCGCGCTAGATCCCGGAGAGGCTTTCGATCTTTCGCGGATTGACGAACTCTACCGCACAGAGATCTGGGGTGTCGATGAGGATGACGAAACTGTCCGTCTGGCCCTGCGGGCGGAGACAGAAACTCTGGGACGTCTGGCCAACGACCTCTGAGAGTTTTGGTCAGAAAGAGGTTTTGGTCCAAGCACACTGGTCAAAGGACGCCTCTGCTTCTAGGCAGATCCGATGGATGGTAGTTTCCTTCTTTCGGTCTTCATCTTCCTCTGCGCCGCCTGCGTGTTGGTCCCGATCAGCAAATTGTCCGGCCTCGGCTCCGTCATCGGTTATCTGGTTGCCGGCGTTCTGATTGGTCCCAGCGTGCTGGGCCTGATCTCCGACCCCATTACCATTCTGCATTTCGCGGAATTCGGCGTTGTCATGATGCTGTTCCTGATCGGACTGGAACTGCAGCCGCGCAAACTCTGGGCGATGCGCGTCAAACTTTTGGGGCTGGGCGGGTCGCAGGTCGGTTTGACAATAGTTGCGATCACCGGGATCGCAATGATGGTGGGATTGTCCACCGGTGAAGCCTTGGCTGTCGGCATGGCTCTGGCCTTGTCTTCCACAGCGATTGCCCTGCAGACACTTCAGAACCGCCGTCTGATGGCAGAACCTGAAGGTCAGAATAGCTTCTCTGTCCTGCTGTTTCAGGACGTCATCATCATCGCCATGATTGCGATGATGCCGATCCTCGCGTCGATGACGCCCTTTGACGGCGCCGTCAGTGATTATGCGGCGGAACATGGCAGCGAACCACACGGCCCGACCGGCATCTGGCTCGGTATTTCTGCAACTGGTGTGTTTGTGGGCATGTTTTTCGGCGGGCGCTATCTGCTGACACCGCTCTTCCGTGTGATCGCACGCTCCGAAGTGCGCGAAACCTTTACCGCCGTCGCGCTGCTGCTGGTCGTCGGCTCGGCCTTATTGATGAACTGGCTGGGCCTCTCTGCGGCCCTTGGCGCTTTCATTGCCGGGATGGTGCTGGCGGACAGCGAATATCGTCACCAGCTGGAGCGCGATATTGAGCCGTTCAAAGCCCTCCTGCTCGGCCTGTTTTTCATCTCGGTCGGAATGAGCCTGGATCTGTTCTTCATCGCCTCACAACCCGTTCTGACCATGGGACTCGTTATCGGAATAATGGGTTTGAAATTTCTCATCCTGATGGGGATCGGCAAACTGTTTGGTCTGGTGCGGCGGCCGCGCCTCTTTTTCTCGGCCTTGCTCTGCCAGGCCGGAGAGTTTGGTTTCGTCCTGTTCACCTTCGCCACAACCCAAGGGGCGATCCGGCCTGAGACAGCCAGCATGCTGACGGCTGTGATTGCCCTGTCCATGGCTATGACGCCGCTGATCCTGCTGCTCTTTGATCGCGTGATCCTGCCGCGTTTCAATGTCAGCTCAACAATGACGGGCGAGAGCCCCATTAATCAGCACCATCCGGTCATCATCCTCGGCTATGGCCGGATCGGACAGATCATCGGCCGTCTGCTCGAAGCGCAGGGCATTCCGACGACCCTGATCGACAATAATGGCGATCACATCGAATTTCTGAAGCAGTTCCATCATCGGGTTTTCTATGGCGACGCAACGGACATAGAATTGCTGCGTCAGGCCGGCGCGAAAGATGCCTGTATCATTGTTGTGGCCATCGCTGATAATGTGCAGCTGGTGAAGGAGGTCAAAGCGGCCTATCCAGATGCCAAACTGATTGTTCGCGCGCGCGGACGTCCGCATCTGTTCGACCTTCTGGCCGAAGAGGTTTACTTTGCCGAACGTGAAACAGTTCGCGGCGCGTTAGCGCTTGGAGAGGCTGTGCTCATGGCGATGGGCGTGAATGAAGAAGACGCCGAGATGCTGGCCGAGCGCTTCCTCGAACTGGATTATGAGAATATTCAGCAGACCTACCATCTACGCGGCGATATGGGTGCTCTCGCAGAGCAGTCGGAGAAAGCGCGGGCCTTACTGAAAGAAACACTAGAGGAAGAATTGAAACAGCGGCGTGCCCATAAACTCTAGCGAGAACTCCCGCCTGGTTTCTGGATCGCCCTAATCGCGGTTTCGAGCCCCCATATTGGTTTTGAGCACCTGCATGGCAGACCGGATCCGGGTTTTTACCGTACCGAGCGGCAGGCCAGTGTCTTCCGAGATCTCCCTATGGGTCTTAAACTCCATATAGGCCATGCGGATGGCCGTTTGCTGCGAGGGCGTCAGACGGGCGATTTCTTCCTGTAGCCAGCGTGTCTCTTGCTGCTCCATATACCCCGTCTCGACGCTCGGGACTTCATCGTCAGCAATGGTCTTCATCAACTCCGGGTCACGCACATCGACGCGGCCATGCTTGCGTTGATGATCGATCCAGCGATTTCGGGTCATGCGGTACACCCAGGTCGCAAAGGACGCCTTATCCGGGTCGAACATGTGCGCCCCGGTCCAGACCTTGAGCATGACGTCCTGAACCACGTCTTCGGCCGTCGCATCCCCGGCACCGCGCGCCATCAACCAGCCCTTGAGCTTCGGCGTATAGATATCGAACAAGGCCGACAGAGCCTTGGCGTCTCGGTCTTCGGAAATAACCTTGAGCCACTGGGCATCCCGTTTGGACGCCGAGAGTGATTTCGGGCTTTGCTTGACGGACCGCTGCTGGGAGACAGATTGAGCCTGACCTGAATTGGCAAGAGTAACGCCGCTCAAAATCGCTCTCCTCTCTTTCTTCCGTCAATCGGAGACCTTTGCCGACCGGCAAAAGGCTCCTGCCATAGCGGCAAATGATGCCCTATCTGAGCTTGTATAAATCGGCACTCTGCCGCTGTCATCTAAAACAGATTCGATCCACGAAAAATTTTCCTGAATCACAGTCCGGCTGTCGAGCCGGTCTAATGACCGAGCTTCTGTGTTTGCATCAATCCATTACTCATCATATATTTCTGTTATGACAGAAATAACGAAAACGATTGAAATCATGCCGGAAGCAATCCGCCGTTTCATTCTGCATTGGGGCGATATGGGGCAGCAATGGGGCGTCAATCGCTCTATCGCGCAAATTCACGCGCTCCTTTACATCACTGAACGCCCCCTGCCCGCGGACGTCATTAGTGATGCGCTTGGGATTGCACGCAGCAATGTCAGTAATTCCCTGAAAGAGCTGATGAGCTACAAGATCGTTCAGCGCGTGCCGGTTGCTAGGGAGCGGCGCGATCATTTCACGGCAGAGACGGATGTCTGGGAACTCGCCCGCCGGATCGCGGCCATTCGCAAGGCGCGCGAGATCGACCCCGCCCTGGAGACCCTCGCCCATTGTCTAAGCGATGCGGATGGCGACATTCAGGTCACGGACGAGCAGAGATGCCGGCTGCGTGAAATGCATGCCTTCACCGCCGATATGGACCGGTGGTATACGCAGATGCAGGCGGTCCCGGTACGCACGCTGACCCGCCTCGTGCGTCTTGGCGACCGGATCGTTGCTCTGTTAGGTCTGACCGGCCGCTAGAGACGGTGTGTATATCGGACGCTACGCGGCAGAGAATACAGCCAGCCTATGGCCAATATCAAACCATTAAGATGCGATATGATCGCTGGTTGGATAAAGCAATCATATAGGCTATTGTCCAAGCTTTGATACAGGACGCGGAGATGGGCTGGATACAATGCGACGGTACAGTCATTCGTGCCCATAAGCACGCGGCGGGCGCGCCGCTTGAAAAGGGGCCAAACATTCCAGTGTTTGGGCCGCTCCTGTGGTGGGTTTGGCACAAAACGCCATGCCCTAAGCGAAGGTTTGGGGCTTTCTCTGCGATTTGAGGCAGGCCCGGGGTTTGAACATGACATGAAACAGGCTCATGGTCTGATTGAAGGCTTGTAGGCCAAATATGTCCTGGTAGATAAGGTCTATGATGCGGATAGTCTGATCCAGACTATCCATAATAATAATGCCAAGGCCTGTATCCCGCCTAAAACCAACCGTCTTGAACAACGCGCCTACGACAAAGACCTCTATAAGGAGCGCATCAGCTCGGACCTATATTCGGCAAACTCATCAAAACATGCATGGAATCCGTCAAACGCGCCGAAATATATCTATGGCTCAAATAGTTAAAACGTAACCACAGCCTAATTCAACCTCCCATCCGCGATCTTCCGGCGCGCAAACCAGACGAGGAAAACGGAGATGATCGGGATCAGAAGAACCATGATCCACGCCCTGCCCTCGACAAAGCGGTAAGTCTCACTGGTCAGGTAGTATATGTGCTGGATAACCACACACAGGAGTGACAACATGAGTGGCCACAATGCCCATTTCTTACGCAGAAGAAGCCCAAGACAGCCGATGGCCTCGCCAAAGACCGCTAGGGCATAGGTCGCCGTGTACCAAGCCGGTTGGCTAATCATGAGAGCGGCTTGTTCTTCGCTGTAAGCGGCCACCAGCTTGGCATCATCCATGTAGGATTGCCTCAAATAGACCATCACACTCAGTAAGTTCCAGACTAAAGCGCCCGACCAAAACCTGAATCGTTTGGATTCCCTTGAGAGCTGATTTGTGATTCATTCTGTTTGGGAGGATGGTTCATGTCAGCACCTTTGCCAGAAGCAGTTCGGGCGCGGTTTCAGACGTTGATTGAAGAAGGGTTAAGCGGGCGCGCGGCAGCGTTGCGGCTTCAGCGTCATCAACGGCACCATCAAACAAAACCGTCGCAATCGAGATGGCGATCAGGATCAAGCCAAGACGAATATCGGCATGTTTCGGTTCGCGGCGGACACCCAGAATTTCGACCAGTTCGGTCGTGACCGGTTCACCTTTATTCACCATCGTGTCAAGCAGGTTGATCGTCTCGGCGTGAGATTTGTGGCGATAGGCGCTCACGGCCCAGACGATGAAGGGAATGACTGCAAACAGGGCAATCGGGGCAAGTGTATCTTCCATGTATGTCTCCTTTCAGACAGGTGACATTAAAGCAGACGTGACGATGGGGCGAATTGGATGCAGCCTCTCAAATAAAATCGCAGTGATGGCTACGCTTGACCCCGATGGACCGCCCGGCCACATGAGCCGCTGTGACTGCCAACCCTGACATAAATGCCGTCGATGTTATAAGCTTGGGATGCCGACTGAATGCGTCGGAGTCCGATGCGATGGCGGTTCTGGCGCGCAATGACGGGCTGCGGAATGCCGTGATCATCAATAGCTGCGCCGTGACCAATGAGGCTGTGGCGCAAAGCCGACGGCGTGTGCGCAAAGCCCGGCGCGACCGCCCGGATGCCACCATCATCGTCACTGGCTGCGCGGCTCAGATTGACCCCAAGGCTTTCGCGGACATGCCGGAAGTGGATCAGGTTCTGGGCAATCACGACAAGATGCTGCCGGGCGCGTTCCTGGATCGCCATTTCGGCGAGATGTCCGTGCACATCCGCGTGAATGACATTATGGCGGTTCGGGAAAGCGCACCGCAATTTATGGGGTCCGAAAACTCGCCTGAGAAGGCGCAGTCGCGCACGCGGGCGTTTCTGCAGGTTCAGAATGGCTGCGACCATCGCTGTACCTTCTGCATCATCCCCTATGGCCGCGGAAATGCGCGATCTGTCCCTGCGGGCGAGGTCGTCAGCCATGTCCGCGCGCTGATCCGGCAAGGATACCGCGAAGTCGTCCTGACGGGAGTCGATCTGTCGAGTTGGGGCGGGGATTTGCCCGGGTCACCGCCGCTCGGTGATCTGGTGCGACGGGTTCTGAAACTCGTGCCGGAGTTGCCGCGCCTGCGTTTGTCTTCGATTGATCCGGCAGAGGTCGATCCGATTCTGTTCGAACTGATCGTGACTGAGCCCCGGATGACGCCCTATCTGCATCTGTCCCTGCAGGCAGGTGATGACATGATTCTCAAACGGATGAAACGCCGCCATACGCGCCAGCAAGCGGTCGATCTCTGCGCGGCGTTGAAAGCGCGCCGACCGGAGATCACCTTCGGGGCCGATATCATGGCCGGATTTCCAACGGAAACGGATGCGATGTTTGAGAATAGTCTGTCCATTGTCTCAGAGGTCGGCATTCCGTGGCTGCATGTCTTTCCGTACTCCGCACGCGAAGGCACACCCGCGGCAAGGATTCCGTCCGTCGATGGTAAAATCGTCAAAGCGCGAACCAAACGACTTCGTGAAGCTGGAGCAGAAGCAAAGGCCGTGCATCTGAGGTCGCGGATGGACGATACGGATATCGCCCTGTTTGAAAGAACCGGGTCTGAAATAAGACTGGGCCGCTTGCCCGATTTCAGCCTGATCCGCGTGGACAACCCGCCCGCTGCGGGTTCGCTTGCCGAAATCACCGTGATAGGTGCGGGCGGGGATCACCTCATCGGAACGCTCAATGCCTAAGGGTCAATATGGCTGAGAAAAAGAAACGCAGTTTTCTCTCCAAACTTGGCTTCAAATCCAAGGATGAGAAACTCGCTCTTGAGGCGGCGGAACGCGCGGCGCAGCAAAAGCTGATTGATGAGCAGATGGCCACGCGCATGGCTGCGATCAACGCGGCGGCTCTGGCCTCTGCGCGGGCGCAGGATAGCGGTGCCGCTGAGGCCTCTGATGAAGAGAAGGCTGCGCAGGAAGCAGACGATCAGCGCCAGGCCGAAATCCAAGCTGCGCGCGATGTTGAGCGTGCCAAGCAGCTGTCTGAAGAACAGGCGCGCAAGGCTGCGGCTGAAGAGGCTGCACGTCTCGAAGCGGACGCCAAAGTCCGGACGGAAGAAGAAGCAAGCCTGAAAATCGAACGCGACGCGGAAATTGCTCTTACGGTTGCAAGGATAAAATTTGAGGTTGAAGCGGTTGAGCTGAAGCACCAGGCGGACGCAGATGCTGCCGAAGCAGATCGCTGTGAAGAAGAGGCTCGCCAGGCGGCTCAGGCCGAACGGCTCGCCCGCGAAGCGGAAGAGGCGGAACGCCGTGCCGCCCGCGCCGCCGACCGTAAGGCACGGCAGCAGGCTGAAGACGAAGAGCGGGCACGTATTGCAGCTGAGCGCGCAGCCCTGCAGCCTCCGCCCGAGCCTGAAGCCGACGTCACCGCGGACGGTGGGTTTCTTGATCGCATCAACAAAGGCCTGCGCAAATCGACGTCGCGCATGTCGGATCAGATGGCGGCGACGTTCAACCAGCGCACACTGAACAGTGAGGCGCTGGAGGATCTGGAGGACATCCTCATCATGGCTGATCTCGGCACGGATGTGGCGGGTCGGGTCAGCGAGTCTCTGGCCGAGGACAAGTTCGATAAGACGGTCACCAATCTGGAAATCAAGGTCGCTCTAGCCGAAACCATTTCGGACATTCTCACCCCGCTGGAAACACCCTTAATGCTCGGCCTGGTGCGGCCACAGGTCATTCTGTTTGTCGGCGTTAACGGCTCTGGCAAGACGACGACGCTGGGCAAGATCGCAAAGCGCTTTGGTGACCAAGGCAAAAAAGTTCTGATCTGCGCCGCCGACACATTCCGCGCCGCCGCCGTTGAACAGCTCACGGTCTGGGGTGAACGTGCCGGCGCGCCCGTCATGTCCGGCAAGCCCGGCGCGGATGCGGCGTCACTGGTCTATGATGCGATGAACCGGGCCCGTGACGAAGCCTTCGACATTCTCCTGATCGACACGGCGGGCCGATTGCAGAACCGCACCGAGCTAATGGACGAACTGGCCAAGATTATCCGCGTGATCGAGAAGACGGATCCTTCTGCGCCGCATCACAGCGTGCTCGTACTGGATGCGACTGTCGGGCAGAACGCCCCGTTGCAGGTCGAAGCCTTCCAGCAGACCGCGAAAGTGTCTGGCTTGATCATGACCAAGCTGGACGGCACAGCCAAGGGTGGTGTGCTGGTCGCCCTGTCAGAGAAGTACAAGTTGCCAATCCATTTCATTGGCATTGGCGAGCGGATAGAAGATCTGGAAACATTCTCCGCCCCTGTCTTTGCAGCGGCCCTATCCGGCGTGGCAGACGCCGTGTCCAGCTAGCAATCTTAGATGTGATCTTTCAGTAGGTTGTCCATTTAATCCTGATGAAGGAAGCTGGAATTACCAAAATTCAACCCCTCCAGGAGAGATCAAATGAACGTCCATAAGAATTACAAACATACACTGCGGGCTTTGCGCAAATGGGTGGCGCTGTTCAACGCTGATAGGGTTGAAGGATTGATTGATCGCTCGTCAAGGCTGCACCATTTGCGGGCAGTGACGCCCGAACAGGTGCACCGCTATGAATGCGAAGCCCCGGGCGACCTGATCTCTCGACATCAAGAAACTCGGGCGGTTTGAACGCCCTGGCCACCGCGTGACGGGCGAACGCACGCGCCAGTCCAGCCCCCCGCGTGGCCGAGCGATTGGCGGCTATGGCTGGGAATATGTGCATGTCTGCATTGACGACCATTCGCGCGTCTCCTTCATCCAGACCGCCCTGTGCGAATGGGCCTATGCTCGCAGCTACGCCACATCGCATGAGTGCATTCAAGCCTTGCCAGGATGGAGCCACATGTATAATGGGCATCGACCGCACGGGGGAATAAGGGATAAAACACCAATCAGCAGACTGAAACTGGATCGGAACAACTTATTGAGGCACCACAGCCTAGTAAGCATAATTCGTTTCAATGTTTTAGCGATTTTATTCAAAAGACCCGATCAACTCTAACATGTGAAAGCAAATGAACGTAGATAAAATTATCGAAATTTTCAATCATACCCTGACAACTGGAGAATGTGCTCAACTCTTAAGTATTGCTACACCATTACAGTGTTTTCAATCGGCAACGCTAGGCTGCGAAGATCTAATTGTTGGATCTGAGTCGCCTCGTGTGTTTCGAGAAGCCGTCATCTCTTTTAGTCGGATGAAGAAAAATGCGAGGTTAATGATCGACCAAAAGATTGGCACCGACCGATATGCGGTATATATAATTCGCGTCATAACAGATAAAACAGAGAGTCCGAAGAGGGCCTTGACTATCGGTCTAAGCGGAGCTAATTTGGTCAGTTTCGTTGAGACTGGTCCATAATATAGTATAGGGTCTCCTATTTGATTGGCATTTTCCTGAGGTATCTTAGCAGGATTTTGTATTTATCCTCAAACCTGTGATTATATCTCCATTCGGTTTCCTTGAGGTGGAGATGGAAGGTGTGTTTTGGAACGCCCTTAAACTTCGCCAGACGCACCTTGGCCAGCCCCCAGAAGCCTTCGATGCCGTTGATGTGGTCGAGCCCTGGGCGAACTCGTCCTTCGAGTGATCGACGCGGAAGTGACCATACCCAATATCCACAAGTCCGTTATAACCCCGCCAACCATCCGAGTTGATGGTGTTACGGTTAAGCCCTGTCAGTTGAGCTGTTTGCAGGGCTGTCAGATCAGCGGCAAAGCAGCGAACAACCTCCCGAATTTTGCGTTCGGACAGGTGCGAACCTTTTGAATAATGATTTTCATTGCATATAGTGACTTAGATCCTATGCGGAGCCAATCAAATAGGTAAGAACTTATTATATTCTTCGAGCCACATATTGATGACGATCTGGACGCAGGCCAACGCTTGTGAACCAAGCGTTGGTTGATCCCGTTAGGTAAATCCATGACATTATCGAGCATCTGCTCGGCCAAAAGCTTCTTGAGTTTGTAGGTCTCAGGACTCCAAGGCTTTATGGAGGACATTTAGGCGCAGGTCACGGGCCGGGACAGTTGGCACCATGAATCAGAAACGGGACCTCAATGCAAATCAATAGAGCCTGAGCCTAATCTTGGATATTACCACCCCATAGTCTAGCAGACCATGGATGATATACCTCTTTTCCTACGGAACCCTTCAACTGCCTGCAGTGCAGCGGGAAACCTTTGGTCAAGAGATTGCAGGTGAGCGGGATATATTGGTTGGTTTTGCCAAAACGATGGTCGAGATCACGGATCCTGACGTGCTGGCTCTGAGCGGCGAACGGTTCCATCCAATCGTCACGCGAACCGATAACCAAGATGATCGCGTTGATGGAACGGTCCTCGCCTTATCATATGAACAGATCGCGCAGGCGGATGCCTATGAGGTGGATGATTATGAGCGCACCGCCGTGACGTTGGCAAGCGGGCGGACCGCTTGGCTCTATATTGGGAAGTCCTGAGCTTATTTCGCCTGCGGCAGGGACCAGCCAAAGTGAATGGTACAGGCACGCAATGTGAAGGCCAGGCTGAAACCGATCAGTGTTGAATGCTCAAAGGACAGCCCCGCCTGTGTCGACATTGCGAAGCCAAACCCGCCAAGCAGAGCTGCTGTCGCGTAAATATCCTGTTTGAGCAGCAGCGGTTCGCGGCCCGCCGCAATGTCGCGCAGCAGACCGCCCGCCGAGGCTGTGACACCGCCCATAATAACCGCGATGGTGACGGAGTGTCCCAGCTCAATTGCCTTGGCCGCTCCGGCGCAGGCAAACAGCGACAGACCAATGGCATCGGCCCAGCGCAGAGGTTTGAAATCCTCCACCCGTTCTGTAAACAGAAAGGCAAGCGCGGCCCCGATCAGCACCATAGTCAGCGACAAGCCATCGGTCAGCCAGAATATGGGCGCATCCAGAATCAGGTCGCGCAATGTTCCGCCGCCCAAGGCTGGTAGAAAGGACAGGACCAACACACCCAGCAAGTCCATCTTCGCCCGCACCGCGACAATCCCGCCCGATATGGCAAAAACCAGCACACCAATCCGGTCCAGAAAGGCGAGGGCGAAATCAAGGCTCAGAGGATCCAGATTCATAAATTTGATCTGCCGTGTGCGTGTCAGGAGATCAAGGTGCTCGCAGCGCCGCTGATTGGTGTGAACTGCAAGACGGCGGCCTATTATTTCCTTCAATTGCGCGAGATCATCATGCTGGAGTTGGAGCATGAGGCCGACAATGTCCTCTGGAAGGATTATCATTGGACAGGAAAACGCGATCACATGGAGGCCAAGGACTTCGCCAAAGATATGGCCTTAAAAGGATATGGCCTTAAAAGGATATGGCCTCAATCAGCCAGATCCGCGTTTGGAACGACACGGCCATAAATCTCACCTTCGACAAGGAGAAGGAGGAAGCCGTCAGCCCATTGATGCAAGTGCTGGCATGGCTGTTTCTGATCGGTTTCCCATTCTTGGTTTTCTTCGCCATAAAGCAATCTGAAAACGATCACGAAACGCGTTATCTGATTGATCTCCCCATGATCGAGCCTTAAGCTTTCATGTTTGAACAGAGCGAAACGGACCCTCTCAGCATGGATGATATTCTAGGCTTAAACGCTGGCACGACCAGCATGGATGCCACCAAGGCGAACGCCACTAATGCCACTGTCAGGGATGATGTGAAGGACCGCTATAGTGCGGGGGCTCAGGCCGCCGAAGCGGCGCTTTGCTGCCCGATCGATTATGATCCGCAATATCTGAAAATTATCCCGCAGGATGTGCTCGAACGCGATTATGGCTGCGGTGACCCGTCTCGTTATGTCCGCACGGGCGATATAGTGCTTGATCTGGGCTCAGGTGGCGGGAAAATCTGTTTCATTGCCTCCCAGATTGTCGGTCCAGAAGGCCGCGTCATCGGAGTCGACATGACGGATGAAATGCTCGATCTTGCACGCGCGAATGCCCCGGTGATTGCGGAGCGCATCGGTTACGCGAATGTCGAGTTTCGGCGAGGACATATTGAGGATTTGAAGCTCGATCATGACCGCTTGAATGAATGGCTCTCCGCTAATCCTGTTACTGACGCCAATGGGCTGGACGCGATGGAGGCGGAACAGCTTCGATTGCGCACAGAGCTGCCGATGATCCCGGATAATAGTGTTGATGTTATCGTGTCCAATTGCGTGCTCAACCTTGTCTCCGATACCAAAAAACAGCAGCTATTTTCAGAGATGTTCCGCGTGCTGAAGGTGGGCGGGCGGATCGCTGTGTCCGACATCCTGTCTGATGAGGACAGTCCTGACGACATGAAACAGGATGCGCGGCTCTGGTCCGGCTGTATTTCAGGCGCGCTGCGTGAAGACCATTTCGCCGAAGCTCTGGAAATAGCCGGTTTTCACGGCATCATGCTAGACAAATGGGAGGCCGAACCTTGGCAGATTGTCGAAGGAATCGAATTCCGCTCGGCTACCTATCTCGCCTATAAAGGGAAG
This sequence comes from Litorimonas sp., assembly GCA_965205225.1. Taxonomy (GTDB): domain Bacteria; phylum Pseudomonadota; class Alphaproteobacteria; order Caulobacterales; family Maricaulaceae; genus Litorimonas. The sequence goes on from CBDBFZ010000002.1 coordinate 808,032, forward strand.
CAGGGCGATTGTTGCGAAAAAAACCAGGCCGTCATCTATAAAGGACCGTGGCGCAATGTTCAGGATGATGACGGGCATGTCTTCCGCCGGGGCGAGCGCAGTGCGGTCTGCGAGAAGACGTTCCGCCTGATGCAATGCGAGCCCTATGCGGATCAATTCTATTATATTGAGCCGAGTATCCCCGTGGATGAACAGATTGAATGGCCAGCCGATGATTGCGGTGTGCGAAGGCGCGACCCGCAGGAAACCAAGCAGGGCGCGCCGAAATTGACGACCGACTCGTTACAGAGGTCGTCCTGCTGCTAGGATAAGAGCCGCGCTATTTTTACTGCTTCCCGCCGATTAAACCGGCGAGAAGCAAGGAAACACAGATTTAGCCAAACGCATCATAGTGATGCGTCACGGCGACCGTGATCTGGCGGACCAGATCGCGCGCCCGGCTGAGCGGCTTGATGATCTCGTCAGCAATATGCTGAAAGCCGCCACTGTCGGGCAGATCGGTTTCTTCCGTCAGCTCTCTCGTCCAGTCCAAGGCCGGTTTCATGGCCGGATAGCGGGCCTTCAGATCGTCAATGATGCCGTCGATCTGGAAGGTTTGCAGGCGCTGAAGAACAGAGAGGCGCGAGGTTTCAGAATCTGACACGACGGGCAATTCCGTGGCGATAATCATCATCTTCATGACGATCGCAAGCCGCAGCGCATGTAATATGGTCAGAACATCATTCCCTGTTTTATGAGGGAATTGCCTACGTGTTTCCAGAATATCAAACCGCAGCCGGTTGGACAGATCCATAATTTGTGAGCGCCATCGGCTGCTCATCAACGTATCGGCGATGACAGCTGAACGTTCGGCCAGTCTCGGCTCTTGCCCAGACAGGGCGCGCGCGACCCAGAAGCCCGGATCGAACAGGCGGCCATATCCCGTCAGGATCAACAGATTCGTACGGCTCAGCGTGATATCAACAAGCGCAAAAATCGATTTTGCCCGGGCAGAGCCCTGCAACAGGGATTCGAACTTCTCCGGATCAATATCGGCCGCGCGGCCAACGCCATAAAACAAGTTCGCAGGACAGCCAAACTGCTGTAGGATCGCATTATGCGGAATGGCGCGGAGCTGGCGCGGATCGAACATGTCGGCGCCGCTGCCGGATTTGGCGCGTTTGACGGCACGGGACCCGGTCGGGATCAACAGATTCTGACCGAAGCCGCCGAGGATCGCAACATAGTCAGGATCATCATAGAGTTTTTCCTGCGCATTCTGGATCGTCCGGTACAGGTCCCAGGAGAAGTCGCGTTCGGCGTAGAACAGATCGGCTTCGGCCTCCGAACGGTCAGCAAATCGCGCTTCGAACAGGCTGAGCACCGTCGCCTCGGCCAGGTCAGGTGTCTGGAACCAAAGGAACCCGTCACCGCCCTGAAAACTCGTCTCATGGCGGAGGGCAATCCCGCGTTTTTCAAACTGGTGAATGGCGTAGGGGCTCATCGCATAGTCGACGCGCTGCGCGATATTGCCCGGATGACCGCCCCGGCCCAGACCTTCGCCGTGAGTGTTGAAGACGAGAGCCGTGACATTGTTGAGATCTGCCTTGTCGAGTTCGCGGGCGAGCTGACTCTGCATGCGCTCAATCGCGAGCGTCGCGGGCAGCTGGCCCATGAACCGGCCAGCATCCGAGAAGCCGGTTTGGACAGCAAAGACACTGCGTGACTGAATATAGTCGTGATAGGCCGGGTTCTCAAGCATCTTGCCAATGATCCGGCCACCATTGTCCAACGCGTCGGATGTCTCAAATAGAGGCGAGATATCAATGTGGTTTTCCAGCCCGTAAAGCCGCGCCAGATAGAGGGCGCCAAGCGGAACAAGACTGTCTTCAGTTTCTGCAATCAACAAGCGGATCGGCGTTGAGGCATCAATATATTTGTGAATTTGCGCCGACAGGATCATCTTCTCATGCGCTGTCGAGCGCTCCAGCGCGAGCGACGCGAAATTGATGGGCTTGGCTTTCGTCTTGCACGTCATCTCGGTCGCGCGGCGGATCAGGGTCCGGTTGTCGGTTATATCATCCTTAAGGCCGAACGCCGCCCGCATAGCCGCATTGATGTGCCTCGCATTGACGCGGAAATGAATCCGGGCCGTGCCAAGGCCGAAGGCCGCCATCCGGGACTTGAGGATCAGCATATCAAGCGCCAGCGCCTCATCCGCTTTGGCAATGGCGGGGTCGATCAAATCGAACAGATCATCGGTTGAGATCAGGCGCCGGTCTGACTGACGGGTCAGATTGTTGGCCGCTGCAACAAGATTCTCTGGTTCGTTCAAGTCGGTCTCGAACAGTGTGAGATCACGCCGGGCGGATTTCAGCCCGTCCTGCAATCGCTCCGCCAGTCCAGAGAGCTTTGCGCCCTTTGCTGTCAGCGCTTCAGTGTCGGCCAGATAGCGCGCAATCATATCGCGTTTTTCGGACAGGCGCAGGCGCAATGCGTCGCCCCAGCTAATATCCGTTCGGCCGTCAATATCATAGCCAACCCAACTATAGGCGTCGGCAAGATGGGGGGTGAGGGTGGTCCACTCTTTCGGGAATGTGTCCTGCGCAACCTGTAGGACGATGCGGTTGGCGCTGTTAAGGGCAGTCTGGATGCGGATCAGCGTGCTTTGTGTGTCTTCATGCTCTTCAATCAGGGTTGGCGCGCGTTTGGGCAGATAGGGAAATGTGCGAAGCTCATCGACACAGATGGTGGGCGTCTTTGCAGCTGTCGCAACATCTCCCAGAACGCGGCGAATGTCTCGGGACAATGAAAATGTCGGATGCGCCGTCAGGACAATCCCGAAAGCGGGGGACTCGGCCCAAAGCTTGAAGGCGTCCCAGCCTAGCTTGGCTTGAGCCTTGGCAATATCCGCGACTGAGCTACGGAGCGCTTCTGCGCGATCCAGACCCGCGCGGAAGCGCAAACGGCGCGCGCGTGCAATTGCGGCTTCATCGGATAGTTGTTTGACCAGCGCTTCGATATCCTTAAACGCAATTGATCGGTCTTCGACTTCGCGCGAGATATCATAAGCCAGCCGCTTGACCGGATTGGACTGGGGATCGGAGCGAATACCGTCTGCATGAGCGTCTAGCGCGGCGGATAGGCGCTGCCTTAAATCTTCCGGGCTCTCACGCTTATAGACTGTCATTCTATAGGAACTTTGCCATCACAGCGGCTGTGTCGAGCATACGATTGGAGAAGCCCCATTCATTGTCATACCAGGACAAAACCCGGACAAGGTTGGATGACGGCGTCATTGTTTCGGTTGTGAGCAGCGTCGAGGAATGTGGATCATGGTTGAAATCAACCGAGACGGTCAAATCGTCAGTGATCTGCAACACGCCAGCCATCGCGGCGACCGCGGCGCGGAAGGCGTCATTGACGGCCTGGGCGCTGGCAGACTTCACTATGTTGACGACGAGATCAACGGCAGAGACATTGGGCGTAGACACGCGGATCGCCTTGCCATCCAATTTGCCGTCCAGTTCGGGCATAACCAGCCCGATCGCCTTCGCGGCCCCTGTGCTGGTCGGGATCATCGACAGAGCGGCAGCGCGGCCGCGATTGAAATCCTTACGGTGAACACCGTCCAGAGTCGGCTGATCGCCCGTATAGCTATGGACCGTTGTCATGAAGCCGGACTCGATCCCGAATGTTTCATGCAGAACCTTCGCCAGCGGGGCAAGGGCATTGGTGGTGCAGGAGCCGTTGGAAATGACAAGGTCGTCACCGGTGATGGCGTCGTCATTGACGCCATAGACAACCGTCTTGTCAGCATCCTTGCCGGGCGCTGAAATCAGGACGCGCTTGGCCCCGGCATCCAGATGTTTGGCGGCGGCGGCGCGTGCCGTGAAAATGCCGGTACATTCCATGACGATATCGACACTATTATCGGCCCAGTTCTGATCCGCCAGATCGCGGATTGCCGTCACTTGGATTGGACCTGAACCGATGTCGAGACTGTCGTCTGTCACCGATACCGGGCCAGGGAAACGCCCGTGGACGCTATCATATTTGAGCAGGTGGGCGAGATTTTCGGTGGAGGAGAGGTCATTAATGGCGACGACTTCCAGATCGTGAGATCCAGATTCATGCAGAGCCCGAAGGACGTTGCGTCCAATCCGGCCAAATCCATTGATGGCGATGCGCGTTGTCATGCTGACGATCCTTTACTTTTGACAGCGCTGTCATAACGCAAACGCTCACCATCTGAAAGATGCGATAACGGTTCAGAGCAATTTTCCGCGCTAGGCAAGCGAAACATCACCCTAGCCGGTTAGGAATAATGAGTTCGAACGCGGACATGGTGAGATATGTCGATGCGCATAATGACGGGTGCCCGGGGGATTACGCCTATATTGAGGAGCTTTACAGCATATTCCGCAATGACGGCACTTACCGCGATAAGGTGCCGCGTAAGTCAAAATGCGTCACGATCGATTATGCCGGAGACTTCCACCTCAATCCCCATCACTATGCGGGAGAAGTTGATTTTTGACGACATATTCCGGGCGTGCAACAGGCACGATAATGACGTCAAACTGTCTGGCGAACGGTTTGGCGGACAATATTTCATATGCGGGCGCAAACCCAATCCGAAATCGCACATTATATTGGCGGCTTTTACAATTCCCTCTTCTACAATTCCCTTAGGCGGCATTCTGCCTGTGCGTATACAAGTCCGATAAAATATGAAATGATGAAAACCGAACCCGAACATTCTCCACTTTAGTGAAGCCACTCCATAGCGATCCCGGTGCCAGGAAGCCGCAAGATCAGCAGATAATACTGCTTAAAATCCGCGAGGTCCTGGGATGACAAAACTTGAGGATATCAAGAACGGAGCCGTCGTCGCGGGTGTTGTCCCGAACGATCAGGTCGAAATTGTGTCCGTCGATTGGATCGGTGATCAAGCGCTTAACCTCATATATAGGATAACGGACGGTCCGGTTTCAGAAACCACCCTCTATCGAGATGATGAACACCGGCTAAGCGTTGAGCAGCGGGGCCGCGCTTGGTCCTTTGATGCAGACGGATCTTTGCTGCGCTTGGTGACGGAAGCCAACCGGATCAAGCTGGCGCATTATTTCGACCCCTATCTGGCCATCCATACGAGCCTGGTCGATCCTCTGCCGCACCAAATCTCCGCCGTCTATGGCGAGATGTTGCCTCGCCAACCGCTGCGCTTCCTTCTGGCTGATGACCCCGGCGCTGGCAAAACCATCATGGCCGGTTTGCTGATCAAGGAATTGATTGCGCGGAGCGATCTTGAGCGATGTCTCATTGTTGCCCCTGGCGGCCTTGTCGAGCAATGGCAGGACGAGCTGGGCGAAAAATTCTCTCTGGAATTCGACATTCTTTCCAGAGACATGATCGAAACGTCCCGGTCAGGAAATGTGTTCAACGACCGTAAGCGCCTTATCGCGCGTCTGGACGTACTGGCCAGAAACGAGGATCTGCAACAAAAGCTTCGGTCATCAAATGAATGGGATCTAATCGTCTGCGACGAAGCCCATCGCATGTCCGCCAGTTTCTTTAGCGGCGACGTGAAATACACTAAGCGTTATCAGCTCGGCCAGCTTCTAGGCCAACTATGCCGACATTTTCTCCTAATGTCAGCCACGCCACATAATGGCAAGGAAGAGGACTTCCAGCTATTTATGGCTCTTCTCGATGGTGACCGGTTTGAAGGGCGCTTTCGCGATGGTGTCCACTATGCGGAGTGGCTGTGTGAAAACGGTTAGTTTTTTGTGATATAGTTCCGGTGATTGAATCGGAGGTTTATTGTGAAGCGCTTTATTGAAGGCCAAGATCGAAATCAGTCCATATTATTTCCTGAAAGTCTGGACGAGTATATCGATGAAGATAATACTGTTCGCGTCATTGATGCCTACGTTGATGAACTAGATTTACTCTCAATGGGTTTCGAGCGCGTCCGGCCCAAGGCGACAGGCCGTCCCGGTTATCATCCGTCTATTTTGCTCAAGCTCTACATTTACGGCTATCTCAACTGTATCCAATCTAGCCGTAGGCTTGAACGCGAAGCGGGGCGTAATGTTGAGCTTATGTGGCTGACGGGCAAGCTTGCACCTGACTTCAAAACGATTGCTGACTTTAGAAAAGACAACGGCACCGCTATCCAATCAACCTGTTCTCAATTTGTGACTCTTTGCCGTGACGTTGGTCTGTTCGCGCGCACAATGGTTGCGATTGATGGAGCCAAGTTCAAGGCCGTGAACGCGAGAGAAAAGAACTTCACACGCGGCAAGCTCACGCGGCGCATCGGCCAGATTGAGCATTCTATAGAGAAATACCTTCATGCACTGGACGCGACGGATTTACAGGAAGGCGAGGCCGCTGAGGCCAAGACTGAACGCCTCAAGGAAAAGATTACGTCAATGCGTGAGAAGATGGCTGAGCTTCAACAGTTGAAAGATGATCTCGCCGCGTCTTCTAAGAAACAAGTATCCTTAACTGACCCGGACTCAGTGGCTATGGCGACCAGCACAAAGGCTGGTATGGTGGGGTATAACGTACAGACGGTTGTCGATACCGAGCACCATCTCATTGTCGCGCATGAGGTAACAAACACTGTCTCTGACAAAGTGCAGCTCACAAAGATGACGAAACAAGGCCAAGCCGCCATTGGACGAAAAGACATTACAGTCTTTGCAGATCGTGGCTACTTCAGCGGTGCAGAAATTATGGCGACTGAGAAACTGGGCGCTACAACATACGTGCCCAAGCCTTACACATCTGGCTCTAAAGCCGCGGGCCGCTTTGGCAAACATGACTTCCTCTATCAGCCCGAAGACAATAGTTACCAATGCCCAGGTGGTCAGAAGATGACCTATCGCTTCATGTCAGTTGAACAGGGCAAGGACATGCAAGTTTACTGGCCGGACGAATGCGCGGCCTGTCCCGTCAAAGCCAAATGCACGACGGGGAAACAACGGCGGATCAAACGCTGGGTCAATGAGGACATCATCGACGCTATGTTGACGCGATTGAATGACCTCCCGGAAGCCATGGCCATCCGAAGGGCGACGGTCGAGCATCCGTTCGGGACGCTGAAGTCATGGATGGGTGCCACGCACTTCCTGACCAAACGCCTCAAAAACGTCAAAACAGAGATGAGTCTATCGGTTCTAGCTTATAATATCCGCCGGATGATCAGCATGTTCGGAGTGAAGAAACTAATCCGGGTGATCCAAGCCTAAGGGGAAAGCTTGTCCTAAATTAAATCCACTGAAATCGACGCATTGCCCAGGCTGTTTTCACACAGCCACCGGATAGCGGCGACATGATGCGCCGCTTGACCAAGGAAGAGCTGCTGAAATTCGATGGTCGACCGCTTTTCCCTGAACGTCGGGCCTATACCGTAAAATACGAGCTCTCCCCCGAAGAGGCTGGCCTTTATAGCGCTGTGACTGACTATGTCAGGACCGAGATGAACCGCGTTCAGAGATTCACCGACCAGGACGGGAAAAAGTTCAACAATGTCGGTTTCGCCCTGCAAATCCTGCAACGCCGTTTAGCCTCCTCACCGGCGGCGATTTATGAGTCTCTGAAGCGTCGGCGCGAGCGCCTGAAAGCGGAGCTCGCCGAAGCCCGGCTTGCGCGCAAAGCCATAAGCTCTCCCATCCATTCTGCCGACGTCACCGAGGATGTCCTCAAAAATATCGAAGAGTTCGGACAGGACGAAATCGATGATTTTGAGGATCTAATCTCGACGGGTGCAACGACCGCCGAAACGGTGGAACAGCTTGAAATCGAAGTTCAGACCCTGAAGGGCCTTGAAGCGATGGCGCTCAGTGTTCTTCGGTCCGGAAAGGATACGAAATGGACCCAGCTCGACCAGATTCTCGATGACGATTTGATGATCGACGCGGATGGGCATCGTCGGAAGCTGATCATCTTCACCGAGCCCAAAGACACGCTCCATTATCTGGTGGAAAAGGTACGCGCCAGGCTTGGCAAACCGGAAGCCGTCGACATTATCCACGGAGGGGTGACACGCGAGGCACGCCGGACGGTGATTGAGCGGTTCATGCAAGACCGTGACATGTTGGTGCTTATCGCCAACGACGCTGCGGGTGAAGGCGTAAACCTTCAGCGCGGACACCTCATGGTTAACTATGATTTGCCGTGGAATCCGAACAAGATTGAGCAACGCTTCGGTCGAATTCACAGAATTGGCCAGGCTGAGGTCTGCCACCTTTGGAATCTTGTCGCAGCTGACACACGCGAGGGCGAGGTCTATGCTCGCCTACTTGAGAAGTTGGAGGCAGCGCGGAAAGCTCTGGGTGGCCGCGTCTATGATGTCCTTGGCGAACTGTTTGAGGGAACCTCTCTCAGACATTTGCTTTTTGAGGCAATCCAGTACGGAGAACAGGAAGACGTCAAGGCCAGGCTGTTCAATGTCGTGGACGGAGCTGTCGATCAGAACCACCTATTGCAGCTGCTTGAGCGCCGGGCGCTGACAAATGACTCCATGCCTCGGGCAAGGGTTCACGCGCTGCGCATTGAGATGGAGCGAGCGGAAGCGCAAAGGCTTCAACCGCATCACGTACAAAGCTTCTTTGTCGAAGCGTTCAAACAGCTCGGCGGCCAGATCAAGCGCCGCGAGGACGGGCGCTGGGAAATCACTCACGTTCCCCTGAATATAAGGGAGCGAGATCGGCAGATCGGCTCAGGCGCGCCGATCCAGAAGACATATGAACGCATCTGCTTTGAGAAGAGCAAAATCCATCAGCAGCCTGTGGCCGCCTTTGTGTGTCCCGGGCACCCGCTGCTCGAATCCGTGATCAGCCTGATCCGCGAACAATATGATCACCTGATGAAGCGCGGAACCATCCTGGTTGACGACACGGACTCAGGTGAAGACATTACAGCCCTCTTTCTGCTTGAGCATAGCGTTCAGGACGGTCGGCCGACGGCGAGCGGCAAGGCTCACATCATTTCAGAACGGCTACAATTCGCTACCATCGACAGTCAGAATGAAGCGGCCAATGCAGGCATCGCCCCGCATCTGAATCTGCGTCCTGCCAAACCCGAAGAAATCGCACTGGTGCAAACCCTGTTGGACGCGGATTGGCTACGGAACGATTTGGAGAAAAGGGCGGCCCGGTTTGCGACGGTGGAGCTGGCCGGGCACCATGTGGCCGAGGTCAAAGCGCGCCGTCTGCCCGCGATTGACAAGATCGAACAAGAGGTGCGGGCACGCCTCACGAAGGAAATCTATTATTGGGATGCGCGGGCATTCGAACTCAAGGAGGAAGAGCGCGCCGGAAAGAAGACCCGTCTGAACTGGCAAAACGCCCAGCGGCGCGCGGAAGATCTGACAGAGCGTCTGAAACGCCGGATGGACGTGCTGAAGCAAGAACGGTTCATCTCGGCCCGGCCGCCTCGCCTGCGCGGCGGAATGGTGGTGATTCCGCGTGGACTTTTGGATAGGCGCTCGGGCCAACAAGGCGTGAAAGCTTCAGGCTTCTCAGAAGACCCGATTGCACGCCGCAAAATCGAGATTGCAGCCATGGACGCCGTCATGGCCGCAGAGACAGAACTCGGCAACAGGCCGACCGATATATCCGCCCAGAAGGTCGGTTACGACATCGCCTCCTATGATCCGAAAACCGAACTTTCCCGATTCATTGAGGTGAAGGGCCGGATTGATACAGGTGACACAGTGATGGTTACGCGGCAGGAAGTTATTACGTCGCTGCATGAGCCGGACAAGTTCATCCTCGCCATCGTGCAAGTCGAAAATGGTTTCGCCCACAAGCCGCGCTATATTCGCGGCCCGCTCGACACGCGCGAACCGCCCTTCGGGCAAAACGCCATCCAGTTCACCATCAAAAGCCTGCTTGAGCGGGCGGAGGAGCCAAGATGAGGAAGAAAAGCATCAGGAAAGTAACGCAAGAATTTGTCAACAACGTGGATGATATTATAACGTTCACGGAATACAAGGTCTGGAAGGATCTGACCGATCAGGATCGGAATTGGTGCTACGATCTGGCGATCATCCGCCTGCACCGTGAATTTGAAAATTTGATACTGGACTGTCTGATTGCGTTCATCAACACAGACCCGGCGGCTTTCTCGAAATTAAAGGGGCTGAATTTCCCGGACCATATGAACGTAGCGGTCTGTGAGTATCTGACCTGTGGCGATGGATATTTCGATTTCGCCGGTCGGGACGATCTGATCAAGAGAATCAGGAAAATTATACCCAAAGAACATTGGCTAGACAAAAAGGTAAGAGATTCAAAATACAGGACCGCGATTGATCGAATGTGCGCGCTTAGAAACTTTGCCGCGCATGACAGCAATGTGTCGAAGAAACGCGCGTTGAAAGCTATTGGCCTTCAGCGCATGTCATCAAGTGGTGCCTGGCTGAAGCGCCAGGGCCGATTCGGTGAAATCTGCCAGTCGCTAAAGCAATTGGCAGAGGAGATCGAAGATGCCGCGCCACATTGAAAGACACCCCGTGACCCAAACCTATAAAAAGAAACTGATCGAGGTCGCCATTCCGCTCGAAGCCATCAATGCGGCGGCGGCGCGGGAGAAGTCGATCCGGCATGGGCATCCTAGCACGCTGCATCTGTGGTGGGCGCGGCGACCATTAGCAGCGTGCCGGGCGGTGCTATTTGCGCAGCTGGTCGATGATCCTTCCAGCCTGCCGGACGAATTTCCGACGCAAGAGGCGCAGGAGGCCGAGCGCAAACGGCTATTCGCCATCATTGAGGATCTGGTGAAATGGGAGAATTCAACCAATGAGGCAGTTCTGGAGCGCGCGCGGGCCGAGATCCGGCGCTCTTGCGCCCGTCATCCGGACGGCACTTTGCCGAATGGTGATCTGAAAAATGTCGAACTGCCGCCAGTCTATGACCCGTTCTCGGGCGGCGGGTCGATCCCGCTAGAGGCGCAGCGGCTGGGCCTGCCCGCCTATGGGTCCGACCTGAACCCGGTGGCGGTGATGATCGGCAAGGCAATGATCGAGATCCCGCCAAAATTCAAAGACAGGGAACCGATCCATCCGGGGCTGAAGGCACGGCAATTCTACCGCAATGCCGAAGGGCTGGCGGAGGACATCAGGCAATACGGTCATTGGATGCGAGAAAAAGCGCAAGAGCGGATAGGCAATCTGTATCCAAAGGTTTCTGTGAAAACAGGTTCCACCGAAAAGGAAGCAACGGTTATGGCTTGGATTTGGGCTAGAACTGTTGAAAGCCCAAACCCTGCGATGCAAGGCAGAAAAGTTCCAATAGTGAAATCATTTAAGTTGGGAGGTAAATCTGATCGTCAGGCGTGGATCGTTCCTCATATTGACGAACAGACCCTTTCATATTCATTCACCATTGAGCGAACACAAAATCCAAAGATTAAGTCTACTTCAGGTCCTAGGAATGCTACTTGCTTGGTTACCGGAGATGCGATCCCACTTCAGTACATTCGAAATGAAGGCAAGCGCGGCCGCTTGGGTCGTGAACTTCTTGCAATCATTGCGGAGGGTCCCTCGGGCAAAGTTTACCTTCCCCCGAAAACCGGACATGCAGAGATTGAAGAGTCGGTTCAATTCGAGTGCGATCTAGGCAAGATTGAGCATTGGAGCGGTTGTACGAATTGCGTGGTCTATGGATTAGACGAATTTGAAGATCTTCATACAGAGCGGCAGCTAAAGGCGTTATCTACTTTTTCGAATCTTCTTGATAAAGTGGAAGATCAGATCGTCTCAGATGCTTTGAGCAAACGAAACGACGATGCGTTTGCAAAGGAATACGCTGCCGCCTTGCGCGTTTACTTGGGCTTTGCAGTCAGCAAAGCTGCCGACAAGTGGAACTCCATGACAAGCTGGGACAATTCTCGCCAGTCTGTGGGCCATTTGTTCACCAGGCAAGCAATTTCGATGGTTTGGGATTACGCGGAGACCAACCCTTTTAGTAGTTCTGCGGGAAATTGGACCTCCTACATTAACTGGATCGCTAAGGTTGTTGAGCAGCTGGTTTCGTCAGCTGCCGGCACAATCTTCCAGCGAGATGCAGCATCCCAAGAGGATGGGATAAAAGACTGCGTAATCTCGACTGACCCGCCATATTACGACAATGTACCTTACTCCAATCTGTCGGATTTCTTCTACCCGTGGATGAAATCCACCGGTCGCTCTGCTTACCCGAACTTATTTTCTACTGTTCAAGTACCGAAGCAAATCGAACTTGTGGCAAATCAGTTTCGATTTGGTAGCAAGGATGCAGCCCGCCTTCATTTTATCGAAGGTATGAAATCTGCTATGCGCGAGATGGTGAAAGACGCGCGCGCAGATCTTCCGGCGACGATCTATTATGCCTTCAAGCAAAGCGAAATCGCGCGGGAAGGCATTAGTTCGACCGGCTGGGCGACATTCCTGCAAGCCGTGATCAAGGCCGGTTACGCCGTGGTCGGCACTTGGCCGATGCGCACCGAAATGGCCAACCGCATGATGGCAAAGGGTACGAATGCGCTGGCCAATTCAGTCATCCTCGTCTGCCGAAAAAAAGAAGATACAGCAGAGGTCATCACCCGCGCCGAGTTCATCCGGGCTCTGAAACGCGAATTGCCGCCAGCCATTGCCGCGCTTCAGGCCGCCAATATCGCGCCCGCCGATATGCCGCAATCGGCCATCGGGCCCGGCATGGGCGTTTTTTCCCGCTGCGAGGCCATATTGGAGGCCGATGACAGTCCGATGAGCGTCAAAACCGCGCTGCAACTGATCAATGCCGAGCTTGACGAATTCCTGAACGATGTGCAGGGCGAGTTTGACGACGGCACACGCTTCGCCATCACCTGGTTCGAACAGAACGGCATGGGCAAGGGCGATTATGGTGCGGCCGATAATCTGGCCCGCGCCCGCGGCATCGCTGTGGAAAGCGTCAAACAGGCCGGGATCGTCGAAAGCCAGGCGGGCAAGGTGCGCATTCTGAAGCGCGACGAGCTTGACCCCGATTGGGAGCCGCAAACGGACAACCATCTGACGGGCAGCCACCTAACGATCTGGAAATGCCTCCAATATCTCGTGCGCAGCCATGAGACAGACGGCATCTCGGACAATAGCGCGCTGCTGCTGAAAAAGATCGGCGACAGGGCCGAGGCGGTCAAAGACCTCGCCTATTGCCTTTATGATATCGCCGCCAATAGGCGGCAGGAGGCGAAAGAGGCGACCGCCTATAACGCATTGATTGCCGACTGGTCGGAGCTGACTCGGCAGGCCGCCGCGATCCACGACATTCGCGGCCCCGGCCAGACACGCATGGATTTGTAAGGGAATAATCATGGCAAAAAGCACGCGCCAGCACGTATTTGACGGTATGGAATTGCTGCCAGCGGGATTGATCCCCTTTGTCGAAAAGCGGCTGGAATCACAGATTACCGGGCACTGGCAGCCTAAAGTCCAAAACAAGCTCCCGAAGCTGCGCGTGGGCAAGAATGGCCAATTTGAATGGGATCAGTCGGCGCTGCTCAATGCGATGGACCGGTTCTGGATGGAGGCGTTCAAGGATGTGCTTGGCCGGGCTGAGCGCTCCATTGTCAATGAGCTTGTCGAGGTCCGCAACAAGCTCTCACATAATGAAAAATTCAGCTATGATGATGCCGAACGGGCGCTCGATTCCATGCGCCGCCTGATGGAATCGATTAGTGCAGGTGAGACGGCGGCTGAAATCAGTAAAATGCGCGAAACAATCCTGCGCACCAAATATGCCGAACTGACCCGGAACGAGGAACGGCGCAAGACGCCGCGCTCCGACATCTCGGTCAAGACGGCGTCAGGGCTGATGCCGTGGCGCGAAGTGGTCGAGCCGCATCAGGATGTGGCAATGGGCGAGTTCCAGCAGGCCGAATTCGCCGCCGATCTGGCCAAGGTCCATAATGGTAGTGCGCCGCCTGAATATCGCGACCCGGTCGGCTTCTTTTCCCGCACCTATCTGACGGGGGGGTTGAGCGAGTTGCTGATCAGTGCCGCCAAGCGGCTGTCCGGCGCGGGCGGCGATCCGGTCGTCGAGTTGCAGATTAATTTTGGCGGCGGCAAGACCCACTCAATGCTGGCGCTCTACCATATGGTGGGCGAAACGCCGGTGGAGGATCTGCCGGGGCTTGATCAGCTATTGTCCGGGACCGAATTGACGGTTCCAAAACAGATCAACCGGGCCATATTGGTCGGTACGTCGCGCGGCCCGCAAGACGTTATCAGCCTGAAAGGGGGTCGGGAAATCCGCACGAGCTGGGGCGAACTGGCATGGCAGCTGGGCGGGGCCGAGGCTTTCGACAGGATCGCCAAGCAGGATGAGAGCGGGATTGCGCCCGGTTCGGACCTGCTGGAAGCAATCTTCAGGACATGCGCGCCCTGCCTGATCCTGATCGACGAATGGGTCGCCTATCTGCGCCAGATCTATAAGGTTGAAGGTCTGCCCTCCGGCTCTTTTGACGCCAATCTGACCTTTGTTCAGGCTTTGACCGAGGCGGTCAAGGCGAGTCCGGGCACGCTATTGGTTGCCTCATTGCCAGCCTCGCAAATCGAAGTCGGCGGTAAAGGTGGTCAGGAGGCTCTGACGCGACTGAATCAGACATTCAGCCGCGTTGAATCCTCATGGCGTCCGGCAAGCCAGGAAGAAAGCTATGAGATCGTTCGTAGACGGTTGTTCAAGGAGATTCCGGGCGATAAGCACCACCATAAGGATAATGCACTCAAGCAGTTCGCGAAGCTCTACCGCGAGAACATTAATGAGTTCCCGCAGGGCTGCGCGGATGAGGACTATCGGCGCAAATTGGAAAAAGCCTATCCGATCCATCCTGAACTGTTCGACCAACTCTATACGAGCTGGGGTTCTCTGGAGAAGTTCCAGCGTACACGCGGCGTGCTGCGTATGATGGCGCAGGTGATTCATGAGCTTTGGATGGGCAACGACCCCTCGGTCATGATCATGCCCGGCAGTGTGGAGATCGGCTCTGCGCGGGTGGAGCCGGAACTGCTTCACTATCTCGATGCAAGCTGGCAGTCGATTATTGCGGGCGACGTGGATGGCAAAATCTCGACACCTTACAAGATTGATCAAAGTGCGCCCAATCTGAACAAATATTCTGCAACCCGTAGAATAGCGCGCGCCATATTCATGGGAACGGCACCGACACACGGCCAGGCGAATAAAGGCCTTGACGATAAACAGATCAATCTTGGCGTCGTCCAGCCCGGTGAGCGCCCGGCGATATTTGGTGATGCGCTCAGACGCCTGACCAATCAGGCCAAGTTCATGCATAGCGATCTTGGCCGCTACTGGTATTCCGAGTCGGCGAGCCTGAACCGGATCGCCGCAGACCGCGCAGGGCAGTTTGAAGAGGCGCATGTCCTGATGGAAATCGACAAGGCGCTAACCCGCTATATTAATGGCCTCGGTGACCGCGGACATTTTGACGCTGTGCAAGTGGCACCGGGCAGCTCGTCCGACGTGCCGGATGAGCCGGGCGGCGTGCGGGCCGTTATTCTGGGAGTCGCCCATCCCCACACCGGCAGAGAGGGCTCCGAGGCGCTGGCCGAAGCCAAGGACATACTCATGCAACGCGGCAGCACGCCGCGCGTTTACAGGAACATACTTGTGTTCTTGGCGGCAGAGCAGCGTCAGCTCGACAATTTGAAGGCTGCAATGCGCTCTGCTCTCGCGTGGGCGGAGATCGTTCACGAAACGGACCGTCTCAACCTGACGCAAAGCGACAGTGCGCTCGCTAAGGCAAAGCTGGCGGAAGGCAATGAGACGCTGACAACCCGCCTGAAAGAGGCTTGGTGCTATCTACTCTATCCGGTCCAGGAAAGTGCGCAGGCAGATCTCGAATGGATCTGGGCCAAAGTACCCGCTCAGGACGGGGTGCTGGCGCGTGCAAGCAAGAAGTTGGTGCGTGATGAAGGGTTGTTGCCTGAACTCGGGCCCGCCCGTCTGGACCGTGAATTACAGAAATATATCTGGAACGGAAAGGATCATCTATCGCTGAAAGATCTGTGGGACTATATGAACCGCTACATTTACTTGCCGCGCGTCAAAACCCGCAGCGTAATTGCGAAAACCGTCCAATCAGCGGTCAGCGGGATGTTTCCCGGTCCCTTTGCCTATGCGGACCGATGGGATGAAACCGGGCAAGCCTATATGGGTCTGGCGATTTCAGGGACAAACAATGTTCAGGTCGTGATCGACAGCGACTCGGTCATTATCAGGCCCGACGTCGCGGAAGCTCACCGGCCAAAACCAGCCAAACCAGATGAACAGCCCGCAAGGCTAGGCGGAGCAGACCTTGATCGACCCGCGCCAATGCCAGGGGGTGATCCGGGTGGTGATCCGGCTGCCACACCCGAAAAGAAACCCACGCGTTTCGTCGGTACTGTCATGATCTCTGCCGACCGGCCAGCGCGCGACATCCGCCAGATCGTGGAAGCAATTATCGAGCAGCTGACCACACTTCCAGACAGTGAAGTATCTCTGAAACTAGAGATTGATGCCGAGGTGCCCTCCGGTCTGGATCGCGCAAAAGTACGAACTTTGGTCGAGAACGCAATGACGTTGGGTTTCATCGACAAATCTATCAAGTGATGGATAGTAGGGAATCAAATATGTTTACGGTTGCCCCAAACATTGTCAGCTTAAACTGATATAGGTAAGTTTTGGATAAAGTGGTAGCCTCATGCAGTGATCAATTCTCGCCATTCAACGAGAGCGGCCTCTCGCAGCGACTTGGAGTATGTTCGATTTTCGAGATGGTTTTAATGGTTGAAGTGGTTGTAGATTGAGGCATGAATTGAGGTGAATGTCCGCCAGTGTTGAGGACCGCAGCCACATACCGCATCAGGCGAGGCGCTAGCTGGGGGGAACGACGCTGCACCGCTCTGTATGGCTCTATAACCAGCAATTTCTGCAATCAGTTCTGGGCAATAAGCCGCCCTTGCAGGCGATGAAAAAATGGCACAAACTCAGGCCAGCAATGTTGAAAAACGACCCTAATTCCTTCCGGGACATGACATATAGGCGCACGAGACTTAGGCAGCTCATAAGTTTCAAATAGATGGCAGGGCTGACATAGATGCCTGATTGCATCCGCAAAAATTTTTTAGGTTTTTCGCCAATGGCAGGGCTAAGCCTGCTGCTATTTCCACTGATTACGGCATGTAGTTCAATGATGATTGTGCCGTCGGAAAATTTCAACGAGCGGAAGGTGGATATCAGCATTCTGGTGATCCACCACACATCGGCAAATTTCGAAGATTCTCTCAGAATATTGACGAAACCGTCTTCAAACTCCGTCAGTTCGCACTATCTTGTTCCCGATCCAAGCGATGCGTCCTACACGGAAAACGATTTGCGCATTTATAGATTGGTTCCTGAACCGAAACGGGCCTGGCATGCCGGACGGAGCTATTGGGCCGGAAAAACTTCTCTCAATGATAGTTCGGTCGCCATTGAAGTCGTCAATCAGACCTATTGTGTCAAAGCCGACCTCCCACCCGTCAATGATGCTGAAAGCGGTCTCAGAATGCAGAACGGCACTGTAAAACATGTCACTGTCCAACCTGTGAAACGGTTTTGTTTCTACCCGGATTTTCCGGAGACGCAGTTTGCGGTTCTTGTCGATCTCATCGACGCGATCTTGTCCCGAAACCCGCAGATCACAGCCACTAACATTGTGGGTCATTCGGACATTGCGCCTGACCGGAAAATTGACCCTGGACCGCGCTTTCCTTGGCAGCGCCTTTACAAGCTTGGCTATGGCGCATGGTTTGATGACGCGACGGCCATTAAATATTGGAACCGCTTTTTGAGTGACCCTGTCCCATTGGCATATGTTCAAAAGGCGCTTAATGCCTATGGCTATAAGATTGAAGAGACTGGCCTGTTGGACGGTCAAACCCGAAATGTTCTTCAGGCGTTTCAACTACATTTTCGACCGTCCGAAATCACCGGGGAACCTTCGGTCGAAACGGTTTCCATATTATATGCTTTGATAGAGAAATACCGGGCGGAGAGGCTCGATGATCTGCTAGACTATCCGCAACCCCATCTGATGAGGACGCCCAGTGACCAAAACATTATGCCATAAGCATGCCGCTCTTGCCGTATCAGCTCTGATTCCGGCCAGCTGTACCACGACTGGAAACCATAGCATCGTTCCAAGCGCGAGTGAGGTTCATGACGCCGCTATGGTTCTGGATAGTCATGTTGATGTTGAACTGGATCTCATTGCCGAGGATATGGACCCTTGGTCCAGCGGCAAGAGCCGGGCCACGATAGAGAAAATGAAATCGGGCGGCATGGATGGCGCATTTCTGATCGTCTTCTCTCCGCAAGGGGAGCTGACGGCTGAGGGTATCAGGACAGCTTCGGAAATTGCCGAACGGCGCTATACCGCCATTTCTCGCCTCACCGAAAAATATCCGGATGATATAGAACTGGCCGTGACCGCCGACGATGCCCGCCGCATTCACAAGAGCGGCAAGCGCATTGCCTTGATCGGTATCGAGAATGCCTACCCATTCGGATATTCCACGCAGGAGATCGCAAAATGGGCCGAGCGCGGTGTTCGCTATGTGGGCATCACCCATGTCGGCCATAATCAGTTCGCCGACAGCTCCAATCCGAGTTATGCGCGCGGGGAAACCGAGACCCTATATGGCGGGCTATCGCCTTTGGGTGAAAGGCTCGTGACAGACCTCAATGATTATGGGGTGATCGTCGATATATCCCACGCCTCCAAAGCAACATCGCTTCAGGCCATGGCACTCTCAAGGGCCCCCGTTCTGGCCTCGCATTCCGGCGTTTCGGGAGTATCGAAAAACCCTCGTAACCTAGATGATGAACAATTGGACGCGCTCGCCCGTAATGGCGGGGTCATCCACATTGTCGCCTATGGTCCCTATTTGAAAGATAAAACGCCCGAACAGAAAATGTTCGAGCTCAAAATTCGCAAGGAGATGGGTCTGGAAGACGATTTCGACTTTCTAGCCATGGATAGTGAAACAGAAGACCGGTTCGACAAAAAAATGGCTGGCGCGAAATCTCTCGCGACCCCGGCCAATGTCGGCGATTTGATCGACCATGTCGATTATGTCGTCAGCAGGATCGGGATTGATCATGTCGGTATTTCTTCGGACTTTGACGGTGGCGGCAGGATTGAAGGCTGGATGGATGCATCTGAGACACAGGCTGTGACCGAAGGACTGCTTTCCCGCGGCTATAGTCAGGCGGATATCGACAAGATCTGGGGCGGCAATCTGCTTCGGGTTCTGGAAACTGTCGAAAGACATGCCGAGTCCCGGCCCTAGAGAATGATAACGTCCGGATTTAGCTATCTCGCCATATTGTTCCTGATCTGCGGTGTGATTGCGGCCTTGGATGGGTCGGGGAGATATCAATTTTTCAAGATAGTTCCCGGTATCGTTATCCTTTATTTCGCTGTCATGCTGCTCTCAACCTTCGGCCTTTGGACCAAGACGGAGAGCGTCAACACAACCTATAGTTCCGTCAAAGACAATTTGCTGCCGGCAATGATTTTCCTGCTCCTGCTCAAGGGTGATATTCGGCAAATCGCCGCCCTTGGCCCAAAAATGATTCTCGCCTTCATCACGGCGAGCGTCAGTATTGGCGTTGGCTTCGTCGTAGCTTTTCTAATTTTCAAGGCCTGGCTCCCAGAGACGGCCTGGATGACCTTTGCGGCCCTGAGCGGAAGCTGGATGGGAGGCACGGCGAATATGGTCGCTGTGCAGGGTGCGCTGAGCATTCCCGACTCCAGCATGGGTTATACGCTCCTGATGGATTCGATCAATTACGCGATCTGGGTCATGTTGCTGCTGGCCCTTGTTCCATTGTCACCGAAGTTCAACGCGTGGGCGAAAAGCAACACAAAGCTGATCGACAAGATCAGTGCCAAGATCGAAACCAATCCGAAAGACCCGGATCGTAGGATCGATGCCGTCTCTTTCACGGTCCTGGTTGGCGCAGGTCTGGCGGCGTCAGCTTTGGCGCAATATCTGGCGGGATTCTTTCCCAGCTCCGATTTCTTTTCCAACCCGACATGGACAGTGCTTATCGTGACCCTAATGGGTGTTGTTGGTGCCATGACCCGGCTTGGCGGCGTGGCTGGATCGGCTGAACTGGGCAATGTCCTGCTTTACGGTATTGTTGCGCTTATTGCCTCGCGCGCCAATTTTGCGGAACTGACCCAAGCGCCCCTATTCATCATAGCCGGATTCGTTATTCTGGGTGTCCACGGTCTGATCATGATGATCGCGGCGAAGGTTTTCCGGCTGGATCTGTTCTCATGCGGAGTGGCATCTCTGGCCAATATTGGCGGGGTCGCATCTGCACCGATTCTGGCAGCCGCCTATTCCCGCGCGCTTATTTCAATCGGCGTTCTGATGGCGATGCTCGGATATATAATTGGAACGGCTGGCGGATTGCTGATCGGAAAAATCCTGTCCCTGCTAATGTGAACATTGTTATGAGACCAGCATGTATTTTGATCTACACTATCTTCGCTCTGATCAGTACGAGTTGCGCCACAGTTCAGCCTGTAGTTTCGAGTAAAGATTTGGGCTTTGATGATGGCTTTATATCCGATGTTATCGGCGTGAAGGAAAAACATCTTTCGCCATCCTACTGGACGCAGCCTGATGGTGATCAGGTTATACTGACGCGATCAGAGATAGAGGCTTTCAACAGGACAAATACCCTCAAGGAACCGACATTGAATGATGTGAGGGCCATGCCAGACGAGCTGTCTCGCGCTGAGCTGATCAAACATGTTCGCTCGATCAGTCAGATTCCGAACTATCTTCGTGTTTATACAGACGGAACAGCTGTTACGGACGCAGATTTTGCACGTTACGAACGCATGCTGAATCTGGACAGCATCAAAGCGGCCAATCCCGTAGGTTTTGGACTCGCTGTAAAGCGGACGCCCATACGGACATATCCGACGGATGACCTGTTATTCAGTCACGATGCGGAGGACCGTGACATTGAGAGATTTCAGGAATCCACACTCTTCCCCGGTGACCCCGTCGCGATTCTCCATCAAAGCGCCGATGATGAATGGGCGCTCATTCAGATGTATAATTATACGGCTTGGGTGCGCCTCTCCGACATTGCCATTGGGACGCGGGACAATGTGTTCGATTACGCCGACGCCGATATTTTTCTACTGATTACAGGCGACAAGGTTTCGACGGTTTACAATCCAGAGGTCGCTGCCCTGTCGGAACTTTCACTCGATATGGGAGTCCGCGTTCCGCTCTCGCGCCCTAAAGCACTACAGAGCAACTTATATGGTCAGAATCCCTATCTGCATCATATGATACTCTTGCCTGTGCGAGAAGCGGATGGCTCGCTGGATTTCAAACATGCGCTCATTCAGCGGAAGGCGGACGTCCATGTCGGATATCTGCCCTATACTCAGAATAATATCATCGAACAGTCATTCAAGTTTCTGGGCGAACGCTATGGATGGGGACATCGCTTCAATAGTCGTGATTGCACGGGCTTCGTGTTGGAGATCTACAAGACATTCGGGATAGTCCTGCCGCGCAATTCCGGCGATCAGAGAGACAGTGATATCGGGCTCAATGAACGATATGACAAAAACAAGGACCAGGGCGCAAAAATCCAGCACTTGAAACGGGCGACGCCTGGTGATCTGGTCTATATTCCCGGTCATGTGATGATGGTTCTCGGCCAGTCCGAGGGAGAGCCCTTCGCGATCCATGATGTGCATGGCGTGAAATATAAACGACCGGACGGAACGCTCTATTCTGGTACATTGAACGGCGTTTCCGTCACGCCCATAGTCCCGCTGGAATTCTCTTCGACCGAGTCATATGTCGATCGCATCCTATCGATCAAGACTATCAGATGATTTTGCGCGTCGCCTGATCTTCACGGCCTTTCTGGTCGCGCTCGGCGCTTATTCTCATCATCCAAGCGCAGTGAATTGAGAGCAGGTCTCGCGTGGGCATATTGATTTTCGGCCCTACCCGTATCAAAGCGAATATAGGCTGGTCGGATATAATGGCGCAGCCGACAGGCTTTGATGCGGTGATCGTCAATGGGCACGTGACCGATATTGCGTCGGGGTTCTGCGAAACCCGTCTATGGCAAGGCTTTGCGCAAAATGAAGGGTGACTAATTGGCGACGCGCATAAACGTTAGATCCTGAAAATTGAAACTCCAATCCCCGTCCGGATCGACATGGCGCATTGTCGCACCGGATATATCTCCTTCGAAGTTCGTCTCGAACCGCATATACGCATCGGCGCGAAACTCTGGATCATCCCATTTCACGATAAATGTGTTCAGATCAAACGGAGTTAATATGCCGGCCATCTTGACCATTTTACGGGACTGGAATCGGAGTTCATTTCCGGTTTGAAGAATATCGACTTCGCCGAACCAGGGATCTTCATATAGTCCTGCATATTCTGCAATCGGGCGGCTGACGGCTCCAGACCCTTGCACATTGTCATTGGAGGCTTCTAGGCGGGCGTCTTTTTCTGCCTTCCATTTGGCCTGAGCCTCGACATTATACTTTACCCAGTCCACGTCCGGCTGTCCCATATAGGCTTTCAAGACTGTCTGCATGACGGACGTTCGGGCTCCGGAGTTTGAGCCGTTATTCAGAATTATGACTCCCAGTTCAAGTTCAGGTATGAGCGCGAGATAGGCTTGGAAGCCCGAAAGTGTGCCCGTGTGTGAAATAAGTTCATAGCCATGCATGTCTTCCTTTCGCCATCCGAGCGCATAGGTCTTGAAATGGGTTTGATTCAACTCGCGCTCGACACGGCTCACGCGCAGGATCGTTTGCGATGTCCACATTTCATCGCGTTGTTGCTCACTGAAAATACGTTTGCCATTGGGTCCAACGCCGCCTGCAAGCTGCGTGAGCATCCATATGTTCATACCTTCAATGTTGCAGACGATTCCGCCGGCGGCCGCTGATAGATTCGAGGCGTTCTCAATTCTGTTTCGCGTGATTTCCGTCATGACTTGATCAATCAGGGCGTAAGGTATGGCCATCTGGTCGCGCTTGGAGGCAGGCACATCCCCCGCATGGCATTCCATGCCGAGTGGATCCAGAATACGGGATTGAACGAGAGTTTCCCACGACATATCCGCCGCCGCCGCCGCGACTTCTCCGGCGACAATATAGAGCAGATTGTCATAGGCATATTCGCTACGAAAACTGCTGACCGGCTTCAGGTGACGCAGGTTGTGGATCAGTTCCATGCGGGTAAACCCGGACGGTTCCGGCCATAACATTAAATCGCCCGCGCCGAGGCTGAGACCGCTCCGATGCGTAAGAAGATCGCGTATTGTGAACTCTCCTGTCACCCAGGGATCGGACATACGAAAACCCGGAAGGTAGTCGATCACCTTATCATCCCAGTGCAGAACGTCCTCATCGACCAGAACGGCGAGTGCGGCAGACGTGAAAGCTTTTGTCGTTGAGGCAATCCGGAATAGGGTCTCGTCGGTCACCTTTGCGCCACTGACAATGTCACTCTGCCCGACACTGATCGAGAATTGGACCTGGCCTTTGTGGACGATACCGATGGCCATGCCCGGCGTGTCAAATTTCGTGAGAGCCTCTCTGGCGATAGACTCTATTTGGGCTGCAGTGACGGGTGAAGCATCCGTCTGGATGTTGAGGGAGGAATCCGATTGCGCGGCTGCGACCAGAATTGTGTTCCAGGCCATAAACCCAAGCATGGTCGTTCGAATCAGCTTGGACGTGAGTGTCTGTTTCATCCTATTGTCCTCTGACCAAGCTGATTGTTTCCGGCGATGCAGACAAGGAAGGCTATGGCTGTCCCGATGCACAGCTTGCATGAGAAGGCCAGGCCTTTCCAGCTCTCCGGTAGACCCAGAACATCCACAATGTAAGCCTGCTGCAACAGCGTCACGAGAACACCCACGGCGAGTGCGAACATGACAGACCCAGAAGGCCCTTGAAGATCTGGATCGATATGAAGACATCGTTTTTGATCAGGAAAATCAGACCCGCCGCCTGCTATCCTTCTGCGATCTGGAATGGGATGAGGCGTGCTTACGATTTCATGAAATGCGGCGTCCATTGACAGTGCCAGTTCCGTTCAAGTCCGACGCGGACTTAATGCTGACGGAATTGGTCGGTGGAAAAATATGGAAAAAAGATCGATATTTAAAAGGTCGCTTTAGACAGGCTTCGTGTTGAATGACCCTATGCAAGCCCAAATGCGGCCATGGCTTCATCCAGAAAAATTCGGCTTTCGGCGGCGATTGCAGGCGGTCCCGCGTGATAGGGCTTGGGTGGCTGGGGTGTGGCCGTCACAGCATGAACAATCTGTGCGTTGATTTGCGGCAGATGCCACATTCCGCCATATATGCCATACGCTTCGCCGTGATGACCCAGGGATGAGTGGGGTCTGGTTATAACGAGATCCGGGACTCACGCATTGACGAAACACGCAAGGACTGAAGGGCTTCCTTCGGGTGCCCTCTCGGTTCCGCGTTTCAATCACAGTCTCGGCAAGTTAATGATATTGTATGCCTTCTCCTACCCACAAACCCCGCGCCTGGCAGCGTATGCTCTCCGGGCGACGGCTCGATCTGATCGATCCGAGCCCCCTCGATATTGAAATTAAAGATATCGCCAGAGGCCTCGCCCGGGTCGCGCGCTGGAACGGCCAGACATCGGGGGATCATGCATTTTCAGTTGCCGAACATAGTGTCGTGGTCGAGGAACTCTTCATCCAACTCTATCCGGATTCGACAGTAGCGGATCGGATGACAGCCTTGCTCCATGACGCGTCAGAATATGTGATTGGCGATATGATCAGCCCGTTCAAGGCGGTGTTGGGGGATGATTATAAGACGGTCGAGGCGCGGCTGGATGAAGCTGTAAATCGACGCTTCGGGCTCACCGCGCCTACGCCAGCTTGGTTGAAAAAGAAGATCAAGCGCTGTGATGTGATCTGTGCCTGGTTTGAGGCGACACAAATTGCGGGGTTCACTGTCGAGGAGGCGGATCAGTTCTTCATCACGCCTCCGGCCGGCATCCATGTCACAATCGATCCGAAGCCGGTCGTCGCAGCGGAGCGGTTATTTCTTAAGCGATTCGCTGCGCTCGAAACAACCCTCTAACCGCGAGCGCGGGGGTGCGCGCGGGCATGGATGTCCCGCAGGCGAGAGGTATCGACATCGGTATAGCGCTGCGTCGTCGATAGGCTGGCATGACCCAGCAATTGCTGGATCGTGCGCAAGTCTCCGCCGCCCGCCAGCAAATGTGTGGCGAAGGAATGCCGCAGCGCATGAGGCGTCGCGGATTCGGGCAGGCCGAGAAAAGCGCGTAGCTTCTGCACTTCGCCCTGAATGATGCGCGGTCCTAAGGGACCGCCGCGAACGCCGCGGAAAAGGGCCGAGCCGTTGGTGAGCGGATAAGGGCATAGGCCGGAATAATGTGTGACTGCATCGCGAATGGCTGGCAGGATCGGAACCATACGGGATTTACCGCCCTTGCCCCGAATCATGAGTGTGTCGCCCAATGGGATCACATCTGCTGTTAAACCGAGTGCTTCTGAAATTCGCAGACCCGCACCGTAAGCAAGGCTCAATATAGCGCTGTTGCGCGCTTCGATCCACGGGTCCGCCCCGTCCATTGATCCAGCCGTAACCAGATCTCGGGCCCCTGCAATGGAGAGCGCTTTGGGAACAAGCCGTTGAGTGCGTGGGCCTTTGATCAGGGCGATGGCAGAATTGGCAACATCCCAGCGCCGTTCCAGATAACGGTATAAGGTCCGAATAGCAGAGAGTAATCGTTGTATGGAGGCTGAGCCCAGACCTGTGCGGCCCGGCCTGTCCTCCCGGCGAAACGCCAGATAGGCGCGAAAGTCTGACGCTGTCAGTCCAGCCAGAGCCCGAAGCCCTGCAGGCTCGCTGAGATGATTGGTCAGAAAGCTCTGAAAATCGCGAATGTCGCGCCCATAGGCCTCTACCGTCTTCTCAGACAGACGCCGCTCGCCGGACAGGTGACCGAGAAAAGTGGCGCGGACTTCATCAGGGCCGATATTGAGTGGAATGTTGGGGTTGGTCGCCATGATCCCATCTGTGCGACAGGAACCTAAATAAAGCGCAAAAGAATCCTCGCTTTTGACTTTTCGTCACTCGCTCCTCATCTCTGCCGTTCTGCGCGCGGCCTGCCAAAAGGGGGTGCCCGTCAGTTTCGTTACAGCAATATCTCTGGTCCACGAATTGATGGAGGCCAAAGATAAGAAACGCCTGCTGCGATTACAGCGACAATTGGCCAAGATCAAATTGCTGATCATGTTGGTCTTCGGCCTGTTTGCTGCTTCGGCCTGTTTGCTGCTTCGAACTGTTTGCTGCTTCGACCTGTTTGCTGCTTCGATCTGGCACGGAGTATGAACTGTGCATAACGGCTTAAGGCTCTTCGGGCCGATAGGGGCTGGTCGCAGGCAGTTCTAGGCGAACATCTCAACATCTATCGCCAGAGCGTAAACGCGATTGAGACGGGGCGATATAATCCGTCTCTGCCATTAGCCTTACGCATTGCGCGACTATTCGGCGAGCCCATAAAGGCCATTTTTGATGATGGTGAGGCTGTGAAGGCTGCGAAGTAGCACTGCGTTCATCCCGCTCTTGCTGAATGGGGCTGGAACTTTACCGATCGGGTGGGCCAATCTAACGCCGCGAGTATGAGCAGACTCAATCATCTTCCTGTCATCATCGGTGCTGGCCAGGACAGCCGTCCCGTGCCGGATGATCTGGATAAAGCGTTTGGTCCGGCGGACCTAGCAGGCCGGGCTCTGTCTCGTGCCTTCGAGGATGCCGGCATTGCGCCGCAAGCGCTCGACATCTGTTTCGGCGTGCGGCTATTTGGCGATAGCGGCCTCGTCTTTCCCAATCCATTTGGAGGGTCCAACAATTTCCCGGCCAGTATCTGCGCGCGGGCTGGCGCAAGCGCTGAATGGCATGTTTACGACCATGTGGGCGGACAAACGCCACAAACTCTGGTCGGGGAAAGTGCTCAATTATTGATGGATGGTAAAGCCAAACTGATTGCGATCACGGGCGCTGAAGCGGCGGCGAATATACGGGCTGCACTATGTGCAGGCGCTCAGCCAGACTGGATTGAGACTCGAAATGAACCACTCGATGATCGGGGCCCTACTCCACTATCCAATGATGGAATTGGCGGGTTTGGAGGATTTCTAATCCATCAGCAGGCCATATCTCACCGGATTTCTGCGCCGATCTATTATTACGCCTTGATGGAAAGTGCCCGTCGCTGGGCGATGGGTGAGACCAAAGTGGCTTATCGAGGCCATATGTCTGTGATCTGGCAGAAATTTTCTGCTGTCGCCTTGGTGAACCCCTACAGTTTCGTGCGTCAATCCGTACTCGGACCAGATATCGTCCGCCCCGGGCCGGACAATCCGATAATAACGACTCCCTATACTAAGGCGATGGTTGCGCGTGACGGAGTCAATCTTGGGGCGGCGGTCATTCTGTCAACCTATGAGGCGGCCAAACGTCTGGGCGTGCCAACCGACCAGATGACCTTTCTCCACGCGCATGACCAATGTTCCGAACCGCCTTTGCTACAGCGGGCAAGACTCGACCGGGCTGAGGCTCAGCGGCGCGTTCTGGATAGCACAGCGCACGGTGCCGACATGTATGATCTCTATTCCTGTTTTCCGGTCATTCCGCTCGAAGCCAGCCGTATTCTCGGCCTGACGGATCAACCACAAAGTCTGACAGGCGGGCTGCCTTTCTTTGGCGGACCTGGGAACAATTATTCTCTACACGCGATTGCCGAAGCGCATCATAAGGTTCGCGGGTCTAAACAGACAGCGGTTGTCTACGCCAATGGTGGATTATCATCCAAACATGCGGTCGGGCTCTATTGCGGAGTGCCACCCTCCCAGGTCACACTGCGCCAGAGTCCAAACCCCGATTTAAGTGTCCGTGTCGAAGAGGGTGAAAATCCGTCCGGCACCATCGCAGCTTACACAGTCGAATATCGCTGCGGCGAGCCTATGGGCGTATTGTTGATCGGTGAGACGGACGCAGGCGCGCGCTTTTATGCGCGCGGCGGGATTGGGCTGACCGGCCCGTTCATTGAGGGGGACCCGCTGGGCGAGACAATTCAAACTGAAACCAAAGCCGAACAGAATTTGCTAACCGGGATTTAACCCGCGTTCGATATGGCCTCACCATGCTTCGTTCCGGCCTCATTCTGTTTTCCACCACGATCCTGTCTGCCTGTAGTGGGGCTTATTACGGACCACCGACGCAAATGATCGGCAACCCGGCGATCCCTCAACCATCGTCTCAATCGCCATTTCTCGCCGACAGGGTCATCTATTCCCAGAAAGATCCGCGTTGGGGTCAGGACAAGCTTGGTGGGACAAGTGGCAGTTTGGCCCGCGAAGGCTGTGTCGTGACTTCAGTCGCGATGGCGATGACCAATTTGGGGTTTGAAATTGATCCGGGGGAATTTAATCAACGCCTGACCGAAACCGGGAACTTCACGCCGCGTGGCTGGTTGATCTGGAACGGCGTGTCTGAAGTCAGCGGCGGCAAAGTCCGCGCGCAATTCTACGATACGGTCAGTGATCCGCTGATTCAATCCTGTCTGGCCAAAGGGAATTATCCGGTGGTGCGCTTTTTCCTGCCGAACGGCCGCGCGCATTGGGCGATGATTCTGGGATGGACGGAACAAGGTTACATGATGCGTGACCCCCTTCGCCTGTCTCGTAAACCTCTGATTTTCCCGGGCAATTCCTCAGCGTTCAAATCTCTGCGCTGTATTGGGCGTGGTTAGCCGAGCAGGACCCGTTTGAGAAGTTTACCGCTTTCTGTGCGCGGCAGTCTCTCCACAATTTCGATCTCTCGCGGGGCTTTCACAGGGCTGATCCGTTCCCGCGCAAAGGCAATCAATTCGCTGTCCAGCCCGTCCGATTTTGCATCCGGCATCAGTTGGACAAAGGCCTTCACCCGCTCACCCATATCCTCGCACAGCACGCCGAGCACAGCGGCATCGAGCACCGATGGATGCTCCAGGAGAATATTTTCCGTCTCTTGCGGATAGATGTTCACACCGCCTGAAATGATCATATTGGCCTTGCGGTCGGTCAGGAACAGATAGCCATCTTCGTCGACATGTCCGACATCGCCTAGGGTAGAGCGGTTGGTGTGACGGGCATGGTAGGCGCGCTGCGTTTTGCTGGCATCGCCGTGATATTCGAAATTGCTCTCGCCCGCAAAATAAACCGTGCCAGTCTCACCCGGCGACAGGTCTTCACCAGTTTCGGAATCGCAGATATGGACGGTGCCGAATACGGCCTTTCCGACGGATCCCGGTTTTTGTAGCCATTCTTGCGTGCTGATGAAGGTGAGACCATTGCCTTCGGAACCCGCATAATATTCCTGCACAATGGGGCCAAGCCAGTCGATCATGGCGCGCTTGGTATGAATGGGGCACGGCGCGGCAGCGTGGACCACACAGCCAAGGGAACTGAGGTCATAGCGAGTCCGAAGTGCTTCCGGTTGCTTGAGCAGGCGCACAAACATGGTTGGGACCATTTGCGTGAAGGTAATCGCGTGACGTTCGATGGCGGCCAGACATGTCTCTTCGCGGAACTTGTCCATGACAAAGACATGTCCGCCCAGCCGCAGCACACTAATGCAATAGGCGAGAGGCGCGGCGTGATAGAGCGGGGTCGGCGAAAGATAGCGCGTTTCGGGCGTGACCTTGAATAAGGCTCCGATCAAAGCAACAAATGCAGAGGCGGTTTCCACGGCCTCATCCGGCAACGCAATCTTGACGCCCTTGGGTCGTCCCGTTGTTCCGGAACTGTAGAGCATTTGCGATCCCGCGCTTTCATCCGGGATGGGGGTTTCGAGAAAGTCGGCGGCGAAGCGGTCGAAATCAGGTAAGCTGTCAAGCGGATAATCTGTCCAGTAGATGCGATCCGCCATGAGGCCCTCGCCGCATAGTCGCCCTACGACGTCCGGAGCCTGCCCGACCGCCCCGTCTGTGATCAGCAATTTGGAGTCCGAATCGCGGATAATGTAATTGGTCTCATCAAAGGACAGGTGTGTCGCCACAGGGACAATGAGCAAGCCCGAGCGCTGGGCGGCCCAGTAGAGCGGCAGGAAGGACAGGCTGTTGCGCTTCCAGATGGCGAACCGGTCTCCTCGTTTTAGTCCCAGCGCCCGCAGCGCGTGAGCATAGCGATTGGCGCGCACCTCCAGCTCCGCATAGGTCAGGCTGGCACGCACTTGGCCATCCATATCCAGCATTGACACGGCAGGTGCGTCCGGTGTGGTTCTGGCGAACTGTCTTGGATGCACGGTCAGTCTCCTTCTGAGATCGCTGTGCAACGAAGCGGCACAGCGCTGCAAGAAAGGGATCCGGTTATCAGGAATATGGATAGGGGCAGGACTATGGAAGGGGTCAGGACCTCATCTAGGCTATGATTACATTTTGGGTCTGTCCGAGATGAGGTAGATTTTGTGTTATTGAGGGATTATGAGGAAGGACCGTTTAAGCTGGTATAAGCAGGAACTGTTTTTGAAGGACTGTGAATGGCGTTTCAACAACCCCGACCCAGAACGCCAATTATCACAAATAAAACAATGAGTTAGAGACAATATAGGTTCGTTATCTGGGACATTTTATATGACAAGGGACAGTGTCTATAAAAGCTGGGGCACATTAGGAAGCCAGCATTGCAGGTAGTTTCTTCCTAGCTTCTTTTCGGCATTTCGTCCTGAATGATCGCTTAAACTCGATCTTATCAAGCCATTTCACATGCTCCGAAGGAATACGCATCCGAGCGTAGTAGGTCGCATTACGTTTATAAAGGTGATTGTATTTTCTCAAAGTATTGCTCCATCGCACCCGCATTGTGTACCACTTAGGTGATCCAAAAGGTCAATTATTACAGATGCTTAAGATAATACTAAATATAATCAGCAACTGGAGCGGGCGAAGAGATTCGAACCCTCGACCCTCACCTTGGCAAGGTGATGCTCTACCACTGAGCTACGCCCGCATCGCAGTCATTGAAGCCGGGCGTATATGAAAGAGCGCGCCACCTTGCAACGTCAAGATTTGAGATTTTGCAGCCCGGTGTCTAGGCCATCAGAATGGACCTTTTACATCCTCAGGAACCCCAGCTCTACACGTTACTGGACCGTATGGGCATTGCCTACCAAACTGAGGCGCATGAAGCCGTCTTCACGGTTGCAGAAAGCCGGGACATCAAAGCGCGTCTGCCGGGAGGTCATTCCAAGAATCTGTTTCTGAAAGATAAGGCCGGACAGTTCGTACTGATCAGCGCACTGGCCAATACGCCGATCAAGCTGAACCAGCTCCATACTCATCTGGGAATGAAACGTCTGTCCTTTGGCCGAGAGGACGCGCTGTTTGAGCATCTGGGTGTGCGGCCGGGATCTGTGACTGTCTTTTCCATAATGAATGATAGAAGCATGCAAGTCCGACTAGTGCTCGACACAGCGCTCTTCGATCAGGAATTCGTCTGGTTTCACCCCCTGCGCAATACGGCCAGCACGCGCGTAAGGCCTGACGATCTCGTTACGTTCGCCGAAGCCACGGGCCACACCCCACTGCGCCTTGATCTCGCCGCTCTGAGTAGCTAATGACATAAACTTATCATGAAACTGAACTATATTCAGGGCCTGTAAGCGGTGAAAGGAAGTCCGATGTTCGATGAAAAACTTGTCCAGACGGCAAAAGCCTTGGCGGAGTACTGCAATAGCAATCAGGAAGATAAGGGTCTCGATGAGCTGTATGCGCGAAACTGCCAATCCGTTGAAGCGCTTGATATGCCGGGTGGTCCGATGGGCCGGAGAGCTGAAGGGCTTGATGCCATTCGCGGCAAACATGAATGGTGGTATGCCAATAATGAGGTCCATTCGACATCTGCCGCCGGACCGTTTTTATACGCACCGGACAAGTTTTCCCTGATCTTCGACATGGATGTCACAGACAAGGCAAGCGGCAATCGTATACAGATGCAGGAAGTGGCCATCTATACGGTCAACTCAGACGGGAAAATTGCCAAGGAAGAGTTTTTCTATCCGCCGATGGAGGGCTAACGCTCACTTTCTCGCGACTCTGCCTAAACCCGCCTTGAACCCGCCAGGGCTTTCGCCCATCTAGGCTCTCATGACAGATCTCGTCAAAGATTCATCCGACCGAGCCTTTATGACTGACGTGATAGAGGCGTCCAAGGAAACACCTGTCGTGGTGGATTTCTGGGCCCCTTGGTGTGGACCCTGTAAGCAACTCATGCCCGCACTGGAACGGCAGGTGAAAGCCGCCGACGGCAAGGTCAAACTGGTCAAAATCAACATTGACGAAAATCCCGGCATCGCCGGGCAGCTCGGCGTGCGCAGCATCCCGGCCGTTTTCGCGTTCAAGAATGGGGAACCCGTCGATAAGTTCATGGGCGGGCAGCCAGAAAGCGAATTGTCGAAATTCATTGGGCGTCTGGCAGGCGATACCGATCCTAAAGAAGAAGCGGAGATCCTTGTGTTGCGGGCTCGCGACAGTCTGACCGCAGGCGATCCGGGTGGGGCGGCGCAGGATTTTGCGCAAGCCTTACAGCTCGATCCGGAAAATGGCTCCGCTCTGGCCGGTTTGGCGCGGGTCTATCTCAATATGGGCGATCGCGACATAGCCGCCGAAATGGTGCTGAATGCGACAGGGGCGCTTGTTGACCACCCTGAAGTCGCCTCAATCCGCTCCGAACTTGCGCTCGGCGAAGTCGTACCCTCGCAGGAAGATATGGAATTACGGGATGCAGAAGCCTCCGTGGCAGCGGATGAAACCAATCTGGATAAGCGTCTGGTGTTGGCCAAAGCCCTCGCGGCGCGCGGTCGACGGGCCGAGGCGGTGGATCACCTGATCTGCTCAATCGGGCGTAACCGTATGCATGATGACGAGGCCGCACGGCACCTTCTGCTCACGATTTTCGAAGCGGAAGGTCCAGAAAGTGATGTCTCCATCGATGGCCGCCGCCGCCTGTCTTCCATTTTGTTCGCATAAGCCGCATCATGAGCGCGCATTATAAGTCTCTGGCCCGGCGAACGACGCCATCGCGGATCCCGATTTTCCCGCTCGGCGGCGCGGTGCTTATGCCGGTCTGCGATTTACCGCTTAATATTTTTGAGCCTCGCTATCTCAACATGATTGATGACGCGCTCAAAGGGGATCGGCTAATCGGCATGGTGCAAACCATAGAAGAGGCATCCGACCCATCGGGAATTGCCGAGGTCGGCGGGCTTGGTCGCATCATTCAGTTTTCCGAGACTGACGATGAACGCTATCTGGTTCTCCTGAAAGGCCTCCGACGATTCAGGATTACCGGATTGCCTGACGTCGGCACACCCTATCGGCAGGCCGATGTGACTTATGAGCATTTTGGTGAAGATCCCGATCTTCATGCCGTCCGTCAGACCTCTGAAGCCCTGTCCGAGTCCGGGCGCTCAGACCGCGCCGCTTTGACGGTCGCCATGAAATTACTCGCAAAAGCTGTCGGTGTCGAGGTTGACTGGAAGGCTCTGTCAGAAATCCCCCTACCCATTCTCGTCAATCAGGCTGCAATGATCAGCCCTTTTTCAGCACCTGATAAGCAATCGCTGATAGAAGCCAAGACGTCGGATGAACGCCGACGCCTGCTGATCGGGCTCATGCATCTTTACGCCGCAGGCGGCGCGGGTGACAACCAGACCCAACCGACGCAATAGGCTTATGACCGATACGCCGATAACGCCCGTGCCCATCGACCCGAAAATGATGGGCGTTCTCGTTTGTCCCAAAACGCGAGGACCACTGGTCCATGACCATGAAACCAACGAACTGATCAGCAAAAAGGCGGGTCTGGCTTACCCGATCCGGGACGGGGTTCCGATCCTTCTAGTCGAACGCGCCCGCGCGCTTTAACTGTTTTGTGATGTAGTTAGCGGGAACATTGCAGGGCCAGCAGGCGTTTGGTCTGTATGATACACGCAAACCCAACACAGATTTCCAAGGCCCGCACACGCGGATTGAAAGCTCTATCGGCCAGCACAATTGCTTCAACCACTGCTTCATTCGCTGTCCCCGTGGTAAACGCGGAAATACACCCACTGGTCAAGCTCGCCGATGGCCCAGCCAAAATCGTTACGGCCATATTGGGCGAACTCAAGGGTTCAGAAATCGCAGCCGATATTGAATCCCGCATCATAGAGGGCCGAATCGACAAGGCCCTTGGCAATAACGGCTCACCAGGCTCATGCTCAGGGCGTATTTGCTCTGTTGCGGACGCGCAAAGCAGCCGAAAAATTGATGCGTGCCAACCCGACCTGCGAAGAAAACGGCTTCGACTCCGGGTTTTCAGATGAAGATGTTATTCGGCTATTACGTCAGATTGACGTTGATATAGTTTCTGGTGCCAGCATTGCTGAGGCTTGCCGATCAGCAGGTGTGAGTAATGCAACCGATTATGCCTAGTGGTAGAAATATAGCGGGATGAGGCGTTCAAGGCCAAAAAGATGAAAACCTTTCCAACCTAACATTGGACAAGCTGATCCTGCAGGAGAGCCTTGATGACTTTAAAGCCCCAATGAAAGGAAGAGGCTTCACAGTTACGTCAGGTCCCAAAGGTGATAGGTGAGGTCTCTCTATTTGCGAAAGGTTAAAGCCCGAACAATACCTTCGGAAAACCATCGGAAACATATCCGATCTCTACACACTCAAAGAGTGTTGGAAATACCTCAAGGCCGCAGGATATTACCTATAACTTAACGTCCAATGCTCTAAATCCTCATTGAGCGAGCAGGGCGGAGGTGGATCAGACCATATATATATATATATGGGGAACAACTTCGTGCAGACTATATGTTATGCCACGACGCAGGTTTTCACATTGCAGAAAGCAAGCAGTCCGTCGCGCGCCAGCTCACGCCCATAACCAGAGCGTTTGATGCCACCAAAGGGCAGGCGCGGATCGGACGCGGTCATGGCGTTGACGAAGGTTCCGCCCGCCTCGATCTCGGTAAAGGCCCGCTCCATCTCCGCATCGTCCTGCGTGAAGATCGATGATCCCAAGCCGAACGGTGAATCGTTGGCAAGGGTGATGGCCGCGGCCAGATCATCGACCTTGAACAGCATGGCGACAGGGCCAAACAGTTCTTGGGTATAGGCGTTCATGTTTTCGGTGATGCCTTCGATGATGCCGGGTTGGAACCAGGCACCGTCCTGGCTGATCGGTTCCGCCCCCGTGACGCGCCTTGCGCCCTGGTAGAGCGCGTTCTCGACCTGGTTGGACAGTTCCTCGACGGCGTCTGAATTGACCAGCGGACCGATATCCGTGTCGTCCTGCATCGGGTCGCCAACGGTCAGGGTTTCCATCGCGCTGCTCATTGCCTCGCGAAATGCATCATAGACATCCGCATGCACTATGAAGCGCTTGGCAGCGATGCAGCTCTGGCCATTATTCATGGTCCGGGAGTCCATCCCGGCACTGACTGCGGCCTCAAGATCGGCGCTGGGCATGACAATAAACGCGTCCGAGCCACCCAGCTCCAGAACGGTCGGCTTAATCTCATCGCCGCAGATGCTCGCTACCGATGCTCCTGCGGGTTTGGAACCCGTCAGCGTTGCAGCGCGCACACGCGGATCACGCAGGATCGTTTCAACTTTGCTACCGCCAATCAGCAGCGTCTGGAACGCTTCATCTGGAAAGCCCGCGCGCGTGAACAACTCTTCCAGCGCCAGCGCACATTGCGGCACATTGGAGGCATGTTTCAGCAGACCCGTATTGCCCGCCATCAAGGCAGGGGCGGCGAAGCGGATCACCTGCCAGAACGGGTAATTCCACGGCATCACGGCCAGCACTGGGCCGAGCGGTAAAATCCGGCGGAAACTCTTGGTATTTTCCGTATCAACGGATACATCGGCCATGATCATTTCGGCATTGTCCGCATAATATCGACAGGCGAGCGCGCATTTTTTGGCCTCGCCAACGGCCTGGGAGAGCGGCTTGCCCATCTCCAGCGTCATCAAACGACCGAATATCGCTGCGTCTGTTTCCAGAATATCGGCAGCCTTATTCATCCAGTTGGCTCGTTCGGCGATTGCCGTGTCTTTCAGCGCTTCAAACGCCACCACTGACTTGACGATGGCTAGATCGAGCTGTACATCAGTGTGGGGTGTAAACACCCGTTCAACCTTGCCGGTTGCCGGGTTGGTGGTAGCGATGGGCATAGTAATCCTATTTGTATGAGAGCGGCGCCGCAGCGGACTAACCAGTGGGGCTTTGCCGCGTCAGGGTCATCCGAAATGTCTCCATAGGCCCAGTCCGGCGCGGCGATAGGTTCCGTTAGAGACCCAATTGTCACCGTCAATTGTCGCGTCAGGTCCAGCTATAGGATGTCCCGTCCAGTGTTATCGAATGTGCCTTCACGGCCATCATTATAGCTGCGCTGCTGCCGCGCGATCAGGCGAGTTACGATGCGTTTCTCAATGTCCCTCCGGAAGTCCTGAACAATTATGGCAGAGGTTCGTACTTATACGAAAACCTTTTGCCGCTTAATCCGCTTGGCCCGGATATGTTTAGCGGTCATTTGCGGATGCCAAGCAGCGTCACGGTCACCACTATACCCGCGTCCGGGGCCTACTGCATCTCAAAGAACAATGTCGGCGCGCGGCCACAGCCCAAAACATCAAGAAAATCACCCTCGCACTCACGCAAAAATAGCGCCGCATAGACGCCAAGACAGAATGGCACTTAAAAACAAACACCTAAATTGACCCAAAACCTCGCCAAAAGGGGTGGGCTTCTTAGACTATTTCGATCAAGCTAGCCATCGGCAAGCTTAAGACGGCGCCAGATGCGTTTGTAGGACAGCCATAGCAGCATCGACAGAATCAGCAGATAGACCATTGACATCAGGCCAGCTTCCTTGCGGGCAGCCAGTTTCGGATCAGCGGACCAGGCAAGAAATTCTGTCACGTCAGCCGCCATCTGCTCGACGGTGGCTTCCGGAGGATTCTGACCTTCAATCTCACTCTGATATTCGAACACGCCTTCCTGTGGTTGCAGTTGCGGCGGCATGGCGATCTTGGAGCCTTCCATCATGGGATTATAATATTGGCCCGTATTGAGCGTGATCTCTTCTGGCTGTGGATGGCTATAAGCCAGCAGTAGATTATACATATAGTCCGCGCCATTATTCCGGGCCTTGACCATGACGGACAGATCTGGCGGGATTGCACCATTGTTGACGTAAGCCGCTTCGGCATTGTTGCGGTAGATCGGCGGGAAATAGTCCGCCGGAATTCCCGGACGCGTGATTTCAGATCCATCTTCCGGATTTGAATCGATAATCTCATATTCGGCCGCAATATTCTTCACGAGCGGGTTGTCGTTCGGGTTTTTGTAATGCTCGTCATAGAACGGGCCGCCCTTGTCGCCGAGGTGGCGGAAAGCAAGATGATCGAGGTTGTGGCAGGATCGGCAAACCTGAGCATAGACATTATAACCACGTTGCATCGCGGCAACGTCATAGGACCCAGTGACACCGGACCAATGCCAGTGCTTATGTAGCATCTTATAGGTGTCGGCCGGTACGCCGCCGCCTACTGCGATAGCGATGCCGGTCAGCGATACCACAGCAAAACCGCCGGCGATGATCAGGTTTCTGACAATCTTAAATGCCATATCTTACGTCTTTCCCGCTGTCTCGTCGGTGAGAGCCGCGCGCCTATTCGGCGGGCGCGAGGACCTGCTCGGGTTCGGATTTGTCGCCATAGTCGAGAATCGACTGAGTGATGGAAGCCGGGCGTTCCTCCGGATCTTCGATCAATCCAAGGATCGGCAGAATCACGATGAAATAAGCGAAATAGTAGAGCGTCGAAATCTGGCTCAACCGGTAGAAGGAGAGGCCGAGAAAGGCTTCGTCATCCGGCGTTTCCGCGCCGCACCAACTCAGGATAAAGCAGAAGAAGACGAAGATGAAGAAGAACCAGCGCGCGATCGGGCGGAACCGCATGGACCGCACTTTCGACGTATCCAGCCAAGGCAGCACGAACAGAACGGCAATCGCCCCAATCATGAGCAGGATCCCGGCCAGCTTATCCGGCACGGCCCGGAGGATCGCGTAGAAGGGGAGGAAGTACCATTCCGGAACGATATGCGCCGGCGTCTTGAGCGGATCAGCTTTGATATAATTGTCGGCATGGCCGAGCGCATCCGGCAGATAGAAGAGAAAGACGGCGAAAATCATCAGGAAGACCACCACCGCGAACATATCCTTCACCGTGAAATAGGGGTGGAAGGGCAGTGAGTCCGTCTTGATCTTTGTCGAGACCCCAATCGGATTGGACGATCCAGTGACGTGCAGCGCCCAGACATGCAGGCCCGACAGGGCAGCAATGATGAAGGGCAGCAGATAGTGCAGCGAGTAGAAACGGTTCAGTGTCGCATTATCGACGGCATAGCCGCCCAGCAGCCATTGCTGCAGGGACTCGCCGACGACCGGAACAGCCCCGAAGAAACCGGTGATCACGGTCGCGCCCCAGAAGGACATCTGGCCCCATGGCAGTGTGTAGCCGAGGAAGGCCGTCGCCATCATGACCAGATAGATCAGGCAACCAATGATCCACAGCACTTCGCGCGGCGCCTTGTAAGAGCCGTAATATAATCCCCGGAACATATGCATATAGACGGCAAGGAAGAACATCGACGCTCCGACAGCGTGGGTGCTTTGCATCAACCAACCATAGGGCACGTCGCGGCGAATACGCTGAACGGAGTCAAAAGCATGATCAACATGGGCCACATAATGCATGCCCAGAATGACGCCAGTGACGATTTGAATGATCAGGCAGAGCAGGAGGATCCCTCCAAAGGTCCACCAGTAATTCAGATTGCGCGGCGTCGGCATCATGATGAAGTCCGCGCCCATGCGCACGATCGGCAGGCGCTGGTCCATCCAGCGGGCCGCTGCCCATTTTGGTTCATAAGTGGAATGTCCGCTCATAGTCTTGTCTCTTCTCTGGCCCGTTAACCGACCTTGATCACTGTATCGGACGTGTAGGCGTAAGGCGGCACAACCAGATTCTTCGGTGCCGGTCCCTTACGAATACGTCCGGACGTGTCGTAATGGCTGCCATGGCAGGGGCAGTACCAACCATCATAATCGCCAGCTTCGCCCACAGGCACACAGCCGAAGTGCGTGCAGACGCCAATCATGACCAGATATTGCGGTTTCAAATTCCCATCCGGGCCAAGCACCAGACGGGAATCATCCGTGGCCGGATCTGGAAGCGCAGAAAGATCGACACTATCCGCCTCAGCGATTTCAGTCGCTGTGCGGTGACGCACAAATAAGGGTGCGCCGCGCCACAGCACTTTGAGCTGTTCGCCTTCGCCAATCTTTCCAACGTCAATATCAATGGTTCCCAAAGCGAGCGTGTCCGCCGCCTTGCCCATCTGCGCTAGCAACGGCCAGACAATGGACGCGGCGCCCAAAGCGCCCGCAGCGCCTGCTGCCAGAAAGATAAAATCGCGCTTCCCATCGTTGACGACTTCGTCGTGATGAATCAAGCCAGTCTCGGCCATGAGTAGTTCATCCTCTATACAATCCCTTGGTGCGCGATGGCCGCCGGAACGGTCGCCACGCACGGGTTCTCTAACGTCATGTAATCACGATTACCAGACGCCAGTGGCGTCATTCCGATGCAATTTGTGACTTCGCCACAGTTGGACTGCAGTTGAGGCATTGAAGCTGCAAATGGCTTGCGACTGGAGTCCTGTAAAGGCTCAGCCGCGAGAGCTGTTATGCGAGCAATTATGCGAATCATCCTCTACCAGCCCAGCATCGCCGCCAATTTCGGGAATATCCTACGGTCCTGCGCCTGTTTTGATGTGCTTGTTTCCGTGATTGAACCGCTCGGTTTCCCTTTGGCGACCAAGGATGTACGACGTGCCGCGATGGATTATGAGCGTGATGTATCCGTCACCCGCCATGCTAATTGGGACATCTATGCAGCAACGCCCGCACGGCGCATTCTATTCACGACGAGCGGAACAGAGAGTCTGGAAAACTTCCGCTTCGAAATGGATGACCATCTAATCTTTGGCAATGAGAGTAGTGGCGCGCCTCAGACCGTGCACGGAGATTGCGACGCACGTGTCTCTATTCCAATCCACGGGCGATCTCTCAACCTTTCCAATAGTGTGGCCATCGCCCTGTTCGAGGCTTTGCGCCAGACGGGCGGTCTGTCTAAGGACAGCTCATGACACGCCACAACACCCATCCCATCGCCCGATGGCACGCCTATACCGACACGCCGACGCCGGCGGGGTTAAGCGCCCTGCTCCACGACGATGTTAAGTTTTATTCTCCGGTCGCCCACACACCGCAGCATGGCAAGCAGATTACCTTTGCTTATCTCTGGGCCGCGAACAAGACGCTCGGGAATGACAATACGGATGTCAGCTGACATGTTCAATGATCAGAAATCGCGTACAGCGGCCTGGTTCCGCGCGCTCCGCGATCAGATTTGCGCCGAGTTCGAACAGATTGAACGAGACGCCCCGGAAGATCTTTACCCCGGCCGTCCCGGTCAGTTTGAGTATACTAACTGGCAGCGAAAAGTAGAAAATGGCGGTGGCGGGACAGGCGGCATGTTGCGCGGACGATTCTTTGAGAAATGCGGTGTGCATATCAGCGTGGTCAAAGGCGAATTCACGCCGGAGATGGCGGTCGAGACACCCGGCGCATCGGAGGATCCGCGTTTCTGGGCCGCCGGCGTTTCCTTAATTGCGCACCTGTATAACCCGTGCGTGCCTGCCGTGCACATGAATACGCGCTACATTGTCACGACGCAGGACTGGTTCGGCGGTGGGGCAGACCTAACCCCGACACTCAGTGAACACCGCACCCAGGACACCCCGGATGCGATAGCCTTTCACGCGGGGATGAAAGCCCCGTGCGACGCACATTCCGTCGCTGATTATGACCGCTACAAGGACTGGTGCGACGAATATTTCCACCTGCATCACCGGGATGAGCCGCGCGGGATCGGAGGGATTTTCTATGATCGGTTGAACAGCGGATCGTTCGAAGACGACTTCGCTTTCACACAGGATGTCGGGCGAGCTTTCCTCTCGACATATGCCGCTATCGCCCGAAGCCGCATGATTGAGCCCTGGACGGAGGCTGAGCGCGAAGAACAACTAATCCTGCGCGGCCGATATGTCGAATTCAACCTGCTGTGGGATCGCGGTACGACCTTTGGTCTGAAAACGGGCGGTAATGTCGCCACGATCCTGAGCGCCATGCCGCCCGTCGTGAAATGGCCCTGATCATCACGGACCCCATTGTCCGTCGTCATATAAAATGAGACAGATTTGAGTTTGGTCTAAGCGAGAGTTAGTTCACCTCTTTGATTGATATTTAGGCAACGGCTTTGCGGTATTTCAAGCGCCGATGTTCGATTGTTTTCTGTTTGCTCCTTTCTCTGTGGTTGATGATGGATTGAGCCCTGCTGAAGTAGACATCGGTAGGTGTGACGTTTTTTAGGGCTTCATGGTAACGCTCATGATTATAGTGCTCCACGAAGCGTTCGATCTGGCGTTCCAGATCACTGGGCAAGAAGTAGTTTTCTAGCAGCACTCTATTTTTTAGCGTCTGATGCCATCTCTCGATCTTACCCTGCGTTTGCGGACGGTATGGTGCCCCTCAAACGTGGCTCATGCCGTTGTCGTTGATGTAGTCAGCAAGTTCGCCTGAGATATAACTTGAACCATTGTCTGAGAGCAGACGCAGCTTG
Organism: Litorimonas sp.; assembly: GCA_965205225.1. Lineage (GTDB taxonomy): Bacteria > Pseudomonadota > Alphaproteobacteria > Caulobacterales > Maricaulaceae > Litorimonas. The sequence goes on from CBDBFZ010000002.1 coordinate 849,963, forward strand.
TGGACGACATTGGCCTGATCACAGCCTGAGGCTTTGAGCCCCATATCGAGCGGGTCAGTGACGTCACTTGTCTTCATCGTGCGACAGAGCTTCCAGCTAATGATGTAGCGCGGGAAGTCATCCAGGATCGTCGACAGATATATCCAGCCCCATCCAATAATTTTGAAGTCGGTGAAATCGGTTTGCCAGAGTTGGTTTATGGCTGTCGTCTTGTCGCGGAACTCATTGGCTGCTTTCATCACGATGAAGGCCGGGCTTGAGATTAGATCATGTGCCTTTAGCAGGCGGTAGATCGAGCTTTCAGAGACAAAATAGCCTTTGATGTCCGTAAACCGTACAGCCGACTCACGCGGCGATAACTCTGAGATATCGAGGGCCTGCTTAGCTGGGAGGTGCGAGTCTTCCACCAATCTAATGATCTCCAGCTTCTCTGAGGCAGGATATCTCATCCTTGGCTTTCCCCATCCCCGAACATGCTTTTCACCCCAAGGGGGCTGACGTGAGCAAGCGGAGTTCCAGGGTTTGTTCGGTGACGATTTCTTTTAGATCGCGGGCCTGTGCCCTTAGATCTTTAACTTCGGAGCTATTGGCTTGGCGCGCAATGTCACCAGCCAGCCGTTTCTTACCGGCCCCTAAGAAATCTTTTGACCATTTGTAATACGGTCCAGTCCCTGCGCGATGCCCTCTTGTCGGCACCGCTCCGCGACACTTTCCTCACCGCGCAGTCCATCCAGCATAATGCCGATCTTCTTCTCAGCTGAATAGCGTTAGCGCGTCTTGCGTTTGATGTCTTTGACGATCCGTTCGCCTGACTTTCGTTTACTCTGTCTCATGCTCCACTCCGTGAATGAAGATGAACAAACTCTTGCTTAGACCAAACTCATATCCGTCTCATAGGCGCTGACCTCAAACAACCCACTCATCTCCGGGTAATCTCACCCCGCATAAATACGCCCAAAATCAAAGCTTGCAACTCAGAGCTGCATGAGTTCAGAACAATCAAATGACTCTACCAGAAAGTGGGAGGAAGTGGGGGCGCAGATCAATGCCTAAAACGCCCGACCAAAAACCTGAATCGTTTGGATTCCCTTGAGAGCTGATTCGTGATTCATTCTGTTTGGGAGGATGGTTCATGTCAGCACCTTCGCCAGAAGCAGTTCGGGCGCGGTTTCAGACGTTGATTGAAGAAGGGTTAAGCGGGCGCGCGGCAGCGTTGCGCCTGAACCTTTCACCGGACACCGGAGCGCGTTGGGGCCTTTCGATCCAACGAACCGGACGTGCAAGGGCCGCGCGGCAAGGTCGCCCTCGTGGCAAGGGCAAGCTTGATACCCACCGGTCTTTTCTCGTCGAACTGATTGAACAGGACGGGGACATGACCGTGCCTGAACTGGCCGGTGCGCTGGCCGGTGCGCTGGCAGACGCGACCGGCGTTCAGGTGCACCTTGATGCGATTGGCCGGTTCCTGCGCAAACGCGGTTTTACATACAAAAAACGTTGGTCGCCACCAAGCGACGCCGCGCACGGGTAAGGAAACAACGCGACGACTGGTTCGCTCATCGCTTGCCAGCAATCTCAGCACAACCGGATCGGGTTGTTTTCATTGATGCGACTTCAGTTAAAACGAACCTGACCCGCCAGCGCGTGGCTGATCGCAGCGAGGAGAGCGGCTCGTTATGGATGCCCCTTTCGGGTCATGGGGAACACAGACCTTCATCGCCGGTTTGACGTCAGATGCCCTGAGATGCCCTGATCGCGCCGTGGGTCATCAAAGGCGCGATGGATGGCGAGGCCTTTGCGGCTTACATCGCACAGGTGCTGGTCCCTGAACTGGCACCGGGAATCGTCGTCATCCTAGACAACCTCGCCACGCACAAAACGCTGTCGCGGCCAAAACCATGCGCGATGCAGGTTACTGGTTTCTCTTCTTGCCCCCCTACAGCCCGGACTTGAACCCGATTGAGATGGCGTTCTCCGAACTCAAAGCGCATCTGCGAAGGATAGGTGCGCAAACCTTTACCGATATGTTCCACGCCCTCACGGAAATCTGTGACCTCTTCTCGCCAGAAGGGTGCTGAAACTACAGCAAAGCTGCCGGATATGTCTCAGGTTAAAGGTCGAATGCTTTAACTCGTAAATATCATCGAATTCGGATGAAAAAGTTATCAGCACGAAAGCAAAAGGTCGTACTGACATATCCTAAGCCCGGATCACCGCGTCCTGCTCCCGGCCCAGTGCCGCAAACACACGCGCAACAATCGCATCCGCATCCAGCCGCGCCTGCTGATACATCCGTTCCGGCGTATCCTGATCGATGAAAATATCCGGCAGAGTCATGGTACGGACTTTGACGCCTGTATCGAGCGCGCCTGAGGCGGCCAGATCCTGCAGGCAGAACGCGCCAAAACCGCCCACTGACCCCTCTTCTATTGTAATCAGTACCTCGTGATTGCGGGCCAGCTGATGAAGCAAATCACTATCGAGCGGCTTGGCAAAGCGGGCATCAGCGACCATGGTGGACAGGCCAAGCGCATCGAGCTTTTCTGCAGCGAGAAGCGCTTCGTCCAGACGCGTGCCGTAGGAAAAAATTGCAACCTGTGAACCGTCTCGCAGAACCCTGCCCTTACCGATCTCCAGCGGATCTGGATTATCGGGAATCTCAATGCCGGTGGCCTCACCGCGCGCATAGCGGAAGCCAGTCGGACCGTCATCCCGTGCCACAGCCGTCGCAACCATGCGCGCCAGTTCGACTTCGTCAGCCGCCGCCATCAGCACCATGTTCGGCAGGCAGCCCAGATAGGCGATGTCGAATGCCCCCGCATGGGTCGGACCATCCGCCCCGACCAGTCCGGCCCGGTCCATCGCGAAGCGCACGGGCAGGTTCTGAATACAAATATCGTGGACGACTTGATCATAACCGCGCTGCAGGAAGGTCGAATAGATCGCACAAAAGGGTTTGAATCCGTCCGCCGCGAGACCGCCTGCAAAGGTCACGGCATGCTGTTCGGCAATGCCGACATCGAACATGCGGTTTGGAAAGACCTGCCCAAATTCCTTCATACCCGTCCCGCCCGGCATGGCCGCGGTAATGCCGATAATCTTGTCGTCCTTGCGCGCTTCGTTGATCAGGCTGTTGGCGAAGACTTTGGTGTAGGACGGTGCATTCGGGATCGATTTGCTCTGTTCGCCTGTGACGACGTTGAATTTTGACACGCCATGATATTTATCGGCGGAGTTCTCTGCAGGCGCGTATCCTTTGCCCTTCTCCGTCACCACATGGATCAGGACCGGCCCGGTTTTCATATCGCGAACATTTTCCAGCACGGGAATCAGCGCGTCGAGATCGTGACCATCTACAGGTCCGACATACTGGAAACCCAACTCTTCAAACCAGGTTCCGCCCATGAACATGCCGCGTGTATATTCTTCAGCCTTTTTCGCGGTATTCTTTATCGGGCGCGGTGCGTCCTTAACCAGCGCTTTCGCAGCCCCGCGCAGCGCCTGATACCCGCCTGAAGATACGGTGCGCGACAGCAGGTGGCTCATCGCCCCAACCGGCGGCGCAATCGACATGTCATTATCATTCAGGATGACGATCTGGCGGCTGTCCGACGCGCCCGCATTATTCATTGCCTCATAGGCCATGCCCGCCGTGATGGAGCCGTCGCCAATGATAGAGACCACATTATTGCTTCGGCCATCAAGATCCCGCGCGACCGCAAACCCCATTCCGGCGCTGATCGACGTTGAACTGTGTGCCGCCCCGAACGGGTCATACTCGCTCTCGGCGCGTTTCGTGAAACCTGATAATCCGCCGCCCTTGCGCAGCGTCCGGATCCGGTTCCGTCGCCCCGTCAAAACCTTGTGCGGGTAGCATTGGTGGCCAACATCCCAGATCAACTTGTCATCCGGCGTGTCAAAGACGTGATGGATGGCGACAGTCAGTTCGACCACGCCCAGACCGGCGCCCAGATGCCCCCCCGTCACGGACACCGCATCGATAACTTCGGTCCGAACTTCATCTGCAAGCTGCTTGATCTGCTCGCGGGAGAAGTTGCGTGTGTCGGCGGGCACAGTTACAGTGTCCAGAAGAGGCGTTTCGACTATCAATTCAAATCCATTCGCGTCACAGGGCACATCCTAGTGACGACGCTCCAATACAAAATCCACAGCACCGATTAGCGTATGCGCTCTTTCCCCATATGGGGCAAGTGCGGCGCGCGCTGTGTCGCCAAGCTGCCTCGCCTTGTCTTTCGCTCCGTCCAGACCCAGCAAGGACACGAATGTGGCCTTACCAAAATCGGCATCCTTGCCGACTGCTTTTCCGATCAGATCAGCATCGCCTTCGACATCCAGAATATCGTCCTGAATTTGAAACGCTAACCCAAGAGCCGCCGCGTAGCGGTCGAGCGCGGCGAGGTGATGCGGCTGAGCCCCCGAGATTAATCCACCGGCTTTCACAGCATAGCGGATCAGCGCACCCGTTTTCATGGCCTGCAGATCTGTAATCAGCGCCATATCACGTGCATTTTCCGCGACGGTGATGTCGATAACCTGTCCGCCAATCATGCCATTCACGCCAGACGCTCGCGCCAATTCCAAAACAAGCCGCGCCCTTATCGCCGAATCAGAGTGGACGTCCTCGCGCGCCATAAATTCGAAGGCGTGGGTGAGTAATCCGTCCCCGACCAGGACAGCCATCGCATCGCCGAACACTTTATGCGCGGTCGGTTTGCCGCGGCGCAGATCATCATCATCCATGCAGGGCAGATCGTCATGAACCAATGAATAAACATGCAGGCATTCCAGCGCGCAGCCGACGATCAGAGCCCGGTCTCTGATAATGGCCGAATCGCCGCCCAGCATCCGAGCCGTTTCCATAACTAGGAAGGGCCGCATTCGCTTCCCCCCGCCAAGCGCCGCATAACGCATCGCTTCGGCAATGACGGCGTGAGGACCGATCGGGGCGGGCAGCCGCTTATCCAGCGCAGACTCCACCGCATCGGCAGCGCATTGCAGCCGATCAACAAAATCGGTCGGGGGCGACGTCCTGCCTATCACCTCAGTCAGCGTCGAAGCCTTCCGTGCTCGCGCGACCGTCAGGCGCCAGAACAATTTTCTCGACTTTCAGCTGCGCGCTCTTGAGTTTGCCTTCGCAATGCGCCTTTAGCTTAGCCCCGCGCTGATAGATGGTGATGCTTTCTTCCAGCGGCGCATCTCCGGCTTCGAGCTGGCGTACAATCGCTTCCAGCTCGGCCAGCGCGTCCTCAAAACTCAGGTTTTTGATTGGTGTGTCGCTCACGCGGGGTCCTCTTGCGTTTGTGTGGGTCTAACCATGCAGCGACTGCTCCAATGCAGATCACCATTCTGGCTTTTACAGCGCCAGCCGCGCGCCATCAGACTGCCTTTGACCATGCGGTTAAACCATCCGTGACCCGAGACATAGACGATTCTCCCGCCTGCGGCGTGATTTTCTAGGTATTCGCAGACGGCATCCACCCGGCTACGGGCTTCGGAATGGCTCTCCATTCCGTCACTATAACCAATGAACCAGAAAATCCGCGCCACCGTACCCCAGCTTTTGGGCCGCATTTTCAGCGGGCCGAGCGGCGGCGATGGCAGCGCCGCTTCAACAAGCTCGTCCATCAGGTGATCGGGGTCGCGGCCTGCAGCAAGCATGGCACTTTCTGCGGCGCGCGGCAGCGGGCTTGAGACAATCACGTCCGCATTCTGCGCCCATTTGACAACTTTCCTGGGGGGCCGCTGTCCCGGCTTAATCCCGCCCTCATCATAGCGAATCCACCAATCGCGAAATTCGCGCCAAGTCAAACGTACCTTGCGCGACAGGGCAGGCTTACCATGCCGTACAAGGATGATTGTATCGGCCCTCTGCGTCTTTGCTGGCTTGGACGGCATCATAGCCGGGACGGTGCGCGGTTCACATCCGGGCAACGCAAACCTTCCGTGCGATCACACCGGTTGAAAGAAAACATCAGGAAATCAGCCCGGCCAATCAGGTGATCGAGCGGAACAAAGCCTGGACCGAAATCGCTCTCGCGCAGATCCTTTCCGAACGGATCCGTTCGGGTCAGACGTGAATCTGTCGACCGCTCACGATTATCGCCCATGAAAAAAAGGTGACCCTGCGGGACGGCGAAAATATCGGTGTTGTCCAGAGGCGCTTTATCCGATTGCTCAAGGATGAAATGGGCCTCATCATCACCGGGGAGCGCTTCTGCATAGAGCGACGCCCCCAGGATCGACCCGAATGTATCATGCACCCGGTAGAGCAGATCACCCTGCGGCTCACGCGGAACGGTCCCGCCATTAATGACCAGACGCCCGTTCACGACCTGAACTGTGTCGCTGGGCAATCCGATGGCGCGCTTGACCATCACTGTCCCATTATTGGGATTGCGAAACACGACGATATCACCACGAGACGGCAGCCGCGACAGGATCTTGCCGTCCGGCAGGGGAAGCCTGTGCAGACCCAGCGGTAGCGAATGCCGCGAGTAGCCATAGGCAAATTTGGACACATAGATGTGGTCACCCACCTCCAATGTCGGCTGCATCGATTCTGACGGAATCTTATAGTGCCCCCAGACCAGCGTCATGATCGCAAGCATGAAAATGGACAGCTTGATGAAAAAACGCAGTTCTTCGACCAAGCGCGCGAAGAAACCCGTTGGTTTGACCCGGCTGACCGGGCCGGTTGCGATATGCTGGATCTTGCCTGACATGTTACCGCCAATGGCAAGGCCCGCTCGTGCTTTCAACTGTCAATACACAGCCCGGATTGGTAGTCAGGCGCCATGGCAGCCCAGATTATGACCGCTGGCCCCAATGCTTATGCCCGCGCCGCAGATATTCTGCGGGCAGATGGCCTTGTCGCGCTCCCGACCGAGACCGTCTATGGTCTCGCCGGGGATGCGCGGTCGGATACCGCGATTGCCGCCATTTACTCCGCCAAGGGCCGACCGTCGAACAATCCGCTGATCACCCACGTTCTGAGTGGCAATCAGGCCAGTGACTATGCCCATATCAGTGATCTGTCCCTCACACTCATGCGGCATTTCTGGCCGGGTCCGCTGACTGTGGTACTGCCGCGACGAAACAGCGAGCTGGCCCCGCGCGCAACGGCTGGGCTTGCAACCATCGCGCTGCGCCGTCCAGACGCGCCCTGGATCAACGGCTTGCGTCAGGCAGGCTGGACCAGACCGCTGGTGATGCCAAGCGCCAATCTGTCCGGTCATGTCAGCCCGACTACCGCCCAGCATGTAATGGAAGACCTGGGCGACCGGATCAATCTGATTATTGATGGCGGCCCATGCAGAACAGGCGTCGAATCCACCGTTATTCGCGTGGAAGAAAGACGCATGGTCCTGTTACGCAGCGGCGCAATCGCCCGCGCCGATATCGAAATCATGACTGGACCCCTGGCCGATGCTGACCCCGCGGGACCTCTCACCTCCCCCGGCATGCTGGTCCGCCACTACGCGCCGGAGGCTACGCTCCGACTGAACGCGGTTGAGGCCCAGACCGGGGAAATTCTGATTGGCTTTGGCCCAGACTTCTCTGAGCCGACCCTGTCCGCGATCGGCGATCTATCGGAAGCAGCCCGTACTCTTTACGCCATAATCCGTGCCTCTGACGGACCCGGCCACAAACTGGCGATCGCTCCTATCCCCGAAACCGGTCTGGGCGCCACCATTAACGACCGCTTGCGCCGCGCGGCGCTGGGTCGTTAGAACCGGGTCGTGACACCGGATATGGATAACCCCGCAATTGCTGCTCTGAAAGCGGCGTTGCCGATCAAGGCTTGGACCCAGAACCCGGATATCATCGCCCCGCATCTCACTGAATGGCGCGATAAATATTTTGGGCAAACACCGGTCCTGTTGATGCCGGGCACGACGGATGAGGTTGCAACCGCTGTCAGAATCTGCGCCAAACACGGACTGCCGATCGTGCCACAAGGCGGCAATACTGGCCTTGTCGGCGGACAGACGCCGCAAGGCGAAGTGCTGCTATCGCTCAAACGCATGACGCGGATCCGCAATGTCAATCCGATCGCCAATGCCCTGACCGTGGACGCAGGCGCAACGCTGCACACGGTTCATGAAGCCGCCGAAGCCGCTCAGCGCAAGTTTCCGATCACCCTGTCATCTCAAGGATCCTGCACGGTTGGCGGCGTGCTTTCGACCAATGCCGGTGGAAACCATGTTCTGAAATACGGAACAAGCAAGGATCTGGTGTTCGGCGTCGAGGCCGTGCTGGCCGACGGTCAGGTCTTCAACGGACTGACCTCTCTGCGTAAGGACAATACGGGCTATGATCTGTCACGCCTGTTCCTCGGCGCCGAAGGTACGCTCGGCATTATCACGGCGGCGACACTGAAGCTCTTCCCCAAGCCAGAGCATATTATGCGCGTGATGATGGGGGTTGGTTCCGTCGAAGACGCTATCGCTTTGCTCACGCAGCTGCGCAGTCCAGCACTCGCCATGTTCGAAGTGATGCCGCAGATCGGATTCTGCGCCGTGGTCGACAATATCAACACGGCCCGCGATCCCTTCCTTGAGCCGCATCCCTGGTATGTGCTGGCCGATTTCGAGGTTGAGACAGCGCAGGCCGGTGAAGCCCTCGTGACGACGCACCTCGAAACCGCCATGACATCTGGCTTGGTTCGTGATGCTGTGCTGGGCCAGTCCGACATGCAATATCAGGCTCTTGGCTCCATTCGCGAGCATATGAGCGCCGGACAGAAGTTCCTCGGCGCATCGATCAAGCAGGACATTACGGTGCCCATCGACAGCATCTCTGAATTTTTCTCCCGGGCCGATGCGGCCGTTGCCGCCATCATTCCGGGATGCCGTCCTGTCGGGTTTGGACATTTCGGAGATGGCAATATTCACTACAATATTACTCAGCCGGAGAACGACGATTTGGCGGCCAACAGAGACGCGTTCCTTGCCCATTGGGACGCTGTGTCCGAGGCCGTCTTCGACATAGTCGACGCTCTTGGCGGATCAATCAGCGCCGAACATGGTATCGGCATCATGAAGCGCGATACGTTCGCCGCGCGCGCCGACCCGGTCAAAATGGCGCTGCTGCGCCGGGTCAAGATAGCGATGGACCCAGATGGAATCATGAATCCGCGAGTTATGGTGCAATCTATCCCATCTATCTGAAAATAAGCCTGAATATCTGCCTAAAACCAGCCCTTATGCCACTATTCAACCATAGTAAAATAATGGTCTCTATTTGAAGGACTGCGAGTAGCGTTTTAACAACCTAGACACCTCGAAGAACGGGGTTTTTGGGCCAGTATAGAGGCGAATTTTATAGTCGGCTCTCAGGTCAGGCTTCATAGAGTGACGCATGCGTATCCACAGGCGTATTTTGGCATGATTTTGGCCCGCATAAGCGGGGGGATCCGGATTTTGAACAGAATCAGGCTATGGGCTGTCGTCGCTCATGGAAAACGAGGCGGCGGAAGTTGTAGCTTAGCTTGGCCATGGTGATCCGGCCAGCGGCCCTGGCCGATTGAGCGCCTGGCCGATTGAGCGGATCGTGATCGCCATCGGCCCTTTCTCATATCCGAAGACATGTTCAACACAGGCACGGATGGAGGAGCGGGTCGCATTGCCGCGCCGAATGTGCTTTGCCATCGGTTTACCGCGGGGCTTCTTTCGATGGATATTTGAACGATAGCCCTGCGCTTTCAGCCAGGCTTCGTTTCTGGCTGAGCGATAAGCTGTGTCCGCCCAAACAGACTTTGAGCTGTTGGTGGCATCCAGAACCGATGCCAGCTCGTGCCCATCATAGCGGGCCGCATGGGTACAGGTCTCTCCCCGGACAAAGCGCCATTTCCGGTCAATACTGATATGGTTCTTGTACCCAAAGTGAGGGATGGAAATGTCGACAAGGCCTGCGTCCTGTTCCCCTTCTGCGGTCTTTCGCGCCCTAGAATAGCTGACCACCGCTCGTGCGTCGGTGTCTTTCTGTGCGGCCCTGGCAGGATCGCCCGCGCCAGATAGCGGACGCGCTTTCACCCGCCCTGACCCGCTCTTTCTCCTCTTTCCTCATTCGTTGGCGCGGCGCTGACACCAAAGTGGCATCCACGATCTGACCTCCCGTGGGTTTGTAGCCGCGCTCGCAGAGTTGCTCTTCAGAAGCGGCAAACAGAGATTTGAAAGCACCAGACTGGGTCAGCTTTTCCTGGGTCAGCTTTTCACGCAACAGCCAAATCGTCTTTTGGTCCGGGGTCGGTTCACCGATCTCAAACCTCAGAAACCGCAGCCAACTTAAACGATCCCGGATCAGAAATTCCATCCCTTCATCACTCAGATTGTGCATCGACGCCAGAACAAGCACCTTGAACATCGTGACCGGATCATAGGGTGGCCGACCGCCCTTGGCGCGAACCCCATAACCAAGGGCTTCCATCAGAACAGTTCGGAAAGTCTCAAAGTCCACATGACGCTCCAGCGCTTCAAGCGGATCACCTGTCGCCGATAAGCGAGCAAGATGATCCGACAAGTCAAACAATCCAGGCGCGTGCATCATAAAATCCTCCCAAAACCAGCGAATCAGATCACACAACAAAATATATGGTTCTTAGAGGCCTCCAGGTGTCTATAAAGCTATGGGCACATCACTCGGACATACTGAACCGCAGGATCCCGTTTTTGTAACCCTTCCATAATGGCTTCAATCTGATTTGCCCTACCCATTATTTCATCTTGAATTTCTGACTCTCTCAAGAACGCCTGTGCATCGTCGCGCTGCATAGACTCACCGGGTCAGATATCGAACAGCATGACATCCGCATCGACGATGAATGACCAGGATCCATCGTCAGCCGCGTGACTCCGATATTCCTCTCCATCGACATTGACACGGTCCCCTTCCGTGAAGTCGTCCATGTCGAAGCGCAGCGTGTCCGCACCATCACCCTCGATTCGGACCAGCGTTGCCCGCAAAGACAAAGTTATCCGGAATGGTCAAACCCGTGCTGCCGTCCCCGCCCATCAGAACCACCTCAAGCCCGGCATGGTTCGGAAACTCGCCGCTGAAATCAAAGTCTCCATTATATTCAACCTGGTCCAGATCGCCGTCATTGTCGGTGTCGAAGTCGGTCCGGATCACCCTGCCCTGCGCATCGCGCGCATAGTTCTCAGTCCGGTCGGTTGTACCGTCATTGTTATCATCGAACTCGGTGGTCGTCCGCCTGCCGTTCGTATAGCTGTAGATCTCTCTCTGGTCGACATTGCCGTCCGCGTCATCGTCGAACCGGGTCTGGATCAATTGGCCTTCCAGATCATAGGAGTAGCCCTCGGTCCGGTCGATGGTGCCGTTATTATTGTCATCATCGTCCGTATCCCCATCCACCCGCTCCCAGCGACCCTCCGCATCCAGATGCGCGATCTACTCGATATTGCCGTCACCATCGGTGTCGACCTCGAACCGGTCGGGGATGCCGTCCTCGTCAGTGTCGATCGGGGTCCGGGTTACCGCTTCCTCTTCCTCTTGCTGTGACAGAGTTGGTATGGTCTTAAACATGGCTGGCATGGTCCTTTATTTCTAAAGGGGGTATTATTTGACGGTAGTGTCACATAGTTTGGCTGTTGAGCAAGTGTTTCCGGGTGGGTATTGTCGGGTTGTTTTTACCGTTTTGGCTGGTCAGGGTTACGGGATGAAGATACCGGTTTTGCAGGCCGCACCTGAAAGGTTTTCGCTTTCCGCGCGAGGGCATCTTCCATGCTGTTTGGACCTATCACCGGTTTACCCTGAGCCCTGCCGTCCTGGGCCCTGCCGATGTCGAGGGTCTGCTCGCCGGGCGTGCCGTTACAAACTCTCTTCAATTTCCTGCCGCCACGCCCGTTCCGACGCATCTCGGGTGTGGACTGACGACGCCCTCGAAATGACCGCATGAAACACACCAGACCAGAAACCCTTCACACGTCAAACAATAATCTGGCAGTACCTTCACACCCTCTCTATGGAAACGGCGTTCTTCTATATATCGGGATGGTTGATGATCTCGATACAAGAATTCGGCGAACCGTAGTAAGTCGACTCACCGAGCATGATTACTATTTCAACGAAGAATATTTTGGGGAAAGTCAGGTTTACGTCGCCAAGTATAGATGAGAGGCAGTTTGAGGGTTGGAGCCGTTTTTACAATGAAAACAACAACCATTACTTTGCGCCAGCGAAATCTCTTACCCGAGATATAGGAGAATTACTGATTTTTTCTCATCAGCCTATATTTAACACGTCTAGTCGTAAAAGTGCTGATGGGAGCGAAGATTTACGAGTTTTCAATACCGGCTCTAAAGGGTTGCTGGCTCCGGAAGTAAGTGGGCTATTTCATCTTGGAAGCCCGGTTCACTTCATAGGCGACAAGGGTGAAAACTGATGAATTTCCAACTCACCGAAGATCTGAGCATGATTCAGGATATGGCGCGGCAGTTTGCGCAGAGCGAACTCGCACCGCATGCGGAAAAGTGGGACCGGGAGAAATATCTCGACCGATCCGTCTTTGATAAAGCCGCAGAGCTCGGCTTTCTCGGTATTTATACACAGGAAAATCATGGCGGTACGGCGCTGTCGCGTCTCGCCTCCGCCATCGTGTTCGAACAGCTCGCGGCGGGGGACGTCAGCCATACGGCGATGATGACGATTCATAATATGGCGACCTGGATGATTGACCGTTTCGCGGATGATGATCTCCGGGCCCATTATGTGCCCAGACTGACCGCGGGTGAGCTGATTGCGTCCTACTGCCTGACCGAGCCGGGGACGGGCTCGGACGCGGCGTCCTTATCCACTAAAGCCGTTAAGGATGGCGAGGATTATGTGCTGACGGGGAATAAGCAGTTTATTTCCGGTGCAGGCTGGTCGGACATCTATGTCGTCATGGCGCGCACATCTGATGACGGTGCGCGCGGGGTCTCCTGTTTCGTCGTCGAGAAGGATATGCCCGGCGTGTCCTTTGGCGCGGAAGAGCGCAAGATGGGCTGGAACGCCCAACCCACGGCGCAAGTGATTTTTGAAGACTGCCGGGTGCCCGCTGCAAACCGCGTCGGCGCAGAAGGCGACGGGTTCAAATTTGCCATGGCGGGGCTCGATGGTGGCCGGATTAATATCGGTGCCTGCTCACTGGGCGGCGCAGCGGCGGCATTGAAGCTGGCAACGGATTACGCCAGGGAGCGCAAGCAGTTCGGCAAGCTGATCGCAGATTTTCAGAACACACAGTTCCGGTTGGCCGATATGGTAACCGACCTCGAAGCCTCGCGCCTGATAATCTACCGCGGTGCGGACGCCATCGACAATAAAGAGCCGAATGCGGGGATGTATTGCGCGATGGGCAAGCGGTTTGCGACCGATCTCTGCTCCAAAATCGCCAATGACGCGCTGCAGGTGCATGGCGGCTATGGCTATCTTGCCGACTATCAGGTCGAACGGATTGTTCGCGATTTGCGCGTCCATCAGATCCTGGAAGGGACCAACGATATCATGCGGATCATCATCGGCCGCGGACTGTTAAGGCAATAAATATGACAGATCAGATCATTGCCCGGATCGAAGGTTCTCTGGGCCGCATCACGCTGAACCGCCCCAAGGCCCTGAACGCACTGACAACAGAGATGTGTGTCGCTATGACCGAGGCTTTGCGCGGTTGGCAGGATGAAAATTCGGTCAAAACTGTGCTGGTCGACGGTGCAGGCGACCGGGCTTTCTGCGCGGGCGGCGATGTCATCATGTTGCACGATAGCGGCAAGGCTAAAGATGGTCGCGCGGAGACCTTCTGGAGGGTCGAATATGCATTGAATGAGTTGATACACCGTTACTCTAAGCCCTACATTGCGCTGATTGACGGTATCGTGATGGGCGGCGGCGTAGGTCTGTCGGTTCACGGTAAATATAGGGTGGCAGGTAACACAACGCTCTTCGCCATGCCGGAGACCGGAATTGGATATTTCCCGGATGTGGGTGGAACTTATTTTCTGCCGCGCCTGGGAACGGCCATCGGGAATTGGCTGGGCCTGACAGGCGCGCGGCGCGGGCCAGCTGAGTGTGTGTCGCTTGGTGTCGCGACACATTGCGTTCCGACTGAAAAACATATTGCACTGATAGCGGCGCTCAACGGCGCTGCGGATGTTGAAGCCGTTCTGGAGGCGTTCAACGACGTGTCCCCGGAGGGTGACGCTATTCCAAATGCAGTCGCAGCTTTTGACGCAAACACTGTCACAGATATTTTAAGCGCATTAGACGCTGACGGCTCTGACTGGTCTGTGCAACAGGCCAAGCTGTTACGCCGCAAAAGCCCGATGGCGCTGGCCACGACTTTGGAGGCGATGCGCCGGGGTGCGGATCTCGATTTCCGTGAAGTGATGACACAGGAACTCAACCTGTCGCTCAATTTCCTCACGATTCAGGATTTCTACGAAGGCATCCGGGCGCAGCTGATCGACAAAGACCCCAATCCCGATTGGTCGCATGATGGCATGGACACCGTCACGGAGGAGCAGATCGAATGCATGTTCAGACAGAGTGCCGTTCCAAGGCAGGAATTTCTGGCTTAGCGCCTCTGTTCCCGGCATTTATTGCCAGGACCTTTATCAAAATTGTACCAAGCCGGATAAGGCCCGGCAATAAATGCTGGGGATATGTTATGACCGATCCACTGAAGATCTCTCACGCGGCGATGGAATTTGCTGCGCCTGCTGACCCGGTCGCGGCGGCGGCTTTGTATGCCGAGCTTGGCGCGCAGATTAAGGATCAAGCCTCATGATCATTGCTTTCATCGGACTGGGCAATATGGGCGGCGGGATGGCCGCCAATCTGGCGAAACATCATGATGTGCGAGCCTTTGATCTATCCGACGACGCGGTCGCCAAAGCGGTCAAAGCCGGATGTGCGAAGGTCGACACGGTCAAAGCCGCTGTGTCCGGGGCAGATGCTATCGTGACCATGTTGCCAGCTGGCGCACATGTGCGGTCAGTCTATGCTGATGTCTTTTATCATGCGGGCAAAGGCTCGCTAATGGTCGATTGTTCCACGGTGGACGTGGACAGTGCCCGTACGGTGATCGGTCAAGCGACAGACCAAGGCTTTGCAATGATTGACGCGCCTGTCTCGGGCGGCGTCAAAGGAGCAGCAGACGGTACACTGACTTTCATGTGTGGCGGGACCGCTGAGGCTTTTGCACGGGCTAAGCCGCTGCTCGAAATCATGGGCAAGAGTGTTTTTCACGCAGGTGATGCGGGCAATGGCCAGGTCGCCAAGATCTGCAACAATATGCTGCTCGGCATTCACATGATCGGAACGTGTGAGGCGTTTAATCTGGCGGATAAGCTCGGCCTCGACGCGCAGACCTTCTTCGATATTTCCAGCACGGCGTCAGGCCAGAACTGGTCAATGACGAGCTATTGCCCCGCGCCCGGCCCGGTCCAGAGCGCGCCGTCCAATCGTGATTATCAGCCGGGCTTTGCCGCCACAATGATGCTCAAAGATCTGAGGTTGGCCAAGAATGCGGCGAGTACGGCCCGAGCCGCAACCCCGCTCGGCGCGCAGGCCGAAGCGCTTTACGCGCTGATGGAGGCGGCCGGCGAAGGCGGCTTGGATTTTAGCGGCGTGATGAAGCTGATCGACGGATCACTTTAGGTCAAAGAAAAAGCACCCCCGAAGGGACGAAGTAACGAAAACACCATTACAGCCCCTTCCTTCGGTCGAAGCGAGTATTTTCGTTACGTATTCATCGAATCGAAGAAATCGCCGTTTGATTTCGTATCCTTAAGCTTGCCGAGCAGGAACTCAATTGCATCCATTGTACCCATTGGATTGAGGATGCGGCGCAGAATGTAGGTCTTGGTCAGTTCTGCAGGCGGAACCAGCAGTTCTTCTTTCCGAGTGCCGGACTTGGTGACGTCAATGGCTGGGAAGATGCGCTTGTCAGCGACTTTCCGGTCAAGGATAATTTCCGAGTTACCGGTGCCCTTGAATTCCTCGAAGATAACCTCGTCCATCTTGGAGCCGGTTTCGATCAGTGCGGTCGCGATGATGGTCAGCGAGCCGCCATCCTCAATGTTTCGCGCCGCGCCGAAGAAACGCTTGGGACGTTGCAGGGCGTTGGCGTCGACACCACCGGTCAGCACTTTGCCTGAGCTTGGCACGACGGTGTTGTAGGCGCGGCCCAGACGGGTGATCGAGTCGAGCAGGATGACGACATCCTTGCCGCTTTCGACCAAACGTTTGGCTTTCTGAATCACCATCTCGGCGACCTGAACGTGACGCGTTGCGGGTTCATCAAAGGTCGATGAGACAACCTCGCCTTTGACGCTGCGCTGCATATCGGTCACTTCTTCAGGTCGTTCGTCGATCAACAAGACCAGAACATAGCATTCCGGGTGGTTCTGTTCGATGGAGTGCGCGATATTCTGTAATAGAACCGTTTTACCAGTGCGCGGCGGTGCCACGATCAGAGCGCGCTGGCCCTTACCGATCGGAGCAACGATATCGATGACACGTCCAGACGTATCTTTGACCGTCGGATCTTCGAGTTCCATCTTGAAGCGCTGATCGGGATAGAGCGGGGTCAGATTATCGAAATGCGCTTTCATCCGCGCCTGTTCAGGCATGGAAAAGTTGATTTCTTCGGCCTTCTTCAAAGCGAAATAACGCTCGTCGCCCTTGGGGGCATCAAGAAGGCCAGAAATCGTGTCGCCTGTGCGCAGGCCGAATTTGCGAATATCTTTCTGGCTGACATAAATGTCATCCGGACCTGCCAGATAGTTGGCTTCCGGTGCGCGCAGAAAGCCGAAACCATCCTGCAGCACTTCCAAAACGCCACGTCCGCGGACGAGTACGCCGCGCTCGGCGAGGTCTTTCAGCGTTTGATAAAAAATATCCTGCTTGCGCATGGAGCCCGGGTTTTTGATCCCGACTTCTTCAGCGAAGCGGTTCAACTCGCCGGGTTTCATGGCTTTGAGGTCGTCCAGCGAAATCGTCTCGAGCTGGTCCAAGGGTGTATCGACGGTGGTCATAGTCTAATCTTTAGAGGGGGTCTAATCTTTAAGGGGGCACGCACAGGAGGACCCTGCGCGGCAATCATCTTGAGTGGGAAAGGCTTGGCCTTTTATCGCACTAGCAGCAAAGACGGCAAACTGGCACGGATCAGCCGGACGGCTGTTATCTACCAGATAGGTGAGGGGAGCAGCAGGGTCAAGCGGTGTTGTGATGTAATCAGTATTTGACGTGACCTGCGTTAACGATGGAGAGAGCACATATGAAAATCATCTCCCCAATCCTTTTATCATTCGCGCTGGTATCTCCAGCGATCGCAAACGGTTCCATTGATGGTCTCTGGCAGACTGAAGCGGAAACAGCGACGGTCCGTATCGCGGACTGTGGTGACGGGACGCCCTGCGGTGTGATTGAGACAGCCGTCATTCCAGACGGCGAGCCGATGACGGATGTCAATAATTCGGACCCGGCGTTTCGCGATCAGCCTATCATCGGATTGACCATACTGGACGGTTTTGAAGCGGATGGGGATAAATGGAAAAAGGGCCGCATCTACAATCCTGAGGACGGCAAGAGCTATAAAAGCTCTATCCAACTCGACGACACACCGGATATATTGAAGGTCAAAGGCTGCATCGCGTTCCTCTGCCAGACGCAAAGGTGGACGCGGGTTGAAGGTGGGGTGGCTCTGCCTGAATAGACCTGTAGATAATCCTGACTCTGTTTTTGTCGTCTAGCGCTTCCAAATCCTGTATTTTCCATTAAAGTTGACCGTCAAAGGTCTTTTCCAAACGGCTCATTCATCATGAAACTCACCCTCGAACGCAGCGCACTTCTGACCGGTTTGTCTCACGTCCAGTCCGTCGTGGAACGGCGGAACACAATCCCGATTCTGTCCAACGTCCTGATGGGTGAAGAAAGCGGACGATTGACCTTGGTGGCCACTGATCTGGATATAGAAGTCTCTGAGTCTGTTGAAGCCATTGTTGACGCGCCGGGACAAGTCACAGCGCCTGCGCACACGCTGTACGATATTGTCCGTAAATTGCCGGACGGCGCGCAAGTTCAGCTGACGATCAATTCCAACGACCGTCTGGATGTGGATGCAGGATCGGCTCACTTCACTCTGCCGCTGCTGCCATCGGGCGACTTTCCGAAAATGACGGCGGACGGATTTACCAATGAATTCACACTGCCGACCTCTGATCTGTCGCGCTTGATCGACAAGACGAAGTTTGCGATCAGTACTGAAGAGACACGATACTATCTCAATGGCATTTATCTGCATGCGCGCGATGGACTACTGCGATCCGTCGCGACGGATGGCCACCGATTGGCCCTCGCCGAACAGACGCTGCCTAGCGGAGCCGAGGATATGCCCGGCGTCATCGTACCGAGAAAGACAGTCGCCGAACTGCGCCGTCTGATTGACGGAACCAACGCCGATGTTGCCGTCGCGGTCTCTGAATCCAAAATTCGGTTCATGACTGGCACAGTGGTTCTAACGTCGAAACTGATTGACGGCACATTCCCGGATTATGAACGTGTCATCCCGCGCACCAATACGAAAGAGCTCGTGCTCGACAATAAAGTGTTTGCCTCGGCGGTCGACCGGGTTGCAACTATTTCGGCAGAAAAATCACGTTCGGTGAAGCTCTCTCTCGCGGACAGTAACTTGTCTCTGTCGGTTAACAATCCGGAATCCGGACAGGCGCGCGAAGACCTGCCGGTTAACTATGATGACGATGCGATGGAGATCGGTTTCAATGCCAAATATCTCCTCGATGTCGCCGGACAAATCGAAGGCCATGACGCGACTTTCATGCTCGATTCCGCCTCATCGCCCGCGCTTGTGACTGATTCGCAAGATGACCATGCGCTCTTCGTGCTGATGCCGCTGCGGGTCTAAATCGATTGGATGGCGGCACTCGCCTCGCTAAGACTAACGGATTTTCGGTCCTATGACCGACTCGATCTCGATCTCTCGCCCGGACCCATTGTGCTGTTCGGTGCCAACGGGGCGGGCAAGACCAACCTTATGGAAGCCGTCTCCCTCTTGTCACCAGGCCGGGGTTTGCGCGGCGCCGCCATCGACGCGCTTATACGCGTCGATGACGGCCGGACCGCTGCAGCCTGGGGCGTGAATGCAGAGCTGGATGAGGGCACGCATATTTCAGTTGGCCAGCTTCCGAATAGTCCGCGTCGCCGTGTCGTGCGTGTGAACCAGACCAATGCCACCGCGTCGCAACTGGCAGAATTGCTTACAGTTCAATGGCTAACGCCTGTTCAGGACCGGCTCTTTACCGGACCGGAAAGCGACCGACGGAAATTTCTTGATCGTCTGGCTCTGGCTTTTGAGCCATCTCACGGTGTGGCCAGTCTGCGCTACGAAAAAGCAAGGTCCGAGCGCAACCGTTTGCTGTCTGACGGAATTTCCGATGCCAGCTGGTACGATGCACTGGAAGCCGACATGGCCATCTGCGGTGCCCGCATCGCTAAAACCCGCGTCGATACAATCGAAAGATTGCGTAAAGCTATTGGTGAGCAGCGTGCCTCGGCCTTCCCGCAGGCTGAGATATCGATTGAAGGCACTGTTGAAGCGCTGCTTCTGGATGAGGCCTATCTTGACGATGTGGAGAGTGAATTTCGCGAACGGCTGGCGGAGACGCGCCCGCTTGACAACCGCGCAGGGCGCTCACTGACCGGCCCGCATCGGTCCGAAATGAAAATTGTCCATCAAGGTAAAGCCATAGCGGCAGCGCTTTGTTCAACGGGTGAACAGAAAGCGCTGCTAATCGGGTTGATCCTTGCCCATGCCCGTGTCCAAGTCACACGCTCCCCTATTCTGTTGCTGGACGAGGTTGCGGCCCATCTGGACGCGGAACGCCGCAAGGCTTTGTCCGAAGAACTGATCGATCTCGGCCTTCAGGTCTTCATGACGGGCACGGATCGATCGCTCTTTTCAGATTTTGGCACGCGGGCGCAATGGTTTGAGGTCGCTAACGGTGCCGTCACCGAGCAGACGAGCTAGCGCAACAAGGCGGGCTGTTCGCCAGTACTTCCGGTTGCTTCGCGGCGGATCAGTGTGTGCAGAACCGGCATGTCATCAACGGCTGCAAAAGCGGCGCGCCGGGCATGACCGAGCAGCCCGCGAGCCGAGGCAAGAGCCAGCGATGTTGTCAGCACCGCCAGAAGCGTTTCATCGGCTCGTCGCCAACGCTCATATCCGATCAGCCCAGCCGTACCGATATCCTGTCCCGTCTGGACGGCTTCCCCTATGCACTCTGCGAGCACCCCAATGTCGCGGACAGCGAGATTGAATCCCTGTCCTGCCAGCGGATGAATAGTCCGTGCAGCGTCGCCGATAAGAGTTACCCGGCCGCGGCTGAGAGCCTCGCTGCGCTGACCGATCAGCGGGTAGCTCTGCATGGCTGTGTCCAGACCTGTAATATCCAGCGCGCCCCAGAGCCGGTCATCGATCAGTTTGATCAACGCCTTTGAGGGGAGGGCACAGGCTGCGGCAGTCGCGCTGGATCGATCCGACCAGACGATTTGCGACCGGTGTCCTGTTTTGGTTGTGGCGACTGGCAAACTGGCGACCGCACCGATGGGTTGAAAGCGTTGCAGGGCGATCCCGTCATGCGGCTCGGCATGGATTACGGTTGTCACCATCGCGTGCTGGCCGAAATCGAAATGCGATACGGACAGGCCTACCATGCGGCGGACCGCACTGTTGCGTCCATCCGCCGCTACGATCAGTTCTGCCGTTAGCTGGGTGTTGTCACTTAAGATTAAGGTTGCAGTGGCATCTTGAGATAGAGTTTCGACCCGAACTCCGTCTCTGATATGGACAGGACTGTGCTTCAAACGGGCTAGCAGCGCGGCGCGGAAGGACTCATTTTCAACATTGAACGCTAAAGGTTCGTCGTCCCGCTCAGGCAGTTCGAACTGCCACAGTGTGTCTGCTTCGCCTTCTCCAACGCGCATGCCAAGGATTGGAGTTGAGGCCAGATCTTCAATTCCCAATCGGGTGAGAGCTCGCATGGCGGACGGGGTGAGGGCGGTGGCGCGGCCATCCGAGAGGCTTCGATCAATCGGTCCGGCATCGATGAGCACGACCTCCCGGCCCGGCCCGTGCTCTGGATCTGACAGCGCCAAAGCCGACAGCAATCCCGACAAGCCTGCGCCGACGACGGCGATTTGCGAATGTTCGCTCATGGCGTGAGGCTCTAAGCCCGCAACGACTGCATGGAAACCCGCTTTAGCGGGCGGCAATTTGTCCACAAAGACATACGGTCCTTTAACGACACCTTTACGCCTTGGCGTCACCTTTCATTAACCAGACACTCTATTTTCTTGGACCCCAGATGACGCTGCCCCCTGCTGCCACCGCCCCTTATGAGGAATATTCGCCGGAAGCGATCCAGGCGATGATGGATGCAGTCAATCAGGCTGAGGCCAGTGCCTGGAAACGGGCTGTATCGGCACTCTCTCTCATTGGTCTGGGGGGGGTGCTAATGATCATCCAGTTAACCTACTCCCCGTTCGACGCGACAATGGATACGGCCGGGATCGGAGGAATCAGGAATGCATTTGGCACGCCGGGCGCTTGGGGCGCCAACATGTTGATGCAGACGCTGGGCTGGGGTGGCTTGCTGGCCAGCGGCCTGATGATGATTTCCGGTATAAGGCGCTTGCTGCGCCGGACGGTGCGAATTCAGACGAGACTCGACCGGGCTGGGCGCGCGCTCATCTATATTGGGGCTGTCCTGCTGGGTACGGCAACACTAGCCGCGTCTCCGATTCCGCAAAACTGGCCCATGGGCTCGGGCCTAGGCGGCTGGTTCGGAGATCTGATGCATTTCGAAATGCGTCGCTGGCTGGATCATTTCAATATTTCGTTGTCAGGCGGTATCGTCGCTCTGGTAACGTTTCTCGGTTTCAGCGCCTGTCTGGCGCGGCATCTTGGCCTCGTTCGCCGGGACGTCGTCGACATTCTCGATGCAACGGGTCTGGTCTGGGCCTATATCCGGGTCGGTGTCGATACCATGGCAGCCTGGCTGGTTCGTATCTTCCGCGAATCCTATGAGAGTGAGCTTGAAACCGAAACTGTCGGAATACGTACGATCCTTGACGCGCCGCTTCTAAACCCGGTGCCCATCCCCGCGCCTGTGGTTGCGGCGCCCAAGCCTAAATCGGCGGCGCGTAAGGTCATCAATCCTAAGCGCAGGGCCCCGGAGTTCGACTTCTCGCAAGCCAGTGATTTTGTTTTACCGACAGCGGATCTTCTGAAAGCACCGCCGCCAAGAAGTACGATCCGTGATGAAGGCATGCTGAAACGCCAATCTGACCAGTTGCACCGTGTTATGGGTGATTATGGTGTGGAAGGTAAAATGGGCGATGTTCGCCCCGGCCCCGTTGTAACTCTGTTTGAATTTGAGCCGGCTCCGGGTGTGAAATCATCCCGCGTTATCAATTTGGCCTCTGACATAGCCCGCAATATGAGCGCCAAATCTGCGCGGATCGCAGTCGTGCCCGGTCGCAATGCGCTCGGTGTGGAGATGCCGAACCGCAAACGCGAAATCGTCTGGCTCCGTCGAATGTTGGAATCGGACGCCTTTGAGATGAGCGAAGCGCGCCTGCCGCTCATTATGGGCGAAGATATTGGCGGGGCTCCTTTTGTTACGGACCTGGCTTCCATGCCGCATATGCTAGTGGCGGGGACGACTGGCTCCGGTAAATCGGTCGCGGTCAATTCCATGATTCTCAGCCTGATGTTCAAGCTGACACCGGATCAGTGCAAATTCATCATGATCGATCCGAAGATGCTTGAATTGTCCGTTTATGATAGCGCACCGCATCTGCTCGCTCCCGTTGTGACAGAGCCGAAAAAAGCCGTCGTCGCGCTGAAATGGGCCGTATGCGAGATGGAGGACCGTTACCGCAAGATGAGCCAGATCGGCGTGCGAAACATGGAGGGCTTCAACGAAAAAGTCGCGGAGTCCAAAACGCGCGGCGGGACCTTGTCCAAGACTGTTCAGACAGGCTTCCACCACGAATCCGGTGAGCCGATTTTCGAGACGCAGGAATTTGAATTCGAGCCCATGCCCTATATCGTCGTCATCATTGACGAGATGGCGGACCTGATGATGGTCGCCAAGAAGGATATTGAAGGATCTGTTCAGCGGCTCGCGCAAATGGCCCGCGCGGCGGGTATCCATATGATTCTGGCGACGCAGCGTCCCTCCACAGATGTCATCACCGGGACGATCAAGGCCAACTTCCCGACCAAGGTCTGTTTCCGGGTTGGCTCCAAAATCGACAGCCGCGTCATTCTTGGCGAAATGGGCGGTGAACAATTGCTTGGCAAAGGCGATATGCTGTTCCTCGGCGACACAGGCCCGAAACGTTATCACGGGCCGTTCGTGTCTGACTCCGAAGTGGAACGCGTAGCTAATTTCGTTCGCGCCCAGGGCGCTCCAGCCTATCTCGACGCCGTCACGGCCGACCGAGACGAAGAAGCCTCGTCAGACTCTACAGAAGCGGGCGGTGGCTCCAGCGGTGATTCGCTGTTCGATCAGGCCGTCGCCATTGTCTCCAATGACCACAAGGCCTCGACCAGCTACATCCAGCGCCGACTCTCTATTGGCTATAACCGCGCAGCGGATCTTATCGACCGGATGGAACAGGAAGGTATGATTAGCGAGGCCGGGAGTGGGGGGAAGCGCGAGATTTTCCTGCCGGAGAAAGAGGTGTTTTAAGACGAACTCGGATTTGGGGTTCAACTGACCTGATCGCAAAATAATGATCTGGGCAATTTTCGTGCATCAAGGTCAATCCAGGGTTTGCACTCGATTTGAGTTATTGATTTATGATTAGAGTACTGATTCAATCTTGGTAAAGGAGATTGGATCATGCGATTTGACTTATCAGATGAGGCATGGGCTGTGATTGAGCCGTTATTGCCAGGCGGACGCGGGCCGAAGCGCGTGGATGACCGGCGAGTTTTGAACGGGATCTTCTACGCCCCTCGCACAGGCTTTGCGTGGCGGTAGATACCGAGCCGATATGGTCCCTATACCACTGTTTATAATCGTTTCAACCGTTGGACAAAGGCGGGTGTATGGGACGGTATTATGGATATTGTTGTCGATGCCCATAAGGGTGATGTCGTTATGACCAACGTTTCCAGCGTGCGGTGCAACACTGCGCTGTGATTTTAAAATCCGTGCCTTTGAACCGAATGCCGATGATCCTTTTCGGCGTGTCCCGTTGGTACCATCATATCGGCAACGATGTTCACGTTCATCCATGGTTTGGCCATAATGAGTGATGGTTTGACAATATCAATTGAGGCTTTGGCATTCG
This sequence comes from Litorimonas sp., assembly GCA_965205225.1. Lineage (GTDB taxonomy): Bacteria > Pseudomonadota > Alphaproteobacteria > Caulobacterales > Maricaulaceae > Litorimonas. Next base: position 874,362 of record CBDBFZ010000002.1, read on the forward strand.
CCGGAATTTTCGCAGTGCTACTGACCTGATTGTGACTGCGCATAGGCAGTATTTTCGCTCCCATCATTCTCCATAGTGCGATCAATACGATATGGAGAATTGTATGAGCTTGCTACAAAAAAAGCCCACCACAGTTGGGCGAACTTTAAAACTTCACGATTGGGACGGCCTAGAAACGGCGCTTCAGGCTTGCGGCAAAGGTCGTCCCGATATTGTAATCGTCAACAATAATTGTCGAGTTCCCCAATGTCTGACTCGCTTCATATTTGTCATCAAGAATATTATGGACCTTGAGGCCAATCTCATACTCTCCATCCCGAATTTCGAACGGGATGTTCATGACAAAGTCGAGACTCAGCGGAAGTTGTTCATTGATTGATGGGAGACCGTTGGACAGATCTTCGACAGCCCGGATCCGTTCTGAACTATAGTTGAGCAGAAGGAACGCATCCCAACCCTTATCGTAATTTTCGATACCAAATTGCAGATTGACAAGGTGGTCACTTTGCCCCTGCAACTTGCGATCATCTGAATAAAGGCCCGCCGCAGAGATCGTGACAGGCGTGATTCCGCGTGTTGGATCAACAGTCGGCGGCGTGATAGTCACTGTGCCATCCGCAGACACGGCACTGTCCACATAGGTGTAGTTGGACCGGATCACGAAATCCTGGCCGCCCAGCCAATTATTGAAGATTGGGAAATGGTTGGAGATCGCAAACTTTTTCTCGAATTCAAGTTCCAGACCATAGAGTTCCGCGCTCGGCGCATTGATGAAGCTCGTGGCGTTACTCTCGCCTAGCCCGTTGAAGATGAATTCCTCGATGGGATTGGTCAGGTCTTTGTAGAAGCCACCGATGGTGACGAACTGCATAGGGCCGAAATAATATTCCAGCCGGGCATCGAAGTTGGTGCTTTCCGAGTTTGTCAGGAATGGGTTACCGACGAAACGATCATCCGTATCCGTATTGACGAAGATGGACGGGGTCAGTTCGCGGAACTGTGGACGGTTGATCGTCTTTGACGCCGCCAGACGAAGCTGCCAGTTATCCGCGAAAGTATAGGTCGCCGTGGCAGCGGGGAGAATATAGTTCTCATCCAAAGTATCGAAATCGAATCGCGAATTCGCAACCTGTGACTGCGCAATGGCCGTATCCTGCTGCGACGTCTCATAGCGCAATCCGCCGGAAATTCTCAGATCGGGAATGAGCTCCGTTTCCAAACCGACATATGTGCCAAAGGTTTCCAGTGACGCAAAAGACAGATCCGGGAAGCCGGTTGTACCGCCGCGGCGGATTTCTGCAAAGGTCGAGTTCACAACCGCATCAGAGAATATCTGATCGATCCGGGAGAAGCGCAAACCCCCATCATTGACAGGGAAGGTAATGAAGTAGCGGAAATCAGCCTGTTGCGAGTCACGGGTCTTGTCGAGATAGGCGCCACCGAATTTCAGCTCGACCTCGCGCTCACCCATGTCAAGGGGGATGGTAAAATCGACACCAAGGTCAAGCGTGTCATCATCAAGTTCCGAAAAACGCAGATCATTATTCGTACCAGGACGGTTAAACTGGAAACGGAAACCCAGATCGTCCTCATAATTTTCATAATTGACGCGACGTTCATATGGCGCATCGCGCCCGGCCTGTGCGTAGGACGCCCGCCAGGTCAGTTCTGCATCGTTCAGAGATGGTAGAAAATGCTCACCCAGCACTTGGCCCATATATACTTCGCGCTCAAACCATTCCGTAAAGTCCTGGCGAACAATATTATTCTGAAGGTCAGTTGTGCCGGTGTATGACCGGACCTCAGCGGAAGACTGGCGTGTTGCCAGACCAATCAGCTGGACGGTGTTATTCTCATCAATCTCAAAACCTATGCTGACGAAACCATTCAGTGAGATCGTATTTTCAGTCGATTCCTGAAATCCGCCATCCTGAATATTAAGCTGCCCATTACCGCCAATATTCGTGACATTGTTTTCGCCGCGACGAGTCTGCCATGTATTGTCGTAACCAATGGTGGCCAGCATACCAATGCTCTGCCCACCATCTAGATCAAAACGGTTGCCGGCAGAAATCCGCCCACCGCCATTAAAGGGGAGCTGGTGATCAATATCTAAAATGAGCGTTTCGAAACTTTCAAAGTTACTTGTGGGAACACCCGCCGCGTCCAGATTCGGCAGATCGCGAAGCCCATCGTCGAAGCCGAGCCAGTCCGTATCAGACCCGCCATAGACCAGACCTTTGCGGAGTGACGTCGCCGTATTGTACGAACCGCTGACTGAGAGCTCGACAAATGCCTCATCCGGCAAAGTACGAGTCCGAAGATTGATGGCACCACCGCCAAATTCCCCGGAAAATTCCGGACTGTAGGTTTTCTGCACAACCACATCAGCCAGTACGGATGTAGGAAATAAATCAAGCGGGGCAACCCGGCGCAATGGCTCAGGCGATGGAAGCGGCGCCCCGTTCAGGGTCGCATAAGAGTAACGTTCATTCAGACCACGAACGATCACAAACTTACCCTGGCTGAGCGACAGGCCCGTCACACGGATCAGAGCCGAGGCAATATCGCCTGCACCAATCTGAGCAAACACTTCCTCATCCAGAACGGAGGTGATTTCTGACGTGATCTTCTTTTTGTTCGGAATAAAGACGCCGACTGCAACGACTTCATCGTCGGCAATCGGAGTTTGTGCGATAGAGGGTCCGGTTGGGTCGGACGTCGTATTTTGTGCCAATGCGTGTGTGGGTAGCTGCGTAAGTGCAGTCCCGATTATCAGCGCGCTAAGGAGGCTGTGGGTCGTATATTTCACGGTGTGATCCATGTTCCAAAATATCAATCGATACGCCGAAGGGCCACTGGCCACTGGCATGAGGCCCGGACCATCGGTCCGGACTGTGAAGGATTCTACTGGTCGACCAACAGAGTCCAGCCCGTGTACCAATTGTCATTGGCATCCTCGACGGCACCAATATAGGTCACGGCGTCAAAGAAGGGGTCCACCGCGTTGACATTGGTTGCCGTAACCGCCTGTTCAGGGGCGCCTGGGACATAGTTTTCGTCAGCAATGGTTGTAGTCCCGCCGATGATGACATTGGATCCAGCCGCAACAATGGCAGCCTGAGGGGCGCTATCGCTTTCAAGATCGGCATTGTTTCCGGCGATCAAGAAACTGTCCAGCGAGATGTTGCCAGCTGTGGCCTGGGCTGCGGTGGAGTCATCATCAATGTCAAAACCAGCATCCTGGAAGCCTGTGACGATACCATTGTACAGCGCTGCGTTGGTACCAGCACGCAGAACTATACCCGTTTCGCCTGCGGCTCCACCCACAAAGGTCAGGTTTGAGATCGTTGGGTTGGATCGTGGAAGCAATGCGTTGTTAGAACTACGGTTATCACCCTCGATACCCCGTTCACCCGCATCATCAGACTGATCGACAATCACATATTGCACTTTACCGACCCAGCCGTCAGTCCAGTCAACACTGTCGTCGCCGATACCAGTCATGACGAGGTGTTTAGCATTGACCGCACCGCCGAAGAATTCGACACCGTCATCCACATTATTGTGGACCTGGATAAAGTCGACCTGCGTGCTGGATCCGACAGCCTGAAACGCGATACCGTTTAGCTGGTCTTCATCGTTGATGAGATTGCCCGCGAAGGACACACGAGTGAAGAACAGGTTACCACTATTGTCATCGGCCGTAGCGCCGCCAAACAGGCCGGACGACCCTTCACCGGCCTTTTCACACTGGATCGTTCCTCCCGTCGCGGTCCCGTCAATACAATCATTGATGGGCGCGCGGCCATTAATGACCAGGCCACCCCACTCGCCACGATCAGTCGCCGCATTGTATGCGATGCCCGCCGCAGATTCTCCGAAGACTTCCTTGCGAGACGTCATCACCACCGGATTGCTGCGCGTGCCGTTGGAACGGATTTGTGATCCGCGGGCAATAACGAGATAGTCTGTTCCCGAGCGGCCAAAGATGGTTGTACCCGCATCGATTGTCAGAATGGCGGCAGACCGTCCTGCGATCGGGTTTGCTGCGTCGGCACCCGTATCTTCACCGATGAAGACAGCGCCATCGAGCTGATAGACGAAGTTATTATTCAGACGCACATTTTGCGTAACGGTACCTGCCAGCTCACAGATTTGCTGTCCATTGACCGTTTCGCCTGTGCTGAGCGTGCCAGACGGACATTCCGTCGGGCGTTCGAACAGACCGAAGGTCCAACCCTGCGCCCAGTTGCTGTCTACTGTTTCGGTCGGCGAGAAGGCACCGATATAATCAACACTGTCAAAGCCTGCTGTCATCGGTTCCGCTGCGGCAACGGCTTGCTCGGCTGCCCCCGGGAAGAATTCGTCGGCCAAGGAGCTGTTGCCCTGAATCACGTCCGGGCTGCCGGAAATCGCGGCGTCAGTGTTCACGGTTTCACTTGATTCGTCGCTTTCAATATTGTCGCCATTATCCAGAAACAAAGATGCAAATGAGAGTGCCCCGCTCTGTAGATTGGTCAGTGTGCTGGCATCATCAACATCGACACCTGCGTCCTGCCAGCCCGTGACAACACCATTAATGATGCGGCCATTCGTGCCTGCCCGGACGACAACACCCGTATCTCCGGCGTCACCACCAATGAAGATGAAGTTGGAAATCAGCGGATTGGACGTGGGCGTCAGTGCATTGTTGGAGCTGCGATTATCGCCTTCGATACCGCGGTCGCCTGCGCCTGGGCCCTGTTTGACAAGCACATATTGCGAGCCCCCGATCCAGCCATCTGTCCAGTCAAGGCTATCATCGCCGACGCCCGTCAGAACCAGATAGTCACAGACGACGGAGCCGCCAAAGAACTCCACACCATCATCGGCATTATTGTGAATCTGAATATGATCGCAGGTTGTGCCGGAACCGATGCCCTGAAATGCGATACCATTCAGCTGATCCTCGTCATTGATCAGATTGCCCGCATATTTGACTTGCAAATATTGCAGTACACCAGAATTATCCGTCGCATCCGCGCCGCCAAACAGACCAGACGAACCTTCACCAGACTTTTCGCAACCGGCTGTACCGCCCATTGCCGTGCCATCGATACAATCATTTATCGGCGCGAAGCCGTTAATAACAAGTCCGCCCCACAATCCGCGGTCATTGACGGGGTCTGCCGAGCCCTGAAGGTCTTGAATGGATGTCATGATAACCGGCTCAGACTGTGTACCCGTGACATTGAGGCGCGAACCGCGCGTCACAACCAGATAATCCTGTCCGGACCGGCCAAAGATTGTCGTACCCGCCGGGATCGTCAGAGCAGCGTTTGCGCCGCCGTCCACGCCGACGAAAACCGCGCCGTCGAGCGCGTAACCGTTTTCAGCCGTCAGCGTCAGGTTCTCAGAAATAGTGCCGCCAATCACGCAGGCTTCAACCGAACCAGTCGCATTTGTAATTGTTTCAAGCGTCGTCCCGAACGGGCAGTTATCATTCGGCACCAGATCGACATCTGCTTGAGTATTGCCGCCAGTCGTTGACGGATTGATCGTTACGGGGCCTGTCGTGCCGGGGGAGGACGTAGTGCCACCGCCACAGGCGGATAGGACTAGGCCAGCGGTGGTGGTAAGAAGAGCCAGCTTTAGGGACTGGTTGAACATGGATAAGCCTCACGAGGGACAAGAATTCGGTCATGAGGGAATCGATTTATCAGCCCTCGATTTGTGAGGGGGCAACACCATTTGTTTGTGACGAGAGGGCAATGAATCCGTGTCCGTTTGGTGAAAGGACAGTGAAAGTTCAATGACAGAACTCTCTTCATCTACCATAAGACATTGAACTTAAATGAAAAAACTTGCCCTGATGGGCAGGTTAAAATTTTTCGATCTGTAAATTCGGTTATGAAATCGTTATGGCGTTTCGAGTGTCGCCATCTGCTCAGCGACGGCGGTCCATCCGGGACGCAGGCTCAAAGCACGCTCATAAGCATTGCGCGCATCTACCTTGGCTCCGGCCATTTGATAGGTCAGTCCAAGACCATATTCCGCAATTGGCGCGATCTTGCCGCGATTATTGCAATCTTCGAACTTGCGGCGGGCTTTGGCCAGATCGTTTTGCATCATGGCGGTGAAACCATGACCGAGCAATTCCAAACTCTCATCATTTTTCAATTCGCCGGCCCGAGTGAAATCACCAGCCGCATCATCGTAGCGGCCCAGAGCCATGCGGTGCAGAGCGCGCCGCGTATAGAGATGGGCGCGAACCTCATTACTGGGTTGTGCAGCCCGGATGGCTTTTGAGCAGGCGCGCACTGCGCGCGAGGAGCTTTCAGTTGAGAGGCAATCATCGATATCGGCCTGTGCAGCCGCGGGAACGGTATTCAAACTATTGGCAATGGATGAATTAGAAAAGGTTTCAGTAGCTGAGGTGGCGACCGCAGTTGCCAAGACTAATCCGGCGGCAAGGTAGAGTGATTTCATCTCAAGTCTCCAGTTTAGTGCTGAATTTTTATGGATTTGGCGTCCCTGCTATCAGCTTCGCGAGACACACTTGTCAATTCTGTGAAATTTATATGACATAGCTGTCACATAAACGTCAATAGTATAATGACAGTTATGTGACAACACATGTCGCAGAACCGTAAAGGTGATAAATCACCTTGCAATGCCGCATAAAAAACCCGCATCGCGGTAACCGAGATGCGGGAAAAGTCAGGATGGTCGCGGCTATAGTCGTAGCACGCGCCCCTCTAGGATAGACGCATAAGTCTAGGTTGTAGTGAAGAATTAATCATTTGAGCCAGATCTTGATAGCTGCGATATAGACGAAGCCCATATAGTTTTGGATATGCTTGTCATAGCGCGTATCCACACGCCGGAACTGTTTGAGATAGCCAAAGAAGCGCTCGACAATATTACGTTCCTTATACAAAGCCATATCAGTTTGCCTTGGCTTGCGCGCATTTTTCCGGAACGGAATAACGGGCATAGCCCCGCTCTCATTCACCGCGTCTATAACGCACCGGCCATCATAGCCCTTATCCGCCAAGACATGATCCGCCTTAAACCCTGCCAATAAGGCGGCGGCTTGCGTCATTTCGCTACAATGCCCGCCCGTTGCTATCAGGCGCAGAGGTAAACCCAATGCATCTGTCAGCCCATGTATTTTTGTCGTCAGGCCGCCCTTGGAACGTCCCCCCCCTGGAACGCCCCAATGCATGGGCATCAGGCCCCCTTTTTTATGCCGCGCCCCGGCCGCTTGGGCATGCGCCCGCACAATTGTGGCATCCATCATCAGCCACTCTTGATCAGCGTGAGTGCGCAAGGCCTTAAAGACATCTTCTAAAACCCCGGCCTCAACCCAGAGATAATAACGCCGTTTGACACTGTCAAAACGCCCGAACCGTTCGGGTAAATCGCGCCAACGCCCGCCCGAACGGGCCATCCACAACAAAGCATCAATGAAAAGCCTGTTATTGGCGTTGCGACCCGGTTTCCCTGTGCTCCCATAAGGCAAATAAGGCTTTAAACGGCTCCATTGTTCATCCGTAAGTTCCTGATAACCAGACATATGTGCGCTCCTGACAAAATGAAGGAACATTATAGAAAATAAAAGTTAACTCTTCACTACAGCCTAGGCTGTAGTGAAGAGTTAACTTTAGGTCATGCCTAGTTGATTGGCTCCGCATAGGATCTAAGTCACTGTATGCAATGAAAATCATTATTCAAAAGGTTCGCATCTGTCCGAGCGCAAAATTCGGGAGGTCGTTCGCTGCTTCGCCGCTGATCTGACAACCCTGCAAACAGCCCAACTGACAGGGCTTAACCGTAACACCATCAACCGGATCTACCGCGCTCTTCGCGAACGCATCCATTGGGCCTGCGAGGCGGACAAACCCTTCTTCGGCGTGGTCGAGGTTGATGAAAGCTATTTCGGCGCAACCCGCGTCAAGGGCAAACGCGGGCGCGGAGCCTATGGCAAGACCACCCTGTTTGGCATCTACGAACGGGCCGGGCGGGTCTATACCGAGATCGTGCCAGACTGCTCCAGAGCCACCCTACAGGGGATTATCCGGGGTAGGGTTAACCCGTCTTCCATCATCAACTCCGATGGCTGGCGCGGCTATAACGGACTGGTCGATATAGGCTATGGTCATTATCGGGTAGATCATTCCAGGGACGAGTTCGCCCAGGGCCCAACCCACATCAACGGCATCGAAGGCTTCTGGGGGCTGGCCAAGGTGCGTCTAGCGAAGTTTAAGGGCGTTCCAAAACACACCTTTCATCTACACCTGAAGGAAACGGAATGGAGATATAATCACAGGCTTGAAGACAAGTACAAAACCCTGTTACGATACTTCAGAGAAAATCTAATCAACTAGGCTGTAGTGAAGAGTTAACTTTTATTTTCTATAATGTTCCTTCATTTTGTCAGGAGCGCACATATGTCTGGTTATCAGGAACTTACGGAGGAACAATGGAGCCGTTTAAAGCCTTATTTGCCTTATGGGAGCACAGGGAAACCGGGTCGCAACGCCAATAACAGGCTTTTCATTGATGCTTTGTTGTGGATGGCCCGTTCGGGCGGGCGTTGGCGCGATTTACCCGAACGGTTCGGGCGTTTTGACAGTGTCAAACGGCGTTATTATCTCTGGGTTGAGGCCGGGGTTTTAGAAGATGTCTTTAAGGCCTTGCGCACTCACGCTGATCAAGAGTGGCTGATGATGGATGCCACAATTGTGCGGGCGCATGCCCAAGCGGCCGGGGCGCGGCATAAAAAGGGGGGCCTGATGCCCACGCATTGGGGCGTTCCAAGGGCGGCCTGACGACAAAAATACATGGGCTGACAGATGCATTGGGTTTACCTCTGCGCCTGATAGCAACGGGCGGGCATTGTAGCGAAATGACGCAAGCCGCCGCCTTATTGGCAGGGTTTAAGGCGGATCATGTCTTGGCGGATAAGGGCTATGATGGCCGGTGCGTTATAGACGCGGTGAATGAGAGCGGGGCTATGCCCGTTATTCCGTCCCGGAAAAATGTGCGCAAGCCAAGGCAAACTGATATGGCTTTGTATAAGGAACGTAATATTGTCGAGCGTTTCTTTGGCTATCTCAAACAGTTCCGGCGTGTGGCTACGCGATATGACAAGCATATCCAAAACTATATGGGCTTCGTCTATATCGCAGCTATCAAAATCTGGCTCAAATGATTAATTCTTCACTACGACCTAGGCATGACCCACCTTTTATTTTCTATAATGTTCCTTCATTTTTGTCAGGAGCGCACATATGTCTGGTTATCAGGAACTTACGGATGAACAATGGAGCCGTTTAAAGCCTTATTTGCCTTATGGGAGCACAGGGAAACCGGGTCGCAACGCCAATAACAGGCTTTTCATTGATGCTTTGTTGTGGATGGCCCGTTCGGGCGGGCGTTGGCGCGATTTACCCGAACGGTTCGGGCGTTTTGACAGTGTCAAACGGCGTTATTATCTCTGGGTTGAGGCCGGGGTTTTAGAAGATGTCTTTAAGGCCTTGCGCACTCACGCTGATCAAGAGTGGCTGATGATGGATGCCACAATTGTGCGGGCGCATGCCCAAGCGGCCGGGGCGCGGCATAAAAAAGGGGGCCTGATGCCCACGCATTGGGGCGTTCCAGGGGGGACGTTCCAAGGGCGGCCTGACGACAAAAATACATGGGCTGACAGATGCATTGGGTTTAGCTCTGCGCCTGATAGCAACGGGCGGGCATTGTAGCGAAATGACGCAAGCCGCCGCCTTATTGGCAGGGTTTAAGGCGGATCATGTCTTGGCGGATAAGGGCTATGATGGCCGGTGCGTTATAGACGCGGTGAATGAGAGCGGGGCTATGCCCGTTATTCCGTCCCGGAAAAATGCGCGCAAGCCAAGGCAAACTGATATGGCTTTGTATAAGGAACGTAATATTGTCGAGCGTTTCTTTGGCTATCTCAAACAGTTCCGGCGTGTGGCTACGCGATATGACAAGCATATCCAAAACTATATGGGCTTCGTCTATATCGCAGCTATCAAAATCTGGCTCAAATGATTAATTCTTCTCTACGACCTAGGCATGACCCATGATTTTTTTGGGATGAACCTGACACTGATCCCGGTCAGATAATCAACAGCTTACGGAGCTGTTACAGGCGGCGCCGACGTCTCATGGAGGTCAAACGCACTGTGCAGCGCACGCACAGCCAGTTCCGTATATTCACTGTCGATCAGGACACTGATCTTGATTTCAGACGTGGCGATGACTTCGATGTTGATACCCCGTTCGGCCAGCGCTTCGAACATCGTCTGTGCCACACCGGTGTGCGACCGCATACCAATACCGACGACAGAGACCTTAGTCACATCGCGGTCATGTTTGAGAGATTGGAACCCGATATCGCTTTGCGCAGCTTCCAGTGCGGCCAGTGCATCGTCGAGATCACGCTCGCCAACCGTAAATGTCAGGTTGGCCGCATTATCAGACCGGGAAATACCCTGGACAATCATGTCCACAATTACATTGACGTCGCTCATGGCCTTACAGACCTTGGCGACCATACCGGGTTTGTCGCTAAGTCTCAGCAGGGTGATCTGGGCTTCATCGCGTGAATAGGCGACACCGGAAACGACGCGCTCTTCCATGGTTTGATCCTCGTGACAGACGAGAGTGCCGGGATTGTCCTGGCCCTCAATGACCATCGACGTCAGCACCCAGATGGGCAAATTATTATTCATGGCCAGTTCGACGGACCGGACCTGAAGCACCTTGGCCCCGAGCGAGGCCAGTTCCATCATCTCCTCGAAGGCGATACGGTTCAGGCGGCGTGCTTCCGGCACAATATGTGGGTCGGTCGTATAAATACCATCTACATCAGTATAGATATCGCAACGATCCGCTTTCAGCGCGACCGCAAGCGCCACAGCCGATGTATCAGATCCGCCGCGCCCCAGTGTCGAGATCCGGTCATCATCATTGACGCCTTGGAATCCGGCGACCACCGCAACATTGCCGTCAGAGAGGCTAGGCCCAATCGCTGAACTCTCGATCTCGGCAATGCGGGCTTTAGAGTGGGACATGTCCGTACGCAGCGGGATCTGCCAGCCGAGCCATGACCGGGCACGAATGCCGCGGCGTCGCATGGCAATGGCGAGTAAACCGGAGGTGACCTGCTCGCCTGACGCGACGATAGAGTCATATTCGTCGTGAATATCACCGCCGCATTTATCTTCACCGAGGGGACAATCAGCATCCAACGCATCAACTAATGAAACGAGTCGGTTCGTTTCTCCGCTCATAGCAGAGACGACAACAGCGACCTCGTGGCCAGCGTCGACTTCTTTCTCAATCAGCTTTGACACCGCCCGGATCCGATCCAGATCCGCGACCGAAGTGCCCCCAAATTTCATGACGATACGGCCCATTAGCTTCTCGATTGATTGCAACAGTGATTAATCGGCGACTCATAAGTCGAGTGAGTATAATCAGCAAAGGAAAACGCACAGAATTAGCGCTCGAAAATCTCTTCTGTATATTATATCAGGGGCTGTCCTAGATAATTAGTTTATATTGTCTCTAACTCATTGTTTCAAATGTGATAATTGGCATTCGGGGTCAGAGTTGTTGAAACGCCACTCACATTCCTTCAAATACAGCCTAAAATGGGCCCTTGGAACACCGTTAAATTTGCGCATATGGCGCTTCGCTTGGCTCCAGAAATTCTCAATCCCGTTGATGGGATTATGCTTGTCGGAAAAGAGCTTTGAATGATTGATCCGGAAATGCTTGAATTCACAGACATTCAACACGTTATAGTCCCGCCAGCAATCCGAATAGACAATGCTGTCAGGAATGACTTTATGCTCAATAATCGGCATCAATGTGGCAGATGAGGCATTGGGAATAATCTTCGTATACACCCGTCCATCGTGCTTTAACACCCCAAATACAGGGATTTTACCCGCTGAACCCCATCCGCGCTTACCTTTGCGCCGCCCGCCAAAGTAACTTTCGTCGACTTCGATCTCGCCACCAAACCCATCACCGCCTCGGCCTCAAACTTTAAAGCGATAATCTCTCGCAGGCGATGAAAATACAAAGCGCCCCTACTCTTATTCACCCCGACAAATCGTGAAGCGCAGCGTGCCGTGCGACCCGACACAAAGTGCTCAATCAAACGCGATTACTTCTCGCTTCCTGTCAAACGGCGCAATCCCAATCTTCCAGCGCGATGGAAATACCGCACTCAATCCGGACGGTTTCGTCGGATGGGGTACAGGTTTACGGTTATGACTTCGGCAGCGATCTTACGAGTCCTTCCTAGCTGATCGTGCTGTTTCACCAAGGCGTCCAACGCTCGCGGCGAGTATTCCGACATTGCGACCTGGCTACAGGATGAGGGTTACGCCACCCACCATCGGTTGGAACATTCGATCCGGAGGTGAGCTTCATGGCAGCCACAACCAGACACAGTCCGGTTTGGTCGACGGCACGCCGTCAGGTTATTGTGAAGCCTATCCAGACCTCGACACAGCGCTTACCTATGTTCGCAGCCTAGATCGGTTTGGACCTATTATGATCTGGGGAAGCTCCTATACCGGTGCGCTCATATTTCAACTCGCCACCAAAAACCCAGGCGCAGTGGACGGTTTAATGGCCTTTTCGCCCTACACCGACGGACCATTAAAAGATTGCCTAGAAAAAGACTGGGCCGGTGATATCAATATCCCTATGCTGGCACTCCGAACCGGTGACGACGACTTCGTCATCGCCTTCTGTTTCTGTTCAGCTCCTTATTTATGTACCAGATTGATTTAGAGTCTCTGGGACAGGCGGGTGCATGTTAGAGACTGATGTGGCCTGATATTGTTATATTCTTTGAGCCACATATTGATGACGATCTGGGCGCAGGTCGACGCTTGTGGACCACTCGGCATTCAGGACTTCATGACCGAAAAGTTTCACTAAACCGCTCATTATAGCCATTTTCCAAAGGCGATCCAGGATAGATCTGTATAGGCTTAATGCCGACCTTACCCCGCTATAAACTCAGAGCCGTTATCTGATCTTATATATTCCGGCTTACTGTGCTTGAGCAGGAGCGGATATAAGGCTTCCAACACATCCGCCGAGCCTATTCTGGGCTTCACTTCTACGCAGAGAGCCCGACGCGTATACTCATCCAGAACTGTCAACATCTTGTAAAACCGGTCAGAAAATGATGAGCAAGGCCAAGACCTCTGCTTAGTTCAATCCAAGCGTGGGCCTCAAAGACCTCTAGGCTGTCATCAGTCTCGACACATTTTAGCCGCTCCGGACTCCGGAGTGGTTTTTTATGGGTAGAGTTTCGGTGACCAATACATCATCTGACAGAAACGGACGGAAGATCGATGATTTGATCGGGCTTGATGATTTTCTCGAAGACATGTTTGGCATGAACATACGCGGGTTCAAAACCATTTGGGTTTTGTTGACGCGACCGAAGCTCTACTTCATTGCCGCGAAAACACCAGACTGGCATGCCCGTTATACGTGACCTGCCCCTATTAGACGGTTCAGGTGACAGCGACAGAGGTGAAGCTAAGCCCCGTCCAAACGGTGAGTGCCTAAGCACCCACGCTGAAACTCAATCTCCGGCCGCGAGGGGCGGCTCTAAAGGAACATATCCTGGTCGAATAAGGGGCTCCAATCAGCATCAAACAGATCGGATGCGACAATCGGTGCAGCCGTACCAAAGTCGAACGCATCGGTCTGGAACAGGCCGTCGGTCAAATCCACCTTGAAAGAGGCGAGATGATCCACAAATTCGGACCGGTTCATCAGCGCTGCGAAGTCGGATTCGAGGTTGATGCCGAAATCCTGTGCCAATGCGTCCGAACCTTCGGATACGGGCGCCGAAAGATCGGCCTTTGCTGCCGTGCTTTCCGCGCTGCCCGCCGTCGTGAAGATGAAGTCGCTCTCGGACAGGTCTGCGATGGAGAGATTGGACAGCACGAACTGCCCATTATCGCCATTGGCGATGATCACAAAATTATCACCATTGACGTCCGTGATGTCCTGGGCACTTGCAATGAGGGTCTGGAAGTCTGTCACAGAGCTCGACAGTTCGATCTTGTCGATCCCGATCTGAAAATCCAAAATCCGGTCGGTGCCCGTTCCGGCCTGGTAGAACATATCCGCGCCCGTGCCGCCCAACACGATATTATCGCCATTGCCGCCCGTGACCCGGTCATCCCCGGCCAGAGCGTTGACGACATCATTGCCGTCGCCGCCGTCCAGATTATCATTGCCGGACATATCGGCGATGACATCATTGCCCGCCCCGCCGCGCAGCGTGTCATTACCCGCCCCGCCAAAGATCGTGTCCGACCCGTCACCGCCATCGACGACATCATCGCCGCCAAAGGAATAGATAACGTCATTATCCGCCCCACCATCGATAGCGTCATCGCCGTCTTCCGCGACCAGCACATCAATGCCAGCCCCGCCAATCAGCCTATTATTGCCCGATCCGCCAAAGATGGAATCATTGCCTGCACCGCCGTCAATCAGGTCATCCCCCGCCTGGCCATAGATAACGTCACTGCCCAGACCCGCAGCGACTGTGTCATTGCCGTCGCCCATGACCAGCACATCGATCCCCGCGCCGCCGTCAGCCGTGTCATGGCCCGCCCCGCCAAAAATGGTGTCGCTACCAGTCCCGCCAAAGATCAGATCATCGCCGCCCTCGGCATAGATCGTATCATTGCCGTTGCCGCCGATCACCGTGTCATTACCGTTGCCCGCGACGAGCACATCAATATCGGCACCGCCGTCGAGAATATCGTCGTCGTCACCGCCGAACAGGCGATCAATCCCGCCCTCACCGTAAAGCTGATCATCTCCGTCTTGGCCGTAGATCGTGTCATTGTCCGCGCCGCCATTTGCAAAATCGTTCCCAGAGCCAAGAATAATGCCATCATTTCCAGATCCACCATCGACACGATCATTGCCACCAAATGTATAGGCGATGTCATTTCCGTCACCTGCAAAATAATTTTGGTCGCTATCATCACCATTGAAAACATCATCGGCGGATGTACCAAATTCTCTTGGGGCAAGGGCGCTAAGTGATACGCTACCATTTGCATTTAAACTCGACTCAAAATCAAACGCCCCATCAATAACCAAGGTTTGGTCAGATTCACCATCTCCATCGCTGTCGAGGAGCAGAAAAGTCTGAATTCCATCATCTTCCACTCGAATCTCCCCGGCGGTTCCAGAAAATACTCTAGTGCCAACAAACGTAATTGCCTCGAGTCCACTTCCCTCATCTGGGGCTAAGAACAATATTTCGTCATCGCGTGAGAGATCACTGATTCGATCTGAAAAACTTCCCGATGAATAATCCGAAAACTCAAAGACGTCGACTCCATCCCCTCCCGTCAATACATCAGATCCGGAACCTCCATTAATTCTGTCATCTCCGTTTCCACCCTGCAGGATGTCATTTCCTCCGCCTCCCGATATAACATCATTTCCATCCAATCCATTGATTAGGTCATCTCCACTTTGACCTTGAATGAGATCGTTAATAGGGGTTCCATTCAATGTTCCTCCGGAAGAATTAGCGACTATAGGTTCGTTATCGTAAATTGGGATTTCCAAAATAAATGTAGACTGACCATTTTCAAATGTTCGACTTGGTATTGTGAACTCAATCCGAAGAATTTCTGTTCCTTCGGTAATGGCGTCATCAATGAGATTAAACGAGCCGAAAGATGGGAGCGTTAGAGAATAATCGCGTGTTGGCACTTGAGCGACCGAAAAGCTTATAGTGCCTGAACCTACAGAAACGTCTGAGGTGGAGGCTTCAGAATCTGGACTAAGGCGATATCGCACCGTGGCGCTCAAAGAGCTCACATCGTCAAATACTAACGTTATCGAGAAATTTGTATCTTCGCCTTCGACGAGATAGTCCGGCGCCAAGATTGAAACATCATGGCCATCCATTCCGACAGTTACATCTGAAGGTGTTCCAAAACTGATTGAATAATCAGAAGAAATTCCACTATCGACATCAAATAAAGCGGGTCCTAAGGGCTCCACTTGACCAACATAATATTCATCTTTTTCTAAATGAAAGCCATTCTTCTCATATTCCCACATCAAAATATTTCCTCAACCATAGGTTATCTAAAGTAAACGGCAATGTCAAGTGCTATCATGTGGTCCACCAGTTAAGTTAAAGTCTGGTTCGCCATAATTGCCCTTACGGCTGCACTTGTTTGGGTTTGGCCGGGCCAGACTCCCCCATGTTTAACGTCTATCGCGAGACCTTGCAGCTGATGGTGGAGGGTGCCAACAAATCGCTGACCTCAAAATTAAACCTGAGAGTTTTAACATCTATCAAGTGACCTACGATGTGATCCGATGGATCAATATATTTCTACCCGCTACCTATTTCATGACTTTAGTGGTCATTGCCTTTCTGTTTCGATCATTTTGCGAGCCCCTGCCTTATATCGTCCACTTGCGCTATGTTCTCACCATCATCATACCGGGCAGTCCGTTAGGATTATTGTCCTACCTAGGGTCAATATTTTTGATACTGAAGTTTTCAGACTCATCAACTTCAGCAGCATGGGCTTAATGTTCGCGTCTTATTTTGTCATCCTATTTCAGAGCCTTTGCAGGCTTAACCACCATCGCTCGTGTCGGCCGATCCGCAAGATTGACAGCCCTTCTCGCGATCGCCGTCATTAGCGCATCAATAATCGCTATCATCCCGTCTGTATTTATCAGCGGAATCAACAATATGCCCCAGCCAGTACCGATTGAGGCCTCAGTTGAATTCCCCGCCGATACCGAAAAGTTGGAGCTACCCTGCCAGCCGCGCGCCCTCGCCCTTGCGATAGCCGTTCAGCTCTTCCGCGATCAGGAAGGCCAGTTCGAGCGCCTGGTCGGCATTGAGGCGCGGATCGCAATGGGTGTGGTAGCGCGACGACAGATCCTCTTCACGCACGACGTGGGCGGATCCGCCTATACATTCCGTGACGTTCTGGCCGGTCATCTCGAAATGGACGCCGCCCGGCCAGCAGCCTTCGCTATGCAGAACCTGCATGAAGGCGCAGACTTCACTCATGATATGATCGACCGGGCGTGTTTTGTAGCCACTTTTCGTCTTGATCGTATTGCCGTGCATCGGGTCACAGGACCAGACGACATGTTTCCCGGCTGATTTGATCACGCGGGCCAAGGTCGGTAGACCTTTGGCGACCTTGTCATGGCCATAGCGCGCAATCAGGGTCAGCCGTCCGGGCTCATTATCAGGGTTCAGAACATCAGTCAGACGAAGTAATTCATCCGTATCCAGCCCTTCACTGATTTTCATTGCGATCGGGTTTTCAATGCCGCGGAAAAATTCGACATGCGCATGATCGAGCGGGCGCGTGCGGTTCCCGATCCATAGCATATGCGCCGACGTGTCATACCAGCGGCCCGACATTACAGTATAGGTGAAAGCACCGCCACCAAACTGGTAGGACGATATTTGAAGACCGGAAGCCTTGCCCCTCTGCCGATGGGGTGCCCGCCCGGCCAAGGAAAGTTGGCTCCACACAAGCCATTGAAACCGCATGGTCGATCTAACACAGCTGCAAAAGCTGATTGAAACCGCGCTCATGCTTCGTGCGTTGAAAACTGTTAAGCCTTGATTTTATGGATATATCGGCACTGCGCTAGCAATAGTCTGTAGACTCAAAGTATTCTTTTAAGGCCACATGGCCTCGTGAACGATTCGGACAAAGATATATCCAAACTGCAAGAGCTGATCGCGACAAATGTAAAAACGCTGCGCTTGCGCATGGGTTTATCACAAGAAGAATTTGCTGACCTGTGCGGCTATCATAGAACCTATATAGGCTCTATCGAACGCTCCGAGCGCAACATTACTGTTTCAACCCTCGAAGCTCTAGCGGACGCACTTGAAGTCAATCCCGCAGAATTGTTGAGGGATGATGGCTGACCTCGACAAAATAACCCGCACCCCAGAAAGCACGTTAGCCCCCGCATTGTTGGCCTTATGCCGAAGCATAGAAGCCAAACGCGCTCGAACTGTCATTGACCACATTCTGAAACACGGGATCATAACCAATGAAGAATTGAGCGATACATACAGATATGACCATGCTCCCCGCGCCATTAGAGACGTGCGGGAAAATGGAATTCCCCTCATCACGCATAATGTTGTCAGTCCCAAAACAGGGCGGCGCATGGGGGCATACACCTTCGATAACGTGTCAAAAATCAAACACGGTCGTATTGGTGGCCGCAATGCGTTTCCCAAGAAATTCAAGAACGAATTGATTGATATGTACGGTGAAAAAGATGCCTTTACAGGTACAGTCATGCACGAACGCTACTTACAAATTGACCACCGAGTACCTTATGAAGTCGCGGGGGATGCAAATGCGTCAACAAAGCCCGATCCTGTAGATTTCATGCTGCTTGATGCGTCTTTTAATCGTGCGAAAAGTTGGTCATGTGAAAACTGCGATAACCTGCAAACGAAACACGATTTGGAGATTTGCAAACGCTGTTTTTGGGCTTCACCCGAAGATTACGACCATATAGCGGAAACGCCTTCGCGCCGCACTGAAATTGTATGGTTTGGCGATGAAACCAAAGAATACGACTTGCTGAAAACCGAAGCGGCAAAGCAGTCTATCGACATTCCCACCTTGATAAAAAAGAAGCTACGCGAATAGTTTTTCCTGAATGTCCGGCGTTCTAATTTCCATGTCGAACACCTCAAGCCCGTTTGACACATAAAGACTTTCAACGGTTATATCGTTCCGCCCCATTAGCGTTGCTTGCGATGATCTCCCCGCACAGATTTCTAGCAACTGCGCCTGAACGGAATCCGGCAACGGGTCGCCATAAGTCTTGTCACCAGTGCGGCCATCATAGGACAACAAATACGGGACTTTTCTAGTATCCAAGCCGTGCAAATTTTTGATAAGGTCGTCGCGCTCTAACTGGTGCGCATAGCGTTTGTCTGCACCGTATGACGTGCCTTGATACGGGGGGTCGAGATATATAAGGTCAGTCGGTTTCGCTCCCTTCATGCACTCGTCAAAATCACCTCGAAAAAGCTGTGTCCTGCCTTTCAACAATTTGCTGACTGCATGAACATTTCGCGTCACGCGGTCGGGCTTCATTCCTGTTCGCCTCTTATCGGCTGACTGCGTGAAATGACCGTGCTTATTGAACCTCACAGCATTCTTGACGCACCGAGTAACCAGATAGAGCAACTGCGCGGGATCGGGTGTTTCATTGTAGGCTGAGCGCACATCATTGAAATGATTGATGTTGTCGAATTGGCCGTGCCAAATCTCGCTATATCGTTCTGATAACTCTGTGGACTGCTCGATAATAAGTTCCCATAGATCAATCAGAATCTTAAAGCTATCACCTATCACAAATTTCTCTGCAAGGCCGTGGGTGGCCGCATAAATTGATATGGCTGCTGATCCTGCAAAGGGTTCGTAGAGCGTCTCGACACCTTCCGGCATGAGTTGACAGATACGAGGGGCAAGAGAGCGTTTGCTGCCTTGGTAAGGAATGGGTTGTATAGAAAGCGGTTTCATATTTTTCATGGTAGCGGAATGCTACTGTGAGTCATCACGTTAACCAAGCTCTTTCGGGAAATACTCACAAGAATTGCGTCAACCATCCTCAAGGTCTGCCAGTAGATAGCGCAACACATCGTGGTTATCTCGGATTGCTTCAAAGATGCGCACGGTGTCCGCGTATTGGCTACGCTGCTCATCACTAAGCGCATTAAACTGCTGCTCAATGGCCTTCACCTCGTGCCACTGCTCGGCTTGCAATTCATCCTTACGCTGCATGTGCAGCATGTATTGAAATACCGTTGCTGTTAGGTTCTAAAAAATTTTGTCTTGGTCGATCATAGATCACACTGGCCGTAAAAGCCCTTTGAGTATTTGCAATATTCGGTCGCAACGCCCTACTCTATCAGCATTCGGTTAATCTCGGGCCCGTCCTTCAGGAAAACACGCGCCACAATGCGGCGGTATCGGTCGCGGTCGATCTCGACTAGGTTACACGCTCACGATCTGCCATGCGCACAAGTGCATTTCTGGCTGTCTCTGCGCATTTCTGCCCCTTCTCCGGTGCATCACACACACCCTAAAGGCGTATGCGCGGCTCTGTGCCTGAAAAACGAGCGTATCACCTACCGATTGAGACCTCAGTTGAATTCCCCGCCGATACCGAAAAGTTGGAGCTACCCTGCCAGCCGCGCGCCCTCGCCCTTGCGATAGCCGTTCAGCTCTTCCGCGATCAGGAAGGCCAGTTCGAGCGCCTGGTCGGCATTGAGGCGCGGATCGCAATGGGTGTGGTAGCGCGACGACAGATCCTCTTCACGCACGACGTGGGCGGATCCGCCTATACATTCCGTGACGTTCTGGCCGGTCATCTCGAAATGGACGCCGCCCGGCCAGCAGCCTTCGCTATGCAGAACCTGCATGAAGGCGCAGACTTCACTCATGATATGATCGACCGGGCGTGTTTTGTAGCCACTTTTCGTCTTGATCGTATTGCCGTGCATCGGGTCACAGGACCAGACGACATGTTTCCCGGCTGATTTGATCACGCGGGCCAAGGTCGGTAGACCTTTGGCGACCTTGTCATGGCCATAGCGCGCAATCAGGGTCAGCCGTCCGGGCTCATTATCAGGGTTCAGAACATCAGTCAGACGAAGTAATTCATCCGTATCCAGCCCTTCACTGATTTTCATTGCGATCGGGTTTTCAATGCCGCGGAAAAATTCGACATGCGCATGATCGAGCGGGCGCGTGCGGTTCCCGATCCATAGCATATGCGCCGACGTGTCATACCAGCGGCCCGTCGTACTATCGATCCGGGTCATCGCCTCTTCATACCCAAGCAGCAGTCCTTCATGCGACGTATAGTAATCTGTCGAAGCCATTTGCGGCGTCGATTGCGGAGTCACGCCGCACGCTTCCATGAAGTCCAGCGCATCGTTGATCGTATTACACAGATCTTCGTAGCGTTGGCTGACCGCCGTGTCCGACACGAAGCCGAGCGTCCATTTATGGATATTGCGCAGATCGGCGTAGCCGCCTGTCGAGAAGGCGCGGAGCAGGTTCAGGGTTGCAGCCGACTGACCATAGGCTTTGAGCAGGCGTTCCGGATCAGGCGTGCGGGTCACCGGGTCGAATTCCATGCCGTTGATATTATCGCCGCGATAGCTTGGCAGCATAATACCGTCGCGCACCTCCACGGGGGAGCTGCGGGGTTTGCCGAACTGCCCGGCAATACGTCCGACTTTCACGACGGGCTGCCCGCCGCCATAGGTCAGGACAACCGCCATCTGCATCATCACGCGGAACATATCGCGCAGATTATCGGGGTGGAATTCCTTGAAGCTTTCGGCGCAATCACCGCCCTGGAGCAGGAACGCCTTGCCCATCGCCACATCTGCGAGCCGTGCTTTCAGACGCCGGGCCTCACCGGCAAAAACGAGGGGGGGATAACCGCGCAGCGTCGTTTCGACAGCGTCGAGCGCATCGACATCCGGATAATCGGTCGGGATATGCAAGGCGGGTTTTGTGCGCCAGCTGGACGGGGTCCATTTTTGCATGATGCGATGTCCTGTGTTAATCCGGCGCACCCATTTGCCGCACCGGCACGGGTCTCTAGCAAGATATTGCGCGGATCGGAACCCGTCACGCGCGTGGATCGCAGATGCGGCCCAGATTATGGCGTTTTGGGAGTTACCGGCAGAAACGGCCTCGCCTTGCGCGCGGCCTGACGTTCCGCTGTTGCAAACAGAACCGCATCCGGTTCGTAGGACAGGACTTCGTCCAGATCGACATCGAAGAAATGAGCGCCGTGATGAATGCGTACTATCTCGGAATAGCTGCGACGAAGATGGCCCAGCATGGAATCCCCGAAACTATCGCCGACGATGACCAGCCGCCCTTCGGAAGCATCTTCGGTGCCGAGGATCATCAAGGTTACCACACGGCCGCGAACAGGTGTGCCCTTTTCGTCCCGGTGCATCACCGTGCGGATCTTCGGCCTGGACGGCGGATATTTGATCATTGTATAGGGCGGTTCCTGGGTCGTCTCGAATCCCGCCATCGCGTCGAGATCGTAAACCCGGCTCGCGCGCTGCTCGACGGCTGGCTCCGGTATGTATATCAGGCGCTCCTGGTTCGGATCCAGTTTCTTCAGGATTTCGAGCGCCAGATCATAGGTACCTGCCGCCGTCCAATGTGTATCGCGCAGGAAAAACACCAGATGCCCGCGATCCTTGGCCGACATGACAAGCGGTTCTGCATCGATCAATCCCGTTCCATAAATATCGGGATGTGCATAGACGGCTGAGCGAAACCGCCGCGGCGACTCTGTCCAGTCGTCGGGCAGCTTTTCTGGGTAAGCGCGCGCTTTGTCGATCGCAATGAAGCCCGCAAACGGAATGTTCTGCGCCGCCAGAGCCTCATTCACTTCCGTGAGGGAGGCAATCCAGTCATCAACCTGCGTCTCATCCCACAACCCATTGCCTTCAAACTCGTCGCGATATTCGTTCTGGCCAAGGAACAGCCATCCATCCTTGCCGTAAGCGACATTTTCCGGATTCTCGCCCAGATTGTCGCGGATTTTACGGGCCACACGGATCAAGGTCATACGGAAGGCGAAATGATCCTCCAGATAATCATCCAGAGCCGTTGTGTAGGCGCGGGCATCGCCTTCATAAGCTGGCAGAGCGGCCAGCCGCCGCTTTTCCGTAACGCTTGTGCCGTCGAGCCCGCGAAACAGATTGACCGTATAACCCACTGACGGGACTAGGAAGGCTAGGATTAGGCCTGAGACGGCGATATTTCGGATCAGATCGGACATGTCAGAACCGGAAATAGAGGAAAGGTTGGTGCGTCGTCGAGGCCACAGCTGCAAAACAGACAATGGTGAGCACCCCAATCATGGCCCAGCTGGTCGCTTTGCCGACAGGCGCTGGCACCGGGATACGCTCCCCCACACGCTTCCAGCCGTCCCACGCTAACAAGACCCCAATACACATCGCATAGGCCGCAGTGGGCGGCACCTCGATGGTCGTCCCCCCTTGGTCGCCCGGAATGAGTGCAGCCCAATAGGCGAGTGCATGGCCGAGACTATCCGCTCGAAACAGGACCCAACCCAGCGCCACAAACAGCACAGTATAGGCAACACCGACGATCCGCGGCAGTTTAGGAAAACCGCGTTGCGCGCCCACGCGTTCCGCAATCAGGAACGCGCCGTGCCACAGCCCCCAGAACAGA
The DNA here is from genome assembly GCA_965205225.1 of Litorimonas sp. Classification (GTDB taxonomy): domain Bacteria; phylum Pseudomonadota; class Alphaproteobacteria; order Caulobacterales; family Maricaulaceae; genus Litorimonas. Next base: position 897,710 of record CBDBFZ010000002.1, read on the forward strand.
AACGTCCAGGCCGCACCATGCCACAGTCCGCAGAGAACAAAGACGATAAGCAGATTTCGGTAAGTGGTTTTCGCGCCGTCCCGGGATCCGCCCAGCGGGATATAGAGATAATCCCGGAACCAGCGCGACAGAGTCATATGCCAGCGCCGCCAGAATTCGCGAAAACTCGCCGCGCTGTAAGGATGTTCGAAATTTCGAGGCAGCTCGAATCCAAAAATCCGTCCCAGACCGATGGCCATGTTGGAATAACCGGCAAAGTCGTAGTAGATCTGCAGCGTGAATGCTGCGAGACCGTACCAGGCAGCACTGGGGCCCAACGTTGCCGCTTCGGAGTCAAATGCGGCATCCGCGACCTTGGCTACCATATCGGCGATCAGAACCTTCTGAGCAAGCCCCAGCATGAACAGACGCGCCCCATCGCAGAACTGATCCCATGTTTCCTGACGGGCCAAGATCTGTTCGCGGATCTCGTCCCAACGGACAATCGGCCCGGCGATCAGCTGCGGAAACATGCTGATATAGAGTCCGGTGCGAAGCGGGCTGGCCGCAGGTTGGGAACTTCTCGACACATCGATCAGCAAGCTCATCGCCTGAAATGTGAAGAAAGAAATGCCCAGCGGCAGACGCGGCGTTTCAAGGTGCATCAGTCCGATTGTCTCGGTAATAAGACCCAGATATTTAAAGATAATCAGCAGTGCGAGATTAGCCGTCAGCCCAATGACCAGCCACCGCCGACGCTTTGACTGCTCATACATATTCCGAACGATCTGGTGCGAGAATTTATGGTTCATCATAATCGAGATGAGCAACAAGGCCAGCCCGGTCCCCTCGCCCCAGGCATAGAAGAACAGGCTCGCGACCAGCAGTAGCACATTTCGCGCTGACCGCCCGCGCAGCACAAAGTAGAGCGCTACAAACGCAGGCAGATAGAAGAACAAAAAGGTGACGGACGCGAAATTCATGGAATTGATCGCGCCTTAGCAGGCGCGGCGTTGTGAACAAGCCTCCACATGACAGGAACGCGGCTCAAGAGGCTTTTTCGCACGACACCGCAACCGTTGGCAGGGAACGACCGTGACCAAGCTATGACCGACACCATCCCGCTCTCCACATGGCTGATTTTCTATGCGGCTACCCTGTTCGTATTCTTGACCATTGACCTGATCTGGCTCGGATTGGTGGCGAAGCCCTTCTATGCGGTTCAACTGGGTAGGCTGATGGCAGAAAATATTCGTTGGGGTGTCGCCGTTGGCTTCTTACGCGCTCTATATTGTCGGGATTCTGATCTTCGCAAGCCAGCATGGCCTGCCCGGCAGCAGCCTTGGCAAAGCAGTCCTCTATGGGGCGTTATTCGGCTTCTTTTGCTACGCGACTTATGACCTGACCATTCGCGCCTCTCCTTCAGCCAGATCCATTCAGTCAGATCTATGCTGATGAAAAAGCGCTCCGTGCTATTGTCCACCTCAGGGCCGCCGTCGCCTGGTACAAGCCTGGTACAAGCGGCTCGGTGTGAAAGTGACCCGTGTCATGATCGATAATGGCAGCTGCTATATCTCGAAAGCCTTTGCCGCTGCTTGTCGCAACCTTGACCTGAAACATATCCGCACACGGCCCTATACACTCAGGACCAATGGCAAATTGAGCGCTTCATCTAGACCGCCCTGCCAGACCGCCCCGGGCGAATGGGCCTATGCCCGCAGCTACGCCACATCGCACAAGCGCGCTAAAGCCTTGCCAGGATGGAGCCACATATATAACGGGCATCGACCGCACGGGGGAGTAAGGGATAAAACACCTATCAGCAGACTGAAACTGGATCGGAACAACCTATTGAGGCACCACAGCTAGACGAGGATCTTGCCATCACACAAATCGCGTTATTTTCGGCTAGCGCGTCCCGCATCGACGAGAGCAGACCACTCGCCAGAAATGCATAATCATCGCCCGGAGTCAGGTTCTCAAATGGCAGAACAGCGATAGTCCGCAAGGCTTCTGAATCGGACTGTTCAGTCGCTGCTTCTTGAATAGTTGAAGCCGCCCTGGATCTATCGTTCTGGCGTTGGGCCTCTGACGTAATAATGCGCCATGCGATCAGACCGACAATAATAATCGTCGGGCTGATCAGCGCGATTCCCAGCTTTCGTCCCGTGCGGCGGGCTCCAGCCTCCGACGGTCGCCGACCTCAGTTAGTTCCAAGCCTTCGGGCGTGAGCTCAAACGCCCACTCCAAGATTAGAGCAATCGGAAATCCGAGCAGAACCAGAGTTGTCAAAAGACGGCCGAACCAACCGAGCAGGTTCAGAGATATTTCGAATGCCATGCCGAACTGAATGATCAGTCAGCTTAATGCTCCATAGGCACCAGAAACTCTGAAAATGTTTCGGCGGCGAAGCTCGTCGAATATTTTCTGCATCCCGTCCTCTCGCGCCGTCTCATCCGCAGAGAGTGAAACTCCATCTCATCTCTAATCACATTTGCCGAACAGGCCAGAAAAATCCCGTTTTTATAAGCTTACTCGGTCAAATCCTCATTTCATGCATCGCCTTTTCCGGCCGCCATCGGCGCCATCCCTGCATCGACCAAGCCGTACGGCTTGCGTATACCGGGGATGCGGATATCTCCGACAAGGTCCTGAACATCCTGCGGCGGTGCAGCCGTCATCAGGGATATGACGACACCGATGACGACAGCTAACCACATGAAGACAAAGCCAATCCCTTCAGGCGAGACACCAAATAGCCACAGATCCGGGTTTTCGTTCACGAACTTGAAATAGTAGATGTAGCCGAAGGTCGTGATCAGACCGGCCAGCATCGCACTGATCGCTCCCTCTTTGTTCATACGTTTCCAGAAGATACCCAGGAAAATCACTGGAAAAAGCGACGCCGCCGCTAACCCGAACGCGAAGGCAACGACTTGGGCCACAAAAGGCAAGGATGTTGCGAATATACCGAGCAAACCTGCTGTGATCACCACTGCGGCGGCGGCCAGTCGCGCCGCCAGCATTTCCTGCTTTTCAGTCATATCCGGCGTGAAAGTTCGTTTCAGCAGATCGTGGGACACGGCTGAACTGATGACCATGAGAAGCCCTGCGGCTGTCGACAAAGCGGCCGCCAGACCCCCTGCAACCACCAGCCCGATGACCCAGCTCGGAAGCTGCGCGATCTGAGGGTTGGCGAGTACGAAAATATCGTGGTTCGGATCGACCTCATTGGCAATCCCGTCCGGGGCGTTAGGACCGCGATACTGCATGATACCGTCGCCGTTCAGATCGTCATATTTCAGCAGCCCCGTCGCTTCCCAATCCTTATACCATTCGGGCACGGGCTTACCCCCGTTAGCCACAATCTCTGCGGCGCGGTCTTCGTAATTTTCCGTATCGGCAATGTAGGTCGCCTCGTTGACCGTCTCGATGAAGTTAAAGCGGGCGAAGGCCCCGACGGCCGGGGCGATCGTGTAGAGCGCTGCAATGAACAATAGCGCCCAGCCGGCCGATTTCCGGGCTGCCCGTGCGTTGTCCACCGTGAAAAAGCGGATGATCACATGCGGTAAGCCGGCCGTTCCAAACATCAAAGCTGCCGTAATACAGAAAATGTCCGTCATCGATTTATCGGTCGACGTATATTCGCGAAACCCCAGATCAGTGACGACTGTGTTGAGCTTCTCAAGCATAGAGATGTCAATCCCTGCCACGTTGCCGATGAAACCCAGTTGCGGGATCGGATTGCCGGTAATGGTCAGGCTGATGAAGATAGCCGGCACGGTATAGGCGAAGATCAGCACCACATATTGCGCCACCTGCGTATAGGTAATCCCCTTCATCCCGCCGAGCACAGCGTAGAAGAAGACGATCCCCATCCCGATCAGAATGCCGACATTGAACGGCACACCCAGAAAGCCGGAGAAGGCCACACCAACGCCTTTCATCTGCCCGGCAATATAGGTGAATGATACAAACAGAGCACAGACAACCGCAATGACCCGCGCGACCTTGGAATAATAACGATCCCCAACGAAATCCGGGACGGTGAACTTTCCGAACTCCCGCAGGAATGGGGCAAGTAGGAGCGCCAGCAGGACGTATCCGCCGGTCCAGCCCATCAGATAGACAGAGCCGCCATAGCCGAGAAAAGCGATTAACCCGGCCATGGACAAGAAGGAGGCGGCGCTCATCCAGTCAGCAGCGGTCGCCATCCCATTGACCATCGGGGGAACATCATGCCCTGCAACGTAGAATTCCTCGGTTGAGCCAGCCCGGGACCAGATCGCGATCCCGACATAGGCCCCAAAGGTCAAGACCACGAAAAAATAGGTCCAGAAAGTCTGATCCCCGAATGTAATACTCATGTCCTTAGCCCTTCAGCCCATAGCGGACTTCCAGCCGGGTCATGCTGACGCAGTAGACGACGATCAGGACAAGAAAGACATAGATCGATCCGTTCTGGGCAAACCAGAAACCTAGGGGTGCGCCGCCGATTGAGACCATGTCGAGCCACGGCCGAAGCAGGATACCCGCGCCAAATGAGACGGCGAACCATACGAACAACAAGCTGATGGTTAGTCGTTTTGTAGCCCGCCAGTAAGACTTTTTATCGGCCTCGCTGGGTTCGGTTTTTTGCTCAAGCTTAGACATGATATATCCCCCTTTTCAGTCTTGCCCGGTTGCAGGACGGCAGGCCAGCTTTTTCAGGCGCATCATGCGTCTGAGGCGCGGAATTCTTCATCAAATCGACCCCCTCGCATCAAACATAAGGATCGATCCTCGTATTCACGACCCAGACATGCGTGTTTGTGTGAATGATTGCCGATCTGACGTTTTTTGATGAACACTGACGGGACGGCTCGCCCCCTTACCAGACATTCAACGACATAATGTCGTCCATTGATACAGCAAAACTGCGCCGTAAATCGGAAGATGCCAAAGCCTTTTTCACCGCACGGGCATTACCTTCAATGTCTATGGCGAAAGAGGATACCGATGAGCGGTTGATCCCGTTCGACCTAGTCCCGTGGATCATTAGCGCATCGGAATGGCAAACGCTTAAACGCGGAATCGAACAATGCGTGAAGGCGCTCAATGCATTTCTCATGACATTTATCACCTATCACCGCCAGGAGATCTGACCTGCCCCCATGAGGTGGTCCACCCGCTAAGTTAAAGCTTGGCGGTTATGGTTGCCCTTCTAGGCTAACCGGAACGGAGTGTAGGCAGCCCGAGATAGCGCCTATCACGGGATGGTTTCTTGACATCAATGCCAACTGAAGCCACATTTCGGTAACGTAACCGGATGGAGGCGCGAGATGGAACAGGCTAAAGAATCAAAACTGGCAAAAGTGCGAGTTGCGCGGCATCGTTCGAAAGCTACTGCCCAGGGTTTTAGGCGTGTTGAAGTTACGGTGTCAAACCGTGACGCCAGCTTGGTCAAAGCCATCGCAGGCGCGCTACGGCAAGGCGGCCAAGATGCGAAGCATATCCGCGAGTCTGTCCAGTCGCTGGTGGCAGCACCCAAAGCCCAAACCGGCGCTGAGCTTGTCGCGTTCTTCAGAAACTCGCCCCTCGTCGGTGCCGAGCTATCGCTAGAACGGGATCGCTCGACCGGGCGGACTGTCGACCTCGGTTAATGGCCTTTCTCCTCGACACAAATGTCATCAGCGAAACCGTCCGCCCGAAGCCTGAACCTCGCATACTTGACTGGTTGGAACACCAATCTCCAGAGGAGCTATATCTCTCCGCCATGACTATCGGCGAACTCATGCGCGGCGCTTGCAAGGTTAAGGAAAAGGTGCGCCGCGACAGGCTCACGACATGGATAGAAGAAGACCTCAGACGACAGTTTGAGACCAGGCTTCTGCCGTTTAACGATTCTTCTGCACGAATCTGGGGCGAATTGATGGGGAACGGCGACCGAACCGGTAAAACCTCATCCGCTTTCGATGCTCAGATAGCAGCCATCGCCATTAATCGCGGACTTGTGCTTGTCACCCGGAATGTGAAAGATTTCGAAAGATTTGACCTTGAAATACTCAATCCTTGGGATGAATCCGAACGAAGTTAATTTAAGGCAATTATCGATCGATATGGACATCGAACTACTGCGAAAGCGCAAAACTAGCGGCGAGCACTACACGCGACGACCGCCAATAAAACAGTACATCAAGAAGAGTCTTCAGTGGCCCTTCGATGATTTGCTTGGCCGAGCGTTGATCAGGGATCGGCGGCACAGCGACTATGTCCCGTCGGAAGTGCTCGTCTATCATCTGCGCCAGACAAAGTCAGACAATTCGGACGGGCGGTTCATTCAGCTCTACAATATTCTACGTGACCGGGTCGAAGCCGCTTGCCCACGGGCAAGTCGTGATGTTGACGAGAAAACCTACGAAGATGCGCGCCTTGCCGAAATCCGCGATGCGACAGTCGATCATGTCACTGAGTTGATGTTTACGGATCGACAGGGCTACGACGAACAACTCGATATATACGAGGTTGTTTTCGACAGGGCGGTGCGAGCGGCGCACATCACGAAACTGCGCAAGGTGAACCGCCGGGAACACGCAAATGAGGATGTGGAGAGCTCAGTCACCGGAGAGGTGCGCGCTGTCGTCGAAGCGGCGCTGGAGCGCAACAAGAAACCCGGGCTCACCGCCGAAGAAGATTTCGATTACCGGATCCACCTGCGTCGCGCGATTAACGCTCTACCGGCAGATGAACGAGAGGTAATAGATCTGATGCTTGCAGACATTCCAATTGAAACGAATAAGAATGGCGAACCTTCGATGACGGAGCTCTTGGGCTGCGTTGAGAAAACGGTGCGAAACAGGCGACGGATTCCGAGCCGGTATTGGTGAGACGCGCCCCCGTCGATCGCCTTTCGAAGAGTGAAACATCGAGGAGGTTCTCAAGTTTTGGGCGCGCCGGGAGACGGCTGACTGACCAAGACAAAGCTTTATAGCTGCTTTGCGAAAGATGCAGGTCTCAGCGACAGCGAGCAGGATTTCCAGATCGCGTGCGTCAACTTTCTGCAATACATTGGTCAATCTGTCTTTCAGTGCTGGTCTCCCGTTCTAAATTGCTTGTCTCGTGCGTCGGCTTCGGGCACTTTCGATTTGTGAGTTGAAGCAACTCAAGGCCCTCTTGGAATGGTCCAGCAGGCTTTGCCAGCGACAATACTGCTCTTTGTATTTTAGCACGAAACGGGCAAAATCTGAATCGACAGATGAGGCGAAAGGCTGTCTGTCGCTTTCTTCAAGACTTTATCGAGCGGGAAACAGCCGCTCAAAACTGTTCAAAGCAATCGAGCCGCTGCAACGGCACAGAGCCATTTCACCACCAGATTTCTGTTCCAATCGCCAAATATAGAATCATATCAGTTGCGTGCTATAGTCGTTTGGCTATAAGTATATGATGGCTGATGATTCCGCACATGATAGCGATGGCTTAGATTACACCGACACTCCCGATGTCGGCGAGAACCAAATCAAACCATGGATCGTCTCCCATATCGCCCGCCGTATGAAGGCGGCGGGATTGACCCAAACGGAAGCTGCCGAGCGTATGGGGCTCAAGCAACCCGATCTGTCAGCGGTGCTGCATGGCAAGGTCAATGGTTATTCAGTCGAACGTCTGGCGCGCTGCCTGTCGGCCCTAGGGGATGAGGTTCGACTCACGGTCAAAGGTGCTGACGGGTCGGAAGACTCGTTTGCGCTGGAAGCGACCTAGCCCATGTTGTCGCCTGGAGAAATTTACTCGAACCTTGATAACCTCGCCGCTGATCCCCCGGCGGGCGGCGCGTTTGGGTTGGCGTTGATGGAGGCGGTTGGGGCACCGCGCTCCACAATCACCAAATTGAGGGACAAGGCAGCGGGCGGCGCATTCACCTGGACGCGCATGTTGCGCTTCGAAACGGCGGAACCCGGTCAGGCAGGCAAAGCGCTCAATCGAATGAGGGACGAGGTGGAGGCCGCACCAAAGAGCCGTCGCCCGCGTATTCTTCTTGCCTATGATGGCGAACAGATCGCCGCCTTTGATACGAAAATCGCTGACGAGCCTCTGCGTGCCGGACTCGACATGCTTTCGTTGGAAGGCGACGTCTTCTTTCCCCTCGGTGGGCATGAGCGTTACGTGCCCAAGAAGGAGCGCATGGCCGATGTGCGGGCCACGCGGTTCATCTCGCGCTTCCACGATGCCGTGCGTGACGCGAACCCGGATTGGACAATGCAGGCTGATCGACACGCGCTCAACATTTTCATCGCGCGCATCCTGTTCTGCCTGTTCTCGGACGATGTGGGCATTTTTGAAAAAGACGTGTTCGAAAAAGCCGCGCGTCAATCGAGGGTCGATGGCTCGGACTTGGGCGAATTCCTCGAAGGCGCTTTCCAGCACATGGACACACCGCCAGAAAAGCGCCTGCCGGAAACCAAAGGCTGGTCGAAGCTGAAATATGTCAACGGCGCACTGTTCGAGGGAAAAGTGCCCATACCCACGCTCGACGGGCACTGCCGCAAGCTGTTGCTCGACTGCGCGGGTCTGAACTGGAAGCTCATCAACCCAGATATCTTTGGCTCCATGCTGCAAGCCGTCGTCGATGTGGAAAAACGCGGCGAGTTGGGAATGCATTACACATCCCCTTCCAACATCATGAAAGTGCTGGAGCCGATCCTGCTCGATAGCCTCAAGGCGGAACTGGACCGCGCTGGGTCGAACAAGGCTAGGCTGCGCGCCTTTCTCGAACGGCTGGGGTGCATTCGCGTGTTCGACCCGGCCTGCGGGTCGGGCAACTTCCTCATCCTCGCTTACAAGGAAATGCGGGCACTGGAACTGGAAGCGTTTCGCCGCCTCGCCGAGGTGCGTCTGTCCGGCATTCAACTCGAACAGTTCTACGGCATAGAGATTGACGATTTCGCCTGCCAGGCGGCGCGGCTGGGCCTGTGGATCGCCAAATATCAGTGCGACCAGCAATTGGAACTGGACCTTGGTCAGCGCACGGACTTTCTGCCGCTCCAGAAGGCGGGCGTGATTGTGCGGGGCAATGCGGCGGAGAAAGATTGGCTGGACGTTTGCCCGCGCGATGAGAGGGTCGAGACGGTCGTGGTCGGGAACCCGCAGTTCAAGGGTTCGAAAACACAAACACCACAGCAAAAGGCAGATGCAAAGCACGTCTTCAAAGGGCACATTAGGAAAGCTGGTGAACTCGATTACGTCGCGATTTGGTTTCTAAAAGCAGCGCTCTATAGCGAAGCAACGTGTGCCCCCTTTGCGTTAGTCTCAACTAATTCAATTGTTCAAGGATCATCAGTTCCTACGCTATGGCCGCGGCTGTTGCAGAAACTCCAAATCCAATTCGCTCACCGTTCATTCAAGTGGTCCAATTTGGCCACAAACAAATCAGCAGTTACCTGTGTGATCGTCGGGATGAGCCCGCCGAACGAACAGCCAAAGCGCCTATTTGATAATGATATAGTCCGCGATGTCGATTTGATTGGCCCGTATCTCGCTCCAAATGTTGCGACTATCGTGAAAAGCCGCACTCGCAAGACGGGTCCGCTTGCGTCCGACCTTGAACCAATGATCTTCGGCAACATGCCGCTAGACGGTCGGAAAGATAAATGCCTACGAATGACCCGCTTAGAACGGGACAAGCTTGTAACAGCATTTCCTACAGCAGCAGACTTCATGCGTCCGGTTTTCGGATCGGACGAATTGTTAGACGGGAAAGATCTTTGGTGTGTTTGGGTCCGCCCGGATCAAATAGAAGACGCTTATCGAATAGAGCCGCTGATGCGTCGCTTCAATCAGCTTGAACGAATTCGGACGAGTGATGACGCTGGAGAAGACATGCTGAAAGCTGCGGCAACGCCTTGGTCTTTCCGTGAACAGAACGAAGCAAACTCGCACACGATCATGGTGCCGGGGGCGGCAAGCGAAGATCGTTATTGGTCGCCGGTGGACGTGAAAGACGATACCAACATCGTATCCAACCTCGCCTTCGGCATCTTCGATGGTGCCATCTGGCAGGCAGCTGTGTTGTCATCGCGCTTGCATCGGCTGTGGCTGGAAACGGTGGGGGGTCGGCTCAAGGAAGACCCACGCTACTCCAACACGCTTGTGTGGAACACCTTCCCGTTGCCGCCCCTTTCGGACCGCCGTAAGGCTGAATTGGAAGAACTCTGGTGGGAAATTGACCTCGCCCGCAAGGAAGCGGGGTTCGGGCGGACGCTCGGCGATCTCTACAGGCCCAAGACCATGCCGCGCCCTCTGCGTCGCGTGCACAAAGAACTGGACGCGACGATGGAGACGATCTTCGGTTCGCGTCGCTACCGCTCGGACGCTGACCGCATCGAACACATGCTCCAGCTTTACGAGCGCATGGTCGCAGAGGAAGCTGAAAGCACCGCGAAGGCGGCCCAGAAAAAGACAAAAAAGAAGGCGAACGCATGAGCGATCAGAAGAACACGACAGCGAACAGCCTCGGCTCCACCACGCTGCACTATGAGGCGACGGGCGCTTCCAAGGCCATCAACGCGTTCGGCATGCGCGCCATGCAGGCGCGGGTGTGGGACAAGGTCGATGCTCAGCATCTGCTGGTCAAATCGCCGCCCGCTTCAGGCAAGTCGCGCGCGGCGATGTTCGTGGGGCTGGAAAAGCTGCGCACGGATGCGGTGCGCAAGGTCCTGATCGCCGTCCCTGAACGCTCCATCGGAGCCTCATTTCGGGACACGGAACTTGCGAAACATGGCTTCCCTTCCGATTGGACCCTCGATCTGGACCTCTGCACGATCGGCTCGGAAACGGGCCGCAAGGTGGACGAGCTCATTGCGTTTCTGGCGGCGGATGAAGGCCGCACCGTGCTCTGCACCCATTCCACGCTGCGTTCGGCCTATGCGAAGACCGACGATGTGACGATCTTCGACGGTTGCCTGATTTGCATCGACGAACTGCACCACGCTTCGGCGGATGAGAACAGCCGCCTTGGCAACCTGCTGCGCGGGATGATCGACCGGGCGGGCGAGGTCGGATCGGGCGCGGCGCATATCCTCGCCATGACGGGGTCCTACTTTCGCGGCGACGGCACCGCCGTTCTGCACCCGGAGGATGAGGCCCGTTTTGAGCGGGTGATCTACACCTATTACGAACAGCTCAACGGCTATGAGCACCTCAAGACGCTGCATATCAACTTCCGCTTCTATCAGGGCCGCTATCTCGACGCGATTGGCGCAGCGCTTGACCCCACGCTCAAGACCATCGTGCACATTCCCCATGTCGGTTCCGCCGAGGGGAGTAGTGTCAACAAAATGTTCGCGGTCGACGCTATCGTGGATGCAATCGGCGATCGCCTCGGAGATAATGCCAAGACAAGCGTCGATCCTGCGACGGGTTTCATCCAGCTCACAGGCGGCGGGCGCACACTGCGCGTCGCTAACCTCGTCGACGACAGTGCCGACCGCGAGAAGGTTCTGGCGTCTCTGCGCGCTGTGAAGGATCGCGACGATGTTGATGTCATTATTGCGCTCGGCATGGCAAAGGAAGGCTTTGACTGGGTCTGGTGCGAGCATGTGCTGACGGTCGGCTATCGCGGTTCACTGACAGAGGTTGTGCAGATCATCGGTCGTGCGACGCGTGACGCCCCGGGCAAGACGGAAGCGCAATTCACCAACCTTGTTTCCGCGCCCTTCGCCAATGACGAGGCCATCTCCCGTGCCGTCAACGACATGCTCAAGGCGATTTCAGTGTCACTGCTCATGGAGCAAGTGATGGCACCCGTCTTCAAGTTCCGCACTCACAAGGGGGCCGACGCGTTCGATGGAACGTCGGGCGAAAAGGCGAAACCCGACCCGGTGACGAACGCGGGTGAGATCGAAATCGTCGGCATGCCGGAAATCGATGAGAAGGCTGTTGAGGCGATCGAAACCGATTTCAACGACCTGTTCGCCGACGTGCAGAACGATCCGCGCACGCTGACGGTGATGATCAATCCCGACGATCACCATACGGATGTCATGTATGATCTGGTCGTGACGGATGTGGTTAGAAAACGTTATCCGAGTTTTTCCGAAGATCAGGTCAGCGACGCAGTTGGTTTGTTCGGCGTACGTGCCGGTTTGGGACGCGAAGTGGCGAAGGACCCGAGCATCATACAAACGCCGAGCATGTCAGAGGGCGAGCAAGCGCTGTTTAGAGGGCCTGAAGCTGGCGAGGACGGGGGAACGTCGGAAGGGCCGAACGCCGGGGATCGCTTCATCCAACAAGCCAAACGGTTCATAAACGTCCAGGACTTACAGGTTGATCTGCTCGACGGGCGGCGCGATTTCGATGACGCTTACGAACTTTTGTCAAAAGAGCTTTCCGAGGAACTGCTCGCGCGCCTGCATGGCGAGGTTCGGGCGCTTAAGGTGAACATGACGCAGGAAGAGGCTGAAAAACTCTATCCGCGCATCAAAGCGTTCATTCAGCGCGAAAGCCGCGAGCCCAACCTGAACGCCCCTAATGGGCGCGAAGTCCGGCTGGCGGAGGCGCTCGCCTTCTTGCGCAAGATTTCGCGACAAAAGCGCACCGATATGGCGGGGGCGGACGCAGGACAGGTCGGCAAGACAGGAGGCGTCGATGCCTGAAGAAAACGGCAAGATCGACTACCTCACCGATGAGCTACTTCTCACGCCGAATGAAAAGCCCAAGGCGGCCCGCACGCCTATCCTCGACCGCGCCATCGAAGTGCTGGGGCGGATCAATGCTTTTATCCACGAAACAGGTGCAGCGCCTGTATCCGAGCCCGGACGCGGCGTGCGCGAGCGCATGCTGGCGAACGAGTTGGCAGGCTTGCAGGCGTCGAAATCCGACCTCATTGATCTCGAAGCGTTCGACGAAAAAGGACTTGTGTTTGGCGATTCCAAACAAGTAGTCGACCCGCTTGACGACCCCCTGCTTTCGGACGACATCGGCATCTTCGAAGTCCGCGATGAACTCAAGCCGATCGCGCGCCCGGACTACGTGGCTGACCGGCAGCCGTGCCCGGACTTCGAACGCTTCGAGGCATTGTTCGAGCAAATACGTCAGAGCGTTGAACAAGGTACACGCAAACCCCAGTCTTTCCGACAGGAACGCGTCGATCTTGGCGAGTTCTTTGGTCTCAAGGGACAGCTCGTCCATGTCGCGGATGTGCGCGACGAGCACCGCCGCAATGGTAAACCCGATGCCCGTCTGCGCGTTATCTTCGACAATGGCACGGAGTCGAACCTTCTCATGTCCTCGCTTGTTCGCCGTCTCTACGAAGACAAGAATGCCAGGCGCATCGGGACTGAAGACGCCGGTCCGCTGTTCGAAGGCGCGCGCACCGGAATCGTTTACGTGTTGCGGTCGCTGTCCGACAAACCCAAGGCACAGGGCCTATTGAAAATCGGCACAACATCCGGGTCTGTCGAGGACCGCATCGCACGAGCGGAAACTCAATCGACGTTCTTGTTCGCACCAGTCACGGTGGTTGAGACGTATGAACTGACCGGCCATTCCGCGAAAGAAGCCGAGCAGCGCATCCACCGCGCCCTTCGGCCTTATCACACCGCGCTTCGGGTCACGGGGCCGGACGGAAGGACATTCAGCGCAACCGAGTGGTTCAAAGCATCGCCCGAAGTCGTGGAAGCAGCGATCCGCAGCGCGTTGGCTTGAACGCGTCGCTAATTCAAGAAACGCCTCAAGGGTCGCCGACACGGCTTCGACTCACCACGTTCACCGGTCTGCTTACGTGAGTATCCCGCGTAAGCACCAACCTTAAGTGGGCGCTCACCTCTAAGGTGTTGATTTATTTATAAAAATGGCGCACCCGAGAGGATTCGAACCTCTGGCCTCCGCCTTCGGAGGGCGGCGCTCTATCCAGCTGAGCTACGGGTGCTCAATGTATTCCTACTCCTCACGAGAAGTTTCAGCTTGTTTGAAGGGCGATCCGAATATCCACCTAAGCCGTTGTTTCATAAGTTCTTTTTTCCAGAACCCCCAAGCATCGCCAGACTTGCCATCCGCCTTCAGAAAGCAGCGCTCTATCCAGCTGAGCTATAGGTGCCTAAGGTAAAATGGTGTTACCCAGTAAATTTTTCCATTTTTCAAGTGTGTTTGCCGAACTTGGTTAACTTACTGAATCTCCTACCTTCTATTCCCGTTCTTCTCAATCAAATTAACTTGACCTTCCCCTTCGGAGGGCAGCGCTTTATCCAATTGAGCTACAGGTGCCAGTAGACAGCGTTATAACGAGGGGTAAGCCGTCCCGCTAGAGGGTTTCGGCACGTAGGCTCTGCAAAAGAGGGCGGAGCGTTTGGGACCAGTCGTCTGCAGAGACTGGACCTGTATGTTTGTAGCGAATGCAGCCTTGTGCATCGAGAACAAAGGTCTCCGGCGCGCCCGTCACACCCAGGTCAATTGCCAAGCGAGAGTCCGGATCAAACAGTATAAGGCTGTACGGGTCACCATGACGACCGAGCCACCAGTTGGCATTCTCACGCGTATCGCGCCAATTCACGCCGACCAGTTTAACATTCGGGTCTTCCGTCAGTTCCATGAAGAGCGGGTGTTCAACAAGGCAGGCTACGCACCAGGAGCCAAAGACATTGAGGAGCGCCGGTTCGCCCATCAGAACATTCTGCGTCACAGGCTCTCCGGACAGGGTCGTCATCTCAAACGCGGGCAAAGGCCGATCAATCAGTTCGGACGGAAGCTGCGTGGGATCACGAGTCAGCCCGACCGCGAAGAAAATTGCCAGGCCCGCAAATACAGTCAGTGGGATCAATCCTTTGAACAAACGCAACATGCTCCCGGATTAAGCCATTTCATCCATATCGCAAGCACCCGTCGCTCTGCCGCTCTATCTTGCTCATCGGTTCGAACAGCATCATAAGCACCTTATGAACTGGCTCACAAAGCTCACACCGCCTGGCGTGAAATCCATTTTCACCAAGCGGGATACACCCGACAATCTCTGGCTGAAATGTCCGAAAAGCGGCGAGATGATTTTCGCGGCTGATCTACCGGGCCTGATGCATGTGACGCCTGCGGGGTACCATATGCGGATCGGGCCTGAGCTACGCTTTGGCTACACATTCGACGACGAAAAATACGAAACCTTCCCGACGCCGACTGTCGTCTCTGACCCTTTGAAATTCAAGGACGATCAGAAATACACGGAGCGGCTCAAGAAGGCCCGCGCCAAGACGGGCAATGAGGATGTCATGAGCATTGCCGCTGGTAAAATCTACGGTGTCGACGCCGTGGCGCTGGTCCAGAACTTCGCCTTCATGGGGGGGTCACTCGGTATGGCCGCTGGCGAGGGATTCATTGCGGCAGCAGATATCGCCCTTGAAAAACGCATGCCCCTTATTGCTTTCACCGCGGCGGGAGGGGCTCGCATGCAGGAGGGCGCACTATCCCTGATGCAAATGCCGCGCACCACCATTGCCCTTCAGCGCCTGCGCGAAGCAGGTCTGCCATATATTGTTGTGCTGTGTGACCCGACGACCGGCGGCGTGACGGCATCCTATGCAATGCTCGGCGACATTCATCTGGCCGAGCCCGGCGCAATGATCGGTTTCGCCGGCCCGCGCGTGATCGAAGAAACAATCCGGGAAAAACTCCCTGAAGGGTTCCAGCGCGCCGAATATCTTGAGGAGAAAGGCATGGTTGATCAGGTCGTTCCGCGGTCTGAACTCCGCGCTACGCTGGCTCGTCTGATTTCGGTCTTAATGCAGCACGATCATGCGGCCATCGTCTCTGAACCTACTATAAAGCCCGTTTCCGCGTGAACGAGCTCGATCAGGCGCTAGATGATCTCCGGCGTCTACACCCCAGGAAAATCGACCTCGGCCTGTCCCGGATCGAACATGTTCTGGAGCAGTTGGGCCGTCCACAAGACCGTCTGCCCCCCGCCATTCATGTGGCCGGAACCAATGGCAAGGGATCGACCGTCGCCCAGTTGCGTGCGATCCTTGAAGCGTCGGCGGCCTCCGTTCATGTCTACACGTCGCCCCATCTGGTTCGATTCAATGAACGAATCGTCCTAGCCGGGCATGAGATCGATGATGACAGTCTTATCGATCTCTTGCGGCGTGTCCGCACGGCGAATGGTGATGCGCCGCTATCTTTTTTCGAAGCCACGACAGCTGCGGCCTTTCTCGCTTTCGCCGAAACGCCCGCCGACTATGCCATTATCGAAGTCGGACTTGGCGGCCGGGTTGATGCGACCAATGTTTTTATACCGCGCCTCAGCGCAATGACCCCAATCGACTATGATCATGTCGAGTTTTTAGGTCGGGACCTCGCGGGTATTGCCCGAGAAAAAGCTGGGATCATCAAGACAGGCCGACGCATTTTCACAGGTCCGCAGCGCGACGTGGTCAATGAGGTCCTGCGCACTCAGGCCGATAAGGCTAAGGCTCCGATCAAAAATTGGGGTCAGGATTTCCGCGCCTATCGGCAACAGGGGCGTCTGGTGTTTGAGACGAATTGCGAATTGCTTGACCTGCCTTTGCCTGCACTGGCTGGGGATCACCAGATCATCAACGCCGGTCTCGCCGTCGCCTTGGCTCGGGATCTGGGGATTTTGTCAGAAGATATTGGCGTTGGCCTGAGCCAGGCGATTTGGCCAGCCCGGATGCAACCTCTACCCAATGGGCCTCTAATGGATATTGCCGCAGACTCCGGAGCGGAAGTGTGGCTCGATGGCGGCCATAATCCCCACGCGGCAAGAGCATTGTCGGCTCATATGGCAACACTGGAGTCACGGTCTCCAAAGCCACTAATTCTGGTCATGGGTATACTCGCCAACAAGAATGCGGGGGGATTTCTCGATTATTTCGAGGGATTGGCGGCAGGTCTGGTGGCCATCAAGATCGAAGACCATGCTAGCCTATCACCTGATGTGCTGATGGAACTCGCCGAAACACGCGGAATGGCGACGATCATTGGCAAAAACCTCACGGACGCCCTTCAGAAGGCAGCAAACATGGGCAAAGCCTTGTCGCGGCAGACAGTAGACGAGATCGTCACGCCTCCGCGCATTCTTATCTGTGGTTCGTTATATCTCGCTGGGCATGTCCTGGCGGCAAACACGGTTTAGCCGACCGACGTTCCGTGCGTTGGATAATCGTTCTTCACCGCATAGTTGAGGCCTTTGATGAGATTCTCAATATCGTGGCGACCAAAGGCGTGTTCTGGATAATCTGCGCGTAAAGCGTTCCGTCAGCCTTGACGACAAACACGCCCGGCTCAGCAAAAGATGTGGGCTACGGCTGGCTTCGGCTATGTTGAACAGACCACCATCCACAAGTTTTAACCTCTATATTCGGAACTTTTGATATATGCGTAAGAAGAGGGGTCTCCTGACAGTTAGAGTTTAATATCAGGACGGGCGGCAGTCGATCAGAGATTGTCAGGATCTACGGCGGTATCACGCTGACGTAGAATCGGGATTGGCAAATCCGTCGCCCGTTTCGGTCAAATAGGACAGACCTTCGTCAATTTTAGCGATTATCGCCCGTGTGTGGTTGCGCAGATCGGCGCTGTTACGGCCAACCATTTCCTGCCTCAGCGTCTGAAGCGCACCCCGGCGGTCCTGCAGGGGGACGCGCAGGTTTGAATAAACATCCGTAATTTCGTCAGCCGTCACCGGATTGGCGAGGGCGGGCATGTAAGCATCACCGTCAATCTGTGCGTCGACGGGCAGCGTGGTAATCTGAGGTCTAGGTCGGACATCATATGTTTCCTGTGTTCAGGAAAACAACTCATGCCCGCATCTGATGCTCCAAAAGAATCGGCAGTGACTGCTGATCGCCTAAGCGTGCTCAGCTAGCCATTCGACCAATTTGGACTTGGTCATCGCGCCCATTTTGGTCGAAACAACCTCTCCGCCCTTAAAGATCATCATCGTTGGAACGTTACGGATATGGTAGCGCATTGGCGTATCCGGCGCGTCGTCAATATCGACCTTGGCAATCTTCACTCTGCCATCCATTTCATCGGAGACGGCTTCCAGAGCTGGCCCCATCGCTTTACAGGGCGCGCACCATTCAGCCCAGAAATCGACCAGGACCGGTATGTCGGATTTCAGAACTTCGGATTGGAATGTCTCGTCTGTGACGGCAATTGTGCCCATGGGAATCCCCGGTTGCAAGAACGTGTTGACTACGAAGTAGGTGCAGCGTCCACCTTCTTCAAGACTGCATCCATCGCGTTATCGTGAAGCCACATGAGGCGTGGCACATGGGTCCAGAGCAGCCCGCAGCGCACAACCCGCCCCGGCCAGATTTCTCGCGCCAATTCCCTGTATGCCGCCATCTGGGCCAGATAGGTCTCATCCACATCATCAGCACGTTCGGGTGACATGCGGTTGGACTTGTAGTCGACCAGATAGATTGTTTCTGCCGTAACATTCATCCGGTCGACCTGTGCGCTGACAAAGATCTCTCCACCCCGGATTGTGTGCACATGGCCGGCCAGGCTAACCTCCGCTTTCGATCCTTGCGCGAATATGGCGGCGAAATCAGGATGATCCAGAACAGCGATGACCTCTACAGCGATGGCAAAGCGCTCATCCGCCTCGAATTCGGAATACTCCCCGAGCATTTGCTCCGCCAGAGCATGGCGACGCTCAGCGGGATGATCGGGCAGTATCTCCAAAAGGCGGTGGATGACAATACCGCGCAGAACGCGGTCACCGCCAGGCGCATGTGTGACAGGTTCATGGCGTGACAATAAGGTACTGGGCGAGACTGTCTGCGTGACTTGGTGTTCCGGCTTGGCGGGTTGATTTATCCAGCCGGGCAAGGGGGTGAGCGCGGCGCGATGCGAAACTTCGGCTCTTCCTGCTCTGGTCGGCGCAGATCCGTAGCGCAGCCCCTGCCGCCCCTGACCATCAAAGGCAGTTGCGAAGGACACGGTCTTCAGAGACTCCATCGCCTTGATGGCCCAGCCATACCAAGATCCATCATCATATCCAATCTGACTGCGCCCATGCCACGCTCCGCAGATGACCAATCGGCTCTCCGCCCGCGTCATGGCGACGTAGAGCAGGCGCATATATTCTCGTACATCTTCGGCGTGATGTGCCTGCTTATAAACGTCTGTCAGCGGAATGCTGTCCCGGCCCGACGGCGCAAGGATATAGCCGTCCCCGGCCTCGATCAAACCGCTGGCCTTATTGGACGGCGCCCGGGTGGTGTCGGGCATGAAGACGACAGGCGCTTCCAGCCCCTTGGCACCATGTACCGTCATGACCCGGACGTCATGACCCGCTGGATCCTTGTCGCGTTTAATCTCAACTTCATCGGCTGTAAAAGCCTGAAGAAAACGCTGCAGGCTTGGCGCGCTGCGCTGCTGGTGGGCGAGAGCTGCACTCAGAAAAGCGTCCAGCGCTTCACGCGATTCCAGACCGAGCCGCTTGAACAGGGCCTCGCGATAGCTCAACCCATGCGGACTACGCCGATCCAACAGTCGGGCGTAGAAGTCATAGGGCGGTAGCCCGGCATCCTTTTGTATTGCCCGAATACGGGCGGTCAGATCTGGCTGCCGATCCTGAACTGCCTGCCACAATGTCTGCCTGCCCCGATCAACGCACAGTTCGAATAGTTGATCGTCGTCCAACCCGAAAAGTGGGGATTTCAGCGCTTCACCTAGCGACAGACAATCGCTCGGCAGAAGAACAAACCGAGTCATCGCCAAGAGGTCGCGCACAATGGTCGCGTCTTGCAGCACAAGACGGTCCGCCCCGGCCACGGGCAAATTGGCGCGTTTCAATTCCCGAATGATCGCATCAAACAGGCCACCAACGCGCTTCTGCACCAAAATCAGCACATCACCCGCATGGATCGGGCGGTGGCATTTCATGTCCCGATCAAAGATCAGCTCTTCCGTTTCGATCCAGCGCTGAATGGTCGCCGCTATTTCCTGTGCTAAGCGGACTTTTGGATCGTCGTTTCCGGTCGCATCAACGGGTGTTGTGTTCCAGGGCTCATTCTCTTCAACCCCATCGTAGCGGGGGACAAGCGGCCAGAGCTCAACAAGGCCCGGATCGTCCCGATAGGCCACATGCTGAACCCGGTCCGACCTTTCGGATACCGTCTTCAGATCGAACATCTCCGCTATACCGCGCTGTTCAAGAAACAGTTCATCCACCACGTCGAGCACGTGTTGGGCAGATCGAAACGACATGCGCAGCGTGACGCCTTTGCCGTCTTCGGCCCGCTCACAGATGGTTTGCATGAAAAGTTTTGGCGCGGCCCCCTGAAAGCGGTAGATGGACTGTTTCGGATCACCCACAGCGAAGAAGGTGCGCGCAGGCCCGTCCCGATCCGAACCGTCCTGACGAAACGGCGCGGTAATGGCGTCGATGATCTTCCACTGCTCAGGCGACGTGTCCTGCGCCTCATCAAGCAAGACATGCTCAACACCGCCATCCAGCTTGTAGGCAACCCAGTCGGACACGTCCGTACGGGTCAGTAGGTCACGCGTTTTTACAATCAGATCGTTGAAATCAAGTCCGCGAACGGCGTGCTTGGCCGATTGAAAACCGAGGCCCAGAGCATAGGCCAGCGTCAGATAACTCTCACTCATCTGCGCCAATTGCGCCGCCTTGATCCGGTTGACTTCGTGCTCCACGCGGGCAGTCTCAGCACTCTCCGGCATGATGAAATCATCTTGATCGGTCACAGCCTTGACCAGCAGACGTTTCTTGAGTGTCCCGCCCTGAGTAAAGAAAACAGACGCATAAATATCGAAGGCGTCAGCTGGATCGCTGGCCGCTTCAGCCAGAGTGATAGCATTCGCAAAATCTTCTGCGACTTTTCCCTTGCCGCGACACAGATCGGCAAGACTGCGTAACTGCGGCTGATCTGTCGCCGCCCAAGCAGCTGCGGCAATGGCTTCTGGATCATCGTCTGGGCCCAACCCCATTTGTGTCCGGAAGGACGCCAACCCTCCCGACGCTCGCCACGCCTGTATCCGTTCAAAATCAGACGCGGAGCGCAGCAGCATATCATCCAGGGTCTGATCCGCCTTGGCCAGCGCCAGACGGTGAAGTGCGGCCGCAATTTCGGGGTCATTCTGTGCCTCTTTCAGCAGACGTGTTCGGCTGTCCTGCAACAGTTCGCGCGTTTCAGCCTCATCCAGCGGTGAGAAACCCGGCAAAATTCCGGCCTCGATTGGAAAGCGGGCAATGATCCGTTCGCAGAAGGCATGGATTGTCATCACCTTCAGGCCTTCAGGCGTTTCCAGCGCGCGGGCAAACAATGTACGAACCCGATCAATGTCCAGAACGGGCCGGACGGTCTCATGGGGCACGCCGTAAAGATCGTTCAGCGCGGTTTTGAGATTATCGTCACGGGCAATCGACCAGCGTGAGAATGTCTCAAACAAGCGCTGCTGCATCTCTGACGCAGCGGCGCGCGTGTAGGTCAGACAGAGAATTTTGTCCGGGTCCGTACCCTGCAACAGGATGCGAGACACGCGGTCGACCAGCACTTTAGTCTTGCCTGACCCCGCATTGGCGTTGACTATACGTGCAGCGGAAGGGTCGGCGGCTTCGCGCTGCAAGCGTGTCGCGTCTTCGGCGGTGAAGCTCATTCCTCGCCTCCGATAATGGAGGACCATTCAGCGCGCCGGGCGAGATCATCATAGTCGCCCCATTTATTGACATATTTGGCACGGGGCTGAGAGCTGTAACCTATATCCGGGTCGTCAAACCGGGTGATGAGTTTGCGCAGAATGTCGACCGACTGCGTGATCAGCTCATCCGCTGGTTTCAGGCCGCGCGATGACCCATCAATCCGGCTATATTTGAAATCACCGCCCGAGCCTTTGGCCCGGATATAGCCCATCTGCGCTGTATCACCTTTCTTGACCCCATCCAAGGCGCCCTCACCCGCCAACCAGCCCGCCAAAGGCAGCTGAAGATCGAAACCTGTGGCCACTTCGGCCCCGCTCGGCGGCTGGCCCGTTTTGAAATCCGTAAAGGCAAAACCTTCGGGCCCGCGCTCAACCAGATCGAGATAGCCGGTCAGAGAAAAGGCGAGATCGTCCATTGTGTAGGTCGCTTTGATTTCCGACCCGACAATTTTGAACCTGTCTGCCCTGCGGCTCGCAAACCAGTTGATCAGCGCATCCGTAAGCGCTTCGAGTCTTGGCTGCTCCTTGAAAACCTCTTCGTCGGCATAACCAGCCGCCCGAAGTTGATCGGCAAACTGCGCGATCAATGCCGAACGATTATCGGCTGAGTGAGGGTCATCGACCGCACGGATATAATTCTCAATCGCCTTGTGAATGGCATTGCCGAATTCACGCGGACCCATCGGCGCATCCAGCGGGTCCAGCGGATCAAGCCGCAATACATGTTTGCCAAACACACTATAGGGATCGCGGATCCATTGCGCCACACCGGTAATCGACATGCTCCGCCCTAGCTGCCGCGCCCAACGTTTTTCGACCGGAGGGTTGGGGTTGGGACGATCAATGAAGACAGTCTCCGATGGTTGATCCAGTGCCCGCGCCCAGTCAAGATAGGCCTGCCCGGTGCCTAGCAGGCGATCGACCTTCGCCTCTCCCATCGCACCCGCCAGCAGTGTCTTCAGCCGCCAGACCCAGCGCGACGCGACGGTCGGTCCGCTCTCATCTTTCAGGCTCCGGGTTAGAAACACGGTGCGATTGGCAGCCAGTTCGGCGAAGTCATGGGCTGCAAGCCCGTACCGGCGTTCCGGCAAAGAGAGCTTCATCTGCTGCCGCATACCACGCGACAGGAACGGCCCGGTAGCGATTCCGCCCGGCCAGGAGCCTTCATTCAATCCGCCGAGAATGAAAATGTCGGCGTCGAGCAAACGCACTTCCAATGGCCCAAGAATGGACAAGCGCGGATGTGTACCTCGAGACGGACGAACGACCGAGCCCTGCAGGAGTGAGCTGAGCAGTCGCGAGAAACCTTCCGCATCTGTTTCCGGTAGAGCAAAGCCGTGATCCACCAAACCGTCGAGCACAGACCTGGCCTGTCGCCCTGCATCGTCGGACCAGAGCCGACCCATGCTGTCCGTTTCAGCGGCACGCGCAACAGCCTCTGCGGATGTAACAAGCGCGGCGGCCCAATGGTCGGGGGTCGCGCTATCCTCCAGTTCAAGTAGAGACGCCACGGCGCCGCGTAAATGTTGCACCAAATCAAATGTTTTCGTGGGGCGAATACCGCGGAAATATTGACGCTCCAACATCTCCCATTCGGTCTTTGCTTCGCCAATAGGTCGCCCGAGAGCGGTCAACTCATGCGACAAGACCAGGCTGAGTTCGACGGGTCCGTCCGGGTCACGGGACAGCTCCATTAGAGCCGATAGAAAAACACCGATGGGCGTCTGCTCGACGGGCACGCCCTGGCTCATCGCTACATCGACGTTCCAGCGCGCCAAACGAGCTCGAACCCGTTGCGCGAGGCTCTGATCCGGCGTAACGAGCGCGGCTGTCTTCCCCTTGGACTCCAAGGCTTCGCGCAGGATCAAGGCAATCGACAAAGCCTCCTCGGCATCATTGCGCGCCTCGATCAAAGACAGCCCCTCCAAAGCCGTCTCGAATACGTCCGCCCCCTCACCCGTTGTCAGAGTCTCAATCCGCTTGAGCCAATCCCCGGTTGCATCCACCGGGACAAGCGCTTCGGCCAGAATCCGCCGACGTTTTCTAGCCCTGGATCGGTCTTCATCCCCAACCAGCCAGGGCCAGGCCGGTACGGATTCGCGGGAGACGTCCATGATCTCCAGCAGACCCTTGAGCGAGAATTGCGGGTGGCGGAGATCAATCGTATCCCAGACTTTCTGCGGCAGCTCTTCCTGCAATCCGGGCAGCACAACCATACCATTGGGCATATGGGCGATTACAGTCATCAGTCGCGCCGTTGCTTTCAATGTACCCGTCGAACCCGCCACCACGATCGGGTAATCCGGCGGGGTCTCAGCCCAGATCTCCGCAAGCGCATCGAGCAGCGCGACCCGGCGCGCGGTCGGTTCCATCATCCCAAGTTCACGCAGCCGCTCCGGCCAGTGAGTGTCAATAATCTGATAGAGTGTCCCGGCATGCTGGAAGTGGGTTGCGGCTTCCTGCGTAACCCGCTGCCATTCCGCATGATTGGCAATGCCGACCTCTTCAAGCGCAGCGTCGTCCATGATGTCTATCAGTGGATCGGCCATATGCAGGGCTGCAGACGGATCGAGCGGTAAGTCTGTTGTGCGGTTATGGTAGTGGGCCACCAACCTAGCGATTTCAAACCGCCGCTGCACCGGATCGATCATCGGAGTCACACGGCCTGCCAGTTCGCCAGGCTCAAACGGCGGTTCTTCTCGATTGACGTCGGCGAGTGGTCGCAGACGTGGCAGCAAGGTCGCTTTGATGCCGCGGGTAGCCGCTTCTTCAACGAATGCGAATTCCAGCGCCCGCGCGGCGCGTCGCGTCGGTAGAAGAACCAGCCCGGTCTGCAAGGCATCGCCATAATGGGTCTGCAATCCATGCGCGAGAGACCGTAGGAACGGCACGCCCGCCGGCATATTGTAGACTGTGCTCATACAGGCAGCTTGCCCGAATCTGCCAGAACAGCCTCGGCCGCTTTGAGTGTGTCGAGATCACCCACATGCATCCAGAAGCCGGGAATGGGCAGGCCGAAAATACGGCGTCTCTCGAATGACTTTTTCCAGATCTCAGTGCGCGGGAACTTTGCCTCTGGATAGCCGTTCGCCAGGGTCGGCTTGAATATCTGCACGCCCGCATAGATCCAGAAGGCTGTGTCCTCTGACCGCCAAGACAGACGGCCATCACGGTCCATGTCGAAGTCACCCATGCCGGGATAACCCAGCGTATGCGGTTTCGGGGCGAGTAGCATAAGGTCATCCATTTCATCGGTGTCCCAAATATCAAATAGAGCTTGGATCACCGGCGCGAACTCGATCCAGACCACATCAATATTGCAAATCAGGATTGGACCTTCGCCTAGTAATGGAAGCGCTTTGACGACCCCGCCGCCTGTTTCGAGCAAACTGTCACGTTCATCAGAAATGATGATTTCTGGCCCGCTGGACCGAGCTTTCAGGTGAGCTTCGAGATGATCGGCATGGGCGTGAACATTCACAATCACGTGCCACACACCCGCCTCTTCCAGACGGTCAAGCATATGGTCAATCAGTGGGCGCCCTCCCAACTCGACCATAGCCTTGGACCGATCATTGGTCAGCGGGCGCATCCGGGTACCGTGCCCCGCCGCCATCACCATCGCTGTCTTGATCATAAAAACACCTCCGGGACATGAGTCTGGAACCAACCCCGCAGCTCGTTACAAACATGATGCGACAGATCATTGGCGAGGTGTCGCTTAACGTGGGGCAATAGCGCCCTGTATTGCGGCTTGCCAAAATCTCTGTCCGCGCGAACGGGAAAACCGAGTAATTTGGTCGCCCGTTGAGCCGCGAGAACAGCGTAGGCGGCGTCAAAAGCATCATCGCGGGGAATGCCTGCCTTATCGCAAAATCGCGACTTCAGTGGTTCGAACAGCCCCGGATCGACATTCCGGCGAATATCTTCAAGCAAACTGGAGAGATCATAGGCGGGATGGGCGAACAGCGCGTCCTGAAAATCGATCAATCCGACCTTCGCTTGCCTATCCCGATCCGGTAGCCAGAACAGGTTTTCGGCATGGAAATCGCGCAGCGCCAACCCCGGCGCATGAGCGTCCAGTACCATGAACGCCTTGCGCCACAGATCGTAGAATTCAGCGCGCTGATCCGCCCCGATTTCATGACCCATATCCGGGGCGAAATAATCCAGAAACAAATCGGTCTCTGCCAGTAATGCCGCTTCGTCATAGTCGCGAATGGGCCATGGCATTCCTTGATAGTCAGGACGCCTTGGAAAACTGCTACGGTAGATCGCGGCAAGACTATCGACAGCGGCTTCGTAAAGTTGACCCTCTATGTCCGGATCGGCTCGCAGGGTACGCACAAAATCAACATCGCCAAAGTCTTCCAGCAGGGCAAACCCAAGATCCAGATCGGCAGCATGGATATTCGGTGCGGAGAACCCCCGCATGGATAGCTGTTCAGCAACCGCCAGAAAGGCTTCCAGATTCGGACCTGCCAGGCGCGCAAGCGTATTATAGCCGATGAGACGGCGCTGTTCGACACTAGCACCGTCAGGCTCACCCGCGGCTTCTGCGCCCTGAGGCGCATTCATTAATACGGCCCGTCGCCCGTTTAGAATCAGGCGCACATAGCTCCGTGTCGAAGCATCACCTTTGATCGGAGCCCGCTGCGCATCGCCCCAGCCCGCTTTCGAGACAAAGGCCTCCATTAGAGCCTGACGATTAGACATCGCGTCCCTTCCATCCGGTCAGTGTTGCGGCGCGTCCATCACCGTCGAATACCAGCTCAATAGAAAGCGCGTCATCGGGGCAGAGCGGCCCCAGCTTATCAGCCCATTCTATCAGAACGATCGCGTCGCCCAGCACATCCATCAGGCCAAGCTCATAGACATCATTGGGCTGTTCCAGCCTGTAGAGATCGCAGTGCCAGAGCTCGCTCGTTCCGCCCTGCATCGGCCAGTCATATGTCTGGACCAGCGTATAGGTTGGTGACGGAACGTCGACATTCCCAAGCCGGGACTGGATCAGTCCCCTTGCCAGAGTCGTCTTGCCCACGCCGAGATCACCGGACAGCAAGAGTGTATCCCCCAGCGTCAACGCTGCGGCAATACGCACGCCGAGCGCTAGCGTATCCGCTTCGGACTTCAAATGGATAGCGGTCACAACACCGATCTACCGCCTTGCCTTTTGCAAGCAAGCTCTTAACTACCCTGCAGCGCAGTCAAGCAGCGATTAAAGGAGCAGACGTGGCCAAAGTTATTTTCCATGACCACGAGGGCAAGACCCGTGAAGTGGACGCCAAAAACGGCATGTCCGTCATGGAGGCGGCCATTTCCAACATGATTCCCGGCATCGACGCCGATTGCGGCGGCGCCTGCGCCTGCGCGACCTGCCATGTCTATATTTCCGATAAATGGATCGGTAAGCTTAGGCCCAAGGACGATATGGAAGACAGTATGCTGGATTTCGCTGACGACGTTCAGGACAATTCCCGGCTTTGCTGCCAGATTCTTTTGTCAGATGAGCTCGACGGTATCGAAGTGACGACACCTGAAAGGCAGTAGAGTCAGACTTACGCGCGCGGTATCAACAGGCCGCGAAAGGCTGGGTCAACCAGACTGGCGTCCGCTGTCAGATATTTAGCTTCTGGATCATCCGCAATCAGACCCGCTTTGAGTGCGGATTGTACAGTTGGTTCGACTGAACTGATGGCCGATATATAATAGTCGTCTCGCGCCCGGGCGCGGTCGACAGGACAATGTCGGTCAGCACTGGACTACAGGGCATCGATCTGTGTAGCAGATCGAAAATGGAGGCCTCTAAAAACCATGCATTTTGTGGTGTGATCTGATTTACTGGTTTTGGGAGGATTTTATGATGCACGCGCCTGGATTGTTTGACTTGTCGGATCATCTTGCTCGCTTATCGGCGACAGGTGATCCGCTTGAAGCGCTAGAGTGTCATGTGGACTTTGAGGCTTTCCGAACTGTTCTGATGGAAGCCCTCGGTTATGGTGTTCGCGCCAAGGGCGGTCGGCCACCCTATGATCCGGTCACGATGTTCAAGGTGCTTGTTCTGGCGTCGATGCACAATCTGAGTGATGAACGGATGGAATTTCTGATCCGGGATCGTTTAAGTTGGCTGCGGTTTCTGAGGTTTGAGATCGGTGAACCGACCCCGGACCAAAAGACGATTTGGCTGTTCCGTGAAAAGCTGACCCAGGAAAAGCTGACCCAGTCTGGTGCTTTCAAATCTCTGTTTGCCGCTTTTGAAGAGCAACTCTGCAAGCGCGGCTACAAACCCACGGGAGGTCAGATCGTGGATGCCACTTTGGTGTCAGCGCCGCGCCAACGGATGAAGAAAGAAGAGAAAGAGCGGGCCAGGGCGGGTGAAAGCGCGTCCGCTATCTGGCCTGATGATCCTGCCAGGGCCGCACAGAAAGACACCGACGCACGAGCGGTGGTCAGCTATTCCAGGGCGCGAAAGACCGCAGAAGGGGAACAGGACGCAGGCCTTGTCGACATTTCCATCCCTCACTTTGGGTACAAGAACCATATCAGTATTGACCGGAAATGGCGCTTTGTCCGGGGAGAGACCTGTACCCATGCGGCCCGCTATGATGGGCACGAACTGACATCGGTTCTGGATGCCACCAACAGCTCAAAGTCTGTTTGGGCGGATACAGCTTATCGCTCAGCCAAAAACGAAGCCTGGCTGAAAGCGCAGGGCTATCGTTCAAACATCCATCGAAAGAAGCCCCGCGGTAAACCGATGGCAAAGCACATTCGGCGCGGCAATGCGACCCGCTCCTCCATCCGTGCCTGTGTTGAACATGTCTTCGGATATGAGAAAGGGCCGATGGCGATCACGATCCGCTCAATCGGCCAGGCGCTCAATCGGCCAGGCCAGGGCCGCTGGCCGGATCACCATGGCCAAGCTAAGCTACAACTTCCGCCGCCTCGTTTTCCATGAGCGACGACAGCCCATAGCCTGATTCTGTTCAAAATCCGGATCCCCCCACTTATGCGGGCCAAAATCATGCCAAAATACGCCTGTGGACACGCATTCGTCACTCTATGAAGCCTGACCTGAGAGCCGATTATAAAATTCGCCTCTATACTGGCCCCAAAACCCTGTTCTTCGAGGTGTCCAATTTCTACTATCTCACTCGCAATATGGCGCGCTGCAGAGGTCAGATGATCGAAGTGAAGGTCGGATGATATGCTCATCTGACGACGGTCGGCAGGACAACATGAATTTGCCGGTCGGCAAAGGCGACTCTGGCGCGCCCTCCGTCCAGAATTGGATCAAAGGCAAGGAGTCATTCCATGAAATCAGGCGGCACAAGCGCTCGCCCTTCGACCTGGTCATCGGAATAGATCTCGAACTTCGCTTCAAAAACACGCGACGGGGACACGGCAGCATAATCATGGCCGAGTAGGCCGTAGAGGTTCAGGCGCAGGCCTTGAATATCCACGGCACTTTGGGGGAGGATGACGGACATGGGATTATGGTTAGCGCCGAGTCGTTAACGAGGTGCGCCCAAACGGTGGTCAATAGGGTAGCGATCCCGATTTTTTACGCTTGAGCAGTGTATCGACGATGTCGAAGATCGTCCCCACCTCATCCAGAATTTTCTGTGTCCGGTCCGGGCTGGTCAGGGATTTGAACATCGATCCCGCCTCGAACTGATCCTTTGTCTCGACCGCGATGAACAAGGTATCGCGATCAAATCCAAAGCGGATATTTTTGCCCGACACAGCCCGTTCCAGATCGACCATGCGTTGCATTAAAGCGGGATCCAGGATGACTCGCCCTTCCACCTGATCGGTCCCATAGGCTTCGAATATTTTTTCAAAGACGGGGTCAACCAGACCGATGCGTTTCATGTCGGACTTTTTTTTGGCATTGAACCAGCCCTTGTCGCGTAGAACGATGGTGCGTCCGAAAGTCTTCGTCGGAAAATCCAGCCTCATCAGCTGACCCTGAAAGACGGTGTCCCAGCTACGATTGCCTTTGCTGTCACGACTTTCCCGTTCCAGCTTCGCTTCGACAGACCGGAAGCTGGCCCCATGCGCCGTCCCGGACAGACTATCCTCAAAGGACATCCGGTCGATCTTCTCAGGCAGAAGGAACAGATCCTTAAAATCCCCGACGTCATAGGTCCGAACGTCTGGGTCGAACTGCCAGCCAATATACCCAACAATCGCGTTTGCGATCCGTCCTTTGGTCTCTTCACGAATGTCATCAGTGACCACGCCAAATATGATAAATGCGGCAATCACTGAGAGACCCATCAGTATCAAAGCGTATGGTAGGTGAGCGAGCCACAACAAAACCACTATAGCTGCGCCGGAAATCACGAGACATGTGACAATCGCAGCGATGATCCCGTTACGTACCGCCTCTGCACGCGCCTTATCTCGTTCATGAAGCTTTGGCAGAACCTCCCGGGCGAAGAAATCCGAGAAGTCGTCAAATTCAGCGTGGCGAGAGGTGAATTGATGCATCAGCTGAGCGCGGCGCGCGCCTCCTGCAGTTTCGTGCACTCATCGGCGTAAGCCGTCTTGCGGTCCTTCTGCTTCTGCACCACGGCGGCGGGGGCGCGGTCCGTGAAATTCGCATTATCGAGTTTCTTGTCGATCTTGGCAATCTCGGCCTCGACCTTGGCAATAGCTGCATCGAGGCGTTTCTGCTCCGCCGCAACATCGATCAGACCGTCTAGCGGGATTGCGTAGTTGACCCTGTCCACGACGGTTTGCAGCACACCTTCGGGGACGACGTCTGCGACAGACACGGACTCGACCCGGGCCAGACGACCTAACGCTTCTGCAAAGATCGACAGGCGCGCATCTGGCCTGCCGATGACGACGAGCGGCGCTTTGCGCGATGGCGGCACATTCATTGCGGCGCGCACAGACCGCAATGCCGAGATGAGGCGGATGAGCCAGTCAATATCGTCACCAGCCGGCTCAGCGGCGACCACCGGCCAGTCCGACAGCATCAGGAAGCTGTTGCGTTCGCCCGTGAGCGCCCAAAGCTCTTCCGTGATGAAGGGCATGAACGGGTGTAGCAGTTTGAAGGACTGATCGAGTGTCCAGGACAGGGTCGCGCGGGTTTCATCCGGCGTCGCACCGAGTAATTCCGGTTTGGCCAATTCGATATACCAGTCGCAGACCGTACCCCAAACGAAGCTGTAAACCGCGTCAGCAGCGTCATTGAACCGGTAGGATTCGATATAGCCTGTCGCCGTGTTTGCCGCTTCAGCTGTCTTGGCGACAATCCACTTGTTGAGGGCACTCCGGACAGTGTTCGGATCGAAATCAGCCTGCGCGCGGCAGCCATTCATCTGCGCGAAACGGGCGGCGTTCCAGAGCTTGGTACCGAAATTGCGGTACCCTGCAACGCGGTCCACGGAGAGTTTGATGTTCCGCCCCTGCCCGGCCATCGCGGCCAGCGTGAAGCGCAATGCGTCTGCCCCATAAACCTCGAACCCGTCTGGATAGGCCTTGCGCGTTGCCTTGGCGACTTGCGGAGCTTTTTCTGGGTTCTTCAAGCCGCGCGTGCGTTTTTCAACCAGCGCATCAATCGACACGCCGTCAATCAGATCAAGCGGATCAATCGTATTGCCGATGGATTTGGACATTTTCTTGCCCTGCTCATCCAGCACCAACGCATGAATATAGACATCGCGGAACGGCACATCTTTCATGAAATGTAATCCCTGCATCATCATCCGCGCGACCCAGAAAAAGATGATGTCGAACGCAGTGACAAGGACAGAGGTCGGGTAAAACTTTTCGAGCTTCGCCGTGTTATCCGGCCAGCCGAGGGTCGAGAACGGCCAAAGGCCGGAAGAGAACCATGTGTCTAGGACGTCGGGGTCGCGGTAGATTGGTACACGGCCATCTGACATTGAGTCAGCAAATTCTTTTGGAGATAAGTCAGCGAAATCTTCGACGACATAAACTTGAGCGTTATACTTTTCAGAAGCAATTCTTAACGCCTCATGTTCATTTTCTGCACAGAAGATGAAGAATGGCGTGTCGTGTTCAGCTAACACAAAATCGCCCGTTTCAGGGTCCTTAAGAAAAGTTGGCCCATACCAAGCCGGAACGCGGTGTCCCCACCAGAGCTGGCGTGAAATACACCAGGGTTGGATATTCTCCATCCAGTGATCGTAAGTTTTCTTCCAATTGTCCGGGATAAACCGCGTTGAACCGTCATTCACCGCCGCCATCGCGTCGTCCGCGAGCTTTTCCGCATCCACGAACCACTGATCCGTCAGCATCGGTTCGATCACGGCGTTGGAGCGATCACCAAAGGGCTGCATGATTGTCTTGTCTTCGACAGCAATCAGCAAGCCTTCAGCATCAATGTCAGCCACAACAGCCTTACGCGCGTCGAACCGGTCCATGCCGACATATTTGTCCGGCATGACCTCGCTGGCGATCATCTCGCCCTTGGTCCCCATCAGCGAATACATCGGAATATTGTTCCGCTTGGCGACGTCATAATCGTTGAAATCATGCGCGCCAGTGATTTTCACCGCGCCAGAACCGAAGTCGGGATCCGGATATTCATCCGTGATAATCGGGATCAGGCGATCTGCCAGCGGCAGGCGCACCATCTTGCCAACGATGGGGGCGTAGCGTTGATCGTCCGGATGCACAGCCACCGCACCGTCGCCCAGCATGGTTTCGGGCCGGGTCGTGGCGATGGAAATATAGTCGCGTTCTTCTGACAGGGCGATGTTTCCGTCCTCGTCTTTCTCAACATAGGTGTAGGTCTCTCCGCCTTCGAGCGGATATTTGAAGTGCCAGAAATGGCCGTCCACATCGCGGTTGTCGACTTCCAGATCGGAAATCGCCGTCTGAAAATGCGTATCCCAGTTCACAAGACGCTTGTCGCGATAGATCAGCCCGGCTTCATACATCTCGACAAAGGCCTTGGTCACGGCCTCCGCCATCTTGTCGTCTTCGTCGTCAGGATTGCCGAGTGTGAATTTTTCGCGGCTCCAGTCGCAGGATGCGCCGAGGCGGCGCAATTGTTCCGTGATGATTCCGCCGGACTCATTTTTCCAGTCCCAGACTTCCGAGATAAAATTCTCCCGGCTCATGGAACTGCGCGGGCGCTGCTCATCAGCGAGTTTGCGTTCCACCACCATTTGCGTCGCGATACCCGCGTGATCCGTGCCAGGCTGCCACAGCACATCAAAGCCGCGCATTCGGTGGAACCGCGCTAGAATATCCTGGATCGTATTATTGACCGCGTGGCCCATATGCAGGCTGCCCGTCACATTGGGCGGCGGGATGACAACGGAAAAAGGCGACTTGGAGTCGTCCATATCCGGCTGAAAGCAGTTCTCCTTTTCCCACGCCGCATAGAGGCGCTGTTCTGCCTCTTTAGGGTTAAAATGTTTCGGCAGATCTGGATTCATTTCGTCTGTCGTCTTTGGCATCATTCACTCAACAAAAAGACCCGCCCCCATGTCGGCGTGTGCCGGGGGCGGGCTTGATAATGGCCCGCATAACGCAGGCTGACGATCTTGTTAAGTCAGGGCGTCATCCCAACTATTTACCGGAAGCAAGCCGTTTAACTTCCTTGGCCACAGCCCGCTCGACAATCCTCAGTAGGTTTTCGTCCAGCCATTCCTTCAGCATGGGCTTAAGGGCGTCCTGTACCAGATCACCAATGCGCGGGCCGCGTTCAGATAAAATGGCTTGGTCTTCGACGACCTGATTGAGCTGCGCAAACGCAGTCATGGTCGCCTCTTCTGTAACATCGTCCAGTATGGCGTCGGAGCGGATAGCTCTCGGCATGGAAGTCTCCATTTCAGGGGTATCGGGTTGGGTTTGTTGTAAAGCGGGTTTCGGTTGAACAGGTCCAGGCACAGACACAGGCCCAGGCGCAACCATTGCCGCCGCGATGGTTTCGGTAATCAGCTCATCCGCAGATTCAATTTCGGAGACAGGCTCAACACCTGCATCGGTTTCCGCCGCAGCGGCAATGTCAGTCAGGTTGGGCGTGTCAACCTCACATGCCTGCGCTTCCATCGCGGCGATTTCGTCATCAAGCGTCATATCCAGGATATTTTCCAGAATATTGTCTTCCATCACGTCGAGCGGATCAACATCCGGATTGGCGTCAGCCTTCATAACGGGCGCTGCGTCTGCAGAGACTGCAATCGGGTCTTCATCCTCATCCGTCAGATCAGCCAGCAGTGACTTGACCAGATCAAGATCGGCGTCGGCAGCGGTATCTGTCATGGGATCATCCTTTGCACCCTCTTCATTGGGGGCTTTGGCGGATATATCAGGAGTCTGACTGGCATGCGCCTCCGTGGTGGCTGGAACCGGCTCAAGATCGACGAGCAACTCGCCCATCATACGGTCCATGTCATCTGAACCGGTCTGTGCAGGATTTACTGGAGCAGCCTGACTGACCGTTTCAACAGAGCCTGAAACAGCCCCGACATCCGCGCTGCCTTCATCAAGTTCCGGAATGGCGAGCTGATCGTCCAACGTCAGAACATCCGTATCTGACAAGCCAAAAGCCTGCTCGACAGCCGCGTGGATTGCTTCGGGCTGACTCTCATCAAAACCACTCAGAAGTGCATCAATATCCGGATGCTCCGAATTCATATCAACCGATGCGGCAACAGGTATAGGTCGCACATCCGTGGGCGTCACGATGTCCGTAATCGCCTGAGCATCAATGGCAGGCGGGTTATCTTCAGACGGTCCATCCAGGGGAATTGGATCCGCATCGTCAGCAATAATCTTGCGAATTGAGGCCAGAATATCTTCCATGCTGGGTTCAGGATCGGACTCGATAAAATTGTCCTGCCCAGAAGCACTCGCAGCGGTTTCTGGTGTCTGTTCGGACATACTCGCTCGCTATCTCCCTGCCCGAACCGGAATCGGCAACCGGCCCTTCTGAACAAAGAGTTAAGGGAAGGCATAAGACTTGTCCAGACGCTCAAATCTACAATCCATCGGGGAGCCTACGGTTCCTCTTTATCCCCTGAAAGTACGGAGACGTCTGGAATCAATAGTAATTCAGGTGCCTTGTCGTTCTCATCAATCACCACATCCGGGCCGTCTTCACGGTTGATCAGAAGAACGGAATCAGGTTCCGGGATTCCTATTTCCGGCTGCTGGTACGGATCCGTAACGATGATAATGTCTGGATCGGTGATTCGCGGATCATAATGCGGCTGCTGGAATGTCAGCGCATCGACGCCTTCCTTCAGCACGCCGCCAATATCGCCTAAAGTCGCCCCAACAGTGTTCGCGTCCTCATCCAGGCCCTCATGCTTGGCACCTGCGACAACCAGTTGGGCCGGAGACAATATGATATCCGGGACCTGACGCCCGATTTTCTGAACCGCTTCGGGCAGCAGACGGTCACCCGCTTCCTTATAGCCATCATAGACGATGTTGGAGAGATAGATATCCGGGTCGTAAGTTGTGATCGGAAGGTCAATGCCGTCTGCATCCAGAACCCCGATCGCGGATAGAAGCTGGAACACGGACGCGTCAAAATCGCGTTCGGCGTTGATCAGCGTAAGCCGCGCATTCAGCGTTTCCTGCTCCGCATCCAGAACATCGAGCTGCGTTCGTGTGCCGACCTGTTGTTCCAGTGTGACGCCTTCAAAGGCGACTTCTGCCGCCGCAACCTGCCGCTGGCTCGTCTCGACAATACGCCGGGCGGCGTCCATGCGCGCCCAAACTTGCGTGATGGTCTGATCAACGGCGCGTTCCGTATCCCGCGTTGCGAAAGCGAGGCGCGTTTTGGCATTTTTGGCCTGACGCACACGCGACGCATTGAGCCCACCGCTGAAGATCGGAATGCTAAGCTGCGCTGCAATCGTGGCCTGATCTGTTTCCGAAATGCCGAGAATAGTATCGCGTGACCCCGCAAATGTACCTTGCAAGCTGATAGTTGGCCGACCTGCAGCTTTCGCCACATCAATAGCCGCCGACCCCGCACGCTCATCGTAATAGGCCGTCAGCAGTTGCGGGTTATTCTCCCGCCCCAGCCGCGTCGCCTCATCCAATGTTTGAGGCAGCGCGAAATCAGGGGCGGGTGCCAGCTGATTTGGCAAGCGACCGACAATGCGAACAAACAGAGCCCGGCTGACTTCAAGCTCGGCATCGGCCTGTGCCAGTCCCGCTTCGGCTGCCGCCAGCCGCGATTCAGATTGAGCGATATCCGTTCGTGTGCCTTCGCCCACGTCAAACCGGTCATTCGCCGCCGTTAGCTGGCGGTTCAGCACGCGGACATTGTTCCGGCGGATCCGGGCCGCTTCTTCGTCGCGCAGAATATCGACATAGGCATTTGCTGCCGACAGAAAGATATTGTTTTCAGCCGTTTCCAACCCGGCCCGCGCGGCCATAATTCCGGCTTTTGCCTGGCGCTTCAGCGCGGTGATGCGACCGCCTTGATAGATGGGCTGAATAATGCTCACCTGCGCTGAACTCGGTATTCCCTCATCCCATCCGCCTGTTGGCGGGCCAAAGAAACTACCATCCGAGACGGGTGTTCTGACCGCCTGTGCAGAGACTTCGCCAGCCGCGCTGATTGATGCACGGCCCTGTGCGCGCGCCTGAATATAATTTTCGTCAATTTCCCGCAGCCGCGCCCGCTCTCCGAGCAGTTGCGGATTGTTACGATAGACGCTGGCAAGCACTGTCTGCAGCGTATCGGAAGGCGCAGGCGCGCTATTGTCCTGAGTCC
The DNA here is from genome assembly GCA_965205225.1 of Litorimonas sp. Taxonomy (GTDB): domain Bacteria; phylum Pseudomonadota; class Alphaproteobacteria; order Caulobacterales; family Maricaulaceae; genus Litorimonas. Next base: position 934,068 of record CBDBFZ010000002.1, read on the forward strand.
AGGCCGGGCCAGCCAGACAGTTCAGAGCCAGACCGACGAGGCCGGTCGTCAGAATATATGATCGGGACATGCTCATTCGGATCGAACCAATAGGTAGATTAGAAGACAAAGCTGTGTGCGGGTTCGAACCCTAGCAGGAACGGGGCATTGGCGTCGAAAGCAACCCGGTCACCAACTGCATCGCCCGATTTGGTGAAAATAGTTGCGCGTCCAATCGGGCCGTCCTTGAGAATCACGGCCAGACGTCCACCATTGGCAAGCTGGCCAAACCAAGCCTGCGGCACGTCCGCCACGGCACCCTGAACCATGATCACATCGAAGGGTCCATGTTCGGGCACGCCGCGCTTCAGGTCACCTTTGACAACCGCCGCATTAACAACGCCCGCGTCGGTCAGAAGAGCCGTTGCGCGGTCTACGGTTTCATCACTCGTTTCCAGTCCAACCACAGTTTCGGCAACCTGCGCCAGAACCGCCGTCGAATATCCCCGCGCGCAGGCGATATCCAGAACAACCTCATGCGATTGAATATCCGCAGCCTGAGCCAGTTTGGCAAAATCACGTGGTCTCAGCAGATTGCGCCCATCGTCGTAATCGACGACCGCATCACCGTAAGCCAGCGCCATGCGGGCCGTGGGCACAAACTTTTCTCTGGCCGTTCGCCGGAAACTGGCCAGAAGATCCAGATTCGTTACGTCCGCCGTGCGGATCTGGCTCTCGACCATGGTCTCGCGTGCGGCGTCAAATTCGAACTGGGGCATGGAAGGCGGTCCTCGGAATGTCACCCACTGACAGGCTTGATTAAGTGTCCTCTAGCCTTCTACCGCCGAAGCCGCAACGCCGTTGCGCGCATGGCGGCCTTGCTTGAATAGCGGCTGCGATGGAGTTACATTAAAACATTGCACCCCGCCCCACAGAGTTGGTAGAGGCGCAACCCTTGGTCGGTACCATGGCGGAGTGGTTACGCACCGGATTGCAAATCCGTGTATCCCGGTTCGATTCCGGGTGGTACCTCCAAGTTTCAATTTGCTCCCCTGTGGGGTTTCCAATACCGCGTAGCAACAGCGGAAGCAAATTGGGCCGAAGGCCGTGCGCCCCATGGGCGCAATGTCCCATATGATCGTGGAGGCGTCGGAATTCTCGTGCTAGCGTGAATTCAAACAATGTCGGGTGGAGCCCCGTTCAAGATCAGAATGATAAGGTCGGTCAGCACATTATGAGCACGGATATCAAGTCACTCGGGTCCTTCGTCTGGTCCATTGCGGAATTGCTTCGCGGCGATTTCAAGCAATCCGAATATGGCAAGGTCATCCTGCCCTTCGTCGTTCTGCGCCGTCTCGACTGCATCCTGGAGGCGAGCAAACAGGACGTGCTCAACACGGCGTCCTCGCTGCCCGGTGACATGGACGAAGAGGCGCGCGACATGCTGCTGTCGGGCGTCGTCGGTCAGAATATCCGTCTCTACAACCTGTCCCGCTTCACCTTCGCCTCGCTCAAGGGGCAGGATGCGACGGACATTCACAACAATCTGATCGATTACATCACCAGGTTCTCGGGCAATGTCCGCGATATTTTCCTCGACAAGTTCCTGTTCACCGATCAGCTAAAACGCCTCAACGATGCGGGTCTGCTATATCTGGTATTCGACAAATTCACCCGGATCGACCTGCACCCCGACGCTATCTCGAACCTTGAGATGGGATATTTGTTCGAAGACCTGATCCGCCGCTTCTCGGAAATCTCGAATGAGACGGCAGGCGAACACTATACGCCGCGCGAGGTCATCCGCCTGATCGTCTCCCTGCTGCTGATCAACGACCGCGATGCGCTGACCGGGTCGGGCGTGATCCGGCAAGTCTATGATCCCGCCGCAGGGACGGGCGGAATGTTGTCGCTGGCAGAGATGGAGATGAAGGCGCTGAACGAGCATATCCGTGTCGAACTTTTCGGGCAGGAACTCAACCCCGAATCCTTTGCGATCTGTAAGTCCGACATGCTGGTGACCGGGCACAATCCCGAGAACATCGCCTATGGCAACACACTGACTCAGGACGCCCACGCCACCAAACGCTTCCACTATATGCTGTCCAATCCGCCCTATGGCGTGAACTGGAAGAAATATGCTGGCCCGATCAGGGAGGAAGCGGCGGACCGCGGCATGGACGGGCGCTTTGGCGCCAGCCTGCCGCGCATCTCGGACGGGCAGTTGCTGTTCCTACAGCATATGATCTCCAAGATGCGGGGCGACGAACAAGGCTCGCGCATCGGCATCGTCATGAACGGATCACCGCTCTTCACCGGCGGTGCCGGATCAGGCGAGAGCGAAATCCGCCGCTGGATGCTGGAGAATGACTGGGTCGAGGCGATCATCGCGCTGCCGACCGATCTGTTCTACAACACGGGCATTCAGACCTATGTCTGGTTGCTCACCAATCGCAAGGACATGGCCCGGCGCGGCAAGGTGCAATTGATCGACGCCAGTGGTGAGCGGTTCTGGAAATCAATGCGCAAGTCGCTCGGGTCCAAGCGGCGCGAAATCACCCCTGACGCCTGTGACGAAATTGCCTGCATCTATGCCTTGATGCTGAACGGCAATGGCGCCGGTGATGACGATTGGGGCGACGTGTCGAAAATTTTCAACACTACCGACTTCGGATACCGCGAAATCCGCGTGGAACGCCCTCTGAAACTCGCCTTTGCCGTGACGGATGACGCGGTCGAGACACTGCGCGCGGCGAAACCATTTCTGAAACTCAGCGGCGCGGATCAGGCGGGCGTGTTGGAAGCGGTGCAGAAGCATTTGCCCGGCGGCGAGCGATGGGACCGTCGCGATGACTTCGACAGCGCGCTCTCCGCCGCCCTCCGCATGTCCAAGGTCAAAATTAGCGCGCCGGTGCGCAAGGCGATCCTCTCCGCCCTGTCGGAACGCGATGAGAATGCGCATGTCTGCACCGACAGGCGCGGCAATCCCGAACCCGACACCGGTCTGCGCGATCATGAGCTGGTGCCACTCGGCGAAGACTGGCGCGACTATGTGGCGCGCGAGGTTCTGCCCTTTGTGCCCGAGGTCTGGGTGGATGAAAGTTACACGGACGCCAGGGACGGCGGCGTCGGGCGCGTCGGCTATGAGATCAATTTCAACCGCTATTTCTACAAATATGTGCCGCCGCGTCCGCTGGAGGAAATCGACGCCGAGTTGAAGGCGCTAGAAGCGGAGATCGCCGCCCTCTTGCGGGAGGTGGTGGAGTGATCCCGCTGACGGACCTGTCGGTTTCCTGTTGCTTTGGTAGAAATTTCGCCCTATATGCTGGAGCAACAAGACCCGCCACGCCTCGGGCAGAGCTTCGGTTCTGCACTGCGCACCCCGGTGGGTTATTTGTTTTCGGTGCCCGGGTTTCGCAGTGGGGCACCGCTGCATGAAGTTTGAAAAACCCTCTATATCGATACCGGATCAGATCGCACTCCTGAAGAGCCGTGGCATGACTGTCGATGATGAGGCACATGCTGAACACTATCTGCGGTTCATCTCCTACTACCGGCTCAGGGCCTATTGGCTACCTTTTGAAGAGGCCAAAACTGATGACGGAGATCACACCTTTCGCGACGGGACCAAGTTCAATGACGTGCTCACGCTCTATATATTTGACCGCGAGCTTCGGCTCCTGGTATTGGACGCTATCGAACGCGTTGAAATTGCCCTGCGGGCGCAATGGGCACATTGCATGGCAATGACACACGGGCCTCACGGTTATCTGGAACAAGGCCACTATGCAGATAGTGTCAGGCACAGCATTGCCGTGAAAGAACTGAAAAAAGAATTCAGGCGTTCTTGCGATGCTTTCGCAAAGCATTACCGAAACAAGTATGCTAATCCCGAACTTCCTCCTGTCTGGATGGCTGTAGAGGTCATCTCTTTCGGACTGCTCTCCAAGTTCTTCAGTAATCTGAAGCTTCGCGCCGAACGGCAAAAAATCGCCAAACCTTTCGGGCTGGACGAAAAAGTGGTCGTTTCCTTTGCCCATCACATGAGCCATGTTCGCAACATTTGCGCTCATCATGGGCGGCTCTGGAACAAGCATTTCACAATTAAAATGACTGTTCCCAATTATCCCGCGAAATTGCCCGTCACCATGCGTGGCGCTGATGCGCGCGCTCTGCACGATACTCTGGTCATGCTGGATTATCTTTTATCGATAATCGCGCCGGGTAATGAGTGGAGAAAACATGTCCTCGAATTGATCGAAAATTGCTCCCTGGCAGACACGACCCGCATGGGCTTCCCCGATAACTGGCGAACCCGACCATCGTGGCGGAGGGCTTGATGAACAACCCGCTCATGACTCTTCAAGCCGGGTTGAAGGCGCTGGAAGCAGAGATCGCGGGTTTGTTGGCGGAGGTGGCGGCGTGATCCCGCGCCTGAAGCACCTGCTACGTCTTCAGTATGGATTTGCCCTCGCCTCAGGCGCACGAGAAGAAGGCGAATACAACGTCTATGGGTCCAACGGTTCAGTTGGTACTCACGTCGCGCGAAACACCAAGGCACCCGCAATCATAGTCGGCAGGAAAGGTTCGTTCGGAAAGATTACTTGGGCAGAAAACGGCGGATTCTGTATCGACACGGCTTACTTTGTCGACCAACGTCACTGCGCCGGCGATCTTCGCTTCTCATACTACGTTCTGCTTCATCTGAAACTCGATGAGCATTCAAAAGATTCTGCTGTTCCAGGACTTGATAGGAGTGACGCTCAAAACAGTGAGATTGATATCCCCGACCTCCCCACCCAGCGCCGGATTGCCGGTTTTCTCGACCGGGAGACCGCAAGGATTGACCAGCTGATCGAGAAAAAACAGCGGTTGACGGCGTTGCTGGGGGAGAAGTACAAAGCGGAAAAGAAGCGTTTTGTGTTTGCTCTCCACAACCAAGGGGTTGAGCGCAATGCGTCGGCTGTGTCTTGGTTTCCCGATCTCCCAAGTCACTGGCTCTTTTTGCGGTGCGCCCACATCTTCAAAAATCTCGACTATCGGCGGATTCCCCTGAGTTCAGAGCAGCGCGGCAATCTCGCCAAAATCTACCCATACTACGGTGCCAGCGGCATCATTGATGCGGTTGATGACTACCTATTTTACGAGGACACGATCTTGGTTGGCGAAGATGGCGCAAACCTTGTGATGCAATCAACGCCAATCGCATTCAAAGCGAGTGGCAAATACTGGGTAAACAATCACGCCCACATTCTCACTCCGCGCTTTGGTGACTTCGATTACTGGATTCATGCGTTGAACCAAGTTCCTTACGAAGTGTTTGTAACTGGGTCGGCGCAACCTAAACTGACATCCGCGGTTCTGGGTAACATCCATTTGCCGGTGCCACCTAGCAATGAACGGGGGGAGATCGCGCGAGGTATTGAGGCGATGGGACAGCGTGTGAACTCTGCGATTGAACCGATCCGCACCTCCATCGACCGCCTCAAAGAATATCGCTCCGCCCTGATCACCGCCGCTGTCACGGGTCAGATCGACGTGATGACCGACGCCCAATCCGGCAGCCCCGACCGCTGCCTCAATGCCATTCAAAAGGAGATGACCGCATGAACCGGTATTTGCTCAAGATCCATCCAATTGACAACTTCGTCGGTGGGTTTGGACATTCACGAAACCCGTCAGATTGGGAGGGAGGAGTACTCATTTCTCCCGCCCTTGGTCGGGTTTATCCCAACGAAGGGAAGCCGAAAGTAAAACCGCCTCAAATCCAACCCGGCGATGAACTTTGGATTTGGACACACGAGAAAAAAGGTGGGAAAGGTCTCATTGCAAAGGCGACCACGGCCAACGTAGCAACAGGAGAAGACGATACGCGCATTACTCTAGAAAACGTCGAACTTGTTCCTCATCCATTTGATTTCAGTGTCTTTCCGAAGAAGGAGAAAAGTAAAAGGCGCAAAATCGGATGTCGTGTCTTGGACTATATCTTAGCCTACACCCATTCTAAGGTCCACTGGATTGAAGATGATGACTATGATGAATTTGCTCGTCTTGCTCAAGAGTACGGTTGGGGAAGCAATGTCATTGACGCAAGAAATGCCGAATTGGTTGACGACATGGAGTCTGGGCTGTCGGATGGTTGGGAACGCGAAATCCTGAATGAAGACGACCCGTTGGCGGCACCACAGGACAGGACAACAACCACGCAAATACCGCGACCGGGTCAGGCGAAATTCCGAGAAGATTTGATGAAGCAATCCGGGGGGCGGTGCGTTGTCTCGAATTGTGATGTCCCAGAGGCATTGGAGGCGGCACATGTGATGCCGCATACGGGCGATCCCAAAAGGGATCATCCTGCCAATGGGATGATGTTGCGTCGTGATCTCCATGCAATGTTCGATGAGAAGCTTTGGAGCATTGACCCCGAGTCGAACAAGATGTGCGTGGCGGAGCGATTGAAGGACTCCTATGGCAAATTCGATGGGTTGGAGATCAATCATCAAGTCGCCCCGATATTGCTTCAAGATCACTTCAGAAAATTCAATAAAAGCGGGTCAGATGACTGACACCCACACCACCGCCGACATTCACCAAGAGAAAGTCTTTGAGGCGAATATTGTTGACTGTCTGACCTCTGGTCTCGGATATATCAAACGCGACTGCGCATCCCATTATGACGTGGCGCGCGCCCTCGACAGCGAGTTGCTGTTCCGCTTTCTCAAGGCCACGCAACCCGATGCGTGGCAGGTGCTGGACGATCACTATAGCGCGCAAGCAGAGGCGGAGATTCTGAAACGTCTGGAACAGGCGCTGAAGCAGAACCCGACCCATATCGTGCTGCGCGACGGGCTGAAGCTGGTGCCGAACATCCGCTTCGCGCTGTGCTTCTTCAAACCTGCATCGAAGCTGAACCCCGATCTGACGCGTCTCTTTGATGCAAACATCTTGTCCGTGATGCGGCAGGTGACCTATTCCGCGAAGAACAATAACGCGATTGACCTTGTGACCTTCGTCAACGGCATTCCCGTGGCGACGCTCGAAGTGAAGAACCGGCTGACCGGGCAGAACATCAAGCACGCCGAGAGCCAGTATCGCTGGGACCGCTCCCCCGCCGGTGAGGCGCTGCTGACCTTCAAACGCGGAGCCATCGTTCATTTTGCGGTGGATCAGGACAATGTGTCGATGACCACCCGCCTGATGAATAGCAAGACCCGCTTTCTGCCCTTTAACCGGGGGCGGGGGGGCGGCGCCGGGAACCCCGATGTGCCGGGCGAGAACCGGGTCGCCTATCTCTATAAGGACCTACCGGACGGGAAGGCCATGTTCTCGCGCGACGTTCTGCTCGATCTGATCGGGCGTTTCATCCATCTTGAGCGCACCAAGGGCAAAGAGGTGCTGATCTTTCCGCGCTTCCAACAGTTCGATGCGGTGCGCAAATTACTGTCGGACGCCCGCTCCAACGGTGCAGGGCAGAACTACCTGATCCAGCACAGTGCCGGATCGGGCAAGTCGAACACTATTGCTTGGACCGCGCACCAGATCATCAATCTGCACGATGCGGATGACAAGGCACTGTTCGACACTGCGATCATCGTGACCGACCGCCTGGTGCTGGATCGCCAGTTGCAGAACACTATCAGCGGGTTCGCCCGGACCGAAGGCGTGGTCAAGAAGATCGATGGCACGTCCCGCGATCTGAGGGCCGCGATCCTGACAGGTGCGCGCATCATCATCACGACAATCCAGAAGTTCGGCACCGAGCATCTGGCAACGATCTCGGGTCAGGCGGGCAGGAACTTTGCCGTGATCATCGACGAGGCGCATTCATCGCAGTCCGGCAAGGCAGCACAGGCAATGAGCGATGCGCTGACCCGAGACGCGAGCAGTTCCGACGATATTGAGGACATGGTTCTGGCGTTTCAGACGGCGCGCGGACCGCAGAAGAATATCTCGTTCCTCGCCTTCACCGCGACCCCGCGCAATGTGACGCTGGAACGGTTCGGGCGCACCGGACCGGACGGCAAACCGCATCCATTCCATCTCTATTCGATGCGCCAGGCGATCGAGGAAGCGTTCATCGTGGACGTGCTCCAGAACTATACGACCTATTCCGCCTATTACCAGCTGGAAAAAACCATCGCGGACGACCCCGCTTTCAGGGGCAGACAGGCGCAGGCGCGTATTGCGCGCTATGCCTCGCTGCACCCGACCGCCGTTGAGCAGAAGGTTGAGGTGATCGTCGAACATTTCCGCCGCCATGTCGCCCGGAAACTGGATGGCAAGGCAAAGGCGATGATTGTCACCCGGAGCCGGGAACATGCGCTGCGCTATTGGCAGCAGTTGAATGGCTATATTGAAGCGAAGGGATATGCCGGCCTCAGGGCACTCGTCGCCTTTTCGGGTGATCTGGATATTGATGGCAATGTCTGGACCGAGGCGCGCGCAAACGGGTTCGCCGAGACGGAACTGCCCAAGAAATTCGACACTGACGAATACCGGATCCTCGTCGTTGCCGAGAAATACCAGACCGGATTCGACCAACCGAAACTCGTCGCCATGTATGTGGACAAGAAACTCGCCGGATTGCAGGCCGTGCAAACCCTTGCCCGGTTGAACCGCAGTTACGGCAGGGACAAACCGACCTTCGTGCTCGACTTCCAGAACAGGATGGAAGATGTGAAGGTCGCGTTCGCGCCCTTCTATGAGGCGACCGCGCTCGAAGAACGCACCGATCTAAACCAGATTTACGATCTGGAACAGCGCATCTCGAACGCGACCTACATCCACCAAGATGAGGTCGAACGCTTTGCCAATCAGTTCTTCAAGGGCGATCTGACAATCGGGGACCGTCTCAAATTGGAAGGCACTGTCCGTCTCGCCCTGGACCGTTTTGAACTGGATGAAGACGAAACCCAGAAAGAAGAGTTCCGCCAACTCCTGAAGAGTTTCCAGCGATTCTACGCCTTCGTCGCGCAGGTCGTGCCGCTGAACGATGCAGGACTGGAGAAACTCCATGCTTACACAGGGTGGTTGTCGCGCTTGCTGCCGTCGCGGGACGTTCCCGCCGATATCAACGTCACTGACGACATGCTGAACCTGTCCGCTTTCAAATTGCAGAAAGGCGAAGCAGGCAGCGCATCCCTGACCCCGGGTGAAACCTCGGAACTACAACCGATCACCGAGTTCGGGGCAAACCCCTATACCGAGGAAGAAGAGAAATCGCTGTCCGAGATCATCGAGTCGTTCAACGAGCGGCACGGCACGGATTTCAGCCGTGAGGACTTCCTGCGCCTTGAGCAGGTGACCCGCAAGATCATGGATGGCGACATGACCGAGAAGATCCGCAACAATCCCGCCGACGTGGTCTATAATACGTTCTCGGAAGCCTTCCTTCGGGGCATGGTGCAGCTGTTCCAGACCGATAGCGAGATGCGGAATATCGTGATGACGGACAGCAACGCACGCGAGCAGGCAACCCGGCACTTCTTCGGGCGGGCGCAGCGCATGGCGCGGGAAGGATAGCGCACATACCACTTAGCGAGAGCGCAATCCCCATGCACAATATATCACACATTTCTGGAAGTGACTCATAAGTGACTGATATTATTATATTGGCATTGGTGCATTAATATAGTTGCGTTCCGCATCAAACACGGCACCAACCAGCAGATAGGCAGAGTTGTTATCGGTAAAATTTTCGCCCGGCGCGAAGTCGGCAGGTAGATTCTGAAATTCAGCGATCATTTCGTCCATTATATAGGCTTTCGCGGTATTCTCCTCGACCATCCATTCCGGAATGGTTGTGTAAGATGGAATGCCCGATATGTGGTTCAGCAGGTAATGAACGGTGATCGCGCGGCCCGGTTCCAGATAGTCCGGCAAATAATCCCCGATAGGCGCGTCCAGATCGGGCAGATCGGTGAAATAGAGCGGTTAAGTCGTCGCATAGGTCCGCCAGACATGCGCATCACTAAAATGCGGATACGTTCCCAGTGTCAATGACGCCCGAAGGGAGAGACCGAATGACAGATCATTCTTCTGCCCCTTTCGTTATCATTGTATTTGATCCTGCTTTGACTCCCCTCGCTGCTTCCGGCAATCCGGCATTATGGCCATCGCCCTTTGCATCACCCTCGGTTACCTGCTGGGCTCCATTCCCTTCGGCCTTCTCCTCACCCGCCTGACGGGCGGGCCGGATATACGGCAGATTGGGTCCGGCAATATCGGCGCGACCAATGTGCTGCGAACTGGCAATAAGGCGCTCGCCGCGCTGACCTTGCTGTTGGATGCCGGCAAAGCAGCAGGGGCGGGGTGGATTGGGCTGGTGCTGTTTGGCGAACCGTTCCATTTTATCGCCGCTGCGGCGGCCCTGTTCGGGCATTGCTATCCCATCTGGTTAAAATTCAAGGGCGGTAAAGGCGTAGCGACTTTCTTTGGCTCCCTTCTCGGCCTAGTCTGGCCGATCGGCCTGATCGCCACTGTGACCTGGCTGCTCGTCGCCTTCACGACGCGTTACTCATCCGCCGCAGCCCTGTGCGCTGTCGCCGTCGCAACAATCGTCAGCGTCATGTTCATGCCCTGGCAGGTCAGCGCTATGGTGGCGTTCATGACATTGCTGATCATGTGGCGACACCGGGACAATATCAAGCGGCTGAAGGCGGGAACCGAGTCGCGGATCGGTGGGCCGGCGGACGACGCGTCCGCGTGACGCACGTGCCCTTGGGCTTTGCGGAGCGTCGCGACTGGCTGCGCCTTTACCGGACGCCTATGGTTGGCCCTGTCGCCTTCTGGTCACTGATGACGCGTTACCGCTCTGCCGCGGCAGCACTGGAGGCATTGCCCTCGCTCATCCGGCGTAAGGATGTCCTCCCACCCAGCGTCGAGCAGGTCGAAGCGGAAATGGAAGCGAGCGAAGCGGTGGGTGTGCGCATTATCTGCGCGGTCGACCCAGACTTTCCGGACCTATTGCGTGCCCTAGACCCTGCCCCACCCCTGCTGAGTATCTGGGGCAATATCGATCTGGCAGCGCGACCCTGCGTGGCGATTGTCGGCTCTCGCAATGCCTCTGCGCTGGGACAGAAATTTGCGGCCCGGATAGCGGCAGAACTGGGCGAAGCTGGCTTTACGGTCGTGTCGGGCCTCGCGCGCGGGGTCGATACAGCGGCTCATGCCGCAGCCTTGAAGAGCGGCACAATTGGTGTGCTGGGCGGTGGAGTCGATCATATCTATCCGCGCCAGAATACAGATCTGCATCTGGAGATGCGCGAGCGGGGCCTGCTCGTTTCTGAATCACCGCTTGGCTATCGGGCGACGGCGCGGGACTTTCCGCGTCGCAACCGCCTGATCTCCGGCCTGTCACTCGGGGTTGTCGTCATCGAAGCCGCACAACGGTCCGGCACGTTGATCACGGCGCGCTACGCGCTGGAACAGAACCGCGAAGTCATGGCCGCACCCGGCAGCCCCCTTGATCCAAGAACCAAGGGCTGTAACCGTCTGATCCGCCAGGGAGCAGCCCTGATCGAGACATCACAGGATGTGCTGAACTGCTTGGAGACTGCGAGACCGGATGCGTTGCAACCGACATTTTTCGAACCATCTAGGGGCGGCTATGACGGCGCAAAATCCGATATGTCAATGATGGTCAATGAAATTGAGCGCGCCAAAATAGCCCTTCTTAATGCAGCCTCCTTTACCCCGTCTCATCGCGATGATCTAATCCGCGTGTCGGGTATAGATGTGGGCATAGCGGTCGCCGCTCTTCTGGAAATGGAGCTGAATGGCGAGATCCTAGTCGAAGCTGATGGTCGGATCTCACGGGCAGGTTAACTCGGACAGGCTAACTCGGACAGGCTAAAATTACCCGCTGCCAGGGTCAGCAAGGCTGGGCTGATGTTTGGGGCTGACCAGCTTTCAACGCTATTTCCGACAACTCCAGAACATGTTCTACGAGATAGGCTAGAAGTTCGTCTTCATCCATGTAAGCAAGCATTGCTGAGGTCATATTGATGTTCTTTGTTGGCACAGCACCCTAACAAGACAATATCGTAAAAGTAGCATAAAGTAATACCAAGCGATCTTAGATTGTAATCCTTCATTGACCCATTTTATTTGTCCCATTGCCGCGAAGAGCGTGTTGACTCTTTGTTTTAGTGGTAGGCTGGATTGACATGCCCTTCCATGCCCCCCAAATGGCGCACCGCATGTCCTGCACAATTATCACACTACATATAGCGCCCCATCGGATTGGATTACAATGAACCTTGTCGTCGTCGAATCGCCCGCCAAGGCAAAGACCATCGAAAAATATCTGGGCAGTGATTATCGCGTCCTGGCCAGTTTTGGCCATGTCCGTGACTTGCCCAGTAAGAATGGATCCGTCGATCCGGATGCGGATTTTGCGATGTCCTGGAGCGTCGATGCCCGATCAAAGAAGCGCATCAGGGATATTGAGAACGCGCTCAAAAACGCTGATAAATTGATTCTCGCGACCGATCCGGATCGCGAAGGTGAAGCGATCAGCTGGCACTTGCTGGAACTGCTCGGCAAGAAGAAAGCGCTCAAGGACAAGTCGATTGGACGCGTCGTGTTTAACGCGATCACCCAAACCTCTGTGCTGAATGCAATCAATAATCCACGCCAGCTCGATCAGGAATTGGTCGACGCTTACCTAGCGCGTCGGGCTCTCGACTATCTTGTTGGCTTCACCCTCTCCCCTGTTCTGTGGAGAAAACTGCCGGGCGCGCGCTCAGCGGGCCGCGTCCAGTCCGTTGCGCTGCGACTGATTACCGAACGCGAGACTGAGATCGAACAGTTCAACTCGCGCGAATATTGGTCTGTGACCGCCGATATGAGTACGGCATCAGGGTCTTTCTCTGCAAACCTTGTCCGCCTAGATGGTGAGAAACTCGACAAATTCAGCCTGAACAATGAGGCTAAGGCCAAAGACGCCGAAGCCAAGGTCAAGGCGGCTTCACTCTCGATCAAGTCGGTCGAGGCCAAGCCGATTACCCGAAACTCGCAGCCGCCATTCACGACATCAACGCTACAGCAGGAAGCCAGCCGCAAGCTCGGATTCTCAGCCACGCGGACCATGCAGACAGCGCAGAAACTCTATGAGGGCGTGAATATCGGCAGCGAAACTGTCGGCCTTATCACCTATATGCGAACGGACGGCGTCTCCATGGTCGGCGAAGCGATCAGTGATTGCCGCGCGGCCATCGCGACAAATTATGGCGAAGCCTACCTACCGGGCGCCGCCCGGGTCTATAAATCCAAAGCCAAGAATGCGCAGGAAGCCCACGAAGCCATCCGCCCAACAGGATTCTCCCGCATGCCGAGCAGCCTCAACCTGTTTGGCGATGAAAAGCGCCTTTATGAGTTGATCTGGAAACGCGCAACGGCCAGCCAGATGGCATCTGCCAGGCTTGAACGTACAATTGTCACGGTGACGGATGCGCGAGACTCTCTGACCCTTCGCGCAACCGGACAGGTTGTGCGGTTCGACGGTTTTCTGAAAATCTACGAAGCCACAAAGCCAAAAACCGACGAAGAGGAAGACAGCAAGACCCTGCCGCCCCTTAAACAAGGTCAGGATGCCGTCGCCAAGACAGTGTCCGCCGAGCAGCATTTTACGCAGCCTCCGCCGCGTTATTCCGAAGCCTCGCTGGTCAAGCGGATGGAAGAACTCGGCATTGGTCGCCCCTCTACCTACGCCTCAATTACCAAGGTTCTGCAGGACCGCGATTATGTCACGCTCGACAAGCGCCGCTTTACGCCATCCGATAGGGGTCGCTTGCTGACGGCCTTTCTGGAAGAGTTCTTCTCCAAATATGTCGAGTATAACTATACTGCCGATCTCGAAGAACAGCTTGACAAGATCAGCGCCGGCGATCTGCAATGGAAGCAGATGCTGTCCGATTTTTGGAACGAGTTCTCGACACATGTCGACGGCGCGAAGGAATTACGGGTTACGCATGTTCTCGATGCGCTCAATATCGCTTTGAAAACCGTCGCCTTCCCGGAAAAGGAAGATGGCGCCGACCCTCGCAAATGCACCAATTGCGGGAACGGTGAATTGTCGCTCAAGCTTGGAAAATTTGGCGCTTTTGTCGGCTGCTCCAACTATCCAGAGTGTAAATTCACTCAGCCTTTTGGCGCAGCGGACAGTGAGGCTTCGGAATCTCAGGACACGGAGCTGGGTAAACATCCGGAAACGGGCGACGCGATCTGGCTCAAAACCGGACGTTTCGGTCCCTATGTTGAGCTGGCTCTGTCGGCCGATATTGATCCCGACGCCAAGCCCAAGCCGAAACCCAAACGCGCCAGCCTGCCCAAAGGCTGGAACTGGCAGTCCATTGATCTGGAAAAAGCTCTACAGCTGCTCAGTCTCCCGCGCGAAATCGGCAAGCATCCGGAGGATGGCGAACCAATCAGCGCCGGTATTGGCCGGTACGGTCCTTATGTTTTGCACCAACGCACTTTCGCCTCACTTGGAGACGTTCAAGAAGTTTGGGAGGTCGGCCTTAACCGTGCTGTGACTTTGATCGAAGAAAAGAAAGCTTCCCGCGGCAAGGGTCGTGGTCAGACCGTCCTCAAGGATCTCGGTAAACATCCAACCGATGAAGCGCCGGTCCAGATTCTGGATGGCCGCTATGGTCCCTATGTCAAATGGGGCAAAATCAACGCCACCATACCGAATGGCCAGGATCCGCAAGACGTCAATATCGATATGGCACTGGAATATATTGCGGTGAAGGAGGCCAAAGGCGGAAAGAAAAAACCTGCGCGCAAAAAACCCGCTGCGAAGAAGAAGCCTGCAGCTAAGACAAAACCAACCGCAAGAAAAATCCCCGCAAAGAAAAAGGCCACAAAATAGCGGTTCCGTGCGTTAGATACTCATGATCCTCTCCCGTGATGATATTCTCGAGGTCGTACGGGAACGCCCGGATCATTACGACCGCAAGCGCTTGGCAAAGCGGCTCGGCATAAAGCGCGATGATCGCCATACATTGCGTCACTTGCTGCGCGATCTCGTTAATGGTGGAACTATCCTCTACACACCAGAGAAGACGTACCGCATCGCGGACGCCTTGCCCGGCGTGATGGTTGTGACCATTACCGAACTGGATGATGATGGCGACCTTTGGGGTGCACCGGAACGCAAGGATGGTGATATAGCGGGCCCTCATATGCTGATCCATGACAAGACCGGATCTGCCAACGGGGTCCTCGGCGAGGGCCACCGCGCCCTTGTCCGTATCAAGACTCGCAGTGACGGCACCGTCACGGGTCATGTCCTGAAACGCCTCGGCAAGGGTGCATTGAGTTATCTGGGCGTCTTGCACGAGCAGGAGAGAGGCTGGCGCATCCAGCCTGTCTCCAAGAAAGCCAGACATGATTACGGCCTCGACAGGGTTCCAAATGACGCCAAAGACGGCGATCTGGTCATGTTCCGCTCAACCCGGCGCAATCGCGGACAGCTTCGCCTGGCGGAGATTCTGGACAGGATTGGCAGCATTCACGATGAATGCGCGGCCTCAATCATATCGCTGCATGAAAATAAAATCCCGCTCGGTTTTCCAGATGCCGCGATTGAGCAGGCCAAGCGCGCAACCATGCCAAAAGTCGGCGAGATGGGCCATGAAGATCTGCGCCACCTGCCGCTGCTCACGATTGATCCGGTCGATGCCAAGGACTTTGATGACGCCATTCTGGCTATACCAGACGAAAACCCTAAAAACCCTAGCGGTTGGACGGTCTGGGTCGGGATTGCCGATATATCCGCCTTTGTCACGCCCGGCTCAGCGCTGGACAAAGCTGCGTGGGAGAAAGGCAATTCCGTCTACCTGCCGGACCGTGTTGAGCCGATGCTCCCGCATGAGCTGTCGTCTGATCTTTGCTCACTACGGCCCGATGAAGACCGTGCCTCCATGCTTGTGCGCATGACCTTTGACAGTGGTGGCCATAAGATAGGACACAAATTCCATCGCGGCATCATCTGCAGCCGCGCACGCCTGACATATCGGCAGGCTGAGGATGTTTTTGAGGGTCAGAGTGGCCCTGAGAGTCAGGATGTTCTGACCGAGCTCTCTAATCTCTATTCCTGTTACAAAGCGCTCCGAAATGCGCGTACGCAGCGCGAGCCTCTGGAAATTGACCTGTCGGAACGCCGCGTTCGGGTCGACAAAACCGGAAAGGTCGTCGAAATCACGGTTCAGGACCGGTTTGACACGCATAAGCTGGTCGAGGAATTCATGGTGCAAGCCAATATCGCCGCTGCCGAGGCCCTGTCTGGGAAGGGCGTTCGTTCCATCATGCGCTTTCACGACACGCCGGAACGGCAACGTGTCTCAGACCTCTCAGATTTCCTGCCCGCCCTGAACCTGAAATTCTCAGCGAGTGAGCGCATCACGCCCAAACGCTTCAATGCACTATTGCGTCAAGCAGAGCAGAAAGATCTGTCTGAAACGGTCGGCCTTGCCGTTCTGCGTACGCAAGCTCAGGCCATCTACTCCGCAGAAAAAATGGGTCATTTCGGCTTGAACCTGACCCATTATGGCCACTTTACCAGTCCGATCCGGCGTTATGCCGATCTTGTCGTGCATCGAGCGCTGATCAAGACTTTCAAACTGGGGGATGGCGGGACGACCAAGGAAGAAGAGAGCCGCCTCACGGAAACGGCGGAACATATCAGCATGACCGAACGGCGGGCAATGGTCGCCGAACGGGACGCAACGGACCGATATATTGCAGCCTATCTTGAGGCGCGCGTCGGCGTGACCTTCAAGGCCCGTATCAACGGTGTGACCAAGTTTGGTCTGTTCGTGACCTTGGTGGAAACGGGCGCAGATGGGTTGATCCCGGTGCGGTCGCTCGGGCGGGAATATTTCGCGCTGGATGAGGCGACCAAGCGGCTCGTTGGCGTCGATTCGGGGTCTACCTATCGCTTTGGCCGTGAGGTCGAGGTGAAACTGATCGAGGCCACGCCGGCAACGGGCGGGTTGATCTTCGAAATGGTCAGCAAGGGCGAATCCGGAAAACCGCCCAAACACAGCCGTCAGCGTGGCCAGCGCAGCAGGGCAAAAGGTGGACATGGTGTAAAGCATCGCCGCAAGCGTAAATGACCCTCAAAAGCGATCCTATGAAGCCGTCCAAAGTCTCCGACATGCATCTGACTGAGACGGAACGGTCAGCCCGCAAGCAACTCAGCAAAGCACCAAGACCTCGCATCGCTGCGACCGTGGTTCTGACGATTGGCAACCCGCGCGACCCGAAAATCCTAATGGGGCAGCGTAGTTCGCGTCATGATTTCATGCCGAGCGTCTATGTCTTCCCGGGCGGGCGCGTCGATCGCATTGATAGTTTTGCCCCCTATATGGGCGATCTATCACCGCGCACTGACCGGATATTGGAAGCCGCCGTTCCGCCTCGAAAAGCGCGTGCCATTGCGCTATCCTGCATCCGGGAGACATATGAGGAAACCGGCCTGATGATCGGTGCCAAAGCGGATAAACAGACGCGCAACATGAAAAACGCGACCTATGACGCGTTTCGCAAGGCTGGAAAGCTACCTGATATTGCCAATCTTGAAGTGTTCGGCCGGGCGATCACACCGCCGCATCGTCATAAACGTTTCGATGCATGGTTCTTCCATCGCCATCTAGGCGACGTGGCACCGCCGGAGGTGAATGACAGTCACGAACTGCTCAATGTCGGTTGGTTCGATCTGGACGAGATCGCGGCGCTGAAGCTGCAACGCGCCACTGTGATGATGATGGAAGTCTTTAAGGACTATGTGCGCCGTCCCAAAAACGATTCTGGGCCCGAGCCCGGAATCTTCTTCTCTCGCACTGTTCACGGCACATTCCGGCAGGAATCATTTCCGTAAAAACAGTCTGCGGGTTGCTGACGCCCTCGCTTGACTTAGGCCCGGTGCGTCCGTAGAGGCGCGGCTTCGATTTACACCCTCATTTGGACGAAGTCCCATGGCGAAGCCTACCACCGTTAAAATTCGCCTGAACAGCACTGCTGGCACGGGTTTCTTCTACGTTACCAAGAAAAATGCCCGCACCATGACCGAGAAAATGGTCAAGCGGAAATATGATCCGGTTGCGCGCAAGCACGTCGACTTCAAGGAAGGCAAGATCAAATAGATCACCTTGCAGATTCTGTCGTGAAGAGCCGCTTTTCAGGGCGGCTTTTTTGTGCAGGCTAGGCGGCTGAGGCCTGAGTTTCCGACGCCGATTCGACCCGGTTCCGACCCGTTCTCTTGACCTTATAAAGGGCCGAGTCGGCACGGCGAAACACATCCCATAGCTGTTCCCCGCGAACCACTTGCGCAACGCCGCAGCTCTTCGTGATGAACAACGCCTGGCCCCCCACGAATATCGGTGTTCCAGCCATGAAGGACCGAACGCGCTCCGCGGCCTGAAAGGCCTCCAATTCCTTGGTTTCAGGCATAGCAATCATGAATCTTCGCCGCCATAGTTCGAGATTATGTCGATCGCGCGCATATTGGTCACAATCAACGTCGCCACTTCTTTGAAAATCTGATCGCCCATATCATGGTCAAGAATGTCATTGACCCGTTTGAAGTGATCAATGTCCACCATCATGATCGAGAAATTGGTCCCATCAGTGTTCAAGCTCTCAAAGAGCGGATCGTCGATCGCCAGAATCGGAATATCGTGCGTTTCCGGCGCAAACCGCATCGACGTACAGACTCTTAAGCCCTTCTTCTCCGCTCTCTGCAGAGAGTACATCGTAATATGGAGGCCTCTAAGAACCATATATTTTGTTGTGTGATCTGATTTACTGGTTGTGGGAGGATTTTATGATGCACGCGCCTGGATTGTTTGACTTGTCGGATCATCTTGCTCGCTTATCGGCGACAGGTGATCCGCTTGAAGCGCTGGAGCGTCATGTGGACTTTGAAGCTTTCCGAACTGTTCTGATGGAAGCCCTCGGTTATGGGGTTCGCGCCAAGGGCGGTCGGCCACCCTATGATCCGGTCACGATGTTCAAGGTGCTTGTTCTGGCGTCGATGTACAATCTGAGTGATGAACGGATGGAATTTCTGATCCGGGATCGTTTAAGTTGGCTGCGGTTTCTGAGGTTTCAGATCGGTGAACCGACCCCGGACCAAAAGACGATTTGGCTGTTGCGTGAAAAGCTGACCCAGGAAAAGCTGACCCAGTCTGGTGCTTTCAAATCTCTGTTTGCCGCTTTTGAAGAGTAACTCTGCAAGCGCGGCTACAAACCCACGGGAGGTCAGATCGTGGATGCCACTTTGGTGTCAGCGCCGCGCCAACGGATGAGGAAAGAAGAGAAAGAGCGGGCCAGGGCGGGTGAAAGCGCGTCCGCTATCTGGCCTGATGATCCTGCCAGGGCCGCACAGAAAGATACCGACGCACGAGCGGTGGTCAGCTATTCCAGGGCGCGAAAGACCGCAGAAGGGGAACAGGACGCAGGCCTTGTCGACATTTCCATCCCTCACTTTGGGTACAAGAACCACATCAGTATTGACCGGAAATGGCGCTTTGTCCGGGGAGAGACCTGCACCCATGCGGCCCGCTATGATGGGCACGAACTGGCATCGGTTCTGGATGCCACCAACAGCTCAAAGTCTGTTTGGGCGGATACAGCTTATCGCTCAGCCAGAAACGAAGCCTGGCTGAAAGCGCAGGGCTATCGTTCAAACATCCATCGAAAGAAGCCCCGCGGTAAACCGATGGCAAAGCACATTCGGCGCGGCAATGCGACCCGCTCCTCCATCCGTGCCTGTGTTGAACATGTCTTCGGATATGAGAAAGGGCCGATGGCGATCACGATCCGCTCAATCGGCCAGGGCCGCTGGCCGGATCACCATGGCCAAGCTAAGCTACAACTTCCGCTGCCTCGTTTTCCATGAGCGACGACAGCCCATAGCCTGATTCTGTTCAAAATCCGGATCCCCCCGCTTATGCGGGCCAAAATCATGCCAAAATACGCCTGTGGACACGCATTCGTCACTCTATGAAGTCTGACCTGAGAGCCGACTATAAAATTCGCCTCTATACTGGCCCCAAAACCCCGTTCTTCGAGGTGTCCGTATGGCTGGGAATATGTGCATGTCTGCATTGACGACCATTCGCGCCTCTCCTTCAGCCAGATCCATTCAGCCAGATCCATGCCGATGAAAAAGCGCTCAGTGCTAGTGTTCACCTCAGGGTCGCAGTCGCCTTATACAAACCTGATACAAGCGGCTCGGTGTGAAAGTGACCCGTGCCATAACCAATAATGGCAGCTGCTATATCTCGAAAGCCTTTGCCGCTGCTTGCCGCAACCTTGGCCTGAAACATATCCGCACACGGCCCTATACGCCTAGGACCAATGGCAAGCCTGAGCGCTTCATCGCGCTTCATCCCGACCGCCCTGCCAGACCATCCTGCGCGAATGGGCCTATGCTCGCAGCCAAGCCGCATCGAACGAGCGCACTCAAGCCTTGTCAGGATGGAGCCACATATATAACGAGCATCGACCGCACGGGGGAGTAAGGGATAAAACACCTATCAGCAGATTGAAACTGGATCAGAACAACCTATTGAGGCACCACCACTAGAGCGCGCGTTGCGTCCGACGCTTCTGCCGAACCGTGCGGCGAGCCAGAAGGCGGACCGTAGCCACATCGCCACCGACCTTAGTTTGCGTGCGCAAGCGGCTTGTATCGAATTGATAGGACATTTCATCTCTTCCGTTTTCTACTGAGCCGCCCTCATCGACGGCCCAAATTTTTTCAGTGACGTGTATGTAGGGAGACGAGTCGTTAACCTGAACCAACAGCTTGCCAACGGAGCTATGCAAAAATGGGTAGAACCTCGCGACTTTGTTAGCCTTCGACTAGGATTTAAGGATTTGAGCTTGACAATCGGATCGATCCAGGTTCCGCTTTACTGGACCTGCTGATTTACTGGACCTGCTGATTTTCAGGGCGTCGCTTTCCTTGGGTCCTAGAAGCGCCTAGACTAAGCACATGAGCAAAACAGCAATACAGACAATCCAGACTTTTGACGTCGTTGGCGGTCCGCAAATGGGCCGTGCCAATCTGGACACCTCGAAGAACAGGGTTTTGGGGCCAGTATAGAGGCGAATTTTATAATCGGCTCTCAGGTCAGGCTTCATAGAGTGACGAATGCGTGTCCACAGGCGTATTTTGGCATGATTTTGGCCCGCATAAGTGGGGGGATCCGGATTTTGAACAGAATCAGGCTATGGGCTGTCGTCGCTCATGGAAAACGAGGCGGCGGAAGTTGTAGCTTAGCTTGGCCATGGTGATCCGGCCAGCGGCCCTGGCCGATTGAGCGCCTGGCCGATTGAGCGGATCGTGATCGCCATCGGCCCTTTCTCATATCCGAACACATGTTCAACACAGGCACGGATGGAGGAGCGGGTCGCATTGCCGCGCCGAATGTGCTTTGCCATCGGTTTACCGCGGGGCTTCTTTCGATGGATGTTTGAACGATAGCCCTGCGCTTTCAGCCAGGCTTCGTTTTTGGCTGAGCGATAAGCTGTATCCGCCCAAACAGACTTTGAGCTGTTGGTGGCATCCAGAACCGATGTCAGTTCGTGCCCATCATAGCGGGCCGCATGGGTACAGGTCTCTCCCCGGACAAAGCGCCATTTCCGGTCAATACTGATATGGTTCTTGTACCCAAAGTGAGGGATGGAAATGTCGACAAGGCCTGCGTCCTGTTCCCCTTCTGCGGTCTTTCGCGCCCTGGAATAGCTGACCACCGCTCGTGCGTCGGTGTCTTTCTGTGCGGCCCTGGCAGGATCGCCCGCGCCAGATAGCGGACGCGCTTTCACCCGCCCTGGCCCGCTCTTTCTCTTCTTTCTTCATCCGTTGGCGCGGCGCTGACACCAAAGTGGCATCCACGATCTGACCTCCCGTGGGTTTGTAGCCGCGCTTGCAGAGTTGCTCTTCAAAAGCGGCAAACAGAGATTTGAAAGCACCAGACTGGGTCAGCTTTTCCTGGGTCAGCTTTTCACGGAACAGCCAAATCGTCTTTTGGTCCGGGGTCGGTTCACCGATCTCAAACCTCAGAAACCGCAGCCAACTTAAACGATCCCGGATCAGAAATTCCATCCCTTCATCACTCAGATTGTGCATCGACGCCAGAACAAGCACCTTGAACATCGTGACCGGATCATAGGGTGGCCGACCGCCCTTGGCGCGAACACCATAACCGAGGGCTTCCATCAGAACAGTTCGGAAAGCCTCAAAGTCCACATGACACTCTAGCGCTTCAAGCGGATCACCTGTCGCCGATAAGCGAGCAAGATGATCCGACAAGTCAAACAATCCAGGCGCGTGCATCATAAAATCCTCCCAAAACCAGTAAATCAGATCACACAACAAAATGCATGGTTTTTAGAGGCCTCCATCTTCCTCTGCTTCGCGGGGAGCTGAACCGACTGGAGAAAGCCACGCGGCAAACCGATGGCAAAACACATCCGTCGTGGCAATGCGACCCGCTCCTCCATCCGCGCCTGCGGTGAACATGTGTTTGGGTACGGGAAAGTGCCGATGGCAATCCGCTCAATCGGCCAGGCGCCAGGCCAGGGCCGCGGGCCGGATCACCATGGCCAATCCCAGCGACAAGTTCCGCCGCCTCGTTTTCCATGAGCGACTACAGACCGTAGCCTGACTCCGCCCAAAATCCCGAAATACCTGCTTATGCGGGCCAAAATACGCCTGTGGACACGCATTCGTCGCTCTATGAAGCCTGACCTGAGAGCCGACTATAAAATCCGCCTCTATACTGGCCCCAAAACCCCGTTCTTCGAGGTGTCCATATTCCGCAGATAGTTTGACATCCAACAGGTTTCTGTTGGGGGGCAAGATCATCAATGACGAGGATGCGCGCAGACATCCGATAGCCCCTAAGCTGTCTGACTGAATTTGCGAACGGTCGCCAGAAAACTACTGATCGTAATCGGTTTGGCGATATAGCCTATGCAGCCTCCATCGCGAATTCGCTTCTCGTCGCCTTTCATGGCGAAGGCCGTGACGGCGACGACAGGAATGTCGGAGAGGGAAACATCGTCCTTGAGCCATTTCGTGACTTCGAGGCCGGAGACCTCCGGCAACTGAATATCCATGAGAACCAGATCGGGTTCGAATTCCCTGGCAATGGAAATCGCTTTGAGACCCTCACGGGTCTGACGAACATCATATCCATGCGCATCGAGCAGATCACTGAACAGCTTCATGTTCAGCTCATTGTCTTCGACGATAAGGACCTTCTTCGGCATGATCTGTAACATTTCTTCCCATCACCTGTTGCGCCGGTCTCTCGCCGATCTCCCTATGGGATCACTGCGGGCCCGCGTCTTGTCTGACCTGTCGCTTCCTGCCAGACCATCCTTAAGGAACCGTGGAACCGGCCTTCAGCTTGACTTAACCATGCTGGCCTGTCCAAATAGGAACATAACATGAACATTTTAATAAGTTCCTAAATTATGACCAACCATGCCTCCCCTATGCCTGATCCAATTTTATGTCGGGATTGCGGCGCTGCCCGGTCCGATAATGGACCCTGCCAGGCGTGTGGGGGCACGCAGACCCTCTCCCACACTGAGCTAAACACGCTCTGCATCGCCCATGTTGATTGCGATGCGTTCTATGCGTCGGTGGAAAAGCGCGACGACCCCAGTCTGCGCGACAAGCCCGTTATTGTCGGCGGCGGACGGCGCGGTGTGGTCTCTGCGGCCTGCTACCACGCCCGCATTTACGGGATCCGATCAGCCATGCCCATGTTCAAGGCGCTGGCTCTGTGTCCAGACGCGGTCGTCGTCAAAGGCAATATGGAGAAATACGCATTGGAGGGGCGGCGCATTCGCGCGATGATGAGTGAGCTGACCCCCCTTGTCGAACCGCTCTCCATTGATGAGGCTTTTCTTGATTTATCCGGCACGGCCCGTCTTCATGGACGGAGCCCGGCGCAAAGTTTGATCAGGCTTCAGAACCGTATTGTTCATGAGATCGGCGTTACCGTGTCTGTCGGGCTTTCTTATAATAAATTCCTCGCCAAGACTGCGTCCGATCTGGACAAACCCAACGGTTTCGCTGTGCTCGGACAGGCTGATGCGATGGATTTTCTCGCGCAGCAGTCCGTTGGCTTCATTTACGGCATTGGCCCCGCCTTCGCATCGAAGCTCGAAAAAGCCGGCATCCGAACCATCGCAGACGTCCAGAGTTGGCCCGAGAAGCGCCTTGCGGAAAAATTCGGCGATCACGGGCTTCGGCTTGCGCGCCTGTCGCGCGGAGAAGACCATCGCCGTGTCAATCCCCATCACGAGCGAAAGTCGATCAGTGCCGAGACAACGTTTTCAGAGGATATCAGCGATCTGGAAGCGCTGAAGGACAAGCTCTGGCAAGTCTGTCTCAAGACGGCAGACCGCAGCAAGGTTAAGGATCTGGCCGGATCCGTCGTCACATTGAAGCTCAAGACGGCTCGTTTCAAATCCATTACCCGTCGACGCACGCTCAATCAGCCGATCCAGCTCGCTGACGCGCTGTTTCACGCGCTTGAACCATTACTCGAAAGTGAAGCGAAGGGTGGATCATATCGCCTGATCGGTGCCGGAATCAGCCAGTTGAGTGTGCCAATCGGCGACTCAGCCGATTTACTGGATCTCAAGGCGGCCAAACGCGGTGCCGCTGAACGCGCCTCAGATCTGGCGCGCGCAAAATTCGGAACAGATGCAGTTCAAACCGGGCGTGGTCTCAGACTGGCCAAAGCCAGACGCTCATCTGCCACATCCCTGCCGGGAAAAATTCGCGACGATCAATTGTAGCGGCGCCTACTTTCAAGCCATCCTATAAACCCCGCCGCAATTGCGTAAAATAGCAAGCCGCTGATCGCAACTGGCACAGCGCTTGGCAAAGCCGCGAGATCGAGCGTCCCGGCCTGCAAATCGAGTGTCGGTTTTGTAATTGAGAAGAATTGCAGCATCGCCAGGAGACCCACAAAAATCCAGGCGGCAAGGCTGGTCCAACGCGAGCCGGTTGTTTTGGACAACCAGAGTCCAATCGCCGTGGCCAGTAGGGCAACTTCAACAATATAAGCTGGCCAGGCAAAATTCCAGAGCGACAAGCCCATCATCCAGTCTGCGCCGGGATAAAGAGGAAGATCGGGGCGATGAACGAGCCAATCGAGCGGCCAGTGAGAGAAGGCCAGGAGCCACATGATCCAGTAACCCTTCATACTGGTTCGGCCTGTTAGCAGATGAAAGATGGACGCTGTCACAGACGCGACGATGACGGCGCTAATCAGCGAGTGCGACCAGGGAATATCGAAGACAAGATTGCCGTCGACAAGAGACACGGCTCCTTCAACACCGAACAATGCCAGAAGACAAAAGACGACATCTATCGCCTGTACGGCTAGGAAAGCCTGCCAGAGCCTGACCTTGCCGGACCGCAGCACGTCATAGACGGCGGGTCCGTAGTGACCAATGAACATGAGCGTTTTCTCCCCAGCGGCGCGCCCTTACTCCCTCGCCGCCATCTCGACGAAATACTGATGAATATACTCAGGTTCCCGGGAGTCGGCATTTCGCCAAGTCGGCGCATCCTCAAGGTTCAGGACTGTCCCATCAGCGCGCGTCACTATGACGGTAGGCGTGCCGGGCGTGCCGTCCAGACCGAACCGCTTGGCGACGTCCTGATTCAAAATCTTTAATCCCACATCGACCCAGACAAGCTCATAATGATCGGCGATCAGCTGGGCCGTCTCAGGGCTTTCAAGCACCTCCGCCAGACCACGGCTATCATGGCACCAATTCGCGCCCATGACGATCAGCGCCTTGGTGCCGCGCAATGTCGCACGCTCAAGGGCCGCATCCACATCGGCCTGCGCATCCCTGTCAGCTTCGAATGGGCGTGGTTCTTCGTGAGATTCGCTATGCGCTTCGCCCGCAAAACCGGGCGTGGCGCAGGCCGTCAGAATGAGAGACAGGACAATGAGAAATGTTCGCATAAATCTCCCTAGCATGAGTGACGCAAGGGACGAAATCCCGATCGTGTTACCTAGCCCGTCATGTCAAACCGCTGCGTCTTCACAGTGCGCATCCTACCGCCCTTGCCGCGGTGAATTTGCACAGGCTGATAATCCGACAGGCTGAAGAAAGCAGCCATATGCGCGTCATCCCGAAACTCCATCACCACGACCTTGTCCATCTCCAGTCCCGATGTGAGCGGCTGCGGCTCTGCATCATTGACAATCAATTTGACGCCTCCCCGGGCGAAGATCGGACCGGCCGCCTCTTAGGGGTTGTCCCGGATAACTCGCCCATATTGTCTCTAACTCATTGTTTAATTTGTTATCATTGACGTTTGGACTCTTTTTTAAGGACTGTGAGTGGCGTTCCATCAGGTGATTGTAATTATGCGCCGCGGCTCTTCGACCTTGAGCGGCAGTTTCGATTTCCAGTCTCCATCCAGTGACTTGGCCCTATCAAAGGCAATTCTGGCAGCCTGCATCGCCGGAATGCGGCGTAGATAGAGAACCACCCAGACCAACAGCGACTAGATAATCAGAGCGATAACCGGGGTTAGAAATATCGAATTGTCCATTGAACGGCCCTCCCGAACGATGAGCTGCAACAGTGCGGGTCTCACAGGCCCAGCGTCAACGCCACTCACGAATAGCCGCCATGCGCTCGCGGGCCATTTCGTTGGCGACTGACGCCGTTGTGCGTTCCTCTGAGGCGGCCCGGTCAAACACTTCGGCCAGGCTGGCTTCAAGCTGATCCAGTTTTTCCTCAACCCAGGCCGGATCATAATCTCCAGACACTTCTGCCGCGACATTGATGATACCGCCCGCATTAATGACAAAGTCGGGGGCGTAGAGGATGCCGCGCTGTTTCATCGCGTTTGCCATGTCGGGGCTGCGCAGCTGATTATTGGCAGCCCCGGCAATGATTGCGGCCTTAATCTCAGGCAGAGACGCTGCGTTCACAGCACCGCCGAGCGCACACGGCGCAAATATATCGACATCCGCCGCATGAATTCTGTCAGGCGGCAGAATGGTTGCGTCCAGTTCGGCCTCGGCTTTAGCGAGAACAGCCTCATTAATGTCGGACACTATGAGCGCCGCGCCTGCGCGCGCGAGATGCTCAGCCAGAGCATAACCCACACTGCCTAGACCCTGAACTGCAATACGGCGACCGGACAGGTCGGAAGTTCCGAAAGCCCGGCTGGCCGCGACTTTGATACCGCGAAATACGCCGTCCGCCGTGACAGGCGATGGATCACCTGAAGCGTTTGCCCCGTCAGCTAGGCCCGCAACATGATCTGTCTGAGTCCTGATGACCGCCATGTCCGCCGTTGAAACGCCGACATCCTCCGCGGTGATATAAGTTCCGCCAATCGTGTCGATGGCGCGTCCGTAAACTGCAAACAGAGCCTCACGATCAAAATCGCCTTCGGGACGGATAACGACCGCTTTGCCGCCGCCAATGTCCAGCTGCGCCATCGCGTTCTTGTAGCTCATGGCGCGGGACAGGCGCAGAACATCGCTCAGCGCATCAACATCGTTTTCGTAAGTCCAGAACCGCGTGCCGCCACTGGCCGGGCCGCGATTGGTATTATGGACAGCTATGAATGCTTTGAGGCCTGACGCGGGATCACAAAACGCATGAACGGCTTCATGATCGTCAAAATCTGGATAGGAAAAAACGCTCATGGTCTACGCCGTGCAGTGGTCATCATAACCATCATAATCGATCAGGCTGCAAATATTTGTCTAGTTTAAGCCGTGCTGAGGGTTCCCAGACCTGCGCTAGTCGACTGCAACAGGCTCAACGCCAAAGTTCCGCCTGTGCCATCACCGATATTGATGCCAAGATCGAGAACGGGATCCAGATCCATCCGGTCAAGCAAAGCCCGGTGCGCAGGCTCAGCCGTGACATGACCTGCCAGACAGTGGGCAACAGCGTCAGGATTCAAAGCATGCACAATGGCGGCGGCGGCACAGACAACATATCCGTCAAGGATCACTGGAATGCGCTGATGCGCGCAGGCGAGGATTGCGCCGACCGTTCCGGCCAGATCACGGCCACCAAAGGCACGGAGTATATCGAGCGGGTCGGACAGAAGCGCTGAGTTCTGTCGGGTTCCGGTGGCGACGGCTTCAATTCTGACTTTCGCTTTTTCTCCGGATCCGCCTGCCCAGTAATCCGCCGCGCCGCCAAACAAGCTGCGGGCCATGGCAGCCGCAGCCATCGCCGATCCGAATCCAGCATTACCGAGCACAATGACATCGGCACCTTCCGCGACGACTTCCATGCCAAAAGCTACCGCGCCCGCACAATCCCGCTCCGACAGGGATGGACCTTTCCGATAGTCATCTGACGGATGTTCATTGCCAAATTCATAGACCTTGAAGGCAGCTCCCGCCGATTGCGCCGCGCCGCGAACAGCCGCGGATCCGCTGGAGAGATTCTCGACTCGAACCGCCGTCTGAGCAGGCGCGTCGGACATTGTCCCATGACTGCCCGTAAACACGGCAACGAGCGGGCGGGCCAGCTGAGGCGCGGCCTGACCCTGAACAGAGGCTATCCGCGCCAGTGGATTGGCCAGCGAACCAAGGGGGCGCAGATCACGGCCCAGACCGTCAGCACGCGCCATCAAGGCCTCACAGAGGCCAGAGTCGCGCTCAGGAACAGACTCGGCAAGCGCGCGAACATCATCGAATGGTCGGGAATCCGTCATGACCACGCCATAGAACTGTTCGTTCGTCCTGTCACCGCCTCACCACCTGAAGGAATAATGTGTGGTAAGGAAACCGCGTCGGAGCACGGCAATACGGCTAATCGACAAAAGACGCAGGTAGCGAATGCTTTTAAGGAATTGATGCGGCTGCAAGAGTTAACCAGCGAGGATTTTGTCATTGCGCAGGGCGAGAAATTTCAATTTGCGACTACCATAACCACGACTATAGACCCAAAAGGTGTTTTGGACCTTTACGAAGAAAGCGAAATTACTAGAGATAATTTTCTCGAACTGATAAGCATAAACAAGATAAAGTGTAAAAACATTCTAGGCGAAGACGAGGCTCTTAGGCTGACGACAGAAAGCCGTGGACCCAAAGCAGATTTGAGGATAGCGAAAGCCACCTCTGACGAGGCTAAGACTTACCCTGAACCTCAAATTGTTTACGCAGAGGCTAAAGACGTGATTAAGGTCAAGAAAAAGTCCAAACTTAAAACCACGCGCGCTAAGCGCATTCTCACCAAACCAAAATAATGGAAAGATATTATGAGCGACGGTAAATCCGAGTTTAAGAACCCTTTTAACGTTGAAGACATGCTAATTAAGACTTTGCACGACGTAGAAAGAGGCGCGATATCCGGGGTGTACTTACCACCCATGGAGGACGAGTGGATAAATCTGGGCAATTTAACCGAGGAAGAGACGTACATATATGACGACTACATACTTCACGAAGAAAAAGCCTTGGAAGCCGTAAGTAATTTGGACGAACCCGCGACTAACATGTTCAAAGCACTTTGTGCGCCTGACATCCAGCCAGAAAGCTGGGCGGTGATAACAATGTCTAACGGACTCTGCCCCGCATCTAATATAATGGCTATGTACAAAGAACAGCTTCTGGATGCGTATTCTAATTTCAATAAGAGTAAAAACATACAGGGTCACTTCGTTCATACTGTGAGGAAACGATTGAATATGGACCCTAATGTACGCTTCACGATCGCGGAAGGTTATGTCGTAGCGCAGATTGGCGTATTCATACATATAAAATAGTGGACAGGAAATCCATCTATCAATTCATATCCAAAATGGGTATGGATGCACCTAAGAACGCGCAAGGAAGAGAGGGATGGGTCACGACGCGCTGCCCGCTTGCGCCTTGGAAACATGTCAAGGGATATGATGCTAAGCCCTCTTTTGGTATTTCTGTAAAACCTGACCGGAAATCGGGCTATCATTGCTTCGGTTGTAAATCCAAAGGCACCCTCCCGGGGCTTGCTTTTAAGATGTCGCAATATACGGACGATGATAACTATAGACAGATAGGCAAAGAAACAGAACGAATAGAACTATTGGGAATGCCCGATCTAGAGGGCTGGGACGAAGAGTATATAGTTAAAATACCAAAGAAAGCCCTCGATCACGTATATTAAACGTCATTCCAATACAAAACGATATACGATAAGAAACTTACTAAAAAGCGCGAAGAACTTGAACTGGGGTCACTTGAACGTTTATTTGTAGAAATAGGCCATTCCCGCGCATTATAAGTATGTTTTGGTATTTTTGCTCCTCACTGTGTTTTTCGAGGTATTTTTATGGACCGTATGTTACGGGGCGGAGTCGCCTAGCTTTCCCAC
The DNA here is from genome assembly GCA_965205225.1 of Litorimonas sp. GTDB lineage: Bacteria > Pseudomonadota > Alphaproteobacteria > Caulobacterales > Maricaulaceae > Litorimonas. The sequence continues at coordinate 964,443 of CBDBFZ010000002.1, forward strand.
GCGATAGGACGAGATTTGCGGGTTCGTGATACAGGGCTTCAGTTGCCCATATCAAAGGATTATACGAATAGAGGCATAAAGAGCCGTGGATTATCGCGATGGACGGCACCCCGCCTACGCAGTTATGGTTTGAGGGGGCATCGAAGCTTTGTTTTCCGACTTCAAGTCCAGAGGCTTCGGGATAACACAGACACAGTTAAAACACACGGACCGTATCGGACGGCTTATCCTCGTTCTGGCAATGGCAACCGACTTCGTTGTCTCTACAGCTCTCAACCGGATGATAAAGAGCCCCGCTACACCCCCAAAAAAACCTGTCACAGCCTGCAATCACTCTTCAAAACCGGATTAAGGCGTATCGAAAGAGCAATCGCCCATGATAAACTCAGTCCAGAACCATGGAGGACAAAATTATGTCAGATGGTGAGAACGGCATGGTCAGAAAATAGCATATGCTGAGCGAGTGACTCATCATGGTTAACGCTGTCCTAACGAAGCCGTGACTCAGTTGTGACTCGGTAACTCAAATTTCTTTGCTAGTCAGGATTTAAGCGGAGCTGGACTGCCCTCCCCGAATCTCCCTGTTTCGCTGATTGCGGCCGTTCCGCAGATCTTGGAAAGGGCGAAGACACACCCCTCCCTTCAGTCTTCGCCCTTTTCCAAACTTTCCCATTCCCCTACAGGCCCGTCGATGAGCAAGACCTCACATATGCACGGAACATATCCGTGGCACGCCACCGTGCTGAGCCTCTATCCGGACGCATTTCCGGGGGTTTTGGCTGCATCAATCATTGGCGGCGCTGAAAAAAGCGGCATCTGGCAGCTCGACACGGTAGACATTCGAGACTTTTCCACTAATAGGCACCGAACTGTTGACGGCACTCTGGCGGGTGGCGGCGCAGGACTTGTCCTGAAGCCCGACATTTCAGCCAAAGCCATAGACAGCGTGGTCTTAGCAGACCGCCCGCTATTATACATGACCCCTCGAGGCCGGCCACTGACGCAAGTGCGCGTCAGGGAGCTTGCTGCCGGGCCGGGTCTTGTTTGTTTTTGCGGACGGTTCGAAGGCCTTGACGAACGCGTCATCAAATCGCGCAATATGGAGGAAGTCTCCATTGGCGATTTTGTACTCGCGGGCGGTGAGGTTGCAGCTCAGGCCATGATCGAAGCGTGCGTGCGCCTGCTCCCCGGAGTCCTCGGCCGCGCGGACAGTCTCGATGAAGAGAGTTTTGAGACGGGCTTGTTGGAGTATCCACTCTATACAAAGCCCCGCGATTTTGAAGGTCGGGAAATCCCGGCCGTGCTCACTTCAGGCAACCACGGGGCCGTGGATCGTTGGCGGCGGACGCAAATGGAAGAGATTACCAAGGCGCGCCGCCCGGATCTGTGGGCAGCGTACCAACACAGAAAAGACTCGAAGACGTAACTTGTCATCGATAAGAAAGTGAGTCGCTATGAACGTGATTGAAAAACTCGAAAAGAAAGAGGTTGAGCGTCTGTTGGACTCCGGTAAAGTCATTCCTGATTTCGCCGCTGGTGATACGCTGGTTGTGCAGGTTCGCATTACCGAGGGCACCCGTACCCGTCTGCAGGCCTTTGAAGGCGTCTGTATTGCCCGGTCCGGTGCCGGTATCCATGAGAGCTTCACAGTCCGGAAAATCAGCTACGGCGAAGGTGTCGAGCGGGTCTTCCCTGTCTACAGCCCACTGGTTGAAGAAATCGAAGTGAAGCGCAAAGGCAAGGTTCGCCGCGCCAAGCTTTACTATCTGCGCGAGCGTCACGGTAAGTCTGCCCGGATCGCCGAGCGTACGACAGGCCGCGGCATGGAAAAAGGTTGCGCGAAGAAGTAGCGTCCTGCCGAGCACTAAACAGGCGCTTCGTTTCATACTCATTTGAAAACCCGCCTCCCGGCGGGTTGCGTTTCCAGCTCGGTTTAAACCTTGGATCTTTGCATATCAGGCCTTGGCAATATTGCGCATCATGTCGATATCGCAGCCCGTAGCGTACCCATACCCCGCTTGATGCCCAGCAGAAGCGCCGCTCCGTTCATGGCATAACAGAGTTCAATCAATCCTGCGTCCACCATATTCATATTCGCGCCGGATCACCTCTCTTGCTTCAGGATCGTTGATCCGTTTGCCAATTACGGCATCGGCCAAGCGTGCGGTGCCGCCAATCCTTCCGATAGCGCCGTATAAATACCGCTTCAAAACTTGATCGATCAAACCGACATCTATGCTTGTTTGCCGCGCCAGATTGATCTCAGCTTCAACGCAGGTTCCGCAATCCATGCTATGTGCCAAGCCTCCTGTGGGGCGCATCGGTTCAGATCTAGGAACCCAAAGAGACGATTATAGTGGGTCAGCAGCCCGGAGTCCGTGTCGGTAATTGCGTGGACATAGTCGAACGACACGCCGATCCGTTTTCCCGCCCGATCAATCAGAGTGTGAGGAATCATTTTCAACATGCTTTCTCCCGCATAGAGCTCATGCCGTCCGGCTATCGCCTTCCGGTAACGGACTATTTCCCCTCCACGGGACCGAAAATTGGAAACATCCGCTACATCGCATCTTTCAAAGCCCGCCGACGCCCTAATTCTTCGGCATTCCCGGCCAGCCAGAACGGGTTGGTCTTACGCTCAATCGCAACCATTGTCGGCACAGTTGGTTCACCCCGTTTCCGCATCGACTCATAAGTCGCAATCACAGCCTGCAACTCAGGCAAATCGCCATCGACTGTCACGGCGAATTTCGCGTTGGAAAGCGTATATTCGTGGGCGCAATAGAGCTTCGTCTCTTCGGGCAGGCTCAGTATCTTGTCGAAACTCTCCCACATCTGCTCCGGCGTGCCTTCGAACAGACGCCCGCAGCCCAGCGTGAACAGCGTATCACCGACAAAACACGCGCCTGCCGCTTCGAGATAGAAGACGATATGCTCCGTCGTATGGCCGGGCGTTTCCATGACACGAACCGAATGTGCGCCAAAATCAAACGTGTCGCCCTCACCCAGTTTTGTGTCGATCCCCGGAATCCGCCCCTCAATCCGGCCGGGGCCGTAAATCTGGACGCCAAATCGGGCCTTAAGCCTCATATTCCCGCCCGTATGATCTGGATGCCAATGCGTGTTCCAGATTTCCGTCAGTGACCAGCCTCTGACCATGCATTGCCGGGCAATCTCTTCGCCGTCCGGTGTGTCGATGCTGGCCGTGCGGTCGCTCGCCGGATCATGGACCAGAATGCCGTAATTATCGGACAGGCAGGGGAAGAGGTGGATCTGGATATCGGACATGGGCACAACTTAGCCCGTCTGGAAAGTTTTGGCGAGGTGTTAACCATCCGGCCTCTTAGCGCGTGTACAGGCACGACCCGTTGCAGATTCCTTCCCGGTTCCTCTCTTGCCATCCTGATCGCACTGATCTTTAGCTCCGACAATGCGTAGGATGCGATCTTCGATGTTCAAGCCGAAGATCCCGCCGTCGAAGTCGTTCTCGACGCCAAGGAGGTGGAACTGGAAGACTTTTTCGAAGAGCGCGAAATCGCCAAGATCGACATGCCCGCCTATGAGCCTATTGCAACCATGACAATGGTGAGGAATCGGTCCCTCTGGACCATTCCAACCAGGAAGCGACCGAATTCACCGATATTGACGACGATGATCTGGTAGAAATGGATGCCAAGCGCGCAACCTCGTCTGGACACACCCGGTCAAATCGGAGCCGATGTTCCAATCACCTGCCTCATTGGCACTGACACGCAGGATGACGGTACCTGTCTGGCCGGGCCGGATTACCGATTCGAGGATTAGGCTTTAACGCCGCCACCTCCGTCATTACCGGGCTCGTCCCGGTAATTCAGGGCTCAATAAGACAAACCTTCCGCGACCAGCCGCTCTGGATTGCAAGGACAAGCCTTGCAATAACAGGGAAATATTACGCCTTCCGCCAGCTCGTCCCGTCAGCACCATCCTCAAACACGATCCCGCGCGCTGTCCCCTCATTCCGGATCCGATCCGCCTCCGCCCAATCCTTCGCTTGCCGCGCCGCATGACGGGCGGCGGCGAGCGCGTCGAATTCGGCGGAATCATCAGTAGAGGCGTTGCCCCGGAACCAGTCGTCGGGATCGCGTTGGAGGAGTCCAATTGATTGAAGTGGACCGAAGAAAGAATCCAAACTTTCAACTGAGAAATTATTAGAAAAAAACATACTTTTATCAGAAACATATTTAGTTTTCTCTGACTGATTGCTAAAATCATATGAAGTTAAATAGGTTAATTCTTTACTATTGCTGATGTTAGTAAATAAACTTGGAATATTTAGATCTTTTAATAGATTGGGCTCTAAATCAATTGGGTAAAATTCTTCCCTTGGTGCGGGTTGTTTTCTCAGATCTAGCAAAACCCGATAAATTTTATCCAACTGCGCCTTGCTCTCTCTCAGTAAATTCTCGGACCAGATCAACTCATTCCGGTAATGTGCTTTCAGAAGCGCGAGCCGAATCACTTCCCCGTCCCACTGCTCCAACAAATCGTGGACGAGTACGACATTCCCCAATGACTTGGACATTTTGTCCTTGCCCATATTGAGGAATTCATTGTGGACCCAGTAGCGGGCAAACTCGGTGTCATTCGCCGTCTCTGATTGCGCGATTTCGTTTTCGTGGTGCGGGAAGCGCAGGTCGATACCACCGCAGTGAATATCGATGGTTTCGCCTAGCGTTTCCTTCGCCATGGCTGAACATTCGATGTGCCAGCCGGGACGGCTAGGAACGGACGCAAAGCCGTGATTTCCGTATTTTTTCCAGTCCACAAAATAATGGGTCGATGACTGCTGCTGGCTCCAACCTGGTTCACCGCCGGGCGAAGGTTTCCACAACACAAAGTCGGCGGCGTTGCGTTTGGCGCTAACAACCTCTACCCGCGCGCCAGCCAAATTATCGTCCAACACCCGCCCTGACAATTTGCCGTAATCCTCATCTTTGGTGACATCGAAATAGATGTGGCCGCCCGCTTCATAGGCCGCATCCTTGTCTAGCAGGGTGACGATAATGTCCGCCATCTGCTGAATATGCTCGGTCGCTTTGGGCTGCACCGTCGGCGGCAGGCAGTTCAGCCCGGCGAGGTCTTCATTGTAGATGCGCGCATATTTTTCCGTGATCTCAGAGATCGGAACACCCTGCTCCATCGCGCTGGCAATGATCTTGTCATCCATATCGGTCAGATTGCGGGCATAGCGCACATGGTCTTCGCCATAGATATGACGCAGCACACGGAACAGCACATCCGCCACAACGGCGGCGCGTGCATTGCCGATATGGGCATAGGAATAGACTGTCGGCCCGCAATTATACATCGTCACGCGTTTGGAGTCCTGCGGCACAAACGGTCGGACCTCACGCGATAGTGAATCATACAAAGAGAGGGGGTGGTCTTGGTTCTCCATGGGGTCGCCCCCTATATCCCTAGGCTATGGCTTGGAACCCTTATGATCAGGATGAGTGGGATCGCGGTTGGATCGAACCGATTCCAAAGCGGCGATGCTCGCCCGTGGCCGTGTTCACCGTTCTGTTGCTGGCCGCAATGTTTGTCTGGGAAGCGCTGCAATCACCGCCCGAACCAGAGGCACGCTTCAATCTCGTGGTCAAGGATAGTGTCGCCTATACCTATGACGGTACGGACAAGGACAGTTTCAACGATGTTTGGATGCAACTCGACACCAATCCGCAGCTGCGCACCATCGTTTTGAAACATGTGCTTGGCACGACCCATCTGGGCGAGAATACGCGTATTGCACAGATGATCCGTGTACACGGGATCAACACCCATCTGGAGTGCACCTCCTTCATTGCGTCGGGCGGGGTTGATCTGTTCCTAGCAGGGCAGGACCGCACGATGGAATGCGGCGCGCGGATCGGGGTTCACAGCTGGAAGAGCGAGAATGGCAACACACCGCGCAAGCTCGGCTTTGATCCGATTGAGGAGTGGATGGAGGTCTTTCACAGCATACTTGATGTTGATCCGGAATTCTACCAGTTTGCGCGCGCCGCCGCGACGCACAGCTCGCTCTATTTCCTCTCGTGCAGCGATCTGGAACGGTTCGATATTCTCACTGTTGGGGTCTGTGAAGAGACAAACTGGCTTGGTTTTCTAACCGGATCAAGCCAATGAGATGGGACCTGATCGGGCTTGCAGGTGCAGCGTTCGTCATTCTCAACGCTATCATCCTACAATCTCCGGACCCGGACCGGTTGCGTTTCGAGGTCGAGGGCAGCCGAGCCTATGGGTATGGTTTCACCGATGGTCGATCTCAAACCGTTGTCGACCGTCTGCTGCGCGATCATCCAGACGTCGACACGCTGGTCTTGATCGACATGCCCGGAACGCGAGATGTGACGTCCAATTATCGGCTGGCCCGAGACATTCGACGCGCGGGGCTGGCGACAGAGCTACAGACCAACTCCCGCATCGCCTCTGGCGCGGTTGATTTATTTCTTGCGGGGCGGCCTCGAACCATTGCTTGCGGGGCAAGGATTGGCATCCATGCATGGGGGTCGAGCGGCTTCGACGCGCAAGACGTTGTGTGGGACACACATCGGCGATATTCACGCGATTTCCTCTCTGACATGGGAATCGACCCCGATTTCTATGATTTTCGGACTGCCGCCGCCGGGTCTGACGACATCCATTGGATGAGTGTGGAAGAGATCCATCGCTGGAGTTTTGCGAGCAAAGAGCTCAGTTGCGTCCGCCCATAGCCCCCCGGAACAGCGTGCCGGGGGTCTCCACTCCCTCCCCTGATCGGGGTTAGTGATTGAGTGGTTTTAGCCGGATTATTGGTCCAGATCAGGCGTATAGTCGCCTATAATTCAGACAAATCATATCGCCCTGGGCCGTTGTCCTTGCCGGGCAGGTTACTGTCGTGGTTTTCAGCACAACTTCATCGTTTTTCTTCTTCATATGGCCATCTTTAGCCATTGCCGGGGCTACAACTGCCAGTGTAGCGGCTCTAATGAGGGCGATTTTAAAATAAGTCATAAGATGTGTCCTTTCAAAATTACTTCGTTTTAAAAAATCATTTATTTCAATACCCTGGAAGGCATGGAGTTCAGCCGCTTTCCTACACAATCAACGGAAGGTCACTCACTTCCATTCCAAGAAACCTCGTCTTAACATCACGATTTCGTTGCAATCTCATGGACGATAGGCGGGTTTCACCCTTACGCAGCCGCGAGTCGCTCCCTATATCGCTGCCATGAGCAAACCGACTCTCAAGCCCGTCCCGAAGACAGAACGCCCGTCGCCCGAAGCGGCGATCGATGCTGTTCGGACTCTGATCGCTTGGGCTGGCGATGATCCGAACCGGGAAGGCCTGCGAGACACGCCAAAGCGCGTCATCAATGCGTATCGAGAATGGTTTCGAGGTTACGATATGGACCCAGCAGAGGAGCTGTCTCGTACATTCGAAGATGTGTCAGGCTATGACGATATGGTTCTGCTGCGAGAAATCAATGTTGAAAGCCATTGCGAACACCATATCGCGCCGTTTCTGGGCCGTGCCTATGTCGCCTATCTACCCACCGACAAGGTGGTGGGTATCAGTAAGCTGGTGAAAGTGGTCGAAGCCTTCGCCAAGCGTCTGCAGACTCAGGAAACCATGACGGTGCAGATCGCCGATACGATCGAAGATGCGCTCAAACCCCGCGGTGTGGCCGTGATGGTCGATGCCTTACACCAGTGCATGAGTACACGCGGCGTGCATCATCCAGACGTTTCCACCATCACCACCCAGTTCACGGGTGAGTTCAAGACAAACCCGACCTTACAGGATCGCTTTCTTCGCGTCATCGGTAAATAAAAAACGGCCCGCCTGATTATCAGAGGAGCAGCCTACATATCTACGGTCGGCAGTAAGCTTTTTGTCGACCCGAATTGCGCGAACAGGCGCGGCGCAGTTTGGCCAACCTCCCTCGCAATCCTCCGGATGACCGGATCGGTTGTCGAAAAGCATGTTGCCCGTAAGTACAGTGCATAGGTCCTCGCACATGGCGTCGGAATCAGCTCCGACAAGTTTACTCTGACAAATGCGCATTTGTCAGAGTGGTCTCACTCATGCGACGATTCGGTAAAGCTTGGTTAACGCGCATTAGGACTTTTTTACATCGGCTCAGGTTTGCATCGCGATTGTGTGCCTTCTACGATCTAGCCGACCTCGAGCGCGTCCGCTAAGACGCGCCCATGCATGTACTTCTCATCGGATCTGGCGGTCGTGAACACGCACTGGCCTGGAAAATCAATCAAAGCAACCTCGTGACGGAACTCACGGTTGCGCCTGGAAATGTGGGTCTGGCCGAAATTGCGAATATTGCTGACATAAAAGCGGACGATATCGAGGGTATCCTCGCTCTGGTGCAGCGCGATGGTTATGATTTCGTTATTGTTGGGCCTGAGCAACCGCTGGCGCTTGGCCTTGTTGACGCATTGAAGGTTTGCGGTGTGAAGGTCTTTGGACCCACACAGGCCGCCGCACAGCTAGAAAGTTCGAAGGCGTTCACCAAGAACTTCTGTGGTCGCTACAATATCCCGACCGCCGCCTACGGTGTCTTCACAGACATTAATGCGGCCAAAGCTTATCTGAAAACGATGGACGCTCCCTATGTGCTCAAAGCCGACGGCCTCGCCGCAGGCAAAGGTGTGGTCATTCCGGAAACTCTTAGCGAGGCCGAAGCCGAACTCAATGAATTTTTCTCCGGCAAATTTGGCAACGCCTCGACCCGAGTCGTGATTGAGGAATTCATGCGCGGTCCAGAGGCGAGCTTCTTCGCCATCTGCGACGGGAAAACCGCCTTGCCCCTGATCGCCGCGCAGGATCACAAGCGCGCTTATGAGGGCGACACGGGGCCTAATACGGGCGGCATGGGTGCTTACAGTCCAGCACCTGTATTCACGGACGCAGTGTTGGCCGAGACTATGGAGCGGATCATCGCCCCGACCGTTTACGGCATGGTCAAGGACGGACATCCGTTCACAGGCGTCCTGTTTGCCGGACTGATGATTACCGATCAGGGACCTAAACTCATCGAATATAATGTTCGCTTCGGCGACCCGGAATGCCAAGTCATCATGCGGCGGATGCAAAGTGACCTGATGGACGTTCTAATTGCTGCGGAAGCGGGTAAACTCGATAGCGTCGAGGCTCCTACCTGGTTCAGCAATCCCGTCGTGAACGTCGTTCTCGCCGCGAAGGGTTATCCGGGGATTTATGATAAAGGCACGGTAATTGAGGGCGTTCCGGCCGCGAATGCGTGCGATGATGTTGTTATCTTCCATGCCGGGACACGCCGAGGACGCAATTGCGGGAAATTGAAAGCCAATGGCGGGCGGGTCTTGAACATCACCGCTTCAGGCGAGACGCTGCGCAACGCAGTTGACCTCGCCTACCGTGTGATCGACAAGGATATTGACTGGCCAGACGGTTTCTGTCGACGTGACATCGCCTATCAGGCACTGTAGACAGGGCTACACAGGGCTACACAGGGCTACACAGGGCTACACAGGGCTACACAGGGCTACCGATCACCTTCTTGCATCATATTGGTATAAATGCTGCCAAATTTCATTGGTTCTCTGCGGCGTGACTGGCCCCAAGATACCGCGAACTTCGTCCGGCCGGTGTTCCATCTGCGGGCCGTCTGTATGGAATATGAAATAGTTGAACATACTCCGCCACGCCGCACGCTCTAGCTCAGTTAGCTGACGCACAGCAATCAGACTGAGCGTGAATGCTTCCATCGGAGATCGACTGATTTCGTGCCGATCACGCCACCAGAAATTGACAAGTATATTGAAGTCAAACTTCGCGCACACATGATGCCACCAGAGCGGAGGAATATAGAGCGCATCCCCGTCCCAGCTCAGCAACACGTGCCGTAGACAAAGCTGGACACCTCGAAGAACGGGGTTTGGGGGCCAGTATAGAGGCGAATTTTATAATCGGCTCTCAGGTCAGGCTTCATAGAGTGACGCATGCGTGTCCACAGGCGTATTTTGGCATGATTTTGGCCCGCATAAGCGGGGGTTTCCGGATTTTGAACAGAATCAGGCTATGGGCTGTCGTCGCTCATGGAAAACGAGGCGGCGGAAGTTGTAGCTTAGCTTGGCCATGGTGATCCGGCCAGCGGCCCTGGCCTGGCCGATTGAGCGCCTGGCCGATTGAGCGGATCGTGATCGCCATCGGCCCTTTCTCATATCCGAACACATGTTCAACACAGGCACGGATGGAGGATCGGGTCGCATTGCCGCGCCGAATGTGCTTTGCCATCGGTTTACCGCGGGGCTTCTTTCGATGGATGTTTGAACGATAGCCCTGCGCTTTCAGCCAGGCTTCGTTTTTGGCTGAGCGATAAGCTGTATCCGCCCAAACAGACTTTGAGCTGTTGGTGGCATCCAGAACCGATGTCAGTTCGTGCCCATCATAGCGGGCCGCATGGGTGCAGGTCTCTCCCCGGACAAAGCGCCATTTCCGGTCAATACTGATGTGGTTCTTGTACCCAAAGTGAGGGATGGAAATGTCGACAAGGCCTGCGTCCTGTTCCCCTTCTGCGCTCTTTCGCGCCCTGGAATAGCTGACCACCGCCCGTGCGTCGGTGTCTTTCTGTGCGGCCCTGGCAGGATCGCCCGCGCCAGATAGCGGACGCGCTTTCACCCGCCCTGGCCCGCTCTTTCTCTTCTTTCCTCATCCGTTGGCGCGGCGCTGACACCAAAGTGGCATCCACGATCTGACCTCCCGTAGGTTTGTAGCCGCGCTTGCAGAGTTGCTCTTCAAAAGCGGCAAACAGAGATTTGAAAGCACCAGACTGGGTCAGCTTTTCCTGGGTCAGCTTTTCACGGAACAGCCAAATCGTCTTTTGGTCCGGGGTCGGTTCACCGATCTGAAACCCCAGAAAACGCAACCAACTTAAACGATCCCGGATCAGAAATTCCATCCGTTCATCACTCAGATTGTGCATCGACGCCAGAACAAGCACCTTGAACATCGTGACCGGATCATAGGGTGGCCGACCGCCTTTGGCGCGAACCCCATAACCGAGGGCTTCCATCAGAACAGTTCGGAAAGCCTCAAAGTCCATATGACGCTCCAGCGCTTCAAGCGGATCACCTGTCGCCGATAAGCGAGCAAGATGATCCGACAAGTCAAACAATCCAGGCGCGTGCATCATAAAATCCTCCCACAACCAGTAAATCAGATCACACAACAAAATATATGGTTCTTAGAGGCCTCCATGTTCCTTCATTTTTGTCAGGAGCGCACATATGTCAGGTTATCAGGAACTTACGGATGAACAATGGGGCCGTTTAAAGTCTTATTTGCCTTATGGGAGCACAGGGAAACGGGGTCGCAACGCCAATAACAGGCTTTTCATTGATGCTTTGTTGTGGATGGCCCGTTCGGGCGGGCGTTGGCGCGATTTACCCGAACGGTTTGGGCGTTTTGACAGTGTCAAACGGCGTTATTATCTCTGGGTTGAGGCCGGGGTTTTAGAAGATGTCTTTAAGGCCTTGCGCACCCACGCTGATCAAGAGTGGCTGATGATGGATGCCACAATTGTGCGGGCGCATGCCCAAGCGGCCGGGGCGCGGCATAAAAAAGGGGGCCTGATGCCCATGCATTGGGGCGTTCCAGGGGGGGCTTGACGACAAAAATACATGGGCTGACAGATGCATTGGGTTTACCTCTGCGCCTGATAGCAACGGGCGGGCACTGTAGCGAAATGACGCAAGCCGCCGCCTTATTGGCAGGGTTTAAGGCGGATCATGTCTTGGCGGATAAGGGCTATGATGGCCGGTGCGTTATAGACGCGGTGAATGAGACCGGGGCTATGCCCGTTATTCCCTCCCGAAAAAATGCACGCAAGCCAAGGCAAACTGATATGTCTTTGTATAAGGAACGTAATATTATCGAGCGCTTCTTTGGCTATCTCAAACAGTTCCGGCGTGTGGTTACGAGATATGACAAGCATATCCAAAACTATATGGGCTTCGTCTATATCGCAGCTATCAAAATCTGGCTCAAATGATTAATGCTTCACTACGACCTAGGAGCTTGTAGAGTATCCTTATATTCCCATAGGGCGGGCTGAATTTATCCGGAATCAACATGTTTAAAACTCAGAAAAAATCTCACAGGATATTTTATGCCCAACTCTGGTAAATGGCGAGATAGCGCAAGATCTGCCAAAAGCTTGTCAAACTCAGGCGAAAACAGGAAGGCTCTGGCAATGCTTGAAAGCGCGCTGGAGAATTACCCGCAAAAAGCGGCACAAATTTGGTTATCGTACCAAAAAGCCATTGTATCATTGAAACTGGGAGAATTGGATGCGGTGCGCGAGTTGGTGATGGATTTGCTTGCTCCTGATAGCCCCATTAGAGATAATTATTCCAAAGCAATACTGCGAGGTTGGGTCCTCAACGCAATGTCAGAGGCGAACGATGTCGAGGGCATGGCCAGACTCCTGCCGGATCAATTTACGTTCAATACAACGCACGCACTGAATAAGCAGTCTATAATTGGCAGACTGCATGGGCAGGCTGAGCGTATTCGACAACACCATGACCTGTTCCTCGATTCTGAACTGATCACACCCGATGCAAAACCTGCCTCACAACTTGTCCTTTCTAAACGAAGACCATCTTTCCGGCCCCCTGCAAAGACACACTATCCGGCAAGTATCAAACGTTTTCTGGATGACAACCCTTACGGACCTGCAGTCTCACTGTACACATTGACCAACTGTACAGCAATATTCTGGAACGGTTACTCTCTCTTTTTCGATGCAGTCGGTGGCTTTATCCGTGAGTGCTCCGATCGACTTCCGGTACTCCTGAACGGCAAGGTAAAGGACATGCTGAAAGAGACCCAGCCCGCTATCCCCGGGGTTTCAGCTTATATCGGCGATAGGTTCCAGAATGGCAATTACTGCCATTGGATACTGGACTGGCTGCCCAGACTTTCGTTGTGCGAACGTGCAGGCCCCTTCGAAAATATCGTCAGTATAAGATTGGCAGCTGATTTCATGCGGGAAAGTCTGGATTTTCTCGGATATCAGGACAAAACCATAATAGCCATAAATAATACCCCATATGTTTGGCGGTTTGAGACCCTTCTGGTCCCGCGCGACCCTTTAAAATCCCTGAAGGACATTTATCAAATAAGAGATATATATCATCCCATGCACTTTTGCCACCCGGATTTACTGCAATGGTGGCGTTCAAGATGCCCTGCGCGCAAACCACACCGGAAACTCTACATCCCGCGCTTGAGCAAGCGTCTTGTTCTCAACGAGAAGGATTTGCTGGGTCTGCTTGACGGCTTTGAGGTTTTTGATCCTGGCCGGCACAGCTTCGCAAAACAAATAAAAATGTTCAGCGAGGCGGAAATGGTTGTTGGCGCGCATGGTGCGGGATTGACCAACCTTCTGTTTGCACCGGAAAGATGCCGGGTGCTGGAATTGTTCCCCGGCGTGGGAGGGAGTATTGCCTTTTTCTGTTTGGCGACCGCACTCAATCACGACTACGACCTGGTCATGGCAGAGGCTCCGGCGGTGCTCCCGGAAGAACCAAATAATCTTTCCTTTACCGTCCCGCTGGAACAGGTCGGGCAATGGCTGCAAGGGAATGTCTGAATTGCATACATAAATCACACGCGTTCAAAATTAAGGATCATGCCTATTTTAAGAGGTTCCGTATGGAGCTAACTCATTGTATGGTAATGAAAATCTCTATTATAAATATTTACACCTTTCTGAAGGTAAACTCTGCGAGATTATCCGCTATTTTGCCGCCTATCTAACAGCACGGCAGGCCGCAGAACTTTCCAGGGCCAATTGCAACACAATCAACCAGATTTACCGCGGGCTTCGTGAACGTATTCATTATGCCTGTGAGGTGGATCGCCCCCTATTGGGGGTTGTCGAAGTGGATGAAAGTTGGTTCGGGGTCAAGCGGGTTAAGGGCAAGAGAGGACGCGGGGCCTACGGTAAGACCTTTGTTTTTGGTGTCTATGAACGAGCCGGGCGGGTGTACACAGAAATCGTCTTGGATGGCTCCAAAACCACATTACAGGTAATTTAGGGCGTCGTGCGGATAGATAGATTTACTTTGGGGATTCCCTTTGTGCTGGATTTGTGATTCACCAGAGTTGGAGGTATTATGCCAAAGCCAGAACCATTGAAGACTTTTGGAAAGTTATTGGAAACATATGTGATCATCCGGGATGGGATAACTAAACGCATAATGCTCTAGGCCGTAGTGAAGAGTTAACTTTTATTTTCTATAATGTTCCTTCATTTTTGTCAGGAGCGCACATATGTCTGGTTATCAGGAACTTACGGATGAACAATGGGGCCGTTTAAAGCCTTATTTGCCTTATGGGAGCACAGGGAAACCGGGTCGCAACGCCAATAACAGGCTTTTCATTGATGCTTTGTTGTGGATGGCCCGTTCGGGCGGGCGTTGGCGCGATTTACCCGAACGGTTTGGGCGTTTTGACAGTGTCAAACGGCGTTATTATCTCTGGGTTGAGGCCGGGGTTTTAGAAGATGTCTTTAAGGCCTTGCGCACCCACGCTGATCAAGAGTGGCTAATGATGGATGCCACAATTGTGCGGGCGCATGCCCAAGCGGCCGGGGCGCGGCATAAAAAAGGGGGCCTGATGCCCATGCATTGGGGCGTTCCAGGGGGGACGTTCCAAGGGCGGCCTGCCGACAAAAATACATGGGCTGACAGATGCATTGGGTTTAGCTCTGCGCCTGATAGCAACGGGCGGGCAGCGCAGCGAAATGACGCAAGCCGCTGCCTTATTGGCAGGGTTTAAGGCGGATCATGTCTTGGCGGATAAGGGCTATGATGGCCGGTGCGTTATAGACGCGGTGAATGAGACCGGGGCTATGCCCGTTATTCCGTCCCGAAAAAATGCACGCAAGCCAAGGCAAACTGATATGGCTTTGTATAAGGAACGTAATATTATCGAGCGCTTCTTTGGCTATCTCAAACAGTTCCGGCGTGTGGCTACGCGATATGACAAGCATATCCAAAACTATATGGGCTTCGTCTATATCGCAGCTATCAAGATCTGGCTCAAATGATTAATGCTTCACTACGACCTAGACAATATCTATGCGGGTACAAATCTATGCGGGTACAAGCGGGTTAGGCAATTCCGCTGGACGGGCGACAAGCTTTGCGGCAGCAAAGCCTTGACAGACGATAAATCGGGGAACGGCATGACGAATATACTACAGGCTTTAATCACAACAAGCGCAGCAGCTCTTTTGCTCGCCGTTCCTGCCTTCGCTCACGGCGACGGACATGACACGCATGAAGGCTTCACTCTGATCCATGCAGGAACCGTCATTGCGGTTCCGGGTGATGCGCCGCTGCGAAACCAGACGATCATCGTCAATGACGGCAAAATTGTCGGTATCGAGGCTGGATTTCTTCCGGACGATGAAGCCATCATCATTGACGGAAAAGACATGATCTTCATGCCCGGCCTGATAGACAGCCACGTCCATCTGCGCAGTGACCGCGATAGCGGATCGCGCTGGGATGTTGTGACGATGGAAGCGGGCGATGTAGCCCTTCAAGCCGCCGCGCACGCAAAAACCACGCTCATGGCTGGTTTTACCGCTGTGCAGGATGTCGGCGGGCCAAAGGAAATCTTCGCGCTCCGACGGGCCATCAATAAGGGCATCGTTCCCGGGCCGCATATCCGTGCTGCAGGCTCCGCCATTTCCGCGACTGGCGGGCATGGCGATTTTCACGGCTTCAAGGGCGAGATTCTGGAGATGTATCAATCTCCGACGATCTGCGACGGTGTCGCGGATTGCCGCCGCGCCGTGCGTCAGGCCGTGAAGAACGGCGCGGATGTCATC
This sequence comes from Litorimonas sp., assembly GCA_965205225.1. Classification (GTDB taxonomy): domain Bacteria; phylum Pseudomonadota; class Alphaproteobacteria; order Caulobacterales; family Maricaulaceae; genus Litorimonas. The sequence continues at coordinate 980,366 of CBDBFZ010000002.1, forward strand.
AAGGTGACAGCCACAGGCGGCGTCCTATCCAATACGAATGCCGGCACGGGTCAGCAATTGATGGATGATGAGTTGGAAGCGATTGTCCAGACAGCAGCCACAATGGGCCGGAAGGTCACGGCTCATGCCCATGATAAAGGAGGTATTGATGCCGCGCTACGCGCGGGCATTCATTCCATCGAACATGGCTCTTTTTTGGATGAGGAGACGACCGCTCTATTCAAGAAACATAACGCCGTTTTGATCCCAACCGTTCTTGCCGGAAAAACCGTCGAAGAATGGGCCAATGATCCGGATACGTTCCTTCCGCCCAATTCAGTGAAAAAGGCGCTCGAGGTCGGACCGGCGATGCAGGATATGGCGCGACTCGCATGGCAGAACGGCGTCACCATCGCCTTCGGCACAGATACGGGCGTCTCTAAGCACGGGGATAACGCCAAGGAATTTCAATATATGGTGGCCGCCGGAATGACTCCGATGGAAGCGATCCGCAGCGCAACCGTCATTGCGGCCAAACATATCGAAATGGACAACCGGATCGGCACGTTGGAAGCCAGTAAAGAAGCCGACATCATCGCTGTCGACGGCGACCCGCTAGCTGATGTCGCCGAGTTGATGGACGTTGATTTCGTGATGAAGGGCGGTGTCGTCTACAAGCACAACCACTAAATATTTATGACGGTCTGAAGTCTCTAGAACGATCCGCGTCTGATCCGCCGCTTCTGTCGGCGGGTCGGCAATCCGCCCTTACCCAGACCGTAGCGCATACGGCCGAGAACCTCTGCCGGATTGGGTAGACCCGCTCCCACTTTGCGAAGTTGCGCCTTGGTTTTTTCGAACTGCATGACATTGGCGATCCGGCGGTCAAGAAAGGCCCGCGCATCCGGTTTATCGGGCAAAGCATCAGACAGCCAGACGGGCGTGGTCGACCCGAGCACGACCGACAAGACAGTTCGCTTGGAATAGAAATTCGCATCGGTTGATATATCGCCAATCGCACGCCAAATCATGTCAGACGTCGACCAAGTGATCCTGGCCGCCGTCGCGATGCCGCCCGGCAAGGACAGGCGGGCTTGAGCGCGGCGCGCGGCGTCATCATGATGATCGATTTCTGACAGGCGTATCACGACAGCTTCTGTAACACGGTCACGGACCTTCATAGCGGCGAGATCAAGCGCTTCTATCTTCGCGCGAGCGGCGGCGTCCATTTGGTCGGACCAGAATTGGATCACGCCAATCACGCTGTCTGGAAAGTAGAGCCTGTCTGCCCCTTTTGGCAGGCCCGCTTTCTGCGCAGCTTTGGCCAGCATAACATCCGTCCAGCCGTCAAACGCCGCATCCGAAAGCGCTTTATCAAGAATAGAGGTTCTGGCCTGTTCCGGGGTCATGCTGGACATATGGGCCTTATACAGTCTTTCGCAAAATCACACGGCGGAACCAGCTCTTGATTGCGCCGATACCGGACCCGGACAGGACGCCAAAACGGAAGATTCGCGCACAGATCCACATCACGCCGACAACAGACACGGCAAGCAGGAAGATCGAGAAAAGTACTTGCCAAAGCGGCGGATCCGAAGCCAGACGGATCATCATGGCAAAGGGTGACGTTAGCGGGAAGATCGAAGCAAAGGCCACGACCGGACTATCCGGAGCCACCGCCCCGAACTGAATCACGCCAATGCCGAGAAACATCAGCAGAACAATGGGGAGCGACAGGGTCTGTACATCCTGCATCGACTGCGACAGTGCACCCAGCGCGATCAGGATTGATGCGTAGAACATGTAACCGAGCACAAGAAAAATGACCGATGTCAGAATGGTCGAGACAGGGAAAGCCTCCCGGATCGCCGCGATCTGCTCCGGATTACCGAACAATAGAAAGCCGATCAAACCGCCCAGAGCGATCAATATATAGGGGGCCAGAGACACAAAAGTCAGCATCGCCGCGCCCAGCATTTTACCCAGCATAATTTCCGAGAAGCGTGTGCTGGCGAGCATCATCTCCAGAAGCTTGTTCATTTTCTCTTCTATCATGGATGTCAGCAGCGTGAAGGCGCCTGCGAAAATTGACATCAGAAGAAAAGAAGCGAGGCCCAAGCCCGCGAAAAAAGGAAGCCGGTCAAGCATGGACACGGCCTCGGCTTCGTCCTCGCCTTGGCCGGACAGTTCTGCAGGATTGAATAGCTCGACACGGGTCCGGCCAGAGACAGCCTCATCATAATCTTCCGCTGAAAGTCCGCCAGATTCCAGATAACGGCGCTTGGCGAGATCGCTGAAATATCGATTGATCAGACGCTCAGCGGGCGGACTGTTAAAATTCTTTGACCAATATTGCGCATCGGGATCTTTGGCCGTGCCGCGTATAATGATAACCCCGTTCAGCCGTGGTGTCTCATCCCCGACCGTCAATCTATCCTGCCCATCAAGATAAGGCGTGAGTGCCGGAAACGAATTTGCGGGCGGATCGACGAAGATCATGGATGGGGCAGGCAGTTCAATCCGTTTCGCCACGGACGGATAACGCTCACGCAGCTTGCTCAGGCCGACCTCATAACCTTGCTCATCGACGGATGTTCGGAAGCCATCTCTGTCGTCTTCTGGTAGCAAAGCCGCCATCGCTTTAACCGCTGTTGCACGTATCTCCGCCTGTTCAACTTCATAAAAGTCCAGAATAGCAGAGCCGTGAACGCCGGTTTCATCCAGAACGGTTTCGTATCGGGGGGGTGAGAGATCTATATCCGAACTGGCGAACAGATAACCGATCGCGCCGCCCAGTATTGGAAACATGAAGGAGAGCCAGAAACCCCATGTCTTCACATATCCCATGAAGTCGCGCATCGCGATCAGCCAGATCCGTGAGAATTTTGGCAGGCCCATATTGCTTCTGCCGGACATTATGCCGTCTCCCCGGCCAGATCCACTGCTGCATCGGCCTCAAGATCGGCCCGCACATCTTCACCGACCAAGGCCACAAAGGCTTCGTGGAGAGTGGCACGGATTGGTTCGAACCGGGTCAGACGCACACCGGCTTCAATACAACGCTCCAGCATGTCTGGGATCTGTGCCGATCGTTTCAAGAGCAAGTCGAGCGCGCCGTCATCGCGCCTGTCCATATCCTCCGCAAATGGCCTGACGACTTGGCCCAAGCCTGAATTTTCAGACGCGATGATGACGCGTCGGGGCGCATGATCCAGCGCCTCTTCGACTGTTCCGTCAAACACTTTCCGGCTCTGGTTCATCAGCAGGATACGATCACAGAGCCGCTCTGCATGTTCCATCACATGGGTCGAAAACAGAATTGTGCGTCCGCGCGCAGCAATCTCCCGAACCATGCTTTCCAGCACCTGTTGATTGACTGGGTCGAGACCTGAAAATGGTTCGTCGAGAATGTAGAATTCCGGATCATGGGCAATCGCGGATAGGAGCTGTACCTTTTGCGCCATACCCTTGGACATATCCTTATTCTTTTTACGTTTAACCTCTCCGAGACCATAGCGATCAAGCAAATCTTCAGCTGTCGCAAAGGCCTCGCGCTTCTTCATGCCGTTGAGCCGAGCCATATGCGCGATCGCTTCGCGCGCAGTGTGTTTCTTATAAAGCCCCCGTTCTTCCGGAAGAAAGCCGACACGTCCGAAGGCCGCTTCCCCCGGTTGTCCGCCGAACAGGCGAACGCTACCGGAATCGGGCTTCACGTAGCCCAAGGCCATTCTGAGGCTGGTTGTCTTGCCCGCCCCGTTGGGACCGAGAAAGCCAACAATTTCACCCGGATGAACATCGATGCTGACAGTACTGACGGCGGGAATACCTCCGTAGGATTTAGACACATCGTCCAGATGTAAAATAGGGACTGTTTTGCTCATGGCTGTGCCTTGGCTCACAGCTTTGAGCGTTTCAAGCGAATAGACCTATCATAAATGCGGCCAGCGACAATATTCTACTGAATGAATGTCAGTCGGTGTTTTTACAATGCGAAGGAATGGTTTTCCAATCGGTGGGCGCGTGGGTTCAGGTTCGGAATGTAGGGTTCCGAGCGAAGGTGAGCAGCAGCCCCATCGTCCTCCCCCTCAAAATCCTCATCCAACTGCCGCACGCGCGGTGTAAATTTTGGACGTTTTGATTTGAAGGATGATCGCGGCTTGCTCCTTTCATAGCGGGGACGCTCAGACACGCTTCTGTGCAAAGGATAGCGCATTGCCCGGGCATCCTTTTTTGCGGTCCTTGCGCTGCGCATCTCGCGTGGATCGCTCACGCACCTTGCGTTCTTTTCCGCGCTGCTTGTCTATCACAGCATCACGCTCGGCCTGTTCAGTCTGTCACTGCTGCCTGTCTCAATCCGAACACTCTGAATCGCCCACCATAACAGAACATATAGTAAACAAATGAAACGAAATCAATCAGTCGTCGAGCGCACCCATATAGAGGTCGAGTAAGGCTTCCTGCTCTGCGCGTTCATTGATGTCCTGCTTTCGCAGAGAGACCAGTTTCCGCATCACCTTGCTATCGAAACCGAACGCTTTCACTTCCGAATAGATTTCACGAATGTCGGTGGTCAGCTCGGCTTTCTCAGCTTCCAGGCGTTCGATCCGAGCAATAAATTGTCGTAGCTTCTCGCGGGTGGCGTCACCCATCTGTTCCTGACGGTCGGCTTCACTCATCATGGCAGTCATTTCCTCTATCTCGGTCAGGTAGTTTCCTAGCGGGACAGATTTGCTTGCGGCAGGCTAGACTCAGTGCTTTTCTGTGGATGAGAGGCCAATTAATCACAGCACCAACCCGTCCTGATCCGTATAGAGGCTAACAAGCACAGAAAGCTCGATCCATGTTTTACATTCTCATCTTCTTCGCCGCACTCGCCATACTCTATGTGGTCGTGACCCTCGCCATTGGCGGTTCACAGATGGCTCGGACCGGAAAAGACGCGCGCGAACGATCCAATAGCTGGATGTGGAAACGCGTCGGCGCACAGGCTATGGCCATTGTTTTGCTCTATCTCGCCTTCCAGATCCGCAAAAATGGCGGCTAGAGAGGCGCAGTCATGGTCAAGCTCAACAAGATCTACACCCGCACAGGCGATGATGGCTCAACGGTTTTGGTTGATGGGTCCCGTTTGCCCAAGGATAGTACGCGCGTTTCTGCTTATGGGGATGTTGACGAAACCAATGCCGTCATTGGTGTGGCCCGTCTATATGTGACGAATATAGCACTCGACCAGATACTGGCCCGCATTCAGAATGAACTCTTTGATCTAGGCGCCGACCTAGCCACGCCACTCCCCACTGAGGGAGATGTGGATAGTGAGTACGCATTGCGGATGATTGCCTCGCAAGTTTCTCAGCTGGAGTCTGATCTCGACAGTCTCAATAACGACGTGAGCGCCCTCACCAGTTTCATCCTGCCGGGCGGTTCTTCCCCGGCAGCGCATCTACATCAGGCGCGAACCGTCGCGCGGCGTGCTGAACGTAGCATGGTTACCTTGGCTGCAGATGCGCCGGTTAACCCGCACGCGCTGGCCTATATAAACCGACTATCGGACTTTCTGTTTGTCGCAGCCCGCTGGTGCAACGACCAAGGATCAGGTGATGTGCTCTGGGTGCCTGGCGGCAGCCACTAGCTCAGCGACCCTTAGTCAAATATAGACGTGTACGGGCCGCAATCTCAGCGGGCGGGCTGCGATTAGTAAAGAAATCTACGAATTTACCGTCATTGCCGAGCAGGAAAATGATATCCTGATGATCGACCGTATAGTCCATTTTGGACCCTTCCAGTGGGACCTTCTGGGAAAATACTTTATAGGCTGTCTTGATCCCGTCGATTTGTGCCGCCGTTCCACTGAACCCTCGCAAATTGGTCGGGAACCCATCATTCGTCACATAGATAGTGAGTTGTTCGGGCGTATCGCGTTCAGGATCCACGCTCACCAGGACGAACTGAACCTCATTGCCAGCGACCCCCATTAATTCTTGCGATCGTCCAAGCTTCTGCAGCGCCGTCGGGCAAACATCAGGGCAGTATGAAAAACCGAAATAGAGTAGCGTCGGCTGGCCCTCAAAGGCGGCTTCCGTCACGACAGCGCCCGTATGATCAACCAGCGAAAAAGGACCACCCAGATCAGCCGTGCCCGAACTTACCGTCGCACCCGCCTGCCCAGCCTCACCCGAGGTGGTCGGTGGTCCGCACGCCGTCATTCCGAATAGGGCCGCGATAGCCAGAGATAAGATAGAAGCGCGCATCAATAGTCTCAAAAGGGTTGGGTCGGACAATGTCTTGGATGCGTATATAGTCAGATAGTCTGTCGCCACCATAGGGGGACGGTCAAATGAACGCATTAAAGCTCATGACCGGGCCTTCGAGTCCGATGAATTCTCAGTTAATTCCGAGCCGTCAATTGACCGGAGCGCTTCGCCGCTATACGCTCGTGCTGCTTCGATGGGCCGCTGTTTTGGGTCAGGCCCTTACGCTACTATTGATTGTATCGGCGTCAGCCTATTGCTGCCGCTGGACCGGCGCGTCTCGGACATTGAAGCCATTGCGCAGCTCGGATTCGACATCTCTCAATTGGTCTAGCTGCTCTATCTCAATGGCAGCATCGCGAATCCATTCGCGATTCTGTTCCTAGCTCCAGTCGTCACATCTGCCACCACTTTGTCCAAGCGCGTGATGGTCACCATCGCTGACCTAGGCTCAGGCCCTATTAATTTGTGTTTTTGGGCGAATGGTGATTCAGAGTTTCAAAGGAGTTTTACCATGTCTTATTTGTTCTGGTTGTCTGAAGCTTAGATGTCGAAGATCGAGCCTTTCTTTCCGCTGGCGCATGGTACGGCCTCGTGTTGATGATCGGAAGGTAATTTCCGGGATCATCTTTGTTCTGAAAAATGATCTGCCTTGGCGCGATGCACCCTTGTGAGTATGGGCCTCATAAGACCCTTTACAACCGCTTCCGTCGCTGGACCGAGATGGGCGTTTTCGACAAGATTTTCAGCTATCTGACGGCAGATAATGGCCCACCAGATACACTCATGCCACTTACCTCAAAGCCCATCGCACAGCGTCAAGCCTCTTAAAAGGGGGATACTTCCCCGTCACATCGGGTGCACTAAAGGCGACCTGAACACAAAGCCTGAACACAAAGCTACACGCTGTGTGCGATGGAATGGGCCGTCCGATCGCCCTATGTCTAACAGCGGGTCAGACCTCAGACCATCTTGGCGCGAAAATCCTTTATCCTGTTCTGCCCGATGGGCCGGACATCACACTGATCGGTGATAAGGGTTGTGACTCTGATGATTATCCTGCGGCCCTAAGGGCTAATGCGCGCAGGATCGACCGGTCAGTCATAGCGGGCCTGATGCAGCCGCCAATAGGCCGGCGTCCCGATCAGCGGCGAGTCCTCCGCGATCAGATCAAACGGCGTTTTGCCATCCTTATCCCGCGCCTTAAGATCGGCCCCGGCCTCAAGCAGCGCGGTTATGGCATCGGCATGACCCCGCCCCGCAGCACCGTGCAGCGGGGTGTAGCCATCTTCGTTCCGCGCCTTGGGATCGGCCCCGGCCTCAAGCAGCGCGGCTACGATATCGGCATTGTTAGCATCGTGCAGCGGGGTGATGCCACCCTCGTCCCGCGCCTCGGGATCGGCCCCGGCCTCAAGCAGCGCGGTTATGGAATCGGCATTGCCCCAACGCGCAGCACCGTGCAGCGGGGTGTCGCCACCTTCGGTCCGCGCATTGGGATCGGCCCCGGCCTCAAGCAGCGCGGTTATGGCATAGGGTTGGCTCTCATACGCATCCGCAGCCATGTGCAGCGGATACGCATCCGTAGCCATGTGCAGCGGGGTGTAGCCATCTTCCTCCCGCGCATTGGGATCGGCCCCGGCCTCAAGCAGCGCGGTTATGGCATCGGTATCGGTATAGCCATTCCACGCAGCCCAGTGCAGCGGGGTGTAGCCATGTCTGCCCCGCGCCTCGGGATCGGCCCCACCCTCAAGCAGCGCGGCTACGATATCGGCATTGTCAGCCTCGTGCAGCGGGGTGTAGCCAGCATCGTCTTGCGCATTGGGATCGGCCCCGGCCTCAAGCAGCGCGGTTATGGAATCGGCATGACCCAGCCACGCAGCACCGTGCAGCGGGGTGTTGCCATATCTGCCCCGCGCCTTGGGATCGGCCCCGGCCTCAAGCAGCGCGGCTACGATATCGGCATTGGCAGCCACGTGCAGCGGGGTCCAGCCATTCTCGTCCCGCGCCTCGGGATCGGCCCCGGCCTGTAGGCAGGCCCGCACATCCCCGGTGCTGGCCGTCTCGAAGAACGCTTCACTGTTCCAGGCCGCGCAATCAGGCTGTGCTTGCGCCGCCGACAGGGTCGGACAAGCCGCCACAGCCAACCCGGCTACCAGGGCCGCTGACAATATAATCGTTCCAGTCTTCATGCTATCTTCCCCCTGCCAGCCTTTCTACTGATGCCGCAAAGCTGATAGAATAAGGCACCATCGATTAAAAGACAATTCCTGAAACTGACAGATCCAGAGCATGGGTTATTGTGACAGACGGCGTTATACTGACAGTTGACAAGGGCTGTGACAGTGATGCTTGTCGCGAGGCTCTCTCTGCCAAAGGCATAACCCCTTCTATTCCGCCTCGCAAGGGTCGCAAATCTCCGGCGAGTTCTTGCAAAACCCTGTATCAGCAACGCCATAAAGTCGAAAACATGTCCGGTTAGCTCAAAGACTGGCGGAAGGTCGCAACAGGATAGGATCGACGGGCCGACATCTTCATGACCGCAATCACAATCGCCGTCATCGTCACATATTGGATTTAATGAGTCCTGACCCTAGGCTGTAGTGAAGAACTAACTTTTATTTTCTATAATGTGGACACCTCGAAGAACGGGTTTTTGGGGCCAGTATAGAGGCGAATTTTATAGTCGGCTCTCAGGTCAGGCTTCATAGAGTGACGCATGCGTGTCCACAGGCGTATTTTGGCATGATTTGGGCCCGCATAAGCGGGGGGATCCGGATTTTGAACAGAATCAGGCTATGGGCTGTCGTCGCTCATGGAAAACGAGGCGGCGGAAGTTGTAGCTTAGCTTGGCCATGGTGATCCGGCCAGCGGCCCTGGCCGATTGAGCGCCTGGCCGATTGAGCGGATCGTGATCGCCATCGGCCCTTTCTCATATCCGAAGACATGTTCAACACAGGCACGGATGGAGGAGCGGGTCGCATTGCCGCGCCGAATGTGCTTTGCCATCGGTTTACCGCGGGGCTTCTTTCGATGGATGTTTGAACGATAGCCCTGCGCTTTCAGCCAGGCTTCGTTTCTGGCTGAGCGATAAGCTGTATCCGCCCAAACAGACTTTGAGCTGTTGGTGGCATCCAGAACCGATGTCAGTTCGTGCCCATCATAGCGGGCCGCATGGGTACAGGTCTCTCCCCGGACAAAGCGCCATTTCCGGTCAATACTGATATGGTTCTTGTACCCAAAGTGAGGGATGGAAATGTCGACAAGGCCTGCGTCCTGTTCCCCTTCTGCGGTCTTTCGCGCCCTGGAATAGCTGACCACCGCTCGTGCGTCGGTATCTTTCTGTGCGGCCCTGGCAGGATCATCAGGCCAGATAGCGGACGCGCTTTCACCCGCCCTGGCCCGCTCTTTCTCTTCTTTCTTCATCCGTTGGCGCGGCGCTGACACCAAAGTGGCATCCACGATCTGACCTCCCGTGGGTTTGTAGCCGCGCTTGCAGAGTTGCTCTTCAAAAGCGGCAAACAGAGATTTGAAAGCACCAGACTGGGTCAGCTTTTCACGGAACAGCCAAATCGTCTTTTGGTCCGGGGTCGGTTCACCGATCTCAAACCCCAGAAACCGCAGCCAACTTAAACGATCCCGGATCAGAAATTCCATCCGTTCATCACTCAGATTGTGCATCGACGCCAGAACAAGCACCTTGAACATCGTGACCGGATCATAGGGTGGCCGACCGCCCTTGGCGCGAACCCCATAACCGAGGGCTTCCATCAGAACAGTTCGGAAAGCCTCAAAGTCCACATGACGCTCCAGCGCTTCAAGCGGATCACCTGTCGCCGATAAGCGAGCAAGATGATCCGACAAGTCAAACAATCCAGGCGCGTGCATCATAAAATCCTCCCACAACCAGTAAATCAGATCATACCACAAAATGTACGGTTCTTAGAGGCCTCCTCGTTCCTATTTGTTAGCTCCGGTTCAGGGACAGCCGGATATAAGCCTCGCTGAGTTATGTCCCCGATTGGAGGCTGGCCATGGGATCAAAACCTATACTGGGCCGATCTGGGCCGATCTGGGCCGATGTCGACATTTTTACGCAAGGCTGGATCGCTATAAAAAACTCTGTTCGCCACAAAGTGCTCAATCAAACGCGATTGCTTCCACCAACTTAAACGGCTCTTCCTCATCATAACTCAATAACACAAAAATCATGTTATCTAGGACAGCCCCAAAGGATTTATGGCCGGGCTCCCAAAGGCGAAAGGCTTCCGCCTGACACGCCTTTTGGTCATTGGTGTATGCAGACTTTTACCGCCGGGTTGCGTTATGACGGGATCACGGCCTCCTAGGTGCCGGACGGAGCTATGAACCGGGCCTCTTTTGACGTCTATAGCGAACGGGCCAAAGTCGCGCTGCGTAAACGCGGAACCTGGTTCTTGTTCTTGCCGCATCCCATTGAAATGGTGTTCTCCAAACTTACTTGCGCAAAGACAAATGCAGACCTATAGACGACCTCTGGGAAGCCATTAGAAATATATGTGACCTCTACTCACCAAAGGAATGCTGGAATTATCTCAATGCAGCAGGCTATTGCGTATGATTAATCAGAGAATGCTCTAATGATATGTTCTGAATTTTGGGTTGAGGCGGAAACAAATGCAAACTCGGAGTGACTTTGAAGTCGCATTAGACAAATGCGGTGCGGACTTAATGAAGTTACAACGTCTGTTTGGCCAACTGCAAGGTCTCGACCAAGAATGGTGCGGCATGGCCCGACTTCAAATCGTTAACAGAAAACACAAGGCTCGAACCGCGTTGCCAACCTCCGACGGAAGACCGCTATATGCCTATAATTTGCAGCGCGAGCAGTTTGAGCATTGGCAAGAGACGCTTAGCACGCAGGTGGAATCTGGCACCCCCCATGCCGGAGCATTCGTGCTGTGGGCGGCGGAATGGTTCAGACGATGTTATCAGGGCGGTATCCTGAAATGGGAGGCGCTGGGCGAACCGATCGGATTACGTCTAAGTCATCATGCACAATGGGCCGATCTTGCCGATCGCGGATTGCAGTACTGGGGATTGAGTCCCGTCCATCTAAATGGGTCGAATTATCGGCTGGTCGCTATTGCCAGACAGGCCGGGTTTCCCATAGCTGCCCTGGCCGACGGTCAAAGCGGCTGGGCCAAAGAATATTTGTCTGGCTTGGTTGGTAAGCTGTTGGGTGCCGCAGCTATTCGGGAAGATACTGCCATGATCATCGCGAAAAACCTTTCCAGCCGGATTCCAGCCACTTGGTACAATCAGCAGATGCAAGCGGTTTGTGCCGAATTGGCGAGTGTGATCGTAAAATTGCGTCAAGAAGCTGAGGCAGGTGGCGCAGGCGCGGCGGCGGTGTCAATTTGGCTCACGCAAAACCACCCTGATTGGCGCGACGAACTACCGCTGCGCGTGGAAGGCCAAGCATCTGCGCTGATCGATACGCTGCTGGCGACCAAGGCGATACCGGGCGGCGGCAGGTCCGTGCGGGTGCGTCGTTTTATTGAGATTAAGGAAGGGACAGTTCGCGATAGGCTGAAGTTTGATCTCGATGGAAATTTAACCCTCCCTTCTGAGCACTTGGCTGCGGTGGAAACGGACGGTGGTATAGCAAGGCTGCGCATGTTCGCCGCTGATGAACTGGCACAAACGGTCACTGGAGAGCTGGCAAGCGCCAAAGCGCCGGACAATATAGACGAAAGCTGGCCGACGCGGTTCACGCACCGAATGAATACTCACAATTATCCGCTGGCGAAACCGGTTGATGTCGAACTGCGCGCAGATGGCCAACAAATTGGTCCGCCCTTCGAGTTGCCCGGCGGGGAGCCGGTGCGCGAAGGCTTTCGCATTTATGAGCCCGACAAGAAGGCGGGTGATGGCCAAGGTAAACTGTGGCTTCGTAGCTGGAGCTCCGGCGCATTCAAGGCGGATACACTGATAGTTGAGCTGCCGGATGGCTGGTCCTATCTCGCCGATGCGGCGCAGGAAACCGAGGTCAATTCGATTTGGCGTCAATTGACAGATCGAACCTTCTGGCAAGTGCGCGGAAAGTTCATCGCGGAAAATCCAGTGGGTGACCGCTACCTCGTTCGACCGGGTCAAGATGCGGTCCAGCGCGACAGGCTGCTTTTGAGCGTTGATCGTACAGCAGAAGGTGTGAGCAATCTGGAAGGTCTACTAATGATATTGGGGCAGCCTGTGGTACGACCTATGCGAGGCGCAGGCCCTGCTGCTTCAGGCTCTGAACGGATGATCGGTTGGCGGAGGGCTGGCGAACGTGAGTGGCAACCTTTGTCGGCACCAGCGCCCGTCGGCCTGATCGAATATGGATGGCGAGACTGCAGTACTGGACACTTGCGTGCGAAAATCAGCGTAATCCTGTTGCCAGAGGAGTTTGCAATCAAACAGCAGAAAAACTCCAACATGTTGACTCTTGAGATAAAAGGATGGTCTGGGAAGATATCTCTGCCTGATGCATCAGCAACAGGTTCCAACAAATGGCGCGTCAATTTGGCGAAGTATAAACGTGTTCGGCTGCCATTGACTTTGACTGTCGATGACGCGGATGACATCGAACTTGAAATTCCACTACCGATTGTGAGTTGGATAGCGAATTGGGACGGCAAGCTGCTGGACCCAAACAGCGTTATTTCATTGACAACTTTGAATCACTATGTTGCGCGAAATGTTGGGTTTGACCTGATGGGTGTGGTCCAGAACGCGCAGGCCGGATCTGGCGAACGCAGTGAGCGAATATGGCGCGGCACTAGCAATATGGGCCTGTCATCAATCCGTGACGATATTGCCCGAATGATCCGTCCACTGGGCATTGACGCCCAAGTCCAGCTTGATTTCAACGATAGCTATTCAAACCATTGGTATGTCCAAGAGTTCGAGACAGAAATTGAATGGCGTGATGGTCGGGGATGGTTTCCTGTCTCGTCATGTGGCGAAGATAACATTGCCGTGCGTGGACGGAGGATGGCCGACCCCGCACACGAAAAAACATTCGGCGACTACACAGTTACAGATATGATTCAGGGATCACCGATACCAATTCCCCCACTGAAAGAGCCTTGGTTGATCTATCTGGCAACGGACGACTGGATACTATCACGTCCCCGTGCGATTGGAGCAGCGGCGGTCAATCCGCAAGCGCATATGAGGCTAGGTAAGGCAATGGCGTTACCTTCTGCCGAAGCCCGTGACGCTTTGCAAGAATTTGCAAGCACGATCTTGGCAGACCCATCGACCAAAGAGGCTCGGGACGATATGCGATCGGTCATCAAATTGGCACATTCGCTCGGTGGATTGCCTCCCAAAACATTTTATATATTCGATCTGTTAACCGAAAAGCCCGATCTTGGTCCACACTTACTGATGCATGCAGACGATAAAGAGCTTGCGAGCATCATCGCGCTTTCCGACGGGTTGCTATTCGACTGGGCTATGGTTCCGATAGAAAGCTGGGATAAGGCGAAGAATGATGCTGGCCAGTATTATATGAATTGCCTGGCTGAAATGCCCGGACAATCTCCCGAAGACAAGGGAACTATGGTAATCAGTTTTCTGGATCGGCAACGAGCAGCTATCCTTGACGCTTTGCCTTGGTTGGCAAATGTTTTTGCCCCCAACGCGGCCGATGATGATAGTTATGATTCGATGTGCGAGCGCTTATTTAGTCGCTCGGGAGACCGCATTGATAAAGACAGGGTCAACCCCTTCCGCCCTCTCCTTGACGCACATCTGACAGACTGCCGTTTGAGTCCCGGTTTTGCACGCATCAGCGATGCGCCAGCCGCTGCTGCACTTGCGGCCAGAAGAAGGCTGGAACTGACACAGGCACAGATTATGGCAATTAAAGATGTTCGCGAACATCATCCGCAATTTTTCGGCGAAGCTTATGACCTTGCCTTAGGAGAATATACTTGAACAAAATGATCAATCCGTTTGCCATTGATGGTGCGTTGCGACGGCATCTCTCCGAAGCGCTCATCGCGCAGGGTGGTTTCAGTCACATAGGCCTCAATGCTTGGCTGCGCAGTAGACTAAGCGGGAATGTGCTGGAACAAGGTGCTCTGGTAACCGATCCGGTGATCGAAGCAGCGGCGGAATATCTTTCATCGGACGTTACCCCAGCGGAGCTGCACGAGCTGCTCGCAGCTGACACGCGCGATGCTTTGCTAGGCGTTAAGGGTGACGATCACCGGTTCGATTATCCAGCTTATGCCTATCAGTTGAAAAGCTGGAAAATTCTCGCGCATGACAAAAGAGATTCTTTACTTGTTGCGAGCGGAACTGGTTCGGGCAAAACTGAGTGTTTTATGGTGCCAATGCTGGACGATCTCGCTCGCGAAAGCGCGACGAATGGCGGTGCGGCGCTCACGGGTGTGCGGGCATTAATTCTATACCCCCTCAACGCATTGATTGCGAGCCAGAAGGAGCGGCTTGACCGTTGGACTCGCCCGTTCGGTGGTCGCATTAGGTATGGCCTGTACAACGGTTTGATGCAGTCAGCCAAAGCGCTGGATGTTCGCAAGGCGCGTGCAGACGCCCCGCAAGAAACCCGCTACCGAGACGATCTTTACGACGACCCGCCACCAATCCTCGTGACCAACAATACAATGCTGGAATATATGACAATCCGGCAGCAGGATCGACCCATTTTGGAGGCATCGAAAGGCAAGCTGCGCTGGATCATCGTGGATGAGGCGCATGGCTATATCGGATCGTCTGCCGCAGAGCTTTCTTTACTGCTGCGCCGCGTATTGCAGGCATTTCAGGTGGAGGCGCGAAATGTGCGCTTTGTCGCTACCTCGGCGACGATTGGCAATGAGGATAAGGCAGGGCGAGCAGCCCTACAAAAATTCTGGGCCGATATTGCCGGTATTAACCGAGCACAGGTAAAAGTAGTTTTTGGCGAGCGAAAACAGTTTCTATTTCCCGGTAGAGGCAGCGCGGACGCAATCCGAATAGAGCAGGCCTTGCCCACTCTTTCTGCCGAGCGACGCTATGATACTGCTAAATCGCTTGCTGAAACTCTGCGTGCAAACCCGCTACCGTTGGCGAAGGTGAAAAAATGCGCAGGCGGGGAGGGGGTTACCGTTCTGCATGCATTTGCGGGCGACGGTGTAGATGCGCCGTTACTACCGATGCGGGTCCATAAATTTGTCCGCGCCGTGCCGGGGCTGTGGTCATGCACTAGCAACGGATGCACTGGTGAATGCCCTGAAGACTGGCCGTTCGGAGCGATATTGTTTGATCGTAAGAAAAGCTGTCCGCATTGTGCGTCTATAGTACTGGAAGTTCAAGGATGCTCGGCCTGCGGGGAAGCAATGCTGCTTGCGAATGAGCGAGGCGGCATCATCCGTGCTGCGACCGACCATGGTTACAGTGACGAATTTGCGGATGGCGATACTGGCGATGACGCCCCAGACGCAGATGATGAAGATACATCCACGGAACGGACCGGCAAAGGCTGCGACATCCTAATCGCAGGCCGTGCAGTGGCAGGGGCACGGCGGCACGGCTTTGACTACGAAACAGGTGCGTTAAGCGACCGCAGCGCGGATAACGGCATTTGGATTGCCCAGACCGCTGGAGCACCATGTCCGGTGTGCAACAACTCAGGGAATGCAGGCTGGTTTCCTTACCGGTCATGGCGGTTCGGAATGCCATTTCTGGCGCAGAACGCAGTCCCGCAAATTATCGACGGCGTAAGTGTGATGCCCAAACCGTATGACAGGCCGCTGCCCAATCAGGGACGCAAAGTCATCAGCTTTACCGATAGCAGGCAAGGCACTGCGCGCATGGCTGCCCGCATCGAAACCCAGTCAGAGCGGAATTTCGTTCGCGCATTTGTGTATCATGCAGTGCAGCAAAACGGGGAAAAGTCAAGGGATGCGGTAGATCCATCTGCACTTAAGGAACAGCTTGAGCAGGTGAAAGCAGCTGGAATGAATTCTGGTCTCATCGAATTTCTTGAGCAAAAACTTGCCGATGCCACCCAGCAGCCGACCGGAAGACTTAATTGGGAAGCAATGACCGAACGCCTCGCTCGCAGCCCGGTGCTCGAACACACCATCCAGCAGGTGTGGGATCAGGACCGAGAGTTGATGTTTATCGAAGACCCGCGCCGCCTCGCGCATTTCCTGCTGTTGCGCGAGTTGGCCCGTCGTCCTGTTCGCGCGAATACGATCGAAACAATGGGGCTGGCGCGGTTATCCTTTCCACGGATTGTGAAGCTGCAGGATTCCAGCCTTCCGCCCGCATTTCGCGATGCAGGCAAGACGCTCGCCGAGTGGAAAGACTATCTATATTTCATGGTCGATCAGTTGCGCGGCGCATTTGCGTTGCGCATGGACCGCGAGGAACAGCATTGGCTTCCAGGTGCCGCCTTTGCCAAGCGCATCGTCAGTCCGCAGCAGGATAGGGATTTCCCATCGGATTATAGCTGGCCAGCCGCCAAGGGCCACGACCAAGAGCAAAATGCCGTCAAAGCGCTCAGCCTAGGCCTTCAACTTGATCCGCGCGACCCTAGCGACCGGCAGGTAATCAACGATACGCTCATCACCTTCGCTTGGACCGCGCTTAAACCGCTACTGAGTGCTGGCGATAGCTATGCGCTCGATCTGAAGCTGGCTGATATCGAGCAATTGCATGAAGGCTGGCGCTGTCCATTATCGCGCCGCATTGTGCCGCGCCTCGTCTTCGGTCGGTCGCCTAATATGATTGCGCATGAGGTCCGGGACGGTGAAACGAAGCCGCGACTAATCAAAATGCCTGTATTGCCGCTAACATTTCCCAGAACAGCAGCCGAAAGAGATGAAATACAGACCTTTGGGGACGCAGACGACATAATCGCTTCGCTACGCCGCGATGGGTTGTGGACTAATCTCCATGACCGAATGCTTGTATATGCTCCCTTCGTGCGCGCGGAGGAACATAGCGCACAGCAACCCGCATGGCGACTGCGCGAATTCGAGCGGCAGTTCAAACGCGGCGAGATCAATATGCTCGCTTGTTCGACGACCATGGAAATGGGCGTCGATATCGGATCTCTCGAAGCTGTAGTAAATACGAACGTTCCACCCTCAATTGCCAATTACCGACAACGGGTGGGTCGTGCGGGCCGACGGCGGCAAGGCTATGCGTTCTCGCTAACAATAGGGCGCGATACACCACTAGACCGCGAAACCTTGCGTAATCCCGCAGCCTATTTAGCGCGTAAACTGCATGCTCCGAAAGTGACTTTGGATTCGCGCCCGATCGTCCAGCGTCACGCAAATGCTTTATTGCTGGCGGCTTGGTTGGCGGAAAGCGGCGGGCAGCTTAACCGAATTGAGGCGGGGGATTTTTTTGGCTGCCAATCCGACTTGGAGCCGCTGGCTAAGGACGATGCCCCACCATACAGTAAATTTGTCGAATGGCTGAACCTTCCGCAGACCGCAACGGCAATGGAGCCAAAGCTGGACAAGCTGGTTCGCGGAACAATTTTGCAGGGCGACAAGCAAATTCTCAATAGCTGCACCGAAGGCTTTAAAATCGAGGCTACCAAATTTATCGACATCTGGGACCGGTTCAGAGAACAGATCAAAGAATTAAAGGCCGAGGCACAGGACGCCATTAAGCATCAAGCGAGACGACTGTGCCGCGAATATTTACTAAAGGAACTTGCCAACCGCGCATTAATTCCGGGCAGCGGCTTCCCAACAGCAGTTGTACCATTCGTCACTAGTTGCCGCTTCAACAAGGATAAGAAAAGCCGCAATGCCGATGACGACAGTGCCCGAGGCAAGCGGTATGATTACCCCACCCGCAATGCCGATATAGCCATTCGTGAATACGCCCCTGGAGCGCACGTTGTGGTTGACGGGCTGAAATGGACATCAGCCGGCGTTACGCTCACTTGGAAACGCCCAGTCGATGATGACGATGCGCGCGAAACACAAATTTTCAAACGTCTGTGGTTCTGCAAGAAGTGCGGAGAGCATGGCACCAGCTTCGAGATGCAGGCGCAGTGCAGTGCCTGCGGAAACACCATCGCGGGCGATATAGAATATCTTGAACCGGCAGGTTTCCGCGTCGACTGGCTGGCGACACCTAATGCCGATACCGACCGCGCCAAATATATTGAGCCGCAAGAACCGCTTATCTCGGCAAGCGAAAGCGATTGGCAACCACTGCTCGATCCGCGCGCAGGGCGCTATCGTGCTTCGCCTGTCGGCACCGTGTTTCACTATTCAAAGGGACCAGGGAAAAGCCGTTACGATCTGTGTCTCGATTGCGGCCGCGCTGCACCGCATAGCATTGAGGGCCCACTAGCGCTTGCCGAACATGACGCGCTAACACCTATGAAGGGGCAAGCGGGCCGGTGTAGTGGAAATGACCGCAGTTTCGCCATCAAGCGCGGCATTGCGCTTGGCTTTGAGGTGCAGACGGACGTCGCCGAATTGCAGCTTTCCGGTTTTCGAATGGAAGGTGCGGTGCTGGCGCTGGGATCGGCAATGCGCGAAGCTCTGTCACGGCAGCTTGGCATCGAAACCCGCGCGCTGGGACTCGGTGTGCGAAAGAGCGAGGGACCGCTCGCCGAACCGGTCTGGTCCGTGCTACTTTACGATCAAGCGTCAGGCGGTGCTGGCTATGCCCCCAAGTTGTTCGATGATATTGGGGCGCTCCTTGAGGGAACACGTGAGGTGTTGGATTGTAAGCGCGATTGCGTAAAAGCTTGCTCCGCTTGCGTTCTTGCCCCTGACTTGTTTTCAAAACAGGAAAGGCTAAACCGCAGAGAGGCGTTGAGAGCCCTTGAAGAAATTACAGCGATGGTCGCCGAACCGGAGGCTGCAGATCGCGCTTTCCCCGATGCGATGTTGTCCCGTAGCGTGGCTGACGACTTGGTGCGGCAAATGGCGACAATCGACGGGTTCATCTTGCCCATACAAGAGGCCTTTGATTTGTCGACATTATCCAGCGAACCATTCCGCACACTGTTCCAGCAAGCTGATCGCTATGGGACAGACCGGGCTTTATTGCTGTCGCAGGCCGCGATCACCAACACGGATGAGGCTTTTCGTCGTGGTTTGCAGAAACTGGCGCATCGATATGAAATCAAATTACTCAATGGTTCGATCAATCAAGCTAAAAACGGAGCATATCCGGTTGCTGTTGCAGATAACGGAGAGCAGGTCGCTGCATGGTTTTGCCGCGATCAGAACGCTTCGGTCCCATCGCCGCAATGGGGCATGGGCGGTAGCCACCCTGTCGTGAAGACAGTCTTGATTGCGATACCAGATGCGCCATCTCTTTCGCCCGAATATTTCGATTTCTCTGCCAGCCCGCCCAGCATTCTTAAGCCAATTGAACCGGGCCAAAGATGCCTGGCTACGACTTTCGGCAGCTTCTTTGTCGAGCAGCACCTGCGAAAAATATTGGAGGACATCGATATGTGGCAGCCCGGGCAGTTGGTTGGAATTGAATATTCCGATCGTTATCTGAAGGCACCTTTGCCTATGTTATGCGCTTTCAGAACATGCGGTGCGCTACGCGATGCGCTCGTCGCCAATGACGCGCGGATACCAATGACGCTACGACACGATGAAGCCTATAACGAGCGCAAACCTCACCGAGTTTTTCACAATTGGGAAAAAAGCGAAACGCAGGATGCGGTTGCTGGACACCTAGCAGAAGAGCTTGGCCTTGAACTTACAATAGCGGATGAACAAGCGGCTCATGCGCGTCGCTTGCATCTCGCATTTGAAGATGGCCGCAAAGCTGATATTTATCTTGATCAGGGTTTTGGTCAGTGGCGTGCCAGTAGGGATTCGTGGTTCAATTTTCATGCGACTCCAGACAATCAAGCAGCAAATCTGATGAAGTTCAAACCTTATATCGGCAGCGAAAGCGATAGCTATATTGGGGCGAGGATTGCATGATGCAGTTCTTCCGAAATCTGGACACCTCGAAGAACAGGGTTTTGGGGCCAGTATAGAGGCGAATTTTATAATCGGCTCTCAGGTCAGGCTTCATAGAGTGACGAATGCGTGTCCACAGGCGTATTTTGGCATGATTTTGGCCCGCATAAGTGGGGGGATCCGGATTTTGAACAGAATCAGGCTATGGGCTGTCGTCGCTCATGGAAAACGAGGCGGCGGAAGTTGTAGCTTAGCTTGGCCATGGTGATCCGGCCAGCGGCCCTGGCCGATTGAGCGCCTGGCCGATTGAGCGGATCGTGATCGCCATCGGCCCTTTCTCATATCCGAAGACATGTTCAACACAGGCACGGATGGAGGAGCGGGTCGCATTGCCGCGCCGAATGTGCTTTGCCATCGGTTTACCGCGGGGCTTCTTTCGATGGATGTTTGAACGATAGCCCTGCGCTTTCAGCCAGGCTTCGTTTTTGGCTGAGCGATAAGCTGTATCCGCCCAAACAGACTTTGAGCTGTTGGTGGCATCCAGAACCGATGTCAGTTCGTGCCCATCATAGCGGGCCGCATGGGTACAGGTCTCTCCCCGGACAAAGCGCCATTTCCGGTCAATACTGATATGGTTCTTGTACCCAAAGTGAGGGATGGAAATGTCGACAAGGCCTGCGTCCTGTTCCCCTTCTGCGGTCTTTCGCGCCCTGGAATAGCTGACCACCGCCCGTGCGTCGGTGTCTTTCTGTGCGGCCCTGGCAGGATCGCCCGCGCCAGATAGCGGACGCGCTTTCACCCGCCCTGGCCCGCTCTTTCTCTTCTTTCCTCATCCGTTGGCGCGGCGCTGACACCAAAGTGGCATCCACGATCTGACCTCCCGTAGGTTTGTAGCCGCGCTTGCAGAGTTGCTCTTCAAAAGCGGCAAACAGAGATTTGAAAGCACCAGACTGGGTCAGCTTTTCACGGAACAGCCAAATCGTCTTTTGGTCCGGGGTCGGTTCACCGATCTGAAACCTCAGAAACCGCAACCAACTTAAACGATCCCGGATCAGAAATTCCATCCCCTCATCACTCAGATTGTGCATCGACGCCAGAACAAGCACCTTGAACATCGTGACCGGATCATAGGGTGGCCGACCGCCCTTGGCGCGAACCCCATAACAAAGGGCTTCCATCAGAACAGTTCGGAAAGCCTCAAAGTCCACATGACGCTCCAGCGCTTCAAGCGGATCACCTGTCGCCGATAAGCGAGCAAGATGATCCGACAAGTCAAACAATCCAGGCGCGTGCATCATAAAATCCTCCCACAACCAGTAAATCAGATCATACCACAAAATGTACGGTTCTTAGAGGCCTCCATGTTCCTTCATTTTTGTCAGGAGCGCACCCACGCTTATCAAGAGTGGCTAATGATGGATGCCACAATTGTGCGGGCGCATGCCCAAGCGGCCGGGGCGCGGCATAAAAAAGGGGGCCTGATGCCCATGCATTGGGGCGTTCCAGGGGGGACGTTCCAAGAGCGGCCTGACGACAAAAATACATGGGCTGACAGATGGATTGGGTTTACCTCTGCGCCTGATAGCAACGGGCGGGCATTGTAGCGAAATGACGCAAGCCGCCGCCTTATTGGCAGGGTTTAAGGCGGATCATGTCTTGGCGGATAAGGGCTATGATGGCCGATGCCATCCGTGCCGATCTCGACAGTCGCAGCATAAAGGCCGTCATTCCGGGCCGGTCCAATCGGCGTGTGAAGATCGAATATGACCGTGTCCTATACAAGCAGCGATGGCCGCATAGAACGCATGTTCGGGCATTTGAAGATCAACCGTGCAGTGGCCACACGCTATGATCAACTCGCCAGCAGCTTCCTCAGCATGGTCCTCATTGCTACAGCCAGATACTGGCTCAAATTTGTCCACGCCGCCTAGCACTTGTCTTGGCGAGGTCACTCCTGTTCTGGCATCAACCTTTGCCCTGGATGCCGGGAGCGCAGTCGGAACTTCCCCGCATTTACGAATTTGGGCTTCTGGCGGATATTGTCGTCGGCACAACTTTTACATCCCTCTATGTGTGGCGGGCCACGACTGAGAGCCGAACTATGAGTACCACTCTATCCGAGATCGAACAAATGTTAGCGCAGGAACAAAACTGTCCGCGTTCGGATTATTGGCAGCGGCCGCTACGCATAAACTCGGCACACCCTTCGCAACAATCACCGTGAACGCTAAGAAAATCACACGCGAACTACCTCCCGGGCCTTTAGCTGACGATGCGGAATTAATTCTAAGTCAGACGCAACGATGTCGATCCATATTGGAGCAGTTGGCCCTGCGCGGCGACACGCCCGATCTGATCTATGAAACACTGAGCCTCAAAGACCTGACCGAAGAAACCTCGGAAGGGTTTATCGACCGCGACAAGGATCTGATCGTCGAGAGTTTCCATAGTGATGACATGCTGCCCCTGACAATACGCGAAGACCGGAGCTTCTCTATGTGTTAAAGAATGTTACCGAAAATGCGGTCGATTTCGCCAAATCACGGGTCCGACTGACGGGCCATGTCATTAATGGTGAAATCATTGTGACGGTTGATGACGACGGTTCGGGATTTGAGCCTCTCATCCGGATGTGTCTCGGCCAGCCCTAAGAGACATCCCGCACCAAGGGCGGCAGCGCCGACGGGCTCGGACTTGGTGTGTTTATTGCATCGACCCTGGTTGACCGAACCTATGGATCCGTTTTCTACGAACGCTCCTCACTCGTCGGCGCGCGGGTACGGAGCGTCTGGCTAGTACTCTGGCTAGTACACAGGTTGGAAGCCTGATGGTGATAACTCAGCGGTCAGGCTCATATTTAATTGGAAGGCTGATGAACTGTGCTTTTTTACAGCGCAACCAAGCCATTGCGGAGTGTCATTCGTATCTATCCTTAAGAAGAGGATATGACATGAGCGAATATACGCTGCCCGAGGATCACACGCTGATGATCCTGGACGATGATGCGCCGTTGCGGATCCGGCTAGGTCGGGCTCTGGAGCAACGCGGCTTTGACGTGCGCACCTGCGAAACCGTTTTCGAGGCCAAACGCGAAGTCCGCGACAACCCGCCCGCCTTCGCCGTGCTCGACATGCGGTTGCAGGATGGTAACGGCCTCGACGTGATCAACCAGCTTCACGAAGCACGTCCCGACAGCAAGATGGTCATGCTGACCGGATATGGGAATCTCGCGACAGCGGTTTCCGCTGTGAAGCACGGCGCCGTCGATTACCTCACTAAGCCCGCCGATGCTGACGATGTCTGCAAGGCGCTGTTGGCGGAGCGCGGAGAAACGCCGGAACCGCCGGAAAATCCAATGAGCGCAGACCGCGTGCGATGGGAGCATATCCAGCGCGTCTATGAGCTCTGCGGCAAGAACGTTTCTGAAACCGCGCGTCGTCTTAACATGCACCGCCGGACTTTGCAGCGGATTCTGGCGAAGCGGGCGCCGCGCTGACCCTGCCTGTTCGCTGAAACAATGAGGCCCCGGTCGCGGATAACGACCGGGCCTTTTGTCTGGGCTGGTATCAGTCTTACTTCGGCAGTAGGACCGATGTCACGACATGCACAACACCATTGGACGTCTGAACGTCCGCCATGGCGACCATGCCTTTGCCGCCATTCTCATCCTTCACATAGACTTTGCCGTCTTTGACAAAGACTTTGAGCGCCGCGCCCGACAACGTGGTCAGCTTGGCCTTGCCGTCATTGGCTTTGGCCAGCGCGATGATTGAGGCGGCGTCGTAGGATCCGGCAACAACGTGACTGGTCAGGACATTGGACAAAGCCGCCTTGTTTTCGGGCTTGAGCAGCGTGTCCACTGTGCCATCTGGCAGCGCAGCAAACGCATCATTGGTCGGAGCGAAGACTGTGAATGGGCCGTCGGCAGAGAGCGCTCCGGCCAGATTAGCGGCCTGGACCGCAGCGACTAGCGTTGAGAGTCTGTCAACAGAGACAGCGGTCTCAACAATGTTTGCTGATGGGGCAGTGCTGACTTCAGTTTTCATTTTGCTCTTGTGATTATGCGCCATGGCCGGGGTGGCAATCGTGGCGGTTGCGAGCAGGATGGCGGCAAGGAGGGGCTTAAAAGTCATATCATATCTCTCAATTCTTATGTGTCGGTCCGCGAATGCGAACTTGCAATTACTACGCTGACCGCGCCGCGCTGGACGTGGATCTGACGCGAGCGTGAAAAGCGTAACGCAACCGTCATCTTGCGGAAATGTGAGGCCGAATGTCGCAGGTCCGCTCAGCTGCAGCGCGAATGCCGCTCCGCACTGGACCCGCCGCGCCGCCTCTGACATGGCGGCAATATGGCCATCGCCACACCATCCCGTCTGGATCACATTCAGGCCCTGCGCGGTTTGGCCGCCATGCTGGTTCTCCTGTCCCATCTCGCTCTGATCGAGGGGCGGACGGCAGCGAACCCGGTTCTGCCGCAAGGCCTCGACTGGGGGATGATGGGCGTGGACCTGTTCTTCGTCATCAGCGGCTTCATCATGGTATATGTGACGCGCGACTGGCAGTCAGGCAGCGCGCGCCGCGTCCCGGAATTTCTGTTTGCCCGTGCGACACGGATCTACCCGCTCTACTGGATCGTCACGGCGGCACTGTTTGCCGTCTGGCTGATCCGGCCGGATTGGGTCTTTTCCAGCTCTCCCAATGAGCCGACCGTGATCAACACGCTCTTCCTCACGCCCGGCTGGGCGTACCCGCTGCTCGAAGTCGGTTGGACACTAGTTTACGAAATGATGTTCTACGTCCTCTTTGCTCTTCTGTTATTCCTCCCGCGAAGGCTCCGACCGCTTGGCCTGCTCGTTTGGACGGTGATTGCACTGGCGGGCAATCTTATGGATTGGCAGAGCCTGATCCCGCCTGTTTCCGTCACCTCCACCGCGATTGCGTTTCACCTGTTCAGCCCGCTCGTCTTCGAATTCCTCGCGGGCACCGCGGTCGGCTGGCTCTATCTGACACGGACGGGCGACAGAGCCGTGTCTCTGGCCTTCATCATCCTCGGCCTGATCGGAATGGGCCTGTGGCTACTCTCAGGCGTTCCGTTCGAGGATGGCTGGCCGCGCGTCCTGCGCCTGACCCTGCCCGCCGGCGCGCTCGTGCTCGGCGCGGCGTGGCTCTCCAGCACATCCGTCACAGCCCCGCGCGTTGCGGTCACGCTCGGCGACTGGAGCTACTCGCTCTACCTAACCCATCTGCTCAGCCTCGTTGCCGTCTCCAAGCTCTGGTGCATGGCAGAGCTGCAGGACCTGCCCGCACCGCTGCTCATCATCGTCCTGCTGACCGTGTCCCTGATCGTCGCGGGACTGACCTACCGTTTCATCGAAAAACCGCTGATCAGTCGTGCCCGATCCGACCGCAAGACAGTGTTCTGCTAGTCCCCCAAAGACTCAGGGAAACGAAATCACCATTCCCTCTTCTCCGATGTCGACCTTGGCATCCCCGAGAAACAATCGTTCGGCCAGCCGATTCGGCGCGGCTGGAACGATATTTGTCAGCACGGTGAGTTTCGCACCGATCCACTCACCCAGCCCGTCAATATGGTCGGAATGAAGATGGGTCAGAAAGACCCGTTTGATCGCCCCGCCCGGAAAGCCGAGTTCGGGCTAATACCCAGCCGATCAAATATTGATTTAACTGAATGACCCTGCTTTGAAACCTGCGCCGCAGCTTCGCGCTTGAACTCTTCCGTGTAACATATACCTCCGCTCATAATGTAATCTAATTACTTCCATTGTTACGAAGAAAGGTGTCTATAAAGTTAGGGGCACATCACTAAGATTTTTCTATTGAATGGGGTATTTTGGCGCGACGAAGTGCGAACTGCCGTTTGGTTCTTGGAATGAGCTCTCCAGGTGTTGTATAAATTGAAGTCACGATAGGAACAGAAAGGAATCGTCCAGTCTTGGAGTAGCGTTTCCAAAGCTCCCAATCCTCGTGTAGATCTAAGGATGGTTCGAACCCACCCATTTCTTCGAACAGTTTCCGTTCAAATAGAACTGATTGGATCGGTATGAAATTGGCATCCTCAAACGCCTCCTCTGAGACTTCAAAGCCTATGCCTACAGGCCCGACGAGACGGCGAGTCCTTCGAAAGAATGACTTTGTGACCGTTATAGCCTCCCAAGCCAGACTGTAAGCAGCAACTGCGTCAGGTGTAGCCTCAAGAGCAGCGACGAGATGCGCGACATGGTCCGGGAAGATCAGGTCGTCTTGATCGTACCACATGAGATACTGGCCTTGAGCAGTTTGTGCGCCAGCGTTTCCAGTGGTCGATCTACCGACTTTTTTCAAACCTATATATCTTAATCTGTCGGAGTCATGCGCAAACGATTCAACTAAATTTCGAGTTTGGCTGATGGCGTGCGAGTCATCCTCGACGACGATGTGTTCGATGGATGGATAAGTCTGTTGCCGGACACATGAAAGATTATCGCTCAAATGTGTGTAGATACCGTGTGTGCGTGTTATTATGCTAACTAGTGGACTGGTTTCTGTCCAATATTCTTCGATAGGTACAGTCGATCCCGTACGGCGGCGACTGAAGTAAACGCCGTCAAACTCGAAAGCATGACCACGCTTAGATCGGGGTGCAAATTTTTTTTTGAGTGCATTATACTCCCTCTGGGCTTCAATTACAGCACTTCTCTCTGCTTCGTTATTGCTATGAGACAACATGCGGGCAAACATAGCGCGGCCCTGCCAACGTGCTACCCATCCTCCGTATCGCCTACGTAAAAGGCGGTCGGCAAGCAAGATGCGATAATTCTGCTCCGGTCGAATCATTGTTGTGTCGTGATGCACAGTAGCATCTGCTAGGATGCGCAATCGCCATCCTTCTGACCTTAGCCTATAAGAAAGTTCAACATCTTGCCCGTAAAGAAATAATGATGGATCGTAACCATCTACTTGCCTGAATGCTTCCGTTCGCATTAATACTGCGGCATGGCTGTTCCAGCCGGTCTCCCAACTGACTGGATCATAGTATTTTGGATGCGGGAGAGGGGTTTGTACCAACTCCCATGCGGCTACATCGCTCCGATCTCCCAAGGCTCGCTGGACGGCTATCTTCAGGCTTTTGGATTCCGGTCGCGCATCAGGGTTTAACAATAAAAGGAAATCGCCACTTGCTTGGGCTACAGCAGCATTTTGACCTGCTCCATATCCTATATTCGCATTGTGTCTCAACTTCTTTTTCCCCCTCCAAGAATCAAGAGAGGGGATATATGATTCCAAAACTTGGTCTGTAGCATCAGTAGATGCATTGTCGACTAGAATTAGCTCAAGCTTATCTACAGGATAGTCAATATCTACAAGCGCATGGAAAAGGCCTTTGAGAAATGGCTCCGAATTATAGATGACAATGCATATGCTAATGAGAGGCCATGACTGCGGCAGTACTGGCCTTGGAAGTTGCATCTCTGACCGACGTTTTTCCAAATCTGCAATAAATTTTCCACTTACCGGGCTTTTAAACAGCTGATGTGATATCTGGTTCGCAGACTCAATATATCGATTGGTTGAGTGATAACCTCTCCAGTACACCTTAGTCAGGAATGGGTATAGCGAGGTTAAGGCAGAGCGAAATGCCTGAAGAAGAATCTTCATTGGGATAACACCTCTAGTTCTAATAACGTTTGGGTCTTGCCTAGTTGATTGGCTCCGCATAGTGATCTAAGTCACTGTATGCAATGAAAAATCGTTACTCAAAAGGACCGCATCTGTCCGAAGCGCAAAATTCGGAAGGTCGTTCGCTGCTTCGCCGCTGATCTGACAGCCCTGCAAACAGCCCAACTGACAGGGCTTAACCGCAACACCATCAATCGGATCTACCGCGCTCTTCGCGAACGCATCCATTGGGCCTGCGAGGCGGACAAACCCTTCTTCGGTGTGGGCGAGGTTGATGAAAGCTATTTCGGCGCAACCCGCGTCAAGGGCAAACGCGGGCGCGGGGCCTATGGCAAGACCACCCTGTTTGGCATCTACGAACGGGCCGGGCGGGTCTATACCGAGATTGTTCCAGACTGCTCCAGAACCACCCTACAGGGGATTATCCGGGGTAGGGTTGACCCGTCTTCCATCATCAATTCCGATGGCTGGCGCGGCTATAACGGACTGGCCGATATAGGCTATGGTCATTATCGGGTAGATCATTCCAGGGACGAGTTCGCCCAGGGCCCGACCCACATCAACGGCATCGAAGGCTTCTGGGGGCTGGCCAAGGTGCGTCTAGCGAAGTTTAAGGGCGTTCCAAAACACACCTTTCATCTACACCTGAAGGAAACGGAATGGAGATATAATCACAGGCTTGAAGACAAGTACAAAACCCTGTTACGATACTTCAGAGAAAATCCAATCAACTAGGCATGACCCTAACGTTTTTTTATTATTACCCAAATCGCGCCTCTCCGAGTTGATTTCAATGCATGTCATTTCAGGTTGATGCTGCTATTCTTGTTGTGAAATAAGATCATAATTTCGTAGGGAGCTGTCCCAGATAACATAAAAATCATGGTATCTGGGAAAACCTTAGTTTTATATTACCGGTTATTCGGTAACGCAAAGTTAAATCACTCTGAATCATTTTTCTCACCAGGAGGCAAGGTAAATATAAAACGCGACCAGAAGGGCACCTCAAACAATTTCGCACCCTAGGCCGTAGAGAAGAATTAATTATTTGAGCCAGATTTTGATAGCTGCGATATAGACGAAGCCCATATAGTTTTGGATATGCTTGTCATATCGCGTAGCCACACGCCGGAACTGTTTGAGATAGCCAAAGAAACGCTCGACAATATTACGTTCCTTATACAAAGCCATATCAGTTTGCCTTGGCTTGCGCGCATTTTTTCGGGACGGAATAACGGGCATAGCCCCGCTCTCATTCACCGCGTCTATAACGCACCGGCCATCATAGCCCTTATCCGCCAAGACATGATCCGCCTTAAACCCTGCCAATAAGGCGGCGGCTTGCGTCATTTCGCTACAATGCCCGCCCGTTGCTATCAGGCGCAGAGCTAAACCCAATGCATCTGTCAGCCCATGTATTTTTGTCGTCAAGCCGCCCTTGGAACGTCCCCCCTGGAACGCCCCAATGCGTGGGCATCAGGCCCCCTTTTTTATGCCGCGCCCCGGCCGCTTGGGCATGCGCCCGCACAATTGTGGCATCCATCATCAGCCACTCTTGATCAGCGTGGGTGCGCAAGGCCTTAAAGACATCTTCTAAAACCCCGGCCTCAACCCAGAGATAATAACGCCGTTTGACACTGTCAAAACGCCCGAACCGTTCGGGTAAATCGCGCCAACGCCCGCCCGAACGGGCCATCCACAACAAAGCATCAATGAAAAGCCTGTTATTGGCGTTGCGACCCGGTTTCCCTGTGCTCCCATAAGGCAAATAAGGCTTTAAACGGCTCCATTGTTCATCCGTAAGTTCCTGATAACCAGACATATGTGCGCTCCTGACAAAATGAAGGAACATTATAGAAAATAAAAGTTAACTCTTCACTACAGCCTAGACTTTATCCCCGACAGGCCGACTTGCGAGAGGGTCGGAGGAACCTCGTTTATGTCATTAACGAGGTCTGTCCGTTGGCCAGATCGCCATTGGCCTGAGCCTTATTCACCGCGCGGGCGAGGTCGCACAGCGCCTGATGTTCCAGCGTCAGCGCTTCGGCCATTGTAGTGAACAGGTTCGGAATAAGGCCGAGCGATCCTTGTGCCTCTTTCAGGGTTGCTTGCGGGGCTTAGGGGGCAGTCTCGACAGTATGGAGTGTGAAGTCAGTCATGGTGTCTTTTTTCATCTGGGCCTGATTGACCCTGAGTTTGACCCTGAGTTGGGTTGATGTTTGATTTTAGACTTTATCGGGCCGGTATTTTCAATCACATTGGATCACGTTCGCTCGCGGGCGCGTGAGTATCGGTCTTCCGATGACAAAGTGCTTGGTGTGGACGCTTAGCTCGTGCCCGGTTAGTTGAAGGTTGAGGAGATCACCATGTCAGACATTGTCCTGTCGTCCCGAGATTCAGACGTCGGGTCCGTTGCTGTCGTCACGTTAAACTGTCCTGAGGCGATAAACAGATTCAACGTGGCCCTGTTTCAGCGGATGCTGAAAATCGTCGATGATCTCGAACGCGACGATGGTGTGCGTGCGATTGTTCTGACGGGTCAGGGGCGGGCCTTCTGCGCCGGAGCCGATATTTCCGATGGCTTTGGCTCGGCAGGCCTCGATTTTGAAGCCGAACGTGTGGACGGCGTCCCGCGCGATACGGG
This sequence comes from Litorimonas sp., assembly GCA_965205225.1. Taxonomy (GTDB): domain Bacteria; phylum Pseudomonadota; class Alphaproteobacteria; order Caulobacterales; family Maricaulaceae; genus Litorimonas. The sequence goes on from CBDBFZ010000002.1 coordinate 1,010,863, forward strand.
CGGCGTGCTCAATCTCGTTATTGCCCAGCTCGACACGCCGGTCATTGCCGCGATCAACGGTTCTGCCGTTGGTGTCGGGCTGACAATGACCCTGCCGTGCGACATTAGGATCGCGGCTCGAAAAGCTAAATATGCCTTTCCCTTTGTGCGCCGTGGGATCGTGTTTGACGGCGCGGCAAGTTTTTATCTACCCAAACTGGTCGGTTTCTCCAAAGCGGCGCAATGGTCACTGACCGGTTCTTTCATCAATCCTGAGGATGCGCTGAACGCCGGACTGTTTTCTGAACTTCATGATAATACAGATGTGCTGCCGCGAGCCTTGGAACTGGCGCGAGACATAGCGGTCAACTGTTCTCCCGAAGCCGTGTCACAGAATAAGCGTCTGCTGCGTGCAACAATGCTGGGACACGGGGCTCTGTCGACTGAGCCGTTCGCGGCGCATATGGAAGAAAGCGAATTGCTGGAAAAAATGTTTATCACCCCGGATTGCGAAGAGGGCGTCCGGGCGTTTCTGGAAAAGCGCACCCCCAATTTTGCGGATCGTGATACGGAATAGGAACCAGCCCGACCAAGCCGACGTTTGATTCTTATGCCACCACAGATCTGAGAGTTTTATGACCTTTAACCACTGCACCGTTCTTCCATCCCTGTCTGCGCTGCTACTGACAGCCTAGGCTGTAGTGAAGAGTTAACTTTTATTTTCTATAATGTTCCTTCATTTTGTCAGGAGCGCACATATGTCTGGTTATCAGGAACTTACGGATGAACAATGGAGCCGTTTAAAGCCTTATTTGCCTTATGGGAGCACAGGGAAACCGGGTCGCAACGCCAATAACAGGCTTTTCATTGATGCTTTGTTGTGGATGGCCCGTTCGGGCGGGCGTTGGCGCGATTTACCCGAACGGTTCGGGCGTTTTGACAGTGTCAAACGGCGTTATTATCTCTGGGTTGAGGCCGGGGTTTTAGAAGATGTCTTTAAGGCCTTGCGCACTCACGCTGATCAAGAGTGGCTGATGATGGATGCCACAATTGTGCGGGCGCATGCCCAAGCGGCCGGGGCGCGGCATAAAAAAGGGGGCCTGATGCCCACGCATTGGGGCGTTCCAGGGGGGGACGTTCCAAGGGCGGCCTGACGACAAAAATACATGGGCTGACAGATGCATTGGGTTTAGCTCTGCGCCTGATAGCAACGGGCGGGCATTGTAGCGAAATGACGCAAGCCGCCGCCTTATTGGCAGGGTTTAAGGCGGATCATGTCTTGGCGGATAAGGGCTATGATGGCCGGTGCGTTATAGACGCGGTGAATGAGAGCGGGGCTATGCCCGTTATTCCGTCCCGGAAAAATGCGCGCAAGCCAAGGCAAACTGATATGGCTTTGTATAAGGAACGTAATATTGTCGAGCGTTTCTTTGGCTATCTCAAACAGTTCCGGCGTGTGGCTACGCGATATGACAAGCATATCCAAAACTATATGGGCTTCGTCTATATCGCAGCTATCAAAATCTGGCTCAAATGATTAATTCTTCACTACAACCTAGCAGTATTCGGAAAATTCTGAACATCGGTGCAACGGACTCCGAACGCCCGGTTCGACGTTATTCTGGATGATGCAGAGATGCCCGACATGTCGGACTCAGGTCTGTTTATTGCCAGCGGGCTTCGCGCCAGCGGCGGCGCGCAGACGACCCTTCGCCGGACAATTCTCAATGATGTCGCCAATGTCCTTTGATGCAGGGCTGACGAACTGGGCTTTCCGTTCATGGATCCTGTCATTGCCACGGATGATAGTGAGCCGGTTGAAATGAAATGCCGGACTTCAGAGCCACGCTGCGAAATGAAGCCCGCCTTTCTATACGCTAAGCCTTTGCTTTGTCGCTACAAGGCTGCAATCTGACCCTGTTCAGCTTTCATTCAGCCCAAGGTCTCTATCAAGACAGCCTGAGATTTATCACTAGGAGTCTGCCATGACGACCCGTCCTCACCCCCCGTCGTTACCCCTTGGTTCGGTATCGCGGTCACTCGGGCTAAAGCTTATCGTGCTTCTGGTTCTGATCGTGCTTATGGCGGTTCCTGTCATGTTCATATCCTTCATCAACTTTGAGCGGTTATCCCGCGCCGATGAAGTCAGCCGTGAAGTCAGTCAGACTTATGGCGGTGAGCAGCGCCTGTTGGGGCCTGTTATCGTGGTTCCCTACCGCGAAACCTTGCCCAATGGCGGTATTCGAGAGGGCGATTATATCCTATCTGCTCTGACGGGTGAGGCGGTTCTGAACGGGATCACCGTCGAGGAGAAAACCCGGTCACTCTATAAGGTTCCGATCTACACAGCCGAGGCCACCCTATCCGCAACCCTACCGTCACTCGGCGAGGTCTTGCCGCAACAGACTGGACTGAGCTTCAATACCAACAGAGCGAAAGTCATAGTCGGCGTCGGCGATGTGACCGGCCTGATTTCCGATGCAAACCTAAATGCCGGCGGACGGACATACATATTCGAACCTTATTCCGGATCTGCGCGATTTAGCTGGCCTGACATGATGTTTGTTGAAAGAGAGGCCGCTATTGATCCGGTCCAAACTCGATCGACAACGCCACCCGTCATCTATGACCGATTGAATTCGGGCGGCATGACTCTGCTCTCCGTTCCCATTTCCGAGTTTGTCAGCGACGCCGACATGACTGTTACCGCCCGCATGGCCTTTACGGGGGCAAATCAGCTTTCCATTCTTCCCTATGCCAAAAGTACGATTTTGCGGATGAGTTCCGACTGGCCGCATCCAGGCTTTGAAGGCCGCTTTCCGCCAAGTGAGCGAACGATTACCGAGACCGGGTTTTCCGCCGAGTGGACGGTGCCCTATCTACGCCGTGGTCTTCCGTCTCAAGGCCGGGCTGGTGAGTTGATGGGCCTCGTTCAAGGTGGTGCGGATATGCAGGTTAATTTTGTTAACCCTCTCAATCCTTATCAGATCGTCAATCGTGCGCTAAAATATGCGGTTCTGTTTATCGGTCTGGTTTCTCTGGTCTATTTTCTGATGGAAACATTGCTGGGAGTCAGGGTTCACCCCGCGCAATATCTACTGATCGGGATTGCTCAGGCGGTCTTCTATCTGTTGTTGCTCGCATTCGCGGAACATATCGGTTTCACACTTGCCTTCCTGCTGAGTGCGGGCGCAACCGTTAGTCTTACAGCGGGTTATGCGGGCGCCTTATTCGGGCGTGCGTATATCTGGAAATCGGTGCTTGTATTTGGATCCGTTTACGGGCTGCTCTTCGTACTCATGCGAATTCAGGACTTCGCCCTGATGGTCGGCGCGCTGGTCAGTTTCGTTGCAATTGCCGCGACCCTCTATCTGACTCGGAATCTGAACTGGTATGGCGACAAAATGACTGAGCCAGATCGGTAAACCAGAAGACTAATATGTAGAAGTTCAGACTTGATCTGACAGTTCCGCAGATTACTGGCAGTGATCTGTTAGTTTGGCTTCAGTGTATGAACTTTTCCTGTCAGATGTCTTTGCCTTACATCATAGGCTCGTGCGGGGTCTTCCCAAGCACATTTTTCCCTGATGGGTGCTTCTGTATTGTACCAATGGATCCAGCTCCAGATCGGCTTGCAACGCTTTGACGGACTCGTAGAGTTTCTTACAGCATGTAACCTGATAAACCTCTTGCAATATAGTCTTGTGGACTCGCTCGCAAGGACCCGTTGGTTTGGGATGACTTGACCTTGGTTCTGGTGTGCTCGATCATGTTGATGGCCAGGAAAAGTTGATCGTTATACTGGTCGGCGTGGCCGCAATATTCCGTGCCGCGATACGTCAATATGCGCAGCACGAGCAAGCCATGCTCTTCGTGATAGGACAGACCTTTATCATTCAGCATGTCCGCCTCTGTAATCGGGGTTTGGGTCATGTACAGCTTGACCTGAGCGACCTTGGAACAGGGATCGGCATAAGTCTGCTGATAGACCCGTCAGAGCCCTTGAGCGGGTTGACATGACTGTATTCTGAGAGCCAAGGTCGCGCCCGGGTGGGCGGTCTCAACCTCCCCGTAGGCGACATCATGCCGCTTCTTTCCTGGTCTCGGGGTCTCTGCCATCCAGATGTCCTGTAGCTCGGCCTGGCCTTCTCGCGCAGGGACTTCGGCAGCGCGCCGGTCACATTGGCAATCACATTGGCGGTTTTGTGAACCCAACACCGTTGCTCGCGGGTCTCGGGGAAGACATCCCGCAAGGCGGTCCAGAACCCAAATGCACCATCGCCGACACTCTAGGCTGTAGTGAAGAATTAACTTTTGTTTTCTATAATGTTCCTTCATTTTTGTCAGGAGCACACATATGCTTGGTTATCAGGAACTTACGGATGAACAATGGGGCCGTTTAAAGCCTGGAGGCCTCTAAAAACCATGCATTTTGTGGTGTGATCTGATTTACTGGTTTTGGGAGGATTTTATGATGCACGCGCCTGGATTGTTTGACTTGTCGGATCATCTTGCTCGCTTATCGGCGACAGGTGATCCGCTTGAAGCACTAGAGTGTCATGTGGACTTTGAGGCTTTCCGAACTGTTCTGATGGAAGCCCTCGGTTATGGGGTTCGCGCCAAGGGCGGTCGGCCACCCTATGATCCGGTCACGATGTTCAAGGTGCTTGTTCTGGCGTCGATGCACAATCTGAGTGATGAACGGATGGAATTTCTGATCCGGGATCGTTTAAGTTGGCTGCGGTTTCTGAGGTTTGAGATCGGTGAACCGACCCCGGACCAAAAGACGATTTGGCTGTTCCGTGAAAAGCTGACCCAGTCTGGTGCTTTCAAATCTCTGTTTGCCGCTTTTGAAGAGCAACTCTGCAAGCGCGGCTACAAACCCACGGGAGGTCAGATCGTGGATGCCACTTTGGTGTCAGCGCCGCGCCAACGGATGAAGAAAGAAGAGAAAGAGCGGGCCAGGGCGGGTGAAAGCGCGTCCGCTATCTGGCCTGATGATCCTGCCAGGGCCGCACAGAAAGACACCGACGCACGAGCGGTGGTCAGCTATTCCAGGGCGCGAAAGACCGCAGAAGGGGAACAGGACGCAGGCCTTGTCGACATTTCCATCCCTCACTTTGGGTACAAGAACCATATCAGTATTGACCGGAAATGGCGCTTTGTCCGGGGAGAGACCTGTACCCATGCGGCCCGCTATGATGGGCACGAACTGACATCGGTTCTGGATGCCACCAACAGCTCAAAGTCTGTTTGGGCGGATACAGCTTATCGCTCAGCCAGAAACGAAGCCTGGCTGAAAGCGCAGGGCTATCGTTCAAACATCCATCGAAAGAAGCCCCGCGGTAAACCGATGGCAAAGCACATTCGGCGCGGCAATGCGACCCGCTCCTCCATCCGTGCCTGTGTTGAACATGTGTTCGGATATGAGAAAGGGCCGATGGCGATCACGATCCGCTCAATCGGCCAGGCGCTCAATCGGCCAGGGCCGCTGGCCGGATCACCATGGCCAAGCTAAGCTACAACTTCCGCCGCCTCGTTTTCCATGAGCGACGACAGCCCATAGCCTGATTCTGTTCAAAATCCGGATCCCCCCACTTATGCGGGCCAAAATCATGCCAAAATACGCCTGTGGACACGCATTCGTCACTCTATGAAGCCTGACCTGAGAGCCGATTATAAAATTCGCCTCTATACTGGCCCCAAAACCCTGTTCTTCGAGGTGTCCGCCTTATTTGCCTTATGGGAGCACAGGGAAACGGGGTCGCAACGCCAATAACAGGCTTTTCATTGATGCTTTGTTGTGGATGGCCCGTTCGGGCGGGCGTTGGCGCGATTTACCCGAACGGTTCGGGCGTTTTGACAGTGTCAAACGGCGTTATTATCTCTAGGTTGAGGCCGGGGTTTTAGAAGATGTCTTTAAGGCCTTGCGCACTCACGCTGATCAAGAGTGGCTGATGATGGATGCCACAATTGTGCGGGCGCATGCCCAATCGGCCGGGGCGCGGCATAAAAAAGGGGGCCTGATGCCCACGCATTGGGGCGTTCCAGGGGGGGACGTTCCAAGGGCGGCCTGACGACAAAAATACATGGGCTGACAGATGGATTGGGTTTAGCTCTGCGCCTGATAGCAACGGGCGGGCATTGTAGCGAAATGACGCAAGCCGCCGCCTTATTGGCAGGGTTTAAGGCGGATCATGTCTTGGCGGATAAGGGCTATGATGGCCGGTGCGTTATGGAAGCGGTGAATGAGACTGGGGCTATGCCCGTTATTCCGTCCCGAAAAAATGCGCGCAAGCCAAGGCAAACTGATATGGCTTTGTATAAGGAACGTAATATTGTCGAGCGTTTCTTTGGCTATCTCAAACAGTTCCGGCGTGTGGCTACGCGATATGACAAGCATATCCAAAACTATATGGGCTTCGTCTATATCGCAGCTATCAAGATCTGGCTCAAATGATTAATTCTTCACTACGACCTAGGCTCAGGACTCATTAAATCCAATATGTGACGATGACTGCGATTGTGATTGCGGCCATGAAGATATCGGCCCGTCGATCATATCGTGTTGCAATGCGTCGCCAATCTTTGAGCCGCCCGAACATGGTTTCGACCTTATGGCGTTGTTATATTGTATTTTACAGAATGAAGCGGGAGAGTTGCGCCCCTTTCGCGGTGGAATGCTGGCCGTGATACCTTTAGCCCTTAGCGCCGCACGATAATCATCAGAGTCATAGCCCTTATCACCGATCAGTGTGATGTCCGGCCCATCGGGCAGAACAGGATAAAGGATTTTCGCACCAAGGTGGTCTGAGGTCTGACCCGTTGTTAGACATAGGGCGATCGGACGGCCCATTCCATGCACACAGCGTGTAGCTTTGTGTTCAGGCTTTGTGTTCAGGCCGCCTTTAGTGCGCCCGATGTGACGGGGAAGTATCCCCCTTTTAAGAGGCTTGACGCCGTGCGATGGGTTTTGAGGTAAGTGGCATCGATCATGAGTATATCTGGTGGCGCGCCTTATACGGCCAAGTGACTGAATATAGTATAGAAAACACCCATCCTGCTCCAGCGTTTGAACCTGTTATACAGGGTTTTGTGAGGCCCATACTCACAAGGGTGCATCGCGCCAAGGCAGACCATTTTCAGAACAAAGATGATCCCGGAAATTACCTTCCGATCATCAACACAAGGCCGCACCATGCGCCAGCGGAAAGAAAGGCTCGATCTTCGACATCTGCGCTTCAGACAACCAGAACAAATAAGACATGGCAAAACTCCTTTGACACTCTGAATCACCATTCGCTTAAAAACGCAAATCAATAGGGCCTGAGCCTAGGCTGTAGAGAAGAATTAATCATTTGAGCCAGATCTTGATAGCTGCGATATAGACGAAGCCCATATAGTTTTGGATATGCTTGTCATATCGCGTAGCCACACGCCGGAACTGTTTGAGATAGCCAAAGAAACGCTCGACAATATTACGTTCCTTATACAAAGCCATATCAGTTTGCCTTGGCTTGCGCGCATTTTTTCGGGACGGAATAACGGGCATAGCCCCGCTCTCATTCACCACGTCTATAACGCACCGGCCATCATAGCCCTTATCCGCCAAGACATGATCCGCCTTAAACCCTGCCAATAAGACGGCGGCTTGCGTCATTTCGCTACAATGCCCGCCCGTTGCTATCAGGCGCAGAGCTAAACCCAATGCATCTGTCAGCCCATGTATTTTTGTCGTCAGGCCGCCCTTGGAACGCCCCAATGCATGGGCATCAGGCCCCCTTTTTTATGCCGCGCTCCGGCCGCTTGGGCATGCGCCCGCACAATTGTGGCATCCATCATCAGCCACTCTTGATCAGCGTGGGTGCGCAAGGCCTTAAAGACATCTTCTAAAACCCCGGCCTCAACCCAGAGATAATAACGCCGTTTGACACTGTCAAAACGCCCGAACCGTTCGGGTAAATCGCGCCAACGCCCGCCCGAACGGGCCATCCACAACAAAGCATCAATGAAAAGCCTGTTATTGGCGTTGCGACCCGGTTTCCCTGTGCTCCCATAAGGCAAATAAGGCTTTAAACGGCTCCATTGTTCATCCGTAAGTTCCTGATAACCAGACATATGTGCGCTCCTGACAAAATGAAGGAACATTATAGAAAATAAAAGTTAACTCTTCACTACAGCCTAGTACTTTCCCTCGACAGCTTCCTTTAAGATCATGGCGTCAAGAGTCAGGTCCGAGACAGGCTTGCGGAGCCGAAGATTCTCCTTCTCCAACGCCTTCAGACGTTGAGCCTGATCGACCTTCAAGCCGCCATACTCACGTCGCCATCGATAATAAGTCTGTTCCGCGATGCCGAGAGACCGGCAAATCGCCTTCGTCTTCTCGCCTGCGGCCAGCCGGACTTCAGCCTCACGCAGCTTCGCGATACTTGTTCAGGGTGTAGCGTTTTCTTGCTATGATGTGCTCCTTCACGCGCAAAATAGCCAAAAACTCTAACTCTCAAAATGCACCACTCTAAGAGGGCAGGTCAAACAGCACCTATGTCTCAGATTTGGGTCTGGGCTAAGAGAGAGTTTTCGCTCATTTTCATTTCATGGAGTGAAGCATGAGAAAGACGAGACAAACATCCGGCGAGTGTGTCGTCAAAGATATCAGGAAAATGAAAATGCCGGCTCCGAGCATGGAGACAGTGGTTGAGGCGAGGACCGTTTTTTCGTTGATGCCAGTATATCCCTGTTAGATACCTAATTCGATGACGGCCATGATCGCCACAATGTTGAACATTTTCATGTCGAACCGCAAGGCGCTCATATTGCTCTGGTTTTCGAAACATCGAGGTCGTCGATCCCGAACCGCTTTCGACGACGGTCAATATCCGGCATGGCCGATTTATCGTTTGAACGCGCCATTCAACGTTCATATTCGCTGCGCGGCCGAGCTGTTGCTGTTGTATTCACAGCGTCCGCCCATGCCATTTCAAGGTTCTTCGCTATCATTTCCCACCAGTTCGTTACAGGATCGATACAGGACGAGGGCAAATATGGAGTGAACGCGGCGGGTTTGCGCTGATCCTGTCGCGGAAGAAACCCGACCGGATCGTATCAGATCGACCTAAAATCGACGAAACACGGTTAACCCACTCTCAATATGAAATTGGTGTGTATTGGAACGTGACAAATGCTTGCGGAGCAGAATGCACACCGTTAGATGCGCCGACGGAGACGTGGCCGAGTGGTCGAAGGCGCTCCCCTGCTAAGGGAGTATGGGTCAAAAGCCCATCGAGGGTTCGAATCCCTTCGTCTCCGCCACTACCTTCTGGCACAAACCTCATGATTTATACCGCTCAAGATTAGTGCCCTGCTAACGGGGGTCTAGCGGATAAAAGGTGTACCAGAGATGTCTCTGACAAGGCCATTCTCGGCCAGTTTCCCAAAATATCTCTGACCGCGATTTTTACAATGGGCTTTTATGCATCCGGACTGCAGTGATGATGCATTATTGTTGGTGTTTAGTCGCAGGTTTTATGCAAACCCAAGAGTTGCGCGCTGCGGGGGTCATCTAGTTAGTATCTTCGTATTCAACAAGTCCTGAACGCAAAGACCTTTTGGTTGCATCCCTGAGAGTATGGCGAGTTGTATATCCGGGACCAAAAATGCCAACTTCAGGTTCCGCGAGTGTCAACGGCGTGTTCCCCGTCAGCGCCTATTGTCATAACAGTGCGTCCGTGAGGGGAAGAACTAACATTACACGGGTTTTTGTTCGATAAACATTCGTTTGACGGCAACACCACGAAATGAGTGATTCCTAATCTGGGGACCGGTGGTTCGAATCCACCCGGGATCACCATTTTCAATCTCTGACCTTTACCCACGGCACCATGCGTTTCAGCACATCATCGCGATCTGCAAAATGATGCTTCAGCGCCGCACCGATATGCAGAATAATAAGGGCCATAAAGACTTTTGCCCCGATTTCATGCAGCATTCGGAAGCGCTCTGCGGTGGCCTTGGCCTCGGGCACACCCGGCATATCGGGCAAAGCTATCAACCCGTACAAAACCGTCGGGATCGGCAGTTCGGACGTGCTGACCATCGCCCACCCAAGCAGGGGCATAACGAACATCAGCGTATAGAACGCCCAATGTGTGACGTGGCTGGCCAGACGCTGCCACCCTAGCATTGCGGCTGGCAGGGGCGGTGGACGATGGGTGAACCGCCAGAGCAGACGAACAACTGACATGACCAAAACTGTTATTCCGAGGCTCTTATGCCATTGATAGATGGCGAAACGGTTCGGCATCCATTCCTGCGTCATTAACAGGCCAAAGACAATCAGTCCGATAATCAACAGCGCAATCGTCCAATGCAGGACGATTGCAACTTTGCTGTAGCGAAGAGACAAAGGCCTATTCGTTTTTCTGGAACTCAACTTCCATGACGAGGTCGACATCATCGCCGACAGCTGGCGCATAGAGGTCAACACCGAAATCCGATCGTTTCAGTTTGCCCGTACCAGACAAGCCGAACATGTCATTTCCGCTGCGGGACTTTCCGATTTTATTGATCGTGCCTTCGAAGCTGACCGTGCGCGTAGTGTCCTTGATGGTCAGGTTCCCTGTAACGACACCGTGTCCGCCGGGGTGAATTTCCACGTTGGTGCTCTCAAAAGTGATGGCCGGATACGTCTTCACGTCGAAGAAATCCGCACTTTTGAGGTGAGTGTTGAAGGTTTCAACATTGGTGTCGATAGACGCAACTGGAATGACCACATTGAGCGTTGAATTTTCTGGCGTCTCAGGATCGTAATTGACAGTCGCGTCGAAGTCGCTCCAGCGCAAGATCGGACGGGAATAGCCTTGGTGATCATAGGAAAACTGGATGTAAGCGTGGCCCATTTCCGCTGTGTATGACCCCGCAGGCAGAGCAGAGAGATCAACGCCCTCACCCATATGTGCCATCTCGGTCTTTTCAACTTCACCTGCCACGGGCGTCGTAGATTCAACTGCATCTGTCTCGACACGGGGTTCCGCGTCAGTGCAGGCGATGAGCGCCGGTAAGGCGGCCAGAATAAGTAAATGTCTCATAAGTCTCTCCGTTTCAGTCACCATAGTTACGGCGATCATATGACGCCAGTTTGTCCAGAAATTGTGACCAGTCGTCAGTTTCGACGATCGGGGTCCATAGCGCGCCGATTTCATCATATAGAAGGGTTGCGGGGCGCTCTGTGTCCGGGCGCGGTCCCGAAGCCGTCAGTGCCGCAAATGTGGCCTTCCAGTCTCCCCACACGCTGTCCGGATAGTTCTGAAGCAGCGCGGCAGATTTGCCGCCAGCCCAGTCATGGAAGAAACCCGGCCAGCTGGCTCGGCTTTTAGCCAGAGCATCGAAGGTCTGTTTGACGAAAGTCGCTCCATCCTTTGGCAGCACGATCTTCAGACGCCGGGCCATGTGTCTGATCAGCGCAGACTCGTATTGGTTCGCATAATGGCTGAGCGCGTCGATGAGCGCGGCATCCTCTTCTATCAGTGACAGGCTCTGGGCCAACTGCCCTAAATTCCAACCCATAGCTTCGGGTTGGCGGGCAAATGAATAGAGCCCCGAATGATCGAAATAGGCGGCCGTAAAAGCCGGATCATAATACGGCAGGAAGCGGTAGGGACCAAAGTCGAAGACCTCACCCGTGATATTCATATTATCTGTGTTCATCACCCCGTGAACAAAACCTGCGGCCATCCAGCTGGCGACAAGATCGGCGCTGCGGATTGCAACGGCGCGAAGCAAATCAGCGGGGCGCGTAATGTCAGGATAGAAATGACGCTGACAATATTCGACTAGAGCTTCGAGATTATCCGTCCGACCAAAAAAGGCCTGCCGCTGAAATGTGCCGAAGCGAATATGGCTATGCTGCAAACGTGTCAGAACGGCAGATCGCGTTGGCGACGGTTCGTCATGGCGCTGTAACTCCTCCCCTGTTTCGATCAGGCAAAAGCTGCGGGATGTATTGACTCCAAGATGTTCAAGGTAGCGTGTTGCGAAGACTTCGCGGACACCGCCCAGCAGGGTCAGACGTCCATCGCCGCGCCGTGAAAACGGCGTCTGGCCTGAGCCCTTGGTTCCGAAGTCCAGCAAACGCCCATTCGCGTCCCGACATTGCGCGTAGAGAAAGCCGCGCCCATCACCGATCTCGGGATTATAATTCCGGAACTGATGCCCATGATAGCGCAGCGCCAGCGGTTCCTGAAGGGAGCCATCAAACGGTTCAAACCGGCCATAACGGGCGGTCCAGTCGACATCATCCAGACCGATCTTCCCCGCGCTATGTTCATCCGCATAGCGCAGCTGATGTTGCGGAAACTCCGCCGGAACGACCGGATCATAAAAGTCGCCACCGAGCTCCGTTATCCCATGCTCGGGTTTGAACATCCGCTATAGGCCAAGTTCCACGCCGTAATGTGTATGTACGGCCTGATACCAGGGTTCCTGACGCATGCGGGTCAGCCACTCCGTTAGAACGGGCGCATAGGAGATATCAATCTGGGCCACATGCTGAGGTTCAAACGCTGCAACCAGCGCGATATCTGCTAGTGTCAGCCGCTCACCATGCAGATAACCGTCGCCGCTCAGAGCCACTTCAATATGAGGCAGGTTCTCAGACAGAAAACGAACGCCCATATCGATTGAGGCCTGATCCGGTTCTGCGCCGACCATCGGCGCGATAAAGCGGTTAAAATTGATCCGCCCGACATTGATGCGGACGTGATGGACAACAAATTCGACCCACTGATCGATCAATGTTGCTTCGCGCAGATCTTCTGAATAAATGTCTCCGCCCGCCTTACGCGCCAGATAGCGCCCGATGGCACTGCTTTCTCCGATCGCCAGATCGCCGTCGACTATCGCTGGAACCCGCCCAAACGGATTGACCTTCAAGTAATTGTCGCTTTTCTGTTCCTGCGTCTGCAGGTTCACGACCTTGCGCTCATAGTCGAGACTCAAGGCTTCGGCGATAAACACCGGATAGAGCGACGGATTCGACAGCGGGTGATAATAGAGCGTGGTCATGCGTTCGCTTTCTAGGGTTACGGAAGATGCGGAAATTGAAGCCGAAGAAACTCAGCTGCTTCGAGGGGGACGGTATTGGCTTTCGGGAACGCCTTAGCAAAATTTAGAAAACCATGCGGCATTGTCTTCTCATACCGATGTTCAACCTGGTTGTCGGCTGCTTTCATCTTATCGAAATAAAATTCGCCTTCATCCCGAAGGGGATCAAGCCCGCAGGTAAGCATCCAAGCGGGCGGCAGGTTTGTGAGATCTTTTTCGAATAGAGGGGACAGTTTCGGGTCTTTTGGATCCGCGCCAGCAACATAGTGTTCCTGAATATATTTCAGAGCGACAGGTCCGATTTGCAGCCAGTCCTGCGGGCCTGGATTGGGTGGTTTGATATCCACCAACTGCAGCAATGGGTAGAACAGGATCTGTGCCTTGATCTGATCGCGGTAGATTTGGGCGATCCACGCCGCTATATTCCCGCCTGCACTATCGCCGCCAATGGCAATATTTTCGGGATCAATACCGCGTGATTCGCCCCGCCCGGACAAAGCCCAATCAACGACTGTCTTTACATCATCCGGTGCGGCGGGAAATGGATGCGCCGGGGCCAAGCGGTACTCGACGGAGAGAATCCGGCACAGAGATGCATTCGCCAAACGACGGATAATGCCTTCATGCGTTTCCGTTCCACACGTTACAAACCCGCCGCCATGCGCATAGATCAGTGTTGGTCCCAGTTCAGGGACTGAGCCAAACGGTACGAAAAACTTTACTGAGACTCCATTGATTTCGAATTCTTCGGTCAGGCGCACTTCGGGACCCGGTGCATCGAAGCGGCGCGTCATGCGGCGGAAATTATCCTGAAACCGATCAAGAAACTGCTCGTCCGGAGTCAGTTTTGAAAACTGTTCCGATACAGTCTCCGACAGCGACTCGAGAAAGGACTTGGGGGTCATCACAACGTCCAGATAGTGATCAAACGTCCGACGTGTAAGGCGGTACCGAATCATATTGCATGGCCCGAGCCACATCCCGTGATATTTGTGGATCGAACCCCTGGCCAACCAGCCAGAGCGACATATCGATCCCGGCTGAAACGCCGGCCACCGTTACAACATTCCCATCTCGGACATAGTGCACATCCAGAACCAATCCGCCTTTCAATTCCAACCGTTCGAACTCTTTGAACGTCGTCCAATGCGTTGCAGCCCGTCAGCCTTTCAGCAGACCGGTTTTGGCGAGAACAAGGGCGTCAGTACAAACGAATGTGACCCGCTCACAACTCGGTGCGATCGGTCAATCCAAACCATAATTTCGACATTCTCAATCACTGTGCGCGTGCCCTGCCCACCCGGAACCAATATGACGTCCAGCGCATCCACATCAGTCATGGAAAGATGCGCCCCGACGCGCATGCCCTTTACGGTCGTGATATCCGCACCATCGCGTGAGATCAGCCTGTTTTGCAGAGGCTCCGTCTGTCCGCGCAGTCTCGCGACTTCATTGACCATCTGGGAGACTTATCAAGGTCCAAACAAAGTCAAGCTCTTCGACATCGTCGAAAATGAGAATACCAACGCTCTTCATGCGGGGTTGTAACCTCCAACTTCAAGAAATTTTCGTTCCTCGGATGTGCTCTCGCGCCCCAGGGCATCATTACGATGCGGGAACCGCCCGAACCGTTCGATTACATCTCTATGAGCTTCGGCATGGCGTAACATGCTGCCGTCATCATTCAATCTTGATCCGGACAGTTCCACGCACCGATTTTGCGCCGTTAGATCTTCAGCATGCATGAACGGCATATAGACAAAGGGCCGACGGTCTTCAGGAATTTCCATGTCCCATCTGCGATCAACCATGCGGGCCGCAATGGCGCCAGCCCGACCGTCCCATGCAAAGGCCCGGGGCGAACCGCGGAACATGTTGCGAGGGAACTGGTCCAGAGTAATTATCAACCCCAGCGCACTCTGCGCATCATTTTCCCATGTCGGATGTGGAAATGGTCCTTTTGCGAGGGTTTCAGCGCCCTGTCCGAACCGCGTCCGAACTTCGGCATCAAACACCGACGTACTGTCAAACCAGTGCACCTTTGCCGTGCCTGAGAACCAGAAGTCGAGAACGTCTGCTGGCGTCATCAAAGCTGGATAGTCCCGCCATTAATTTGCTCAAAAACGTCCGCGTCGATGCGTTCATAGGCTTTTGTCTGCGGATTGCAGTAATAGACAGGCTCACTGATGCGCGACGGGTCAAAGCCAGCCTTGACTAGATTGGTTTTCTTGAATTTGAACGTCGACGTCGTTTCGGATTCACTACTCAGGCGAAGGAAGACCGGACGTGCATAATGCGGGAGTTCCTTGTCCAGATAGGCCTTGAGTTGCTCAAGGTCAGGCGGCGTCTCGGATACAAGCGCTGCCATACCTGCACGCCCATCATGGCCTGAAACTTCAACCCCATAGACGTTGGCCTGCGTAATGCCTCCGAAGCCCGCCAGAACGCCAGCGACTTCGTTCGTCGCTACGTTTTCAGCCTTCCACCTGAATGTGTCGCCAACGCGGTCCATGAAATAATAATATCCATGCGCGTCGCGCTTCATCAAATCGCCAGTACGGAACCAGGCGTCATCCGGCTTGAACACATTGTGCAGGATTTTTTTCTGCGTCGCTTCCTTTGTTTCATAGCCGTCAAAGCGGAAGCGCGGATCATCTTCGCGAATTTCACCGATGACTTCACCGACCTCATCATCATCGACGCGGACACAGAATCCATCGGACCCACGTGGGTTCTCGCCTGTTTCGACATCGTAGCGAATGATATCGATGTTGAATTTCCATTTCAGATAGGACGGAACCCGTCCAACGGCACCAATCGGACCATCCAGATTAATCATGCTGACATTGCCTTCTGTCGATCCATAAAATTCAATCACATGCGGAATATTGAAGCGCGTGACAAAGCTCTCCCAGATTTCGGGTCGAAGGCCATTGCCTATAATCCACTGAATTTTGTGAGCGCGCTCCAGAGGATGCGGCAGGGTCGACAAGAGAAAGCGGCAGAGTTCCCCGACATAGGTGATCATGGTCGCGCCCTGACTCACCGCTTCATCCCAGAAAGTCGATGCACTGAATTTCGGTCGGATTATACAGGCCCCGCCATTGGAGAAAGCCGCGCCCATCCCGCCCAGACCGCCCGTCGCGTGATAGAGCGGCAGAACCAGCATCATCCGGTCCTTGGAACTCGCCTTGGCGCCTGCGCCGAGACCCCTCATATAGTTCTGTGCGCGCACATGGGTAACCTTCGCCGATTTGGGAAGGCCTGTCGTCCCTGACGTGAACATCTTCATCCCCTGCCCGCCAGCCTTCAGGTCGTCACGAACGGATTTAGCCGGGCGATGCGGAACGATGTCGAGCAGGACAGCGTCAAATGTCTTCATGCGCCGCTTATGTCCCTTGGGCACATCTCCGAAAGCGGCCCATTCCGTCAGTTCCTCATTCAGATAATCCCGGGCGCTCTTCCAGCCCTCTATGAGATCGACATCGACGATAATGTGCGACGCATCGCTAATATTGACGCAGTGCGCCAGAGCATTGCCCGAAAGCTGGAAGTTGATCAGCGCCGGAATAACGCCGCGTTTTGTCAGACCAAACCAAAGCGCCACATATTCAAGACGGTTCCGCGCAAAAATGGCGACCGTATCGCCTTTGACGATCGCGCTCTCTTCGCACCATCCGGCGACGCGGTTGGCATAATCTTCGGTCTCGTCATAGGTCCATTGACGGTCGTCCTCGATGAAGGCCACGTTGGATCCGAACGCATCGACTCGCATTTCCAACTCATCGGCAAGCAAGTGATTGGAATTCGCATCGACCGTTTTGACGGATTTGAGCATGCGCAGCAGGCCGGACACATATTTCGCTTCGCGCCGCAAAGTTGAGATCATGGATTTACCCGGTCCTTATCTGTTCTAGCGTGTCCTTAGGGCAAGATTCGGTAAAGAAAAACCCCGCACGACGGCGAGGTTTTTTATGACTAGCACACGGACAACTCTGGGAGGAAAGTTGTCTTTGCGGGACCCGTAGTGACGTGCGTGGGACACACGCTGACGGGTTCATGAACACGCTTGCATGGCGAGTGCCAACTGCAGGACCGACATATCACGGACGCGTCGACGCAATTCGGAACCCTTCAATATAGTTTGGCGGAACATAGAGTGGCTGCTCGTCATACACCGTCGTCTGTCCCGAGCGCGGATTATAGGTCACGTCGCGCAAAATCAGTGTCATGCCATCGAACCGCGCTGCATCAAGCCGTTCATTCGGTATGAAAAGGACAAGTTGATCTCGGCGAGCACAATTACGCTCTGAACTGACAATGATTGAATCGCTGCGGCCATCACCCGGAAACATTTGGAACTTCTCAATACGGTCTTCCGGCCTATCCAGCCTTGGGCGATCAGGTTTGGGGTTCGTCTCGCGCTTGGGCGGAGCTGGGCGCGGACGGCTTACAGGTGGACGCGCGGCGGGTTTGGGGGCGTGTCTTACTGCCCGTGGAGTCACAGGGCGAGCTCCTGGACGGGGTGAAGTTACGTGGCCAATAGACGGACTCGGCGTTCGGCGACGGACAGTCGGTGCAGGATCACGAGTCTCAGGACGGCGCCTGACTTGATCATCTGGACGTGGTGCCAGTCTATTTGTAGGGCGCACAACCATCTCAGGCTGCACAGATGGAATCGTCACGGACGGATCGACGCGATACGGTCGACGAGGCCGACGGTCTGGCTTGGGTTTCGTTCCGGCCTTGCGTCCATTCTTGTAGTAAGTTGATCCCTCACGAGGACGCCCCTGCCCACTATCGTCGACAATCGACGGCAGGCGCGGTGTCGGCGTATCGGTCCCGGGGCGTGGTTTGGGTCTCGAGCGTGGTCGAGGTCGCGGATAAGTCGGCCCATAGCGGCCATATCCATAGCTGCCATAACCGTAGCCATAATCAAACCCTCTATGCCCGAAATAGATCGGCGGAATGCCTGACCGCCCGCCATAGCCCGGACTGTAATAGCGATCATGATGATAGATGGTTTCCGTCACACGCGATGAACATTCCAGTTCATCGCTGTCGCGGCGCACAATCAGAACCACCTTGCCGTTCAGGAAAACGGCATCGCGCACATGCCCGAAATCGCGATCGCCTGCATCCGTATAGAACAGCTCAATCTCCAGCAGCGCGCCGTCACTCAGCCGATTATTATTCAGATCCCGAGCCGAGGCGGTGCTGCGCAGATTAACCATCGCCGCAAGCCGGTCATCTTCCTCGAACGGATCAAAGGTCGGCGCCACATGCTCCGGTGCTGCAGTGCGCGAATTATACTCGGTTACGACATCCGCCGCGATCTGTTCGGCAGGAATTTCCGGGAAAGCCAACACGTTCGAACCGTGTTGATAGCTAGCCGATGAATCCGCCGATCCGTAAGACTGCGCGTCTGCGCTGTAGGTCTGTGCCATTACGGCAGAGCTGGCTGTCAGAAACAGCGCAAGTATCGATAGAACGATAAGTGGTCTATTGTTCATACCTCTTCCTGCACGACCCTGGCTGAGGGCAAGCTGATCCCAGTATTCATCCGCGGTTCATCAATCCGGTTCTGCTTCATGTAACAACTCTGCAAACCCCGATCCGTGCCCAATAGAGTGATATCATGGACAGGCTTTGATATACGCCGTGGTCAATCAGCGCTTTTGTGGGCACCTCGCCCTCACGCAAGTTATGATGCTGCAACCAGAAAGTATAGTGCTGCGCTAACCGCGCGGTCAATCCAGCCTTCTTGCCCTCCCCGAACGACAGATGCCCTTCCTCCTCGAGGTCGGAGAGCAAGGAGAATGCCGTGCGTTCCTTCCCGGCGGGTCAGCAGGAACAAATGCCTGGCCCCGTCAATGATTTCCAAACGAAACTGACGGTAAAGCGCATCGAGAATCCCCCCATTGATCGGCGGCACGACGTGATCCTTGCTGCCCATGACGATCAGAGTGCGGGCGCGAATGCGCCGCGCAATCGACAAATATGACTAGCCCATCATCGCACCAAGCTGGAACAGGTAATCTTTGATGGATGGCGGGACCATATTGACAGTGAATTCACCTGAATGTTCGGCCGTGTCGCCATAAAACATCTCAAAATTCTTTTTCAGGAAATCGCGGTCGATATAGCGTTTGGGGGAGGCCATCTTCGACAGCACCTTGGGATTACCCGGCATCATCGTCCAGCCTGGCGACGTCGCGCACAGAACTAGGCGGCGGATCATGGACTTGTTCTGTCAGGCAAATTGCTGCGCCGGACCACCATCCCAGGACACGCCCAGGACGTCGACACGGTGATAGCCATTCTCGGTCAGAATCTGCTTGGCAGCCTTCGCCACCCACCAGGGTCGATAGAGAAAATCGGACTAGCGCTCATAGCGGTAGATTCGCCTTGTTAGATCACTTTCACATCCTTGATCGGGCTGTCGGGATCAAAATAGCCTTTTTCCTTGGGGAAACTCACTTCGATCATGCGCATGACAGCGTCATAGGCTTGGGTCCGCATGGGTTCAGGCACGAGGACTTCATTGGTCTCATCGCGCAGGCACTCATAGAGATTTTCCAGAGTGATTCGCTTCATATGCGGGCAGAGATTGCAGGGCCGGACAAAATCGACGGTCGGGTTCGCCATCGCAACATTATCGCTCATCGAACATTCGGTCAGCAAAATGACCTTGGACGGGTTGTGATCGCCGACATAGTCGCTCATCGCTTTGGTTGATCCGGTGAAATCGCTCTCTGCGACCACTTCCGGTGGGCATTCCGGATGCGCCAGCACGACAACCCCCGGATTGGCATCACGCATATCGCGCACATCCTGCGCCGAGAACCGCGCATGAACTTCGCAGCGACCATGCCAGGCGATGATTTCAATATCCGTTTGACGGGCGACATTCTTGGCCAGAAATTCGTCGGGCAGCATGATAACTTTATCGACCCCGCGCTGCTTGGCGATATGTTCGACAATGGCGACAGCATTGGAACTTGTGCAGCAAATATCGCTCTCGGCCTTCACATCGGCAGAGGTGTTTACATAGGTCACAACTGGAATGCCGGGATAGCGCTGCTTGATTAACTGCACATCCGCGCCGGTGATGGAACTAGCGAGCGAGCACCCGGCCCGCATGGAGGGGATGAAGACTGTCTTATTGGGACAGAGAATTTTGGAGGTTTCCGCCATGAAATGGACACCGCCCTGAATGATGATGTCCGCATCTGTCTTTGTCGCCTCAATCGCAAGGCCGAGACTGTCACCAACATAGTCACCGATCAGCACGAAAATGTCCGGCGTCATATAATTATGCGCCAGGACAACGGCATTCTTCTGCTTTTTCAACGCGGTGATCGCATGAACCAGCGGCGCATAGGCGGGCCATTCAAAGTCAGGGATGAAGTCCGACACTTGGTCATAGAGATGGTCCGTCGCGGCCTTTACGGCCTCTGTATAGGGAAGGTCCTTTGGATAACCGTCCAGATCTTGACCTGGCACAGCGCAGACGCCGTTCTCGACTTCCAGCGTTTGGCCGATCCAGTGACCATTTTCCCAATTTAGGAGTTCTTTGCCCATGTCCGTCCTTTGTGTGACTCAGCTTCAATATAAGGGCTCTTAGCCGAACACGAAAGGCACGGCGAGGATTAGAGCGTTGCACAGAAAGCCAGAGGCAATGGCAGGGGCAATGGCGGAGTCGGAAAATTTTGAAGCCGGACGCGGCATCAAGGCGCGGGAGATTACACTGAGCCGTGCTAGCGTGGGAAGACGGAGCGGGTTAGAGGGCCGCCATGATCAAAACGGCTCTCTACCACCTCTTTGTGCCGTCAGGCCGGACTAACCGTAAGGCATTCTGGATCACGCTGGCAGTTTTTACGTGTCTGGTCGTCAGCTTCAAAGCGGGATTGTTCATGAACGACACGGCGGGCGCGGTCTATTTCTGGGGCTTTCTGATCTGGCTGATCATGCTGTTTTGCGGTGTTTTCGCGATCTACGGCAAACGATTAAAGGACATCGGGCGATCCGTGCTACCGATTGTGACCCTGTTGACCGCCATTATCATCGTTCTGATTGTCATTATGCTGGCCAATGGCGGGGCGGAATATTTCGAAGCCTATTCGCAATATGAGCGCAAGGCGACTATAGACCCAGAGGTTCGCCTCGCCATTAATGAGCGCTATAAAGAACGGATGTCTGGTGCGGCGCCTCTCGTGTCGTATAGTATCAGCGCTATGCTGATCGCTTTCACCGTTTGGGTTGGACTGACCAAAGGGGATCCGAAAGAAAATCGATACGGCCCGCCTTCAAATTGAGTCCGATTTTGCTTGCAAACGCGACAAATTTCGTCAGACTTTACCAACTAACGATAAAGGGAGTGTTACATGGGTAGTCTTCTATTTTCACCGAGCGGCCGTGTCGGGCCAAGTGCTTATATGAAAGGCATAATCGTCCTAGCTGTAATTAGTGCGATCCTGAGCTTGGTTCCAATGTTCAGGCCGGGTTTAGCGATCATTCTGGGATTCGTCTCACTGATCCTGATCATCCCGTTCATCTTTTTGGGTATTAAGCGCAGCCATGATGCCGGAAAATCGGGCTGGATGGTCCTGACGCACATTCTGCTCTATATTGGTGTTGCCGTCGCCCTGACCTTCATTCTGCAAGCGCTTGGCTTGGGTCCCTCAGACGAGATCAAAGCTGCAATTGAAGCGGCGAGTGAAAGCGGTGACCTGGGCGAAGTCATGCGCCTGTCTGGCGAACAGGCTCAGGATCAGGCCCTTCCATCTGCTGCAGTCGGACTGATCGGAACCTTGGTCAGTGCCTATCTGATCAACATGTTCAACAAGCAGGATTCGGGCGACAACCAGTTCGGCCCTGTGCCAGTCGCCTAATCGGCAGACATTACTACTGTTCTGAAGCCCGCCTCCCTGCGGGCTTTTCATGCTGGTACAGTCGGTCCAAACAATATTTCAAATTTGGCCTTCAGCACCCTGTCGACATCGGTCAGGATAGTATTCGCTCCGAGCGCCGCAAGCGATGTGACGCCATGCTTACGAATTCCGCACGGCACAATGCCGTCGAAATGAGACAGATCCGGATCGACATTGATCGATAGACCATGAAAACTGACCCAGCGCCGAATCCGCACACCAATTGCTGCGATCTTGGCTTCTGATCCGTCAGGCATATCGACCCAGACGCCGATCCGTCCGTCACGCCGTCCAGCTGCGACGCCAAATTCAGCCAGCGTATCGATGACCAGCTGCTCTACACCGGACACAAAGCAGCGGACATCCCGGCCTCGCTCACGCAGATCGAGCATCAAATAAACCACACGCTGTCCGGGTCCATGATAGGTATATTGCCCGCCTCGTCCGGCTTGAAAGACCGGAAAGCGGGTTGCATCGACAAGGTCTACCGGATCGGCACTCGTCCCGGCCGTGTATAGCGGCGGGTGCTCCAGCAACCAGACCTGCTCATTGATCTCATGCGCCGCGACGGAGGCGGCACGCTGCTGCATTCGGACCAGAGCATCGTCATAGGCAACCGGATGTCGCGCCCGGGTCCAGTCCACAGGTTGGGACGAGACTAGCGCTGCCCGGCGGCTTGTGACAAGCCGGGAGTTAAATGTTGCAGCCACGTTACGGTTGGCCAAACCCATCAAGCGCCTCGCGAAGCACCTCGCTGGCTTCTGGATGATTGGTATAGATACGCCGCAACTCTTCCATCACAGTCTGCTGCGACTCGGCCAGTTTGGAGCCCCGGGATGCGAGTGCTGCAATGTCAGAGAAGCTCGGCTGGTCCATAGTCTCAAACCGATTGAACATGACTTTATAGTCCTTGATCATTGCTTCGATGTTCGGTCGGACCGCTTCCGCAGTTTCAGCGCTATAAATAGTCGCAAGTAAGGTGCCCAGCTGCTGACCATCGACAATCATCCGGTCGACCATAGCCGGTATACCGATATCGACGACGGACTGCTCTGTCAGGAGTCCGCGATCCCCCGGACTGACCGGCCCCCCTTCAGTACCCGTCTCAACCTGCGTCTCACCTCC
Source organism: Litorimonas sp. (assembly GCA_965205225.1). Classification (GTDB taxonomy): domain Bacteria; phylum Pseudomonadota; class Alphaproteobacteria; order Caulobacterales; family Maricaulaceae; genus Litorimonas. Next base: position 1,033,998 of record CBDBFZ010000002.1, read on the forward strand.
GCCGCACGCGACGAGCAGAGACAGGCTGGTAATGGCGAGGAGATGTCTGACGAGATGTTTCATGCCCCGCACATATGGCGGGAACTGACCCGCCGCAAGACAGCCGCGCTGATCTGCGCAGACCTGAATGATCCCGGGCGCGCCGCCCCGACACCCGATTGCAGCGAACATATAAAAGCCGCTTGCCAGACAGCCGCGCCCGTCGTTATAGGCCCGCCACCTTAAACGTGCGGCCGTGGCGGAATTGGTAGACGCGCAGCGTTGAGGTCGCTGTGGGGTAATACCCGTGGAAGTTCGAGTCTTCTCGGCCGCACCATTGTCCTTTTATATCAAAATGTTACCCTCCCTGACATTACTTATTTTTCCTGTAATACTTATTTTTCCTGTATTCACCTGCAGGTCCCTGCAGTTTCTCACGGTTTTGGCTTACAAACTGACCGAGAAACGAATGCTCGAAGGGGGGTTGGACTCCGGCTTGCGCGGTTTGCTCATGGGGCACAAAAACAACTCGCGGCCTGCCTATGGGGACGGTGGCTCAATGGTCTATTGGCGTGATGAAATTGCTCAAGATCACGCATCCACTGGCCGAATTTACGGAGAGGTTGCCCCGTTTGGATTGAACGGCAATAATTCAAGTCAGGTTTGAAACAGGTCTTCAAAAAACTCTGAGGCAGGATCAATGCCCGATACGATGAGTCTGTCTCTGGCCCGCGTGCATGCAACATAGAAGAGATGGCGCTCGGTCTCGTAGACCTCATCTAATTCGCTCTCATCTGCGGTCGAGTTAATTCGGTCCTGATTTGGAAGAACATCGTCATCACAGGCCATAACAATGACGGCTCTAAATTCCAAACCTTTGGCGAAGTGCATTGTGCCCATAGATATGCGCCCTGAGCGGTCTTCAACGCGGTCTGACAATTCGAGTGGGGTGTGATTGGCAACTTGAATGACTGCCCGGGCTCTCGCGAGTTCGTTTTGGCTTCTCACAAAAATGCCGATTTCTTCGAGCTCAATTTCATCGTCAATTGCAGCGGTGATCCAAGCCGCAATTGCGTTTTGCTCGGCTTTGGCGTCAGCGAAAGTTTGCATTTCCGGGTTCGGGCCGTTGAAAACCGAGACTGTGCCGCGCCGGTCTTCTTCATTACCATCCACGTCTCTGACAAATGCCGGTAATAAGCCATCTACCGTCCTGCGGATTTGGTGAGAGGTGCGGTAATTGACTTTGAGAGTGCTTGATCGCCCACGAACATCCACGCCCAGCGCTTTCCAGGAAAAAGGCTCTTGAAAAATCCTTTGCCCTAGATCGCCAGCAAAGAACAAGGCGTCTGGTGTCGAGCCAGAGATTGCTGCGAGCATACGAAGTTCAGGCACGCCAAGGTCCTGTGCTTCATCGACAAATACATGTGTGAAAGGCTTATAGTCTCTATCGGTAAAATGCGCTGCGACTTTGCCGAATATACTCGGCCAAGTCTCCAACCCCTGTGAACCCAAAATCTCTCGGGTCTTTACAAATACTGGCCATAGGCGTTCGCGTTGTTTGCCGCCAAGCCTGTTCTTTCTGCCCAAGCGAGGCACATTTGTGTAAGCATCGAGCGTGTCGATTTGCCAAGCATCAATCACATTTAGCCATTCGGAAAGGACAAAGCGAGAAGAGAACTCGGAATAATCCAGTGAGGTCGCCGACGACGACAGGGCTGCCTCAATCTGGAGCCGTGACGCCGCTCTTGGCGTGTGACCAAACGCCAATGTGAAAAGTTCATGGGCAATGCCCTGAAATGGAAGTATGGTTGCTTCAGCGTTTTGGGTGGAGGCATTCGTCAACATCTTCAGCTTGTGCTTGAGCACGTTTGAAAGCGGCGAAGAAAACGTCGTCAAAAGCACTTTTGCCGTCTTATCTGTATGCAATATCCGGGCAGCGCGGTGCAATGCGACGACAGTCTTGCCTGTCCCGGCTGATCCGGAGACACGCGCAGGGCCATTGAAGGTTTGCTCGACGACTTGTCGCTGTGAGGGGTGCAAGAATATTGTCCACTGATCCCAGGGATATTCGAGAGCGCGTTCCAATTCTTCCACATCATCCAATACACGAAAACGGCGTTGGGCATCGGGGTGCACGAAGGGGTCAGTGTCGGTTGCGACAATGGCCGGAAGCTGAAGTCGACCAGATGAAACATAATCGAGAAGCGTTTCTGCCGCCTCTGACGGGATATGGTCTGTTAGCTCGAAGAAATTTTCTTCATTGGCTTGGCTGACATCGGTAAGCCAGTCTTCAGGAACCCCAACACTCAGGAGATCGTCTTCGCTTAGCTTGGTAAAGAGTGGTTTGTGGGCGTTCGCCGGTTGGGCTGGCTCGGGTGCCGCCTGCACGTAGGTCGGTATGGCGATTTCCTCGACACGCTCGCGCACTTCTACGATCTGTGCCGCGCCAGTCTTGGGGTGGCGTTCAATGCGGCGTCGCTCGGCCCATTTATAGGCATCGTCATGATGATTGACATAGGCGACGAGAAAACTGTTGGATGTCTTGTGAACGATGATGCGAATATCGCGATTGCAGCGGATAGACCAAAAATTCGGATCTTTGGATTTATCAATCCGGTGGAATGACAAGCCCGGCGAGGCGGAGTCTTGCTGCATATCGAAGACGGTAATTTTGGCGGCTGATTGTTCCTGCGCCGTCAGTTTTCCAAGCGCCTTCGTAAAACTGTCCGCGATAAGAAACTGCATATTGATCGCTACCTGTCGCCCGCTAGGCTTGCTAGAGCGGCTTTTAATACCTGAAAGCAAACTTTGGCTGTGTGCTCGTCGGGTGTGAACCCCGAAACCATTTGCTGATAAGGATGTATGTAATTCCGAAAGTCGCGTAGCCCGTGACTGAATTTCTTTACATCCGGTTTCAGCAAGTCAACGTCACAGGCGGTGTCGATGAACTGCGAGAGCGACCATTGATGAAATGGCAAGACTTTACCCTCATTATCTTTTGGGCTTCTGGGCGACCTATTAAACTTTTCAGGGTTGTTTTGTGCTGCACCCAGCAAAACACCCTCCAAAACGCTGCCGCATAAAAATATGACGGAAAGATAGGCTCTCGCAGAAAGAGCGGCCCGCGCTTCTTTTAACCGTGCCTCAAGAATTGCCGCGACTTGCTGCTCGACCGGCAATTTTTGAAGATTCGGGATCGTATATTCTTTGTCGAGGAAAGTTTCATCGTTATCGTCCGGCATTCGAGCTGCCGTCGATTTGGACAACAAAAATGATCTACATTTCGCCAAACGTTCATTATCGCACTTAGTTTCGTTTAACTCGCAATCAGCTTCGTATGAGTCGAGCATTTCACTCAAAGCCGGATAGACGACGTCGTCAGATTCAATCTCCCAAAATGCTCGTAATTTTTTAGCCTTGGACGTTCCATAAGTTTGATATTTGGCGTCGTGGATAGCAACATTGTGTCTTGTGAAAAATTCTTTGAAAGTTGTGTTAGAGAACTTCAATACATAGCCTGAAGACATATCAAACAGTTTTTCAAAAAACTTCTTTTCGGCATCGGTTAAACTACTCACTCCATTGACCCTTGAACCCCAAATACTTTCATGACTTCGTCGCCGAAATGGTTGATAACTTTGACGGCGAAGCGCCCGGTCGCAGGGCGTCCGAAGGGGCGGGATTTATCGCGGTAGAGCGTTTCCCAGGCCTCTTTGTCAATCTCGGCTTTGAGGGCCGTCTTGAGAGATTTGTAAGGATCGTTTGCGCCAAGGAAATAGGCGTGGCGAACGAAGAAACTGGTTTCGTCATAATCTGTGTCAATGAACCAGGCGGCGATGTCATCCTTGCCGCTGGCGCGCACTTCGCCCGTTTTGGGATCGAACACATCGACGCCGAGCACTTCGACGACGATATTACCGTCCTTGTCGAATTCCCACTCTATATCAGGTTCACCAAACACGACGAACAGATTTCCCGCACCCGTATTCTTGAGCGCGTCTGACATATGCAGATCGGGGTTCATTTTGGCTTTCAGGATGGGGAGCGGACCGAGCTTGTTGAACTCGGACGAATGCGCATCGAAATTAAAGCCGCAGGCAATCAGGGCGTCGAACCGTGCATCGAGCGCCTCGCGCGCCGCCGCCGTGAGGTCAACCCGCGTGACAGAGCCAAATTCGGGCCCGATAAAGATGGCGGCGCGTTTCTCGGTCTCGCCTTCCAGATAAGTGCCCTGCGCCGCGATGAAGGTGCCGGGCCAACCCTCAAGTGACGTGAAGATAATCCGGTCATCGCGGGCGGCCTGATGTACGCCTGCGCTGTTGAGGTTTTCAATTACCATCTGCGCAAAATCTTGCAGCGGCGCATCTTTGCGCTTTCGCTTGCCGTCCTCGGCGTCGAGCAGTTCGGTCAGCTCTTCTTCATCGGCAGGAATAACGCGGTGCGGCGAGAGGCTCTCAACGGTGAATGGCCCGGAGACGCGAACTTTGGATTTATCCTCATAGGGACGGTCATAGAGCATCTCGACATCGGCTTTTTGCGCAATGCTTTTGTCCATCTCTGCTTGGCGCGCGATGCGGAGTTTCCACCAGTTGGAATGAGCGGATTTGGCGACGTCAGACCAAGACGGGTCAGCTTCGCGTGGGATTTCCCATTCTTCGTAGGAATGCTCGGTTTGAGCGTTTAGCTTAGCCCGCAAAGGTTCAAGCCTACCTTGGTAGTTCTCCCAAATAACGTCGATCTCCGCGATATTGGCGATGGTTTTGAGCATGATATGGGGCGCACGTTCATAGATAAATCCTTGTCGAATATCGTTCTGGGTGGGTGTATCGTGTTGAATTTTTCCCGAAACGTCTTGCTCCTTCTCCCGGCCATCAGCGCTGTCGGCGAAGTAGTAGTAGGGGTATTTCATGCCCATAAGGCGAGCTCTCGCGAGAGCTAGCGAAACGCGCGACGTATCAATCGTAATCCAGCGCCGTCCCCATTGTTCTGCAACGAAAGCAGTTGTCCCAGACCCACATGTCGGGTCCAAAACGAGATCGCCAGGATCAGTCACCATTTGAATGCAACGCTCAATCACTTTCGTGTTTGTCTGAACGACGTAAACTTTGTCGTCGGTGAAGTTACCGGTTCCAGTGTCTGTCCAGATGTTTCCGTGAACTGCAACGTCAAAGTCAGTGTGGTAGCGAACGTATTGAATTGAGTTCGCGGCTACATGGATACGTCCTGATTTAGCAAGACGATTCATTCCGACTGGGTGTGAAGCTTTCCAATGTGAGTTTTTCTTCCAAGTGTCATAAACTTTCCCCTGATACTCAAATGGTTGAGGCTCTTTGGCTCTACCTTGAGAGATAATATTATCAGGCTTGTAAGGTTTAATATTTTTTGGAGGCGAAACCTCTCCTCGTTTCTCTACCGCGCGAACACCTCGGCAGGTAAAATCATCGAACATAAGCCATTTCGCATTCCTTTCACCAAGCACGAAATCTTTTCGGTAATAAGGGGTTCTCGCTTTACCGATTTCCTTGTTCTTCGCATACCAGATGATGTAGTCGGCCATGTTGCCAAGATATGTCGTTTCAAAGCCGCTAGTGGTCTGAACGGCTATTAAGCTAACAAAGTTCTTTTCCCCAAAAACTTCGTCCATCAAGGAGCGAACACGATGGACGTTCTCATCGCCAATTTGAACAAAGATTGAGCCGCTGTCCGTGAGTAAATCCCGCATCGCTGTCATCCGGTCACGCAGGTAGGTCAGATAAGAGTGGATGCCATCCTTCCATGTGTCGCGGAAAGCTTTTACCTGCTCCGGTTCACGGGTGATCTGATCCAGCTTGCCGTCTTTGACGTTCCTGTTTCGCGTGGAAACCTGCCAGTTGGAGTTAAACTTGATCCCATAGGGTGGATCAAAATAGATGCACTGGACCTGGCCGCGCAGACCTTCGCGTTCGGCGAGGCTGGCCATGACCTGCAGGCTGTCGCCGAGGATCATACGGTTCGACCAGTTTTGATCGTGTTGGTAAAATTCTGTGCGGGCTTCCAGGTCCGGCAAGCCGTTAAAATCCCCGAACAGGTCCGGCATGTCGGCCTGTTCGTCCCGGCGGATTTTCGTCTGGTGTTTCAGATTGTCGATGATCGCCTTGGGGTGGATTTTCTCCTGCACATAGATTGGCGGGACCTGCACCACGAGGTCGGACCAGTCCTGCTGATCCTTGCCGCGCCAGGTCAGTTGCGCATCGCCAATTTCCAGCTTTCCCGTTTGGGTCAGTTCTTGGATTTGCGCGGGGCTGAGGCGCAGGGTTGCGCCTTTCCACACGATCTGCGGATCAAGATCTTCGTCGCGCGGGTGGGTTTCGCCTTCGGCTAGCGGGGGTGGCTGTGTGAAAACGGTTAGTTTTTTGTGATATAGTTCCGGTGATTGAATCGGAGGTTTATTGTGAAGCGCTTTATTGAAGGCCAAGATCGAAATCAGTCCATATTATTTCCTGAAAGTCTGGACGAGTATATCGATGAAGATAATACTGTTCGCGTCATTGATGCCTACGTTGATGAACTAGATTTACTCTCAATGGGTTTCGAGCGCGTCCGGCCCAAGGCGACAGGCCGTCCCGGTTATCATCCGTCTATTTTGCTCAAGCTCTACATTTACGGCTATCTCAACTGTATCCAATCTAGCCGTAGGCTTGAACGCGAAGCGGGGCGTAATGTTGAGCTTATGTGGCTGACGGGCAAGCTTGCACCTGACTTCAAAACGATTGCTGACTTTAGAAAAGACAACGGCACCGCTATCCAATCAACCTGTTCTCAATTTGTGACTCTTTGCCGTGACGTTGGTCTGTTCGCGCGCACAATGGTTGCGATTGATGGAGCCAAGTTCAAGGCCGTGAACGCGAGAGAAAAGAACTTCACACGCGGCAAGCTCACGCGGCGCATCGGCCAGATTGAGCATTCTATAGAGAAATACCTTCATGCACTGGACGCGACGGATTTACAGGAAGGCGAGGCCGCTGAGGCCAAGACTGAACGCCTCAAGGAAAAGATTACGTCAATGCGTGAGAAGATGGCTGAGCTTCAACAGTTGAAAGATGATCTCGCCGCGTCTTCTAAGAAACAAGTATCCTTAACTGACCCGGACTCAGTGGCTATGGCGACCAGCACAAAGGCTGGTATGGTGGGGTATAACGTACAGACGGTTGTCGATACCGAGCACCATCTCATTGTCGCGCATGAGGTAACAAACACTGTCTCTGACAAAGTGCAGCTCACAAAGATGACGAAACAAGGCCAAGCCGCCATTGGACGAAAAGACATTACAGTCTTTGCAGATCGTGGCTACTTCAGCGGTGCAGAAATTATGGCGACTGAGAAACTGGGCGCTACAACATACGTGCCCAAGCCTTACACATCTGGCTCTAAAGCCGCGGGCCGCTTTGGCAAACATGACTTCCTCTATCAGCCCGAAGACAATAGTTACCAATGCCCAGGTGGTCAGAAGATGACCTATCGCTTCATGTCAGTTGAACAGGGCAAGGACATGCAAGTTTACTGGCCGGACGAATGCGCGGCCTGTCCCGTCAAAGCCAAATGCACGACGGGGAAACAACGGCGGATCAAACGCTGGGTCAATGAGGACATCATCGACGCTATGTTGACGCGATTGAATGACCTCCCGGAAGCCATGGCCATCCGAAGGGCGACGGTCGAGCATCCGTTCGGGACGCTGAAGTCATGGATGGGTGCCACGCACTTCCTGACCAAACACCTCAAAAACGTCAAAACAGAGATGAGTCTATCGGTTCTAGCTTATAATATCCGCCGGATGATCAGCATGTTCGGAGTGAAGAAACTAATCCGGGTGATCCAAGCCTAAGGGGAAAGCTTGTCCTAAATTAAATCCACTGAAATCGACGCATTGCCCAGGCTGTTTTCACACAGCCACGGGGTTTCGCGGACATAGGTAACAGGTTCAAACGGATTGACTTCTTCAGCCAGCTGCGCCGCCGATTGCAGCTCCGCCGTCGGGATATTCTTGCGACTGGCTTCATCATGGGTCAGCGTTTCAACTTGTTTGGGAGCCTTGGGTTTGCGAGCCATTAGTCTTCACCCTTATCTTTATTGTTTTTGTGATTATCGTCGAGATGATCAAAGAGACCTGGTACATCAGGCTCAATAATAGAGGCTTTTCCGAATTCAGCCTGCAATTCTGCGTCGGTCATCGGATCTGAGATTTTGGTTCCATTATAGGATAATACCCGAAGGGCCCGGACATGAGACGGCTTCGACAAGCCAACCGGATAAGCCCATTGAATTTTTAGATTATCTCGAATGTCCGGTTGAATATCTTTGATCTGGACGTGATACCAAAAGCTGTCGTCTTCAATCGAAAAAGCAATGTCCTTATGCTTGTTCGTAGCACCTTGCCATTTACGCCCCTCGCGATTCCAGTTCGGAGAATTGACCACAATATCAACAGACTCAACAGACCAAGACATAGGGACATCGGCTTCAACATCTACCTGATCGGGGATTTGTGTAATGAGTTTTGGAAAGTCTGCTCGCTTTATCGGGAAGTCATGGGAGCGGTCAAAGGCAAGGCCTTCTATTTCCGGGTTGTCTATACAGGCTTCGTAAATCGCATTACGCGCCTGAAAAGCTCTGCGGAATTTCTCTGGCGTCAGGCCGACTTGCTGGAGCTTATCCATATTGGCTGCGAGAAATGACACCAGAAATTCAATTAGCGTCTCAGCGACGCGTTCATCTTCAGTAACAGGTTTGAATATAGCGGTTTGTTCTGGCTCGATTTCAATTTCGGTCGTCTTATTTCTATTAAGCCACTTCCTGTGTTTTTCACCTAAACCTTCAACCCATTCGCTAGGCTCTTTTTCGGTCAAGCCTCTGAAGTAAGCTTTACCAATGTCTGTGCCAAGAATGCCCCAAAGCCCACCTGTGACGAGACCCAAGACTTCAATAAAGCCGCCTTCTTCAGAAGGCAGCACACGCAATTCATATCGGATTTTTTTGTCAAATATGTGTTCGTTGAAATCGTCGAGGATAGTCTGGCTTGCGTAAGCTGTATCGACAAATTGCTTCAAAGGCAGGCTGTGAGCGCTAAGGTCGAAATGATAGATGATCTCTCCAAAGGGTCTTTCGCTGTCTTCAATCATAGCGCCTCCCTTTCTGCGAGCACTCGGTCGATTAGCGCTTTGAATTCTTTGAAATTCCTGTTTATAGGATTTTTCGCTGTCTTCAATCATAGCGCCTCCCTTTCTGCGAGCACTCGGTCGATTAGCGCTTTGAATTCCCTGTCCATCTCGAACACATCTTTGAACTCGGCAAAGGCCCAGCGTCCGAAGCTGCCGAGATTATTGACACCGGGCACCCATTGGGTGCGCATGGTTTCGGATTTGAGTTTGACATTTTCGCGGCGGTAGCCTTTGACCTCGACGATCAGATTGAGCGGGTCTTCAACGCCGTGGCCGTCATCCAGCCTAACGATAAAATCAGGGATATAGACGCGCGCATTGGAACCATCCTTATACGGGATTTCAAATCCCAGCCCTTGGTTTTTGGCATAGGCGATGACGTTGGGATGTTGCTCGGCAACGCGGGCAAACTCACCTTCCCAATCACTATCGAGGACGACATAGTTGATGTGGCATTTGTCGGGCGCGGTGGTCCAAAGGTCCTTCATTGTTGAAAAACCGACATAAGCCGTTGATGATTTGGGATTGTAGGGATCGAGCACGGCTTTGACTTTGGTCTTGTCGCCAATCGATCTGACAATGGCATTGTAAATGCGCTCGGCAGCCTGATTGCCGATATTGGGATATTCCAGCATCCAGCTTCCGGTATCGCCCTTGCAGTCGAGATAGCCTTCATTCAGCCATTGGCGCGCGATGCGTTTGATCTGGCCGAACAGATGCAGCTTGGGCTCGCCGTCTTCATCCTTGAAGTATTTGTAGAGCACGACTTTGGCGAGATCGAAGGCAATTGTGCTGGGGCGTTTCGCTTGTGCTTCCGCGACAGAGATCATCACGCCTTCGCCGACAATCCCTTCCATGAGCGTTTGGCCGGGACCGACCCTTTCAGGCGTGAGGACAAATGTGGAATCGGCTTTAAAATCTGCGGTCAGGCGTTCTTCCGGCAGGTCGACGCGGTAGCCGGTCACGCGCGGAAAGATGAGTTCCAAAGCCGCGCGTTCTTTGACGGCCGCCACGCGGGTTGTTTTCCTAGGCGGTTTAATGGGCGCGACTTGCGGTTTGGCGGTAAAGTCGAACGGGATGCCCATAATGTCGGCATATTCGGTCTCAAACATCCACTCTTTGGGTGGCAATGTCTTGTCCACCGGCTCATAGCTGAACCGGCGCAGGCCGCGGCCGACAACCTGCTCACAGAGAAGCTGGGTGCCAAAGGCGCGTATGCCGAGAATATGCGTGACTGTGTTGGCATCCCAGCCCTCTGTCAGCATGGATACCGACACGACGCAGCGTATTTGCTCGCCGAGTTTTCCTTTTTTACCCACGGTGTTCATGACTTCGCGCAAGAGTTCGGCGTCGGACAAATCGGAGACGCTGCCCGCGCCATCGCGCTGGACGATCTCGCGCTTGAATTGTTCAATCTCAGCGGCGGCCAGTTTCCTGAAATTTGTATCGAGTTCGCCGGACTCGATCTGATAGCTGTCAATCAAGAGCGTCTTTGGTCGTCCATAGGGATTGCTGTGTTCGTCGAAATTACGAAATAGAGGCAGATGGCCGTTGCGCTCGAAAACCTCTTCACCGTCCTCATTCGGCCGGGTCCAGCCAGAGATCCACTCATGCACGAGTTTGGATGTGGATGTGTTATTGCAGACAACAATGAAGACTGGCGGGGTTTCGATGCCTTCGCGCTCCCAAAGCGTGAAAGTCTCGTTATAATGCTTATAGAGCGCATGCAGCGCGGTTTTCAGCGTATCGGGAATGGCGAGCGGATCACCCACTGTCTTGCCCTTTTTGGGCATGTCTTTGCCGATATGCTCCCAAAGGTCGCGGAAGATTGGCATTTCTGCGCCGGGGATATTATCGGCGACGGGCACGCGGGGGAGTTTGACGATGCCACATTCGATTGCATCGATCAGAGAGAAGTCACTGACCGTCCAGGGGAACAATGTGCCTTCGGCCCAGCCTGACCCGCTGAGAAAAAAGGGCGTCGCTGACAGGTCGTAAACAGCCCTGACCCCAAGTTTGCGTTTGAAAGCCTCAATCCCGTTGATCCAAAGCCGAGCGGCCTTGTTTTCTTTTTCCGCTTCTTTCTTATCGTCACCTTTCAGATATTTAATATCCTCATTGTCCGGTTTTTCTCGGTAGCAATGATGGGCCTCATCATTGATCACAACGATATTTTTTAAGCCCATCAATTCTTCGGCGACCCGCCGCATCATTTGGCCTTCGGTCTCGACGGTTTTCAGCGCGTCCCCGCGGCCTTGCAAAAGCGATTGGCCAACCTTGTTCGTATTCATCGTCTCGCGAAGTTGAAACGCATGGTAATTGGTGATGACAATCTTGGCTTTGTTGATGTCATCAATCATATCCGCCGGAATAAGATCGCGGGTCTTGTAATAGCTTTCCGGGTCATTGGGTTGCAGCACGCGCAGGCGGTCTTTGATCGTGATACCGGGCGCTACGATCAGGAATCCACGCGTAAACAGCCTGCTGGAGGGGGAGCGGACGGCATTTAAGATCTGCCACGCCATCAGCATCGCCATCACGGTTGTTTTACCCGCGCCCGTCGCCATTTTCAGGGCGAGACGGATGAGTTCCGGATTGGCTTGCTCGTTCGCGCCGCGAATATGTTCCCAGGCTATACGCTCGAAGTTTTTCTGTTTGGCATTGACGTGGCTTTGACGCGGCCATGCCACCTCAGTCAGCCAGATAATCGTTTCGACCGCTTCGATCTGGCAAAAGAACGGTCGGATGCCTTGAAAATCAAATTCACGCCAATGTTTGAGGAGCCGGGCGGTCGCAGATGTCACGCCCCAATCGTTTTGATTGGGAAGCATCCGCCAGTCCGCCACGCGTAAGCGGATCTGATTGATGATGGGCGTCGGATTGTATTCCTGTTCTTCTGAGGAAATGCCATCTGTTGATTGCAAATCCATTGTTGTTTGCTTGGCATCCGATTTTTGGCGCCGTTTACGGGGTTTGGGAACAGGTGTGATCAGCTCAGAACGGCGACGACCGAGAATCGGAGGATTGTCGGTGGGTTGGCCGTCTTCATCCAGCGCATGGTGCCATTGGGGAACATCATAGGGCGAGTTCAGGATCGGTTTTTTGTAAAAACTCTCGCTCATTTCGGTGGCCCGTTCTTTATCTTCTTTAATTCAATTAAAATATCAATTTCGCGTTTGCGAAAGTGCCAGGCCCCTCCCGACTTTGAAGCCAGGTCGTTTCTGATTGGCTGCCAATCGACAGGCTGTTTTCTGGGTGATCCGTCGATAGTCAACAACTTCCTGAATAGTCAGTGTGCCTGAATCGATCATAAGCCCCCGAATCCTTCCTGTCGGTGAAAAAATTAAGCAGGATTAGGTAAAATCACAAGCTAAAATCCGTGCTGTTTCAAAGGTTTCGATCTCTTATTCTTTTTGCGCTTCTAACTGCGTCAATTGGCCGGGAGCATACGTTCTGACGACTTTAATTGCTTCCTTTGTAGCCAAGATAAGATCCTCTTCAACGTGGGGCGTATCGTCTATCTTTCCTCCGTGGCAGAGGTCTTGGATCAGCGTGCTCTTGATCTCGATATCGTGGTCATCTAGGATCAGTTTTACGAAGTCTCCGAATTGCTTCTTATCTGGCTGAACAAATTTTCCGATGCTCTCTATTACGGAGCGTATGGAGTTCGGCGTTGTATGATCCGGCGTACCGCCTTGGCTGACAGCATAGACATCTTGAAGTTGAAGGGAATGTGGCGTGGCGAATGCCTCTTGGCTTCTGAGCTGATGTGTTGTTGGTCCCGCAACAAGTTGATACAGACTGCGGGCGTCAACGAGTTTGTTGGTTGAGGCCACGTTATAAAAATAGTTATTATGCGTCAGGATCAACATTTTTGGCTTATGCCAAGTGCTTTCGAGATTGAAGCCAATCTCTCCATCTTGGGAAATTCGCAGACGCTTCAGGCACATGATGATCGAATAGATATAGTCAAAAGACATTGATGTCACTGGATCATCAAATACGAAGTATAGTTTTTTATAGTCGTCATTCGATTCAACGCGCAGATGTGTCTGGGTGATGAAATAGCAAAACGCCATGATGGATTTTTCACCGTCGCTGAGCGTTCGGTCCCCGCCGCGTAACATCTCCTTATTATTTCGGTTTACCTTAAAATTGGTTTTGTCGAATGAATATTTGTCACGAAAGAAACGTGTCATAAGCGCTGAAAACGTATCCGCGACACGTTCTCGCGCAGGCGCTTTGTCTCCGTGATTTTTTGCCATTGCTTCATAATCGGTCTCAAGCTTGGCAATATCTTTTGCCAAGGTTCTGAGATTTTTAATATCTGCGGCTTGATCCTCGGCGAAATCATTCAACAAGACTCTACAGGCTAAAGATTGAAGTTTGCGACGCTCACTTGTTCTATCGCTGACGAGGTCTAAGAGCTTGTTTATAAGGCCATTGTTATCGACCAACGCTGACTGAATGCTCTGGATAGCTGATTGTTTAATCTTTGGGCAATCTACTGTTTCATCGAGTTGATTGCGTTTTGTTTCAAGCGCGTCGCGAAGCTCCTTAAAATAATCAGTCAACTGATCAAGGTGGCCAGAAAAGTCAATTAAATCCTTATCTTTCATGGTCGGAAAATATTCTTTCAAGGCGTCAAAATCGATCTTACTCTTTTGACCATTGTGCCGTAGTTGAGAGACCGTTGAAGTTGCGGTTTCAATGCCCTTGATAGCGCTCTTTATCCGAGCTTTGTGACGCGCTTCTTCGTCCTCAAAATAGGCCTTGTAGGCGGCAATCGCATCAAGCCCAACGGCATTGAGTTCTTGTGTACAAAGAGGACAATGATCTTTCTTTGATCTTAGTTTGCTCAGACCAAATTCAAAAAACTCCGGTTTTTCAGAGATGCGGGCTTTGAATGATTCTTCGACGGTCGACATACTTGTTAATGTGGTTAGAACTTCGTGAGCAGGTCTAACGTCGAATGAGAAATCAAATTCTAACTTGTTCGGCGTGGTAGGGTCCGGCGGAAGAGTTTTGAAGACATTGTAACTGTCAAGCAGCGACTCGACGCTCGAAAGAGATGTGTCTGCTGAAAAGGGCACCGGCAGAAAATAACCGTCCGGTGAAAGAGATTTGAATGCCCCGAGAGACGCGATGATTGCGAAATCTGTTTTTAGCTTTCCTCTGGCGGCATCGAAATCTTTGTCGATTTTCTGTCTTAGCTCAACTTTATCATTCTTTTTGGAAGAAATTGTCGTTGCAAGCGTGTCGAGTTCCGCATTTTCTTTCCCGATAATTATCTCATGGGTAATCTCGCCATCGAGTTCTTCCAGCTTGTTTCGGATTTCATCATCAACATAGTCTTCTGAGAAAATGTGAAAGAGGTAAGCGGGATTGGATCGTGACACTGCTGATGATTTTATGCAGAGTTCGATGCCTCCGATTTCGGCATCACCCTCAAACAACTTGAAGTGACCTTTCCCGGTTTCCGCCTCTTCGGACACGAGCAAATTCGGAATTTCAATATCCGCAATACTGGTGTTAGCTTTTCCATCCATGTGCCGTAAAGCCCGCGCGATAAATGATTTACCAGATCCCTTTCGGGCAAAAATAAGGTTCTGTTTTCCGTCCGAGAGCACGTGATCAAGCTGCATTATGGGGCCGATATGCTCTGCTCGAATTTTGAGTTTTGGCTTTGTTTTGGGTGAGGTATTCACTTTTCTAATCCGATGATCGTGAGTGCTGCGCGGGAATGGTTTGGCTGGTGGCGTGATGCCTAATCAATAGTCGGCAGGCAAGCTCACTGTTGTGTCAGAGCGTTGCAAATATCTCTAAGACAGTGAACCAGTTGACGTCAGGATTCTGTAAGATCTGAAAAACTTGATCAAGCGTGCCTGTGTTATTATCAGTGTCGAGGGTCTGCTCGCCGGGCGCGGCGTCATTGTCAGTCGGGACAGCGTTCGACACTGGTTCAACCGGTTTGGCCGACACTTTGCCGACGGCATCAGGCGGGACTGCCGCGAGCCCCGCGCGAAAAATAGCATCCGGACGCGGTGATCATCCTGACCGGCGACAAGACAGGCTGGCTCTGGCGCGCGATCAACGCGGCAGGAGATATCTTCGATATTCTGATACAGTCGTTCCGGAATGCGGCGGCTGTGACGGTCCGGTGCGGACCACCGGGCGCACAAGAATCCGGACAATAGGGCCGAGGTCTCTCACCGTCCAACATGACGGCGCGAGACAATCATGGGCCGTGTCAAGTCACCCCGGCAGGCCCGGAGGCTCTCTTCCGCTCATGGCCAGATCAACGTCCTCCGACATTAAGGCACTGCTAACGGGTCAGAATTTGTGTGATTGGCGTGTGCAAATGCATTTACACGCTGTGATTACGTGTGGATCTGCCCGGATCTCATATCGCATCGGTCTGACAGTGATACTGAAATTGAACCCTGAACTACGGACTTAAACGCTGCAATTGACACTTGGTTAATCCATGTTATTAAACTGACAGTCTGACGCTTAATGATATGCGCAGGAAAATAGGGGAAAAATATGTCTATAGCAAAAATTGTGTGGCTTGTGAGTGCACTGGGTGCTGTGGCTCTGAGTTTTGTAAACACCGGATATGAAGCAGCCATATTGGCTGTTCTGGGTCTGGCGAGTGGTTGGTTCCTTAGCGAGGATCATCGACGCGGCGTCATCATTGGCGCTATATTCCTGATGGCTGGCGGGGCTGCCTCGCTCAATGGAATTCCTGGAATCGGTACATATCTAGGTCTGATTCTTGTCAGCCTTGGCGCTGTGTTTAGCGGCGCATCCATTATGGCAATTGTTCGCACCTTGATTGAGCGGATTATGCCGGGAAACAGTTCGACTGCCGATTAAATCCATAGGCGGATATAAAAATATCAGAATCTATACTGAAAATGTAACCTGAAGACACGTTTTCAGTATTAATCGGGGGGAGTCGGTCGAAGTAAGTCCGACTCTCTCAAATATAATGCGCTTCTATGAAAATGCGGGCGATTAAGTGCTGATGAAATTTTCGCCAGACTGAAATTCGTTGAGGCAATTAGTGCGGAAGCGCTATTTGCCAATCGATGAAAGCTTTGATGCCCCCTCAGACCATGACCGCATAAGCGGGCGGGCGTCGGGGCGCCGTCCATCGCGATAATCCACGGCTCTTTATGCCCATTTTCCGACGCGTAGACCTTCTCATCGTCGGGGGACTGGTTTGGTAAATTCTTCTGAAACCATATCGGGCACTGCAGCACATCCAATCAGAAGGCTGTCATACAGGCAGAGCGGAATGGCTGGCTTAATCATATTATCCTGCTAACCTGCGGCAATGCTCTGCAGGCTCTCCACCTCATAGCCGCCCGCCTTCAATGCCTTGATTGCTTCGATTGTGGCGCGGCTGGCGGCGGCGGTCGTGAAATAGGGAATTTTCTGATCCAGCGCGGTTCGGCGCAGAGAGAAACTATCCTTGAGCGCCTGTTTGCCTTCGGTCGTATTGAAGACAAGCTGCACTTTGCCGTTCTTCATTGCATCGACAATATTCGGACGGCCTTCATGATATTTCTTGACGTAATCGACCGAGATCCCCTGCGCGCGCAGATATTTGGTCGTGCCGCCCGTCGCCATGATTGAGAAACCCATACCGACAAGCTCCCACGCGAGGTCCGCCATGAGCGGTTTGTCCGCTTCCTTGACCGAGATGAAGACTGTGCCTGCGCCGGGCAGAGTCACCCCGCCGCCGAGCTGCGATTTGGCAAATGCCACGCCAAACGTATCGGCCAGACCCATCACCTCACCGGTGGAGCGCATTTCCGGGCCGAGCACCGTATCGACACCGGGAAAGCGCGCGAACGGAAAGACCGCTTCCTTGACCGCAATATATTTCTGTGCCCCATCCCTTTCTGAAAGTGTGGTCAGGTCGAACTCGGAGAGTTTCTGTCCGACCATCACCTTGGCGGCAATATTGGTGATCGGAAGTCCAATCGCCTTCGCCACAAACGGTACGGTCCGGGATGCCCGCGGATTAACCTCGATGAGGTAGACCCTTTCCTGATCGCTATTGGCGTCCTTCACTGCGAACTGAATGTTCATCAAGCCGACGACGCCGAGCTCCAGAGCCAACGCGCGCGCCTCACGCCGCATGACGTCCTGTATGTTATCTGACAAGGTATAGGGCGGAAGCGAACAGGCGCTGTCACCGGAATGGACGCCGGCTTCCTCAATATGTTCCATAATGCCCGCGACGAATACATCTTCACCGTCGCAGATCGCATCAACATCAACCTCGACCGCGTCGCGCAGATACTGGTCGATAAGCAGTGGCGATTTGCCGGACACTTTCACGGCTTCGGTGATGTAGCGTTCCATCTCCGCATCATTATCGACGATTTCCATACCGCGCCCACCCAGCACGTTGGAGGGCCGCAATACGACCGGATAGCCGACCCGACCGACCGCTTCGCGCGCATCCTTGGCGTCGCGCGCAATGGCGTTATTGGGTTGGCGCAGACCCAGCTTTTCGACCAGCGCCTTGAAGCGTTCGCGATCTTCGGCGCGGTCCAGTGCGTCCGATTTGGTGCCGAGTAGCGGGATGCTCGCCTTTTCCAGCGCACCCGCGAGCTTGAGCGGAGTCTGACCCCCAAACTGCACGACCACGCCTAGTAACTCCTCGCTCACCATCTCGCCCTGGATCAATTCCAGCACGTCTTCTTCGGTCAGCGGTTCAAAATAGAGCCGGTCCGACGTGTCATAATCGGTCGAGACGGTTTCCGGATTGCAATTGACCATGATCGATTCGATGCCGAGATCGGCCATCGCATAAGCGGCGTGAACGCAGCAATAATCGAACTCGATCCCCTGGCCTATTCTATTGGGACCGCCACCCAGAATGACAACTTTCTGGTTGCTGGAGACTCGCGCTTCATTCTCGACCTTTCCTGGTTTCCCGGGCCGACCAAAACTCGGCGCCTCATAGGTCGAGTACATGTAGGGCGTCTTGGCCGCGAATTCGGCGGCGCAGGTATCGATCCGCTTATAGACGGGGCGCACACCCACTTTGTGTCGCACCTTCCGGACTTTTGATTCCTTTGTATCAGTCAACTCGCCAATACGCGCATCGGAAAAACCTTCCGCCTTGATTGCGCGCCATTCGGATTCGGTCCGGGGCAGGCCCGTAACCTTCAGCCAGTCTTCGGCCCGGACCAGCGCTTCGATCTGGCGCAGGAACCACGGATCGACGGATGTATATTGGAAAATCTTTTCGACGCTCATCCCGTGACGAAACGCCTCCGCAATGACGAGCAGACGGTCAGGTGCCAGGATGGACAGGCGGGCTTTCAGCGCCGCCTTGAGCGCGTCCGGATCGGACGTATCCAAGTCTATTTCGTTTAGTCCCGTCAACCCTGTCTCCAATGAGCGGAGCGCTTTCTGAAAACTTTCAGCAAAGGTCCGGCCAATCGCCATCGCCTCACCGACCGATTTCATGGCAGTTGTCAGAACGGATTCAGCGCCGGGGAATTTCTCGAACGCAAAGCGCGGGATCTTGGTGACAACATAATCGATCGTCGGCTCAAACGCGGCGGGCGTCGCGCCCGTAATGTCATTATCGAACTCATCCAGCGTATATCCAACCGCCAGCTTGGCCGCGATCTTGGCGATGGGAAAGCCGGTTGCCTTGGACGCCAGTGCAGAGGAGCGCGACACGCGCGGGTTCATTTCAATAACGACCATGCGGCCATCTTCCGGGTTGACCCCGAACTGGACGTTGGATCCGCCCGTTTCGACACCGATCTCGCGCAGGACGGCAATTGAGGCATCGCGCATCCGCTGATATTCCTTGTCCGTCAGGGTCAGCGCCGGGGCGACAGTGATGGAGTCGCCCGTATGCACGCCCATCGGATCGATATTCTCGATGGAACAGATGATAATGCAATTGTCCGCGCGGTCGCGCACGACCTCCATCTCATATTCTTTCCAGCCGAGCAGGCTCTCATCGACCAGCACCTGATTGGTCGGTGACGCCGAGAGGCCAGAGCGGATGATCTCGCGATATTCCTCGACATTATAAGCTACGCCGCCGCCCGTGCCGCCCATGGTGAAGGCAGGTCGGATGATGGCAGGCAGACCCGTATAGTCGAGCGCCGCCATGGCTTCGGCGACACCCGCCGTGATATCTACCTCACCGTCATCTCGGGTGGGCGCGGTGACAATGGTTGCACGGGGGTTTTCCAAACCGATTTTGGTCATGGCTTTGGCGAAGCGTTCGCGGTTCTCGGCCTTATCGATCACGTCGGCTTTGGCACCAATCATTTCCACGCCATATTTATCGAGCACGTTCATCTGTTCCAACGCTAGGGCGCAGTTCAGCGCCGTCTGTCCGCCCATCGTTGGCAGCAGCGCGTCGGGCTTCTCAATCGCGATAATTTTCTCAACGATCTCGGGCGTGATCGGCTCAACATAGGTTGCATCCGCCATGTCCGAATCGGTCATAATGGTGGCGGGATTGGAATTGACGAGAATGACGCGGTAGCCCTCTTCCCGCAGAGTTTTGCAGGCCTGAACCCCGGAATAATCAAACTCGCACGCCTGCCCGATAATGATCGGCCCCGCCCCAATGATGAGGATGGAGTGGATGTCGGTCCGCTTGGGCATAGAAAACTCGGCTCTTTAGCGTCTGGGCAACAAAGCAAATTGTCGTCTGTTAATGAGATGACGGCCGAGTCGCAAGCGGGGGTATGGGAGCGCACACAGGAAACGCATTCCGCTCGAACACCCGATCAGCACTGGATTTTGCCATTCAGGCCTGCCAATTTTCAGCGCGGTTTTCCAGGCCGAATTTCTTCGGCGTCAAAACCCACGGTGCGGTTATAGTGCATTGCAAGCGACCCGCTAAGGCCCGGACGCTGACCCGTTACGTCACACTGATCATATAGTCATACTCACCACTGGCAGCATTGAGCTGATCGCGTAAATGATCAAGTGCCGAGAAATTTCGCTGAACTTCCTGAATCACGATCAGGTCGCAACGGACGCAGAAGCGTTCAATCATACGCGTTGCGCCCGCGCTTCGTTTCAGATCCCCAGAACTATCCAGTAACGCGCCGAATTTACTAATATGGAGGCCTCTAAAAACCATGCATTTTGTGGTGTGATCTGATTTACTGGTTTTGGGAGGATTTTATGATGCACGCGCCTGGATTGTTTGACTTGTCGGATCATCTTGCTCGCTTATCGGCGACAGGTGATCCGCTTGAAGCGCTAGAGTGTCATGTGGACTTTGAGGCTTTCCGAACTGTTCTGATGGAAGCCCTCGGTTATGGTGTTCGCGCCAAGGGCGGTCGGCCACCCTATGATCCGGTCACGATGTTCAAGGTGCTTGTTCTGGCGTCGATGCACAATCTGAGTGATGAACGGATGGAATTTCTGATCCGGGATCGTTTAAGTTGGCTGCGGTTTCTGAGGTTTGAGATCGGTGAACCGACCCCGGACCAAAAGACGATTTGGCTGTTCCGTGAAAAGCTGACCCAGGAAAAGCTGACCCAGTCTGGTGCTTTCAAATCTCTGTTTGCCGCTTTTGAAGAGCAACTCTGCAAGCGCGGCTACAAACCCACGGGAGGTCAGATCGTGGATGCCACTTTGGTGTCAGCGCCGCGCCAACGGATGAAGAAAGAAGAGAAAGAGCGGGCCAGGGCGGGTGAAAGCGCGTCCGCTATCTGGCGCGGGCGATCCTGCCAGGGCCGCACAGAAAGACACCGACGCACGAGCGGTGGTCAGCTATTCCAGGGCGCGAAAGACCGCAGAAGGGGAACAGGACGCAGGCCTTGTCGACATTTCCATCCCTCACTTTGGGTACAAGAACCATATCAGTATTGACCGGAAATGGCGCTTTGTCCGGGGAGAGACCTGTACCCATGCGGCCCGCTATGATGGGCACGAACTGACATCGGTTCTGGATGCCACCAACAGCTCAAAGTCTGTTTGGGCGGATACAGCTTATCGCTCAGCCAAAAACGAAGCCTGGCTGAAAGCGCAGGGCTATCGTTCAAACATCCATCGAAAGAAGCCCCGCGGTAAACCGATGGCAAAGCACATTCGGCGCGGCAATGCGACCCGCTCCTCCATCCGTGCCTGTGTTGAACATGTCTTCGGATATGAGAAAGGGCCGATGGCGATCACGATCCGCTCAATCGGCCAGGCGCTCAATCGGCCAGGGCCGCTGGCCGGATCACCATGGCCAAGCTAAGCTACAACTTCCGCCGCCTCGTTTTCCATGAGCGACGACAGCCCATAGCCTGATTCTGTTCAAAATCCGGATCCCCCCACTTATGCGGGCCAAAATCATGCCAAAATACGCCTGTGGACACGCATTCGTCACTCTATGAAGCCTGACCTGAGAGCCGATTATAAAATTCGCCTCTATACTGGCCCCAAAACCCTGTTCTTCGAGGTGTCCATATTTCAGCTTGAAAATAGGACGGAGCCATCGCGCCGCTCAGATATGTCGAACATTTCCGCATTATCGGGGTCATCCAGAAAGTCCTCAACCGTCTCCCATTCGGATTCCGTAAACGATCGTGCCATCTGCGCCACCCTTCCGGGCTGTCCATAACATGGAAACGCTGCGGTGTTTACCCGGCTTTTCACGCTTGCGCGGTCGGGCGCTGCGCCCCATATAGACTTGGACGGTTTCTACGGGTTGCGTGATTGGCACTAATCCACCGGACCTTACTGCATCCTTAGGGAACTGGCTCTGTTCGGACCGTGGTTCGGTTAATTCCGGTGCCCGCCTCAAAATGAGGTTCAGGAGGATTTTAAGCCGCCACGGACTTTGCGGGGCCGTCACTCACTCAACGAATTCACCGACCACCTCTCGCTCGCTAAGCGGTGAATTCGTTGGCTCGGAAGGCAAGCGCGCATCGCGCGCTGTTTGTAACGATATCAAAATTGTCGCGGCCTTTGGCTCGCCACGCGAAAATTGCAATGAGAGAGGCCAGCTCCTAGCGTCAAACCGCTCGATAATGATCGCCGGTGCCATACGGCCCGCCAGATCACTCCAGCTCATCCAGTGCTGTCCCGATCAGGATCGATCTGTCGCTCCAATCGGATGCCCGAGCGCCATCCGCCGCCATTAATATTCACTTTGCTGCGATCAAGATCGAGATCGCGGATGAATTTCTCCGTGACCACGACAAAGGCTTCATTGATCTCCCATACGTCAATATCGTCCCTGGTCAGGCCTTGCCCGCGCGAGCGCCTTCTTTGCGGCAGGCCCTTGCGCGTTGAGCATCAAGGTTGGGTCATCGCCCATATTGACGACGGTGACGATGCAGGCGCGCAGTTTCAAATCATTTGCATCCGCGAACGCTTTTGAGGTCAGAAACAGCGCCGGATAACGCTGTTCGACCAATAATCCATACGTCTTGTCCTGATCGTTGATCGGAATATCCTTACACATGGAAAAGACAGTCTTGAGCTGGTTAAACCCCTCTTTTGTCGTTCCAGGACGGGGAAATTCCTCCCGGTTCATCGCGACTGAGCCATCGTCATTATGCACGGTGATTAATGAACCCTTGAACCGATCCTCTTCAATGACCAGCGCGGCGCGAGCCTGGCTGGTCAACGCCAGATCATCAAGCGCATCGCAGTCGATGCTTTCCAGCCTGGTGATCACGTCCGCCGCAACGCCTTGCTGGGTCTGCGTGCCTTGCCAACGCGCCGCGCCCCAATATCGCATCTTCGATGGAACGCG
Organism: Litorimonas sp.; assembly: GCA_965205225.1. Lineage (GTDB taxonomy): Bacteria > Pseudomonadota > Alphaproteobacteria > Caulobacterales > Maricaulaceae > Litorimonas. The sequence continues at coordinate 1,056,933 of CBDBFZ010000002.1, forward strand.
GCAAGCCAGCCACGAAACCACGCAGGATCAGGGCAATTTCGGCTTCGCGCTCTCGGATCACGTCGGCTGGACCACCAATGCCGATGGCCAGGTGACGGCGGACACCCCGAGAAGGCAGGGGCACGGCCAGCCCGCCCGTCGTTGTATAGCTCGGACCGATCGCGATCGCATATCCGTTCATCCGTGTAGCCTGTACGCCATCCACGGCGGCGACCGCCGTTTCCTTCCAGAAGGGATTGTCCACTTCGTGAATGGTGCGCCGGACAAGCTTGCCAATATCAATATCCGCATCTCCCATCAGCATCGCATAGCCTGTCGCTGAACAAACAAGCGGCCGAACGGACCCGGTCTCAACATGATCGCGGACGGGATGAGGTCCCTGATGGGTATAGATATATTGCGAATAGATGCCGTTGCGCATCGACAGGAAAACCGTTTCCCCAGTCGTTTCGGACAGCCGGGCCAGATTATCGGCAAACCCTTCCGGCAAGCCCGCCAGTTTCAGCAACCAGTCGCCGAGAAAGGGCAACCGCAAGGTTGGATAGAAGGCGCGGCTTTCGACATCACGCTGCAGATACCCGCTATCCTGCAAGGATTTGGTCAGGGCGGAAGCCGAGGATTGCGGCATGTTCAGATTGTCGGCGATTTCCCCGATTGAGGTAGGCCTCTGTATGTCCGCGAAGAATTCAAAAAGGGCCATCGTGCGAAAGCTCGACTTGAGCATGTTCTCCGCGTCGTCCAGCCGCAGCGCCCCGTCCGGGACAGCGCCATAGAAGGAGACTAGGCCGGGATCATCATCTTCCGGATCAATAGGGGTGCTCATAGGGCGAGCTTTTGACACGCAGGCTGACAATGCGCCAGCCCCATCGCGGTAACATATCTGAATATGAAAAAGCCGTCCGTGCAGGGCACGACCGGCTTGATTTTGATTGAGGAGTGCCCATTAGGCAGCCTTGGCGGCATCATTGATGCCGGTTTCTGCAAGCTTGGTGAAGCGCAGGTCACCCTCCATCGTCTCTTCTTTGCATCGTTCCTGTTTCTGAGCATCTTCCAACGCGCCGAGACGCTTGGCAAAGGCTTCGACTGAACCGTAACCGGTAATCGTGTAATGGGCCATGCACTGATACTGGCTGATCAACGTGGCATCGCGCCCATTGTCGTCACCGAATTCTTCCTTGAACACATGGTCTTCAGCTTCCCAGGTCAAACCTTTCATGCCCATGCAGGTCTCGTTACCGACAGTTTCATCATAGCTATCCAGAATCCATTTAATATGCTGATTCCAGCCTTTGTTCAGTCAATGGGTCGCTTCAGCGCGTTTTTGAGATCGGGAAGAACTGGCAGCGCCGATCAGTTTCTCGACGGTTTCATTCGCTTAGTTGACATCATACAGATCCTTCAGCTTGGCAATGTCCTTGATATTGTTAATGGCTATGGTCGTATTTCCTCATAGGGTTTCGAACCTCAACCGGTTACACTTTGTCGCATCATATCTGGAGAACCTCATGAACATTCTGATGACCATCATCGTCGGCGCTTTGGCCGGTTTCGTTGCCAAGATCATTTTGCCCGATAAACATGAGCCCAAAGGCCTGATCATGATTATCTTGGCGGGCGTGGTCGGCGGCGGCGTCTTTACCTATCTCGGCCAGATGCTTGGTCTTTACGGCCCAGGCGATGCGGCTGGGTTTATCGGCACGGTCATCGGCGCGATCATTGTATCCATCATCGCATCGCAAATCTTCAAACGCTAGACTTTGAATGCGCGTCCCCGATCTTTGATCGGGGATGGTCTCTTATGTGAGAAATCGCCGCCCTCTGGGCAGGCGCACGGCAAGTTGCTGGGCCAGCGGGATGTCGGCAGGCACCAGCGGCAAGCGGACAATATCCCCAGCCCACGCCCATTTCGTCGCCTGTCCTTCCGTAGGGCGTACTAATCCATCCCATTGGCGGCAAACATAGGTCGGCATGATCAGATGGAAGTCGGCATAGGCGTGGCTGGCAAAGGCAAACGGCTCCAGACAATCCAGACAGGGCTCAACCGACAATTCTTCATACAGTTCGCGCACAAGCGTTTCTTCCGGCCTTTCGCCGACTTCAATCTTACCGCCCGGAAACTCCCACAGCCCTGCATGGTCCTTACCCTTGGACCTCTGCGTCACTAGCACCCGGCCATCCGCATCAATCAGGGCACAGGCCGCGACCCAGACGACGGGTCCGACAAACTTTTCCGAGATCTGGGGCGTCACGAACGGTAATCGGCGTTAATGTCGATATAGCGATGGGTGAGATCGCACGTATAGACAGTCGCGCTGCCTGCGCCAAGGCCCAGGTCAACCGCGATCTCGATTTCCGCCTGCTTCATATAGGCTGCGCCCATCTCTTCACGGTAATACGCATCAGGCTGACCGTAGCGAGCCAGACAATGCGGGCCAATATGAATTGACAGACTGTCTCGTTCTGCCGGTTCGCCCGCCTTGCCGACCGCCATGACAATCCGGCCCCAATTGGCATCCTCTCCGGTGATCGCTGTCTTTACCAAGGGCGAATCCGCCACCGATTTTGCGATCCGGTAGGCACTGTGATCGCTCACGGCTCCGCTCACCCGAATGGTGACTAGTTTGGAAATCCCTTCGCCGTCGCGCACAATCTGTTGCGACAGATCGAACATGACAGCGTGAAATGCGCGGCGAAAACCCGTCAGCCGCGCATCGCTGACGTCCGTCACGGGCGCGTGAGCAACCGCCGCGCTCGCGAGCAGCAGCAAAGTATCGGATGTGGAGGTATCGCTATCGACCGTTACCGAGTTGAAGGTGGGACCAACCCCCTCATTGAGAAGTTGTTGCAAAATGGCCTGGTCCAGCGCCGCATCCGTCGCGACATAGGCCAGCATAGTCGCCATGTCGGGCGCGATCATGCCGGACCCCTTGGCGATGCCATTGATCGTGACAGGTACACCGTCAATCTCGGTCCGCGCTGTTGCCCCCTTTGGGTAGGTGTCCGTGGTCATAATGGCGCGGGCGGCAGCCTCCCAGCCGTCCGCCGCTAAGCGGTTCGCCATGTCCTCAAACTGGGCCACGACTTTCGCCGCCTCCAGCGCCACACCGATGACGCCCGTCGAAGCAATCTGAACCGCCTGTGCATCGCCGCCAAAGACCAACGCCGCCCCCTGCGCCGTTTCAGCCACGGCATCGCGCCCGGCCTGTCCTGAGAAAACATTGGCCGTCCCGCTATTCACAACCGTGAGACGCGGACCGTCAGTTGCGACTGAAAGTGCCGCGCGCGACCAGTCGACGGGCGCACCGGGGCAGCGATTCTGCGTGAAAACACCCGCGATCTGCGTGCCCGGGTCGCCGCGCAGCACCCAGAGATCGGTGCGGCCACGATATTGCACGCCCGCTTCGGCTGTCGCCATGGTAAAACCGCGCAAGGGCGGAAGATCCGGAAAACCGTTTGGCATAAACGGGCTGATCGCCTCGCTCATGGCTCGGCGTCCGGTTCTGAATCCGGCACCGCCTCCATCTCCTGATACGGTCGATCAATCTCGGCTCGCTTGCGCAGATCGCTCATTAGACTCTCAACCGCCTCAAAGGTCATGAAGCGGACGATATCGTCCCGTGTATCTTCGAAACTGCGCTGGTTCGGCACGCGTTTATCCAGCATTTCGATAATATGCCAGCCTGCATCCGTTTGAACCGGATCTGCGCGCCCGCCGACGCGAGTCGCGAAGACCGGCCCGCGCAGCGGCGCGGGCAGCATATTGCGGTTTACCCACCCCATCTCTCCAGCGCGGCCCCGCGTCACAGTCTCGATTGAGAATTCCGTCACGAGCGCGCCGAAATCCTCTTCGTCATTGAGGCGTGCAATCACACGCTTGGCCGTGTCTTCATCCGCGACAACGATCTGACGGACGCGCCGCTCTTCCCCGCGACCGGACAGGCTTTTCTGCGCATCGTAAAGGTCTCGGATCGTCTGTTCGTTCACCTGCTCCACAATATGGGTTTCGACGAGCAAATTGCCGAGAATACGTTCGCGCGCCGCGGCCAGACGGCGCTGTGCCTCTTCTTGCTGGGCAACTCCGACCCGCTTGGCATCCAGCGCCAGCAAGCGTTGATCGATCAGTTCCTCTACAGTGACCCGAAATACTGTATCTGTTACGGGCAGAGTGGTTTCTGCACCGATCAAACCTTGCGCCGCTGCAGCGCGCTGAACATCGGATGCATAGATCAGAGTCCCTTCGACGCGCGCTACGACCGGATCAGTCGCCCGCCAAATGGCGACCGGTTCGTCCATATCCGAACGACCCGTCAAATCCGGCGAGCAGGCCGAAAGCATCGATGCCAACAGGGTCGCAATCGCAGCTCTGGATATCCCGGAATCAAGCCCAATCATTGTAGCACCTTCATCACCGTTCATGCCCCCTTCCGTTGACTTAAGGGAGGGTCGTTCTTAAGTCACGCCCAAGCGAAGACGACTTGTGAAACCCCTTAATTTCAGATGGGGGTTTGAGCGAGCCGAAGACCTCTTCCCCGTATTCGGCAAGGACCACCCCATGCTCGGCATAGCCAAGAAGCTTTTCGGTACGGAAAACGACCGTAAGCTCAAGAAACTCCGCCCCATTGTGGAGCGCATCAACGCGCTTGAGCCGCAGATGGAGGCCATGAGCGATGATCAGCTCAAGGCGCAGACCGATCTGTTCAAGTCGCGGTTGGAAAACGGCGAAACACTGGATGATCTTCTGGTCGACGCATTTGCAACGGTGCGTGAAGCCGCCAAACGGACCCTCGGCCAACGCCATTACGATGTACAGCTGATCGGCGGCATCACGCTGCACCGCGGCGAAATCGCGGAAATGCGCACGGGCGAAGGCAAAACGCTGGTGTCAACTCTGGCGGCCTATCTCAATGCGCTGTCAGGGCGCGGCGTACATGTCGTCACAGTCAATGACTATCTGGCGCGCCGCGACGCCGAATGGATGGGTCAGATCTATAACTTCCTCAACATTACGGTTGATTGCATCAACAATCATGATCCGTACGGAGCGGGCCGTAAGGGAGCCTATAATGCCGACATCACTTACGGCACCAATAATGAATATGGGTTCGATTATCTGCGCGATAACATGAAACTCTCCGTCGCGGAGATGAGCCAGCGTGGTCATGTCTACGCCATCATTGATGAAACTGACTCAATCCTGATTGACGAAGCCCGGACACCTCTGATCATTTCCGGACCGACGGAAGACCGGGCGGAACTTTACCGCACGCTGGACGCGATTATCCCATTGATCGATAAGGATGGTTATGAGGTTGACGAAAAGGCCCGAAGCGCGACCTTCAATGAAGAAGGCAATGAACAGCTTGAGCAGATCCTGCGGGACCGCGGGCTTCTGGAAGGGGAGAGCCTTTACGACATTGAGAATGTCACCATCGTCCACCACGCCAATCAGGCGCTGAAGGCACACCGGCTCTATACTGCTAATAAGGATTATATCGTCAAGGACGGCGAAGTCGTGCTGATCGATGAATTTACCGGCCGCATGATGCAGGGGCGTCGTCTGTCCGAAGGTCTGCACCAAGCCATCGAGGCTAAGGAAGAGGTTGATATTCAGGCCGAGAACCAGACGATGGCATCGGTCACGCTGCAGAACTATTTCCGCCTCTATAAAAAATTATCTGGCATGACTGGTACCGCTGACACGGAAGCTAGCGAATTTCACGAAATCTACAAGCTTGAGGTTCTGGTGATCCCCACCAATCGTCCGATCCAGCGGATCGACATCGAAGACGTGATCTACCGTACCGAAGATGAAAAATTCGCTGCCATTGTGGACGAAATCGCGCAATGTAAGATCAAGGGCCAACCCATGCTGGTCGGGACCGTCTCGATTGAGAAGTCCGAAAAACTGTCTGAATTTCTCAGTGTGCGCGACATTGAGCATAAAGTTCTCAATGCCCGCTATCATGAGCAGGAAGCTGAAATCGTATCCATGGCCGGTGTGCCGGGCGCGGTGACGATTGCCACCAATATGGCGGGCCGCGGGACAGATATTCAGCTGGGTGGCAATGTCGATATGCGAATCGAAACCGAAATGCCCGAAGATTCCGATGAAACAACCCGTGAGCGTATTGCGAAGAATATCCGCAGCGAAGTCGCCGCCCTGAAGGAACAGGCCCTTATGGCGGGCGGTCTTTATGTGTTGGGTACGGAACGGCACGAATCCCGACGGATCGATAATCAGCTGCGCGGCCGGACCGGACGCCAAGGGGATCCAGGCACATCCAAATTCTATCTATCCACCGAAGACGATCTGATGCGCATCTTCGGCGGGGAGCGTCTCAAGAACATGATGGGCAAAATGGGATGGGAAGAAGGCGAAGAGCTGACCAACCGGTTCATGACCAAGGCCGTTGAACGCGCGCAGAGCAAGGTCGAAGCGCGCAATTTCGACATTCGGAAAAATCTACTCAAGTTCGACGATGTCATGAACGATCAGCGCAAGACCATTTTCGAACAGCGTATGGAATTCATGACGGATGACGATGTATCCGACGTGATTCAGGATTTCCGCCACCAGCTCTGTGAAGACCTGATCGTGAAACATGTACCGAAAAAGGCCTATGCCGAACAATGGGACATTGCCGGCCTGACCGAAGCGGCCAAAGAGGCGATGAATATCGAATTCCCTTTCGCCGCATGGGTTGAGGAAGAAGGTATTGCCGATGAGGAAATGCTGAGCCGCTTCAAGGACGCGTCGGACCGCGTTGCCACGGAATTATCGGATGGTATTCCGGAGGACGAAATGCAGCGGGTTGAGAAACAGGTTCTGTTACAGGTCATCGACCGCAACTGGCGCGAACATCTGCAGCAACTTGATGCGCTGAAATCCGTCATCGGTATGCGGGCTTATGGCCAGCGCGACCCTCTCAATGAGTATAAATCCGAAGCCTTTACTCTGTTCGACAAGCTGCTGATCAGCCTGCGCGAAGATGTGACGGCCGCGATCTTCCGGCTTCTGCTCAACACACAGATCCAGCGCCAGCAAATGCGGCAGCAGCAGGCTGAGACCCAGGCGCAACCGGCCGCGCAGCCCGCACCGCTGGCCTTGAGTGGCGCCCGCTCTCCGATGGAATTGATGGGCGCGGCCCCGGCCGTCGAGAAAACGATTGCGCCTGCGCCCAGCGCTACGCAGCTGTCTGAACTGCCTCGCAATGCACCCTGTCCCTGTGGATCGGGCAAAAAAGTGAAGCGATGCCACGGAAAAGTTGCCTGATTGGGCCAAAATCGGGGCCTCAAACTGTTCCTCAATCCGGGCCTGATTGATCTCGATCAGACTGTCTAAGCCCGGATCGGGTGCGAAACCCGGTTCAATTGCGCACAGTTTCGAGGCGCTGACAGACAGACTCCGGCAATTGGGGCCCTGCGGCTCGCACCCCTACCGTTGCCCTGCCTAGTCACGGGGCGACAAACGCAAGGAGCCTGTCATGAATATCAAAAAAACTATCCTCGGCGCATCCTGTGCCAAGCTCGCCCTTACGAGCCTGTTGACCGCCACCTCCGCCCATGCGGGCGATGTGAGCTGGTCGCTCGGTGCAGATCTGGTCAGCGAATATGTATTCCGCGGCGTCAGCCTTGGTAAAGAATCTGTCCAGCCCTTTGTCGAAGTTTCGACGGGCAATTTCATGGCAGGGGCCTGGTTCTCGACGCAAGTCGGTGCGAGCTCGGAACTCTCGGCTGACGAAGTCGACCTCTATGCCGGATATAGTGTGCCACTTGATGGTCCGATTACGGTCGATCTCGGCGTCACCTATTATCACTACCCGCAGACAGGCGCCTTATTTGCAACGGATGGTGGGGCCGCGGGCACCTATGAATTTTCGGTTGGATTAGGACTCGCCGAAGACACACCGCTTTCGCCGTCTCTTGCCGCTTATTACGACGCCACTCTGGAAACGTTTACCCTGGAAGGGGCCGTTGGCCATTCTGTCGGTCTGGGTGAAAAGCAGTGGGCTGATTTCGGTCTAACCGTCGGACTGGTCGATGGTGACGGATTTTCCTATCAATGGGCCACTGCCTCCGCGTCTCTGTCCCATTCAATTACAGATAAGGCGTCTATCTATATCGGGGCGAATTTCTCACTCAATTCCGATACTGGCACTCTGGATCTGGAAAAGTTCGCCGATCCAGTCAGCGGAACGGCCTTCCTGTCTACAACAGACGATACGCTGCTCTGGTTCGGCACCGGTATTTCCACCAGTTTCTAGATTTCTTCCGTCGGGAGGGTAGGAGGAAGATGGCCCGGACGGTTTACCGTCCGGGCTTTTTCATGAGCGGATTCTGCCTATCTTGCGCCGGGTAATGTCCGGCCAATATTGAGAAATTTTTTACGCCGCCGTTCCAGCCGTTCTGCCGGAGCAAGCGCCGACAATGTCTCCATATGAGCCGTGATCATCGCGCCGACCCGCTTCATCGCTTCGTCGCGGCGACGATGCGCGCCGCCAACAGGCTCCTTGACGACTTCGTCAATCACACCGAGCTTTTTGAGATCCTGCGCCGTTATCTTCATGGCTTTGGCCGCGTCCTGGGCCCTGGCACCGTCGCGCCATAGAATAGAGGCGCACCCTTCCGGTGAAATCACCGAATAGATGGAATGCTCCAGCATCAGTACGGCGTCCGCCGCCGCGATCGCGACCGCCCCGCCCGAGCCGCCCTCGCCCGTAATCACGGAAATAAACGGAACTTTGAGTGACAGGCCGCGGTCGATGGATCGCGCAATGGCTTCGGCCTGACCGCGCTCTTCCGCCCCGCGGCCCGGATAGGCCCCCGCCGTATCGACAAAACTGATCACGGGTAGATTGAACCGCTCCGCTAGGTTCATCAACCGGACCGCTTTGCGGTAACCTTCGGGCCGCGCCATGCCGAAATTATGCTTAAGCCGCGTATCGAGATCCGTGCCCTTTTCATGACCCATGACGATCACGGAGCGGCCTCTCATCTTACCCGGCCCACCCAGCAAGGCATGGTCATCCCCATAAGTCCGGTCCCCGGCCAGCGGCGTATAATCGTCGATCAGCGCATCGACATAGTCTGAATAATGCGGGCGGCCCGGATGGCGTGCGACCTGAGTCTTTTCCCAGGGGCCCAGCTTGGCATAGAGGCGCTTAAGTTCAGCCGAGGCCTTGGCCATGACCGTCTTCGCCTCAGCGCCCTTTAGCGCATTAACCTGCTTGTCGAGCTCAGCAACAGCGCGTTCAAAATCAAGATAGGTCTGAACCATTCGCGCCTCATAACGCGCACAGCGCAGGCGTCCAGTCTTGTTGCATGAGCCCGGAACATGATGACAGATCTTGTCACTTGAGCTCTCATTAGAGCCTGCCCATAGATTGCTCAGAGGGACGTATGAATATTCGGCGCATGACAACCCTGTTCATGGCAGCCAGCCTTGCCACGACATCTATGAGCGCACTGGCACAGCCCAGTGAAGAAACCCAGTTGATAGCCTTGCTAGAGCAGGCCTACTCTGTGACCGGGCTGGATAATCGCTGCGACGTACTGACCTATGCAGGGCGGATCGCCGCGCAAGCAACTCAAACACGAATCAGTAGTTACGCCTTTGAGAAAAATGGTCAGGCCGACATGGTTGTTATGAATAATAATATGAAATTCTTCGCCGAGGTGTGAGACTTATAATGCCGATGCGAACCTCCAATCATCATGCAAACTTGATGGTGCGGACCATGCGACGTTACGAAAAGCTGCTGCACAAGCCTATGCAGCCTTGCAAACCAACCCATCCCCACAGATCCAGGCGCAAATTCAGAAAGGACGCCAATATCAGCTTCAGGTCTGTCAAGCGAATCGCCGGATGAGCTGCATACCTGGCGTTACGGAAACGGTAAATCAATTCCCGGTTTATTACGACCTGAAGCAGGCTCTGGGCGATGATGTACGAGAAACATCGACCTTTGGCACCGTTAAGGCCCTGCGGGGAACTACGGATGGATGTCTGGCCGATATGTTCATACCAAAGTCAAAACGGCCCTTTATTCTTACGCTGAGCGCGGAGGGTAGCCTTGATCTTCACTTCACGAGTGACGTCGCCAATGACATTACCATGGTGAGCGCTCGGCCAATGCCTGGAAATCTGAGCGAAATCAACTTTACGCGCACCAACGCAGGCTGGTCGTTGGCGGTGAAGCGCTGGCAACATGCTGGTCGGTCTAAAACCTCTTTGGGGGCCGCAAATCAATGTTCGGATCGAGTTTACGTCAGATGGTCAGACAGCGCCTAAGAGGATTAACGGTCAGAACACTCGTGTCCGAGGATATAGAAGCCGCTATGCTGTATGCTCGGGCTCAAACTCCGAAATCGCGCCGCGTTATAATGTGGAGGCCTCTAAGAACCGTACATTTTGTGGTATGATCTGATTTACTGGTTTTGGGAGGATTTTATGATGCACGCGCCTGGATTGTTTGACTTGTCGGATCATCTTGCTCGCTTATCGGCGACAGGTGATCCGCTTGAAGCGCTAGAGTGTCATGTGGACTTTGAGGCTTTCCGAACTGTTCTGATGGAAGCCCTCGGTTATGGGGTTCGCGCCAAGGGCGGTCGGCCACCCTATGATCCGGTCACGATGTTCAAGGTGCTTGTTCTGGCGTCGATGCACAATCTGAGTGATGAACGGATGGAATTTCTGATCCGGGATCGTTTAAGTTGGCTGCGGTTTCTGAGGTTTGAGATCGGTGAACCGACCCCGGACCAAAAGACGATTTGGCTGTTCCGTGAAAAGCTGACCCAGTCTGGTGCTTTCAAATCTCTGTTTGCCGCTTTTGAAGAGCAACTCTGCAAGCGCGGCTACAAACCCACGGGAGGTCAGATCGTGGATGCCACTTTGGTGTCAGCGCCGCGCCAACGGATGAAGAAAGAAGAGAAAGAGCGGGCCAGGGCGGGTGAAAGCGCGTCCGCTATCTGGCCTGATGATCCTGCCAGGGCCGCACGGAAAGACACCGACGCACGAGCGGTGGTCAGCTATTCCAGGGCGCGAAAGACCGCAGAAGGGGAACAGGACGCAGGCCTTGTCGACATTTCCATCCCTCACTTTGGGTACAAGAACCATATCAGTATTGACCGGAAATGGCGCTTTGTCCGGGGAGAGACCTGTACCCATGCGGCCCGCTATGATGGGCACGAACTGACATCGGTTCTGGATGCCACCAACAGCTCAAAGTCTGTTTGGGCGGATACAGCTTATCGCTCAGCCAGAAACGAAGCCTGGCTGAAAGCGCAGGGCTATCGTTCAAACATCCATCGAAAGAAGCCCCGCGGTAAACCGATGGCAAAGCACATTCGGCGCGGCAATGCGACCCGCTCCTCCATCCGTGCCTGTGTTGAACATGTCTTCGGATATGAGAAAGGGCCGATGGCGATCACGATCCGCTCAATCGGCCAGGCGCTCAATCGGCCAGGGCCGCTGGCCGGATCACCATGGCCAAGCTAAGCTACAACTTCCGCCGCCTCGTTTTCCATGAGCGACGACAGCCCATAGCCTGATTCTGTTCAAAATCCGGATCCCCTCACTTATGCGGGCCAAAATCATGCCAAAATACGCCTGTGGACACGCATTCGTCACTCTATGAAGCCTGACCTGAGAGCCGACTATAAAATTCGCCTCTATACTGGCCCAAAAAACCCGTTCTTCGAGGTGTCCATGTGCCCATAGCGCTGCACGAAACGGCGCTTGATACGGCGCTCCCAGCTGGCGCGAGGGCCGTGTAATTCGGCTTCTGCGTCCAGAACAGAATCGGTGAAGTGTTTGGATGTCAGGGGTTTGGCTCCCTGCACCAGATCCTCCTCACGCACATCGGCGCAGAAATCCCAGTCTGCACAGAGTGCATCTAGCAGCTGGTCGGTGGCGCGGTCTTTCGGAATACTCATCGGATTGTCTCGTTTTAAACCCCGGCGTTCGGGTTTGCCATAGGGTGGGCGCTTTCGACCAGCGCCTTGAGGCGGGCGTCCAGCACATGCGTATAGATCTGGGTTGTCGAAATGTCAGCATGGCCGAGCAGCGTCTGCACGGCACGCAAATCTGCACCTCCTTCGAGCAAATGGGTCGCGAAGGCGTGGCGCAGCACATGCGGGCTGATTCGCGATGGCTGCAATCCGGCATCACGTGCCAGATCTTTCAGCAACTGTGCAAACCGTTCACGCGTCAGGTGGCCGAGCTTACCGCTTGACGGAAAAAGAAAGGGTTTGGCCCGAGCCGCTGCATCCAGTCCGGATGGCAGAGTCGTGTCGCGAACCTGCATCCAGCCTGACAGGGCCGCGAGGGCCGGATCCGTCAGAGGCACAAGCCGTTCGCGACCACCCTTGCCCTTGATCATGAGGCAGCCATCGCGGCGACGCATCTGCGCCGTTCGCAGACTGACGAGTTCGGACACGCGAAGCCCGCCCGCATAGAGAATTTCCAGCAGACCGGTCATTCGCAGACCTTTTGGCGATTGATCCGTCATGGCATGATCCAGCAGCTGATCAACATCAGCCTGGCTCATGCCCTTGGGCAGCGGCTTCGCCGCCTTGGGCGCGCGAAGGCGATGGGCAGGATTGTCCGCACGAAGACCTTCGGTTTGAGCAAAAAGACAATATTGCTTCATCGCAGACAGTTTGCGCGCCGCTGTCGAAGCGCCAAGTCTGGGTTTTCCATTCTGTCCCCGTGCCCAGAGGGACAACACACCCTCCAAATGACCGGCCGACGCATTGAGCAAGCTATGCGGGGCCAGCGCGGCAGACCAGTCGCGCAAATCCCGGTCATAGGCTGCCAGTGTATTGGCCGCCGCGCCGCGTTCCGCGCTCATCATCTCGAGAAAGGCGGCAATGCTCACGGCCTAGAGTCCGCGCAAATATTCATAGGCCGCCAGTTGCCCGGCTGTATCAGAAAAGCCCGCATCGCGCAGACGGCGGATCGTGCGGTAGATCGACCAGCTGTCACGAGCCTCATAGCGGGCGACCTGATCGGCCAGACGCAGCAGGCTCTCCGCCCGAGCGCCTCGGTCAATGGCGTGATCAATCCCGATCCAGTCAAGGTCCAGTGTTCCGGATTGCGTGGCCTCAGCCAGCATCGCTTCAACCGGTTCCGTCAGATTGGCCCCCAGAGCCAGAGCCATCAGGACATCGCTGGTCGCGCCAGGCATGTTCTGCGCCAGGGCCAGCTCCAGTCCAGCCCCAAGAGGCCGCGCGATGAAGCCATTTCCCATCGCATCGGATGCCAGAGCCAGTCGTTCCCGTATCTCTTCATTTTCCGTCGCGTCGAACAGTGCCTTCATCATGACGATATCGCGTGTCACCACGGCATAACGCGCATATAGCGGCAGGTTCGCGCTGGCCATATCGGAGGGATCGAGCACCGCTGGAATGCGCGACAGAACCCGGTACGGGTCAAGCCCTTCAGCCACAGCGCGCCCGACGAATTCCGATACGGCCGCCGCATTGCCGTCCCGGCCCAGTAGGTAGAGACGCGCTGTGCCCACAGGCGACATATCCGTCAGTAGCGCCGTCACTGCAGGATCAACACCTCCTTGCACCGGGTCCTCTGTCTCAGTCGCTTCAGCCGCGTCGACCGAGAAAGGGACGCCCACTTCAAGATGATCTAGGACATCATCTGGAATGGTGGCGATTTCGTCTGGGTGGCCGCCGATCAGATCGATTTGGGTGATCGTGTCAGTCGTGACTTCGAAAGGGGATGAGTCAGGGTCCATAGCAGGAGGAGCGGGCATATCCGTATCCGCGACCAGTTTGGTTATGTAGGCGTCCAGCGCCTTTGCATCGAGAGCCATCGCTTCATTCCAGAATCCTTCAGGGGGATCCGGAATGATCAGATCTGTCTGCTCGCCGCGATCGCGTAACAGATCACGAGCCAGATCCGCAGCAGAGCCCTCGCCGCGAGCATCATGGCAGGCGGCGCGCAACCGAACCCACGCGCTATCGCCGCGCCCTTGCGTGATGGCATCAGAAATTTCACAGGCTGCATCCAGATTGCCCCGCGCAATATAGGCTTGGGCGCGCAGAGCCGGGTCTTGCGCCGTTGGGTTTCGGGCTGTGAATTGATCATATTCATCCGGCGTTGCCAACCGCTGGGCCGCCTGTATTCGCGCGCGCTCGAACGCTGTGTCTGCTCCGGACGGGAACGCCAGTCCCGCCAGCACAACCCGGCGCAACATATCGCGGACAATCGGATGCGCCGTCTCGGCCGGAATGTCGCGCAGCAGACGCGCCGCGCGTTCGGCTTCGGTACCTGACCACGCTTCTGCTTCCAGACCGCGGGCGATGTCGATACCAGGCGCAAAAGCCTTGGCCGCGTCCAGACCTTCGACCGCAATTGATTGCGCCGGGGCGGACCCGGCCCATGACGCGAGTGAAACCGCCAGACCTGCTGAGAGATAGAGCGCTCTACTTGCCATAGGTGTCAGGCAGTTCGATTGAGCGGACATCCTGCGGCGCACTATCGGGTCCGACCGAGCCTGCCAGCCAGAACAAAATGGCGATCAGAAACAAAAGCAGGCCTCCGACGATGATAAGCATTTTCTTCATGATGATCCTTATCGTGTTTAAATGTTGAGCAGGCGTTGATAAGCTCCCATACTCTAGCCTGATTTATGACACTCTGTGGCCTGCGCCACAGCTATGAGATATATTTTGGAAGACACAAAGGCTTTAACGCCGGAAAACAGTATCGAATCGCCCCGATCACGCCCCATCGCGCTGGTCGGCCTGATGGGTGTGGGCAAGACGACCGTCGGGCGGCGTCTGGCCAAGTCTCTGGGTCACGACTTCTATGATTCAGATGAAGAGATCGAACGTGCGTCCGGACGGACGGTCGCTGGCTATTTCCGCGATCACGGCGAAGATGCCTTCCGTGATGGCGAGCGCCGGGTTGTCGAGCGACTTCTGGCCGAGCCCAATATCGTCATGGCAACAGGCGGCGGGGCCTTTATTCATCCGGAGACACATGACATCCTGAAGGCGCGCGCGCTGGTCATCTGGCTGAAAGGCGATTTCGAAACATTAATGGAACGGGTCCTGCGGAAAAATACGCGCCCCTTACTGCAAGTCCCCGACCCCCGCAGTAGGATGCGCGAACTGATGGATCAACGTGAACCCATCTATGCCCGTGCACATCTCACCGTGCCTGTGGCAAAAGGCCCACACACGCGAACGGTAGGCCGGATCAAACGCGCTCTTGAGGCTTATAGGGCGCAGCCCGATGGATGATGTGAGCGCAGTCCACCCGCCGGGAAACAGCGAGATTGTTCGGGTCGATCTTGGCGAACGCGGCTATGATATAGTCATCGGCGCGAACGAGTTGTGCCGTCTGGCAGATCATCTTAGATCCGTGACCCTGTCAGGCCGTGTGGCCGTCATTACGGACGAAACGGTCCAGGCTCTGCACGGCGACGCTATCGCTGCAGCCCTGTCGGATTTCCGCGCCCATATGATTGTCCGCCCGGTGGGCGAGGATCAGAAAAGCATGGCCGGGCTTGAGGCTGTACTCGATTCGCTTTTCCGTGCGGGATTTGACCGATCCGATACGATCCTGGCCTTTGGCGGCGGGGTGATCGGTGATTTGACGGGGTTTGCAGCCAGTGTCTTCAAACGCGGCGCACCCTTCGTCCAGATCCCGACGACCCTGCTGGCCCAGGTCGACAGTTCCGTCGGCGGCAAGACAGCGATCAATAACAGCTATGGCAAGAATCTGGTCGGGGCGTTCTATCAGCCGCGGCTTGTCTTGATCGATACTAACCTTCTGACCACATTGCCTGCCCGGCAGATCAAGGCGGGCTATGCCGAGACCGTCAAATATGGCCTGATCGACAGGCCCGAATTTTTTGAAGCGCTGGACGGCGGCATGGGTGCCCAGATTCTGGGATTGGAGGCCGATGCGCTGCGTGAAGCGATTTCCATCTCCTGCGCCGCGAAGGCTGATGTCGTCGCTCAGGATGAGCGTGAAGGCGGCGTTCGGGCTCTGCTCAATCTTGGCCACACTTTTGCCCATGCGCTGGAACTGGCCGCTGGCTATGACGGCGATCTACTGCACGGCGAAGCCGTCAGCGCGGGCATGGATATGGCGTTCGATTTTTCGTCCCGGCTCGGGCTGTGTCATCAGCAGACGGCGAAGCGGGTTCAGGATCACCTGTCGCATCTGTCCATGCCAACACGCGCCGATATGGCGCCCTATCTGACGGATCCGGACGCTCTCCTCCGCCATATGCGGCAGGACAAAAAGAATGAGGGCGGAAAGCTCAGCCTAATCCTCGCGCGCGGCATTGGTCAGAGTTTCATCGAAAAATCGGCCAGCGAGGCTGACCTCGCAGCTTATCTGAAGGATATCGCGACATGACCGCTCTGCTGGAGCCTCAGAACCTTATTCTAGGGGGCGTCATCATCACATTGCTCATCCTTTCGGGTTTCTTCTCATCCTCCGAGACGGCGCTCATAGCGGCGTCCCGTGTGCGCATGCATGCAGCAGAAAAGGAGGGGGATCGCCGGGCGAGCATCGTCGCCCTCCTGATGAATATGCGCGAGCGTCTATTGGGCGGCATTTTGCTGGGCAATAATCTCGTCAATATTCTGGCGTCCGTTCTGACCACCGTGCTATTTACAAACTTGTTCGGCGACAGCGCCCTAGCCCTGGCCGCCGCGACCGGGGTGATGACGGCACTGATCCTGATTTTCGCAGAGGTTCTGCCCAAAACCTATGCGATTTCCCAACCCGACAAGCTCGCGCTCATTGTGGCGCGTCCGATCAGCCTGATCGTGAGCATACTCGGTCCGGTCGTCGTGCTAGTACAGATGGTCGTCAACGGCGTACTGCAGATTTTCGGTATCAACACCAATGCCAGCGCCTGGACCGCGGCCGATGAAATCAAGGGTGCGGTCGATCTGCACCTTACAGAGGGCGGTGTGGCCAAGCGAGCGCGTGACCAGATTTACGGCGTGCTCGAAATCGGCGAACTGGCCGTTGAAGATGTCATGATTCACCGCTCCAACCTGTCCATGGTGGCGCTGGAAACGCCGCCAGAGGATTTGTTCAAGGAGGTTCTGGCGTCAGGTCACTCCCGTCTGCCCGTTTATTCCAATGATTCAGACAATGTGGTTGGCGTCATTCACGTCAAGGATCTGCTGGCCGCTCTGACCAAGGCAATCGACGCGGCCTCTGTCGATATCAAGAAGCTTCTGCGCCAGCCCTGGTTCGTCCCTGAGACCACATCGGTCGTCAAACAGCTGCGCGCCTTTCAGAGCAAACGCGAACATTTCGCGCTGGTTGTCGATGAGTATGGCGCGCTGATGGGCGTCATCACACTGGAAGACATATTGGAAGAAATAGTTGGCGATATTCAGGATGAGTATGATGAAGAGCTGGCTGGCGTAAAGCGCATGAAAGAAGGCGGCGCCGTCGTGCGTGGCGATGTCGCGATCCGCGATCTGAACCGGACCATGGACTGGAAGCTGCCGGATGATGAAGCCGTCACGATCGCCGGTCTTGTCATCCATGAAAGCCAGACCATCCCGACGCCGGGTCAGGCCTTTGCCTATCATGGTTACCGCTTCGAGATCCTGGAGCGGGAACGCAACCAGATCCAGTCTCTTCGGGTGCGCAAGACCTTTGAACCCGACCAGAGGAAAAACGGATGAGACAGCTGATCCTGATCGCGGCCTGTTGGCAGACTGCGGCGATACGCTGATCACCATGAAAGACGGGCCGACCCTCGACAGCTATGCTGATTCAGGATGAAACGATCACCGCGCTGGGCACAGATGATGATCTCCGGACCAGCCATCCGGGGGCAGTCCTCACCGATCTGACAGGGAAGACCATCATTCCGGGCGTAGTGGATAGTCACGTCCATGTTCGCGAGCTCGGCATGGATGCTATCAAGGTCAATCTGGTCGACGTGGGCACGGTTCGACGTTGTTGCGCGAATACGCGATCAGGATCAGCGTCCGAACGTCGCGCCTGGGGATTGGATCATCGGTCAGGGTTGGGACGAAGGGGCATTCGCCGATGCGGGCGACCCCGGCGGCTATCCCATGACAGACGTCATCAATGAGGCCTTTCCCGATAATCCGTTAGCGCTGGAATCTCTTCACGGGTTTGGCGCGATGGCCAATGCCGCCGCGCTTGCGCGGATTGGTATTGCGGACGAAACGCCGGACCCCGAAAGCGGAACGATCCCGCGCGGCGCAAACGGTCAAGCAACGGACGTGATGCTGACGCTGGCGCAAGCGCTTCTGTTCGATATCGTGCCCATTCGCGTCTTTGGTATGCTCACGGCAATGATGCGGCGTTGATGAGCGCATAGTTTGAGAGCGGGTCGCTCGACGGTCCGGAGGACGGGCTCGATATTGGCGGCATTAAAGCTGGAGGCCTCTAAAAACCATGCATTTTGTGGTGTGATCTGATTTACTGGTTTTGGGAGGATTTTATGATGCACGCGCCTGGATTGTTTGACTTGTCGGATCATCTTGCTCGCTTATCGGCGACAGGTGATCCGCTTGAAGCGCTAGAGTGTCATGTGGACTTTGAGGCTTTCCGAACTGTTCTGATGGAAGCCCTCGGTTATGGGGTTCGCGCCAAGGGCGGTCGGCCACCCTATGATCCGGTCACGATGTTCAAGGTGCTTGTTCTGGCATCGATGCACAATCTGAGTGATGAACGGATGGAATTTCTGATCCGGGATCGTTTAAGTTGGTTGCGGTTTCTGAGGTTTCAGATCGGTGAACCGACCCCGGACCAAAAGACGATTTGGCTGTTCCGTGAAAAGCTGACCCAGTCTGGTGCTTTCAAATCTCTGTTTGCCGCTTTTGAAGAGCAACTCTGCAAGCGCGGCTACAAACCCACGGGAGGTCAGATCGTGGATGCCACTTTGGTGTCAGCGCCGCGCCAACGGATGAAGAAAGAAGAGAAAGAGCGGGCCAGGGCGGGTGAAAGCGCGTCCGCTATCTGGCCTGATGATCCTGCCAGGGCCGCACAGAAAGACACCGACGCACGAGCGGTGGTCAGCTATTCCAGGGCGCGAAAGACCGCAGAAGGGGAACAGGACGCAGGCCTTGTCGACATTTCCATCCCTCACTTTGGGTACAAGAACCATATCAGTATTGACCGGAAATGGCGCTTTGTCCGGGGAGAGACCTGTACCCATGCGGCCCGCTATGATGGGCACGAACTGACATCGGTTCTGGATGCCACCAACAGCTCAAAGTCTGTTTGGGCGGATACAGCTTATCGCTCAGCCAAAAACGAAGCCTGGCTGAAAGCGCAGGGCTATCGTTCAAACATCCATCGAAAGAAGCCCCGCGGTAAACCGATGGCAAAGCACATTCGGCGCGGCAATGCGACCCGCTCCTCCATCCGTGCCTGTGTTGAACATGTCTTCGGATATGAGAAAGGGCCGATGGCGATCACGATCCGCTCAATCGGCCAGGCGCTCAATCGGCCAGGGCCGCTGGCCGGATCACCATGGCCAAGCTAAGCTACAACTTCCGCCGCCTCGTTTTCCATGAGCGACGACAGCCCATAGCCTGATTCTGTTCAAAATCCGGATCCCCCCACTTATGCGGGCCAAAATCATGCCAAAATACGCCTGTGGACACGCATTCGTCACTCTATGAAGCCTGACCTGAGAGCCGATTATACAATTCGCCTCTATACTGGCCCCAAAACCCTGTTCTTCGAGGTGTCCAGCTTTCTATGACGGGAGTCTTGGCTCACGCACTGCATTGATGCGCGATCCCTATTCTGATCAGCCTGACGCGGCGCGGCCGACAGTCCGCCTCGCCCTGGAAGATGTGGAGCGTCTCAGCGAAAACGCGCGCGAAGCTCGACGGATCACCCGAAGGCGGCTGGTATGCCAATGAAGCGTTGAGCCGCGAAGACAATCTGCGCGCCATGGCGCTGGCGGGTGCTCACTCCGCGTTTCAGGACGACACGCTCGGCAATCTGAACCCGGGAAAATGGGCGGGTTTTGTTGTTCTGTTCGACAATCCTCTGATGGTCACGAATATTCCAGCCTTCCACGTCGACGCTATCTATGTCGCCGGCGAAGCAATTGTCGAAGTGGCGACCGAGACGCCCTACTAATCCGTCTCCTCGCTATGTACTAACCGAACCGTCAGCGTCACGATGAAGACGGTCAGGGCATGACCGGCCAGACCCACTGTCCACCAGAGCGCGGGCACCAGCATAACGAAACCCTCGCCGTCAACACTCGCGCTGATCGCCAGGAAAATTATCATACCCAATATATAGCTCCCGAGGTGAATCCAGAAAGACAGACGGACCGAAGCCAGCCCCTTGATCGCCACGGCCTTGTTGTTTGCCGCAGCCTGACGTGTCGGATCAACTGTCAGCGCGACGACATCGACATTGAAAGCCGCCGCCAGAGCCATGACAGATTCGTAGGAGGCCTTCTCACCATTTTCGATACGTTGTACCGTTCTGGATCCAATACCGGCCAGGTCGGCAAGATGATCCTGCGACCAGTGACGCTCTTCGTGCCAGCGTTTTATCTTGACCGCATCTGGGTGAAATTGCATGTTAGGCTCCTCCAATATTCAGGGCAGCGCAGGAATGGCTGCTGTGAAGGTAGGATAGGCCCAAAACCGTTTAGGCGCAACGCCTGCCGGGTGTCAGCACTCCGCCACGGACCCGCCAGATGTCCGCCACCGCCTTCACTTAACTCTCGATCGTGAGGCGCAACGCATGTAGTTTTTTCACCTCTTCAGCGATGGTGTTCATCACGGCGCGGTGGCGAGCGAGACGGGACAGATCGCGGAAAGCGTCTGACGTGATCGCGATATGGACATGGGTCGGTGTGTCGCCAAACTCGATCTTATGCTCTGCCGCCCCGCGGTGATCAGCATGAAGGTGGGACTCATTTTCGACTCTCAGCACATCTGGCGCAAAAGCCGCACGGAGTTTTGTATCGATAGAGGCGAGAATATCGGACATAGAGCGTGCCCTAACTGAGACAGTCGGGCCCGTCGAGAGTCGGTATTGCCGCGAAATCGGGTTCCAGTCGCCATATTCTCTTGATTTGAACGGCCTCTGCCGCCATGTTGCGCAATCCGAAATTCCTCTTGTTAAACAACCCGGAGCTCCGCTTGGCCTACGACTGGAAATCCAAAGGCATCGACATCAGCGCTGCCAAGGCTAAGAAAAAGAAGAAACCGACCGAAGAGCCCTGCGAATGGGCGGGGTGCGAGAAGATGGGCGGTTGCAAAGCCCCGAAGTCACCGGACCGACTACGCGAATATCATAATTTCTGTCAGGCCCATGCGCGCGAATACAATAAGAACTGGAATTTCTTCCAGGGTATGAGTGACGCCGATATTACCCAATGGCAGGTTGGCGCGCGTCATGGGCACCGCCCGACCTGGGATGTCCGCAAGAACACCGCTGAACGGGCGCAGGCCAATAAGCGCCGCAAGGCGGGAGCGACGTCAGCTACGTCCGAAGGTTATACGATTTTTGGCGGCGGTGTTGATCCGGGCGCGACCGATTCGAAACCGCGGCATTCCGTCTCTAAGATGGCGCTGAAGGCGCTGCATGATCTCGGCCTCGATGAAGGCGCGACGCAAGATGAAGTGCGCAAGCGCTACACCAAGCTGGTCAAGCAGTTTCACCCGGATGCCAATCAGGGCAAACGCGACGCGGAAGAAAGCTTCCAGCGCGTGCTGAAAGCCTGGAAGATTCTCAAGAACGCCAATCTGGGCTGATCGCGCTGAATCTGTCGGGCCACCGGTCGTCCCGGCAGCTTGAAGCGTCAAACCTGTTTCTCGGTCGGTCTCAGCCCGTTTCGGCCAGGCTGACGAGTTTGTCGGGCCTGTGTCCAACCGCCCGCACCGGATGATCCTGCGGGAACACCGACATGCGTCAATTTCATATGCGTCTTGCCGTCGATCTCTTCGAGGTCAACAATCACGTCGGTTACCTCCGAATGGCCGTCCGGCATACCCATGCTCTCTATGTAGATAAGCCAGGTTGAGGCACTCACCTCTTTATACTCACCCGTGAATCACATGGTCATGACCCGGTCTGGCTGCTTCATCTCCGTTCAGATCTTCCGGCGGCTGCCAAGGCGGACATCCATATCCGCAACGGGAATCGTATACCGTTGCGTCCGTATCATTGCGATAACAGCGAAGGGTCGTCCACATCATCCAGACATGTTCGGTGGGTGCATTGACCGTGCGCTCAATCCTTACACAGCCCATATCAGTGGCCACCTTTAGCCTCCATCATCGCCATCAGGCAGCGTTTCATTTCGTCAAATCTGGCTTCCCAGATCAGTCTATATTATTCAGCCCATGAGGAAACAGCCTGCAGCGTGGCCGTATTCATCAGCATGATGATCTCACACAATCGAAGGAAATAATAAGCTACGGTCTTGCAGTTCACCCCAATCAGCGATGCCGCTGTTCGAGCCGTGCTACCGGCCACAAAATGTTCGATAAGCCTGTCCTGCTTATGCTTACTTAATCGGCTCTTTCTCATAGTCCCTCAATAACATGAAAATCATGTTATCTGGGACAGCCCCTACGTTAATTATGGGAGTGCGGAACAGGTCTGTTTGTCCGTTCTGAAGTTTATCTTAGATCGTCATGCTTGGATTTTGCGTATTCAATAGCTAGAGCCGCCCCAAAGACTTGTTTGACTGACCCTTTCCCAGAAGAGGATCGCCATGAGCACCGACCAGTTTCCTCTGTTTCAGCCCGACACAAACGTGTCTGCGCGCGAAACATTCGGCGTAGATTTCGACATGCAGGTTCCGGCCTTTTCGAAAGCCAGCGAGTTCGTCCCTGCCATCGACGATGCCTACCGGTTTGATACGAAAACGACGCAGGCGATCTGCGCAGGGTTTACCTATAATCGCCGGGTGATGATCCAAGGCTATCACGGCACGGGTAAGTCCACCCATATCGAACAGGTCGCCGCGCGGCTGAACTGGCCAATGATACGCATCAATCTGGACAGCCATGTCAGCCGGATCGACCTGATCGGCAAGGATGCGATCGTCCTTAAGAACGGGATGCAAATTACGGAGTTCCGCGAAGGCCTGTTACCTTGGGCGTTGCAGAACCCGGTCGCACTGACCTTTGATGAGTATGATGCGGGCCGTCCTGACGTCATGTTCGTGATCCAGCGCGTTCTGGAAGCGCAAGGCCGCTTGACCCTGCTCGATCAGAACAAGGTGATCACGCCGCACCCGGCCTTCCGCCTATTCTCCACAACCAATACCGTCGGTCTCGGTGATACGTCAGGTCTCTATCATGGCACCCAACAGATCAATCAAGGTCAGATGGACCGCTGGTCCATTGTCTGCCAGCTCAACTATCTGCCGCATGATGAGGAAGAGAAGATCGTCCTCGCCAAGAGCCCGTCCTATGACAATGCCGAAGGCCGCGATGTCATCTCCAGCATGGTCCGTGTCGCCGATATGACCCGGAATGCCTTTATCAATGGGGATATTTCCACCGTGATGAGCCCGCGCACCGTCATGAACTGGGCCGAAAATGCCCGCATCTTCGACTGCGACCTCGCCCAGGCCTTCCGCCTGACCTTCCTAAACAAATGCGACGAGCTCGAACGCCCGGTCATTTCCGAATTCTATCAGCGCGCTTTCGGTGAGGATTTGCCGGAAAGCGCCGCGAGCGTGATGGTCGCATAGCGGTCTGGCTAAAACAGGTCTACCGCAGCAATCAGTCAGTGCTCGACACTATTGGTCCGTGTTGACGTAGGTCTCCGCAAAGTAAAGCGCTTGCGATTCTAAAAATTCTATCGATTTCTTGCGACTACGAATGGCTGATGTCGTGCCGCTGGGCTTCGGTGGCGAAAAAGTCAGAGACAGAGATCAATTTATGATCCAGTTCGGGCGCGATCACAAAGGCAGAGAGGATCAGTGCAGAGGCAATCAGTAAATGTTTCACGTGAAACAAATGGCCCAACACCCGCCATAGTTCCAGCTTAAATCAAAAATGAAACCAATCTGCCGAACAGGCAGAGCGAAATGGTCAGCGCGATCAGCGCGGCACGTCTAGATGATATTATCGATCCTGGCCAGCCATGTAGCGACCTTGCCGTGAACCTGCGCGAGGCGCGCATGGGGCACGCACACCTTCGCAAGAATGTCCAGAACCCAGGGATGGGGCCGCCGGGCCAGAAGCTGCATCGCGAAGGCGATATTGATCAGACCGAAGGTGGGCAGGCCCGGGATCGCGCCGAGAGGCGTCATTAGGAACAGCCCGCATAACACCATGACGGGTCCAAACGCCCGGTGGCCGAGGGAAATAACGATATCGCGCAGATTGATGTCCTCACCGTCCATTTCGGACAGCACATGGGCGAGCACGCCCTGCAAAGGCGCGCCTTCCATTAAAGCTCCGGGAGGCTCAATATCGTCCGGAGGGGCGCTCTCATAGCGGTGACAGATAGGGCACGCGCTGTTAGGGCGCTACCGCTAATTCAGGCACAGAGTCAGGTGGACGGAGCACAGGTTTGGAATTCGATGTCTGGCTCAGCTTGGTTGTCCTGTTCACCATGGGCGGACTGACACCCGGTCCGGCGGTGATGCTCGTCATGGCCAGTTCGTTTCGCTACGGGTTTCGTCCCGCTATGTCACCCGCGCTCGGTATCGCATCGGCCAATGTGTTGTGGTTGATTCTGGCCGCAACCGGCACAGCGACCCTGCTCAAGACCTTTCCTAGCGTGACGCTCGGGCTGAAAATCTTGGGACTGCTGGTCATTCTCTATCTGGGCCTGTCGACCATGTTCGGTCCTGCGCCGGATATGAGTGTCAGTTCGGAGGATGCACCCAATCGATCTGGTCTGTATGCGCACGGCATCGCGCTGCAGATCGGCTCGCCGCTCCCGCTCGTCTATTTCGGGATGTTGTTGCCACTCTATTTTGACGCCAGCAAGCCCATCCTAGCGCAATTCGGAATCATGCTGGCGACAGTGACATGGCTGGAGTTGCAGGGTCTCACTGTCTATGCTGCCTTCGCGCGCTGGATCCGCACGAAATTACAAAGCCCGGAAGCTGCGAAGATATTCAACGCCATCATTGGCATCGTGATGATCGCCAGCGGGATCTGGGCGATTCTTGCTTGATCCGGAACAAAAAAGCGCGCCTCACAGACGCGCTTTTCAATATCAGATTTAGATAGAAAGGTTCGGGCCGACGCCTCAATTTCAAGCACCTGTGCCGCCGCACTCAATACGGCCCCAATCCGAATTGCTGTCTGCACACTCTGGCGCGTCACGCCGCCCTTCACCACTTCAACTACATGCGCATCCATGCACATGGCGCAGCCATTCACGGCGGAGACGGCGAGGCTCATCAGTTCGAGGTCGACTTTGTCGATCCCGGGATTGCTAATCACATTCATGCGCAGATTAGCAGGCATTTTGGCGTATTCGCCGTCGCTGACCAGATGGGCGAAGCGGTAATAGACATTGTTCATCGCCATCACCGTCGGGACAGCCTTTTCCGGCCTCTACGATCTCTGGCGACACCGACATTTCTTCGGTGATCGCCGTGATCACATCGGTATGCTTGGGCCAATTGCACAGGCAGAGCTCGTCCTGATACTTACGCCAGCTCCAGTAGGTGAACTTTGAATCGGTCGAAACCGTCAGCAGCACGACGTCGCGGACTTCAAACTCTTCGTTTAGTGCACCGAAGACGGCAATTTCCGTTGGGCAGACAAAGGTGAAGTCTTTCGGGTATGAAGAACAGAACGGTCCATTTACTTTTCAGATCGTCTCGAAAACATTATCGATAGTGATGTCGTCAAACAGCTTTCCATCAACGGCAGTCAGGGAAAATTTGGGAAGTGTATCGCCGATTTTGATCATGGCAGTCAGTTTCCTGCTGGGAATGAAATGAGTGTGGTTCGAATAATCCGACTGCATTTCGGTCGTCGGGGCTGCGCCCCTAGACCCACACATACGGCTCGCCCAATCGTTTGTTCCGATCAGTAGAGGATCCGAGATAAAAAAGAAGGCGAATCTTCTCCCACTATAAGGATCTGGAGCCCGATAATTGGGTCAAGGTGCTGGATTGGGGCGATCTCGATAAGGCACGCGAGCTGATCGCCAGCAGGATTGCGGCGGCTTAAAATCTCAACAGCTTGCCGAATCGACCCCTTTCATGACATCTGGTGGTCTGGAGGCCACCTATGCACCATTGGATCAGCTTCATTGTCGGCGTAGGTGTCTTTTGCAGCTTGCGCCATATCGAAACCCATCGAATCTCTGTCGCTCAATGATCAACTGGCTCTGTTTATGGACTGGTTTCCGGGCCGCTATGACAGCGCCGCGCAAATTATGAATATGAAGGTACGGCCAAGGCGGCGCGTAATTATCGTCGTCATTCGATTTTCCGCCAGGTTGACCTGCCGGATTTGGCGAGATCGTCTTTCTCGCCCATCAATATCACGATAGCAATCCGGCCACGGCCTATCGTCAGCGTCTTTACACATTCACTATTGATGAGGCTGAGGCCGCCTTTCGCCTGCGTGTTTATGTCCCCAGAGACAGAGACGCTCTGAAAGACACCTACCGCGATCCATCGCGTCTGACAGGCCTGATGCCTGGAGACTTCACCGTGTGGGATGGGTGCGATTTATTCTGGCAGCTGGAAGACGACCGCTTTGTAGGGCGACTGAAGCCTGGCGCATGCCGGTTCGACTCCGACGCATTCGGGCAGAAGATTATCCTGGAAGAAACGCTGACGTTTATGGAGGATCAGATCTGGTTTGCGGACGGGATTGAGAAATTATCTGTTCGGGATGCGGGGCGACACACCGAACATCTCGCTCAAGGTCCGGCCTTTCATCTGCGAGAATCGCCAGCGCTCGGCCTAGCTTCACACCCAGGGCGGTGAAACCCAGGCACTGGACTACCGTATAAAATTGCAGCGGTTCAGCAACACTGATAAGGTCTGGCAACCCGACGGGTTGCAGTTGACCGTCCCGATAAGCGGACGCCGGGATTTGACCGTTCTTGCTAACAGAGACGCAGAGACAGTAGCGGTTGATGTAGGATCAAACCAGCTCATCTGCCGCCATGCACCTGAGACACTTTATTCGGAAGACCGCTGGATAGGAGTCAGCCTGCTGCGTTCATGCAGCTTTCGACCCACTGAAATGAGCGGTGATTCGCGGGTAGTAGATTATTAGCGTCAGGGCGCGGACAGCATAGTAGAACAGGAAGGCGAGCCAGATGCCAGCGGTGCCAAAGCTGGGCACAATCAGAAAATGCGCGCCGATATAGAGCGCGACCGCCATCAGGCCCGCATTGCGCATTTCTGCCGTTCGGGTCGTGCCGATAAAGATGCCGTCCATCTGATAGGCGCCGAAACCAATCACGGGGGCCAGCGCCGCATAGGGTAGATAGGTCCGCGCCATCTCTCGCACGGCAGGATCGACGCTCAACAGATCAATCAGCAGCGGACCGCCCAGCCAGATCAGTGCGCCAATACCAAGGGCAAATAGGGCCGAGAATTTCGTTGTCAGTTGCACCGCCCGGTTAAACCGCCATCGGTCTCGCGCCCCATAAGCTGCACCCGTCACCGCTTCCGCCGTGTGAGCAAACGCGTCGAGCACCAGCGCGCTCATAGTGATGAGTTGCATGTGGATGTGATTGGCCGCCATGAATAGCGCGCCTTCGCTGGCGGCTGCGTTGCCGAAGAAATTGAAGCCGAGCGTCAGCATCAGAGTACGGATGAAAATATTCGAATTGGCGATCCCAAGACATTTGAGCTGCACCGGATCCAGCAGGTTCGCCCGTGTCACGACGCCCAACTGCAAGCCACCGCGCCGAATGAACGCCCGGCGCATGAGCATTAATCCCATGAGGAGGCCCGCCCATTCAGCAACCGCAGAGGCGAGACCCACCCCGTAAAGCCTAGCGCCAAAGACGATGACAAACAGCGGCGAGAGGATGATATTGACAAGATTGAGGACGATCTGAAGCTGCAGCGCGAGCCCTGCCCGGCTGATCCCGACGAACCAGCCCATCAGAGCAATGGTGCCGAGCGTCGCTGGCAGACCCCAGAGCCGGGCCTGTATGTAGCTTGCTGCCGAGCATTCCAGTTCGGGCGGCGCTGTGAAAATCGCGAAGGTAGCGGGCAGCAGCAAAAGCTGAAGTGCGAAGACGAGCGCGCCGATCAGCAACCCCAGCGGAATGGCGCGCAAAATGTGACCCTGCACACCGGCGAGATTATCGGCCCCGTCATCCTGCGCCGTCAAACCCGCCGTGCTCATGCGCAGAAAGCCGAACCCCCAATAGACAATGCCGTAAATGACCGCGCCGAGACCGATCCCGGCGAGGGCCTGCGTACCGACAAACCGGTCAATCACCAGCGTATCGACCAAACCGACGACGGGGGCGCCCGCATTGGCCAGCATGATCGGCCAGCTCTGGTTGAAGATCGCGCGCGCGGTCAGCTGTTGGGCCGAAGCGGTCATGATTATTTACTGAAATCCCGTCCTCGGCATTTATTGCCGGAGCCTTTCGCAGCCGCTGCGATTCCAAAACAGGCCCCGACAACAGGCGCAGGGGACATGCCGGAGCGTTTAATCATCTTCCAGGGTCGCTGCAGCCTCGTCCGTCATATCGAAATTATGGAAGACGGAGGACACATCATCGAGATTTTCAAGCGCCTCATTGAGCCGCATGATCTGTCCGGCGATCTCGGCATTGTCGATATCGTCCTGCGCTTTCCAGACCAAATTGACCGACTTCGCTTCGCCAAACTCCGCTTCGAGGTTGGCGGCCACCTCACCGAGATCGTCACGCTGAGTCCAGATCGTATGTACGGGCTCATATTCATCCCACTGATCGTTGGAGGTTTCGTCATGTTGCACATCATCCGCGCCGACTTCGATCGCAGCTTCCATCAACGTATCTTCATCAGCCACTTCGAGTGGATATTCGATCTTACCGAACTGGTCGAACATGAAGGCGACAGAGCCCGTCTCGACCAGATTGCCACCATTCTTGGAAAAGGCTGTACGGACTTCCATGGCTGTACGGTTTGTATTGTCCGTTGAGGCTTCGATGATGAAGCCGATGCCGCCTGGTCCAAAGCCTTCATAGCGAATCTCTTCATAATCGGCGCCTTCCCCGCCCGCGCCCTTATCGACCGCGCGCTGGATATTATCTTTGGGCATGGACTGGCCCTTGGCGTTCGCGATGGCGAGTCGCAGACGCGGATTCATGTTAGGATCTGAGCCACCCATCTTGGCGGCGACGGTAATGTCCTTAGCGAGCTTGGAAAACAGCTTGGAGCGTAACTTGTCTTGGCGACCTTTACGGTGCTGAATGTTGGCCCATTTGGAATGACCGGCCATGGGAAACCTCGTTCTTGATCAGTCTTGTTCGGATTTGCGCCCCTCTAGCGCTGCGGCGGCCCGGCAGCAAGGCGGGCGATCTGTGTAGCCTGTGTCTCAATCTCCACCTGTTCTCCCTCTGCACTCATACACCTGTGATACGCTGTGAAAGACGTTATTGTAATGATCGGGTCCATATATGATCCTAAGGCGGTGTCAGGCGGCATTGCGAGACACCCAGACCGAACAAAAGTCGGCTGGACTCAGTCGAAAAAGAAGAGAGCACATCATGCCGGAGAGTCACACACTATCCCATTTGATCACCTTCGTCCTGCAGGGCATCCCGATCACCCTCGCCCGTCTGCTGCTGCACACTGGCGGTGGCTCTACGCCTAGCCTAGACTTTTCCCCTCATCCCCGTCACAAGAACCAAGACCATGACCACCAAAACGACAACACCCGCAAAGCCCGCCTTGCCACTCTGTCAACTGTCGGGATTATCTATCCTGTTGCAGCGCTCGGCGCCACCTATGCCGCAGACGCCTCGGCCACCATTGTGCAGATAGTTCAGGATCAGGCTCAATTTCAGCCCGTTAGTTTCCAGAAAAAGACCTATGCGCTGAAAGGCTCAGTCACGGTCGAGCAACGCGGTGAACGCACCGTTCTCGTCTTCTCCGATGATTTCAAAATCCAGAAAGGCCCGGACCTGAAAGTTTTTCTCTCAAAGACCGATGTCGCCAGCGCGACGAGCGCCGCCGTACGGCTCAGCGTGTTGCAATCCAATAAAGACGCTCAGGAATATATCCTGCCTGTCGGCGTCAATCTGGCCGACTTCAGCTCCGTCCTTGTTCATTATTGTGAGGCGTTCTCCAAGTTCTGTGGCGACGCAGATATTTCATGAGCGACGCGACGACATCGGAATCGTCCCTCTATAATAGTTTTGGCGGCAAGGATGATCTCTTTCGCAAGACCTTGACCCGCGATCATAATTCAACGATTCAAGAGGGTACCGACTGGCTTGCCGCAGAGGATGGTTCGGATCCGATGGAGAAACTGAACCAGTTGCTTCACGGGCCAGGGGATGATGTGCATGATCGCGATGACATGCGCGGCTGCTTTCTCTGCAACACGTCGGCTGACGGTTTGGGCAGAGCTCCAGATGTCGACATGCTGGTTGGTGACGGCTTTGCGAAGCTTGAAGCCGGACTGATCGCCTTGTTCCAACGCCATGCGCCCACTGCGCCGGACACGGCCATTCGCAATGCCGCCCGGCTTTCGCTGACCACCTATGTTGGCCTGCGCATTCGCAGCCGCCTGAAACCCACACGCGCAGAGTTTGACTCCGTGCGCCATATGCTCGTCGATGCTATTCGGCACCTGCTAGAAAGTGACTGATCCATGTCTTTTATAAAAAAATATCTTCCCATCGGGCTGAGTCTCTTCTCGGCCGCGATCTTCCTCGACAGTCTGCGTTACAAATTTACGGATGCACCGGAAACACGGGAAATTTTCGGACGTCTGGATAGCTGGGCGACGGAGTTTGGCGCAGACGGTATTTTCGACAAGACGGGGGTTTTTTCGCAATATGTGATTGGCTCAGTGGAGCTTGTCGCCAGCGCCCTCTTGCTGCTCGGCCTGTTCTCACGCTTCATCAAGTTCGGTGTTTTGGGCAATCTCGTAGCGCTCGGAGTGATGACGGGGGCTGTCAGCTTTCATTTGTTCACGCCGCTCGGCATCGATCCGAATAATGATGGCGGCGGCCTGTTCATGGCGGCTGTTGCCGTCTGGGCATCTCAGATTATCATGCTGTGGCTGCGCCGCGACGTCGCGCTCGGCCTGGCCCGCAAACCTTTCAGCCTGTTTGCCCCGGTTGAAGCTGACCGATCGGCTCCAGATCACTGACAGTAATCGCCATATTGTTGGTGATCTCTTTTCCGAGCGCTTTCACGTTCACACTCATCGAAAAACTGGACACATAGGGATGACCATTGGGCGCAACGCTACAGCCTTGCTCCATCTTCATCTGTTTGATCTTCGCGATCAGAAGGACCGTCATCGGGCGGGTGATGTGGAAAGACGCTGACGTCATTTTGCCGGAGGGCTTGTCGTAAACCACTTCGCCCTCCAGCCGGTCGATCAGCTTTTTCGCCATGCTGCGTTCCTTACTGTCCAATTCCCGGTCACCGGTCTGCATGAAAAGGGATACCCTGCGCTCTGATGTGGGCCGCAACCGCGCAGCCCTGTCCGTTTCTTCAACCACTGAGAAATCTTCTGCCGTCGGCAATGCCTCGCCAGAATTGCACCAGAAACTTTGCGCCTGCGCCGCCGGGGTGCGGTCTTCATCCTCTATTTCTTCGATCATCTCGCGAAGCGCTTTTTCCATTTCGCCGCGCGCATCCTCGCTGCGCGCCAGCATGGTAACCCGCTCGCCCGCTGGCTGAGACGGATCTATTCGGAGCTTCGCCAACAAAGGCTCATGCACGTCATCGCCCTTGGACCCGGACACGACCACATCCACCGTATGGCGATAGGGCACAAAGGCCGGGGGCATTGCGGCATTCCGGGCCAGAATATCGAAAATATCGGCGGCCTGAGCCGGGGCGGCAAAAACCGCACTTATCGCCACGAAACCCGCACATATCAGTTTGATTGTCATGAACTGTACTTTGCTAACGCCTGCGCCGCCTGCAAGTGAAGATGTAGCCAGATGCGGTTCATCAAGATTCAAGAATTACGGCTTCAGAGTTGGGATTTCAGAAGTGTGGTATCTGCTCGGCCAGTTGTCCACCGATCCGGATCGGATCGGCCCGAACCGCAAGGCCCTTGGCATTGGTTTCGACGAACACACCGCACAGCGTTCCCGGACCCGTCGCGGGTTCGAACCGGGCGGAGCGCATACGGGTGGTAAACCGGCGCATGGGTTCATCTATGTCCATGCCGATAATGGAATTATAATCACCGCACATGCCGGCATCGGTCTGATAGGCCGTCCCATGCGCCAGGATCCGCGTATCCGCGCTGGGTACATGCTGGTGGGTGCCGACGACGAGCGAGGCGCGGCCATCACAGAAATAACCCATCGCATTCTTTTCGCTGGTCGCTTCGGCATGCATATCTACGACGACAATATCGGCCACTTCGCCTAATGGCGCGGCAGCAAGTTCGCGCTCCGCCGCCTGAAATGGATCATCCAGACTATCCATGAAGACGCGGCCATGCAGGCTGACGACCAGCATCTGATAGCCGTTCACATCGTAAAGATTGGCCCCGCGTCCCGGCGTGCCGGACGGATAGTTGGCCGGGCGCAAGATGCGCCCATCGCGCTCAATCAGGCCTAGCTCCTGTGGCTGATCGAAACTGTGATTGCCGAGCGTCAGAACGTCCGCGCCCGCCTCATATAATTGTTCCGCCGTCCCTGCCGTGATACCGAACCCCCCCGCCACATTTTCAGCGTTGATAATGACAGCATCCAGACTGAGCTGTTTGCGCAGACGCGGCAGATGGTCGGATACAACCTTGCGTCCAGATCGTCCGACGACGTCTCCAAAGAAAGCGAGCCGCACGACCGGAACTAACCGTCCGACTTGGCGGTGCGAGCCAGCGTCTTGTCCAGCCCGGTAGTCGGACGCGAGAATTCAGCCTCATAAGCGTCAACAATCTTACCAACCAGCGGGTGACGGACCACGTCCGTCGCCTTGAAATGGATCTGGCTGATGCCCTTAATGCCATCAAGTATATGCAGCGCATGGGTTAGGCCGGAGGGTTGCCCGTTTGGCAGATCCGTCTGGGTCGGATCGCCCGTCACAGCATATTTGGCCCGCTCACCGAGACGCGTCAGAACCATCTTCATCTGCGGCACGGTCGCATTCTGCACTTCATCAATCACGACGAACGCGTCTGAGAGCGTCCGACCCCGCATGAAGGCGAGCGGCGCAACTTCAATATAGCCCGCCGTGCGGCGGCGATCAACCTCATCGCGGCCCAGCACCATGTGCAGCGCGTCCCAAATTGGCTGCATATAGGGATCGACCTTTTCGTTCAAATCGCCGGGTAGAAACCCGAGTCGCTCGCCTGCTTCGACAGCCGGGCGGCAGGCGATGAAGCGGGTAACCTCACCGCGCGCCAGAAGGCTGGCACCGTAGGCCGTGGCCAGGAAGGTCTTGCCTGTGCCCGCCGGGCCCACGCCAAACGTGATTGTGTCATCGCGCATGGCATTGATAAACTTTTCCTGGCGCGGTGTTTTCGGCATAATGGGAGACCGGCGCGGGAAGGGTATGATCGCCTCGGCGCTGGCCGCCTTGACCTTGCCCTGCCCCATGGCGCGGATGAGCGCACGGATATCGCTGGGGTCGCATGGCCAGCCGCGTTCCAACCGCTGGTAGATTTCCTTGACCAGCTCCCCCGCCCGTGCGCGGCTGGGCGTGTCGCCATTAATATGCACCGCGCTACCCGGTGCTTCGATGTAGACATCGAACGCACTTTCAATCAGCGCCAGATTCGCATGGTTCGGCCCGCAGAGTTTACGTACCAGATCTGCGTCGGGAAATTCGAGAATGTCGGTCTGTTTGCTCACAATCGAGCCTTAGTCGGGGCCGCAGAGAATTGCGAGACAGTTGCTCAGAAAACGGTGAATCGATCTTTGCGACTCGGCAGATCAACAGACTATACTATGGGAGCACGACGGAGACCCTATACGGCAAACATCATCGCGGACGGTCCGCGCCGTAAAGCCATCCCTTCGGATGGCGGCAGCACTCATGCTTGGATTGGGTCTAATCAGTTGTAGCGCTGTCTATGCAGCGCCTGGAAAGAATAGCTCTGTGGGACTTCAGGATAGCGTTGCAGCCAGCACAATCACCGACCGAGAGCTTATCGTCCTCGCCGCTCTGGGGCCGGACGGCTATTACGATGATGTTTTGGACTAGATTGTCGAGTTTCATATTCGCTATGCAGACGCGATAGCGCGCATCACGATGTTATTGTTCTAGCCGGCCCCAATCGTCATGCCCGCTATGTGGAGGCGCTGGGAAATGCCCGCGTGGCGCTCATCCCGATGGGCGATATCTGGATGCGGGATGTCACGCCGCTCAATGCCGCCAGCCCAGTGACGATGCGCTACTCTGCCGCCGGGAAGGGCGGGCAGACGCAAAGGGCGTCGTGAGGCCAGGTTTGTTCAGGCTGAGCTTGAGGCCCTGAAGACCCAGATGAAATTCGCTGGGGTCGACTCTCTGACCTGCTTCCAGACTATCTATCGCTGGATCGAACAGGGTTTGAATCCGTTCTTCACAGTCACATAATTTGTGCCGAGTCGGGGCAATTTGACGGTGATCGCTCGGGGGCGAGTTGTCCTTCAGAGGCTAGCTGACCGTGTTCCGCGACAATTCTGTCTCACGGCTCACAGATCGAATACTTCGTCCGTCACGCAATACCATGCGTTGAATCTTCGCTTCAGCCCATCAATATCACCGGCTCATTCTCTGCACTAATATGCGCGGATGTTAACAAAACAGGTAGGTCAGTTTTAAACGATCATAACCCACCTAAGTGAGTACTTTTGCACGCCGATTCACAAACAGCGCCCATAAATTCAATAGATGTTGCTCCCGTTCCCGAACCGATATGGGTTTCCAGCTCTTGATAATATGAGGATCTGCGCCGTGCGGGCCTCTCTATTCTGGCTGTCTGCGTATTGTGGGCAATCATGACCTTTGCCCCGGGAGGACGTTGCTCGCGGATGAGACTGCCATGCCGTTCTTTCGCTCACTGGTCGCAGGCTTCATGGTTCTCTTCCTGGCTGCGGGCTGGGCTTATGGCAGCGCCACCAGGACGATCAATAACCACCGGGATCTGGGCGAGATGATTATGGATTTCTTCGACGCCAATACGGTCAGGGCCTAACAGGCGGTCAATGACGGAGTCATGAGCAGTTTGTCCCAAGGTACGCGATATCGCGAAGATGATCACATGGTATTTCGCGGCGTAATCAACACGAATGAGGGAGGTTTTTCCTCTATCCGCGCCCATATGCCTCCCCGAGTCCAGAGCGAGTCTGACGATATAAAGCTACAGATCCGATCGGACGGCCGTGACTATAAGATAGCGTTTCGCACGTCTGAGCGCTGGCGCGGACGGTCCGTGTCCTACCGCCGAAGGGGCGTGAGCCGAGGTTTGTGTGCTCTTCGATTCCTTTACTACAACAGTCTTTGGATGCCGCGTCCGAGTGGATCCCTTCGACAAGGCTGATGTGCGCGAAATGGAATCATCCTTGCCGATGGCCAGATCGGCCCTTTTCAGCTCGATATCAGGCGTTTGAGCTGTAAAACCGCGACCCCACTGCATGGTTGACTTTATTCCCACGCGTCCAGTCGCAGACCTAAGCGCCTTACCTCCGATGTAACTGCCCGGCGGTTCAGTTGCATGTTGAACCAGAGTTTCAGCGCGATCTGCGCCTGACCTAGCAGGAGCGTGAAGATTCCGAGTCGGATCAGTCTGGCTGGATCATCTGTTCCGAACATTTTGATCAGGCAGATAATGAGCCCAGCCGAAAAAAAGATAGCACCAATGATCGCGCCGATGCGCAGAGCGCTGCCGGGACCTCTGAAACTGTCGAACGCGGCTTTATAATACCCTGTCTGGTCGATAGGATCGCTGTCCAGTTGGCGGAGGGCCTGATCTATCTGTTTGTCCATATTGGTCATGAGTCTACTCCTTCTAGTGTGTGGGCGGATTGAGTTGGTCTCGCAGACGTGATCGCGCAGCATGCAGTCGGGATTTTATCGTCCCGGTCGGCACGTCGAGCATGGCGGAGAGATCCGCCAGAGACAATCCCTGAACATGGAACAGGGTCAGCAAGTGCTGGTCGGTCCTGGGCAGGGCTGAGGGAGAAGCGCAAACTGTCTACACTGATAAACAGGACTTTATCGCTGACGCCGTCCAGACGCGCGTCCAGTGTGGCGCGTAATTCGCCGGTGCTGTTCCTTGTTGGGATTGGTGAGTCTGGATATGTGGCGGCGCAACCGAACAAACATCCGGCCGAAATCCCGCCAACAATCCGGCCCCAAGGCTGTGACGGCGTTTAAACCGCGATTTACGCGGTTTCGTCAAATAGCTCTCTCCCAATGAGCCAGCGGCGGATTTCGCTCGTGCCCGCACCAATTTCCATCAGTTTGGCATCGCGCAGCAGGCGTCCGGTTGGATAGTCGTTAATATAGCCATTGCCGCCCAGCAGCTGAATCGCGTCGAGCGCCATCTGCGTGGCTTTCTCGGCTGCATACAGAATACAACCCGCTGAATCCTTGCGCGTCGTCTCGCCCCGGTCGCACGCGGCGGCGACGGCATAGCTATAGGCATGGGCTGTTGAGAGACTTACATACATATCGGCCAGCTTGCCCTGAATCAGCTGGAACTCGCCGATGCTCTTCCCGAATTGCTTGCGCTCGTGAATATAGGGCAGAACCACGTCGAGGCAAGCCTGCATGATGCCGATGGAGACAGCGGATAGCACCACGCGCTCATAGTCGAGACCACTCATCAGGATGACGGCACCCTGACCCGGCTCACCGACGACATTCTCTTCCGGCACAAAACAGTTTTCAAACACCAACTCGCATGTGTCGGAGCCGCGCATGCCCAGCTTGTCGAGTTTCTGTGCGGTCGAGAATCCGTCAAAGTTCGGTTCGATCAGGAAGGCGGACATAGACTGACTGCCCGCGCTTGGGTCGGTCTTGGCATAGACCAGCAAGGTGTCGGCAGTCGGCGCATTGGTGATCCACATTTTATTGCCATTGAGCAGATATCCGCCCTGAACCGTTTCGGCCTTGAGCTTCATCGACATCACATCCGAACCCGCACCCGGCTCACTCATGGCGAGCGAACCCAGATGATCGCCGCTGACCAGCTTGGGTAGATATTTTGCCTTCTGCTCCGCATTGCCCCAGCGTTCGATCTGATTGATGCAGAGATTGGAATGCGCGCCGTAGGATAGACCGATTGACGCGGATGCCCGGCTGACCTCTTCGATAGCAATCATGTGTTCCAGATAGCCGAGTCCGAGCCCGCCCTGTTCTTCGGACACAGTGATGCCGTGCAAACCCAACTCGCCCATTTCGGGCCAGAGGTTACGTGGAAACACATTGGTCGAATCGATTTCGGCTGCGATCGGCGCGATCTTGTCCTGCGCGAATTGATAGACGGTTTCGCGGATCGCTTCGGTGGTCTCGGAGTGATCGAACTGAAGTGCGGGGTAGGGGGTGGTGGGCATGAATATCTCTTCGGAATGTATCGCTACCGCTTATCTAATGCGCAAGCATACGGAAAGTCTTGCCCGAAAACAGTTGGGCGAAACCGGTGCCTATCAAATCCAACCTATTCCGCTTCTCGTCGACTGGATCGGCGGGCCTGTCTCTGACGCCATCGTCAACCGCATCAGTTCTAATTTCGGGAGATGGATAACCGAGTCGAGCTCGGTGATATAGGAGAGGAAGGCTCACCCACACGTCTACCACCCATCGCAGGGGCGGCCTGTATCGCGTGAGTGCCGGAAAGTGGCACGAGCGCGGACACCATCCATCGATGGATGACAAAGAAAGCCATCCTCGATCGCTTCGCCGGATGGAGCCGTGTGCGCCGCATAAAATCGCCCACTGCCCAGCCTACCAAGCCCCCGCCAAACCGAAAGCATCGTTATAAACAGGCCGTTCAATCAGACTTTTCTTCCAGACTGACGAGTGCATCGCCATCCGCAACCAGTTCGCCGGTGGTGGCGCTAACCTCAGCGACGACTCCGTCTCGCGGTGACTTCAGCGTCATTTCCATTTTCATGGCTTCAAGAATGATTAGTGGCTGGTCCGCTGCAACCATGTCACCGGCTTTCATAAGGATGGAAATGACCTTCCCCGGCATGGGGGCGATAACCGTGTCGGCGGTAAGCGCGGCCGCGAGTAAGTCCGCTGGCGCGCCAATCACGGCGCCGCGGTTTCCAGTGCGCAGATATCCGCATCCACCTCCACGCCCGGCTTGCAGGGGCAGTTCCATGACATCGCCGTCAACATAAGTATGATGCACGGCGCGGGGCGGCAGATTAAGCCGCCACCCGTCGATCTGCCCGAACGGCCCCGACCCAGGTTTCGGACCCAGCGCTTTTGCCAACGCCGCCGTGCGGTCGGTTGGCAAGGTCAGATTGTGCGTTGCGATAAAGGCTGTGTCGATATCACCCATGCGGAAATCTGCGTGATCAAGACAGGCCTGCAGGAAGGCGGCGTTGGTCTTGACCGGCCCGGTCGCCGTCCGGGCGCAGGCCCGGGACAGCATCTTGATAGCCGTTTCGCGGTCCTTCGCATGGGTGATCAGTTTGGCGATCATCGGGTCGTAATGGCGGGAGATCAGATCACCTCTTTCAAAGCCCGTATCGATCCGCGCTGATACGGGCAGGCTGAACAGATGCAGCCGCCCGACGCTGGGCGTGAAATCGGCATCCGGGTCTTCGGCGTAGAGGCGGCCTTCAATGGCGTGTCCTTGCATCGTGATGTCGCTCTGATCCGGCAAGACCTCGCCTTGCGCCACGCGGATTTGCCATTCGACTAGATCCAGGCCTGTGATTTCCTCTGTCACCGGATGTTCGACTTGCATACGCGTGTTCATTTCCATGAACCAGAATCCATCTGTGCGCAGTGGACCGGACCCGTCAACGATGAACTCGACCGTGCCGGCGCCCTGATAATTCACGGCTTGCGCGGCTCGAACGGCGGCGCCTGTAATCGCCTCTCGGACATCATCCGTCATGCCGGGAGCAGGCGCTTCTTCTATGACTTTCTGGTGGCGGCGCTGAAGGGAACAATCGCGTTCGAACAGATGAATAGCGTTGCCTTTAGCATCGCCAAAAATCTGGATTTCAATGTGGCGCGGAGATTGGATGAATTTTTCAATCAGAACGATGTCATTGCCGAAACTGCTGGCGGCTTCACGCTGGGCAGAGGCGAGGGCGACTTTGAAATCGGCGGGGTCTTCGATCTTGCGCATGCCTTTACCGCCGCCGCCTGCAACGGCCTTGATCAGAACCGGATAGCCGATGGCCTCGGCCTGTTTGGCGAGATAGTCTGCATCCTGATTGTTGCCCTGATAGCCCGGCGTGACGGGGACGCCAGCCTTGGTCATCAGATCCTTGGCCGCACCCTTCAGGCCCATCGCCTCCATGGCCTCAGCGGAAGGACCGATAAAGATAATGTTCGCGGCCTTGCAGGCGCGGACGAAGGCCGGGTTTTCGGACAGGAAACCGTAGCCGGGATGGACGGCGTTCGCGCCGGTCTCTTCTGCAGCAGCGATGATCTTATCAATCACCAGATAGCTCTCCGCTGCCGGGGCGGGACCAATATGAACGGACTCATCGGCCTTGCGCACATGCAGTGCGTCGCGGTCGGCGTCTGAATAGACGGCAACCGTAGCGATGCCCATTGCATGGGCCGTGTTCATGACGCGGCAGGCGATTTCGCCGCGATTCGCGATCAGTACTTTTGTAATCTTGGTCATTTGAAAATTCTCTCGATCACATTCTGAAAACGCCGAAGTCCATCTCTGGCACAGGGGCGTTGGCGCTCATGGCCAGACCCAGACCGAGCACCATGCGCGTATCTTCGGGCGCGATGATACCGTCGTCCCAGATGCGTGCGGAGGCGAAATAGGGGTGGCCCTCTTCCTCATATTTGTCGCGGATCGGTTTCATGAAGGCTTCGCGCTCGTCCGCGCTCCAGCTCTCGGACCCTCGCGCGACATCGGCCAGTACATTAGCAGCCTGTTCGCCGCCCATGACGGATATGCGCGAATTGGGCCACATGAACATCAGCCGGGGTTCATAGGCGCGCCCGCACATACCGTAATTGCCCGCCCCGTAAGACCCGCCGACAACTATCGTGAACTTCGGCACCTGAGCGTTCGCGACGGCGTGCACCATTTTGGCACCGTGCTTGGCGATCCCACCTGCTTCGGCTTTGGATCCCACCATGAAACCGGTAATGTTCTGCAGGAAGAGCAGCGGGATTTTACGCTGACAGCAGAGCTCAATGAAATGCGCGCCCTTCATGGCGGACTCGGAAAACAGCACGCCATTATTGCCGAGGATACCGACCGGATAGCCGTGGATTTCGGCAAAGCCCGTCACAAGCGTCGGTCCGTAGAACGATTTGAATTCGGTGAAGCGAGAGCCGTCCACGATGCGGGCGATGATTTCGCGGCAGTCATACGGCTTGCGGATATCGGCGGGGACGACGCCGCCCAATTCGTGAGCCGGGTAGAGCGGATCATCACCCGTTCTGATTGGACGGAAGTGAAGCTGTCTAGGTTCCAGTGTCGAGACGATGTCGCGCACAATCGACAGAGCATGATCGTCATTGGCGGCGAGGTGGTCGACAACGCCGGACTGGCTCGCATGCAGCATGCCGCCGCCCAGCGTTTCGACGTCGACATCTTCGCCCGTTGCCGCTTTCACCAGCGGCGGACCGCCCAAGAAGATCGTACCCTGATTGGCGACGATCACCGCTTCGTCGGCCATGGCCGGGACATAGGCGCCGCCCGCCGTGCAACTTCCCATGACGCAGGCGATCTGGGCGATGCCGAGGCGCGACATTTGCGCCTGATTGAAAAAACTACGCCCAAAATGGATCTTGTCGGCGAACATTTCAGCCTGACGCGGCAAATATCCGCCGCCACTATCGACGAGATAGATAACCGGCAGATGGTTTTCGAGGGCGATGTCCTGCGCGCGTTGCTGCTTCTTGCCGGTCATGGAGAAATAAGTGCCGCCCTTCACCGTCGGGTCGTTGCAGATGATGATACATTCACGGCCGGACACACGGCCAATGCCGGTGATGATGCCTGCGCCCGGTACTTCAAATTCATACATATTATGTCCCGCGAGTTGGGACAGTTCGAGGAAGGGTGAACCGGGATCGAGCAGGCGTTCGACACGTTCGCGGGGCAGGAGCTTGCCGCGGGACAAGTGCTTTTCGCGCGCCTGCTCCGATCCGCCTTGTGCATAATGGGCGACCAGTCTTTGCAGGTCATCCGTCAGCGACTCCATTGCGGCGCGGTTTTCAGCGAACTCCGTCGAGGTCGTGTCAATTTTAGTGGGCAGGATAGGCATAAGGTTCTAGTTAAAGCTCACGTCGAGGCAAGGC
Source organism: Litorimonas sp. (assembly GCA_965205225.1). Taxonomy (GTDB): domain Bacteria; phylum Pseudomonadota; class Alphaproteobacteria; order Caulobacterales; family Maricaulaceae; genus Litorimonas. Next base: position 1,098,485 of record CBDBFZ010000002.1, read on the forward strand.
AATGCAGGATTGGCTCGCTAGAGGGGCAAGCACCGCGCATGTCCTAGGCGGTAGTGAAGAATTAACTTTTATTTTCTATAATGTTCCTTCATTTTGTCAGGAGCGCACATATGTCTGGTTATCAGGAACTTACGGATGAACAATGGAGCCGTTTAAAGCCTTATTTGCCTTATGGGAGCACAGGGAAACCGGGTCGCAACGCCAATAACAGGCTTTTCATTGATGCTTTGTTGTGGATGGCCCGTTCGGGCGGGCGCTGGCGCGATTTACCCGAACGGTTCGGGCGTTTTGACAGTGTCAAACGGCGTTATTATCTCTGGGTTGAGGCCGGGGTTTTAGAAGATGTCTTTAAGGCCTTGCGCACTCACGCTGATCAAGAGTGGCTGATGATGGATGCCACAATTGTGCGGGCGCATGCCCAAGCGGCCGGGGCGCGGCATAAAAAAGGGGGCCTGATGCCCATGCATTGGGGCGTTCCAGGGGGGACGTTCCAAGGGCGGCCTGACGACAAAAATACATGGGCTGACAGATGCATTGGGTTTACCTCTGCGCCTGATAGCAACGGGCGGGCATTGTAGCGAAATGACGCAAGCCGCCGCCTTATTGGCAGGGTTTAAGGCGGATCATGTCTTGGCGGATAAGGGCTATGATGGCCGGTGCGTTATAGACGCGGTGAATGAGACCGGGGCTATGCCCGTTATTCCGTCCCGAAAAAATGCGCGCAAGCCAAGGCAAACTGATATGGCTTTGTATAAGGAACGTAATATTGTCGAGCGTTTCTTTGGCTATCTCAAACAGTTCCGGCGTGTGGCTACGCGATATGACAAGCATATCCAAACTATATGGGCTTCGTCTATATCGCAGCTATCAAGATCTGGCTCAAATAATTAATTCTTCACTACAGCCTAGGCTAAGGCCCTATTGATTTCAGGGATTCCCTTTTGTTTTGATTTTTGATTCCCCTTACATTGGCAGTGTTTCATGCCCAAAGTGATGTCCCGGGATTTGCGTCAGCGTGTCGTTGACTATGTCGCGCAAAGCCGGGCCGTTTCGTTGCCGACCACTCGGTGAAACCCCGCGTGACAGATCGACCCCGAACGTCACCTCGATCTGTCCGGCAGGCACGGTCTCCGGCTCTGTCTTGATCTCTGTCTCGGTCATGATCTTGTCCTGGGTCCGGTCCGCTGGTTAGAAATCATCCATATCTGCGGTGACAATCTCCATCTCCGGCAGGATCATGGCGAGATCATTCTGCATCGCGGATGGCTTCCGAGCCCGGGCCAGTATATCAGATTCCCCCACGGACCCGGAAGCGGGCCTGATGCGAGTGGACCGAAAGAAAGCGGGTCTGAAAGCGGAATGAGGATAGCATCCTCGTCTATATGAACTGGCTGATCCAGGCTACTGACCCCGTCCGCCCATAAGTCGTCCCATAGATCATTATTCATGAGTGCGTCGTCCAGCCTGATTGTTCCGGACCCAGGATCAGTCCCGGGGTCAGTTCTGGGGTCAGCCACGGGATCAATCCCAATATCAGTCTTGGGGTCAGTCTTGGACCGGGCGCTTTGCGCCCCCGTAGCAGCAAGAGTGACCATCACCCCGTCCTCAATGCGCAGCTGCGCATTGCCGTCCCTATAGACATTATAGGTGACGCCGTCCTCCGTCGCCGTCCCGGTTAGGGCGAATGAACTGCCGCTCAAATCAACCCTGTCATCCGCATCCCCCAGCACGTCGAGGCTCGCGACACCGCCCTCGCGCTCCTCCGTGACGTCAAACACGGCCAGCGCGTCCAGCACCAAGCTGTTGGCCCCTGTGCCGGACAAGTCAAAGACTTCGACACTGTCCACGCCGGCATTGCCGGGGCCCGTCAGATCGAGCGACAGGCCCGCTCCGGCCAGCACTAATGTGTCCTGGCCCGTGCCACCATCAATCGCTGCAAAGTCAAGGGCGGTTACGCTGATAATGTCATCGCCGGCTCCGCCGCGCACCACATCATCCGTGGCAATCGCGGTAAAACTGTCCGCGCCGGCATTGCCGGTGAAATTATCCGCCACCGCCATGCCCTGTGCTGTGACCGGCACGAGGCTTTCCGTCCCCGTTGCCCCGCCATAGACGATATAGGTCTCGCCCGAAAAGTCCCCATTCGGATCGCCCCCACCAGGAGCCCCGATGATCAGATCATCATAGCCATCGCCATTGACATCCCCCGCCGACGAGACGGACCAGCCGGAACGGTCACCCACGTCGGTGCCGTTGAGGATGAAGCCGTTTGTGCCATCCAGCGTCCCGAGGTCCAGCCTGTCGATCAGATCAGGTTCATTTTCATCCGTCACTGTGATGGCGACATTGTGGTCCGTGCGATTGGTGCCGTCAAACGCGGTGACGATAATATCATAGACATTATCCCCGTCCGCATCGCCCGGAGCCTCGAAGTCGGGCGCTGCCCTGAAACGGACCTCGCCTGTATCCGGGTCGATCGTGAACCGGGCCGCATCCGTCCCGGACAGGCTGTAGCGCAACATGTCACCATCTGCATCCGTCGCCGCCGCCCTATAGGCTGCGCTCTGACCCTCCGCTACGCTGGCCGTGGCAGCTGAAGTGAAGATCGGTGCGGCGCTAAAGATAAAATCACTCTCCGACAGGTCAGCGGTGGATAGGTTGGACAGTACGAACTGTCCATTATCGCCATTGGCGATGATCACAAAATGGAGGCCTCTAAGAACCGTACATTTTGTGGTATGATCTGAATTACTGGTTGTGGGAGGATTTTATGATGCACGCGCCTGGATTGTTTGACTTGTCGGATCATCTTGCTCGCTTATCGGCGACAGGTGATCCGCTTGAAGCGCTGGAGCGTCATGTGGACTTTGAGGCTTTCCGAACTGTTCTGATGGAAGCCCTCGGTTATGGGGTTCGCGCCAAGGGCGGTCGGCCACCCTATGATCCGGTCACGATGTTCAAGGTGCTTGTTCTGGCGTCGATGCACAATCTGAGTGATGAACGGATGGAGTTTCTGATCCGGGATCGTTTAAGTTGGCTGCGGTTTCTGAGGTTTGAGATCGGTGAACCGACCCCGGACCAAAAGACGATTTGGCTGTTGCGTGAAAAGCTGACCCAGTCTGGTGCTTTCAAATCTCTGTTTGCCGCTTTTGAAGAGCAACTCTGCAAGCGCGGCTACAAACCCACGGGAGGTCAGATCGTGGATGCCACTTTGGTGTCAGCGCCGCGCCAACGGATGAGGAAAGAGGAGAAAGAGCGGGCCAAGGTGGGTGAAAGCGCGTCCGCTATCTGGCGCGAGCGATCCTGCCAAGGCCACACGGAACCAACCTAGAACTTCAGGGTTAAAGACAGTGTTGCGGGAGACTTAGGATGACAATCATGACTGGAATAAAACATGCGGGATGGCCACTGATCGGATTAATGGCCTCCTCGGTTGTCACGCCGACAATGCTGTCTGGCTGCGCGACCGCTGCCTAAGAAATCCAGGAACGGTTCGGGATTGGGAAGCGTGATGTTCTTGTCGACCGGTCGAAGATGTCTCAAAATCTCAGGGCGAAGCCAAAGAAGAGTTCAAGAACGCGTTGGAGGCATTTTGGGCTATTGTCGCGGTCGATAGCGGCGAGCTTGAAGCGACCTATGACAGGCTGAGCCGGGTCTATAAGCGCGCAGAAGATCAGGCGAACGAAACTTGGTCACGCGGGACCTCTGTGAAGTGGGTTTCGCGCGATCTGTTCAACGAATGGGAAAGCGAGCTGTCGGACTATTCCGATGCGGGTCTGCGCCGCGCGTCTGAGCGCCAGTTACGCGAAACGCGGCAGCGATATGACGTGCTGGCCGACACGATGGATGCAGCAACCACCTCAATGGATCCGGTTCTGACCGCGTTCTCTATCTCAAACATAATCTGAATGCGCGGTTCATCGCGGCGCTGGACGGGGAACCAGCTGATCTCGAAAGTGATGTCGCGCGTTTGATTGCCGAGATGGAACAGTTCATCTCCGCCGCAGATGCCTTCATTCAATCCATGCGCGGCTGAAACCTTCTATATGGCTGCGTAAAAGGCATAATGTATTGCATGAGCGATAAGCGCGGAGTGTCATGGACGGGGCCGCACCGCGCCGCTATGCAGCCCGCATGGAAAAACCCGTCATCTTGAAGTCCAAGCGGGCCGCCAGCCCGCATGACGCCTCGCTGCTGCCCAATGACCGCAGTTCGAAGATGCTGGAATTCATCACAGACGAAACGCCGCAACCCGGCGAGGTGCGGGAGATTGCGGACGGTGTGTTCTGGCTGCGGTTCTCGCTGCCGATGACAGGGCTCAACCATATTAATCTCTATGCGCTGCGCGATGGCGACGGATGGGTGGTGGTCGATACAGGCATCGCCATGACAGAAAGCAAACGGCAATGGGAAGGCCATTTTCGAAAATTGATGGGCGGACGGCCCATTAACCGCGTCATCTGTACCCATCTCCATCCTGACCATACGGGGTTGGCGGGCTGGATCTGCCGCAAGTTTGGCGCGCCGCTGCTCATGACGCGCGGCGAGTATTTTCTCTGCCGTCTGCTGGTTGCTGATACGGGCCACCCGGCACCGCAGGCTGGGATCAATTTCTATTGTAAGGTCGGCTTCACGACGGATCAGATCGAACTGTACAAGAAACGCTTTGGCAGCTTCGGCAAAGCGGTCAGCCTACTGCCCCATGCCTATGACAGGCTGACGGACGGGGAGTGGGGAAAGATTGGCGGACGCATTTGGCGAATCATTATCGGCTCCGGCCACAGCCCTGAACATGCCTGCCTCTATTGCGAGGAACTGGGTCTCTGCTTGACCGGGGACCAGCTTCTGCCCAATATCAGCTCCAACGTATCCGTCTGGCCAACGGAGCCTGAAGGCAATCCGCTTGATGACTGGATTACCTCCTGCCACAAGCTGATCGCCGAACTGCCCGAAGACACTCTGATCGGCCCGGCGCACGGCATACCCTTTCGCGGCGCGCACTGCCGCTTGAACAAGCTGATCGAACATCATGAAAAGGCGCTGGATCGCCTCTATGAATTCTGCCGTGAGCCGAAAATGGCCACCGAGGTTTATTCGGTCCTGTTCCGACGCCTGATTAATGACAGCAACCGTATCATGGCGGTCGGCGAGTCCGTCGCCCATCTGAATTGCCTGAAGGGACGGGGATTGGTTTCGCGGCGCCTCAACGATGCTGGGCAATTTACCTACAAGGCGCGAGCACCGAAGGCGTCCTAGCCTCGTTTTACAGCTGGAAATGATAAGGTTGCAGGTTTCCAATCAAGGCATTTCCAATGATCAATATATCGTTTCCGGGCAGCATAATCCTGACATGTGCAGCGTCTTGAGTCATTAGGCTGTAGTGAAGAGTTAACTTTTATTTTCTATAATGTTCCTTCATTTTGTCAGGAGCGCACATATGTCTGGTTATCAGGAACTTACGGATGAACAATGGAGCCGTTTAAAGCCTTACTTGCCTTATGGGAGCACAGGGAAACCGGGTCGCAACGCCAATAACAGGCTTTTCATTGATGCTTTGTTGTGGATGGCCCGTTCGGGCGGGCGTTGGCGCGATTTACCCGAACGGTTCGGGCGTTTTGACAGTGTCAAACGGCGTTATTATCTCTGGGTTGAGGCCGGGGTTTTAGAAGATGTCTTTAAGGCCTTGCGCACTCACGCTGATCAAGAGTGGCTGATGATGGATGCCACAATTGTGCGGGCGCATGCCCAAGCGGCCGGGGCGCGGCATAAAAAAGGGGGCCTGATGCCCACGCATTGGGGCGTTCCAGGGGGGGACGTTCCAAGGGCGGCCTGACGACAAAAATACATGGGCTGACAGATGCATTGGGTTTAGCTCTGCGCCTGATAGCAACGGGCGGGCATTGTAGCGAAATGACGCAAGCCGCCGCCTTATTGGCAGGGTTTAAGGCGGATCATGTCTTGGCGGATAAGGGCTATGATGGCCGGTGCGTTATAGACGCGGTGAATGAGAGCGGGGCTATGCCCGTTATTCCGTCCCGGAAAAATGCGCGCAAGCCAAGGCAAACTGATATGGCTTTGTATAAGGAACGTAATATTGTCGAGCGTTTCTTTGGCTATCTCAAACAGTTCCGGCGTGTGGCTACGCGATATGACAAGCATATCCAAAACTATATGGGCTTCGTCTATATCGCAGCTATCAAAATCTGGCTCAAATGATTAATTCTTCACTACAACCTAGGCTCAGACCCTATTGATTTGCATTGAGGTTTTGTTTCTGATTCATGGCGTCAATGGAGTGGTGCTATGAATGATCTATCTTTGTTGTCCGAGACCCGGATGGCACAGATACCGCCATACCGGGCGAACCAGGGGCGGGCTGAACCCCCACCGCCTTGGAGATTATCCGCCCCGGCTCCGCCACTCAGCACTTCATAACCGCCAAGCTCTAACTTAGCAGATGGACCCCCTCATGGGAGCAGGTCAAGATTCGTTTGATAAGGGTTAGGGCACAGTTTCACCACCAATGTAAGGAGAATCACAAATCCAGACAAAAGGGAATCCCAATGCGATTCCAGTCTCGATTAAAATGCTCTAGCCCTCCTCGGAACGCGTCGGCGCATTCCCTCATAATGGAGTCCGATTAGTAGGGTTCGCGCACAGGCCAAGTCGCGCACAGGCCAAGTCGCGCGCAGACCAAGTCGCGCCATGCCAAGTCGCACAATGCCAAGTCGCACAATGCCAAGTCGCACAATGCCAAGTCGCACAATGCATCGTTTACGGCTTTGCACTCTAGCGCGGAGCTTCAAATCCACTGCCTGCTCTTTGGCGAAAGCTCTAATTGGCGATGAAAACGAGCGCGGAGAGCACCAATGTGGTCCAGAATACGGTGCGTTCGAAACGTCCCAGATAAGGGCGGGATATATGAAAGTAACGGGTCATGTAGCCGGAATGCTGAACTCATATGTCCGGTTTATGGCATCGGCGTGACGATTTCAGTCTCGGATTTTGTTCGATATGTGCTGCGCCAGATGACAATGCCAACACCGGTCAATGTTACTGCCATGCCCAGAAACAGAGCCAGTGATGGTGGCTCTCGCAGTAGAATCAATCCCCCGGCCACTCCAATCACGGTAGTCAGAAGTCCGCTTGGCGTGACGACCTGGAGCGGAAGGCGCGATAGCAGCCAGTAATAGGATCCATGCGCAACGATGCTGACAAGCAATGTCGAATATGTCAGGGCCGCAAAAAACAACCAACGCAGATCCGGGGTAAAGACCGCCGTCTGGTTTGTTTCCAGAATTAGAGTCAGCGGCCATAATATGATGGTGCCGATCACGGCGAACCACGCCACGAGTTCAGAGGGCTTGATCCCTTTCGTCCGTTTAACGGCAATCGCCGCAAAGGCTTCGCTGAGCGCGCCGCACGTGATCAAGGCCAGACCGACGATGAAAAGGGGGCCAACCGCCTCTCGCGGACCAGCCACCGCGATAATGATGACCCCCAGAAAGGTCAGAATGATACCGAAAGACGACCATCCGCGAATGCGCTCATCCAACAGCAGGACGCCCAGCAAGACGGAAAACGGCATATAGAGTTCAATCGCCACGGCCGCGGCACTCGCCGTCGTCATGCCCATGGCGGGGAACATGAAGGCATAATTCAAGGCACCAAAGCCCAGTCCGCCAATAAAAACAGCACGCATCTGGCCTGTGTGCCAGCGTAGGAAAGGTAGCATCAGGATCGCCACCAGACTCATCCGCATCGCTGCGTAGAAGAGAGGTGGTATGCCAAAATCGCCAATCGCCATGCGCATGACAGAGAAGTGCAGGCCCCAGATCGTACAGATCATCAGCAGCACGAATGTTTCACGTAGGTTCATATTGCTGCGCTAGCAAGAGCGAGCTAGCAGCGCCATCACTATGCAACTCTCCGAACATATTCAGCGCGTTGCCACCAGCGCAACCATGGCCATGACGCAGGCAGCGCGGGACAGACGCAGGGCGGGTCATCCTGTGATCTCACTCAGCGCTGGTGAGCCCGACTTTGCAACCCCGGATCATATTCTTGAGGCCGCGCACCGCGCCATGCTTGACGGCAAGACGGGGTACACGGCGGTTGACGGTATTGCTGAGTTGAAACAGGCCATCGCGGCGAAATTCGCGCGCGATAATGATCTGTCCATCACTACCGCTCAGATCAATGTCTCGCCCGGCGGGAAAGCCGTGCTCTGGAATGCGCTGGCCGTCACTGTCGGTCCGGGCGACGAAGTGATCGTACCAACGCCCTGCTGGGTCAGCTATCCGGAAATGGTTAAATTGACGGGGGCCACGCCCGTCATGTTGCCCGGCGGATCCGACTTCAAGATTACGGCGGAGCAGCTCAGAGCTGCAATCACACCTTCGACACGCTGGCTCATGCTCAATTCGCCGAGCAACCCAACAGGAGCCGTTTACTCGAAAACCGAGCTCCTGGCACTGGCTGACGTGCTGCGCAATCATCCGCACGTCATGCTATTGTCGGACGATATTTACGAAGCGCTGGTGTTCGGAGAGGCAACGTTCGCGACCATGGCAAGCGTGGCTCCGGATCTTGCAGACCGCATATTGACCATGAACGGCGTGTCCAAAGCCTATGCCATGACCGGCTTTCGCATCGGCTACGGCGCAGGTCCAGACTGGCTGATAGTGGCCATGCGCAAATTCATGGGTCAGACGACCTCTAACCCGACATCAATCAGCCAGTGGGCGGCGGTGGCAGCGCTGACAGGGTCACAGAATTTTCTGGATGGCTGGTGTGCACAGTATCGGGCGCGCCGTGTATTGATGACCAATGCGTTGAATGCCGCTGACCTCAGCTGCGCCTTGCCGGACGGAGCCTTCTACGTCTTCGCCAATTGCGAGGCTGTGATGGCGAGGCTGGGGTTTCAGTCCGATGCGGATTTCGCGATGGCCCTGCTGAAGGAGGCGGATGTGGCCACGGTCCCCGGCTCCGCCTTTCACGCGCCAGGCTATATCCGCTTGTCCTACGCCGCATCGACCGAGGACATTGACTGTGCCTGTTCTAAAATCGCAGCGTTCTGCGCGTAGGCGAATTAACTACGGCGCTGACCCAAGCAAAGCCAATCACGTTTTGGCAGGCCGTAGAGCTGGTCCATGAATTCCATCTGCAACCTGATCGTTTTCAACAATGGCGATCACCATTCTCATCATTTCGGATTTCTGCATCAGGGCGATTGCTCGGCGATCAATTTCATTGGTGTTGACGCCAGGAGCACGGGTGAACTGGGCGTGAGCGACCGAACCGGAAAAACACTAAAATAAGAAGGGTCAGCCAAAACTTCATGAAAGCAGGATAAGGGATATATTTGGTCAATATCGAGACGGTTCCCTTATGGCGCGCATTACTCAAGCTGAAGCAAGTATAATCCAGCCGATCAATGCAAGACCTAGGCCCAAACGGTACAGCATGAAGGGGAAAAAGCCGATGCGGGTCACAAATCGCAAGAATAGAGCAATGGCTGCATATGCGATAGCAAAGGATAGAATTGCGACGACGAGTCCTTGCCCGAGGGTCGCGCTCCCCATATTCTCGCCCGAGGCAAGTTTGAGAAGCGCGTAGGCCCCGCCCGCACCGATAACCGGCAGGCTCATCAACATGGAAAAGCGCGCTGCAGCCTCTCTTGACAGGCCAATCGCACGGCCTGCACTCATCGTAATCCCAGATCGCGATGTGCCGGGAATAAAGGCAATAATCTGCGCCAGACCCATGCCAAACGCCCCGCGCCAGCTGAGTGTGTCCATGTCTCGCGCGTCCCTGGCCCAGATATCAGACAGCCACAGAACAATACCAAAAATCATCGTTACGGCCGCGATCAAAGCTGGATTACGAAGCGTCTCATCCCTACCGCTGCTGGCCAGAAGAAGACCGACTATGAGTGCTGGCGGGGTCGCGACAATCAGATTGAGTGCCAGGACTGATCCCCGCGTCAATTTGCTCCTCGCAAGATCGCGAAGGCCCAGGATCATCTCAACCACATCCTTGCGAAAATAGAGCAGTACGGAAAACAGCGTCCCGAAATGGGCCATCACATCGATCAACACGCCCTGCTCCGTCCAGCCGAAGACAGATTCGGGCAGGATGAGATGGGCAGAACTGGACACGGGCAGGAATTCCGTCAGCCCCTGTATCAGGGCGAGTAAAAGTGCCTGCCACCATGTCATGAGCGCGATTAGGCCGGACAGCGTTAGCATTCTGTTACGTCTCCGCCGCAAATCGGCCCTGTCCAATACAAATGAGGCGGAACGAAGACGATCCCTGACGGGTTAGATGAATATGCCCCGCACGATATTTATCACGGACACCGCTTCCCCGCTGAGATGCGCCTGTGCGGTTCGGCTGGACGGGCTGGACAATGGCTCGGCACATTGCCAAAACCCTCAACGGTGCCCCGCCATCTTCCAAATCCACGCATTCGGCGTCTTTCAGCGTCTGGCCGTTAGTCTAGTCGCTCAGCGCGTCGATTAACGAAGGCCCCTGCTCTGCTTTGAGGGCGGAGCAGAGTTCGATCCGCTCAATCGCCTGCATCAGGCTCCGCTCATATCCGGGAATGATGTCAGCCTTCGACAGATAGAAGCTCTCAGCATCGTCCCGTTCTTCGGTCGAACAAAACCCATTCGCGTCTGACGGTGTCCCACCGAGCCGTACATCCGGCACTTTGCGCGCGACATAATCGTCGAAATTGGCCTTGTACCACGTCCACGTCATCGCCTCATGTGCTTCATTGCCCAGCAAACCTGCGACAATCGTTCCGCTCTGCCGTCCCGTGAACGGACTATCCTTAGCAAGGGCGAGTTCAAGCAATCGCTCAGCTTGTTCAGAGTCCGGCGTTTGCGTGAGCGCGTTCAGGGCTGCGCTTTTTTCGAGCGGTGAACCGCTGGAGGCCAATTCGATCAATGGCTCGTAAGCAGCGGCAGGAACCCGGCGCATTGTCTCGCTGAACGCTGATCTCAGAATATTTGTTGGTACGTTGGCGCGTTTGGGCTGGTCTTGCTCCGAAATTCCCAGATCCAGATAAAGCGTCCCTTGGCGAAGAAGATAGTTCTTCGCTTCTGTGTTCTGCCCATGGGTCGCCAGTAAATTACCGAGTGTAGGCGACAGGAGATTGCCTTCGACCGTGTCCTTACCGCGCGTGCTGCGATATCGGTCCCCATAGGTTTCCTGGATGTGCTGAGCCAGACCAGCACGGACATCAGGGAGTTCAGAATGGATGAAGTTCAGCAACCGGGTCGACCCTGATGCCACATCATATTCAGGGTGCTGCGCAAAGGCGTTCATGCCCGACAAATAGGTCTCGGCATTAACTTCGCCGGCCCGGAAGGCCGCAACAAGGCTGTCCTGCGCCGACAGCACTTCCTTGGTGGAGAGATGGTCGAGATTGGCCATCAACTTACCCCATCCCTCACCGCTCATTGTGAACCGGTAATATCCAGCGCCATCTGCGTTGGGCATGACGGCATCGGTACAATCGACGGGCGCGTTCAGCGTACCGGTCCGTTCCAGCATCAGATTACATTGCTTCGTGACCGCGTCATCCTTGATAAAGTTGGCGCAAATCGGGATTTGCCAGCTCTGGCCCTGTTCGACCTTGGAACCGAGCGGGGCATAACGCGACTGCGACAGTGACAAGGTCGTGTTACCACCCCGCTCACATGTCAGTTTGGCGGTGACCAGCGGCAGGCCGGGCTGATCGACGAAACTCTTCATCGCAGAGACAATTCTGGGGTTTTTCGATCCATCGGCAATTGACTGAAAGAAGTCGTCGGCGGACGCGACGTCGTCAGCGTAACGCTCCATATGCAGGCGAACACCGGTCTGGAAGGCGTCTTTGCCGACATAGTTTTCAAACATGTCGAGTACGCCGCCGCCCTTTCGGTAAGTAATGCCGTCAAACTGATCCATCACATTCTCGGACCGTTCGAGAGGTTCCCGGACTTTTCGGGTCGTCGACAGGGTATCAATATTCATAGCACCGAGTGACGCGTTCAGCGTTACATTCTCAAAATTACCGTCCGGCTGCCACAGGGTGAGGCCCTTATTGCCCATCCACGTCGCGAAGGCTTCGTTCAGCCAGATATCTTCCCACCAGACGGGTGTGACAAGATTGCCAAACCATTGATGTGCCAGCTCATGACTGTGAACGCGCGCATAGGCGCGCTTCTGAGACAGCGGCGCATCCTCATCGAGCAGGAGAAGATATTCCCGGTAGACGATGAGGCCCGGATTTTCCATCGCCCCAAATGCGTAATCGGGAGCCGCAATCAGATCGAGTTTTTCATAGGGGTATTCGAGGCCAAAATACCCTTCCAGCGCGGATAGAAGCCCGTCCGTATTATTGAGGGCATAGGCCAACCGTTTACCTTCACCGCGTGCTGCCAGGCCCCGCAGTGCCACAGGGCGCGAGCGGACGTCATTGGGCGGAAGATCGCCATACTCAACTACATCATAAGGCCCGACGGCAAAGGCAATTAGGTAGGTCGGCAGTGGACGGGTCTGTGCAAACTGATGTTTGATTAGACCGCCTTCCATCGGAGTTTCGGACAGTTTCGGCGTGTTGGAAACAGCCACATTGCCCTCGGGCGATGTGATCGAGAGGGTGAAGGGTTGCTTGTATTTTGGTTCGTCAAAGGACGGGAAAGCTTCGCGCGCGCCAAGGGGCTCCATCTGCGTGACGATATAGGCATCTTCGCCGCGCTCAACTTTATAGGCTGAGTTGAGATTCAGATTGAACGGGGTTTCGTAAGTCAGGCGAATTACGCCATCGCCTGCTGGAAGCGGCGTCCCCGCATCAAACCATGCCAGACCCGATGGAGCCTCCGCTTCGGAGACGACGTCGACTGTCAGCGCATAGGTCTCGCTATCAATCTCGATAGATGCCTCGCTGACCGACACCTCTTTGGCGTGCATCCAGAACCCAGATGTCGTGTCGTTGATGGTCGCCTCGATTTCGACCTGACCGCTCATTGCGTCGGATCGTGGATCGATCATCAGGTCGATCCTGTAGGCTGACGGCGTGATCGTCTCCGGGAGTTGCGCGTGAGGAACGGTATCCCGAGAGGCAATGACTTTGGCATCAGGTATGACTTGAACGACTTCAGGACGCCCTTCCTCTGATGGTTCGGTATCTGCGGCCGGATTGCACGTAGTTAAAGCCAAAGTCGCTGTGGCAAGTAAAAGAGCATGTTTCATGGGTTCAATTTCCGAATGAGGTCGACATTGACCTGACCTTAACCTCTGCGATCCCGCCGTGCCAACTCACATATTAAAGTTATGGTATAACGATGCAGCCGTGATAAACGGCAGCTATGTCCGCTTACGGCTCAACAGATGATCCGCGTACAAACGCAAGCCGCGATGACCGGTTTGATCTGTCTGACCGCAAGGGTCGGCCGGGACGGCTGCCGCCTGAGGGATCGTCGGTCATCACCCGGCGAATTACGGCTTTGGCTCTGGCGCTGGGTATATTCATGGCGGCCGGGAAACTGTGGCTGTTCACCTTGACCGGCTCTGTCGGAGTTCTATCCTCACTTGTGCATAGCGCACTGGATATGGTTGCGGCAGCCAGTTCTTTCATTGCCGTACGCTTCGCTGCTCGCCCCCCGACGGAGCGATACCGGTTTGGGTTCGGCAAGGCCGAGAGTTTTTCGGCCGTATTTCAGGTCTGCCTGATCGGCTTGGCCGCCTTTCACCTGTTTGGAGCTGCGACTGGCGCCCTGATGGGATCTGGCGGAATGGAATTAGACCATGCAGAACACGGCCACGCCATTGATAGATCAACCATCGCTATTGTCGTCATGAGCGGGTTCGTCGTCCTGACCGTCTGGCTACTGATTGCGCAAAGCTGGGCCATCCGCGCAACAGGCTCGATCGCCGTCAGAGGCGACCGAGCCCACTATACGGCAGACCTATTCGGCAATCTGTTTGTGATCATGGGGCTCGCAATCGCAACATTGACTGAGGCGTATTGGGCAGATGCAGCGGTTGGTGTGGTCATGGCGATATGGATCATATTCACGGGCTACCGGGTTGCTCGCCTCGCCTGGGCGCAACTCATGGATCAGGAACTCAACCCGTTAGAGCGCAAACTGGTCGTCAACAGGGTCATGGCCGATCCGCAGATCCGGGCTGTTACCCACTTGCGGACACGGGCGTCAGGCCCGCATCTTCATATTCAGATGCAGATGGATCTCGATCCCCATCTATCCCTGGCCGAAAGCCACGATATTGTCGTCGCAGCCGAAAAGCGCCTGATGGCGGCCTTTCCCGCCGCTGATATCCTGATTCATCCCCATCCCGCAGGCTGCGCGCAGACGCATGGTAATGCGCGTTTTGATACCGCAAAAAACAGCTCTTAACCCTGTTATTTAAAGCTTCGTTTGCCATGAATGGGCTAGGGGGATCTGGATGCGGACATTGTACCATTATCCGTTGCATCCTGGCTGCCGGGCCGCGCGGATTTGTTTTGCCGAAAAAAAACTGAAGCTGTGCGAAATCATTATCAATCCGTGGGATCCAGACGAAAAATTCCTATCGCTATCCGCCGAACATGTACCGCCCATACTCACAGATCTGTCAAAGTCTGGCACTGTCGTCATTGTCGGCACTCAAACCTTGTGCGAGTATGCCGACGAATCCAGTGCTCGCAATCCGCTCATGCCCGGCGAGCGCCATCACCGCGCGGAAATTCGCCGTCTATGCATCTGGTTCGGGCAACGTTTCGATCACGAAGTCAACGCACTCATTCTTCCAGAGAAATTGGAAACAATCTTCATCGGTGGAATGCCGGACCCGGACGCGCTTCGCAAAGGTCGGGCAACCTTACGCGATCATCTGGCCTACCTTAGCTGGCTGCTCAGCATTCGGGATGGGCTGGCCGGACCGACCTTTACCCTGGCAGATATCATGGCGTCGGCCCATCTCTCCTGCCTCGACTATCTCGGCGAAGTTCCCTGGCCGGAATTTCCTGCGGTACAGGAATGGTATCAGACGATCAAATCTCGTCCGTCCTTTCGTCCATTGCTTACGGATCGTTTACCCGGCATTCGGCCACCGCAGCATTATGCCAATCTCGATTTCTAACCATGTCTTCGCCGCATAATCCGCTGGTCCGATTGACGCAGCGCGCCGAAGCGCTCGGCTTCACGGCTCCGCATATTGTCGATCTCCGCACATATGGCGATGAGGCGGGAGACCGTCTGCGGGACTTTGTGGCACAAGGTCGACACGCCAGCATGGAGTGGATGAAAACGACGCAGGATCGGCGCGCCCATCCCAGATCACTCTGGCCCGAAGCTAGATCAGCGGTACTTTTTGGCATGAATTATGGGCCTGAGGCGAACCCTCTCGCCACATTGGAACAAACCGACCGCGCGACCATTTCCGTCTATGCGCGGGGGCGCGACTATCATGACGTCATGAAAGGGCGGCTGAAAGAACTGGCCGGCCTGTTGGCAGGCGATACGGGCACAGATGTCAAAGTCTTTGTCGATACAGCGCCATTGATGGAAAAACCTCTGGCCGCTGCAGCGGGACTGGGCTGGCAAGGCAAACACACCAACCTCTTATCGCGTGAGTGGGGGAACTGGCTCTTTATCGGAACAATTCTGAGCGCAGCGGACCTCCCGCCGACCAGACTCGAAATAGATCATTGTGGGTCATGCCGCGACTGTCTCGATGCTTGTCCAACAGATGCGTTTGTCGCCCCCTATCAGCTCGATGCACGGCGGTGTATTTCTTACCTGACGATTGAGCATGACGGCCCAATCAATGTCGAGCTGAGAGAAAAAATGGGCAACCGGATCTATGGGTGCGATGACTGCCTCGCTGTCTGCCCCTGGAACAAGTTTGCTCAGGTCGGACGGGAGGTCAAGCTCGCCGCCCGCGACGATCTTAACGCTCCGTCACTGGCAGACCTCGCAACCCTCGGCGAAGCGGGCTTTCGGGCACATTTCTCACGATCGCCGATCAAGCGGATTGGCTGGCTTCGCTTTTTACGTAACGTGCTCTACGCCATCGGGAATTCAGGTGATAGCAGCCTGCGAAACATCGCGGTCATATATGTTGATCACGACGATTCTACTATAAGTAGTGCAGCGCGCTGGAGTCTTCAGAGATTGTAAAATAATCTCAATGACTTGCGGAAATCTACACGGTCAGGTTTAGGCTGGGGTGCCTCAAAGGTCGTTCCGATCCAGCTTCCTTCATCGGGATCGAATGGACAGCCTATTGAAAGATCACAGCTAGGCATGACCCTTCATCTTTAGTGATTGATGGTTGTCAATAAATTCTTGACAAGCACCAATTTGTCAACATATGCTTGACGTGTGAGAAGAGTAGGCATGAAATGAATCCCGTTAGAGAATTAGAGCTTCGCAACCAACTGTCAGATTTCATTTTGAACTGGCATACGGATGGAAAGCCGGAAAGCCTAGAGAGTGCTGACATAGAGAACTTCAAACAATTAATAATAGAGTCCTCAATCGTAGTCGATGAGTCTCACAAATCCTTGAAACAATGGGTGCAGGCCGGTCGCCGTGCAGGCCTGAAATGGGTGGAAATTGGTGAACTTTTAGGTTTTAGTCGGCAGGCTGCTCAACAAAGATTTTCTGATTCGAAATTTCTTTTTGGGAACGAAACAGATCTTGAGACACAAAATGAAAATCAGATAATTATCTCTGACGTTAACGCATTCAATGAAAAAGTAATTATGAAGCAACAGGGCTTGAAAGGACGTAAACTTGTCGGCGTAGGTTGGATGAAACTGTTTTTTATACAGACCACTAATGAGGTGGAAAATATACGCAAGGTTAGCCTGAAAGCGGGAGGTGATGCCCGCTATGAAGCCTGTGACTGGATCCATGTCGCAAGTTGGTTTCATTATCGCTACTATACTCGCTCAAAGCCCTCACAATAAGCAGGCGCCGATCTATAATCGCTATATAGGCTGGGCGCGGCGTGGGATATGGGCCGGGATTTTTGATGCTCTGGCTGTGCGTCATCCTATTAAATGGCACAGATTATGGGCCAGGCTAAGGGAGTCTTTGCTCATCGGTTGTAAATATCATCAGGTGTTGAAAAGACATTGAAACTGATACATAGTTTTGAAAGCTTAAATAGGGGGAATACATGCAAAGACGGCTGTAATGGCAGGAGGATCGCTTGTTTTGGCCTTGCTGTTTATCGCAATTCTTTCGATAACGCTTGAGGGTTCCAGTCTTGGAACCATTCTTCTAGACCGTAAATCTGCAAACTACCCGTTCACGATTCAGAATACGATGTGGATCATGTTTTTCTTCGGGCTTGGCGAGCTCATCACACGTTTGCTTTCCGGGATCGAGCAGCAAGGGCAAATGAAGAAAAAATTTCTCCCTGAAGATGAGAGTACCCTGTTGCAAGGCAATGACCTTGGCCCCATAATCAAAAAGCTTAATCAGGATCCTGATGCCGAAAGATTTTTTCTCCAGAGGCTTCTCAAAAGAACAATTCTGCAATTCCAGTCCTCTCGCTCAATAAATCAGGCAGATTCGCTGATGAATTCGACAATGGAGCTGTATCAGCACGAGACGGACATGAAATATTCCATGGTGAGATATCTTGTCTGGCTCATTCCGACACTTGGTTTTATCGGGACGATTATCGGAATTTCTCAAGGGCTGGCCAAGGCCAAGGATTTTCCGGGCATGAATGTGGCAATCGTGTCAGATCCGACAGCACCAAATCCCATACGGGACTGGATTACAGACCTGACAACCGAGTTAGCTGTCGCTTTTGATACGACATTGCTGGCGTTAATTCTGTCGGCCATACTGGTGTTTATGCTACACACAATTCAGGAAAAAGAAGAAATGTCGCTGAACACGATCGGCCATTATTGCATGGATAATCTGATCACGCGTCTATACGAAAAATAGGAGAGCAAGATGGCAATCAAGCGCGGCGGAGACGGCAGGATTATCGAAGATGGCGTTCAGGGCGAAAGCCGGTCAAATGACGGAGTCACGCGAAAGCTGGACGGAAAAATGCCGCCATTGCCAGTTCAGGCAGAAAGGAACGGGATTAAAAACGCAGGCGATGAAACAGTCAGAACCGACGGTAAGGCTCAGTCTGCAACCGAAGCCGAGCTGAAAAAAAACGTCCGCACTATAGGCGATGATCGGACGCGCCTTGTCAGGCCGGGACAGAAAAAAGATAAAGATAAACCCGCGAGTCAAGTCGTCGGATGGGTCGTTGTCTTGACGGGGCCGGGAAAAGGTGCCTCGCGGGAAATCGGGTATGGTAATAATCCAGTCGGGCGATCCCGGGAAGCGGCCATAAATCTTGATTTTGCCGATGAAACTATAAGCCGGGAAAAACACTGCGTCTTGACCTATGACCCCAAAAGCCGCCAGTATTTTATCAGTCCGGGCGAGAGCCGGAATCTGGTTTATTTGAACGATATGCCGGTTCTGGCTCCTACCATTTTATCTGCCGGGGACAAATTGGGATTGGGCAAGACACTTCTGTCTTTCGTTCCGTTCTGCGGTGCTGATTTTGATTGGGAAGATTTGGGTTAATGGCTGAACAGGCTACCTCAAAATATAATGGCCTCGGCTTTGCCCGGCATCAGGGGCGACGGGATTATCAGGAAGACTCCTATGCGTTCAGGGTATTGGAAGACGCAGATACCAAGTCTGTAATCATTGCATTGGCAGATGGTATGGGCGGGCACGTCGGCGGTGCCGTTGCCAGCCAGATAGCGGTTGCAACAATATCAGACCCGGCTCCCGGCACTTTATCACCGGAAAACCTCCGATCTATCGATTATTTATCGCAGCAGATCGAAAATGCGAACACCGCAATCGCCAACAAACTGGATGAGGCCCCGGGTCTCAAGGGAATGGGCTGTACGCTGGTAGTACTCTCCATCACGGAACAAGGCTATTTATTTGCCAGCGTCGGGGATTCGCCCCTTTGGATATACAGAAATGGCGAATTTATTCGTCTTAATGCTGATCATTCCATGGCACCTGTCCTCGAAGACCTGGTTGCGACGGGGCGAATGAGCGCAGAGGAAGCCCGGCATGATCCCGGAAGAAATGCTCTGAGGTCAGCTTTAACCGGCGCCGAAATAAATCTTCTGGATGTTAGTGATAAATTCATTCCAATGCAGCGTGATGACATCCTGGTTCTGGCGAGCGACGGTTTGCAAACACTTCCAGACGCGCAGATCGTCCAGTTGATTAAATCTCATGATAAAGATGCCGAAAATTTGGCGCAAAGTCTGACAGATGCGGCCCTCGCCGCCGGTTCTGACACTCAGGATAATATTACAGTGGCGGTCATCAAAGCTACGGAGTTTTTGCAAAATCCCGGGATTATTGACACCGGCCCTGAAACTGGCCCTGAAACTGGCCCTGAAACTGGCCCTGAAACTGACCCTGAAACTGACCCTGAAACTGACCCTGAAACTGACCCTGAAACTGGAGGCTCGGAAATGGAGGAACAGGCAAAGACCGGACAAATTCAGAGATCCGGCCGGACATTTGGAAATACTTCCGGTCAGGGAACACGCAGAAATTTGGCAATAGGCATAGTCCTGATCGTGCTGGTGGCGCTGCTCGTCTATCTTTATTCCAATGGCTATATCGGGAAATTGTCAGTTAGATCATGAGCTCGGATCTTTTTCAGGCATTGGCGAACAATATTGAGGTCGATGGCTATCATATTGACAAGGTTATTGGCTCCGGTGGTTTTGGCATTACATATCTGGGCCATGACCTTGGGCTGGATAAAAGCGTCGCGATAAAGGAATATTTACCCCGCGATCTGGCCGTCAGAGTTGATAATCAATCCGTAAGAGCCGCGTCCTCATCTGACAAGGATGATTTCACCTGGGGTTTGCAGCGTTTTCTCGACGAGGCGCGCATGCTGGCAAGGTTTGACCATAAGAATATTGTCCGCGTGCACAGATTTTTTCAAGCCCACAGCACGGCCTATATTGTCATGGAATATGTCGACGGGGAGACACTATCCTCCCTTTTGCAGCGTGAGCATACCCTGTCCTATCAGCACTTATTGTCGATCCTCAATCCCCTGCTTTCAGGTCTTGAAATTGTCCATAAGGGTGACATTCTGCACCGGGATATCAAGCCGGGCAATATCATTATCCGGGACAGCGTTGTGCCGGTTCTGATTGACTTCGGGGCGGCGCGGCAGGCGGTTGGTGCCCGGTCCCGGTCTGTGACAGCGATTGTCACCCCGGGCTATGCGCCGATCGAGCAATATAGCACAAGAGGCAGGCAGGGGCCTTGGACGGATATCTACGCGCTTGGGGCGATCTGCTATAGGGCGATGACCGGCGAGACGCCTATTGATGCCACAGAGCGTGTCCGGCGGGATCCACTGGTTCCATTGAGCAAGCAACCTATCCCAGAGGGTTATCCCGGATCTTTCCTGAGCGCCGTGGATAGGGCTTTGTCGGTCGATGAGGAAGAGCGCCCCCAGTCTATTGGGGAATGGCGTGATATGTTTGAGGGCCGGGTAGAGGCGGGCGCTATATTCGCTCCGACTGCCGATGAGCGGGTCAAAACCCGATCGCTGCCCCGGGACAGCCGCCCGGCGGCTTCTACAGGTCAATCGCAAGCCCCCTCAGGCTTTAAGCCCTCCAAAGGGCTTGTTTTCGGTGGGATCGGGGCTGTGGCTGTGACAGGGCTTGTGATTACGCTTTTATCTGCGGCCATTCACCAGTCTGATTGCACGGACTGGAACCGTTGGGATTTCTTCGGGACGGCCAGCGCCGGGGATGTGCGGGCCTGCCTACGGGCCGGGGCCGATCCCGAGGCACGGTCCGAGGGTGGCCGCACCCCGCTGCACAGGGCTACGATTAATGGCAATGCCGATGCCATAGCCGCCCTGCTTGAGGCCGGGGCCGATCCCGAGGTGCGGAACGAGGGTGGCCGGACCCTGCTGCACGGGGCTGCGTATTGGGGTCATGCCGATGCCATAGCCGCGCTGCTTGAGGGCGGGGCCGATCCCAATGCACGGGACGAGGGTGGCGATACCCCCCTGCACGGGGCTGCGTATTGGGGTCATGCCGATGCCATAGCCGCGCTGCTTGAGGGCGGGGCCGATCCCAATGCACGGGGCGAGGGTGGCTGGACCCCGCTGCACAAGGCTGCGTTTAATGACCAAGCCGATGCCATTACAGCCCTGCTTGAGGCCGGGGTCGACCCCAGGGCGCGGAACAATATAGGCGTGACCCCGTTTTATATGATCCGGTCGGACTCGCCGCTGATCGGGACACTGGCCTATCGGCGGTTGCAGCAGGCCCGCTAGACCGGTCGATCCTGACCGTCGATCCTGCGCATATCGGCATGGTCCTGTCTGGCTGAAATGGCGCGTCCCGACACTTCCATAGAGGGGGCTTCATAAGGGGGTTTGATTGTCTCCGGCGCGACCATATCAACATTGGGCAGGATCGCCATGATACCCAAAATCGCTGAAACAGGCTATCCTGGCCATGAAACGGGTCACAATAACAGAATTGCAAAACAGTGCAGGTTGTTCCCCGGAGGATGCCCGCAAAGAGCCGCCAGAGCGCCGTGATGATCCAGACAGCGTGATGATTGACGCCACGCATCCAAAGCCCACCGGACAGTTTCAACTCTGCTTAAAAAAGGGATGTTCCCCGCCATATGTGGCGCATCAAAGGCGGGTTGAACTCCAAACTCCATGCCATTGTCGACGAACACGGACCTCCGCTCATAATGTGTCTGACGGCAGGACAGGCCAGTGACCACATTGGGGCCAGGATAGTTTATCCAACTCTGCCAGAAGCAGCCCGAATACTGATAGGTGACAGAATACTGATAGGTACAAGGGTTATGACAGTGATGACTATCGCAAGGCTCTCTGCTAAAGGCATAACGCCTTGTATTCCGCCTCATAAGGGTCGCAAATCTCCGGCGAGCTATTGCAAAACCCTGTATAGCAACGCCATAAGGTCGAAAACATGTTCGCAAGGCTCAAAGATTGGCGGAGGGTCGCAACACGATATGACCGTTGTGCTCACACCTTCTTCTCGGCCATACTCATCGCAGCTATCGTAATAACTGGATTTAATGAGTCCTGATACTGGGGTTTCGCCTCGCCCGCACCGATTAGGTCAATACAGGAATATCGGATTGGAAAAAAGAAAATGAAAACTTATACATTAGGACGTGACAAGGATTCTGATTTGGTCATTAACGGCGCGACCGTATCGCGCAAACATGCCGAACTCACCATCACGCGTGACGGGAAATATTTCCTGATTGATTGTATGAGCGCATCGGGGACGTTTGTCGCAGGTCAAAAAGAGTGGGAGCAAATCAGCCAGTCCTTTGTCGATATTACAGATACTCTTTTACTGGGGCGCTATCAAATGAGCATGAGTGAAATTGTCAATTCGATTGAGACCGGCAATAATATTGACGTTGTGAACGCGAAAGAAGTTGAAGAAGATAATCTTCCATCCGGCAAGGTCAGGCGCGATCCGGAAACCGGGGAACCTGTCAAAGTATAAGAGATGAAATTTTCAAAATTCAAAACCCTTTTTGTCGCCATTTTCTTGTGCTGTATACCGCAAATCGCAAAGGCTAAACCTGACCTCGCAAAACTGGCCGGAAGTGTTGTCAGGATTGTCTGCGCCGATAGCTCCGGCGCTACGGGATTTATCGTCACTTCCGATGGCCATATTCTGACCAATAATCATGTCATGAACGACACAGTTTCTTGTTCAGTCGTTTTTTCAGGAACATCAGATAGAATTTCTGCCCGTATGGTAATGACGGACCCGGATCGCGACATTTCTATAATCAAAATATCCCGCTCAGGCCTGACGGCTTTACCTTTAACAACTCAAATTCCAGACACTGGCGATATAATCTGGGCTCTGGGTTTTCCTGGAAACGCCGATATAGTTGGCCAAGCGATTGATCCCACACCGACAAATGGCCCTATGCAAAGGTCATTCCGCAGTCCAAGTCCAAGTGACCGTGTATTGATGGATTATATTCAACACGGGGCGCCGGTTAATCCCGGCAATAGTGGCGGCCCGATGTTTGATGGATGTGGCCGCGTTATCGGCATTAGCACATTCGGTCCTTTTGGCCGCGTTAAAGGCAAAAACACTGTCTCTGCGACGGGTATTTTCTTTGGATCGAATATTTCAGAGAGTATCCGTATGCTGCGCTCCCGCGGCATTGCATTTACTGAAAAAAGCGATAAATGCGCTGTAACGTCTGCAACGGCTCCGGATATCTCCGCTCTGGAAGCCGAACTCGACAATACTTTGAAAGAGTTGGATCGGGCAAAGGGACAGGCAAAAAAAATTGAAAAAGATGCTCTGGCGGCCGGTAAATCCGCAGGCCAGGCGCGGGCTGAAGCTGCCAACGCTTTGCGACTGGTCGCCTTGCTGGAGGCCTCGGCCCGGAAGGCAGAGCAGCGTTTTGAGAGTATGCAAAAGGGATTATTGCTTCTGGCGCCTGTTTTACTTCTGGGACTGCTGGCCGCGATTGTTCTTGCCCTGAAAAAACCCCTGAAAAAACCCCTGAAAAAGCCGCGACAGCTCGTCCTTAATGCTGCGCGTCATGCAACCGAGTCCATGAGTCGTCGAATTTCGCCCCCGGGTTCAAAGTCTGCTGATGAAGGGGGTCTGGAACTTGTGATTGATTATGACGAAGGCGGAAGGAAATTACAGAAAACAGTCAGATTGCGCCCAGGCCGGAATGAAGGATTTGTGGCAGGAAGGAATGCCTCGCTGAGTCATCTTTCACTGCAAAATCCAGCCATTTCCAGGCGCCATTTCAGGCTCACCTTTAAAAACGCCAGAGAGTTCTGGCTGGAAGATCTGAACTCTTCGAATGGAACGGAATATGGTGGTCAGCAGTTGACGCCTTTTGACAGGACTGCCTTGAAAGTGGGGGCAGGGTTTGTCGCCGGCAGTGTCCGTTTCAAAAGTTCAGGGGGATAATAATGAAACGCAAAACGCGCGAGGTTAATGTTTTCAGCATGTCTGCGCTCGATCTGTTTGCATCGGCCCTGGGCGCCTTTATTCTGCTTGCTATCATCTTCATGCCGTTTTTCCCCAATACTGGCGATCATCCGAAAATCTCTGAGGAACTTCGCAAAAAATTGTCAATGATAGAGCAGGAGCTGGCTTCGGTGAAGTCGAAAAACAAGTCTATGCAGGCGCAGAATAAAGCGTTGCAGGGACAGAATAAAGCGTTGCAGGGACAGAATAAAACGTTGCAGGCGCAGAATAAAGCGTCGCAGGGACAGAATAAAACGTTGCAGGGACAGAATAAAACGTTGCAGGGACAGAATAAAACGTTGCAGGCGCAGAATAAAACGTTGCAGGCAGAACTCGATAAATTAAGGAATGCGCCCAAGGTCCAATTCCCTCATCTGGATCTGGTCGTCGTTCTTGATACAACAGGAAGTATGAGAGGTGAAATTTCCAGCCTTCAGAAAGAAATTGCCCAGTTTACAGAGCTGATGACAAAAATGACACCGTCATTTTCGATGGGTGTTGTCGAATTTAAAGATCGCTGCGATCCGTCTTCCGAAATTCGTCAATTCCCGCTCACTTCCATGGACGCTTCCTCTGTGACAGATGCTCAGGCCTTTGTGAATGCAATAATAGCCGGTGGAACCGGTTGTAATGATGACAACCCTGAAAGTCTCGCCGCAGGTCTCGATGCTGCTATTTCCATGTCCTGGAGAGGCAAATCCGAGATCAAGCAAATCGTTGTTATTTCGGATAATCCGCCATATCCGGAGTTTGAGTCCAGTTCAATAATGGCGGGGCAGACTTTCGGTCGTCTCAGCGGGGGTCATAAAATATCAACAGTATCTACAAGCTCCGATGGAGATGACTATCTCAACCGCCTTGCACAGGCTGCCGGTGGACAATTTATTCAGGGCAGCCGCTCATTCTCGACTGCAATGCTGCTGGCTTTGGCGGATTAGGCATGGCGGACCATTTCCACGCATTGGCGACAGGTCAGAGAATCGAGGATTATGAAATCCGGTATGTCCTCGGTGAGGGCGGCTTTGGCCTCACCTATCTCGCCCATGATATGAAGCTGGATAAAAGCGTCGCGATCAAGGAATATTTACCCGCCGATCTCGCCGTCAGAAAAGGGGATAATTCGGTTATCCCGAAATCATCGGGGAGTGAAAGCGATTTCACCTGGGGTTTAGAGCGTTTTCTTGACGAGGCGCGCATGCTGGCGAGGTTTGACCATAAGAATATTGTCCGCGTGCACAGATTTTTTCAAGCGCACGGCACGGCCTATATTGTCATGGAATATGTCGACGGGGAGACACTATCCTCCCTGTTGCAGCGTGAGCAGACCCTGTCCTGTCAGAACCTGTTGTCGATCCTCAATCCCCTGCTTTCAGGTCTTGAAATTGTCCATAAGGGTGACATTTTGCACCGGGATATCAAGCCGGGCAATATCATTATCCGAGACAGCGTTGTGCCGGTTCTGATTGACTTCGGGGCGGCGCGGCAGGCGGTTGGTGCCCGGTCCCGGTCTGTGACAGCGATTGTCACCCCGGGCTATGCGCCGATCGAGCAATATAGCACAAGAGGCAGGCAGGGGCCCTGGACGGATATCTACGCGCTTGGGGCGATCTGCTATAGGGCGATGACCGGCGAGACGCCTATTGATGCCATAGAGCGTGTCCGGCGGGATCCACTGGTTCCATTGAGCAAGCAACCTATCCCAGAGGGTTATCCCGGATCTTTCCTGAGCGCCGTGGATAGGGCTTTGTCGGTCGATGAGGAAGAGCGCCCCCGGTCTATTGGGGAATGGCGTGATATGTTTGAGGGCCGGGTAGAGGCGGGCGCTATATCCGCTCCGACTGCCGATGAGCGGGTCAAAACCCGATCGCTGCCCCGGGACAGCCGCCCGACGGCTTCTACAGGTCAATCGCAAGCCCCCTCAGGCTTTAAGCCCTCCAAAGAGCTTGTTTTCGGTGGGATCGGGGCTATGGCTGTGACAGGGCTTGTGATTACTCTGATATCGTTTGGCGGGCGTGGCCCGACCCCGGAACCGGACCCGCCGAATATCGCTGAACAGACTATAATCACGCCGGAATTGGCCGCGGCCTGGACCAGGGCGCAGACCCTGAATACAGCCGAAGCCTATGAGGGTTTTCTGAGCATATGGGCTGACAGCCCATATGCAGATGACGCCAAAGCGGCCATGGGGCGTCTCGGGACAAAAGCCGATGACGGGGCCGAGGGCTCCGCTAAAGTGCCTGAAACAAATAATAAAACTTTTCAAAGAGACCTTAAGACTTTAAGCTCACAAGAAATTTCTGATATTTATGATACTATAAATATTAATCCTGACTATGGTCCTAATAGACAATTTGAATCTGATATACATAATCTTCCTAAACATGTATTTGTCCATAGATATGGGCAAGAAACTTATGATCAAGTTAGAGGAACTCGTGCAGCAAGAGAATATTTTACTAGTCCTTATAATGATCTTATAAATAAAACTAAACCAAGACCAGGTACCAGGGCTTTTGGAGATGTTTCTCGAAGTTTTTTTAAAGGATTAACTGGTATTGCTGGAGGAGCATTAGCTGCTGGTACTTATACTCAACCTAACAATGTTGCTGCTCCTATTGCTAGAAAAGCTATATCACAAGGAACATCAGCAATAAGAGAATTTATATCTAAAGGTGATTCTAATAGAGCTAAAGAAAGAAGAGCTATTGCTAGACGTCAATTAAATATTGATCTTGCAGATAACGCACTTGATTATAACAATTCTAATAAAGATTTTACAGCTAAATTAGAAAAATATGGTAAAGATTTTTTAACTACTGTTTCAAATGCTGGTGATAATCCTCAATTAATAGAAGATTTTATTGCAGAAGGTATTGGTTCTTTTGCTCTACCTATTGGAGCAACTATTGCAGCAGGTAGAGTAGGTACACAAATTGCTGCAAGAACCACCCAAGCTCTTACAAAAAAGGAGTTACTGCACAAGAATTAGAAGAACGTAATGATAGAATATATTCAGGAACTAATGGTTTATCAAATGCTCAAATTGCACAAATAGCAGGAGAAAGAACATTACTTGAAGAAGAATTGACTGAAGACCAAAAAGAGTACTTCAAGAAATTCTTTCTAGAAATCTTGATGATGAATAATTTACATTATAAAATAAATAATAAAAATGCCTGAATTAAACCCAGAAACTATTAAACAAGGACTTGAGCAGAATACTGCCAATGCCTATCAGGCCTATCTGACAAACTTCCCGGACGGCAAATACATCGAAGATGCCAAGGCGGTCATTGCTGAAGCCGCAAGGCAGGAAGCAGAGCGACAGAAACAAGCTCGTTGCCGGGCCTGGAACAGTCAGGATTTTTTCAAGACGGCCAGCGCCGGGGATGTGCGGACCTGCCTGCGGGCCGGGGCCGATCCCAAGGCGCGGGACAGGTCGTCTAACACCCCGCTGCACGATGCTGCAGAGCAGGGCCAAGCCGATGCCATAGCCGCCCTGCTTGAGGGCGGGGCCGATCCCAAGGCGCGGGACGAGAATGGCAAGACCCCGTTTGATATAATCCCGTCGGACTCGCCGCTGATCGGGACATCGGCCTATCGGCGGCTGCAGCAGGCCCGCTAGACCGGTCGATCCTGACCGTCGATCCTGCGCATATCGGCATGGTCCTGTCTGGCTGAAATGGCGCGTTCCGACACCTCCATAGAGGGGGCTTCATTCGCATCTTTACTGCAAAGATAGCGGGCAGGCGCGCAGCGCTTCCTGCGAGATTTGCAGCGGGCCTGCCCAATGCGTATTCGGATGATCCTTACGGACAATGGAAAAGAGTTCCCGGATCGGCTCTTCGGCCTGCGCAAGCGTGCCGCGACAGGCACGCACGAATTGGACAAATTCTGCACTGCGCTCAACATTGAGCATCGCCTGACACCGCCGAAATCACCCCAGACCAACAGCATGGCCGGGCGTTTCAATGGGCGGGTCGAGGCGGTGCTGCAAAGCCACCATTTCCGATCAGGCAAGGAGCTGGAGACGATGCTGCACCGCTATATATGGCTCTATAATTAGCAATTTCCGCAATCAGCCCTGGGCAGCAAAACACCCTTGCAGGCGATGAAGAAATGGCACAAATTTAAGCCAGTTATGTTCAAGAAACGACCATATTTCCTTCCGGCATATAACATCTAACCTCTACTCACCCCCGAAAATGCTGGAATTATCTCAATGCAGCAAGCTATGCACTCAATTAAAGAAGAAAGGCTCTAGAAGATGATAATCCATCTTATGGCTGACTGGGGCGGGAAATGGGCACTCTGCCCTTTGTTCCTTCCAATGGTCGCAAGACGCTGCTACACTTTTCGAACAATCTAAACGCATCGACTGCATTGTTTCGGGACTCGATTATGATGGCTGCACTACTCCATAAATGGTCTATCACGCAGGCGGCTGTCTGTTTATCGTCGGAGGCGGCGCTGGGATCATATCTTCTCAGGGTTAATGGTGAGGGCGCAGCGATCCGGGTCCGCCGGGTCCGCTGATCTCACGGAACTTTCACATAGGCGGGCTGGACGGGGATCGACCAGCCCTCTAATTGATCCACAGCGGCTCATCAGCATCATCAAAGCCGAGCCCGACAGATACGGGACCCAGAGACGATAGGGCTTAGGACGTTTTGAGCATTCCTTTCATCAAAGATTTCACCTTCGATTATGGTGTCGCAGAGCGGCTCAGCCCGTTGGTTATGCGTGTCATCGCCGATAACCCCGGACCGTTCACCTATACAGGCACAGGTGTCTATATTATCGGGGCCGGCGAAAGCGTCTGCATGATCGATCCCGGTCCGACGACCGAAAACCATGTTGCCGCGATTGACAGAGCGCTGACGGGCAAGACCGTCAGCCATGTCCTCGTGACCCACCACCATATCGACCACAGCCCCCTCGCCGCGCCTCTGGCTGCGAAACATGGCTGCAAGGTCTATGGCTACGGCACACAACCTGTTGCGCCGCAGGGCGGAGATATCCGTCTGGAAGCCGGAGACGATCTATCCTTCAAGCCGGATGTCGAGATCCGGGATGGCCACCGCTTTGAAGGGCCGGACTGGACGCTCACGGCCATTCACACACCCGGCCATACATCGAACCATCTCTGTTTTGCTCTGGATGAGGAAAACACTCTATTTTCCGGGGATCACATTATGGGGTGGTCAACTTCGGTCGTCTCCCCGCCAGACGGCGACATGGGTGACTATCTGGCCTCTCTGAACCGCGTCCTAGATTTGGACTTCAATGTCATTCGGCCCACACATGGTCCGGCGATCACAGAGGTTCGTCCTTTCGTCCAAGCCTATATCGATCATCGCCTGGCGCGAGAGGCGCAAATCATCGGCGCGATTGCGTCCGGGCTCGGCAGCATCGGGGATATTGTCGCGAGCCTCTATAAGAATGTCGATAAACACCTACATCCCGCCGCTGCGCACAGCGTACTTTCGCATTTGATCCATATGCGAAAAACAGGCCGCGTCGTCGCAAACGGGCCCGATGGGCTGCAGCAGAAGTATCAGCTAGTGGCTTAAGAAGAGATGGTGCAAGGCGGCGCGAACTATTCCTCGGTTAAAGCGTTCAGGAATTTTTTGATCCGCACCGCATTCGCGCCAATATCCGATCGTCCGACCCGGCTGATTGACCGGATATCGACCCGGCTTCCGTCCCCTTGCGCCGGGCGTAGGCGGATCGAGACATCATCCTTAAATCCATACCAGAACGTAGTCGCGGTCGCTTCGATGCTGCCAGCTTCGCTATTCGAATCCTTAATCGTCCAACCCATATCGCGCACAAGCTGTTCGGCACGGTCGAAGACCACATTTGGCGGTTCGCTCAGAACCAGAGTCCGGACTTCCGGATAGGCCTGCGTTTGCAGGGCGGACACCAGCTTGGTGACGGGTTCCCCATTCGCAGCCCGTTGCCGGGTGGGCGCGCGTTTGCCCGCATAGTCGACCGTGTTCACACCATCAACGGCGTTCCGCTCCGCCATGATTGCCGCCCCGAATATGGGCGGGTCCTGCGTGTCGGTCGTAATATCATGAATCAAAGGAAGGCTGGCGACCTTCGCTTGCTTCGCCTTCAGATTGGCAAATCCTGCAATCGGGATGATCAAGGCAGCAACCGCGATGACGATGCCCTTGCGCGGTTTTATCAGAATCGCAAATGCCAGCGCAATCAACCCGGCAACCAGAGTCGCGATCAGCAGAAAAGGCCCGACTTCATACGTCAAAATTCCCAACCCGAACTGCCAGGACCAGACTCCCAGCTTCGCGCCAAACCCAGCTAATATAAAGGCGAGGGGTGACAGAATGGCGAGGCCGAGTGCAATCCGCAGCACCCATCGGTGCGCCATCATCCGTTTTTTCTCACTCTTATCGAGATCATAGACGGTGGGCTCAGGCGTTTCGGTCACGCTCAGCTTGTCGTCTGGGTTGTTTGTGGTTTCGGATGTTGGATCGGTCATAGGCGTGCCTTAGCCGAGCTTACGGATAAAGACGAGTCTTCTCCCACCCGGTCTGGGTCCGTGTAAACAGAATACGGTCATGCAAACGAAACGCCCCGTCCTGCCAGAACTCTATCATGTCCGGCACGACGCGATAGCCAAACCAATGATCGGGTCGGGGCACATCGGCATCCTCATCCTCAAATCGCGCTTCCATCTCTTCCATTGCAGCAATGAGTGCGCTTCGATCCTTGACCGGTTGTGACTGCTGCGAGGCCCAGGCCGATAGCTGAGAACCACGCGCTCTGTTCTGGTAGTAGGCGTCCGACGTCTCTGCACCGACTTCGACGACTGATCCCCGGACCCTGACTTGCCGTCGCTGTGACTTCCAGTGAAACCCCAATGCCGCTTTGGCAACATCACTCAATTGCTGTCCCTTCGCAGAGCGAGAATTAGTGTAAAAATCAAACCCTGCATCGCTAAGGCCCTTTAGCAACAGGATTCGAACATCGGGTTGTCCGGATTTGTCAACTGTCGCGACCGACATGGAATTCGGATCATTCACCTCTGTCTCCACCGCGTGCTGAAGCCATTGATCAAACAGGGCGATGGGATCTTCGGCACCGATCCATGACATGTCGCGTTCGCTTGTATCAGACAGATAGTCTGTCGCGGTTGGAGAAGATGGAATGGAAGGGCTCATATTGTCTTTTTCCCGGAAAACGGTCTGTTAACTACGTCCATTAGCAGGACATTGACTCTCTATGGCGCAGTTTAGGTTCGGTTAAGCACAATGTCCCGCATAGACTCAAAGGATCTCCTCACCATGAATCGCCAGAAAGCGCTCCTGATCCTCGGTTGCCCGATGAATGCTCGCGAAGCCGATATTCGCAGCGCTTGGCGCAAAAAGGCGAAATTCTTTCACCCTGACAGCCCTTACGCCAATATTGGGGCCTTCATGCAGGCCAAATCTGCCTTCGAAACGCTGATTCCCCCGGCCCCTCAGACAATGCGGGTTCGGGTTGGCGGACGCCGTTTCTAGCGCATCTTATTCAGGCCACTAAACATAAAAAGCCCGCCCCTTTTGTTGAGGTTTTCTCAATGGGTTATGCGACGAGACCCTTGCCCCCAATAAGCGGTTCTTGAAAGGGTGACATTTGAGCGTTTAGGGCCTGCGGCTCCCTTGCGGCGCAAGATTGAGACCGTGATCGATTTTTCTTTTATCCATGAGCGCGCGCGGCCACAGCCCAAAACATCAAGAAAATCGTCCTCGCCCTCACAGGAAAGTGCAAAAATAGCGCTGCACAGACGCGCCGCACAGACACTAAGACAGAATGACAGTTGAAAACCAGCACCTAAACCGACCCAAAACAAAACCCTGCTTCAAAAAAGATGAGGCGTGTCAGCAATCTGAAACGCACCAAAAGGGGCGGGCTTTTTGTTTTGGGTTGAGCGGCGCTTTTAGGTAAGGGTCGCGGGCTATGCCCGCCTATAACCCATCCGAATCCGAGCCGAAATGGCAGTCCCGCTGGGACGACGTCGATGTCTTCACGGCAGATGATGCCTCACCCAAATCGAAATTCTACGCGCTGGAAATGTTCCCCTACCCGTCCGGACGCATCCATATGGGCCATGTGCGCAACTATGCGATGGGTGACGTGGTTGCGCGCTATAAGCGGGCGCAGGGGTTTGAAGTGCTGCACCCGATGGGCTGGGACGCCTTCGGCATGCCTGCGGAAAATGCGGCGATCGAGACAGGCGGCCATCCCAAGGACTGGATCTACGCCAATATAGAGCAGATGCGCGCGCCGATGAAACGGCTTGGCTTTGCGCTCGACTGGTCCCGCGAATTCGCGACCTGCGATGTCAGCTATTATACGGAACAGCAGCGAATTTTCCTAAAATTCTGGGAGCGCGGCCTCGTCTATTCCAAGACCGCCAAGGTGAATTGGGACCCGGTCGATAATACGGTTCTGGCCAATGAGCAGGTGATCGACGGCAAGGGCTGGCGCAGCGGCGCTACCGTCGAGCAGCGCGACATGCAGCAATGGTTCTTCAAGATCACAGACTATGCCGAAGAGCTGTTGGACGGCCTGGAGACACTCGACCGCTGGCCGGGAAAAGTGCGGCTGATGCAGGAGAACTGGATTGGGAGGAGCGAAGGGCTGTCAATGCGTTTCGAAGCTGCAAGCGATTCCGATGCCGACATTGAAATCTTCACGACCCGGCCCGATACGCTGTTCGGCGCGAGTTTCATCGCGCTGTCCCCCGATCATCCGCTAACAAAACAATTGGCCGAAACACGTCCAGAGCTGGATAAGTTCCGCGCTGACTGCGCCAGAATAGGCACGTCCGAAGAAGCGATCGCGCAGGCACCGAAGCTGGGCATTGACACAGGCCTTCGCGTCACTCATCCCTTCACAGGCAAGCCCCTTCCCATTTGGGTCGCAAATTTCGTTCTAATGGGGTACGGTACGGGGGCAATCTTTGCCTGTCCGGCGCATGATCAGCGCGATCTGGATTTCGCGCGCAAATATGATCTGCCGGTTCTACCCGTTGTCACGCCAGAGGGAGATGATTTCGCGGTCGAGGACGAGGCCTATACCGGCCCCGGCAAGATCTTTAATTCCATCGCGCCGATCCCGGTCGCCGGGCGGGATATATTCTCTCTAAATGGGTTGGAGATCGATCAAGCCAAGGCGGCGGCCATCGCCATGATTGAAAAGATCGGGCTCGGCGAAGGCACGATCCAGTACCGCCTGCGCGACTGGGGCGTGAGCCGTCAGCGCTATTGGGGCTGTCCGATCCCGATCATTCACTGCAGCACCTGCGGCGCGCAGCCTGTGCCGGAAGACCAGCTGCCCGTCAAATTGCCCTATAATCATATTGACCTGACGGTTCCCGACAATCCGCTGGATCGTCATCCGACATTTAAGCACACGGCCTGCCCGAATTGCGGCACAGACGCCGAGCGCGAGACCGATACACTCGACACATTCGCGGATTCGTCCTGGTATTATGCGCGCTTTGCCGGAACAGATGGCTCGCCCTTTGACAAGATTGCGGCCTCCGCCTGGCTCCCTGTGGATCAATATGTCGGCGGGGTGGAGCATGCCGTACTGCACCTGCTTTACTCGCGCTTCTTTACCCGCGGCCTGCGTGATTGCGGCCTGCTGGACCTGCCAAGCGGCGAGCCGTTTGCAGGCCTGTTCACACAGGGCATGGTCACTCATGCAACCTACGATATTGGCGATCAGGACCAAGGAAACCCGGAATGGGTTGTTCCTGCGGAAGTGACAGAAAAAGACGGTGCGCTGATCCACATGCCAACCGGTAAGACCGTGACCAAGGGCGACGTCATCAAGATGTCCAAATCCAAGAAGAATGTCGTCGACCCGAACGACATTATCGAAACCTATGGCGCAGATGTGGCGCGCTGGTTCGTCCTGTCGGACAGTCCGCCGGAACGCGATGTGGAATGGAGCGAGGACGGGGTTCGCGGTGCGTGGAATTTCCAGAAAAAAGTCTGGCGTCTCGTCGAACAGACGGATGTACCTGATCATTCACCCACATCTAAAGACCTGAATGCGACAGGCGCTATGCTGGATCTGCGCCGCGCTGCGCATAAAGCGCTTGAAAAAATTACCGCCGGAATCGAGGCCTTCCGATTCAATACATCCGTTGCGCAGATTTATGAGCTGACCAACATACTCTCCAAATATACCGGACAGGACATTGTGCGCATGGAGACACTGGGCATTCTGATCCGGTCGATTGCGCCGTTTATGCCGCATCTGGCCGAAGAGTGCTGGCAGGCATTGGGCGGTGACGCGATGGTCGTTACGACCCCGTGGCCAGAGGTCGATAAGGCCATGCTGGTTGAAGATGAAGTGACCTTGCCGATCCAGGTCAATGGTAAACGACGCGGCGAAATAACGATTTCAGCCGATCTTCCGAAAGACCAGATTGAAACCGCCGCTCTGGCTGAGCCAAACATTATGCGCACTCTAGACGGCCAGACGGTTCGAAAGGTGATTGTTGTTCCGGGCCGAATCGTCAATATAGTCGCACAATGAAACATCTTTTCGTCACAGCCGCTCTCGCTTTGCCTACGGCCCTTACAGCCTGCGCCGGGTTCACACCGCTGAATGCAACGCCGGGCGGGACGGCCGCCCTCCATCAGCTTGACGTGATTTTGGATAATGGCCGCGATGAAGGGGACCGCGCGGCAGGGTTCCTTATCCAGCAGCGCATGGCCGACCGCATAGCTCCGAACTCTGAGGCGCTTTACCACGTCATAATCCGTCCCCGGGCGCAACGTATTGGCCTAGGTCTGACTGGACAGGATTTCGCCAGTCGTTTCGATAGTATCGTAACGGGTGAATGGTCCCTGATCCGAACCAAGGACGGCGCTGTGGTCAAGCGGGGCAGAACCCAATACACGACGAGTTATTCTGCAGATAGAGACCCATACCGTCTTCTGACGGCATCTGATGATGCTGTTGAACGCGCGGCCCGTAAAGTCGCCGATGAAATATTGAGTGAAATCGCCTTGGCTTTGAGCGACCAAGCGGAGTCGAACGCGGCGCAACCTTGATCAAACGGACCGCCGCCCTGCCGGGAGCTTGACATGGTGAAAGTCACGGGCGCGCGCCAGGATCGCTTCCTATCGGCCCCACCCCAGGACATTATCGGGGCCTTGCTATTCGGACCGGACCGAGGTCTGGTCAAAACCCGGTCCGCTGCGCTGATCCAGACTCTGGCCCCCGACGTTGATCCGGCTTTTGGCGCAACCGTGCTGACCTCTGACGATCTGATCAGCGATCCGGCCCGACTGATGGACGAAATGAGCGCAATGAGCCTGCTGGGCGGAACACGTTTGGTCCGGTTGCGCCTCGATCACGAACGGTCCGGCGCGGCTATTGCCAAAATTATCAAACAGATCGATGCCGACCCCGCCCGCGTTGAAGCCAGGCTGGTTATAGAGGCCGGTGATCTTTCAACCCGGTCCGCCGTGCGCAAAGCCGCCGAAGCGGCCCGCCACATCGGATCACTAGGATGTTACCCGTTCGGCGCGCGGGCCCGACGGGATCAGATCCGGGATCAGCTTAACGCGATCGGAATCGCCATCACGCGGGATGCGCTCGACCTCTGGGTGCCACTGCTGGAGTGCGATCATGTTCTTGCCGCTAGCGAGATCGAAAAAATGGCGCTTTACAAGGGTTATGAGACAGAAACCGGTGCTACCGTGACCCCGGACGACGTTCGCGCCATTGCCGCCGGCGCGCAAGGTTCTGCCATTGATCCCATCATTCAGGATGCCTTCTTTGGCCGAATTGACAGTCTGGATGCGCGCTATCGCCGCGCCGTCGAAGCCAAGACTAGCCCCGTCGCCATTCATTTTGCCCTGCAGCGCCATATTCTGCGCCTGTGCGAAGCCTCGGCCCGGATGGAGCGGGGGGATAGCGCCCTGTCAGCCACACGCAGCCTGCGCCCACCTGTCTTCGGGATGGCGGAAGCCGGATTTTTGAACACGTTAAGCTGTTGGAACGGACGTGCACTCCGCTCTGCCCTTTCGCAGTGCCAGATGGTAGAGCGCCAGCTTAAAAGCATCGGCGCCCCTGCCGAAGCTCTCACCGAACGCCTATTGTTCGGCCTTGCCAATTTTGCCGCTCGCCGCCTAGAAAGACCCTAATAATGGATACTATCACTGATTTCTGGGCTCGCACACAGGAAGAATTTCCGATCCTGCTGATCCTGGGTGGGAATCTCGCCTCTGCCATAGTGATTTTCTTTGGGGGTGTGTTTTTAGGGCGATGGTTGTCCAAGCGCCTGCTCCGGTCAAAGTTTGGCGGGTCACATCTGGATGCAACATTGCGGCCTGTTCTGGCCTCCGTCGTCTTCTACCTCATTCTGGCCATGACCCTGTATGCGGTACTGGTGAAGCTCGGCATTCCGCCGACAAGCCTGCTGGCCGTCTTCGGCGGTGCGGCGCTCGCGATCGGATTGGCCTTGCGCGACACGCTGGCCAACATTGCCGCTGGCATCATGCTGCTTATCTTGCGGTCTCTCAAGGTTGGAGATTTTGTCGACCTTGGATCTAATGGAATGGGAACAGTCGAAGAGATCGGCCTATTCACGTCGACGCTTCGCAACGTTGAAAATGTCGTGCTATATATTCCCAACAGCCATATCTGGGGCAATCGCGTGCAGAATTTCGGTCGCCATATCAATCGCAAGGCGATTGTTGATATTGGCGTTGGCTATGGCACGAATCTGGACACTACACGACAGTTGCTGCTCAACCTCATAGCCAATCATCCTGATCTGATCGAAAATGCACAGACACCGCCGGAAGTCTATGTGATGGGCTTTGGTGATAGCGCGATTAATTTTTCCTGCCGCTGCTGGCTACCGGGTGATAATTGGCTGCAGCGTATCACTGATTTACGCATAGCCATTAAGTCCGCGTTGGATGAGGCGGGTGTTGAAATTCCCTTCCCGCAGCGCGTCATTCACATGGCAAAAAGCGACTAATCAGAGACTGCGTCTTTCTTCAGGCAGGCTCTAAGGGCACCTGTCGTCTTCAGCCCCGCAATAGGATCATATCTAAGCACTTGATCTGTCAAGAGAATATCGAAAGCCCGCGCCACCTTAGCCAGCTGCGCGGGGTTCTTCTGCCATTGTGCGCCAATGACATAATGGCGTTTCTCAAGCCGCTTTTCGCCCGTCACGCCAGCCGCCACCAATCCAGACACCGTGTTTGGCTTTCGGGATGAATCGTTTTCGGGCGTGCGGAAGCGACATCAGGAACTCACTCGCATAGGGCGTGAACGCGTCAGCTTCGGCCTCATCGGTTGCGATGAGCACGGTCTGATCGACCATATTGCGCGCGCGAATCATTTCGACGGCCGTCCCCATATCAGCGGAGGCTTGAAATCGATTTTTAGATAGATGCGATCCCTGGCTGCATCGAGCATTGCCGCCAGCGTCGGCACGGCTTCACCGCTGATCGAGCCCTTTTCATCCTTGAGACGAAGGCCGCGCAAAAGCGTATCAGCCTCCAGCAATGGAGCGCACGGCAGCACGCTATTATTGAAGCCCGCCATCATCATGGCTGTCAGGATGACGGAGAGTATGAACGATGCGGGCTTGGCGGTCATGAGAGCGGCCTATATGGGCGCGCCCATGGCTGTCACTCCCCACAATGCGGCAACGCAAACAATTTTTGCCCTCTCGACCGCGCCGGGACGGGCCGGAGTCGCGGTCATCCGCTTATCCGGCCCTGAGGCAGGACCCGCTGCGCGGACACTGTCCGGTGGCCACGCTTTGACGCCCCGCCACACTACGCTGCGAACGCTCTCATATAGAGGCGAAGTGATCGACGAAGCCCTGGTCATCTATTTCCCTGCGCCGAACAGCTTCACCGGCGAAGATGTGGTTGAGCTGCAATGCCACGGCTCTCATGCGGTGATCGAAACGCTGTCCGACGCACTTCTTGCGCTTGGGGTCCGGCAAGCACAGGCCGGGGAATTTACCCGCCGCGCCGTTGAAAACGGCCGGATGGATCTGACCGAGGCCGAAGGATTGTTGGACCTGATCGACGCGCAAACAGCCGGACAGAGACGTCAGGCGTTCCGCCAGATGGATGGCCAGTTGCGCAAAACCTATGAAGGCTGGCGCGAAGGCCTGCTTGATGCACTGGCGCAAGTGGAAGGGGAAATCGACTTTGCTGACGAAGCGGATGTCCCAGACGCTTTATCCCATGCGGCCTGGCCGCATCTGAACCGCGTCGCGACTGATATTGAAGCGGCGCTGAACCGCGCAGAGCGGGGCCGGATCGTTCGAACCGGGATCGACATTGCCATTATCGGCGCGCCCAATACCGGGAAATCGACCCTGCTCAATCAGCTGGTCGGGCGCGACGTCGCGATCACGTCACCCCATGCTGGAACAACGCGCGATATCGTCGAAGCCCATATGGTCATTGCGGGTATACCTGTGACGTTATCTGACACGGCGGGGCTGCGCCAAACATCCGATGCCATCGAAGCGGAAGGTGTGCGGCGTGCACTCGCCCGAGCCGAAGACGCCCATCTGCGTATCTTGCTGCAACGCGGCGATGCGATCAGCGCCCCTGTGAGCAGGGGCGACATTGTGATCCACAATGTTGAAGGACCAATTAAAAACAATAAAATTAATGCGTTAAAGGGTTACGGCATTGATAATCTTCTGCAACGACTGGAAACCATCGTTAGAGATCGCTTCACAGGCGGAGAGCCCGCCGGACTGACCCGGGCTCGCCACACTGATTGCGCTCGTCGCGCGCTGAGCGCGACACAGTCCGCTCAGACCCATCTGGGTCGCGCGCCCGAACTTGTGAGCGAAGATATTCGTGCCGCCTTGCGGGTTATTGATGAGCTGGCCGGACGGGTGGATATTGAAGACGTCTTCGACCGGATTTTCAGCCAGTTCTGCGTTGGGAAATAGAGGCCGCCCCGCCGCTGAGTCAGAGCCCGTGACGCGCAGACCTCTCTGCCCTATATCGTCGCCATGAAGTCTTACGATGTCATCGTGATTGGCGGCGGTCATGCAGGCTGCGACGCAGCCTCCGCCTCTGCGCGGCTGGGCGCAAATACGCTGCTGCTGACGCACCGCGCCGACACAATTGGCGAGATGAGCTGCAATCCCGCCATTGGTGGTCTGGGCAAAGGTCATCTGGTGTGCGAGGTCGACGCGCTGGGCGGCGTTATAGGACGAGTCGCCGATGCATCCGGGATCCAGTTTCGCCTGCTTAATCGATCCAAAGGCCCGGCGGTACGCGGCCCTAGGACACAGAGCGACCGCTGGCTCTACCGCAATGTGATGCAGGCGGAGATGGCAAGTCAGGACAATTTGAGTGTCGAGGAAGGCGCGGCGCGTGACCTGATCGTCGATGATGGTCATCTGACCGGCGTTATCACCAAAGATAAGCGCGAATTTCTCGCCGAAAGAGTTGTGCTGACAACCGGCACATTCCTCAAAGGCATCATCCATGTGGGTGATCAGAGAACGCCCGCCGGACGTTGGGGCGAAGCTCCCGCCATGGGTCTGTCAGATCGGCTTTACGGCATGGGTCTGCGCATGGGTCGCCTCAAGACCGGAACACCCGCGCGCCTGACCCGGTCATCGATCGACTGGGACGCGCTTGAGCTTCAGCAAGCGGATGCTGAGCCTGTCCCCTTTTCGTTTCTCACGGACAGGATTACGGTCCCGCAAATAGCCTGCGCTATTACGCACACTAATGAATATACGCACGAAGTAATTTCAAAAAATATAAATAAATCAGTGATTTATAATGATTCAATCGCCGGACGTGGCCCGCGTTACTGCCCGTCAATTGAGGATAAAGTGGTGCGTTTCGCCGATCGTAACAGGCACCAGATTTTCCTCGAGCCTGAGGGCTTGCCCGGAAACCCTGACGGCGATACGGTCTATCCCAATGGCATCAGTTCGTCCCTGCCCGATGATGTGCAGGACGCCTTCCTGCGCACCATTGCCGGGCTCGAGCAAGTGACGGTTCAGCGCTATGGCTACGCGATTGAATATGATTATGTCGATCCGCGAGAGCTGCACGCCACACTGGAAACGAAATCCCTGCCGGGGCTCTATCTTGCCGGGCAGATCAACGGCACGACAGGCTATGAAGAAGCAGCCGCTCAGGGCCTGATCGCAGGCGCGAATGCTGCTCTTACTGCGCAGTCTCGCGAACCACTCATACTGGATCGCAGCCAGGCCTATATTGGCGTGATGATCGATGATCTGATTACCAAGGGCGTGACTGAGCCTTACCGAATGTTCACCAGCCGTGCAGAATATCGCCTGCATTTGCGCGGAGACAATGCCGATATGCGCCTGACCCCGCTAGCCATTGATCTCGGCATGGTAACGGCGGAGCGAGAAAAACTGTTTCACGTGAAACAATCGGAGTTTGAGGAGACCAAATCTCTCATCTCCACCCTCACTCAAACGCCTTATCAATTGAAGATGGATGGTCTTTCGATCAGTCAGGATGGCCAGCCGCGCAGCGTGAAGGACCTCCTCGCCTATCCTGACATCGGCATGGCAGATCTCCTGCCAATCTTTCCAGAATTGTCGGATCTATCGCCGCGCTCACAGGAATTTGCGGAAATCCACGCCACCTATGCAGGCTATCTGGAGCGGCAACAGACCGATATTGAGGCCTTCCGCCGCGATGAAGGCCTGCGCCTACCCGATGATCTCGATTTTTCCAAGATTGGCGGCCTCAGCCATGAAGTCCGTGAGAAATTGAAAGCGGCGCGCCCGGCCACATTGGGTCAGGCGTCACGCCTCGAAGGTGTCACGCCTGGCGCCCTCATGGCGGTTCTAGCCTATATTCGCAAAAGACGGGCTGCTTGACCCTATGAATGACGAACAGTTTGCGCAATGCGCGCCGACCCATCCCGAAAGCTTAACCGATTACCAAGCCTGGTACGCTCTGCTGCAAAAGTGGAATGCGCGCATTAATCTGGTTGCGCCCAACTCCCTGTCAGAATTCTGGGACCGGCATGCACTGGATTCTGCGCAAATCCTGCCAATGATTCCGGATGCAGCACAGACCATTGTCGACTTTGGTTCCGGCGCAGGGTTCCCCGGCCTGGCCATCGCCATTGAAGCCAAGCACCGTAGGCTCAACCGGACGGTTTACCTGATCGAATCGGTCGGAAAGAAAGCCAGTTTTCTGAAAAGTGTTTCACGTGAAACATCGCTTCCCAGCATTATTCACTCGGCCCGTATTGAAACTTTGCCGTCCTTAAACGCCGATATCGTCACCGCCCGCGCCTTCGCGCCATTACATCGCCTCCTCCCTCTCGCCTGGCAGCATCTCGGCCAAGGTGGACAGCTCGTCCTGCTGAAGGGTCAGGCAGTTGAGCGTGAGCTTGCCGAAGCAGCTAATGACTGGACATTCACTCCTCAACGCACTGCGAGTCTATCCAAAGACGGAGGGTGTGTCCTCCAAATCAGTGATTTGTCCCCCGCTTGACCGTTTCACGTAAAACAATTGATCTCCAAACCCGACTAAAACCGTCCTTTTCGGCCCAGACTTGGGCAAACTGTTTCACGTGAAACACTTTTACACGCAGGCAAACGCCACCCCGTGCGTGGACATTTCCCCGCTCTCGTCGCATTGAGGGGGCAGTTTCACGGGCTTTTCCGTGTTTTTGATTCCCGCCAAATGGCGAGCGTGCAGGATAGCGTCTGTGACACCCAAACGAATCATGGCCATCGTCAACCAAAAGGGCGGCGTCGGAAAAACGACCACGGCGATCAATCTCGCTGCGGCCCTAGCCGAATATAAGAAGCGCGTTCTTCTGATCGACATGGACCCGCAGGGCAATGCGTCGACGGGGCTCGGCATATCCTGCGATGATCGGTCTCGATCCACCTATCATTTGATGACTGATGGGCTGCCGCTGGATGATGCCATCCGCGCCACACAGGTGATAGGCTTGTACATTCTGCCCAGCCACCCGGATCTGGCGGCCGCAGAAATGGAAATCGGCACAATGGAAGGGCGCACCCGTATCCTAGCCCAGGCGATTGAAACGGCAGAGGCTGGCTTTGACTATATTCTCATTGATTGCCCGCCCGCTCTCAACCTCCTCACGTTGAATGCGCTTGCCATCGCCCGATCCATTATCGTACCCCTTCAATGTGAATTCTTCGCGCTGGAAGGCCTGTCCCAGCTCCTGAAAACGGTCGAAATGGCTAAGGCGAACATCAATCCAAAGCTCGCTATCGATGGAGTCGTGCTGACTATGTATGACAAGCGCAATCGCCTGTCCTCCCAAGTCGCTGACGATGTTCGCACGCATCTGGGGCGCGCCGTGTTCGAAACGATCATCCCCCGCAATGTCCGTATCGCCGAAGCGCCCAGTTTCGCCGAACCGGTTACGACCTATGCGCCATCAAGTCAGGGCTCAAAAGCCTATCGCCGGCTAGCACGGGAAATTCTCAAGAAACATATAGAACGTAAAAAATAACTATATTACAAGAAGTTAACTATGAACGCAGGACGCAAAACAGGCCTTGGCCGCGGCTTATCAGCTCTCATGAACGATGTTGGTCTGTCCGAGAATGAAGCCTCGATCGACAGGCTATTGACGGACGATATCGAAACCAAATCGGCAGTGACGGATCCCATGTCCGACCTGATTGATGATCCGCGTCCGGCGGATGCGACGCGCAAACAGTCTGGCGTTCGAAACGTTGCCATTTCACGTCTGCGCCGCAACCCAGACCAGCCGAGAAAAGTCTTTGATCGTGACAAGCTTAATGACCTGATCGCATCAATCCAGCAAAAAGGTGTGCTGCAGCCAATTCTGGTTCGCAGCATTCCCGAATCAGCTGTCGCGAACAGCCCCGTCGTCTATCAAATCGTGGCCGGTGAACGACGCTGGCAAGCCGCTCTCAAGGCGGGCTTAACATCCGTCCCGATTATCGTGCGTAATCTGTCTGACCGCGATGTCCTTGAAATCGGTGTCATCGAAAATGTACAGCGGGCAGACCTTAACCCCCTGGAAGAAGCGATGGCCTATGAGCGGCTGATCAACGAATTTGGCCGGACCCAGGCGGAGATCGCGACAACCATCGGCAAAAGCCGAGTCCATGTTGCCAATACAGTTCGCCTGACAGGGCTAAGTGAGCGGGCACGTGATTTGTTGCTGCAAGGCCGTATCACTGCAGGTCATGCACGCGCCCTTCTTGCCGCGGCCGACCCGGACGCGCTGGCCGAGGCCATTGTCAAAAATGACTGGAGTGTTCGTGAAGCCGAAACCTGGGTCAAAGACGAGAAGAGCGCGCTGAAAACATTCAAACCAAAGATAGAAAAAACCGCCGACATCAAAGCGCTTGAACAGCGTATCCGCGACAAAACAGGCTATGCCGCCGATATTCGTCATGGTGCGCGGGGTGGCGAAATTAGGTTAAAATACAAAGACCTGGATCATATGGAAGCGCTTCTTGCGCAATTAGGATTAATGGGATCTTAAGGATAGGCTGTGGCGCCGCCCATCCATTCGACGGTGAACCCGATCCCATAATTCAGACCCACCCATGTCTGCCAAGAATGCCTCATGGGCCGCCTGTTCGGCCTCGCTCAATAAAGAGGGCAGGGAGCTTGGACGGGCATGAGCCGATTTCGCGGCGACATGATCAAGCGGCTCCGATTCCGACCCCAGATCGAGCGACCGCTCACGGCCGCCCCGAAGCTCAAGATAGACGCGGGCAAGCAACTCCGAATCGATGATCGCGCCATGCTTGTCGCGGGCCGACAGGCTGATATCGAACCGTTTGCAGAGCGCGTCGAGCGAGGCCGGACTGCCGGGAAACTTTTCATTCGCCATGGCCCGCGTATCGATAAACCGGCTTTCGGGAATTTCATCCCTCCTGACTCGTCTCAGCTCAGCATTGATGAAGCCCATGTCGAATTTGGCATTATGCGCAACCAGCGACGACTCTCCGACAAACTCCAGAAACGCATCGACCCGCTCGCCAAATTTTGGCTTTCCGCGCAGAAAATCCGTCGTCAGCCCGTGGATTTGCACCACTTTCTCGGGCACATCGCGCTCAGGATCCAGATAGGCGTGAAACTGTTCACCCGTCGGCAACCAGTCGATGAGTTCTATACAGCCCAGTTCAGTGATCCGGTCCGGGTCCGCGCCTTGACTATTAAAGCCCGTCGTCTCCGTATC
Source organism: Litorimonas sp. (assembly GCA_965205225.1). GTDB lineage: Bacteria > Pseudomonadota > Alphaproteobacteria > Caulobacterales > Maricaulaceae > Litorimonas. The sequence goes on from CBDBFZ010000002.1 coordinate 1,142,829, forward strand.
AAAGACGATTTCGCGTAAACCTGCCATATGTGCACTTTACAGAAATCATTGCGATATTTCTACTGTGTCGGTAGTCCCACATTGTGGACGACCCTATTTTTCCAGGATCTCGGTTAGGATGCGTTCAACGACTGCCCGGGATCCATCCCGTCCGTTGGCTGTTGAAATGACATAGTCAGCCCGCTTTCGTTTTTTTGCATCCGGCATCTGGCGGGACAGAAGGCTCTCAAACAGAGCATCCGTCATACCCGGGCGCGCTAGAACACGCTCACGCTGAACCGACTCCGGCGCACTCACGACAATCGTTGCATCCACCTGGGACTCGCCACCCGTCTCAAACAGAAGCGGAATATCGAAGAGAACCGCCTCGGCACCCGCAGCCCGCGCCGCCTCAAGAAACGCCCTTCGCATGTCGCCCACCCATGGGTGTATGAAACTGGTCAGGACTTCGAGATTGAGCGGGTCGGACCGCATATGCTGGCCCAGAACCGCGCGATCGACACTCCCATTCGGCCGAACCGCCTCAGGAAAGACGGCTCGGATTAAGGGTACAGCTCGGCCGCCCGGCGCGTAGAGTGTATGAACCGCAGCATCCGCATCAAAAATCGGGACACCTAGCGCCGCAAACATCGCGGCTATCGTCGATTTGCCCATGCCGATCGATCCAGTCAGGCCAATAATCTTCATCCACGCCGTCCTGTTGCCAGCGCGGCCCGCAACATGGCCGATGGATCCTGATCCGGAGGCAGAGCCCCAAAGAAAAGTTGAAAGGAGGGGCGCGCCTGACCAATCAGCATGTCCAGCCCCCCAATGGTCTCCAGTTCGTTGACCTGCGCATCGGCCAGTAAGGGTGTAACTTCCGGCGTATATACCAGATCATAGATAAGAGCGGTTTTGGGGGCTTTCGCCAGATCAATATTTAAGGCGGGGTAGCCGGTCATGCCCGCCGAACTCGCATTCACAATCAGATCACCGCGCTGCACAGCCATCTGCCGGTTGGACCAGGGCAGGGCATAAAAGGGCGGAAGATCGACCTGCGCCACCAGATCTTCGGCTTTCGAATCCGTCCGATTGACCATAATGATTTCAGGTACGCCCAGACTCAGTAGAGCGCCGACCACCGCTTTTGCCGCGCCGCCAGCCCCCACAACCAGTGCCGTTATTGCCGCTAAATCCTCAGCGGATCGGCGGGTCCGCAACGGGTCTGAGAAGCCCTGTAAATCCGTATTATGTGCGATCAGCTTGCCGCGCCTGACATAAAGACAATTCGCCGCGCCGATGCTCCTTGCATCCTCTGTCCGCTCATCTGCCGCCAGAAACGCGTCCATCTTCAGTGGCAAGGTCACATTCAGCCCGGCAATTGTCGTCTGTTTCAGAGTTTCAAAGGCGCTGCGGGCTTCCCAAGGTTTAACCATGAAGGGCACATAGGCACCTCGGATACCCAGCTCACGCAGCCAGTGTGAGTGAAGAAGCGGGGACAATGAATGATGAATCGGCCATCCGCACACACCGGCCAGTTTCGGAATGGGGGGTTTTTCGGTGAAGGCAATCACGTCGCAATGGCTCCGCAATCCCGCAAATATTGTAAAAGCGGCAGCAGACTCAATCCAAGGATTGAAAAGAAATCCCCTTCGACGTGTGAAAAGAGTTGCGCGCCCGGCCCTTCAAAACGGTATGCCCCGACACTCTTCGTCACAAGATCCCCTTCGCACGTCAGGTAATCCTCCAGAAATTCATCCGTAAACTCACGCATCCAGAGCTTTGTCTCAGACACATATCGCCAGACCGGAACACCGTCTCGCACCACCACAACAGATCCAACCAGCTCATGTCGCCGACCACGCATGGCGATAAGCCGCTCACGCGCAGCCTCCAGAGAATTTGGCTTATCGAACAATATCCCATCCATAACCATTACCTGATCCGCTCCGATCACAAGGCCGGGCTCATTGCGGGACACGCGGGCGGCTTTCGCTTCGGCTAACGCATCGGCAACCTCGCGGGGACGAGCGCCGTCACTCAGCATCGCGGCTTTAATCGCGGCTTCGTCAACAGGTTTCACGATGACGTCGAAACAAAAACCCGCGCGGGTCATAATTTCTCGCCGGATGGCAGAGCTTGACGCCAGGATCAGTCTGTTTTGTTGATTCAAAGCCATCATCGGTGTTTTCGCGCGGCTTGTTCAGGTCTGTGGACCTTATAGAGGTTTATGATCTGCGCCGCTGTTTCCTCTATTGAGCGGCGTGACACATCAATAATCGAGAAGCCGCGTCTAGAAAAGAGGCGTTTGGTCTCTCGTAACTCAGCGCGAACCAAATCCTGATCTGTATAGCTCGACCGACCTATCGCGCTCAGCCCTTTGAGACGATTCTCTCGGATCTCAACAATCCGATCAGGTGAGCCAACCAGACCGATCACGAGCGGATCTTTCAACTGATCGATAATAGGCGGCAGGACGATGCCCTGCGTGCCGATAGGAACGAGCGGGATATTGCCGGTCTTGTATCCGCGATTTGCCAGATAGATGGAGGTTGGCGTTTTTGACGTGCGGGATACACCCAGAAGGACAATTTCTGCATCCACAAGCCCATCCATCTGCTGCCCATCATCATGTGCCATGGCAAAATCCAGCGCCGAGATCCGGTTATAATAGGCATCATCCAGTGTCCGCTGCGCCCCAACTTCGGCAGAGGTGGTGACGCCAAGATAACGGCCCATCATTGCGAGTGTCGTGTCCAGTATCGACACGCAGGGAATATGACGTTCGTCGCAGAATTCTTCTAGACGCTTACGCCGATTTATATCGACCAATGTGTAGAGCACCACACCGGGCTTATTCTCGATCCCTTCCAGCATGCAGTCCATCTGCACATCCGATCGGATCAGCGTATGCAGATGCTCTAAAACCGTTGCATTTCTGAATTGCGCCGTTGATGCTTTCATCATCCCCACCAGTGTTTCACCGGTAGAATCACTGACCAGATGAACATGAAAACAGGTCGATATATTCGGATTGCGCTCTGCTATACTCATTCAGGCTGGAACCATGGACCTAGCGAGATTTCGCAGCACTCTTAAGTAACCACTATCTCGCACCTTTCATTCAGAAACTAACTGCCTTCTAGCGGCACTTATCCGCCTCTGTCCACAACAGCAGCAAGCGGATTCAAGCCAGATGATTTGAATCGGGCATGAAATCAGAAACCGCTCCGATTCTGCTCACGGCCCATAAACCTTAAGGCTCAATTCAGGGATAAACGAGGATGAATCAATTGACGATTATTCTGTCCCCAGACTATCCCCAGAGCTTTCACCCTGTTTTATCCAGTCTTTTCAAGTCATGCACCCAACCTATTGCCGGGATAACCTTACAGGCATTAATTCACAAGCTGAGCTTCCTTCGTTAAGACTTGTTACCAAATCCTTAAAATCATCCCCAGACTCACAGGCTCTACTATTTCTTCCATTTAAAAAATAAGTTTGAAGGGAGGGAGCACGTCTGGGAAAATTCAACGTATAAGCGCCGCGATGAAAACTGATTCCCAAAGCCCTATCTTGCGTGTTCTTAAAGGCGAGCGTGTGACGCCCATCCCCGTCTGGTTCATGCGCCAGGCCGGGCGGCACCTGCCTGAATATATGGAGATCCGCGCAACAGCCCGCGACTTTATCGATTTCTGTTTCTCCCCAGATAAGGCTGCAGAGGTTACATTACAGCCCGTACGTCGTTACGACATGGATGCGGCCATTCTCTTTGCTGATATTCTACTCATCACGATTGGCTTGGGTCGCCATGTCGAATTCGTCAAAGGCACAGGTCCAATACTAGATCCGATCGACGCAGCTGGTATTGATGCGCTGGCGATAGACGGGGCGGCAGACCGGATTAGCCAGGTTTACGAAACGGTTGGAAAAGTTCGTGCACAGCTGGATCCATCCAAAGCACTGATTGGCTTTTGCGGTGGTCCCTGGACTATAGCGACCTATATGATTGAAGGCCGCGGCACGCTGGATAAGGAAGTGGCCAAACATTTCGCCTATCAGCAGCCGGATGCGATGGCTGCTCTACTTCGCGCGCTTGTCATCAGCTTGGCGGACTATCTCATTGCTCAGGCCCGGGCGGGCGTCGACGCACTCAAGATTTTCGAAAGCTGGGCAGAAAACCTGTCGCCGGATCTGTTTGACCGTCTTATATTGTGGCCAACAACAGATATTATCTCGCGTGTGCGTGCTGCAGGCATTAATGTGCCGATTATCGGTTTTCCGCGCGGCGCTGGATTCAACGCTGTGCGCTATGCCCATGAGACGGGTATAAACGCTATTGCAGCCGGAACCGACATGCCGTTGGGTGATTTTCGCGCCACTCTGCCAGAAGGTATGGCCGTTCAGGGCAATTTGGACCCGCTGGCGCTGCGAACTGGCGGCGCGTTGCTGATGCGTGCCGTTGATCAGGTGCTGCGTGACGGGGCTGAAGGTCCGCATATTTTTAATCTCGGTCACGGCGTTACGCCGGATATGAAAACCGACGATGTTCAGGCTGTAATCCGCCGGATCAGGGAGTTTGACTATGGCTGAAGCTTATCTCTGGATCAAAGCGGTCCACCTGATTGCGGTTATCTTCTGGATGGTAGGGCTGCTCTATCTGCCGCGTCTCTTCGTCTATCATTCGGTCGCAGAACCGGGCGGCGAGTTGGAAGCAAAGATGGAGGGGGCAGAGGCCAAGCTCCTGCGGATTATTATGAACCCGGCAATGATCATCGCCTTTCTTCTAGGCTTGGTTCTGCTAGGCTATAATATGCCGCCACCGCTCTGGCTTCTGATCAAGGTGGCGTTGGCTTTTACCCTGATCGGATATCACGGCTTTCTGGCGAAAACCCGCAAACAGTTTCTGAATGGCGGACGGGCGCGTTCGGAAAAATTCTTCCGCCGGATCAACGAAATTCCAACCGTGATCACAATCGCGATTGTTCTGCTGGCAATCGTAAAACCGGTTTTTTAGGATTTGGGAATAGGTTCGTTTCACGAACCCAAAATTTTAGGCATTGTCGACCGTCGCAATGTACAGCTGACGGGCACGGGTCAGAATCGCATTTTCAATCTGACGGGCCGTGTCAGCATCAACGGGCGCATCGTTCCAGCCTGTCCCGGACCGGACTTGTTTGAAGATGCTGACCTTCAGTGCATCGGCACGCAAGTTTTGATCGAGAATATAAGCTGTGGCCCGCAGACGTTCGTCCGGAGCCGCAGGATCTGCGTACCAGTCGGTAATGACAACGCCGCCATAGGGATCAACCTGTTGAAGCGGTAGAAAGTTCAGGGTTTCGAGAGTGGCGCGCCATAGATAGCTGTTCACCCCATTTATTGGGGCAATCGTCTGTGTTCGGCGAGAGTTCGACTTGTCGGATTTACCTCCAATACCGAGGGTTCCGCAGCTGGTCAGGGCAAGCAGGGCGGCGGTGCAGAGGGCGGCACTGGAAATGCGGCGAAGAGTGGCCATCAGGCGGGACCTTTATCATATGAGGTTTCCGGCAGAAGGCTGGAAACCATCAATCTCGAATGTGCGGAGCCCGCACTGAATTTGGCGTGCTTATGCCAAAGGCAAAGCCACGGTGAAAGGTCCGGTTTCATAAACTTCCTGTCAGCGCAAGGTCCGGTATCATGTGATCGGGTTGGAACAGATGTGTGTTCATCACGCTGACTCGGAAGTAAACAGTGCGTTAACTCTATTTTAGGGCGCTGCATGGCACGCCGGACGAACCTTTTGTCCCTCTTCGCGCCCGGAGCCCGGCTATGGCCCGCACCCATCAGGGATTCAGCCAAATATCCGCTCGGCCTGTGCGAAATACCGGCACCGATTTTCAGGCAAAGAATCCGGTCTACTGCGCGGACAGCCCGCGCACGCGTCTGCTGGCATTTGCAGTCGGGCCAACGCTGTTGCTGGTCTTGGGCGTGACCGTTGTGGCGTCAGCGCAATCGTTCAGCCCCTTTGCAAACAAGAAAAAAATGCAGGCCTGGGAATTGCCGCAAGTGGGCGCGGCCATACAAGGTCAGACGCAAACCCAGACAGCTGCGATAGCCCCCCAGTCCGGTAGCGCACCTGCCTTACGGGGTCTTCGGATATCATCCTCTCCGGCGGCTTCGCCCCAGTTACAGTCACAACCCCAGGCACAGCCACCAGTCCCCGCGACAATAACCACGACAACCCGGGTGCAAACCCAAAGCCAGGTGCAAACTCAGAACCGTGTACAGACCCAATCGACCCTGCAGGCCGCAGCGATTCCGTCCCTGACCTATACTTACGGCGGGCAGACCCCAGCGGGATCCGCTCCGCCGAAGATACCGACCTATCAGAGCTCACCTCGCTGGATGCTCGGATCATCCGCAGCGGTGCCCCAGTCAAGTGTCCAACCCGGCACGTTAGCACAGCTGCAGCGTGGATCAGTGAACTCAGCCCCCTCCCGTATCTATCAAAGCCGCTCCAATCCTGCCGCGCCATTGCCGACTCAGGGCGGGTATGGGTCGGGCTTGGCCGGGGGGCAGACTTCTGCCGAGAACGGCGTGGCGGGCGGGGCTTACGGCAATGCGCCTGTACAGCGTCAGCGCACCCTGAACCCGTCGGCACAGGGTGGCACCGGATGGGGCCAATATGGATCACAGTCGGGAGGGTCACAGAATCAGACAGCCTATGATTATGGGTACGGCCAAACGGGTGCGAATTCGCAGGCCCAGACCTCACAGGGTGGCTATCAGCAGGGTCCCTATGACCAAGGCGGTTATCAGCAAAGCCCTTATGATCAGAGTGCTCCTTATCCCGATCAATCTCGCCGTGGTTTCTTTTATCGAATTGGTCTCGGGGCGCTCACAACCTTGATTCGGGGTGGATTTCGTGCCGGTATTACTGTGCGCGAAAGCAATGGCTGGGAAGAGATCTTTGTGGGGGACGCCGATCTGGAAATCGAAGTCAGCGCCATCACCCAAGGCGGCCTGGAGTGGGGCGTGCATACGCAAGCTCGCGCTCAATATGATGAAGGCCGTAAGGGCTTTACCCGGCGTCTGCCGGATTGCCCGCCGACGACCCTCGGCTGTCCGTCGATTATCGTGGTGGCGACGCCAGCCGGGCTGCGCGGTCACACAACGCAATTCTATACGTCTGGGTCCGATGTCGCGAAAGATACGCAGATTGCGCTGGAATCGGCACATCTGTTCCTGCGGTCGGCTTACGGCGATATCACCATCGGCCGGGATGACGGGGCGGCCTATCTGTTCAGCCTCGGGGCCCCATCGCTGATGAATGTTGGCACCAGCAATTCGCCCGTCGATTATACGGGCTTGGACTCAGTCAAGACGCTGAATGATGCATCCGGCTTCTCCGAGAAAATTACTTATACCAGTCCGCGCCTCCTTGGTGACCAGGTTGGTCTGGGCGTTCAGCTCGGCATTTCCTATTCACTCGATTCCAGCGCGTGCGGCGTCGATTACTGCGTCGATCTCAACAGTATTCAGGATGTCATCGCGCCGGAGATTCAAGACGTTATGGAAGCCGGGATTGGGCTTGATCGAATCTTGGCGCCGGGCGTCAGTGTCGAAGGCACACTGACCTATGCGCGCGGCAGCGAAAAATCAAAGCTGACCGGGCTTGATGATCTTCAGAGCTACGGAGCCGGGCTCGAATTCAAGATGAACCAGTGGACGCTTGGCGGCTCGTGGCTCAGTTCCAATCAGGGCCTCATGAACGGCGACTATGAGGCCTTTGATGTGGGCCTGACATGGCAGCCTTCCAGACTTGGTTTCTCGCTTGGCTATGGTCATGCGACCGATAATCTAGTTGGCCTGAGCAGCGATCAAATCCTCGGCGGGGTGAGCTTTGATGTGAATGATAAGGTTCGCCTGGGCCTTGGCGTACAGTATGCGGACCGCGAAACATTGCGCGATGTGGCGGGCACAGCTCAACTTGGGACGGAAAAAGCCACGGTGCTGTTCCTGGAAGGCGGGATTACCTTCTAGCCAGCGTCAGCCCGTGACGTCGTCCGCCCAGTCGGGCTTGCGCTCAAAGAACTTTGCCAAGAACGGGCATTCCGGCACGACCCGGTAAGCCTTCCAATCGTGCATTCTCGACCATCGCTTGGACCAAGGCTTTGCCCATATCGCGCCCGCCGATCTATTTGGGGACGTCAGCGGTGAAGACAATCCTGTCCCCATTCTCTTCCTTGCTCATAGTGACGTGGCCGTCAGGCTTGGCGGAATCGCTCATTTTAAAACCCTTATCTCGTCTGCGAGGCCGCCAATCGCCGCGATGCCCGCAATGCCGGTCCCCTTCAACTGACTAACGGTTGTACCTGTAATGCCGCCCAGTGCGAAAACCGGGCAGGGACAGGCCGTGATGAATGACTGCAATGCGGTGACCCCGATTGGCGTTCCGGCGGATGGGCTGCTGGACGGAAAGATTGAAGAGAGGAACATCGCATCAAGTGTTTCGACCGCGCGTTGATCTCGCTCGTTTTTAGCCGCCGCGGAGCTGATAACCCAATCCGGTTTTACATCCCGCCAATGTTTTAGCACGCGTCTCGAAATTGTCCGGGGGAAGTGAACCCCATCCGCGCTGCAGGCTATTGCGAGTTCTGGATCATTACCGATCAGAAGTTGGACGCCGCGCTCTTCCGTGATCGCCTGTAATCGCCGCTCGAGACCCGGCTTGCCGAAGTGGCGGTAGATGATGGCCGATCCGGTTGGCATGAACGCGGCAAGCTCCAGCAAGTCTGGCGTGCGCTCTGGGTCACTCATCAGCACAAGCGGATTAAGGCGAGATCCGTTTAACTGGCGTGCAAATTTCACCATCGGGCCTTGCGGCTGGTCTGGGTTTTCGTATGACGCGCTCATGAGTTCGCCCTCTATCATAGCCCCCACAACGATAGCGAATGCTCGTGCAGAAATTCTCGACCGGATTGAAATCGCCTCGATCGAGGCGGGCGTAACGCCGCCAGCTTTGGTCGCTGTGTCCAAAATCCAGCCGGATGGTCGGGTTGCGGATGCGCTCGACGCAGGCCAGACGATCTTTGGTGAGAACCGAGTTCAGGAGGCGCAGACCCGGTGGGGCGAAACGTTCGCCGTGCATCGGCTCGATCTGGAATTGCACCTTATAGGGCCTCTGCAGACCAATAAGGCTAAGGATGCTGTCGCTCTCTTCGATGTTATTCAAACGCTGGACCGGGAGAAACTCGCCCGTGCGTTGCTGAAAGCCGCAGAGGCGGCCGGGCGGATGCCGCGTTTGTTTGTTCAGGTCAATATGGGCGCGGAAGAGCAGAAAGTCGGCGTGTTGCCCGACGATCTCGGACTGTTTCTGGACCGGATCCGGGGTGAATATGATCTGGAGCCAGAGGGCCTGATGTGTATCCCGCCAGTCGCTGAGCCCGCCGCACCGCATTTCTGGCGGCTGGAGAGAATGGCGAAAACCTACGGTCTGTCCGGCCTGTCAATGGGAATGAGCGCCGATTTCGAAATCGCTGTCCCATTTAGCGCAACCCATGTGCGGGTCGGTCGTAGATTATTCGGCGCGCGCGAGATTGGCTAGGCTTCGGTTACATTTTAACTTTTAGAAATTCCCTTTAGTACCGAGCACTGGTTCAAGACTTTCTTTTGGAGGTGAATCATGGATCGACAGGTTCTTTTTGAGAATTACAAGAGCTCCGCGATGACCAATGATAGAATCTTTTGTTCCGGGCGGACGCAAAGGCCAGCGCAGGCCGCGTCGTGACGGGCGTAAATTCATCAATGCTCTGCTATGGCTCACCCGTTCCGGAGCACAGTGGCGGGACATATCACCAGCCTATGGTCAATACATGGCGCTTTGCTGCTGGAAGTCCTTTGCCCGCATAGTTCGCCCGGCTAGAAACCACCGGCCCCGGAAACCATCTTGCCAGTCCGTGATAGGCTATCCTATACGGCGTTCCGGTCAGCCCATAAGGGAACCCATAACCGCCAGACTCTAACTTAACTGGTGGGTCATCTCATAAGACAGGTCTCAACTCTTGAACGAAAAACAAAAATTTATTGAAAAGATACGTCAACGCGGCGGCGCCATTCGCCCGGACGGAAAACCTGATCCGAAATCCAAGGAAGTCTTAAGGGATTTGAACAATGCAGTCGAGAAACTCGCCAAGGAAATTTATTCAAAAAAAGTCCATTTCATTTTTGAACTCATCCAAAACGCCGAAGACAATTCTTATGATGCTGAGCAAGCTCCGGGATTAAAATTTGTGTTGCTTGAGGTCGACCCGACCAAAACACCTGACACTCAAGGCTGTCTGTGTGTTTTCAACAATGAAACAGGTTTTCAAAAGAACAATGTCGAAGCCATAAGCAAAATTGGCGCGTCAACAAAAACAGAAAAAGGTGCATCCGGTTACATAGGTGAAAAAGGGATTGGTTTTAAATCAGTATTTCAGGTTTCTTCTTGTCCTCATATTTATTCTAACGGGTTTAATTTTAGATTTCCCGACAAAGATCCCATTTCAACCCTTGGATATATAACACCTTACTGGCTGAATAATTTGCCAGAAATTGTCGAAGAAAACACTGAATTTAAGACAGTTATTTTACTCCCGCTTAAATCCGGTGAGTATGGGCGAGTCAAAAAGGAACTGGAGAGTTTTGAAGCTGAAACCATCTTATTTTTGAGAAAAGTTGAAAAACTCGACATTGAAACAATCGATAGCAACATTCAAATCTCCAAAACCAATGCCAGTAATATATGCGATCTTCAAATTAGGGAGGACGATGAGAATAAGAGAAAAAAATTCTGGATGGAGTCTGCTACTTTTGAAACACCGTCTGATATTGATGAAGAAAAACGGCCTATTGAAGACCACCCAAATCGAATGGTATCCGTCGCCTTTCCCCTCTCAGAAGTCACCGGGAAAGAAAAGCTGTTTGCCTATCTTCCAACCGAAGAAAACCCAGGCCTGCCATTTTATCTCAATGCCGATTTCTTGCTGAGTTCAAGCCGCGAAACTGTGCTAAGGGACAATGATTGGAATCAGTGGTTGTTTGAAAGTGCCGCGTCCGTCGTTGTTTCCGGCATAATGGCCATGCTCAAGGATAAGGACGTAAAAGAAAAAGCTTATCGGTTTATACCTTTAGAGACAGAATTACCGAGCGATCCGGAACACTATACAGGCTTTATCGCTGACATTCAAAAAATTCTCATCGCAGAAAAAATTATTCTCTGTGGCGATAACAAGTACCGAAATGTCAAAAAATCCTGCTTCGTCCCGAAGGATATCAGATCCCTACTCGTTGACGGCAAACCTGAATATTTTAACGGCAAAGGCATACTGCACGCGAACGCCGAGCAATTTTATGATCGCTTAAAGCCTCTCGGACTCGAGAGCATAGAACCATGCAAGGTTAAAGATATTGTTTCCGATCAAAAGTGGCTGAACAAACAAAGCCTAGGTCGTAGAGAAGAATTAATCATTTGAGCCAGATCTTGATAGCTGCGATATAGACGAAGCCCATATAGTTTTGGATATGCTTGTCATATCGCGTAGCCACACGCCGGAACTGTTTGAGATAGCCAAAGAAACGCTCGACAATATTACGTTCCTTATACAAAGCCATATCAGTTTGCCTTGGCTTGCGCGCATTTTTCCGGGACGGAATAACGGGCATAGCCCCGGTCTCATTCACCGCTTCTATAACGCACCGGCCATCATAGCCCTTATCCGCCAAGACATGATCCGCCTTAAACCCTGCCAATAAGGCGGCGGCTTGCGTCATTTCGCTACAATGCCCGCCCGTTGCTATCAGGCGCAGAGCTAAACCCAATGCATCTGTCAGCCCATGTATTTTTGTCGTCAGGCCGCCCTTGGAACGTCCCCCCTGGAACGCCCCAATGCGTGGGCATCAGGCCCCCTTTTTTATGCCGCGCCCCGGCCGCTTGGGCATGCGCCCGCACAATTGTGGCATCCATCATCAGCCACTCTTGATCAGCGTGAGTGCGCAAGGCCTTAAAGACATCTTCTAAAACCCCGGCCTCAACCCAGAGATAATAACGCCGTTTGACACTGTCAAAACGCCCGAACCGTTCGGGTAAATCGCGCCAACGCCCGCCCGAACGGGCCATCCACAACAAAGCATCAATGAAAAGCCTGTTATTGGCGTTGCGACCCGGTTTCCCTGTGCTCCCATAAGGCAAGTAAGGCTTTAAACGGCTCCATTGTTCATCCGTAAGTTCCTGATAAACAGACATATGTGCGCTCCTGACAAAATGAAGGAACATTATAGAAAATAAAAGTCAACTCTTCACTACAGCCTAGAGACAAATGCCAAAATCATAAAATTCATGGTAGAGACATATCCGGCTAATTCACAAAGGGAGATTTTGATAACATTACCGATTATCCCTACTGAAAATGGAAAATGTTACTCATCAGACGAGATCTACCTTCCTCCAGAAAAAGAACATCAAAAGGTGATTTCGGAAATCCCGGATCATTTCATGAAGAACCTTAAAATAATCCATCATGATCTATCAGATGCCCTGAAAGCCGTGGATGTCGATGAGCAAATTCTTGAAAACAAATATCAAATACGGCAGTTCTCGCTAGGTGAATTTATATCCAAATCAGGTAGGCGCCTGTCGGATAAAGAAGTTTCCCGAACTGACCGGGAAGAAGCCATAAATATTTTGGGTCATGCCTATTTGATTGGCTCCGCATAGGATCTAAGTCACTGTATGCAATGAAAATCATCACTCAAAAGGTTCGCATCTGTCCGAGCGCAAAATTCGGGGGGGCGTTCGCTGCTTCGCCGCTGATCTGACAGCCCTGCAAACAGCCCAACTGACAGGGCTTAACTGTAACACCATCAACCGGATCTACCGCGCTCTTCGCGAACGCATCCATTGGGCCTGCGAGGCGGACAAACCCTTCTTCGGCGTGGTCGAGGTTGATGAAAGCTATTTCGGCGCAACCCGCGTCAAGGGCAAACGCGGGCGCGGGGCCTATGGCAAGACCACCCTGTTTGGCATCTACGAACGGGCCGGGCGGGTCTATACCGAGATCGTGCCAGACTGCTCCAGAGCCACCCTACAGGGGATTATCCGGGGTAGGGTTAACCCGTCTTCCATCATCAACTCCGATGGCTGGCGCGGCTATAACGGACTGGTCGATATAGGCTATGGTCATTATCGGGTAGATCATTCCAGGGACGAGTTCGCCCAGGGCCCAACCCACATCAACGGCATCGAAGGCTTCTGGGGGCTGGCCAAGGTGCGTCTAGCGAAGTTTAAGGGCGTTCCAAAACACACCTTTCATCTACACCTGAAGGAAACGGAATGGAGATATAATCACAGGCTTGAAGACAAGTACAAAACCCTGTTACGATACTTCAGAGAAAATCCAAACAACTAGGCATGACCCAAATTCTATTCATGACCTTCACCCGGAATTTGGCAATCGATATTGAGAATAACCTTTCTACTTTGTGTTCGACTGCGCTCATGAAACGAATAGAAGTCACGAATCTCGATCTTTGGGTGCACAACTTCCTCCGGTCTCAAAACTACGACTATACTATTGTATTTGGTTCGGACAGCACTCAAGACTATTGGGATCGGGCAATATTGGAAAAACCGATCGACCTTGACCTTTCAGAACAATTTTTGCGTGAGGAATGGCAACATGTGATTCAGCCGCAAAGCCTCACAACTCTGGACCAATATAAAAAGGCCTCTAGGATCGGACGTGGTACAAGGCTTACCCGTCGGGACCGGGTAGCCGTTTGGCCTGTTTTCGAGGAATATCGTTATCAATTGGCAAAAGCACGCCTGAAGGAAATTGACGACGCTTATCGCGACGCGGCGGAATTAATCAGTTCCCGGAACATCTCACTTCCCTACTGCTCTGTCATCATTGATGAGGCCCAGGATATGGGCTCACAAGCATTCAAACTCTTCCGAGCTATTGTGCCAGAGCGGCCTAATGACTTGTTCGTTGCTGGTGATGCGCATCAACGCATTTATGGCCGAAATCGTATTGTCCTTGGGCAATGCGGAATTAACATTCGGGGGCGTTGTAGGAAGCTGAAGATCAATTATCGCACCACTGACGAGATCAGGCGATGGGCTATCCGGCTGTTGGAAGGTCGGCATATTGATGATTTGGATGGCGGTAAGGATGACAATTCAGTTTATAAGTCTTTGACACACGGCGAAGTCCCCCAGATCGAGGAATTTGATACGCCCAAAACACAAGCAGGTTTCATCAAAGCCTTGCTTGATAACTCTGAAGAACCCAATGCTTCGACATGCGTAGTCGCGCGAACTAATGCCAAGGTTGAAGAAATTCAAAAACAACTCGAACGATTGGAAGTAGCAACAATCATAATAAAGCCCAGGGAAGCCGATAATAAAACATCAAATGCTGTAAGACTTGCTACTGTCCATCGTGTGAAAGGATTGGAGTTTGACCAGCTTGTACTGGCTTCCGCCAATGACGAGCTTGTGCCACTGAATAAGGCTCTGCAAAATAAAGCTGATAATGCATCACTTGAAGATGCAGAAACCGAAGAGCGTAGTCTTGTATATGTAGCAGTGACACGGGCTCGCAAAAAAGCATTTGTCCTAAGTGACGGCTCAATGAGTCGTTTTTTTAAGAGTTAATAACCAAGCTCTCAAACAACCTTATTATTCAATACAGATAATAAATTAGCGATCATGAATTCTGTCTAACGTCAACGCTGGTGCTTCAGATTTGGAGCGTTATGTGCTTGGTTATACGCAATATCCTGCGGCTTTGAGGGAGTTCCAGCACTCTTTGGGTGTGTAGAGATCGCATATGTTTCCAATGGCGTTCTAAAGCTCTGCAATGGTTCTGGATGTAATCCGGCAATAAAGACCTGTGTCTTCCAGTGCCCGTAAGGGGCATCAGCCTCAAGCTGCATGCCTTTGACAGAGCGGCCATAGATACGGGTCATGGTAGACGTTTCATCAATGAACACCAACCTGTGTGGCTCCAACTTTATCAGTTTCTGCTTCTTGTGCCAGATCTCGCGCTTATGCTCCACATCTGCGCGCCCTAATCCCGGACACCCGGTTAGCGCGATAAAGCTCGAACCGCATGATATTGACCGAGCGGTGTCTCGCCATTGCCTTCCCAGCCTTGCGCGGCTGGAACCGTGCCGTCTTGGCCCCAACCAAACATAGCCGACCACTGACCCAGGGTTGTCCACCCGGTTTTCGTATCAAATTGCATCAGTTCGCTCACGCTTGGCTCACCTTCCTTTGATCCCGGTGTGTTCACGGAAGATTGGCACAATCTGATGCGCTGGTCTAGATAGGGCGCATGTCAGTTAAAAAACGTATTCTTATTGTCGATGATGACGATGTGCTCCGTGAAGAACTCACATCCCAATTTGCCTTTTTCGACGAGTTCGAAACGACAGCAGTTGCGACCGCGACGGATGGGATCAATGCGGCTCAGGATGGTGATTTCGATGCCATTGTCCTCGATATAGATTTGCCGGACATGCAGGGCACAGATGCCTGCACGGTAATGCGCAAGCAGGGCGTGGCAGCTCCGATCATCATGCTGACCGGGAATACGGGCGAAGCATCCGAAATTCTCGGCCTGAACAGCGGCGCGAACGATTATGTTACCAAGCCGTTCCGGCTGTCCGTGCTCGTCGCGCGTATCCGGGCCCATCTGCGTAGTTTCGAACAATCAGAAGACGCGACCTTCCGTATCGGCCCCTATACGTTCAAGCCGTCGGCCAAACGCTTGACCCCGCCACAGCTAGAAGACGGCAAGGTCGTGCACGATATTCGCCTGACCGAAAAAGAGACCAATATTCTGAAATATCTCTACCGTGCTGGAGGTAAGCCCGTTGGCCGGGATGAATTGCTGGAAGAAGTTTGGGGCTATAATTCGGGCGTCACGACCCACACGCTGGAAACTCATGTTTATCGCTTGCGCCAGAAAATCGAACTGGTGAAAGGCCAGGCCAGCATTCTGCTGACCGAAGCGGGCGGATATTCCCTCGCGAGAGAGTAGGCTCAGCTTTGCAGACGGGCCAGCAAAGCCTGACCCAGCGCCAATGCGCCCTGATTGACCCCGTCTATGACCGCCGCATGGGGCAGGTAGAGATAGGGTTCGATCATTTCGAGTTCGATCAGGGCCAGGTCTCCGTCCAGACCGCGCAGTAAATCAACACGGGCATAGAGCGGCGGTGAATCGAGTGTCGCCAAGATGTTGTTGGCCTCTGCCAATTCCTCGGCACTGGGTTGATAGATTGTTTCCTGTCCGCCAAACGCGCTCTGAATCCGGTAATCTCCCGGCTTGGCCGTCTTGACCAGCGCATGGCTGAACACGCCCCCAAAATAGAGAAAACTATATTCACCTTCCTCGGTCACGCTGGGCAGGAAGGGCTGGATCAGTGCTTGACCGGGCGGGAGCAGCTCTGCGTCTGGCCATGAATTGCCTTTGCTGTGCAGCACTTGCCGCCATGCCCCGCCGCCGACTTGTGGTTTGATGACAATACGGGCTGCGGCGAATTGTTCGAAGGCTGCGTTCGTGCCTGCTTCCGTGACGGTTTCAACGCTGAGCGTCGGGATCACTTTGGCGCCATTGGCCGCCATGTCCTGCAAATATCTTTTATCCGAATTCCAGTGCAGCAGCGAAGGGGGGTTGAAGACGGGCGCGGTCGTATTGGCTTCGCGCATCGTGTCGAGAAACCGGGCCTCATTACCTTCGAAATAGTCCCAGACCATTAGCGGTAGAAAAGCGTCGAACTCTGCGGCGCAGTCCGCTGCATCGTCCCATAATAAGGGGTCGATTGTCAGCCCCAACTCAGCGAATGCCGGACGCAAGGATCCCAGTTCTTCATCGAACTCGAACATATCCACGCGGCGATTGTCGAACCCAGGAAGAAGGTTGGATGAGGCGAGAAGGCCAATGCGCATAACTGAATATCCGGTTTCGCGTTGGGATGAACCCGTGCGATTTATTTGTGACGCAAGCCAAAACACACGCTATGGAGACCGCCTAGGCGTCAATTGATGGTGTGAAAAGACCAATCAGGGCTCTATGGGCAACGACCCCAGAATTTTCTCAGGACAGATCATGTCATCCCATTATCACGTCGTCGGCATCGGCAACGCCATCATGGACGTCATTGCGCCGGTTAAGGACAGTTTTCTATCCGACTATGAAATGAGCAAGGGCACAATGGCTTTGATCGATCAGGATCGAGCCCTGATGCTGGATGGTACCATGCGCGCAACAGGCGAAGCACAGACGATTGCGGGCGGCTCTGCCGCCAACACGATGGTCGGTATTGCGGCTATGGGGCTCCGCGCGGCCTATGTTGGCAAAACGGGACGGGACAAAACCGGACAGGCCCTGGCAGACGGTTATAAGGATGTCGGACTCGATTTCGCGATGCGGCCCTCTGATAGCGGCTTGGCCTCGGCCCGGAGCATGATCCTTGTCACGCCGGATGGAGAGCGGACGATGAACACCTTCCTCGGAGCCTCTGTCGAATTTAGAAAAGCCGATGTGCAGGACGCAATGATTCGCGCGGCGGACGTGCTCTATCTCGAAGGCTATCTGTTTGATACCGAATCGGCGAAGGCTGCTTTTGTGCATGCGGCCGAAGTGGCGCGCGCTGCTGGCGGGAAAGTCGCCGTAACATTGTCAGATCCCTTCTGTGTTGACCGCCACCGAGAAAGCTTCCGTCATCTAGTCGATCATCAATGCGACATCGTGTTTGCTAATCAGGATGAGTTGATGACTCTGACTCAGGCAGAAAGCCTGGATGGGGCGATGGACGAAATTGAACGCAAAGATCTCGTGCTGTGCGTGACACGCGGCCCAAAAGGGTCTGTCATCAGTGACGGGACGCGCCTCTATCACGTGCCAGCTGTCTGGGCAGAAACGCTCGTCGATACGACCGGAGCGGGCGATCAATATGCAGCAGGCGTGCTAGCAGGCCGTGCTCTGGGTCTGGACTGGGCGGATGCCGGTTATCTCGGCTCTGTTGCCGCGGCGGAAGTGATTGGCCATTACGGGGCCAGACCTGAAATGCCGATCCACGAAATGGCGCTCGGCCTGTCCTGACATTCCGGCGTAACATTTCCGTGCGGAGTCTGTGTCAGGGTCGCGCCTTATCCAAAGCCCGATAGGCGCTAAAGCTGAACCCCTGTAATAAGGGGACCAACCGCTCATGCGTTCTATTCACGAAATACCGCTGCTTCTACTTGTCGTCGTCGCGGCGCTCGCCGCCTTTGGTTTCTGGGCTATGGGGCATCCGAACTTGCGGCGCCCATCATGCTGGGCGACGTGTTCGTGGTGGGTTTCCGGCCGCTCATCTTCGCAACAGCCGCAACCGGGACGCCCTCGGCATCCGTCGTGCTGCTGCAGGATATTCTCGTCAGTCAGGGTGTCCGCCGAGTATGCAACTTACGCCACGGGGCTTATTGTCACCATCGACACGCTGATCCTCGACCGCCTTCGGACCGGCATGAATATGCAGTCGGATTTGATGAGCACGGTCAACGGCCTGAAGCTTTACTACCGCAAGCCGCACGTTCTGGGTGATGGTGAGATTGTTGAGTAAATTATCCTCCTTCTATCACCCCGGCCAAGTCGTGTAACGATGCAGAGCCAGGACCTGTCGGTAGAAGAGGCACTGGCTTTGGAAAGCAGGCGTTATGTCCCGGATCGCCTTCGGCGTCCGGGATGACAGATAGAAAAAGGTCGAGTGAGCGCGCATCTTCACTTCGTCTATATTCTTGCCAGTCGCCCGTTTGGACCGATCTATGTTCGTATGACGAATGATCCGGTTGTCCGGATATTAGATTATCGGTTCGGCAATGGGAGCTCACATGTCTGGAAATATAAGATGCGTTCTGCCTAGGTTGTAGTGAAGAATTAACTTTTAGGGCCTTGCCTAGTTTATTGGCATTTTCCTGAGGTATCTTAGCAGGATTTCGAGTGATCGACGCGGAAGTGACCATACCCAATATCCACAAGTCGGTTATAACCCTGCCAACCATCCGAGTTAATGATGGAACGAACATCGACTTTACCCCGGATAATCCCCTGTAGGGTGGCTCTGGAGCAGTCTGGCACGGTCTCGGTGTAAGACCCGCCCGGCCTGTTCGTAGATGCCAAACAGGGTGGTCTTGCCATAGGCCCCGCGCCCGCGTTTGCCCTTGACGCGGGTTGCGCCGAAATAACTTTCGTCAACCTCGCCCACACCGAAGAAGGGTCTGTCCGCCTCGCAGGCCCGATGGATGCGTTCGCGAAGAGCGCGGTAGGTCCGGTTGATGGTGTTACGGTTAAGCCCTGTCAGTTGGGCTGTTTGCAGGGCTGTCAGATCAGCGGCAAAGCAGCGAACGACCTCCCGAATTTTGCGTTCGGACAGGTGCGACCCTTTTGAATAACGATTTTCATTGCATATAGTGACTTAGATCCTAAATGTTCCTTCATTTTTGTCAGGAGCGCACATATGTCTGGTTATCAGGAACTTACGGAGGAACAATGGAGCCGTTTAAAGCCTTATTTGCCTTATGGGAGCACAGGGAAACCGGGTCGCAACGCCAATAACAGGCTTTTCATTGATGCTTTGTTGTGGATGGCCCGTTCGGGCGGGCGTTGGCGCGATTTACCCGAACGGTTCGGGCGTTTTGACAGTGTCAAACGGCGTTATTATCTCTGGGTTGAGGCCGGGGTTTTAGAAGATGTCTTTAAGGCCTTACGCACTCACGCTGATCAAGAGTGGCTGATGATGGATGCCACAATTGTGCGGGCGCATGCCCAAGCGGCCGGGGCGCGGCATAAAAAAGGGGGCCTGATGCCCATGCATTGGGGCGTTCCAGGGGGGACGTTCCAAGGGCGGCCTGACGACAAAAATACATGGGCTGACAGATGCATTGGGTTTAGCTCTGCGCCTGATAGCAACGGGCGGGCACTGTAGCGAAATGACGCAAGCCGCCGCCTTATTGGCAGGGTTTAAGGCGGATCATGTCTTGGCGGATAAGGGCTATGATGGCCGGTGCGTTATAGACGCGGTGAATGAGAGCGGGGCTATGCCCGTTATTCCGTCCCGAAAAAATGCGCGCAAGCCAAGGCAAACTGATATGGCTTTGTATAAGGAACGTAATATTGTCGATCGCTTCTTTGGCTATCTCAAACAGTTCCGGCGTGTGGCTACGCGATATGATAAGCATATCCAAAACTATATGGGCTTCGTCTATATCGCAGCTATCAAGATCTGGCTCAAATGATTAATTCTTCACTACGACCTAGTAATCCAGAGCGGAGTTCGGCATTTTACTTCAATCGCTCCAAGCCGACTTGATCGACTCTTTCTAATAGTTCTTACCTATATATTTGTGAGAAATATTGTTAATGGTGAAGTTTGTGAAAGGAATGATTTTTCGCTAATTTATGAGGATGAACAGGCCAAAACAGTCATACAAATCCGATCAGGAATAATCACTGCGATAAGGCGAGGGTCTCGGTATAGTATTGATTTGTGACTCTCCATATTGGAGGCCGAGGGTTTACTCTCTACTGCACCCATCCGTCCGCTCATGCTGACCCCTCCTAAAACCCGTCTTCTGACGCTCCCGGCGACACTTTATTTTCATCCACTGGATGAAAATCCCGCACTATGCGCGGATCAAGCGTCATCCATTTTAAGTGCCGCGATAAACGCCTCTTGCGGGATTTCCACGCGCCCGAACTGGCGCATCCGCTTTTTCCCTTTTTTCTGCTTATCCAGTAACTTCCTTTTCCGTGACGCGTCGCCGCCATAGCATTTGGCAGTCACGTCCTTGCGCATCGCGGCGATGGTTTCCCGGGCGATGATTTTACCGCCAATGATGGCCTGGACAGGGATTTTGAACAGGTGACGCGGAATGAGGTCTTTGAGTCTCTCGCACATGTGGCGGCCGCGGCTCTCGGCATTATTGCGGTGGACCAGCATGGACAGCGCGTCGACGGGTTCGCCGTTGACGAGGATGCTCATCTTGACGAGGTCGCCTTTGCGCTCGCCAATGGCCTGATAGTCGAAGGAGGCATAGCCTTTGGAGACGGATTTCAGCCGGTCATAGAAATCGAACACGACTTCATTGAGCGGCAGCTTATATTCCACCATCGCCCGCGCGTCGACATAGGTCAGCGCGGTCTGGACGCCGCGACGGTCCTGGCAGAGCTTCAGAATGCCGCCGAGATAATCGTCCGGCGTCATGATGGTCGCCTTGATCCAGGGCTCTTCAATATGTTCGATCGCCATCACGTCCGGCATGTCGGCGGGATTGTGCAGCTGTACCGGATCGCCCTTTTTCATGACCAGCGTATAGACTACCGACGGGGCCGTGGTGATGAGGGCGAGATCGAATTCACGCTCCAGCCGTTCCTGAATAATCTCCAGATGCAGCAGGCCGAGAAAGCCGCAGCGGAAGCCAAAGCCGAGCGCGGCGGAAGATTCCATCTCGTAGGAGAAGCTGGCGTCGTTCAGGCGGAGGCGGCCCATCGCGTTGCGCAGATCTTCGAAATCCGCCGCGTCGACCGGAAATATACCGCAGAACACAACCTGCTGGGCGGGTTTGAAGCCCTCCAGCGGGGTTTCGGTCGGGCGTTTATCTTCAGTGATTGTATCGCCGACGGCGGCGTCGGCCACTTCCTTGATCGATCCGGTCAGAAAGCCGACTTCGCCAGGGCTGATGGACTTTAAATCGGTCGGTTTTGGCTTGAACACACCGACCTTGTCGACCGTATAGCTCGCACCTGTATTCATAGTGCGGATGCGCATACCCTTGCTGATCGTGCCTTCCAGCACGCGGAATAGCACGATGACGCCCATATAGGTGTCGTACCAGGCATCGACGAGCATCGCCTTGAGCGGGGCGTCCGGATCGGCCTGGATGGGCGGCGGCAGGCGGTGTGCGATCGCTTCCAGCACGTCTTCGATACCCAGGCCACTCTTGGCGGAACATTCAATCGCGTCTGACGCATCGAGGCCGATCATCTCTTCGATCTGCGCCTTGACCCGCTCCGGCTCGGTAGCAGGCAGGTCGATCTTGTTCAGGACCGGGACGATTTCGTGGTCATGCTCGATTGCTTGATAGACATTGGCGAGAGTCTGGGCTTCCACGCCCTGGCTCACATCGACGACGAGGATCGAGCCTTCGCAGACCGAGAGTGAGCGCGAGACTTCATAGGCGAAGTCGACATGGCCCGGCGTGTCCATCAGGTTCAGAATATAGTCCTGTCCGTCCCTGGCCCTATAATCAAGGCGCACAGTCTGAGCCTTGATGGTGATGCCGCGTTCCTTTTCGATGTCCATATTGTCGAGCACCTGCTCGGACATTTCGCGGTCCGTCAGCCCGCCGCAATGGGCGATCATGCGGTCGGCGAGCGTGGACTTCCCATGGTCGATATGCGCGACGATGGAGAAGTTGCGGATCTGGCTCTGATCGGTTTTTTCATCGATGCTCATGGTCCTCGCGGGGTAGGGCTGCGCAGGGCCGGGTGCAAGCGCTTTGGACTGCGCTCAATGGTTCATTGACTGCCTTTCATAACAAATCCTGTCATCTGCCGCCTAACAATGGCAGATTTCAGTTCGTTCAGGGAGCCTTTTGAAAGGGCGAATATCATAAAGAAGGGTCTTGCCTAGTTGATTGGCATTTTCCTGAGATATTTTAGCAGAATTTTGTATTTATCCTCAAGCCTGTGATTATATCTCCATTCGGTTTCCTTGAGGTGGAGATGAAAGGTGTGTTTTGGAACGCCCTTAAATTTCGCCAGACGCACCTTGGCCAGTCCCCAGAAGCCTTCGATGCCGTTGATGTGGGTCGGGCCCTGGGCGAACTCGTCCTTCGAGTGATCGACGCGGAAGTGACCATACCCAATATCCACAAGTCCGTTATAACCCTGCCAATCATCCGAGTTGATGATGGACCGAACATCGACTTTACCCCGGATAATCCCCTATAGGGTGGCTCTGGAGCAGTCTGGCACGATCTCGGTGTAGACCCGCCCGGCCCGTTCGTAGATGCCAACAGGGTGGTCTTTCCATAGGCCCCGCGCCCGCGTTTGCCCTTGACGCGGGTTGCGCCGAAATAGCTTTCGTCAACCTCGCCCACGCCGAAGAAGGGTCTGTCCGCCTCGCAGGCCCAATGGATGCGTTCGCGAAGAGCGCGGTAGGTCCGGTTGATGGTGTTACGGTTAAGCCCTGTCAGTTGGGCTGTTTGCAGGGCTGTCAGATCAGCGGCGAAGCAGCGAACGACCTCCCGAATTTTGCGTTCGGACAGGTGCGAACCTTTTGAATAATGATTTTCATAGCATACAGTGACTTAGATCCTATGCGGAGCCAATCAAATAGGCAAGACTCTAAATCTAATATGTGACTATGACTGCGATTGTGATTGCGGCCATGAAGATGTCGGCCCGTTGATCATATCGTGTTGCAACGCGTCGCCAATCTTTGAGCCGCCCGAACATGTTTTCTATCTTATGGCGTTATTTATATTGTGTTTGGGTCATGCCTAGTTGATTGGATTTTCTCTGAAGTATCGTAACAGGGTTTTGTACTTGTCTTCAAGCCTGTGATTATATCTCCATTCCGTTTCCTTCAGGTGTAGATGAAAGGTGTGTTTTGGAACGCCCTTAAACTTCGCTAGACGCACCTTGGCCAGCCCCCAGAAGCCTTCGATGCCGTTGATGTGGGTTGGGCCCTGGGCGAACTCGTCCCTGGAATGATCTACCCGATAATGACCATAGCCTATATCGACCAGTCCGTTATAGCCGCGCCAGCCATCGGAGTTGATGATGGAAGACGGGTTAACCCTACCCCGGATAATCCCCTGTAGGGTGGCTCTGGAGCAGTCTGGCACGATCTCGGTATAGACCCGCCCGGCCCGTTCGTAGATGCCAAACAGGGTGGTCTTGCCATAGGCCCCGCGCCCGCGTTTGCCCTTGACGCGGGTTGCGCCGAAATAGCTTTCATCAACCTCGACCACGCCGAAGAAGGGTTTGTCCGCCTCGCAGGCCCAATGGATGCGTTCGCGAAGAGCGCGGTAGATCCGGTTGATGGTGTTACGGTTAAGCCCTGTCAGTTGGGCTGTTTGCAGGGCTGTCAGATCAGCGGCGAAGCAGCGAACGACCCCCCGAATTTTGCGCTCGGACAGATGCGAACCTTTTGAGTGATGATTTTTCATTGCATACAGTGACTTAGATCCTATGCGGAGCCAATCAACTAGGCATGACCCTTGTGTTTTACAGAATGAAGCGGGAGAGTTTCGCCCCTTTCGCGGTGGAATGCAGGCTGTGATACCTTTAGCCCTTAGGGCCGCACGATAATCATCAGAGCCATAGCCCTTATCACCGATCAGTGTGATGTCCGGCCCATCGGGCAGAACAGGATAAAGGCTTTTCGCACCAAGATAGTCTGAGGTCTGCCCCGCTGTTAGATATAGGGCGATCGGACGGCCCATTCCATCGCATACAGCGTGTAGCTTTGTGTTCAGGCCGCCTTTAGTGCGCCCGATGTGACGGGGAAGTATCCCCTTTTAAGAGGCTTGAAGCTGTCCGATGGGCTGTTATCGAGCCCTTTGTTCCGGGTGGATGCAAAGGTCGGCGTGGGCCACGTAGTAATGGGCGGACTTTCATCAATGCTCTGCTATGGCTGGCTCGCTCCGGTGCCCGGTGGCGCGATATTCCCGAACGGTACGGTCACAGTACCAGACCATACAGCGCCATTATTATCGTTGGCTGGATGCGGGTATTATCGACGCCATATTTCGGACCCTGATACAAGACGTGGATACGGAATGGATACAAATCGACAGTACAGTCATCAAGGCTCACAAACAGGCCGTGGGGGCGTCACTTGAAAAAGTGGGCAATCCTCCCAGTGTCTGGGCCAATGTCTGGGCCGCTCAAGAGGCGGTTTCACGACAAACTCCTGTCAGTGACGGTTTGGGGTTGCCTTTGCGCTTCGAGGTCGGAGCCGGACAGGCGCGCGATATGAAATAGGCCATTCCCCTTATGAAGACCTGTTTGCCTGCGGGTTACGGTCTGGCTGATATAGCCTATGATGCAGACAGTCTGATCACAGCTATTCGCAAAACAGGAGCAGACGTTGGCAATCCCCCAAAGTCAAACCGTCTTGATCCACAGACTTATTACAAGGCTCGCTATAAGGACCGCAATCAGCTCGAACGTCTGCTTGGAAAGCTCAAGGTGTTCAGGCGCGTCTCTACGCAGTACGATAAACGCGTCAAAACCTTCATGGGCTTCACCAAACGCGCCGCTATATATCTATGGCTCAAATAGGTAAAGGGTCACCACAGTCTAAAAAGTTCTTGATTTGTTCTTTTGTTTCTGTTTGCTTGGAGCGGCGTTGAAAACGGCGCGCGGGAATAGTTTATGGTGGCTCGGATCAGCACGGTTGCATTTGAAGGTGCGGATGCGCGCCGGGTGGATGTGCAGGTGCAGGTCGGGACGGCGTCGCGGCCATATTTCGCTATAGTGGGTCTGGCCGACAAGGCTGTGGCAGAGAGCCGCGAGAGAGTGATGTCGGCCTTCGCCTCGCTTGGCCTGTCGCTGCATGGCAAGCGCGTGACGGTCAATCTGGCACCAGCTGATTTGCCCAAGGAAGGTGCGCATTATGATTTGCCGATTGCGCTCGGTTTAATGGGCGCACTGGGCGTGGTCCCGCCCGATGAGATCGATGGCTATGCCGCCATCGGTGAACTGGCGCTCGACGGAACATTGGCAGCAGTGCCTGGCGCTCTACCAGCTGCGGTCATGGCGAACAGCCACGACCTCGGTCTGATCTGCCCTGAGCCCAACGGGGCAGAAGCGGCGTGGGCAGGGGACCTACCTCTGCTCGCGCCGCATACGCTTATTGCGCTGATCAACCATTTCAAGGGGACGCAGGTGCTGGCCCGCCCGGAAGCCGGGCAGTTACTGGATAATAGCGACCACATTCCGGATCTGCGCGATGTGCGCGGGCAGGAATCTGCCAAGCGGGCCCTGGAAATCTGCGCAGCTGGGGGTCACAATTTGCTTATGGTCGGCCCGCCGGGCTCCGGTAAATCCATGCTGGCCGAACGTCTGCCCGGATTACTCCCGCCACTAGATGCGCGCGAATTGCTTGATGTGTCGATGGTTCATTCGGTCGCGGGTTTGCTGGAACGCGGCGCGCTGACCCGGGCGAGGCCGTTTCGGGTACCTCATCATTCGGCGTCCATGGCGGCGCTGGTTGGAGGCGGTGCCAAAGCCCGTCCGGGCGAAGCCTCACTGGCGCATCGCGGCGTATTGTTCCTGGACGAATTGCCGGAATTTGCGCCGCAAGTGCTCGACAGTCTTCGGCAGCCATTGGAGACGGGCAAGATTGCCGTTGCGCGGGCCAATGCACACATCACCTATCCGGCGCGTTTTCAACTGGTTGCAGCGATGAATCCCTGCCGTTGCGGCACGGCGGGTGCCGACGGTATTGCCTGTCACCGCGGCGTTCGCTGTGCAGCGGATTATCAGGCGCGTGTCTCCGGGCCATTCATGGACAGGATCGATATTCAGATTGACGTCCCCGCCGTCACACCGGCGGACCTGACCTTGCCGCCCGCTGTTGAAGGAACCGCACAGATCGCCGCCCGCGTCGCGAATGCGCGAACCATTCAGATGGACCGCAATGATGGGATCACTAATACGGAGCTTCCGCAAGCCCGACTCGATATTGTGGCTGAACCGGATGCGGAGGGGCTCCGACTGTTGGTTCAGGCCGCTGAAACCTTGAGCTTGACTGCGCGATGCTATCACCGAACGCTGCGTGTGGCCCGCACGCTCGCCGATCTAGCCGGGTCTGAGCGGGTTCACAGGCTGCATATTGCCGAAGCCTTGTCCCACCGCCGGGACCGTTGTCCAACGACGCCCGTCTCCATGTCTGGTCATCGCGGTACCCGCAATCCGCTCTACCGATAATCATCCGGAGTAAGCCTCTATGTGAGAGGTTTTCTGGCCCGGACGAACTCTCTTAACCTTGGCTACATTTTTTCGCGCCCGGGTAAGATGAAATTAAGGTTGTTTCGACAGTTTCCAAGCCCAGATTGGGTGCCTTTGCTGCGATCGGTCTGAGTGAGGACTGTGATGAACCGATCGCCGGACGATATCTTCGCTGCCCAGTTCTAGGCTTGGCTTGATCTCGCGGTGAAGCGGGATGCGCAGGGTCATGTCCTGTTTGTGAACGCGACCTTCCTTTATCTGTTTGGCGGTAGCGTCGAGGCATGGCGCGGCCAGATCGTTCAGGGTTTTGGATGGCCCCGCAATCCCAGGCACCACAGCTCACAGTAGAGCCAACCGCGCGCGATTTTGAACGCCGCGAGCTTCCGATCGAAAATGATGAAGCCGTTCTCGGCAATAATTAGCGCGATGCCGTCATTGCCAAAGCAGTTGGCGGGTTTGAGGACAATGATGCGTCAATCATGCAACAGGGCGGGGAAGTCTCCAATGCGCAGAGGGCCGACGGTATACGGATTTTCTAGCTGAGGATAATGTCATCAACGCGCTGTTGACCTGCACGCTGCTAAAAGTTGATGGGCATACGGTTGACACGGTCGAAGACGGCATGCTCGCCGTCGAAGCGATTAAGACGCAGAATTACGACATGATTTTCATGGATATGCGGATGCCGAATATGGACGGGCTGGAAGCGACTCGAAAAATTCGCGGGCTGTCCACTGTGTCGAAGGATCTACCGATTGTTGCACTGACGGCCAACACATTTGATGATGACCGCAATGCCTGGATTCCGGCACGAATAACTTCGTGACCAAACCTATCAGCGCCGAGGAACTGTCCGAGATGGTCGTGCGCTGAACCGGCACTTAGGAACAGCAACAGATGGCTAGCTAAGCTCAGGCCCTATTAATTTGTGTTTTTAAGCGAATGGTGATTCAGAGTGTCAAAGGAGTTTTTCCATGTCTTATTTGTTCTGGTTGTCTGAAGCGCAGATGTCGAAGATCGAGCCTTTCTTTCCGCTGGCGCATGGTGCGGCTTCGTGTTGATGATCGGAAGGTAATTTCCGGGATTATCTTTGTTCTGAAAAATGGTCTGCCTTGGCGCGATGCACCCTTGTGAGTATGGGCCTCATAAGACCCTTTACAACCGCTTTCGTCGCTGGACCGAGATGGGCGTTTTCGACAAGATTTTAGCTATCTGACGGCAGATAATGGCCCACCAGATACACTCATGATCGATGCCACTTACCTCAAAACCCATCGCACGGCGTCAAGCCTCTTAAAAGGGGGATACTTCCCCGTCACATCGGGCGCACTAAAGGCGGCCTGAACACAAAGCTACACGCTGTGTGCGATGGAATGGGCCGTCCGATCGCCCTATGTCTAACAGCGGGTCAGACCTCAGACCATCTGGACACCTCGAAGAACAGGGTTTTGGGGCCAGTATAGAGGCGAATTTTATAATCGGCTCTCAGGTCAGGCTTCATAGAGTGACGAATGCGTGTCCACAGGCGTATTTTGGCATGATTTTGGCCCGCATAAGTGGGGGGATCCGGATTTTGAACAGAATCAGGCTATGGGCTGTCGTCGCTCATGGAAAACGAGGCGGCGGAAGTTGTAGCTTAGCTTGGCCATGGTGATCCGGCCAGCGGCCCTGGCCTGGCCGATTGAGCGGATCGTGATCGCCATCGGCCCTTTCTCATATCCGAAGACATGTTCAACACAGGCACGGATGGAGGAGCGGGTCGCATTGCCGCGCCGAATGTGCTTTGCCATCGGTTTACCGCGGGGCTTCTTTCGATGGATGTTTGAACGATAGCCCTGCGCTTTCAGCCAGGCTTCGTTTTTGGCTGAGCGATAAGCTGTATCCGCCCAAACAGACTTTGAGCTGTTGGTGGCATCCAGAACCGATGTCAGTTCGTGCCCATCATAGCGGGCCGCATGGGTACAGGTCTCTCCCCGGACAAAGCGCCATTTCCGGTCAATACTGATATGGTTCTTGTACCCAAAGTGAGGGATGGAAATGTCGACAAGGCCTGCGTCCTGTTCCCCTTCTGCGGTCTTTCGCGCCCTGGAATAGCTGACCACCGCTCGTGCGTCGGTGTCTTTCTGTGCGGCCCTGGCAGGATCGCCCGCGCCAGATAGCGGACGCGCTTTCACCCGCCCTGGCCCGCTCTTTCTCTTCTTTCTTCATCCGTTGGCGCGGCGCTGACACCAAAGTGGCATCCACGATCTGACCTCCCGTGGGTTTGTAGCCGCGCTTGCAGAGTTGCTCTTCAAAAGCGGCAAACAGAGATTTGAAAGCACCAGACTGGGTCAGCTTTTCCTGGGTCAGCTTTTCACGGAACAGCCAAATCGTCTTTTGGTCCGGGGTCGGTTCACCGATCTCAAACCTCAGAAACCGCAGCCAACTTAAACGATCCCGGATCAGAAATTCCATCCCTTCATCACTCAGATTGTGCATCGACGCCAGAACAAGCACCTTGAACATCGTGACCGGATCATAGGGTGGCCGACCGCCCTTGGCGCGAACACCATAACCGAGGGCTTCCATCAGAACAGTTCGGAAAGCCTCAAAGTCCACATGACGCTCCAGCGCTTCAAGCGGATCACCTGTCGCCGATAAGCGAGCAAGATGATCCGACAAGTCAAACAATCCAGGCGCGTGCATCATAAAATCCTCCCAAAACCAGTAAATCAGATCACACCACAAAATGCATGGTTTTTAGAGGCCTCCATCTTGGTGCGAAAATCCTTTATCCTGTTCTGCCCGATGGGCCGGACATCACACTGATCGGTGATAAGGGCTATGACTCTGATGATTATCGTGTGGCCCTAAGGGCTAAAGGTATCACGGCCAGCATTCCGCCGCGAAAGGGGCGCAACTCTCCCGCTTCATTCTGTAAAATACAATATAACAACGCCATAAGGTCGAAACCATGTTCGGGCGGCTCAAAGATTGGCGACGCATTGCAACACGATATGATCGACGGGCCGATATCTTCATGGCCGCAATCACAATCGCAGTCATCGTCACATATTGGATTTAATGAGTCCTGAGCCTAGGTCGTAGTGAAGAATTAATCATTTGAGCCAGATCTTGATAGCTGCGATATAGACGAAGCCCATATAGTTTTGGATATGCTTGTCATATCGCGTAGCCACACGCCGGAACTGTTTGAGATAGCCAAAGAAACGCTCGACAATATTACGTTCCTTATACAAAGCCATATCAGTTTGCCTTGGCTTGCGCGCATTTTTCCGGGACGGAATAACGGGCATAGCCCCGCTCTCATTCACCGCGTCTATAACGCACCGGCCATCATAGCCCTTATCCGCCAAGACATGATCCGCCTTAAACCCTGCCAATAAGGCGGCGGCTTGCGTCATTTCGCTACAATGCCCGCCCGTTGCTATCAGGCGCAGAGGTAAACCCAATGCATCTGTCAGCCCATGTATTTTTGTCGTCAGGCCGCCCTTGGAACGTCCCCCCCTGGAACGCCCCAATGCGTGGGCATCAGGCCCCCTTTTTTATGCCGCGCCCCGGCCGCTTGGGCATGCGCCCGCACAATTGTGGCATCCATCATCAGCCACTCTTGATCAGCGTGGGTGCGCAAGGCCTTAAAGACATCTTCTAAAACCCCGGCCTCAACCCAGAGATAATAACGCCGTTTGACACTGTCAAAACGCCCGAACCGTTCGGGTAAATCGCGCCAACGCCCGCCCGAACGGGCCATCCACAACAAAGCATCAATGAAAAGCCTGTTATTAGCGTTGCGACCCCGTTTCCCTGTGCTCCCATAAGGCAAATAAGGCTTTAAACGACTCCATTGTTCATCCGTAAGTTCCTGATAACCAGACATATGTGCGCTCCTGACAAAATGAAGGAACATTATAGAAAATAAAAGGTAATGCTTCACTACAGCCTAGGTCGTAGAGAAGAATTAATCATTTGAGCCAGATCTTGATAGCTGCGATATAGACGAAGCCCATATAGTTTTGGATATGCTTGTCATATCGCGTAGCCACACGCCGGAACTGTTTGAGATAGCCAAAGAAACGCTCGACAATATTACGTTCCTTATACAAAGCCATATCAGTTTGCCTTGGCTTGCGCGCATTTTTTCGGGACGGAATAACGGGCATAGCCCCGCTCTCATTCACCACGTCTATAACGCACCGGCCATCATAGCCCTTATCCGCCAAGACATGATCCGCCTTAAACCCTGCCAATAAGACGGCGGCTTGCGTCATTTCGCTACAATGCCCGCCCGTTGCTATCAGGCGCAGAGGTAAACCCAATGCATCTGTCAGCCCATGTATTTTTGTCGTCAGGCCGCCCTTGGAACGCCCCAATGCATGGGCATCAGGCCCCCTTTTTTATGCCGCGCTCCGGCCGCTTGGGCATGCGCCCGCACAATTGTGGCATCCATCATCAGCCACTCTTGATCAGCGTGGGTGCGCAAGGCCTTAAAGACATCTTCTAAAACCCCGGCCTCAACCCAGAGATAATAACGCCGTTTGACACTGTCAAAACGCCCGAACCGTTCGGGTAAATCGCGCCAACGCCCGCCCGAACGGGCCATCCACAACAAAGCATCAATGAAAAGCCTGTTATTGGCGTTGCGACCCGGTTTCCCTGTGCTCCCATAAGGCAAATAAGGCTTTAAACGGCTCCATTGTTCATCCGTAAGTTCCTGATAACCAGACATATGTGCGCTCCTGACAAAATGAAGGAACATTATAGAAAATAAAAGTTAACTCTTCACTACAGCCTAGAGCTTTTCGCCGCTGCGATTAACAGACTGGGTGCTTGCTCACGCCGCCGCGCCGGGGCAAGCGAGTTTCATGAGCGATACGCCAACTCTCGCGACGCCGCCCAAGCGTGCCTTACCAGACATTTTTCAAAACTATCTGCGCCCACGCATGCTCGGGATGTTGTCGCTCGGCTTTGCCTCCGGCCTGCCCTACCTGCTCCTCTATTCGGAGCTGGCCTACTGGATGAAGAAAGAAGGCGTTGACCTGTCCGTTATTGGTTTCTTCGCCTGGATTGGCCTCGCCTATACGCTGAAGGTCTTGTGGGCCCCTGTCGTGGACCGGCTGGAAATCCCCTGGTTGACGGTGCGAATGGGACATCGCCGATCATGGATGCTCTTGGCCATCACCGGCACGGTGATCGGCCTGCTGGTGATCGCATCGGCCGATCCATCAACGTCGGTCAGGCCGCTCGTGATCGGTGCGGTGATCCTGGCGACCTCCGGGGCCACGCTTGATATATCAATCGATGCCTGGCGGATTGAAGCTGCTCCGACCGATGAGCAGACCAATATGGCGGCCAGCTACGTGCTGGGCTACCGGCTGGCCATCTGGGGCGCTGGCCTGTCCTATATTGTCGCGGGGTTGTTCAACTGGAACATTGCCTATCTCTTCATGGCCTCAGTGATGGCTCTGAATGGCTGTGTTGTGTTCTTCATTCAGGAGCCTGCGCGTGAAATTCGCAAACGCACCGCCAACGCCAAAGAGGCCATGCTGGAAAATATTGTCCGGCCTTTTTTCGGCTTTGTAGAGCGGCTAGGTCTCTGGACACCGATTGTATTTCTTCTGGTCGCAACCTATCTGATATCCGACAAGACAATGGGGCCAATGGCCAGACCCATGTATCAGGCAATCGGCTATACCGAAATTCAGGTCGGTCTTGTCCCGTCATTCTTTGGTCCTTGGCCCGTCATCATCGGGGGGTTTGTCGCCGGCGCCATCAGCCTCAGACTGGGCTTGGTGCGCTGCTTGCTGATCGGGTCTGCATTGATGGTCGTAACCAATGCCGCCTTTGCCTGGTTATCGACAGTAAGCGAGCCGAAGACTGTCTATCTGTTCGTGACGGTCGGGGCCGATAATCTTGCGGCTGGTTTCGCTGCGACGGTCTTTATCGCCTATCTTTCGTCCCTTTGCGATTTGAAATTCGCGGCCACACAATATGCGTTTCTGTCCGCCATGTTCAATTTAATCGGGAAATCCATGTCCGGATTTACCGGCATGATCGCGGACAAAATGGGATTTGAAGAGTTCTTCATATTTTCCGCCCTGCTCGGCGTGCCAGCGATTGTTCTGGCATTGATCCTGCTGTTCTTCGGCCCGGATAGCGCCAAGGGAATTCGGCTCGAACAGGCCCTTGAGCCTTCAACCAATTAACGTCACAACCCTGACTATGAGCGCCAAGACCGCCAACAAACCCACACCTATGATGGTGCAATATCTCGCCATCAAGGAAGAGGTCGGGGAAGAGGCTCTGCTGTTCTACAGAATGGGTGATTTCTACGAACTGTTCTTCGATGATGCCGTGCGCGCCGCTGCTGCGCTGGACATCGCATTGACCAAACGCGGCAAACATGCGGAACAGGCGATCCCGATGTGCGGCGTGCCGGTCCACGCAGCAGAGACCTATCTCGCTCGTCTGATCAAGGCGGGCTTTCGCGTTGCAGTCTGCGAGCAGACGGAAGATCCGGCAAACGCGAAGAAACGTGGATCAAAATCCGTTGTGCGCCGCGAAGTCGTACGGTTGGTTACACCCGGCACCCTATCCGAAGACACGCTTCTTGATGCACGCGACGCCAATATTCTTGCCGCTGTCGTAACGGGACTCGCGGGCGATGCCGCCTTGGCTTGGGCCGATATTTCGGACGGCAGCTTCCACACCTGTGCTCTGTCCTCGGACGCTCTTCAGGCCGAAGTAACAGCGTTGCGCCCCTCTGAGTTGCTGATTCCTGAAATCCTCTATGCCGACTGGGCCGATCAGGGCCTGACCCTGACCCCGTTGGCACTGACCAAGTTTGATCGGCGCGCGGCAGAGCGGTTGCTGGGCGAACGCTTCGATGTCGCCTCTCTGGACGGGTTTGGCGATTTCTCACCAGAAGAGGTCCGCGCGGCTGGCGCCCTGGTCGATTATGTTGAACTGACTCAGGCCGGGGACCGCGCCACGCTCGCTCCGCCTCAGCGAACAGTTCGGTCGGGTTGGTTATCCATCGACTCGGCAACGCGCGCGTCGCTGGAAATCGACCGGACGCTGCAGGGCAAGCGCAATGGCAGTCTTCTGTCAGTGATTGACAGGACAATGACAGGGCCCGGCGCCCGATTGCTCGCGGCCAGGCTATCCCGGCCATTAATGGATGCAGCCTGCATCCGCGCGCGCCATGACGCCGTCTCGCAATTGCATGATGAAACGGACTGGCGCGCGGAGCTTCTGGAGCTGTTGAAAGCAACGGGCGATGCAGCACGCGCCTGTTCCCGGTTGTTGCTGGGCCGCGGCGGTCCACGCGATCTTTTGACAATTGGGGCTGCGATTGCCACAGGCGAAGCGATCAATGCGGGACTGGCTAAGCGGCCTTCGCTAACGCCCGTGGCTGCATTGGACGATCAGCTATCCGCTCTGTCGCTGGCGGACAAACCTCAGCTCGCTCAGCTTGCGCGCGATCTGTCCAAGGCCATTGTCGAAGACCCGCCTATGCAGGCGCGGGACGGCGGATTAGTTGCGCCGGGCTGGTCCGCTGAAATTGATCGGCTTAGATCCCTGCGTGATGAGACGCGGCGGTCGGTTGCGGCCTTGCAGGGTAAGTATGCGTCTCTAACCGCAATTACCGCGCTCAAGATCAAGCATAATAATGTCCTTGGCTATCATATCGAGGTCAGCCCCAAACATGCCGATACGATGCTGGGCCGTGATGATTTCATCCATCGGCAAACCCTGGTTTCGGGCGTGCGATTTACGACGCTCGACCTGTCCGCGCTCGACCGCGAGATTGCCGGGGCGGCGGATAAGGTCCGGGCCTTGGAGTTGGAAGCGTTCGAGCAGTTTCGTGCGCGGGTTGCAGATTTGGCTCAACCGATCCGCAATGTGGCGAACGCCCTAGCCGTGCTCGATGTGCATGCCGGTCTGGCGCTGTGGGCACTGGAGAGCGGCGCGATCAAACCGATCATTAATGAGGGGCTTACGCTCGACATAGAAGCCGGGCGGCATCCGGTTGTGGAGGCGGCTCTGGCCCGTCAGTCCGCAACGCGGTTTACGCCGAACGACACACAACTGGACGGGGCAGGCGGCGATGCGCCTCGTCTGGCGCTGATCACAGGTCCCAATATGGCCGGGAAATCGACCTATTTGCGCCAGACAGCCTTGATTATTCTGCTGGCACAGGCGGGCTCTTTTGTACCGGCAAAGAGTACGAAACTGGGTCTTGTGGATCGTCTGTTTTCTCGTGTCGGAGCGTCGGATGATCTATCGAAAGGACGCTCTACCTTCATGGTCGAAATGATCGAGACAGCGGCGATCCTTAATCAGGCGACAGAGCGCAGCTTTGTCATTCTGGATGAGATTGGGCGCGGCACGGCAACCTTTGACGGTTTGTCCATTGCCTGGGCCTCGGTCGAACATCTTCATGCTGTTAATCGGTGCCGGACGCTGTTCGCGACCCATTATAACGAATTGACTGAACTGGTGACCTCGCTTGACGGGGCGCAGAATTTCTCCTTGCGCGCCCGAGAGCATGAGGGCGAGTTGATCTTTCTGCACGATATCAAAGAGGGCGCGGCTGATCGGTCCTACGGTATTCAGGTCGCAAAACTGGCCGGGCTGCCGCCCGCGGCTGTTGCGCGGGCGCGGGCTGTGCTGGATCGATTGGAAGCAGATGGCACTGACCTCGGCGTGGGTGACCTGCCGCTGTTTAATGCGGCCCCGCCAGCACCCCAGCCCCAAGCCAGTGTCGTGGAAGATGCGCTTGCGACCATCGACGCGGACACGCTATCGCCGCGCGACGCACTGGATTTACTCTATGCGCTGAAACAGAAATTGCAGCCGAAGGCCTGATGTCCCGTAAAATTCTCACCATACCTGATCGAGTCGACGCGCCTCATATTGGAATCAATGCTGACGGCCTGCGCGATAAGCTCACGGCAGCAGCCGAGACAGGCGGCGGTCGGACCGAGTCGCTGTCTATTCTCACAAGCGTGTTGAACGTGGCGATGACGCATGCCTGGAAACGGTTTGATCATGGCCGACTGGACGGGCTAGAGACGGCCCGGCTAATTGCCGCTATCCATGATGAGATTGTTATGGCGATCTGGAATTATGCAACGCGTCATGAAGTCCGGGTATCCAATCCGACCGAAAGCGAACGCGTCGCGCTTTGCGCTGTTGGCGGTTATGGCCGTGCGGAAATGGCGCCGCACTCTGATCTCGATCTTCTCTTCCTGACCAACGACAAGAAAATCTCGTCCTATGTCGAGCGGCTGACAGAATTCGTACTCTACATGCTCTGGGATCTGGGGTTGAAAGTGGGTCACTCCGTTCGAACCGTCTACCAGTCGATAAAGTTGTGCAAGGATGATCTGACCATCCTGACGTCATTGCTCGATCTTCGGTTTCTGCGCGGCGATGAATTGCTTGCGGATGAGCTTTATACGCGCTTCCGCCGGGAGGTCACCAAAGGATCTGGCCGCGCCTACATCGCAGGTAAGCTGGCCGAGCGGGATGAGCGGCATGAATGCGAAGGTAATTCGCGATATGTGATTGAGCCGAACATCAAGGAAGGTAAGGGCGGGCTGCGCGATCTGCATGTGCTGTACTGGATTGCGCGGTTTCTTGATCAGCAGGGTCAGTTGGTCGACCCTCAGCAGGCTGAAGATTATGTTGGCATGGGCTTGTTTGATCAGCAGGCAGCAACGCGGTTTCGCCGGGCTGCAGATTTTCTCTGGCGCGCCCGGCATAATCTGCACTGGATGAGTGGACGAGCTGCAGAAACGCTGTCCTTCGATCGGCAGGTGGAGCTGTGCCGCCTGATGGGTTACGCGTCGGGACCGGTAGAGGTCGCCGTGGAGCGGTTCATGCGTGAATATTTCACTAATGCCAAAGAGGTCGGCGCGCTGACCCGGATCGCCTGTGCCAAACTGGAAGAGCGCCGGGCGATCAAGATCCCTAGCCTCTATAATCTCCTGCCCGGGTCTCGCCGTGATCTGAAGAATCCCAATCTCAAAATTACGACAGGGCGACTCAACTTCAAGGATCAGATGGAAATCAAAACGGACCCCAGTGTCATTCTGCAACTGTTCGAAACGGCAGGGCGAAGAAATCTGGACATTCACCCGGATGCGCTCTCGGCGATAGATTTTCGGCGCAATCTCATCGATTCCGATTTTCGCCGCGATCCAGATAATGCGGCTTTGTTTCTGCGCTTGCTCGAAACGGCCAAGGCTCCTGCTGCGACCTTGCGGATCATGAATGAAGCGGGTGTGCTGGGACGGTATCTGACTGAATTTGGCGGGATCGTTGCGCGTACCCAGTTCAACATGCACCACGCCTATACGGTTGATGAGCACACATTACGGCTGGTGGATGAAGCCGACAATCTCATGGCCGGTCGGATGGCAGCGACCACACCGACTCCGGGCGACGTCGCCATGGCACTGACGAAACAGGAACGCCGGATTTTGATGTTGGCCGGCCTTCTGCATGATACGGGAAAAGGGCAGGGTGATCAGTGCGTCGAAGGCGCGCAGCTTGCGCGCCGGGCGTGCCGTAGGCTTGGCCAGCAGCGCGAAGTCACGGATACTGTCGCCTGGTTGATTCACTCTCATCTGCATATGAGCGAGGCGGCGCAACGGCGTGATATTTCAGACACCGAAACCATTGCCGAGTTCGCGTCTCTGGTCGGCAATCAATCACGTCTGAACCTTCTTTACGTCCTGACTGTCTGCGATATTCGGGCGGTCGGTCCCGGTGTCTGGAATGACTGGAAAGGGACTTTGCTGAAGTCACTCTACATAACGACCTGTGATTATCTTGAAGGCCGTGCCGATCTTGACCGTCCATCCCGAGCGGCGTCTCTGCGAGAACAGCTGCTGGAACGGCTTCCAAAGGATATTGCCCGCAAGGCTGAACCGACGGTGGATCGTCTGGGGCCCAGTTACTGGCTCTCCTTCGATATGGCCGACCTGACCCGTCATGCGCGGTTCATCGACAAGCTGGAGACAACAGAGTGTGGCCTGGTTCAGGGTGTTCATACATGGGTGGACCGCCCGCATGAGGCGACAGAGCTCTGGGTGATGAGCGCTGATCGCAAGGGGTTATTTGCAGACCTCGCCCGCGTGATCGAATCATGTGGCGCGTCGGTGGCCGGGGCCCGCCTGCATACCGGACCGGTTGGAGATGACAACAAGGCTCAGATCCTCAATGTCTTCTACCTCCAGAATGCAGATTGCAAAGCGTTTGGATCAAGAAATGATACAGCCCGGAAAACGCTGATCAGTCGCGCTCTTGCGGCGATTCAGGGTGCTACAGATAGCCTGTCTATTCCGGTCGCGCCGGGATCACGCCGGGCCGAAGCCATACCGGTGACGCCGCGGGTGCGTTTCTCCGATTCAGCCTCTGGCGAGACGACTATTATCGAAGTCGAAGGTCGTGATCGGCCGGGTCTTCTGTCAGCCCTCTCCGCCGTATTGCGGGACCATGATCTAGAAGTTTTATCTGCGCATATTGAGGGGCTGGGGGAGAAAGCCATCGACGCTTTCTATGTGCGTCGCCAAGGGCAGGATGCGCGTTTGCCGGAACGATTAAGGCGACGGGTTCGGGCTGATCTTGTTGCCGCCCTATCCGATCCCACTGAAATGGCGGCGTAGGCCAGGGATGCGTTTACTGCGCTCCACCGCAGTGATCGCGTCGCTGACTCTCGTCAGTCGGGTCTTCGGTTTGGTGCGTGATGTGCTGATCGCGAAATATCTTGGGGCGGGGGCGGTTTCAGACGCATTTTTCACCGCATTCAAACTGCCTAATGTTTTTCGCCGCATGTTCGCTGAAGGGGCGTTCAATGCTGCTTTTGTCCCCCTTTACGCCAAGCAAATCGAACAAGAGGGAGAGTCGTCTGCGGATGGCTTCGCGTCCGAAGCAGCCGTGGCGCTAGTGGTGACAGTCGCGATAATCGTGATCGTGTTCGAGCTGACCATGCCGATCTCGCTCAACATTATTGGCTTTGGGCTGGACCGCGCCGTCAATGAGAACGGCATTTCACCCTATTATCTGGCAGTTCTCTACGCCATGCTGACCATGCCCTATCTGCTGTTCATGTCGGTGACCGCACTTTTCTCGGGCGTGTTGAATACGCGCAACAAGTTTGCATTGGCAGCTGGTGTGCCGATTCTGCTCAACCTGTTCATGATCACGGCTTTACTGCTAACACCACAGCTGGGTTGGGGTCAGAGAGAGATTGGGATGGCTCTGGCAGTTGCGATTACCCTGTCCGGCATTGCCCAAGCGGCTGCCGTCGTCTGGGGGGCGCAGCGATCCGGCATGACGCTACATTTCAAGCGGCCACGCCTGACGCCGGGGGTTAGGCGGTTGGTCATACTGAGTGTGCCGGGGATTATCAGCGCGGGCAATACCCAGATCAACCTGCTGGTCAGCCACCTGATCGCGACCTTCCAGAGCAGCGCCGCCAGCTGGCTGACTTATGCGGATCGTCTCTATCAGCTGCCGCTTGGTATGATCGGTATTGCCATGGGTGTGGCTCTGCTGCCGTCTCTCTCTCGGAGTTTGCGGGCCGGGAATGAGGTGTTGGCGATGAGTTCGATGAACCGCGCCATCGAACTGTCCATGCTGTTCACGCTGCCAGCTGTGGTGGCGCTCTTCGTCGTACCTGACTTGCTGATTGCCGGTCTGTTTGAGCGCGGCGAGTTCACGTCAACCACGACCTTGCAGGTCGCCAAGGCGCTCAAACTTTTTGCTCTGGGTCTGCCTGCCTTTGTCTTGCTTAAAGTTCTGACACCGGCCTTCTTTGCGCGGGAAGACACACGCACACCGATGATCTGGGCGGGGATATCCGCGGTGATCAATATTGGCGTTGGCTATGCTCTGTTTCAGACCATCGGGTTTCAGGGTCTCGCGCTCGCGACCTCACTGGCCGCCTGGGTCAATGTGGCCGGGCTCTCAGTATTGCTGACCCGAAGCCGTCATCTGGTGGTGGATCGTCGCCTGATAAGGCGGCTACCGCGCATTGCGCTCTCAGCGGCTGTCATGGGCGGTGTTCTGGCATGGGGGGAACGCTATGTGCCAAACCTTGGAGACACCGGGTTGATGACCGATGCGCTTACGCTCGCCGCACTCACGGGCGTAGGCGGAGTCGTCTTCGTTCTTGCCGCCGCAATTCTTCGCGCTTATGGCCTCGCCGACGTGAAAGAAGCATTCCAGCGGTCATGAGCACAAACGATACTTCCAGTTCCGATTTCAAAGGCCCTGAGCGGGTATTTTCTGGCGTGCAGCCGACGGGATCGCTGCATCTGGGCAATTATCTGGGTGCGCTGAAAAAATTCGCCCGGCTGCAATATGACCATGAATGTATTTACTGCATCGTTGATCTGCATGCGATCACCATACCGCAGGATCCGCACAATATGGCGGATCAGACCCGCCATATTGCGGCGGCGTTTCTGGCTGCGGGTGTTCAACCGGACAAAGTTCTGGTCTATGCGCAGTCGGCCGTCCCGGCGCACACGGAACTGGCATGGTATTTCAACTGCGTCGCTAGGATTGGCTGGCTCGACCGCATGACCCAGTTCAAGGATAAAGCCGGGAAAAACGCGGAGCGATCCAGCGTTGGTCTCTATGTCTATCCTGTCCTTCAGGCAGCAGATATACTGGCCTTCAAGGCGACGCATGTTCCGGTTGGTGAAGATCAGAAACAGCATCTGGAACTGTCGCGCGATATTGCTGCCAAGTTCAATCATGATTTTGGTGCGCCGCAAGGCCAGTCCAACTTTTTCCCATTACCAGAGCCTTTGATCGACGGCCCTGGCGCGCGAGTCATGAGCTTGCGTGACGGAACTAAGAAGATGTCTAAGTCCGATCCGTCGGATGCGTCGCGTATCAATCTGACAGATGACGCGGACAAGATCGCCAAGAAAATCCGCAAGGCCAAGACAGACACGGGTCATGTGCCGGGCACGGTCGAAGATTTGGATGGGCGTCCTGACATCGCCAATCTAGTCGGTATTTATGCGGCTCTGGCCGATATATCTGATGCCGACGTTCTGGCCCAGCATGAAGGCTCGCAATTCGGGCCGTTTAAGAGTGCGCTGGCTGATGTCGCGGTCGAAACGCTGCGCCCGGTTTCTGACTTGATGCGCCGATATCTGTTAGACTTGGATGAGTTGGACCGCATTTTAGCGCGCTCGGCTGACGCGGCCCGGACGATTTCTGAACCTATTCTGGCGGATGTCCGCCGTATTATTGGATTTCACGGGAGCCAATCATGAAACATGTTCTGATCTCTGCCTTAACAGCAGCCTCTCTTGTTCTCACCGCCTGTACCGGCGGGGACATAGAGACGAATGATACGCTGGACGCTGTCTCTGCCAGCTTTGATATCATCAACGCCTATGTGTCTCCGCCCATGAAGAGGCGTGATGTGGCAACAGGGTTCTTCACCGTGACGAATAATGGTGATGATGATCGCCTCATTC
This sequence comes from Litorimonas sp., assembly GCA_965205225.1. Classification (GTDB taxonomy): domain Bacteria; phylum Pseudomonadota; class Alphaproteobacteria; order Caulobacterales; family Maricaulaceae; genus Litorimonas. Next base: position 1,184,347 of record CBDBFZ010000002.1, read on the forward strand.
TGGCCTCGAGCCCGATCGCCCAGTCGGTCGAGATACACACGCATTCCACGTCGGATGGCGTGATGGCGATGCGCCAGGTGGACGGAGTTGATTTGCCAGCAGGCGAAACTGTCGAGTTCAAGCCTGGAAGTTATCATCTGATGATGTTTGGTGTTGATCTCGCCGAAAATGCGACGGATGCATCCGTGACGCTGACCTATGCGAGCGGTTATGAAATGACGTTGAGCGTCCCGATTCAACCGCGCGGGTAAGCTGCAAGCGCGGCGTCTTCGGGTTATTCAGCTAGCCTGATGAACCCATCGGGCGAGGCTTGTAACCGGGCCAAAGTCTGCTCCAGATTACGACGCCGGATCTCAACCGGCGGATGAGTCGCGCTCAAAGCCTGACTATCGCGGTGAACCTCGATGCCGACTTCCCAACCCGCGACTGTCGCGCCAATGTCGTAACCGGCATTGCGCATCAGGATCAGCGCATCACTGTCGGCTTGCAGCTCGGCGGCCCAGCGTGGACCATCCTGTCGATGGTCGCGCAGCGCATGGCTCATCTCATGCGCAATGATCAGGGCGAGCGCGTCGTCGTCACCGACCTGTTCAACCAGCGCCGTCGAAAGTTCGATCTCGCGCCCATCGGTCGATGCGTTGGGGCGCGATGCATTAATAACGAAAGCTGGGGCCACACAGGCCCGGTCCGGGTTGAGCGCGATGGGGGCAGACCCATCTCCATTATCCACGATCAGAGGTATATCGGGTTGGATCGGCCATCCCGATACAATTTCTTCTCCGGGCCGTAAGTCGGCCTGATCAGCGGGAGACCCGGGTACAATAGCTCGGATGAAGCGCCCATCGACATCCAGCGACATGAAGTGGAGGGCCAGAGGCCGAACATTGGGCGGGTAGTCGTCCGGGCGATGGGTGGACAGGCCCGCATCAAGCCGGGTCAGCTCGCAGAGCGGCGCATTGGCAACTCGGAGGCGTCGGCTGATCCGTGCGACCCGGTCCGACATCGCCTGATGCCGGGCCAGGATAGCGGAAAACTTCGAATAATTGTCCAGTTCCGGGGCGGTGGCAATAACCTCCAACGGCGTATCGGTGATCGCATCCGAACAACCGGCAATGGCAAGACCTAGAGCGGCAAAGGCGAGATAGAACGGCCTTGCCACTGGGTGCGTCATCCTTGAAGTTCGGGATAAAGGGTTCATCGGAGATTTACTTGGCACGGATTTCATCGCGCGCTGTGGCAATCGGCAAATATCGATCCGGGAAGGTCGGGCGCGTCTTGGCGTGGTTCACAGAGCGCGGGTCAATATCGGCCAGTCGGCGCCAGAATGCTTCCACGCCGTCCGGATCAAACCCCGACAGGATCAGATTGCCCCCCACTTTGCAAATGTGGCCCATCATATTGTGAGCCAGTTCGTGATCGATAATCATGGCCAGTTCATCATCTGACTTCGTGAACTCCATCATCCCGGTTGTGACTGTGATGTTGCGGCCATTGGCATTGATCACGGCGCTCAACAGCAGGCGCGAGCGGTAAACCATCTCGGGTTGGGCCGTAAACGTCAGCTCCTGGGCATCGCGGCGTATGGTCAGCTCAACCTGGTCCACCTGTAGCGGGTTACGAAGACCGTCGCTCGTCCCCGCCGGTTTACCGTTTATGAGGATGAAATCCCCCTGTTCCAGTCCGGCCCGTGCGGCGAGCGCCTTGTTCTCCTGAAGAATGGATTCGACTCGCAAAGTAGGTTCGCTAATCGTCGGCAGACGGGTCGCCCGTGCTCGCGCAGCCGCCGAAAACGCTCGATGCAGTCAAACCGGCGAGAATGAGATGGCGCGTTTTCATGCCTCTACCATGACGACTGGTGCGGGCCGGTCAATGTGTGGAAGGCAGAAGGTTGAATGAATTCTCCGTCAGGGCCCGGCGTCACCCCCTTGCGGCTTGACGGGAGGCGCGCCACATAACGCCTATGTTTATCCAGACTGAAGACACGCCGAATCCGGCAACCTTGAAATTCCTGCCAGGCCGTGATGTCGCCGGTCAGGGGGCGACGCCTGTAGAATTTACGCGCGGGGCCGATATATCGAGCGCACCGCTGGCTGAGATGCTGTTCATGATCCCGGATGTGTCACGCCTTATGTTTGGCAGTGACTTCATCTCTGTGACTAAGTCTGAAGAGGCACAATGGAAACATCTTCGCCCCGCTGTGCTGGGCGCGATCATGGATTTCTTCGTCGCTGGGGGCGTTCCGCTGACCGAGCAGTTGCAAACGGGCGAGGTCGAGAAACGTGTCTATGAAGGCGAAACCGCTGAAATTGTCGAACAAATCAGGGAATTGATTGAGCTGCGCGTCCGTCCTGCTGTGGCGCAGGATGGCGGCGATATTGTATTCCGCCATTTCGACGATAGCGACGGCGCGGTCTATTTGGAAATGCGCGGCGCCTGCGCTGGGTGCCCCTCCTCAACCATGACGCTCAAGCACGGGATCGAGAATTTACTCAAACATTACGTACCGGAAGTTAACCGAGTCGAACAGGCGGCTGCCTAGGTCGTAGTGAAGAATTAACTTTTATTTTCTATAATGTTCCTTCATTTTGTCAGGAGCGCACATATGTCTGGTTATCAGGAACTTACGGATGAACAATGGAGCCGTTTAAAGCCTTATTTGCCTTATGGGAGCACAGGGAAACCGGGTCGCAACGCCAATAACAGGCTTTTCATTGATGCTTTGTTGTGGATGGCCCGTTCGGGCGGGCGTTGGCGCGATTTACCCGAACGGTTCGGGCGTTTTGACAGTGTCAAACGGCGTTATTATCTCTGGGTTGAGGCCGGGGTTTTAGAAGATGTCTTTAAGGCCTTGCGCACTCACGCTGATCAAGAGTGGCTGATGATGGATGCCACAATTGTGCGGGCGCATGCCCAAGCGGCCGGGGCGCGGCATAAAAAGGGGGGCCTGATGCCCACGCATTGGGGCGTTCCAAGGGCGGCCTGACGACAAAAATACATGGGCTGACAGATGCATTGGGTTTAGCTCTGCGCCTGATAGCAACGGGCGGGCATTGTAGCGAAATGACGCAAGCCGCCGCCTTATTGGCAGGGTTTAAGGCGGATCATGTCTTGGCGGATAAGGGCTATGATGGCCGGTGCGTTATAGACGCGGTGAATGAGAGCGGGGCTATGCCCGTTATTCCGTCCCGGAAAAATGCGCGCAAGCCAAGGCAAACTGATATGGCTTTGTATAAGGAACGTAATATTGTCGAGCGTTTCTTTGGCTATCTCAAACAGTTCCGGCGTGTGGCTACGCGATATGACAAGCATATCCAAAACTATATGGGCTTCGTCTATATCGCAGCTATCAAGATCTGGCTCAAATGATTAATTCTTCTCTACGACCTAGCCTCTTATGAGCGATCAGGCATGATTATCCTGAGCCTGGATACGACCGGGCCGGACTGTTCGGCCTGTCTGATCAGAGGTGAGGCGGTGCTGGCCTACCAATCCAGTCGGATCGGGAGAGGCCATGCTGAACATTTGGCGCCGATGGTGGCGGACCTGCTTGATCAAGCGGATGTTGCCCCTGCAGATATTGACCGGATGGCTGTCTGTACGGGTCCCGGAAGCTTTACCGGGCTTCGCGTCGCCCTGTCTTTTGCCAAGGGTTTCGCCTTGCCGCGACGCATTCCAGTCCTTGGATTTGATGCGCTTCATGTCACGGCGAGCCAGCTATTGGCAGAGGCTGAGAATGCCGACGTCAGTGTCTTTCGCGATGTCAAACGCGGCGAGGTCTTTTTAGCTCGGTACAGAGGGGGCGCTCCGGACGCGCCGCCGCGCGCCATGACGCTGGGCCAAGCGCAGAGGTTGTCGGATGATCCCCTATATTCGGCAGAAATGGTCGATGTTCGCGCAATGGCACGAATGGCGATTGACGCCAATCCAGACGATCATGCGGCCAAGCCGCTTTATGCGCGTGGTCCCGATGCCAAGCTACCGGGCGGCATGACACCTTGACCATCCGGCAACTAACCGCGCGTGATGCTGACGCGATAGCGCGAATTCATGCGATCAGTTTCGACAAGGCTTGGTCCCCGCTGGATATGTCAGTGTATGTTGCTCGTGATCTCTGCCTCGGTGCGGGAGCCCACTCGACTATTTCACGATTCTCAGGCGGTCCGACATCGATGCGGAAATTCTGACAATTGCGCCCGATCCGAACGCGCGCCGGCAAAGATTTGCCGTTGCGTTGCTGAACGGTGCCAATAAACAGCTAAGGCGCGATGGGTTTAGCCGCATCTTTCTTGAAGTGGCCGAAGATAATGATGCGGCGCGGGCGCTGCATGAACAATTGGAAGCCTCGAACAACACAGTTTTTGGCGATAGATGGAAGCGAGTTTCGATCTCTTCAGCCCGTTTTGCAGGTCTTTATGGCTGAGCGACCGTACAGGTCAATTGTGGTAGGTTTTTTCGCCGTCCAAGCGGATATTTCTGGATTTGGGGCGGAGTCAGGCTATGGCCTGTCGCCGCTCGTGGAAAATGAGGCGATGGAACTTGTCGCTTAGATTGGCCATGGTCATGCGCCCCGCAAGCTCTCGCCTGTGTCAGCGTTTCCCGAAACAGTCAGATCGTCTTCAGCTCCGGAGTCGCTTACTCGATCTGAACCACAAAAACCGCAGCCAGCTGAAATGGTCCCGGATTAGAAACTCCATCCTCTCGTCGCTCAGATTATGCATCGAGGCCAGAACCAGCCCTTTGAACATGACAATCGAGCAAGATGATCCGTCAAATCAAACAAGCCAGGCCTCTGCATAACCTTGATCGTGATTCTGGATCTCGGCGCCCGGAGTTCGATCGGATAGATCGGCAGGCTTACTGGGAGAGTGGTGGAGGACCGGGGTCTTGCCTTGAGCCCGAACCCGAAGCTTGGGATGGCGTCAGAAGCCTGAAAATACAAATGGTGGGCGGTAACGGGCTCGAACCGCTGACCCTCTCGGTGTAAACGAGATGCTCTACCAACTGAGCTAACCGCCCTTCCATTGCGGCGCGCCTATGCCAAGATTCACACCACTTGGCAATTCTGCCAAGCAGGAAATATGAGCGATCATTCGACGACAAGCGATGCAGATGTCCACGCAGCGGCGCTGGGCTGATATCTTATCAGTTTTCTCTCTGATTTCACATTGACGCCCCGATTTGTTCCGCCTATCTGCCCGCTCACACTAATAAGCGGGTGTAGCTCAGTTGGTTAGAGCGCCGGCCTGTCACGCCGGAGGCCGCGGGTTCGAGTCCCGTCACTCGCGCCATTTTATTTTCGGAATTGGGTGTTGATTCCATTAGGTTTTTTAGCAGTTTTCCGTAAAACTCCACCGCCCTCGCCATTCCGTTTCATACTTTCCGCTTCATCGTTTCAGTTAATAAAAGCACCCGTCCAGCGTCTCTCTGCTTGGCTAATTTCCGGGATTTGGTAACCGTTCCGGGCGTATAAGTGGCCTCCAATCGGGGGTCTTTATCGAGCGTATTTGCAAGAATTTCGGCGCGCTCTTCAGCGGTTGCACCACCCAGATCCGCTTCGATATTTCCGGAGCGGCGTAGATCCATCAGTTTGCGCGTTTCGCCCTTTCCGAAGGCCAGCTCTCGCACCAAACGAAATTCATCTGAAAAACGGGTTTTGGTATAGGCGACGCGGGCCCGACTTGTTCGCAAAATCGGCGAATCCGGCTTTAATGTCATGGGCAAACTGTCCACATAGGCAATCAGATCCTGATAGAGATGCGCCGAAATCGCGGCATAAACAGGGGCCGACGTCTTGGCTCTTGCAGTCTCAATATATCCTCCCTCCGCGTCCCGCTTTAAATTCTCGAGCGATAGTGTCCGCACGTCGACAGGGCTCATCAACGTCTCCCAACACAGCCGAATGCCGAGCGCCATCGCCTCATAGCCATGGTCAGACGCTGTCCGGATCAGACGCCTGACATCTTGAGCGAGCCAAAAGGCTGAGCGAGGCGGGGGTTTCTTATTGGGCAGCGCGTGACAAGGCGATCGATCGATCAGGTGATAATTTACGGCACTATTAAATATAGACCGCGCGATCTTCACGACATGCCAGCGAACATTCGCCCCATATCGGCACTCAATATCCAGATGAAAACGTTCGAATCGGGCGGGCGAGATTTTGTTGAGAGGCAGATCACCGAGCTCTGGCTCGATATAGCCCTCCCAATAAAAATCATATTCCCGCTGCGTGACTGGGCGGTACTGGAGAAATCGCTCCTTCATCTTGAACCGGGTAAACCAGTGACCAAATGTTCCGCGCTTATAGGCTGGCGCAGGCGGGGTGAGCGTTGGCAGGCACATCGCCTCGCGATATTTGGCATAATGAAACCAACCCGCCGCAATCGCGGACGGACCCGCTTTTCCGAGCGGGTAGGATGTTTTCATCTCCGCCTGGGCCGCGCGCTGCAGGCCGAGCTCAAAATAACCGCGGCCATTGCGCTCGCGATAATATGGCGGCTTGCGGGTCATGCGTTATCGATTAGATCGCCCATTCTGTTATTCTCTGTTGAGGCATCTCCCTCACAAGCGCCCGAGTCATCGACAAACCCTACCAGATAGGGGCAGCGTGTCGGCGTGTACCGAATCTCGATTCTCCGGCAGCCGATTGACGCCAGCACCGCCCCATGTTTTTTGAGCATGGGGATCGTCGCGGCAAGTGGAATTACGGTCGGGTTTTCCGCTGACGACCTCATACAGCCTCTCCAACAAACATCTCTACTTGTTGGGGCTGCGCGGCGTCCGGGCGGCTTTCCCAGGCCAGATCGTTGAGCCAAAGACTTTCGGTGCGCGGCCTGGCACCATCGGCCATTGTCTCGCAATCAACCTGGTGCCAACCGGCAAACAGCGTCTCATAAAGCGCGCTCTGATATCCGGATAGGACGACCATCCCTGTCATATCGTGCAGGCAGGCAGACAGCCGCGCGTGATCAATATTCTCAAAATCGTGATAATAGGTGTTTTTCTTGCACCGCGCATCCAAAACATAGGGCGGATCGACATAGTGCAGTGTGTCAGCTCCGTCATGCGCGGACATCACCGCCTCATAATCGCGATTTTCAATCACAACCCCCCGCAGCCGTTCCGTGAGTGCAGGCACACGGCTGGGCCAACGGACCCAATCGTGAACGGGTATCGATCCGTCTCGCTTGGTGCACGCCCGAAATCCGGATGATTGATGGACAGAATTAGACCCAAAACCCTGAAATGACCGCACCAAAAACCGGCGCGACAGCTCGACCGGATCATCGACCCCGGACATGTCGGCGCAGGCTGCGAATTCATCGCGAGAAAAGGGTGTGAGGGCCACCGCCTGCTGCAGCCGGTCAGCCAGTGCCGGATCGCGCAGAACTTGGAACACTGTCACAACATCGCCGCCCAGATCATTATAAACCTCGCCATAAGATCGCTGCTTTCGTAGCAGGACGGCCGCTGATCCGCCAAACGGCTCAACATAGACCTTATGCGCGGGTAGATGACTGATAATCCAGGGCGACAACATCCACTTGGCGCCGTGATATCGAAAGGCTGGCCTCACGCCTCACCGCCGCGCCCAGGTCAGCAGCGCTTTGCGAGAAGCTAGCTGCGGCAATGTCCAGATCAGACAGGCTCGGCGCCAGAAACGGTTCGAGCGCGAGGATGTCAGGCCAGCTCGCATCGATAGGACCGGGCGCGAAGAGGGGCTGCCCTGTTCGACCGCGTAATTCAAAAAACTCATCCGGCTTGTGCCGTCCTTGCGGATCACGCCGCCCAGCGATGATCCCTTGTAATCCGACACCATTGGCGTGGGCCAGCTTTCCGCAATCGCCATCACCCTCCGACTGAAATCGCTGTTGCCCGCCGCGCTGTTGCCCCCCCGGGCGGGCGTCCCCGCCATCGGCGTGGGCCACAACTTCGTCTGAGCTGACAGCTTCGGCTCGCCCCGACTGTTGATCTTGCCCTGCTCCCGATCCGGCGCGTCGTCCGCGACCAGCGTCTGCCATAACGTACAATCGCTCTCGGCGGTGGGCAGCCCCCACTTCCCCCGCGCTGAAAAATCCCGCCGCAACACGATAGCCCAATTCTTCCAATGGCGGAACCAATCCCGCCCAGACCGGACCGCCCTTGGACATCTGGGTCAGACCTGCATAGTGCGGCGTCGCCGGATTCGCACCCAGACGGTGCGCCATTTTCATCGCATAGCAATTTGTGCACCCAGGCGACGTCACGCTGCAGCCTACCACTGGGTTCCACGTCCGCTCTGTCCATTCGATCGTGGTCATGTCCCCGCTCCCACACTGCTGTCGCGATAGGGTAGCGTCCTGACGAAGGCCCGCCGGGTCTCCGCCTTAGCCCGGGCGCGTAGCTCATGGCTGCGCGCCTCGGCCGCCTGCAACGTGGCCAGCAGATCAAGCCCCTTACGGGTCAGACGAACGGGTTGACCGACCCTATGTCGACAGGCCAGATGCGACGCCACCAGAAGCCGCGCCTCTTGCGGCGTGATCAACCCGCCCTCACCCAGCGCCCGCACGCAGGCAAATGTGCCGCGAGGCTCCGATGATGGAGGCTTGCTCAGATAGGGCGTAGTGGCGGTCATCCTTCGGGGCCGTCACTTTTGGATGCGGCGATCAGATCAATCAGACGGTCAGTGTACCAGCGTGCTTTTTTCAGATCTTCGATCCCGTTTTTGCGGTCATATCGGGCCAGATATTTAATCGCATTAGCGCGGCAAAAGGCGGGTCCGTCGCCCAGCGCCTCAATCAGATCGATCGGCTGCGGCCCCCCGTCTGTTTGGTAATGGGCAGGATTGGTAGGATCGGGCGCGATGTCCCGTTTTAACATTCTGCCCCCACAAAACGTCCGAATCGAGCCATCCAGAGAGACTGACTCAAACTTTGCCGTCATCAACGGATTTCCGCTGTCCCCGATAGGGTTGCCATCCTGATCCGTCAGCTGGGCAGAGGGGTTTGGCTCATGCGTCATACAGATCGCCGGTTTTGCGGCGCATCGGCGCGCCCGTGACAAAATCAAAATGGGTCCAACCCCGGCCCTTAGCTCCGGACCGGGCGGCCTCTTTCGCGCCGAGCGCGCGGGCTTTGGCGGCAAATTCGCGGGAGAACGCATTGGGCCGCCACGGGTCCATGCCGTTCTCTTCGCACCAGGCGATGAAATCCTCATAAATATCGTCTCGCGGCAAATAGCGTTCGGGCGCGTGGCGCTCTGGATTGTCCGTCGTAAATTCTCTGCGGGCATAGGCCTCTTCCTCAGGGCTGGCGGTGCCCGTCTGAATCTTGGCCCAGATCAGCGCCGCCGCACCTTCGCGCAGCGCCGCGCGGTCCCACCACCGGCCCCAGATGATGCGGTCTTGCGTCCAGGCGGCGAACTGGCTGCTCTCCCGGCGCCAGGCATTAATGTCGTCCACGACGTTTTCTGGTGGCGCGAAGTCAAAACCCCGCGCGCGCCAGTCCGCGAACCCTTCGATCATCCAGTTGAGAATGCCGTCGGCTTCTGTTTTGAGTTTCGGGAGAATATCCGTGTCGATTTCAGAATCGGTGAATCGGTGCGGGAAGCGGATGAAAATCACCCGCCGCCAGAAGCCCCGATCATCGCCCATGACTTTGGGGCGGGGATTGCACATCATCACCATCTTAAATTGCGGGTGAAACTCGGTTTGTTTACCATATCCGCCGCGCGCGGAGACTTCCTCGCCGCCCGTGACGGCTTTAAGCATGGTGCCGTCCAGAATATCTTTATGATTGGGCTCCGGAAACAGCACGACGCGGTTGCCGCCCGCCAACCGCATCAGATCTTCGCGCGTCCCCCCCGCAACGCTGCGCGGATTGTATAGAATCGTATCGGTCGAGCCTGTCCGGAAATAATCACCCAAAACGTACTGGATAACCGACATGGTGACGGACTTGCCGTCCCCGCCCTCACCCTGAAAGATGAACCAGTGCTGGCGCGGATTATGGCTGACCAGCATCGATCCGCAGACCCGCTGGAACAAGCGCTGCTTATCCGGATCGGACGGAAAGACCTCTTTGATGTGGGCGCGCCAGCGCGGGCAATCATAATCATCTGCCAGCACTCCGGTCAGGTTTGGGCGAGCCGTCGAAATCCGCGTGATCCAGTCGGCGGGAACGGGCGGCACGCAGGTCAGGTCGGCCACCGTATCCATCGGGTCAGGTTCGGGGTCAGCCTCCGTCACCGGGCTGGTCAGCGGAAAGGTGAGCACGCCGGCCGGCGTGTTGAAGCGCCCAGGATCCGCATCCAGTGCGTCAAATTTGATTCTGAAAGGGGCGAGGACGGAGGCTTGTTTCAGCGCGCTGACCTGTTTGGCATGATTGCCCAGCTGCACCGCACCCTTCCACAAGCGCGCCATTTGATCCTGGGCGCGCTTGCATGCCGTCCCGTCATCCGGATTGTCGGATTCCAGAACCGGTTTGAACCAGTTTTTCAGCGCCGGATATTCGCGCGCTTTCATGCGATCACGGACATTTAGCACAGCCTGATGCGCGAGTGCCTCGCCCTCCTCCGCGTCGAAGCGCGAGCCGTCGAAGCGCAACCAGCCCAACGAAGCACAAAACAGCAGCGTTCCGTCAAAATAGTCCGCCAGCCGCGTCGCCATCCCCAAATCAGTCGTGTCCAGCAAAGCCCGCCGCTGATCCGGCGTCTGGTCGTTACCGCCACCGGAATGTCCGGCCGACCTGCCGCGCGCGCTTTCATCTGAAACATCCTCCGCCCTGGCTGCAGTCCCGCCGACCACGCGCAGGCCCGCGCCTTGCTCGCGCGCACTCGCGGTAAGCCCGGCCACAGCGTCCGACACCGCAGCCTCGACCCGGTCCGCCAAAGTTTCGGGCAGGGTTTCTGGACGCGACTCGCCATCAACAGATCCGGATTTATTGGCGGGTCCATTGGTTTTGGGGATGTCGTCATCCGGCGGCTCATCACTCACACCGTCCCTCCGCATTCGCGCCGCGCGGCCCCGCAATGGGCGGGACAGAAACTCCCTACAACCCCGACCTGCCCCCGCGGACCGGTTGCAATGGCCGTAGTGTGTCCGCAGAAACGCATCTCTTCATCCGTCTCGCCGCTGACGGGCCAGCGGCATTGACCGTCTACGATCGCCAATAAAGTCACGCCGGGCTGACCGTCGGCCCCCCGCACAGGCGCGGCGACTGTGGGCACAGCCAGAGACACGGGCCCAGAATCGCGTGACATTACGGGACCTTCACGCCGGGGGCGGGGGACGGACCGCTTGGCCCGGATCGCTCTTTTTCGGGTCATGCCCAGCTTCAGGCCCAGCTTGGCTGCACCGGATAGTTTTGTTCGCCGGTTCACATCCATCATCCGACCTGCGGCTTTAAGCTTGTGGACTTTTCCGCTAATGGCGAGCCGGCTCAGCGGATGGTTCAGCTGCGTGCTGAGTCGACGCGCGACCTCGACATAGGTCAGCTCATCGACCTCAATCATGTGGATCAGCTGGTCCTCCGCCGCCCTAGTCCAGACAAATCGTTTGCGCGAGCAGCTCATTGCGCCAATAACCAGTCATTGAAATCCATTCCGCGAGGCGGAAAGGTGACCCCCACAGAATCGCCATTGGCACGCAAACGGGCCTGGGCCTTTGCCATCTGGGATTGCACTCGGCGCACCCCGCCAAACCGATCATCGCCGGTCACCTCCGGAGCCTCGCCCGGTTTGAAGTCAGGAAAGGCCAGGGTCGGCGACAGATCATTATCTGCCAGCAGCAAGCGCGGGCGGCCATCTTGCGGAAACTCGAAACCCGTATCACTGGACCCGGCGTCCCGGCTGATCCGCCCGACCATCCGGCCCAAATTCAGCGCTGCATAATAATCACCGGCGACGCCGCACGCCGCTACGGCCAGCGCATTTTCCATCCCTTCAGCCAGCAGGCTGCAGGCTCGCGAATCATCCGGGATCCCATCGGTCGCGCCCAGATACACGCCCCGCGTCGCCCGGCCGACCGGGCCGAGCACCTGTTTGGCTTCAATGGGGATCGCAATCCCGTCGATTGATACTGTTCCCGCAACCTTGGTCACAGGGCCGCCCACGCGGCCTTCCAGATAGGTCCGGTGCAGACAGACAATGCCGCCATGCGCATCCCGGCCCAGCATCACCATGGCCGGGCGCTGACCAATCTTGACCCGCGCGCCTTTGGGGCCGACCCACAAATCCAGCGCCGGATGAAAGCTGATGTCTTTCGGCCAGCCGCCTGTATCGCGATCCTTTGCGTCCAGCCAGCCCAGTGCGCGCAGACCAGGACCGAGGCCGCGGCCCTCCAAATAGGTCTGAACCGGCGTGCCAGCACCGGGGCGCAGGCCCTTGATCACGGCCTGCATCTGCTCGCGGTCAGCGGCGGTTTTTCGATCGCCCTCGATCCGGGCCAGCCACGCGCGCTCAGTCTGCTCATCCGCCAGGCGCTGACGGTCTTCAGCCGACAGGTCCTGCGCCCCGCCGAGCCAGTCACAGGCACCGCTAAAATCCAGGCTGAGCACGGCCATGACCAGGCCGATCACATCCCCGCCCTGCAGATCGCAGGTGAAACAGTTAAACGCGCCGGAATTGCGGTCGACGTCGAATTTGTCCCTCTTACCACAATTAGGGCAGAGGGTCTTGAGCCGCCGTCCCCGACCCGACGGGGCCAGAGACAGGCGCGTCATCACGGCTTCGGGCGAATTGGCGGCCTTGATGCGCGCCGTGTCATATCGGGTCGTGGCGGCACTCATCCGGCAATCTCTCGCGGGGGGACCACAGTGCCGAGCGCAGGAATATGAATATCGTTCTGGCGCGCCGAGCGAATGGCTCTCTGGATCTGGTTACCTGTCGCCCCGGTTTTCAACTTTATTTCGACAGGCCCGAAGCCTTGACGACGCAGATGAATGATCTTTTTCCTTAAGGCGGCCGTCATCGGGTTAGCCGAAATCGAGATCAGGCGAGGCGGCGATGGCCGCGCGGCCCTGCTCCGTGATAGCGCCCCCGGCCGTAACCAGTTCGGATTCTCTGAGAGCCGTGAACTGGTCTTGCGGTAAGGCGGTCGCCCCATACAGACCCGACATGACCACGACCGGATCGCCCCGATGCGCGCCGGGGCGCGGACTGAGATAGGAAATGAGGCTATGAATCGGTCCGCAAGCGGCAATCTCGTCCAGCGCGGCGCGCTGTTCATCGCTCAATTGGATCGGTTTCGGCGGTTCGGGCGGCGTGTCCAGCGCAGACAGGACCGCATCCATGCGGGCGCGGGCATCGGTCAGAACGCGTTTGATAAAGCCGGATTTCGAGCGAGGATTTTCTGCGACTGTATCGGGCGCGTGGTCAGTTAGTGAGGTCATTATTAATCCTTTCAAGATACAGTCTTGCCGGCAGTGTCATCGTCGATCATGCGGCCTCGCTTTCAGGCGCCTTGCACTCATGCACTATTCGCCGGGCTTCGGCGCACATGGCCGCAACAATCGGGCCATATGTATTCGTCTCCCCATAATCTCGCGTGATTTTGGCGAGAGCCTCGGCCTCCGATCCCATAAAGCAGCCGAGATGGACAATCGGCTCCCCGACTTTGTCAATCGATAGCGATCCCATTCGGCAATGTTTTCCGATGGGACCAAATGCGAACAGGTGGTTGGCACCCCGCAGATCACACCCCCGCAGGTCGGCCCCCGACAGGTTGGCCCCCGACAGATAGACGTTCCGCAGATTGGTCCCCCGAAGGTCGGCCGCTCGCAGATTGACGCCCGACAGGTCAGCGTTCCACAGTTTGGCCCTCGACAGTTTGGCTCCCGACAGTTTGGCTCCCCGCAAGCCGGCTCCTTGCAGGTCGGCTCCTTGCAGGTCGGCCCACTGCAAATTGGCTCCCCACAGTTTGGCCATATGCAGATCGGCTCCCGACAGATCAGCAGCCAGTAGATCGGCCCCCGACAGGTCAGCGGACCGCAGATCGGCCCCAGACAGATTAGCATTCCACAGTTTGACACTCCGCAGATCGGCACGCAGCAGGTCGGCATCCCGCAGTTTGGCCTCCGACAGGTCGGCGTTCCGCAGATTGGTCCCCCGCAGCTCGGCCCCCGACAGGTCAGCAGCCCGCAGGTCGGCCCTCGACAGGTCAGCGCTCCACAGTTTGGCGTCCGACAGGGTGGCGGACGACAGGTTGGCTCCTTGCAGGTCGGCTACTTGCAGGTCGGCTCCTTGCAGATCAGCCCCCCACAGGTCAGCTCCCTGCAGATCGGCGTTGTTTTTCAGTCCCCACAAAACAGCGCGTCCAACCTTGACGGCTCGCGTCGTAGTTGCGGCGCAGTCGATGTCCGCGGTGAATTGAATATCGCCGCTCAGGCGGTTGAGAATGTCGAATTTGATGGTCACGACACGGAGTGCATCGATGCGGGTATCGGGCGCGGGGTCGATCATGCGGCCTCGCTTTCAGGAGCCTTGCACTCGCTCGCCATCCGCCGGGCTTCGGCGCACATGGCCGAAACAATCGGGCCATATGTATTCGTCTCCCCATAATCTCGCGAGATTTTGGCGAGAGCCTCGGCCTCCGATCCCATAAAGCAGCCGAGATGGACAATCGGCTCCCCGACTTTGTCAATCGATAGCGATCCCATCCGCTGCTGGTTTCCGATGGGACCAAAAGCGAACAGGTGGTTGGCCCCACGCAGCTCGCACCCCCGCATGTCGGCCGCCGACAGGTTGGCCCCCGACAGATCGACGTTCCGCAGATGGGTCCCCCGCAGGTCGGCCGCTCGCAGATTGGCGCCCGACAGGTCAGCGTTCCACAGTTTGGCCCCCCGCAAATTGGCTGCCGACAGTTTGGCTCCCCGTAGGTCGGCTCCTTCCAGATTGGCCCCCCGCAGGTCGGCCGCTCGCAAATTGGCTCCCCACAGTTTGGCCAACTGCAGATCGGCTCCCGACAGATCAGCAGCCAGTAGATCGGCCCCCGACAGGTCAGCGGACCGCAGATCGGCCCCCGACAGGTCAGCATTCCACAGTTTGACACTCCGCAGATCGGCACGCATCAGGGCGGCATCCCGCAGTTTGGCCTCCGACAGGTCGGCGTTCCGCAGATTGGTCCCTTGCAGTTTGGCCCCTTGCAGGTCGGCCTCCGACAGGTAGGCCCCTTGCAGATTGGCTCCTTGCAGATTGGCCCACGACAGGTCGGCGTCCAACAGGTTGGCGTTGTTTTTCAGGCCCCACCGAACAGCGAGTCCAACCTTGACGGCTCGCGCCGCAGTGCCTGCGCAGTCGATCTCCGCTGTGAATTGAATCTTGCCGCTGCGGCGGTTGGTAATGGCAAATTTGATGGTCACGCTACGTCCTCCAGTTTCTGTTCATCGGGGTCTGTCTGGGTGGCAGCGTCGTGGTCGGTTCCGCCCGCGACGGACGGGCGCAGAGCGGCGCGAAGCCGGTCTGACAGGGTCAGCAAATCGGTCACCTGCGCCGCGTCCAGCGCGCGCAGGGCGGCGGGGCTGCGCGCATTATCCAGCGCTCGGGTCAGCGCCGTGGCGGCACCCAGCAGTTTGCGGCGGTGGATCTCGATCGCGCCGACAGGCTCCGCGGGCGCGCGGCGTTTGCGGCGGGTGGGGGGCAGAATGTCAGGGCTGTCCAGCACGGACATGCGGCGCCGGATTTCGGCCCGGCTGGGCAGGCTGTCCCGGGCAATGTCATGGGCCGTGGCCGCGAACTGCCCAGGGGTCGCCGTCTCCGCGATCAGCCTTTGCCGCGCGGCCTGGACTTTATCCCGCGCCAGGCCAACTTGCGAGAGGGTTGGAGGAACCTCGTAGACGTCGTCTACGAGGTCCGTCCGTTGGCCTGATTTGGCCAGATCGCCATTGGCCTGAGCCTTATTCACCGCGCGGGCGAGGTCGCACAACGCCTGATGTTCTAGCGTCAGCGCCTCGGCCATCATCAACCGCACGGACCGAAACTGGTCAGGCGTGTCCAGCGGCGACTGACGCCCATATAGCGCTTTGGCGACGGAAATAGCCAGATCAATACAGGTCTGGGCTGTGCGTAACTCTTTGAGAGACGACGCCTCACCCAGCAGGCTGCGCGCCCGATCGAGAACACCGACCAGTCCCGGCAGGCCGTGGGAAATTAAGGCGATGGGGCTCAGCGCCGGCGCGCTAGGCGGGGGTATCGACGCGCCGCTCATCTTGACGAGCCCCATTCCCGGCGGGGAATCTGAAATGCCCGCGATGCAAAGAAGCGGCGACGTAGACAAATGGACGGGGCGGTAGGGGGAGATAGGACCTCCGCCCCGTCCATACGGAGCCGCCGGAAAAGATATCGGCGGAACCATGATGGATGAAAGATGGAATGATTGACAGGATCGGAGGACCCGTCATAGGTCGGGGCCAGAGAATAATCGAAGGATGTATTATGGCCGAAACTACACTTGGGAACTGCGACGTGTGCGGCGGACAACTGAGTCAGCGGGCCTATGAATGCCCTCATTGCGGCGACCCAACGCAGACCTACCAGAAGAAAATTCTTCTGTCCTGGGGCCAGATGATCCTGATGGCGCTCTTCTTGCCTCTGATCTTCCTTTTCATTGGATTTATTTTGAGCATTTTCGGCGTGGCTCTGTTTTCCTAGTGATCTTTGACTCATGACCGCGGGCCCTCTTCGCGGCCCAGCTCGACCTCGATGGATTGCAGGCCGGCGCGAATGGTGGCGATGCGGGTGAATAAATCGTCCCGCTCCAAATTGGACAGGCGGCCATCGGCCAGAGCTTGATGGATATTGACGGCCAAGCCGCTCGCATCGGCCCCCAGAGTGATGGCTCCGCCCATCAGATCAGCACAGCCCTTCATATCGGGCGCGGCCTGGATCATAGCGGCGGTATAGATGGGATCACCCGCTTCGGTTTCCAGCGCGACGATCACGTCCGCCGGCAAGCAATAGGGGCTAGACGTGTCCTGGGCGCGGTAGAGCTGGGTGGATTTGACCCGGCCGACATGCTCCGCCATTTTCACGCCGCCAACGGCCGTGATCAGACGTTTAGCGAGAATGGAATGTTGACGCAGATTCATCTAGCCCCCCGCTCCCGCTTTGACCGAGTCGGGACAGCGGCGCGGGGCGGACATGTCCGACGGCGGAATTGCGGGGGAGGATTCCGCTGTGCGGAGGGCGTCTGCGGGTGATAGGGTGGCGTCATGATCAATCGCTTCGCCATTGTCCGGCCCGCACGCTCTGGATCCGCCACGCCGCAAGCGGGCAACAATCCGACCGTCTGCGTCAGTCAGCCGCGAAATAGCGGTAGGAGTCTGCGCCCTCATGCCGCCTCGCCTTCGGGGGATGCAGTGGCTCTTAGGTCGCCAAAAATGTCAGGACGGAGGTCAATTCGCTTTAACTCTGCAAGTGTAGCTTTTTCGATCCTAACAGCCATCTCTGCTGTCACCGTTCCAACCGGGCCTTCGAGCCGAGCAACCATTTCACGCGATGTTTCAAGTAAGTCAGCAAATTCTTGCTGTGTTAGCCCCTTTTTCGCGCGATAAATCTTTATAGGCGATGTATCCATATTCGCACATGTATCCGTTACAGCACCTTTTGGCAAGCCCTTAAGTGCATCGGTGGATATTGAAGAGAATCTCGGTTCATCCAACAGTGTGCTGGTGCGGTTTCTTTTAAAAGAACATCGAGAGCGAGCGAGAATGAGCCAAGAGGCTTTGGCTGAAGCCATGGGGATATCTCGGATTACCGTGAATCGGCTAGAAAATGGCAAGCGCGATTTTAAGAGAGAGTATTTAGAGAACGCAGCACGGGTCTTAGACGTAGCAGTTGCTGACTTTTTTACCCGGCCAGAAATCCCCCTGGTTGGCAAAATTGGCGCGGGTGGCGAAGTCTACGCTATAGGCGCATACCCAAAGGGCGACGGCATGGATAGGATTGAACCAGATGGCTACTGGTCCCCATCCGCCGTGGCCGTGGTCGTCTCTGGCAACAGCATGTATGATAAGTATCATGCTGGTGACATCCTCGTCTATGACGAGCAGAATCCCGAGATAGAACGCTTTATTGGTCGACGCGAGTGTATTGTAGGGCTCCCCGACGAACGTATCATGGTGAAGCGGGTGACGCGCGGCAGTCGTGATGGCCTCTATACTCTCACGAGTTGGAATTCCCCACCGATTGAGGACGTGGCTGTCGACTGGTGCGCCCGCATTCGGTCTGTAAAGTTTCGGGAGGAGTAGATTTCATGGACGGACCAACTATAGCCGCTACGATCAAAAATCTTCAGATGGGTTTTCAGGCCATCAATGGTATCCTGAAGATGAATGTGGGATCGAAAGTCGAGATCAAAGTTGTCGAGTTGAAGGGCGTCATCATTGATGTTCAAGACAAGTTGCTTGCCATGCAAACGAACCATTCTGAGATGATTAAACGGATAGATTCGCTTGAAAGAGAAAATAAGCACTTGAAAAGTATGGAAGCAGAGCGTGAAAAATACCAATTGCACCCAGTTGGAGTTGGAGCGGTCGTCTACATACTTAAGCCATCCGTGGACCTTGGCGAACCAGCACATTGGCTTTGCGTAAACTGCTTCGATCAGGGTCGAAAGTCCATCCTCCAAAAAAGGCGCCATGATGGAAGAGGCGATGAAGTTGATTACTCTTGTCCGAACTGTCCGTCCTCCATTAATGTTCCACAGAGAACTCGCATCAAGCGCCTATCACAAGACGACATTGATCGTGAAACTCGATTGCGAGAGGGTCGCGCACCTGACTAACCACAACTCGCATAGCCACCTCCATATATTCGAATCTATGTCGTTAAGATCGGCGATGAAGCCACATTTAAGCGCTATCGCGATAATCCGCCGCGCATGGAACCAGACAGCACAGAGCCGCACGAGATTATATTCCTGAATGGTGAACCCGCTCACATCGTTGGGCGAGTGGTGCACACAATGATCGATTTTGAGTGATGCGCCCGCATCTGGTCTGTGAAGTTTCGGGAGGTTGATCCGATGGTTATGGCTTTCTATTACGGTAAGTACGAATTACACGCAGGCTACAGCCACTACCCACCTGACTTGCTGTACTTAACAGGTAGCTTGTTATCTGCTTGGGCGTTTCTCGAAATGTCAATATTGGACGTAGCCGTATCCAGCGTCGGGGGACCAAAGTCTTCAGGCGCTCAAGTTTTACTCGCTGTAAACAGCGTTCGTAAACGCACTGAAGTCGCCCAGAAAGCCTTATTGAATCACTCAACCGGCATAGAACATGAGATTATTTCAAGGCTCCTTAACGCCGCACAAGATGCAAGAGGATTACGCAATCTTATAGCTCACGGGGTTTTGGTAAAAGTAAAGAACCCAAAACCAGATGAAATAGTCTTCTTTAATCCTGAGCCTAATAATGAAAGGCTGGAAGACCCTTCCGCAAAAGAGCTACCTATTCCTTTATCGTCGCGCGGGACGTTCCATCGTGTCACAAGAAAAAATCTGGAGAAGTCTATCCTAGACACGTCGCTAATTCGTGATGGAATCATGGGTATGGCAGTTCATTTAATGATGCCCGGAGACCTAAAACAAACTGGATTTGATGAGCAGCTGCAGACCGTATTTTCTCATCTTCGCATTCCGCATCCTTGAAATCACCATCAGGCCAATACGAGCCCTCCAAGGGCACAAGGCTTTTCACGGCTGCAATGTAACGCTCCTTCATTGCATTCAATCCATCCGGTGACAGGTCTATCGTCTTCATCATCGATCTCCATCCAGCCCGCCCAGCGCGGGCTTTTCGGGTCTCTAGCACATAAATCCATAAATGTATCCAAAAATGCACATTTCTTATTAGCATAAATGTAACCAATATAGCACGCATCTCCTATCAACCTGGCCCTCGTACAGAATTTCCGTTTGGAAACGATGGTCCAGCAGGCGGTCAATTACGGTCAGGCTCGTGCCTGTTTGAGCGATGCGGCGCTCGCGGCGCGACCCGCGCCGAGGCGGCCGCATGGATTCGTCACTGCTTTGCAGTCAGGATATCCGCTAGGACCTCAACTGCGGGCTGGTCTAGATAGCCTAACGAGCCGTCTTTTCGATCTGGAAATGAAGATCATCACTTCTTAAACAGTTTCTAAATGCGCGTGACAACAGACCAGAATCCCCAAGCAATCTAGCTTCTTGATCGACACAGTGCTCAGCATGCAGCTTCGCCAATTCGATATTGACGGTTACAGAATTAGGGTCGGCTTTATCGGCCAAAATTGCATTCGCGATTATGGTCAAAATTAAGTCCTTCACACGTAGAGACATATTTTCCCAATCAGATGCTGGCTCTGAAATGAATCTTTCCGCCAAACTCATGGAAGCTTTAGCGATTAAATTTGATCGCTCACTAGGCACTTCCATTGGCTTCTCGGTCTCAGAGACAGTGGCTGTTTCCGTCGGCGAACAACCGAGAAGAATCACGGCGTAAAATAGTTGGATGTGTAGACGCATAAATAGAACATATAAAAGTTCCGAAGGCTTGACTACCCTCTTCCAGCCACTTGGCCAAAATGGCATGTTGACAAGGCTGGCAGAGCGGGTCGTATCTGGCTGGTGCCTATGAAAAACCCGGCGATCCCCGCGCGGCCACGCAGACTATCCCGAAATCGAATCGATTCGCTGGCTACTTAAGAATTGATGCGAAAGTCATTGCTTCCATGTGCCTTTGTCAGCCTCAATACGAGAGAGACGGACCCGAAGTTGTCGTAATTGTCCATCTTCATAACTCATAGACCCGATTTTATAGCTATCGCTCACTTTAGAAAGCGGTAATTGCTTGTTATGCGCGTATATTCCATGCATGAGCGGAACGGCAGCGCTTGGCCAATCTCAACAATACCGGGATTTGGCAAAATACATTTTACGTCGACGATTTTGGTGAGATGACTACGAACGCTTTAATCAGAAACAAACGCCACATGCCGCTCTATGCCGCGGAAGCGTGCTGGAAGTATAATGAACGCAAGAACGACAATGCCTTTGGCGCATTCATGTGGGGGTGCTTCGCATGAACCGGCTCTATTATGGGGATTGCCTGGCCATCATGAAGGATATGCCGCTTGGCAGCGTGGACCTGATCTATCTCGACCCACCGTTCAATTCCAAGCGCGCTTATAACGCAATCTACAAAGACGAAACGGGTCGCCCCTTGCCGGACCAGATTGAAGCTTTCTGCGATCAATGGACTTTGGATAATGAACGCGAACGGGCCATTCGCAATATGCCTATCCTTATGAGGGAAGCTGGTGTTAACGACGGTATCGCCGAGTTCTGGAAAATCTGGTGTAACGCTCTTCGAAAGACCCAGCCCAGTCTACTAGCCTATCTCAGCTACATGACTGAGCGACTCTTGCCCATGCGCAACATTCTCAAGCCGACCGGCTCAATCTATCTACACTGCGATCCGACGGCCTCCCATTACATCAAGATCATGATGGATGGGATTTTCGGCCATAGGAATTTTCGGAATGAGATTATCTGGTGTTATAAGTCCGGTGGCGCAAGCAAGCGCTGGTTTGCCAAAAAACATGATACAATTTTATTTTATGCAAAAAACCAAAAACATTGCAAATTTAATCAATTAAAGATCAAATCTTATGGTCAATCAGGCGGGGGCCATGGTGGTGCCGTTAAATATTATAAAGATAAAAATGGGACGTATTCAATTGTAACGGCTCGCGACTGGTGGGAAATTTCGATGTTGGCAACTACCCATAGCGAAAGACTTGGCTATGCCACACAAAAACCACTTGCCCTGTTGGAACGCATTATCAATGCCAGCTCCAACGAAGGCGATGTTGTCTTCGACCCATTCTGCGGTTGCGCGACAACCCTGGAGGCCGCGCATCGCCTGAAACGCCGCTGGGTCGGGATTGACATAGCTATTCATGCGATCAAGCGTGTGGCCAAAATACGCTTGCAGGATAGGCTCGGTCTGAAAGAGGGTGTCGATTTCGAAATAAAGGGCATACCGCATAGCATAGAAGGTGCACGCGATCTTTGGAATCGTAATAAGTATCATTTTCAGAAATGGGTCGTTGAACAGGTTGACGGCTTTGTCACCGCGCGAAAGACAGCGGATGGCGGGATTGATGGGCGACTCTATTTTGATATGGGGGGCCGCAATCTTGAAAGCATGGTGCTGGAGGTCAAGGGCGGCACCAATGTCGATATCAGTGTCGTGCGTGACCTGCGAGGGGTGCTGGAACGCGATAACGCTAAAATGGCAGGGTTGATCATTATGGACGATCTGGGGCCAATTAAGACGAGGAACTTTGCTCGTGAAATGGCCGCGGCGGGCGATCTTGACGTCATGGGTGTTCAGTATCCGCGAATGCAGTTGCTGACCGTTCAGGACATTCTTGACGGCAAGCGGTTCCTGACGCCTTCTGTGGCGCGGGCCAAAGGGGCGGCACAACCTGCGCTACCGCTAGGTTAACGGATAAACCTATAACTGCTAACCGCGAAATTTATTACTGGCCGACCCGCCCAAACTCAGCTTCCAAGGCCTCTTTGCATTGAGTTAAATCGCTTTCGATTAAACCAGTGCCACTGATATCAATAACCCCGGAGGTTTCATGCAAACCGACAAAGATCTTAGGATATTCGTAACTGACTACAGAAAATTCTAAGGACAAACCTTCGAATTTTTTCAGCGATTCCAATGGAATATTTTGTTCCCATTCCCGCATAAAACGATCACCTATTTCTCTAAACTCTGCAGACTTATATGACCAGCGAGGGTTAATGGAAACGCGATAATCCCTGATGACATCGACTTGCCAATCCTCCTCCTGCCTATCAATATGATATCCCTCTTCATACGCCAAATATAGGCTACCATTTAATATCGGCCCGTATCCGCCCATGCGTTTTGAATACAAAATACCGCCTCGAATTGGCTTGGCGATTTTGCAGTTCGCCTTGTCGCGGTCAGCTCCCGCGAAGACCTCCCAACCACTATCACCCGTCCAACGTGCTACATATTCGCCTGGTCGCACTTCTTCCCAATGCGGCTCTCCTGCCACTCCCGCCAAGGGGCACCCGAATAAAATTAAACAGACAACTGTAAAAAATACTGACCTCATATTGCCGTGATCGCAGGGAAATTGAACTATTGCAACTCCAATCTAAATTGAACTATTGTCATTTTTTATTGAATATTAATTGTCATTTTGTCACTTTCAAAGCATGAACTGAGGCCTACTCCGCGCGGCCTGTGGCGTGATCACCCTGACCTGGCGCGGTGAGCCGTCGTGACCGTCTGAGCGTTGCGCAGGTAGTGCGGAACCAACAACGAGCGGAACTGATCTTGCTGTCATCTGCAGTCACGCTCCGGTCTCGGACGCGAGGCACTTGGACCGACACTTTACCGACCCCGGTCATCACCTCACGCTCAGGAAGAAAACCGTGGCGCACCAGACGCTGACGCCCTCCTGCGTCCAGCAGATGAGCATGATCAGTGATGAAGCCGGAAAACCTACTCCCCAAACCCATCCAATTCAGTCATCGTCTCACAAGGCAGACTCTGCTCCTGGAACCGGACAGCACAGAGCCGCTGACAGGTCTATCGTCTTCATCATCGATCTCCATCCAGCCCGCCCAGCACGGGCTTTTCGGGCGCAGGAATTTTCTGAACGAAATTATGTGGGGCTATCGCACTGGCGGAGTTAGTAATCGCTTGCATATCAGAGCGATATGCCAATGCTTAACCATGTAACCAACCGTTGCGAGGCATAATGAATAAAAGTGCTATTACCCGCATTCATGCTGATCACTCAGCTCAAATGGAGTGCAAAGACAATCTGAGATTTATGAGGGGGCTGGACGATGCCTCTATGAAGCTCATTGTCACGTCCCCGCCTTACAATATTGGGAAGTCCTACGAGAGCAGGACTTCGCTTGAACGATATGTCCAGGATCAAGCGCGAGTGATCTCGGAATGCGTTCGACTTCTACACCCGGGGGGATCTCTGTGTTGGCAAGTTGGCAATCACGTTCTCAAGTGTGAGATTTTTCCGCTCGATATCGTCCTCTACCACGTCTTCCATGATCATGGTCTGAAACTGAGAAATCGGATTGTCTGGCATTTCGAACACGGGTTGCATTGTAAGAAACGTCTGTCTGGCCGCTATGAGACGATTATGTGGTTCACAAAGTCAGACGATTACACTTTCAATCTGGATCCGATCCGTGTTCCGTCAAAGTATCCGAACAAGAGATATTACAAAGGTCCAAAGGCGGGTCAGCTTTCAGGCAACCCTCTAGGGAAGAATCCAGGTGACGTGTGGGTATTTCCAAACGTCAAAAACAACCATGTAGAGAAGACAGAGCATCCTTGTCAGTTTCCTGTGGAGCTGGTTGAACGCTTGGTCTTGTCTCTCACCGATGAAGGGGATCAGGTTTTAGATCCTTATATGGGTGTCGGAAGTTCCGTGATCGCGGCAGAGATGCATAGCCGATCCGGTTTTGGGTGCGACACAGAGAAAAAGTATGTCGATATCGCATGGCAGAGGCTTCACGAGTTGAGATATGGCACTCTTAAAACACGACCGATGAACAAGCCTGTTTATGATCCGAGAAAGAAGAACGGCGGCCACTGATGAGAATTGTCGAGACTTACTCCCATCTGAATGGGTTAGAGTATCTTCTCGTTCACAAGCCTGCGCTCTGGCAGGAGATTCAGGACGTAATCGCCAATGTGAACGCGACCCAATTTAAGACAAAAGTCTCACGTGAGAAGACCATGAAAGGGAAGTTGCTTTACGCTCCGAAGGATATGAACAAAGCAATGGATCAAGAGTTTACGTCGAGAGGATGGGCTGAATCTCGCACTTCTTATTGGGTCACAAAAGATGCGAAACTTATCAGGAAAACGATGTCCTTGCCTCGTGATGAGCAAAAGGCTGAGATCGAAGCGACAGGCGAGACACCAATCTACTCTTACAATCAAACAGATTTTGTGAAGGGTAGAGTCGCGGTTGAAGTGCAATTCGGCAAATACTCGTTTGTGTCCTTCGACCTTTTCGTGAAGCACATGGCATTCTTTGTCAGTGATGTGATCGACCTTGGTATCGAGATATTGCCGATGAAGGAGCTTCAAGCTGAAATGTCGTCTGGTCCGGGCTACTATGAAGGCGAGCTATACAATCTTATAAGGCAGGGCAGAGGCATTCCAGCCGTTCCTTTAGTCGTAATCGGCATAGCGCCTTAAACCACAAGACCATGACCGATGAGCCTGTTGAAAGCGTCAGTTGATAGCCTCGAAGGGCTTAAGAATTCCGGCTGAGATCAAAACACAGCAAGTCGGCAGCCCGCAATATAGGAGCGGCCTAATCAGACGGTCAGGCCCGTGCCCGTTTGAGCGGGGCGCCGCTCGCTCGCGGCGCGGGCCTCTGACGCGGCTTAGAAATCCAATTCCAATGGCGATCCTCGGTCAAATGCCGCTTGCAGATCGGATGGGATATCGCCGCCTCCAGTGATGATCACTTCCTTGGCGTCGGTTCGGCTGCCTGCTGCGATAGAATAGGATAGGTCAACCGTCTCAAAGCTGCCAAATGCGAACATCCCGCGCACGCCCGGCGTGTCATTCAGCGATAGGATGAAGCGCCCCTGCAAATCATTCAGCACAGCGGCGAGACGGCGAAAGGCCGCCTTGTCAAACATCGCATCATAATCATTCTCACAGTCCCAATAGGGCGGATCAAGATAGAAGAGCGCCCCAGGCCGGTCATAGGTTTGGATGAAGGGCTCAAAGTCCAGCGCCTCAATCGTCACGCCCGACAGGCGCTCATGCGCGTCCTCAAGCATGGGCGCGACCTGGGTGAGATCAAACCGGGCCCCTCGGCCGACCTTACGCATGGCAAAGTTCTGGCCCACCACCTTGCCGCCAAACGCGGTGCGCTGGAGATAGAGAAAGCGCGCGGCGCGTTCCAGATCCGTCAAAGTCTGAGGATCGGTGCGGGACAGACGGTCAAATTCTCGCCGTGAAGTGAGCTGAAAGCGCAGCACTTCCATGAATTGCGGATAGTGACGCTGCAGGATCCGGAATAGGTTGGCGACTTCGCCATTGGCATCATTGATGACCTCTACGGCGGGCACCATGGACCGCCTGAAAAACACGCCGCCCATGCCAACGAAGGGTTCGGCATAGAGATCATGAGGCGTCGCCTGAATATGCTCGCAAATCTGTTTTGCCAGAAGCCGCTTTCCGCCAAGATAAGGCGCCACGGGCCTGGCAGTCGGGATGGACCTCAAAAGATGGGTAGACATGGGTGACGCTCTCGCATTAGGGCAATCCCGCCCTGTAGGGCTGCGGGATCAGACGCGCACGGCCGTGCGCTAATGTGAGAGAGGTCGAGTCTCTCGGTTCGGGACGCGCCTTCGTTCCGGCCCCCGCATTAAGGGGGGCCGATCATTCGTTGATAATATTTACCGTTCGTCTTTTTGCTAATAACTATGAGAAAGCATGACACTCTCTCCCGAAGACCTCGCCACAAGCCACGCCAGAGACCGGGCTTGGTATAGATCGCGCAGGATAGGGGCTATAGTGGCTGTGATTGGGTTCTTGGCTGGGATTATTATTGTGATTGGCGTGTTTGGGTGACAAGCGCTAGAACCAGCCCTTCCAGATCTTACGCTTTATTTTCACCGTTTCTTTTGCAGCCTCACGCAGCACCTGCGCGCGGGCCTCAGCTCGCCTGGCACACTCCGCATCAATCTCTGATTGGTTTTTCTCCAGCTGTTTGACGGCCCCGGATAGCTCACGGAGCTGCCCTCGATCGCGGTTATGGTCCGCGACAACGATTTCAAAGCCATCCTCAAGATCTCCATTGTTACGGATCGCTGCTATCGGAGTCACTGGCGAGATAATTAGCAACTGGCCATCTATCTTCAGGGTTGGGCAATCCGCCCCGATCAAAATCGGCTCCACGGGTTGTGACAATTCTGTCGAGGCGCAGGCTGGTAGAAACAGGCACGTCAGTGTCGCGCCAACTACGCTCTGTCGATGTATATTCGCGCCGGCCAACAGCGCCGATGGCTTTAGCATGATTAGCATTGATGCCCTCCAATGTAACTAAGAATTGAGATTGTGCGTTTTTGAAGCCGTCCATCTGGCCGCGTAGATAGATGGCGTCTTCTGTGGCTTGCTTGGTATCCGCGTCGATCACCTCAATGACTTTGCCGTCAAGCTCTGCGGTGCCGGCGCGCAATGAGTCCTCATATGCGCCCCAGCCCTTGTCAAAGGCGACCTTGTGCATGACTGCCGCGGAAATTATGGGAACGGCCACAGTCAGAACGCCTGTTATGACCGCAGTTGACAGTCCTGTTTTTGTGGCAAGAAATGCGGCAATGGGGCCGGATGTCATTTGGGTCATGACATCGCCTCACTTGAATCGAGCGAGTCCTGGACATCACCTGTCTTGAGCCAGTGTTGGACGTTAAATGACGGGCAAGCAGTGGGCGCAACGTCCCGATGGCCTTTGATCTTCAGGCCGGGATAGGTGTCAACCAGCTCTGACAGCACTTTTGCAAGCGTCCTGAATTGCGCCTTTGTGAAATTAGCTTCCGGGCCGTGCGCGTCTGACAGACCGCCCACCATGACGATGCCGATAGATCCTCTATTGTGACCGCGAACATGGGCGCCATTGATATTGATAGGTCGGCCAATTTCAGTCGACCCGTCACGCCTAATAACCAGATGATAGCCAATCTGATTAAACCCACGATCACGATGCCAGCGGTCAATTTCATCCCGGCCGATATTCATGGACGCCTTCGTCGCGGTCGAATGCACGAAGGCGGTGTGGATTTTGCGAGTGGATTTTGGAAGATATGTCACAGTTTTCGTCTCCTTGAAATTGGGCGCAGAATGGCCGCGTTGCAGAAAAGCGAGGATGTTCACGGCCAATTTCTGGATGCACCAGGCGGTGCGGACTGAGCGTTTGGCTCCGCCCACAAACGGCTACAATCTCGCATTTAGGGGATGATTCGCTTGATCAGATCACCCGTCTTTCTGAAAATCGCGAGCGCGCCGAACAGCACGAACAGAATGGACACGCCAACGGCATATTTGATCCAACCTAGCGCACGCTTTAAAAACTCTGCCATAACTTATACCTCCGCTTGTGAATATCGCCAGCGCATCAAAACGGTCCCTGATAAAGCGCGGTGCCGACAATGAATGAGATGATGCCAAAGACCCAGACGGACAGGGCGAGCGGCAATCCGTTCGGCAATGATTCTGGCCCGGCGATCCGGCGTTTTTCAGGGGCCAAGGCATAGATGAATCCGCACAAGATGAGTGAGAGGATGATAGAATTTCCCGCACCGGCATAATCCGTGTAGCGAAAGGTCTCATTGGTGAACATATGTTTGGCCCACCAGAAGAGCCGGTTCATGAAATCCATTGCAATCAGGGCACCCAGCAGCATGGCAAGGATGGCCGTGCGCGAGCGCAGCAGCCTTATCGCACCCACCGCGCTTTGCGTCTCGGCAAGGGCGAGCGCGAGTTGCGAAGCCACAATGATCCCAACTGTGAGGGAGACCAGAACCTCCATTGTGTAGCCGCCCGCCGTCGCGGCGTTCGGTTCGACATCCAGCGCACCCAGCAGTGAACCGAGCGAGAAATGAAGCCCGCCCCAACCAATAACAAACCCCATTCCGATCAGGATAAACCAGATTAAAAGACGAACCGTCTTCACGCTATTTTCCTCCCAGCAGGTCGGACAGGTCCGCATGCGCTTTGAGTTTTTTAAGCGCCCGGTTCAATTCCTCAAAGGCCGCGTCGTTGCGCCGTTTCGCGTCCTTGAGGGCCTCTTTATCCCGCTCTCGCTCAGCGGAGTTGAGCGAGATGGGTTTGGGCTTGCGGAGCCGTTCCAGCCAGCTCATTGCGGGCCTCGCGCAGCCAGGGCAGACACAGCCTCTTTCAACCCCTGAAGGGCATTCGTATTTTTGTTCAGCGCGTCTTGCGCGGTCAGCATGTCCTCGCGTGACCGGTCAATCGCCTTGTCCGCATCGGCGAGGCGCGCATTTGTGATCTGCATGATATGCCGGAAGAGCAGGATACTCACAATTCCGAGCGCGACCGCCATGACGGCAAGAATGGTCTGCGCATCGCCATTGGCCAGGCTCTCGACTGTTTTTTCAGGATCCATTTCGACGCCCGTCATCCATTTTCGTTGACGAAGATTTCCAACTCGCCGCTGGGTGAATGACCGGGCGGCATCGCCGTGCCGGCCCCCCAATTGATCGCGCGCGCGCGCCATTGGACCATATCGCCCGGCGATCTTGTTAAGCTACCGGAGTAATTCACGATCAACGAAAAATATTCGTTAGCTAGACGGACCGCGCCCGGGGGCCGATCATATCGCGGGGGTGGGGTCCCATCTGGGCTTTCCTCTGGGTTCTCCTCTGGTCCCTCCTCATCAGAGTCGTTAAAAACCCAACTTGTTATAAGTTCGCCCCTGACATCGCCGCCATTATGGAGCGGAGTCCATCCCTGTCCATTGGTATTGACTTCGATTTTGAGTTGGACACTACCGGACACATTTCGGCCCACCACTATACCGGCCAGAGGTTTGTATAGTCGAGACGATTGAGCGCGGAGTCTCACCGCGACCGCCATCGCGGTACCCCCTGTTTTGAACGTATCACATATTGCTGTCGTGTTCGTCGCCCCTGAGAAGAACACACGATTATTGACAGCAGCATTTGACGTGCCCGGCGCATATGGTGAGCCTCCTATGTAAGGGACGTCACCAGCTCCGGGACCATCTGCAAAATAGCTATTCTCCAGGGTCATTTGATTGACAGCAATCCCGGTCGGACCCTTCCAATAATCCAGGTCGCCATTGAGCCCAAAACCGGCACCCGTCACGGTTTGGCGACCGCCACTTTCCGTTCTAACATAGGCCCCATTTCCGCCGTCTATGATTTCAAGCGGAACATTGAGTCGGGCAAGCGCACCGGACAGTGTGAACATGGCCTGACCACCGGCAATGATGATCTGGTTGGCATAAAAAGACAGGGTCGCTGTCACCGTCTGGCCGATCACTTCTGTCAATGCCTGGATTCCGACGACGGCCCGCTGCGTGCCAGATATGACCTGCGTGACCAAGCCCCAGGTGGCCCGGCCATGCCCGATTGCGTCCGCCGCGACCTCTGACGTTTCCGCCAGCAAGGCCTCGATCCCCGGAGTGGGCGGATCGGCTGATGGGTTCCCATCGACCTGCGCCTGCAGCGTTTCGACATCAGAGGCTGACGCAAATCCGGCACCGGCAATTGCGCTGGAAATATCGGCACTCGTCGCCCTTGTGCCCAACCCCGTCATCGGGTCTTCGACCTTGGCCTTAAGCGCGTTGAAATTTTCCACAAGCGCACCGGATGGCCCGACACTGGTAACCAGATTGGCATCGGCCTGCGCCAGAATGCCGAGCGTCGGCGGATCGGCGGCGGCGTCCCCTTCCATAACTACAGAGAGGCGCCGCAATTCCTGCCCCGTGCCGCCGGTTGGACCGACCTCCGTATTTATGGCCGATATCCAACGCGCTTCGACAGACGGAATCGGTGGGTCCGCTTCCGGGTCCCCCGCGAGAGTCGCATTTACTGATCGCAGCAGCAGCGCCGCATTGTCGATAACCTGTTCAATTGTCATGACCTGGCTGGAATAATTCCCGTCCAGAAATGACAGCGTCTGCAGGCGCAGCCCCAGCGCGTCCGTCAGGACCAGCTGGTCATTGACCTGCGCGCCGACCAGCCCGGCGGTCTGTTCTACATGCCAGCTGAATTCTGGGTGAGAATTGTCATTTTCAGCCTGCAGCGCGACCCGCACGGAGATCGTATCGAGCGGCAGATCATCTGGACCCTCGCCGCGCCTGGCCTGAGCAATATAGGGCTTCATCGCCGAATGCGCGACAGCGTCATGATCCAGCGCCAGAGGCCGCCAGGTCTTTTGGCCAGCCCCGTTGAAACACACGAACCCCGCCGAGACGATGGGCTCCACCCCATCGCCTTTGCCAATGCGCAGCGTCGCCTTGATTTGGGCATGGTCGCCATCAATAACGTAATGACGCGGCCAGGTGGCCCGCCGCGCCGCGACCAGTTTGCCGCGATCTTCAGGCATATCAGTCCGCGCCCTGCGCGAAGTCGATCAAGTCTTGCGGCGCGGCATCAATCACAGCCTGCGCAGCAGCGCGCTCGGCGTCATCTGCGACGATCTCCGGATTCGGTTGCCCGTCGATCATGGCGGGCAGCGGATCGATCGTCAGGAGGGTGATGACCGTTTCCATGATCGGATCGCCGTCCGCGTCCAGCCCGACCATCCGATCCATAGTTTCCGCCGGACGGCCATCGGCCTTGCGGTAACGGTCGATCCGCGCGCGGGCTTGCAGGTACCGTGCATAGATTTGATTAAATGCAAAATTAGCCTCGGCCTGCCGCGCGGTAGGCAATAGAGTCGCCTGCCATTGCTCGAAGCCTTCCGGGTCGTTCAGCTGATCAAGGCGCGGCCACTGGCTCTCGATGTAATTGTGGATGCGCCGCCGGAATTGACCCCGCGAAAGCAAGGAGCCATCCTTCAGAAGATCGCCCTTATTCAGCCGCAGCATATCCAGAATGGTTTGATCGACGGCCATGTCAGATCCTCTCCACAGTCACTGTGATACGGTTGCCACTGGCGGGCGGGACCGCGAAAATGATCTGCCACGGGAAATCGGTCGGCACCGCTTCATAATCTTCGCCATCGCCCTCAAGCTGAAAATTGTCGGCATTGAAAACCGAAACAGGTTTCAGCCCGTCTGGGAGCGCGAAAGTCCTTGTCTCTCCGTCTCCCTCAAAAATGACCGGAGCCGGATCAGGCGCGTGAATTGGGACGGTTTGCAATTCTGCGCGCAGGTTAATCGCCGGAACCATCAGGCGCGTATCCGCCGCGCCCCGGATCGTGACCATGCCATTATGGACATCAACACCATTCGTCGCGTCTTCGGCAATCGTGCCGACGACGCCCAGCGTGGAGAAGATCGTGACACCGCCGGCTTGCGCGAAATAGGTCAACTCTGACTGCGCGTCATAGGCCTGCCCCGTAACCGCGCCCGTAAATTGCAGCGTGACCGCGCCCGATAGCGTTTTACGCTCTTCTTCATAAGAATAGGCGACTTGCTGGGCGGTGAGACCTGCTGTGTAGACGCGCAGATCGGCCAGCTTGACGCCCGCCGGAATCGTCATGTCAGCGCCGGAAACTGTCATGCGCGTTACGGCGGGAGCGGGCCGTCCGTTGATATAGGATTGCCCGCCCGACAAGTCGCTTACGCATTTTCGCGGGACGCTGCCCGACTCTTCCCACCACTCAATCGTGCCAGAAGATGAAATATCCGACGACAATGTGACCGTGATAGGGGCGGAGAGCTCGAACCAGACCTTTTCCCCGCCTGCCCTGATCACGACGCCCCCCAAGGGCCCGACCTTTGGCCTGCCTACCCTGATCGGCGTGCGGGTGACTATTCCAGCCACGTCAATATCATCACCAGCATAGGCTGTAAGGCTTCCTTCGGTTAATGTCCTTATATCCGTGGACATCAAGGTTGCCAAAATCGCGTCTTTGCGCACAAAACCCGTATTCACATCCGTCGTGATCGTCGCAGCCAAAGACGTGCTGGCGCTGGATGGGTTTTCGCGAATAACCTCAATTCCATCGTCATCGGACACGACGATATTCCGGCCCGCACGCAGGGCGATGGCGTCCGTCCTGGCGGACAGCTCGCCCGCCAGCCACGCCGACCGTCTTGTGTTTGCAGTCGGGATTGGGCCAGACGCAACACCGAGATTATCCGCGATGATTAGGCGGCCATGAGCGTCAAAATCGACGGACGACACCGCGCCGCCGGAGATATTAGTGACGGAGCCGTCCGGGTTGATGACGGATGTTCCGCCAATTGTACCAATTGCGGTGCGTAGTTCGCGCATGCCCGTTGAGGCAAGGGCGGTTATGCCCCGGTTGACAAGGCTGTTAGGCCAATAGAGCTGATCAATCCTCGGTACATTATCATTGCGCGCTGTCAGGTTTAATCTGTAAAAAAACCGCCCCCGCCCTAAAGGACGCCGCCAGCTCTCGTCACGCCGGAAATCAATCACCGACAAACTACCAGAATTTCCGCCCGCGCCAACTTGAATGACACCGTTTCTAACGTAGACGCTCGTCAATCCTTCCTCTGGTATTGATGACCGTCGGCCGCCGGTAAACGTCATCCACATAACCGGAGTCGGGCCTGTCAGATCATAGATGATGAGCTGACTCGCCGTCAGCGCATAGTATGAGATTTCTGGGTGCGGGCGGGTCAGGCCACGCACGCCCGTGCCAAGCCTCTCTTTATACCATGACAGATGCGAGCATTTGAATATCCAGTTGGGATCATCATCCAGCAGGGGGCTATAGAACTGCCCGGCGATGACGGTTTTGCCCAGCAGGTTGCTGCCGGCTCCCAAATCTTGGTAGGCGACAAGGGGTAAGATCAGCCTATCATAGACGGCTTGAGTAGCGGTGCTGAAGCCTTCCGCCTCATTCCGGTGTGCCAGAGCGGACGCCACGGCAGCGAGCGACACGTCCTTGGTCGTGTTAGCCGTGGATAGAGCCGCACCGGCCTTCTTGTTCAGCTCCAGCACCAGATCCCGCAGGGCATTAAACCGCTCAATCGCGGCGTCGACTTCAGTGCTGCTCGGCATTATGCCAGCCCCTTCCTGATGGATTCTTCAACTTCAAATGTCAGTCGTGCAATCTGCGCATTGAGGTCCTTTTCAAACGGCGTTGCGGCATTGGTTTTGCCGTCGCCGGGAAGATATTCGAGCCCGACCGCACCGGGGCCAGCATAATCATCTAGTGGATTATCCTGATCATCAGCCAGCCAGTTACCCTTGCCTTTGGCGAAATTCGGCTGATCTTCATATTCTCCGCGCTGCACTTCGCGGGCTGTGTAACTCCGCACCATATCGAGATAGTTTACTACTGAAGCATCGGTCTGAATCTGCAGCCCGGTCGTGGCGGCAAACGCGTCGACGGAGACCTGCACCAGAGACGCGCGAATATCGGGCACCGTAAAATCCCCGATGCCAGACGCGACCAGAGTGTCCGGAATTTCAATGTCCGCAATCACGGGTCGGGCTGATTCTGGCGTCAGCACGCCGCGCGGGGTTTGCCAGGCCAGGCGAATATCCAGTGTCGATCCGGGCGGCAGGCCGAAGACCCGCGCGCGGGCCTGGGCAGAGCTGGCTGTGGCGACGATGGTCCAGGCTTCGACCGTGCCGGACGTGCGGCTTTCTACGACTAGCTGCGCCAGGCGCGTCGTGTCGACCGGATCCACACTTACATTCAGGACTGGCACGCGCGAGCCGGACGGGTCGCCGATTGTCCCCGGCGTCAGCACAGGATTGGCCGGGGCCGGAATAGCGGGGGCCTTGTCGCCGGACTGGACGAGCAGAGGGAGGGAGCGGCGATCATCGATATCCACCGCCGTAATCTCAATTTCGATCACCTGATCAGGCGCGGTGATAGGGGCGGAGAGTGTGCGCGCCGCCGCTGGCAGATTGGGAAGACGGGACCAGGCACCCGTTTCGCCGGCGGCACTATTGGGCAGCGCGCGAGTGCGGGCCTCAAACCGGGCGATCCGCCCGGCGGCGGAGTCTGGGAGCGCGAAGGCGACCGACACGTCCGACTCCGACAGGCTGACCCCGACTAATATGGGCGACGGCACGGCGGGGAATGGGGCGACGCCGCGCGGGGTGTGAGCTCCGGCGGGCGGGGCGATCAGCGTCTCCGGCAGATAGGCGACCAGTTCGACACTGGCTTGCCCCGGGCCAGACGGTTCAATGTCGCGGATCAGCCCTTCGAAGCTATCTTGATCAGCAATGCCGATGACCAAAAGATCATCCTCATTTATCGTCACCCGCTCGGAATCAAAGAAATGTTCCGTGTCCAGTTCAACAACACGGCCGGTGACCGCCAGTGCGCG
>CBDBFZ010000003.1:0-2137170 GCA_965205225.1 Litorimonas sp.
CATATAAAGAAATTGTTATATCATTTTAGGTGGTTTATGGGCGCGCAACTTCCATGCTCAATTTCCGCTTTTGCAAAAGGCCACAGCCATGAGCGCACAAGATTACGTCGTCAAAGACATCTCCCTTGCTGACTATGGTTGCAAGGAACTCGATATCGCCGAAACCGAAATGCCGGGCCTTATGGCGCTGCGGAAAGAATTTGGTGATTCCAAACCGCTAGCGGGCACTCGTATTGTCGGGTCTCTGCATATGACCATTCAGACCGCCGTTCTGATCAAGACACTGACGGCTCTGGGTGCCGATGTGCGCTGGGCGTCCTGCAATATCTATTCGACGCAGGACCATGCAGCTGCGGCGATCGCAGCATCCGGTGTCCCCGTCTTTGCCATCAAGGGCCAGACGCTGGAAGAACACTGGGATTATCTCGATAAGTCGTTCCTATTTCCGGAAAGGGCGAACATCATCCTTGACGATGGCGGTGATGCCACGCTGTATGTTCTGATCGGCGCGCGCGTCGAAGCGGGCGAGACGCACCTGATCGAAGGTGAGCCGGGCTCAGAAGAAGAATCCGCGATTTTCGCGCAGATCAAAAAACGCATGGCGGAAAGCCCAGGCTGGTTCACTGAGACACGCGACCGCATTGTCGGCGTTTCCGAGGAAACCACAACCGGTGTGCACCGCCTCTATGAGCTGCAGCGCGATGGTCAGCTGCCGTTCCCTGCCATCAACGTCAATGACTCGGTCACCAAGTCCAAGTTCGATAACAAATATGGATGTAAGGAATCTCTCGTTGACGGCATCCGTCGTGCCACTGACACGATGATGGCGGGAAAACCGCTGTCGTGCTCGGCTATGGTGATGTCGGCAAAGGCTCGGCGGCTTCACTTCGCGGTGCAGGCGCGCGCGTAAAAGTCACCGAAGTTGATCCGATCTGCGCGCTTCAGGCCGCCATGGACGGATTTGAAGTCACGATCTTGGAAGACACGGTCAAGGAGGCCGATATCTTCGTCACCACAACGGGCAATAAAGACGTGATCCGTATCGAGCATATGCGCGAGATGAAGGACATGGCGATCGTCGGTAATATCGGCACTTCGACAACGAAATTCAGGTTACTGCGCTCCAGAATCACAAATGGACCAACATCAAGGACCAAGTTGATATGGTCACATTCCCGGGCGGGAACCGGATAATTTTATTGTCTCAGGGTCGTTTGCTTAACCTCGGTAATGCGATGGGACACCCGTCCTTCGTGATGTCGGCCTCCTTCACCAATCAGGTTCTGGCGCAGATCGAACTGTGGGAAGATAGCAAGGCTGTAGTTCGCAAATATAAGAACGAAGTCTACATGCTGCCCAAACATCTCGACGAAAAAGTGGCACGTCTTCATCTGGGAAAAATCGGCGTAAAACTGACCGAGATGACCAAGGAACAGGCGGATTATATTGGTGTGCCTGAGCAAGGTCCCTATAAGCCGGAACATTACCGCTACTAGGATCTGGCCTTACAATACCCCAATTCGGGGCGTGGGGGGTCATCCGCGCCCATTCATATCCAGGCTCCGAATAATAATAATAAAAAGCGCAGAGCCTTAAAATCCTGGGGCCCATTATGAGCCGTCAAACTTACGAATTCACCTCTGAGTCTGTTTCTGAAGGTCATCCCGATAAAGTCTCTGATCGGATCAGTGACGAGATTGTCGATCTTTATTTCCGCGAATCCATCAAGGATGGTATGGATCCCTGGCAGGTCCGTGTTGCCGCAGAAACGCTGACCACAACCAACAAGGTCGTCATTGCGGGCGAAACGCGCGGGACGGACCGGATCACGTCCGACATGGTTGAAGAAGTCGCCCGCGCTGCGATCAAGGATATCGGTTACGAGCAGGAAGGCTTCCACTGGAAGAATGCCGACGTGGATGTGCTTCTGCATGCCCAGTCTGTCGATATTGCCCAAGGCGTCGATAGCGGCACGGGCTTGCACACGGAAGAAGGCGCGGGCGATCAGGGCATCATGTTCGGTTATGCCTCGATCGACGTACCGGGTCATCTGATGCCAGCACCCGTTCATTACAGTCACAAAATTCTCGAGCGTCTGGCTAAGGCGCGTAAGCATGAAGGTGAAAGCTGGCTGGGGCCGGACAGTAAATCCAAGTCACTGTGCGCTATCATAATGGCCGCCCGGTTGAAGCGACTACCATCGTGCTGTCGACCCAGCACCTGGATGCATCCATGGATTCTGCTGATATTGCCGAGCGAGTAAAACCCTGTATCCACGAGGTCCTCTCGTCCGGATGGATTACGGACAATACGATCTGGCATATCAACCCGACGGGTAAGTTCGTCATTGGCGGCCCGGACGGCGATGCAGGTCTGACGGGGCGCAAGATTATCGTTGATACCTATGGTGGTATGGCACCGCATGGTGGCGGCGCATTTTCTGGTAAGGATCCGACGAAAGTGGATCGCTCTGCAGCTTATGCCACGCGCTATTTGGCGAAGAATCTGGTCGCGGCCGGCGTTGCGCCCTGGGTTGAAATTCAGGTCTCCTACGCTATTGGCGTGGCGACACCGACCTCAATTTACGTCAATGTCGATGATCATAACCCGATCAAGGGCGACAAGATCGAAACGATCATTCGTCAGGTCATGGATCTGACCCCGCGCGGCATTCGCAACCATCTTGATCTGAACAAGCCGATCTACGCGCCAAGTGCGGCCTATGGCCATTTTGGCCGTGATCCGGGCCCGAAGGGTGAGTTTTCCTGGGAGAAAACGGATCTGGTCGACGAGATCAAAGCGCGTCTCTAGTGGCGAGCTCTGAGCTCACTTGCGTGGCGGCTATCGCGGACGCTCACGGTGTTCACGGCAATGTAAAAATCAAGTCGTTTACAAGCGATCCTGCCGCCTTCGCGGTCTATGGACCGTTACTGAATGACAAAGGTGAAACCGTCCTGACCCCGATAAAGGTCCGCCCGGTTGGGCGGTTCTTCAGCCTGTCGATCGAGGAAAAAATGACACGCGAACAGGTCGAAGCCATGAAATCGACCAAACTCTATGTCTCGCGGTCGGCTTTGCCCGAACCGGATCAGGATGAATTCTACTATTCCGATCTGATCGGAATGCAGGTCGACAATCAGGATGGTGAGATTGTCGGAACAGTTCAGGCCGTGCATGAATTCGGCGCAGGCGACATATTGGAAATTAAGCCGCCGCAAGGTTCGAGCTTCTACCACCCCTTCACAGTACATCATGCGCCAACCGTCGATCTTGCCGCTCAGCGCATCGTGATTGTGCAGGAAGAGGCAGAAGAAGCGCGCGGCGACGGCGCCCCTGCACAGATCAGGGCGAACATTAGCCGGTTTTAACCTCCTTTGCCCGATTGCTCCTGACAGGCCCCCCTTCAGTGCGCTAAGCTGACATTGATGAGCGTCAACCCAGATAACCCAGATATTGTGACCACGCCCCCCAAGCTGATGCGAGCCATTCGGGCGGCCATGGCGGGAACTGAGTCGGTTCAGGAACGTCTGGACGATTTCGTGGCTGCTATTGGCTCCTCGATGCGCGTCAATGTGGCGTCGATCTATTTGTTGCGAAAAGGCGACGAGTTGGAACTGTCGGCGACGCAGGGTCTGAAACGCTCTGCCGTGCACAAGACGCGGATGAAGCCTAGCGAAGGTCTGGTTGGCCATGTGGCCCTGACGGCTCGCCCGCTTAATTTGGCCGACGCGCCGTCTCACCCGCTTTTCTCCTATCGTCCGGAAACCGGAGAGGATCCCTACAAATCCTTTCTCGGCGTGCCGATCCTGCGCGGCGGGCGAACGCTCGGCGTGCTGGTGGTTCAATCCAAGGATGATCGTATCTTCTCGGAAGATGAGGTCGAGGATTTACTGACCGTCGCCATGGTTTTGGCGGAAATCATTGTCGATGACGAACGGACCGGCGGTAAGAAGGCGGCCCTGAAGGGTATTCAACTGACTCAGACAAAGCCTGAAAGTCTCTTTGGAAAGGCTTTTTCGCCGGGTCTGGCACGTGGTCGTGCGGTGCTGCATCGCCCGCCTGTTACTCCCGCCAATCTGCTCGCTGAGAATATCGCGCAGGAAGAAATTCGTCTCGAAGACGCCATCGTAAAGCTACGCCGTCATGTCGACGCTATGGTGTCGGGTGAGATTGCAGCTCTGACCCGGGCGTCCAAGGAAATCTACGAAGCTTACCGAACCTTCGCCTATGATCGAAAATGGGTCGATCGGTTGCGTGAAGCCGTGCATTCCGGCCTGACAGCGGAAGCGGCTGTTGAACGTGTTCGCAACGAACATCGCGCGCGTCTGATCAAGGTCCGGGATTCCTATTTACGCGCGCGTCTGCACGATCTTGAAGATCTGGCCAACCGCATGTTGCGTCTGTTGGCGGGGGAGGCGACGACACCTGAAATTCCCGACGATACCATTCTGTTTGCCCGGGAGCTCGGCCCTGCGGAGCTGCTGGATTATGATCACAGCAAGCTTGCCGGACTGGTTCTGGAAGAAGGCACGGCGTCATCTCATACCTCGATTATTGCCCGCGCTCTGGATCTGCCGTTGGTCGGTCACGTGAACGGCGTGCTCGATCGGATTGAAACGGGCGACGATGTGCTGGTGGACGGTGAAGATGGGCGGGTTCATCTGCGCCCCCTGGAAACACAGATCGCGGGTTTCCAGATGCGACTCAATATACGCGGCGAGATGAGCCGGGCCTATGATCAGCTTCGGTTCAAAAAGGCGATCACGCGCGATTGTACGGAAATCGACCTGATGCTGAATGCTGGCTTGCTGGTCGATCTACCGCAGCTCAATCAGGCCGGAGCCGACGGAATTGGTCTATTCAGAACTGAATTCCAGTTTATGGTGAGCGATTTCATGCCGCGCCTCGCCCAGCAGACGGATCTTTACAGAAAGGTGATTCTGGCAGCGGGAGATAGGCCTGTTACATTTCGTACGCTTGATCTCGGCGGGGATAAAATTCTTCCCTATATTGATCCGGTGCCAGAGGGAAATCCGACGATCGGCTGGCGTGCTATCCGCATTGGCCTGGATCGCCCCGGTCTGATGCGTTATCAGTTACGCGCCCTTGTGGCCGCAGGGTCAGGCCGACATCTCAGAGTCATGTTTCCGATGGTCACGACCGTTGAGGAAATGATCGAATCGCGCGTGCTTTTTGACCGCGAGATCGAACGTGCCAAGACGCTGGGTCGGGAGCTGCCGGCCAAGATAGAGGTCGGCGTTATGCTCGAAACCCCGTCGCTCGCGTGGCAGGTCAATAGTGTCTGCGATCATGCTGATTTTGTCAGTGTCGGTGCGAATGATCTGATGCAGTTTTTCTTTGCGGCTGACCGGGATAATAGCCGCGTAGCGGATCGGTATGACCCGCTCTCTCCTCCAGCCCTTTCAATCCTGAGCTTCATTGCTGACAGTTGTCGGCAGAATAACACGCCAGTATCCGTCTGCGGTGAAATTGCCGGACGCCCGCTGGAAGCCGCCTGTCTCGTCGCGCTGGGTTATGAAACCTTGTCAATGTCGGCCACAGGGATCGGGCCCGTGAAAAGCACTCTGATGGCGCTCGACGCCGGGGAACTGCGAGAGCTTATCGTGCCCAATATCAAGGTTACGTCGCGGTTGGCATCACTGCGCGACATGGTACGAAATTACTGTGTCGACAATGGCGTCCCGGTTTAAGCAGAACATCCGAAACCGAGCACAGGATCCACTCGTAGAGATTTTATGAAACAGACTTTTTTAATATCCGTATTCGCGCTGGCTATGACCGCCTGCGGCCAGGTTGATGATGGCGATGTCGCTGAGGACTCTACCGCCGTAGCCTCGGTAGAGCACGCAGACATGGATCAGCCGTCTGAAATATCGTCAACATCAACACTGGACGCTGACGATAAGATTTTGATCACCGTCGAGCGATTAGTGCCTGAATCCGAAACCTGTCTGGTCATGATGACTGTCTTCAACGGTACGGATCAAACCGTGAATGCAGGCCTGTTCGCCTTCAATGTGACGGGGAATGGTGAAACAGCTAGCGCAAACATGTTTCCGCAGACCGCCGAGACTGGGGAAGTGAAAACCGCGCAGATCGTCCTGCCCGGCGCAGATTGCGAGAATGTGGAACAGATCGAGGGCGGCCAGCTCAACTGTCGTCTCGTTGAGACTGGTGAAAACTGCATGTACGTAACGGAACTGCGTGACGGGATTGTCGAATTCACGACCAATGACTGATTTGCATGCCTGATGCGCTAACTGTGACAGTTCGCCTACTGTCACAGATTGATGAGGTCGATGCTGACGACTGGGATGCGCTCATTCCCGCCGGTCATCACCCGTTTCTGAGCCACCGCTTCCTGCAGGCTCTTGAGGCGTCAGGATGTGCGACGCTGGAGACGGGTTGGATCCCGCACCATGTCTGGATCGAAGGTCCTGACAAAATTGCGATTGCCGCAGCGCCACTCTACGCGAAAACACATTCCCAGGGTGAATATGTATTCGATCACGGCTGGGCCGATGCGTTGGAGCGTGCGGGTATGCCTTATTATCCGAAACTGCAATGTTCCGTGCCGTTTACGCCCGCGACCGGCCCGCGCCTGCTCGCCCCGACGCAGGACGGCAAGCTGGCGGCTCTGGCGACGATGGTTCAAACTTGCGAACAGCTAAATTGTTCCGGCGTGCATTTGACGTTTCTGACCGAAGAAGATCACAGCGTCTGTGATGATGCCGGATTTCTCCACCATATAGATCGGCAGTTCCACTTCATCAATCGCGACTATGCTGACTTTGATGCATTTCTGGCCAACCTCGCCTCACGCAAGCGCAAGAATATCCGGAAAGAACGGGTAGCTGCGCAGGATGGGGTGATAATCAAACGCCTGACCGGTGACGATCTCAAACCCGAACATTGGGACATCTTCTTCAGATGTTATCTGGATACGGGCCGCCGCAAATGGGGTAGCCCCTATCTCAACCGGGAATTCTTCGCACGTATCCACGAGACGATGGCGGACGAGGTCGTTCTCATCATGGCATGGATGGACGGCGATCCGGCCGCGGCCGCGCTTAATTTCATCGGATCAGATGCGCTCTATGGCCGCAATTGGGGCACGCTTGTGCACAAGCCTTTCCTTCATTTTGAGCTCTGTTATTATCAGGCCATTGAAGCCGCGCTTGAAAGCGGTCTGCCGCGTGTCGAGGCAGGCGCGCAAGGCGCGCATAAGCTGGCACGGGGGTATGAGCCCGTTATCACTCACAGTGCCCATTATCTGGCTCATCCGGGCTTCAGGGACGCTATTGGCGATTATCTCAAACGCGAACGCAATGCCGTGGATTACGATGTCGCCTTGCTGAGGCGACATATGCCGTTTCGGAAGGACAGCTGATTGGCAACGTTCCGAAGGTTGAGGTGTTGAATGGAGGCCCAAGAGAGGACGACCCGATGCAAGATTGGCTGAATATGGACCCGGACAAAACTGTCTGGATTGCTTTAAGCGCCATACTTGGCGTGATTATATTCATCACATTTAACCGTCTCTTCGGTCTGCGAAGTTTTTCCAAGCTGAGCGGGTTTGATTTTGCGATTACAGTTGCTTTTGGTTCAATCTTGGGCGGCATCGTCATGTCCGAAAATCCGTCAATCATACAAGGCGGTACCGCACTGTCGCTCTATTTGGCGTTCAAGCTGCTTTCGCCTTTACACGCCGCGAATCAGACTGTTTCGCGCGCCTCATAAAAAATGATTCACGTCTTGTTTTCCGGTCGGGCAAATTCCTCGACGATCAGATGAAGCGTGCGCAAATAACCCGGTCTGATATTATTACGAAGATCCGCGAAGCCAATGCTCTGCGTTTTGACGTCGTCCTCGCTGTTGTCGTAGAAACAACCGTAGATATCTCTATTCTGCACCAGACCGGAGATGATCGGGGTATAGACAGCCGTTTGATGGAAAATGTTGTGGGATGACCGGACGGAACTTGAGGCGCATCACAAGAGGTGGTTGATCATTTTTTTTATCCTATAGAGGTCTCATGTCCCTGCACGGTTCCTACGATCCAGAAAATGTCTTCGCCAAGATCCTGCGCGGGGAAATCCCAGTGGCGGTCATTACGGACGAAAATCATGCCATCGCGATCATGGATGCTTTCCCGCAGACGCCCGGTCATTGTCTCGTTATTCCCAAATCACCAACCAGAAATCTTCTGGAGGTCAGTCCCAAGGATTTGGGCCGCGTGTTCGGTCTGGTGCAACGCGTTGCGAAAGCCGTGAAGAACACATTGTCCCCGGATGGGATCATCATCACTCAATTCAACGGTGCGCCGGCCGGACAGACAGTCTTTCACACACACATCCACATCATTCCGCGATTTGAAGACGCTGAAATGTTCGAGCATGGTCAGGCGAAAATGGGTGATCGGGATGAGTTGACAGCACTGGCCGCACGCTTCCGTGCTGCGCTGGATCAATAAAGGATTACGATATGAAAAAATGGCTTCTTCTGACATGCGCAGCGACGCTCTGCGCCTGTACTACAATGACCGAAACCAGCCCTATGACTGATCAGACTGACCTTACCCCTTAGAAGTGGTCCATTTTGAGAGTTAGAGTTTTTGGCTATTTTGTGCTCGGAAAGGCGCTCATCATAGCGAGAAAACGCTACACCTCCGAACAGATCATTGCGAAGCTCAGGGAAGCTGAAGTCCGGCTGCCGCTGGCGAGAAGACGAAGGCCATCTGTCGATCACTTGGTATTGCAGAGCAAACCTATTACCGATGGCGACGCGAATATGGCGGTCTGAAGAAGGTCGACCAGGCGCGTCGGCTGAAGGCACTGGAAAAGGAGAACCTTCGGCTCCGCAAAGCCGTGTCTGATCTGACCTTGGATGCCATGATCCTCAAAGAAGCTGTCGAGGGAAAGTACTAGGTCGTAGAGAAGAATTAATCATTTGAGCCAGATTTTGATAGCTGCGATATAGACGAAGCCCATATAGTTTTGGATATGCTTGTCATATCGCGTAGCCACACGCCGGAACTGTTTGAGATAGCCAAAGAAACGCTCGACAATATTACGTTCCTTATACAAAGCCATATCAGTTTGCCTTGGCTTGCGCGCATTTTTTCGGGACGGAATAACGGGCATAGCCCCGCTCTCATTCACCACGTCTATAACGCACCGGCCATCATAGCCCTTATCCGCCAAGACATGATCCGCCTTAAACCCTGCCAATAAGACGGCGGCTTGCGTCATTTCGCTACAATGCCCGCCCGTTGCTATCAGGCGCAGAGCTAAACCCAATGCATCTGTCAGCCCATGTATTTTTGTCGTCAAGCCGCCCTTGGAACGTCCCCCCTGGAACGCCCCAATGCGTGGGCATCAGGCCCCCTTTTTTATGCCGCGCCCCGGCCGATTGGGCATGCGCCCGCACAATTGTGGCATCCATCATCAGCCACTCTTGATCAGCGTGAGTGCGCAAGGCCTTAAAGTCTTCTAAAACCCCGGCCTCAACCCAGAGATAATAACGCCGTTTGACACTGTCAAAACGCCCGAACCGTTCGGGTAAATCGCGCCAACGCCCGCCCGAACGGGCCATCCACAACAAAGCATCAATGAAAAGCCTGTTATTGGCGTTGCGACCCGGTTTCCCTGTGCTCCCATAAG
This sequence comes from Litorimonas sp., assembly GCA_965205225.1. GTDB lineage: Bacteria > Pseudomonadota > Alphaproteobacteria > Caulobacterales > Maricaulaceae > Litorimonas. The sequence continues at coordinate 9,684 of CBDBFZ010000003.1, forward strand.
GCAAGTAAGGCTTTAAACGGCTCCATTGTTCATCCGTAAGTTCCTGATAACCAGACATATGTGCGCTCCTGACAAAATGAAGGAACATTATAGAAAATAAAAGTTAACTCTTCACTACAGCCTAGTACTTTCCCTCGACAGCTTCTTTGAGGATCATGGCATCCAAGGTCAGATCAGACACGGCTTTGCGGAGCCGAAGGTTCTCCTTTTCCAGTGCCTTCAGCCGACGCGCCTGGTCGACCTTCTTCAGACCGCCATATTCGCGTCGCCATCGGTAATAGGTTTGCTCTGCAATACCAAGTGATCGACAGATGGCCTTCGTCTTCTCGCCAGCGGCAGCCGGACTTCAGCTTCCCTGAGCTTCGCAATGATCTGTTCGGAGGTGTAGCGTTTTCTCGCTATGATGAGCGCCTTTCCGAGCACAAAATAGCCAAAAACTCTAACTCTCAAAATGGACCACTTCTAAGGGGTAAGGTCAGTCTGATCAGTCATAGGGCTGGTTTCGGTCATTGTAGTACAGGCGCAGAGCGTCGCTGCGCATGTCAGAAGAAGCCATTTTTTCATATCGTAATCCTTTATTGATCCAGCGCAGCACGGAAGCGTGCGGCCAGTGCTGTCAACTCATCCCGATCACCCATTTTCGCCTGACCATGCTCGAACATTTCAGCGTCTTCAAATCGCGGAATGATGTGGATGTGTGTGTGAAAGACTGTCTGTCCGGCCGGCGCACCGTTGAATTGAGTGATGATGATCCCATCCGGGGACAATGTGTTCTTCACGGCTTTCGCAACGCGTTGCACCAGACCGAACACGCGGCCCAAATCCTTGGGACTGACCTCCAGAAGATTTCTGGTTGGTGATTTGGGAATAACGAGACAATGACCGGGCGTCTGCGGGAAAGCATCCATGATCGCGATGGCATGATTTTCGTCCGTAATGACCGCCACTGGGATTTCCCCGCGCAGGATCTTGGCGAAGACATTTTCTGGATCGTAGGAACCGTGCAGGGACATGAGACCTCTATAGGATAAAAAAAATGATCAACCACCTCTTGTGATGCGCCTCAAGTTCCGTCCGGTCATCCCACAACATTTTCCATCAAACGGCTGTCTATACCCCGATCATCTCCGGTCTGGTGCAGAATAGAGATATCTACGGTTGTTTCTACGACAACAGCGAGGACGACGTCAAAACGCAGAGCATTGGCTTCGCGGATCTTCGTAATAATATCAGACCGGGTTATTTGCGCACGCTTCATCTGATCGTCGAGGAATTTGCCCGACCGGAAAACAAGACGTGAATCATTTTTTATGAGGCGCGCGAAACAGTCTGATTCGCGGCGTGTAAAGGCGAAAGCAGCTTGAACGCCAAATAGAGCGACAGTGCGGTACCGCCTTGTATGATTGACGGATTTTCGGACATGACGATGCCGCCCAAGATTGAACCAAAAGCAACTGTAATCGCAAAATCAAACCCGCTCAGCTTGGAAAAACTTCGCAGACCGAAGAGACGGTTAAATGTGATGAATATAATCACGCCAAGTATGGCGCTTAAAGCAATCCAGACAGTTTTGTCCGGGTCCATATTCAGCCAATCTTGCATCGGGTCGTCCTCTCTTGGGCCTCCATTCAACACCTCAACCTTCGGAACGTTGCCAATCAGCTGTCCTTCCGAAACGGCATATGTCGCCTCAGCAAGGCGACATCGTAATCCACGGCATTGCGTTCGCGTTTGAGATAATCGCCAATAGCGTCCCTGAAGCCCGGATGAGCCAGATAATGGGCACTGTGAGTGATAACGGGCTCATACCCCCGTGCCAGCTTATGCGCGCCTTGCGCGCCTGCCTCGACACGCGGCAGACCGCTTTCAAGCGCGGCTTCAATGGCCTGATAATAACAGAGCTCAAAATGAAGGAAAGGCTTGTGCACAAGCGTGCCCCAATTGCGGCCATAGAGCGCATCTGATCCGATGAAATTAAGCGCGGCCGCGGCCGGATCGCCGTCCATCCATGCCATGATGAGAACGACCTCGTCCGCCATCGTCTCGTGGATACGTGCGAAGAATTCCCGGTTGAGATAGGGGCTACCCCATTTGCGGCGGCCCGTATCCAGATAACATCTGAAGAAGATGTCCCAATGTTCGGGTTTGAGATCGTCACCGGTCAGGCGTTTGATTATCACCCCATCCTGCGCAGCTACCCGTTCTTTCCGGATATTCTTGCGCTTGCGTGAGGCGAGGTTGGCCAGAAATGCATCAAAGTCAGCATAGTCGCGATTGATGAAGTGGAACTGCCGATCTATATGGTGGAGAAATCCGGCATCATCACAGACGCTGTGATCTTCTTCGGTCAGAAACGTCAAATGCACGCCGGAACAATTTAGCTGTTCGCAAGTTTGAACCATCGTCGCCAGAGCCGCCAGCTTGCCGTCCTGCGTCGGGGCGAGCAGGCGCGGGCCGGTCGCGGGCGTAAACGGCACGGAACATTGCAGTTTCGGATAATAAGGCATACCCGCACGCTCCAACGCATCGGCCCAGCCGTGATCGAATACATATTCACCCTGGGAATGTGTTTTCGCGTAGAGTGGCGCTGCGGCAATCGCAATTTTGTCAGGACCTTCGATCCAGACATGGTGCGGGATCCAACCCGTCTCCAGCGTCGCACATCCTGACGCCTCAAGAGCCTGCAGGAAGCGGTGGCTCAGAAACGGGTGATGACCGGCGGGAATGAGCGCATCCCAGTCGTCAGCATCGACCTCATCAATCTGTGACAGTAGGCGAACTGTCACAGTTAGCGCATCAGGCATGCAAATCAGTCATTGGTCGTGAATTCGACAATCCCGTCACGCAGTTCCGTTACGTACATGCAGTTTTCACCAGTCTCAACGAGACGACAGTTGAGCTGGCCGCCCTCGATCTGTTCCACATTCTCGCAATCTGCGCCGGGCAGGACGATCTGCGCGGTTTTCACTTCCCCAGTCTCGGCGGTCTGCGGAAACATGTTTGCGCTAGCTGTTTCACCATTCCCCGTCACATTGAAGGCGAACAGGCCTGCATTCACGGTTTGATCCGTACCGTTGAAGACAGTCATCATGACCAGACAGGTTTCGGATTCAGGCACTAATCGCTCGACGGTGATCAAAATCTTATCGTCAGCGTCCAGTGTTGATGTTGACGATATTTCAGACGGCTGATCCATGTCTGCGTGCTCTACCGAGGCTACGGCGGTAGAGTCCTCAGCGACATCGCCATCATCAACCTGGCCGCAGGCGGTCATAGCCAGCGCGAATACGGATATTAAAAAAGTCTGTTTCATAAAATCTCTACGAGTGGATCCTGTGCTCGGTTTCGGATGTTCTGCTTAAACCGGGACGCCATTGTCGACACAGTAATTTCGTACCATGTCGCGCAGTGATGCCAACCGCGACGTAACCTTGATATTGGGCACGATAAGCTCTCGCAGTTCCCCGGCGTCGAGCGCCATCAGAGTGCTTTTCACGGGCCCGATCCCTGTGGCCGACATTGACAAGGTTTCATAACCCAGCGCGACGAGACAGGCGGCTTCCAGCGGGCGTCCGGCAATTTCACCGCAGACGGATACTGGCGTGTTATTCTGCCGACAACTGTCAGCAATGAAGCTCAGGATTGAAAGGGCTGGAGGAGAGAGCGGGTCATACCGATCCGCTACGCGGCTATTATCCCGGTCAGCCGCAAAGAAAAACTGCATCAGATCATTCGCACCGACACTGACAAAATCAGCATGATCGCAGACACTATTGACCTGCCACGCGAGCGACGGGGTTTCGAGCATAACGCCGACCTCTATCTTGGCCGGCAGCTCCCGACCCAGCGTCTTGGCACGTTCGATCTCGCGGTCAAAAAGCACGCGCGATTCGATCATTTCCTCAACGGTCGTGACCATCGGAAACATGACTCTGAGATGTCGGCCTGACCCTGCGGCCACAAGGGCGCGTAACTGATAACGCATCAGACCGGGGCGATCCAGGCCAATGCGGATAGCACGCCAGCCGATCGTCGGATTTCCCTCTGGCACCGGATCAATATAGGGAAGAATTTTATCCCCGCCGAGATCAAGCGTACGAAATGTAACAGGCCTATCTCCCGCTGCCAGAATCACCTTTCTGTAAAGATCCGTCTGCTGGGCGAGGCGCGGCATGAAATCGCTCACCATAAACTGGAATTCAGTTCTGAATAGACCAATTCCGTCGGCTCCGGCCTGATTGAGCTGCGGTAGATCGACCAGCAAGCCAGCATTCAGCATCAGGTCGATTTCCGTACAATCGCGCGTGATCGCCTTTTTGAACCGAAGCTGATCATAGGCCCGGCTCATCTCGCCGCGTATATTGAGTCGCATCTGGAAACCCGCGATCTGTGTTTCCAGGGGGCGCAGATGAACCCGCCCATCTTCACCGTCCACCAGCACATCGTCGCCCGTTTCAATCCGATCGAGCACGCCGTTCACGTGACCGACCAACGGCAGATCCAGAGCGCGGGCAATAATCGAGGTATGAGATGACGCCGTGCCTTCTTCCAGAACCAGTCCGGCAAGCTTGCTGTGATCATAATCCAGCAGCTCCGCAGGGCCGAGCTCCCGGGCAAACAGAATGGTATCGTCGGGAATTTCAGGTGTCGTCGCCTCCCCCGCCAACAGACGCAACATGCGGTTGGCCAGATCTTCAAGATCGTGCAGACGCGCGCGTAAATAGGAATCCCGGACCTTGATCAGACGCGCGCGATGTTCGTTGCGAACACGTTCAACAGCCGCTTCCGCTGTCAGGCCGGAATGCACGGCTTCACGCAACCGATCGACCCATTTTCGATCATAGGCGAAGGTTCGGTAAGCTTCGTAGATTTCCTTGGACGCCCGGGTCAGAGCTGCAATCTCACCCGACACCATAGCGTCGACATGACGGCGTAGCTTTACGATGGCGTCTTCGAGACGAATTTCTTCCTGCGCGATATTCTCAGCGAGCAGATTGGCGGGAGTAACAGGCGGGCGATGCAGCACCGCACGACCACGTGCCAGACCCGGCGAAAAAGCCTTTCCAAAGAGACTTTCAGGCTTTGTCTGAGTCAGTTGAATACCCTTCAGGGCCGCCTTCTTACCGCCGGTCCGTTCGTCATCGACAATGATTTCCGCCAAAACCATGGCGACGGTCAGTAAATCCTCGACCTCATCTTCCGAGAAGATACGATCATCCTTGGATTGAACCACCAGCACGCCGAGCGTTCGCCCGCCGCGCAGGATCGGCACGCCGAGAAAGGATTTGTAGGGATCCTCTCCGGTTTCCGGACGATAGGAGAAAAGCGGGTGAGACGGCGCGTCGGCCAAATTAAGCGGGCGAGCCGTCAGGGCCACATGGCCAACCAGACCTTCGCTAGGCTTCATCCGCGTCTTGTGCACGGCAGAGCGTTTCAGACCCTGCGTCGCCGACAGTTCCAACTCGTCGCCTTTTCGCAACAAATAGATCGACGCCACATTGACGCGCATCGAGGAGCCAATAGCAGCCACGAAATCGTCCAGACGTTCCTGAACCGACTCAGTTCCCGCCATGGCCGCCCGAATGGCTCGCATCAGCTTGGGGGGCGTGGTCACAATATCTGGGTTATCTGGGTTGACGCTCATCAATGTCAGCTTAGCGCACTGAAGGGGGGCCTGTCAGGAGCAATCGGGCAAAGGAGGTTAAAACCGGCTAATGTTCGCCCTGATCTGTGCAGGGGCGCCGTCGCCGCGCGCTTCTTCTGCCTCTTCCTGCACAATCACGATGCGCTGAGCGGCAAGATCGACGGTTGGCGCATGATGTACTGTGAAGGGGTGGTAGAAGCTCGAACCTTGCGGCGGCTTAATTTCCAATATGTCGCCTGCGCCGAATTCATGCACGGCCTGAACTGTTCCGACAATCTCACCATCCTGATTGTCGACCTGCATTCCGATCAGATCGGAATAGTAGAATTCATCCTGATCCGGTTCGGGCAAAGCCGACCGCGAGACATAGAGTTTGGTCGATTTCATGGCTTCGACCTGTTCGCGTGTCATTTTTTCCTCGATCGACAGGCTGAAGAACCGCCCAACCGGGCGGACCTTTATCGGGGTCAGGACGGTTTCACCTTTGTCATTCAGTAACGGTCCATAGACCGCGAAGGCGGCAGGATCGCTTGTAAACGACTTGATTTTTACATTGCCGTGAACACCGTGAGCGTCCGCGATAGCCGCCACGCAAGTGAGCTCAGAGCTCGCCACTAGAGACGCGCTTTGATCTCGTCGACCAGATCCGTTTTCTCCCAGGAAAACTCACCCTTCGGGCCCGGATCACGGCCAAAATGGCCATAGGCCGCACTTGGCGCGTAGATCGGCTTGTTCAGATCAAGATGGTTGCGAATGCCGCGCGGGGTCAGATCCATGACCTGACGAATGATCGTTTCGATCTTGTCGCCCTTGATCGGGTTATGATCATCGACATTGACGTAAATTGAGGTCGGTGTCGCCACGCCAATAGCGTAGGAGACCTGAATTTCAACCCAGGGCGCAACGCCGGCCGCGACCAGATTCTTCGCCAAATAGCGCGTGGCATAAGCTGCAGAGCGATCCACTTTCGTCGGATCCTTACCAGAAAATGCGCCGCCACCATGCGGTGCCATACCACCATAGGTATCAACGATAATCTTGCGCCCCGTCAGACCTGCATCGCCGTCCGGGCCGCCAATGACGAACTTACCCGTCGGGTTGATATGCCAGATCGTATTGTCCGTAATCCATCCGGACGAGAGGACCTCGTGGATACAGGGTTTTACTCGCTCGGCAATATCAGCAGAATCCATGGATGCATCCAGGTGCTGGGTCGACAGCACGATGGTAGTCGCTTCAACCGGGCGGCCATTATGATAGCGCACAGTGACTTGGGATTTACTGTCCGGCCCCAGCCAGCTTTCACCTTCATGCTTACGCGCCTTAGCCAGACGCTCGAGAATTTTGTGACTGTAATGAACGGGTGCTGGCATCAGATGACCCGGTACGTCGATCGAGGCATAACCGAACATGATGCCCTGATCGCCCGCGCCTTCTTCCGTGTGCAAGCCCGTGCCGCTATCGACGCCTTGGGCAATATCGACAGACTGGGCATGCAGAAGCACATCCACGTCGGCATTCTTCCAGTGGAAGCCTTCCTGCTCGTAACCGATATCCTTGATCGCAGCGCGGGCGACTTCTTCAACCATGTCGGACGTGATCCGGTCCGTCCCGCGCGTTTCGCCCGCAATGACGACCTTGTTGGTTGTGGTCAGCGTTTCTGCGGCAACACGGACCTGCCAGGGATCCATACCATCCTTGATGGATTCGCGGAAATAAAGATCGACAATCTCGTCACTGATCCGATCAGAGACTTTATCGGGATGACCTTCAGAAACAGACTCAGAGGTGAATTCGTAAGTTTGACGGCTCATAATGGGCCCCAGGATTTTAAGGCTCTGCGCTTTTTATTATTATTATTCGGAGCCTGGATATGAATGGGCGCGGATGACCCCCCACGCCCGAATTGGGGTATTGTAAGGCCAGATCCTAGTAGCGGTAATGTTCCGGCTTATAGGGACCTTGCTCAGGCACACCAATATAATCCGCCTGTTCCTTGGTCATCTCGGTCAGTTTTACGCCGATTTTTCCCAGATGAAGACGTGCCACTTTTTCGTCGAGATGTTTGGGCAGCATGTAGACTTCGTTCTTATATTTGCGAACTACAGCCTTGCTATCTTCCCACAGTTCGATCTGCGCCAGAACCTGATTGGTGAAGGAGGCCGACATCACGAAGGACGGGTGTCCCATCGCATTACCGAGGTTAAGCAAACGACCCTGAGACAATAAAATTATCCGGTTCCCGCCCGGGAATGTGACCATATCAACTTGGTCCTTGATGTTGGTCCATTTGTGATTCTGGAGCGCAGTAACCTGAATTTCGTTGTCGAAGTGGCCGATATTACCGACGATCGCCATGTCCTTCATCTCGCGCATATGCTCGATACGGATCACGTCTTTATTGCCCGTTGTGGTGACGAAGATATCGGCCTCCTTGACCGTGTCTTCCAAGATCGTGACTTCAAATCCGTCCATGGCGGCCTGAAGCGCGCAGATCGGATCAACTTCGGTGACTTTTACGCGCGCGCCTGCACCGCGAAGTGAAGCCGCCGAGCCTTTGCCGACATCACCATAGCCGAGCACGACAGCGGTTTTCCCCGCCATCATCGTGTCAGTGGCACGACGGATGCCGTCAACGAGAGATTCCTTACATCCATATTTGTTATCGAACTTGGACTTGGTGACCGAGTCATTGACGTTGATGGCAGGGAACGGCAGCTGACCATCGCGCTGCAGCTCATAGAGGCGGTGCACACCGGTTGTGGTTTCCTCGGAAACGCCGACAATGCGGTCGCGTGTCTCAGTGAACCAGCCTGGGCTTTCCGCCATGCGTTTTTTGATCTGCGCGAAAATCGCGGATTCTTCTTCTGAGCCCGGCTCACCTTCGATCAGGTGCGTCTCGCCCGCTTCGACGCGCGCGCCGATCAGAACATACAGCGTGGCATCACCGCCATCGTCAAGGATGATGTTCGCCCTTTCCGGAAATAGGAACGACTTATCGAGATAATCCCAGTGTTCTTCCAGCGTCTGGCCCTTGATGGCAAAGACGGGGACACCGGATGCTGCGATCGCCGCAGCTGCATGGTCCTGCGTCGAATAGATATTGCAGGACGCCCAGCGCACATCGGCACCCAGAGCCGTCAGTGTCTTGATCAGAACGGCGGTCTGAATGGTCATATGCAGAGACCCGACAATACGAGTGCCCGCTAGCGGTTTGGAATCACCAAATTCTTTCCGCAGCGCCATAAGGCCCGGCATTTCGGTTTCGGCGATATCGAGTTCCTTGCAACCATAGTCAGCAAGGGAGATGTCTTTGACGACGTAATCTTGTGCGCTCATGGCTGTGGCCTTTTGCAAAAGCGGAAATTGAGCATGGAAGTTGCGCGCCCATAAACCACCTAAAATGATATAACAATTTCTTTATATGCCTTTTGCAACGTTTCCTGTCATTGCCTGCCCCCCGCCGCTCCGTTAGGTCCTCTTCATCCCGTGGCTGTGTGAAAACAGCCTGGGCAATGCGTCGATTTCAGTGGATTTAATTTAGGACAAGCTTTCCCCTTAGGCTTGGATCACCCGGATTAGTTTCTTCACTCCGAACATGCTGATCATCCGGCGGATATTATAAGCTAGAACCGATAGACTCATCTCTGTTTTGACGTTTTTGAGGCGTTTGGTCAGGAAGTGCGTGGCACCCATCCATGACTTCAGCGTCCCGAACGGATGCTCGACCGTCGCCCTTCGGATGGCCATGGCTTCCGGGAGGTCATTCAATCGCGTCAACATAGCGTCGATGATGTCCTCATTGACCCAGCGTTTGATCCGCCGTTGTTTCCCCGTCGTGCATTTGGCTTTGACGGGACAGGCCGCGCATTCGTCCGGCCAGTAAACTTGCATGTCCTTGCCCTGTTCAACTGACATGAAGCGATAGGTCATCTTCTGACCACCTGGGCATTGGTAACTATTGTCTTCGGGCTGATAGAGGAAGTCATGTTTGCCAAAGCGGCCCGCGGCTTTAGAGCCAGATGTGTAAGGCTTGGGCACGTATGTTGTAGCGCCCAGTTTCTCAGTCGCCATAATTTCTGCACCGCTGAAGTAGCCACGATCTGCAAAGACTGTAATGTCTTTTCGTCCAATGGCGGCTTGGCCTTGTTTCGTCATCTTTGTGAGCTGCACTTTGTCAGAGACAGTGTTTGTTACCTCATGCGCGACAATGAGATGGTGCTCGGTATCGACAACCGTCTGTACGTTATACCCCACCATACCAGCCTTTGTGCTGGTCGCCATAGCCACTGAGTCCGGGTCAGTTAAGGATACTTGTTTCTTAGAAGACGCGGCGAGATCATCTTTCAACTGTTGAAGCTCAGCCATCTTCTCACGCATTGACGTAATCTTTTCCTTGAGGCGTTCAGTCTTGGCCTCAGCGGCCTCGCCTTCCTGTAAATCCGTCGCGTCCAGTGCATGAAGGTATTTCTCTATAGAATGCTCAATCTGGCCGATGCGCCGCGTGAGCTTGCCGCGTGTGAAGTTCTTTTCTCTCGCGTTCACGGCCTTGAACTTGGCTCCATCAATCGCAACCATTGTGCGCGCGAACAGACCAACGTCACGGCAAAGAGTCACAAATTGAGAACAGGTTGATTGGATAGCGGTGCCGTTGTCTTTTCTAAAGTCAGCAATCGTTTTGAAGTCAGGTGCAAGCTTGCCCGTCAGCCACATAAGCTCAACATTACGCCCCGCTTCGCGTTCAAGCCTACGGCTAGATTGGATACAGTTGAGATAGCCGTAAATGTAGAGCTTGAGCAAAATAGACGGATGATAACCGGGACGGCCTGTCGCCTTGGGCCGGACGCGCTCGAAACCCATTGAGAGTAAATCTAGTTCATCAACGTAGGCATCAATGACGCGAACAGTATTATCTTCATCGATATACTCGTCCAGACTTTCAGGAAATAATATGGACTGATTTCGATCTTGGCCTTCAATAAAGCGCTTCACAATAAACCTCCGATTCAATCACCGGAACTATATCACAAAAAACTAACCGTTTTCACACAGCCACTCTCGAATCCATCCCACATTCCGACGTTTTCCGTCATCATCGTCAACTATAATGGCGGCGACTATCTTCCCTGTGCTGTCGCCGCTCTGACGGCACAGACATTGCCTGATTTCGAGGTTTTCATTGTTGATAATGGGAGCACGGATGGGTCGATGGCGGCACTGCCAGATCTAGACGACCGGTTTGCCATTATCGAAGCGGGAGAAAACTTCGGCTTTTCTGCAGCAAACAACCTTGCTGCCCTGCAAGCCCGCGCCGACTGGATCGTCACCCTCAACACGGACGCATTCGCCAATTCAGACTGGCTCGCCGCCCTGCACCGGGCGATCCAGCGACATCCTTCTGTCACGATGGTGGGATCAATGCAGATAGCCGCCGAAGCACCCGATCTGTTTGACGGAACGGGTGACGAGCTTTCCATCTTCGGCGTCGCGTACCGCGCTGGTTACGGCAAGCCGGTTCGCACGGTGAGTGAGGATTTCCCGATCTTTGGACCCTGCGCGGCTGCCGCAGCTTACAAACGGACTGATTTTGAGGCCGCAGGCGGATTTGACGAGCGATTCTTCTGTTATCATGAGGATGTTGAACTGGCGCTGAAGATGCGGCGCCTCGGCGGGCGGGCGATGCAGGTACACGACGCTGTGGTTCATCATGTCGGGTCAGGCATTAGCGGGACCGAGTCGGAGTTCGCCGTCTATCATGGCACGCGCAACCGGATATGGACCTGGTTTGCATCCATGCCGATCGGTCTGATGATCCTGTTGCTGCCGCTCCACCTTGGCGCAACAATCGCTTTTCTGGTTTGGAGCGTCTTCCGATCCGGACGTTTTCGCGCCACGGCACGCGGCATCTGGCATGGGCTAAGAGGTCTGCCGAGCATATTAGCCTCCCGGCGCGCCTACCCTAAAGGCAGTGCCACTATTTTCCCTGTCCTAGTTAAAAATCCTCGCACCGTAACCGAGCGCCATAATCGCATCCGGTCTTCATAAGCCGTTCGTGAAATTGCGATATAGAGACCTCTGACACACGCAGGGGCTCTCCATGTCACGCAAACCCGAGGTGCAAATCGCGCCAAACAGCTATGCTTTTGAAACCACAGCGCTGGTCAAGCCGACGGGGTTTCGGGAATATGATGCGCGCTGGTGGTTCGGAATTCCGGGTCATGAGAAAGATCCAGAGCTGAACCTGTACGGTGTACGCGCGCTTGGCGAAGGTCTCGGTACGCTGATGTATGAGCGCGGAGTCGATCCGGTTATCGCGGTCGGACACGATTTCCGCCATTACAATATGGGAATCAAGATGACACTCATCGCCGGCCTGATGAATGCCGGGATCAAAGTGCTCGACATCGGGCTCGCACTTTCGCCCATGGCTTATTTCAGTCAGTTTCACCTGAAGGCCGCAGGCGTGGCGATGGTGACGGCCTCACACAATTCAAATGGCTGGACCGGCGTGAAGATGGGAATCGAACCCCTTCTGACATTTGGACCGGATGAAATGGCCCGGTTGAAAGCGATCGTTCTGAACGGCGAAGGCAAGGCGCGATCAGGTGGATCCTATGACTATGTCAACGGGGTGCGCGAGGCTTACATCGCCGATGTCGCTAGGGGCGTGACCCTCTCTCGACCGATCAAGGTCATCGCCGCCTGTGGTAATGGAACGACGGGCGCCTTCGCACCGGATCTGCTGACACGTATTGGCGCCGAGGTGATTCCGGTCGAATGTGATCTCGATTATACATTCCCGAACTACAATCCGAACCCAGAAGCCATGGAGATGCTGAACGCGATGCAGGACGCTGTGCTGGAACATGGCGCAGATGTCGCGCTGGGCTTTGACGGCGACGGCGACCGGTGCGGCGTGGTCGACAATGAAAGCGAGGAAATCTTTGCCGACAAGGTTGGCGTGATGCTCGCTCGCGACCTGTCGGCTATCCATGAAAATGCGCAATTTGTCGTCGATGTGAAATCGACTGGCCTGTACCATACGGATCCCGTCCTGCAGGCCAATGGTGCAAAAACCGATTACTACAAAACCGGTCACAGCTACATAAAACGCCGGGTCAATGAACTGGATGCCCTGGTCGGGTTCGAGAAATCCGGACACTATTTTTTCAACACATCAATTGGGCGCGGCTATGATTGCGGCCTCGTCAGCGCCGTCGCCATTCTGCAAATGCTCGATCGTAATCCGGATAAGAGCTTCGCCGATTTACGCCATGCTTTACCCACGACATATGGCTCACCAACCATGAGTCCCTTCTGTGCAGATGAAGAAAAATACGGCGTCATGGAGCGCATTATCACCGAGATCAAACAAGTCGTTGAAACCGGCGATACCATCATAGGTCAGTGCATCAGGGACGTGAATACCGTAAATGGCGTGCGTTTTACGCTGGAAGATGGCAGCTGGGGCCTAATCCGTGCCAGCTCTAATACACCCAATCTCGTCGTCGTCGTCGAAAGCCCGACAGCGAAGGAAAACACGATTGGTGTTTTCCGCGAGATCGAGCGGCGGTTGGCCGCCTATCCAGAGGTCGGAGCCTTCGACCAGAAAATCTGAGCGATGCAAAAATCTGCACCTGTTAACAAGTCTAACAGAATTAGATCGTGTTCGGCTTTCCAACAATTTTTATGCTCGAAATTCTATATTCTGAAACCGCTAACTATCACGGAATGCCCAACGTTCCAGATTCCCCGGACATCGCAATCGAAACTGGTTCACAGCTCTGTCAGGAGCTTCTGGAACCCTTACAAAAGGCCTTTGGTAAGATTAGCATCCGATCCACTTACCGAGGACACTTCTGCAATGAGCAACAAAAAATGGGAAATCGGGTTACAGCTGCGCCAGCAACGCGGCAAACTACGCCCACCACATCTAGGATTACCCGGACAGAAATGGTCACAAAGGTAAACTCGCAACCATAGTTGTGAACCAATATGTCGATTATTTTGATCGCACGCAAAACTGGCAGTTATTGCTTGGTGGATACACGATCACCTGCCTTATTCATCGCTCTATTTTATCCAAAGCTCTGTGCCTTGAACATCGGATGGCACGAGAATACAAAGAGACGAATTGACAGTTACATCACTCCCAAAGGCTGCCTCACCAAATCGGGTATGAATAATCATTTTGGTGTAATAAAAGTACAGACGGTTGTCCGCTTTTTTAGGGTCAATTTCAGCAAGATGTACGTGACCACCTTTGCCGTTTTTAATATAGCGACGCCGTATCAACTCACTAGGCCGTAGTGAAGAATTAATCATTTGAGCCAGATCTTGATAGCTGCGATATAGACGAAGCCCATATAGTTTTGGATATGCTTGTCATATCGCGTAGCCACACGCCGGAACTGTTTGAGATAGCCAAAGAAACGCTCGACAATATTACGTTCCTTATACAAAGCCATATCAGTTTGCCTTGGCTTGCGCGCATTTTTCCGGGACGGAATAACGGGCATAGCCCCGCTCTCATTCACCGCGTCTATAACGCACCGGCCATCATAGCCCTTATCCGCCAAGACATGATCCGCCTTAAACCCTGCCAATAAGGCGGCGGCTTGCGTCATTTCGCTACAATGCCCGCCCGTTTCTATCAGGCGCAGAGGTAAACCCAATGCATCTGTCAGCCCATGTATTTTTGTCGTCAGGCCGCCCTTGGAACGCCCCAATGCGTGGGCATCAGGCCCCCTTTTTTATGCCGCGCCCCGGCCGCTTGGGCATGCGCCCGCACAATTGTGGCATCCATCATCAGCCACTCTTGATCAGCGTGAGTGCGCAAGGCCTTAAAGACATCTTCTAAAACCCCGGCCTCAACCCAGAGATAATAACGCCGTTTGACACTGTCAAAACGCCCGAACCGTTCGGGTAAATCGCGCCAACGCCCGCCCGAACGGGCCATCCACAACAAAGCGTCAATGAAAAGCCTGTTATTGGCGTTGCGACCCGGTTTCCCTGTGCTCCCATAAGGCAAATAAGGCTTTAAACGGCTCCATTGTTCATCCGTAAGTTCCTGATAACCAGACATATGTGCGCTCCTGACAAAATGAAGGAACATTATAGAAAATAAAAGTTAATTCTTCACTACAGCCTAGGCTCAGGCCCTATTAATTTGTGTTTTTAAGCGAATGGTGATTCAGAGTGTCAAAGGAGTTTTTCCATGTCTTATTTGTTCTGGTTGTCTGAAGCGCAGATGTCGAAGATCGAGCCTTTCTTTCCGCTGGCGCATGGTGCGGCCTCGTGTTGATGATCGGAAGGTAATTTCCGGGATCATCTTTGTTCTGAAGAACGGTCTACCTTGGCGCAATGCACCCTTGTGAGTATGGGCCTCATAAGACCCTTTACAACCGCTTCCGTCGCTGGACCGAGATGGGCGTTTTCGACAAGATTTTCAGCTATCTGACGGCAGACAATGACCCACCAGATACACTCATGATCGATGCCACCCACCTCAAAGCCGATCGCACGGCGTCAAGCCTCTTAAAAGGGGATACTTCCCCGTCACATCGGGCGCACTTAAGGCGGCCTGAACACAAAGTCTGAACACAAAGCTACACGCTGTGTGCGATGGAATGGGCCGTCCGATCGCCCTATGTCTAACAGCGGGTCAGACCTCAGACCATCTTGGTGCGAAAATCCTTTATCCTGTCCTGCCCGACGGGCCGGACATCACACTGATCGGTGATAAGAGCTATGACTCTGATGATTATCGTGCGGCTCTAAGGGCTAAAGGTATCACGGCCAGCATTCTGCCGCGAAAGGGGCGCAACTCTCCCGCTTCATTCTGTAAAATACAATATAACAACGCCATAAGGTCGAAACCATGTCCGAGCGGTTCAAAGATTGGCGACGCATTGCAACACGATATGATCGACGGGCTGACATCTTCATGGCCGCAATCACAATCGCAGTCATCGTCACATATTGGATTTAATGAGTCCTGAACCTAGATTAAGCAAAATAAAGGTGCTTATAATAGATCTTACCATTAAAGTTGTGAAAATATAGTTACTAATATTTGTCAGTGTGCGTTAGGATGCCCACGAGCTGATTTGGAGATCTCGTTAATGCTAGAACACTTATTCGTTGTTCCCGCGAATCCTCTGCTTAAGCTTATCAACGCCTTTAAAAGTGATAAACGCGACGATAAAATTGTTCTTGGTGTTGGAGTTTATAGAAATTGACAGGGAAACACACCTGTTGTGGAAGCCGTAAAGCGAACCGAAGAGATCTTTTTGAATACACAAGTCAAAAGCCTATATTGGTGTCGAATTCATGGGTGCCATGGAATATCTTGTTATTTGGCGGTATTCGGCCGAAAAAGAACCGATTCGAATATTTGCAAACTCCGGGAGGGTCAACCGCGCTCAGGTTTGGTGGTGACATCATAAAAAACCGTATGAAGACATTATAGTTTGGGTTGGTACTCCATGTTGGGTTAATCACATGCCAATTTTCCAAACCGCCCGGCTGAAAATTGAAACATATTTATATTACAAGGGTCATGCCTAGTTGATTAGATTTTCTCTGAAGTATCGTAACAGGGTTTTGTACTTGTCTTCAAGCCTGTGATTATATCTCCATTCCGTTTCCTTCAGGTGTAGATGAAAGGTGTGTTTTGGAACGCCCTTAAACTTCGCTAGACGCACCTTGGCCAGCCCCCAGAAGCCTTCGATGCCGTTGATGTGGGTTGGGCCCTGGGCGAACTCGTCCCTGGAATGATCTACCCGATAATGACCATAGCCTATATCGACCAGTCCGTTATAGCCGCGCCAGCCATCGGAGTTGATGATGGAAGACGGGTTAACCCTACCCCGGATAATCCCCTGTAGGGTGGCTCTGGAGCAGTCTGGCACGATCTCGGTATAGACCCGCCCGGCCCGTTCGTAGATGCCAAACAGGGTGGTCTTGCCATAGGCTCCGCGCCCGCGTTTGCCCTTGACGCAGGTTGCGCCGAAATAGCTTTCATCAACCTCGACCACGCCGAAGAAGGGTTTGTCCGCCTCGCAGGCCCAATGGATGCGTTCGCGAAGAG
This sequence comes from Litorimonas sp., assembly GCA_965205225.1. Taxonomy (GTDB): domain Bacteria; phylum Pseudomonadota; class Alphaproteobacteria; order Caulobacterales; family Maricaulaceae; genus Litorimonas. The sequence goes on from CBDBFZ010000003.1 coordinate 26,420, forward strand.
CGCGGTAGATCCGGTTGATGGTGTTACGGTTAAGCCCTGTCAGTTGGGCTGTTTGCAGGGCTGTCAGATCAGCGGCGAAGCAGCGAACGACCTCCCGAATTTTGCGCTCGGACAGATGCGACCCTTTTGAATAATGATTTTCATTGCATACAGTGACTTAGATCCTATGCGGAGCCAATCAACTAGGCATGACCCTATTACAATTTTGACACGAAAACTGTTATAGCGAGGCTGTTTTGAGGCGTTAAAACGGGCGAAGACAGGCAATATCATTCTCTTACAGAGCTGTTGTCATAATCCGAATAGACGCAAATTTATCCTTATCCCACTGGAAGGATATTTCGCGTATATGTGTTGAGCACGGCCTCATCATTTTATCGACATTGCACATCAGGGATTAGGCGAAGGGGTGGGTAAATATCTGAAAGGAGTAAACGTCATTATGGAAACCGTTCCAGAAGCGCTCAATCGCTGTGTCATGTTCGAGGAATTTTGGATTGTATCAAGAGCGAACGGGCGTGGCGGTAGGAAATTGAAGAGAGTTTGTAATGGCAGGACTGGCAGAGGGCGTTGATCCGGTCATGAGAGGAAGAGAACCCTCCGAGACTGCCGGGGTGACTTGACACGCCCCATGATTGTCTCGCGCCGTCGCGTCGGACGGTGAGAGACCTCGGCCCTATTGTCCGGGTCCTTGTGTGCCCGGTGGTCCGCACCGGGCGCAAGATTGTGAATTGGCTTAATGTCGCTGCGCAGCTTGGCGGTGACGGGGGCGCGGGTCGCCGAACCAGGCTGTCAACCTGCGCAGGACCCGCTTTGCAGCCGTCGCATTCCGGCGCGACTGCGCCAGAATATTGAGGATATCTCTTGCCGCATAGATCAAAACGAGACTGCAGAAACTGTGCGTGATTATGGCTAATACATAGGTTTCAAGAAATGTGAACCAGCCTCCCATACATGCCCTTGTTGGAATCGCGGAGCTTGTCGGATGGGCGGGCGGGCATTTACCATCTCGAGGCCGATGCGCTGCTCCCGCCAAAGGTCAGGATCACCCCGATCAGAAAGCCTAGATCGTAGAGCCCGCCCTTGTTGTGCGCGTCATAGACCGCGATGTTATCGCTGAACAGCGAGCCGATGAACGAGAAGAATAGGATCAGGCCGTGCCACAATCCGATCCAAAAGCCGGATGGCGTATTGACGGGCTGGACCTCGGTCGGGACTGCGCATCCCGCGAGCAGGGCGGCGGCGATGGCGAAAACGACGATGCGGGTCATGCGGCCTCCCGAAAACCGATAAGCTGAGGCTTGTTTTTGGCGGGGAGCTTGTCCGCGCAGAGATAGTGCCGTCCATCGCGGCAGGTCAGATAGGGCCTGCCATTATCGGTCATCGCGACCTCGTGAATCATCCCTTTGTCTAGGCCGGCGTGCCCATCCTCCGGCGCTATGGCCAAGCCGGCCTCGAGCTTGTCGTAATCGATCATTTGCATCTCCTGTGGTTTCGCAATGACCCCGCATTAGCGAGCCACGCGGGTAGGAGCAAGTGATGGCGGCGGGACTCGAACCCGCTTCGCTAAGTCTTAATCCCGCCATCGGGCGATCGGCTTGCGCCTCTCGTCGGGCTGGACCTTGATACTGCACCGTGCACCATGTTGTGGGGCTTATGGCACGGCTCGGGGCTTGGGGGAAGCCTTGGGCATAGAACGGGAAAAGTCAGACATGTAACAAAGTCTTCTACGCTGGCAATCTTAGCTCTCATCCATGATGATCTCGCCGTCAGGCGTCACAAAGATGAGGCCTGTCATCTTGATAATCGCTTTGAAGCTGCTGATTCGATAAGCGAAGCGCACAGGGACATGCATGTCGACTTCCGGATAGTATCGAAAATAGACATCAATCGGTGTGCCCGCTTCTTCTGCATCGGGAAGATCCTCCGGGTCGAAGCCAGAAATGGGTTCATAATAGGCGTAGCAATGGATTGCGTCCTGTTTGTCACCGAGAAATTTGACTCGATTCTCGCCAACCTGAGCAAGGCGCAGATTATAATGCTGTTTCGAATCGAAAATCGGCACACTGCCGCGGCAAAGATCGGCCGCATCCGTGCGGCCGCGATGCGTCATGTGCAGCAGAGCCGTAACCATATCATAGGCCTCAAATCGCTGCTTGGTCGTTGTCGGTGGTAAGCCCTGACTGCCCAGTCGAGGTACAATGTTCACATCCACGCGGCTTTCCGCATTGTCGTAATTCATTTCGACTCTACGATTCTTCTTGTCCGTGTTCTGCTGGACGTGAAAGTTTGGACGCAGGTCTCCGCCGGGCAGAACGGAACCTCGGGTCACTGACCAGATATCAAGCTTCTTGATCAAGGCTCCCAATCCCGACGTCTTCATGTCCGTGTAAGCCGCATAGTCCGTGTCAGTCTCATATCCCAGATAGGTTGCCTTGATGAGGCGGAGGCCAAAGACATACCCTTTCAGAGTAAAGGCAAACTGGGTTGACCCTTCGGTTGCAGCCGGGACGATATAGCGGGTTTCACCGAGGTTCTGATCGTTGAGGACGGGCATATGTCGACCCTCCTGAATCAGGTCGACCCGGGCGTTGCCAGCCGTGCTCTGGCTGAGTGCGGGCAGTGCCGCGGTGAGGGCCAAACTTGTTAACAGTAGATTTTTCATAGAGTTGCTTTACGCTGACTTGTCTAACTCACCCATGAACAAGATGCAGATAAGAATTAAGCTTTGGTCAGGTGGATTGGGTATACGAAGGGTCCTAGGAAGAATGCGAGCCGGGCTTGACCTGGCGCATTCAGCGGCCTAATGGCCGCGCCTAATTGCCCACACCTGCGGGCCTTTTCTATTCAAAACGCCACGAACTTTTTGAGACAAGCATCATGTCCCGCACCTGCGACCTTTTGGGCACCGGCCCGATGAGCGGCCACAATGTGTCCCACTCTAATAACAAGACAAAGCGTCGGTTCGAAGTGAACCTGTGCAATGTTACTCTGCGCTCCCAGGCCCTTGGTCAGGACTATAGGCTGCGTATCGCAGCCAAGACCCTGCGTACGGTTGATTTCAAGGGCGGCCTTGACGGCTTCCTGTTGGGGACGAAGAATCACAAACTGACAGACAAGGCTCGGACGATGAAGAAAGTCGTTGCAGCCAGTATTGCCGCGACGAGTGTTCTGGCTGAATAAGCCGCTCACCATAAACATGCGAAGAACCCGCTAAATGGCGGGGCTTCAGATTGCTGACAAGCCTCGTCTTTTTGAGGCGGAGTTTTGTTTTGGGTCGGTTTAGGTGTTGGTTTTCAAGTGTCATTCTGTCTTGGCGTCTGTGTGGTGCGTCTATGCGGCGCTATTTTTGCGCTTTGCTGTGGGGGCGAGGGCGATTTTATTGATGTTTTGGGCTGTGGCCGCGCGTCGGCATTATTGTTTGAGATGCAGGAGGCCCCGGACGCGGGCATGGCGGTGACCGTGACGCTGTTTGGCATCTGCAAAGGACCGCTCAACAGTGTCCTTTCGGCGTTTATGAATGGCCTTGCCCCAATCGGTCAGGCGATGCGCGTTGACTTTGTCCCGAGTGTCCTACCAGACATGGCGGCGGTCGATCCTGGTCCTGTTTGCCCGTGTGGTGCATGTGGGGCGTAGCGGGCCGTTCCATTATCAATGGCATATTTTGGCGTCTTCGCTGCGGCGCGCCATGGCGCGATGTTCCGCCAAAGATATGGTAACTGGAATATGATCTATCGACGGTTCCGACGTTGGAGCGAAGCCGGGATATGGGAGATCGTTTCTGTCACCTTGGCCGAGATCATGGCGGATAGTGGTCACTACAGCATCGATAGCACCACAGTTCGTGCCCATGTCTGGGCAGCGGGCGGAAAAGGGGGCTCATCGACGCGCTCTTGGTCGCTCGCGGGGTGGGTTCACCAGTAAACTTCACTGTCTGGCTGATGGACAAGGTCGACCACTCGCATTCCACCTGACCGTCGGAGAAGCGGCGGATTGCAAGGCATATGACGCACTTATCGACTTGCCGGAGCGTTCACCTGACGCCCTATTGGCTGACAAGGGCTATGATGCCGATGCCATCCGTGCCGATCTCGACAGTCGCAGCATAAAGGCCGTTATTCCGGGCCGGTCCAATCGGCGTGTGAAGATTGAATATGACCGTATCCTATACAATCAGCGATAGCCGCATAGAACGCATGTTCGGGCATTTGAAGATCAACCGTGCAGTGGCCACACGCTATGATCAACTCGCCAGCAGCTTCCTCAGCATGGTCCACATTGCTACAGTCAGATAATGGCTCAAATTTGTCCACGCCGCCTAAGGTAAAATCTGGCCGCCTCTGGACTGTACACAGACAGCCCTTTGGCCATAAACCCTTTGCGTGTGTTGGGGCGGCGATCACCCCCAATATCTGTCGATTCTCAAGTCCTTTGCACGGTCATTTGTGGCGAAACCCGCCTCCCGTCCAACAGCCCCGACGTCAAAGCCAAATCGCGCCGCTGGGCGATCAAGCCGACTTGAATAGACAATGCTGTCACAGACATTTGCGGGTGTCAGGTGCGGTTAGTTTCAAGAGTAAAACCAACAGTCGGCCACATCGACCTCGATCTCACACCCCAGTTGACGCTCAGACCTGATGCCAAACAAATAGTCAATTAGCCGCGCTTTGGACATCAAAGTTGGATCTGGGACCGGACGGCCATCATCAGAACACTAGAGTAGCCGCACGCGCTCATGGATAAAAGAAAAATCGATCACGGTCTCAATCTTGCGCCGCAAGGCACCCGCAGACCCTAAACGCTCAAATGTCACCCTCTCAAGAACCGCTTGTTGGGGGGTATTTGCGGAAGAGCTGTGCCTTCGATCTTGGTGCTGGAGCGCGGAAACGAGCTACCGGTCATGATGGCGCATTTTTCATAGGCTTCCCAGCCTCGCATCAGATTAGCGAGAGACATGAAGGTTTTCCGGAACGATCCAAGGTCGGGGAAATGCATCTTCGGGATCTCGAGATAGAGTCGGTGCTGGTCCTGAGTATCGCCCAGCGCTTCAAACCAATGTGTGGCAGCGTCGATTTTAATCTGGCTCACCGGGTCGGAAACAGAAGAGTCGAACAATAGGATCTTCATATGTTGCGTTCAAATTGGCCGTGTTCAAATCATGTATAAAAAAGGATTGGGTTTTTCCTATTGACACTGCACTATCTGCGAGTACATCAGCAAGACAAGTAATTGAATAGGGATCTCCAATGACAAAAACTCTAATCCGCCTCCTTACCCTCAGTGCTGTAGTTGGCTTGATTTTTCCTGTAACAGCGATTGCCGCAGATATTGGTGTTGGCGTTACAGGTGGAACAACAGGCATATCTGTTGAAGTCAAAGTTGCGCCTGCTAAAAGGCTCATGCTCCGTGGTAGTTACAATTTTGCAGAACTTTCAGGTGAGATTGTAAATGACGATATCAATTATGACGGTGATTTTACGTTATCCAACTTTGGCGCTTTTGCTGACATCGCGCCCTTTGGGAATGCTTTCATCCTATCGGGCGGTGCATATATTGGCGAAAAGGCTGCCGATCTAGTTGCTACACCGTCCGCAAATGTCTCAATCGGCAATCAGGTATTTACCCCCACGCAGGTCGGGTCCTTATTTGGCAGAGCTGAATTTAATGAGGTCGCGCCCTATGTTGGTCTTGGGTTCGATAATTTTCAAACAACATCCGGGCCGTGGTCCTTTAATGCCCGGGCGGGCGTCATGTTTGTGGGGTCCGCTGACGTTGTTGAACTGACGTCAGCGGATGGCCTGCTCAGCAGCGATTCTATGCTGCTGACCGAACTTCGGACAGAGATCGCGTCGATCGAAGAAGATGTTGAAGACTATAAATACTTTCCGGTGGTAACACTGGGTATTACCCGGAAATTCTAGAATCTTCATGACGGCTCCCCGACCTAGCACCGGGGGGCCAATTTTTTAAAAGGCTTTCTGACAGCCGACTGTCAGAACACGATTCGTTTCCATCTGCGGACCATTAAGATCGCGGTTCAGCGGCACGCCATATTCAATGGCGAGATGGTGGTCCTTCAACACACCCAATTGACCCGCCAGGATCACACCGAATAATAGGTTGATCGTGTCCCCGTCGGCGTTATCAGAATCGGCTGTCTGCACAGGCGCCATGATAACCGCGTCCATACCATCGATCCTACCTTGCGTCACAGCTTTCATGCGGGTCGGGAACGAGATCCAATAGCCGGGTTCGTAGGATGGCCACGCCGTGCCTTCCAAACGACTGCCGTACTTATAGCCTTTTTCATTATCACCCAGTGGCAAGCGGGTTGATACTTGTGCGCCAAAACCAATTCTTCCGCGCCGCCCAAACGCAGTCAGGGCAGGTTTGAAATCCCAGGTTCCGGTGCCAAGCTGCATGGGATAGAGCAAGCGCAGCGTGGGTGTGCCGCCCATATAGGTGACATGGTCTATATCGAGCGAACGGTAACGGGTCATCGCCATCAGCATGATCCAGTCCGTCAGCCCGTACATGCCGCCGACCATATGCATATCCATCGTCATAAACCGATAGGACAGCATCCATTCGCCCTTTTCGCGGCGGTGGTCGGCCATGACGCCAATGGGCGCATGTTTGGAAGCGTGGAGTCCGCCACTGCCATCTTCATGGACGTAGACAGAGGTAGAGATTGCGGCGGCCATCATGATCTGGCTGCCCATTAACCGGGCCAACCGCAAAGCAAAACCGTCAAACGCTGAATGGCTGTACTTTTCAGGGCATAGGCTTGCCGCGATAGGCTTCGATGAGGTCGTAGAAATCGCGCGCGGAGAGCGTGATGTCCCCGGCGTTCGCCGCATCTTCGATCCGGTGAGTGCGCTGTGTCCCGACTAGTGGCAAGACGGTTGCGCCGAGGCTCCGCGTAAAAGCCAGCGCGATCTGGGTCGCCGTATAGCCTGTCTTGCGTGCGATGGCTGCGACGGCCTTCTGGACCGGGCCATCTTCAGTGAACAAACGTCCGCCGCCAAGAGGTGACCAGGCCAGGACTGTAGCGCCAATCTCTTCGGCGAAATCGAGCGTCTCGTCTGTAATGGGCGATTGCTCCAGCACGGACAGTTCCAGTTGGATCGTTGCGAGCGGCATATCGAGATATGCTGACAGAGCCCGCATCTGGCTTGTCGTGAAATTGCTAACACTGATCGCTCCGACCTTGCCGCTGTCCAGCATGGCCTGCAATGTCCCGGCCAGAGCCGACATAGGTGTGGTCAGGTCTGGGCGGTGGATCTGGTAGAGATCAATATAATCGACCTGCAATCGGCTCAGCGATGCGTCGAGCGCCCCCATCAGATAGTCACGCGAACTGTCATAAGGGCGCAGCGGGATGATACCGCCCTTGGTTGTAAGCGCCATGCGGCTGCGTAGCTCTGGTGAGGCGGCAAGCACCTCTCCCAGCACGGCTTCCGCGCCGCCAAATCCACGCGGTTCACCAAACCCATAAATATCAGCCGTATCGATCAGGACCATACCGTGATCTAAGGCCGTGCGGATCAACTCGTCCGCTTCCTGCATGGTGTTGCCAGCAAACCGCCAGCAACCATAGCCGATGGCCCCGAGCTTGAGTTGATGGTTCATCGTTCAAATTCCCTGGTAGCGGCATAGGCGCGGGTGAAAGCAGGGCACACCATTAGGCGTTTTATATAATCACGCAGCGGCCTGGTTTTCGCCAAACCATAACCGCGCATCCAGTTGACATTTTGCGCCGCAATACAGTCTGCGACGGTAAAAGTCTCCCCACATATCCAGTCATGTTCGCTGAGCCGCGCTTCTATTTGCGGGATCATTTCGCGCTCTAATTTGTCGCGGTTGAAATCTGCGACGGGCTGACTGCGGACGGACTCAGGAAACAGCGTTTCGTTCAGGCGAACCTGCCAGAGTAACATGTCAACATGGGCGAACTGGAACAGAATTTGTTGCGTGTAATGGCCCGTGCGTTCAAATCTTCAATTTGCGGTGCCAATCAGGCGTCTGGGAAGGCGTCGGCCAGCCACAAGATCATCGGTGCCGGATTCGATCAGGGTTTGCTGTGATCCATCCTCATTGGTGATGTCCAGAACCGGAACAGTATGGTTCGGATTACGCGCCAGATGCGCTTCGCTTATCCCTTCGCCCCGCAGCATATCAACTTTCACCAGCTCATACTCGCATCCGAGTTCTTCCAGCAGGAACCGCACACGCGCAGAGCGGGAGAGGGGAGTGGCTGTGTGAAAACGGTTAGTTTTTTGTGATATAGTTCCGGTGATTGAATCGGAGGTTTATTGTGAAGCGCTTTATTGAAGGCCAAGATCGAAATCAGTCCATATTATTTCCTGAAAGTCTGGACGAGTATATCGATGAAGATAATACTGTTCGCGTCATTGATGCCTACGTTGATGAACTAGATTTACTCTCAATGGGTTTCGAGCGCGTCCGGCCCAAGGCGACAGGCCGTCCCGGTTATCATCCGTCTATTTTGCTCAAGCTCTACATTTACGGCTATCTCAACTGTATCCAATCTAGCCGTAGGCTTGAACGCGAAGCGGGGCGTAATGTTGAGCTTATGTGGCTGACGGGCAAGCTTGCACCTGACTTCAAAACGATTGCTGACTTTAGAAAAGACAACGGCACCGCTATCCAATCAACCTGTTCTCAATTTGTGACTCTTTGCCGTGACGTTGGTCTGTTCGCGCGCACAATGGTTGCGATTGATGGAGCCAAGTTCAAGGCCGTGAACGCGAGAGAAAAGAACTTCACACGCGGCAAGCTCACGCGGCGCATCGGCCAGATTGAGCATTCTATAGAGAAATACCTTCATGCACTGGACGCGACGGATTTACAGGAAGGCGAGGCCGCTGAGGCCAAGACTGAACGCCTCAAGGAAAAGATTACGTCAATGCGTGAGAAGATGGCTGAGCTTCAACAGTTGAAAGATGATCTCGCCGCGTCTTCTAAGAAACAAGTATCCTTAACTGACCCGGACTCAGTGGCTATGGCGACCAGCACAAAGGCTGGTATGGTGGGGTATAACGTACAGACGGTTGTCGATACCGAGCACCATCTCATTGTCGCGCATGAGGTAACAAACACTGTCTCTGACAAAGTGCAGCTCACAAAGATGACGAAACAAGGCCAAGCCGCCATTGGACGAAAAGACATTACAGTCTTTGCAGATCGTGGCTACTTCAGCGGTGCAGAAATTATGGCGACTGAGAAACTGGGCGCTACAACATACGTGCCCAAGCCTTACACATCTGGCTCTAAAGCCGCGGGCCGCTTTGGCAAACATGACTTCCTCTATCAGCCCGAAGACAATAGTTACCAATGCCCAGGTGGTCAGAAGATGACCTATCGCTTCATGTCAGTTGAACAGGGCAAGGACATGCAAGTTTACTGGCCGGACGAATGCGCGGCCTGTCCCGTCAAAGCCAAATGCACGACGGGGAAACAACGGCGGATCAAACGCTGGGTCAATGAGGACATCATCGACGCTATGTTGACGCGATTGAATGACCTCCCGGAAGCCATGGCCATCCGAAGGGCGACGGTCGAGCATCCGTTCGGGACGCTGAAGTCATGGATGGGTGCCACGCACTTCCTGACCAAACGCCTCAAAAACGTCAAAACAGAGATGAGTCTATCGGTTCTAGCTTATAATATCCGCCGGATGATCAGCATGTTCGGAGTGAAGAAACTAATCCGGGTGATCCAAGCCTAAGGGGAAAGCTTGTCCTAAATTAAATCCACTGAAATCGACGCATTGCCCAGGCTGTTTTCACACAGCCACGGGATAATGATACAAGGTGTGATGCCTTTGGCGCGTAGAGCGCCTCGGTGTCAGAATCGTAGCCTCGATCTGCGATCATCGCCCGCGCCATGGCCCGTCTGGTAAAGGCGGATACAAGGTCCTCGCACCGATATAATCCGGGCGCTGCCCGGCCGTGATGCCCATCACGATAGGTCGGCCATCGCCGTCACACACGGCGTGCAGCCTGGTGTTCAGTCCGCCCCTGGTTCGCCTGATATGGCGCAAGCACCCCCTTCTCAGCAAACTCACCGCCATCCTGTGAGCTTTGAGATGTGTCACATCGATCATCAGCGTATCGGGGGCCGTCCTGCGCTGCTAGGTCGCTGAAAATACGGTCGGATACGCCCATCCCGGTTCACCAACAGAAACGGTTGTAAAGAGTTTTGTGAGGTCATAGGCCTTTGGCGCGTCCTGCCATTGCCAGCCGGTCTTCAGGACGTAGACGATGCCGGAGATCGCCTTGCGATCATCGGCGCGTGGCACCTGATGCGGCTACGGAAAGTATGGTGATATCTTCGCCATCCGGGCCTCGGACAACAAAGATAGATCATTTATGGCAACGCTCCGTTGGCACCATGAATCAGAAACGGGACCTCAATGCAAATCAATAGGGTCTGAGCCTAGGCATATCTGCCGAGGCTCAGAACTTAGAGTGAAGACGCTTAGGCGTCTTCCTTCGGTGTCGCCTCAGGCGTTTCGCCTTCAGGGGTTTTCGGCTTCGGTGCCGGGACGAATTTGAACGTCAAATTTTCCTTCTTCCGATCCACACCGACCTTAACCAGACCGCCATATTTCAGCTTCCCGAACAAGATTTCATCAGCCAGCGGATTCTTGACAAATTCCTGAATCGTGCGGCCAAGCGAACGTGCGCCATAGCGCTTATTATAGCCTTTATCCGCGATCCACTGATTCGCCGTCTTGGAGACTTCGAACTCAATCTTGCGGTCAGCTAATTGCGCTTCCAGCTGAATGATGAACTTGTCCACGACGCGAGCAATATGTTCTTTCGAGAGAGCCGCGAACATGACCATGGCATCCAGACGGTTGCGGAATTCCGGTGCAAAGCGGCGTTTGATTGCAGCCTCCTGTTCATCATCCTTGGTTCCGCGGCCAAAACCAATTTCGGACTTGGCGGCATCCGCAGCTCCGGCATTGGTCGTCATGATTACAATGACATTACGGAAGTCGACCTTGCGGCCATTGGAGTCGGTCAGGAAGCCATTATCCATTACCTGCAACAGAATATTGTAGATGTCCGGATGGGCTTTCTCGATCTCATCCAGCAGCAGCACGCAGTGCGGATTCTGATTGACCGCATCCGTCAGCAGGCCGCCCTGATCATAACCAACATAGCCCGGAGGCGCGCCGATCAGGCGAGACACTGTGTGCCGCTCCATATATTCCGACATGTCAAAACGTAGCAGTTCCAGACCCTGAGTCATGGCCAACTGACGGGCGACTTCGGTCTTACCGACGCCGGTCGGACCTGCAAACAGATAAGAGCCAATCGGTTTGTTCTGTTCACGCAGACCAGCACGAGCGAGCTTCACCGCAGCAGCGGTCTGTTCAATCGCTGAATCCTGACCGAACACCATCCGCTTGAGGTCCTGCTCAAGACTCTTTAGCGCCTTCTCATCATCGCGCGAAATGGACTTGGGCGGAATGCGAGCAATCTTGGACACGACAGTTTCGATATCCTTCGTCTCAATGACCTTCTTGCGTTCATCTTCCGGGACCAGTTTGGTCCGGGCCCCGGCTTCATCGATGATGTCGATGGCCTTGTCCGGGAGTTTGCGGTCCGTGATGTGACGAACGGCTAGCTGAACAGCGGCGACAATCGCTTCCGGTGTGTACTCGACCTTATGGAAATCCTCGAAATAGGATTTCAAACCTTGAAGGATCAGAATCGCGTCATCGGAAGTCGGTTCGGACACATCGATCTTCAGAAAGCGGCGGGACAGAGCCCGATCCTTCTCAAAGTGCTGACGATATGCCTTATAGGTCGTCGATCCCATACAGCGCAGCTTGCCACTTTGTAGCGCTGGTTTGAGCAAGTTGGACGCATCCATCGCGCCGCCGCTCGTCGCACCAGCGCCGATAATTGTATGGATTTCATCGATGAACAGGATCGCTCCGGGCGTGTCCTGCAGCTTGGTGACAACAGCTTTTAACCGTTCTTCGAAATCGCCGCGATAGCGCGTACCGGCGAGCAGCGCACCCATATCGAGCGAATAGATGATCGCGTCGGCCAGAACACCCGGCACATCATCATTGACGATGCGGCGGGCAATCCCTTCCGCGATTGCGGTCTTACCAACGCCTGGATCGCCGACGAGTAACGGGTTGTTCTTGCGGCGGCGGCTCAACACCATGATGCAACGCTCAACCTCGTCAGCGCGGCCGATCAGCGGATCAATATCGCCTTCGCGTGCCTTCTGATTGAGATTGACAGTGTATTCAGCCAGTGGATCCTTGCCCTGCGATTCCTCGCCATCCTCACCTGCGCCAGTAGGCAGTTTTGGCGATGAAGCTGACCCGTTCTTGGCAATGCCGTGACTGATATAATTGACCGCGTCATAGCGTGTCATATCCCGTTCCTGCAGGAAATAAACAGCATGGGATTCGCGCTCGGCGAAAAGCGCGACCAGTGCATTCGCGCCCGTGACTTCTTCGCGGCCTGATGACTGCACATGGATAACGGCGCGCTGGATCACACGGTGAAACCCAGCCGTCGGGCGGGCTTCCTCAAATTCCTCAACGACAAGCGAGGCTAGGTCTTCATCCAGATAACGCGTCACATCCGTACGCAGAGGATCAATATCGACTCCGCACGCTGTGATGACGGCAGCAGCGTCCTTATCATCCAACAGCGCGAGCAACAGATGCTCAAGCGTCGCTAGCTCATGTTTACGATCACTGGCGAGCGTCAGGGCGCGGTGGATGGTTTCTTCCAGAACTGGAGAAAATGATGCCATAATTAGCTTTCCTTTCGACTATCCGACTTGGGAAGTTGCCAACGCGTTTGCAATATAATCCCTGTATCCACCCCTGCACGGAGATGTGAACGGGTGATCCTCTGTAACTCAGCACAAGAATTGTGCAAGATTGCGACCAAGATCACGCTTTCTCCAATGTGCATTGAAGCGGATGCTGGTTGCGCTTTGCCGCATCCATGACCAGAGCCACTTTGGTTTCGGCCACTTCCAACGTATAGACACCGCAAGTTCCGATCCCGGTCTGATGAACATTGAGCATGACCTGTGTCGCCTCTTCCTGAGTCTTCTTGAAGATACCCATCAAAATCGAAACGACAAATTCCATCGGCGTATAATCATCATTCATCAGCAACACACGGTACATGGACGGCTTCTCCGTCTTGTCGCGGATCTTGGTCGCAACGCCGCGCTCCATGCCATCATCAGACCCGTCATCCGGTCCGCTAGGTGCGCCATCCGCGCCCTTGCCCGGCCTTTTATTGGGTCCTGTCATTTGAAGGTCAGTCAATGTGATGAATTCCAAAATGTCCAACATGGTTCTATCTTATTACGGTCCTGCCCGGACATTGAAACCCCATCAGCGCACGGATGTCATGCGCAAGGCCAACTAGGATGGGGATGATCATGGTCAAGGGGTGTTAACACCTCTCTAACCGGACCAGTTGATTAGCGCGGCACGAGACGATCAGCGCATCATTGCGGTCGTTCTGGGCTGCATCCAGCGGATCTCGCAACAGCTACATGTCATATCTGATCGACAGAGGGTTTGATGTCATGGAGACTATCGCCTCACCTGTGATCGCAGCGCAAGCTCAGACTGTTCAGACATAGGTCAATCGCAATTTTGAACCTTGCAGATCGACGGGTTTAGCAGCTTGGCCGAAACCACCATCCTCGCCGATACTCTGGTTCGATATGCCGGAGCTGGAGAAGCTACTCCGCGATCCATCAGTATCAATACCGCGCATATCACAGCATCCGGATTGAGGCCCTTGATAAACAGACAGCGCGTCGCCTCTGTGCCGATCACCCCGAAACCCCTCGGATGCCAACACGCAATGTAAGGTTTTATTCATCATCAATCCTAGCTAGGAACTGCTTCGTACATCTGTACCGGAGCGTCCTGTTCGATGAATTTCATCTTGCCCACCGTCAAAACGCTTATGGCCCTGCGCGTGTGCATGAATGGGTATGAGGCCGAAGCAAAGCGTACTGCGCTCTTGCCGACAATGGGCGCACTGCATGAAGGGCATCTGTCTCTGGTCCGGATCGCCAAGCGCGCGGCCGACCGCGTCATAGTGTCCATTTTCGTGAACCCAACTCAGTTTGCCCCCGATGAAGATTTTGAGGCCTATCCGCGTAACTTACAATCCGATCTGGAGTTGTTGGCCGAGGAAGGCGTCGATCTGGTCTATCTGCCCGTCAGAGCTGATATGTATCATGAGGATCACAGCACCAGACTGATCATTGGAAGCGTCGCAAATGGGCTGGAAACCGATCATCGCCCGACCTTTTTCCACGGTGTTGCCCTCGTCGTGAACAAACTGTTAAACCGGGTTCGGCCCGATATGGCCGTATTCGGCGAGAAGGATTTCCAACAGCTTGCCGTCATTCGCCGCATGGTCCGCGACCTCGACATACCGGTCGAGATCATCGGCGCACCGATTGCGCGCGACGCACAGGGCCTCGCCCTGTCATCGCGTAATCGCTATTTCGATGAGGACGGCCTGGCGGTGGCCAGACAACTCAACCGCATTCTGTTCGACGCGCGCGACCAGCTACAAAATGGCGTCCCCGTCGCGGCAACGCTTAAACAGGCACGTCGCGACATTCTGGATAGTGGTTTTTCAGACGTCGACTATGTCAGTCTAGTAGATGCGTCCTCGTTAGAGCTTCAAGAGGCAGGCCCTGTCAAAGATCCAATGCAACTCCTCATCGCCGCCCATTGCCAAGGTGTTCGGCTCATTGATAATTGCGCGGTAAACGCGCCGACAAGGGAAGACTCATCGCCATGATCACATTACATCATCTGGAAAACTTACAATCCATTCGCATTTCACATTCTCTGGTTGCCCGAAGAGCTGGGCGTAGAGTATGATTTCGAAATGTATGACCGGGCGAAATATCTATTCTGGTTCCATGCGGCTGAAAGCAGTTACCAGTCTCTGTAGACCAGACGGTTCGTCAACAGCCTAGCGGTCGAGCGCTCTCCGCATCTCGTCCGGGGCATCATCGGCAAAGTCATGGTGATGCTGGACCAGGTCTTTTACGGTCCACGTTTGAAAGCTGTCATGTGAATGATCCCCCGTAGAGCGTCGCCCGGTGAGACCACCTTTCGCATCCCACCAGAACGTTCCTATCAAGCACACAGAAATATATCCCATCATCAATCAGTTGCTTATCGAGCTCCATGGACATTCGCGATGATGAGACCTGCATATCGTCAAGATAGCCGCGATGGAGAATGGATCGATAGCGCTTGAAGCATGCGGATCGTGGGGCTGTCATCCGTGCCAGCAACCCGCAATATGAGGCCGCTACCTAGTCCAGATTCGTCATTCTGTAACATTTTGTAACATTTTCTTCATGTTGCATGAAAGACACAAATCACCCAAAACTCAACTTAACTTAGGACAACTTCATTGCAGGACCGTCATTTCGTACTTATTATACTTAGCTTCGGGAATGTCTGCCGATTGATCCTGATCAAACAATACTGGTTTGTTGACCGACGACCTTTGATAATAGCGATTTAAGGAACTAAAGGAAAAAAAATGGATACCAAGGAAATGAAACGCTTACTTGCCGTGAATGTCTCGACCGCAATGCTAGCCGCGACGATGAGCGCTGGTACAGCCTATGCGCAGGACAATGACGATTCAGCCGATAATGATGAGATTATCACGATTGGTACGCGGCGCACGCAACGTTCCGCCGCTGACACCCCTGCCCCGGTCGATGTCATTTCCGGTGTCGACTTCACCCGTAACGCCGCGGATGATGTCCAGGATTTACTCCGAACCTCAGTTCCGTCCTTCAACATCAACACGCAACCGATCTCTGATGCCGCATCGATTGTCCGCCCTGCCAATTTGCGCGGCCTCTCACCTGATCAGACACTGGTCCTGCTGAATGGAAAACGCCGTCATCGGGGCTCAGTCATCTCCTTTCTTGGCGGTGGTATTTCTGACGGCGCACAAGGCGTCGACATCTCTGCAATTCCATCCATTGCTCTGAAGCAGGTTGAAGTTCTTCGCGATGGTGCGTCCTCACAATATGGTTCTGATGCGATCGCCGGTGTTCTGAACTTCGTTCTCAAAGATTCACCCGAAGGTGGCACGGTCGAATTCAAGTACGGCTCTACATATGCTGGCGACGGTGACAATTTCCGTGTCTCCGGCAATGTTGGCTTGCCCCTCGGCGATCAGGGCTTTGTCAGCCTGTCGGCCGAATATGGCGAAACAGACGGCACCGTCCGATCCGTCATTCGCGATGATGTTCGTTCACTCATCGCGGCGGGCAATAATGCCGCCGGGGATTTCCTGACAATCAACACGTTCACAGACGAAGTGCCGCAATATTGGGGCCAGCCAGACGTTAAAGACGATCTGAAGCTCTTCATCAATTCCGCGCTCGAACTGTCTGATAGCGCCGAAGTCTACGCCTTTGGTAACTATGCATCGCGCACTGTCGAAGGTGGGTTCTTCTACCGTAACCCGACCAATCGCGGCGGCGTCTATGCCGGACCACTGGTTGATGCGAACGGTGATTTGGACCCCAATGGCGGCGCATCTGTCCGCGTTGGCGACCTTGACGGTCTGGGTGTTGGCGGATCCTGCCCAGCTGGCATTCCGCTGAACGGTCTGATCCCGGATGCTACGATTGCGGGTCAGGTTGGCTCCGATCCGAACTGTTTCTCATTCATTGAAACCATTCCAGGCGGTTTTGTCCCGCGGTTCGGCGGCGAGAATACGGATTACGGCGTGTCGCTCGGTCTTCGCGGCGCCATTGGACTTGGCGACGGGCTGACTTACGATCTGTCGGTCACGCATGGCCGGAACAAGACCGACTTCTTCATCGAAAACACTGTCAACGCCTCATTGGGTCCGAATACCCCCCGGGATTTCAATCCGGGTGGTCAGCAACAGACCGAACTCATCCTGAATGCGGATTTCGCCTATCTGTTGCCAACGGGCATGGCGTCTGATCTCTCCATCGCTTTCGGCGGAGAATATCGCGAAGAAACGTTTGATCTGTTCCAGGGCGATGCGGCTTCATTCGCACTCGGCCCGCTTGCCGATCAGGGGTTCTCATCCAGCTCGAACGGCTTTGGCGGTTTCGCCAACAGCTCATCGGCAACACAGGATTCCTACGCGCTCTACACAGAGCTGGAAGCCGATGTGACCAATCAGCTGACCGTGCAAGGCGCGTTGCGGTATGAAGACTATACGGCTTTTGGCGACACGCTTGATTACAAGATCGCAGCCCTATTCAAGGTGAATGACAATCTGCGGTTCCGTGGCTCGCACTCAACAGCGTTCCATGCACCGACGGCTGGTCAAGCCAATATAACCAATGTGACAACACAGAGTGTCGGCGGTGTCCTGGTTGATCAGGGGACTGTCCCGCTGTCATCTGCTGCCGGTCAGCTTGCCGCCGACTTCATTCAGGCGACATTCGGCGACCGTCCGACATTGGGCCCCGAGGATGCGGAAATCTTCACGGCGGGCACGGCCTTTGATGTGGGTCCAATCAGCTGGACCGTCGACTTCTATCACATTGATGTCGCGGACCGGATCGCTCTGGGGGCAAACGTGAACTTCCTAGCAGCGTTGCAGAATGCCGGCGCGACAGCCACCACTGTACCGGCTGCACTGACCGAGTTGTCCAATAATGGCACGATCACACGGTCGGACTTTACAGGGTTCGAAGATCTGTCGGAATATCGGTTCTTCAGTAATTCATTCGATACACGGACCAAAGGCATCGATGTCGTGGGTCGTTACCCGTTCGACTTCATGAACGGGTCGTCGTCATTGACGGTCGCTGCGAACTATAATGAGACCGACGTCACAAATATCGGCACGATCAATCCGATCAACGCCACGCGTGTGTCCAACCTTGAAGACCAGCTTCCAAACTGGAAGGGATTTGTACAATGGTCGTATGAGAATGACAAATGGCGCACGCTTCTGCGGGCGAATTATTACGGTCAGTGGGATGATGTTGGAAACGGCTTCCCGGATCGTTCGTCCGAACTGCTCGTCGACGCTGAAATCGGCTATGAAGTTGTCTCAGGTGTCAATTTCATCATTGGCGCCAGTAACTTGTTCGACAATTATCCGGATGAAAACCCGGCCGCTGGCTCTCTTGGCCAGCTCTATCCAGAGGCGGCCCCGACAGGGTTCAATGGTGGTCAATATTATGGCAAGATCCGGATCAACTTCTAGGTTCAGAACCTGTTCATGCCAGGGATTGCCTGTTGATTAATGGTCCCTTGTGGCACAGGAAAGAGGCTGGCAGTAGGAAGAGACCATGAAGACTGCAACGATTATACTGTCAGCGGCCCTGGCAGCCGGTCTGGCTGTGGCGGCCTGTCCGACCCTGTCGGCGGCGCAGGCCCAACCTGACTGCGCGGCCTGGAATAGTGCGGCGTTCTTCGAGGCGGCCAGCGCCAGGGATGTGCGGGCCTGCCTACAGGCCGGGGCCGATCCTGCGGCGCGGTCCGTGTTTGGCTTCACCCCGCTGCACTTTGCTGCGGGGGAAGGCCATGCCGACGCCATTACCGCGCTGATTGAGGGTGGGGCCGATCCTGCGGCGCGGGCCGAGTCTGGCGAAACCCCGCTGCACTTTGCTGCGAGGGAAGGCCATGCCGAGGCCATAACCGCGCTGATTGAGGGTGGGGCCGATCCCAAGGCGCGGGACAAGGATGGCAAAACCCCGTTTGATCGGATCGCGGAGGACTCGCCGCTGATCGGGACGCCGGCCTATTGGCGGCTAAATCAGGCCCGCTACGACTGACCGGTCGATCCTGACCGTCATCCTGCGCATATCGGCATGGTCCTGTCCGAAAGGCCCGGTCAGATCGACCGCCCCATTTCTTT
Organism: Litorimonas sp.; assembly: GCA_965205225.1. Classification (GTDB taxonomy): domain Bacteria; phylum Pseudomonadota; class Alphaproteobacteria; order Caulobacterales; family Maricaulaceae; genus Litorimonas. The sequence goes on from CBDBFZ010000003.1 coordinate 45,361, forward strand.
CTTGCCCGCTCATTTCCAGGCTACCAGGCACCGAGTTCAACCAGTTTTCGCATCAGTTTCGGCGGCAATTCATCGCCATCGCCAAGCGCCTCGCCCCGATCCCGAGGCGCGTCTTCGGGCTTCAGATACCGCCACCCCTGGAAAGCACGTCGCGGCGTCGGTACCACCGGAATCAGCGTTGGTTCCATCAGAATAGCGCACGCCTTGACTCCGTCCCGGCGGACAACCTCTTCCAGATCGGCAATCGGATTCCGGCACAGGATCATCCCCTTAATGACCCAATAAATCGATCCGCCCGATATGAGCGCGGCCTTCTGTTTTGGGAACATACGCGTCACATGTTCATGATGAGCAGATAATCCATCCGCCACGCGGCGTTCTACGACGCGCGCCTGCCAGTTTGCCAGCGTCTGGATCGACTTCGACCCGACGGAGAGTTTCTGTAAGTGAATCACAGTTCAGAGATAGCGGTGAGCCATCGAACCGCAAGAGAGTAGCGCTGTCAGTCATACGAGTCTATGGAGCGGTATGAAACGCTATTATCTTGCTCTACTCTTCACTCTGACGGCTTGCGCTGCCGCAGATGACCAACGGCCGAATATCGTCCTCGACACGGAACTCGGCGAAATTGAAATCGAAATCCACATCGACACAGCACCGATATCCGGAACGGATTTCCTGCTTCATGTCGATCATGGTCTATATGATGGCGAGGGCTTCTACCGCGTTGTCCATGCCGATAATGACCCGCGCAACATGGGTATGAGTCTGATCCAGGGCGGCATTCTCTCACAGGAACTCGCAATGCCAGCCATCGCGCATGAGCGAACAACTGACACGGGTCTGTCCAACATACGCGGCAATGTCAGCATAGCGCGCGGAGAGCCTGGCACCGGAAGTGCCGCCTATTTCTTTATCAATATTGACGATAATGCCTTTCTCGACACAGGCGGCGAACGCAATCCGGACGGTGAAGGCTATGCCAGCTTCGGCCAGGTTGTGCGCGGTATGGACGTCGTCAAGGCGATCCAGTCACAAGACGCATCCGGCGACAGTGATGATGAGGTCACATCAGGTCAGATCCTGGCCACCCCCATTATCATCCGCCGGGCTTACCGGGTCAAAGATTAGACAGGCCGGATCAGCTTCGTTAAGCGCACCAGCATGAGTGATGCCTACATCCAGGTCGATATGGTTTCGGACTTTGTCTGCCCGTGGTGCTGGCTTGGCTACAAGCAGTTCGCGGCGGCGGCTAAAAGCGCAAACCCGAAACCAAAGCTGACCTTTCGGCCCTATATGCTTGATCCGACCGTGCCTGATGAGGGCCAGGATTATCGAGACTATATGAGCGCCAAGTTCGGCGCCGATTCGAAAGATCGGTTCAAGGCGTCACGCGCTCATCTGGAACAGGCGGGCAAAAGTCATGGCATTGATTTTGACTTCTCCGCCATAATGAGACGGCCCAATAGTCTAAACGCGCATCGCCTGCTCAAATGGGCGCAGGGGCAAGATGCTGGCGATGCTGTGGCAGAAGCAATTTTCTGCGCTTATCACGAAGAGGGCTGCGATATTGGCAATACAGGCATGCTCGTAGATATTGCGGGCGGCGCAGGCCTCGACGGTGAGTTCATCAGAGACCTTTTGGGTCAGGATGAAGACAAGCTGGCGATCCAGCAGGAGGTCATGTTCTTTCGCGGCCTCGGTGTCTCCGGCGTGCCGACCTTCATCTATAATGGCCAGTTTGCCGTTCAGGGTGCGCAGGAGCCCGACAAACATAAGCGGGCTTTCAAGGAAGCCCTCAATCATCCACCCAACTCATAGGGAGTTCCGTATGACCACTTTCCAGATCGTCGCACTTTACGTGGCGCTAAGTCTGATACTCAATCCGGTCCTGATGTTCCGCATCGGCCTCGTGCGTCAGAAAAAGAAGATTAATCTCGGTGATGGCGGCGATGCCGACATGCTGGCCCGTATCCGGACCCATGGTAACTTCACGGAAGTTGCACCGCTCGCTCTCATCGGCTTAATCGCCATCGCAATGATGGACGGCGCGCCGATCATGCTGCATCTGTTCGGTGCGGTCTACTTTGTCGGACGCATACTGCATTTTCTCGGCATGAGCGGCCGGTTCGGTCAGGGTCGGTTTTTTGGCACATTGATGACGCTGTTCATCTTCTTCGGCGAAGCGCTCTATCTGCTCTATCTCATCTTCGCGCACGGCCCCGTCTAGACCTTGGCCCTTTCCGACCCACTTTCTCTGGAACCGCTTGATGCGCCGCTGACGGCGTTGATTGACCATGCCCGCGCGGCGGGGGCGGACGCCGCAGATGCACTCGGTCTTTATGGCCGTTCCACCTCTATCACGGTGCGCGGCGGCGAACTCGAAGATATTGATAATTCCGAAGGGTTCGATATTGGCTTGCGGGTTATGGTTGGCCAGCGTCAGGCCTGTGTGTCTTCATCGGATCTGTCCAGCCGCACTATCCAGAGACTGGCTGAAAGAGCCGTTGCGATGGCCAGACTGGCGCCGGAAGACCCCTATTGCGGGCTCGCACCGGATGCACGACTGTCGCCGAAGCGCAGTGGAGACGGGTTGGAGCTATTTGATCCAACCATATTGCAACCCGCTGACCTAAAGACACGCGCCCTTGAAGTCGAAGCGGCAGCGCTATCGGTTCCTGGTGTCAGACAGGCGGAAGGCGCACATGCAAGTTTTTCCTGGTCTGCGGTTCGACTGCGAACCAGTGCCGGTTTCGACGGGGGCTATGCCGCGTCACGCCACGGCATCTCTGTATCAGCGCTCGCCGAGCGCGACGGCAATATGGAACGTGACTATGACCATGACAGCACCCGCTGGCTGTCAGATCTAAACATGCCAGAGGATGTCGGTCGTGAAGCCGGTGAACGGGCCATAGCCCGTCTGGGCGCGACCTCAATGGTCTCTGCCGCCATGCCTGTTGTCTTTGACCGGCGCGTATCTGCCAGCCTCATTGGCGCTTTGATTGGCGCGATTAGCGGCAATGCCGTTGCGCGCGGTGTATCCTTCCTCAAGGACGATCTCGGCGCGACGCTATTCCCCCGTAATATTCAAATTATCGAAGACCCACTCCGCCAGCGTGGCCTGTCATCGCGCCCCTTCGACGGCGAAGGCATAGAAACGGGAGAATTCGGTATCATCAAGAATGGGGGTCTGTCCTCTTGGTTGATGAATACCAGCACCGCCCGTCAGTTGGGTCTGGAATCGACCGGTCATGGTGCGCGCGGTCTCAGCAGTCCGCCGGGAATCAGTACCTCCAACGTCGCTCTGATGGCGGGGGATGATAATCCGGACGCGTTAATGGCTAAAGCCGGACACGGGCTATTCGTACGCGAAATGTTCGGCCCGTCCCTCAATCCAACAACTGGCGATTATTCCGTCGGCGTATCCGGCTTCGCGATCGAACAGGGCGGCCGCGCACATCCAGTCAGCGAAGTCACTATCGCGGGCAATCTGCGCGATGTCTTCGCCAGCCTCATTCCGGGATCAGACCTTCATTATGAGCAAGAGACGAATGCGCCAACCGTTTTGGTTGAGGGGCTGACGATTGCCGGACGTTAAGCCGGATCCAGCCTTTGGAGACGACCTCGCTCTGATCGAACATGCTGTACGAAAGGCCGGGCAGATCTGCCTTGATGCCTATCACCGCAATGACGCGCGCGTGTGGAATAAGAGCGAGAATCACCCCGTCACAGATGTCGACATAGCGGTGAATGATTATCTGCAGGCTGAATTAATGTCGGCGCGGCCCAGATATGGCTGGTTGTCCGAAGAAACGAAGGATGATCAATCGCGCCGGACATGCCAGCGGTCTTTCATTGTCGACCCTATTGATGGCACGCGGGCTTTTATTGACCGCAAACCCGGCTTCGCCGTCTCTGTGGCTGTCATCGAACAGGGCCACGCCGTTGCCAGCTGTGTGTTTAACCCGCTCAAAAACGAACTCTATTCTGCCCGTAAGGGCCGCGGCGCAACCATGAACGGAGCAGCCGTGCGCATTCACGACTGCGATCTAATTGATGGCTGTATGATGGTCGGTTATTCCCGCAAATTCAAACGCCTCAACTTCCCCAGGATGGGCTATAAAATCAGCAACAGCATGGCATACCGCATCGCGATGGTGGCGGCAGGACATGCTGATGCGACAGTCGCTTTTACCCCGAAATCCGATTGGGATGTTGCGGCGGCGGCCTTGGTTGCGACTGAGGCTGGCGCCCGGATCACAGACTTGAACGGCGTTCCGCTGAGCTATGATGGGAAGACCACTTCAGTCAGGGGCGTGATTTGCGCTTCCCCGGCCTTGCACGCCTTGCTATTGGAGCGGGTGAAACCGGTGATGGCGACGCTCGCAAGCGGTGAAGTCACACTTCATGACTATCGATATCTAGGAACCACCATGAACGACCGCGACACAGCGCCCGTACAACTCCTCCACCTCGTCATTGGCGGCGAGTTGGTGGACCCCAACAAAACAGCCTTCAAGGATCTGAAAGCGGTCGATTTCGTTGGTGCTTACCCCAATTATGCCGAAGCGCATGATGCCTGGAAATCAGCGGCTCAACGCACCGTTGATAATGCCCATGCCCGCTATTTCATTCTGCATGCGCATGAGTTGATCGATCCGGACAAAGACGGCGTCATTGGCTGAGCCAGACCTGACCGCAGCCTCGCATAAGGCCGCAGATCTGGGCCGGGCGTTGCTCACACGTCTTTGGCGTGATTATCTAGCCCCGCAACGGGGTCGACTGATCCTCGCTTTTGTTTATATGGCGATCTACGCCGCTGCGACAGCGGCCTATCTGTTCGTCGTTCAGACCGTGATTGACGCAGGTGCGGATACGTCTGTTGCTGATTATGCACGGCTTATTCTACCCTTCATCATTGGCATTCCGCTGATCAGCGCCGCAATGAACTATCTGCAGCGCGTTGCAACCAATGCGATATCACTCAATGCGGTTGCTGCGATGCAGCAGGACATGTTCGATGCGGCGTTACGCGTCGATCTGGCCACACTGTCGCGTGAGCCGACCGGCACACTCATTTCCAGGTTCGTGTCCGATGTTGGTGTCGTCGGCAATGCCTTGATCCGCGTCATTGGCAATCTTGTCCGCGATTTACTGTCGGTCATTTTCGTGATTACAGCCATGCTGATCCAGAGCTGGCAACTCTCTCTGGCCATGGCCGTATTCGGGTTGGCGCTTGCGCCGTTGATCGCCCTGTCACGCCGTATGCGCGGCTCTGCGACAGAGGCCCAGGCCCATATCGGCCAGATCACAGCGCAATTGAAAGAAAGCCTCGACGGAGCTCGTCTGGTCCGGGCTTATGGTCTTGAGGAGCGAGAACGCGCACGTCTGAGCGAAAGCTTCGCAACGCGAATCCGCCTTTTTCTGAAGCTCGTCAGCCAGCAGGCCCGGGTCGATCCAATCCTGGAAGTGCTGGGCGGACTTGCCATCGCATGTGTATTGATCTTCGGCATATGGATGATCCGGCAGGACGCTGTCACGGCCGGTGAGATCGTCGCTGTGCTGACAGGGCTGTTAATCCTCGCCCCGCGTTTAAGGGCTCTGGGAACGCTGAACAATGTCGTGCAGGAAATGCTTGCCAGCCTGTCTCGTGTTTTCGCTCTCGCCGATCTGCGCTCGCAAGTACTGGAAGCATCCGGGGCGACCGTGCTTAGCGGTATTCGTGGCTCTGTCGAGTTGCGTGATGTTTCTTTTATTTATGCCGACGGCACTCAAGCCCTGAGGAACGTGTCCATTGCTGCAAAACCCGGCGAAAGAATTGCGTTGGTCGGGCCGTCTGGGGGCGGCAAGTCGACCATTCTCAATCTTGTCCCGCGCCTGTTTGACGCGACCGAAGGCAGCGTCTTGATCGACGGGCACGATGTCCGCTCACTGACACTCGCCAGCCTGCGTCAGCACATCGCGCTGGTCAGCCAGCATGTCACCCTGTTCTCTGATACTGTCGCCGAGAATATCAGGCTGGGTCAGGCCGCGGCCAGTCGGGACGACATCATTGCGGCGGCAAAAGCCGCTGACGCGCATGACTTCATCACTGCGCTGCCTCATGGTTACGATACGGTTCTAGGCGAGGCGGGCGACACACTCTCGGGTGGTCAGCGGCAACGCCTGTCCATCGCCAGAGCCATTCTGCGGGACGCACCGATCCTGCTATTGGACGAAGCCACCTCGGCTCTCGACGCCAAGTCGGACGCCAAAGTGCAGGGCGCATTGGAGCGTCTGTCCGAGGGACGAACCACACTCGTCATCGCACACCGCCTCGCGACCATCAAAGGCGCGGACCGCGTCTATGTCATCGAAAACGGACAGGTGATCGAACAGGGAACAGAATCCGGGCTGCGCCGTAGAGGCGGCGTATTCGCGCAGTTGAAGGCTCTGCAAAATGACTGAAGTCTGACGCTCAGGCCCCGTTAAGGTTTGAAAGTGTAACGGTATTGCCGCTAACTATTACTACCCCTCTTAGGAGCCTTTATATGCATATGCGCACATCCCTGATTTTCCTGCTCGGCGCTTCAATGTGGGTGACGGGATGTGCCTCAACCGCGACAGGCATTCAGAGTTCAGCCCTCGGAAGTGGACCCGATGTTGCATTGCAGCAGACCGCACCGGCCGGGACCGCTCTGGCCGTCCTGCGCTATCCGGCTTTTGTCGAAGAGGACGCCGAGGACGATTTCGTGCAAGCCTATGCCAGCATGGCGATAGGAGGCGGCAACCAGAAGAGCGCTGATCCAGTCGAGACGAAAGCGCTGGCCAACTCAATTGTTCTAAAGTCCAACTACTTCGCCATGTCGCTCTACCGCGAGTTGGCGTCGCGCCTCCCGGAACATTCAGTCCTGCTCAGCCCGCACATAATCATCAAAGCCGCTGATGGTACGTTGACGTCTGAGCCGATGACCCAAGTGGAGAGTCTGGCATCCGTCGTAAGCGTGGATTTCACAGCCTATACCTATCCAGATGCGGAACGGATGATGAGCGACAAGCCACTGACGTTCGGTGATCTGGTTACGCCCCTTGTCACGGTCCGCACAGATCCCCGCGCCTCTGTTGGCACGGAAGGGATTCTGATGGCCTCTGCACCCATTATTGGCGCGGCTGCCGGTCAGAACTATGCCCAAGGCATCACCGATGCGACCATGTTGCAGAATGGCCGTATTGAGGCTGGCGTAGCAGAGCTCGACATTATCAGCTATATCTCCGGCACGCCGCAGATCTCGCCGGCATCGACCGGATTGCGGGGCCGGGCGCAAAGCGCGGTTCGCGCCTATCCTATCGAGAAGATACAGCTCAACGGCAGCGCGCTGGCTGAAATGAGCAAGGATAGTGGAGACATTCTGGAAATCCCCTTTACGGATGGATTTGCGAACCATATTATCGCTCTGATCAATGACGCCGATACCCGTAAAGCCGCCATGTTCCGCCGCGCCGATGTTATCGCTGATTATGATGAAAGCCTCGCTGCGCTCACTTTGGTAGGCAGTGCAGATCCCGATTATCTGGCCCGCCTGCGCTATGCTGACCGCCTTCTGAATGCGGAACAGAATTATCTCTCCGTCCAATCGCTGCGTCTCTATGACGGGGTGATCAATGGCGAGATGGGAGCTCAGGTCCGCGATATGCTCAAGGAAGAACACCGCGTTCTGGAGCGTCGCCGCCAACTCGCTCGACAGCAGGACATAGCTACAGCAGCCGCCTTTGCCGCGGCCATTGGCGGCCTTGCTATTGCTAGCAAGGATAATAATAGTTTTGGCGAAAAACTCGCGGCTCAGGCCATGATTCAGGGCGCGATCTTCTCGGCCACAGAAGCGATGCGAAAGAACCGCCTCTCCAAAGGGGTTGGCAATAATTACATACAATCCGTTGTGCCGGCCTTGTCAGCGCAAACTGAAATTCAGGTCGATCTCATCGATAGTAGCGAAACGATTACAGCCATCCGTTTCGAGGATTTAAAGAGCAAACTCAGCGAGATTTATGCCGAAAATCAACGGGCGCTCGACATTGTTGCCACGCGCTGTTCCTACACAGGCGCGGCAGAGCCCGGCACCTGGCTTGGAGCCTGCGAAAATGGACTAGCCAATGGATCCGGTGTGGGGGTTTTCCGCAATAGCACCGGTGATCTGGTCGAACATTATGGCTATGCGCGCAACGGCGTTGCGGATGGGCCGGGTTACCGCATCATTCGCGCGCCTGATGGCTCCTATTCGATCGAAGGAAATTTCGCGGACGGGGCGGCAAATGGAGCCATGCAGGTCGAGCGTTCAGGTTCTGTTGCACTAAGACGGTATAGTAAGGGCCGAGATATGGGAGCTGCGCCCGCAGACGCGGTGGTGGCTTCGCCCTTCGGATCGGGAGACCAGATCGGATGAAATTATTCTTTCTGACCGTCGCCGCGCTTATGCTGCCAGCAACCGCTATGGCTCGTATCCCCGGCGTAACGCTGACGGCGGAACAGACCGAACAATGCGTGACCATGATGTCCGGGTTTCCAAATGACAGTCCGGAATCGCGATATGTTTTCTTCCGGCTGAGCCAGGAACTCGCAAAGGATGTTTCGGCGGAGCTGTCTGCGCTTATGGCAGGGTATATGGCCGAGAACGAAACCCGCCGCCTGCCCGCCGATTGGCCGATGATCGATGTAATCGAGGACATCGCCGATCCAGTCCTGCGTCAGGCCGCACCAGCGCAAACCGTCGCCAACATGGCGCATATCGCCTATTTCGACGCACTTTGCGGACCTTTTGTTCAGGGACAGATCGATAGTCTTCTGGCGTCCAGCCCTGCCTTTGCGGAAACCGATATCGTCATCCGGGAAGATGCGCTCTATCTGCGTCAAATCCTGTCGGAGGCGCTGGACCGTCTTGGCGGCGGCGACACTGACGCTGCGCGGGCCTATACCGCCTCGCTCGTGACTGAACGCGACGATATTGAATATGTCGGCTTTGTTGATGAAGTTGATGAGCTGGAAGCGCTATTCATGGGCGATCTCGACACCAAGCTTTCCCGGTCCAATGATGCTGTAAATGAGGGCGTCGATGTCCAAGCGTTTCAGGACGCCGCAACATTGGCGCGGGACATGGATGCACAGGCGCGTGAGAAAGCTCAGGAGGACCGCCTCTATTCTCTCATTCGTATTCTGGGCGCGGTGGGCTACTAACGTGCAGTCATGCGCTCACGCCGCCGCAACATCACGGTCTTTTCCATTTCGGCTCTGGATCTGTTTGCGGCTGCGCTTGGCGCCTTCATTCTGATCGTTCTAGTCCTGTTTCCCTATTACAAGCTGGGCGGGACCGACACCTCGATGGAAGAGCTTGAGGCGATGGTCGAGAAACGCCGACGGGTCGCCTCGTCCACCCAATCGGAAATGGCGGAGATCCGTGCCATTCAGGCCGAGATCCGCCTGCTTGACCGGCAATATCGCACGACCGAAGAGACTATGTCCGAGGTCGAAGCAAAGATCCGTGAAGTACAGCAGCAGATGGCGGAAATTGAGATTTCCGATCCGCCGCCGATCCCGAAGCCTGTGCCCGAACCCGATCCCATCCCCAATCCACCGCGCTCAACCCGTCGCGGCGTCGAGTTTTCCATCCTTGGCATTGGCACCTCCCGGAAAGATGTGATGATCGTCGTCGATATGTCCGGCTCTATGAGCTCGCATACGGGTAATGTCGTCTCGGCGCTGGAAGAAATTCTCGGGCAGATGCAACCCGACAATCGGTTTGCCATTCTCGGCTATCGCGGTGGACCCAGCTATTCTGTCTACCCGCCCGGCGGATCGTTGACACGCGCATCAACAGGCGAGGTCCAGGGTGCTCTGCGCTTCGTACAGGGCCTGTCGCGCCAATTTGGCGGCGGCACACCCACTCAAAGCGCGCTCGTCCGCGCGTTAAACGTTCAGCCCGGCGCGCTGATTCTCATCAGCGACGGTCAACCGGACGATGGAGACCCCGGCAATATCGTCAATAACATCACGCGCCGAAATCGCGGACGAACCGAAATCCACACTGTTGCGATTGGTGACTATACTTCCGATCCGCAGCTCACTCTGTTCTTACAGGAACTGGCGAACAATAATCGCGGCGATTTCGTTGGGAGAGCCCGGTGAAAAGACGGCCCGACAGAGAGGTGAATGTCTTCTCGTTGAGCGCGGTCGATCTGTTCGCCGCAGCGATGGGCGCCTTCGCTCTGCTCGCAATCATCTTGCTGCCCTACTATCAGAAGGAAATCCGAGAACTGACCCCGGAAAACGCCATAAGCGATCTGCTGCGCGCTGCCGAGGACAGTTCGGTCGAGACTGTCGAAAAGCGCAAAGCCCTAGAAGCCAAGCGCTCAGCCTCAACGCAGGCAGTCTCGGATATCCGGTCAGAGGCTGATAAGCTGCTCGCCGAACTCCGCGCGGCAGAAGCAGCTCTTCTCGAAAAGCAGGCCGAAGTCATTCGCGCTGCCCCAGAACTCGCGCCGATTGAGGACAAGCCCGCCCCGCAGGACAGTCCGAAATCGGCGCTCGTCTCTTTCCGTTTTCTGGGCCTGAAAACGGCGCAGGACGACATCACGATCGCGTTGGACATGAACCGGTGCATGGCGGGTCATGAGCGCAGTATCGGTCGCGCTGTCGACCGTATCATTGATAGTCTCCAGGATAATCACGCACTCTCCATTCTGGGCTTCCAGCAGACAGATAGCGGACCGCGCACTCCAATCTGGCCGCCCGGCGGAGGGCTACGTAATATCAACGTTGCCGGAACGCAGGCGCAGGCCAAGCAGTTCGCAGATCGGATGATAGGACAGTTTGGCGGTTCTGCATCGATGCTGGACGCTTTCGGAAAACTACTGTCCGGTCCGGGCGACGCAATCTTTCTCGTCTCAGATGGCCTGCCCAACCCGCGCGCTAATAACGGCCTGTCACCCAATTGGCTTGTCCGAGAACTGACGCAGATGAATGGCGGCCGTAAGGAAATCCACACCGTCATTGTCGGTAATTACTTTGATTATGACGGCACAGTCGAATTTATGGAAGATCTGGCCGCGCGTAATGGCGGTCAGTTCATGGCGCTTGCCAGTTCCGATCAGGGGGTCTGTGACTGATGCCCCATTCCCAAAACACACCCAGCCGAATAGGACTGACGCAATGAACCAGACCGACATGCTTCTCAAACGGACTTTCGTGTTCATCGTCGCCATTGTCGCGGCGATCATACTGATAGGAATTATCCGCTTCACGACCGGTCCCCAGTTGCAGGAAATCCTGCTCGATAGTGACGCCAGCTTCTGGCCGTTCACGGTGCAGAACATTATGTGGGTCGCCCTGCTCATCGGCTTTGGTGAACTGGTCCTGCGCTGGTCTGCCGCCAAGGATGAGGAAAGCCAGCTTGCGCGCGGCTATCTGCCCACTGATGGACGGCATCTCGATATGGATGTACTGGGCAAGATCCGCGACAGTATTGCAAGCCGTAAATTCGCTCGAAATGCCTTTCTGCCGCGATTGATCGGCCGCACAATCGACCAGTACCGGGTGAGCGGGAAAGAAGATCAGGCGCTTGGTGTTATGAATGCCTCGCTCGAGCTTTACATGCACGAGATCGATCTGCGTTATTCGATCCTGCGTTATCTGACGTGGCTGATTCCCTCGCTCGGCTTTATAGGGACCGTCATGGGAATCATGTTTGCGTTACAATATGCGGGCGTTCCTGCCAATGCAGAGACCGAGGATTTCCTCTATCAAGTTACACAACGATTGGGCGTTGCTTTCACGACAACCCTCCTCGCCCTGATCATGTCAGCTGTCCTCGTTCTCATTCAGAGCATGATTCAATCCAAAGAAGAACGCGCCCTTAACGCCGCCGGGCAATATACAATCGATAATCTGATCCTGAAACTCGGCTTAAGGTCATTCAATGCGAAAACTGCTGGATAATGCCCTCACAGACCAAAGACTGGCAGTCCCCCAATGACGATTTCGATGTGCGCGAGGAGCAGACGCCCTGGGGTCGATACTTTGTCTATTTGATCCTGCTGGGCGCAGTGGCTACAGGCGGTATCTGGCTCGCATCGCAGGTGGTCATAACAGATAAACCCCCCGATCAAGCCCGGACTGACCTGCCCGCCGAAACACCCAGCGAAGCCCCGCCAATGGGCGCGGATGAGGCTGCCTGGGTGATCGCGCTCGAAAAGGATACGCTTGATGGCTACGGTGACTATCTGGCCGAGTTTCCAGATGGTCGTTTTGCGGACAAGGCAGAGGAACAGATCAACGCCTATGATAACAGCGACTGGGCGACAGCCGAACAACGCAACACCATAGCGGGTTACGAAGACTATCTGGTCAGCTGGAAAGACGGGCTTCATGCGGACAAGGCGCGAGAACGCATTGCCGAAATGAAAGCGGCTATGGACGCCGTTGAGCGCGATGCCGCAGAACGCGCAGCGCGCGAAAGAGCCGACTGGGCGCAGGCCGCACGCGAAAACACCATCTCCAGCTATCAGACCTACCTTGGAGAGCACCCAGCGGGCATCAATGCCGCAGAAGCCCGCAGCCGGATCGCCACCATGCGAGCGTCAGCCGCCGATAATGCCGCGTGGAACGCGGCAGTAGCGGCCAATCAGGCCGATGCCTATCAGCAATATCTGACCAGCTTTCCACAGGGTGCTCACGTGGCGCAGGCCATGGCTGCGCTTGAGCGGTTGCGGCCCTCTGTCGGCAAAGTCTTCTTCGACTGCGATGCCTGCCCATCCATGACTGTCCTGCCGGGGGGTAATGACACGCTCGGCGCACTCGACAGTGATGATAAAGCGCGTCCCAATGAAAAACCTGCTCGGCCCGTGTCTATAGACGCACCTTTCGCCATGGGGGTCCGGGAAGTAACCTTCGCCGAATATGATGCGTGCGTTGCTGCTGGTGTGTGCTCGACCCGTCCTGACGATAAAGACTGGGGACGCGGGTCGCGCCCTGTCATCAATGTGTCCTTCGCGGACGCGCAAACCTACGCCGCCTGGCTGTCGTCCAGCACTGGCCACAATTACAGCCTGCCGACAGAGGCGCAGTGGGAATATGCCGCGCGCGCGGGCGCAAATGATCTCTATCCGGGTGGATCGCTGAGCGCGCTCTGTGCCTTTGCCAATGGTGCATCGAAGGAAACGATTGTGGCTTGGGCGAATGATCGCTGTACCGATCCCGGCGTCGGACAGACGCTCCCGGCCGGTATCCTGTTAGCCAATAAATTTGGTCTGCGGGACATGGTTGGTAATGTCGCCGAGTGGACGCTGGACTGCAACACGCTCAATCTGCGCGACGCGCCGGTGGACGGTAGTGCCGATGCGCGCGGGTCATGCGGACAGCGCGCCGTACGAGGAGGATCCTGGTTTTCTGGTCCCGACGATCTGCGCTACTCCGCCCGGATGATGCTCAGACGCGGCGACAGAAACGACTTTACAGGCTTCCGCGTAATCCGGAAAATTGATGGATAATCCATAAATTTCAGAATCTCGGATCCAGACAAAATGTTCATGAACGGCTAAGGTGCGATCTGCTATCCAGAGCCCATGATGATACGAACCCTTATGACGAGTCTGGCCATGAGCGCGGCACTCGGCCTTGCCTTGCCTGCTTATGCTCAGGTCACAGATCAGACAGATCAATCTGAAGAGGACTGGCGCAAATCCCGTAAGAAAAGTGGTACGTCCGATATTTACCGAAAAACAAACCCGAACTCGACAGGCTCCGGTGCGCCAATCGTTGACTATAAGCCTGTTAGCCCGGTTGAACGTCTCCCCTTCGAGTCGCGTCGTCATGTGATTCGTGAACGGGCCAAAGCTATTGCCGAGAGCGACGATGGTGATATTTCCGATGTTGAATATGTCCCGTCCGAAGCAGCGCAGAGCGACGAACAGCTGATGCGCGACGAGCAGGAAGCGTGGGATAAGATTGTCACAGACATGAAAGGCGAGGGCGGCACGGCAAAATCTGAAGGCGGGTCGAATAAAGTGGCTGTAGCAGGGCAGAATGGTGCCCAGCCTGCTCAAGGGTCACGCGGCGGATCGACCAAGACGCTTCAGGAAATCATGGACTCCATCAAGAATGGGCAGTCCAGTGGTGGGACCGCATCTGAGGGCCAAAGCGCTGAATCCGGCGATGAGTCTGATGAGGTTCAGACTGATGCATTGCAAGGTCAATCCGGACAGAATGACGTTCAACCCGAAGGCTACAATCAAAGCGATGGCAAAAGCGATGGCGACGGACAGGATGCAGGCGACGCCGGTGCGGGCGGAGAGAGTTCCGACGCGCAGTCTGCCGCAACGCGCGCGGAAGAACCGTTAAGCCCCCTCGAACACATCCGCCGCGCCAAGGAAGAGCGCCCAGCCCGCGGTACAGAACGCAGCGCGTCCGATTACCTGAGCACGGAACAAGACGACTAAGCCGCATACTGATCATTATGGCATCGCCTTGGCGTCAGACCTCAACCTACGTTAGGTGAGCGCTCAAACAATGGATAAGTCCACTATATGATCAATTCCGGAATAGGCCTGATCAACAATGCCGGGATTACTGACGGGCAACTGGCCACCAAGATGGACGTAGTCTCCATGAAGCGGCTTATCGCGATCAATCTGACAGGGCCATTTCTGCTGGCGCGAGAAGTTGCTAAACGCCTAATCAGGGCAAAACAGCCAAGTATGAGTTCACCCGGTCAGGGCGACAACTTGTATGCGATGGCCCTGTTTGTGAGTGGCCTGCCCTCATGAGGTGGTTCATCCGCTAGGTTAGAGCTTGGCGGTTATGGCTGCCCTTCTAGGCTAACCGGAACGGAGTGTAAGGCAGCCCGGAAGGGCAAGGCAAGATTGTTTTCGGAGCCGGTGGTTTGTACCCTAACGAGCTGTGTGTTTACTGATACTAAAGGCTATTTTGTGTCAGAAAGCTCGGTATATCGCCTTTAAAGGCCCATGATTTGAACTCTAGTTCGGCCTTCATTGTCATGAAAACGGTGAGCGAGTTCCGTGACAAAACCACAGCCATCAATCAAATGTAGCCAACCGACTTCACCTATTTTGAGATCATAGGGTGGGGCTGGATGTATTTATCGACAGTGCTTGATAACTTCTCCCGTTACATCATCTGTTGGAAGTTATGCCCGACGATGAAGACCGGTGATGTCACTGATACGCTCAATATGGCTTTAGTAGCTTCGGGATGTAACCGGGCAAATATGGTTCATCAACCACCTCTTCTGTCAGATAACGGCACCAGCTACATCTCCGGTGATCTGGCAGATTATATCAAAGATAAAGGCATAAGCCATGTTCGCGGAGCGCCGTACCAGCCGCAGACACAGGGCAAAATCGAGAGGTGGCATCAGACGCTCAAGAACCTCGTCTTGTTAGAGAATGACTTCCTGCTCCGTGACCTTGAGCGCCAGATCGAAGGCTTCGTGGAACATTATAATCATGAGCGTTACCATGAAGCCCTAAAAACATCACACCTGCCGATGTCTACTTCGTCAGGGCTCAACCCATCATCAACAGCAGAGAAAGGATCAAGAAGAAAACAATCGAACATCGACGCTTGCAATACCGCAAAACTGTCGCTTAATATCAGCCAATAAGAGGAGCAAACTCTCGCTTTACCCAGACCCAAACCTGGGACATTTTATATGACAACGGACACTGTTAAGCAAAAGTGACCGGCGTTATCGCTTTATTAACCCTGCTTCTTTACCCAACAATTGCCTCCTATGAGACACCCACTATTCACCTAATACCTTCGGCGCCCTCTTTTTTGCCTGTTCATCTGCCCTCTTCTTCAAGCCTGCGCAAAGATGAGCTTCGGTGAAGAAAACGTCTTGAGGTGTTTGGCGCGCGCGTTATATAGCGCGCCACCCCGCGTGGTGATCCGCAATAGCTCAGTTGGTAGAGCAATTGACTGTTAATCAATGGGTCGCAGGTTCGAGTCCTGCTTGCGGAGCCATCGGGAGGGATTAACCCCCTAAAATACAAAGATTTATTGAAGCATCGGTTTTTTCGACCCATTCTGCGCGCTTTTCAGGCCCACGCCGGGAATCACAAAACAGTCCGCCTCTTCCGCGATTGCAGCGCTCCCTCTGTCCACGATGAGCTTGTGCTGAGTCGTGTTTCAACGAGTTATACTAACGTTTGTGCACGTGGGGTGCTGTCATGAGCGACAAACCTAGGAAAGCCTGAAAGGATTGTTGATCTGGCAGGTGAAATGAAGGCTTACTCTAACCCAAAACCCATGTCGGGCAATGGCCCCGGCGTGCAACCGCTTCCCGTGGGTCAATTATTATCGACCACTCATATCAGCAGACCATCCGTATAGAAGGGCAAAAACAACATTCAGCGGATCGTCACAACATTCGACTGGAGGCCTTCCAGCCATTTTTAGTCGCGCTCATCAAGGGGCAGGAGGATGCCTACACCGTCATTGACGGGCAGGTCATCTTGTTGATCGTGCCTCTCATCCGGGTCGCGTGTGGAATAAGATACCAGACAAGATCAGGGCTGAAGTTCTAGATATGGCCCTCAATATCCCAGAGGTCCTCGATATCCCAGAGTTATCGCCGCGTGAGTTGGCTGTACGGTTAGGGCTATTTTGTCTCTGAAAGCTCGATCTACCGCCTGCTAAAGGCATATGATCTAATCTCAAGCCCGGCCTTCATCGTGATGAAAGCAGCCAATGAGTTCCGCGACAAGACGACAGCCATAAACCAACTCTGGCAAACCGATTTCACCGACTTCAAAATTATTGGATGGGGCTGGATATATCTGTCGACGATCCTGGATGACTTCCCGCGCTACATCATTAGCTGGAAGCTCTGTCGCACGATGAAGACAAGTGACGTCACTGACCCGCTCGATATGGGGCTCAAAGCCTCAGGCTGTGATCAGGCCAATGTCGTCCACAAGCTGCGTCTGCTCTCAGACAATGGTTCAAGTTATATCTCAGGCGAACTTGCTGACTACATCAACGACAACGGCATGAGCCACGTTCGAGGGGCACCATACCGTCCGCAAACGCAGGGTAAGATCGAGAGATGGCATCAGACGCTAAAAAATAGAGTGCTGCTAGAAAACTACTTCTTGCCCAGTGATCTGGAACGCCAGATCGAACGCTTCGTGGAGCACTATAATCATGAGCGTTACCATGAAGCCCTAAAAAACGTCACACCTACCGATGTCTACTTCAGCAGGGCTCAATCCATCATCAACCACAGAGAAAGGAGCAAACAGAAAACAATCGAACATCGGCGCTTGAAATACCGCAAAGCCGTTGCCTAAATATCAATCAAAGAGGTGAACTAACTCTCGCTTAGACCAGACTCAAATCTGCCTCATTTTATATGACAACGGACACTTAGCGCTGTACTCGTCCTGATCCATCTCCGCCCATGAGGGCTTCGACTTCCTTGCGCGAGACGCGGTTGAAATCGCCCAGTACGGAATGTTTCAGCGCGGAGCCTGCGACGGCATATTCAAGGGATTGCTGCCGGTCCTCATAGAGCGTCAGCCCAGCGATGAAGGCCGAGGCGAAGCTGTCCCCACCGCCCACGCGGTCAACAATGTCGGTGAGTTCGTAGCGTTTCGATAGGAGGAACCCGGATTTCCGGTCGCACAGGCAGGCCGACCAGCCATTGATATTCGCATTGATGGATTCGCGCAGCGTAATGGCAAGGGTCGACATGCGCGGATAGATATCCATCACCTTCTGCGAGAGTGCTTCATATTTTGATGTATCCAGATGTCCGCTCTCCACATCGACATCGACAGAAATATCGAGTGATTTCTGGCAATCTTCTTCATTTGCAATGCCCACATCAACATATTTGACAAGGTTTCGCATAATTTCGGGCGCGGTCTTGCCGTATTTCCAGAGCTTGCCGCGGAAGTTGAAATCACAGGACACGGTCAGGCCGGCCGCCTGAGCGGCCTTCACGCATTCGAGCGAGAGATCCGCGCTATCCTGACTCAGCGCCGGCGTGATCCCGGTGATGTGCAGCCACTTTGCCCCCGCGAACATAGAGGGCCAATCAAAGTCGCCGGGCTGGCACGTGCTGATTGACGAGTGCGCGCGGTCATAAATGACCTTTGACGGACGCTGATTGGCGCCCGTTTCCAGATAATAGATTCCAACCCGGTTCCCGCGACGCAGGACATTCGACGTGTCTACGCCGAGCGCGCGCAGACTGTTGATCGCATGTTGTCCGATATCATTGTCGGGCAGTGCGGAGATGAACCCGACGTCCAACCCGTAATTGGACAGCGACACGGCGACATTGGCCTCGCCGCCCCCGAACGTTGCCTCAAACTGAGAGCTCTGAAAGAAACGCTCATAGCCGGGTGTGCGAAGGCGCAGCATGATTTCACCGAAGGTCAGAAAGTCAGACATGGGAAATAGATCCTGTGAAAATAGCAATGGTTAGCCACATCTCAGCGGTCCAGCCAACCGCCGTCGACAGTGAGGAGATGGCCCTAAGAGAAGAACATCCCGCCATTTATGTCGATATTCGTACCTGTCAGATACGAAGATGCATCTGTTGCGAGGAAAGCGACAAGTTCAGCGCAATCTTCCGGCGTGCCTTGACGACGCAACGGCACTGTATTTTCAACATGTATTCGGACGTGATCCGGTGTGAATGTGTCATGGAACGTCGTATCAATCATGCCGGGGCAGAGCGCGTTGACGCGAATGCCGTCAGGTCCGAGTTCCTTGGCCATGGAACGGGTAAAGGTAATGACTGCGCCTTTTGATGTCGAATAGGCTGATGCGCCGCCGCCACCGCCGTCACGGCCTGCGAGGGACGCTATGTTCAAGACTGAGCTGCCTGACGGCATGTGAGGAACAACCGCCTGCATTGCCAGAAATGTCGAGTTCATGTTCAAGGACATAACGTGGTTGAAGAAATCTTCGTCCATTTCCGCAAGCTTTTTGCGGGCAACAAGTCCGCCAACATTGTTAACCAGAATATGTATCGCATCGCCGAAAGTATCCCGTGTTTGTGCAACGAGCGCATCCACATCGGCTTTCTTTGTCATATCGCCCTTGACCAGAAGACCCTTGCCATCCGCGTTCTTCACCATCGCAAGCGTTTCGTCGCCCGCCTCTTTATTGCTATTATAATTGATAACTACGTTGGCTCCGAGTTCGGCGAGCTTGATCGAACAGGCCCGGCCGATATCGCGCGTTCCGCCTGTGACGATCGCTGTCTTGCCTTGAAGTGATGTCATGCTTTGAGCCCCTAGGTGAGTGATTTGGAAAAAGCGGATTTAGGTTTGAGAGGCTCAATCGTCGGACAGAGCACCCAGACGCTGAGCATCGCTATGACGGCGAGTCCCGCACCAATAATGAAAGCCGGCGTGTAGTTTCCACCAAAGGTCAGCCACGGCACAAGGTAGGTCAGCGCTGCTGCGCTGAGCTTTGCTGTCATACCGGACAGACCAGCGAGCGTTCCGACCGATTTACCACCGAAGAAGTCGCTCGGCAGTGTCTGCACATTGCCGATAGCGGTCTGAAAACCGAACAGAATGATAGCCATGATAAGAACAGCATTCAGAGCGCTACCAGGTTGCGACATCATCAGAAGCGCTGGCAGCATGATCAGGCAGCCCAGCGTAATTGTCAGTTTGCGGGTCGCATTGACGGTCCATCCGGACTTCAGGCGATTCTGGGCCAGCAAGCCCCCGAACCAGGCCCCAAACATGGCACCGACATAAGGCACCCAGCCATAGAGACCGATTTCCTTAACGTTGAACCCGTAAACTTCGGACAGATAGATCGGGATCCAGAACACAAACAGCCACCAGATTGGATCAATGGCGGCGGACGCGATGATGAC
Organism: Litorimonas sp.; assembly: GCA_965205225.1. Lineage (GTDB taxonomy): Bacteria > Pseudomonadota > Alphaproteobacteria > Caulobacterales > Maricaulaceae > Litorimonas. Next base: position 65,253 of record CBDBFZ010000003.1, read on the forward strand.
GCCCCAGCTTTCTTTTCGAGAGAGCATTTCCGGTGTTGTCGGCGTGTAACCCTCGTCCTGCTCACCATCATCGTTCAGGTATTGGTTGAGCTGGCCACGCAGAATATATTCACGCTCTTCATCAGACAACCAGCTATTCAGCGCTGGCGGACCTTTTACCAGTATCAACCAGGGGATGAGCCAGAGAAGTCCAGCAATACCGACGAGAATGAAAATGACATGCCAGCTAAAATAGATCGACAGGAACCCGATGAGCGGGATCGAAATAATGCCGCCAATCGCGGCCCCGGAATTGAAAATACCTTGGGCAAGAGCCCGTTCCTTGGTTGGAAACCATTCCGCATTAGCCTTCGCCGCACCTGGCCAGTTGCCGGCTTCCGCTACACCCAGAATCGCGCGAAAGATACTGAAGGACACAAGCCCACGGGCAAAGGCATGTGCTGCTGTCGCGAGCGACCAGACACCGATCGATAGAACGAACCCCATGCGGGTCCCGATCCAGTCGAAAATCCTTCCGAAAATCGCCTGACCGAACGCATAGGCAAAGACAAAAACCACCGAAATAAACGCGTATATTTCTTTCCGCTGATCGGCTGTTTTATCCGGATAAAGTTCAGCCGAGATTTCAGGCCACAGTACGTTAAGCGACTGCCGGTCAATATAGTTGATGACCGTGGCAAGGGCGACAAGGCCGACGACGATCCAACGGAAATTCTTCCTCATGAGCCATCCCCTTTGACGTAGTTTTCAAAAAAATCTTCACGAATAGGCGAGAACATATCGAGCAACACGCCGGCTTCGATACAGATGGCACCATGCATGACATGCGGCAGTATAAAGTAGCTATCGCCGGCACTTTGACGTTTCGTTACACCGTCAATCGTGACGTCGAAGACACCGCTTTCGACATAGGTGACCTGGCTGTGATAATGCTCATGCTGATAGCCCTCAGCACCCGTTTCAAAGATGGCCTTGACGAGCATAAGGTCGTCATTGTGACCAAGAATCTGGCGCGTAATGCCACCGCCAACGTCCTCTATGGGGACATCCTTTCCGAAGAGAAATTGATCGCTCTGCATGACTCAGCCTTCCTCGCCGGACGGGAAGAGTTTGTACGGCCCGCTCCAGCGGTATGTCTGCCCCCCTGCTGTCACCTTGTGTTCAGCTTCAGGCGACATGTCTCCTGAAAGACCCAGACCAACTGTTTCTCCGGCCTTGGTGGTAATCAGGATGAGATCGTTCGAACCGTCTTCGATCTGCTGAACGTCGGCAATTGCCGTTCGGCTATTGACCGTAAATTCGACCGTCGGATTATACTCTCCGTGCGGCTCTATCACTGAGATGAAGGCGGCACCATCTTCACTTTTGGCGCGCAAAATGAAGCCCGGCTCACGGCGAAGATTTGTATTGGGATCATTAGCACCGATTTCAACGAAGTGAGCAAAAGTTTCATCTGGAACCGACGTGCTGATCGAATAGAAGCGGCGATCCTTAAGGAAGGTTATCTGGGATAAATCTTCCAGCGCCGCAGATCCGACTTTCCATAAATGTTGATATCCGTTGGCATCGCCCAAGGGACGGCGTATCTTTGTATCGGCGTCGATGGCAAAATTGGTCTCGACTAGCTGGCCATTATAGTAAAATGGCAAATCATATTGATGAGACTTTGCCGCATGAGCCTCCATAACATCAATCACGATGGGCCGGGCAAAGGCTGGATCGGACACCATGGCTACCGTTCGGTCTAGGGTCACACCCGAATAAGCCGTATCAATTGAGGCACTCGTGATTTTCAATGCTTCCGACACTTCAAACAATCCGACAGACGGAGCATTCCGATTGCCTGTTTTGGTGTCACCGCCAAAATGGCTTTCTTCGTCTATGACGAGCGCATTGTGTGCCACGGTCTGCTTTGCGAAGCTGTTGTTTTCTTTTAGATAATGACCGCCATATTTGGCTTCTACATTCAGGAACCGAGCAGCGCCATAATCGCGCAAAATTTCATGTCCGGCGTCAAATACGAGCACGCCCAGCTTGTCAAAATGGCCATGACCGAGACCTTGAGATGTATTCTTCGCTACGACCACAAGATCGTCCGGGTCTTCAGAGGCACGTAAAATATCGAGCGCCCCGTCCGTGCCGTGAGCACCGTCGCTCAAACGCATAGTTGCAAACTCGAACGGCTCGGCAAGTCCTGCAGACAGCGCTTGCGTTAGTCGCCGTCCTTCGACCGTTGGTACAACCTCACCCTGAGCTTTGGCGATCGACAGCAGTCCCGGATCACCGGTCCGCGCATAGGCAATAGCGACGCCATATTGCAGTTCCGCTGTCGCGATGTCTTTATCCTTGATCGCGTCATTGATCGGAAAGAACAGGCCAGCATAGCTTTGCTGGATTGTAGCATAAATTGCCTTTTCCAGAATTCCGTCGCGATAATCGAACACACCGCGGTCGGGTTCACACATTTCGACAGCATGCGCAAAAACGACAAAAGGCATCAACGCATAGCGCTGATAGTAAGGCCCCTCATTGTAATACCCATCGGGGGAAAAAAGTTCGTCGAGCTGCTTGAGGAAACCTGCCTCACCGCTTTTGTCGAGACCCATCAAGGCCTGCTTGACATAGTCAGCATCATCCAGCGCGTATCCGGTCAGGCCAACAGCTGCGGTTGCCCATGTTCCGTGATTGTGAATGTTATTGAAGGTCTCGGGTGACCCGTCGGAGAGGAACTCTGCCATGTTCCGCAGAAGATTAGTTTCAATGACCCTGCGTTCCGCATCCGATAGCATGTCCTTTACGGCTGCATACCCTTGCGCCACGTGCAGGAGCCACCAGCTCTCATTAAGATTCTGCCAGAACATACGGCCTGGCGACTGTTCCTTTTTGGCGGGGTGCAAGCTCCAGCTTGGATAGACCGCAGCATAGGCCGTCATGAGTTGCCCTGCAAAGTCCGCAAATCGAGCCTCACCTGTCAGCGCATAAAGCTGTCCAGCCTCATAAATCGCCTTGGCATTCTGCTTGTGTTTTTCGTGCGTATAGCCCCCGCCTGCGTCTTTCGGAACGGGAACCGTAATTGGCAGTACCATTTGGGCGTCGAGTTTCGAAGCCAGAGCACTGAGCGTCTCGTCAAAAGCCGCCGGCTCCGCCGCCATAACGGACGTCGAGGCCGTCGTGCTCACCGCTTGAAGCGTACACGCCGTCATCAAGCCCATAAGTGCGAAATGTGTCAGGCGCGATTTCACTGACGCCGACCCATTTCATTGTCTTTCAGGATCGCTGTTGGGTCAGACCACTATTCAGCTCTAGCACCTCAATGCTATCTTCGCTATCGAAGCGGTTGCCCGTAATTCGCGTCTGCGGCTCTCCGACCGTATGTTCAATCAGAATGGGTCGTGACTTTGAGAAATCAGTATCTTCGATGTTTGTAACCTGAACACCGTGAAGGCGCAGTGCGGAGCCTGATACGTTCCTCTTACTATGACCTGCAGTGGTGATCTTCGAACCGACAAGGCTGACATGAGGCCCGAATGTGCTCTCATCTGTCCCGCCGCGATAGATATTGAGAACAGGCCCACCAATATTGGTGAAGCTGGACACCTCCACGGTTATGTATTCAGCACCGTAAATACCATTATTGTCTATCTCATCGGTCAGGCTTACCACTGAGCCTGTGACGTCTGAGAAGGTCGAATTACGGATAAGCACATGATCCGCAAACGTACTCTTGGCACCTTTGATCACATGGAAATCGCGGTTCACATCCAGAGCGGTAAAATTGCTGTCAAGAATCTCCAGCCGGTAATTGATCAGCATGGAATAGGGACTCGTTCGAATAACGCTGTTTCCAACATTGTCGGGCGATTCAGCGCCCGAGATGTTCAACCCATCAAGTTGTAAACTACCGCCATCCAGAATTTCGAAGAGGGCACTGCGTTCAAACTCAATATTTACTTCTCCAGCACCCTTGATGGTGATCGGCTTATCAACGCGCAAGAACTTAGTGACAGTATAGTTACCTGCCTTAAGCCGGATTGTGTCCCCCGGCTCCGCCATCTCAACAGCCTCGAATAACTTCCCGTCGCCGTCATCGATCTTCAGAGTCCGTCCGGATCCGAATGGAACTGTCGGTTCGGTTTTGGGAAACCAGGACACCCCCGTCATGTCTTTGGTGGTCACGGTCAGATCGCGCGCAGCCCCGACACCGGGAAGATTAACAGGATAGAGAAGTCCATTGTCCGCCCGTTCAAGGCCGACGTCCATCCTGTGAAAACCACGTGAAAACAGAGGCGCGTCCAGTCCGGATACAATGTTCTGATTGAAAGTAATCCCTGACATATCGTCATAGATTGTGAAGATGTCGCGGCCATCGCTATGCGCGAAGAAATTGTCGGATGCTGTGCTGTCAACAGGAACGGCTGATCGTTCGTCATCACTGCCCGCACCCAATTGAACATTGTCGACATTGATGAGCGTATTATTTTCAATCGTTGCGTTCTTGACCTGATGGTAGCGATTAATCGGAGAGTTCGGAACGCCGTTCATCACGGTTAACCCACCACCGAACCGTGTCCCGGTTAGATCTTCCATGTAATTGTTGCGGATCGTCTGACTCGCATTAATCACGCGAATGCCGCCCGTATGATCGACGCCGTGCCCGAAGAAGACATTCCCTTCCACGAGATTATTATTGCCATGACGCAAGGTGAGTGTTCCGCGCGACCGATCAAAGGTGTTGTTGCGTAGGATGTTACGGCCAGATTTGCTCGAAATGATCTCTACTTCGCCGTCACAGCGATCAAAATAGTTGTTTTCGACAATCGTCAGAGAGTCCGAAAGGGAATATTTGCTCGTCCCAATCCTTAACGTTTCTCCGCCATTCGATCCCAGCACAGGACGCGGGCCGAAATAATTATGATCTATGCGGTGCCGGTTTTGCTGACTCTCTTTTGAGTCGAGCCGCACAGCCATCGTGACGCCCTTATTGCGCTTGCCGACGAGGTGATTGTGATCGAACCGGTTGTTCTGGCCATACATAATGACCCAGAAATCAACCTCATGGCGTTCCGGCTGGTTGAAGTTATCGATGACAATTTCTGTAACGCGCGAATTGTTCGCCATATGCTGCTTTGTCCGGCGAAACGCAATGACATCCCGCGTTGGCGTATAGCCATCCTTGAACACCAGACCTGACACTTCGAGATAATTGCCCGCGAGCCGCAAGTTGGACTGTCCCGTAAGGAAAACCTCACCCTTGGTCTCAGCCGTGAGTGTGATCGGTTTGCCGGGCTTACCCTCACCCGTGAAGACAATTTCGAAATCGTCCCAAGTTCCATTTGCCAAAATAACCCGGTCGCCAGGCTTCAAGACCTTGAGTACGTCCATATATTCGGATTGGGAATTAACCAGCCTGTCTGCAGCAAAGGCCCAGGATGGGGACAGACACCAAGTGATCGCCAAAAGGCTCAGAGTGGCCACGCCAACAGGCGCTGACAGCCGACTCACTGCCCGGTTTCTATCATCCTGTGATTTCGAAAAGCTCATTCTGTTCCCCTGCAGCATGTGCCTGCCGTCAAGATGGACTTAAAACTGTCCGAAACTAAAGGTCAACCAGTTTCCATACCAGTTTTGGATATATTGGTATGGCTAAATGATTAGCCGAGGCGCGATGCCATGAGAAATCGCGACCGGCTTTCCAAAGCCTGCTGTTTGACCTTACGGTAGGCTTCTGCCTCGGAAGCTACGAGCAGTGCCTCAATCATTCGGGTGAAGTGGGCGCGCATCGCATTGCGTGCAGCAGAGCTATTCCGCGCTTTCAGTGCATCAAGGATCGCCCGATGCTCCAACTCCCGGGAACTCGCGTCCTGCTGACAGACGGAATTGTAGATACTCTGAACTTGAATCGCTTCGGACCGTATGCGCCAGAGATTTGCAATGGTGAAAACGATAGCATCATTATTAGTCGCATTGGCAATCGTGCGGTGAAACTCTTCATCCGCCTCTTCAGCAGACATTTCCCCATCATCCGCATCTGACGCCATAATCTGTATCAACGTTTCAAGATGATCCAGATCTTCATCCGAAATGATGGGAGCTGCAATGGCGGCTGACTCGGCCTCAAACAGGGCCCTGGCTTCGGTTAGCTCAAACGCGCTGACCATCGGAAGTGTGCCGGGATGCTCCTCAGATGGATCTAGCACATAGGCCCCCGAACCAACCTTGATGTTCAAACGACCCACGGCCTGGAGGGCGATTTCGGCCTCTCGCACCGAGACGCGGCTGATGCCAAAACGTTTTGCAAGATCACGCTCGCCCGGCAGTCGGCTTCCTGGGGGATATTCACCGGATTCGATCAAGCCAATGATCTGCTCCGCGACCTGATGGTATAAACGTTTATCAGTCATTCCAATTTCCACTCAACGGATTACCAATTGCTTAGAGCGTTTCTGCCCCAGGTTGCAACAGAAGCTCGGGCAAAAAATCTCTTGGAACGAAAAGGTGCGTTTAATGAAAAGCGCGATCTAGAACCGTCCGCGTAGACCGAAGAAGATACGGGGCCCGTAATCATTCACCTCGTAGAGGTCATCACTCACGAAGGCGAACTGCTCTTTCGGTGCACTGAAGATGTTGATCGCCTCAGCTGTCAGACGGAAATTATCCGTCAGATTATACGATGCTCGGGCCTCCCAGACGCCTACATCACCAATAAACCGCAGTCGCGTCCCATCAGACACGAAGGGTTGGAAATAGTCATCGCGGTACTTGTAGTTCACTTGAAGATCGAGTTCACCGATCTGATAGTAGACCTGCGCAGACAATGTGTGCTCGGACAGACCTGGCAAACCACCCGGTGCAATAATACCCTGATTTGTCTGAATAACCGATCCATCAAGTTGACGGGTAAAGGCATCACCATAGCGGCTATCTTCAAATTCAAAATTTGATTCGACATAGTTATAGCTAAGCTTTGCCCCCAGACCGCTCAATGCGCCCGGCAGATAGCTGAAGCGATGAGATGCCGTAAGCTCGACACCAAACAGATTGCTCGTATCTTCTCCGACTTGCTGAACAGAGACCGGGAATGTGACATCCTGCTCGTTCAATAGATAAGTCTCATTCTGGATTACATTTTCGAACCCACCCTGGAAGATCTTGTAATATGCACTAATAGCCAGAATTGAATCTTCGTTCGGATACCATTCGTAGCCCGCATCAAAGTTCCAGGACGTCAAAGGACCGAGAGATGGGTTACCATTCGCGGAAATATTCTGAATCAGGCCTTCGAGTGAAGTCGCATCCTCATCGTCGCCAATGACATTGATGCTTCGACCGAAACCCATATCCGCAGGGTCAGGGCGAGACAGGGCGCGAAAGACTCCCAGACGGAAGACCTTGTCATCAGAGAACTCAATGATCGCATTCGCGCTCGGCAGGATTTCCGTGTAATCAAATTCCTCAGTAACAGCCTCAAGAGACCCTTCGGCAATCGTAAAGACGCCGTTTGTATCCGTGACCGTCAATCTTGGACGATAGCCTGTTGCTTCGACATCCGTCTGAATAATCCGGGTCCCGATGTTGCCTGAAACCGACAGGCCATTGAAAGCCGTTTCGTAATTGGACATTACATAGAAAGCTGTCGTGGTTTCCTTAACGTCGATCGTCCGACTATTCTCTTCAATCAAATTTGGAATTCCAGCACTGAGCGTTGACAATGAACCATTCACATCTCCCCGATCCGCAATCGCCAAATTGATCTGATCCAAGATCGAATTCAGCGAGGCCACAGCCGTCTCTGCAACACACCGTGCATCAAAAGTTGCCCAAGAATTGGTTGAACTCAGGATCGTTCCATCATCAGCGATGTTCGTGACCAAATCACCATTGCGCTGACTGCTCAGGAATGAATCGTCTTCTGGGAACTGCGTTCGGCATGCCTGATTGGTCGACGCGATAATATCTACCCAGCTTGACGCCAGACCTGTCGCCGCCGACCCAGATCCATCAACAACCTGACGGTTATTGATGTTCAGATCCGTATTATCCTCGATTTCAAAAGAGAAGCGACCCGATGTGATATTAAACGGATCACCGGAGTCCGCCCCGCCCGGAAGTTCCAGATAATCCTGCTCTGCCAGGCGAACGCCCGCCTGAATATTTTGAAAGAAACTACCGCCTAGATCATAATCAACATCAAATCGCGCAGAGTTAATCGTATTGTCACGCAGCAGGTCATTGTCGATACGAACGCGCAACCGATCCACGTAATTGTCGTGGTCATTAACAGCGAACACCTCATCATAGAGCGTGTAGACGGGCACGTTGGCCTGTGTCCGATCAAATTCGATCACGGGTGAAATGTTGGACTGAATGCGGAACTCCAAGGCGCGTTCCGTGCGCTCCGTATTGGAATGCGCAAAGTCAGCTGAAACCGTGAGGCGATCAGATACTTCATAAGCCAGGTTCAGCCCGCCGCCAAAATACGTCTCTTTACGTTCGAAATCTCCACCCTGAACCTCAATCGAATTATCCGTAATCGCACGGAGGATGCCGCCATTCGGTGTCGTCACTAGGCTGTCAAACGTCGTCGTAGTCCCACCCGGGCCGATATTCAGTGACGTATCATTTCGTCGCCCGCCGTTAAATGTCAGGTCATTACGAAGCTCTGACTGAATACGCTCCGACCATTGCGCATCAAGGTTGATACTCCACGCATCATTGGGTTCCCATTGGACAGCACCAAATACGGCATCGCGTTGATCCCGCGTATCGTTCTGGCGGAAATGACGTTGCGATGGCGCAAAAGCGAACGGCGTTCCGGCATCAATGGCTAGGCCTGTCGCTGGATCGATAGAGGTATCGAAACCCTCTGTGTCTGACCCCCGGACAGTCAGATTGTTCGGATTGCGGCGATCATTAAAATCATCGCAATCATCATCGCCGCGATCCGTTGTTTCTGGATTGTTGGAAAAGCCTGTGAATGTTCCGCCATTGTCGGGGTCCGTATACTCCGCCAAACCATTAGTGATCAGACAGGCGGGACGCGAATTACTGGTCGGTCCTGTTTGACGACTTTCAGCTTCGGGCTGAGAAATGTTGCTGCGCTGAACACCGATGGATATACCCAAATCACCTGTTCCGACTTCGAACTGATCCGTATAGCTCCCTGTTAGACGGTAGCCCAGATCGCCAGTCTCAGTGTCGCTTTGGTCCAGCTGGTCCGGATTGACATTCCCCTTGATATCAAACTGCATACGGCGCTTGCCGAAATCCAGAGGCTTGATCGTTTCCAGTTGGATCTGACCGGCCACGCCGCCTTCGATTTGGCTAGCGTCCTGCGTTTTGAAGACAGCGAGCTTGTTCATCAACTCAGATGGGAATTGCGAGAAATTTACCGAGCGATCCCCGGATCCATTAGTTGCCGCCCGGCCATTGATGACCGTCGATGACAGATAAGGTCCAAGACCGCGAATAGACACTTCCGTAGCTCCACCATTTTCCCGATGAGAGGCCACACCAGTAATGTTTTCCAACGCTTCACCGATGGAGAGAGCCGGAATATCACCAATTTCATCGGCCGAGAGACCGTCAACTATCTGAGTGCTCTGACGCTTCAGCGCGATAGACTCCTGAATAACTTGGCGCGTCCCTGTGGTGACGACCTCGTCCAGATTGTCATCCTGCGCCCAGACGTTTGGTGCTAGACTCAGCACCATGGTCGAGACACCCACCATGAGAGAGAGCACTGCGGCAGCTGTACGGCCGCGATCAAGATTTTTCGATACAGCGATGGCGTGAGACGACATCAGATTCCCCTTTCACTTATAGTTACCAGTAGAAAAACCGAATTCAGGCCTTGAGTCAAGCCAATTTCACAACCAATGTTTTCTAATTGGTGCTACCAATAATGCTAAAGTTGGATATTCCCGGCGACTCATTGGCCCAAACAGACTTGGCTGAACCAGAATAGGTGAAATCGTTCCTCTAGAACTTGTAGCTAGCCCCAAAAGTAATTCTTCGGTCTGTTAACCCCTGGAAACACAGGAGCGCACCATCGTTCACGCAGTATTGCTCAACGTTGGACTCAGTGAGATTCACGCCCTCAATTCCGATATTCAGATGATCATTAACATCATAGCTGATGCTGGCATTCAGCTGCCCTCTTGCGGCCTGAACGACGGGGAAACCCCACGGGAAACTGGACGTGCTACCGAAATCCGTCGAACGATAAGCGCCCCGCCACGTATAGCGCGTTCTGGCTGAGAGGCCATATTTCTCATAATAGAGGGTTGCATTGTATGCATTCTCAGACAGGTCAATCAGTGGCTGCTGGAAGGTAACATTCGTCGCCCCGAATGAGGCAAATACAGTGCTCGCACGACTTGTCGCATTATTGACTGTCTCTCCCCCAGAGAATTTCTGATATGTGTAGTTAGCAAGAACACCGAAACCAGATGCCCATCCGATTTTATCTTCGAACCCGGAAAGATCATACTGTACTGCAACTTCGACCCCTTCTTGAGTAGTCGTTCCAGGATCGTTGATTGTCGTTGAAATTGGCACACAGACCCCAACACCGCCAGCTGGGCCAAACACATTGACATCCGCGATTGGGTTGAAAATACCGCCGCCTTCGCAAGGGGCCGTAAGATCACGAAACCCGTCGGCATCTTCAACCGGATCTGTCTGCTGAGTTACATGAAGATCTGTTCGCTTCTTATTGAAGTACCCAATGCTCAGCACGGATGCTGGTGCAAAATACCATTCAGCAGCAATATCAAATGAGTCCACTTTTTCCGGTACAAGATTGGGATTCCCGAGCTGTACAGGTGGGTTTGGACTCGTGCTGAAAGTTCTGGATGTTGATAGGTCATCAAAATCCGGGCGTCTTATATCTTGGCTGTAGCCTGCACGCAGGACGATATCTTCTGTCGCGTTCGCAACAAGGTTTAAGCGAGGCAACACGAAATCATAACTGCCGGTTGTCGTCACCTCTGTCGCGACAGCATTTAGAATCGTATTTCCGACCGAAGTCACATCGGTTTGCAAGTAACGTAAACCTGCATTCCCTCGGAATATACCAGCCTCGAAATTCACTTGCGCGTAGAGAGCGCTGGTTTCTTCTTCAATATCAAAGAACGCATTCTGGCTCGAGGTTGGCGAGTTGATGGATCGGGAACCGCCATAAGCCGTAATGGCAGAATTTAGACTCGCCAATACGCCATCTGGGTCAGATGCAGCTAGCTCAGGATCGATGAGAAGGAAGTCGGACACGAAAAGCGCTCTGTCGTCCGCTGCATTGAAATTATCAGGACCAGGCACGAGGAGATTGGCAAACAGATCACCAGTGGGACTATCGGACAGACGTCTCAGACCAACGTTTGAACGGATTTGATCCCTAATACTCGCGGTCTTGTTATAACGATAACCTGCATCAACGGAAGTAATGAAGTTACCGCTCAGGGCACTATCCGTTAGATCGTAATTAAAGTCAGCACGAAATGCATCTTCACTGTTCTCGGCTGTATCCTGGCCGATATTTACATCCCGCAACACAACGTTCTCAGGATCAAGCAACTGCGCCGTCGAAGGTCCGAACAGGGTATCTTGTGCGACAGCGAATGTCAACGCACCACCATTTAGATCATAAATAATCGGCACACTGTTATCATTACCGCCACCCGCGTCCAAAGGCGCATTGGGATTGATGAAGTTAAGGGTCGTATTGAAGCTAGGCGTAGAGGAATCTGACGTTGAGGATGAAGCCTCAATCTGCGCTGTCAGCCTGTCGGTTACTTGCCATTCCGTACCCAATCTAAAGATTTTACTATCCGTAATGCGAGAGTTTGTATCCGATGAAAAACGCAGGTTAGGGTCGTCATCGTCATCAGCTAGGTCAACAGGGATGACGCCCGTTAGCGCTGCCTGAATACTACCGAGAGTCTGCAGACCATTCGCACCGTTCAGAGTGCCAAAATCAACAGTTTCAAATGCAGAAGGAATAGAAATATTATTCAGAGAGCTTACGCCGGACGCCTGCACCCGTGAACTTTCCTGTCGGCGCTCCTGATCATTCAAGACCGCGTCGAAAAATAGTTTCACACGATCGCTTGGTGCTGCTTCAATCGAGCCAACAATGTTGAAGGTTTCATATTCAAAATTGTCATAGTCTTGGTTGAGGAATTGAATCGGCAAAAAATCGAAGTTCTGCGCACTGGCCGCACCGCTATTCGCTCCGATGAAATTATCGCGATCGGCGCGCGGGCGGAACGCAGTGACATCCTGTTGATTGTAGCTAGCACTGATTACGAGACCGATTTCCTGTCCGGCCGCGTTTTCCCATTTCTTCCCAAACGTGCCGGATACCCGTGGTGTAATACCATCAGTCGTAAGGCTACTGTCTTCTCCCTGAATACGCACAGACGCTAATGTTTCGTCCAGCTCGAGAGGCCGGATCGTTCTCAGATTGACGGTTCCCCCTACAGACCCTTCAATAGTTTTTGCCTCCGGGGCTTTCGTGACTTCGACAGCAGCGATTATGGCAGAGGAAACATCATCGAAGCTTATACCTGAGCGGCCAGACCCAGACCCCACGGTTGACACACCATTGATCTCAGTCCGGTTTGCGTTTGTCCCCCGGATTTGAACCCCTGTACCAACGCCAGCCGTCCGTGTAATCTGAATGCCCGTTACATTTTCAAGAACTTCAGCAAGATTTTGGTCGGGTAGCTTGCCGATATCTTCAGCCTGGATGACTTCGATCAAATTATCAGCACTACGCTTTTCAACCAGAGCGTTTTGCAAAGACTGACGAATGCCCGTCGCAATTACTTCATCAGCCGGTTCCGCATCCTGCGCCAGCATGTTTGGGGCCAGACTAAGAACTAGGGTCGAGACCCCCACCATGAGCGCGCTGCGGCAGGCCCTATGGCGGCAATCAAGATTTTTCGATACAGCAATGACATGAAACGACATTAGATTCCTCGTGTTACATTCTTGTTACCAATGCTTAGAACCTAAAGTGCAATATAAGTCAAGCCAATTCTATGACCGATAACACATAATTGGTATTACCAATTATGTGTTATCGGTTACAGAATGATGGTTAGAGACATGCGATATAGAGATGAGAGGATATAGCTCTAACGCTTAGGCCGCGCAGAAACGTGACCTGCAGTGTCTTAGAGCTTACCCAACAACAATTGATACCAGCCGTATAAAATCCAGATAGGTTGGTGAATTCTGTCGACAATCAAACATCAAAACGAATCAGACCGTTCGCAACTCCATTGTTGCTGCCCTTAAAGGCAGGTTTCCCTGACACTTCCCTCCAAAGGATCAACCGCGAGCGCACCGAATGCGGAATGTGAGCCAACGCTGTCGCTGAATTATAGTCTCTACCCTAGGAAAAGTCGTTCATGCGCGAATTGCTCAATCGCGGTAATGAGCGCCTCAAGGCCGGGAAAAGTGCTCTGGATGTCGTTACTGAGATGGTCGAGCAGCTCAAAGTCTCGGGATTTTACGTAGCCGGTAAGGGATCCGCACCCAATACGGACGGATTGTTCGAACTGGATGCCAGCATTGTGGACGGCGCAACCCGGAAGGCTGGGTCCATCTCTGCCATTGATAACATTGTCAGCCCGGTTCGGGCCGCACGCCTTATCTTGGATAACGGGAAGCATGTCATGATGACGAGTTCCGGGGCACGTTGGCGGGACATACGGCCAGCCTATGGCCAATATCAAACCATTAAGATGCGATATGACCGCTGGTTGGATAAAGCGATCATAGAGGCTATTGTCCAAGCTTTGATACAGGAGGCGGAGATGGACTGGATACAGCGAGACGGTACAGTCATTCGTGCCCATAAGCACGCTGCGGGCGCACCGGTTGAAAAAGAAGCCAAACATCCCAGTGTTTGGGCCGTTACCGTGGCGGGTTTGGCACGAAACTCCATGCCGTAAGCGAAGGTTTGGAGCTTCTCCTGCGATTTGATGCAGGCCCGCTGATTGATCGCTATGGTCACCTCTATCTGGATGAATTGGAGCGCTGCGCGCGCTGCCGCCGTTCCGCGTTTGAAGGCCGGTTCGGCAGATGCTGCATCCCTATGCGGCTCCTCTTATGCAGCAGCGTGGAAACACATGCCTTTCAGGCCAGAATTGCGTGATCAGGTGGATCCATCCTCTGAAGTTCGGCAGATTGAGTTGTCACAACATGCCGAACCGGTCCGTAATCCAGCCGAACTTCTGACTGAGTCCATAATCATCGAGAGGCATTTTAACCTCGTCGCCATCGGCTAAGGCCGCGAGAGTAGCTTCCAGTGTCTCTTCGCTGTCGAAATCGACGAAAAGCAACATGGTGGGCGTGAAATCGAAAACATGGTCGATGGGGCTGTCGATCATGAGTAGAGAATGGCCTGCAAAATCGATATGTGCCTGATGGATCCACCCTGTGGGACCGTCCTCATCCTCGCCGTAGAGAGTTTAGGATATGACGATAAAATTGGGAGCGCAATGGCCGTGCGGGCCTGTCCGCTCTGGAACATCACATAGGTTGAAGCGCTCTGCCGGGGTCAGGGTAAAGAGCTCCAGTCGAAGATCAATTGAAGACAGAAAGCCTGAAATCTGCGATTAGTCGTTCTTGCGCATCCGGTGGCTGAAAATATCGACCTCATCCCAACCCATCCGGTCCAGGCGGCAGCGTGTGTTGAGGAAATCGAAGCAGCTTTGCGCCACGTCCAGCCGGTTTTCACGGACCAGACGCGCCGTCAGGATCGTGCGCAGTTGGTGCAGATAAAGCACATCGGACGCGGCATAATCCATCTGCGCCTGCGTCAGCTCATCCGCCGCCCAGTCAGAGCTTTGCTGCTGTTTGGACAGATCAACGCCGAGCAACTCCCGCGTCAGATCCTTGAGGCCGTGGCGATCCGTATAGGTGCGAACCAGACCTGAGGCGATCTTAGTACAGAAAATACTCATCGTATCGACCCCCAAATCGCGCTGCATGATGGCGACATCAAAGCGCGCGAAATGGAAAATCTTGGTGATATTCGCGTTGACGATCAGCGCTTTGAGATTCGGCGCGTCATATTTGTCCCGGTCCATCTGCACGATATGGGCATCCCCATTCCCGGAGGAGAACTGTACGAGGCAAAGCTTGTCCCGGACGAGCGAGAGCCCCTGGGTCTCCGTATCAATGGCCACGGTACGCCCGAAATCAACGCTGTCGGGAAGATCATGTTTATGCAGGTGAATGGTCATCCGCGTCGCCTATCGTTTTGCGCCTTTTCTAACAACCAATTTTGGCAATGCCCGTTTTTCGGCGGTCTGCCGTCGCGCGGCGTGCTAGACGACCTCATGTTGATGCTGTCGGAACCAGAAATCTATCAGGCGTTCCTGTCGCGGACGGAGGTTCCCGGCGCCATGATCGGTGTGCGCACGACGGGCGTGTTCTGCCGGACGAGCTGCCCGGCGCGGGTGCCGAAATTCGAGAATTGCGAGTTTTTTGCTGGCGCAGACGCCGCGCTCCGGGCCGGCTACCGCGCCTGCAAGCGTTGCCACCCGACCGGCGAGGATCATGCGCTGGTGCGCGCCGTAATCGGTCTGGTTGAAGAGTATGAAGACGGATGCGTCGGGGAAGCCGAATTACGCGCGGCGGGGATCGACCCCTCCACGGCGCGGCGACGGTTCAAGGACCGGCTCGGTATGAGCGTAGCAGATTATGCACGGCTGCGTCGGTTGGGGTTGGCAGCTAAAGCGATGGCGGATGGGGCGAGCGTGATCGAAGCGCAGCTGGAAGCCGGGTTTGACAGCCCGTCTGGCTTCCGCGCGGCCTATGCGAGGACATTCGGTCAGGCGCCGGGCAGACAGAAACGAGCGGGGAAAACGGCCAACCCATTATTTGTGGACTGGCTCGATACGCCGTTGGAGACGGGCGGCGGACGTATGATTGTTGTTGCGGATGAGCGCGCGCTCTATCTGATCGAATTTGTCGACCGGGTTCACCTGCCGCGGCAGTTTGAACGGCTGAGCCGCATTCACGGCCGCGCCATCGTCCCGGGCAGTACGATCATTACTGAGACGATTCGGCGCGAAATGGATGAGTATTTTTCAGGCCAGAGACGAGAGTTCTCGGTCGATATCGAAACAGCCGGGACGGAGTTTCAGGACGGGGTCTGGGATCAACTCCGCTCCATCCCATATGGCGAAACATGGAGCTATGCCGATCTTGCTGTCGCCATCGGCAATGAGAAAGCGGTCCGGGCCGTGGCGTCGGCCAATGGCGCGAACGGTTTGGCCATTGTCATTCCTTGTCACCGTGTGATCGCGTCGGATGGGGAACTGGGTGGTTATGCGGGCGGGATTGATCGGAAGGCCCGTTTGTTGGCCTTAGAGCGTGCACATTTGATCTGACCGTACCCGCCGCTATACTTTCGCCGCCGCAACCCCTATCTTCCCGGGCATGATCGATCCGAAAAACATCGACCTCAAAGATCTTGATCCCGAACATGCCAAGGCGAAGGCCTGGCCGTTTGAAGAAGCACGCAACATCCTAAAACGGCTCTTCATCGAGGGCAAACGCGGCATCAAGCGGGAAGGCCCCGTCATGTTTGAAACGGGGTATGGCCCGTCCGGCCTGCCGCATATAGGCACGTTCGGCGAAGTGGTGCGGACCAGCATGGTCCGGCATGCGTTTGAGGCGATCACCGGTGCACAGATTCCGACAACCATTCTGTGCGTATCGGACGATATGGACGGGATGCGCAAAATCCTGACGACCGTTCCAGATGCGGCCATGCTCGAAGACCATATGCAGAAGCCGCTGACGACAGTCCCCGACCCGTTCGGCACGCATGACAGTTACGGGGCGCATATGAATGCCCGTCTGCAAGCCTTTCTGAATGGGTTTGGATTCGACTATGATTTCCGCTCTGCGACAGAACTCTATAAGAGCGGCGCCTATGACGACTATCTGTTGCGCGCGCTTGAAAAATTCGATGACATCATGGCGGTCATGCTGCCAACGTTAGGGGAAGAACGCCGCGCGACTTACTCGCCGTTTCTGCCGATCAGCCCGACCACCGGACGCATTCTCTATGTGCCGATGAAATCCGTCGACGCGAAAGCCGGGACAATCACCTTCGATGATGAGGACGGAACCGAAGTCACACTTCCGGTCACGGGCGGGAATGCCAAACTGCAATGGAAACCGGATTTTGGCATGCGTTGGGCCGCGCTAGGTGTCGATTTCGAAATGTTCGGCAAGGACCATCAGGATAATGCGCCGATCTATTCCGAAATCTGCCAAATCCTTGGTGGGCAACCGCCCGTTCAATATGTTTATGAATTGTTTCTCGACCAGAAGGGCGAGAAGATTTCCAAGACCAAGGGCAATGGCATCTCGATTGAAGACTGGCTGAAATATGCGCCGAAGGAATCGCTGTCGCTGTTCCAGTTCGTTCGACCGCGCGTGGCGAAGAAACTCTATTTCGATGTCATTCCGAAAATGGTCGATGAATATTACCAGCACCTCGCCGCCTATGAAGGACAGGATGAAAAGCAGCGGCTGAACAATCCGGTTTGGCATATTCATTCCGGGGAGCCGCCCAGCTATATTCCGCCGCTGACCTATCAATTGCTGCTCAATCTGGTCAGCGCAGCTAATGCCTCGTCCAAGGATATTCTCTGGGGCTTCATCACTCGCTACGCGCCGGACGCAACGCCGGAGGCGAATCCGGAACTTGATTGTCTATGCGACTATGCCGTGCGCTATTATCGCGATTTCGTTGCCCCGACGAAGGATTACCGCGACCCGAGCGATCAGGAACGCGCGGCGCTTGCCGATCTGGCCGGACGTTTGCGGGCAGTGCCCCAGTCTGATGTCAATGACAGTGAGGCGCTGCAGACGATCACCTTTTCTGTCGGCAAGGATTACGATTTCGACAATCTGCGCGACTGGTTCAAGGCCATTTACGAAATCACGATGGGCCAGAGTCAGGGCCCGCGCTTCGGGTCCTTCG
Organism: Litorimonas sp.; assembly: GCA_965205225.1. GTDB lineage: Bacteria > Pseudomonadota > Alphaproteobacteria > Caulobacterales > Maricaulaceae > Litorimonas. Next base: position 83,266 of record CBDBFZ010000003.1, read on the forward strand.
TGGCGATTTACGGCCCTGAAGAAACAGCGGACATGATCGACGCGCGGTTGGGGGTAATCGCCCCCTTATGTCATCCCGGACGCCGCAGGCGATCCGGGACCCACCGCTTATGTACCTAAGAGGCTTCTTTTACTCCGTCAGGTCCCGGCTCACCCTCCACTCATCAATCTGTGATAGGAAGCCGACGATGAAAGCTGTCTTCGCCCTCCTTCTGACCCTGCTGGCATGTCCGGCTCAGGCGTCTGACGCGGCACGAGCGCTGCTGCATGATGGTCAGTATAAGCGAGCACGAACGACAGCTCTGGCCGAGGATACGGTCGAGGGGCTCAATCTTGCGGCGGAAGTGATGGCGGCGGAAATCATGCTGATGCGGATTGATGACGCCAAGGACCACGCTAAGGACGCGATCAAACTATCCAAAAAAGCTCTGAAGCGCGATCCTGACAATGTCGAGGCCAAGTTCATGCAGGCCTTACATACGGGGTTTCGCACGCGCAGCAGCTCCGCTTTCGCCATCGTCATGAAGGGCCTGATTGGCGATACCTATGAAGCCATTGAGGTTTTCGAAGCGGCCGCTCCGAATGATCCGCGCGCCGATGCGTTGTATGGAGCCTGGCATCTCGGCATTGTCCGCGCGGCGGGCGATGGCAAGTTCGGGGCGTCGCTGAGCGAAGGTCTGGCGCATTATGATGCTGCTGTTGCGGCCCGGCCTGACGATATCGTCGTGATGGGGAATTACGCGTTCTCGCTGATGATGATGGATGATCCGGCGCTGTTGCCGAGGGCGCGCGACCTGCTCTTGCAAATCGAAGCGGCAGACCCTGACGGGGCAACAGAAACCGAAACGCGCATGCGTATGCTCACCTTGTTATCGGTTATTGACGATCCCAAGGCTCTGAAATCGCGGTCGAAAAGTTTGCTCAATACGGAAGAGCCTGCCTGACGTCGCAGCGGTCCCCTTTGTCAAAATCTGTGATATAGATCCCGCATGTACACCGTCGAATTTGCCTGGTTCTGTCTCGACTTGCCTGATCACGCCACGGTTCAGGCCCATACATCGCCGCCTAATCTACTGTTCCCGGACAGCCGCGTGACGACTCGCTGGGTTCTGTCGCTGGAGCGGTTCGAGGTGACGACCCATCTCAGCGCGAGCCGCGACCTGTCAGAACTCTCTCGCATGGCAGCGGACAGGACGGACCTGCGGGCGGAACCGTTCAACCGCAACAATATTCCGGGAACGCGCTACGGGGACTATAATCTCGACCGGACGCAGATCGAATGGTGGTTCTATCTACATGGGCTGACGCTCTCATTAAGCCTGGCTGCAAAAGGCTATCCGCGTACGCTGCCGACGCAGATGGAACGCGCTGAACATGACAGGATCATCGAAAGCGTCCGGCGCGCCAGTACGGCCCACTAGGGGCTCTATCGTTTCAGTCGCTGCGCATGCCAGCGCACATGCTTGGCCATGAAGATTGATATGAAATAATAGCTATGATCATAGCCGGGGTGAAGATTCAGGGGCAGATCAATTCCGGCCTCGGCGCAGGCGGAGCGGTATTCGCCCTTTTCCATGACGTCGGCGTGGGCGCAGGTCAGGCCAGATAGATAGCAGAGCACGGGAAAAGGACCATCGCCATCAAACACAAAGACGGAGAATGTCATCTCCGTCCCGGTCACCGAACTGGCATGACGATAGACGCCCTGCATCCCGCCATGAGCACGGTTAGTGGAAAGCGTGTCCAAGACAGATCTAGTGGCTGTGTGAAAACGGTTAGTTTTTTGTGATATAGTTCCGGTGATTGAATCGGAGGTTTATTGTGAAGCGCTTTATTGAAGGCCAAGATCGAAATCAGTCCATATTATTTCCTGAAAGTCTGGACGAGTATATCGATGAAGATAATACTGTTCGCGTCATTGATGCCTACGTTGATGAACTAGATTTACTCTCAATGGGTTTCGAGCGCGTCCGGCCCAAGGCGACAGGCCGTCCCGGTTATCATCCGTCTATTTTGCTCAAGCTCTACATTTACGGCTATCTCAACTGTATCCAATCTAGCCGTAGGCTTGAACGCGAAGCGGGGCGTAATGTTGAGCTTATGTGGCTGACGGGCAAGCTTGCACCTGACTTCAAAACGATTGCTGACTTTAGAAAAGACAACGGCACCGCTATCCAATCAACCTGTTCTCAATTTGTGACTCTTTGCCGTGACGTTGGTCTGTTCGCGCGCACAATGGTTGCGATTGATGGAGCCAAGTTCAAGGCCGTGAACGCGAGAGAAAAGAACTTCACACGCGGCAAGCTCACGCGGCGCATCGGCCAGATTGAGCATTCTATAGAGAAATACCTTCATGCACTGGACGCGACGGATTTACAGGAAGGCGAGGCCGCTGAGGCCAAGACTGAACGCCTCAAGGAAAAGATTACGTCAATGCGTGAGAAGATGGCTGAGCTTCAACAGTTGAAAGATGATCTCGCCGCGTCTTCTAAGAAACAAGTATCCTTAACTGACCCGGACTCAGTGGCTATGGCGACCAGCACAAAGGCTGGTATGGTGGGGTATAACGTACAGACGGTTGTCGATACCGAGCACCATCTCATTGTCGCGCATGAGGTAACAAACACTGTCTCTGACAAAGTGCAGCTCACAAAGATGACGAAACAAGGCCAAGCCGCCATTGGACGAAAAGACATTACAGTCTTTGCAGATCGTGGCTACTTCAGCGGTGCAGAAATTATGGCGACTGAGAAACTGGGCGCTACAACATACGTGCCCAAGCCTTACACATCTGGCTCTAAAGCCGCGGGCCGCTTTGGCAAACATGACTTCCTCTATCAGCCCGAAGACAATAGTTACCAATGCCCAGGTGGTCAGAAGATGACCTATCGCTTCATGTCAGTTGAACAGGGCAAGGACATGCAAGTTTACTGGCCGGACGAATGCGCGGCCTGTCCCGTCAAAGCCAAATGCACGACGGGGAAACAACGGCGGATCAAACGCTGGGTCAATGAGGACATCATCGACGCTATGTTGACGCGATTGAATGACCTCCCGGAAGCCATGGCCATCCGAAGGGCGACGGTCGAGCATCCGTTCGGGACGCTGAAGTCATGGATGGGTGCCACGCACTTCCTGACCAAACGCCTCAAAAACGTCAAAACAGAGATGAGTCTATCGGTTCTAGCTTATAATATCCGCCGGATGATCAGCATGTTCGGAGTGAAGAAACTAATCCGGGTGATCCAAGCCTAAGGGGAAAGCTTGTCCTAAATTAAATCCACTGAAATCGACGCATTGCCCAGGCTGTTTTCACACAGCCACGATCTAGATGCTGGACACGAAGGCGCAGATCTTGTTGCCATCCGGATCGCGCAGGTAAGCACCATAAGGATTGCCCGGCGCACTGGAGCGCGGGCCGGGTTCACCTTCACAGGCTCCACCATTGGCACAGCCAGCCTTGTGAAACGCGTCAACCTGCTCCGGTGTCTCGGCCTTGAACCCGATCGTACCGCCATTGGCAAAGGTGGCCGGCTTGCCATCGGCCGGATGGCCGACGCCAAATGCGCCGCCATCGGGAGAGCTGTAGAAGGCGCGGTCACCCATATTGCGGCCGGTAATGCCCAGCGTGCCTAGCGCCGCATCGTAAAAAGCAATGGATCGCGCGGGGTCATTCGCCCCAACCATAATGTGTGTGAACATTCTCTTTCTCCTATTTTGAACCCGTGCAATTCTATGTGGCGCACTAGGTCGTAGAGAAGAATTAATCATTTGAGCCAGATTTTGATAGCTGCGATATAGACGAAGCCCATATAGTTTTGGATATGCTTGTCATATCGCGTAGCCACACGCCGGAACTGTTTGAGATAGCCAAAGAAACGCTCGACAATATTACGTTCCTTATACAAAGCCATATCAGTTTGCCTTGGCTTGCGCGCATTTTTCCGGGACGGAATAACGGGCATAACCCCGCTCTCATTCACCGCGTCTATAACGCACCGGCCATCATAGCCCTTATCCGCCAAGACATGATCCGCCTTAAACCCTGCCAATAAGGCGGCGGCTTGCGTCATTTCGCTACAATGCCCGCCCGTTGCTATCAGGCGCAGAGGTAAACCCAATGCATCTGTCAGCCCATGTATTTTTGTCGTCAAGCCGCCCTTGGAACGTCCCCCCCTGGAACGCCCCAATGCGTGGGCATCAGGCCCCCTTTTTTATGCCGCGCCCCGGCCGCTTGGGCATGCGCCCGCACAATTGTGGCATCCATCATCAGCCACTCTTGATCAGCGTGGGTGCGCAAGGCCTTAAAGACATCTTCTAAACCCCGGCCTCAACCCAGAGATAATAACGCCGTTTGACACTGTCAAAACGCCCGAACCGTTCGGGTAAATCGCGCCAACGCCCGCCCGAACGGGCCATCCACAACAAAGCATCAATGAAAAGCCTGTTATTGGCGTTGCGACCCGGTTTCCCTGTGCTCCCATAAGGCAAATAAGGCTTTAAACGGCTCCATTGTTCATCCGTAAGTTCCTGATAACCAGACATATGTGCGCTCCTGACAAAATGAAGGAACATTATAGAAAATAAAAGTCAATTCTTCTCTACAACTTAGATTATCCGGTTGCGTTTAGGCGGGATACAGACTTTGGCTCCAGTATTTTGAATCGTTTCGATCAACCTATCAACATCATACGCTTTGTCGGCTAAGACATGCCGTGGTGACAGGTTTCAACCAAGCTATGGGCCTGTTTTATATTATGTTCTTGTCCTGGGCTGGGTATAAGGTGTAACGGCAGGCTCAAACCTTCGCTTACGGCGTAGAATTTCGTTGTGAACCCGGCATGAGAGCGGCCCAGACTTTGGGATGTTTGATCCCTTTTTTAAGCGAGGCGCCCGCGGCATGTTTATGCACTTTTATAACCGTACTATCGATCTGTAGCCACGCCATGTCAGCCTCCTTGACCAAAGCCTCGAATATCTGATCTATTATTCCGACCTCCAGCCAGCGGTAATAATACATCTTGATCGTATGGAACTTGCCATAACGCTCTGGTATATCCCTCCAACGCGCGCCGCTGCGGGCAAGCCAGAGCAGAGCATTGATGACATTACGTGCATTGCTGCGCGGGCCACGCTGACCCTTACACCCGCCAAGCACAAAAAGGCTCTATAATCGCCCACTGATCGTCCCGAAGCTGCTGATAACCCATAAACCAATCTCTCAAAAGCCAGTCTTGAACCAGTGTTCGTTACAAAGGGGAAACCCTAAATGTTAATTCGTGACCACGGCCTAGCGCAGCACAGAAAAATCACTGTTAAGGATATACAAGAGATCATTGGCGGAAACGCTTAATCAGCAATTAAATCCATGTACATTAGTTGCTTACCAGTAAGGCTAGCGATGACATTGCGAATTTGGTCAACAGTATCTGCCGAGCGTACATTATGGTGCCCGGAAAATGCTATAACATAGAGATCAAGGTGTTTTGGTGACATTTTGTGATACATGCCCTTGTGTGCCCGCTTAAGCATGGACCAGAAGAATTCAATTCCATTGGTATGTACCATACCGCGCACATATTCACCGATTGAATGTTTGATAGCGCTGTGGTTGCGCGCCATACCTGTATAGGCTTTGGCTTCATCCTTATAGATTATGGCGTCTTCCTTGGTGTGTTGCTTTATGAAATTTTGCGGTGTGTCAGTACGTGTGTTTTCAACCGGTTGAGCCACAACTTTCCCGCTGGTACGGTCCTTCATACCCACTATTGACCTAGTGGTAACCATAGGTCGTCGGGTCAGCCATGATCGCGCCTTTGCCCTCAATTGGCGTTTCGACCGTGACGACGTTACTCTCGTCCAGCGAGACTCCATAGGGATCGATCACATCGAAACTGGTCGCTCTCAGTTGCGCCACCAGGTCTTCGGTCGCCGCGTCGGCAACCTGGCCCGTTGAATCAGAACGGTGTCGAACCCGTTCTGACGAGCTTGATCGTGACCGACGGCCCTGACTGTTGTCGAGCAATTCACCTTGGGTCATGCTATTGACCTGACCTCCGATGCGCGCGGTGGCATTGTACTCGACAATCACCAGCTTGGGACGCGTCTTCAGAACTTTCGTGCTACCCACTGGTCTTGCGCATTTCGATAGCCATCGGCACGATCGAGATCGGTTTGGCATTGATCAGCGCGGCCTGAGCTTCGGCCATAGCTGCCGCATCAGCCACTTCGGCACAGCCTTTCAGACCCAGCGGATCGACAACCATGCCCATGTCCTGGCCCATGTCCTGGCCCGTGACCTGCTCGACCGTCGCACCGGTTTCTGAACCTTGCGTACCTTGTCGGCCATTTGCGCGACCTGTGTGATGCCGGATGCAGAACACCCCGTCAGACTGATGGCCAAGAGCGGCAAGACAGCTGCAGTGATAAAATATTTCTTGGGTCTTGCCTATTTTATTGGCTCCGCATAGGATCTAAGTCACTGTATAGCAATGAAAATCATTATTCAAAAGGTTCGCACCTGTCCGAGCGTAAAATTCGAGAGGTCGTTTGCTGCTTTGCCGCTGATCTGACAGCCCTGCAAACAGCCCAACTGACAAGGCTTAACCGTAACACCATCAACCGGACCTACCGCGCTCTTCGCGAACGCATCCATCGGGTCTGCGAGGCGGACAGACCCTCCTTCGGCGTAGGCGAGGTTGACGAAAGCTATTTCGGCGCAACCCGCGTCAAGGGCAAACGCGGGCGCGGAGCCTATGGCAAGACCACCCTGTTTGGCATCTACGAACGGGGACCGGGCGGGGGTCTGCACCGAGACCGTGCCAGACTGCTCCAGAGCCACCCTACAGGGGATTGTCCGGGGTAAAGTCGATGTTCGTTCCATCATCAACTCGGATGGTTGGTGGGGTTATAACGGACCTGTGGATATTGGGTATGGTCACTTCCGCGTCGATCACTCGAGGGACGAGCTCGCCTAGGGCTCGACCCACATCAACGGCATTTAAGGCTTCTGGGGGCTGGCCAAGGTGCGTCTGGCGAAGTTTAAGGGCGTTCCAAAACACACCTTACATCTCCACCTGAAGGAAACGGAATGGAGATATAATCACAGGCTTGAGCATAAATACAAAATCCTGCTAAGATACCTCAGGAAAATGCCAATCAAATAGGCAAAATCCATTTTTAAAAAGCGACCGCGATGGTACAACCTTCTGAAAACTCGATTTCTTCTCTTCCATATAGCTTCACGTTGATTATCGGCGAACCTCGAAGTGGTACAACTCTTATTAGCAGTTGTTTCATGTCGCATTCGACCGTTTACGGTATTCTGGAACCATATCACCAGCGGCGCAAAGAACCTTATGAGGTTACGGATGTAGGTACCTTCATAAAAGATTATGAAATAAATGTCGAAAGAAAACCGAATTTCGCAATCAAGGAAACAAGCACGCGTCTAGAAAATGTACGGCTTGCTCTGCTGGCTGCAAAGAACGCGCAAGATCAAGACATCAACACTGGGCTTATAATTGTATTGCGTTGTCCGTTCGAATGTTACTTGTCGCAAGTCGAAGCCTCTAAGAAACTCTGGAAAGAAAAAAAACTGACAGAAGAATCTGAAGAAGCTATTGTACATTACTTTTCACGGAGGCGCGCAGCGCTCAAGGAACTGTGTCATCACACGCATCGGTTTCACTATCGCTTGGTGTCCTATGATACATTCTGCGAACATACCGAAACCGAACTGGAACGATTAATGACCCTGATCTCCACGCCACTTGAAAGCCATCAGCTGTTTCCAAAACAGTCCAAATCGACCGTAGGGAACGCAGATCCAAAGTTTAAGTCTAGCAAGAGCATTTCCAAAAGAAATCGAAAAGATGAGGTCGCTGAGCTTCAAGAACGCTTCGGTGCGAGACCGGTTGTCCAATACGCGAAGCAGTTGAGCGATCTCATTAAAACGGACATCTATCAAATGACCAACCGAGAAAAGCTCAACGCCATCACCATGCTGATGCATTAGGAGGAATACACATGGGAATTGGTTATCAACGTGTTGACCGCCAAGCATTCGACTACGACATTGGGTTCCATCCAGATTTTCCGAAGATGAACCTGCGAGGTCCGTTATCGAAATTTACCGGCGATCGCTTGATTTCATTTATTGGGGTGGTACAAACATTCGGTCGGCTTGTTGAACGCCGTTCGTTCAGAAAGTCGGAGCTGTCCTAGGGCGCCCCATTGCGAATTTGGGCACTTCGGACGCAGGCTCGAAGTATTGGAAACGCCCCGAATTTATGGCGGTGCTGCAAAGGTCCGAAACTGTAGTGACACAGGGCATGATACAACGCGACGGTACAGTCATTCGTGCCCATAAGCATGCGGCGGGCGCGCCGCTTAAAAAAGGGGTCAAACATCCCAGTGTTTGGGGCTTCCCCTGCGATTTGAGGCAAGAATGCCAAAGCCTGTATCCCGCCTAAAACCAACCGTCTTGAACAACGCGCCTGCGACAAAGATCTCTATAAGGAGCGCATCAGCTCGAACCTATGTTCGACAAACTCATCAAAACATGCATGGGGTCCGTCAAACGCGCCGTTATATATCACCGAAATATATCTATGGCTAAAATAGTTAAAATGTAACCACAGCCTAAAACGGGTATCAGAGTTCCAATCCAAACAACGGGATGGTTGATGATTTTAAAGACACGTTTCGCCCAACCAAAAGCGACTTCAAAAACCCATGCGAGCAACATTATACAGGCTGCACTCACACCTAATCTGCCTGCCACCCAGCGGGTTGGGCGCTGTTGAAAATAGTATCAATATCTAAAGCTGCTTCCAGACCGTCGGCTAATTCATCAAGGGCTGTTTCAACCGAAGCCGCATAATTATATCCTGTTGCGACTCCTGTCTTAATCCGAGACAGCCATGCAGCACGAAAGCCATCATTGGAAAAAAGGCCGTGAATATATGTCCCTTCAAGACGTCCGTCCTTGCTCCGCGCCCCATCAGTTCCATTTGGGAGTCGTAACAAAGGCCGGGTAATATCTACCCCCGTTGTCTTTCCAGCATGAATTTCATACCCTTTAAAAGCTTGACCGCTAATAGCGCACTCACCTTCTATTGACCTGACTGTTTTCTCACCTTGCATATATGTTTCGATATCAAGTAGCCCTAAACCTCGCCGCTCTCCGGCTTCTCCGTCAACGCCTTGTTTGTCAATAATACGGTGCCCCATCATTTGATAACCGCCACACAAACCTATTACGCGCCCGCCGTGAAGTACATGGGATTTAATATCATGGTCCCAACCTTGCACCTGCAGAAAATCTAAATCCTCAATCGTTGACTTCGTCCCGAACAACATGATGACATCAACATTGTGCGGTATAGGTTTCCCTGGTTTAATCCAACCAAAATCAACATTAGGCTCTAACCGTAAGGGATCTGCGTCATCAAAGTTAGCAATTCGAGAAAGCATCGGTGCCGCTATTCGGATTTTAGCCGCCTGTCTTTTTTCGAGTTGCCCTAATACAACAGCATCCTCCGCAGGCAGTTTTGCTGTCGCCTTTATCCAAGGAATCACACCAAAACAGGGCCAATCTGTCCACTCTTCAATATCAATAACGCCTTGATCAAATAAAGATAAATCCCCGCGAAATTTATTGATCATAAAGCCTATAATCATCTTCGCATCATCGGGATCAATAACGTTCTTCGTACCAACAATCGCTGCAATGACACCGCCGCGTTCAATATCCCCGACAAGGCAGACAGGAACACCCGCCCGTCGCGCAAACCCCATATTGGCAATATCGCGGTCACGTAAATTTATCTCGGCAGGGCTACCCGCGCCTTCTACAATCACAATATCATAGTTATTTATTAGCCGCTCAAAACTCTCCAAAACAGGACTCAAAAAACCATTATGTCCGTTCATATAATCTACGGCATTCAGCGTCGTTATGGGCTGACCATGCACCACAACTTGAGACGTACGATCTGATTGCGGTTTGAGCAAAACCGGATTGAAATCCACTCGAGGCTCTAATCCCGCTGCGAGCGCCTGCAAAGCTTGCGCCCGACCAATCTCACCGCCATCAGCGCAAGCCGCAGCATTGTTAGACATATTTTGCGGTTTGAAAGGCACAACGGATAATCCGCGTCTTTTGGCAATACGGCATAGACCAGCAACGATAACGGATTTTCCAACATCAGACCCTGTACCTTGGATCATAATCGCCTTACCGCTTGTCCACTTCCTAAAGGTCACAAAACATCTTCAATAACAATATCTGTGCCATTAACTTGCGCCTTCACGCCATAAACCTCGGCCAGCCTATCTGCGATTAGCGTATCCGAAGACGCACCATCAGCAATCATTTGCCCCTCTTTCATCCAGATCAACCTGTCTGCGTGTCGTGCTGCCAAGCTGATGTCATGTAAGACAATCAGCGCGCCGCGTTGCGGCCCTTGAACCTGATGAACATAATCCCGAATGAGTTTCATGACGCGGTATTGATGCCGTGGGTCAAGCGCGGCAACAGGTTCATCTGCAATCAATAAAGGGGCCTGCGCAGCAAAGGCGCGCGCACAATGCACTCGAGCCAGTTCACCGCCTGACAGGGTATCCATCTTCCGCTGACCCAAGTGAGAAATATCACAACTCGCAATAGCTTCATCAATAGCCTCGGCATCCAGTAAACCTAAACGACCTAAATTCACGCCGTGAGAATAACGCCCTAAAGCAACGACATCGCGTACAATGTTGGGCCAAGCAAGAGGACGGGTTTGAGGCAAATAAGCGACACGTCGCGCCCGTTCGATAGGAGACAACTTCTGAACATCATCTCCCCCCAAGACCACATGCCCCGTATCAGGCTTGAGGAAGCCGAGCGTAGTTCGTAATAGCGTCGTTTTACCGGCACCATTTGGCCCCAGTAACGCGACCAACTCTCCAGGACGCAAACTCATATCTACACCGCTCACTAGCGCTGTAGCTCCATCCCTTTTGGAATTTGCATGAACAGATATATTTTTTGCAATTAAATCCATCGGAGTTGTCCCGAATTATTTTGGCGTTTCATGGCAATCCAGATAAAAGCTGGAGCTCCAAAAATAGCGGCAACAACGCCAAGCTTTAATTCGGTCTGAGTGGGCATAATACGAACACCAATATCAGCAAGAACTAGGAAAGTTCCCGCGAGCAAAGCTGATGGCAATAAAGATCTCGCAGGATCATGACGCACAAACGGACGGATAATATGCGGCGCGACGATACCAACAAATCCAATAGCCCCAGCAATTGACACTGCAGCCCCCGTGGCTAGCCCTGCACCAAGGACAACAAAAATTCGTTGTCGCTTCAAATCAACCCCCAAACCACTGGCCGCTTCTTCGCCAAGCGTGAGCGCAGATAAACCTCGGCGACTAAACCATAAAATCAAAAAACCCGCAGTCAGGAAAAGGGTGGCCAAAGCCATGTCATCAAAACTACGGTTTGCAACAGAGCCCAAAGTCCAATTAATCATGTCTGAAAGAGAAAACGGATTAGGTGATAAATTCAAAAGCAAGCTCATTGCCGCACCCGCAAAACTTGAAAGACCTACACCGACGAGGATGAGTGTGACAACAGAACGGGTTTTTATCGCTGCAAAGGCAATAATCGCCGTTGCCGCCAGAGCTCCCACAATGGCCGCGACGGGCAACAGCCAAGGGTTAGAACCTGTTAGTCCATAATAGATCACGAAAGTCGCAGCTAGCGAAGCGGAGGCCGACACGCCCAAAACGCCCGGCTCGGCCAATGGGTTTCTCAAAAGGCCTTGCAGAGCTGCCCCGCTCGCGCCGAGCGCTGAGCCGACAACAAAGGCCGCAATAGCACGTGGCAAACGAATTTGTAGTACAACCAAACTATCTCCGACTTCGCTATGCCCAAAAAAACTTCCAACAACACGTCCTAATCCCAGAGGCGTTGACCCTAATAGACAGGCTAGAAAAATTGACACAAAAGCTAGAACGAGCAAAGCTGGGTTTAGCATACGGGACAACATTACGGCCCTCCCTCTACATAATTACGACCCGCTAGAGCTTCTATCGCGTCCATTGAGAACCAGGCGCCGCAAGACATCCAACTCCCATTCAAAGCGACGGTCGGTAGCTCATTTATTTGAGCGCGGGCCACCGGATGGCGCATCGCACTCCAGGTAGCTTTTTCTAATCTATTTGTGTCAAAAAAAGCTGCGGCCACCATATCGGGGCGCTCATAGGCTAAACGTTCTAACGGTAGGGAGCGCCAACCAGGTTTATCTTGGAAGTTTTCAAGCCCAGCCTGTACAATCATCTGATGGACCAAAGATCCGACTCCTGATGTTGTTCCGGAAGGCGTCATATAAAGGACTTTGTTATTATGTGGTTGCGTTTGTAAGGAGGTTAATCGCGCCTCCATATCGGCGATAATCTCTGCGCCGCGTTCAGGAACCCCAAGGCCTTGTGCTATCTCGGATGTAACGTGTTTAATTCCGTCAATATCTCCGGCCCATCCGACATTCAAAACGGGTATACCTGCCTTTTCTAAAAAGGTGGCTGTATTTGGCCCTCCCCCGTAAGATCGAACAACCAAATCCGGTTTTAAAATCATCACGTCTTCAGCACTTGAGCGCACAGACTTCAAACCGATGGCCTTGTCCTGCATATAGGAAAACGGCGCGCTTGCATCCGGCGAAACAGCAAGGATTCGCTCTGGCTCAATCATTTTTAGAACATATTGATCAGCACAGAAGTCGAGACTAACTATCCGCGAAGGGCGTGCGCTCGGCACACCCGTCACTGAAGATTCTGTTACATAAGTTTTTGGCGTCAAGGCGACATTGCAAGCGGTTAAACTAGCCACTGCAAATATAGTTGGAATAAAAGCCGAACCTTTAAACATAGATCTTAATAGCGCAAACGGACACCGATTGATCCAGATTGCCCTAGTGTACCGTAGCCCAAAATTTGCTGATAATCTTCATTTAGTAAGTTCTCAATTCGTCCAAAAAAATCAACATTTTCATTTAACTCATAAACCGCGTTTAAGTCCACACGCACCCAGTCATCAACAACACCATTACTATCTTCTTCTTCGCCATTATAGCGAACAAGCACAGCCCCAGAGATTGGACTTTCTGGCATAAAGTGGAGCGTCAAATCACCAGAACTTTCTGGCACTCGAACAAGCGTGTCGCCAATGCTATCTTTCGCATCAATAAAAGTGTAATTCGCCGAAATATTCAACCAATCTATGAGTTGGTAATTCCCATAAACTTCCACACCAGATCGATCAGCACCAGAAATGTTATTATACCCACCAATGGCGAATGAGAAATTGATGAGGTTTTCAACACTTTGGTCAAAATATGAAAACCCAATTGTGCCTCTCCCATTTGTACTATACCAATCAAAACCAATATCGAATCCATCGGATGTTTCAGGTAGTAAATCTGCATCAGGTTCGGTCGCGCCACAGCAAAAGAATGTGGTTTGGAAAATTGTTGGAGCTTTAAAGCCCTGTCCCCACGTTCCACGTAAAATCAAATGTTCAGTCACATTATAAGCAATTGCAAGGCGGCCCGTTGTTTCTGATCCAAAACGCTCATGATCATCAAGACGTACACCAGCCGTCAGTGTTAAACCCTCAAGTGGTTTTAGCTCATAAAACCCGAAAAAGCCATCAATTGATGTCTCCTCATCAGTATTTTGACTCTCTTCGTGCTCCACACCGAAAGCAACTTTATGCTGGTTATTTATATTAAATGTGCCCTGATAACGCAAAGTTGTCCGATCCCCATTCGCATCAAAGCTAGAACTGCCATTCGAAAAATTTTCACGATCAATTTCTGAATATCCGAGTAAGAACAAGTTATCAAACCGCCCATCCAACAAAGGGACATTTAGAGAGATGTTACCCGATAGCTCTTCCGTCACGCTAACCTCTGCACCATCTCCAACATTGCCTTGATTTCCAAACACGAAGCTATCAAATTCAGTATCGCCCGTTGTATATAATAAGCTGCTATTGAGACGTGCAGGCCCAAGGTTCAGGCCAGCACGGCTGGAGATTGTAACACTTTCATAGCCATCTTCCTCTGTGTTCCCATTGACTTCATCTGCTTTGGAAATACCATCGGTATTGATCGCTGAAACGGCTAAGCGGAAGTCACCTATATCGTTTGCCGCACCCACAGATCCACCACCGCGAAACGTGTCAAAACTTCCAATCTCTCCAAACCCAGATAAGCTTACACCCTCTTTTGTTTTCTTCGTTGTGACACTTACAACACCACCAATTGCATCACTTCCCCAAAGTGTTGACTGAGGTCCTTTTAAAATTTCTATACGGTCGATATTCGCAGTATCTAAACGAGCAAAGTTAAATCCACCGCCTGGTGATGTTGGGTCATTTACAGCGATACCGTCAATCAACACCAGTGTTTGCTCGCTACTCGCGCCACGAATACGAACAGAGGCTTGCCCACCAAAAGCTCCGTTTTGGTTGATCGTGACACCCGGTGCAGATGCTAAGGCATCCACAGCATAATCAAATCCAAGCAAATCAATATCGTCGCTCGTGATGATAGAAATATCTGTTCCTGCTTCATTAGCAGTTTGGCTAAAACGGGTAGAGGTCAAGATAATTTCATCAATATCAGTAGGGGTTTGCGCAAAAGTAGGAGTGGCATAAACAGACACAGTTGCTGCACCAAAAATCAATTCTTTATGAAACATATTTATTATTTCCACCGCGTCCACTATCCGACTGGAGCATGCATTAAACAACATAAAGGCCCGTCCTAAGACGCGAATAATGACCATTGAATATCGTTAATGGAAACAAAGTTCCTGCGCGCGAAGCTCTTCCCGGCCACCGCACAAACGACGCGATGGCAGGTTTCCTGACTTACCGATTAATACTGGAGGTCGCCTTCCCGAAATAAATTTCAGTGGCATTTTGACCTTAGCGCTCGGCTAACAGTTACGGGTATAGCGCTGGATTCACACCAGCTTCCCTCTTAGCTCTTTTTACAGAGCACCATCGGGTGGTTACCTGTTTGATTCATCGTAAGTTGTCAACCCTTAATCTGATGATGGGTCTCGTCAGAGCCTTTAGAAATCTATACCGCGCTGAGCTTTGATACTAGCATCTTTGAAAGGGTGTTTTATTTCAACCATTTCACTCACCAAATCGGCATAATCCATTAGCTCGGCTTTCGCATCCCGCCCCGTTAAGATAACACTTGTTCGCTTGTTCCGCCCATTTAGTCCTTCAAGGACATCTTTAACATTTAAGTAATCATAACGCAGCGCGATATTGATTTCATCTAGTACAATGAGGTCATACTCTCCGCCAGCCATCATACCGCACCCTTTTTGAAAGGCTGCTGTGGCCGTAATTTTATCCTTCTCTAAATCTTGCGTATTCCAAGTGAATCCATCCCCCATAGTGTGCCATGTTAAGTCATCTGGGAATTTCGCGAAAAATTGTCGCTCTCCGGTCACCCATTCTCCTTTGATGAATTGAATAACCCCTACTTTATGGCCCCACCCTAAGGCCCTTGCGATTACACCAAAGGCAGAGCTGGATTTCCCTTTCCCATCACCCGTATGCACAAGCACCAATCCCTGATCTGGGTTCTTAGCCTCTGAGATTTTCTTGTTTTGCTCTGTTTGTAGAGCCTTCATCTTATCCGTATGGGATTTAGTATCTGTCATAATTCACTTAGGGTCATGCTTATTTGATTGGATTTTTCCTGAGGTATAGTAACAGGGTTTTGTACTTGTCTTCAAGCCTGTAATTATAGCGCCATTCCGCTTCCTTCAGGTATAAATGAAAAGTGTGCTTGGGAACACCCTTGAACTTGGCGAGCTTGACTTTTGCCAATCCCCAAAAGCCTTCGATCCCGTTGATATGGGTTGGATCATTGACAAACTCGTTCCTGGAGTGATCTACCCGATAATGACCATAGCCTATATCGATAATTCCGTTATAGTCGCGCCAGCCATCGGAGTTGATGATGGAAAACGGGTCAACCCTACCCCGCATAATCCCTAACCCCGAAGACGGGTCGGTCAGCCTCTCAGGTCCAGTAGATTCGCTCGCGCAGAGCTCGATAGATGCGGTTGATGGTGTTGCGGCTAAGCCCGGAGAGTTCGGTCGTTTTCAGGGCGGTCAGATCAGCGGCAAACTATTGAACAATCTCCCGAAACCTGCGTTTTGCAATGTCGACCCTTTTGAGTAACGATTTTTCATTGCCATAAAATGGCTGAGCTCCATATAGAACCCCGTCAACTAGGCATGACTCTTTGCTTATTCCATTCACTAATCTGGAAGAGTAATTATCCCGCCAAAATCAACAGATGTCTTATAGTCATCTGCCATATTTCCGCGCGACATCGCTGCTTTTATTATGCCTGCATGACACACCCAAAGATGAGATGACGGCGAGGTATTACGATAATGCGTATAAGCCTGCATAACGCGAGCACGCAAAATCGCGACGCTTTCACCTCCATGCGGTTTCGCATGTAAAAAATCCGCAGCCCAATCATCAAGTTCCCCGCGAGGGATATCATCCCATGAAGTACCTTCCCATGACCCGAAATCCATTTCGGAAAGACGAGGATCAATTTCGACCGTCAATTCAAAGACCTCACCGATACGTGCAGCCAGTTTTCGGCAGCGCAGTAATGGACTGCTTACGAGGCAGTCGGGTTTAGGGAGGTTGTGTATAACGGTAGAGGCTTCTTGCTCAAATGTTGTAGCAACATCTAAATCGGTACGTCCGTAGCAGGTTCCTACGGCGACTTCAGGGCGCGTATGACGCACACATATTATAGACATACTGCAACACCGAGATAAAATCCAATTTCACTCAATTGCTGAACTGCACCTAGGGTGTCGCCAGTATAACCACCTAATTTTTTCTCGAGTAATGCCCGTATAAGAGCATGACCAATAGAACAACCTATAAAAGCGAATAGAGCCAACAAGGGTGTTTCGATCCACGCAAATCCAGCCAGCATCATTAAAGCTGTCAGCACGGCAAAGCACAAGGTGCCAACGCTTATACCGCCCAAAACAGGTTTTCCCGTACCGTGATCTCGGACATAAGTGCTGGTCGCAATAACAAGTAAACTTGAGAGGCGGGAGAGACAATGCCCAGTCATGAGCGCCGCGATCACAATCTGTGGACTCAACGAAATGAGCGCTATCACCTTCAAAGCTAACGCACTTATCAAAGCCGATGCGCCGTAAACCCCAATAAGGCTGTCCTTCATAATCTCGAGTGCCCGCTCTCGCGTTAATCCACCACCAATGCCATCAAAGCTGTCTGCCAAGCCATCTTCGTGAAAGGCACCTGTTAGTAAAATTGTAAACACAGTCGACAAAACAATGGACAAAACAAATGGAAAAACAAGAAATGATACCCAAAATACACTCGCCGCCAGCCCCCCAATAAGAGCGCCTACAAGCGGATAATATCGAACGCTCGCAGCAAAGCGTTCCGCCGAATAAGGCAAGCCATGAGATAGAGGTAGGCGCGTCAAAAATTGAACCGCCAGTAGAAATATGATGGCTTCATTGCGTATCATAAGGTTGATCAACTAGCACCGCTAATATGTGCACTCTCAAAGCTCGCCATATCATTAAGCATAGCGCAAGAGGACTTAACAATCGGCCAAGCTAGCAAAGCGCCTGTGCCTTCCCCAAGTCTCAACCCCAAATTTAGTAATGGCGTTGCACTCATGGCTTCTAATATTATCTTGTGACCTTGCTCGTCTGACACATGAGCATATATTAGAGCATCACTGATCGAAGGTTCTAACTTTTGCGCAGCTAAAGCTGCCACCGTTGCAATAAAACCATCGACTAAAACAAGTTTCTTACCTTGTGCGGCGCCAATCATTGCCCCCATCATCATTACAATTTCAAATCCACCATATTCTTGTAAAGCCGTCATAACAGGTAAAATCTGATCCGTTCGAGAGGAAGCCTCATGCAATAAATCCAACTTGCGCGAAATACCGTCTTTATCTAATCCCGTTCCGGCACCTGTTATATCTGGCAACGCTAAACCCAAGATCTTATGTGCTAATAAAGTCGCGGAGGACGTATTGCCGATCCCCATTTCGCCATAGCATACTGCATCCGTGAGCGCATCTACGCCGATTTTTTTTCCAACCTTCAAAGACTTGAGAAGTTGAGATTCATTCATTGCAGGTTGTTCGATCGCATTTTGCGTACCTTGACTTATAGATCTGGATATCAAGTTGGAGTGAGATAAAGTTTCTCCAGTCACACCGGCATCCACCACTCTCATTTCTATACCTAAAGTCTTGGAAAAAACATTCGCCGCAGCTCCACCGGATAGAAAGTTCAATACCATTTGCCGCGTGACCTCTTGCGGGAACGCACTTAAACCAACGGGCGCCATACCATGGTCAGCAGCAAAAATTGTCAACTCACAGCTCTGCATGACGGGAGACAAAGTCCCTTGAAGCTTTGCAATTTTCACCGCTAGCGTCTCTATCTGACCTAAAGCGCCGAGCGGCTTGGTTTTAGAGTCAATTTTGGCTTGAATTTGAGCTTCAAAGTCAGTTTTAGCTATCTCTCGATTTTGCATGCGCTGCTATAAGACTATCGCGAACTTACGGTAAAGCAAAAACCTAACATCGTTAATCGAATACGACAATGAAGGTAGCATTATGACAGGTCAGATCGCGGGCATCCGTGACGGGGTAGGCTTTCATGCTGACAGCGAGGACGAGCTGAAGGAGGCCTTCCATGAAGCTGTAGATGATTACGGTGAAACCTGCGCCAAGATCGGGAAAGAGCCTCAACCAGTGGGCCGAAGAGGTGTTGAATCATGCAGCTATCGGTGGGCAACCAGCTTGAGTGTGACGGCTCAACGCTGGCTGGACCGGACAGGCTGGGACGAAATGTCAGTGGAGATTTTTTCCAAGGCTTGCGGCGGGTCTCGGAAAACAAGAAGTGAGAAGCGCCGCTGAAATGTTATTGATCACAAACTCAGATGCTGCTCTACGGATAATGGGCATGAGTTCTAGGCCAAGTTCCATTGACACGTCAAATATTTAGGAATCCGGCATGCTTACATTAGAAAAGGAACGCCGCAGCTTAATGGTAAAGTTGAACGCTCACACCGCTCAGATCAGCAAGAATTTTATCAACGGTTAAGCTATAAAGATGACGTTGATCTCGTAGCTAAGCTGGAGGAATGGGAACACGGACACCTCGAAGAACAGGGTTTTGGGGCCAGTATAGAGGCGAATTTTATAATCGGCTCTCAGGTCAGGCTTCATAGAGTGACGAATGCGTGTCCACAGGCGTATTTTGGCATGATTTTGGCCCGCATAAGTGGGGGGATCCGGATTTTGAACAGAATCAGGCTATGGGCTGTCGTCGCTCATGGAAAACGAGGCGGCGGAAGTTGTAGCTTAGGTTGGCCATGGTGATCCGGCCAGCGGCCCTGGCCGATTGAGCGCCTGGCCGATTGAGCGGATCGTGATCGCCATCGGCCCTTTCTCATATCCGAAGACATGTTCAACACAGGCACGGATGGAGGAGCGGGTCGCATTGCCGCGCCGAATGTGCTTTGCCATCGGTTTACCGCGGGGCTTCTTTCGATGGATGTTTGAACGATAGCCCTGCGCTTTCAGCCAGGCTTCGTTTCTGGCTGAGCGATAAGCTGTATCCGCCCAAACAGACTTTGAGCTGTTGGTGGCATCCAGAACCGATGTCAGTTCGTGCCCATCATAGCGGGCCGCATGGGTACAGGTCTCTCCCCGGACAAAGCGCCATTTCCGGTCAATACTGATATGGTTCTTGTACCCAAAGTGAGGGATGGAAATGTCGACAAGGCCTGCGTCCTGTTCCCCTTCTGCGGTCTTTCGCGCCCTGGAATAGCTGACCACCGCTCGTGCGTCGGTGTCTTTCTGTGCGGCCCTGGCAGGATCATCAGGCCAGATAGCGGACGCGCTTTCACCCGCCCTGGCCCGCTCTTTCTCTTCTTTCCTCATCCGTTGGCGCGGCGCTGACACCAAAGTGGCATCCACGATCTGACCTCCCGTGGGTTTGTAGCCGCGCTTGCAGAGTTGCTCTTCAAAAGCGGCAAACAGAGATTTGAAAGCACCAGACTGGGTCAGCTTTTCCTGGGTCAGCTTTTCACGCAACAGCCAAATCGTCTTTTGGTCCGGGGTCGGTTCACCGATCTCAAACCTCAGAAACCGCAGCCAACTTAAACGATCCCGGATCAGAAATTCCATCCCTTCATCACTCAGATTGTGCATCGACGCCAGAACAAGCACCTTGAACATCGTGACCGGATCATAGGGTGGCCGACCGCCCTTGGCGCGAACCCCATAACCGAGGGCTTCCATCAGAACAGTTCGGAAAGCCTCAAAGTCCACATGACACTCTAGCGCTTCAAGCGGATCACCTGTCGCCGATAAGCGAGCAAGATGATCCGACAAGTCAAACAATCCAGGCGCGTGCATCATAAAATCCTCCCAAAACCAGTAAATCAGATCACACCACAAAATGCATGGTTTTTAGAGGCCTCCACACTTCTACAACTTCCACAGGCCGCATGGTGCGTTCGGTGGAAAACCCCCTTATGAAGCCTGAGAGAAAAAGCTATAAACGACACAGAAAGTGTCCCGCCAGACCCGACATATTACAGTCGATCATATTGCTCAGATAACATGCAATGCAAAGACTGGGGAGTGGATTAGCGTGTTTACACAGCTATGAGGGCATTACCCCTAAACAATCCGAGCAATCAGGGTTAGAAAGCCTACCGGTCGACGAGCCCAATCTGGTTCCAAAAAAAGCGGATATCGGTCGGTAAATCTTGCCACCTGACGGAATAATGTTTGATTAAGTATACCCCTATCTATCTCATGTTGCAATTTTGAGGTGTTTATCATGGAGCGAATGATACGGGGCGGGATTGCCCGGCATTCACAAGTGATAGAACAGGTCTGCATGGCGGGCCGATCGCTGTTCTCAGGCTGCATCATGCTGGCGCAGAGATTGTCACAGGAGAGATTGCGCACTTTGCCCCGGAAGGGATCATAAACGCACAGATGAACGGCTCGTCCACTGTTACCTCTATCGGGGTGCTGCAAGAAAAAGGCCATAAAGAGCTGTGGATTATCGCCATGGACGGTTCCCCAAACCGGCTCGGATACGCGATTGTGGCATGAGGTGGGGGATACTTCATTTTCCGCCTTCAAATCCAGAGGCTTTGGCATATCGCAGACAAAGCTCAAACAGGCCGACCATATCGCCCGATTGATCCTTGTTTTGACAATGGCGACATATTTTGCCGTCTCGACAGTTATGAAACCTGACCCCAAAGCTCTGGAATACAACCCCAAAAAACCTATCACAGTCTGGCATCACTCTTCAAAAAGGGACTAAGGCGAATCGAAAGGGCAATTGACAACAACAGCACTGTTGCAAAACCATGGAAGGACAAAATTGTGTCAGGTGGTAAAGGTAAGGGGGTAGATAGGAAGACATTGACCGACTTCCTGCTGACGGATATTATCGACTTATGTCCAGATCCGTCGAAATTCACCGCAATGACCGTTCGGCTCTACCGCGTTTTGCCGCACTCAATGCAGAATGGATTGAGGAAATGCATGTCCTCGAATCCAGCGACAAGAAAATGATCGTGCGTCCGGAAACCTATCTGGAAAATGGCGGCCAGGTTTTCTCGGCTCATATGAACGGCGAGGTCGTAGGCGCAGTGGCGCTGAAACCCCATCTGGATGGATGGTGGGAGTTGACGAAAATGGCCGTTGATACACACTTTCGCGGCCACGGAATTGGTCAGATATTGATGGACACTGTGCAGGACTATGCGCGAGACGTTCTGAGACTTAGCTCGATCTTCCTACTGTCCAACACCCGTAACGAAGCCGCGCTCAGGCTCTATGAACGCAATGGCTGGACCGTGAACCATGAAGGCGCACATCCGATTTACCGGCGCTGTAATATTGGCATGGAGAAACGGCTATGAGCCGAGCCTTTAATCTGGATGGAAAACGGTTCAGGCCTGTTTCCAATTCGAAAGAGTGTCGGATCTCTAGCGATCCCGTATTTACATTTTCACAATCAGGTGACAATTTCGCGGCGAGATATTCTGGCGCAGGTTTCACGGATGGACATCTGATTGGGAAAATGACGGATTCCGATTAAGCGCTCTGATCTATCATTATCGTGCTGAGGACGGGTCGCTTGAAGCCGGAGAGGCCATAACTTCCGTCTCCGAAACAAAAGACGGATCGAAGGAGGCCGCCACATCCTACTATGAAGAGATCGCCAATGAGTGAGTTTCCTAATCACGACCCGGATCTGCCGCGCTGCGGCTGGGTCCCGCCAACCGATGCGCTCTATTGTCACTATCATGATACCGAATGGGGTCGTCCGATCCGGGATCCGAAGGCCCTGTTTTCCAAACTGATTCAGGACGGTCAGCAAGCCGGGCTCGCTTGGATCACAATCCTGCGCAAGCGCGACAATCTGTTGAAAGCCTATGACGGGTTCGATCCCGATATTGTCGCGCATTATACGGATGTAGACCGCGCCCGCCTTCTGAGCGATCCCGGCATAATTCGGTCGAAGTCCAAGATCGATGCCACCATTGGCAATGCCAAGGCCTATCTTGGCATGCGTGACGCTGGCATCGACTTTTCCGTCTATCTCTGGGACTTTGTCGGCGGCGCGCCCAGCGTCAATGAATGGGAACAATTCTCGGACGCACCGGTGAAAACAGCTGAGTCCGAGGCGATGAGTAAGGATCTCAAAAAGCGCGGCTTTAAGTTTGTCGGTCCAGTGATCGCTTATGCCTTCATGCAGGCAGTCGGGATCGTCAATGACCACAGTCTGAATTGCCATGCCCGCGCGATTTGCAAGGAAATTCGGTCAACATGAAACGATTAGTCCTTATTCTGGCCGCTCCGTTTTTGTTGGTAGGTTGCGAAACGCTCCTGACCATGTCGGGCAGACCCGTCGATACAGATCCCAATCAGCGTTATGACAAATCGGTGGATACACAGACGGTTCGGGATTGCGCTTAGATGGATCCGGTGACCGCTCTGGGCAGCCAAATTGTTTTTACCAGAAACGTAACCGGAAGAACGCGGAAGATCGAAATCCTCTAAAACCTCAGATTTATAGCGATACAGAATAAACTCAGGCCCTATTAACTTCAGGGATTCCCATTTTGTGGGATTTGTGATGCGTGATTTGTTTTGGCTCGCAAAGGAGCAACTGGCTCTGATAGACCCGTTTTTTCCCTCTGGCACGCGGGATTTCGCGTGTCGATGATCGGCGTGGGGGGTCTGGAATTCACCCGCTGAATATGACCCTCACAAGACCCTGTATAACAGGTTCAAACGCTGGAGCAGGATGGGTGTTTTCGATACTATATTCAGTCACTTGACCGTATCAGGCGCGCCACCCGATACATTCGTGTTCCTCAATAGAGGGGTTAGGGCGCGGATGTACCCGTTTCAATGCGATCTAGAAGTGCCTCTTCCAGCACGCCGTTAGAATTTCATTCAGTAAACCCTTGTACCCCACCAATGCCTGACCATTTTTGCAAGATCTGAGTATTGACTTGAACATTGGTCACACCGTCCGAAACGGGCCGGGTAAAAATATTGACGGATAATTCTCCAATAAAAGGTGTTTGAAAGATACCCTCAGCACAGCTGGCTACCTTCTTTATTTCAGAAACGTCAAATCGCTCATCCTTCGCCACGATGAAGCCAGAGTCCTTCTCAATGGTCGCGATCCGCTGACCCATTCCTCGACTGAGTTCATCGAAAAGGTATCCGGCATCAAGAGCCGTTTTGTACTCAACAAGGACCCAATTCTCGACCCGGATACGATGGCGCTGCGAATCCCAGCCCGACCGAATGAAGAGCCGTCTATTTTGGCAGAGATGGCCGTTAAAGCGGCAGAACAGCCGCCGATGTCGATGCCGTGATTGTCGCCTGTTCCAATCTGCAGCGCGGCTATCCGGCGATTGCGGTTGAAGTACAGGACTTGCTGGGTGTGCAGGGCTTCGGATTTGACATGAATGTGGCGTGCAGTTCTGCAACCTTCGGGCTGGAGGCGGCGCGCGGCTTGATTTATGGCGGGCAGGCGAAAAGTGTGTTGGTCCTCAATCCAGAGATTTGTACAGCCCATATGAATTTCAAGGATCGGTACAGCCACTTTATTTCGGTGATGTTGCGACCGCAATCCTGGTCGAAGGTGAGGATGTTGCGTCTGACAGTCATTGGGAAATCATCGGTGCGAAGCTGGTGACCCAATTCTCCAACAATATCCGAAATAATTTCGGTTTCCTTAACCATACTGCACCTGAAGATGATGGTCTGCAGGGTGACCGCGGTCGCAAAGGTTTGACCGACAAACTCTTCGTTCAGAATGGACGCAGTGTGTTCAAGGAGGTCATGCCTTTGGTTGCGAGGTTAATCACGACTGGGGCTGAAGGTCTCGGTATTAATCCGAATGATTTGAAGCGCCTTTGGCTGCATCAGGCCACCCTCAGCATGAATGTTCTGATCGCGAAAAAAGTGCTCAGTAAGGACGTTGATATTGAAAAAGCGCCCATTGTGCTGGATGAATACGCCAATACATCAAGCGCAGGGTCGATCATCGCATTCCACAAACATAGTGACGATTTTCAGCATGGTGATACGGGGCTGATCTGTTCATTCGGGGCCAGCTATTCGGTAGGTACAGTTTTGGTGCGCAAAGTTGGCTAGCGCATGACGGTTAAGCGCATTGTAGCCAATTTGAGCGCCGAATCTGTCACTGAAATGGTGGCCTTCTATCAATCAATTTTCGATCTCGATATCGTAATGGATCTCGGCTGGATTGCGACACTGGCATCTTGCGAGACGGCGCCGGTACAGATAAGTATTGCCCTGCATGGCGGGTCCGGGACGGACAGTGGCTGTGTGAAAACGGTTAGTTTTTTGTGATATAGTTCCGGTGATTGAATCGGAGGTTTATTGTGAAGCGCTTTATTGAAGGCCAAGATCGAAATCAGTCCATATTATTTCCTGAAAGTCTGGACGAGTATATCGATGAAGATAATACTGTTCGCGTCATTGATGCCTACGTTGATGAACTAGATTTACTCTCAATGGGTTTCGAGCGCGTCCGGCCCAAGGCGACAGGCCGTCCCGGTTATCATCCGTCTATTTTGCTCAAGCTCTACATTTACGGCTATCTCAACTGTATCCAATCTAGCCGTAGGCTTGAACGCGAAGCGGGGCGTAATGTTGAGCTTATGTGGCTGACGGGCAAGCTTGCACCTGACTTCAAAACGATTGCTGACTTTAGAAAAGACAACGGCACCGCTATCCAATCAACCTGTTCTCAATTTGTGACTCTTTGCCGTGACGTTGGTCTGTTCGCGCGCACAATGGTTGCGATTGATGGAGCCAAGTTCAAGGCCGTGAACGCGAGAGAAAAGAACTTCACACGCGGCAAGCTCACGCGGCGCATCGGCCAGATTGAGCATTCTATAGAGAAATACCTTCATGCACTGGACGCGACGGATTTACAGGAAGGCGAGGCCGCTGAGGCCAAGACTGAACGCCTCAAGGAAAAGATTACGTCAATGCGTGAGAAGATGGCTGAGCTTCAACAGTTGAAAGATGATCTCGCCGCGTCTTCTAAGAAACAAGTATCCTTAACTGACCCGGACTCAGTGGCTATGGCGACCAGCACAAAGGCTGGTATGGTGGGGTATAACGTACAGACGGTTGTCGATACCGAGCACCATCTCATTGTCGCGCATGAGGTAACAAACACTGTCTCTGACAAAGTGCAGCTCACAAAGATGACGAAACAAGGCCAAGCCGCCATTGGACGAAAAGACATTACAGTCTTTGCAGATCGTGGCTACTTCAGCGGTGCAGAAATTATGGCGACTGAGAAACTGGGCGCTACAACATACGTGCCCAAGCCTTACACATCTGGCTCTAAAGCCGCGGGCCGCTTTGGCAAACATGACTTCCTCTATCAGCCCGAAGACAATAGTTACCAATGCCCAGGTGGTCAGAAGATGACCTATCGCTTCATGTCAGTTGAACAGGGCAAGGACATGCAAGTTTACTGGCCGGACGAATGCGCGGCCTGTCCCGTCAAAGCCAAATGCACGACGGGGAAACAACGGCGGATCAAACGCTGGGTCAATGAGGACATCATCGACGCTATGTTGACGCGATTGAATGACCTCCCGGAAGCCATGGCCATCCGAAGGGCGACGGTCGAGCATCCGTTCGGGACGCTGAAGTCATGGATGGGTGCCACGCACTTCCTGACCAAACGCCTCAAAAACGTCAAAACAGAGATGAGTCTATCGGTTCTAGCTTATAATATCCGCCGGATGATCAGCATGTTCGGAGTGAAGAAACTAATCCGGGTGATCCAAGCCTAAGGGGAAAGCTTGTCCTAAATTAAATCCACTGAAATCGACGCATTGCCCAGGCTGTTTTCACACAGCCACGACATTCCGGATCTGTCCATCGAAGTTCATGACCTTTCAGCTACTTTAGCCAGAGTGCGAGACGCTGACATCGCGATTGAATATGGGCCAGTCGACGAACCCTGGGGTGTGTCGCGTTTCTATATCCGTGATCCAGCAGGTTGGCTTCTGAATGTGTTGACCCACTCAAATTGATAAACCGCCAAAGAAAAACCTAGCTCACGGTCGGGTTCTCAATTTAATCATATGGGGCTGGTTAGCGTTTGGTCCGGGCCTTGCGGGCGGCGTATTTCGCATCACGGCGAGCCTTCTGGGCACGAACCATTTCTTCTGTGGCTTTCTTGCGAGCTTCTTCAGCCAGTTTCTTCTTGCGTTCGCGCTCGACCTTTTCAGCTTTCTCCCGCTCAAGATTGGCCGCTTTTTCAGCCGCGCGCTGTTTCTCGCGTTCAGCGCGCGCTGCGTTCCGGGCTGCACGCTCTTCCATCAGCCGCTCTTTTTCAGCCGGATCGAGTTGCTTCTCTTTCGCACGCTTCAACATGGCCTGTTTGGCATCTTTTTGCGCTTGGAGGCGGTCGTTAAATGTCTGACCGGGTATGTTCATAGATGTGGGTGCTTTTCGCCTTGTTCATGAGAAGCGCGCTATATCGCGGCGCTTCAGCCATAAATCAAGGCAAAGCCACTGTATTTACCGTGAAAGTCCATCCGAAAAGCGGGCGTTAGAAATCGACACTGATCCCCGCGAACAGTTCGCGCGGCTTTCCGGGACGAAGGCCATAAGGTCGGCGGGCCGCAATATAGGTTTCGTCGAACAGATTTTCCGCTTTGATGCGAAGCCGCACAGTCCTGTTCAACTGGTAATAGGTCGATAAATCGACCAAAGTGCGTGCATCAATCCGTTCATCTGCTGCGACGGATCCCTGACCCGCAACATTGCGGGTTTCTGACACGGTATTGAGCAGGGCATCTATACCCCATTTATCACCTTCCAGACCGATGGTCAGCGTGAACTGATGGGTTGGAACATAGGGCAGGCTATCTCCTGCCGAGACCGTGCCAAAGAAGCTGTCAGCGAAGGTGCTTTTGAGCTCGGTCTCCGTCCATGTGTAGGCGGCTGAAACCGGGATCCGCAAAGGGCCCGCTGCAAAGGTATAATCGAGAGTCGCTTCCAGTCCGTAGACATCAACTTCGCCGGCATTGAATGCATCGCCGATCTCACATTCCGACCCGCCTGCGCTGTTTGTGCATTCGCCCAGTAGGTTAGAATAGTTATTGAAAAAACCAATGGCTTCCAGCCGTAAATCACCCAGCCGCGCATATCGGACGCCCGCTTCCCAGACTGTGCTTTCTTCAGGATCGGTACTCTGGCGTGAGGAGACAGAGGGGGTTGAGAAACCCCGGTGCACACCGCCCAAGACAGAAATTCCGTGTTCGAAATCATAGATCGCAGAGAGCGAAGGGAGCCACTCCGTATAGCTATTGTCGCGCTCGGAGTCCGGCGCGAGGCTTCGGTCTGGCCTATTCCAGCGGCGTTGCTCCGTGCTGACATCCTCGACGCGCAGTCCTGCGGTTACGGAGAGATCGCCGATGACAGAGCGGTTTTCAATATAGGCGGAGAGCGCTTCGGCGGATGACAAACGGTTCGCCTGTGTACCGGGGGCATTGTCTGTGGTCATGACCAGAGCCGTATTGTCGATCCGGTAGCCGTCCTGATCCTGAAACCGATCCACTTCATCCTCATGATATCGCAAAGATGCGGTCAGATTGTGGGTAATGGGTCCGCTCTGAATCGCGCCCGAAATCGCCACCTGGAGTCCTTGCATGTAATAGGTCCGGTTATTGGCACGTAGTTGCAGCGCATCGTCCGGCGAGACATATCCGGGCGCGCCTTCTAGGACGTTGAACTCCTGTGAACAGGTTAGCGGATCGCGCAGAATTTCGTCCAAACTGTTACACGCTGCGCTGCCAGAGAGTTGTGAGTTATCGAAACGGTCAAGCTTGAACCAGTTGCGCACGAAATCGGTGCGATAGACAATGGTGGTCATGTCCCAATCGATGCCCAGATCCAGATTATGGGTCAGTTGATAGGTTTGGCGATCATTGTCAATTCGGTCGAGTGCAGAGGTGTTATAGCGACGGACCGGATTATCATCGAAATCGGCCTGACTCAGGCCGAGATAGGTCTCGTCACCGTCTTCATCTTTGCTTTGCAGCTTCAGTTCGAAGGACTGCCCCGGCAGATAGGCACCCAACTTGACGACATAATCCTGCACTATGAAGCCGGTATCGCCTATATCCAATTCCTTGAAACCATCGGTGCGGTCCTGGAAGGTTTCAACTAAGACACCGAGTTCAGATCCATTGAAGGCCTTGCGGCCACCTGCCCAGGCATGGGTGAAAAGACGGTTATTATCCGACACGAGCAGATCGATCCTGCCGGATGGGTCTTGCGGGATGGATGTCGAGAAAAACTGGATCGCGCCCGCTGTGGTGTTGGGGCCATATTTAATCGTTGAGGGCCCTTTGGAAATTTCGACCGCATTCATTCGACCCGTAACCGGGAAATAATAGGCGGCAGGTGCAGAATAGGCCGCCGGTGCAGCCAGAACCCCATCTTCCAGAATGACAATCTTGGATGACCGGTTCGCTCCCGATCCGCGCAGTCCAATATTCGGACGCAATCCATAGCCATCTTCTTCCTGCAGGTTCACACCGGGTACGCGGCGCAGCACGCGGTTGATATCGGCATAGACGTGTTCGGCCAGAACGTCGGCACCAAGAAAGGTGACCGCGCCCGGAATATCATTGGCGCTTCCGACCTTTCCAACAACGGTGATGATGTCGAGATTATTCAGCTCAGGATTTGTATCCTGAGCAAAGACGGGCACTGCCAGAAAGCTCGCGCCGAGGAACAGGCTGACTGCAAGAGCAGACCGGCTTGCGGACGGGCGATCGGGAGGGATGGGTAGAGTCATGATTGGGAGGAATTCCTATGTCTTCGCGGTCATCCGGCAATGGCGCGTATCCTATCCTATGCGTGTGTGCTGCTTGAGCGAGCAGCAGGGCAAGATGGGGTCGGGGCAATTGCCGGATCATTCCCGTGTTTTCCTGCACTTGCAAACTATTCGCAAATCATGAAACCGCTATAGGTGCGCTCTAACCATTAGGCAACTGCAAATCATTCGCAGAACACAGCTATTTCCAGATCCACTTTGAACTGCGGTTTCAAGTGGGGTCAGGTCGATACGATCTCAGCAATACAGTCGATTTCGACGGCGACATCAAGCGGTAGACTCGGCGCAGAAACGGCAAATCTTGCATGTCGACCCGCGTCACCAAAGAGAGCAACCATCAGGTCAGAACAGCCATTGATGATTTGCGGAATTGCTGTGCCTGTTATATCAGGCGTGGCTTGCACAAATCCACCCAGTTTTATGATACGCCGGACACGTGTCAGATCACTGCCGCAAGCCGATTTCAATTGTGCCACAATGTTAAGCCCGCAAAGTTGAGCGGCGCGTTGCCCCTCTTCGACACTTAGATCTTCACCTAATCTTCCTTGAATCACGGTCTCGCCAATTTTGCTGATCTGGCCTGAAATGAACACCTGATTGCCGCTAATGACGTAGGGCACGTAATTTGCAATGGGCGCAATCGGGTTGGGTAGGGTCAGGCCCATCTGCGTCATTTTGGACTCTATCGTCATTTTCCGGCTCCATTTCTCTGTAACTTGCGTATGAAGTTCGTGAGTCCTCGTCCAGTCCGAAGTATTTTTCATGCCTGATTCTTTTCCCCTTCCCACTCAAAATGAAGCAGTGCTCGCCTTCCTCGAAAACCGACGCAGCAATCTCGCCAAATCGATGGCTGAGCCAGGACCGGACGCTGAGACGCTCGAAACAATCCTGACAATCGGGATGCGGGTTCCTGACCACCGCAAGCTTACGCCTTGGCGGCTAATCGTCTTTCAAGGCGCGGCCCGGGCAGAGTTCGGGAAAACGCTGAAGGCCGCATACCGCGCGGATTATCCCGATCATTCTGAAGAGCGGCAACAATTTGAATCAGATCGATTCCTGCGTGCGCCTGTTGTCGTTGCTGTCATCAGCGCGCCAAAGATCTGCCCCTGCGGGACACCAAGCTGGGAGCAGGAATTATCGGCAGGGACGGTCTGTTTCAATCTGTGTCTCGCGGCGCAAGCATCGGGATTTGGCGCGCAATGGCTAACAGAATGGTACGCCTTTGATGACCGGATCAACGCGGCTCTTGATATGACAAACGGTGAGCGCGTCGCCGGATTCGTTTATATTGGCACACCCAAGCACGCGGCGACACCGCGGATTCGTCCCGAACTCGCTGATGTTGTTCATTTTGCTTAACATAGGTTAGGTCGTAGTGAAGAATTAATCATTTGAGCCAGATCTTGATAGCTGCGATATAGACGAAGCCCATATAGTTTTGGATATGCTTGTCATAGCGCGTAGCCACACGCCGGAACTGTTTGAGATAGCCAAAGAAACGCTCGACAATATTACGTTCCTTATACAAAGCCATATCAGTTTGCCTTGGCTTGCGCGCATTTTTCCGGAACGGAATAACGGGCATAGCCCCGCTCTCATTCACCGCGTCTATAACGCACCGGCCATCATAGCCCTTATCCGCCAAGACATGATCCGCCTTAAACCCTGCCAATAAGGCGGCGGCTTGCGTCATTTCGCTACAATGCCCGCCCGTTGCTATCAGGCGCAGAGGTAAACCCAATGCATCTGTCAGCCCATGTATTTTTGTCGTCAGGCCGCCCTTGGAACGTCCCCTCCTGGAACGCCCCAATGCGTGGGCATCAGGCCCCCTTTTTTATGCCGCGCCCCGGCCGCTTGGGCATGCGCCCGCACAATTGTGGCATCCATCATCAGCCACTCTTGATCAGCGTGGGTGCGCAAGGCCTTAAAGACATCTTCTAAAACCCCGGCCTCAACCCAGAGATAATAACGCCGT
This sequence comes from Litorimonas sp., assembly GCA_965205225.1. Taxonomy (GTDB): domain Bacteria; phylum Pseudomonadota; class Alphaproteobacteria; order Caulobacterales; family Maricaulaceae; genus Litorimonas. The sequence goes on from CBDBFZ010000003.1 coordinate 114,820, forward strand.
TTGACACTGTCAAAACGCCCGAACCGTTCGGGTAAATCGCGCCAACGCCCGCCCGAACGGGCCATCCACAACAAAGCATCAATGAAAAGCCTGTTATTGGCGTTGCGACCCGGTTTCCCTGTGCTCCCATAAGGCAAATAAGGCTTTAAACGGCTCCATTGTTCATCCGTAAGTTCCTGATAACCAGACATATGTGCGCTCCTGACAAAATGAAGGAACATTATAGAAAATAAAAGTTAACTCTTCACTACAGCCTAGGCTGTGGTTACATTTTAACTATTTGAACCATAGATATATTTCGGCGATATATTGCGGCGCGTTTGACGGACTACATGCATGTTTTATGATTTTGACGAACATAGGTCCGAGCTGATGCGCTCCTTATAGAGGTCTTTGTCATAGGCGCGTTGTTCAAGACGGTTGGTTTTAGGCGGGATACAGGCCTTGGCATTATTATCATGGATAGTCTGGATCAAACTATCCGCATCATAGGCCTTATCTGCCAGGACATATTTGGCCTGCAAGCCTTCAATCAGACCATGAACCTGTTTCATGTCATGTTCAAATCCCGGGCCTGCCTCAAATCGCAGAGAAAGCCCCAAACCTTCGCTTACGGCATGGCATTTGTGCCAAACCCGCCACGGGAGCGGCCTAGACTTTGGGGTGTTTGGCCCTTTTTCAATCGGCGCACCCGCCGGAAAGGGCGAGCCACAGCAGGGCATTGATGAATTTACGCCCGTCACTACGCGGCCCACGCTTGCCTTTGCGTCCGCCCGGAACAAGAGGTTCTATAATCGCCCATTGATCATCGCGGAGCTCCTGTTGATCCATGAGTTACCTCCAAAAGAAAGCCTTGAACCAGTGTTCGCAAACAAAAGAAATTCATAAAAGTTACAATATAACCGCAACCTAGATTTATTCATTTGAAAATGAATGTGATGCCCGAAAATCGACGTCTTGGTCTGCGTATGTTTCTAGGCTGTAGTGAAGAGTTAACTTTTATTTTCTATAATGTTCCTTCATTTTTGTCAGGAGCGCACATATGTCTGGTTATCAGGAACTTACGGATGAACAATGGAGCCGTTTAAAGCCTTATTTGCCTTATGGGAGCACAGGGAAACGAGGTCGCAACGCCAATAACAGGCTTTTCATTGATGCTTTGTTGTGGATGGCCCGTTCGGGCGGGCGTTGGCGCGATTTACCCGAACGGTTCGGGCGTTTTGACAGTGTCAAACGGCGTTATTATCTCTGGGTTGAGGCCGGGGTTTTAGAAGATGTCTTTAAGGCCTTGAGCACCCACGCTGATCAAGAGTGGCTGATGATGGATGCCACAATTGTGCGGGCGCATGCCCAAGCGGCCGGGGCGCGGCATAAAAAAGGGGGCCTGATGCCCACGCATTGGGGCGTTCCAAGGGCGGCCTGACGACAAAAATACATGGGCTGACAGATGCATTGGGTTTACCTCTGCGCCTGATAGCAACGGGCGGGCATTGTAGCGAAATGACGCAAGCCGCCGCCTTATTGGCAGGGTTTAAGGCGGATCATGTCTTGGCGGGTAAGGGCTATGATGGCCGGTGCGTTATAGAAGCGGTGAATGAGAGCGGGGCTATGCCCGTTATTCCGTCCCGAAAAAATGCGCGCAAGCCAAGGCAAACTGATATGGCTTTGTATAAGGAACGTAATATTGTCGAGTGTTTCTTTGGCTATCTCAAACAGTTCCGGCGGGTAGCTACGCGATATGACAAGCATATCCAAAACTATATGGGCTTCGTCTATATCGCAGCTATCAAGATCTGGCTCAAATGATTAATTCTTCACTACAGCCTAGGCTCAGGCCCTATTGATTTGTGTTTTTAAGCGAATGGTGATTCAGAGTGTCAAAGGAGTTTTTCCATGTCTTATTTGTTCTGGTTGTCTGAAGCGCAGATGTCGAAGATCGAGCCTTTCTTTCCGCTGGCGCATGGTGCGGCCTCGTGTTGATGATCGGAAGGTAATTTCCGGGATCATCTTTGTTCTGAAAATGGTCTGCCTTGGCGCGATGCACCCTTGTAAGTATGGGCCTCATAAGACCCTTTACAGCCGCTTCCGTCGCTGGATCGAGATGGGGTTTTCGACAAGATTTTCAGCTATCTGACGGCAGACAATGACCCACCAGATACACTCATGATCGATGCCACTTACCTCAAAGCCCATCGCACAGCGTCAAGCCTCTTAAAAGGGGATACTTCCCCGTCACATCGGACGCACTAAAATCGGCCTGAACACAAAGCCTGAACACAAAGCTACACGCTATATGCGATGGAATGGGCCGTCCGATCGCCCTATGTCTAACAGCGGGTCAGACCTCAGACCATCTTGGTGCGAAAATCCTTTATCCTGTTCTGCCCGATGGGCCGGACATCACACTGATCGGTGATAAGGGCTATGACTCTGATGATTATCGTGTGGCCCTAAGGGCTAAAGGTATCACGGCCAGCATTCCGCCGCGAAAGGGGCGCAACTCTCCCGCTTCATTCTGTAAAATACAATATAACAACGCCATAAGGTCGAAACCATGTTCGGGCGGCTCAAAGATTGGCGACGCATTGCAACACGATATGATTGACGGGCCGACATCTTCATGGCCGCAATCACAATCGCAGTCATCGTCACATATTGGATTTAATGAGTCCTGAACCTAACAAGCGACATGACACATTTTCTTCTCATTCATGGAAGTTGGCACGACGCATGCTGGTTCAAAGTCGCGGACCGCCTCTCCGAAATGGGGCATCCGGTTAGCATCCCGAATTTGCGCGGGCGACCGCAGTCATCAGCACCGGCCTGGCGAATCGGCTTCCATCAGATGAAGGTCGCCTGTGCGCACCATCTATCTGAAACTGAAAAACCGTTATCATTACCCATAGCCGCTATGGTGTTATGGCCTCCGCTTTAACCGAAGCGTTTCCTGCAAGGATAGACCGAGTTATCTACCTCGCTGCCTATCGTTTACAAAACGGCCATCCGGTTAGTCAGTATTTTATGAGCGACAGACACAGCCTTCTATTTCCGTATGTTTCAGTCGATAAACTCAAACTGAGAGATCGGTTTGATCCTGCCATCTATACTGATGAACTTTACCACGGTTGCTCGGCATCTGACCGCGCTCTAGCGGGTAATCTGTTGTGTCCAGAACCGTTACGCCCGACCCTTACCAAAGTTCGATTGACGCAAGAGAGAGCCGGATGTGTGCCAACCGGATATATCGGCTTGACAGAGGGACCGTGCCGTTAGCCTTTCCATGCAGGATGAGCTTCTAAAACTGTGCCCCGTGGACAGGGTTGAATCCCTGAAAGACAGCCATTCGACCTACTTCTCTCAACCCGGCAAATTGGTCGAGAAAATTCTGAAACTGGCCCTGCCTCGGTAAAGATGAAACAGACAGTCTTTAAGAACAGGCATTTAAACGTTTGACCCTACCAAACTATTCACACCCGCGCGCGTAATCCGCACCGGGACAATCTGGCCTATCAGCTCTTCTGGTCCGTCGAAATGTGTCCCCGTCAGATAGGGCGAGCGTCCGAACAGACGCCCTGGGTCTTTCGCGTGACCTTCGACCAGCACATCCAGCGTCTTGCCAATCAGGGTTTCATTCCAGTCGCGCTGCTGAGTGTAGAGCAAGTTCTGTAGCCGTTTGAGCCGCTCGGATTTCACGTCTTCTGGAACTTGGCGCGGCAAGCTCGCGCCCGGCGTGCCGGGGCGAATGGAATATTTGAAACTGAATGAGCTGGCATAGCCGATTTCGCGCACGCAGTTCATCGTGTCTTCGAAATCCTGATCCGTTTCGCCGGGGAAGCCGACAATAAAATCGCCCGACAGGGCAATGTCGGGCCGGGCCTTACGGATTTTCGCGATCAGATCACGATAATGGGCATAGCTATGGCCTCGGTTCATGGCCGCGAGCACCCGGTCACTGCCCGCCTGAACCGGCAAGTGCAGATAGGGCATCAGCTTCGGCTCGCTTGCCAGCGTCTCGATCAGGTCATCATCCATGTCGCGCGGGTGAGAGGTGGTGAAGCGCATCCGGTCAATCCCGCCAATTTTGGCGAGGTGACGGATGAGGTTTCCCAAGCCCCAATTTGATCCATCAGGGCCATCTGCGTGGTAGGCGTCCACATTCTGTCCAATCAGCATGATCTCGCGGACGCCCTGCGACGCGAGGCTGCGCGCTTCGGCCTCGATCTGCTCCACCGGGCGGCTGACTTCCGCCCCGCGCGTATAGGGGACGACGCAGAAGGTGCAGAATTTGTCGCAACCTTCCTGCACGGTCAGAAAGGCCGAATAGCCTTTGGCATTACGGCCCGCGGGCAGGGCATCGAATTTTTCGACCGTATCGAATTCCGTTTCCAGCACGTCGCCCGCCTCGCGCGTCACTTTCGCGATCATCTCCGGCAAGCGGTGATAGGTTTGCGGGCCGAGCACCATATCCACGACCGGGGCGCGGCGTTTGATCTCCGCCCCTTCTGCCTGCGCCACGCAGCCCGCGATCGCGACCTTCATGTCTGGCTTGTTAAGCTCTTTATGTTTCCGGATGCGGCCCAGCTCGGAATAGACTTTCTCCGCCGCTTTCTCGCGAATATGGCAGGTATTTAGGATCACCAGATCGGCCTGATCTGGCGTATCCACGGCGGCATAACCAATCGGCGCGAGAACATCGGCCATGCGCTCACTGTCATAGACATTCATCTGACAGCCATAGGTCTTGATGAAGACGGACTTGGTGTTCTTCGCATTTGGCGCGAGACGCGGGGCCATCACAGTTGGCGTATCAATATCGCGCGGTGACATGAGCATAAGCTCCAATTGAGTGGTGGTGCGCGCTTTAGGCGTAATCCAGTGAGAGCGCAATCCATCTCCCACGATCCCGTCAGTAATCATAGGCGAGTTCAATCGCCTTCCAGTCAGGATTGTCCTGCTTAATCAAAATGATTTCCATTGGCATGGATAATTTCTTCCAGAGACGTTCGCGGACGAAGGCATACGAGACGAGGTCGTAACCTGGAGGCCTCTAAGAACCATATATTTTGTTGTGTGATCTGATTTACTGGTTGTGGGAGGATTTTATGATGCACGCGCCTGGATTGTTTGACTTGTCGGATCATCTTGCTCGCTTATCGGCGACAGGTGATCCGCTTGAAGCGCTGGAGCGTCATGTGGACTTTGAGGCTTTCCGAACTGTTCTGATGGAAGCCCTTGGTTATGGGGTTCGCGCCAAGGGCGGTCGGCCACCCTATGATCCGGTCACGATGTTCAAGGTGCTTGTTCTGGCGTCGATGCACAATCTGAGTGATGAAGGGATGGAATTTCTGATCCGGGATCGTTTAAGTTGGCTGCGTTTTCTGAGGTTTCAGATCGGTGAACCGACCCCGGACCAAAAGACGATTTGGCTGTTGCGTGAAAAGCTGACCCAGGAAAAGCTGACCCAGTCTGGTGCTTTCAAATCTCTGTTTGCCGCTTTCGAAGAGCAAACTCTGCGAGCGCGGCTACAAACCCACGGGAGGTCAGATCGTGGATGCCACTTTGGTGTCAGCGCCGCGCCAACGAATGAGGAAAGAAGAGAAAGAGCGGGTCAGGGCGGGTGAAAGCGCGTCCGCTATCTGGCCTGATGATCCTGCCAGGGCCGCACAGAAAGACACCGACGCACGAGCGGTGGTCAGCTATTCTAGGGCGCGAAAGACCGCAGAAGGGGAACAGGACGCAGGCCTTGTCGACATTTCCATCCCTCACTTTGGGTACAAGAACCATATCAGTATTGACCGGAAATGGCGCTTTGTCCGGGGAGAGACCTGTACCCATGCGGCCCGCTATGATGGGCACGAACTGGCATCGGTTCTGGATGCCACCAACAGCTCAAAGTCTGTTTGGGCGGACACAGCTTATCGCTCAGCCAGAAACGAAGCCTGACTGAAAGCGCAGGGCTATCGTTCAAACATCCATCGAAAGAAGCCCCGCGGTAAACCGATGGCAAAGCACATTCGGCGCGGCAATGCGACCCGCTCCTCCATCCGTGCCTGTGTTGAACATGTCTTCGGATATGAGAAAGGGCCGATGGCGATCACGATCCGCTCAATCGGCCAGGCGCTCAATCGGCCAGGGCCGCTGGCCGGATCACCATGGCCAAGCTAAGCTACAACTTCCGCCGCCTCGTTTTCCATGAGCGACGACAGCCCATAGCCTGATTCTGTTCAAAATCCGGATCCCCCCGCTTATGCAGGCCTAAATCATGCCAAAATACGCCTGTGGACACGCATTCGTCACTCTATGAAGCCTGACCTGAGAGCCGACTATAAAATTCGCCTCTATACTGGCCCAAAAAACCCGTTCTTCGAGGTGTCTATATTGTCAGGCTCCATCCCGGCGGCTCTATGCATATTGATGAAGCGCACTGCGCTTTCGAGCGTCCGATTGAGCGCCTCTCCTTCGGACGGTTTAGCCGTGTCGAAGCTGACATTGAGGTGCGTTGAGGTGGGCAGGGCCTGGGCATGAGACAGATCGCAATCAGGATGAGAGATTTACGCATATCTTGTCTTTCTCGACATTATGGCGGGGGCGTCTTGGGCCTGTATCGGCATAAATCCGCGATCCGGCAATCATGGCATTTCGGCGTGCGCGCGACGCAGGTGTAGCGGCCATGCAGCAGGATCCAGTGATGCGCGCCCATCATAAACTCATCCGGCGTGACGCGCAGCAGGTTGAGCTCAACCTCGATCGGGTCTTTTCCAGGTGCCATGCCAGTACGGTTCGAGACGCGGAAAATATGCGTGTCGACCGCCATGGTTGGCTGACGGAAGGCCTCATTCATCACGACATTGGCTGTTTTGCGCCCAACGCCGGGTAGTTTGATCAGCGCTTCGCGGGTAGTTGGCACTTCGCCACCAAAATCCTCTAAGATCATGCGGGAGAGTTTGATGACGTTGCTGGCCTTGTTGCGATACAGGCCAATCATCTTGATGTGTTCACGCACTACATCCTCGCCCAAATCAATCATCGCCTGCGGATTGTCGGCTTTTTCAAATAGAGCCTGCGTCGCACGGTTCACGCCGACGTCTGTCGCCTGCGCAGAGAGCACGACCGCGACAACCAGCGTGTAGGGATTGAAATAGTTGAGTTCCGTCTGCGGATCGGGGTTTTCCCAGCGCAGCCGATCATAGATCTCTGTGATCTCGGCACGCGTCAGTTTGGGACGCGGTAGATTTTTATATAGGCGCTCTTTAGCCACAGCCACGCGGCCTGTTAGCGACGTTTCTGGTGAACACGGTCTATAATCTGTCCCAGCATTTTGTCAGCGAGACCATTGCTCGGTTCAGCAATCAAGCGCCCTTCCCCATCAAAGGCGGCTTGCGCCTTGCCGCACCCCACTTGCGTCGGCACAACTTCGGCCCCCACCCGCGTCAGGATATAGTGAAGCTGACGCAAGCACATGATCCCGCTCATCGGACCAGGTGTGCAGGACGCGATACCGTAGACGGGTCCGGTAAAATGGCCCGTCTCAACCGTCGACGTCCAGTCGATGACGTTCTTCAACAGCGGCGGCAATGACCCATTATATTCCGGCGTCACAATAATCCCCGCGTCAAAGGTCTTTAGCCGCTCGATCAGATCATGGGCCGCCTCAGTCGTATTCAGATCCCCGTGATAGAGCGGCATATCATACTCGGCCAGATCGAGTTTAGTGGCTTCTACCGCCAAGGAGGCGGCCTTGATCATAAGCGCTGTTTCCAACTTCTGATTGATCGAGCCGTGACGCAGGGACGCACAGATAAAGGCGATTTTAACGTGAGTTGACATGAAGCGGCCCTAGGCGAGCCGCCGCCTGGCTGCAAGTGCTTGCAGTGAGGCAAAATCGCGCCATATTTAACGGCATGGTATATAGTGATATTGTTCTCTGGGCCATATTCGGGCCTGTTGCGCTGGCCGCGCTGGCTTTCACGATCCGTGCCGGCATTGGCTGGACGGGCCTGACGCGTGAGGCCGAAGAGGATTTCCGCTATCGCAGCAGCAACGGCATGCTCCCCGCCGGGATCAATCAGGACCAGTTCGTCGCCGCCTATCGACGTGTCAATGGTCCGCGTACGTCAACCTATGCGGCGATTGCCCTCTGGGGAGCGCTTCTAGCGACACCGCTGATCGCGAAAATCATGGAAGTGTTGCTGGACCTTTTATGGCAGACCTCGGGACGCTCGCGCGTGTTCGAACCTGGCTATCTGGTCTGGGCTTTTTTCATCTTTTTCGGACTTATGGGGTCATGGGCACTGATCAGTTTTCTGGTCGCGCGCCGTTATCATGCCCGCACCCCGGCGCGACTTGAGGACGAACTTAGAGCGCGATCAGATCATCCATAGCGTACAGGCCCGGCCGCTGACCCGCCAGCCAGTCCACAGCAGCAAGCGCCCCGTTCGCAAATACATCCCGGTTCAGAGCCTGATGGCCCAGCGTAATCATCTCTGACTCGCTGATGATTCGCACTTCATGCAGGCCGTAAATGCCGCCACCGCGCAGCACTGCAAAGCCGACATCGCCGTCCTCCCGGCGCTTCCCGCCTCGGATATGGGTGGCTTTATCGGACAAAGAGATATCACGACCTTTTGCGACGGCCTCACCCAGCATCAACGCTGTGCCGGAGGGCGCATCCGCCTTGTGACGGTGGTGCATTTCCAGGATCTCGACATCCCACCCTGCACCGAGTATGCCAGCGGCCTGCCTTGCCAATTGGGTCAGCACTGCAATGCCCAGCGAGAAATTGCCCGACCGCAGAATCGGTAGGCGCTGTGCCGCGTCACGGATAGCCGCCTCTTCACGATTGCTCAGGCCCGTTGTCCCAGAGACAAGCGGAACCCCGTCTCGAACATGCGGCAACGAGGCAATCAGAGCCGGGCCAGCGGAAAAATCGATCACCGCGTCGCAACCGGCGAGGGTCTCATAGGCCGGACTGTCCAATATAATCCGCCCCGCAACCCTATATCGACCGTCAGCAAGCGTTTCGACAGCGCGGCCCATGCGCCCATTCGCGCCGATAATACCTAAACTCTTCATAATTATGCGCTTACAGCCTTGCGGAAGTTTAAGGAAGATGACGCATCTGTTCAGTCGCCGTTTAATCATCCGCCGCTATAGGGACATCATGAAAACGATCACCAAAATCCTTGCTGTTCTGTTACTGACTGGCGGTGCGCCCGCATATGTGTCGGCACAGGTCGGCGTTGCGCCCAGTCCCGTGATGCAACCTGTCTCGAGACTGCCCGCTTTTACCCATCCACAAACCGTCTCTGAAGATTTGGCCAGTGTGGACGCGGCGATGAACAATATAGGCAGTTTTCAAGGCCGCTTTACGCAATATAGCGCGGATGGGTCTACCGCGTCCGGCCGCGTCACGATCCAGCATCCGGGCCGGGTTCGATTTGAATATGACGCCCCCAACCCGCTCCTCATCGTGTCCGACGGGGTCACGTTGGTACAGCAGGACAGCGCCCTGGAAACCTTTGACCGGGTGCCGCTGGCCGCAACGCCGTTGAACTATTTCCTTAAGAAAAATATCCGGCTGCAGGATGATACGGAAGTGATCGGTTTCCAGAAGCTGCCGGATCAGTGGCGCGTCACCGCCCGTGACGGGTCCGGCGAAATGGCCGGAGCGATCACGCTTGTCTTTGATGCGCAGACTCTGGCGCTGCTCCAATGGGTGATTACCGACGAATTCGGCGGACAGACGACCGTCCAGCTCTCAGATCTGCAATATAATCAGCGCGTCGATCCACGTCTGTTCATCCTGCGCGACGGACGAGAAAACCGCCGCGACCGCCGCCGACGCTAAACCTCACCTGCAAAGCCGAGCCGGGCCTAAATTTTAGCTGGCGTTGAGTCTTGACTGCGCTAACGCAGTTTCATGAAAATTTCGATCGCCACCTGGAATATTAATTCGGTTCGCCTGCGTGAGCCGACCGTGCTGCGCTTTCTGGAAGAGCGGCAACCCGACATCCTCTGCCTGCAGGAAATCAAGTGTCAGAACGACCAGTTCCCGACTAAGAATTTCCGCGCACTCGGCTATGAGCATATCGAAGTCGCTGGGATGAAAGCCTATCATGGCGTCGCGACGATTTCGAAGCTGCCGCTGGAACGCCTACCCACATCCTTCTGCCCGCTAGATCATGCACGTCATGTCAGCACGCGTGTCGTGGCCGACGCGTCAATGGGTGACGCGGGTGATTTCGAGCTGCACAATTTTTATATCCCCGCAGGCGGTGATGTGGCGGACCGGACGATCAACGACAAATTCGGTCATAAGCTCGACTTTATCGAAACCATGCGCACCTATTTCACAGAGCGCTTCGCGCTCGGTGATCAACATCAGGTGCTGGTCGGCGATTTCAATATCGCGCCGCATGAACATGATGTGTGGAGCCACAAGCAACTTCTGAAAGTCGTCAGCCACACGCCGCTGGAAGTCGGCATTCTGGAAGATTTGCGCGCAAGCCACGATTTTACCGATACGGCACGTCTGTTCCGGGATGATGACGAGAAGCTCTATAGCTGGTGGAGCTACCGCGCGAAGGACGTGATGGCGTCCAATCGCGGACGCCGCCTTGACCATATCTGGGTCAGCCCAGCGCTACGCCCCGCTGCTGAAGCGACGGGCCGCGACAGTTTTACCATCCACACCGATATGCGCGTTTGGGAAAAGCCCAGCGATCATGTCCCCGTGGTTCAGGTGCTGGATTTGGGTGCGATTTAGCGCAATATTTCATCGCGTTGAAGGGAGTCAAACAAATCGATCCAATCGGGATTATCAGCCTCTATCAGTTTGTCTTTCCAAGCGCGTCGCCACCGTTTAAGGGCTTTCTCCCTATGGATTGCATCTGCCATTAGATTAAATGTTTCCAGATAGACGAGACGGAAAATCTTATAGGGGCAGGTTTAGACTGTGGTTACATTTTAACTATTTGAGCCATAGATATATTCCGGCGATATATTGCGGCGCGTTTGACGGATCCCATGCATGTTTTGATGAGTTTGCCGAACATAGGTCCAAGCTGATGCGCTCCTTATAGAGGTCTTTGTCGTAGGCGCGTTGTTCAAGACGGTTGGTTTTAGGCGGGATACAGGCCTTGGCATTATTATCATGGATAGTCTGGATCAGACTATCCGTATCATAGGCCTTATCTGCCAGGACATATTTGGCCTACAAGCCTTCAATCAGACCATGAGCCTGTTTCATGTCATGTTCAAATCTCGGGTCTGCCTCAAATCGCAGGGGAAGCCCCCAAGTTAAAATGTAACCGCAGCCTAGGTCGTAGAGAAGAATTAATCATTTGAGCCAGATTTTGATAGCTGCGATATAGACGAAGCCCATATAGTTTTGGATATGCTTGTCATATCGCGTAGCCACACGCCGGAACTGTTTGAGATAGCCAAAGAAACGCTCGACAATATTACGTTCCTTATACAAAGCCATATCAGTTTGCCTTGGCTTGCGCGCATTTTTCCGGGACGGAATAACGGGCATAGCCCCGCTCTCATTCACCGCGTCTATAACGCACCGGCCATCATAGCCCTTATCCGCCAAGACATGATCCGCCTTAAACCCTGCCAATAAGGCGGCGGCTTGCGTCATTTCGCTACAATGCCCGCCCGTTGCTATCAGGCGCAGAGCTAAACCCAATGCATCTGTCAGCCCATGTATTTTTGTCGTCAGGCCGCCCTTGGAACGTCCCCCCCTGGAACGCCCCAATGCGTGGGCATCAGGCCCCCTTTTTTATGCCGCGCCCCGGCCGCTTGGGCATGCGCCCGCACAATTGTGGCATCCATCATCAGCCACTCTTGATCAGCGTGGGTGCGCAAGGCCTTAAAGACATCTTCTAAAACCCCGGCCTCAACCCAGAGATAATAACGCCGTTTGACACTGTCAAAACGCCCGAACCGTTCGGGTAAATCGCGCCAACGCCCGCCCGAACGGGCCATCCACAACAAAGCATCAATGAAAAGCCTGTTATTGGCGTTGCGACCCGGTTTCCCTGTGCTCCCATAAGGCAAATAAGGCTTTAAACGGCTCCATTGTTCATCCGTAAGTTCCTGATAACCAGACATATGTGCGCTCCTGACAAAATGAAGGAACATTATAGAAAATAAAAGTTAATTCTTCACTACAACCTAGTTTACCGACGGCGCAGCGCTAGCTTCCGTTTTCAGGTAATTCGATGGTCGGGCCTAGATTCTCAATAACCTGCCGGGCGTCAAATGCGTTATCTGCATTATCCGGTTTCGGATCCTTGCCGAATCGGACTTCGGCTGTGGCGCGATATTTGGTAATTTTGCGTACGTCAAAATCATCGAAGAACGGATCATAAAAGGGATCGTAAAAGTCTCGAAACCCGAAGCCGCGGTTCCGGCGGAACCCACGGGGTCGAGAATAATGATAGCCGCGCGACCAGCCAAAGCGCGGGCAAAAGAAACTATAGCCAAAATAGGGATCATAGGTGGACGCAAAGCCAGAGCTGACCCGGACGCGGGTCTTGGCTTCCAAATCACGCCTCTGCAGTTCGAACCAGTCGAAGCCACGATCCAAGGCCGTTTCGGCCGCACGGAACATCATATAATCCTCAACCGTGTCACGTTTGGTCAGCGAGTTTCCGGCAAAGGTGATGCGGGCGCGGTCCGCTTCAATCATTTGCTGGGAAAACCCGTCATAGGCTCCAAGCTTGCTGGCGGGCTGATAGGGCGTCGCTGTGGCACATGCTGTCAGAACGACAGCGCTGACACAGAGAAGGCCGTGGCGGACTTTATTTGATCTCGTATTTTCATGGGGAATAGACATGGGATTCTCCTATTCTTGCGCGCCGCAATAGCGCGACCAACCTGAACGTCCCTTGCATGAAACATAATCGTTTCTTATAGTTGTGTAGGGCTGATCGCGGGGCTTGGCCAATCAACTCTACGCGACTGCAAGGCGGTCAATCAAATGGTTGAGCGTGAGCGGCATCCCAGCAGGATGGATATAATCGCCCAGAGACTGATCGGGGGTGGCCAGTAGAATTGGGACAATCGCCAGCCAGACGGGCAGCCAGTCAAACCGGCTTGCGATTCTGGCGAGCCCGATCCACGGCACCGCGAGCAGTAAGGACCAGAGACCATGGGCCGGCCGAAAGCCTTGCCGTCAGGCTGTCTAGGTTAGGCGCAGTATCACCATGCCCGGAATGATTGCGAAGGCAGAAAGACCAAGGGAGAGAAGCGCCGCAGAGCTGGCCGTCCGCGAGCGGGAACATATTTGATGATCGGGTCATTCGCGGTCATGTGTTCGCGCTACCGAAGCAAAGCGGTCTCGTCATGGATTTTCTGCGTCGGCTCGTAATGGCTCTTCTGTGATTACTCTTGGGTCGCTATTGGTGGAGAGGAAGTAGGACATGTCCACTCGGAGACCCAGACGATGCCGATTTTGATGCTTAAGAGGATCAGAGGATAGGTCCTGCCCGTGCTGATGCTTAGCGGTGCTGCCCGCTTTGTCCCAGCAGGTCTTTTCCCAATCTGATCTTTTCCAAGCGGCTTTGGCACCCGATGCGCCGCCGCTCGGTTATATTTGCAGCGTAGAATTTTTTCCCGAGGTCGGCGCCCTGTCTGCAGGCTGGACAGTCCGCGTGATGCAGGATGATCTGGACGACACTTCTTTTCGCGCTCAGCTCAACCTTCGGGACAGCCTCCGTGACCGGGGATGATGTGGTTGAGGTGACAACGGAACTGGATGAGTGCTTTGGCGGTGCGGTGAAAACGTACCAAATCAAATTGATGCCATCAATCGGGGTGCCGAGCGGATCGTTAAATTTGCCTATGGCGGCCCACTTTTTCCTGAAGAACCGCCTCTGCTGATCAACACGCTGAACATGAATAAGATCGAACTGACGGTTGATAGTTTCTGGTTCCCGTTTGACGCCCGGTTTGATTCCGATCTGATTACCAATCTTGGCGTCCGTATTGATGGCGACTGGTCGGGGGTCGGCGTCGATGGCGTCGAACGTGTCAAAGGAGGCTTCCGCATCATGCAGACTGACCCTGCGCTGGATATCGCCTTTTCGCTTCTATCCAGTTCTCAGGTCGTGCGCTCTGACGATTACGTCATTCATGATGCTCGGACTGAACCCGACATCAAGATGGAGGCCTCTAAGAACCGTACATTTTGTGGTATGATCTGATTTACTGGTTTTGGGAGGATTTTATGATGCACGCGCCTGGATTGTTTGACTTGTCGGATCATCTTGCTCGCTTATCGGCGACAGGTGATCCGCTTGAAGCGCTGGAGCGTCATGTGGACTTTGAGGCTTTCCGAACTGTTCTGATGGAAGCCCTCGGTTATGGTGTTCGCGCCAAGGGCGGTCGGCCACCCTATGATCCGGTCACGATGTTCAAGGTGCTTGTTCTGGCGTCGATGCACAATCTGAGTGATGAAGGGATGGAATTTCTGATCCGGGATCGTTTAAGTTGGTTGCGGTTTCTGAGGTTTCAGATCGGTGAACCGACCCCGGACCAAAAGACGATTTGGCTGTTGCGTGAAAAGCTGACCCAGGAAAAGCTGACCCAGTCTGGTGCTTTCAAATCTCTGTTTGCCGCTTTTGAAGAGCAACTCTGCAAGCGCGGCTACAAACCCACGGGAGGTCAGATCGTGGATGCCACTTTGGTGTCAGCGCCGCGCCAACGGATGAGGAAAGAAGAGAAAGAGCGGGCCAGGGCGGGTGAAAGCGCGTCCGCTATCTGGCGCGGGCGATCCTGCCAGGGCCGCACAGAAAGACACCGACGCACGAGCGGTGGTCAGCTATTCCAGGGCGCGAAAGACCGCAGAAGGGGAACAGGACGCAGGCCTTGTCGACATTTCCATCCCTCACTTTGGGTACAAGAACCACATCAGTATTGACCGGAAATGGCGCTTTGTCCGGGGAGAGACCTGCACCCATGCGGCCCGCTATGATGGGCACGAACTGGCATCGGTTCTGGATGCCACCAACAGCTCAAAGTCTGTTTGGGCGGATACAGCTTATCGCTCAGCCAGAAACGAAGCCTGGCTGAAAGCGCAGGGCTATCGTTCAAATATCCATCGAAAGAAGCCCCGCGGTAAACCGATGGCAAAGCACATTCGGCGCGGCAATGCGACCCGCTCCTCCATCCGTGCCTGTGTTGAACATGTGTTCGGATATGAGAAAGGGCCGATGGCGATCACGATCCGCTCAATCGGCCAGGCGCTCAATCGGCCAGGGCCGCTGGCCGGATCACCATGGCCAAGCTAAGCTACAACTTCCGCTGCCTCGTTTTCCATGAGCGACGACAGCCCATAGCCTGATTCTGTTCAAAATCCGGATCCCCCCGCTTATGCAGGCCTAAATCATGCCAAAATACGCCTGTGGACACGCATTCGTCACTCTATGAAGCCTGACCTGAGAGCCGACTATAAAATTCGCCTCTATACTGGCCCAAAAAACCCGTTCTTCGAGGTGTCCAGATGATTGAACTTACCCAAGCGCTGGAAGTATGCACGACTTTTCTCAACGATCTGTCGGGCCCGGCGGGGCCTCTGCCCAAAGCGTCGATCATCGTCACGGACCGGCCCGAAGGCGGTTATTCGCGCGGCACGCTGATCGCGCTGACGGATATCGAAGATGATGATGAGGAATATCTCCTCCAGTTCATCTGCCATGAACTGGCTCACTATTGGAGTAAAGCCAATGCGGGCGGTCCGGAAAACTGGATTAATGAAAGCGTGGCCGACTATCTGGCCAATATGAGTGTGGGCCAGATCATCGGCGATGATGTGTTTAATGCCCGGATGGCGCGTTATGCAGAGCGGATTGAAGGGCGCGGTCTTCCCCCGATCTGGGCGCCTGAGCTAACGGAACGGCCACCTTATCTGATCATGTATCGCGCTGCAACATCTCGAAGAGCAGATGGTCCGAGAGGCCTTCAGGGCCTTCATGCAGCGCATCATGACCGACCGTATCCGCACGATATTGGATTTGCTGGCCCTGCTCGAAACCATGGCCGGGAACAGAGATCCGAACCGGGTTTGAGGCGTGGTTAGCTTCAAGCGTAAAACCAACAGTCGGCCACATTGACCTCGATCTCACACCCCAGTTGACGCTCAGAACTGATGCCAAACAAATAGCCAATTAGCCGCGCTTTGAACATCAAAGTCGGATTCGAGACCGGACGGCCATCATCAGAACACTAGAGCGGCCGCACGCGCTCATGGATAAAAGAAAAATCGATCACGGTCTCAATCTTGCACCCAAAGGACCCGCAGGTCCTAAACGCTCAAATGTCACCCTCTCAAGAACCGCTTGTTGGGGGCAAGGGTCTCGTAGCATAACCCATTGAGAAACCCCCGCCAAAAGGGGCGGGCTTTTCTTCGCGGTTATGATATTAGCGCACGTCTGCAGAAACGGCCTGATGCGGTTAAGACATTAGCGGTCCTGCTGCCCGTCATCGATTTTATGACCGTTCCAGTCATAGCGTGGCTAGCCGGATCGCCCAGATAGAGCAATGTGCTGTCGAGCCAGTTCTCCAGCGTTGGCACACGACCGCGTTTGTGTGATCGGCAAAATCCTCGGCCTGCTCACCCGCCTGCATTTGCTGCGTCATACCGTCGGTCATTCTGATTTCACGAGATCCGGCGCGATGGCGTTTGCATTGATATGGAAACGCGCCCATTCGACAGCCAGCGTTTCCGTCATTCGGGCGATAACGTCATTGCCATCATGATTGTAAGCCGCGATGGACGCTATATTGGCAATGTGTCTTGTGAGTTCACCTGGTCAGGGCAACACCATGAGCGAATATAGCGGCAGGCGTCTTAAAGCCCAATATTTTTCTCGGCCTCGTGTTTAGCTTGAGCGCGATCTCGTCCAGATCCGCTTTCGTGTAACCCGATAAGTCGGTTGTCTTTGGTAAATACTGACGCAACAATCGGTTGGGGTTTTCATTGGACTCGCATTGCCAAGGACTCTGTGGATCACAAAAATAAACTTTTACATCTGTAGCGATTGTGAAGGTCTTGTGGTCCGCCATTTCTCCACCGCGGTCCCATGTGAGTGAGCGCATGTGTCCATCCCCCTTTTATGTACTAGTTTGATTTAGAGTTTCAGGGACAGGCGGGCGTATGTTAGAGACTGATATGGCTGAATGTGATTATACTCTTTGAGCCACATGTTGATGACGGTTTGTGCCTTTGCGATGCTGGTGAACCATTCCGCATTGAGAACTTCATTGCGCAGCGTGCCGTTGAAGCGCTCATTATATCCGTTCTCCCAAGGTGAGCCAAGATAGAGCTGGATCGGCTTAATATCGACCTTGCGAAGCCAAAGCTGCATGCCGGTAGCGATAAACTCAGAACCATTATCTGACCTTATATAGTCTGGTTTTCCATGTTTGAGCAGAAGTGGGTACAGAACTTCCAACACATCCGCCGAGCCCATTCGGGGCTTCACCTCAACACAGAGAGCCTGACGGGTATATTCATCCAGAACCGTCAACATCTTGTAAGGCCGACCAGAACTGAGCTTATCGTGACCGAAGTCGACACCCTAGATGTGATGACGATATAATAGCCAAAGGCGTATGACAGAACTATCCCTGTGATAGAGACGTCTTCCGTTTCTTGTGATGCTTCGAAATCTGAAGACCTTCTTCTCTCCACAACCGTTCAACACGTTTGTGATGGATGCTTCAGCCTTCCATAGGTAGCAGAGCGGTGATCTTGCGGTAGCCGTAACGACCATACTTCTTGGCCAGTCGGATGAACGCTAGCCCTAGGTCGTAGAGAAGCATTAATCATTTGAGCCAGATCTTGATAGCTGCGATATAGACGAAGCCCATATAGTTTTGGATATGCTTGTCATAGCGCGTAGCCACACGCCGGAACTGTTTGAGATAGCCAAAGAAACGCTCGACAATATTACGTTTCTTATACAAAGCCATATCAGTTTGCCTTGGCTTGCGCGCATTTTTCCGGGACGGAATAACGGGCATAGCCCCGCTCTCATTCACCGCGTCTATAACGCACCGGCCATCATAGCCCTTATCCGCCAAGACATGATCCGCCTTAAACCCTGCCAATAAGACGGCGGCTTGCGTCATTTCGCTACAATGCCCGCCCGTTGCTATCAGGCGCAGAGCTAAACCCAATGCATCTGTCAGCCCATGTATTTTTGTCGTCAGGCCGCCCTTGGAACGTCCCCCCCTGGAACGCCCCAATGCGTGGGCATCAGGCCCCCTTTTTTATACCGCGCCCCGGCCGCTTGGGCATGCGCCCGCACAATTGTGGCATCCATCATCAGCCACTCTTGATCAGCGTGAGTGCGCAAGGCCTTAAAGACATCTTCTAAAACCCCGGCCTCAACCCAGAGATAATAACGCCGTTTGACACTGTCAAAACGCCCGAACCGTTCGGGTAAATCGCGCCAACGCCCGCCCGAACGGGCCATCCACAACAAAGCATCAATGAAAAGCCTGTTATTGGCGTTGCGACCCGGTTTCCCTGTGCTCCCATAAGGCAAATAAGGCTTTAAACGGCTCCATTGTTCCTCCGTAAGTTCCTGATAACCAGACATATGTGCGCTCCTGACAAAATGAAGGAACATTATAGAAAATAAAAGTTAACTCTTCACTACAGCCTAACTCTTCTTCACTATCTTTGGGAGCCGATTGATACCGGAAGCTGCTACGTGATGTGCCCATGACACTGCATGTCCGGCGCTCAGATCTATTTAACTTCTGTCGATAGTGGATAACGGCCTGACGTAACTTGGAAGCCGTCAGGCCCCCTGCCTTTCATTGGGGCTTTAAATAATTCAGGCTCTCCTGCAAAATCAGCTTATCAAGGGTAAGGTCAGATACAGCTTTGCGAGGCCGCTGATTCTCCTTCTCAAGCTCTTTCATCCGTTTGACTTTGGACGACCCCATCGCACCAAACTGGAGGCCTCTAAAAACCATGCATTTTGTTGTGTGATCTGATTTACTGGTTTTGGGAGGATTTTATGATGCACGCGCCTGGATTGTTTGACTTGTCGGATCATCTTGCTCGCTTATCGGCGACAGGTGATCCGCTTGAAGCGCTAGAGTGTCATGTGGACTTTGAGGCTTTCCGAACTGTTCTGATGGAAGCCCTCGGTTATGGTGTTCGCGCCAAGGGCGGTCGGCCACCCTATGATCCGGTCACGATGTTCAAGGTGCTTGTTCTGGCGTCGATGCACAATCTGAGTGATGAAGGGATGGAATTTCTGATCCGGGATCGTTTAAGTTGGCTGCGGTTTCTGAGGTTTGAGATCGGTGAACCGACCCCGGACCAAAAGACGATTTGGCTGTTGCGTGAAAAGCTGACCCAGGAAAAGCTGACCCAGTCTGGTGCTTTCAAATCTCTGTTTGCCGCTTTTGAAGAGCAACTCTGCAAGCGCGGCTACAAACCCACGGGAGGTCAGATCGTGGATGCCACTTTGGTGTCAGCGCCGCGCCAACGGATGAAGAAAGAAGAGAAAGAGCGGGCCAGGGCGGGTGAAAGCGCGTCCGCTATCTGGCCTGATGATCCTGCCAGGGCCGCACAGAAAGACACAGACGCACGAGCGGTGGTCAGCTATTCCAGGGCGCGAAAGACCGCAGAAGGGGAACAGGACGCAGGCCTTGTCGACATTTCCATCCCTCACTTTGGGTACAAGAACCATATCAGTATTGACCGGAAATGGCGCTTTGTCCGGGGAGAGACCTGTACCCATGCGGCCCGCTATGATGGGCACGAACTGACATCGGTTCTGGATGCCACCAACAGCTCAAAGTCTGTTTGGGCGGATACAGCTTATCGCTCAGCCAGAAACGAAGCCTGGCTGAAAGCGCAGGGCTATCGTTCAAACATCCATCGAAAGAAGCCCCGCGGTAAACCGATGGCAAAGCACATTCGGCGCGGCAATGCGACCCGCTCCTCCATCCGTGCCTGTGTTGAACATGTGTTCGGATATGAGAAAGGGCCGATGGCGATCACGATCCGCTCAATTGGCCAGGCCAGGGCCGCTGGCCGGATCACCATGGCCAAGCTAAGCTACAACTTCCGCCGCCTCGTTTTCCATGAGCGACGACAGCCCATAGCCTGATTCTGTTCAAAATCCGGATCCCCCCACTTATGCGGGCCAAAATCATGCCAAAATACGCCTGTGGACACGCATTCGTCACTCTATGAAGCCTGACCTGAGAGCCGATTATACAATTCGCCTCTATACTGGCCCCAAAACCCTGTTCTTCGAGGTGTCCAACTTCTTCCACCAGCCATAATATGTGGTGTCACTTACACCGGCTGATCGACAAACATCCGCCACACTCGCGCCAGTGGCCGTCTCAACTTCAATCTGGCGAAGTAACCGAATAACGTTCGTATCTGAAAATCTCTTCCTTGCCATAATCACAGTCCTTTCCAGCAAAAACACCAAGCAAAAGATAACCCAGTTTTAAGAGGCAAGGACAGATTGTATCGACGCCTTCAAGGCATCTGCGATATGAGTGTGGGCGTCACCCTTCGATGTGAGTCTCTCCCAGTTCGGCGGGTCCAGTATCGCTGGCGCTTTGGTGATGCGCTCGAGATCGCTAACCATTGACTGGGGTGATGTCAGCGCGGGACTGGCGGGCAACGATAGGTTTTCCAGTTCTCGGATCCGTTTCATCAGCAGAGAACTTTGGATGTTCTCCACCGCCTTCAGTCCTGTGAAGTCCCAGCTTCGCCTGATCTGGTCTAACATACGTTCGTAGGTCTTCATTCCCGACAAATCGAAATTTCGACGGACACGACGGGTCGATACACGCGCGGCCGCTGTCGCGGATGAAGGGTTTCGTGAGGCGGTTGGCGTATTCGTGGACTCTGGCTCGGCTGGGATATCGTCGGATATTTTCGCAAAATAATGCGGTTTAAAGGCAGAAAGCAAATTTCCGCTGCGGTTCGGTTGTGCAGGTTTCCGCAGGTTTGAGCCTATTACCCGCAATGCGGCTGACCGGGCTCGAGTGGATGCAGCATACGTTCGTTTGCAATAATTCTATGCCCTGCCGTACAGCTTTGAATTGTGTTCCGTTATAAGTGGATCGAGTTGGGACGAAGATAGAGTGTGCAACACGATTAGCTTAGAGTAGGATCGAAGACGGTTAGGTGATGAAAATGGGCGGTACTGCCAGTATTGATCACTATGCGCGTCTCATCAATCGATCGGGGTTCGCCTTGCCGAACATTTATGCCATCGATCCGGCTTTGGACGGATCAGATGCAGTCAGTATTCGAATCGGACACATCTCAGGGTCTGTCGTGCTAGTTTGCGGATCAAGGTGAGGCTATTGCTCGCCCAGTTGTGCCGGAAGATCAAATGCGCACAGCCTAATTGTTGCCGCCCGATTTGTGCGCTCAAGGCCCAGCGTTGCCGGGCACCATTTTCTGCACCTTCGTGGTTGACGATCCCGCCTCATCCTCGTATGCTCGGCACCATTCATAGCTGGCAGTGCTTTAGGCAGACGCAGCTCACGATCTTGAACTATGAATTGGCCAGACGTCTTTACGCGGCGTACTAGCACGGTTTTGTTAGATCGTAAGCTCCCTTCTCTTGTTCTGTGCATATGACCCCGATGGCCAATGAGGATCGCCGGACGATTTTCGTGAAGGATAACCTACTGATGCAACGATCAGGCTTATTGGTGCGCAAACTCGGGATGACCCGTGTTTATGACGACGCCGGCAATCATACAGCTGTCACCGTCCTCGCTCTCGAGGGCTGTCAGGTTGTGGCGAAAAAAACACCCGAGCGCGACGGCTATGCTGCTCTGCAGCTGGGATCTGGTGAAGCGAAAGTGAAGCACGTGGCCAAGGCCGAGCGTGAACGTTGTGCCAAAGCGGGCGTGACGCCCAAACAGAAACTGGTCGAGTTCCGCGTCTCGCCTGACAATATGATCGAAGTCGGTGCTGCCATGTCAGCCGAGCACTTTGTCCCGGGTCAGAAGATCGACGCATCCGGCATCACGGCCGGTAAAGGTTTTTCGGGCGCGATGAAGCGTCACAATTTTGGTGGTCTTCGCGCCACGCACGGTGTGTCAATCTCGCACCGTTCACATGGTTCAACGGGTCAGTGTCAGGATCCGGGCCGCGTCTTCAAAGGTAAGAAGATGGCGGGTCATATGGGTGCGGTTCGCCGCACGCTGCAGAACCTGACGGTTGCCCGTGTGGATGCCGAAGAAGGTCTGGTTCTGGTCCGAGGTCATGTCCCTGGGTCCAAAGGTGGCTGGGTCGAGGTGAAGGACGCTGTCAAAGGCACGAAGGCCGACGACCTGCCAATGCCGGGTAAGTTCACGATGGAGGCGCCCGCTAAGGAAGACAAAGCTGATACGGCTCCGGCTGTCGAAGCGAAAGCTGAGGAAGAGTAGTCATGAAGATCGATGTGACCACACTCGATGGCAAGAAGGGCGGCTCTGTCGACCTAGACGACGCCGTATTCGACCAAGAGCCGCGTAAAGACATTCTACACCGCATGGTGCGCTACCAGTTGGCGAAACGCCGCTCTGGGACGCACCAAATTCAAGACCGCGGAGATGTCGCGAAAACAACCAAGCGGATCGGTCGCCAGAAAGGCGGCGGTACAGCCCGTCACGGTAACGGTTCTGTTTCGCAGTTCCGCGGCGGCGCGAAAGCACACGGCCCGCGTTCGCGCAGTCATGCTCATGACCTAACGAAGGAAGTCCGTAAGATAGCGCTTCGCCACGCTCTGTCTGCCAAGCAGTCAGCGGGCGAGCTGATCATCGTTGACACGCTGGCGGTCAAGGAGGCCAAGACGGCAATCTTACGCAAGCAGCTTGAGAAAATGGGTGTCACGAACGCACTCATCGTGGGCGGCAACGAGATAGACGCTGTTTTCGGTCGTGCGGCTCGGAATATTCCCAATGTCGACGTGCTGCCCAGCCAAGGAGCCAACGTTTACGACATCCTGCGCCGCCATACGCTGGTGCTGTCCAAAGATGCCGTTGAAGCTTTGCAGAAGCGTCTAAAATGAGCGCGAACACCAAACATTATGATATGGTCCTGACACCGATTATCACCGAGAAGTCTACTATCGTCGCTGAGAATAACCAGATCGTCTTCGAAGTGCCTCTGGGGGCATCGAAGCCAGAAATCAAATCAGCTGTCGAGCAGCTGTTCAACGTGTCGATCACAGCCGTGAATACGATCCTCACCAAGGGTAAAGCCAAGCGCTTTCGTGGCCGTGCGGGTCGTCGTTCTGACGTCAAGAAGGCGATCGTCACATTGAAAGATGGCGACACTATCGACATTGCGACGGGGCTCTAAGACATGGCTTTGAAAACTTTCAATCCGACGAGCCCGTCCCGCCGTCACCTCGTGCAGGTTAACCGCAGCGAGCTCCATAAAGGGCGTCCTGAAAAACCGCTGACCGAAGGTCTGATGAAGACCGGCGGTCGCAACAATACAGGCCGCATCACGTCCCGTCGCCAGGGTGGTGGTCATAAGCGTCTTTACCGCAAGATCGATTTCAAGCGGAACAAGATGGGCATGGAAGCTACAGTGCTGCGTTTGGAATATGACCCGAACCGCACGGCTTTCATCGCGCTGATCCAGTATAAAGACGGTGAAAAAGCCTATATCATTGCGCCGCAGCGCCTGGCTGAAGGTGACACGGTTCTGGCTGCAGAGCGTGCTGATGTGAAGCCTGGCAACGCCATGCCGCTTCGCGCCATGCCGGTTGGTACGATCATTCACAATATCGAGCTGAAGCCTGGTAAGGGTGCTCAGCTGGCGCGGTCGGCTGGCACCTATGCCCAGCTGGTCGGTCGGTCCGAAGGTTATGCTCAGATCCGCCTGAAATCCGGGGAAATGCGCATGGTTCACCAGACCTGCATGGCAACGGTTGGGGCTGTGTCGAACCCGGACCGCATGAACATCAATCTTGGTAAGGCTGGCCGTAAGCGCTGGTTAGGTGTTCGCCCATCCGTTCGCGGTGTGGCCATGAACCCGGTCGATCACCCGCACGGTGGTGGCGAAGGTCGGACATCCGGTGGTCGTCATCCCGTCTCGCCATGGGGTAAGCCGACCAAAGGGGCGCGGACGCGTTCCAACAAGTCGACTGATAAATTCATCATCCGTTCGCGTCACGCGAAGAAGAGACGCTAGAAAGGGCCGAGACTATGCCACGCTCAGTCTGGAAAGGTCCGTTCGTCGACGGCTACCTTCTAAAAAAAGCGGAAGCTTCGCATGCCGAAGGTCGCCGAAAACCAATCAAGACTTGGTCGCGCCGCTCCACCATTATGCCAAACTTTGTTGGCCTGACGTTTCAGGTCCACAACGGTAAGAAATTCGTGCCTGTTCTGGTTGACGAAGACATGGTGGGTCACAAGCTTGGTGAATTTGCGCCAACACGGACCTATTATGGCCATGCGGCCGATAAAAAAGCCAAGCGGAGATAGAGACCGATGGCCAAGCAAAAACAAGCTCGTCGGCTCGCCGATAATGAGGCGCGCGCCAAGCTGCGCATGATCCGTATTTCACCGCAGAAGCTGAACCTTGTGGCTCAGCTGATTCGCGGCAAGAAAGTGGATGCCGCGCTCGCGGACCTAGAGTTTTCTCACAAGCGCATTTCCGGCGATGTGAAGAAGGTTCTGGAATCTGCGATTGCGAACGCTGAAAACAATCACAATCTGGACATCGACAATCTGATCGTTTCCGAAGCTTATGTCGGCAAGAACTTCATGATGAAGCGTTTCCGGGCTCGCGCCCGCGGTCGCGGTGCGAAGATCCTCAAGCCGTTTTCAGAGCTGACAATCATAGTGAAAGAAGTTTCCGAAGAAGAGGTCGCGTAATGGGTCAGAAGATCAATCCGATCGGCCTTCGCCTCGGTATTAATCGCACATGGCAGTCACGTTGGTACGCCAACACGAGTGAATATGGCGATCTGCTGCATCAGGATCTCGCGATCCGGAGCTTTCTTCACAATGAGCTGAAGAACGCCTCTGTTTCACGGCTCGTTATTGAGCGTCCGCACAAAACGTGCCGGATCACGATCTACACGGCGCGTCCGGGTGTAGTGATCGGTAAAAAAGGGGTTGACATTGAATCGCTGCGCAAGCGTGTCGCCTCTATGGTTGATGGTGAAGTGTTTATCAATCTTATCGAGGTCCGCAAGCCGGAAGTTGACGCCAGCCTTGTAGCTGAAGGTATTGCTCAGCAGCTTGAGCGCCGCGTCTCATTCCGCCGCGCCATGAAGCGTTCGCTGCAAAGTGCGATGCGTATGGGCGCCAAGGGTTGCAAGATTAAACTCGGCGGCCGTCTTGGCGGTGCTGAAATTGCCCGGGTTGAGCAGCATCAGGAAGGCGCCGTGCCGTTGCATACGCTGCGTGCCGACATTGATTATGGGACCGCACGGGCAATGACTGCCATGGGCATCATCGGCATCAAGGTCTGGATCAATAAAGGTGAGATCATGGAGCATGACCCCTATGCTCATGAACACCGTATGACCGAGCAGGGCGATACGCACTCTCGTGGCGCCGGTCGCGTCGGCCGCGATCGCCGTCCGGCTCGCGCGAACTAAACTAGGAGGCAGGCGAGATGCGTCAGCCAAAGAGAACCAGGTTCCGCAAGGCTCACAAGGGCAGGATCAAAGGTATGGCGAAGGGCGGCACTGCGCTGACCTTCGGCTCCTATGGTTTGAAAGCCATGGAGCCCGAGCGGATTACTGCGCGTCAGATCGAAGCGACTCGTCGTGCGATCACACGCCACATGAAACGGGCCGGTCGTGTCTGGATTCGGATTTTTCCGGATATTCCTGTGACAAAGAAGCCGACTGAAGTCCGTATGGGTAAAGGTAAAGGATCCGTTGAATTCTGGGCCGCCAAAGTGTGCCCAGGCCGGATTATGTTCGAGATTGACGGCGTGACTGACGAAGTCGCTCGTGAAGCCCTGCGCCTTGGCGCGGCTAAGCTGCCGGTCAAGTGCAAGGTCGTCACCCGTCCGGGTGAGGGAGTCTAAGTCATGGCCGATAAAAATCTTAAAGTGGAAGAGCTGCGCCAGCTGTCCGACGACCAACTCGCCGATCAGCTGCTGGCACTCAAGAAAGAGCAGTTTAATCTGCGCTTTCAGAACGCCACGGGCCAGCTGCAGAGCACGGCCCGCGTTCGTGAAGTCCGCCGGGCCGTGGCTCGTTTGAAAACCCTGCAGGTCGAACGCAAGTCGACTGCCAAGAAAACAGAGGCGTAACAGCTATGCCCAAGCGTATTCTGCAAGGTACAGTCGTATCCGACAAGGGTGACAAGACCATCATGGTGGAAGTGGAGCGTCAATTCCTGCATCCGTTGCTGAAGAAAACTATTCGTCGATCCAAGCGTTATGCCGCTCATGATGAGGGCAATACGCACAAGGTGGGCGACAAGGTGCGCATCATCGAATGCCCGCCGAAAAGCAAAACCAAGACCTGGGAAGTCATCACCGCGTCCTGAGGCTCCGGCTCGGGATGTGATGATCGAAACTGCCAGTTAGGAGAACACAATGATTCAGATGCAATCCAATCTGGAGGTCGCAGATAACTCCGGCGCCCGACGCGTGCAGTGCATCAAGGTGCTAGGCGGGTCTAAACGCCGTTACGCCCATGTCGGCGACATGATCGTCGTTTCCGTGAAGGAAGCTATTCCGCGCGGTAAGGTGAAGAAGGGTGATGTCCGCAAGGCTGTCGTCGTTCGCGTCCGTAAAGACATTCAGCGCCGCGATGGTAGCGTCATTCGCTTTGACGGCAATGCGGCCGTCATCATCAACAATAATGGCGAGCCGATCGGCACGCGGATTTTTGGTCCTGTTCCTCGCGAACTACGTGCCAAGAACCACATGAAGATCGTCTCGCTCGCACCAGAGGTGCTGTAATCATGGCTGCGAAGATCAAAAAAGGCGATTATGTCATCGTCATAGCCGGAGCGGATAAAGGCAAGAAGGGCAATGTCCTTCGCGTAATTCCGAAGGAAGACCGTGTCGTCGTCGAGGGTGTTCGTGTTGTAAAACGTCACATACGTCCAAGCCAGGTCGAGCCGGAAGGTGGCATCCGCACTTTCGAAGCGCCGATCCACATTTCAAACGTCGCGCATATCGACCCGACTGAGAGCATTCCGACCCGTGTCGGTTTCAAGACGCTCAAGGACGGCAAGAAAGTTCGCGTGGTACGTAAGTCGGGAGAAGTCATCGATGGCTAAGCCGTACGAACCTCGCCTCGCGGCCGTCTATCGAGACGAAATCTGCCCAGTCCTTCAAGAGCAATTCGGTTACACGAATGAGCTTCAGATTCCCAAAGTCGAGAAAGTCGTCCTGAATATGGGTCTGGGCGAAGGGATTGCCGACAAAAAAAAGGTTGAAGCCGCTATTGAGGAGCTTACACTCATCGCCGGTCAGAAACCTCTTCCGACAACGTCCAAGAAATCCATCGCGGGCTTCAAGCTGCGCGACGGCATGGTGATTGGCGCGAAGGTTACGCTACGTCGTGATCGGATGTGGGAATTTATAGATCGCCTGACCAACATTGCTCTGCCGCGCGTCCGTGACTTCCGCGGACTGAACGACAAGAGTTTCGATGGCAACGGGAACTTTGCCATGGGTCTGAACGATCTTCTGGTCTTCCCGGAGATCAATTATGACAAGTCCGATACCACACGTGGCATGGATATCGTGGTGCAAACCAGCGCCAAAACAGATGAAGAAGCCAAAGCATTGTTGGCCGCGCTCAACTTCCCGTTCCGCAAGTAATTGTGGACCGGAAATAAGAGCGAACGCAGCAAGCAGAGCGGGAGACACCCTTTCGGGCGCTCTCAGCACCAGGAGAAAAATTGAATGGCTAAAGTCAGTTCAATCGAACGCAATATGAAGCGCCAGCGCCTTGTGGCTCAGTATGCTGCCAAGCGTGCTTTGCTTAAGGATATTGCCCGCAATAAATACCTGCCGGTTGAGGAGCGCTTTGCGGCGCAGCTCAAGTTGGCAGCCCTGCCGCGTAATTCGGCAGAAACCCGTATCCGCAATCGTTGCCAGGTCACGGGTCGTCCACGCGGTTATTATCGCAAGATGAAAATGAGCCGGATCGCCCTGCGCGAACTCGGTAGCCAAGGCCTGATTCCAGGCCTCACGAAATCCAGCTGGTAAGGAGGAGAGATCATGTCTTTTTCCGATCCCCTCGGCGATATGCTCACACGTATCCGCAATGCGATCATGCGTAACCGCTCATCCGTATCAACGCCCGCTTCCAATCTTCGTGGACGCGTTCTTGATGTGTTGGCTGACGAAGGCTTCATCCGAGGATACTCTGAATCCAAGGATGACAAGGGTTTCCGTATCTTCAATGTCGAGTTGAAATATTACGAAGGCGAAGCCGTTATCCGTGACATTAAGCGGATCTCCAAACCGGGTCGCCGCGTCTATTCATCTGTAAAAACGCTGCCGCAGGTCCGTAACGGTCTCGGCATCTCCATCCTGTCCACGCCTAAGGGCGTCATGAGCGACACCGTTGCCCGCGAAAACAACGTCGGCGGCGAAGTCCTCTGCCAGGTCTCCTAGGAAAGGGCGAGTTATGTCACGTATCGGCAAAAAGCCCATCACAGTGCCGTCCGGCGTCATACTGACGCAATCCGGCCAGACTCTGTCTGTCGAAGGCCCAAAGGGCAAATTATCCTTCGATCTGCCCGACGCCGTCACGGGTGAGTTCAAGGATAATAAACTCACGATCATGGCTGTTGAGGGCTCCAAGAATGCAAATGCCATGTGGGGCATGGCCCGCACCATGGTGTCCAACATGATCGAAGGTGTCACGAACGGTTACAGCAAGGCGCTTGAACTTCGAGGTGTTGGTTATCGCGCGCAGATGAAGGGTTCAGGCCTGATAATGCAGCTCGGCTACAGCCATGATATTGATTACACACCGCCTACCAGCATCACTATCGAGGCGCCTAAGCCGACATCAGTGATTGTATCCGGTATCGACAAGCAGCAGGTCGGTCAGGTCGCTGCCGAAATCCGCGCCTTCAGCAAACCCGAGCCATATAAAGGCAAAGGCGTGCGTTATGTTGGCGAATATGTGCGTCAGAAAGAAGGGAAGAAGAAGTAATGGCTTCCACTGCCCACTCCTCAATGAAACGCCGCGCACAACGTGTGCGCGGCCGTCTCAAGAAACATGCTCAAGGGCGTCCGCGCTTGTCTGTGCATCGTTCGGACAAAAATATCTCTGTTCAGCTCATCGACGATGCGAACGGCGTGACGGTTGCGTCCGCCTCTACGCTCGAAGACAAGGGCCAAAAGGGGTCCAATATTGCTGCAGCGACTCGCATCGGCAAATTGATTGCAGAGCGCGCTACCAAGGCGGGTTTTACGGATGTCGTGTTCGATCGCGGCGCCTATCTCTATCACGGTCGCGTCAAGGCGCTGGCTGATGCCGCGCGCGAAGCTGGCTTGAAGTTCTAGGAAACGATTATGGCACGTAGAGACGATAATCGCCGCGGTCGCGACGACCAGGACAATGAATTCATTGACCGGTTGGTACACATCAACCGTGTTGCAAAAACGGTCAAAGGTGGTCGGAACATGAGCTTCGCGGCTCTCGTCATCGTCGGTAACGAAAAAGGCCGCGTTGGTTTTGGTAAAGGTAAAGCCCGCGAAGTACCTGAGGCTATTCGCAAGGCGACCGAAGAAGCCAAGAAGACCATGATCCGCGTACCTCTGCGAGAAGGTCGTACCTTGCACCATGATGTCAAAGGACGTCACGGCGCAGGCAAGATTATGATGCGCGCTGCCCCTCCCGGGACCGGCGTGATTGCGGGTGGCCCTATGCGTGCCGTGCTGGAATGCCTCGGCATTCAGGACGTGGTCGCAAAGTCGATCGGTACGTCAAATCCCTACAACATGGTCCGTGCCACGTTTGATGGGCTGAAGCGTATGGAAAGCCCGCGTACCGTTGCGTCAAAGCGCGGTAAGAAGGTTGCGGACATCGTCGAGCGTTGCGTCGATGGCGTGTCCGCTCCGGAAGCTCTGGAGGCTTAAGTGGCTGCCAAGAAAACACTCAAGGTCCGCCAAACAGGCTCGCCGATCCGTCGCCAGCCGGATCAACAGGCGAACCTGATCGGTCTAGGTCTAAACAAAATGGGCCGCGTTCGCGAGCTCGAAGATACACCGTCCGTTCGCGGAATGATCAACAAGATCTCCCACCTCGTGAAGATCGTCGAAGAGTAGTCCGCCTTTGCCGTCAGTCCTGACGGCGATTGCGTGAAACTTTTGTTACAAAGGATGAGACAATGCGTTTGAACGAACTGTCAGACAATCCGGGCGCAACCAAAGCCCGCAAGCGCGTCGGCCGTGGTATCGGTTCCGGCAAAGGCAAAACCGCAGGTCGCGGTGTTAAAGGTCAGAAATCCCGTTCGGGTGTTTCGATCAATGGCTTTGAGGGCGGCCAGATGCCGATCCACATGCGCCTGCCTAAGCGCGGATTCAACAATCCAAACCGTAAGCGTTATGCTGAGCTGTCCATCGTGAATCTCGAGCGCGCGATTCAGGCTGGCAAGATCAAAAAGAGTGATAAGCTTGACGCCGAAGCGCTTGTACGCGCTGGCGTAATCCGCCGCTCCAATGATGGTGTGCGCATCATCGGGTACGGCGAATTGAGCCAGGCACTGGATCTGCATGTTGCAGGAGCAACCAAGGGGGCTCAAGGCATCGTCGAGGGCGCCAAGGGTTCTATCACGATCGTCGAGAGCAAGCCCGAGCGCGTGACCCGCGATATTGATGCGGCGCCAACCAAGCCGAAAGCGAAGTCCTCCGCCAAGAAAGCAGACGCCAAACCGGCTGTGAAAAAGGCAGATGCGAAGCCTGCGGCCAAAAAGGCCGACGATAAGAAGGCTGAAGCCCCGAAAAAAGCAGCTGCTAAGAAAGCGGCTAAATCGGAAGACGCTGAGAGCGAGTATCTGGCTAAAACGCGTGAGTACGACGCGGACGCGGACAATGCAACGGTTTCAAAGGTTGAGAAATATCTCGGCGGTTCGCTGGCGAACAAGGACACGAAATACGTATCCTGCTTTGACGAGTCTGAACTCGACACCATCGTTAAAGGTTTCATGAAGAAGAAGCTCGGCGTGGACGATAAGGATGCGGCTTTTGAAAAGGTCAAGGCGGTTTGCACGACTATGAAGCCGACACGGATGAAAAACCGCGTCACATTCTATTACCTACTGGCCAAGAATGAAGACAAGCTAGGCGAATTTTAAACGTTACTCCTGCACCCGTAATCTCACGATTTCGGGCGCAGGTATTTCGTTCGCGATGGACACTCCCTAGCTAAGGGAGACTGCCGGACCACCCGAACTCCTTCGGGACCGCTCGCGGCAAGGGACTCATTGATCATGATATCAGCTGCCGAACAGCTCGCTCAGAATTTCCGACCCGGAACATTCCTCAAGGCGAAAGAATTACAGCAGCGTCTGCTCTTCACGCTCGGCATCCTTATCATTTATCGGCTTGGGACCTATATCCCGGTTCCGGGTGTGGATCTGGATGTCTTTCAGGGTTTTCTCGACAGCGGCACGTCTGGTGGTTTCGGTGACCGACTGAACATGTTCTCCGGCGGCGCCGTCGAACGCATGGCTGTCTTTGCCCTCAATGTTATGCCTTATATTTCCGCGTCGATTATCATGACGCTGATGAAGGGTTCCGTGCTGAGCCTCAAAGAGCTTGACAAGGAAGGTCAGCAAGGCCGTCAGCAGATCAATCAGTATACCCGTTATCTTACACTCGTCCTCGCCGCTTTCCAGGCGTTTGGTGTGGCCAAGTTGATAGAAAATAGCGGCGCCGCCATTAATCCCGGACTGTTCTTCCAGACCTCGACTGTTATCACGCTGGTGGGCGGAACCATGTTCCTGATGTGGCTGGGCGAACAAGTCACGGCTCGCGGTGTGGGTAACGGCGTGTCGCTGATCATCTTCGCCGGTATCGTCGCAGAACTGCCCCGCGCCATTTTTCAGGTGTTCTCTCTGAACAGCTCATCATCCGTTGTTTCGACGCAGTTGCTGATATTCCTAATTGTCATGTTCATCGCGTTGTCGATGTTGATCGTCTATGTGGAGCGGGCACAGCGGCGCTTACTGGTTCAATATCCGAAGCGGCAAATGGCCCGTGGGCAGCAATTTGGCGGTGAGTCCTCCTTCATGCCGCTAAAACTCAATACGGCGGGCGTTATCCCTCCAATCTTTGCCAGTTCGCTCTTAATCCTGCCGACAACTCTGGCGCCGCTCATGCTGGGTCAGGATGGCTCTGGTGCGTCCGGCATTGCCACGACGCTGCTGGCCGCGCTCGGCTATGGTCAGCCGATCTATCTGACCCTCTACGGACTGCTGATCGTTTTCTTCTGTTACTTCTATGTCCCATACGTTTTCAAGCCGGATGATGTGGCTGACAATCTGCGCAAGAATGGCGGGTTTCTACCCGGTATCCGCCCCGGAGCTCGCACAGCGGATTACCTGACTTACGTCCTGTCTCGCCTAACCTTCATCGGGGCGTTCTATGTGGCCTTTGTCTGTGTCGTGCCTGAAGTTGTGATTGCGCAGAACGATGGGATCCCGCCGTCCGTTGCTATACTGATTGGCGGGATGAGCTTGCTCATTATCGTTTCGGTGACGCTCGATACTGTCGCGCAAATCCAGTCACACCTGATTGCCCACCAGTATGAAGGCCTGATCAAGAAATCGCGCATGCGCCGCAGGGCGAAGAAGAAATAAGCAAGCTAAGGGAGATCATGTCAACGCGTGGAAAAACACTAAACCTGATCCTCTTCGGGCCACCCGCTGCCGGAAAAGGCACGCAGGCAAAACAGCTGGTGGCGGACCATGGCCTGATTCAGCTCTCGACAGGTGACATGCTGCGCGCCGCTATCGCGTCAGGCTCTGATCTCGGCGAACGTGTCAAACTTATCATGGGACGCGGTGATCTGGTTTCCGATGATATCGTTATTGCGCTGATTGAAGAGCAGATCGACAATAATACGGACGCCGCCGGTTTCATTTATGATGGCTTTCCGCGCACAGTCGCCCAAGCGGAAGCGCTCGACGCGGCGCTAATAGGCCGGGGCATGGCCATTGATTCGGTGATACGTTTGAAGGTCGATGGCGCAGCATTGATGGAGCGCATCAGCGCTCGCTTCGCTGAGCAAGGCCGGAAGGACGATAATCCGGAGACATTCGGCGTGCGCCTTGGGAACTATAATAAACAGACGGCGCCATTGCTGCCTTACTATGCGGCTCAAGGTAAATTGGCCGAAGTGAACGGCATGGAATCGATTGACAATGTGTCCGCTCAGGTCGCCACAGTGCTGAAGATGGTGAAAGACGGTCACGCAGTGTGAAAAAGGCTTTCTTTACCCAGCTTTTTGGCCGCTGATGACTGACATAGGCTGCGGCGTTCCGGTTGACGGAACTGCGGCAGCAGATTAAGGGACCGCTTTTCGCGAAGAGGCGGCCTGTTAATCCGCCCGTGTCCCTTTGGGAAAACCGCTCTTCATCTTTCTGTACCGAGAGATGAGAGCAAAAGAAATAAGCGGACCGTAGACCGGTCCAAAGCGCGCTCGGCCATCCCGGCGTAGGCGCGCCAGGCAAGAAGGAAGACGAACGTGGCTCGTATCGCTGGGGTTAATATCCCGACCAATAAGCGCGTCAAAATCGCGCTGACATATATTCATGGTATTGGCCCTGCCAAAGCTGCTGAGATCACACAAGGCGTCGGTATCGCCGATGACCGCCGCGTTCAGGATTTGACTGACGCTGAAATCCTCTCGATTCGCGAGACAATCGACCGTGACCATATGGTTGAAGGTGATCTGCGCCGCGAAGTCAGCCAGAACATTAAACGCTTGATGGATATGGGTAACTACCGGGGTCTTCGTCATCGCCGTGGTCTACCTGTCCGGGGTCAGCGGACCCACACTAACGCTCGTAGCCGCAAGGGTCCCGCCAAAGCCATCGCTGGCAAGAAGAAGTAAAGGCTGATCATGGCTAGGGAACCGACACGCGTCCGTCGCGTCGACCGCAAGAACATCACGTCTGGCGTTGCCCATGTGAATTCTACGTTCAACAATACGATCATCACCATCACTGATGCTCAGGGCAATACTGTGGCATGGTCTTCGGCCGGTACGATGGGCTTCAAAGGGTCGCGGAAATCGACACCGTATGCCGCTCAGGTTGCTGCTGAAGATGCAGCGACGAAAGCACAAGAGCACGGCATGAATACGCTGGAAGTCAATGTGAACGGACCGGGTTCGGGCCGTGAATCAGCTGTTCGCGCCCTGCAAGCAGCAGGCTTTACGATCACAACGATCCGTGACGTCACACCGATTCCGCACAATGGTTGCCGCGCGCCGAAACGTCGCCGCGTATAATCGGGGGCAACTCGCTCGACTTTAGTTTTGGCCTGACAGAACGACGGCTCTACTCAAGCTTACAGCCTCAATTATCGAGGCTTCCTCAGGAGAGGGAACATCCATGATTGAAAAGAACTGGCAAGAACTCATTCGTCCCATCAACCCGGAAATCGAACCGGGCCGTAACCCAGAGCGCAAGGCTACAATTACGGCTGAGCCACTCGAGCGCGGTTTCGGGATGACACTGGGTAATGCGCTCCGCCGCGTGCTGCTGTCATCATTGCAGGGTTCAGCTGTCTCGGCTGTTCAGATCGACGGTATCGTCCACGAATTCACATCCATTCCAAGCGTGCGGGAAGACGTCACGAACATCATCCTGAACATTAAGGGCCTGACCGTACGTCTGCATACGGACGGACCTAAGAAGGTTCTGTTGCGAAAGACGGGTTCTGGCTCGGTGACCGGACACGACATTGAAGAGACTGCAGACGTTGAAATCCTCAATAAGGATCACATCATCTGTACCGCCGATGAAGGCGCTGACATCCGCATGGAACTGACGGTCACGTCTGGCAAAGGCTATGTGCCTGCGTCGCGTCCCGAAGATGCGCCAATCGGTCTGATCAGCGTTGATGCGCTCTACTCGCCGGTCAAGCGTGTTGCTTACCGCGTGGAAGACACGCGCGAAGGTCAGGTTCTCGACTATGACAAGCTGCTGATCGACATCGAAACCAACGGCTCTGTCAGCCCGGAAGATGCCATCGCTGTTGCAGCGCGTATTTTGCAGGATCAATTTCAGGTCTTCGTCAACTTCGACGATCCGGAAGACACGATCCGCGGTGAAGAGAAGCCTGAGCTCGATTTCAACCCGGCGCTGCTGCGCAAGGTCGACGAGCTGGAATTGTCGGTGCGTTCGGCCAATTGCCTGAAGAACGACAATATCGTTTATATCGGCGACCTGATCCAAAAATCCGAAGCCGAAATGCTTCGTACCCCGAACTTCGGTCGCAAATCCCTGAATGAGATCAAAGAAGTGCTGGCCGCCATGGGTCTTCATCTCGGCATGGATGCGCCGAACTGGCCACCAGAAAACATCGAAGATCTCGCCAAGAAATATGACGACCATATCTAGCCTTTTCAGACTGAATCCAGGCCGCACCTTTTAAAGCAAAAGAAAGACAGCCATGCGCCATCGCATTGCCCACCGCAAACTCAACCGCACTGCTTCGCATCGCAAGGCAATGTTTGCCAACATGTCTAGCTCGCTGGTCGAGCATGAGCAAATCGTGACAACTCTGCCGAAAGCGAAAGAGCTTCGCCCATTTGTGGAAAAGCTTGTTACACTGGCCAAGAAGGGTGACCTGAACTCCCGTCGCATCGCGATTGCTCGCATGCGTAACAAGGAACAGGCCAAAAAGCTCTTTGATGTCATCGGCCCGCGCTATGCGGATCGGTCCGGCGGTTATATCAGCATCATGAAGGCAGGTTATCGTTATGGCGATAATGCGCCCATGGCCGTGGTCGAATTCGTTGATCGCGACGAGAACGCCAAAGGCAAGGTTAACCGCGAGTGTGCGAACGCCGAAGCTTAAGCACAGGCCCTATTAATTTGTGTTTTTAAGCGAATGGTGATTCAGAGTGGCAAAGGAGTTTTGCCATGTCTTATTTGTTCTGGTTATCTGAAGCGCAGATGGCAAAGATCGAGCCTTTCTTCCCGTTGACGCATGGTGTGCCCCGTGTTGATGATCGCAAGGTAATTTCCGGGATCATCTTTGTTCTGAAGAACGATCTGCCTTGGCGCGATGCACCCTTGTGAGTATGGGCCGCATAAGACCCTTTACAACCGCTTCCGTCGCTGGACCGAGATGGGCGTTTTCGACAAGATTTTCAGCTAAAAGGGGGATACTTCCCCGTCACATCGGGCGTATTAAAGGCGGCCTGAACACAAAGCTACACGCTGTGTGTGATGGAATGGGCCGTCCGATCGCCCTATGTCTAACAGCGGGTCAGACCTCAGATCATCTTGGTGCGAAAACCCTTTATTCTGTTCTGCCCGATGGGCCGGACATCACACTGATCGGTGATAAGGGCTATGACTCTGATGATTATCGTGCGGCCCTAAGGGCTAAAGGTATCACGGCCTAGTTGGCCGCGGCCGCTTTCTTCTGGACGTCCAGTCGCAAGGTCATATTGACCAGACGCTGCCAGTTGCCCAGCGAAATCAGGTGCGCGTGTGCCACAGCCAGCACCCCGCGTTCGTTCAGGCTCTTGAGCGTATCAGCGGGAACAGTGCGTAGCTTCTCTTCGGAAATCGCAAAATAATCGGCTATCTTCTGACGCGGCGCTAGCGATCCGTCGGCATTCTGTCCCTGAAAGTTCATTTCCTTGGGTTCGAACAAGTCCAACTTCTTAAACTCCTCAATCATCGCAGACGTGGCCTGACGATCGCGTTCGAAATCCTGCAGAAACTGGAACGCTTCCTTGGTGAAGCCAGATGTGTCGTCGCCATCAAAAAATTCCTGCACCGGATTTTTCTTTGTCACGCATTCAGCCTCTTCATCGATGCAGACAACGAAACGGTCATTCGACTGATCACCTGCAAGCACAAAAGGGAAACGGCGCGCAAAACTGGGCATATAGAAGTCCTGTGCAAACTGACCGTTGGTCACGAACAGGTTCTCATCTGTACGAATGCCCATCACAGCCAGCGGAGACCGTTCTTCGCCCGCGAAAATAATCGGGTAGCTGGCCGCAGCGGAGCCGAATTCCGGCGCCGTAATCGGTAGGAAATGATGCTTCGCCATAAATTCGAATGGCTTAGATACAGGCTTGACGCCGTAGCCCGCATGCTGCTCTCGGTTCAGTGGAACCGGCTTTTTGTAGAACATGACATTACCAGTCACGCTGGGTTGCTGCTTTTCAGCCATTTTTACCTCTTTATCCAAAGGAAGGAATGTGCGGTGCATCAGTCACGTTCGTGTTGCGCCGCCATCTGGAATTCGGTGAAGTCAGCGCCTTAGCGGAACCCCTTCTCCCCATCAACCGGGCTTTTCACGTTATGAATTTCGACCAGAACGAGCAGATCGAACATTCAAACCCTTTGGCCTTTGCCATCGCACCGCCTATCCCCTATCTGTCCGCTATGGGATCTGAGACTCTTCAGGAGCGGCTGCACGCTGCACGCAAAGTCTGCGAACAGAGCGGCGAGAGGTTCACGCCGCTGCGCGAACACGTATTGGAGCTTGTGATTGAAGATGGAGGGGCTGTGAAGGCCTATGATCTGCTGGATCGACTCAAGCCTGATCGAGGCAGCCCGAAACCCCCGACTGTCTACCGCGCCCTCGATTTCCTGTCGCGAATCGGCCTGATTCACAGAATTGAAGCCCTCAACGCCTTTATTGCCTGCGATCACAGCCATGAGGGCAATCTGGCCGAGTTTTTCATCTGCAAGGATTGCAGCCGAGTGGAAGAGCGTCACGCGCATGATCATGCGGACTGTAAACCGAAAGGGTTTCAGATCAGCCGGAGCGTGATTGAGCATTACGGCATCTGCGCGACTTGTCTTCTGGCTACCTCTTAGGACGAAAGAGAGCTTTATGTTCCAAACAACATGGGCGGGCGACTGCTCGGCCTGGGAATGTGATGAGCTTGGCCATCTCAATATGTCGTATTATTTCGACAAGTTCGAACAGGCCCGCATGGGACTGTTTATCCGACTTGGATTGACGGAAGCCTTTACGCCCGGCGCCGTCTCGACGATCCGCTCCCGCGATGTCCATATCAAATATCTGGCGGAAGCCCGGCCTGGCCAACCTCTGCGTATTGAGAGTGCCCTGCTGACGCTTGACGAAGACACGGCACTTGTCGGTCATGTTATGTATCACCGCGATGGACGGACCGCCGCAACTCTGCGTGAGCGGGTCGAGCATGTCTATCTGCCAACGCGAAAACCCTTTGCCTGGCCATCGCGCCTGCGCCACGCCGCGCACGACTTCACAGACCAGCTTCCAGCCCTCGCACGGGCACGGAACTTGTCTCTGGAAACGGATATTCCCGGTCTGACCGCTGCGGCGCTGACGGACGCTGGAGCTCCGTCGATTGGCGGCGGCGTTTTCACTCAGAGCGAAACCATGTTGGCAGGCCATGTCCCCTTTTCCCGCATTTTCCGCCGCATCACGACCTCACTTGGCTGGTATGAAGGGGGATGGCCAGAATTCATGAGTCCGGACTATGCCGCTAATGGAGGATCAGCTGTCGTTCTGGAAATCCGTCTGGTCATGCACCAGTTTGCGGAAATCGGTATGGCCTATGCGCTGCAACCCGCCGTCATAGGGGCTAAGGATTATATCCGCACATTGATGCATAATGTGATCGAACCCGGCAGCGGCCTATCCATCGCGTCTGGTTATGCGGCGGGCAGCCTGTTTAATCTGAACACACGCAAACTAACGCAGCCGACAGCTGAACAAATCGCCGCCTTACAGGCTATCACGATTTCCACGCTTGCTCCGCCCGGTTGATCACATCGCGCAGCACGTCTGTCGTGAAGTCAGGCGTCTCCAGCGGAAAGAGATGGGTGAAGTCCTGATGATATTCGACTGACATGTCTGGCTGCAAACATTGGGCAGTACGCCGCAGGCCTGCCGTACTGACGCGGCCATAGGATCCGGCGAAAATGAGCCGGGAATTATCCGGAAGCGCCGGGATGTTACGGAACGCATTATGGCCCTGCGCCACATAGATAGCCTGTTCCCAGTCGGGATCACAGGCGAGCCGCATCTGGCCCGCATCCATCGGGATCAACCCGCCTTCCAGATAATCCCGTAGGACCTGATCGGATACGCCGCGAAAAGCACCGCGTCCGTGATAGCGGGCAAACACGTCTTCAAGACTCTCGAATACGGATTTGCGCTGTCCGGCTTTGCGAGCGATTGGAAAACACCGTTTCGTATAGGCGCGCCACAGCGCAGTGCGTGCTAACTGACGAAACGGCGCAGGAACCAGAACCGGATCAAAGCCGACATAACCGGCAACCTTGCCTTGGATCTGCGGTAGAGCGAGGATTCCGGCCACGGCCCCATAGCTGTGACCGGCAAGAACGACAGAAGACTCAATGTAATTGGAAAACAGATAGGCCAGATCATCCGCAAAAACCTGCCAATTTGCCAACCCGACCGGGTCCGCAGGAAGGTTGGTCAGGCCGTGCCCGCGCAGATCCAGGGACAGAGCTGCGACGCTGAGCGGTTCAAGAATGGCTCTATAGCTCTGCGCATTGAAGCCGTTGGCATGGCAGAAAACCAGACTCAAGCGAGCATCAGCGCTACCAAACCGCAGCGCAGACAGGGTCCCGTCCGGCAAATCAAAGGAAAGGCGTTGCAACCCAGCTAGCCGAGCTTAAGGTCGAGATCGTCCTCGATGGCCTGTTTCAGAACCGGCATCAATGTCTGATGGCCACGCGACTTGTTAATGGTAAAGGCATACAGATTGACCGTCTTGAAGAAGCCGACCGCCTTGGCGATGGTCGCATCGACATCGTCTGTTGCTTCGTCAAGATAACCAACATCTACAGCCGCTGCTGGGTCGAACATTTCGCCGTTAATGAAAGCGCGAGAGAAGTATCGTGGGTTCAACCTCGGCATGGCGAGCTCGCGCCCAAAATTATGCATGGGTAGACCCTTGGCTGTCTCAGGCAGTCCGACTTGGAACGGACCCCCTCCCGGCAAACTTCTGCGGCCGATGCGGAAATCTGCTGCCAGAAACAGGAAAGCTCCCAGCGCGACGATATGACCATCGCCCGCTATGATGATTGGTTTGCGAGTTTCCATCATCCGGACAGCAAATTCGGACCCGCGCTTAACCAGCTGCACAGCCGTATCACCGCCCAGCTTCAATTCCTTGAGATTATAGCCAGCGGAGAAAATACCGTCGCGGCCTCGCAATACAATGATTTTGGCGTCAGCGTCAGCGCAGTCCATTGCGGCGTTTACGGCGTCGAACATGGCGTTGGAAAAAGCGTTGACCTTGCCATCATCCAGCCGGATTGTGGCAACATCATCGCTCAGCTCGTAGTTCAGCAAATCGGTCAAGAGCGTCTCTTCATTTCAACGGCGAAGGCTTTCTCGCCCCCCGCGCGGGCCGCGTCAATGATATGTTTTCGTATAGTGGGGCTCTTATTTCCGGGCATTTTCTGGAAAACCTGAATAATTTCGATCTTCACCCGAGACGAGACAATCTCGCGACGGATATTGGCACATAATCGGCGGCATTAGAAACGATCCATCCGTCCTCACCCTTATAAATTTACGCTTATAGCGCAGCCTAATGACCTGCCCCTCTTAGGTGGTCCACCTTTTAAGTTAGAGTTTGGTGGTTATGGTCCGCCCTGTTGGCCTGACCGGAACGAAGTGTAGGTCAGGCCAACAGGGTGTGGCAAGACTGTTTCTGGGGCGGGTGGTTTATAGCCGAGAGAGCTATGCGGCTTGATGGTGTTGTAATGGTGCCGCCAACGTTTAATCAGGATTTTTGCCTCCTTGAGCGTGTAGAAGATTTCTCCATTTAAAAGCTCGTCGCGAAGCTTCCCGTTGAAGCTTTCATTGTATCCATTCTCCCAAGGTGATCCAGGCGTGATGTAAAGCGTTTGAACCTTCCATTTCTCACGCCATCAAGCACCGCTATGGCTGTGAACTCAGATCCATTATCTGAGCGGATGTACTCCGGCGGTCCATACCTAGTGAATAAGTCAGTGAGAACAGCCAGCACATCATCATGTTTGAGGCTCCGTTGCACATGGATAGCGAGACATTCCCGTGTGTACTCATCAATGACAGTGAGCATACGAAAGGCTCGACCATCATGGGTGCGGTCGGCGACAAAGTCATAGGACCAGACATGACCCTTATGTTGAGGTCGATGTCTGACGCAGGAGCCATCATTAAACCATAACCGCCCGCGTTTAGGATGTTTTGTGGGACTTTAAGCCCTTCACGCCGCCATATACGTTCAACTCTTTTGAAGTTGACCGTCCAACCTTCTCGCCTGAGCAAAGCTGTAATCCGACGATAGCCATATCGGCCATATTCTGAAGCCAGGCGGATAATGTCAGCTGTCAAAACCGCTTCATCATCTCGGATGACCATCGGTTTTCTTTGCGTAGAACGGTGCTGACCTATCGTCTTACACGCGCGTCGCTCGGAACATCCAAGCGCCGCCCGCACATGATCGACAGCCAATCGGCGGCGTGCAGGGCTTAGTACTTTCCCTCGACAGCTTCCTTTAAGATCATCGCATCGAGCGTGAGGTCAGATACCGCTTTGCGGAACCGTAGGTTCTCCTTCTCCAGCGCCTTCAGACGTTGAGCCTGATCGACAAGCACCCGCCATACTCACGTCGCCATCGATAATAAGTCTGTTCTGCGATGCCGAGAGACCGGCAGATCGCCTTCGTCTTCTCGCCTGCGGCTAGCCGGACTTCAGCCTCACGCAGCTTCGCGATACTTGTTCAGGGGTGTAGCACTTTCTCGCTATGATGTGCGCCTTCACGCGCAAAATAGCCAAAACTCTAACTCTCAAAATGAACCACTTTTAAGGAGGCAGGTCACATTTCTGTCCTCACCTATCTTGAGATCGCTGTTAGAGGCTGAAAACAACGCCCTTAGGTTACTCCTGTCTTTTTTGCTATCTTTTAATCGATCAATTATATGACCGATATGAAGTCGCGCCTTTCGACCTCCATTATCGGGATGAGGCTCACCTGCTTCTAT
The DNA here is from genome assembly GCA_965205225.1 of Litorimonas sp. Lineage (GTDB taxonomy): Bacteria > Pseudomonadota > Alphaproteobacteria > Caulobacterales > Maricaulaceae > Litorimonas. The sequence continues at coordinate 157,024 of CBDBFZ010000003.1, forward strand.
CCCGCAACTTTGACAGGTGAAGCCATTTCTATTCTCACCCCTCCGTCTCCAGATAAATCTCCCCGCCCTGATCACGGAACTTCTCGCTCATTTCACTCATGCCCTCAATGATCTGCTTCGGGCTCATCTGATCGGTTTCGGGGAACAGCGTTGCTTTCTCATTATCCGACAACCCATCCGTATATTCACGCACCTCCCGCGTGATCTCCATGGAGCAAAACTTTGGGCCACACATGGAGCAGAAATGCGCGGTTTTGTGGGCATCTTTGGGTAGGGTCTGATCGTGATAATCGCGAGCGGTTTCGGGGTCGAGCGACAGGTTGAACTGGTCTTCCCAGCGGAATTCGAACCGGGCGCGGGATAGCGCATCATCGCGCAGCTGCGCCGCCGGGTGGCCTTTGGCGAGATCGGCCGCGTGGGCGGCGAGTTTATAGGTAATGACGCCGACCTTGACATCGTCGCGGTCCGGCAGACCGAGATGTTCCTTCGGCGTGACATAGCAGAGCATGGAGGTGCCAAACCAGCCGATCATTGCCGCGCCAATGCCCGACGTAATATGGTCATAGCCGGGCGCAATATCGGTCGTCAGCGGACCGAGCGTGTAGAAGGGTGCCTCACTGCATTCGTGCAGCTGCTTGTCCATATTCACCTTGATCTTGTGCATCGGCACATGGCCCGGCCCTTCGATCATGACCTGACAGCCCTTGGCCCAGGCGATTTGTGTCAGCGCGCCCAGCGTTTCCAGTTCGGCAAATTGCGCGCGGTCATTGGCGTCCGCCACTGCGCCGGGACGCAGGCCGTCGCCGAGGCTGAACGAGACATCATAGTCCCGCATGATGTCGCAGATCTCATCGAAATGGGTGTAGAGGAAGCTCTCCTGATGGTGGGACAGCATCCATTTCGCCATGATGGACCCGCCGCGCGAGACAATCCCGCAGACGCGGTTCGCGGTCAGGTGGATATAGGCGAGGCGCACGCCCGCATGGATGGTGAAATAATCCACCCCCTGCTCCGCCTGTTCAATCAGCGTGTCGCGATACACCTCCCACGTCAGGTCTTCGGCGACGCCGTTCACCTTCTCCAGCGCCTGATAGATCGGCACGGTGCCAATCGGCACGGGGCTGTTGCGGATGATCCATTCGCGCGTGTTGTGGATGTTGCGGCCTGTGCTGAGATCCATGATATTGTCGGCACCCCAGCGCGTCGCCCAGACCATTTTCTCGACCTCTTCCTCGACAGATGAGGCGACGGCAGAGTTGCCGATATTGGCGTTGATCTTGACCAGGAAGTTGCGGCCGATGATCTGCGGTTCCAGCTCCGCATGGTTGATATTGGCCGGAATGATGGCGCGGCCTTTCGCGATTTCGTCACGGACGAATTCCGGCGTGACGAAGGCGGGGATCTCCGCGCCGAAGCTCTCCCCCGCCGCGACACGGTCCTGCGCGCCGTCCAATATCGCCTGCCGCCCGAGATTTTCCCGCTCGGCGACATAGATCATCTCCTTGGTGATGATCCCGGCCTTGGCATATTCATATTGCGTGACCGGGCCAGACCCTTTTTGATCGGGGCGGATGCCCCTCAGCGGCTGATGTTTCACGGGGAATTCACGGGCGAGATATTTGCCTGTGGCATTGCCATTATCCTCGGGTTTGATCTCGCGGCCATCATACTCGGCGACATGGCCGCGCGCCTTGATCCAGTCTGTACGCGGGCGTGGCAGGCCAGCATCCAGATCAATCGCAACATCCGGATCGGAATAAGGCCCGGACGTATCATAGACGGGCACGGGCGGCTCTTCGGCTGTCGGGTGCAGCGCGATCAGCCGGTGCGGGACGCGCAGGCTCGGATCGGCCTTGGGCGCGGTGTAGACTTTCTTTGAAGCGGGCAGCGGCCCGGTCGTGATTTCGCGCACTTTAAGATCTTTAGTGTCGATAGGCTTATTCATAATCGTGCTCGTTCGGGATGGCGCGGCTTTCGCCGGGGGTAGAAAAATAGTCAGCGTCACTGGCGCGCAGATCGCCGGGAACAGCCAGCGGGACATGTACGCCGATGGACTGCACGACATTCATGTCACTGGTCAGGATGGATCGACCTGCATCTGACAGCAGAAACCAGTAGGGCGGAAAGGCGATGTCGGTCTGGCGCTCGGCCCAATGGGCGGCATGGGGCATATAATGCTGCCGGTTCACATCCGCATCGCCCATATGAATGACCGTCGCGCCCTCATCCCTCCCTGACCCCAGCGTCACGCGGTAGACCATATTTTGCACGGATGCACGCCGCGGGGCAGGCCAGCCGGAATGCGGAATACGCACGGCGGTGGCGTGAATATCCTTAATCTCAATCGTCTGCGGCGTGTCGTCCGGGGCCATGTCGAGCGCGGTAATCCGGGGCAGGAAATCGTCCGACCAGGCCGCGTCCTGACGCATCATATCCAGCGCCTGCTGCGGCGCGATCAGTTGAAACCCGGGCTGCGCCGTCAGATAGGCGATCATCGACGCGGCGGAGAAATGGTCCTGGTGCGCGTGGCTGATGAACACGGCGTCGACGCCCTCATAGATACCTTCACCTGCCAGCATCGCGGCGATTTGCGCCTGCGACGGCTCGGCATAAACGCCAAAGCCGGACAGCGGCAGCGGATCGAACAGGATCGACAGATCGCCCTGCGCTACCAACACGCCCTCATTGGCGACATAGTGGGCGGCGGAGTCGGCGTCGTGCGCCTGAGCCGCCGTACTGAAAGCGGCCAGCAAGGCTGAGGCGATTAGCGCTAAGCGTTTCAAGAGGCATCCCCAAGGGGCGAACGCTGGCCGTAGCGGAGCAATATCGTCACTGTCTCTCCATCCGCGCCGGTCGTGACGAGGTAGAGCCGGTCATATTCGGTCGCTTCGACAATGGGTTCACCCGGATCACCGCCGAGCAATCCGGCGAGCGGCGGCGTGGTATTGCTGTGACCGACGACGAGGTGCCGCCCGCCCGTGTCTTTTAGACGCTGGGCCATGCCCTGTAGATCACGTGGATCGTAATGCTCGACCTCAAGTCCTAGGCGCGCCGCCAGCAGCGCGGCCGTCTCAAGCGTCCGGGTATAGTCACTACTATGTATCTGTTGAATATCTGCATCGGCCAGCAAATCGGCCAATGCGGCGGCTCGCGAAATGCCATCCGCCGTTAGAGCCGGATCGTTGCCCGATAATTTTTCCGCATGGCGCACCAGAAACACACTCAAGGGCGCTTGTGTGCTCATTGAGCTATCTGCCGCAGGTTCGGGCACAGACGCCCCCACGGACGCGCAGGCCGCCAGGCCCAGTATCAAGGACATTGCGCCCATGCGCGTAAAGCCTTGTTTCATGTCCGTCCTTCCGCCGGAATCAACCGGATCAAGCTCAAAGAGTACGTCTCAACCCGCCAGAACAGCTCTACAGAACAGCCCTACAGAACAGCGCTGGGCGAGTGCCCCTCGGATGGATCTAGCTCTGGCCCGGCTGAGGGCGTTTGGCAAGAGGGGCGCGGCTGAGCGTCAGCAAAGGCTTCTCCACCCAGCGATAGAGCAACAGAGCCGCAACCACACTGGCAAGCGTGCTGAGCATCATGAAGCCCAGCAGAGAGGGGAGGCTGGCCTCGGTAAACAGTCCCGTTGGCGCCAGAAGACGTTTGATCGTCAGAAGCACCAGGAAGTGAGACAGATACAGTGTGTAGGAGGCATCGCCGAGGGCTTGCAGAACCTGCGGTATTACGAGTCCCCCGGACCGTTCCCATATGATCAGCCCCAGCAGGATCACGGCAGATAGAGTTCCTGCAACCGGAATGCGCATCAGAACGAGCCCGTCTTCGCCATAGCCAAAACCAGACACAAGCAGGCTCGAGGTTAGAACCAGGCCTGCCGCAACCAGCCAGCGCCCGAAAACATCTGAAATTGGAACCGTCTTGACCAGATAGGCGATGAGGGCGCCGAAGACGAATTCAAGACAGAGTGGATGCGTCACGATTCCGATCCAGCTCCGCGGAGAAAAGTCCTGAAAGGGTTGGTTCAATCCGATCAAGAGCAGGAACACCCCCCAGGCGCCGATGGCCCACCCGCGAAAATAGGGCGGCAGTAGCAGCAGGACGGCGAACAGGGCATAGAAAGCCAGTTCAAATGTCAGCGTCCAGCCGATGGGCAGCAACGGCATTTCGCCTTGCGGCCAGAGTGTCATCGACGCGGCAAACACGCCCCAAGCGCCGTCTGCGCTCCCCCGGTCCGGTGCAGCAGGCTGGCCGTAGCTGACAATAAAATAGAGCGCCATCAGACCGCAGAAGATCCACCAGAGCGGATAGATGCGGGTTGCGCGGTCAAACAGAAAACGCCCAGTAGACCGGATTCCGGGCGCGCGGTCGCCGGCCACCCAGACCATCACAAACCCGCTGATGACGAAAAACAGATCAACGCCAACCCAGGCACGATCCCAGAAGCCCGGAAATCCTGTCATTCCCGAAATTTCGCGCCAGATCGCGGCCGCATGAAAAATTACGACCAGCAAGGCCGCAATACCGCGAAGAGCCTGCAGCGAACGGAGTCGGACAGGCTGAGGTCTCGGTTCGATTGTCACGGATTGGCGCTAGCGGTCCAACCCCCGGATGGAAAGGCGGAAGTTAGTCCACGGCTGAATATAGCCACAATCAAGGCGTTAACGCGATCCTAACCCCGTTTTGCAACATTTCCATTAATCCTGCCTCCTATCAGGCAGCATTCTTGATCTGACCAAGCGGATATTGTGGGAGACCGGACGTATGTTTCAGCTTATCTATACGTCGACAATGCACGGTTCTTATAGGCCTCCACCTTTATCCCTAACCTGCGCTACAGCTCCTAATTTAAACTCTTCTGTATATCGAATAAGACCGCACATAAGACACTCTCCTTGCCTCCAGTTTTACCAAGCAAGATGTCTACAAAATCTGGGGCACATCAAATCAAAAGAGTTAAGGGCCTACTTGTGACATTTTCAAAGAGTGACATGAGTCGATTATCGGAAGTTCATCAATGGGCTTTTAAGCAGGCCAGTGAAAACGGCTCTAGGTCAATGGATGTAAGAGCGATTCCAGTGAGTCTAAGTGTAGAACTTAGTGAGTTTGAAGTTACCAACGTTTGGTCATGGAAAGATCGATTTGCCTTAAAAGCAGAGGCGGAAGTTAATGAGCAAATGTCAGGAACCGATGCAGATGTCACTCGTGGGTTCGACGTAACATCTGTCGTTAAGTGCAAAGGTAGATTGGAAAAGGACCATGTTTCGATTTTCGAGTTTCCATCAGGCACAATTACCGAAACGAATGAATTTTTTAAGATCATCATACGGCCTGGCCCGACGGGAAGGATAGGCGGTGACGACAACCACGGCCCGTCTTCAGCTCATGCTTATCTTGGCATGGGGTCATCATCGCTTGAAATCCCCGTAGAAGGGCTGATGAAAGGTGAGATTGGATCGATTCGGGCGTATCCAAAAGATGATCAGTATTTTGCAGGTGATCCGGACTTTGCCTTGAGAGCAGAGCTATATGTAACACATGAGGTGTTTGAAGGCTTAGTCGAAATATTGGTAACTTTTTCAGAACAGCCGATAAAAGCTGTCGCCGACATAGTCGCGCAACTTTTCCAACATGAAATAGACGCGGCATTGAGTGAGCCATGGCATGGTCAGAACTATGGTTTGCGAGTTTTTGAAGAGGAGAGAATTGCCGATGCTCCAGCACGTCTCGAATTATTACGGCTTGATCGACCTATAGCTGGACCTGACCTGCCCCGATGAGGTGGTCCACCCGCTAAGTTAGAGCTTGGCGGTTATGGTTGCCCTTCTAGGCTAACCGGAACGGAGTGTAGGGCAGCATAGGGCGGTGAATGCGTGTCCATAGTCGTATTTTGGCATAATTTTGGCCCACATAAGCGGATGTTTTCCGGATTTTGGACAGAATCAGGCTATGGGTTGTCGTCGCTCATGGAAAATGAGGCGACGGAAGTTGTAGCTCAGCTTGGCCATAGTGATCCGGTCGGCTGCCTTTGGCCCGCTCTTTCTCTTCTCTGCTCATCCGTTGGCGCGGCGCTGACACCAAAGTGGCATCAACGATCTGACCTCCCGTGGGTTTGTAGCCGCGCTCGCAGAGTTGCTCTTCAAAAGCGGCAAATAGCGATTTGAAAGCACCAGATTGGGTCAGCTTTTCCTGGGTCAGCTTTTCACGCAACAGCCAAATCGTCTTTTGGTCCGAGGTTGGTTCACCGATCTCAAATCCCAAAAACCGCAGCCAATTTAAACGATCACGGATCAGAAACTCCATCCCTTCATCACTCAGATTGTGCATCGACGCCAGAACAAGCACCTTGAACATCGTGATCGGATCATAGGGTGGCCGACCACCCTTGGCGCGAACCTCATAACCGAGGGCTTCCATCAGAACAGTTCGGAAAGCCGCAAAATCCACATGACGCTCCAGCGCCTTAAGCGGGTCACCTGTCACCGATAAGCGAGCAAGATGATCCGACAAGTCAAACAATCCAGGCGCGTGCATCATAAAATCCTCCCTCAACCGGTGAATCAGATCACACCACAAAATGTACGGTTCTTAGAGGTCTCCAGATTCTGGAAGGTGAAAAAGCGACGGTGCGTGACCTCTACAGCCGCATTGTGAACGCATCTCTCCACACACATTGTGAAATTCTGCTGACCCGGCATTACGCTGCGCGTGCCTTTTCCCCCGTCGGATTCTGCGAAGAAGGGCTGGAGAACGCCTCTGAGGTCAAGATTGCCATATCTACGTTGAAAGCACGCCGCATAGAACGCCAGCGGATTAAAAAAACTCGCCAGCTAGAGACGTCCCATCATCAGGACGCGCAATGATCCGGATCCGCCGGAAGCGTCTCGATAAACGTCAGAATGTCGCTCTTGAGCGAACTGTCGCCGTCAAAATGACGCGATAGAACGCGCACCGCATCGATATGGCCCATATCCGCATAGGTCTTGGCTTCGGCGCGCAACCCCAACGCCTGGTAACGGTCGGCCATGACCGTCGCATTGGCTGCGCGGACAGTTTTGTCCGCCAGACCATTGACCAGAAACAGCGGCGGCGCACGGTCTGGCGTTCGGTTGGCCGGCCCATCCTGGCCTGTCAGACGATCTTCAGGAAAAATCGAAATATAAGGCTCATCGGTCACGGGATAGACGCCTGTCGGTGCCGCCAAAGCCACGACACCCGCTACGTTCGTGCACACGTCAAAAGACGATATGTCCGGCGCAACGACGGTTTGCAGGACATTGTAAGCGCCTGCAGAATGGCCGATCAGAACCAGGCTGCGGCCCGGAAAACGCCGGGCAACATACTGCACGGCCAGACCGGTATCGACGACCATGTCCGGGTAGGTCATGTCGGGCCAGAGACGGTAATTCGGCACGGCCACATCATAGCCATCCTTTGTAAATCCTTCGGCGACAAATTTGTACATTGATTTGTCGCCAGCATTCCATCCACCTCCGTGAACGAAGACAATGACCGGAGCGTCAGAGCGAGGCATTGCAGCACGATAGAGGTCCATGGTTTGGCGCGAACCGTCGCCGTAACGAATATTCTTGTCCCGATCAAAGCTGCCGGACGGGGTTATCCCATTGAGGACGCCTGCGGCTGAACAGCCGACAAGGAGCATCGCCAAAGCGGGAAGAGCAGAGAGTTTCAGGGATTTCATGAAGAAATTATGCGCGAAGCGTCCTATTTGTTCGGATGATCAGTGATTTTTAAGTGGGTTGGTTGTGACGCAAAGCGCAAGAGCCATGTCTGAACAGCCGGATATTGCAACAGGTCAAAACCACCCTCCTCTGCCACATGGGTATAGGCATAGAGCGAGACATCGGCGAGACTGCAATGATCGCCCACAAACCAATCCCGATCTGCCAGATGCGCATTCATGACGGCCAGAGCCGCATGCCCCTTCGGCATGAGCGATGCCAGCTCACCGGACCGTGTGTCTTTGGCATAATTGCAGATGAACCGCGCGACGGCGATGGCCGGTTCGTGACGATATTGTTCCCAGAACTGCCATTGCAGCATCTTGGCGTGCTCGAATGGATCACGGGGCACTAGGTCACTGCCATCGGCGAGAAATCGGATAATTGCGTTGCTTTCCGCCAGTGTGCGGCCATGGTCCAGAACCAGCAGCGGGATCTGCCCAGCCGGGTTCAACGCCAAAAACGCCTCTGTCTGTGTATCGCCTGAATGGATATCGACATCAATATGTTCGTATTTCAGCCCGCGCTGAGCCGCAACCCAGCGGACTTTGTAGCTATTGCCCGACGGAAGATAATCGTAAAGTTGCATGGCGGTTCTCTAACGCATTGCCCTTCCCTCGCAAGCAGGCTTCGTCTAGGCGCGGGGATCACATTACCGCGAGGCACTGCTTGACTTCAGCCATTGGCACACTCGACCGTAAACGCCTGCCGGGGGGGGCCGTTCTCGTTGTCGGGGCGGGACTGGCCGGTCTATATCTCGCAATCAAGCTCGCGCCCCGGCCTGTCTATGTACTGACATCGCGCCGCTCTTCCAAAGGGTCGGCCTCCGCCTGGGCTCAGGGCGGTATTGCAGCCGCTTTGTCGAGCGATGACAGTGCGGAAAGCCACGCCAAGGACACAATAGCGGCAGGCGACGGCCTTGTCGATCCATCTGTCGCCAAACTTGTAACGGAACAGGGTGCTGACCGTGTGCGCGATCTCGCTGCGATGGGCGTACCCTTTGACCGTAATGAACAGGGCGAACTCTATCTGTCACTAGAGGCCGCGCACTCCCTGCCCCGTGTCGCGCGGGTCAAGGGCGATATGGCGGGCCGCGAAATTATCAATGTCATGGTGAAACGTGCCCAGGCCTCCGATCATATTGAAGGCCTGATCGGGTGGCGCGCGGAAAGCCTGCTGCTGGACGGAAACGGCGAAATCGCCGGGGCGCTTGCGCGTCAGGATGACGGCGCACTGCTGGCGCTTGAAGCCGATGTGACGGTTCTGGCCACAGGCGGCGTGGGCGGATTGTTTTCGGTCACCACCAATCCACGCACGGCGCGCGGTGACGCCCTCGGCGTGGCAGCGGTGGTCGGTGCACAGCTGCGCGACATGGAATTTGTCCAGTTTCACCCCACCGCCATTGATATTGGCCGCGATCCGGCCCCACTCGCGACCGAAGCGCTGCGTGGCGAAGGCGCGACTCTGGTCAATGCCAATGGCCGCAGATTTATGCAAAAATACTCGCCGCAGGGCGAACTGGCCCCGCGCGACGATGTCGCCCGCGCCATTTTCGCGGAAATCCAAGCCGGCAGGCAACCGTTCCTCGATTGCCGCGCCAGTGTTGGCAGCCATTTCCCCGATGAATTTCCAACCGTGTTTGCAAGCTGCATGAGTGCGGGCATTGATCCGCGCACGGCGTTGATCCCGGTCGCACCCGCCGTGCACTATCATATGGGTGGTGTGGCGACGGACAATGTCGGCCGCTCATCCCTGCCAGGTCTGTATGCAATCGGAGAGTGCGCCGCGACGGGCCTGCACGGGGCGAACCGTCTCGCGTCCAACAGCCTGCTTGAAGCCGTCGTGTTCGGAGGCCGCGCGGCTGAGCATATCAATAGCTGCCACCTCCAGGAGCGCCGGGCCGAGAATGTCCGCGTTCAACCCTGGCTGTCAATGGGACCGGATGTCAGCCAGTCGCTCCGCAACAATATGACGGAACAATGCGGCGTGCGGCGCAGCGCTGCTGGGCTCAATCGCCTACTCGATACGATTGACGGGTTGATTGACCGCGTCGGACGGGCCAACCCGCTGATCGCCAGTCACATGATCGCCGCGAGCGCGCTGGCCCGCGAAGAAAGCCGGGGCGGGCATTTCCGGGAAGATTTCCCGGATGAGGTGCCCACGTCCCGATCCAGTTTCCTGACCTATGACCGGCTGGAGTAGCGCTTCAGGCTACTCGCGATGCCAGAGCAGGGCGAAGAAAAAGAAACTCCATAAGGCGAACAGGAGCAACCCACCAGAATAGGATGCAAATGTCGGAGTGTTGGCATAGATATGGGTTACGCCCATACCGTCCAGCGCTCTCGCCGACTATGTTCTGATTCACGGTATCAGTGGCGCGAGTCTTCGCCCATGGTTGAAGCGCCGGAACGTCGGACCGCATGCTGGTCTATCATTACGGCTCTAAGGCCGGCGTGATGGAAGCCGCCATGGACAGCGGAATGTTCAATCAGCCCATCGCTGTCTTTCTTGAACTGGCCTCCCTCTCCCTGCGCGGCGATGAGACCGCTAAAGAGATCGGGCACACTATCGGTTTGCATTTTCGCGACTGGGTCGCGGCGCGCCTGACCGAGCCAGACCGGGCGGTGGAGCTGCTATCCGCCGTTAAAGGCTGGGGAGTTCTGACCGCCGTCGGCCTCGATATGCCCTTCCCAAGCGTATAATCACGGAAACTATGATTATATTGCCATATATATACTGAACTTGATATACATGGCTATAAATCTATATACATAGCTATGGACGAGGTTAGAAATCCGTTTGCACCGAGCGCAGGGTCACAACCACCAGAGCTCGCAGGTCGTGATATAATCATTCAAGACGTAGAGATCGCCCTGCAAAGAACATTGCAGGGGCAGCAGGATCGATCACAAATTTTGCTCGGACTTCGAGGCACCGGGAAAACGGTTCTTCTCAACCGGATCGAACAGATGGCTCAGGACAATGGATACTGGACGTCATTCATCGAAGCCCCGAATGACCGCACATTGTCAGCGTTGCTTTACCCAAAGATACACCAGATCCTCCGTCTTCAAGCTGGAAGTCGGAGATGTGTCGATCTCGGTCGACCCGCAACCCGGTCAAGCCGATAGCGGTATTCTGGAATATGATCTTGTGGATTTATTTCTGATTGTCGGAGACACTGTAAAGGCTGCCGGAAAAGCCTGGACCCTGCTGATTGATGAGGTTCAATATCTCAAGGAAGACGAATTATCGGCCCTGATTGTAGCCCTGCACCGATGTTCACAAAAGTCCATGCCGATCATCTTTTTTGGTGCCGGTCTGCCTCAGATTGCTGGATTGAGCGGGGATGCAAAATCCTACGCGGAACGACTCTTTCTTTTTCCAAAAATTGGTCCCCTTGACCCAGTTGCAGCGGCGGAGGCGATCCGCATTCCGATTGAGCAAGAAGATGAAGCGATTACTCGCGAAGCGGTCACTCATATCGTTGAGACAACACAGGGCTATCCGTTCTTCCTGCAGGAATGGGGGTTCCAGACTTGGAACGCCGCGCAGCAGTCTCCATTCACGAAATCGGACGTTCTGGCAGCCACTGACAAGGCGCAGACACGGCTTGATGAGAGCTTTTTCCGAATACGTTATGATCGGCTGACGCCAAAAGAACGTGAATATATCAGGGCTATGGCCAGTCTCGGTGACGGTCCCTACAAAACGTCAGATATTGCGGGGGCTCTTGGGCAGACCATTCAAACACTCGGACCGAGGCGAGCACAAATCATTCACAAGGGCATGATCTACAGTCCCGAACACGGTGATCTGGATTTCACAGTCCCTATGTTCGCAGACTATCTTCGCCGCAATTTCGACCCGTATGAGAAGACGCCATGACTACCCTCCCGCCGCTCCCCCGCATCATCATCGAACCGGTCGTTCGCCGCGCGCTGGAGGAGGATTTCGGCGTGTCCGGCGATCTGTCGGTCAACCTCCTAGTACCGGAAGCCGCAAGAGGATCGCTTGTCATGCGCGCCCGTGAAGGCGGCGTGATTGCCGGAATGCAAGCGGCCAGGCTCACCTATGCGCTTGTCGATCCGGCTGTAGCGTTCACCATAGAAGTCGGCGACGGCGGCGCGGTCGAGGCCGGAACTATCATCGCGCATGTCGAAGGGCCAAGCCGCTCTCTACTCTCAGCCGAACGCGTCGCTCTTAATTTTCTCGGACGGATGAGTGGGGTCGCCACACTGACCTCCCACTATGTAAAAGTCGTGGAGGGCACAGAGGTTCGCATCGCTGCGACCCGCAAGACGACACCGGGCCTGCGGGCGCTTGAAAAGCAGGCCGTGCTGGCGGGCGGCGGTTATACTCACCGCGAAAGCCTCGCCGCTGCGATTATGATCAAGGATAATCACATCGCCTTGGCCGGCGGTGTTAATGCCGCGCTCACGACCGTGATGGCACAGCGCGATCATATGTGCATGGTCAGTGTGGAGGTCGACACGACCGAGCAACTCATGCGGGTCCTGCCCTGCAGGCCTGACGTGGTTCTGCTTGATAATATGGATCTGAAAACGCTGCGAGACGCGCGGGAGATCATCCGCAACGCCGATAAGGCCGATATCATCATCGAAGCTTCAGGCGGCGTCAGTCTGGATACGGTGCGCGGGATCGCAGAAACGGGCGTCGATGTGATCAGCGTCGGAGCCCTGACTCATAGCGCGCCAAACTTCGATATTGGAATGGACGCAGCCTAGGTGGTAGTGAAGAATTAACTTTTATTTTCTATAATTTTCCTTCATTTTGTCAGGAGCGCACATATGTCTGGTTATCAGGAACTTACGGATGAACAATGGAGCCGTTTAAAGCCTTATTTGCCTTATGGGAGCACAGGGAAACCGGGTCGCAACGCCAATAACAGGCTTTTCATTGATGCTTTGTTGTGGATGGCCCGTTCGGGCGGGCGTTGGCGCGATTTACCCGAACGGTTCGGGCGTTTTGACAGTGTCAAACGGCGTTATTATCTCTGGGTTGAGGCCGGGGTTTTAAAAGATGTCTTTAAGGCCTTGCGCACTCACGCTGATCAAGAGTGGCTGATGATGGATGCCACAATTGTGCGGGCGCATGCCCAAGCGGCCGGGGCGCGGCATAAAAAGGGGGCCTGATGCCCATGCATTGGGGCGTTCCAGGGGGGGCGTTCCAAGGGCGGCCTGACGACAAAAATACATGGGCTGACAGATGCATTGGGTTTAGCTCTGCGCCTGATAGCAACGGGCGGGCATTGTAGCGAAATGACGCAAGCCGCCGCCTTATTGGCAGGGTTTAAGGCGGATCATGTCTTGGCGGATAAGGGCTATGATGGCCGGTGCGTTATAGAAGCGGTGAATGAGAGCGGGGCTATGCCCGTTATTCCGTCCCGGAAAAATGCGCGCAAGCCAAGGCAAACTGATATGGCTTTGTATAAGGAACGTAATATTGTCGAGCGTTTCTTTGGCTATCTCAAACAGTTCCGGCGTGTGGCTACGCGATATGACAAGCATATCCAAAACTATATGGGCTTCGTCTATATCGCAGCTATCAAAATCTGGCTCAAATGATTAATTCTTCACTACAACCTAGGCGCAGGGCTCATTATGTCCACCAGATTATGATAGCTGCGAGTGTGATTGCGGCCATGCAGATCTCGGCTCTTCTGTCATATCGGGTGTGGGCGCGTCTCCAGTCCTTGAGCTTGGCCAACATGTTTTCGACCTTGTGGCGTTGTTTATATTGCGTTTTGCAGAAGGGGGCTGGCGAGTTGCGCCGTTTCGTTGCCGGCCACTCGGTGAAACCCCGCGTGACAGATCGACCTTGAACTCACCTCGGTCTGTCCGGCAGGTACGGTCCCCGATTCTATCCTGATCTCGGTCTCGGTCATGACTTTGTCCCGGGTTTGACCCGCTGGTTAGAAACCCTCCATATAAGCGGTGACAATCTCCATCTCCGGCAGGATAGAGTGGCTGATCATGGCGAGATCATTCTGCATCACCGGATGGCTTCCGAGCCCGGGCCAGTATATCAGATTCCCCCACGGACCCGGAAGCGGGCCTGATGCGAATGGACCGAAAGAAAGCGGGTTTGAAAGCGGAATGAGGATAGCATCCTCGTCTATATGAACTGGCTGATCCAGGCTATTGACCCCGTCCGCCCATAAGCCGTCCCATAGATCATCATCCATGAGTGGGTCGGGGTTCATGAGCGCCCCGTCCAGCCTGATCGTTCCAGACCCGGGATCGGTCCCGGGGTCAGTTCTGGTGTCAGCCACGGGATCAATCCTGATGTCAGTCTTGGGGTCAGTCTTGGACCGGGCGCTTTGCGCCCCCGCAGCAGCGAGAGTGACCATCACCCCGTCCTCTACGCGCACTTCCGCATTGCCGTCCCTATAGACATTATAAGTGACGCCGTCTTCCGTCGCCGTCCCGGTCAGGGCGAATGAACTACCGCTCAGCTCAACCCTGTCATCCGCATCCCCCCGCACGTCGAGGCTCGCCGCCCCGCCCTCGCGCTCCTCCGTGACGTCAAACACGGCCAGCGCATCCAGCACCAGACTGTTGGCGCCTGTGCCGGACAGGTCAAAGACTTCGACACTGTCCACGCCGGCATTGCCAGGGCCCGTCAGGTCGAGCGCTAGGCCCGCCCCGTCCAGCACCAATGTGTCCTGGCCTGTGCCGCCATCGATCGCCGCAAAGTCAAGGGCGGTGACGCTGATCCTGTCATCGCCCGCCCCGCCGCGCACCACATCATTCATGGCAATCGCGGTAAAACTGTCCGCGCCGGCATTGCCGGTGAAATTATCCGCCCCCGCCATGCCCTGTGCTGTGACCGGCACGAGGCTTTCCGTCCCCGTTGCCCCGCCATAGATCACATAGGTCTCGCCGGTTTGACTGACCACATTCGGGTCGGCATACGGGGCCCCGATGATCAGATCATCATAGCCGTCGCCATTAACATCCCCCGCCGATGAGACGGAACCACCGGAACCGTCACGCCCATAAATCCCGGTCAAGATGAAGCCGTTACTGCCATTCAGCGCTGACAGATCCAGCACGCCGTTCGTGCCCGGCGCACTGGCACTGCCATAGACGATATAGGTCTCGTCGACATTTAAAAAAACCTGTCGCCCGCCCAAGCTGATCTGCTGACCGACCCCATAGGCCCCGATAATCAGATCATCATAACCGTCGCCATTGACATCCCCCGCCGACGACACGGATTGGCCGGACAAGTCAGCGGTATCGATCCCGTTGAGAATGAAGCCGTTGGTCCCATTCAGCATGGAGAGATTGAATCTGCCCCCTGTGCCCGGCGCACTCGCCCCGCCATAGACGATATAGGTCTCGCCAGCCCCACTGACCCCATTCGGGTCGGCCAAAGGGGCTCCGATGATCAGATCATCATAGCCATCGCCATTAACATCCCCCGCCGACGACACGGAAAAACCGGATTGGTCATTCACGTCGATCCCGGTGAGGGTAAAGCCATTGCTGCCGTCCAGCGCCCCGAGATCCAGAACACCCCCTGTGCCCGGCGCGCTCGCCCCGCCATAGACCACATAGGTCTCGCCCGAAAAGTTCCCATTCGGGGCCCCGATGATCAAATCATCATAGCCATCGCCATTGACATCCCCCGCCGACGAGACGGACCTGCCGGAACGGTCAGATACGTCGATGCCGATTAGGGTAAAGCCGTTGGTCCCGTCCAGCGCCAACAGATCCAGCACACCGTCCGTGCCCGGCGCACTTGCCCCGCCATAGACGATATAGGTCTCACCAGCCCAGCTGTCCCCATTCGGGTCGGCATTAGGGGCCCCGATGATCAGATCATCATAGCCATCGCCATTGACATCGCCTGCGGACGAGACGGACCGGCCGGAATAGTCATCCGCATCGATCCCGGTCAGGGTAAAGCCATTCGTGCCGTCCAGCGCAGACAGATCCAGCACGCCGTCCGTGCCCGGCGCGCTCGCCCCGCCATAGACGATATAGGTCTCGCCCGAAAAGTCCCCATTCGAATCGCCCCCACCAGGAGCCCCGATGATCAGATCATCATAGCCATCGCCATTGACATCCCCCGCCGACGAGACGGACCAGCCGGAACGGTCACCCACGTCGGTGCCGTTGAGGATGAAGCCGTTTGTGCCATCCAGCGTCCCGAGGTCCAGCCTGTCGATCAGATCAGGTTCATTTTCATCCGTCACTGTGATGGCGACATTGTGGTCCGTGCGATTGGTGCCGTCAAACGCGGTGACGATAATATCATAGACATTATCCCCGTCCGCATCGCCCGGAGCCTCGAAGTCGGGCGCTGCCCTGAAGCGGACCTCGCCTGTATCGGCATCAATTGTGAACCGGGCCGCATCCGTCCCGGACAGGCTGTAGCGCAGCATGTCGCCATCCGCATCCGTCGCCGCCGCCCTATAGGCTGCGCTCTGACCCTCCGCTACGCTGGCCGTGGCAGCCGAAGTGAAGATCGGTGCGGCGCTAAAGATAAAATCACTCTCCGACAGGTCAGCGGTGGATAGGTTGGACAGTACGAACTGTCCATTATCGCCATTGGCGATGATCACAAAATTATCACCATTGGCATCCGTGATGTCCTGTGCACTTGCAATGAGGGTCTGGAAGTCTGTCACAGAGCTCGATAGTGCAATCTTATCAATGCCGATCTGGAAATCCCAAAATCCGGTCAGTGCCCGTTCCGGCCTGATAGAACATATCCGCGCCCGTGCCGCCCAACACGATATTATCGCCATTGCCGCCCGTGACCCGGTCATCCCCGGCCAGAGCGTTGACGACATCATTGCCGTCGCCGCCGTCCAGATTATCATTGCCGGACATATCGGCGATGACATCATTGCCCGCCCCGCCGCGCAGCGTGTCATTACCCGCCCCGCCAAAGATCGTGTCCGACCCGTCACCGCCAAAGACGACATCATCGCCGCCAAAGACGACATCATCGCCGCCAAAGGAATAGATAACGTCATTATCCGCACCGCCATAAATGGCGTCATTGCCGTCTTCCGCGACCAGCACATCAATGCCAGCCCCGCCAATCAGCCTATTATTGCCCGATCCGCCAAAGATCGTGTCGTTCCCGGCCTCGCCAAAGATCAGATCATCGCCAGCCTCGCCGTAAACCACATCATCGCCCAAACCGGCGACGACAATGTCGTCGCCATCCCCCATGACCAGCACATCGATCCCCGCGCCGCCGTCAGCCGTGTCATGGCCCGCCCCGCCAAAAATGGTGTCGCTACCAGTCCCGCCAAAGATCAGATCATCGCCGCCCTCGGCATAGATCGTATCATTGCCGTCGCCGCCGATCACCGTGTCATTACCGTTGCCCGCGACGAGCACATCAATATCGGCACCGCCGTCGAGAATATCGTCGCCGTCACCGCCGAACAGGCGATCAATCCCGCGCTCGCCGTAAAGCTGATCATCTCCGTCCTGGCCGTAGATCGTGTCATTGCCCGCGCCGCCAAAGACGATGTCGTCCCCGCCCGCCATGACCAGACCGTCATTGCCGCGGAGGCCGTAAATCACCTCAGCCGCATCGGAGAAGCCTTGCGAGTCCGCCCCTTCCGTCAGGTTCGTTCCCGCCAGCCCGGTCGGTGCGACGGGTTGCGCCGGAAGGGTCGGGATCGGTGGTGCGTTTTCGGCCAAAGATGCGCTTGTCACAATCGTCTGCCTGCCATTGAAGCTGGCAAATTCCATATTGGCCAGATTGACCCGGTCGATCATGCCGTTACCAACTTCGGCGAAACTGGTTTGGCTCCGCCTGCCGTCACCATAAAACATGTGGTGACGGATCCGGTCGATATTGCCGTCACCATCGTCGTCGAACTCGGTCCGGGTTTCTTGCAGCATGGTCTGCTCCTACATGTCCAAATGGGGCGTTAAAAGTGATGGATTATTATTTGACGGTAGTGTCACATGACCTTGGCTGTTGATCAAATGTTTCTCAGACGCCATTAATGGAAAGACAGAATTCATCGCGATAGGTTGCGGAACATCCTCAGCTCTTGCGACGGGAGCAAAGGCTAGCATTAGCGTGGCAAGGGCAGGGAGCATTGGGTTGATGGTCAACTACTCTCCGGCGGCGGGGTGAAAAGTCAAACAGGCGTATGGGCAAAGTTTACAGAATGTAGGTCTCTCTCGCCATTGCGATTCGGTGCCCGCGCCCATGCGGCTTCGGAAAGTATGGTGATATCTTCGCCATCTGGGCCTCGGACAACAAAGATAGATCATTCATGGTGACGCTCTGTTGGCGCCATGAATCTGTTGGCACCATGAATCAGAAACAAAACCTCAATACAAATCAATAGGGCCTGAGCTTAGGCCGCGTCCATATTGGTTTATTCAGGCTGTGAAGTTAGTGCCTGCCCCTACCGTTCGGGCAGCATTTCTTCACCGTCCCGGACGGCCTTGTAATATTTCCAGCTGGTCATATTCTGGCGCGGGTCGGAGACGGGCGGCGGGGCTGTATAGTCTGGGTAATGTATCGTAATTTCCGATTTCATCGTGTCCGACAGACCCTCAAAGCTATCCAACTTCAGACCCGCTATGTGCATGTAGATAATACCTTCGCGGTCATTCATCTTCATCCAAGGTAGCCAGTCGCTCATCCGCGCCCAGATTGCCCGTGTGGAACCCGACCAGAACTGAGCCTTTTGGGACGTCGGGGATAAGCGCCGCAGCATAGGCTTCTATAGATGGTTGAGCGATGGCAGGCCTGTCGCCATAGCCAGGATAGGTCAGCGCAACCGTTTCAAACCCATCAATACCTCCGCGGCCGTCCTTGGTCACCAGATGATCTTCGCGGTAGACCGTCAGGCCGAGCGCGCGCAGCGGCCACGCCCTCGTCAATATTGCCGGCTCCCAGAACGATTCCGGCGCGGCGCGGGGTCGCCGGCGGCAGACCTGGCACTTCAGTCAACGCCATGACATTGGGTTGATCGTCTGTTCGAAGCACGCAGAACCGCATAGCCGAGCCACGCTCAATCTCGAACACGCCATAACTGTAACTGTTGGGATCGCTGTCCTTGATGAAGACGACATCAAATCCCAGCACGTCACGGTAAAATTCCAGCGCGCGGTCCATATCGCGCACCATCAGCGTCGTGCGCTTGATGACATTACCCATTAGCGGTCTTTCCCAATTATCAGAATGATAAGCCCAACGGCCCAGCTGCCCCATTTTTCGATAACGTCAGCCAGCGATCCATCAATATTGTAGGTACCGACTGCGATGATGAAGCCAGCCAGAACGGCCATCAGCACGGCTCCGCCTTTGACTTTCCAGCCGAGGCAGCGCGTCAGAATACTCGGCCCGAAGGCCGCGCCCAGCGCGACCCATGAAAACAGAACCCGCGTGAAAATATCCTTCGGCGCGTAAAGGGTCAGCACGACGGCGACGATAGCTACACCAATCATAGCCAACCGCCCCATCAACAAAGCGCGTTTCGGGCTCGACCAGCGCAGACCGCTATCGTGGCTGACCGCAGAGGCCGCTGCGAGCAGCAGACTATCGACCGTGCTCATCACTGCGGACAGAACGGCAGCGATCACGATCCCGGCGACCGCAGCCGGCAGATAGGCGCTGGCCGCTGCGAAAAAGAGGCTTTCGCCACCTGTTTCCAGCGCCATTGCCCGTCCGGACAGCGCAAGCAGGACGAGGCCGGTATAGATCAGAATGCCCCAGCCGACCGTAATGGCCGCGCCGCGGCGGCGTTCTGCTTGACTGCGCACCGCCATGATGCGGTTGAGCAGTTGCGGTTGCCCCAATGCGCCCAGACCCGTGCCGAGCAGGCCCATCGCTGCGCCAATTCCGGTCATGCCCGCCGCCTGCCCCGTCAGGCTGAAATAGGATTTGGGCGCTGTGCTGTGCAGCGCGTCAAACACGAAGCCGAAGCCGCCCGCCGCATTCACAGCGGCAATCGGCACAATAATACAGGCGATGACCATCACCCCGGCCTGTAAGGCGTCCGTGATCGACGCGGCCAGAAACCCGCCCAGCAGACAATAGATCAGGATTACGGTCGCGCCGAGCAGGATCGCTTCCGTCGCGCTCATCCCGAACACTTCGGTCAGCGCATTACCAGCGGCCTGGAACTGGGCCGCAATATAGAAAACAAAACAGAACAGGATCAGCCCGGCGGCGACCAGACCGATCATCCGCGCCCACCGCCCCGCATCGGCGACCAGAAAGTCGATGACTGTGATATGTCTGCGCTCACGCGTTTCTGCGTTCAGGCGCGGTCCCATCACCAGCCAAGTCAGAAGATAGCCTCCGAAAATACCCGGCACGAGCCAGAGCGCGACCAAGCCCTGCGTGAAGACCATCCCCGTAAAACCGAGCAGAACCCAAGCGGATGATGTCGATGCTGCATAGGACAATCCGGCTGTCCATGCACCAAGACCGCTGCCGTCCTTATTCGGCCCCGCCAGAAAGAAGTCGCCTTCGCTGCCCACACGGCGGCCCGCCCACACACCAATGCCTAAAAGCAACAATTTATACGCGACCAATGTCGCAATAATGATGGTGTTCCCCGCCATACCTTATCCTCCTAGGGTGAATGCTAACGGGTCATTTGACGCAAGTCAGTAGGAAAACCGCCAAGCCTATTATTCGGAACCTCATGTCAAAAGCGAAACGCGTCCCTCATCTCACAACACCGACCTGGCTGGTCATCTGTATGGATGGGCCAGAGACGCCGCCGCTGCGCAATACGCATCTGTTCGGCCATCTGGATCATATCGAAGCGAATAATAGCAATTACCGCGTTGCCGGACCGATCCGGGAGGCCGCGGACGGTCCAATTATCGGCAGCACCTTCCTGATCCCGGCAGAGAGCAAAGAAGCGGCCATCGCCAAAATGGACGACGATCCTTATATCAGCTCAAACATGTACGCCTCAATCACCGCCTACCACTTCGCTCCGGCCTGTGGCGAGTGGATGGGCGGCGTGATCTGGGATCAGGATGAGATTCGCGCGAATATGGCGAAATATACTTAGGAGCTCAAGCCAGATATTCTCGCCACATTGCAACAAAAATCAGCGCCGTCCATCCGTAAAAGTCCAGCTTCCCATGGTCTCCGAGCTCACGATGGTTAGGTGCATAATTTTCCCAGAGAGTCACAGTTTCGCGAAAGACTCTGTCGACATTGTTGAAAAGCCTGTGCGCGGTTCGCTTGGCTAAGTCACGACGGCCAACGACATTCAGACCACGAACAACCATATAGCTCATCGGCGCCCAGACCCCGCCCAGCCAATATCCCCCCGGTCGAGCTGTAGAGCGGACTATCTGCAGGAACTGTGGGTGTTGGAAAAGTACGCCAATACCGATCCGGGTCGAACAATAGTTCGATGAAACGATTGATTCTATCCTCCGGGACTGCATCAGCCATCAACATCCAATGAGCGCCGATGTGAGCCCGCCGGATTGAAAGACCATAGCCAAGAGCATAATATGTCGAGTCAACGTCGTGCCAGCAGAGTTGATTGATTCTGATCGCCAGAGCATCCGCCTTGCGAGTCCATCCCAATTGTGGCTGACTAACATGTTCGGCAATTGTCGCAAGATTACGAGCAAACAGAACCATTTGTGCAGAGAAATCCACCATCCGCCCCTGTCTGTTCCAAGCAGGGCTCAGCCCCTCATAAACGAAGATGTCGGGATTTAGATTTCGGATTGGAATAACTTGGCCGTTATCCGTCCAACCGCCCGGATAGCGGGGAAGATTATCCATGCCGGAGCCGAGGGCATCCCCAAAATAAAGGCCATCATCGCCTCAAAAGCGGACCTCAATCCAATCATGATAGAGAATAAGCTTCGGGTAGACAGCTCTTAGGCGAGCTTCAGGCACGGTCCATGAAAGGCGAGCGCGTTCATCAATTGACCCGTGATACGCCCGAGGCTGGACTGCATGATTGTTCGCGCCTCGGTGCGATTGCTCGCCCGGTTCACGGCAGCGCATTCAGTCTGTAGAGCGAGAGCTTTATAGAGTTCCATGCAGTGTGACCTATCAATGCGAATTTGCTGGATTTTGCGCTGGGTCATACAGCTTACGCAAGAGGGCAATAGGACTAACCCATGATAAAGAGCGCACGCACCTTTCCCGTCGTCAATCCAAGGACAGGGGAACCGGATTATGAAATCGTCGCGATGGATGCTGACGCGGTCGCCGCCGAGGCCAGACGGTTACGCGACGCGCAACCCGAATGGCGAGCCCGCGGTATCGCGGCGTGGACCGAGGCCATGCGCGGTTTGGCTGATGCGTTGGAGCGTCACGCGGACAGCGTTTCGGCAGCTCTTGAAATCGATACGGGTCGCCGCAGGCTGGCGCGCTCGGAAGTCCAGAGCGTGATCGGGTCGATGCGCAGCTGGGCCGCTCTGGCCCCGACTTTGATCAATGAACCGGACTGGGTGCAGGGCCGCGCCAAGCCAAATTGCAAACACCAGACAGAGCTCGTTCCCTATCAATTGATCGGCGTAATCAGCCCGTGGAATTTCCCGATCACCCTCTCCTTCATTGATGCTATTCCGGCGATAATAGCCGGGGCGTGCGCGCTCATCAAACCGGGCGAAGTGACGCCGCGTTTCGCGGACGCGCTGCGGCCAGTGATCAAAGAGGCTATCGCACTGACCAATGATACGGCCTTCGGCTTGTCCGGGGCGGTCTTCGCGGGGTCGATTGAAGAGGCGCAGACGGTCGGCCAGCAGATCGACGCCGGCGCGATCAGCCTGATGGACGGCGCGTTGACCGGGCAGTATTTCGAAGCGCCGAAACAGAGTTTTAAAGCGTCCGGTTTGGGCGGGTCACGCATGGGCGAGGATGGTTTTCGCCGCTTCTTCCGGCAGAAGGCCTATATCGCTAATACCACCTGCCCCCTCACGATGAAGGACTTCTCCGAGACCGCCCTATGAAGCAATTGCCCTTCAAGCGCCTTGCGCACGATATCGTCCAATTGACGCTGTCCCAACCCTCCAAACGAAACGCAATCAACGCGGCCATGTGGGAAGCGATTCCGAGTGTGCTGGCAGAGGTCCAGACCCTCAATCCGAAGGTGCTGGTCGTGACGGGTGACGGTGATCATTTTGCATCCGGAGCGGATATTTCCGAATTCGAGACCCTCTATTCGACTCCGGACAGTAGCGCGAAGATCAGCACGGATATTGCCAGCGCCATGGCCGCGCTTGTGACATTTCCGGTTCCGACCATTGCCAAGATTAGCGGGGCTTGCGTGGGCGGTGGACTGGGGCTGGCCCTCTGTTGTGACCTGCGCATATGTGATGAGAGCGCAAAATTCGCCATCACACCTGCCAAACTCGGCCTCGTTTATCCCTACGCCGATATCGTTCGCCTAATCGACGCGGTCGGCTTGATGAACACCAAGGATTTACTGTTTTCTGCCAGACTGGTCGGTGCAGATGAGGCGGATCAGCTCGGGCTTGCCCATCTTGTCAATGACCATATGGGCGAAGCTGTCCTGGACCGCGCCCATGCCATCGCCGATCAATCCGGCCAGAGCGCGCGTATCATGAAGCGCATGTTCCGCCGCTACCAAAGAGGTCAACGCCAGGACGACGAAACTACGATTGGCTGGTTTCTGGATGGGTTTGCCAGTGACGACTTCAGGGAAGGCTATACGGCATTTCTGGAGAAACGACCGCCAGACTTCGATTAAGGATCGTGTGTCGTCCCCCACCCGCCTATTTGGACTGGCTGTTCGCGATCATTTTCAGCACCGTGCGTCGCGGCAGAGATGAGACCACCCAATTCTTTAGGTGGCGTTCTTCGTGCTCTTTAGTCCGAAAGTTGTATCCTGCGACCAGACATGACCCCTATGCTCTGGCCGGAGTCTCACACAGGAGCCATTATTAAACCACAGCCTGCCGCGCTTGGGCTGCTTTTGCGGCACTTTAAGCCCTTCACGTTGCCATATCCGCTCAACCCGTTTGAAGTTGACCGTCCAGCCTTCTCGCCTGAGCAAAGCTGTAATCCGGCGATAGCCATAACGGTCATATTCAGAAGCCAGACGAGTAATATCTGCTGTCAGTGCGGCTTCATCATCTCGGATGATCTTCGGCTTTATTTGCGTGGAGCGATGTTGTCCGAGGGCCTCACACGCTCGGAACATCCAAGCGCCGCCCGCCCATGATCAACGGCTAATCGGCGACGTGAAGGGCTTAGTACTTTCCCTCAACGGCTTCTTTCAAGATGAGCGCATCCAAAGTGAGATTAGATACTGCCTTGCGAAGCCGCTGGTTCTCTTTCTCTAGGTCTTTTAATCGGCGGGCTTGAGAGACTTTTAAGCCTCCATACTCGCGCCGCCATCAATAGTAACTTTGTTCTGATACGCCAAGTGATCGACAGATCGTTCCTGTCTTCTCGCCTTGGGACAACCGAACCTCTGCTTCACGCAGCATCGCAATGATCTGTTCCGGGGTGTAACGTTTTCTAGCCATAGTGTGCTCCTTCAAGCTCAAAATAGCCAAATCTCTAACTCTCAAAATGGGCCACTTTTATGGGGGAAGGCCACCTCTGGCCTACCCCCATGAGGTGGTCCACCCGCTAAGTTAGAGCTTGGCGGTTATGGTTGCCCTTCTAGGCCAACCGGAACGGAGTGTAGGGCAGCCCGGAAGGGCAAGGCAAGATTGTTTTCGGAGCCGGTGGTTTGTACCCTAACGAGCTGTGCAGCTGGATAGTATTGTAGTGCTGTCGCCAGCGTTCGATCAGTATCTGTGCCTCCTTCAGACTGTAGAAGATCTCCCCGTTTAGGAGTTTATCTCTGAGCTTCCCATTGAAGCTTTCATTATAGCCATATTCACAAGCGGGCATCCTGCCAAGGCAAGCCATTTTTAAGGATAAAGATAATCCCGGACACCACGCGCCGATCATCGACACGCGGAAACCCCGCGTGCCAGAGGAAAAACGGGTCTATCAGAGCAAGTTGCCCCTTTGTAAGCCAAAACAAATCACGCATCGCAAATC
The DNA here is from genome assembly GCA_965205225.1 of Litorimonas sp. GTDB lineage: Bacteria > Pseudomonadota > Alphaproteobacteria > Caulobacterales > Maricaulaceae > Litorimonas. The sequence continues at coordinate 181,797 of CBDBFZ010000003.1, forward strand.
TCCTTTGCCATAGATTAATCACAGATTAATCACAAATCCCACAAAATGGGAATCCCTGAAATTAATAGGGCCTGAGCCTAGGCTGTAGTGAAGAGTTAACTTTTATTTTCTATAATGTTCCTTCATTTTGTCAGGAGCGCACATATGTCTGGTTATCAGGAACTTACGGATGAACAATGGGGTCGTTTAAAGCCTTATTTGCCTTATGGGAGCACAGGGAAACCGGGTCGCAACGCCAATAACAGGCTTTTCATTGATGCTTTGTTGTGGATGGCCCGTTCGGGCGGGCGTTGGCGCGATTTACCCGAACGGTTCGGGCGTTTTGACAGTGTCAAACGGCGTTATTATCTCTGGGTTGAGGCCGGGGTTTTAGAAGATGTCTTTAAGGCCTTGCGCACCCACGCTGATCAAGAGTGGCTGATGATGGATGCCACAATTGTGCGGGCGCATGCCCAAGCGGCCGGGGCTATGCCCGTTATTCCGTCCCGAAAAAATGCGCGCAAGCCAAGGCAAACTGATATAGCTTTGTATAAGGAACGTAATATTGTCGAGTGTTTCTTTGGCTATCTCAAACAGTTCCGGCGGGTAGCTACGCGCTATGACAAGCCTGGTCAAAACCATAGGGCTTCGTAACTCGCCGCTATCGAAATCTCGCTCAAATGATTAATGCTTCAATATGACCGAGGCACTAAGACGTTTTTCCGGTCTTTCTGAGCCATAGTCCTGCACTGTCTGAAGTCGCGAAGCCTGGAACGTCCTTATTCGCACGATCCGTGCACTGCATCGCGAAGTAATCATTGAAAAACATAATCTCATAATCCGTCTGGTTCATGAGGAAGAGTTGAAGGGCATAGACTTCATTCCAGGACCTTGGCGGGTTGGTAATCCACAATTCCCGATACTCGAACGGCCAGAAAATATCATGAAAGTGAATGATTACGCCCGGCTTCAATCGGGGCAGAATTTCGGTCAGCTCCCAGTGAACATCCGATTGCGTTTTCAGAACATGTGTCGAGTCGATAAAGAGAACATCTCCAGCCTCGAGTTCATAAAATATTTCCAGATCAACGTCCTGAACGATCTTGCCAATCACTGCAACATGACCCGGATCGTCTGCGATTAGCATGTTGAGAAATTCTGGGTAGGGATCTATGAATGTGATGTCGGGGCGCTGATCGAAAAATCGATCAACCGTATCGAGTAGCAAGGCTGATGAGTAACCCGAGCCAATCTCAATGACTCGTTTTGGCTTCAGTTCCTGAAGAAGTGCGAAGTAGATCGCCGCATCGCCAAAATTGAAGGCCGGATTATTAAAGTAATACCGGAATTCATCGGTTTTATCTTTTGGAAAGGGCATGGCCTGAATGAAAGGAACAAGCCTGTTCCAGAGTTCAATCATTCCAACCTTGTCGATTTCAATATTATTGATCGCTGTTTTACGGCTCGTACTGAGTGTTTTCGTGTCGAGGCTTTCAACGTCGAAAACTGGACTGTAGAAATGTCCCGGATTGACGAACAGGTTCCTCATTGAGCGCACACGACCCTGAAACGCCTCTGACTTGAAGATGTCATCGAATGCGCGAAGAGAACTTCCGTCTTCCTGCAGTTTTCCGGCACGGTACTGAAGATCGTCTTTGGCGACCGCATATCCCATCATCAATTCCAGCAAGGAGGATAAATGCTGGAGGTCAGTTTGCGTCGGATCTTGCCTCTGCCTAACTTTCGACAGCCGGTTTTTGACCCTCTCTGACTCGAGCAGTTCGCTCATCAAGGAGCTCAGATTTCGGCCGCTCTGGCGCTGAGCTTCGTAATACGCATTCACGTCCGGCTCTGGTGAGGCATCGAGAACAAGTGTCAGGAGAGCGTCCAGATCATATTGTTCAGGATCAGGGACGATTTGGGACTCTGACACAGGCTCTTTCAAAACTACCTTGAGAGCCTGCTTGATGATCGAATCGTCCGTCATAATCTCTTGAACCAGGATGTTTGCAGATTCAAATTTCAAGCGAAGCATATGCTTAGTGCCGCAAGACAGATTTGCAACATTTTATCCGCATTATGGATCGATACGATTGAGTCAAACAGTCTGAAATGCCAAGCTGGTGCCGCATGGGTGACTTGAACACCCGACCCCCACATTACGAATGTGATGCTCTACCAGCTGAGCTAATGCGGCACGTGCGCCATGACGAAGCGGCGATATAGAGATACGGCCTAGGCCAATCAAGCGGACTTCATCAGTCTTTGGACGGCACGTCATCCCCATCCAGAAGGTCATCTAATCGCTTCGCCAGATTGGGTTCCGGTTCCATGTCCGGAGCCACCAGCCGTAGCGGTTCCGCATTGGGTTCCGGTGTTGGGCGACGCACAGCCTCCTGGCGTTCCGCGCGCGGATGAACCAACGCGCCCGTATCTCCGTAGGAAAACACCAAACGACGCCAATCCTGCGCTTCATAAACAAATCCGGGACCCTCGGGATCAAGATCGGACCAGTCGAGTTCATGGGACGCCGTCGCCGCCCGTTCCGTCCAGAGGCGCGCATCCGTTTCGTTGCCACGCTCACGTTCTGCTTGGGCCGCCAGAAGACATAGGCGCGCCGTAGGCTCATCCTCGTCCAATAGCGGCGACAGGAGCGACAGGGCATCAACCGGACGATTAGCCCGGAGGTGGTGATCGATCATCAGCAATTCCGCTTCACGGTGGTCAGGATCTGGTGCAATAAACCGCTTCAGTCGGCTCCCCTGAGTCTCGATACTCTCCCCGGGATAGAGATCCATATAAGCAATCGCGATCGCCGGATGCGGCGCACTTTTCCAGGCTCGCTCCAGCAGCGTTGCCGCTTTCTTCTGCCCCCCTGTTGCCGAGAGTTCGTAGGCTGCAATCGCGGCTGCAGGCGCAAAATCCGGTGAGTCCTTAAGAGCAGACTGAGCCAATTCGAGTGCTTTGTCATGCTGGCCATGATCCAGCCAGTAATCGGCTTCCGCGGTCAGCAAAACGGCACGCCGCCGACTGAACACATCACCGGAAAGATGTTTGGCCGCACGCCCTTTTTCAAGAACATCGCGCGCTTCGGTCCAACGGAAATCCGCCACGAGCGCCTTGAACAGGGTATCGAAGGCCCAACGCGCCAGTACATTTTGATCAAAGGCTTCGCGCGCGGCATCGACAGCGCCCGATAGATCGCCTGTCGCCAGCTTGGCCTGCGCCAGACCGCACTGCGCGGTTGGCCGAGTCTTGGGACTATCCAGCATCGCGGAATAATGTTCGACAGCCGCTTCGCTATCGCCGCAGGCTTCAGCCGCAGTTGCGCTGATAATGTGCCCCAGATCAGTTGAGTCCGCCAGATCACGAACCCGTGCTGACGCTTTGCGGGCCCGGTCTATATCGCCTTCGGCTCCGGCAATCAGCGCTTCTTCAATCGCGTCGATCGCCCGGTTACGTTTGCGCATGCCGACGCCAGACTTAAGGCGGCGCGGCAGATGCCAGATCCACAACAGGATCGACCAGACCGCTATCGTCCCGACCATCAACGCCGTACCGAAGAGAATAACGGCCTGAAATGTCATTTCGACGGGCGGAATCGTCAAAAAATCATCATTGGCAGTCGATGTGAGGACCAATGTTGCATCATCTCCGACAAAGAGAAGGGCTCCAGCCAGCAACGCAATGAAGACCAGAAGCGCAATCAGATATTTGCTCATTGGATCGCGTCCTTCATGTTAGCACGCCAACCGCACGCCAGAGAGCGCAATTGGGACGGTAATTTCGAATATCTTCAGCAGACCAGGATCTCCCGTCGGCTAGATCTTGCCCGATCCTGGCGATTAATAACTCTGGATCTTCACTGCCGCGAACCCGGACATGCTTGGAGAATATGCGGCGCATCAAGCCACTCCCTGACAATTGCTCAGCTCTGTCTCGTAAAACATCCGCAGGAAATCGAGGCAATGATCCGGGATCGACATAAGGCTCGGAGGGCGCTTCGGACTCAGCGAGGTTCGTGTCTGCTTGTAGCAAGAGTTCCTGCGCCTGATCTTGCAGCTCTACCTCCAAAGCTGTACACGAGCTTCAAGCGCGGATAAATCCTGCATTTCAGTTGGAATTTCAGGGAGTTCGAATCCTCTCACTTGCAATGCATCCATGCGCGCGACGATCTCTTCGCTCAAAGGCTCGACTGTGGGCCGGGCTTCCAGTGCCAGAACACGGCGATCGAGCGGGCCGAGGTCCACCTTAGGATTGGTCGGCGCGGGACGGTCACGCAACAGGGCGAGTTGTTGCTTGAGATCAACCATTTCGGCACGCAGTGGATCTGGATCGTATAAGGTGGGCCGGATAAACCAACTCGCCGCAAACGCCGCTGCGAAGCCGAGTAAAGCGCCGATCAGCAGAATAATGGACCATCGCGGATGCGGTGCAGCGTCGTAAACATCCTCCATCCTCGGATCGTCAGGATCGAACGCGTCAGGCTCTAAGATTAGAATTTCACCAGAGTCGGTAACGTCTCTATCCTAAGCCTCTGTGGGTCTGCTGCAAGCGATCAGAGCGGTCTCAGTCGGGTGTTCAGCAACACGGATCTTCGGGCCGTATAAGGGGGCAGAGACATTTTCGCTCAAACAGTAAGCCGTCAGACTCGACAGATCACGCTCAGGAAGCGCCATGAATGTGCGAGATGCCATGGGAGAATAAAGAGCCACAGCCTCCATTCGGTCCAAGTCAACGGGCCAGAGAGTCACGGAGCGTGTGTCGTAAACGATTTGGCGATAGGCCTTGATGCCGCGCTCCTTCAAACTCTCAACAACCGTCCCTCTGATTACCGTGCCTGAAATATGGACAATAGGTTTTGTTGTTTTTTCAATGAGTTGAATCAGTGATCTCCAGTCTCCATCTGCGGAAACAACATCCTCGAACCCATAGTCTCTGGCGAGACGAGCCGTGGCGTCACCAACCGTGTAGATACGGCGGTCATCCCCTTCAATTCCGCAAAACCGAACGCCATGTGCCGAGGTAAAGACGAGCTCTGCCTGATCTGGAAGCGTGGTTGCCTGAGTGACTGGGTGAACAGTCAGTAGCGGTGCTATGACCGGATCGAACCCGGCGTCGCGCCACGCTTGCGCGCTGCGCTGCGCGGCAGGTTCAGTTCGCGTAATCCAGATCCTAGTCGTCAAAAGTAATCCGCCCGTCAATTTCGACTCTCAGCGCTTCACTCATTGCGAATCCAAAATCATATGCGCCGCCCACCGTTTCAACAGTCTTCGCTTCAACACAGGCAAACCGTAGACGACCATCCTTTGCGAGCACTTCACCTCTGAACCCTAATTTGGTCCCAGTAAATTCGGCCAGTGCCGCGATTGGGGTTCGGCACGACCCGTCCAGCGCTCTGAGAAAAGCGCGCTCTGCGGTAATCGCCATTTCAGCAGCGCTGTCATTTAACCCTTTCAGTGTTTTACATAGCGCTTCGTCATCCCGGCGTGTCTCGATTCCGACCACACCCTGTGCAGGGGCAGGCAGCATGAGCTCTGTCGGCACCGCTTGAGTGATCCGGTCGCCGGCTCCCAGACGGTTGAGCCCGGCCATGGCTAGAAATGTGGCATCGCAAACGCCCTCCTCAAGCTTTTTCAAGCGCGTTTGCACATTGCCGCGCAGCAAACAGAATTGAACGTCAGGACGCAGAGCCGCGAGCTGAGCTCTTCGGCGTAAACTGGCAGAGCCGATCACCGCTCCGGCAGGGAGCTCATCGATTGATGTATGATTGACCGAGATGAAGGCATCCCGCGGATCTTCGCGCGGCAATAGCGCTGGAATGATCAGCCTTTCATGCCCAACCGTCGGAACATCCTTCATCGAATGCACCGCCAGATCGATCCGGCCATCCAGCAGTGCCTCTTCCAGCTCCCGCGTGAACAGCCCCTTCCCGCCAAAATTCTTCAGCTCACCTTTGATAGTGTCACCAGATGTCTTGAGGATTCGTATCTGCCAATCCGTATTTGGATTGCGCTGGGTCAGCAGGCTTTGCACCCAGCGCGCCTGATAAAGAGCGAGCGGGCTACCGCGAGTGCCAATGTGTAGGGTCTGTTGCAAGCGAGGCGGGCCTTCTCTAGGTGAGCGGCGTGCCTTTAACCGCGACACAAGCCGAGACGCAATCCATGAAGTCTCCTAACCTCGTGCTTGGCATCGAAAGCAGCTGCGATGAGACCGCTGCCGCCGTGATTTGTGAGACACGCGGGCTGTTGTCCAGCATTGTCGCCTCTCAGGACGAGGCCCATTCCCCCTATGGCGGTGTCGTGCCAGAGATTGCAGCGCGCGCGCATATGAGCAAAATCGAATCGATCATCTATCAAGCCATCACTGAGGCCGAAGTTGCCTATGAGGATCTATCGGCCATAGCAGTAACCTCTGGGCCCGGGCTGATCGGTGGCGTCATTACCGGGGTGATGGCCGCCAAGGGTCTTTCGATCAGCCTCGATATTCCGTTGATTGCTGTCAATCATCTTGAAGGTCACGCTTTATCGCCTCGCCTGACTGAGGATTGCGCCTTCCCCTATCTGCTCCTGCTCGTTTCGGGTGGGCATTCGCAACTGCTTAGCGTGAACGGGTTGGGCGATTATACGCGCCTCGGGTCCACGATTGATGATGCGGCGGGGGAAGCCTTCGACAAATTGGCCAAAGTGATGGGATTGGGCTTTCCAGGCGGTCCGAACGTCGAGCGCTGGGCTGCAAACGGCGATGATCGAGCCGTTAGGTTGCCACGACCCTTACTGGACCGGGATAGCTGTGACTTCTCTTTCGCGGGCTTGAAGACAGCTGTTGCGCGGGCGTTTGAGTCCTCTGACAAATCCGATGCCGCGAAATCCGATCTAGCAGCCTCTTTCCAACGGGCCGTTTCTGATTGCCTTGTCGACCGATCAGAACGCGCCATGATCGTGTTCAAGCGCAATCACTCAGCGCCCTATCGGTTTGTCGTGGCGGGCGGCGTTGCCGCAAACCAGCTATTGCGAGAGACCCTTAGACATTCAGCTCGGCGTCACGATTTTCAATCTTTCTTTCCACCGCTGGAGTTCTGCAGGGATAATGCCGCCATGATCGCTCTGGCGGGTCTGGAACGACTCACAGCGGGACGCGTCGATACTCTACACACCCCAGCCCGATCGCGTTGGCCGCTTGATGGAGACGCGGCGAGAGCCGCGTCGGCGTCAGGGTCGGGACGTAAGGGACCCAAATCATGAAACTATGCGGCTCCTTCACTCACCTTTCGCTCGCAAGTGACGGATCACGGCCTTTGAGGTCGGTCTGGAGGATCAGGTCGAATAGGGCTGTGTTTCCGTGATGGACGCAAACACAACAGCCCATCCGAACCCCCTCAACCTCGTTCATTCGTTCGAGACGGCTGATGGCCAGCTGGTTGTCGATAACCGAACGATCTGTAATTATCTGGTTGAAAGCGGCAGTGGACATCTGGCCCAGCGAGACTGGGCAGACCGCATACTTGTTGCAATGGCCAACGGTCTGATGGACCGCGCCGTTTCAATTACCCTTGAAATGCGGAGACCAAAGGAAGACCGTTCCAGCGACTGGCTCGCCCGTTGGACCGCCGCCATTCGCGCAACCTTGCCAGAACTCGAACAGCGATGTCCGGATGCGTTCACGCCCGGTGCGGTCGCGCTGATATGCGCGCTGGGCTATCTCGACTTTCGGCATGCGGGTTTAAACTGGTGTGATGGTCATGCTGGTCTGGCCGCGTAGTACGAAGGTTTGTCGCAGCGACCCAGCATTACTTAGACGGAGCCTCCCGTATGAGCTATCAGAAAATCGGCGTTGTCGGTGCAGGTGCATGGGGCACGGCCCTTGCGCAAACCCTGTCTAGGACAGGCCGTGACGTGACGATTTGGAGCTTTGAGCCAGACTGCGCCGAGGCGATCAATAAGCGGCACGTCAATGAGTGCTATCTGGACGGCGTTGCGCTCGACCCAAAACTTCGGGCCACTTCCAACCCAGCTGACTTGACAGGGTCGGACGCCATCCTGTCTGTCGCTCCGGCCCAGCATACCCGCGCAACGCTCGCCGCCTTTATTCCTCATATTGCGGCAGGCATGCCCGTTCTTCTGTGCTCCAAAGGGATCGAGATCAGCAGCCGGGCTTTCATGGCAGACGTGCTCCGAGATGTCATGCCGGACGTGATTCCGGCCATTCTGTCGGGTCCGTCCTTTGCTGCCGATGTGGCGCGGGGTTTGCCAACCGCTGTCACGCTGGCCTGCGCCGACGAAACGATTGGAGCAGCTCTTGTTGAAGCCTGTGCAGCGCCCACTTTCCGGCCCTATCTCACAAATGATGTGATCGGAGCGGAAATCGGCGGAGCCGTGAAAAATGTGCTCGCCATTGTCTGCGGTATCGTGCTTGGCAAAAAGCTTGGACGCTCCGCTCACGCGGCCATCATGGCGCGCGGGTTTGCCGAAATGACCCGGCTCGGTAAAGCACTCGGGGCCCGCCCCGAAACACTGACTGGATTGTGCGGACTCGGCGATCTGGTCCTGACCTCTAGTTCCGAGATGAGCCGTAATATGAGTTGCGGCCTTGCGCTGGGGCGCGGCGAAAAACTCGCAGACATCATGCAAGGCCGCCTCGCCGTCACCGAAGGGGTTGCCACCGCACCCGCACTGAAACGCCTGGCGGAACAGCATGGTGTCGACATGCCGATCAGTTTCGCGCTGGCAGATATTCTGGATGGGTCCATCAGCGTCGATGAGGCCGTCATTGAGCTCTTGTCCCGCGACCACCGACCCGAAACCGAATAAGGCTATAGTGTCTTTGATTTCCCGGCCTCAATCATGGTGAGCTCAAGCGGCATTAATTCCGTTTCTGTCGTATGCTTTCGGGCTTTTTCGACCAAAGTCAGTGTGCCGTCGACCACAGCGACAAGACGGCCGTTCGGCCCCAGCTGATCCATCACTTTTTCCGGGATAGCGCGGACTGCACAGCCCAGAACGATGCGGTCAAAGGGTGCCTGCCCCGGCCAGCCATAGCGGCCATCCCCATGCCGGATTTCGATATTGTGGATCCCAAGGGTTTTAAACCGAGCCTCAGCATTCGACACAAGGCCAACATAGCGCTCAACGGCATAGACCCGGCGCACCAGACGGGACAGCACAGCTGACATCCAGCCAGATCCGCCGCCAATTTCGAGCACTTTAGAGCGATCAGTTGGCACCAGCATCTGCACCAAAAATGCCGTGGTCAGAGGGGCGCTCACCTGCTGCCCGCAGGCGATAGGCAGGGCAATTTCTTCATAGGCACGCTCTGACAGTTCCGGGGCTAGGAAAGTCTTCCGTGGCACCTGTTCCATTGCCCGTAATGTCCCGGAATCGCTGATCCCCCGCGACCGTAACCGCATGACCATATCGACGAGACGTGGGTCGAAATTCACGTCTCTGACAGACGTGCCAGCGTCCCCTCATGGGTCAGGTCCGTGTGCAAAGGTGTGACGGATATGAAGCCGTCATAAATGGCGCGCAGATCCGTGCCTTCGTCCGGGTTCGACTTCCTTGCGCCATAGGTCAGCCAGTAATAATCGCCGCCGCGCGGATGGTCGCGCTTGTCGATATGGCTCATCTGAAAATCGCGATGACCCTGGCGCGTGAACTGCACACCCCGGACTTCGTCAGGGGCCTTGTCGGGGAAATTCACATTCATCACGACCCGATCCGGCCAGCCTTTTTCGAGCAATGTCCGGACGATATTGGCGCCATGCGCTTCCGCGGTTTCCCACGGCAGAGAGGTCGCGCCCTGAAAGCCGCGCGCCAATGACAAGGCAATTGACGGGACGCCCATTTGCATGCCTTGGAGAGCTCCAGCGACGGTGCCGGAGAACGTGACATCTTCTGCTAGGTTCTGGCCACGGTTGACACCTGACAGGACAAGGTCCGGCGGGTGATCCGCGAGCAGATCACGCATGGCGACAATTACGGAATCCGTTGGTGTTCCCGTGACGGAATAGACCCGCTCATCAAGATACCGAAGACGGACGGGATTGTGCAGGCTGACGCCCCGTGACGCGGCCGATTGTTCACTATCCGGCGCGCAAACCCAGACATCATCTGACAAGTCCGTCGCGATCCGGCGCAGCACCTGAAGCCCGGTCGCCCGGACACCATCATCATTCGTCAGTAGGATTCGCATAGAGATGCCCTATTCGGATTGGCGGCAAAATGAAATCTAGTTCTACGCCTACACTTCCATGTCCCACCGGGCATCGGGGTTACGGTCAATGTCGCGGAGTACCGAAAGTGACACGCACAAAGCGTCTTTGATCGGTCAGATGAACGATAGCGCAGTGCCGAACGGCAGCACTGTTCGGTTCCTAGGCTGTAGTGAAGAGTTAACTTTTATTTTCTATAATGTTCCTTCATTTTGTCAGGAGCGCACATATGTCTGGTTATCAGGAACTTACGGATGAACAATGGAGCCGTTTAAAGCCTTATTTGCCTTATGGGAGCACAGGGAAACCGGGTCGCAACGCCAATAACAGGCTTTTCATTGACGCTTTGTTGTGGATGGCCCGTTCGGGCGGGCGTTGGCGCGATTTACCCGAACGGTTCGGGCGTTTTGACAGTGTCAAACGGCGTTATTATCTCTGGGTTGAGGCCGGGGTTTTAGAAGATGTCTTTAAGGCCTTGCGCACTCACGCTGATCAAGAGTGGCTGATGATGGATGCCACAATTGTGCGGGCGCATGCCCAATCGGCCGGGGCGCGGCATAAAAAAGGGGGCCTGATGCCCACGCATTGGGGCGTTCCAGGGGGGGACGTTCCAAGGGCGGCCTGACGACAAAAATACATGGGCTGACAGATGCATTGGGTTTAGCTCTGCGCCTGATAGCAACGGGCGGGCATTGTAGCGAAATGACGCAAGCCGCCGCCTTATTGGCAGGGTTTAAGGCGGATCATGTCTTGGCGGATAAGGGCTATGATGGCCGGTGCGTTATAGAAGCGGTGAATGAGACCGGGGCTATGCCCGTTATTCCGTCCCGGAAAAATGCGCGCAAGCCAAGGCAAACTGATATGGCTTTGTATAAGGAACGTAATATGGAGGCCTCTAAAAACCATGCATTTTGTGGTGTGATCTGATTTACTGGTTTTGGGAGGATTTTATGATGCACGCGCCTGGATTGTTTGACTTGTCGGATCATCTTGCTCGCTTATCGGCGACAGGTGATCCGCTTGAAGCGCTAGAGTGTCATGTGGACTTTGAGGCTTTCCGAACTGTTCTGATGGAAGCCCTCGGTTATGGTGTTCGCGCCAAGGGCGGTCGGCCACCCTATGATCCGGTCACGATGTTCAAGGTGCTTGTTCTGGCGTCGATGCACAATCTGAGTGATGAACGGATGGAATTTCTGATCCGGGATCGTTTAAGTTGGCTGCGGTTTCTGAGGTTTGAGATCGGTGAACCGACCCCGGACCAAAAGACGATTTGGCTGTTCCGTGAAAAGCTGACCCAGGAAAAGCTGACCCAGTCTGGTGCTTTCAAATCTCTGTTTGCCGCTTTTGAAGAGCAACTCTGCAAGCGCGGCTACAAACCCACGGGAGGTCAGATCGTGGATGCCACTTTGGTGTCAGCGCCGCGCCAACGGATGAAGAAAGAAGAGAAAGAGCGGGCCAGGGCGGGTGAAAGCGCGTCCGCTATCTGGCGCGGGCGATCCTGCCAGGGCCGCACAGAAAGACACCGACGCACGAGCGGTGGTCAGCTATTCCAGGGCGCGAAAGACCGCAGAAGGGGAACAGGACGCAGGCCTTGTCGACATTTCCATCCCTCACTTTGGGTACAAGAACCATATCAGTATTGACCGGAAATGGCGCTTTGTCCGGGGAGAGACCTGTACCCATGCGGCCCGCTATGATGGGCACGAACTGACATCGGTTCTGGATGCCACCAACAGCTCAAAGTCTGTTTGGGCGGATACAGCTTATCGCTCAGCCAGAAACGAAGCCTGGCTGAAAGCGCAGGGCTATCGTTCAAACATCCATCGAAAGAAGCCCCGCGGTAAACCGATGGCAAAGCACATTCGGCGCGGCAATGCGACCCGCTCCTCCATCCGTGCCTGTGTTGAACATGTCTTCGGATATGAGAAAGGGCCGATGGCGATCACGATCCGCTCAATCGGCCAGGCGCTCAATCGGCCAGGGCCGCTGGCCGGATCACCATGGCCAAGCTAAGCTACAACTTCCGCCGCCTCGTTTTCCATGAGCGACGACAGCCCATAGCCTGATTCTGTTCAAAATCCGGATCCCCCCGCTTATGCAGGCCAAAATCATGCCAAAATACGCCTGTGGACACGCATTCGTCACTCTATGAAGCCTGACCTGAGAGCCGATTATAAAATTCGCCTCTATACTGGCCCCAAAACCCTGTTCTTCGAGGTGTCCATATTGTCGAGCGTTTCTTTGGCTATCTCAAACAGTTCCGGCGTGTGGCTACGCGATATGACAAGCATATCCAAAACTATATGGGCTTCGTCTATATCGCAGCTATCAAGATCTGGCTCAAATGATTAATTCTTCACTACGGCCTAGGCTCAGGCCCTATTAATTTGTGTTTTAGGCGAATGGTGATTCAGAGTGTCAAAGGAGTTTTACCATGTCTTATTTGTTCTGGTTGTCTGACGCGTAGATGTCGAAGATCGAACCTTTCTTTCCGTTGGCGCATGGTGTGCCCCGTGTTGATGATCGGAAGGTAATTTCCGGGATCATCTTTGTTCTGAAGAACGGTCTGCCTTGGCGCGATGCACCCTTGTGAGTATGGGCCTCATAAGACCCTTTACAACCGCTTCCGTCGCTGGACCGAGATGGGCGTTTTCGACAAGATTTTCAGCTATCTGACGAAAGTCTATTTTGTGATCCACAGAGTCCATGGCAACGCGGGTCCAATGAAAACACCAACCGATTGTTGCGTCAGTATTTACCAAAGAAAACCGACTTATCGGTTCACCCGCAAGCGGATCTGGACGAGATCGCGCTCAAGCTAAACACGAGGCCGAGAAAAACATTGAGCTTGAGACGCCTGCCGCTATATTCGCTCATGGTGTTGCCCTGACCGGGTGAACTCACAATGGCGTTCTTCGCAAAGGACCACGGGTGAAGTACGCCTTTCAAAGTGCATCAATACGGTGATCGTTTATCGCATGAACACTGAAAACGGTAAATCAAAGCGCATCGGTACTCGGCAGTATGATTCCATACTGGATGAATTACTTGAGGCCCGTCGCAAGCGCGACCCAAGCCAAGAATAGATGGTTTTTCATGTCAAGCTATCTGAGCGCTTCTGAACCTCCTTTAGATGTACAAAGTTAAGCGTGGACGCTTGCGAATCTCTGATGGCTGCCGCATAGGGCGCGCCTAGCAACACCGCGCTAGGATCCACCCATGACGACAGACTATTTGCCCGATCCTGCGCCGACCGCTGTGCTGATTCTGGCCACCGGAGACACGTTCTACGGCATTGGTATCGGCGCCACCGGGTCGGCGGTGGGCGAGGTCTGTTTCAACACGGCGATCACAGGCTATCAGGAGATCCTGACCGACCCGTCCTACGCGGCGCAGATCGTTACCTTCACATTCCCGCATATCGGCAATACCGGCACAACGGATGAAGATGAGGAAGCGACGACGGACGCCGCGCGGACAGCCGCGCGCGGGGGAATTTTTCGCGCCGCCGTCACACCTTCCTCCAGCTGGCGATCCGACGGCGAACTGGGCGCATGGCTAACGACCCGGGGCATTATCGGTCTGTCAGGCGTCGATACGCGCGCTCTCACCGCCTATATTCGCGATCACGGCATGCCGAATGGCGTTATCGCCCATGATCCTGACGGCACATTCGATATCCCGGATCTGACAGAACAAGCTCGAAGCTGGAACGGATTAGTCGGCGCGGATCTGGCGAAAGACATGGCGGCAGACGCCCCCTTTGACTGGCGGCAAGCCCGCTGGCAGTGGCCATATGGCCACACCGATAAGGCCGGAACGAAACGCGTCGTACTGATCGACTATGGTGTGAAACGAAACATCTTGCGCAATCTCGTCAGCTCTGGCCTGGCTGTGACCATTGTATCGGGAACGACCTCCACTGACGATATTCTGGCGCTGAAGCCGGATGGTGTGGTGCTGTCCAATGGCCCGGGCGATCCGGAAGCGACCGGTGCCTACGCCATTCCAGTTATTCAGGCGCTTATTGAGGCTGACATGCCCATGCTCGGTATCTGTCTCGGTCATCAGATGTTGGCACTCGCGCTGGGGGCAAAAACGGTGAAAATGGATCAGGGTCATCACGGCGCGAACCATCCTGTCATGGATCACACCACGGATAAGGTCGAAATTGTCTCAATGAATCATGGGTTCGCGGTTGATCAGGCATCCCTGCCGGGCACAGTCGAAGAAACCCATGTCAGCCTATTCGACAGCACAAATTGCGGCATCCGCCTCAAAGGAAAACCCGTCTTCTCCGTTCAGCACCATCCCGAAGCCAGCCCCGGCCCGCAGGACAGTTTCTATCTCTTCGACCGCTTCGCGGATGCTGTCAAAGCGGCCTAGTCTTCTAGCGTCACCGCACCGTTAGCGACCAGATCGCGTGCACTGGAAAGGACACTTTCTTTGGCCGGACGTGGGACCACGTTGGTCAGATTAGTAACATAAGTATTATCGGCGTAGGGCCTGTGGTCAAGGTCCGGCAGGATGCTTTTGATCCGGTCATCAAAGATCGACATTAGCCGCAGCATGATATTCGGTGCTTCGAATTTCGGAAGTTTAGCGATCGGGTAGACCTCTTTAAGAATCTCGCTGATCTGGGCAAAGCTGAGCGTCTCACCTGCCGCAATCAATCGGCGCCCTCCAGCCTCTTTGGATAGCATCGCTGCGACATGGATCGCCGCGCAATCGCGCACATCAATCACTGTATAAGATATTTTTGGTAAAGCAGGGAAATCCCCATTCATCATATCCCGCACAGTTCCCAGCGAAGTCCCGCCATTATCGTAAGGATCAGGACCGAGCACTAAGCCCGGATTGACGGTAACGAGCCTGTCGCGAAACCCTTGCGCATCGGCATAGGCCCAGGCCGATAGCTCGGCACGGGTTTTAGAAACCGGATAGGCTGAAAGCACCTTCCAATCTGGATCAGACCAATCATCTTCACCGTAGGTCTGCTTTTTGCTTCGCCCTGGCTGCCCTTTCATCGCCGCAATGGAGGATGTGAGGACAATCCGCTCAGCCCCTGCCGAAAACCCATTTTCTAGAACGCGCTGCGCACCAGCCCGGGCTTCAGGCACCAGCGCTTCGCGGTCAGACGGGGCTTCCAGAGGAAATGGCGAGGCAATGTGCTGGATAAACCGGCAATCCTTGACGGCGTCGGTCCAGCCTGCGTCGGAGCCGAGCTCCGCTTCGATCATCTCAACCTTGGATACATCCGCGCCCGTCTGCGCCATCGCGGCGAGAATGCGTCGGCCCTTCGCCTTGTTGCGGACTGTGCCGCGAACGGCATAGCCCTTCTCCAAGAGCCGCGTGGTGACGTGGCTGGCGATATATCCGGTGATTCCGGTGACAAGAACGAGATCAGTCATATGGATTCCTTAGCGGTTTCTTCCGAGCGCGTCATGGCTCGACACCCAATCACCGGAAACAATTGCTAAAGAGAGGGATAATTCACCAGCAAGAACTGTGGCTGCCGTGATTTCCAGCAGTCGCCTGACCCTGCCCTTGCCGTTTTCGGGCCCAACGCAATCCATCATATCTAGGCACTCACATTGCGTCGGCAGGCCCGTGCCACCGCCAAACGTCGCCATAATCAGGCTGGGCAGAGTGATCGATCAATAGAGTGAACCATCCTCGCGCAAATCAACATAGCTGATTGACGCCTGACCCTCCACGACATTGGCGGTGTCCTGACCCGTTGCGATGAACCTTGCAGCCCGTTGCTCAACGTACCTGCCAGCAACCCGCCCGTATGCGCGACATTCATTGCGCACGCGGAATAAGCTGCGTCGTGGCGCGCATAAGCTGTTGCATCTGCTCCGGTTGCAGCACGATCTCAGCGACGACCCGTGCTCCGCGCGAATGGAGTGGGTTGAGCTGGCTGTGTTTCTTGTCCGTATCGATCGTGCCGAAGAGCGTGTAACCTTTGAGCGGTCCCTGATAAGTATCTGCGATCCACTGGCAGGCCGCTAAAGCCGCCTTGTCGCACATATACAGAGAGCACGGCAATGGCAGCCTGCCAAGGCCAGAGTGGGTCCGGCTCGAACGGAGCCATAAATGGAATTGTATGAAAGGCGATAACCGCCCCGCCGATAAAGAGGGCGGGCCAGCGCCTGTGGATATCGCCCGTGACGGCGACCAGAAGCAAGGCCGCAGCACCCGCAAATGGCAGGCTGTAGGACAGGCCCGGCAGATCATCGGAGGCTGCACTGGCCAGTCCCATCAGGACACTCACCCCGATCCATCCGGCCGAAGTCCAACGCGGCCAGGTGACCGGATAACGATCAAGGCTTCGCAGGGTCAGAGCCAGACAGCCCGCCAGACCGATCGTCCATAGTCCGAACTGAACGCTGTCGACCGCTTTGCCGGAAAGGATCGCCAGCCAGATCATTGCGCCAAGGACCGCTGTGCCGATCAGCCAACCCCAGCTCTGTCGCCGGGCCACCCAGAGCGCCGCGCCCGTAATCAAACCGACATAGGCGATCACGCCAATAAAGCTGGGCGTCACGCTCGCGACGAGCAGAGGAACAGCGAGCGCACCGATCAGGCCGATGGCGGCGAGCCACGGTCCGCGTCTTAATGACAAACCCATCGCGCTGAGCGCCACCATGGCCATGCCGATAAAAGCAGGCAACGTGCCGAGCAGTCCGTAAAGCGCGTGGGCAGTATAGATCGCGCCGAACAGGCTGAAAATCCCGACGGCCGCTAACAATGCCGGAATATCGGCCCGCGCAGAGAGCCCCTGCCCGACTGGTGATCTGAGATCACGACGTGCAAGCCATTCCGAGACCGCAAGAGCGGTCAAGCCGAGCATCACTGCAAGACTGATGCGTATCATTGGATCCAACAGACCCGCCTCAATCGTGTAGCGCAGCAGGAACACCGAACCGAGAAGTAACGCTAAACCGCCGATCCAGACCGAACCCTTCGCGCCGAGCGGGGTTTCGAGATCCAGTTTCTGTTGGGGCTTTGGTTTGGGTTTCGGTTCTGGCTGACTGAATGATTGTTGTGGCGGACGGGTGCGTGTTACCGCAACCGGGCGAGCCGCAGCTTTTACGGTCGGTTTGGCCTCAACCAGAGTCGCGACAGTCCCGTCCTGGCGAATGTCAGGGCGGGCTTCCAAGGCCCGGATCCGGCGGCGCAACTGCTCCATCTCGCGCACAGCCAGCCAGCCGCACAGCGCCCCGCCAAACAAGAAGAGCAGAACGAGGAGTCCGATGATGATCGCCAAACCCTCCATCTATTTCCACCGCCCGTAGCGCCACGGCAGATACCACGGACCCTTCGCTTCTGCTGGCATGGGATCCGGCCCGCAGGTCCCCCACGGGTTGCAGCGCAGCCAGCGTGCCAGGCCCATCCAGCCACCAGCCCAGAACCCGTGGCGGCGCATCGCCTCCATCATATAGTTCGAGCAGGACGGCGTATGGCGGCAGCGCACGCCGAGTACCTGCAGTATCGGAGAAATCGCGATCTGATAGACTCGCAGCAGGTCGAGCACGGGATAGATGAGCGAGCGCCGTATCATGCGGGAAAGCTAGCGCATCTCCCGGGCTGGGCAAGATCCAATAGCAAGGTGATTTCCGGCTTTGGCGAAAATATGCTATAATCTTCCCATGAAATACTATCTCCTGGCTGCGTCTTTCACCCTCATCGCTGGACTGGCCGCCAACCCGGCCTTTGCCCAGACCATCATCATGGGCGATGGATCGGCACAGGCCTGCTACCAGTCGGCCGAGATGGGCGATCAGGGCTCCAACCACGCCATTAGGACCTGCGGCGACGCGTTGCGCGACTCGCTCACCCGCCGCGACGAAGCCGCGACTCACGTCAATCGCGGCGTTCTGCTGATGCGGCGCGGTGATACGGACCAGGCGATCGAGGATTACACGATTGCGATCAAGATGCGCCCAGAGCTGGCCGAAGCCCATATCAATCAGGGCGTAGCGCTGTTCCATCAGGGCCGCGACGAAGAGGCCCTGATGGCCTATGACCGCGCCATTGCGCTTAAAACCGACCGGATGGCTGAAGTGCTGTATAATCGCGCGCTGGCTTATGAACGGCTGGGCGATGCGAAGGCCGCCTATTACGACCTGAAAGCCGCGCTGGAACTGCAGCCAGAGTGGAAACAGGCGCAGGAGACCATCTCTCGCTTCACGGTGACGCGCCGCAACAGCTAAGGCACATGCCTGCGGCCTTGGGGCGACTATCCCGTCATGATTGGTCTCAATTGGTGAAAGCCCATTGCCTTAGCGGCGTGAGCGCCTAAATACTGGCCCATGAAAAAAATCGCTGCCAGCTATGATTATGATGATCTGATTGTCTCCGGAGAAAGCTCCCTGTTCGGGCCGGGTAACGCCAAACTCCCTCTCCCGCCCATGTTAATGCTCGACCGCATCGACACAGTCGCCGACACGGGCGGAGCCTATGACAAGGGCGAAATCATCGCTTCGCTCGATATTGATCCCTCACTCTGGTTCTTCGCCTGCCATTTCCAGGGCGATCCGGTCATGCCGGGCTGCCTGGGTCTGGACGCGATGTGGCAGTTGGTCGGCTTCTGGCTCGGCTGGACGGGCGGGACCGGCCGCGGCCGCGCGCTTGGCGTGGGCGAAGTTAAATTTACCGGCCAGGTCACACCGAACATCAAGAAGGTCCGCTACGAAATCGACATTAAACGCGCCATCCGCCGCCGCCTCGTGCTCGGCATTGCCGATGGCCGCATGTATGCGGATGATGAGGTGATCTATCAGACCAAGGACTTGCGCGTCGGCCTGTTCGTGCCCGAAACTGCCACTGAGGGAACATCGTCATGACCAGACGTGTAGTCATTACGGGCCTCGGTATCATCAGTTGTATTGGCAATAGCGCCGACGAGGTCGCAGAGAGCCTGAAACAGGGTCGCTGCGGCATCAAGCAGGATCCGCAAATGGCCGAGCTCGGCTTTCGCAGCCAGGTCTCGGGCCGCCCGGCGGACACGGCGGACCAGGCCAAGGAGATTATCGGCAAACGTAGCCTGCGCTTCATGAGTAACGCGGCGGAATGGTCGGGGCTGGCCATGCAGCAGGCCATCGACGATGCGGGGTTGAGTGAAGATCAGATCGTCAATCCGCGCACGGGCATCATTGCCGGGTCGGGCGGGCCCAGCAGCCTGGAGATTGTCCGTGCCGCCGACATCACTCGCAAAAACATCTCACCCAAACGCATCGGCCCGTTTGCCGTGCCTAAAGCGATGAGCAGCACGGTCTCCGCCACGCTCGCCACCCATTTCAAGATCAAAGGCGTGAATTTCTCCCTCACTTCGGCCTGCACCACCTCGCTGCACTGTATCGGCGCGGCGGCGGAGCAGATCCAATGGGACAAGCAGGACATCATGTTCGCCGGCGGCGGGGAGGAACTGGAATGGTCCATGTCCAACCTGTTCGACGCGATAGGCGCGATGAGCAGCAAATATAACGACACGCCAGAGACCGCATCCCGTCCGTTCGACGTTAACCGCGACGGGTTTGTCATTGCCGGCGGCGCCGGCATGCTGGTGCTGGAAGACTATGAGCGCGCGGTCGCGCGCGGCGCCAACATCTACGCCGAAATCATCGGCTATGCCGCAACATCGGACGGCTACGATATGGTCGCCCCGTCCGGTGAAGGTGCCGAACGCGCTATGCGTCTCGTCCTGAAAGATGCGGGGCTGGAGCGCGTGGACTATATCAACCCGCACATGACCAGCACGCCGGTCGGCGATGTCGCCGAAAGCGCCGCCATCCACCGCGTGTTCGGCGAAGGCGACAGCGCGCCTTACGTATCGGCCACCAAAGCCCTCACTGGTCATTCATTGGGCGGCGCGGGCGTGCAGGAAGCCGTCTATACGCTGCTGATGATGAAACATAGCTTCGTCGCCCCGTCCATGAACATCGAAACAATCGATCCCGAGGTCGTCCCCGTCAAAATCCCACACGAGCGTGTGGATACGGACGTGAAGACGGCGATGAGCAATTCGTTCGGCTTTGGGGGGACAAATGGGAGTGTGATTTTTCGGAAGAGGTAACGCCTACACGGTCTGACCGGTTGAACTCACAGTCCCCTTTTTTCGAAGCGTGTTGCCAATCTATGCATATCTTTCATCCGGCAGAAGAAGTGCTCGACGATATTTCGGATGGCGTAGTAGAGGATTTTGTCGTGGAGGACGGGATGTTTAGCATTGCTTTTGGAGGGAATACCAAAGCAGCTTCATCTGCAATCTGCTGCCTGATTTTGGCACTTCCATAAGCTTTGTCTGCAACGATAGCCAAGAGCGGTTTTCCCAATCCAGAAACAGGTTCATCATCTGTCTGTCATGGACATGATCTGCAGAAATCCTCAATCTCAAGGGGCATCCTCGCCCATCTACAGCGGCGTGAACCTGACTTGTGAGGCCGTCGCGTGATCGTCCAATACCTTCTGTCAAGCTCTTTTTGACCCAGCTGACGTCCGGTGCGCTTTGACAATGGAGGCATCAATGAAGACCAAACTATCTTCATCCTCTTCGGCCAAGGCATCAAATATGCCTTTCCAAACACCCTGACAAACCCATCTGACATAATGGTTATAAATCATCGTGCGGGGACATAATGCGTCGGCAGGTCACGCCAAAGCGCGCCCGTTCGCAAGATATAGAAGATACCATTGAGAACCGTCCGGTCGTCTTTGCGAGACGGGC
Source organism: Litorimonas sp. (assembly GCA_965205225.1). Taxonomy (GTDB): domain Bacteria; phylum Pseudomonadota; class Alphaproteobacteria; order Caulobacterales; family Maricaulaceae; genus Litorimonas. The sequence goes on from CBDBFZ010000003.1 coordinate 202,718, forward strand.
CACGTGTCTGTTTTGGTAAAAGCGGGGCGATGACTGCTCATTCTTCATCCGATAAATCAAATCGAGCCATGTATATCTCCCTGTATAAACAAGGTGAATCACAACTCACATAAATAAATCAACAACTTAAATTAGGTTCACACCCTAGGCGGCGTGGACAAATTTGAGCCATTATCTGGCTGTAGCAATGTGGACCATGCTGAGGCAGTTGCTGGCGAGTTGATCATAGCGTGTGGCCACTGCACGGTTGATCTTCAAATGCCCGAACATGCGTTCTATGCGGCTATCGCTGATTGTATAGGACACGGTCATATTCAATCTTCACACGCCGATTGGACCGGCCCGGAATGACGGCCTTTATGCTGCGACTGTCGAGATCGGCACGGATGGCATCGGCATCATAGCCCTTGTCAGCCAATAGGGCGTCAGGTGAACGCTCCGGCAAGTCGATAAGTGCGTCATATGCCTTGCAATCCGCCGCTTCTCCGACGGTCAGATGGGATGCGAGTGGTCGACCTTGTCCATCAGCCAGACAGTGAAGTTTACTGGTGAACCCGCCCCGCGAGCGACCAAGAGCGCGTCGATGAGCCCCCTTTTCCGCCCGCTGCCAAGACATGGGCACGAACTGTGGTGCTATCGATGCTGTAGTGACGACTGTCCGCCATGATCTCGGCCAAGGTGACAGAAACGATCTCCCATATCCAGGCTTCGCTCCAACGTCGGAACCGTCGATAGATCGTATTCCAGTTACCATATCTTTGGCGGAACATCGCGCCATGGCGCGCCGCAGCGAAGACGCCAAAGTATGCCATTGATAATGGAGCGGTTCTGTTCGGGTCGACGACCACGCCCTCGGTTCGTAGCATCAATCGGAAGCAAGGCCTTCAAAATGCGCCACACTGTTTCGCTCAAATCGCCTCGGTTCAAGCTTGCCTCCCAAAGGCAGTCTTGAATCAAGCAGGCAGCTTCGCGTCAAACAATTTGTCCACACCGCCTAGGCTGTAGTGAAGAGTTAACTTTTATTTTCTATAATGTTCCTTCATTTTGTCAGGAGCGCACATATGTCTGGTTATCAGGAACTTACGGATGAACAATGGAGCCGTTTAAAGCCTTATTTGCCTTATGGGAGCACAGGGAAACCGGGTCGCAACGCCAATAACAGGCTTTTCATTGATGCTTTGTTGTGGATGGCCCGTTCGGGCGGGCGTTGGCGCGATTTACCCGAACGGTTCGGGCGTTTTGACAGTGTCAAACGGCGTTATTATCTCTGGGTTGAGGCCGGGGTTTTAGAAGATGTCTTTAAGGCCTTGCGCACCCACGCTGAGCAAGAGTGGCTGATGATGGATGCCACAATTGTGCGGGCGCATGCCCAATCGGCCGGGGCGCGGCATAAAAAAGGGGGCCTGATGCCCACGCATTGGGGCGTTCCAAGGGCGGCCTGACGACAAAAATACATGGGCTGACAGATGGATTGGGTTTACCTCTGCGCCTGATAGCAACGGGCGGGCATTGTAGCGAAATGACGCAAGCCGCCGCCTTATTGGCAGGGTTTAAGGCGGATCATGTCTTGGCGGATAAGGGCTATGATGGCCGGTGCGTTATAGACGCGGTGAATGAGAGCGGGGCTATGCCCGTTATTCCGTCCCGGAAAAATGCGCGCAAGCCAAGGCAAACTGATATGGCTTTGTATAAGGAACGTAATATTGTCGAGCGTTTCTTTGGCTATCTCAAACAGTTCCGGCGTGTGGCTACGCGATATGACAAGCATATCCAAAACTATATGGGCTTCGTCTATATCGCAGCTATCAAGATCTGGCTCAAATGATTAATTCTTCTCTACGACCTAGGCTTGCACGCCGTGTGTGACGGCGGTGGCCGACCTGTCGCGATGGGCATCACGGCCGGGCAGCGCCCGGATTATATCGGCGCGAAGATCCTGTATTCGTCTCTATCAGACGGGCTATGGCGCGGGCAATGATCGCAGATCAAGGCTAAGATTCTGACGCCTATCGAGGCGCTCTACGCGCCAAATGCATCACACCCTGTATCCCACCGAGCCGACGGTGCAAGCCGCCAGCTACTTTCTGCAAGATGCAATACAAACAACGCCACAAGGTCGAAAACATGTTGGCCAAGCTCAAGGACTGGAGACGCGCCCACACCCGATATGACAGAAGAACCGACATCTGCATGGCCGCATTCACACTCGCAGCTATCATAATCTGGTGGACATAATGAGCCATGACTCTAAGCCGCGTCCTGTTGATTATTACCGGGCGTTGCGATCCCTCTTGCAGTTGGCGTAGGCGGCGCCCGTACAAGGAGCCCTCGCCATGACCGAAGAAGTGAAGTCTACGCTCGTTCTTGTCCGTCACGGACAATCCGTCTGGAATCAGGAGAACCGTTTCACGGGCTGGGTGGATGTTGGACTGACGGCGCAGGGCACGCACGAAGCCAATAAAGCGGGTAAGCTGCTGGCAAAAGAAGGCCTCACCTTCGACATCGCCTTCACTTCATTTCAGAAGCGCGCAATCAAGACGCTCTGGCTGACGCTGGAAGGCATTGATAAGATGTATATTCCGGAAACCAAGGCGTGGCAACTCAATGAGCGCCACTATGGTGGTCTGACGGGTCTTAATAAGGACGAAACCAAAGCCAAGCACGGCGAAGAACAGGTTCATATCTGGCGCCGGTCCTTTAATGTGCCGCCGCCGCAAATCGGTACGGATAATGACTATCATCCGGCTAATGACCCGAAATATGCCGCCTATGACCCGGCGATCCTTCCCGGCGGTGAAAGCCTGAAAATGACAACGGAACGGGTGCTGCCCTATTTCAACAGCCAGATCCGCCAGTTCCTCGAGGCCGGGTCCAACGTGATCATCAGTGCCCATGGCAACAGCTTGCGCGCTCTGATGAAAGATCTGTTCGACGTAGCAGACACCGACATTCCAGGCTTCGAATTTCCAACAGGGAACCCGCTATTGCTAGAACTGGGTGAGCATCAGAAAGTTCTGAGCGCGCGTTATCTGGACGAGAAGCGGGCGAAGGAATTGCCTAGGCAGGATTTTATCTAATGGCAAAGAGGGTTTCATTCAAAACCCCGAGTCGATTGACGACGATAAGCCTTCAGAACGAGCGATATCACTTTCCAAAGATTTATCTTTCGAGAGTGCGTCCGGTCGTTGGGGATTGGATTGTCTACTATGAGTCAGGCAAGTCTGGTGGACACCGTTCCTCCCTTTCTGTGGCAGAAGTGCAGGGGATCCGTGCGGACTTAGCCCACTCAGATCATTTTTATGCTGATACCCTGCCGTGATGGACGACATTGAGGATATGCAGAGAGCTGAGCTACACGATTCCCAGCATGAGTTTGGTACGCCGTTGGTTAGGGAACGAGTTTAAGTGTTTTTGATCAAGGCCAAGCGGAATCAGACGGTTCGCTCGCTGACGAAAACAAGACGGACATCGGGCCAACCGCTCTCCTGCAGGAGTACGCAGCCGCTTTAGCATCTGGCTTTGAGAAGTTGAACCGGGCGGTTGAAAGGCTCAAAGCGCACGCGGACCTGCCCGGTTAAGGATTTGGATCGAGTCGTCACGGCGAGATGACCTGCACAGTCTGATGCTTGCCCGCAAAATCGCCGATTTACCCCTAAATTTGCCCAGACAGAGAGATTTAAGGAAATATACACCGCGCGGCGGAAACCAGAGAGACACAAAAATCTCAATATGGGCAAATCAGAGCCTCTCAGGGCATATCGCCCATTCCGGCCTGGCGTCCCAGCTAACTCCCCGGTTTCATGATCCATTGCCCCGTGAAGAATGTACCGAAAATAAGGGCCAGCCAGCTTATGCTGATTGTGAAAAATGCCCTGTAATAGTCCGCGCGGGCTTGCCGGGCTTGCTGCTCCAGCTGGAGAAGCAGACTGAAGTTCGGATACTTAGCGCTCAGACGGGCCAGTTCTTCTGCCGGGGTTTCTTGCGGCGACTGCCCCAACAAGCCAGAGGTGTCAGCGTCGGTTTCTTCCAGCCGACGGCCTTGCTCCGGCGTCGACATTACCCGCAAATCTGCAAGCGCCTGACGCTCTGCTTCGGTCATCTGGTGGGGCGGCTCTTTCGTGACTGTCAAGATTGTGCCGAGAAGGACAGGAAGAAAGGCGATCACGATGGTCAACCTGAACAACCGGCTTTGCATTAACTTGCCCATCAACTTACTCACCGCTTCTGATCAGGCGAACACCCGGTTGGCTGCCATTTATGAATTCCACGCGTGCATATTTTTACACAAGGCGCTTGCATTGGCTCTTAGTTTTGGAATCGGGCCGGGCGTCATTTTTGGAGGTGTCGCTCGGTCCTCAACACAAAGGTTGAACATGATTTGTAACATGAAAATACGAGGAGATACAATGCAAGACGAGAAATGCCCGCACAGGCTCGTTTCTACCCTGACAGACGAGAAAGCGGTGAGACGGGCAAAACTGAAAGAACTGGAAAAGAATGATCCCTGATGAGCTGAAGAGAACCGTGCGAATATGTTCTTTTCCATCACATTTGATGACAAGATCAAAAATAACCACTTTTCGCATCACGAAGATGAATATCTCTACGCAGACACGCAACACCAACTCTCGCGAGGTGAGATAGGGCGCATGAGGCGGATAGACCGGACGGATGAGGAGCGGTTGGATGGCTTCGCGACCTCGGCGATCTTCATCCGCTAGATCAATTATGACAGTTTTTCCTTCATCTATATTTTCGTGCCGATTACCTTCTTCGCAGCGTGGAAAGCCGTCTACCATATCCGCAATGGCAATATTCGCAGTCACAAGCGGGCAGTGACCGGCATGTTCTACAGCGCGCCGCTCATTCCCGGCATTTTATCCATGCTGCCGGGGCGGCTCATGCATGTAATTGTTTTCGGCTTGGGATGACTCAAGGTCGAAACCGTGGTTGCGAGTAGGGTGAGGGGCGCTATAACGCGCCCCAACTCCCCCAACCCGACTCCCTAACCACGGACCACCATTCCATGAACATCCATGAATATCAGGGCAAACAGGTCTTGAAAGAGATTGGCGCGCCCGTCTCAGACGGTATTGCGATTTTCAAAGCCAGCGAAGCCCGCGCGGCCGCTGAAAAACTCGGTGGTCCCCTCTGGGTCGTAAAATCCCAGATCCATGCGGGTGGACGCGGCAAGGGTAAATTCGTGGAAGAGAGCGCCGGTGAAAAAGGTGGCGTGCGCCTTGCTTTTTCGGTTAATGAAGTCGTCGAAAATGCGGAAGCCATGCTCGGTGCGCATCTGGTGACGGCTCAGACCGGCGACGATGGCAAGAAGGTCAACCGCCTCTATATCGAACATGGCTCCGATATTGAGACCGAGCTTTACATTTCCATCATCATCAACCGCGAAACGTCGCGCGTCTCTTTCATCGTGTCGACCGAAGGTGGAATGGATATCGAAGCGGTTGCGCACGACACGCCGGAAAAGGTCATCAATTTTGACATTGATCCGGCGACAGGCTTCCAGCCGCATCATGGCCGTAAATTGGCCAAGGCGCTGGGTCTGTCGTCCGGCGATCTGGCCAAGCAGGCCGGAAAGCTCGGACATACGCTCTATAACGGCTTCCTTGCCAAGGACATGGCGATGCTGGAAATCAATCCGTTGATCGTGACCGAAGACGGGCGTTTGCACTGTCTGGACGCCAAGATCAGCTTTGACGGCAATGCGCTCTATCGCCACCCTGATGTCGAAGCGATGCGAGACGAGACAGAGCAGGATGAAAAAGAAGTCGAAGCCGAGAAATACGATCTCTCCTACGTCGCGCTCGATGGCAATATTGGCTGTATGGTCAATGGTGCGGGTCTGGCGATGTCGACGATGGACATCATCAAGCTCTACGGTGCCGAGCCAGCCAACTTCCTTGATGTGGGCGGCGGTGCGTCCAAAGAGAACATCGTGGCGGCGTTCAAGATCCTGACGTCAGACGACAAAATCGAAGGCATTCTGATCAACATCTTTGGCGGGATCATGAAATGCGACATTATCGCCCAAGGCGCGGTTGAAGCGGTCAAGGAAGTCGGCCTCGAAGTTCCTCTCGTTGTCCGTCTCGAAGGCACGAATGTCGAAGCGGGCAAAGCCATCATCGACAATAGCGGCCTGAACGTGATCAGCGCGGATGATCTGGACGATGCGGCGCAGAAGATTGTGAAGGCTGTCGCGGCCTAAGCTGCCGCTGACGTTGTCAAGACGACTCCAAGAGATACAGATTAGGAAGCCGAATGTCAGTTCTCATCAATAAAGACACTAAGGTTATCACTCAGGGGATGACCGGGAAGACCGGGACGTTCCATACGGAACAGGCCCTAGGGTATGGCACTAAAATGGTTGCGGGCGTGACGCCGGGTAAGGGCGGAACGACCCATTTGGGTCTGCCGAATTTCGATACGGTCGAAGAAGCGGTCCATGCCACGGGCGCGACCGCGTCAGCCATCTATGTGCCGCCGCCCTTCGCTGCGGATTCTATCATGGAAGCCATTGCGGCTGAGGTACCGCTGATCATTGTGATCACGGAAGGGATCCCAGTGCGCGACATGATCCCGGTCAAACGCGCGCTGGTGGGCTCTAAATCGCGCCTGATCGGCCCAAACTGCCCCGGCGTCCTGACCCCGGACGAATGCAAGATCGGCATCATGCCCGGCAAGATCTTCAAAAAAGGAACCTGCGGCGTGGTCTCGCGCTCCGGCACGTTGACCTATGAGGCTGTGTTCCAGACAACGCAGGTTGGCCTCGGTCAGACAACGGCTATCGGCATTGGCGGTGACCCGATCAACGGCACCAACTTCACTGATTGCCTGGAACTGTTCCTCAACGATGATGAGACCGAGCAGATCATCATGATTGGCGAGATTGGCGGTACAGCCGAAGAAGAGGCTGCAAACTATATCGCGCATCAGGCCAGGAAGGGCCGTTCTAAACCGATGGTCGGCTTTATTGCCGGGCGGACGGCGCCTCCCGGACGCACGATGGGCCATGCAGGCGCGATCGTATCCGGCGGCAAGGGCGGCGCGGAAGACAAGATCGCGGCGATGGAAAAGGCGGGTATCCAGGTCTCTGACAGCCCTGCACGCCTCGGGACAACACTGATGGATGTGCTGAACGGATGAAGACTCTCACTTTAGCCATCTCCGCCCTCATATTGTCAGCCTGTGCGACGATGATCAATGCGGATGTGACGCCCGACCCTTTGCGCAAGACCATTGTCCCGGACGTGCTGGGGCAAACCTATAATGAGCTTCAATATGCGCCCGCGACCCGCACAGGCGACATGCTCTATTTGTCGGGTGTGCTCGCGATCATGGAAGATGGTGAAACGACTATCGAGCCAGCCATTGAACGGTCTTTCGATGAAATGTAAGAGAATCTGGCAGTCCAGTGCGGACTGGTCCGATGTTGTGGACGTCACCAGCTATACGACCGATCTGATGCGCATCCAGGCCCGCTTTGGGGCATCAAGGCCGAGCGTGTTGCAACGCGCCTTATCCCAGATGGACCTTGATTGGCGTGGACTGTCTTTATGGCGGCGATGCGGCGATTATCGAAACCAAAGTCACGGCTTATTGGCCGTGCCGGTAGCTCAAAGGGTCGTCTCTGAATAAATGTGAGGGCGGGTCATCGGTTCGCCCTTTTGCTAACCCGCCCTTTATTCACACACTATTGACCATTAACCCCCGATGACAGGGCAAACCGTTTGCGTTAAGCGACGGTAAATTGCTGAGAGAAAAGACTCGACATGGCCAAGCGCACCGAGCTGAATCAAGCTTTTATCGACACCGACTTTCTTGACGGGGGTTCCGCCCTTTATCTCGAGCAGATGCAGGCGCGATATGCCGAAAATCCGGCAAGTGTTGATGCCAGCTGGCGCGCCTATTTTGAGGCTCTCGGCGAAGACCGGATCAATGTCCGGCGCAACGCGGATGGTCCCAGCTGGAAATGCGAGAGCTGGCCGCCCACACCAAATGGCGAACTGACGAATGCGCTCACGGGGGACTGGGGCAATAGCGCCGCCGCCGAAGCCAAGATTGCCAAGGTTCAACCGGACATGTCCGCAGATCAGGTGCAGCAGGCGGCTAAGGACTCATTGCATGCGCTGATGCTGATCCGGGCCTACCGCGTGCGCGGGCATTTGATTGCCGATCTCGATCCGCTTGGACTGCGTAAGCAAGGGACGCACCCCGAACTCGATCCTGAAACCTATGGATTCACATCATCAGATCGAGATCGTGATATTTTCATCGATGGGGTGCTGGGTCTGGAATATGCCACGATCAATCAGATCCTTGAGATTGTGCAGCGGACTTACTGCTCGACCATTGGTGTGCAGTTCATGCATATTTCCGATCCGAAAGAGAAAGCCTGGATACAGGAGCGCATCGAAGGCCCGGACAAGCAGGTCATTTTCACCAAAGAGGGCCGCCTCGCGATCCTGCAGAAACTGATTGAAGCAGAGAGCTTCGAGCAGCTGATTCACAAACGCTATCCCGGCACAAAGCGGTTTGGCCTGGATGGCGGCGAAGCCTTGCTGCCCGCGCTGGAACAGATCATCAAACGCGGCGGTCAACTGGGTCTTCAGGACATCAATTTCGGGATGCCGCATCGCGGGAGGCTGAACGTCATGGCGAGTGTTATGCAGAAACCCTATTCGGCCATTTTCTACGAGTTTCTGGGCGGGGTCGCGTCGGGCGCGGAGGATTTCGGCTCAGGGGATGTGAAATATCATCTGGGCGTGTCCGATGACCGCGAATTTGACGGCAATAAGGTCCATCTATCGCTGGCGCCCAACCCTTCTCATCTGGAAGTTATCACGCCGGTCGTGATCGGCAAGGCGCGGGCGAAACAGCAATCCCTGTCGGGTACCTACCGCACCCATAATCCCAAGCGGGTCATGGCGGTTCTCTTGCATGGTGACAGTGCTTTTGCGGGCCAGGGTGTGGTGACGGAAACGTTCCAGCTCAGCCAGTTGGCCGGATACCGAACGGGCGGGTCGATCCATGTCATCATCAATAATCAGATCGGCTTTACGACCACGCCGGATGAGTATCGGTCCGGTCAATATTGCTCAGATGTGGCCTTCATGGTTCAGGCACCGGTCTTCCACGTCAATGGCGACGATCCGGAAGCGATTGTCTATGCGGCGCGGATCGCAACGGAATACCGACAGACATTCGGCCGTGATGTCGTGATCGATATCGTCTGCTATCGCCGCTATGGCCACAATGAAGGCGATGATCCCAGCTTCACACAGCCGATCATGTATGACGTGATTGGCGGCAAACCTTCGTCCCGTGAGCTTTATGCGCAGCGCCTGATCGCGCAGGGTGATCTGACCGAAGCCGAACATAAGACACAGGTCGATGATTTCTACGCCTTCCTTGATGCTGAATTCGATAAGGCCAAGGATTTCGAAACCAAGGCTCCGGACTGGCTCGACGGCGTCTGGACCGGCATTACGTTGCCATCGACGGTTGACGAAAAGCGCCGGGGTGTCACCGGTGTCCCCATTGAAACCCTCAAGGAGATCGGAACCAAGATCACAACGATCCCGAATGACGTCAACATTCACAAGACGCTGGCCCGCATCATCAAGATGCGTGCTGACAAGGTCGAAGCTGGCCGTGATATTGACTGGGGCCTGGCCGAACATCTCGCCTTTGGATCGCTCGTGCTTGAAGGTCATCCGGTTCGTCTGTCTGGCCAGGATTCCGAACGCGGCACATTCAGTCAGCGGCAAAGTCATTTCATCGACCAGATAACGGAGCGAAAATACACACCGCTCAATAACCTGTCTGATGACCAGCAATATTATCAGGTCCTGAACTCACACCTGTCCGAAGAGGCGGTTCTAGGTTTTGAATATGGGTTTTCGACCACGGCCCCGCAGGCGCTGACCATCTGGGAAGCGCAGTTTGGTGATTTCGCCAATGGGGCGCAGGTGATGGTCGACCAGTTCATCAGTTCCGCAGAGCAGAAATGGCTGCGCATGAGCGGCCTCGTAATGCTGCTGCCGCATGGCTATGAGGGGCAGGGACCAGAGCATAGTTCCGCGAGGCTTGAGCGATATCTGCAGATGTGTGCCGAGGACAATATGCAAGTTTGCAACGTCTCGACTCCGTCCAACTATTTTCATGTGCTGCGTCGACAGTTGCACCGTAATTTCCGCAAGCCGCTCATTATCATGAGTCCCAAAAGTCTGTTGCGGCACAAGCTCTGCGTTTCGACCTTTGAGGAGATGGGGCCGGATACATTCTTCCATCGCGTCCTATGGGACGACGCTGAATATCGTCCCGAAGCGTTTCAGGGGAAGCTCGTCGATGACAAGAAAATGAAGCGTGTTGTGATCTGCTCCGGTAAGATCTATTTTGATCTGCTCGAAGCGCGTGAAGAACTGGGCCGCAACGATGTCTACCTGTTGCGGGTCGAGCAGTTCTATCCCTATCCGGACACGGCGTTGAAGACAGAGCTGTCTCGTTTTAAACAGGCGGATATGGTCTGGGCTCAGGAAGAACCCAAGAATATGGGAGCCTGGAGCTTTATCGAACCGCTGCTGGAAGAGACTCTGACAGACATCGGAGCGGATAATACACGCCCACGTTATCTCGGCCGTAAGGTCGCCGCATCCACGGCGACCGGCATTGCCGCGAAGCACAAGAAAGAGCAGAAGGCTATTTTTGACGGCGTGTTTGCAAAATAGCGAATCGTATCATTCCTAATTTCACTGGCAAATCGAACCCACGGACTTAAGTAGACCCGATGACTGATATCGTAATTCCCAATGTCGGCGAAAGCGTCTCCGAAGTAACCATCGCGAGCTGGATAGCTCAGCCAGATGACAAGGTGAAGAAGGACGACCCGATCGTCGAGATCGAAACGGATAAGGCAAGCCAGGAACTGGTCGCACCTGAAGATGGTGTCCTGTCCGAAATTCTAGCCTCCGAAGGCGATACGGTCGCCGTCGGAACGCTGATCGCCAAAATGGGTGCTGAGTCGGGCGGAGGCGTCGCCGGTAAGGCGGAAGCGGTCAAAGGCGATGCTGAAGTGGAAGCACAGACCGAAGCGCCCGCCTCGAACAAGAGCAGCGGCTCATCGCTCGACATCAATGTCCCCAATGTCGGTGAAAGCGTGTCCGAAGTGACAGTTGCGAGCTGGATGAAACAGGTGGGCGATGCTGTCGAGAAGGATGAAGCGATTGTCGAGCTTGAAACCGACAAGGCTGCGCAGGAACTGGTCGCACCGCATTCAGGTGTGCTGGCAGAAATTCTCGTGACCGAGGGCGACATCGCGACGATCGGCCAGACATTGGCACGGCTCGGCGAGAGCCAATCGACCGGCGATTTTCCGGGACCGGAAGCGCCGGGTAAGGGTGATGAAAGCGGAGGTCTTGCCAGCACGAATGTTGAAGGCGTGCCCAACGATGTGCGCGTCATGCCTGCTGCGGCCAAGATCATTCGCGAAAACAATCTCGACCCCGCCAAAATTACGGGCTCGGGCAAAGATGGCCGTATTTTGAAAGCCGATGCGGTGCAGGCTCTGGCCGATGGATCAGCCAAGAAGAGCGATGCGCCCGCCGCCGCGCCAACGCCACCGTCCGTTCCGGCCGCGTCATCAGTCCCGCGCGAAACGGGCGAACGCGAAGAACGCGTGCGCATGTCGCGCCTGCGCCAGACCATCGCTCGCCGCCTGAAGGACGCTCAGAATATGGCCGCCATGCTGACGACCTATAATGAAGCGGACATGTCCGAGATCATGGCGATCCGGTCAAAATACAAAGAGGCTTTCCTGAAGAAACACAGCGTGAAGCTCGGCTTCATGTCCTTCTTCGTGAAAGCCTGTGTCCAGGCGCTGAAGGAAGTGCCGACCGTGAATGCTGAAATTGACGGCACGGACATCATCTACAAGAATTTCTACGACATCAGCATCGCGGTCGGGACTGATAAAGGTCTCGTCGTTCCGGTGTTGCGCGATGCAGATGCGCTATCGCTTGGCGGCATCGAAAAAGGGATTGGTGAATTAGGTGCCAAGGCGCGCGATGGCCAGCTCTCAATGGGCGATATGCGCGGCGGGACCTTCACCATCTCAAATGGTGGTGTCTATGGCTCGCTGATGAGTTCACCGATCCTCAACCCGCCGCAATCGGGCATCCTCGGCATGCACACGATCCAAAAGCGCCCGGTCGTTGTGGGTGATGAGATGGTCATTCGCCCGATGATGTATCTCGCGCTCAGCTATGATCACCGTATCGTCGACGGTAAGGAAGCCGTGACCTTCCTCGTGCGGGTCAAAGAATGTCTGGAAGATCCGGAGCGCCTGCTCCTTGATCTCTAAGTCAAAGCCCGGCCTCGCAGCCGGGGTTTTTATGCCCCGAAGAGACTTCGCACCCTGTCTGGACTCTCCTGCGACATTTTGGCAGGTTCTCTCCAAACTCTGGGGAGAGCGATATGAATAAGCCATCAATTGGATACTAGGTGATTTCAGGACTGCCGCTAAAGCATCCGCCCTTTAACCTGAGACATATCCGGCAGCTTTGAAGTAGTTCCAGCACTCTTCTGGCGAGAAGAGGTCACAGATTTCCGTGAGGGCGTGGAACAGATCGGTGAAGGTTCGGGCAACTATCCTTCGCAGGTGCGCTTTGAGTTTGGAGAACGCCATCTCAATCGGGTTCAAGTCCGGGTTGTAGGAGGGCAAGAAGAGAAACCAGCATCTGTGCGATGTAAGCCGCAAAGGCCTCGCCATCCATCGCGTTGTTTCCTTACCCGTGCGCGGCGTCGCTCGGTGGCGACCAACGTTTTTTGTATGTAAAACCGAGTTTGCGCAAGAACCGGCCAATCGCATCAAGGTGCACCTGAACGCCGGTCGCGTCTGCCAGCGCACCGGCCAGTTCAGGCCATGAGGCTCCAAAAAATGGTCATGTTCCCGTCCTGTTCAATCAGTTCAACGAGAAAAGACCGGTGGGTATCAAGCTTGCCCTTGCCACGAGGGCGACCTTGCCGCGCGGCCCTTGCACGTCCGGTTCGTCGGATCGAAAGACCCCAACGCGCTCCGGTGGCCGGTGAAAGCTTCAGGCGCAATGCTGCCGCGCGTCCGCTTAACCCTTCTTCAATCAACGTCTGAAACCGTGCCCGAACTGCTTCTGGCAAAGGTGCTGACATGAACCATCCTCCCAAACCCGATGAATCACAAATCAGCTCTCAAGGGAAGCCAAACGATTCAGGTTTTTGGTCGGGCGCTTTAGGCCGCGTCTTCGGACAGCTCATCCACAATTAATGCTTTAACGCCGCGCTTAGCGCCCTGAACACGTGACTCTGGCGTCTCGAATCGGCCTTGAACCAGAATTGTCTGGTCTGGACGCAAACGCCAGACGGAGTTCTGCGTAATTGCATTCATGACAAGAGATGGATTCTTAATGTCCTGATGCCGCATACTCAGGACAATACCTTTTGGTCCTGCATCGACTTTCTCAACATGAGCCTTTCGGCATAATCTCTTGATAGTCATGACCTTTAATAAGAATTCGACTTCTTCCGGAAGCGGACCAAACCGATCGATCAATTCAGCGGCCAGCGCATTGCTATCGGTATCGTTTTCGAGATCGGAAATCCTGCGATAGAGCGACAGGCGTAAATTCAGGTCTTCGACATAGGTTTCGGGGATCAGAACGGCGACACCCAGATTGACCTGCGGGGTCCAGCTCTGATCTGACACGCTCTCATCATTCTTCAGCTCGGCAACCGCCTCTTCCAGCATGTGCTGGTAGAGCTCGACACCGAGTTCCTTGATGTGGCCTGATTGCTCTTCGCCCAGAGGATTACCGCCGCCGCGCATGTCCAGATCGTGGCTGGCCAGTGTGAACCCAGCGCCCAGCGTGTCGAGGGATTGCAGAACCTTGAGTCGCTGCAAGGCGCCTGGTGTCGCGACATACTCATCCGGCATTGTCAGATAGGCATAGGCGCGTGCCTTGGATCGGCCCACTCGACCCCGCAGCTGGTAGAGCTGCGCCAGACCGAATTTATCCGCCCGGCTGATAATCATAGTGTTGGCAGTCGGAATATCGATCCCACTCTCAATGATGGAGGTGGAGAGCAGCACATCATACTGCCCGTCATAGAAGGCACTCATAATATCGTCGAGCGCGCTGGCTCCCATCTGGCCATGAGCAATGACATATTTCATTTCCGGCACACGCTCACGCAGAAACGCTTCAATCCGGCGAATGTCGCTGATACGCGGCGTGACGTAATAGCTCTGTCCGCCGCGATATTTCTCGCGCAACAGTGCTTTTCTGATCGACACTTCGTCAAATGGCAGGACGTAGGTTCGCACCGCCAGGCGATCGACGGGCGGCGTGGCGATCAGCGACAGGTCCCGAATACCGGTCAGCGCCATCTGAAGCGTCCTTGGAATCGGTGTCGCTGTGAGTGTCAGCATGTGGACGTCAGCCCGGAGCGCCTTGAGCCGTTCCTTATGGCGCACGCCGAAACGCTGTTCCTCATCGACAACAATAAGGCCAAGATTGGCAAAACTGACTGACTTGGCGAGTACGGCATGAGTGCCGATAATGATGTCAATTTGGCCTTTGGCCAGCGCCTCCCGAGTCAGTTTAGCTTTGGACGCGGATACGAGACGCGAGAGTTGCCGAACCGTGATCGGCATGCCGCAAAACCGCTCAGAGAATGTCTTAAAATGCTGGCGCGACAGGAGTGTTGTCGGCGCGACCACGGCAACCTGCCGACCGGTCATGGCAACCGCAAAGGCTGCGCGCAGAGCGACTTCAGTCTTGCCGAAGCCAACATCGCCGCAGATTAGCCGATCCATTGGCCGCCCGGAGGTCAGATCACCGAAAACATCCTGGATGGCGCTGAGCTGATCGTCGGTTTCGGCATAGGGGAAGCGAGCCGCAAACTCATTGTAGGACCCCTCTTCTATCTCAATGGGCTCAATAGTGCGCATCGCACGCTTGGCGGCGATAATGATAAGCTCCGCCGCCATTTCGCGCAGGCGGCCTTTGGCTTGGGCCTTCCGGGACTGCCACGCCACGCCGCCCAGCCTGTCCAGCACGGCAGTCTCATTGGCGGCACCGTAACGCGACAGCAGTTCAATATTCTCGACCGGCAAATAGAGTTTGGCATCGCCCGCATATTCAAGCTCGAGACAGTCATGCGGGGCACCGCCAACATCCAATGTCTTCAGGCCCAGATAACGGCCAACGCCATGATCGATATGAACAATTAAATCACTTGGGTTGAGCGCACTGACCTCAGCAATAAAATTCTTCGCGCGGCGCCGCTTGCCACGATTGACCAACCGGTCACCGAGAATGTCCTGCTCGGAAATAACGGCCAGATCCGCCTCCCCGTCCGGCATGACGAAGCCCTGCTCCAGCGGCAGGACGACTGCTCTGACCTCACCAGGTTTGATCTCAAAAGCGGTCCGTCCGTCCCGCGCGATGGGAACAATGACGCCTTGATCTTCCAGAACATTCGTCAGGCGCTCACGTGACCCTTCCGACCAAGCCGCCATCCAGACGCGGTGTTTGGTTTCGCGCAGCGCCTGAACATGTGTGGCGACAGAATCGAAAATATTGACGCCCTCGGTCTGACGCTCCGCCAGAAAGTTACGACCGGTCCGAGCGCCAAAATCGACCTTATCGCCCTCATTGGGCGCGTCATAAGCTGCATGTTGGCGAACGCAAAGCGGGGCCATTATGCCCGAAAGTTCGACAAGCGGAATGTAAAGTGCATCCGTTGGAAGCGGGCGATATAACCCAGCGCTCTTGGCAGGATCACCTGATCCACTGTCGCGGGCGTCCTGATGTTCCTTACGTGATGTGTAGAAATCTTCGATCAGCGCTTCGCGTTCGGCCATGGCTTCATTCGCCAGACCATCAAACGCAGTAATTGCGCCCGCGCCGACATAATCAAATATAGTCTCGGTATAGTCGTAGAATAGCGACAGGTAATGTTCGATGCCTTGCGGACGGATACCGTCAATCACGGATGAGTAGACAGGATCACGGCTGACCCCACCGCCAAATGCGGCTATATAGGCTTTTCGGAATTCGCTGATCGTATCATCTTCAACGAAGATTTCGCTGACAGGGGCAAGCGTCAGGCTTTTCAGGGCGTTGCTAGTCCGTTGCGTATCAACGTCAAACTCACGGATGCTCTCAAGCTCATCGCCAAAAAAGTCGAGACGCAGCGGAGTCTTGCGAGTGGGCGGGAAAATATCTATGAGCCCGCCGCGAACCGCATAGTCACCAGGTTCAACCACGGTAGACGCCCGGATATAGCCGTTTCGAGATAGATAGGACTCAAGATCCTCGCGCTGGACATCATCACCAACCTTCGCGCAAAAACCCGCTGCTTTGATGACCTTGCGGGGTGGCACCCGCTGGAGGATGGCGGCCACGGTCGAAACGATGATCAGCGACTTTGTTGTCTTGACGGCCAGCAAGCTATAAAGCGCCCCGGCACGCCGCGCCGCCAGAACCCGGCTGGGCGATACCCGATCATAGGGCAGTGCATCCCACGCCGGTAGATTCAGGACCGGCACGTCTGGCTGGAAGAAGCGGCAGGCGGCGGTAAAAGACGCGGCGCGGGCATCATCCCGGGCCACGAACAGGATTCGGCCAGAGGTTTTCACCACCGCTTTGGTGACAATGAGCGCGTCCGCCCCTTCGGGCAGACCGGCTGCCGTTAACCGAAGATCAGGCCCGACATAGCGTGAGAGTTGAATCTGCATCTCAAACGGAAGGTCTGAATGCCCGCAATCGTTCCAGAAGTGGTGTGTCGTAATTGGCGGGCACGGGAAGTGTCTGCGTGATCCAGGCGTAGATATCGTGGTCCTTGGCCCCGAGCAGATCTTCAAACATCAAAAGTTCGGTGTTGGTCAGGTCCGGTCCATGAACACGCGCAAATCCACCCAGAATCAGATCGACCTCCTTGAAGCCGCGATAATGTGCGCGGTGCATCAAGCGCTTACGGCGCGTTTCCCAGTCGATTGTGTCATCGCTTTCAGGCACGGGTGCAGGCCTAATGAATGACGCTGGCCCTGTCACGACCCTATCGCTTGCATGGGCTGTATTACCACGTCAAATCAGGAATGTGAGACCTCCTGCCCTCAATCCGTGGTTTACTGGCATCCGATCCCTGACAGGAGTCGGGGACAAGGTCGGCGACGCTCTCGAACGCGCCTTCTCAGTACGCAACCCGGCCAGGCTTCTTGACCTCCTCCTGACACCGCCGACGAGCATTATTGATCGGTCCAATCGGCCCGGCATTGCCAATGCGCGGCAAGGTGACGTGGCGAGCTTTCTGGTGACTGTGGGGCGGCACATGCCCGCCAGCAGCCGGTCCAAGCCATATCGCGTCCGGGTCTATGATGAGACCGGCGAGATGATTCTCGTTTTCTTCAAGGCTTATGGCTCAACATTGGATCGGCAATTCCCCGAAGGGGCGCAGAGGCTGATTTCCGGCAAGGTCGAAATTTACAATGCCGAAGCTCAGATGAACCATCCAGACTATGTTCTGGCGCCCGAGCAAGCCGACGATCTGCCCAGTTTTGAACCTGTCTATCCACTCACGGCAGGATTATCGCCCAAAGTGGCTCGCAAAGCGGTCTGGTCGGCGCTCAGGACTGTGAATCTGGGCGAGGCTTTGCCGGAATGGATCGACCCGGCATTTCTAAAGCAAAATGACTGGCCGAGCTTTGATGAGGCTGTGCTGCGCCTGCACCAGCCCAGCCATATCGTTGATATCTCTGCCAATGCCCCGCCTCTGCGCCGTCTCGCCTATGATGAACTGCTCGCCAAACAACTTGCAATGGCCCTCATACGCGCTCGCAATCGATCCCTGAAAGGCGAAGCGCTGAGCGCGACGGGGCAATATGTCGATGATGTACTGCGCGGCGCACCCTTCGCACCAACCGATGCACAAATGCGCGCTTTTGAGGACATCAAAACTGACATGGGCTCCGAATCCCGCATGGCCCGCTTGCTGCAGGGCGATGTCGGGGCCGGCAAAACCTTCGTCGCCGCCCTTGCCAGCGCCTATGCTGCCGAAGCCGGCGCGCAGGCCGCCATCATGGCGCCGACAGAAATACTGGCGCGGCAGCATGCGGAAACATTGAGCGCAATGCTGGAGCCCGCTGGTCTGACGGTCGAGGCTCTAACCGGACGCGATAAGGGTCAGGCGCGCAAAGCGATCAATTCAGGACTGTCCGAAGGCTATATTGATGTTGTTGTCGGCACTCATGCTCTGTTCCAGGATGGCGTCAAGTTCGACCGGCTCGGCCTTGTCATTATCGACGAACAGCATCGGTTTGGTGTGTGTGACCGTCTGCGCCTGACTGAAAAGGGCGATGCGCCGGATCTGTTGGTGATGACGGCAACGCCCATTCCGCGAACACTGGCCCTGACCAGCTATGGCGATCTCGACATTTCAATTCTGGATAAGAAACCCGCTGGACGCCAGCCGATAGAAACCGTCGCCCTTCCCCTGCAACGGCTGGATAATGTGATCGATGCGGTAGGCCGCGCTACGAAAGCCGGTGATCAAGTCTACTGGGTTTGTCCTCTGGTTGAAGACAGCGAGGTCAGCGATCTCTCCTCCGTTGAAGACCGACACCGTCAGCTCACGGCGATCTTCGGAGGCCGGGTCGGGCTGCTGCACGGGCGTTTGAGTGCGGTGGAAAAGGAGGTCGTCAGTCAGGCCTTCAAGGCCGGACGATACGACATTTTGGTGGCGACGACGGTGATCGAAGTGGGCGTTGATGCCTCCAATGCGACCGTCATGATCATCGAACATGCCGAGCGGTTTGGACTGGCGCAGCTGCACCAGTTGCGCGGCCGGGTCGGACGGGGTGACAAGAAGAGCAACTGCATTCTGCTCTACAAATCACCTCTCAACCAGACCGGGAAAGAACGCCTGAAGATCCTGCGCGAGAGCGACGATGGGTTTCTGATCGCTGAAAAGGATTGGGAGCTGCGCGGATCCGGCGATTTGCTGGGCGCGGCGCAATCCGGCCTGCCCCATTTCCGCCTAGCCAATCTCGACAGACATCGAGATCTCCTTGAAACAGCCACTCAGGATGCCCGTCTGCTAGTCCAGAATGACCCAGCCCTGACGTCAGACCGAGGACGTGCCGCGCGGCACTTGCTCTATCTATTCGAACAAGATCACGGCATCGCGATGATGCGCGCCGGTTAGCCGGACAGTGTTTCATCCGCGAGCGGAACGACAGGCTTCTTGGGCGCATATTCATCAAGCGCGGCGTTCGAGGACACCATACCGCCGGAAATGATCATCTTCGCGCCTTCCTCCGGCGTCATATTAAGCAGTTTTATTTCATCCTTGGGCACAAAGAGTAGAAAGCCAGAGGTCGGGTTGGGAGTCGTGGGAACAAACACACAGACATAGTCTTTACCGTCGCTGGACAGTTCGGTCTCTGGTGCGCCGGACAGATCGGCCGTGACAAAGCCAATCGCCCAGATTCCCTTGCGTGGATATTCAATCAGACAGACATCGCGAAAAGCCCGATCTTGCTGCTGAGCGATTGTGTTCAGGATCTGTTTGATGCCGTTATAGATCGGCGCAATCACCGGCACCTTGGCCAGAACCGCCTCTCCGGCGCGCAAGATACTCGTTCCAACCTGATTGGATACGAAAATTCCCAATAGTGTCAGACCGACAACGGCCAGAATCAGCGACAGACCCCAGAAGGGAAAGTCAAAATAGTTGGACGGATTCAAGGCGCTGGGAACAATACTCCAGACCGCATTATCGATCGTTCCGATGAGTTTACTGAGCAGCCAGAATATGGCGACGATCGGCAAGGCGGCAATGATCCCGGCAATCAGGCGATTACGGAACCAGCGTATAATTCGGAAGCGCGGTTCTTTCGGTACAACTTTGATTTCTGGGTGACTGTTCGCCATTGCCTTACCTTACCCGCTTGCCGCCCATCCCTGCTACGCTTATGAGCAGTTTGATCGTTCATTGAAAGCGAGAAGGCAGTCAGATCATAATGTCTTCACAGAAAATCAAGATTCGGCGTCTGGCACTCTGGCGGATGGTGTTGGGCGGTCTGATAGCGACGATCATGATCGCAGGGGCTCTCGCCTGGATTTACCGCGACGATATTTTTCAGACCATCCAGGATCCGCGGCAACCATTTCAAACCTATGATCCGCCTGATGCGCCGGATTATACTCTGGCCGACAGCTGGCTGAGCCTGCCGGACCTCTCTGTCGATCCGTTCACGCTGACAGAAAAAGGTGACGTATTCGTGGTCGTTCCGAGTGTTTATCGCGGCGGAGAGCACTATGTCCTGCCCAGTGATGATCTGCGCCGCAAGTCCAAGCTAGAGCGTATCGTAAGACCGAATTACGTGACGCCCTATGGTGATGCGGGGCGGTTATTTGCCCCCTTCTACCGCCAGGCCTCGCTGTACAGCTACATGACGACCCGGGAGGATGCGCGTCTGGCACAGGATTTTTCCTACAGGGATGTAAAGCGGGCTTTCAGTGTTTTTCTGGACCAGAGTCCTCCCGAAAGACCGATCGTTCTGGTGGGACACAATCAGGGCGCGGCGCATCTCATCCGGCTCTTGCATGATTTCTTTGCCGGCAATCAGACCCTGATTGACCGGCTGGCTGTGGCCTATATAATTGATTATCCCTTGCCCATAGACCTTTTCGGTGACGTCTTGTCGCCTCTTTCGCCCTGTGAAACGGCAGATGATACAAGCTGCGTGGTTGCCTTTGGCTCTATCATGCCCGGCGAACGGAGTATTGCTGAACGTTTCACCGAGCGCCTTCTTGTTCATAATGGTACGGAATTCGAAGGCGTAAACGGCAGAACTCTGCTTTGCGTCAACCCTCTGACCTGGACACGCGCACAGGATTATGCGCCGGAACGTCTGCATCTTGGCGGTGTCGCAGCCGAAGGGTTGGAACCTGACATTCGTCCGGCGGCGCGCCCCAATCAGGTAGGCGCGCAATGTCAGGATGGAATTCTGCTGGTCGACAAACCGCGATCACGCTCGCTCAGACGCCCCATTCAGGTCGGTGCGAAATTCAGAACCTTGCCATCCAATCTGTTTTATGAAGATCTACGGCAGAATGCGACTGCTCGTGTCGAAGCCCTGATCGCATCCGGGACGCTGCCCAAGCGCACTGGGCGGCTGGATGATTTCGATGTGATAGAGATTGATGAGAGCCCCGTCGTACCTGCAACGGACCGACCGCCGACATCACGGATTCCTGATCGTTAAAAACGGTAGAATTTCAACGGTTACACTGGCAAGGACGGGCCATGTTAGCTTCCTCAGTTATTGATCTTATCGGCAACACACCTCTGCTTCAATTGCAGGATGCCTCGAAAATGACGGGGTGCGAGATTTACGGCAAGGCTGAGTTTCTGAATCCCGGTCAGTCAGTCAAGGACCGCGCAGCGCTCTGGATCATCCGCGACGCAGAAGCGAGCGGCGCATTACGTCCGGGGGGCGTTGTCATTGAAGGCACAGCGGGAAATACGGGTGTCGGTCTCGCCATGGTCTGCTCCGCGCTCGGCTATCGTTGCAAGATCGTGATGCCTCGAACACAGAGTCAGGAAAAGAAAGATGCAGTGAAGCTGCTAGGTGCTGAGCTGATCGAAGTCGATGCCGTGCCCTATGCCAATCCCGGGAACTATGTGCATGTATCTGAGCGTCTTGCCGCGGAACTCAACAGGACGGAACCGAATGGCACCATCTGGGCCAACCAGTTTGACAATACAGCCAATCGACAGGCTCATATTGACGGTACGGCTGAAGAAATCTGGGCCCAGACGCAGGGCAAGGTGGACGGATTTGTCTGCTCCGTCGGATCTGGCGGAACTTTGGGCGGCATATCTATGAGCCTGAAATCCAAAAATCCGGACATAAAGATCGGCATAGCTGATCCGCATGGCTCGAAAATGTTTGCCTATTATGATCATGGCGAGCTGGAAACCGAAGGCGATTCAATCACGGAGGGTATTGGCCAGGGACGGATTACGGCCAACCTTCAGGATGTAATTGTCGACCGGGCTTACCGCATTAGCGACACGGAAGCACTGCAGATCATTTTCGAACTCAACCAGCTGGAGGGAATTTGTCTGGGTGGATCGTCAGGGATC
Source organism: Litorimonas sp. (assembly GCA_965205225.1). Classification (GTDB taxonomy): domain Bacteria; phylum Pseudomonadota; class Alphaproteobacteria; order Caulobacterales; family Maricaulaceae; genus Litorimonas. Next base: position 224,921 of record CBDBFZ010000003.1, read on the forward strand.
AACATAGCCGGCGCGATTCACATGGCGCGGGAGATGGGCCCCGGCCACACAATCGTAACCATCCTTTGCGATTATGGTCAGCGCTATCAGTCCAAAGTCTATAATCCGGAGTTTCTCACGGAGCGGGGCCTGCCGGTTCCGTGTTGGTTATGACAGGCGCTTTGGTTCCGACACATATATCCGAAAACCGCGCGCTCGTAGACGCGACCTGGGGGCTTCCGAGCCAGACTGAGCCGCTGGACGACTATCTGACCGGGACAGCCCACTGGATCAACACAAACCGGATCAAAGCTCTGGCGCCGTCCGACCGTCCGCGGCAGAGTACCGGAATTTTCGGCGATGCCGGAATTACCGGCCATCAACAGCTGGCCATTTACGACCGAGCGGGTCTGTTCTCTGCGCCGTGGGTCTGGTGGCTGTTGCGATCGCATGGGTGTGACGTGGCTGTCGTGGAAGGCTGGGGCGAAACACAGGAAACTCCGCCTGAGATTTCGCCTGTGTCGTTTATTTCAAAGCAGGACCCGACCAGCCTGAACGCCACACAATCGGATGTTCTGGATGTCTTGGATACAGATGTTCAAATCCTTGATGCACGTCCGCCCAGGCGCTTTTCTGGGGAGATGGCAGAGCCGAGGCCGGAATCGCGGTCGGGTCATATCCCCGGCAGCTTGAATGTCCCCTTCGGCAGCCTGAAATCCGGCCGAGCTTTTCTCAGCAACGATGACCTCATGCAGATATTCGATCAGGCTGGTGTCGATCTGTCCCAGCCAATCATAACCAGCTGCGGCTCTGGCGTGACAGCGTCAGGATTGGCCTATGCGCTGCTACGGTGCGGTGCCGAGGATATCCGGGTTTACCAAGGGTCTTGGGTTGAATGGAGCATGAATCCAAATCTACCAATTGCCACCGGTTCATGACCGATAAACGCACGCGTTTCGCTCATCTCGGCCGCCCCGAAACCGGTCTCGGTACGCCGGTTAATCCGCCCATTGCACGGGCTTCGACGCTGTTATTTGATCGATCCGAGGATCTCTATCGGACGGATATTCGTGGCTATGGCCGTCATGGCACCAATGTTCACGACGCGCTCACAACACTCTTCCTTGAGCTGGAAGGCGGCGAGCGCTGTCAGCTTTATCCGTCCGGGGTGATGGCGTGTGTCCAGCCTGTTCTATCCTTCGTCAAACCGGGCGATCATGTTCTATTGACGGATAGCGCCTATGGACCCACCCGCTATTTTAGCCAAACCTTCCTGAAACAGATGGGAGTGGAGACGGAGCTCTACGACCCTCGAATCGGGGCAGATATTGCCGGACTGATTCGTGACAATACATCAGTTGTCCTGCTGGAAAGCCCCGGGTCCCTCACCTTTGAAATTCAGGATATTCCAGCCATTTGCGCGGCCGCACGGAACCGCGGTGTTGTTTCCATCGTCGACAATACATGGTCAGCTGGCCTGACCTGCAATCCGCTGGCTCTCGGTGCAGACATTTCCACTCATTCAGCGACGAAATATTTTGGGGGTCATGGCGATCTTCTCTTCGGCGCAGCGATCAGCGCCAGAGACTCTCACGGTGATAAACTGGCCCTGACGGCCAAACAACTCGGCGTCGCCAGCTCACCGAACGACGCCTATCAGGTTCTACGTGGCTTCCGGTCTATCATAACCCGGTTCGAGCAACAGGCGCGTACCGCCGAGACACTGGCACGGTGGTTCAATGGGCACGAGCAGATTATCAATGTGCTCCACCCGGCGCTGGATAACCATCCGGACCATACACTCTGGACACGTGATTTCAGCGGCGGTGGATGTCTGTTCAGTGTCGTGATGACGCCGCGCTCTACCGCACAGGTTAACCGGTTCATCGACGCATTAAAGCTGTTCGGTATCGGGTTTTCCTATGGGGGATATGAAAGTCTGGTGATCCATTGCGATCCCCAATTAAAACGTCAGTTTGGAGAGCCCTTTACCGGTCCGATTGTTCGGTTTGCCTGTGGTCTCGAAGCTCCGGATGATCTCATAGATGATGTAAAGCAGGTACTTGCGACGGTTTCTTGAAGTTATTTGGAATCTCCTGAAGATGTCCGTTATCGCGGGTACGATTGTTTTGGGCTCCTGCACGACGGCGCGGACCATATTGAAACAGGCTCCGACGACACTTCCGAGCAATTGGCAACCGCCTCCACGCCAATCCATGCCCGCACCAATGGCCAGAGCACTTCTGCAGGACCATGTTTATGGCCGGATGGACCTTGCGCCTGAAGTGGATATTCTTGATTTCACAATCCTGTCCGATGAGGCGCTGGATGGGCAGGCAATTCTGGCGCAGTGGGGCCTGCGGATCGGGTATGGCAGCGACGCACGAGAGCTCGACCTCATCGCCTTGATCCCGAAGGGTAAACCGGACGCTCCGATCATTCTGTCTCAGAATTTCTGTCCGAATGATGCTGTCATTCCTCTGGGTGAGGTGCGGCCTCAGGTCAATGTCAGTTTCGATTGCTCTGGCGGTGGTCTGGCATGGGCCATTTTTGGACAAATATTCGGACGCTATATTGTGACGCCGCCCCTTCAGGACATTCTGAGTCGTGGCTATGGGTTTGCGGCTGTTTATCCGAGCCAGTTCATCCCGGACAGTGGCCAGTCCGGGCTCGCCGTGCTTGAGGTTTTATTCCCGAATGAGCCCGATCGCCCGGGCGCCCTGGCAGTTTGGGCCAGCCTCTTTGAGGTCGCCGCCCAGACGATTGAAGCCGAGTTCGGTGATCGAGCCATGATCGCCTATGGCCATTCCCGATTCGCCAAGACAGCGCTGCTGGCCGGAGCCTGGTCGAACCGGATTGATGCCGTGATCGCCCATCAGAGCGGCACGCTTGGCGCATCGGCGCTGGATGACGGCACAGGTGAGCCGCTCGGCGATATGGTCAAAGGGTATCCGCACTGGGTCGGGCCCGGGATCGCACCTTATATGGACAGACCCGCAGCGCTTCCCGTCCGACCGGCTGATCTGCTGGCCCTTATCGGTGATAAGCCCGTCCTGCTCGGCAATGCTCGCCGCGACGTATGGTCGGACCCTTGGGGCGCATTTACGGAAGCCAAATCTGCTTGGGGAAATGCCTTTGGCGCGTCAAATCCATCCGACTTCCGCCCGGCTGATCAGAAAGCCTACTGGCTCCGAGCTGGAACACACGGCGTCGTCAAAGAGGATTGGCCTGCATTTCTGGACTTCCTCGATGCGAACATGGCTGGCGATTAGCGGAAAATGGCGACCCCGGGAGGACTTGAACCCCCAACCTGCAGATTAGAAGTCAGCTGCTCTATCCAGTTGAGCTACGGGGCCGATTGACAAATATACGGACCCTAATGGGTCCATGGCAACTTGCGATTAAAGGAAAAATTCTCGGAATAGGATCGAGGAATTCGCTTCGGATCCTTCGATCCATGCACGCGGTGAGGAATTTCATTGGACTTAGCGTAGGAGACAGCATCTTCCAGAGCCTCAAATGTCATCCGGACCTGCTCCTGCATATCAGTCGAAATGGCATTGCCCGTCAGAGGATCAATTGAGTGCGGTTCATCGCTCTCAAATTCGAGAATCCAGTGATGGGTCTTGGCGCGTCCCGAGCTCATCGCCGATGGGCGTGGTTTATAGATCTTAGCGTACATAAGGCGGCGTTAGCCGCACAGTACATGGCTGGCAAGTCCGTCCGGCGTCTAGCCTCAGTTTTCGCGGTGGAAGGCCGCATTAAGCAGCCTTTTTACATCATTCAACGCCTGCGCACCTTGGCCCCTGCGCCTGGGCCCCTGCGCCTTGGCCCCACTGGCGTCATCTCTCGAGTGGCGACATCGGGATCGTGACCATCCTGCACGAGCGCATGCATCAGATCGACCGCTTCCGGGAGGGCTTCGGGCCGGACTGACGGGTCGATTTTCCAATGGGCGTCAGATTTGCGCAGGGATTCGCGGCCATCACGCGGCGGCAAACACTGGCACGGGAGAGAGTTCGGCATGTGCCAAACTCCCTCCGCCACCAGTGCCAACAGGCCCAAAAGCGGTCTCTCAGGGCCGATATTCTCCGAACCTGTTGCCTGCGGCGAATTGGTGAATTTTTTCAAGCCACTGAAAATATGTGGGTTTTTTCCAGGGCCAGTCAAGCGCTTCGATGTCAGTGGCATTCGCCAAAAGGAATCGAAATCGAATGTTCGCCGAACTCAGGACAAAACCGGTGATAGGCCCAAACAGCATGGCAGATAATCTCGCGCGGAAAGCGAAAGCCTTTCAGGTGCGGCCTGCAAAACCGATATCTTCATCCCGTAACCCTGATCAGCCAAAACGGCGAAAACAAGCTGACAATACCCACCCGCAAAACACTTGCTCAACAGCCAGGTCATGTGACATGACCGTCAAATAATACCCATTTGGAAATGTAGGACCATGCCAGCCATGTTCAAGACCATACCAACCCTATCACAGGAAGTCCGGACCGAGATAGATACTGACGGGGACGGCATCCCCGACCGGTTCGAGGTCGATACTGACGGGGACGGCACCCCAGACCGGATTGAGTTCGACCCCGACCAAGACGGCAATATCGACCGGATCGCGCATCTGGATGAGGACGGTCGCTGGGTGCAGGTGGATAGGGATTTGGACGATGACGGCACCATCGACCGGATTACTCACTATGGGTTTGACAGCGGCGGCACCCAGCGCGTGACCCGGAGGGAAGTCGATCTGGACGATGACGGCACGATCGACCGGAGCGAGGCCTACATCTATGACGATGACGATGACGGTAACCGAGTCCGGATCAATTTCGACCTGGACGATGACGGCCTGATCGACCGGACGGCCCGTCTGAATGCGGAGGGTCGCTGGGAGCGGGTGGAATGGGATGACGACGATGACGGCACGATCGACCGGATGGTTCACCGGAATACGGATGGCAGCGGCACCATCAACCGGATTGATTTCGACGAAGATGGTGACGGCACAACCGACCGGAGCGAGTTCTACACTCACAACCCGGACAGCAACCGGACCCGGGTCGATTTCGACGACGATGCGGACGGCATGATCGACCGGATCACTCACTACGCATTCGATGGTGACGGCAACCGGCGCGTGACCCGGAGAGACGCCGATCTGGACGATGACGGCAACATCGACCGGATCGAGACCTATACGTATGATGAGAACGGCAACCGGACCCGAGCCGAATTCGACGACGGTGCGGACGGGATGACCGACCGGGCCGAGGATTACAGGTATAATTCGATCGGCAGGCTGACCCGGACCAATTTCGACGACAATAATGACGGCACAACCGACCGGTCCGAGGACTATGGCTATTTCAACGACAGGCTGACCCGGATCAGATTTGACGACGACGAAGACAACACGTTTGATCGGGGTGAGACCTATACATACGATGAGAACGGCAGGCTGACCCGGATCGAGTTCGACGATGACGGGGACAATAATCCCGACCGGCGCGTGGCCTACACTTACGACGCGAACGGCAACCGGAACCGGACCGAGTTTGACGATGATGCGGACGGCACGATCGACCGGATCACTCACTTCGCGTTTGACAGCGACGGCAACCGGAGCGTGACCCGGCGGGACGCCGACCTGGACGATGACGGGAATATCGACCGGACGATCCACCTGAATGCGGAGGGTCGCTGGGAGCGGGTGGAATGGGATGACGATGATGACGGCACAATCGACCGGACGGTTCACCGGAATACGGACGGCAGCAACACCCTGAATCGGACCGATTTCGACGACGATGGTGACGGCACAACCGACCGGAGCGAGTTCTACACTCAAAATGCGGACGGTAACCGGGACCGGGCCAATTTCGACGATGACGCGGACGGCACGATCGACCGGTCCGAGACCTACAGCTATGATGCGAACGACAGGGTGAGCCAGACCAATTTCGACGACGATAATGACGGCACGACCGACCGGAGCGAGTTCGACGATGACGCGGACGGGAACATCGACCGGGTCAACGTCGCGGAGAACCGGATTACGGCCTATAGAGCACCGGATGCGGAGGGTGACACTCTGGTCTACAGCCTGTCCGGGACGGATTCGGCCTTGTTCACGATCAATGCCGCTACAGGCGAGGTCAGTTTTATGGCGGCGCCCGACTTTGAGGCGCCGGGCGATGATGGCGGGGATAATGTCTATGACATTATCGTCACCGCGTCCGATGGCACCAATAGTACGGACCACAATGTCGCCATCACGGTGACGAATGACAATGACAATATACCGGTCTTCACCTCGCCCACCACGGCCAACGCGCAGGAGAACCAGACCGTGGCCTATGAGGCGGCGGCGACGGATGCGGATGGCGACACTCTGGTCTACAGCCTGTCCGGGACGGATGCGGCCTTGTTCACGATCGACGCCAATACAGGCGAGGTCAGTTTTATGGCGGCGCCCGACTTTGAGGCGCCGGGCGACGCGAACGGGGATAATGTTTATGACATTATCGTCACCGCGTCCGATGGCACAACTGACACAGAGCAGGCGGTCGCCATCACGGTGACGAGTGAAAATGGCAATGTACCGGTCTTCACCTCGCCCGCCGCAGTCAGCGTAGCGGAGAACCAGACCGCAGCCTATATGGCGGCGGCGACGGATGCGGATGGCGACACTCTAGTCTACAGCCTGTCCGGGACGGATTCGGCCTTGTTCACGATTGATGCCGATACAGGCGAGGTCAGTTTTATAGAGGCGCCCGACTTTGAGGCGCCGGGCGATGATGGCGGGGATAATGTCTATGACATTATCGTCACCGCGTCCGATGGTACCAATAGTACGAACCACAATGTCGCCATCACGGTGATGAATGAAAATGACCTGATCCCTCTCTCCAGTCTGGACGGCAGCAACGGCTTCATCCTCAACGGCATCGACTTAGGTGACAATTCCGGTTCTACCGTCTCATCGGCGGGGGATGTCAATGGCGATGGCTATGATGATCTGATCATCGGGGCCTATCAGGCCGACCCGAATGGGGGTAATTCGGGCGAGACCTATGTGGTCTATGGCGGGGCGAGTGCGCCGGGCACAGGGGGCAGATTCAATCTCTCCACGCTGGACGGCACGAACGGCTTTATCCTCAACGGGATTGACGCGGGTGACAGTTCCGGCTTCTCTGTCTCATCGGCGGGGGATGTCAATGGCGACGGCTATGATGATCTGATCATCGGGGCCTGGAGGGCCGACCCGAATGGGGATAGGTCCGGCGAGACCTATGTCGTCTATGGCGGGGCGAGTGCGCCGGGCACAGGGGGCAGGTTCAATCTCTCCAGTCTGGACGGCAGCACCGGCTTCATCGTCAACGGGATCGACGCGTTTGACTATTCCGGCACTTCCGTCTCCTCGGCGGGGGATGTCAATGGTGACGGTTATGATGATCTGATCATAGGGGCCTGGAGGGCCGGCAGCAGTTCTGCCGGCGCAACCTATGTGGTCTATGGCGGGGCCAGCGCGCCGGGCACAGGGGGCGAACTGGATCTGTCCGATCTGGACGGCAGTAACGGCTTCATCCTCAATGGGATCGACAGGAATGACTATTCCGGCATTTCCGTCTTATCCGCAGGCGATGTCAATGGTGACGGTTATGATGATCTGATCATCGGGGCCCATGGAGCCGACCCGAATGGGGGTTTTTCGGGCGAGACCTATGTGGTCTATGGCGGGGCCAGCGCGCCGGGCACAGGAGGTAGATTCAATCTCTCCACGCTGGACGGCAGTAACGGCTTCATCCTCAACGGGATCGACGCGAGTGACTTGTCCGGCCGTTCCGTCTCCTCAGCGGGGGATGTGAATGGCGACGGCTATGATGATCTGATCATCGGGGCCCGGGATGCCGACCCGAATGGGGACAGTAACGCCGGCGAGACCTATATCGTCTATGGCGGGGCCAGCGCGCCGGGCACAGGAGGTAGATTCAATCTCTCCACGCTGAACGGCAGTAACGGCTTCATCCTGACCGGGATAGACGCGGGTGACCAGTCCGGCTGGTCCGTGTCGTCGGCGGGGGATGTCAATGGCGATGGCTATGATGATTTAATCATCGGGGCCCAGGATGCCGACCCGAATGGGAACAGTTCGGCTGGCGAGACCTATCTCGTCTATGGCGGGGCGAGCGCGCCGGGCACAGGGGGTGTGCTGGATCTGTCCGATTTGGATGGGACCAACGGCTTCATCCTGACCGGGATCGACGCTTATGACCAATCCGGTAGGTCCGTGTCGTCGGCGGGGGATGTTAATGGCGATGGCTATGATGATCTGATCATCGGCGTCCCTTTTGCCGCCCCGAATGGGAACATACGGGCCGGCGAGACCTATATCCTCTATGGCGGGGCGACGGGGACGGAAAGCCTGACGCCGGTCACGGCGCAGGGCACGGCGGCGGCGGATAATTTCACCGGCAATGCCGGCAATGACAGTTTTACCGCGATTGCCACGAATGATGTGGTGCGCGGCGGGGCTGGCGATGACACTATCCGTGTCACCTCCCTTGACTTTGCGGCGATTGATGGCGGCACGGGCGCTGACACATTGGTGCTGGACGGGGCCGGCCTGGCGCTCGACCTGACTGGGGCGGGCCATGCCGGCGTCGACAGTGTCGAACTGTTTGACCTGTCCGGCTCGGGCGCCAACAGCCTGGTGCTGGACGCGCAGGCCGTGTTTGACGTTACGGAGGAGCGCGAGGGCGGTGGTGTTGCGAGCCTCGACGTGCTGGGGGATGCGGATGACAGGGTTGATCTGAGCGGCAGTTCATTCGCCCTGACCGGGACGGCGACGGAAGACGGCGTCACCTATAATGTCTATAGGGACGGCAATGCGGAAGTGCGCGTAGAGGATGGGGTCACCGTCACCCTCGCTGCTACGGGGTCACAAAGCGCCCGGTCCAAGATTGACCCCAAGACTGACATCAGGATCGATCCCGTGGCTGACCCCAGAACTGACCCCGGGACCGGAACGATCAGGCTGGACGGGGCGCTCATGAACCCCAACCCACTCATGAATAATGATCTATGGAATAATGATCTATGGAATAATGATCTATGGGACGATTTATGGGCGGACGGGGTCAAGAGCCCGGATCAGCCGGTTCATATAGACGAGGATGCTATCCTCATTCCGCTTTCAGACCCGCTTTCTTTCGGTCCACTCGCATCAGGCCCACTTCCGGGGCCGTGGGGGGATCTGCTATACTGGCCCGGGCTCGGAAACCATCCGGCGATGCAGAATGATCTCGCCATGATCCTGCCGGAGATGGAGATTGTCACCGCCGATATGGAGGGTTTCTAACCAGCGGACCGGACCCGGGACAAGGTCATAACCAAGACCGAGACTGAGACCTGTTTGCAAAGGGGCACAATCCGATCAACGGGATTGAGATTTTCTGGACCCGGACCAAGCGACATTGACGCACATTCAATGGCGTTGCGAAGGATAAGCTTGCCCCATTTTTGCAGAACTGTGAGTGGCGTTTCAACACCTCTGACCCCAACGTCAATGATCACAAATTAAACAATGGGTTAGAGACAATATGGGTTAGTTATCTGGGACAGCCCTTAAAGTTATATTCGGGTTAGGTGGCTTTCTTGCCAGCCTGAGCCCTCGGGATCTTGGCGATTATATCGACCTTCAGATTGTTGACGCTGGCAGCGATGCCCATACCGTTCGAGATCTTGATCACGTCCGCTTCCAACATGCGTTCCAGAGCAGATTTGCTGTAGGTTTCAGGGGGCACTGCCATAGAGCGTCTCGCCCTTGTCAGCCATGTCGCGGAACAGGGTGGGCACTTTGAAACGCTCACCATGTTTTTGCGCCAACATGTCAGCGGTTGCAACGAATGTGTCGATACCGATCATGTCGATGTAACTCATGGGACCACCGGTCCATGGCGGGAAGCCCCAGCCGAAGATCGCACCGAGATCTGCCGATTGTGGATTGGGAACAACGCCTTCCGAAAAGGTCCGCGCTGTCGGGATGAGCTGTGCATACATGAGGCGCTGCTGCACTTCAGATTGAGAGGGTTGTTCGTCGGCCAGCGGATAGTGATCCGTGATGCCTTTCCATAGATCGAGGCGTTTGCCGGACTCGTCGTAATTATAGAGACCTTTGCCAAATCGGCGACCTGAACGGCCCAGATCATTGACCATCAAGTCGTAGAATTCTTCCGTTCCCGATGCTTTGTAGGCGTTGCCCAGTTCCTTCTTGGTCGACTGGATGACATCATAGCCGAGTTTGAGTGTCATTTCGTCCTGCACACCCAGAGGGCCGATAGGCAGACCCATGTTCAGCGCGCTATTTTCGATCAGCGCCGTCGATGTGCCTTCCATGATCATCATAATTGCTTCGGCTATGTAAGGAGGGAAGATCTGATTGGTGAAGAAGCCGCGAACGTCTTTCACGACGATTGGCGTCTTTTTAATCTTGCGGTTGTAATCGAATGCCATGGCGAGAGCCCGGTCGCCAGTGCCGTCATGCGGAATGATTTCCAGAAGCGGCATTCGCTCTACGGGGCTGAAGAAGTGCAGGCCGATGAAATTTTCGGGACGAACTGAATTCTTAGCGAGCCCGCCAATCGGTAAAGTCGATGTGTTAGACGCGAAGATAACATCTTTGCGGATCACAGCCTCGGTCTTTTTGATGACATCAGCTTTGATGTCGGGGCATTCAAACACGGCCTCGATGATCAGATCGACGTCTTTGAGCATATTGAAGTCGCGTGTCGGTGTAATGCGTGCAAGGAAAGCGTCGGCCTTTCCTTGCGTCATGCGGCCGCGTTTTACGCGCTTGTCGAGTATTTTCTTGGTGTAGGTGACAGACTTTTGAGCCTCCTCATCCGTACGGTCGAGAGAGATGACCTGCATGCCGGCTTTGGCGGTAATGTGCGCGATGCCAGACCCCATCAGGCCTGCGCCGAGAACGCCGACTGTCTTGATTTCAATGGTATCGATTCCGTCGGGGCGGTCTGCGCCTTTTTCGGCCGCCTGCTTGTTCACGAACAGGCTACGGATCATATTTTTTGCGACCGGGTCAGCAAAGAGTGAGAGGAAATATTTCGTCTCGACCTCTATAGCTTTGCTCATCGGCAGCTGTGTGCCTTCATACAGGCAGGACATGATCGCCTTGATAGCCGGGAAATTATCCTTGGATTTGGCCAAGGCCATCGCATTAGCTGCTGCGAAGAACTGAACCGCTTTGGGGTTCATTGTGCCAGCTCCGCCAGGAACCTTGAAGCCTTTGACGTCCCAAGGCTGCAACGTGCCGCCGAGATTGTCTTTCACCCATTGTGTTGCCGCGTCGATTGTCGTGCCCGGCTCCACAATCTCATGAATCAGGTTCTGAGCTTTAGCTTTCTGGACAGTCAGGGATGCACCTGACGTGATCAGTTGCGCGGCATTCTGTAGACCGGCGAGGCGCGGAACACGTTGCGTTCCGCCACCACCCGGTAGCAGGCCGACGAGGACTTCAGGCAGACCAAGCTTCACTTTCGGTGAATCGGCTGCGACGCGGTAATGACCGGCTAAGGCCAACTCGAAACCACCACCAAGCGCCAGGCCTTCGAGCGCAATGGCTATAGGCTTTGCCTTCTTGCCTTCGCGCTGGATTTCGCGGTCCGTATGTCCGCCCGTTTCCAGCTTGCGCAGCGCACCATTCAGGATCATCGCATCATTGAAGGTTTCGTGCGACAGCTCTCCTGTCTGCTTTTCAAGCATGCGCAGGTCAGCGCCAGCCATGAAGCCATTGTCGCGGCCTGAGGCGATGACTAGGCCTTTCATGGCGTCATCCGCGACAAAGCTGTCCACGAAGTTCGGGAAATCAGCCATCAAAGCTTCATCCCAGACATTCATGCCCTGGTTTGGCACGTCAATTTTCATGACGGCAATACCGTCCGGGTTCACCTCAACGGAGAACGTTTTGTAATCACTCATGGTTTCGTCCTGTCTTCCGTATGTATCTTAAATGCGCTCGATGATGGTGGCGATACCCATGCCGCCACCAATGCAGAGCGTCACAAGCGCGGTTTCCTTGTCCGCCCGTTCCAGCTCATCAACCATCGTGCCAAGGATCATCGCGCCTGTCGCACCCAGAGGGTGACCCATGGCAATCGCGCCGCCATTGACGTTCATGATTGAGTGATCGACGTCCATCGCCTGCATGAAGCGCAGGACGACTGCCGCGAAAGCTTCGTTCAGTTCGTAAAGTTCAATGTCGCCAGCATTCATACCGGCTGTTTTCAACGCTTTTTGTGCGGCGAGTTCGGGCCCGGTCAGCATGATTGTCGGTTCTGACCCGATAGAGGCCATCGAAACGATGCGCGCGCGCGGTCTGATGTCGAGCCGCTCACCTGCGGCTTTGCTCCCCATTAGAACTGCTGCGGCGCCGTCGACGATGCCGGAGCTATTCCCTGCATGGTGAACATGATTGATTTTTTCTACGTCCGGGTAACGGAGTGCGGCAACATCATTGAAGCCGAAATTCTGTCCCAACATCGCAAAGGACGGGTTCAGAGCGCCCAAGGCCTGCATGTCAGTTTTGGGACGGATCGTTTCGTCCCTGTCGAGGATGGTAACGCCCATCACATCTTTGACGGGAAGGATGCCCTTATCAAAGCGGCCTTCTGACCACGCTTTGGTCGCGCGCTTATGGCTTTCGACGGCATAGGCGTCGACGTCGTCGCGTGAGAAACCATACTTCGTGGCGATCAGATCGGCAGAGATACCTTGCGGAACAAAATAGAGGTCGAACATGGCTTGAGGATCGGACACCATTGCGCCGCCGTCGCTGCCCATCGGCACACGGGACATGCTCTCAATGCCGCCGCCCATGGCGATCTCACATTCGCCGGACATGATCTTGGCCGCCGCAATGTTGGTGGCTTCTAGGCCTGAACCACAAAACCGGTTCACTTGAATGCCCGATGTGTGGTTCGGGAAGCCCGCTTCCAGAACCGCTGTGCGGGTGATGACGGCCCCTTGTTCGCCGACGGGTGAAACGCAACCGAAGGCCACATCCTCAACTTCACCTTTGTCGATATTGAGGCGCTCCGGTATCGCCTTCATCACTTGTGCTGCGAGTTGCAGCGGCGTGATCTCGTGCAGGCTGCCGTCTGTCTTGCCCCTGCCGCGCGGTGTGCGTACCGCGTCATAGATGAATGCTTCGGCCATTGTTGAAACTCCTTATTTGAGTCTGAAACTGAGTTGCCCTGCCTCTAATACGGCTCGCGCGGGCATGGGAAGGGTGCCGCGCTGCGATTTCTTGCTTCATCTGTGATGTGCTGATCCGCAAAAACGCATAAAGTCACATCGCTTGCCACTAAAACTTGGTTCTGTGACCTGAAAACAACAATGCAAAACAGAATTCTATTGCTTTTCAAAGATTGCTTGCGACTTCCCAAACACCAGACTATTAGTAGCTAAAGTCGCAAGAAGTGGCTAGCAATCAAGATATTGAGAATCTCATGATCAAGACACGCTCACTGCTCGCGACATCGACTGCCACTCTGGCACTGCTCGCTGCACCTACCGCCTATGCCCAAGATAACTTCGAAGATGAAGTGATCATCACCGCCACGAAACGCAAGACAACACTTCAGGACACACCTGTTTCCGTAACTGTCACTTCTGAGGACGTGATCGAAAAAGCCCAAATCCTCGACATTAAAGACTTGCAGTCGGTTGTTCCAACCTTCCGCGTTTCACAGTTACAAAATTCGGCAAACTCGACACTAATCATTCGCGGCTTCGGTAATGGCGGTAATAATATCGGTATCGAGCCATCCGTTGGTCTCTTCATTGATGATGTCTACCGTTCGCGCGCTGCTGCACAGATCGTCGATCTTCCAAACCTGCAACGTGTCGAGATTCTGTCCGGGCCACAATCGACACTCTTTGGTAAAAACGCCTTGGCCGGTGTTGTCAGTGTTGTGACTAACGAACCGAGCTTCGATACAGAAGGTTATATTGAAGGTGGCTACGGCAACTATAATCTGATCTATGCCAAAGCCTATATTACTGGCGCGATCAGCGATAATGTCGCTATCAGCTTGGGCGGCGGCATTCAGAAACGCGATGGTTATTTCGAAGAAGCGCCGGGAACAATGGGTGGTGAGTTCAACGATCTGGATCGCTTCAATATCCGGGCACAAGCCCTCTGGACCCCGTCTGATGATTTCTCTGCTCGTTTGATTCTGGATCGCTCTACGATTGACGAAAATTGCTGTGGCACGACAACGGTGATCACGGGCCCAACTGTCCCGATCATTCAAGCGCTTGGCGGAACATTACCGGGCCTTGATGATGTTTTCGGTCGTGACACGACCGTAAACCGTGCAACGGCAAATGACATTGATGACCAAGGTGTTTCATTGCAGCTGGAAAAAGATCTGGACTGGATGGGGGGCGTCAACTTCACATCAATCACATCCTACCGTCAGAATAATTCGTCCTATAATAGTGATAGTGACTTCACCTCCTTGATTCTTCTGGATGATGTCTTCCAAGATGTTGAAATCGATACATTCACTCAGGAATTCCGCTTGGCATCAACCGGTACGGGCCCGCTGAGCTGGCTCGTCGGTGGGTTTTATTTTGACGAATCCATTGATCAGAATTCTGGCCTGGAATATGGCGCTGACCTACGTGGATATATTGATGCATTGGGTTCGGCGGGTGCCACCTTAGTCCTTGGTCCAACGGTGTCGCCCTTGTTCGGTATCGAACAAATTTTGGGTTTCACCCCTGGAACATTCTTTAATGATAATATCGCCACAGACGAAAATTTTGCGCAAAAGAACGAATCTTTCTCGCTTTTCGCCAACTTTGATTATGAAGTGTTGGATCGGTTAACCCTGACAGTTGGCGGGTCATATGTGGAAGATGAGAAGAATGTCAGTGCATCAACAACGAATAATGATATCTTCAGTGATCTGACGCTCACGGGCGCGCAAGGTACGACTGTCATTGCGACTGGTTTATTCCTCAATGGCAATGCCGCGGCGGGTATTCCGTCATTCCAGCAAGCTCTGGGAATTCCGTTCTCGCCAGCGGCTCTTGGCGCTGCGGCTGCGGGTCAGTTTGGTGCTGCGGCGGCAGGTTATGTCGGCCTGGTGCAAGCAGGTGCTGCGGCAGCTGCGGCTGATCCAAATGGCCCGCTGGCAGCATTATTGCCCTTACAATTCCAACCGCAATTCCTTTCCTTCCCGAATTCAGTCGAAGATGGACGGACCAAGGATGATGATTTCACATACACAGTGAAGGCAGCCTATGAAGTCAGCGACAATCTTAATGTCTACGCTTCAACCTCAACTGGCTTCAAATCATCGTCTTGGAATCTGACTAGGGATACTCGCCCATCCTTGTCGAGTGGCGCTGCACTTCAAAGCGCGGGGCTTTTGCCAAATAACTATAATGTTGCTACAGGTCGTAACTTCGGGACCCGCTTCGCAGGCCCGGAAGAAGCAACCGTTTACGAACTGGGTCTGAAGGCGCGTTTTGAATGGGGTGCCATCAACATTGCTGTTTTCGACCAGACGATTAAAGGATTCCAGTCGACCATTTTCCAGGGCACGGGCTTTGTTCTCGCCAATGCTGGATCGCAGTCGACACAGGGCATCGAATTTAACACAACTCTTAAGCCTATGGATGGTCTGACGCTCGGCGTTTCGGGTATCCTTCAAGACCCCGTTTATGACGATTATCGGGGTGCCCCTGTTGTCACGGGTGGACCACTGGATCTTGCGGACGGTGTTGCTGACGGTAGTGGTGACCTCTCAGGGGCTCAGCCTGCAGGTATCAACGAAGTGTCTCTGTCTTTCTCTGGCCAGTACGAATTCGAACTGTCTGACTCGATCGGGGCCTTCATCCGCGCCGACTATCAGTATGAAGACGAAATCCAGGTCGTGGACAATATCCCAACCGTTCTCCGGGACACAAGTTTCGTAAATGTAGCTATGGGTATCAGCCTTGAAAGTGGTTTGGATATCCGGTTCTGGGGTCGGAACATCTTTGACCATGAAACTCTGACCAGCGCCTTCCCAGGTGTTGTTCAGGCGGGAACGGTCAGTTCCTATCCAAACCAGCCACGCACTTATGGTGTGAGCCTGCGTAAAAACTTCTAAGCGTAAACACGGGTTCTAAGCGTAAACACGGGGGAGGCGGATCGACAGCCGGCACAAGCCAGCGCGATCCGTTTCAAGGGGAGGAGGGCCATCCGGAAGGAGGTGGCCCTTTTTATGGCTGATCGTCAATCGCATGGGATGTTTATGTTTCTCAGTATTCTGCGCCCTTATGATGGGTTACGCTCTGCCTTGCCGCCACCTGCCTACCCCGCCAGAGCCTCTCTTCTTTCATTGAGTGTATATCCTACCGCTATTTTGTCCGTTCTTGCAAGGTCGTATCGGGTACCGCCTGAACGCGCGGGCAAAGGACATTATGGTCGGGGCCAATTTGCCTGATCCGGGGACCCGGCCTTCTGTTTTTGGGTTGACATTGTCACGCCGGGCGGCAATTTGAGCAGAATTGCCTCGCGCGACATCGTCAGCGCGTTTAGAACGCGCCCGTGAACGGCGCTGCGGATGTCATCGGCAGCGATGGCTTTGAGTCAGAATGTCGAAAGGAAATCAAGACCATGTTCAAGATCATGCCAACCTTATCACAGGAAACCCGGACCGGGGTAGACACTGACGGGGACGGCACTCCCGACCGGTTCGATGTCGACACTGACGGGGACGGCATCCTCGACCGGAGGGAGTTCGACACCAACCAAGACGGTACCTTCAACCGGATTGAGTATCTGGATGCGGCCGGTCGCTGGGAGCGGGTGGAACTGGATTTGGACGATGACGGCACCATCGACCGGATCTCTCACTACGCGTTTGACAGTAACGGCAACCGGCGCGTGACCCGGAGGGACGTCGACCTGGACGATGATGGGAATATCGACCGGACGGTCCACCTGAATGCGGATGGTCTCTTGGAACGGGTGGAACTGGATGCGGACGATGACGGCTTCATCGACCGGATCACTCACTACGCGTTTGACAGTGACGGCAACCGGCGCGTGACCCGGAGGGACGTCGACCTGGACGATGATGGGAATATCGACCGGACGGTCCACCTGAATGCGGATGGTCTCTTGGAACGGGTGGAACTGGATGCGGACGATGACGGCTTCATCGACCGGATCACTCACTACGCGTTTGACAGTGACGGCAACCGGCGCGTGACCCGGAGGGAGGTCGACCTGAACGATGACGGCACGATCGACCGGAGCGAGGCCTACATCTATGACGGGGCCAACCGAGCCCGGATCGATTTCGACCTGGACAATGACGGCAATATCGACCGGACGGTCCGCCTGAATGCGGAGGGTCGCTGGGAGCGGGTGGAATGGGATAACAACGATGATGGCACGATCGACCGGACGGTTCACCGGAATACGGACGGCAGCAACACCCTGAATCGGACCGATTTCGACGACGATGGTGACGGCACAACCGACCGGAGCGAGTTCTACACTCAAAATACGGACAATGACCGGAACCGGACCAATTTCGACGATGACGCGGACGGCACGATCGACCGGTCCGAGGATTATAGCTATATTGCCCGTCTTCTTACCCGGACCGACTTCGACGACGATGAAGACGGCACAACCGACCGGAACGAGACCTACACATATAACATCGCTGGCGATCTGACCCGGACCAACTTCGATGACGACAATGACGGCACGATCGACCGGTCCGAGGACTATGTCTATTTCAGGGGCATGCTGAGCCAGACCGATTTCGACGACGATGAAGACGGCACAACCGACCGGAGCGAGGACTACATTTACGACGCGAATGACAGGCTGTTCCAGACCAATTTCGATGACGACAATGACGACATGATCGACCGGATCGAGACCTACACATATGATGGGAATGGCCGGGTGAGCCAGGCCAGTTTCGACGATGACGCGGACGGCACGGTCGACCGGAGCGAGACCTACACATATGATGGGAATGGCCGGGTGAGCCAGACCAGTTTCGACGACAATAATAATGGCACGGTCAACCGGAGTGAGGCCTACACATATTATGGGAACGGCCGGGTGAGCCAGACCGGCTTCGACGACAATAATGACGGCACGGTCGACCGGAGCGAGAGCTACACATATGATGCGAATGGCAGGGTGAGCCAGACCGGCTTTGACGGTGATGTTGACGGCACGATCGATCGGATCGAGCGCGCCCTCTCCAGCCTGGACGGCACGAACGGCTTTACCCTGACCGGCATCGCCATGACTGACAATTTCGGTCGTTCCGTCTCGTCGGCGGGGGATGTCAATGGCGATGGATATGATGATTTGATCATCGGGGCCTTTGGGGCCGACCCGAATGGGGCCGGTTCGGGTGAGACCTATATCGTCTATGGCGGGGCGAGCGCGCCGGGCACAGACGGCGTGCCGGATCTGTCGAGGCTGGCGCTGGACGGCAATGGCTTCACACTCGCCGGGATCAGCGAACTTGACGATTCCGGTATCTCCGTCTCGTCTGCAGGGGATGTCAATGGCGACGGTTATGATGATCTGATCATCGGGGCCCAATCAGTTGGCACTATACAGGGTGAATATGATCGGTTCCCTGGGCCCGGCGAGGCCTATGTCGTCTATGGCGGAGCGACGGGCGCAGATCTCACGCTGGATCGATCCACGCTGGACGGCGCGCGCGGCTTTGCCCTGACCGGGATCAGCGCGGATGACGAGTTCGGCTTTTCCGTATCGTCGGCAGGGGATGTCAATGGCGACGGTTATAATGATCTGATCATCGGGGCCAATGGGGTCGGCAGTTCTGCCGGCGCAACCTATGTCGTCTATGGCGGGGCCAGTGCGCCGGGCACGAATGGCGTGCTGGATATATCGATGCTGGACGGGACGAACGGCTTTACCCTGACCGGGATCGACGCGGACGACTATTCCGGCAGGTCCGTCTCGTCTGCGGGGGATGTCAATGGCGACGGTTATGATGATCTGATCATCGGGGCCTACGGGGCCGACCTGAATGGGAACGATGATGCCGGCGAGACCTATGTCATCTATGGCGGGGCGAGCGCGCCGGGCATAGGGGGCGTGCTGGAACTGTCCGATCTGGACGGGACGAACGGCTTTACCCTCACCGGGAGCGTCAGGAATAACCATGTCGGCTTTTCCGTATCGTCGGCAGGGGATGTCAATGGCGACGGTTATGATGATCTGATCATCGGGGCCGATGGAAACGATCCGGGTGGGGAAATCCGGGCCGGCGAGGCCTTTATCGTCTATGGCGGGGCGAGCGCGCCGGGCACGAATGGCGTGCTGGATCTGTCGACGCTGGACGGGACCAACGGCTTCATCCTGACCGGGATCGACGGGTTTGACCGTGTCGGCGATTCCGTCTCGTCGGCGGGGGATGTCAATGGCGATGGCTATGATGATCTGATCATCGGGGCCCAGGATGCCGACCCGAATGGGAACAGTTCGGCCGGCGAGACCTATGTGGTCTATGGCGGGGCGAGCGCGCCGGGCACAGGGGGCGTGCTGGATCTCGGGGCGCTGGACGGCAGTAACGGCTTCATCCTGACCGGGATTGACGCGGCTGACAATGCCGGTATTTCCGTGTCGTCGGCGGGGGATATCAATGGCGACGGTTATGATGATCTGATCATCGGGGCCAGTGGGGCCGACCCGAATGGGGACAATTCGGGCGAGAGCTATGTGATCTATGGCGGGGCGACGGGGACGGAAAGCCTGACGCCGGTCACAGCATCAGGCACGGCGGCTGCCGATAATTTCACCGGCAATGCCGGCGATGACAGTTTTACCGCGATTGCCACGGATGATGTGGTGCGCGGCGGGGCCGGCGATGATACTATCAGCGTCACCGCTCTTGACTTTGCGGCGATTGATGGCGGCACGGGCCAGGACAGCTTGGTGCTGGACGGGGCTGGCCTGTCGCTTGATCTGACGGGCGCAGGCCATGCTTGCGTGGATAGTGTCGAACTGTTTGACCTGTCCGGCACGGGGGCCAACAGCCTGGTGCTGGACGCGCTGGCCGTGTTCGGCGTCACGGAAGAGCGCGAGGGCGGGGTGGCGAGCCTCGACGTGCTGGGGGATGCGGATGACAGGGTTGATCTGAGCGGCAGTAACTTTGCCCTGACCGGGACGGCGACGGAGGACGGCGTCACCTATAATGTCTATAGGGACGGCAATGCGGAAGTGCGCGTAGAGGATGGGGTCACCGTCACCCTCGCTGCTGCGGGGGCGCAAAGCGCCGAGTCCAAGATTGACATCAGGATCGATCCCGTGGCTGACCCCAGAACTGACCCCGGGACCGGAACGATCAGGCTGGACAACCCACTCATGAATAATGATCTATGGAATAATGATCTATGGGACGATTTATGGGCGGACGGGGTCAAGAGCCCGGATCAGCCGGTTCATATAGACGAGGATGCTATCCTCATTCCGCTTTCAGACCCGCTTTCTTTCGGTTCACTCGCATCAGGCCCGCTTCCGGGTCCGTGGGGGGATCTGCTATACTGGCCCGGGCTCGAAAGCCATCCGGCGATGCAGAATGATCTCGCCATGATCCTGCCGGAGATGGAGATTGTCACCGCAGATATGGAAGGCTTCTAACCAGTGGGCCGGACCGGACCCGGGACAAGATCATGACCGAGACTGAGACCAAGATAGAGCCGGAAACCGTGCCTGCCGGACAGACCGAGGTGAAGTTCGGGGTCGATCTGTCACGCGGTTTCACCGAGTGGCTGGCAACGAAACGGCTCAGCCTTGCCATTACCACCTATCAGGTCGGCAAGCTGATCCTGTTCGGCCTGGACGAAGAGGGCAAGCTGTGGAGCTATAACCGTAATATCGGCCGCTGCCTGGGCCTGTGTGTCGATGGCGACGGTTTCTGGGTCACAAGCGACGCGCAGCTGATCCGGTTCGACAATCTGCTGCCGCCGGGTCAGACAGGTCAGGACAGTACGGATGCGCTCTACGCGCCGCGCGTCTCCTATTTTACCGGGGATCTTGATATACATGATGTCGCCCAGCCCGCCGAGGGCCTGCCACTCTTCGTCAATACACTGTTCAACTGCGTGGCGCGACCCAGCCTGTTGCACAGTTTCGAGCCGGTCTGGCGACCGGACTTCATCTCCCGGTTCGTTGCGGAAGACCGGTGTCATCTGAACGGTATGGCCATGCGTGATGGTCGGCTGAAATATGTAACAGCCGTGAGCAGGAGCGACGTTTTCGATGGATGGCGCGACAAGCGCACTGATGGCGGTGTGGTGATTGATGTCGACACGAATGACATACTCTGCTCAGGCCTGTCCATGCCGCACTCGCCGCGCTGGCATGGGGATCGGCTGTGGTTGCATAATAGCGGTACAGGGGAATTCGGCCATGTCGATATGGAGACAGGCCGGTTTGTTCCGGTCGCCTTCTGTCCCGGCTATCTGCGCGGGCTTGATATTTTCGACGAGACCATAGCCGTTGTCGGTCTCTCCCTGTCACGTGGCAATAAGACATTTTCCGACCTTCCGATCAGCGAAAAAATGAACGGGGCCGGGATCAGTGCACGACGCGGACTCTATTTCATCGACCTGCAGAGCGGCACGATCATTCATTCCATGACATTTGAAGGCGTGGTCACGGAACTTTATGATGTTGCAATCCTGCCCGGCGTGCGCAAACCCGCCCTGATCGGGCCATCCTCGCCAGAACTGAAAAGAACGCTATCAGTGCCTGACATGGGTGATAGCTGACTGGGTGATAGCTGACATGATATCTACAATCTAGGTCGTAGTGAAGAATCAAGCATTTGAGCTAGATATTGATAGCGGCGATATAGACGAAGCCCCTATAGTTTTGACTAGGCTCAGATCCTATTGATTTGCTTTGAGGTGCCGTTTCTGATGTGTAGTGTTGAGGAGTTCATGCTGCCAACGGAGCGGTGCCATGAATGATCTGTCTTTATCGTCCGAGGTCCAGACTTTGGCGGTCCCAAAGTCTGTTTCAACGATGAGGCGTCCGGGCACTATCCTATCCACACTTGTCATTGGAAGGCTGTGATTGAGTGCATGTTTAGGCGCCCCTGTTGTCCTGGCCCCTGTTGTCCTGGCCCCTGTTGTCCTGGCATCTGGCCGTTGGCATCCCGGAAACATCCATAATAAGCGGATCTGTGATAAAAATCGTCCCCGGGGCGTTAACTCGAATCTTTGGAACCCAAACTCGATACATAGACAGGGCCGAACTCGACAGTCTGGGCTGCGCGCCCGAGTTGATATTCAACCTTAAGCGAGTCAGCCGGGTAATCAGCGTTAGCAACGCCCGTGATATTCATCAGCTCCCATTCGGTTCCGGGCAGAATGTCTTCAGATAGAATATAGTCCCAGGGCTCTTCGTTGCGGCCAACAAACATGACGACATTCGCTGTATCTTTTCCAGCTGCGGGCTTTTTTGTGCGGGCATAGAAAAAGACCTGAATTTCTTCACCCTTTGAAACGGGCTCGGGAATCTCGGTGCTCAAGCTCGAATTCCAAGGCCGTTGCTGTTTCTTCCTGATGCGCACGCTGATCGCATTGCCTGATGTGAGAGCTTCAGCATCGACCATTCTGGCCCCTATGTCATTGCCATTGGTCTCCCATTTTAAATCAAACGGGTTATGCAAAAGCTCGCCGGGCAGGGCGTCATCAAGCGCTTGCAATGCGGCATCCTGAGCGTTGGCAGGTAGGCTCGTAAGCATCATTGTGCCAACTAAAAGGCTCATCACAGTTGATCGCATATTCATCATATTCGTCTTTCTCCCCAGAAGATATCTAATGTTCAGTCAAGTTGGACAATCCAAATCCACTAAATCTGTCCTAAAAGCAACACACGTTCTTCAGCTAGTTTGTTTGAGTCATTTTTGTGACCTGCTGAGCGAGCGTCAGTGTTGCTTCTCGAATGGCAGCCATATCCTTGCAGGATCGCTTTTCGCATTTCCGACGGAGCTTGTTCAGTTTCTCCAACTGGTCGGCTGCGGTCCCAAAATCTCGTTCTCTCAGATGCAGCAATCCCAACCGCATGCGAGCATCATAATTCTTCTCGTCATGAAAAAGGGAGGTTTTAAAGGAGGCTTTTGCCTCGTCATATTTTCCGAGCTGAATTTCAGAAAGACCGGTCATGTAACTCGCGAAAGCGTAATCCTCATAGGTGACCCTTCCATCGGTCAGTACGGTGCGGCCTTCAGAGCGTCGATTGATGAAGTTGGACGTCAGTCCGGGGTTTGTCGACAGAGAGGCACCCGATGACTGGATCGGGATGCCGCCGCCGCGTGAATTCACGCTTGAACTTAGATTGGAACTGGCATCTGCGAGCTGTTGGGATCGCTCAATACCGATTTCTGCGTCGCGGGCTGAATTCTCTTTCGCGCTTTCGAAGCGCCGCAAGCTCTTAAACTCGTTTTCAAACTCGATTTCCGCAGTCTCGAAATCACCGCGGAAAAACGCATCTATGCCTTCATGTTCGCCCAAAATCTGAGAGCCATAAGCGATCACTTCATCCTCGGACATATTCTGGCTATCCGGTTCAAGTTCCGGTGTTTGTGCGAAGGCCAGCGTCGCTAATAATAGGATGAAGAGGCTAGAGGCGAGAGTGCTTAGCCAGCGTGAGATGATATTTTTCATAATGCGACACTTCTAAATTGACGTGGCGATAATCATTACTTACGCGATAATCATTACTTACGCATAGTGTTATCGCTACCATCCTAAAGCATGTTGGTAATGAAAGTCAAATGGGGGATATCAGGACTGATGACGTATACAGAGAATTTCCGCCAAATGACGTTGGCTACAGCTTCAGCTTTTATTCTGATGGCTTGTTCTGGAACGGGACCAGACACGGTCGGGACCGCTAGTAGCAGCTCATCTTCCGAACTTAGTATCATCCACCCGGAAAAATGGCCGGAGATCATGACCGCTGCGCTGGATCCGGTTGTAGAAGCGAAGATTGATGACATTCTTTCCAAACTG
Source organism: Litorimonas sp. (assembly GCA_965205225.1). Classification (GTDB taxonomy): domain Bacteria; phylum Pseudomonadota; class Alphaproteobacteria; order Caulobacterales; family Maricaulaceae; genus Litorimonas. The sequence goes on from CBDBFZ010000003.1 coordinate 249,011, forward strand.
ACGCTGGAGCAAAAAGTCGGCCAGGTTATTCAGGGCGACACAAATTCTTTGACACCTGAGGACGTTAAAAATTATCGCCTTGGGTCTGTTCTGAGCGGCGGGAATTCCGCCCCTGGTGATAAGCCTTACGCGGCCACACAGGCTTGGCTGGACGCAGCTGACTCATATTTCGAAGCCTCGCTCGACCCGGACGGTGTCGAAATCGCCATTCCTATTATCTGGGGTATCGATGCGGTGCACGGACACACGAACCTTATTGGCGGAGTCGTTTTTCCCCATAATATCGGATTGGGCGCAGCGAATGATCCAGACCTTATCCGTCGTATTTCGCAAGTGACAGCAACGGAACTCAATGTCTCGGGTCACGACTGGACGTTTGCGCCGACATTGGCGGTCCCGCAGAATGACCGATGGGGCCGGGGATATGAAGGATTCTCCGAAGATCCGAAGATCGTGAAATCCTATGGCGGGATGATTGTTGAGGGCCTGCAGGGTGAGTTGGGTTCAGACGATTTCATGGGTCCGGGCAAAGTGATCGCAACGGCGAAACACTTTCTTGGTGATGGCGGTACCGAAAACGGTGTGGATCAGGGCGATGCCCGAATCACAGAAGAAGAGCTCCGGGATATCCATCTGCCGGGTTACGAAACCGCTATCGCAACGGGCGCGCAATCGGTCATGGCTAGTTTTTCATCCTGGCAAGGCCAGCCCATGCACGGTCAGAAAGCGCTTCTGACGGACGTGCTCAAAGGGCGAATGAATTTTCGAGGTTTTGTCGTGGGGGATTGGAATGGCCATGCGCTGATACCCGATTGTACGGCGACGGACTGCCCACAGTCTCTCAATGCGGGTTTGGACATGTATATGGCGCCTGACAGCTGGAAGGGCCTTTATGAGTCCACTCTGGTCCACGTGAAATCGGGCCGGATTCCGATGGAACGACTGGATGATGCTGTGCGCCGTATTCTGCGCGCGAAGGTGAGTTCCGGTGTTTTTGACAAGCCGAAACCAAGCTTGCGCCCTCTCGCTGGAGACGAGTCATGGCTCGGATCGGATGACCATCGCGCCATCGCCCGGGAAGCTGTGCGGAAGTCGATGGTTCTGCTTAAGAATAATGACTCAACGCTGCCTTTGTCACCTGACGTGAACATTCATGTCGTCGGTGCGGGTGCAGACAGTATTACGAAACTGGCGGGTGGGTGGACGCTGTCCTGGCAGGGGCGTGATCACGTGAATAGCGACTTCCCCAATGGCGAGTCGTTTCTAAATGCTCTCAGACGTGAAGCCGAACAGGCTGGCGGCCGTGTGACATTCGATGCGTCGGGCGAGACGGTGCCCGAAGACACGGATGTCGTCGTCGCGCTTTATGGCGAAGATCCTTATGCAGAGTTTCAAGGTGACCGCAAGAACGTAGATTTCGTTCCGAACGATTTCGATACGAGCCTACTGAGAACCTATAAAGATGCCGGGCTGCCGGTCATATCAGTCTTCATTTCGGGGCGGCCCTTGTGGGTTAACCCAGAAATAAACAACTCTGACGCATTTATTGCGGCTTGGTTGCCGGGCAGTGAACCTTCAGGGATCACCGATCTGATCTTCCAGACAGATGCGGGATATGACTTTACAGGACGTCTGTCGTTTTCCTGGCCGAAGCTTGCCATACAGGTGCTTCTGAATCCGCATCATGAAGGCTATGACCCGCTGTTTGAGCTGGGTTACGGCCTGTCACTGAGCGACGATGTCAACCTTGAGGCTTTATCGGAAGAGAGTGGTGTCAGTGAAGGCATTGACGAGAAAGGCGTGTTCCTTGCCAAAGGTATGAGCCCGCAGCCCTGGCGCTTATCTGTCAGTGGTTCGACCATCAATCTACCCTACCGGGAAAGCGGCGTTAAGGTCGTCGCATATGATAGATCCGCGCAGGAAGATTCGCTCCGACTGGCATTCTCAGATGCCGACTCAGTTTTCTCAATCGCGTCGAGCTATCCGCTTGATTATACCCGTGAGGCGAATGGCGCGATGGCGCTTTCCTTTATGGCCAAATCCTTGTCCGGGCCAACAATGGTAGAGATCGGGGCTGGGTGTGTTGAGCTGAATGGATGTGAAAATTTCCATGCCGTTGAGCTTCAATCCGATTGGTCGGAAACGCGAATTTCCCTACGCTGTGCTGCCAAAAACGGCGTTGATCTCCAGAACATGAAGAACGCCTTTACCGTCAAAGGGCAGGCTGGTCTGGAAATCGCCGTCAGTGACGTGATGTTGAAACAGGAGAGTTCGGATTCGATCCGCTGCGACTAAATGGCCCGGAAATCACTCAGAATGTGACAAATACGTCACATTCCACAGATGAGTTGCGATTTTTTGCTGAATATCAATTGACAATAAAACTATCATGTGGCGGAAAGAATGTTAGCGGTAACTTTTCTACTGTGAGACTAAAATTATATCGGCATATTCGAGCTCGCGGAATGCTCGGAGTGTCAACCCAGGGAGGTTTCTTTGAAAGACACTGTCAATAATCGTGCGAGTTTGCCTAATCAGCTGCTCCTGTCCGGTGCCACTGCGCTTGCCATGGTGTGCATGGCCCCGCAGGCCTATGCGCAGGATGCGTCCGGCGAAGAAGTCAACGATGCACTAGATGATGAACAAATCGATGAGGTTATTGCCACGGGTATCCGGAAGGCGCTGCAAGCGGCTCGGGACCTGAAGCGCGATTCTGATACGGCCGTTGATTCCATTACAGCGTCGGATGTGTCTGCACTGCCTGATTTGTCAGTCGCAGAAGCGCTGGGACGTGTCCCTGGCGTTGTTGTGCAGCGTTTCAGTCTCGGCGGAAGCGAAGGTGACTTCCCATCCCCGGAGGGCGGGGGTAACCTGATCCGGGGTCTGACCCTGGTCCGATCCGAACTCAACGGACGTGACACATTCTCTGCGAATGGTGGTCGGGCTCTCGACTTTGGTACTGTTCCTCCGGAACTGATTGGCGCGGTTGATGTCTATAAGAACACGTCTGCGGATCTGATAGAAGGCGGTATTGGTGGGTCGATCAATCTACGAACGCTTGAGCCGTTCGATAGGAGTGGTCGGCTGGCTGTTGTGACGCTTGATGGCACATATACCGACCTTCGTGATGAGTTCAGCCCGGACTTCAGCGTTATTCTCGGTGATCGCTGGGACATCAATGGCGGTGAGTTCGGCTTGCTGGGATCTTTCTCATCCTCAGAGTTGAAGTCTGAGCTTCACGGTTTCCAAATCGGTCAGCTTGTTCCGATCACGTTCGACACTGAAACAGTGGCCATTCCAGGCGGTTTCCAGCTTCGGACAAATGAAGTTAATCGGGGGCGTGATGCCTATTATCTCACCAGCCAGTTCCGCAATGATAGTGGTGACTTCCAGGCGACCGCCAAATATGCTCGCATTGAGAATGACACATCGAGTGATGAGCGGACTCTGGAATGGTTCGCGGATGGTGAAATGTGGTTCCAGACCTCTGTGACAGATCTCACAACGTCGCCCTTTGCATCCCCCGGTATTGCACAGTGTAATGGTAATAACGATCCCAGACCGGAAGACCCGTTCTGTGAAGAGACACAAGCTGTCTCGAGCATATATGAATCGGGCTTGATTTCGAACAGTCTGCGGGACTGGACAGGGGCTCGTGGTGCCAACTTCACAAATCTGGGTATCCACCAGGAAGATCAATCTACAACGGACGATTTGAGCTTGAACGTCAAGTGGCGCCCTGCGGCTCAGTGGTTCGTGAATTTTGACGCACATCGGACGACGGCCACGTTTACACGGGACCGTCTCTGGGTTCTCTCACGCTTCTTCTCAGACTTCTCGATCGTTCCTGATCTGGATAATCCGCAGGTTGAGCTGACTTTGGACCCAGATAATAATCCGCTGAATCGGGCCGGAACCGGTGCACCACTCAGCAGCGATCTATCCGATCCATCCAACACATTCCTCTTGGTCTCGGCTGACGAGTTTCAGGATAATGAAGGCGACCTGTTCGCCATTTCAGGCGATATCGAATATGAATTCGATAATGATGGCTGGTTCGACTCCATCAAGTTCGGCGCACGTTTCGCGGATCGCGCTCAGACCAACCGTAATGCTGGCCTGAACTGGGCGGCTGTTGCACCGCCTTGGGCTGGTGGCGGGTATTTGCCATTCTCTGAATTGGCGACACCTACGTTCGAGATAGTTGATTTTTCAGACTTCTTCCGCGGCGATGTTGTTCAAGGGGACAATACATCGGTGATTTTTGCGGATCGCGCTCTGATCTCGAATTATGATGCTTGGGTCGACGTCGTTCAGAATGACCCGCTTATTACCGATGCTGATGCAGACCGGAATCCTGACTGGCGACCGTTGCGTGAAAATGGCGTCGTTGACTATAGTGGTCGTGGCGCGATCGGTGATGTCACTGAAAAGACCTATAATTTTTATGGCCGCCTGGATTTCGGCAATGAATTCGATAATGGCATGTCGATTGATGCTAATGTCGGCCTTCGTTACACGAAGTCTGATGTCTCCGGACAAGGGGGATTCGAATATATCAATATTGAAAACCCTCAGCAAGTCGGTCAGAGGCCATTGGACTTCAGCCCGGAAGCTGTGGCCTATTTTGACCAGGAAACGATTGATCGGACGGGTAATTTCAGTTCTGACGAACGCTGGCTTCCATCTCTGAACGTGAAATGGAACCTCAATGATGAGTCGCTCATCCGCTTGGCGGTCAGTAAGAACATTACACGGCCCAATATTGCTCAGCTCCGAGGTGATCAGGTTGCAGTCGGGGCACTCCGCTTTGTAGCGACCGATGATATGACCATCCCGCCCGATCAGAGGATCGTAGATATCATTCTGAATCAGGTTAATGTCTTTGGCGGCAATCCGGGTCTGGAACCGATCCTGTCGACCAATTATGATCTGTCTTACGAATATTATTTCGGGGATGAGAATTCATTGACCTTCTCGGCCTTCCGCAAGGATATCAAGAACAACATCATCTATGGCTCTCAGACACTGGAAACTGAGATGCTTGACGGACGTGAAGTTGCGGTCGTGTTCAATGGGGACATCAACCAGGATGAGGCTGAAATTCAGGGCATCGAGATTGCGTATCAGCAGTTCTACAACAATCTGCCCGGTCTGCTCTCCAATCTGGGGTTTCAGGCCAACTACACCTACATTGATGCTGAGACGAATGCTCCAGCCCCGTTCACGGATGCAAATGGTGACGGAGTGCCGGACAGTTTCGAGCGGATTTACCGCTACGGCGTCAACGATTTCCTTGGCCTGTCAAACCATGCGATCAATGTGATTGGCATCTATCAGGACGATAAGCTCGAAATGCGCCTAGCCTATAACTGGCGGTCGGAATATTTGAGTTCCTACCGAGACTTTGTGACAGGTAATCCAATCTTCCAGGAAGACCGTGGCTATCTGGATGGATCGTTGAAATATGACTTCAACGACAATCTTCAGTTCCGCTTGCAAGTTGCCAATATTCTGGACACTAAAGCCAAAGCGACGCAGCAAATCGATGCAACAGGCCAGCGGTTTGGTCGGACCAGCTTTGTCGGTGACCGCCGAATCCGGTTCGGTCTTCGCTACCAGTTCTAGTGATCCCACATTAGAATATGAAAAGGAGGGGCTCTACCCCTCCTTTTTTTGCTAGAAAGCGCCGTAGCGTTTGAAACTGAAAACCTTCAGGCGCGGCAATTCTTGTCAATGAAGTCCTGATGACTTGGCATCGATTCCAGGCACTTTGCCCATGTGTGATGGACCTCTGACAGGCGCTGGTCCAACTCCGCATCCGGCATCGCATTCGCTAATGGATGATACCGTTTCGGCACCAGCCCCTGCCCATGCATCACAGCGAACCAGCTCATCTCGCCGAAGATTTCGTTATCGTGGCGATATAAGCGCGCATTCTCGTTATAAATCGCGATCCGTTCTTCCAGAGAGGGCGGCAGATCCATGGTCCGGCAATAGTTCCAGAACGGGCTGTCGTCGCGGTCCGTGACGCAGTAATGCAGAATAAGGAAGTCTCGAATTTGCTCATACTCAAGCTGAGTCCGGCGATTATAATAATCAATATCCGGCTGGTTGAAGCTCTTGTCCGGAAAATTCGTCATTAAGCGGGCAATGGCCGTCTGGATCAAATGAATTGACGTAGACTCCAGGGGTTCAAGGAACCCCCCCGCAAGTCCAAGGGAGATGACGTTCTTATTCCAGGCTTTACGCCGCATGCCAGTCTTGAATCGAAGGAAGTTCGGCTTGCCAATCGGCTTTCCCTCCATGCCCTCATGCAAGATTTTCAGCGCCGCATCATCGTCCATATAATCGCTGCAATAGACATGCCCGTTGCCCGTGCGGGATTGCAGTGGGATGCGCCATTGCCAACCCGCAGATTTAGCCGTGGCCTGGGTGTAGGGCAGAGGGTCTCCTGCATTTTCACTGGCTTGCGCGACCGCTCGGTTGCACGGCAGGAAATTTGACCAATCCTGATAACCTGTTTTCAGAGCTTGCTCGATCAGCAATCCTCTAAATCCCGAACAATCGATAAACAGTTCGGCCTCATAAGTGTCTCTGGCTTCAATCGTAACGCTTTCGACAAAGCCGGTTTCCGAATTCTGATTGACGGCGCTGATCGTGCCCTCGGTGCGGATAACGCCGAGGCTTTCGGCAAATTCACGCATGAACTTCGCATAGAGTGTGGCGTCGAACTGAAAAGCGTAGGTGATAGTGCTCAGGGGCGAGTTTGCCAGATTGATGGGGCGCTGAAACTTCCCCGCATTGGCCGCAAGGATTTGCAGATTATAATCATCAATCGATGGAACATCCTCATTGCGGGCATGTCGCAACCAGAAATGGTGAAAGTGCAAACCTTCCATGTTCAGCCCATAGGGACCGAAGGAATGGATATAACGCTCGCCAAGATGGCCCCAGTCCTTGAACTCAATGCCAAGCTTGAACGTCGCGTTCGTCTTGCGAACGAAATCGTCTTCCTTGAGACCGAGAAGGCGGTTGAAATAGAGAATATGGGGGATGGTCGCTTCGCCCACCCCCACTGTCCCAATCTTCTCGGATTCAATCAGGCGGATTTGTATCTCATTGCTTCTGAGTAGACGGGAGAGAGCTGCCGCAACCATCCAGCCTGCGGTCCCGCCGCCCACAATGGCGATTTTCCTGATATCCGTATCTGCCAGCATTATTGGCTCATTGCCTTGCAATATTGATCAATGAATGCTGAATGGGTGGGCATCTTCGCCGCCGCCTCCATCATAGCCCGGTTCATGGATTTCAAACTGTGATCGATCTGCTCCTGCGGCAGAGTCGCGACAATCGGGTCGCAAACCTTTGGAACAATATCCTGGCCCAGCATGACGGCAACCCAGCTTGGACGGGAGAACAGCTCGTCCTCATATCGGAAAGATCGACCGGTTTCGCGGAACAGGTCGATCTTATACTGCAAACTTTCAGGAATACTCATGGTCCGGCAGTAATCCCAGAACGGGCTGTCATCGCGGTCCGTGGTGCAATAGTGTAATATAATAAAATCTCGTACTTGGTTGAATTGCTGGCGCATCTGCCGATTATATTCATTCACGACAATAGGCGGGAATGACCCGCCGGGAAAGAGAGTGATGAACTTACTGATGCCCATCTGGATCAAATAGAGCGACGTCGATTCAAGAGGTTCAAGAAAGCCAGAGGATAGCCCGATTCCAACACAGTTCTTATGCCAGAACTCTTTCAAATATCCTGTTGCAAACCGTATAATTCTCGGCTCTCCGATTGGGTCAGCATCAAGGCCGCGCATCAGAATGTCATGCGCCTCATCGTCAGTCATAAAGTCGGTGCTGTAAATGTGACCATTTCCAGTCCGGGTCTGTGTCGGGATACGCCATTGCCACCCAGCGGTTTTAGCGGTTGCGATCGTATAGGGCGGCGGTGGTCCAGCGTGCTCGCACGCAACAGTCTGTGCCGAATTACATGGAAGCCAATGGCTCCAGTCTTCAAAGTCTACGCCGAGAGCCTGCCGCATCAGTAGAGCAAGAAACCCGCTGCAATCGAAGAAGAAATCTCCGCCTATAGGCTTTTCACTGTCTAGGACGAGCTCTTCGATATAGCCCGTTTCGGCGTGTAGGTTTACGGTTTCGACTTTTCCTTCAATCCGTTTGACGCAACGTGCCTCGGCATACTGCCTCAGAAATGTCGCATATCGCGTCGCGTTGAAATGATAGGCGTAGCGGATGTGTGACAGGACCGATTTCGGGTTCTCATGCGGGTGACAGAATTTTCCGGCTTTCCCCGCTATGGCGCAAAGGCTGTAATCCTGAATAGGATGATTGCTTCCATCTTGATGGGCGCGCAACCAATATTGGTGAAAATCGATACCCTGCATGTCGGCACCGTGTTCGCCGAAGGGGTGAAAATACCGATCACCCTTGCGGCCCCAATTCGCAAACTCGATTCCAAGTTTGAAGGTCGCCTGAGTTGCTTTCATGAACTCAGCTTCGGAGATGCCGAGCATCCGGTTGAAGTTGATCATGTCGGGAATAGTGGCTTCGCCAACACCAACTGTCCCGATCTGTTCGGATTCGATGAGGGTAATCTGCGTACGCTTCGGGTCCAGCATACTGGACAGAGCGGCAGCCGTCATCCACCCTGCCGATCCTCCGCCGACAATGACGAGCTGTTTCAAAAGGGCATCAGCCATTGCATGAATATTTTCTGTGTAAGTAGGACAGGAACTTGCTCATATAGATTGAATGTGGTGGCATTTTTCCAATAACCGATTGAATCGATTGCTCTAATGATTCCATCTTAGCTTGAACCATCGCAGGTTCTGCCAGGCTTGCCAACGGGTCGCGTCGTTTGGGATTTCGGCCCAAACCGTCATGCAGAACCGCCCAGTCTACATCATCAAACGGTTCATGATCATATGCGACTAAGTGGCCCCGGCTTTCATATTGCACCAGTTTCCGGGACAGTTTCGGGTGCTGAGGCGAGGCTGATGCCGATTGCCAGTAGGGCGCGTGCGGAAGGTCAGGCAAAGCGAAATGTGCCTGATTGAATATGTCTGCATGGCAGACATCCTCTCGAAAGAGTCGATTATATTCCTGAGCTTCGATGCGCATATCGGATGTGACCGGGAACAGGTTTATGAGCCGTTCGATATCGCGCAGCAGCAATTTTATCGGCGCCGTTGTGATAGGCTCGAATGCGCTAGCCGTTTGTCCGATGGCGATGTAATTGCCTGTCCATGCGGTATCAATGTGGCCGAGATGAAAAGTGGCGTTTGAGTCCGGGTCGACATCATGGACTGTTCTTGCTTGGCTTTCGCTATCCGGGTGACAGATCGTGATGCGAGACATGCCGGAGCGCAGAGCAACCTCGGACTGCCATCCATGCTCACCGCTCAAGACGGTCCGGGCCGGGGCTCCCAAAGGCGCATCGCCTATGTGGCTGATCAGTGCGTGCAGAATTCGACCGTTCTCGCGTCCAGAGCTAGTGGTGGGCTGCAGAACGGCGTCTGGACCGGAACACTCGATAAAGAGATCGGCGGAAACACGTTGGCCATCTGATAATGTCAGAGCGGTGATGCCCGCACTGTTTCGGTCAATTTGATCCACGCCGGCGCGGATTAGGTGAATGGACCTTTTCAAAGACACGGCTTTGTAGAGAGCCGTCAATTCTCTGGGTGCGAAGGCGTAACCATACTCTGCTCGTGACAGAGGGTGTTCCGGATCTTCCGGTGGGTGGGCAAACACGCCGTGAAGCACAGCTTGGGCTGCAATGAGCGTGTCCTGTAAAGATCTATCCGGAGTTTGCTGGATCAATTTGGCCAGCGGTACGCCGTCTAAAATCAAAAGCGGTTGGTGAAAGACCTGCACCCAGGACTGGCCGCGACCCGCCCAGTCCCGCACATGAGTTCCCAGAGCGAACGTCGTTTGCGTATTGAGAAGGAGTTCGGGTTCAGACAATCCAATCGACAGATGAAATGCATAGGCTTCAGGGGGAAGGATCTGGCCGTAAAACGCGTCCTCGACCGGTTCGGGATCCATTTCAACAATAGTAATTTTAATCGTGTGCGGCAGACTCCGGCTTAATGCCGCTGCCGTCATCCAGAGCGATAACCCGCCGCCGCAAAGTGTGAGCGTCTGTATGGGTCCCGATGTCATGATTACAGCAATAAGCGCGCTAGAGGGACGTGGGAATGGTCGTTTGTGATGACGATTCCATGCCTTGAATAAAAGTCAGATGGTCCGGGGCCTGCGTCACGCTCTCACGAATTGAGCTCTGCAAGGTTTCGGCATGGCGGCGTATATTGGCCAATGGAATGCACCCCATACGCAAATCACCGGACTGGGGCAGGAGTCGCTGGCCGATGAAAACAGCGACCCAGCTGGGTGGCAGAAATACGCTGAATTCGTAGGATGGGACATGTCCACGATGCGCCCAAGCCTCAATTTTCGACTGGAGGCTCTCAGGCAATTTCAGATTTTGAAAGTGACGCCACATCTCGCTATCGTCTCGCTCGGTCGCCACATAGTGCAGCAAGAGAAAATCCCGCACGCGCTCGAACTGCATAGACATGCGTTGGTTGTATTCGTCTTGGTCGGACTCGGCGAAGGATGTATCTGGAAACAGTTCCAGCAAAGCGGTGATGCCTTCCTGAATAAAATGAATGGATGTGGATTCCAGCGGTTCGAGGAAGCCGGCTGATAACCCAATGGCGACGACATTCTTATTCCAGAACCGATTTTGTCGTCCTGTATTGAAATAGAGCTGTTTCGGATCTGTCGAAGGCTCTCCTTCGATTCTATCAAGCAATTGCCCAGCCGCAGCATCATCGGAGATGAAATCGCTACAATAGACATGTCCGTTGCCGGTGCGGTGCTGAAGCGGGATTCGCCACTGCCAACCGGCCGTCAGAGCGGTGGACCGGGTATAGGGGAACAGCGTGCCGACGGTTTCACTCTGAACAGTGACGGCGCGGTTGCATGGCAACCATTGGCTCCAATTCTGATATCCCGTTTGCAACGATTGTTTGATCAGCAAACCCCGAAAACCCGAACAATCGACAAAGAGTTCCCCGCTGAGAATTTGTCCAGACTCCAGATATAATGTCTCGATTCGGCCAGTTTCAGCATTCAGATCGACCTCGACGACCTTGCCGTCGATGCGTTTAACGCCGCGTTTTTCCGCAAAATCTCGAAGGAACTTTGCATAAAGGATAGAATCAAACTGGTAGGCGTAACCAAATGTGGACTCAATCTTCGCAAGGTCGGGGTCTGGATGGTGGAACCGCCCGTTCTTTGCGGCGACAATAGGATAGGAGAACTCACCCAGAGGCGTCTTGAGACCTGATTGTCGCAAGCGATTCCAGAGCTGGTAGAAATCAATGCCGTCAAGCGGTTCTCCGAAATCTCCGAAGGGGTGGATATAGCTGTCGCCTATCTGTCCCCAATCGCAGAATTCAATGCCGAGCTTGAAGGTTGCATTTGTCGCCCGCATGAACTCGCCTTCGTCTATGCCGAGCGCTTGGTTGAAGAAACGAATGTGGGGCAAGGTGGCTTCGCCAACACCGACCGTGCCGATTTGTGATGACTCGACCAGTGTGATGGAAATGCTGGTTCCAGAAAGCTTGAAGGCGAGAGCCGCGGCCGTCATCCAACCCGCCGTTCCACCGCCCACAATACAAATCGAGGAAATCTGGGCGGGTTGATCAGTCATGGATTGTGGCTGTTACAGACTTCACACGCTCATTCCTATCGTTCTTAATGTTGATTTCGCAAATTCGAGAGCAGGAAAGAACCGAAAAGCGGGAATGGGAAGACGTTCGCTGAATGTCTGTTATCCAGGATAGGTTTTTTAGGGTCCGCACTGATTTACCGACTAGTATTGCTTTTCATGTTAACGCTCACTTTTATGGACATTCGCCATTCTGTCAAATATCACAGCCAAGATCGATCTTGTACAAGAACAGGACGTATTGCGACACATTGCACCATATATAATGGCGGTGTTCCGAAAGTGGGGTTCGCGTAGTTATGCATGATTACCGTCAGAGCGTGACGATAAAGCAGGTGGCTGAACGCGCTGGCGTTTCGCTCATGACGGTTTCACGCGTGATGAACAATACGGGTTTGGTCAAACCGACGACACGGCAAAAGGTCGAGCAGGCCATCGATGAACTCAATTATCGACCAAATATAAACGCAAGGCGTTTGGCTGGCGGCAAGGCATTGTTTTTGGGCCTGCTCTATCATAACCCGTCACCGGGCTATCTCACCAAGATCCTGCTTGGCAGTCTTGATGCGTGTCGTCGCAAAGGACACCATCTGGTCTTGGAAGATCTTGGGCGTCAAACGTCCTATAACCATCCGGAAGAGACGGTCCGGTCTCTGAAACGGGCCGGTCTGGACGGCGTTATCATTACGCCGCCTCTTTCCAATCATCATCTATTCGTCGACGCAATCGAAGCATCTGGCATACTGGTCGTTCGGATCGCGCCCGAGAATATCCATACAGATAAGTTGCGTGTTGCAATGGACGACGTGGCGGCGGCTCAGGCCATGCTGCAGTATCTGATCGCTCAAGGACATCGCCGGATCGCTTTTGTAAAGGGCAATGGCGATCATCCGTCCGCCCATCACCGCTTTAAAGGTTTTTCCGTGGGCATGGCCGAAAACGGTCTCAATCTACCGGCAGAGCTTATTCACCAGGGTGACTTCACCTATCGATCAGGTCTTGATGCGGGGCGCAAGCTTCTTTCGCTTCCGGAGCCCCCAACGGCCATATTCTCAAGCAATGATGATATGGCTGCGGGCATTGTAGCGTCAGCGCAAATGCTTGGCCTCAAGGTCCCTGACGATGTGTCCGTCGCAGGATTTGATGATACGGAAATTGCCACGAATATCTGGCCTGAACTGACAACTGTTAAACAGCCCATCGCAGAGATGGCCCGCCGAGCGGTGGATTTGCTAACAGCGTCCATCCGGACGGACACGGAAACGGAGGATGCCTGTCGAGCTTTACTGGACTTCGAACTGGTTATCCGGGACTCAGTTCAGTCTCCCGCCTAGCGCAAGGTTCAACGCTTAGATGGCGGTGCGGTTGAGTCCCGCTGAACCAATATATGCGGGCAGATATGTTCATGAGTTTGCGGAACCTTGCCGCGCTTGATCTGATCCAATAATTTCACGCCCATTTCCGTCATCTCTGTCGTGGACTGCCGGACTGTCGTCAAAGACGGGTAAACGATACTGGCGATAGGTGAGTCGTCGAAGCCAACAATGGACAGCTCGTCTGGAACGCGGATGTCCAGTTTATAGGCCGCGGCCAGGCAACCTGCTGCCATATCATCATTGCCTGCGAAGATGGCTGTGGGCCGCCTCTCGGCTTTCAGATAGCGTTCAGCGATATGCATGCCCGATGCGAAATTATAGGCACCGACTTCGGTAAACCGGTCATCATATTCCAGGTCTCGGTCTGAGAAGGCGTCCCTATATCCCTGAACCCGCAATGTAGCTGTATGCTGATTTGAGGGACCATTGATGATGCCGATATTGGTATGGCCGAGTTCCAGTAAATGCTCCGTGGCTTCACGCGCTGCGACCCGCTCATCAACAGAAATATGGTGCGTTTCACCAATCGATAGCTGCGTTGCAATCCTGACGAGCGGAATTCCATGGGCCTCAAGCCGTTGAACCAAGGCCAGACGATCCGCTTGCGGCGCGCCGACGATGATGCCTACTAACCCATTGCGCTCAGCTATTGCATCAAGCTCGTCATTGCCTACACCGCTCTGAACCACAAGACTGAACCCTGCGCTCTGACAACCCGTCAGGGCGCCCAGTTGCAAATCGTGTGCGTAAGACCGCGATGGGTTGTCAAATAGCAGGCCCACAAGCTTTGGCGAACGGGATCGAAGTGACCGGGCGGAATGGTTGACTTTATAGTCCAGGGACTGAGCCGCACTGAGGACTTTCCCGCGAGTCCGGTCGCGTACGCCAGGCTCATTATTGAGGACACGAGAGACTGTCTTGAAGGAAACTCCGGCCTTTTGAGCGACGTCGATGATGGTTGTCATTCTCTCACCTCTAGGTTCAGAATAGCAGATTGAGTGTGTTTGACAATGTTGTCATTTCTAGTTTAACATCTTCTAAAAGATGGGGAGACAATATGATCCGCAGAAAGATTTGTCAGCTGGCAACGATCGGGCTGAGCGCATTTATGATTTATGGATGTCAGGTTCAGGCCAGTGAACAGCCGAATATTACAGGCACTGTTCGGTACAACCTAGATGCATTAAATACGCCTTTACTGATCTCTCCGCGAACGGACCGGGTTGAAGCCCTTATCGCTAAGATGACGCTGGAAGAGAAGCTCGCGCAGATTTCATGCCTATGGTTCGGCAAAGCCGACATCTATAATTCCGACGGCAGCTTTAATTCTGAGAAGATGGCGGAAAAATTCCCGTCCGGTGTGGGCTGTTTCGCACGTCCGCAGGATACGATCGGCATGGAAGGGCCCAGCGACCGTAAGGACGTGAATGATGCCACGGTCGTGCGCCGTCTGTCAGCGCGGTCACCGGCCCAGACAGTTGAGCTTGTGAACGAAATTCAGACTTGGATGATTGAAGAAACCCGTCTGGGCATACCGACTCTCTTTCATGAAGAAGGGTTGCACGGCTTTCAGGCAAAGGACGCGACGAGCTTTCCGCAGGCTATTGCCTTGGCGGCGTCGTTTGACACGGACTTATTAGAGCGGATTTACAGCATTGTCGCACGGGAAATTCGTATCCGGGGCGTCCATCACGTGCTTTCTCCGGTTGTTGATGTCGCGCTGGACCCGCGTTGGGGCCGGATTGAAGAAACATTCGGTGAGGATCCTTATCTCGTCTCCCGGATGGGCGTTGCAGCTGTGCGCGGCTTTCAGGGTACAGATGGCGGCGACGAAGATTTTCCAATTGCGGATGACAAGGTTCTGTCGACGCTCAAACATATGACAGGTCATGGTCAACCCGAGGCCGGCATGAATGTTGGGCCAGCACAGATTTCCGAACGCGTGTTGCGTGAAATCTTCTTCCCGCCGTTTGAGGCGGCGGTAAGTGAAGCCAATGCGGCGTCCGTTATGGCCTCATATAATGAAATTGACGGCGTCCCATCGCACGCTAATGGCTGGCTGTTGAACGAAGTTCTTCGCAATGAATGGGGCTTCAGCGGCGCGGTCGTCGCAGATTATTTCGCCATTAACGAGCTGAATGTGCGCCACCGGATTGTCGACTCTCTGCCTGCCGCGGGGGAGCTGTCACTGAAATCCGGTGTTGATCTTGAATTGCCAGATGGCTTGGCATTTTACACGCTTCAGGGCCGTATTGAGGCCGGAGAATTGGATATCGCCTATGTCGATGAAGCTGTCCGCCGCGTCTTGATGATGAAGGAACGGGGCAATGTCTTCGGCACGCCTTTTGCGGACGCCGAGGCTGCCGAAGCGATTACCGGGAATGACGAGGCTCGGGCCGTCGCCCTCGAAGCCGCGCATAAGGGCGCGGTTCTGCTGAAGAACGCCGAAGATATTCTACCGCTCTCAGTTGCAGATTATAGCACCATCGCCGTGATCGGACCAAATTCAGATGTGACCGTCCTGGGCGGGTATTCAGATGAACCGAAACAGACCATCAGTATTCTAGAGGGTTTGCGAACCCGCTTCGGTGACGATGTCGATATCATACATGAGCGCGGTGTAGAGCTGACGAACAACCGGTCTTGGTGGGATGATGACGTCGCACTGGCCGATCGAGATGAGAATTTGCGCGGTATCGAACGCGCTGTTTCGGCAGCCAAGGCTGCAGATCTGGTCATCCTGGCGATCGGCGGCGACGAAAGCACGTCACGCGAGGCGTGGTCTGAAACGCATATGGGAGACCGTAACGATATCACCTTAATCGGTGAGCAGATCGAGCTACTCAAAGCCATTGCCGCAACCGGCAAGCCAATTGTGAGCGTCATCATTTCCGGTCGTCCGCTGAGTCTCGAGTCTGTGGAGGACGATATGGACGCCATTCTCTATGGCTGGTTGCTGGGTCAGGAAACTGGAACAGCTATCGTCAATCTCCTGTTTGGCAATCATGTGCCTTCTGGGAAAATGCCAGTCACTGTGCCGCGCACAGTCGGTCAGATCCCAGCGGTCTATAATCACAAGCCGACGGCTCGGCGCGGCTACGCTTTTGGT
The DNA here is from genome assembly GCA_965205225.1 of Litorimonas sp. GTDB lineage: Bacteria > Pseudomonadota > Alphaproteobacteria > Caulobacterales > Maricaulaceae > Litorimonas. The sequence goes on from CBDBFZ010000003.1 coordinate 265,265, forward strand.
GATGCGAGCCCGCTTTATCCATTCGGATTTGGTCTCTCCTACACGACATTCGAACTGTCGGAGCCACGCCTGGCTGACGCAACGATTGATGTGGATGGCCGGACAATGGTCTCCGTCGATGTGACGAACACAGGCGAGTATGCGGCCGACGAAATTGTGCAGCTTTATATTCGCGACAGCGTCAGTTCCGTGACGCGACCTGTGAAGGAGCTAAAGGGATTTGAGCGCGTGTCCCTTGCACCGGGCGAGACAAAAACCGTCACCTTGCCAATCCGGCCCGAGCATCTGCGTTTCTTTGATCGCGATATGAACCGCGTCGTTGAGCCAGGTGCATTCGAGATCATGGTTGGGAACAGTTCGGACGCTGTCAAAACCACGACGCTGACTGTCCGCTAGTTCGGCATGTATCTCGGACTCGATATTGGGACGTCCGGCGTAAAGGCCGTTTTGGTTGATGACGCGCAGACGATTGTCGATCAGGCAACGGCTCCGCTTTCGGTTTCCAGACATCAACCGCTTTGGTCTGAACAAGATCCGAGAGATTGGTGGCGGGCAACCAATGAAGCGGTTCTGAAACTGGACATGCGGGCTCGGCGTGCCGTTCGGTCTATCGGTCTATCGGGTCAGATGCACGGCGCGACTTTGCTGGACAGTCATGGGGATGTGATCCGCCCAGCAATTCTGTGGAATGACGGTCGTTCGGCAGACTCCTGCAAGGCGATGACAGAGGTATTTCCGGATTTAAGCAAGATAACGGGCAATCTGGCCATGCCAGGATTCACCGCGCCTAAGCTCTATTGGCTCCGCGAGCATGAACCGGAGAATTTCAGGAAAGTCGCCTGCATCCTACTGCCAAAAGACTATGTGCGCTTGCTGATGAGCGGCGACGCGGCGTCCGACATGTCGGACAGTGCGGGGACGCTGTGGATGGATGTCGCGTCGCGGGATTGGTCCGATGTGATGCTGGATCTGACGGGTCTTGACCGTTCGCATATGCCTGAGCTTTTTGAAGGCACGCAGGCAACCGGGGTGCTGAAACAATCTATCGCGGATCAATGGAATATGGCCTGCGTACCGATTGCGGCGGGCGGCGGCGATAACGCCGCGGGCGCTGTTGGATCAGGTATTATCGCGCCCAGAGAAGGCTTTGTCAGTCTCGGTACATCCGGTGTCGTCTTCGTAGCTGACGATGCGTTTCAGCCCAATGTGGCCGGAGCGGTCCATACATTCTGCCATGCTGTACCGGATACGTGGCACCGGATGAGTGTGATCCTGTCGGCGGCTAGTGCTGTAGATTTCGTGGCTCGTATTGCGGGTTTTGCGTCTGAAGCTGACCTTTACGATCAAACGGCAGACGCCAAACGACCCGGTCGCGGGGTGATTTACCTGCCCTATCTGTCCGGGGAACGGACACCTCATAATGATCCGAATGCCAAAGGCGCGTTCTTCGGCCTGACGCACGAGGACACGCCGCTGACGATGGCGCAAGCGGCGCTGGAAGGCGTGGCATTTGCCTTGGCGGACGGCGTTGATGGTCTTCGTGCAGCGGGCACATCAATTGATGGCCTGTCCGTGATTGGCGGCGGGTCTCGGTCGGCGTGGTGGGGGCGTGTCATCGCCTCGGCCATGAACCTGAATTTGACCTACCGCGAAAGCTCGGCTGTTGGCCCGGCCTTTGGCGCGGCCCGTCTGGCTCGTCTCTGCCTGGGGGAAGATGCCATTACCGATATCTGTACACCGCCTGCCATTGATCATGTCATCGCGCCCGATCCGAACCTTGCGGCGCTCTATGCCGAGCGCCGCCCAATCTTTACCTACCTCTATCAAGCCACGAAGGGACTTCTTTCATGAGCGGTTATTTCGATCATATTGACCCTATCCAATATGAAGGCCCGGACAGCGAAAATCCGCTGGCCTTCAAATATTATAATCCTGACCAGATTCTGCTCGGAAAGCGCATGGAAGATCACCTGCGCATCGCGGCCTGCTATTGGCATACATTCTGCTGGGACGGGTTCGATGTCTTTGGTGGGGGGACGTTCAATAGGCCTTGGCACGGACCTGTCAACGATCAGGCTGCGGCCGAAACCAAGCTGAACGCGGCCTTCGAATTCTTTGACCGGCTTGGGCAACCCTTTTTCTGTTTCCACGATACGGATTTGATGGCCGCGGTGGAGACTCCGCAGGAATATGTCGAAAACTTCGCGGCGATCGTGGATGCAATTGAATCAAAAATGGCGTCATCCCGGACGAAACTGCTTTGGGGCACGGCGAACATGTTCTCGCACCCCCGTTACATGGCCGGGGCATCGACGAACCCGAACCCGGACGTCGCCTCCTTCTCAGCGCTGCAAGTGAAACATGCGATGGAAGCCACGCATCGACTGGGCGGCGCAGGCTATGTGCTCTGGGGCGGCCGTGAAGGTTATGACACGTTGCTCAACACGAATGTCAGACAGGAAATGGAACAGCTCGGTCATTTTGTCTCGATGGTAGTCGAGCATAAACACAAAATCGGATTTAAGGGCGATATTTGGATTGAGCCTAAGCCCCATGAACCTACGAAGCATCAGTATGATCGCGACGTGGCAACCGTTTACGGCTTCCTGAAGGCTTACGGGCTCGAGACTGAGGTTGGCGTCAACATTGAACCGAACCACGCCACAATGGCGGGTCATAGTTTCGAGCACGAAGTTGAAATGGCCAATGCGCTGGGTGTGTTCGGATCAATCGACTTCAATCGCGGTGATCCACAGAATGGCTGGGATACGGACCAGTTCCCCTTTGATCTGCGCGAAAATACACTGGCGCTCTATTACATCCTGAAAGGGGGCGGCTTCAAGAATGGAGGCTCCAATTTCGACGCTAAGGTTCGTCGTCAGAGCAATGATCTGGAAGATCTGTTCTACGGTCATATTGGCGGTATGGATCTGCTAGCCCGTGCTTTAACGAATGCTGTGGCCATGATCGAATCTGATCAACTTCAGGCGTTTAAGGATCGACGCTATGCTGGATGGTTATCAGGAATAGGGCAGAAGATGTTAAGCGGACAGGCAAGCCTTGACGATATGGCGACGCACTGCCTGGACCAGAACATCTCACCAAAGCCATGTTCAGGTCACCAGGAACATCTCGAAAATATTGTGACGCTGGCTACGCGATAAAATGCAATCAATTTTGTGTAGATGCGCAGATTAAAATTAATCGGATTATTAATTCGTGGAAAAGCAAGCGCGTTGTCGCGCTTGCTGAGTCTGTCTATTTTATCGTGATTTCATGCCTCAGATACTCGCCGGCAATAGTCCGAATGCAAGATGAGATTTTGCGATCGCGCGAACTTCTTCTAAACGCTCCTTACCCCATTCCGCCATGAATGCTTCACATTTGGCTTTTGACAACGCAAGATCCGCCATCGACACAAGGATCATGTTAAACTCGCAGCTATTTGGCATAGCGTTGCCATGAATCGCATAATTCTCAATATAGCCTAGGTTGTAGTGAAGAATTAACTTTTATTTTCTATAATGTTCCTTCATTTTGTCAGGAGCGCACATATGTCTGGTTATCAGGAACTTACGGATGAACAATGGGGCCGTTTAAAGCCTTATTTGCCTTATGGGAGCACAGGGAAACCGGGTCGCAACGCCAATAACAGGCTTTTCATTGATGCTTTGTTGTGGATGGCCCGTTCGGGCGGGCGTTGGCGCGATTTACCCGAACGGTTCGGGCGTTTTGACAGTGTCAAACGGCGTTATTATCTCTGGGTTGAGGCCGGGGTTTTAGAAGATGTCTTTAAGGCCTTGCGCACTCACGCTGATCAAGAGTGGCTGATGATGGATGCCACAATTGTGCGGGCGCATGCCCAAGCGGCCGGGGCGCGGCATAAAAAGGGGGGCCTGATGCCCACGCATTGGGGCGTTCCAGGGGGGGACGTTCCAAGGGCGGCCTGACGACAAAAATACATGGGCTGACAGATGCATTGGGTTTACCTCTGCGCCTGATAGCAACGGGCGGGCATTGTAGCGAAATGACGCAAGCCGCCGCCTTATTGGCAGGGTTTAAGGCGGATCATGTCTTGGCGGATAAGGGCTATGATGGCCGGTGCGTTATAGACGCGGTGAATGAGAGCGGGGCTATGCCCGTTATTCCGTCCCGAAAAAATGCGCGCAAGCCAAGGCAAACTGATATGGCTTTGTATAAGGAACGTAATATTGTCGAGCGTTTCTTTGGCTATCTCAAACAGTTCCGGCGTGTGGCTACGCGATATGACAAGCATATCCAAAACTATATGGGCTTCGTCTATATCGCAGCTATCAAAATCTGGCTCAAATGATTAATTCTTCTCTACGACCTAGCTTTTGGCCATTTCATTAGCTTCAATCCAGCCACCTTTCAGGTCTTCAGGGTAGTCACCCATGTTGGAATCGACCTTCACGGTCGTCACGGCAGAGACGAAGTCGCTGATGTCATAATCTTCAAAAACACTTAGTCGAGCGAGGCTCGGTTTGCGAATACAAGGGTGACTAAAGCGGCAATCGCTGACAAAATTCTCATAGGTAACTTCAAAAAGAAGGGGCAAAATAACCCTGATGTGAGCCGGAAAAATTTCTGAAAGGTGCACCTTAGCACGATTGTGAAATAAGAAAATGATCAAAAGTATTCGGACCGCAGAGCAAAAATCTCTCCACTCGTCACTCTCCGTTTTCTTAGTATATGTTAACCATTACATTACAAAAAATCAATGTAATTGAAATTTTTGATTTCCAGAAAGATTGAGTTCCCGCTTAATCGGATCATTCAAAGGCGTAGCTTGACACCCATCTTACTCGTTGTGATAACGTTAACATAATGATCTGATTAATTTGAACGGGGAGACTCAGAGTGACTCAAAACCCACTGAGAATGGGTATGGTCGGAGGGGGGTCCGGCGCGTTTATCGGCCATATTCACCGTTTGGCTGCACGGCTGGACGGTCAGATCGAACTCCTTTGCGGAGCATTCTCCCGCGATCCAGAAAACTGTCGGCAGACGGGTCAGGCTTTGGGACTGAATTCCACGCGATGCTATGACAGCTACAATATAATGATGGAGACTGAAGCGGGCCTGCCCCCTGAGATACGGATGGATTTCGTCGTCATCGTTACGCCGAATCATGTCCATTTTCCGGTTGCGAAAGCGGCGCTTGAGGCCGGGTTTCACGTTCTGTCCGACAAGCCTGCCACACTCAATCTGCAGGAAGCACAAGATCTGGCCGAGATCGTCCACACGTCAGGTCGATCCTATGGTCTGACATATACCTATCTGGGCTATCCGCTGGTCACAGCTGCGCGCGACATCGTCGCTAGCGGTGGAATCGGAAAAGTTCGCAAGGTCTTTGCTGAATATATTCAGGGTTGGCTAGCGGGTGAGGTGGAGACCAAACAAGCGGACTGGCGGACCGATCCAGCGCGTTCCGGCGCATCTGGGTGTATGGGAGATATCGGAACGCATGCCCACAATCTCGTGGAATATGTCACAAACCGAAAGATGACCCATGTTGCAGCGGATCTAACGATTTTCGTCGATGGTCGGCGGTTGGACGATGATGGGTCGGCCCTGTTCCGCATGGAAGAGGGGATCAAAGGGACATTGTCGGCGTCCCAGATCTGTGTCGGCCGGGAAAATAGCCTGTCCTTTCGGATCTATGGAGAGATTGGCGGACTGGAATGGAATCAGGAAGAGCCCAACACGCTGATCCGGACCTATCAGGACCGACCGACAGAGATTATCCGTGCAGGCCAAGGCTACCTACCGCAGTCCGTTCAGACCCAGTTCCGCACACCGGCTGGTCATCCAGAAGGATATATTGAGGCCTTCGCGAACATCTATCTCGAATTTGCGGAAGCGATCCGGACTAAGGGCGGCGTGAAGGCCGGCATGGACGCTGCTTTGCGGGGAATGGCCTTCGTCGAGGCGCTGGTCGAAAGTAGTGAGAATAATTCGGCATGGACGGAGATCCGGGTATGAAGACGATGAAAGGCCCGGCGATTTTCTTGGCTCAGTTCATGGGCGATAAACCGTTCGACACAATGGAAAATGCCTGCCGCTGGATGGCCAAGGCTGGCTATAAAGGCATTCAGATACCGTCCGATAATCCAGTCTGTATCGATCTGAAACTCGCGGCAGAAAGCAAAGATTATTGCGACGCTTTCAAGGGGAAGTGCGCCGAATGGGGCGTCGAAATCACGGAGCTTTCGACCCATATCCAGGGCCAACTGGTTGCTGTTCATCCGGCTTACGATACGGCATTTGATGCCTTTGCCCCGGCGCAGTTGCATGGAAAGCCTAAGGCGCGGCAGGAATGGGCCGTTGAACAAGTCATGTATGCGGCCAAGGCCTCCCAAAACCTCGGTCTCGACCGCTCCGTTTCATTCCCGGGCGCTCTCGTCTGGCCCTTCATGTATCCGTGGCCACAGCGCCCGGCTGGTCTCGTCGAAGAAGGATTCAAGGAACTCGCAAAACGCTGGCGCCCCATTCTAAATTATTATGACAAATGCGGGGTCGATATTTGCTATGAAATCCATCCGGGCGAGGATCTGCATGACGGCGTGACATTCGAACGGTTCTTGGACGAGGTGGATCAGCACCCGCGTTGTAACATCTTGTACGACCCCAGCCACTTTATTCTGCAGCAGCTCGATTACCTGTCTTTTATCGACTATTATCACGAGCGCATCCAGATGTTTCACGTCAAGGATGCCGAGTTCCGGCCTAACGGTAAAAGCGGAATTTATGGCGGTTATCAGGGCTGGGTTGAACGGCCGGGACGGTTCCGCTCTCTCGGGGACGGACAGATCGATTTTGGCGGCATTTTCGCCAAACTCGCTGGATATAATTTTGATGGCTGGGCGGTTGTCGAATGGGAATGTGCGCTGAAACATTCAGAAGACGGTGCCCGCGAAGGGGCCAACTTCGTGTCCGATCACATCATCCGCGTGACGGATAAAGCGTTCGATGATTTTGCAGGCGGCAGTGCCGACCGTGACAGCAATAGAAAAATGCTCGGCCTCGCTTGAGGGCCAGCGCAAAGGGGAAAGACATGGTGACAAGTACAGCCGATGCAGGGGTTTCCTGCATGTATAAATCGAAACCGGTTATTCTGGCTCAGCTGCCTATCCTTGATCGTGACGGCGATGACCTTTGCGATCCGGGCTGGAATCCTGACACAACTCTCTGATCAGTTCGTTCTCACAGATACGGAGCTTGGTTGGGTCAACGGCATGGCCTTCCTCGGATTTCCGCTGGCGATGGTCGCGTTCGGATTTCTCTACAATGCGCTGGGGCCAAAACTCATCATGATTCTGGCATTTCTGGGTCATCTGCTTGGACTTGTTTTGACGATTTTTGCGGGTGGGTTTCTCGGCCTGCTGATTTCGACGTTCTTTATCGGCTTTGCCAATGGCTCTGTTGAAGCGGCGTGTAATCCGATGGTGGCGGACCTTTACAAGGACGACAAAACCAAATGGCTCAATCGGTTTCATGTCTGGTTCCCGGGTGGCATCGTGATCGGCGCCGTCATTTCCTATGTCATGACGAATATGGGCATTGGTTGGCATCCACAGATTGCCATCATGTTGGTGCCGACAGCAATCTATGGCTTCCTGATTTTCACAACGGTCTTTCCGGACGTTGATCCGGACAGCAAATCCATGCGGCTGGATACGAAATCGACCCTGCTGATCACAGCTGTCTTCGGTCTTCTGGTCCTAATTGGCACGCCGAACAGTCTGTTAGCCAGTGTACCGGGCGAGATCATGTTGCCGCTCATTCTGGTGCTTGCGCTTGTTTATTTGCTGACTTTCGTCCTGACCGGACGCCACCGTGATGCGATTTTGCTCGTCGCGCTGATGGGTATCATGTCGATAACGGCAACGTCTGAACTGGGCACTCAGCAATGGGTCGAACGTATTCTCGGCAGTTCCGGTGCGCAGCCCATGCTGATCCTTGCAATGGTAACGGGAATTATGGCCGTCGGGCGGTTCTTTGCCGGACCCCTGATTCATGCGCTCAATCCGCTGGGTGTGTTGCTGGCGAGTGCCGTCGTTACAACGCTGGGTCTGTTCATGATGGCGACCCTATCTGGCGGTCTTGTCTACTTGGCGGCGATCGTCTTTGCGGTCGGTGTCTGTTATTTCTGGCCGACCATGATTGGCGTGACGGCGCAATATGTACCGCGCAGCGGGGCGCTCGGGATGAGTCTGGTCGGGGCAGCCGGCATGTTCGCTCTGACAATCTGGAACCCTGTCATAGGCGGCTGGATAGATGCGGCACGTAAGACGGCTGAAGAGACAGGCCTGACAGGCAGCGCAGTCGAGATGGCGGCGGGGCAGGGGACTTTATCCAAGCTCGTCTTGTTCCCGGTCGTGTTGATTGTCTGTTTTGCTATTCTCTACATTCTGCGTAAGCGGATCATAGCAACGGCGGATCCAATTGCCGAGGAGGCATAATAATGGCTCAGCTTTTCATGAACAGGCGCGGCGCGATTGCGTCCCTGCTCGCCATTTCTGCCTCGGAAGCCTTATCGGCCTGTGGCAAAATTGAGGATACGCCGGAGGAGGTTTCTGGACTGGCTTATGCCGGTCCCATGCAGTTTTTCAGCGCCGATGAAATGGCGTTCATCGCAGCGGTCGCAAACACAATTATTCCGACGACGGATACGCCGGGGGCCGTCTCGGCGGGCGTGCCGGAAACATTGCAAGCGCTCGCTTCGGAATGGGCGGATGATGGGTTCCGTCTCTTCTGGCGGGAAGGGTTAACGGATATTAACTCAGCTCTAAGTGCGGACGGAACGGCGTTTACCGATATGACCGTCGACCAGCAAGCAACGGTTTTGTCAACCTATGATGCCGACATATATTCGGGTGCTGTCGAGAACGATTTCTACAAGTCTCTAAAATCGACGGTTGTGACAGCCTATTATATGAGCGAGCCCGGTGCGACTGAAGAGCTCAACTATGAAGCTGTGCCGGGTGAATGGATTGGTGATGCTGCACTGTCCGATTATCCAAAAACATGGGCGACCTGATTATGGCAGATTTTGATTTTGTTGTTGTCGGCTCCGGTATGTCCGGCGGCTGGGTAGCGAAGGAGCTGTGCGAACGCGGCTTCAAGGTTGCGGTCGTTGAACGTGGGCGCGACCTTGTTCCGGAAGAGGATTACACTGACTTTCTTGATCCTTGGGAGATGGAACATCTTAACTGGAAATCGTCACAGGACCGGGAGGAATATCCGATCCAGTCCGAAGTCTATGCATTTCACAGCTATACCAAGCAGTTCTGGGTCAAGGATGGGGAACATCCTTATGAAACAGCACCGGGCACACGCTATAAATGGCGCCGAGGTCATCATGTGGGCGGGCGTTCAATCATGTGGGCGCGGCAATCCTACCGCATGTCAGAAATCGATTTTCAGGCCAATGCAGTGGACGGGTACGGTGTCGACTGGCCGGTTCGCTATACTGATCTGAAGGATTGGTACGATTACGCGGAAACCTTTGCCGGAGTCAGTGGGAATGATGACGGTGTAGAAGTTTTGCCGAGCGGAGGGACTTTCCAGCCACCTCATGAAATGACAGTGGTTGAAAAAGAATGGAAAAAGGTCATCGAGGCCCGGTGGCCAACGCGTAAGATGATCATTGGCCGCTCGGCTAATCTGACCCAACCGACCGAAGAACAAATTTCCCTTGGGCGTGGGGCCTGCCAGGCGCGGGATCATTGTTTCCGAGGATGTAGTTTTGGGGCTTATTTCAGCTCTAAGCATGCGACCCTTCCAGCGGCTGAACGCACGGGAAACATGACATTGATTTCGGATATGGCCATCCACGAAGTCATTTATGATGCGGAGACAAACCGCGCGACGGGTGTTCGGGGGGTCAACACGAAAACAATGGAGGCGACAGAAATTACGGCACGGGCCGCCTTCCTGAACGCGTCTGCCATCCCGACAGCGATGATCCTGCTAAACACAAAATCAGACGCTATGCCCAACGGATTGGCGAACAGTTCAGGTCATGTCGGACACAATCTGATCGGTCATGTTGGCGGTGCCTATGCACAAGGGCGGCATATGGGCTTCCAAGACTCGCATCATTACGGACGGCGACCGAACGGAATCTATATTCCGCGCTATCGTAATCATACTGAACCGGGCGATGGCTATCTACGTGGCTTTGGCTTTCAGGGCGGAGCGATCCGTATGGGTTGGCGCGGCCGCGCAAATGAGCTAGGCGTCGGCGCAAGCATGAAGGACCGGATCCGTACGCCGGGTCCCTGGCGCATGTGGCTGGGCGCGTTCGGGGAAACCATGCCTCGATTTGAAAACAAGGTCACGCTCCACAGTCGTAAGACTGACAAATGGGGATTCCCCATTCCGGTTATGGATTGCCGCTACACGGACAATGAGGTGAACGCCGTGAGCCAAGCCGCAGAAGACGCAAAAGAGATGATGGAAGTCATGGGTGCGGTAGATGTCGTGTCCAGCGCCGGAAGCATCACAAAGGATACGCTGGGTGCGCCGGGCAATGCCATTCATGAAATGGGTACATGCCGGATGGGGAATGATCCGGCTTCGTCTGTGCTAAATAAGTGGAACCAGAGCCATGATGTGCCGAACCTGTTCATTTCGGACGGCAGTTTCATGACCAGCGCCGCCTGCCAGAATCCGTCTTTAACCTATATGGCATTCTCGGCTCGGACCGCAAATCACGCGGCGGACCTGATGGAAGAAGACGCGATTTAGCGTTGGCTATTCTGTGAGCGCAAAATCTTTTGGAGACCCGACTGTGATGAAATCTTCAGGATACATGGATCGCCGACATTTTCTGTCAGCGACGAGTGCAGTGTTGCTCGCGACTGCGTGTCAATCCGCGCCGGTCCCGATCACGGCAAAGCGACGGATATCGAAGGTCGGGCTACAGACCTACACGTTGCGCGATGCGATGGCCGATGACTTTGGTGGGGCGTTTCAGATGATCAAGGATGTCGGTTATGATTTTGTCGAGCTAAATGACCGCAACTTTGCGGATCGCTCTCCAGTAGAACTGCGCAGAATTCTTGATGATGTCGGACTTCCGGCCCCGGCGACTCATGTGGATTATGACAGTTTGGCTAACGATCCGGCGAAACTCGCGGACACGGTGTCCATTCTCGGCTGCAAGTTCGCAATCCTACCTTATCTGAGTGATGATCAGCGCAGTCTGGACGATTATAAACGGCATGCCGATATGCTGAACCGCTCAGCGGATTCTATGAAGCCGGCGGATGTGGCAGTGGCGTATCATAATCATCAGTTCGAATTTCTGGATCTGGGTGACGGCCAGACCGGAATGGACATTCTATTGTCGGAAACAGACGCAGACCTCGTTGCGTTTGAACTCGACATGTTCTGGGCCGCTCTGGCGCAGATCGACATTCCGACCTTGCTCACATCCAATGCTGGCCGGTTCCGGCTTTGCCATATTAAGGACATGTCTGGTGATCCGGCGGCCCTTATGGCCAGCGGTGATTATGGCAAGATCGTTAACGAACTCATGGTCAATGTCGGAGAAGGCTCGCTGCCGTTTGAATCCTATTTCGCTCTGAATGATGTGTCTGGCATGGAGTATTTCATTGCCGAACATGATAGTCCATCAAAGCCGTATTGGGATGCTATTCAGACAAGCTACGACGCAATTCATGCGATGCGCTTTTGACTGGTTACTCCGTCGGAAGGCCCAGTGAGTGGTAGACGGATTTCCGAACCTTTGCGCGTGGGCCGCTTCATCAAACGGCATAATCTGAGTGAGGAAGACGACTGTCAGATCGTTTTCAGAGTCGACCTAGAAGAGGATACTTGCCGCGCCGTCCCAGAAGAACTCTCCAGTCACGCCGAACGGCTCAGTCGCGTCTTCGGGCGGACCAGTGCGGATAGCAACCCCGAGACCAAGTCCCATCATCGTTCCCTTTGACGGCAAAAAATCCCTATCGGTCAGAGTATCCGGCAGATGGTTGCAAGACATTAAGGCCAGCGTTTCGGGTTTGATGATCTGTAAGTTGTTCAGAGAGCCTTCATTCTGAAGCATCCGGGCAAAAGCGCATGTAATCGTCAGCGGAGCCGATAAGACCATGACCTCCGTTGATTTGCACCGGCTTGGCAAGCCAAAGTCCATAGATGTTTTGATCGGGTTGGCGGGTAGTCCGCTCGTATCATTTTTTAGGTAGCCTGCCGCCACACGGGCCTTCTCGTCCATTGGGACGAAATAACTGGTGTCGGATGCGGCTGGTGTTCTTTCCCAGCCATAGCCAAAACAGGCTGTGTGGCGGAAGATGTCGATCACTTTGATTGGATTGCGCGCAGCCTCCAAGATGGGCGCGCCGTCTGCATCCAGCCCAATCACGACCCTCATCTTAGAATATTCAGGCAGATATTGTGACGATGGGGCGTCTAGTTCAAACAGACCGTCATCATAGAGCGACATGAGCGTGACCGCCGTGACTGGCTTGGTCATGGAATATAAAGTTACCAATGTTTCGCAGTTCCATGGGAGATTGGCCTCACGGTCCGCGTCGCCTGCCGCATTGAAGTAAATTTCATCCCCGGTTTTGTAGATCAGCAGCGATGTACCGGCTGTGACTCACTGTCGACAAGATCGGATAGAACGTGATCAAGGACGCCACTGTCGATCTCAGGTGAAAGAGCATTGTCTGTCTGGGAGGTCTGATAGACGCTGCAGAGCGCAAAGAGACTGAGGCCTAGACAGATAAGACTTTGCGAAACATTGACTGTCCTCACGATATGGGCAGTTCTAGGCTGTAGTGAAGAGTTAACTTTTATTTTCTATAATGTTCCTTCATTTTGTCAGGAGCGCACATATGTCTGGTTATCAGGAACTTACGGATGAACAATGGAGCCGTTTAAAGCCTTATTTGCCTTATGGGAGCACAGGGAAACCGGGTCGCAACGCCAATAACAGGCTTTTCATTGATGCTTTGTTGTGGATGGCCCGTTCGGGCGGGCGCTGGCGCGATTTACCCGAACGGTTCGGGCGTTTTGACAGTGTCAAACGGCGTTATTATCTCTGGGTTGAGGCCGGGGTTTTAGAAGATGTCTTTAAGGCCTTGCGCACTCACGCTGATCAAGAGTGGCTGATGATGGATGCCACAATTGTGCGGGTGCATGCCCAAGCGGCCGGGGTGCGGCATAAAAAAGGGGGCCTGATGCCCATGCATTGGGGCGTTCTAGGGGGGACGTTCCAAGGGCGGCCTGACGACAAAAATACATGGGCTGACAGATGGATTGGGTTTAGCTCTGCGCCTGATAGCAACGGGCGGGCATTGTAGCGAAATGACGCAAGCCGCCGCCTTATTGGCAGGGTTTAAGGCGGATCATGTCTTGGCGGATAAGGGCTATGATGGCCGGTGCGTTATAGACGCGGTGAATGAGAGCGGGGTTATGCCCGTTATTCCGTCCCGAAAAAATGCGCGCAAGCCAAGGCAAACTGATATGGCTTTGTATAAGGAACGTAATATTGTCGAGCGTTTCTTTGGCTATCTCAAACAGTTCCGGCGTGTGGCTACGCGATATGACAAGCATATCCAAAACTATATGGGCTTCGTCTATATCGCAGCTATCAAAATCTGGCTCAAATGATTAATTCTTCACTACGACCTAGAATCCTCTAACACAGTTCAGCGGCCGCAGACATTTCAGTGCGAGCAAACATGGATGTCTTAAGGTACGCTTGAACCTCATGATCCAGATCCATCAGGCCTGATTGTTCAGTACTACAAGGGAGCGTTGATCGCTGTGCCCCATCGCCAGCATATAGGGGTCATCCGCCTGTCGTTCGATGAAGTGGGTCTTCGTCGATAGGGCTTGCCAGTCAATCATCAGAATGGATTGTGCTGTTGCTCCGCCCAGCGCGTTGCCCGGTCCCAGAACGATCAGGCAGTCAGGCGCGAATTCGCGTAATCCCGTTTGTACGGACCGGGTGAAGTCATAAGTTTCCGTCACCTGGCTCCCAAGCGTGTAATCCCAGAGCGCAACTCTGTCGCAAGCCTTTGGCATCCAGATTTTCCCGCGCCCGTCGATCATGGGAATTGTGGGTTGCTGAAAGATAGTTTCAGGTAACGCCTTGCGCCCGGCAGCTGAGTTCGCCGCCATCAGGGATGAGTGGAAAGCACCATGGTTCGGCAGCCGCATGGGGAATCGATTCTGAAGTCGCTCCAATTTGCTTTCAACGGCAGCAAGGGCCTTCTCCGTCCCTGCCAAAACTATCATCCCTCCGAACCAGATCGAAACGTGCAGATCATTGATCGTCTCGACGAGTGTCAAAAGCTCATGTTTGGCTTCGGGAATTTCCTGCCAGTTTTCATCAACAAAGGGATAGACGATCTGGCCACCGAGCGCTTGCTCATGCATAATGGTACCCATCGTATTGACGACGCGAAAGCCATCCTCAGGTGACACAGCTCCGCCGCAGGCGAGCGCTGTGTACCACCCCATAGAATTGCCGGTGACTGCAACGATATCGAATTTGTCGCGATCGATGCTCAGAAAGTCAGCCAGTGAACAAATGTAGATCAGGCCAGAGGCATTATCACCGCGCGTAAACATGGACTGTGAGAAGCTATCGCGGCCATCAAGCTCGAGAATTCTTGGCATATTGAGCGCGGATCTCTGTTTGTCAAAGTTAGAGATAAACTCAAGCTTGTCGCTATGATGGGTTCGAAGATAGCCAAGTTCGCTGGCATTATAGACTCCGCGGCCGGGACAAATGACCAGCGCTGTTTTCTTTCGCTGAGTCATGGTCGTGCCTCCAGAGCGGTTTCACTCGCGAAGGTGACGGCTTTCTCAACAATTGCATCCCGATCTGGCATGGTCACGCCGAAGGCCGGTCCGGTCGCGATGAAGCAATCCGTGGCAACCAGACGGGATGCGGGCTTTTCGCTGCGCTCAGCAAACAGGGTCATCAACGCTTCGCTATGTGATCCTTGCTCGCGGCATTCATCGACGATCAGGACACGATTAGCATCTCCGACAGCCTCCATAATCGCGTCTTTCGGCAGCGGACTGAGCCATCGCATATCAATAACGCGGCACTCAATATCGTGACTCTCTTTGAGGATGCGTTGGACCTGCAAGGATAGATAGGCCCCATTCCCATAGGTGATGATGGCGAGGTCAAGACCATCGCCGTGACATCCCACCTCACTGAGCCGGATCGCGTCAAGAGAGTCCGGTTCTGGATAATCGAACGTCCAATCTCCATCGCCTGTCTCATGCAGATCCCGGATCATGTAGAGGGCGATAGGCTCAAGGAAGACAACAAGCCTTTGTTCTTCACGAGCCAGCCTGACGCATTCTCTAAGCATCAAAGCAGCGTCTCGCCCATTGGAGGGGCACGCCACGATCAGACCCGGAATATCGCGCAGGGCAGTGACGCTGTTCTCATTGTGGAAATGACCCCCAAAGCCGCGTTGATAGCCAAGACCAGCAATCCGAACGATCATCGGATTGGTAAATTGCCCGTTTGAGAAGAAGGGCAGAGTCGCCGCTTCGCCGCGCAATTGATCGATTGCATTGTGTAGATAGGCGAGAAACTGAATCTCTGGGATAGGTATGAAGCCATTATGTGCCATGCCGATGCCAAGTCCGAGAATGGCTTGTTCATCAAGCAGCGTATCGATGACCCGGTGCGCGCCAAAGCGTTTCTGAAGGCGCTGCGTGACGCCGTAAACACCGTTCTTTCGTCCAATATCTTCACCCGCCAGAATTATCTCACCATGCGCTAGCATCAGATCAGTTAGGGCAAGGTTGATGAGCTTCGCCATATGCTGAGGTTGTTTCGTGGCACGCAGATCGCTCTCGCCCAAGCAAGTCGCTCTCGTTTCAGCACTCGGTGCAGTTGTATCGGTAGAGGTCCGACTTGGCGGGATCAGGCTTTCCATTACCTCGTCGGCTGTCTTTAATCTTGGACGCTGAATTGCAGCTTCGGCGACGCGCTCTACACGGGCGTTCATATTCTCATATCGCGTGAGAATGTCATCGACTGTCAGGATGTTTTCGCGGACCAACCGGTTGGCGGTGTAGAGTAGAGGGTCTTGCGCCTCGGTCGCGTCGATTTCCTGTTTCGATAAATAGGTGCTCGGCGCGTCGGAGCTAGCGTGACCATAGAGCCGGACGCATTTAGAATGCAGGACGGTTGGTTTTCGGTAGCGCCGGACAAACTCAGCCGCCCGAGACGCCGTGTGATACGCTTCGAATATGTCGAGAGATGTGCACTGGAAATATTTCAAGGCCGGTCGCGACTGAACCGACTGTTCGATCCAATTCGTCGGCGTTTTCGTTGAAATCCCGATCCCATTATCTTCACAGACAAAGAGTAACGGCAAAGGTGAGTTCTGGAAAGCTGCCCAACTAGCGGTGTTTAAGGCGCCTTGGGCGGTGGAATGGTTGAGTGAGGCGTCGCCGAAGGTGCAGACGACAATGCCGTCTGAAGGCAGTTTCTGATGCTCCGGTTCAACCCGTCTGGCCAGAGGAATGCTGAACGCTGCGCCGAGAGCTTTGGGGAGATGTGAAGCGATGGTCGAAGTCTGCGGCGGGATTGCCAGCTGTTTTGATCCCAGGACCTTGTGACGCCCGCCGGAAATCGGATCCTCCTTTGACGTCGAGAAGCTAAGCAGCATATCCCAGAGGGGCGTGGTTCCAGGGACTTGAAACGATCGGCCAATCTGAAAGGCGGCGTCCCGGTAATGCAGGAAAGCCATGTCGTCAGGTCGCAGCGCCCATGCGATGCCCGCATTGCCCTCATGGCCTGAGGATGCGATCGTGTAGAATCCTTCGCCACGCGCCTGAAGCTTCAGCGACATACGGTCCAGATGACGCGACAGAAGCTGCACGTCGAAAAGGGTTACAAGCTCATCCGCCGTAAGACCGGAGTCCTTAAGGGTGAGTGAGCTGACGGGCGCCGGGAAATCAGCCGCTTTAGTCCGCTTCAGAAAGGCCCTGTGTACGGACTCGGCGTGATCCTTGCCCATGTCTAGAAGAAGGCCTGATGGCCCGTCTGGGCACGACCGAGGATCAAGGCATGCACGTCATGTGTGCCTTCATAAGTATTCACGGTTTCCAGATTGACCATATGGCGGATCACCTGAAATTCGCCTGAAATACCGTTTCCGCCATGCATATCCCTTGACTGGCGCGCAATATCGAGCGCCTTGCCGCAATTATTGCGTTTGATGAGTGAGATCATTTCAGGCGCGGCTTTTCCCCCATCCATGAGGCGGCCAGTTCTGAGTGCAGCCTGGAGGCCCAAGGCGATTTCGGTCTGCATGTCGGCTAGTTTTTTCTGAAACAGCTGTGTGGCGGCAAGAGGGCGATTGAACTGGTGCCGGTCCAGACCATATTGCCGCGCGGCGTGCCAGCAAAATTCCGCAGAGCCCATGACACCCCAGCCAATGCCGTAACGCGCGCGGTTCAAACAGCCGAACGGCCCCTTGAGCCCTTCGATATGCGGAATGAGCGCATCTTCAGGGACGACGACGTCTTCCATGACGATTTCTCCTGTCACGGAGGCTCTGAGACTGAGCTTGCCGTCAATTTTCGGTGCGCTTAGACCTTTCATTCCCTTTTCGAGAATGAAGCCTCTGATCTTGCCGCCATGGGCGTCAGATTTTGCCCAGACGACAAAGACATCCGCGATCGGCGCATTGGAAATCCACACTTTAGTTCCGGATAGCCGATATCCGCCGTCCACGATCGTCGCGGTCGTTTTCATTCCGCCAGGATCGGATCCGGCATCCGGCTCAGTCAGACCGAAACAGCCAATCAACTCCCCGCTTGCCAAACCCGGTAAGTATTTTCCCCTCTGCGCTTCGCTGCCATAGGCGTAAATAGGATAGATCACGAGCGAGGACTGAACCGACATCATGGATCGGTAGCCAGAATCGACGCGCTCAATCTCGCGCGCAACCAAGCCGTAAGACACATAACTGGAACCCAGTCCGCCATAGGTTTCCGGCAAGGTCACACCCAGCAAACCCTGCTGGCCCATCATCCGGAAAATGGACGGATCGACCTCTTCATTGGCAAAGGCGTCGATGACCCGGGGGGCCAAATGCTCGGCTGCAAATGCGGCTGTGGCCTCTGCGATCAGAGTCTCGTCTTCACTTAATTGATCGGTCAACAGGAATGGATCCTGCCAAGCGAATTGATCAAGCGTGGGCGACTCTTTAGAAGTCAATTTTCTAACATCTTGCGGAAGTGTGGTCATCGAACTCAGTCCTGAATATTGGTCGATTGCTAACGGGATTGGTTGCAGATGGGCGACGTCATTGTGGCCTCATCATAAACGTAGATTACGGGTGTCCGTCTTCATATAAAATGAGACAGTTTTAAGCCTGAGCTAAGCGAGGGTTTGCGCACTGTCTCATTTTAGAGGATTTGCTCACCTCTTTGTTTGATATTAAGCGACAGCTTTGCGGTATTGCAAGCGTCGATATTCAATGGTCTTTGTCTTGATTCTTTCTCTTCGGTATTGTTAGAGGACCCTAGCCAAGCTGCATCGTGCTGACAAATCTTCGATCAAGCAAACGCTAGTTCACACCATTCGCTCAAAGCTGAAGTGCGCATCGATTTGAATCGGGCGCGACTTTCGAGATGTCTGACCTGCCACCTTAAAAGTGGTCAATTTTGAGAGTTAGAGTTTTGGCTATTTTGCGCCTGAAAGCGCATATCATGGCAAGAAAACGCTACACCCCTGAACAAGTATCGCGAAGCTGCGTGAAGCTGAAGTCCGGCTGGCTGCAGGCGAGAAGACGAAGGCGGTCTGCCGGTCTCTCGGCATCGCGGAACAGACTTATTATCGATGGCGACGTGAGTATGGCGGATGCTTGTCGATCAGGCTCAACGTCTGAAGGCGCTGGAGAAGGAGAACCTACGGTTCCGCAAAGCGGTATCTGACCTCACGCTCGATGCGATGATCTTAAAGGAAGCTGTCGAGGGAAAGTTCTAGGTCGTAGAGAAGCATTAATCATTTGAGCCAGATTTTGATAGCTGCGATATAGACGAAACCCATATAGTTTTGGATATGCTTGTCATATCGCGTAGCCACACGCCGGAACTGTTTGAGATAGCCAAAGAAACGCTCGACAATATTACGTTCCTATACAAAGCCATATCAGTTTGCCTTGGCTTGCGCGCATTTTTTCGGGACGGAATAACGGGCATAGCCCCAGTCTCATTCACCGCGTCTATAACGCACCGGCCATCATAGCCCTTATCCGCCAAGACATGATCCGCCTTAAACCCTGCCAATAAGGCGGCGGCTTGCGTTATTTCGCTACAATGCCCGCCCGTTGCTATCAGGCGCAGAGGTAAACCCAATGCATCTGTCAGCCAATGTATTTTTGTCGTCAGGCCGCCCTTGGAACGCCCCCCCTGGAACGCCCCAATGCATGGGCATCAGGCCCCCTTTTTTATGCCGCGCCCCGGCCGCTTGGGCATGCGCCCGCACAATTGTGGCATCCATCATCAGCCACTCTTGATCAGCGTGAGTGCGCAAGGCCTTAAAGACATCTTCTAAAACCCCGGCCTCAACCCAGAGATAATAACGCCGTTTGACACTGTCAAAACGCCCGAACCGTTCGGGTAAATCGCGCCAACGCCCGCCCGAACGGGCCATCCACAACAAAGCATCAATGAAAAGCCTGTTATTGGCGTTGCGACCCGGTTTCCCTATGCTCCCATAAGGCAAATAAGGTTTTAAACGGCTCCATTGTTCATCCGTAAGTTCCTGATAACCAGACATATGTGCGCTCCTGACAAAATGAAGAAACATTATAGAAAATAAAAGTTAACTCTTCACTACAGCCTAGGCTCAGACCCTAATTCTTTTCTCCATTGGTTCTTCTTGAGGGTGGTTTTTCAAAAAGCTGTGCGATTTTCGAGAACACGAAATTCTCCTCCTATTACTTCTATTATCCGAGCATAGTGCTCAACTTGACTGTGCGCCAGTATCGATAGTCATACTGACCTTCGTCAGATGGATTTGTATGGAGTCGCTAGAGCAAATTACCAGAAATGGAGACCAATTGAATTAGACTAAAGGTTTCCAAATTTTGAGGGATAACTCAGACAAATGTTCACCTCGAATTGTGATTTCCTCTTCATCCCATTTTTCATGGTCTTGAAACCACTTATTCAAAAATAGGCCGGTGTGCTTCGAGAATTGCTCTTGTTTGATTGAAAACTTTTTATTGCTGACATTCTGATTTAGTGAAGCTGTCAGTAAGGTTAGATTCCCAAGCGAATGAATTTTTGATCGCCTGACCATTGCTTTTGGTTCAAGGGAATCAGAATCAACAAATTGACCATCTTTGAAAGGCCAGTCTTCTGTCCATGCTTGTGGTAGAATATGCTCAACCCATAAACCTTCTGGCATATTTGTGTTTTCGGCTAATGAACTGCGGCTAGCCATTTCGAGTTCCCAAAAAATATCAATCAATCTTGTTAGTGGCGCTATGCGATGGGCGTCTTGTTCATGTATTCCTCGAACAAACTCGTCATTTGAGGGGAACCTCGTGCTGTCACCAGTTTTCTCAGAAAAGTATGCTCTTAGCCCTTCAAAGCTGACGCCATTTTCTTTGAATTCGGAAGCCAATCCTTGGAATGTTTTGTTTAGGTTCTTAGTCGTTAGACCACATACAACACGTCGGGCTATGTATGAGTATAATAATTCGAGAATCACGCGGCGCATCTCTGATGGAACTTCCAGATTATTTCCAATTTGTAAGGCTACTGGGTAAACTGTAGTTACTTGCCAGGCAGCCATCTTGCGTCCAAACCAAGCGAGGTCTGCGTCTTCGTCCAAGCGACCTTCCAGCGTTTCGTATAGTGGCGCATAATGTTCGAGCAGTCTCAGCTCGTCTTCGACATCGGGAAAGCGTGGACAACGGCCTTTAGGCACCGCGAAATTTCTGTATTTCGCATAAAGCTCTCTCATAGATATTGGTATGCCAGTTTCAGCCGCCAACACATGACCGAGGAAATGATCGATTCTCGGTCGCTTTGGCCGAGCGTTGGGAGCGGCCTCTCTCCACCACGGATTATCGAAAGGGTTCCATAGTCTTTTGTATAGCTCTTCTACTTCGGCGTTTTGTTTTTCAGCACGATGAAAGATATTATTCCGAACAAGATCCATCGCGAGTAGCGGTTTTCCTTTGGAGTTAAGGGTTTCAAAAATGACTTGGGCATCATCATTTTCTCCCAAGGTAATAACCACTAGTTTCAGATGTTCTAGAACAGCTTTTAAAAGCGCTTCAAATCTTCCAGAAATAAGTTCAATATCAGTATCTTCATCCTCATCGGTATTTTCCACGGGAGTCGACAGAGCGCTATCGTATGGAATTTCTTCGCTCTCATTGTTATATTCACCAAGCCATTCATCACTAGGACCTGAGTGGCAAAAGTCTTTGATCCATTTACGGAACAATGTGTATGCGCGAAACGCTGGAGAATATGTATTTTTTGGAACTTGTTTTCCCCAAAACAATTCCTTATATTTCCGGGTCAACTCCTCATATTTCATCTCAATGATGTCATGAAAAATGTCCCGATCAGAGGGTGTTGGAGTAAGTTTGAACTTGGCGAGCGGTTCATCTTTTTCTTTGCTTTTTGGGTCGTTTTTTAGATACCCCGTCACCTGTTCCATTATGTCTGTTAAGTCGTAGTCGCGTGCGACTTCGCGCAATGCGGCTAGGAATAATTGGAAAGTGGTCAAGCGTTGCTGGCCGTCAACGACTTGTATTACTGGAGTCCGCCCAATTTGCGACCCGGTACCAACGGGAGAGAGGATTAGAGCACCCATGTAGTGCTCGGAGCGGCTTTGGCAATTGAGTACTTCCTGTGCTTTAGCTTCAACATCTTCCCAAAATGGATTTAGACGCTCATCATCCCATTGGTATTTCCGTTGATATAGCGGAACCACAAACCGACGCGCTTCTTTTAGCACAGCCTCAACCGAGTAATCATCAGTATCCATATTTCCCCTCAAAATAAGGATTTTCCCAACAAACACCGAGGATGTTTGACGAAATAGTAGCCTCAAAAAGAAAAGCCCACGAATCCCTTGAATTGTTATTGATAATGTTACGCTAATCAAGTGTTTTATACTTTAGTCATGCCCGATTGACCTGCCCCCTTAAAAGTGCTCCATTTTGAGAGTTAGAGTTTTTGGCTATTTTGCGCTTGAAAGCGCATATCATGGCAAGAAAACGCTACACCCCTGAACAAGTATCGCGAAGCTGCGTGAGGCTGAAGTCCGGCTGGCCGCAAGCGAGAAGACGAAGGCGGTCTGTCGATCGCTTGGTATTGCGGAGCAGACTTATTATCGATGGCGACGTGAGTATGGCAGCTTGAAGGTCGATCAGGCTCGACGTTTGAAGGCGCTGGAGAAGGAGAATCTTCGGCTCCGAAAACCTGTCTCGGACCTGACTCTTGACGCCATGATCTTAAAGGAAGCTGTCGAGGGAAAGTACTAAGCCCTTCGCGCCGTCATCTAGCGGTGGACCACATATGCGAGGCACTCAGTGTATCTGAGCGTCGAGCTTGCAAGGTTCTTGGCCAGCACCGCTCCACCCAGAGGAAGCCGCGTCGTCCGCGAGAGGACGCAGCAGCACTCACATCTGACATCATCCGCTTGGCAGAGCAGTACGGAAGATATGGCTAGCGCCGGATCACGGCTCTGCTTCGCCGTGAAGGCTGGACGGTTAATGCTAAGCGGGTGGAGCGCATATGGCGACGTGAAGGGCTGAAAGTCCCAAAGAAACAGACTAACCGTGGACGTTTATAGTTCAATGATGGTTCCTGTGTGCGGTTGAGACCGCAGCATAAAGGGCATGTGCGGTCGGACGACTTCGTCGCGGATCGGACCCATGACGGCAGAGCCTTCCGCATGTTGACAATCATTGACGAGCACAGGCGGGAGTGCTTGGCGATCCATGTGCAGAGAAGTCTGGCACGACGACGTGCTGGCCGTGCTGACGGAGCTGTTCACGCAGCGAGGAGCCCCGAAGCCCATCCGGTCGGACAATGGTGTCGAGTTTACAGCTCAGCCTGCCCGAGACTGGCTAGGCTGGGTCGGCGTGAAGACGCTCTACATCGAGCCAGGGTGACCCTGGGAAAGTGGCTATAATGAAAGCTTCAATGGGACGCTCAGAGATGAACTCTTGAACGGGGAGATCTCCTACAGCCTGAAGGAGGCACAGATACTGATCGAACGCTGGCGACAGCACTACAACACTATCCGGCCGCACAGCTCGTTAGGGTACAAACCACCGGCTCCGAAAACGATCTTGCCTTGCTCTTCCGGACTGCCCTACACTCCGTTCCGGTTAGCCTAGAAGGGCAACCATAACCGCCAAACTCTAACTTAGCGGATGGACCACCTCATGGGGCAGGCCACTGATAGAAAAATACTTTAAGTTATGCTGAGTTTCGTTTTCGACGTCTCGTGATTAGCTGCGGCTCATTTTCGCCTCGGTTTTCTCGACGACCTCATCCCATGTGACATCCGGTGCCAGTTCAACCAGTTCGAGACCATCTTCAGCAACATCGAATACGCCAAGATCAGTGATGATCCGGTCGACAACGGCCGTCCCGGTTAGTGGCAGCGTACAGGTTTTCAATATCTTGCTCTCTCCGTTCTTATTGGTGTGATCGGTTACAACAACAACCCGGCCTACGCCTGCAACAAGGTCCATTGCGCCGCCCATGCCTTTGACAAGTTTGCCTGGGATCATCCAATTTGCGAGATCACCATTTTCCGCAACCTCCATGGCGCCCAGGATCGCCATCGCAATCTTGCCGCCGCGGATCATGCCGAAGCTGGTGGCACTGTCGAAGAAGGCCGTGTGCGGTAACTCCGTTATTGTCTGCTTACCCGCATTGATCAGGTCTGCATCTTCATCCCCAGTATAGGGGAACGGACCCATTCCCAGCATACCATTTTCGGACTGCAGCGTAACGCTCATTCCGTTCGGAATATGATTGGCGACGAGCGTCGGGATACCGATCCCGAGATTCACATACATGCCGTCTTCGAGTTCCAGCGCCGCCCGCGCCGCCATTTGATTGCGATCCCACCCTGTCTTGACCTCGACCATCAGTTTTTCTCCCGAACCGTGCGTTGTTCAATCCATTTCTCATGATCGCCCTGGATCAAGCGATGCACATAGATGCCCGGCAGATGAATAGCATCCGCGTCGAGCCCACCGGGCTGAACAATCTCTTCAACTTCCATCACGCAGATTTTTCCGCACGTGGCTGCGGGTTGATTGAAGTTGCGTGCCGTCTTACGGAACATGGCGTTGCCTGTCGTGTCCGCTTTCCAAGCTTTGACGATGGCGAGATCAGCAATAATCCCGCGTTCCAAAATGTAGGTCGAGCCATTAAAATCCTTATGTTCCTTGCCCTCAGCGATCACGGTCCCAACGCCTGTCTTGGTGTAGAAACCTGGAATACCGGCTCCGCCTGCCCGCATCCGTTCAGCCAGTGTGCCTTGCGGATTGAACTCCAAATCCAGCTCGCCTGATAGGTATTGGCGCATAAACTCCGCGTTTTCACCGACATAGGAGGACACCATCTTTTTGATCTGGCGCGTTTGTAGCAAGAGGCCGAGGCCGAACTCGTCGACGCCGGCATTATTGGAATAGACCGTCAGGTCTTCCGTTCCCGCCTCACGAATCGCCGCAATGAACAGCTCCGGAATACCGCACAGACCAAATCCGCCCGCCGCGATAATCATGCCGTCGAACAGGACGCCATCAAGCGCCTCTGCCGCTGTGTCGAAAACCTTGTTCTTCATCAGACCGCTTTCACTTCATTCTCAATCGAGCCAAAAATGGACTGACCATGTTCGTCCAGCATTTCGATCTTCACTGTGTCGCCTGCTTTCATGAAGGACGTCTGGAATTCCCCAGTCGCGATTTTTTCGATCATGCGAATTTCAGCGATGCAGCTATAGCCCAGACCGCCCTCTGAAACTGGTTTCCCCGGACCACCGTCAGCGCCCTTATTTGACACAGTACCGGACCCGATGATCGTCCCCGCCATTAGCGGGCGCGCCTTGGCGGCGTGAGAGACGAGCCGTGCCAATGAAAAAGTCGCATCTTCATGAGCCAAAGCCCGTCCAAAGGGCGCGCCATTATAATCAACATTCAGAGCGTGATGAACCAGCCCGTTCTTCCAATGATCGCCCAGTTCATCGGGCGTAATTGCGACGGGGCTAAAGGCACAGGGTGGCTTAGATTGCAGGAAGCCGAAGCCTTTACCAAGTTCCGCTGAAATCAGGCCGCGCAGAGAGACATCGTTACAAAGCAGGATCAGCTTGATGTGACCCAGAGCGTCTGCCTCACTTATGCCTAACGGCACATCATCCGTGATGACGCAGATCTCGGCCTCCATATCGTAGCCCCAGGACACATCATTGAACGGGATCGGATCGTGCGGCGCGAGATTCGGGCCGGACACACCCTGATACATCAGCGGGTCATCATAGAAGCTGGCGGGCACTTCGGCGCCGCGCGCTTTTCGGACCAGTTCGACGTGGTTGATATAGGCCGATCCATCTGCCCACTGAAATGCGCGCGGCAGTGGGCTTTCAACCGCTGACGGGTCAAACGGCATCGTCGGTGCGTCCCCTCCTTCAACCGATTTAGAGAGTGCCGCCAAACGTGGGGTGGCTGTCGCCCAATCATCCAGAGCCGCTTGCAACGTCGCAGCAATATCGCTGGCGTCGGCATATTTGGACAAATCTTTCGAGACGAGGATCAGCCGACCATCTCGGCTACCATCTTTAAGCGTAGCGAGTTTCATGTGAGCTGTCTCCTTATTGGACGTCTATCTGGTTTTCGGGGCACGCCGTGTCAAAGGCGTCGAGATCAGCGCAGGCGGCGTCGATCTTTTCAATATGAGGGAATGCCGAAAGATCCGTATTCCAACGGCGAGCATTATATATCTGTGGGATCAGAACGATCTCAAACAGGGTTGGTTGCCCGAAGGGTAGATCCTTTCCCATCCAATCATGAGCAGCCAATTGAGTTTCCACCGGGGCAAAAGTCTTGTGGATCCACGTTGCGTACCACGCTTCAATCGCAGCCTGATCCGCGCCAAACTCGCTTTTGAGATATTTCAGGACAGCGAGATTGTTGGGCATATGAATTTCGGTTGCGACCGCATAGTAGAGTTCACGACAGAGTGCCGGGTCCGTGTCGGGCAGGAAAGACGGAACTGGATAGGTGTCTTCTAGCCAGTCGAGGATAGCGAGCGACTGCATCAGCTTGGCATTGCCCGTATTGAGGAGCGGTACAGTGCCGTACGGGTTGATCGCCTGGTAAGCTTCGCTTCGCTGCTCACCCTTCTTCAAATCCACCGGGACAGAGTCATAGGTGAGGCCTTTCAAGTTCAGCGCGATGCGGATTCGGTAACTGGTCGATGAGCGCCAGTAGCTATAGAGTTTCACGTGTTGTCGTCTCGACTCTTGGCGTTTTCCGCATTGGCAATCTCATGCAGCCAGGCGGCATGGCGCGGTGCTTTCTTCTTCTGCGACCACGCTTCCAGCATTGGCTGGGAGACACGTAGCAGCTCATCATATTGTTCTTGCGTGCCGATATCGGCGGCAAGTTCAACGCGGTGACCATTCGGATCAAAGAAATAGACCGACTTGAAAATGCCATGATGTGTCGGTCCCAGCACATCCAGACCCATCGCTTCCAGATGCACTTTCGCCGCGAGCAAGTCTGCCTCGCTATCGACCTTCAGAGCTAGATGTTGCACCCATTCCGGGGTATTGCGGTCCCGGTCCATGTCCGGTTGCTCAGGTAGTTCAAAGAACGCCAGCACATTGCCGTTCCCGGCTTCGAGGAAGATGTGCATGTAGGGATCATAGGCCCCGGTCGAGGGGACATGGTCTTCGGCAAACGCCTTGCTAAATTTCATGCCGAGCGCATCGCGGTAGAATTCCACGGTCTGCTTGGCGTCGCGGCAGCGATAGGCGACATGATGAACGCCGCCCAGCTGGAAAGGAATGGGTTTCGGGGCTGTCATTATGCAGGCTCCTGTTTCACTTCCGGAACGACGGCAATATCTTCAACATCGAGGGTCCCGCGTTCAATTTGGTCGCGTTCAATCGACTCAAATAGCGCCTTGAAATTACCCTCACCGAAACCTTCCGCATAGTCGCCGACGCGTTGAATGAATTCAAAGAAAACCGGGCCGATGCGCGGCTCCGCAAAGATCTGCAGCAACAGGCGGGGCTTTCCATCTTCGGTCGTGCCGTCCAGCAAAATACCGCGTCTCTGTAGCTCATCGACAGGTTCTCCGTGGCCTGGAAGACGCTCGTCGAGCATTTTGTAATATGTCTCTGGCGGCGCGGTCATGAACGGGACACCCTGCGCTTTGAGCTGGTCCCAGCAGGCCACCAGATCATCACAGATCAGAGCGATATGCTGGATGCCTTCGCCGTTATACTCACGCAGGAACTCTTCGATCTGACCCTTGCCACCCTCACCTTCTTCATTAAGCGGAATACGGATTTTACCATCTGGAGCCGTCAATGCTTTCGACGTCAGCCCTGTATATTCGCCCTTAATATCGAAATAGCGGATTTCACGGAAGTTGAAGAGCTTCTCATAATAGTCCGCCCAGTAAGCCATCCGGCCACCATAAACATTGTGTGTCAGATGGTCGATGCGATCAAAGCCGCAACCTTCTGGAAAGCGCTCAACGCCCGGCAGATACTCGAAATCAATATCGTAGATCGACAGCCCATCTTCTCCTTCGTCGGCATAACGGTCGACAAGATAGATGATGGAATTGCCAATCCCGCGAATGCCGGGAATACGCAACTCCATCGGACCCGTGTTTACATCGACTGGTTCCGCGCCCTGCTCCAGTAAATGCTTATAGGCCGCTTTCGCATCCCGAACCCGGAACCCCATGCCGCAAGCGGATGGGCCATGCTCACGCGCAAAATAAAAGGCGGCTGATCTCGGTTCATAATTGGTGACAAGATTGATATTGCCTTGCCGCCACAGAGCCACGTCCTTGGATCGGTGCCGAGCCACTTCAACGAAACCCATCTTCTGGAAAACACCTTCCAGGACACCCTTTTTCGGTGCTGAAAACTCTATGAATTCGAAACCGTTCAATCCGACCGGATTGTGAAAAAGATCAGCCATCAATTGTACCTTTGAAGCGAGGGGTTGCGTTTGTCATTGTTAGTTGTATAGACAAACTGTTGTGATTGCAACTACCTTTGGAACAAGAGGGCCGGATTCTGTGAATAATCACAAAGCCAGTCTTACGGATCCGCAGGGCTATGCGCTGGAAGGCCCCGCATCCCCCTACAAGCTTGACGACAGCTGGATCTACAAGGTCAGCGTCATCGCAGACCGCGTCGCGCGCCGCGTGTCGCAAATCGCATCAAGAGTGGGCGATCTGAACCTGAGCCAGTGGCGTGTCCTCGCCGCCATAGGGGATCAGGATGGCCGCACAGCGAGCCATGTCGTCGAACTGACGCCTATGGATAAGGGCATCGTATCGCGCGCCGTGGCCAGTCTCGTGGCTCAAGGCTATCTGAAACGGGAGGCTTCCCGCACAGACGGTCGCCTGTCGCATCTCTATATGACAGCAAGTGGCCGAAAGATTTTCGAAGCCATTGTTGCCGAACTGGACGCAACGGGCGCCAATGGCGACGCACTCATCACGGGTCAGGATCGCGCGCTATTTCTCGCGACCCTCAACAGGCTTCTCATTGATTATACTGCGCCAGGCGATGCGGCCCGAACCACATCTCCGCTGTAATTCCACACAGCGAGCAGATAGAAACCGACGCTCGCGACGTTGAGCGTCAACAGCCAGAGCAAGGCCCGCGCGATAGCCCGCGCACCCAGCTTTGCAGCGACGGCATCGGACAAGATTCCAACTAGGACCTGGCCGACGCTGATCCCGATCAAGGTCAGGGTGAGCAGCATCACGCCAATGTGGCGATAACCGAACCGGCGGCGCACTTGGGCAACACTCCGAATAGCCTCTCTGAGATCAGCATCATCAGGTCGAACGCTGGTCTATCATACGGTCGATCGATCCACGTCCAGAACATCACACGCCCGCCGCGTGCTTATGTGCACGAATGACTGTACCGTCGCATTGTATCCAGCCCATCTCCGCGTCCTGTATAAAAACTTAGACAAATAGTCTCTATGATCCCTTTATCCAACCAGCGGTCATATCGCATCTTAATGGTTTGTATTGGCCATAGGTTGGCCGTATGTCCCGCCACCCTGCCCATGAACGGGAGAGCCACAGCAGAGCATTGATGAATTTACGCCCGTCACTACGCGGCTCGCGCTTGCCTTTGCATCCGCCCAGAACAAAAGATTCTATAATCGCCCATTGGTCATCGCGGAGCTCCTGTCGATCCATGAGTTACCTCCAAAAGAAACCCTTGAACTAGTGTTTGCAAACAAAATAAATCCATGTAAACCTCAAACTATCCTTAATAAAAATTGATTTTCTTAATCTACATTAATGATTAGCATTTGACTTGTCGCTATCAAGCGTTCAAACTAACGCGAAAACGTCAACCAAGTCAACGCGAAAAGATCAACTGATGTCCAATCCCGTCACCATCCAAGAATTCATTCAAACTCGGAAACAAAAACAATTTGAGAATGATTTTTTTAAAAATTCCGGAAGTTTTGAAAAATGGGAGAATTGCGATGATGAAGGATGGGTCGAAGGGAATGTGAAATTTCACGTCGAGTTGGAAGATATATTAACTTATTCGGAAGGTATTATGGACAATAATCCGCTCTTTAATGATTCCGAGGCGGCCAAAGATGGACCTTATGGTGAAATAGTTGCGCATCCGATGTTTTTAACGCAAGCCGTATTTTGGGCTACTGGCGTTGATGGCCCAGGAAGTTGGATAAAGACGCCGGGGGCGATTAATCCGGGTCAAAAAATTGAATTTCTTCTGCCCGTTAAGGTGGGAGATATCCTGTCTCACCGCAGCAGATTTCACGACAAATACATAAAGCGCGGAAAGCGATATCTCACCTATAACACCGAATGGTACAACCAGAACAATGATATTGTGTGCAAATGGTTAGGTACACTTATCATTCCGATCTCGACCGGTGAAGATAAACACAAATGGCTGTAGCCAGCCTCACTGTATTAGAAAATGGGTCATGCCTAGTTGATTGGCTCCGCATAGGATCTAAGTCACTGTATGCAATGAAAATCATCACTCAAAAGGTTCGCATCTGTCCGAGCGCAAAATTCGGGGGGGCGTTCGCTGCTTCGCCGCTGATCTGACAGCCCTGCAAACAGCCCAACTGACAGGGCTTAACCGTAACACCATCAACCGGATCTACCGCGCTCTTCGCGAACGCATCCATTGGGCCTGCGAGGCGGACAAACCCTTCTTCGGTGTGGTCGAGGTTGATGAAAGCTATTTCGGCGCAACCCGCGTCAAGGGCAAACGCGGGCGCGGGGCCTATGGCAAGACCACCCCGTTTGGCATCTACGAACGGGCCGGGCGGGTCTATACCGAGATTGTGCCAGACTGCTCCAGAACCACCCTACAGGGGATTATCCGGGGTAGGGTTGACCCGTCTTCCATCATCAACTCCGATGGCTGGCGCGGCTATAACGGACTGGTCGATATAGGCTATGGTCATTATCGGGTAGATCATTCCAGGGATGAGTTCGCCCAGGGCCCGACCCACATCAACGGCATCGAAGGCTTCTGGGGGCTGGCCAAGGTGCGTCTAGCGAAGTTTAAGGGCGTTCCAAAACACACCTTTCATCTACACCTGAAGGAAACGGAATGGAGATATAATCACAGGCTTGAAGACAAGTACAAAACCCTGTTACGATACTTCAGAGAAAATCCAATCAACTAGGCAAGACCCTTAAAATTAAACATGGGCCTTAACTCTACGTCTTCCAAGGTAGACGAAGGGGTCTGAAAACACCGAACACCCGACTATGTAAAGTTAATGAGAGATTGCGATTGCATCTTTGGCCAATTTTGTAATTTCTACGAAATTGCCGGACTCAATTGCGTCTTTTGGTGTCAGCCAAGACCCTCCGCATGCAAGGACAGCTGGCACCGCAAGATATTCATTGAGGTTTGCAGGACTAACCCCGCCCGTTGGCATAAAACGCATATCCCGAAAAACGGAGGATAAAGCCTTGAGCATTTTAGGGCCACCAACAAGTGACGCTGGGAAAAGCTTTACGGTCCGAAGTCCCATATTCCAAGCGTGTTGAAGCTCTGTAGCGGTTGATATACCCGGTAGAATTGGGATCTCTGCGGTATTCGCGACTTTAACAGAGGCTGGATCAAGTCCAGGAGAGACAATAAAGCTCGCCCCGCGCCGAATAACTTCACGGCTTTGATCTGCGCTTAGTACTGTCCCCGCGCCAACATGAGCTTTGGGAAATTCCTTGGCAATCGCCTCAAGACAGTCGAGGGCTGCATCCGTTCGCAAAACCACTTCTAAAACATCCAGACCTCCCTCCAACAAAGCTTCCGCAATTTTCAAAGCTGTTTTGGGGTCATCAGATTGAACGAGCGGGACGACACGTTTGTCTTCAAGAGATTTAATTAAGTCCGACATTGTAAATCCTAATTGTTGGCGTTCGGCGTGAAAATAGCTTTTGACTCACCCCAATTCATAACCATTTCTGGCCAGATTCTTAATGGATCATCGTCGATACCGCGAAGTCCAAATCCATGACCACCTGAGTCAAAAACATGTAATGCCGCAGATACCCCGGCCTTTCTAAACGCGTTATAGGCCATCAAAGCATTTTCAACTGGCACAGACATATCATTTGTGGCGTGGAGTATGAATACTGGCGGGGCGTTTTCCGGCGGACTATTCTCAACGGAATACAGTTTTTGTCGCTCTATCGAAGCGCCCGCCCCAACCATATTCTCACTAGTAGATTCATGCGTGAAAGGCTTTGTGAGCGTAATCACAGGATAGATAAGAACGCTGGCATCCGGACGCGCAGAATAGTTATCCACCTCATCGATTTTGCCATAAACTGTGTCATCAAACCGTGTTGAAAGTGCCCCGGCTAAATGTCCACCGGCAGAAAACCCCATGGACATAATACGGTTTGGATTAATCCTGTCTTGTTCCGAACGCGCACGGATAAGACGCATTGATCGCTGGGCGTCCTGTAGTGGTGTGTCCGGACCGGCTTCCCAACCTTGATGAGGTAGGCGGTATGATAAGACGTAAACCGTCACTCCGCAGCGCGCATACCACCTCGCGCTTTCCCACCCCTCTTTCTCAACAACAACCCACCTATAGCCTCCGCCAGGAATAATCAGCAAAGCAGAGCCATCAGGGTTTTTAGGTTTGAAAATCGACAAGTTAGGGTTCGTGACTTCATTATGTGACCTATCAGGCAAACCAAATCGATTATCCCTCTCAACATAGTGTTCTGCCAACCCATCAGGAATGCCCCCCGGCGGGTCAGAGGGCCAAACAGGCACGACCTCGTCAGGCAATCGCTCTAAATCCACAATTAGCGAGGCCGACCCTACCAGTTTACTCTCGCCTATGTTTGTTGAACTCTCTTTTGCTTGGCAGCCCAATAAAAAGAGAAGGCAGATGCTCAGTAGGAAACGCATGCTCACGCCTTAAAATAGGTTTGGCAGAGTCATCGATATCTGCGGAACAAATGTTATAATCAACAATGCAAATATCAGGGCTCCATAAAACGGCCAGATCGTCTTTACGGCCTCTTCTATGGGCACTTTACCCACTGCCGCTCCAACAAACAAAACAGAGCCTACAGGTGGTGTCACGAGTCCAATTCCCAGATTCAGCATCATAATGATGCCGAAATGCACTGGGTCGACTCCAACCTGCATAACCACAGGAAGTAAGATAGGTGTCAAGATCACAATCAAAGGCGACATATCCATGAATGTTCCCAAGAGCAGTAAAATCAAGTTCATGATCAGTAATACCAAGATCGGGTTCTCCGTGAGCGTCGTTATCATTGCAGCCAGCTGCTCAGGGGCCTGAAGAATTGCCAGAGCATAGCCAAAAGCACTTGCAGCTCCGATAATCATCAGCACCATCGCGGTAATACGAATAGATTGCATGGCGGACTCAATAAATTTCGTCCACCCCAAGGTTCGATAGACAAGGGCCCCGATGATTACTGTGTAGATAACAGCAATGCCCGAAGATTCCGTCGCCGTGAAAATTCCCGACAGAATACCACCCATAATTATAACCGCCGTCAACAAGCCAGGAACAGCAAAAACGATTGCTTTGAGAAAACTCCTCCAACCAGGAAACGCGCCTCTGCTATATCCTCTTTTCACCGCAACGACCCAAGCAACGAACATTAACAACAAGGCGGTTAGAACTCCGGGAACTATCCCCGCCAAAAAGAGGTCTCCAATCGAGACCCCAATCCCAGAGGCAGCTGAGTAAATAATCATGTTGTGGGACGGCGGTATCAGTAACCCAACAATGGCCCCGGTTACCGTAACGTTTACGGCGTAGTCACCATCATAACCTTTTTCTTTCATAAGCGGCATGAGCGTGGAACCCATAGCGGAAGCACTCGCAATAGCTGAGCCCGATACAGCTCCAAATAAGGTAGAGGCTCCAACATTGACTGGCCCCAAACCACCCCTCAGCTGGCCAACAGCGGCTTCAGCAATTTGGACTAGCCGTTCTGCAATCCCCGATCGATACATGAGGTCTCCGGCGAATATGAAAAAGGGAATAGCCATGAGGGAAAAAATACTGACTCCAGCAGCCATGCGTTGGAAGACCACGACGAGCGGAATATCCATAGCAAAAAAAACAAGCCATGGAGGACACAAGCAATGACCATGCGACGGGCACCCCTACAGCTAAGCAAAGGCATAAAACGCCAAGAAGAATAATTAATTCCATGTCTGTTGCTCCTGACTATTCTCCGAAGTTCTGGCCTCACGGAACAGTATTCGTTCAAGTGAAAACACGATAATTAAACCGCCAGCTAAAGGCACCCCTCCATAAGCGAAGCCTCTTGGGAGACCTAATGAAGGGATCGTATGAGACCACGTTCTGACAACCAACTCCCCTCCCCAAATCAACATGGCGAGCCCACAAAACCCCACAATAATGTCTTGCAAAAGCTGCATGCGATCACGCCACCGTTTCCCAAGGGAGTTTTCCAAGGCAACAATGCGGATATGAAACCCCTCTCGCACGCCCGCTGCCGCTGCGAGGCTGACATACCAAATCATAAGCATAAGTGAGGCTTGTTCAGCCCAAGAAGGTGAGGAGTTGAGAACATAACGTCCAAAAACCTGCCAACCGACAATTAGTGTCATTAGCACCAAACCAAACGCAGCCAGTTTAACCAATATATCCGAGGCCAATTAACTAAATGATTGAAGAATACTTTTCATAATTAACCTCGTAAACTTTCACCAATCTTAAGAGTATCGGCCAGAAGCTTTTTCTGAAGATCAGATGTTACAAACATATCCCATACTGGCTTCATCCGATCTCGAAATGCACTCAGGTCTTTGACTTCGTTAACCTCGATACCAGCCTTCACAAGAGTGTCTTTGGAGTCTTCGACCCTTTTATCCCAAAGTGTCCTCATGAGAGTGACAGACTCTTTAGCGGCTCTCTTAATTAATTTTTGATCCGTTTCGCTAAGCTTATTCCAACGGCTTAGAGACATCACCAAGACTTCAGGCGCCATAGAGTGTCGTGTCAAACTGTAATATTGTGCGGTTTCAAAATGACGGCCACTTTGATAAGACGGCCAATTATTTTCAGCGCCATCAATAACGCCCTGCACGAGCGCCTGGTAGACTTCGCCAAGTGACATAGGTGTTGGATCAGCTCCAAGGTTCCTCACCATATTCACATTTAAATCAGAATTCATGACGCGAAACTTCATACCCTCCATATCTTCTGGCGTCAGAATTGGGCGTTTAGTGTTGTAAAAGCTTCTCTGTCCGGAGTCATAAAAACATAGACCGACAAGGTTATGAGGTTTGAGCCCTTCCAGGATTGCTTCTCCCACATCACCATCTAACGTCGCCCTTAAATGCTCAGTTGATTGAAATAAGAAAGGAAGAGACGGAATAATTGTTAAAGGCTCAATAGCATTAAGAGGGCCAATATGAACGCGGTTCATATCAAGCCCACCAAAGGATGTTATCTCTAGCGTGTCCCGTTCGGATCCCAATTGGCCGCCTGCATAAACTCTTATGTCTAGACGTCCATTCGTTTCCTGACTTAACAGCTTTCCCATATATTCCACAGCTTCAACTGTAGGATAACCTCTGGGATGGGTATCAGAAGATAAAAGGGGCCGTTTAATAGCAGATTGACATCCAGTGACCCCGATACCACCCATGGCCATTAGCGACATGGCTGTTCGTCTTGTAAACATATCTTCTACCTTTGCGTTATATTTTTAGTGTTCCCAGCGCTCATCCAGCAATTTAGCTTCGTCATTTTTTACTTGTATTTCGTAGGCTGGGTCTGATGGGCTCCCCGGATTGAAAAACTCAAAAATGACAGATTCATCAGTCTGAATGCTCTCAATAATTCGCGCAGGGCTCACGTCTCCAGAAGCTTTCATTGCCATCTGCTGAACAGCAGTAGAAAGGTCAGAGAATCCAATATCTCGTTGAATTTCAACGATAACGGGCCCCTGAGCCTCCATGAGGACATCGAGCCCAATCTCATCGCCATTGCCGATTGTACCTTCAATATCATAATAGGTACGGCCATCTCGGACCTTTTTTTGTATCTCTTCGGCCGTAAAGTCAGGACGCTTGGTTTTAACAAGCGTAGCTACGCTGGCTGGTAAGTCAGCGGCATTTATCTCCGTAATAACAACCTTCGTGCTATCCACCATCTGATGCGGTGTTTCACTTGTTTCGCCTGCTTTATTTGCGCAAGCCGTAACAAAAATGCCCGCAATTAATACGCCTATAATCCTTTTCATCATGTCTTCCTTCTGTTGATTAGCTGCCCCATTGTGTGAAGGGAACTCTGGCAAAGAGCTCTCTTTCAACCCGTCTTGGATCGTTTTTAAGTTCGGTTATTTTCCCGAAAACCATTGTTTCCCTATCGGGCAGACTATGCGGCTTCCATGACGGGATACCTTTGTGATTTGGGTCACCCTTGCTGGCCAGATTTATTAAGGCCGTAGAAAGCTGGTCCGCCACCTTTTTAGCCTCTGAAGATGTCCCTGAAAAAGCGCCGGGCTTTTCCAGATTGTCAAAAGCGTGCGCAATATCAATTGTATGCGGCGCGCCCCATTTGCCGTTATCATCAGGAGATGGCAGATTAAATTGGTAAACCCAAGTTGGCCCTCCTTGCCGAGCTCTAGCATCGGATTCTTCGACTTAGCCTCTCAGCCGTACTCGCCGCGAAAAAAATGTCTGAGGGAGAATATTTAGGATAAGCTTTCCGGTAGGTTTCCATAACAAGATCTGGATTGATATCACAGCGCATATGGCGCGCCAGATAGCCCGGTAAATCGTCCCAACTTAAATCAAAAGTTTCCGGTTCTTTCCGTCCAATTAAGTTTCGGGTTTCATCCTTAGTGTTCCCCAATATCATTGGGGTATGTTTAGATTGCCGTGGAGCATCTGGCCAAAATGGATGTCTCGACAACATACGGTCATCTAGGACTGGTCCAAAATATAAACGCCGCGCTTTATTAACAGAATCGGATTGCTGAAGGGCTTGCAAGAGCGCTTCTACTGGTAAGCTTCGTAGCCTATCCGGCTCCATCTTACCCTTAAAAAAGGATAGAAATTTTTCAGCCCTTGCCGTCCCGTTTAACGGGCCACAGGCCGTCACTTGCTGGCCACTCATCGTCGCAGCAGACTGAAACAACCCCTTAGCTGACGGACTTGCCATTAAGGTCGCAATCTTGGCTCCGCCGCCAGATTGACCAAAGACCATAATCCGGTTCGTATCCCCTCCAAATTTGGCTATATTGTTTTTGATCCAGTTTAAAGCCAACACTAAATCCCATTGACCTGCATTGCCGCTATCAGGAAACTCACCTGGGAAAATTCTGTCTAGATATAGATAACCAAAGGCATTCAAACGGTGGTTTACGGTTACAACGACAACATCACCTTTTGAGACTAAGTTGGTCCCATCATAAAGAGGGTCTGAGCCGGAACCCGCCGCATAGGCTCCGCCATGAAAATAAACCATGACTGGGCGCTTGGCCCCCTGCTTCGCTTCAGATGTCCAAATGTTTAAAAATAGACAATCCTCGCTCCTCAATCTGTCACCAGATTGAGGAGAAGCTGAACCGTATTCTTTAGCTGGAACGATCCCCGTATTAAATTTGGCAGCTATAGGCTTGGAGAATCGTGATCCATAACTATCCTCTCCATAGCGAACCCCCTTATAAACATTTACACCTTGAGCATTTTGATAGCCTTCGACAGCTCCGGACGTCGTGATCACGACCTGACTGGGTAAAGCTTCTGACGCAAATGCCGTTGCCGCAACCATCATTGCCAGGGACCCCGTCAATGTCGCACGGCGTGATACTGTCATCAGCCTGACACCATAGATTTTATGTGAGAAACGCTTTGCATTTATCTCTGGACGCGCCCCGATCCATCACCTGACATTAGCTTTTCAACCTCTGGCACCGTAACGCGATTAAAATCACCAGAAATAGTATGCTTAAGACAGCTAGCAGCGACGGCAAAGTCTATTGAGCTTTGCCGGTCGTCATAGGCGTTCAAGCCATAGATAAAGGCTGAAGCGAAGCTATCACCACCGCCTACGCGGTCCACAATATCTGTGAGTTCATAATGACGCGATAGCCTGAACCCAGAAGAGTCACGCATGCAGGCCGACCAGCCATTCCGATCTGCACTCTTACTTTCCCGTAGCGTGATCGCTATGGTGTGCATGTTAGGATAAATTTCCAGAACTTTAGACGAGAGGGCTTCATATTTGGCCGTGTCTAGCTCACCGCTTTCGACCTCAACATCGGCGGTAATACCCAATGACTTCTGACAGTCCTCTTCATTGGCAATTCCGACATGAACATATTTTACCAGTTCAGACATAACTTCAGGGGCGGACTTACCGTATTTCCAAAGCTTACCGCGAAAATTGAAATCACAAGACACTGTCACGCCGCACTCATTTGCAGCCTTCACACATTCCAAAGATAAATCTGCAGCGCTTTGGGACAATGCAGGGGTGATACCCGTTATGTGTAGCCATTTTACGCCATGGAAGATTGCGTTCCAATCAAAGTCACCTGGGGCACATTCAGATATGGAGCTATTCGCACGGTCATAGACAACTTTGGACGGCCGCTGATTAGAGCCCGTTTCAAGGTAGTAAATACCAACCCGATCACCTGAACGTTCCACATTAGAAACATCAACAGAATGACTGCGCAATTCGCGCATAGCCGCGTCGCCAATATCATTGTCCGGCAGCGCTGAAATAAATCCGGCATCAAGTCCATAATTTGACAATGAGACGGCAACGTTAGCCTCTCCACCGCCAAAGGTAGCTTCGAAGTTAGGCGATTGAAAAAACCTTTCATGCCCAACAGTTTTCAGGCGAAGCATTATTTCGCCAAAAGAAAGAAAATCACTCATTTAAAAAACCCTATTAATCGCCTCTAGCGGGCGAGCCAGCCGCCATCGACAGGCAGCGTGATACCTTGAACATAGTTGGAGGCCGCAGAGGCCAGAAAAACAACGGCGCCGCCAAGTTCTGAATGTGGACACCTCGAAGAACAGGGTTTTGGGGCCAGTATAGAGGCGAATTTTATAGTCGGCTCTCAGGTCAGGCTTCATAGAGTGACGAATGCGTGTCCACAGGCGTATTTTGGCATGATTTAGGCCTGCATAAGCGGGGGGATCCGGATTTTGAACAGAATCAGGCTATGGGCTGTCGTCGCTCATGGAAAACGAGGCGGCGGAAGTTGTAGCTTAGCTTGGCCATGGTGATCCGGCCAGCGGCCCTGGCCTGGCCGATTGAGCGCCTGGCCGATTGAGCGGATCGTGATCGCCATCGGCCCTTTCTCATATCCGAAGACATGTTCAACACAGGCACGGATGGAGGAGCGGGTCGCATTGCCGCGCCGAATGTGCTTTGCCATCGGTTTACCGCGGGGCTTCTTTCGATGGATGTTTGAACGATAGCCCTGCGCTTTCAGCCAGGCTTCGTTTCTGGCTGAGCGATAAGCTGTATCCGCCCAAACAGACTTTGAGCTGTTGGTGGCATCCAGAACCGATGCCAGTTCGTGCCCATCATAGCGGGCCGCATGGGTGCAGGTCTCTCCCCGGACAAAGCGCCATTTCCGGTCAATACTGATGTGGTTCTTGTACCCAAAGTGAGGGATGGAAATGTCGACAAGGCCTGCGTCCTGTTCCCCTTCTGCGGTCTTTCGCGCCCTGGAATAGCTGACCACCGCTCGTGCGTCAGTGTCTTTCTGTGCGGCCCTGGCAGGATCGCCCGCGCCAGATAGCGGACGCGCTTTCACCCGCCCTGGCCCGCTCTTTCTCTTCTTTCCTCATCCGTTGGCGCGGCGCTGACACCAAAGTGGCATCCACGATCTGACCTCCCGTGGGTTTGTAGCCGCGCTTGCAGAGTTGCTCTTCAAAAGCGGCAAACAGAGATTTGAAAGCACCAGACTGGGTCAGCTTTTCCTGGGTCAGCTTTTCACGCAACAGCCAAATCGTCTTTTGGTCCGGGGTCGGTTCACCGATCTGAAACCTCAGAAACCGCAACCAACTTAAACGATCCCGGATCAGAAATTCCATCCCTTCATCACTCAGATTGTGCATCGACGCCAGAACAAGCACCTTGAACATCGTGACCGGATCATAGGGTGGCCGACCGCCCTTGGCGCGAACACCATAACCGAGGGCTTCCATCAGAACAGTTCGGAAAGCCTCAAAGTCCACATGACGCTCTAGCGCTTCAAGCGGATCACCTGTCGCCGATAAGCGAGCAAGATGATCCGACAAGTCAAACAATCCAGGCGCGTGCATCATAAAATCCTCCCACAACCAGTAAATCAGATCATACCACAAAATGTACGGTTCTTAGAGGCCTCCAGGTTGTCCCCAATGCCCTGCTGGAATTCGCCCCAAAATTTCAGCATTGCGTTTTTCATCAGCCTGAAGAGCCGCCGTATTATTCGTCGCGAAATAACCCGGCGCGATTGCATTGACATTAATCCCATGTTTTGCCCACTCATTGGCAAGTATGCGCGTTAACCCCATCACGCCGCTTTTCGAAGCCGTATAAGAAGGAACGCGTATCCCCCCCTGAAATGAGAGCATGGAAGCAATATTAATGATCTTGCCGCCTGATTTGCTGGCAATCATAGAGCGAGCACAGGCTTGGCTTAGGAAAAATAGCGTCTTCAGATTTACATCCATTACGCTATCCCATTCAGCCTCCGTAAAATCGATAGAGTCGTTACGTTTAATAATACCGGCATTATTCACCAATATGTCCAAGCCGCCGAGAACAGACTCCGCTTCCGAAACAATCTTACCAACAGCCTCGGTCGTGGACAGATCGGCAGATACAACATGGACCTTGCCTCCAACTGCTTGAACGCGTTTAACCGTCTCATCAGGAGAGGACCTACCAACGAGACATAATGAAGCCCCCGCTTCAGCTAATGCGACAGCCACGCCCTGCCCCAACCCTGTATTAGCCCCCGTGACAATAGCCACCTTGCCGTCCAAATTGAACAAATTTGCGCTCATAATTTTCTTCAAAGGCCCATTAAGGCCTAATAGGTTCTAAAGTCCTAGAACGCCTTTGATGTAATCTTTCATCGCCTCATCCTTTGCATTTGCGAAGAAATACTCTTGGAATTTGTCACCCGCGATGGCTGATTTTAATAGGTCTTGGTCAACCTGTTTGAGAACAGTCAACATGTCGTGACAAGAAGCCGATTTCAGCTCTGTTAAAATACCGCGGTTCTTAGCCATGATAGCCGCGCGTTCTTTCGGATAACCAACCCCACGCTCGACCTCAAATAATTTGCGATAACAATCCTGCAAATTCAACTCTGCGGCCCAACCAAACCCTTTGGCATAGGGCATAGAAATAGCATTGCCATCGTTGATTTGTCCGAACAAAAAAGCATCCGTAGGGTCGATTACCAGACCACATGCCACCCCAGGCATAGCATTGCAGGCCAACATAGACCCCATCCCCGTACCGCAACCCGTAACAACAAAATCGACCGCTTTAGAATTGAGAAGTAACCCTGCTAAAAGGCCGTTCATTACATAAGTTAGTTGGGCATCATCATCAGCGCCATACATACCATAATGATGCACAGAAAAGCCAAGAGGATCGACCACCGAAGTCAAAGCGTCATGTACAATCTTACTTTTTGATGCTTGGCTATTTTCGATAATGAGTGCGATGTTCATTTGCTATTCCCTCAGGACGGCGCACGGGCAAAGCGTACGCATCGGTCTCAGTCGGGTGCAGGTCGATATAGAGCGTTGCCCCTGCAATCCAGACGCCGTCAGGATTAAGCTCAAACCATCGATTGCGATCAGGATCACTGTCTGTACCAAACCATGTCTCAGCCCCGCTTCGAGGCCGGATCCGGCGGACATACCCAGCGCGAGAGCCCTTTAGGTCCGGGGGCGCAACTATGTCCTTTGATTGATCTGCAAAGCTGGGAAAACCAACCAAGACCTTATCGCCGTCAATCTCAACCTGTCGAAAGGGTTGCCATTGGATGACGCCGTCAGGGCGGTAGACGTGCCAGGTTGGGCCAACCGCCTCAGCGTCGAATTCAATGCGGCGAAAGTCGAGCCGCTTACTGCTCGTTCGGGCGAGCGACAGAGCTTTCAAGCCAATGATCGGCGGCGCCGTCACGGAGGCGTCCACTTCCGCGAGAATATCTTGTTTCCACTGCCAGCGCTGATATTGCCAGACACCCAGCCCAATCAGGATCGGCAAGCAGATCAGCACGGCGAGGGTTAGGCCCGGCATAGGTTTAAACCGAAGGGACATTACGGGTTCTTGAAACATTGTTCGCGCGTATGCTTGGCCCAGCCCTGTACAAACAGGACACCGCGCAGAAGATGCAGAAGCCAGAGCGACACACCGATAATGAACGGGATGAAAATCATCAGCAGGAGCTAGGTTGGCAAGTCAAGAGCAAGCGACAGCAGGACGAGGATCGGTATGATCAGAATGCCAATGAAAATGACAAAGACATCAGGTCCATCACCTGCATCCTCGATAGAGGCAAAGTCTGCTCAAATGTAAGATCCTTGAAAAAAACCACCCTTCCCAGCATTCAGAGCAACGGCCTGACAGGCCCGCTTCCATCGGCGCAGAACGCAGCCGGGTCACGAGGTGACCGATGTCAGACCGAATGCGACGTAGACAAAGGCGAACAGGAACAGCCAGACAACATCCACAAAGTGCCAGTACCAAGCCGCCGCTTCGAGACCGAAATGCTTTTCTGGCGTCATGCCGCCGCTCATCAGCCGTGACCAGATCGCGAACAGGAAGATAGTGCCGATTAGAACATGCAGCCCGTGGAAGCCCGTCGCCATGAAGAAGGTTGAGCCATAGACATTTATCTTGACCAACTTGATAAGGCTCATTCACCTTTAAAAGGTGCAAAGACATACGGTCTTCTTGCGGGTATATAGCAACACTTACAAGACCGAGCTCGTTGATAGCACGGGCGATACGCACAGCGATCTCGCCTCTGTTGGCGATAAGGATTTTAGATATAGGTATATGAATTAAATTTCAGCCATTTTGAAATGCAGATTTCGGTTCCCATTTCACAAGGAGACTAAACATGCTTCATTCACATCCTGAATGGAGGCGCACCCTAACAGGGCCAGATC
This sequence comes from Litorimonas sp., assembly GCA_965205225.1. GTDB lineage: Bacteria > Pseudomonadota > Alphaproteobacteria > Caulobacterales > Maricaulaceae > Litorimonas. The sequence continues at coordinate 308,256 of CBDBFZ010000003.1, forward strand.
GCGTTCAAGTTCAGTTTTTAAAATATTCATGACATGCTCCACACCCGCTTGCCCACCCGCGCCCAATCCGTAAAGATAAGCCTTGCCAATGGAACAAGCATCTGCACCTAAGGCCAAGGCTTTAAGAATATGCGTGCCACGACGGATACCACCGTCTAAAATCAATTCCAGATCATCACCGATGGCCTCGCGCATAGGGTACAGGCAGTCAATAGCGGCAGATCCACCGTCGAGTTGGCGACCGCCGTGATTGGACACCATGATTGCAGTCGCACCGGCATCACGCGCCCTTTGCGCATCATCCGGGGATTGCAATCCCTTAATCACAAAGGCCCCGTCCCATTGTTGGGCCAACCAGTCTACATCTTTCCATGTGACGGTGCGGTCAAATTGACTGTTCACATAATCAATTAACCCCATTGAACCACCACCCAAGGCATCTACGTGGTGGGCGACATTCGCGAGCTTAAAATCAGGACGAAAGATAGTGTTTACGCCCCAAACAGGATGGGTAACAAAACTCCACAAGCTGCTCAGACTAAAACGCGGTGGCATGGTCATCCCGTTGACAAGATCACGTTCACGGTTTCCTGCTACAGGCATATCAGCCGTCAAGCATAAAGATGTGTACCCAGAAGCTTTGCAACGTTGTACAAATTCACGCGTCAGTTCCCGGTCTTTTAGAATATAAATCTGAAACATTTTTGGCGTCTCGACATGTGCAGCAACGTCCTCCAGAGACGTCGTTCCAAGCGTAGATAGTGAGTAGAGTGTTCCGTATTTTTGCGCCGCACGTGCTACACCTTTTTCCTTGTGGTGGTGAAACAGGCGCGACATGCCTGTTGGAGCCAGAAAAAAGGGTAAATCAAGCTCATGCCCTAGCACGCGGGTTGATAAATCAACCTTACCCACATCGCGTAGGTAACGCGGCATCAATTCGTGTTTATTAAAAGCCTCTGTGTTTCGGTGTAGAGTATATTCATCATCAGCCCCGCCATCAATATAATCGAACATAGGCGCAGGTAGTCGTCGTTTGGCCTCATGCCGGACATCTTCAACATTATAGCAACGCTTAAAAGACATCACCTACTCCGCAGCAATGACCGTTTGACGTTGCTTGCCTAAACCTTCAATACCTAGCTCTATTACATCACCTACGTTTAGGTATTTTGGCGGATTTTGCCCCAACCCCACACCCGGCGGCGTGCCCGTAGAGATCACATCCCCGGACTGTAAACTCATAAATTGCGAAAGATAACTTACAATCATAGCCGGTTTGAACACCATTGTCTGACTATTGCCGTCCTGATATTTATGCCCATTAACGGACAACCACATACGCAAATTGTCTGGGTCGTCCAGATCGTCGGTCGTCACCAACCATGGACCAAGCGGACCAAATGTATCACAGCTTTTACCCTTCACCCATTGCCCAGAACGCTCTAACTGGAATTGACGTTCTGAAAGATCATTACACACACAATAACCAGCAATGGCTTTCGCCGCCTCAGTTTCGTCCATGTAATGGACATGGGCACCGATCACGATGGCCAACTCAACTTCCCAATCCATCTTCGTACTACCGCGTGGTTTTATAACATCGTCATTGGGTCCACACACAGCACTTGTAGCCTTAAAGAAAATTACAGGTTCTTCAGGCACCTCCATGCCAGATTCTGCGGCATGGTCGCTATAGTTCAGGCCAATACAGATAAATTTACCTATATTACCGACACACGCACCGATCCTTTTGTTTCCATCTATAAGAGGTAGGCTCTCAACATCTAAAGCCGACAATCGCTTTAAGTTTTCAGACGATAGGGTTTCACCCGCAATATCTGTCACATGATCCGAAAGGTCGCGGATATTCCCATCTGCATCCAACAGCCCAGGTTGCTCGGATCCTTGATTTCCATATCTAATGAGTTTCATGCTTTTACCTCTTAACTATTTGACCAACCGCCATCTGCGACATGGCATTGTCCTGTTGTAAACTCAGACTCATTACTCGCGAGATATAGCGCAAGGGCTGCAATTTCTTCTGGCCTGCCAATCCGCCCCATAGGTTGCCTCACGATGAAATCCTGCTTGGCCTTTTCATAATCCCCTGTTGCGGCCAAACGGTCGTCTAGAGATGGAGAATGCACAGTTCCCGGACAGATCGCATTGCAACGTATGCCTTGAGCGACAAAATCTGCCGCCACAGCTTTAGTCAAACCAATAACCGCCGCTTTGGATGTCCCATAAGCAAAACGATTAGGCACGCCTATAATAGAGCTTGCGACAGATGACATGTTAATGATCGAGCCTGCACCCTGCGCTATCATCATTGGTAAAAATGCACGGATAGTTCGGTACATAGAATTTACATTTAAATTAAGTGAAAATTCCCAATCCTGTTCATCACACTCAAGTATGTTTCCATTATGTACAAACCCAGCACAATTAAACAGAACATCAACCGCACCGAGTTTTTGCGCCAGAGAGAAGATCTCTTCATTATCTGTCACGTCGAGTTTGAAGACTTCACACCCTTGTAATGTTGCAAGCGCATCTTCATTAATATCTGTGGCAATGACGTGCGCACCCTCATCACGAAAACGCTCCACTGTTGCCCGACCAATACCCTGTCCGGCAGCTGTTATAAACGCAGTTTTACCTGCTAATTGCTCTAACATTTTCCCCGTTCCTCATTGATAAATTTACCGTGACATTGATGTTGGCAAACATCTCGGCCCTATCGGTTCAAAGCTTTTATATGTTAAAATAAATTCCTGATGCCCAAGGGCTTCGGAGATACTTTGCTCTCCATTTGAGACCTTCTCGATATTTTCAAAAATACGTCGACCAACATCATCCACATTCGCATGCCCAGTAATAATACACCCAGCATCCACATCCATATCATCAGTCAATTTAGCATAAGTTTCAGGATTGGCACACACTTTTATAACAGGAGAGATCGCAGATCCCACCACAGAACCACGTCCTGTCGTAAACAATATGAGATGGCAACCAGACGCAATGAGTTCAACGATCTCGGCATTATCGGAAATATTGGGAAATCCGTATCTCACTTCTCCGTCAGGCACGATATCCATAAGATATAATCCGCTTGTTGGTGGAATATCCCCAGGTTTTATCAAGCCGGAAATCGGTGCCGATCCCGACTTTGAATAGGCCCCGAGAGATTTTTCCTCTTGCGTGGTTAAACCACCATCCGCATTTCCCGGTGCAAACGATCCATAGCCCAAGGTCGTATAATAGCGCGCGGCCTTTTCAACTGCCGCTTCAATCTCGCCTCCAAGCTCCGGTGTGATCGCGCGCGACGCCATAATTTGCTCACACCCGATAAGCTCACCGGTTTCTTCAAATATACAAGTGGCACCTTTCTCGATCAACATATCAAAACAACAACCAACCGCAGGGTTAGCCGAAATTCCGCTTGTCCCGTCTGATCCCCCGCATATCGTACCGACAATTAATTCGGATATATCCATTGTCACACATTCAACATGAGGGGTCGCTTGTCGCAAGCCCTTTATGCTTCGCACCCCTTCTTGGATCGTTTTTACCGTTCCGCCAGTTTCTTGTATAATCAACGTCTCTACTGGGCGCCCGCTGACTTTTACAGCTTCCGCCAATTCTCTTCGGTTAAAGCCTTCGCAACCCAATGACACAATCAAAACAGCCCCCACATTGGGGTGTGTCATTAATTGCTTCATCATATGCAACGCATAACCATTGGGATAACATCCCGGAAAGCCAATCAGTTGCACATCAGGATCATTTGATTTTGTGACAATAGCGCGGGCAACATGGTGCGCGCATTCAACGAGATAAGCCACAAGCGTGACATTACGAATCCCCTTGCGGCCATCAGAACGTAAATAACCCTTCATGACCCCTCACTTATAATATGAACAGCATCACGACCGTGACTGGAGATATAATCACTCTTCATATTATGCGTATGAATATGGAACGCACGTTGGCAATCTTGCGTCATCGACCCGATAGGTGCCCCGTAACGGACCACTTTATCACCACCCGATAGGTCATTTCGTGCTATTTTATGTCCAACCCGTATGCTCTCGACCAACTGGTGCTCAACCCCGTCAATAAAAACCACATCACCGGCTACGCCTTCCTTACAACAAACTAAAATATTGTCGTTTGGATGCAGTAAGACAAACGCTCCGGCAGATTTAACTGATGTACCTTCAGGCATGAATTTTGATGTATTAAAAGTCATAAAACTGCCTTGCTGTCGTTCCGAATATCGCCTCTTGGTCGGACTGTTTCAGGTGCATTAACAAGTTGCGAGACTGTTCAAACCAAGCCTCATAATCACCGGCGAGTTTTAGCACAGGCCAATCACTTCCCCACATTAAGCGGGTAGGCCCGAAACATTCCAGAAGATGACTCACGTAAGGTAAAACCGTCTCAGTCGTTATATCTCCTCCCGCCTCGGTCCATAAGCCAGAAAGCTTACAAAACACATTCTCATGCTGCGCAAGGGTGGTCATTTTTCTGGCCCACTCATCAAACTCCCCTGTAGAAATTTTTGGTTTTGCGCCGTGGTCAATGACACTTTTTAAGTTCGGGTGAGAGATTACAAAGAAGTTGAGAATGTCCAAGTGCCTCGGTTCTATGAGCGCATCCAGACGCAAGTTACACGCTTCCATAGCCGCAAACACCGGATCAAACTTTTGACGCAATATCCAGGACACGTCTCGAATATCCTGTAGCATAGGCCGTAAACCCTTGAACCAAGGCGTTTTAGACAGATAATGTATTTGAGCGACCGCATCGGTATCTTCAAAATCCACCCAGCCCACAACAGCTTTGACCCATGCAACATCTTCGGCAATTTTTAAAAGAAACTGCGTTTCCTCTACCGTAGGCGCGGCCTGCACCAAAACAGTCGCGTTCATGTCTGTGGCTGACAGGTGCGGCATCAATTCTTCTGGTCCATAATCCCGATATAAAGCGACCATATCCGGTGTGAGCCAGCCATAATCGCCGCGCGAGATTTTCCAGAAATGATGGTGGGCATCTACACGCATCCAGCCGACCTCCCGGTTGGAGTTGGCGCAGCGGGTGAAATAAGCTCCGCAGTTCGCAAGTCATTCCAGAACGCGGGCGGAATATCCTCATTATATAGCGAGAGCGTTTGCCCTACGCGTTCCGCACTCCCGATACCCAGTATGACAGAGGCCACAACTTCATGGGCTAAAGGGAATTGCAGAGCGGCGGCAGCGAGTGTCACAGTATGTGATTGCGCGATTTCTTCAATTTGCCGCACACGCTCGGTAATCGTATCAGGCGCAGGTTCATAATTATAATATCCAACGCGCTTTCCTTTGACACCCGTCGCGAGGATACCGGAATTATATGCACCTCCCAAAATAATAGACGCGTCGTGTTTCAAACATTTTGGAAAAAAACTTTCTAACGCAAATTGCTCCAAAAGTGTGTAACGTCCCGCTAATAAAAAACAGTCAAATTGACCAATTTTCATGGCCTCTTCACACACTTCCCACTCATTAACGCCTAGTCCAACGGTTTTAATATCTCCCGCACGGCGTAATTCTTCCAAAGCTTTATAACCACTGTTCGCTAGGTCTTTAAAATACCGGTCATTATCCGCGCCATGCGTCGCGATCCCAATATCATGGACAAATAAAGTATCAATCCGCGCCAACCCCAACCGTTGTAAACTGGCCGCATAAGATCGCATAACTCCGTCATAGGAATAATCATAACGAGGTCGAAAAGGCATAGAAGAGGCAAATCCATACCGTAGCTGATTGTCTACAACCGTAATATCCGGCTCTAATATACGTCCCACTTTTGTCGACACGTCAAATGCGTCACGCGGGACATGCCTTAACACATCCCCGATTCGTCTTTCGGATAAGCCCAACCCGTAATAAGGCGCGGTATCAAAGTACCGAAACCCGCTATCCCACGCTGCTAAGATCGTCTCTCGTGCCACTTCGTCACTTATGGCACGATACAGATTACCCATAGACGCACCCCCAAAACCCAATTGAAAATTAGGGCGACCAGAGTGATTTTCTTTACAGGACACATTAGTCATGAAGCAAATATAGCACATCACAGAGCAATGTATATATAAATAATGTTTTCACATCTAAAATAATTAAAGGGTTTTGCCTATTTGATTGGCATTTTCCTGGGGTATCTTAGCAAGCTGGACACCTCGAAGAACGGGTTTTTGGGGCCAGTATAGAGGCGAATTTTATAGTCGGCTCTCAGGTCAGGCTTCATAGAGTGACGCATGCGTGTCCACAGGCGTATTTTGGCATGATTTTGGCCCGCATAAGCGGGGGGATCCGGATTTTGAACAGAATCAGGCTATGGGCTGTTGTCGCTCATGGAAAACGAGGCGGCGGAAGTTGTAGCTTAGCTTGGCCATGGTGATCCGGCCCGCGGCCCTGGCCTGGCCGATTGAGCGGATCGTGATCGCCATCGGCCCTTTCTCATATCCGAAGACATGTTCAACACAGGCACGGATGGAGGAGCGGGTCGCATTGCCGCGCCGAATGTGCTTTGCCATCGGTTTACCGCGGGGCTTCTTTCGATGGATGTTTGAACGATAGCCCTGCGCTTTCAGCCAGGCTTCGTTTTTGGCTGAGCGATAAGCTGTATCCGCCCAAACAGACTTTGAGCTGTTGGTGGCATCCAGAACCGATGCCAGTTCGTGCCCATCATAGCGGGCCGCATGGGTGCAGGTCTCTCCCCGGACAAAGCGCCATTTCCGGTCAATACTGATGTGGTTCTTGTACCCAAAGTGAGGGATGGAAATGTCGACAAGGCCTGCGTCCTGTTCCCCTTCTGCGGTCTTTCGCGCCCTAGAATAGCTGACCACCGCTCGTGCGTCGGTATCTTTCTGTGCGGCCCTGGCAGGATCGCCCGCGCCAGATAGCGGACGCGCTTTCACCCGCCCTGGCCCGCTCTTTCTCTTCTTTCCTCATCCGTTGGCGCGACGCTGACACCAAAGTGGCATCCACGATCTGACCTCCCGTGGGTTTGTAGCCGCGCTCGCAGAGTTGCTCTTCAAAAGCGGCAAACAGAGATTTGAAAGCACCAGAATGGGTCAGCTTTTCACGCAACAGCCAAATCGTCTTTTGGTCCGGGGTCGGTTCACCGATCTCAAACCTCAGAAACCGCAACCAACTTAAACGATCCCGGATCAGAAATTCCATCCCTTCATCACTCAGATTGTGCATCGACGCCAGAACAAGCACCTTGAACATCGTGACCGGATCATAGGGTGGCCGACCGCCCTTGGCGCGAACCCCATAACCGAGGGCTTCCATCAGAACAGTTCGGAAAGCCTCAAAGTCCACATGACGCTCTAGCGCTTCAAGCGGATCACCTGTCGCCGATAAGCGAGCAAGATGATCCGACAAGTCAAACAATCCAGGCGCGTGCATCATAAAATCCTCCCAAAACCAGTAAATCAGATCACACCACAAAATGCATGGTTCTTAGAGGCCTCCAGATTTTGTATTTATCCTCAAGCCTGTGATTATATCTCCATTCGGTTTCCTTCAGGTGTAGATGAAAGGTGTGTTTTGGAACGCCCTTAAACTTCGCTAGACGCACCTTGGCCAGCCCCCAGAAGCCTTCGATGCCGTTGATGTGGGTTGGGCCCTGGGCGAACTCGTCCCTGGAATGATCTACCCGATAATGACCATAGCCTATATCGACCAGTCCGTTATAGCCGCGCCAGCCATCGGAGTTGATGATGGAAGACGGGTTAACCCTACCCCGGATAATCCCCTGTAGGGTGGCTCTGGAGCAGTCTGGCACGATCTCGGTATAGACCCGCCCGGCCCGTTCGTAGATGCCAAACAGGGTGGTCTTGCCATAGGCCCCGCGCCCGCGTTTGCCCTTGACGCGGGTTGCGCCGAAATAGCTTTCATCAACCTCGCCCACGCCGAAGAAGGGTTTGTCCGCCTCGCAGGCCCAATGGATGCGTTCGCGAAGAGCGCGGTAGATCCGGTTGATGGTGTTACGGTTAAGCCCTGTCAGTTGGGCTGTTTGCAGGGCTGTCAGATCAGCGGCGAAGCAGCGAACGACCTCCCGAATTTTGCGCCCGGACAGATGCGACCCTTTTGAATAAGGATTTTCATTGCCATACAGTGACTTAGATCCTATGTGAAGCCAATTAAATAGGCAAGATCTCAATTAAATTTCTAAATAATTTCGTTCCCCTAACTCAGGGAATATCACAGTTGGCAATGTTTGATACCAAAATGCAGTTGAAGCAACATCATCTTGCAGAGGTTTATATCTACGAACCTCTGGGTCTTTTCCACGGTACCAGCCAAGAACTTGCATCGTCACTTTCAAATCTTGTTGAAACCGTATAGGATCAGGTATGTGCCAGCGATACATGCCAAACCGTTGCTGCGATTCATAAACACCATCGGGGCCAATGATTTGCGGCACACCTGAAAAGGCTGTGGAATAAGGGGTATAGGCATTTGGATGACCATCACAGGCCGTACCAATATCGAAATTATGTGATCCACAAAAATAATCTTCCGTTCCAGTTCCGCAGATTGTCGGGAACGCTTTATCACCGTCCAAAAAGAACTTGATTTCCCCCTCGCCCCACCAACCACAACTATTTACACCCCATGCCATATAGGTTCCAACATAGTGGCCGCGCCCCCGTATCTTATCCAAGATCACATAATCTTCTTTATAGGGTGTCGGGTTTACTCGGCGAAACTGTGCGTGAAAATAGGCGCAGTCCTCTGGTACATCATCTTCAACATAATTGATTTGATAATAAACCGTTGTCGTCTTGTCGCTACGGTTTTCCAATGTCATCCGCGCACCGGCTCGATAAGGCATAATCCAGTAACAGTTAAACGCACGGCCCGGATTCACGGTAACAGGTTGAGAGTTCACATGCGCATAATCTTCCCATCCACAACAAAAAAAATCCCCAAGCGGCACTTCAACTGATGGATTTTCTTGACCGTCCCAATAGATGCGTAAAATCAGATCACGCAAAGAAACGACGGATAAGGCTGTAATCCACATTGATTGTATGGCACCAGAGCCAGAAATATCAGCCAGCGTAAACTTCTGCTGCCCTGCAATATCAACTGACGGTGAAACTTTCCACCCTTGACCGAGATCCCGAGCAGGGGAAGCCCCTGTCCCTTCGGTAGCCATACCTCCTTTTCCTTTTTCACCTGTAAAGTTTTCGGCCGTAATGGCCCGACTCCGCGCATAGGATAGGTGTGATAAATTTTGTAACCCAATATCTAATCTGTTCATATGTCCTTCAATACTTACTGTCAGGGTGCAGATTTAACGTCCTAACGCTTTATCAAACCGTTTCCAGACGTCCGTCAAATCTAAAACTTGCCCCGCATGACGTGCTTCGTCTATCTTTATCGCTGTTAATCCGGCCTCAAGGGCGTCGACTACCGAAACAGGAAGAGGCACGCCCGCATAGAAATGCTCAGCAAACTCTTCTGCCATTTTTTCTTCAGCACCATAGTGCATGGAAACATCGTCATTGTAGTCAAAAGTCTCATGGCCTGTCTTTTCACCGCTTAGGGAATCGTGCGTTTGAAAATAGTTTCTAACAAAATCCCCTTCCGCCATACCACGCGACCCCATAACGCAAAACCGTCTAAATTCATCTGGCGTATTCAGGTTCGTATGAAAACAGAAATTGACGCCGTCCTCATACTCGATGAGAACTACCTGATTATCGATCAACCCATCTTCTGAACTGAAAACCCTATCGACCCCACCCCAACGCGACTTCCTCTCATGGAAAACAGCTTCTGTTTCAAGAGTTGCATTTTTTGGCGTGAAAACTCTGCGATTACCGAAACTCATTACGCGTTTTGGTCGCGCGCCTACAACGCTTTGGTACAGATCAAGATCGTGACAGCATTTTTCCAACATAAACCCTCCGTTTAAATTTACATCACGCCGCCAGTCCCGCATAAAAAAAGCGCCATGCTCCGGTGCAATATGTTCAGAAGCCTCAATACTGATTATATCTCCAAAAACACCATCGGCTTTCGCCTTCATAAGCGCCTTATAAAGCGGCGCATAACGTAAAACTAGACCAACAAGTATTTTTTCCTCACCATATTCACGAATGAGGTCCAAAACTTGGAAGGTTTGATCTTCTGTAGTGACCACAGGTTTTTCACAAAACACACGCGCATCCGCCTTCAATGCCAGTATCATATGTTCGAGATGCATAGAATTGGGAGAGCCAATAAGAACAAACTCAGGACTATGTTCAGTAAGCAAATCATCAAGGGTTTTATAACGCAGTCCAAAATCATCGCACGCGTTCGCAACAAAATTACACCTCTCGTCCGAAGGATCAGCATGCGCTATGATTATGAATCCGGGGATAAGGTTTTTTAGTGTCTTTGCAACATAATGCATACGGTCGCCAACACCACAGACTGCGACACTTATTGTTTTTTCTTTCAACATATTAAAATCTTATTCGAATTACAGGTAGATGAAAATCCGTAGTAACCACACATTTAAAACGATATTTTTTTTATAATTGAGCGGAGCCGGTTACGTGCAACCCACCCCGAGATCAACGCTACCCCCGCACACCAAAGTGCGGCAGCCCAGTCTTGAAAGATCATATACCCAGATCCGAACAGTAGAGCATAAATGAGAATAGTGCTCGCTCCCCAACCTACAATACTCTCGGTCAGATCATCCGTGGCCTCGATCTTTATACCTGCCGACTGACGTACTTTTTGCCAACCGGGGCCAGGCACGCGTAACTTCCGATAAAATTCCACCACATGTTTCGGAGGATCAAGCGGAGACGTACAATAGGTGACAAGAATACAGACAAGCGTTGTCACCACAAGATTGCCAAATAAACGCACAGCGAAATAGTCTTCCCCACCTCTATCAGGAAAGACAACATACATCATATTGCCGACAACCAATGCGCATAGGAGCGAGCTCGCTTCAGACCACACATTTATACACCACCAATACCACCGCGCGATCAATACAAATGATATCCCGCTTAACATGACGATTAAATATTTATAGGCCGCCAATATACCTGACAGTTTTGTGGCTAAAATGAGAGCAAAAAACGTCATAAAGATCATGCAAACACGCGACACGAAAAGATAATGTTTCTCACTACGTTTTTTTGAGATAAAAGGTCGGTATACGTCATTTATAAGATAAGACGCGCCCCAATTAATATGCGTGTCTAGCGTCGACATAAAGGCTGCCAATAAGCTGGCGACCATAATCCCTTTTAGGCCAATAGGCAGAAACTTATTAATCATCAGTGGGTAAGCTTGCTCTGTATCAATCAGATTAGGGAAATATATAAGCGACGCGATTCCGACGAATATCCACGGCCAACTCCGGATGACATAATGGCAGAAAGCAAACCAGTAGACGCTCAAGATAGCATCTTTTTCACTTCGGGTTGCCAGGGTTCTTTGTATAAAAAAGCCCGGACCTGACGCCGTACTTAACCAGCTAAACATCACCAGAATGATAAAAGTGAACGTTACAATGTCCCAACCCCAATCAGTCGGAAAAAACGTAATTTTCTCCATAGAAAACCCACCACTTTTCTCCAAATTTGCCATCAAAGCCGGGCCAGAAAAGGCATCATTATAGACAATAATGGCTAGCGCTATACTGCCCACCATTGCCATAGAGAACTGAATCAAATCCGTATAAACCACACCGTAAAGGCCGGACGACACCGTATAAAATACAGCCCCTATACCCAACACTGTAAGTATGGCGAGTGTTGGCGTCACCCCGCCAAACACAGGTAATTCAAACAAAATATCCGATGATAATCCTAATAAAACAACAATGATTTTTGACATCGCTAATGTAACGGACGCCATGATGACACTATTAAAAAATACACCGTCAAATATGGCCCTAAATACACGTAACATAGAAGCTGGCTTTGACGTGCCATAACGCAATGCGATAAATTCAATCTCGGTTATAACTTCTGATCGACGCCATAATTTTGCAAAAAAGAAAACTGTTGCAAGTCCCCCCATCAAACCCGCCCACCATATCCAGTTGGCAGCAATGCCGTCATCGCGCGATAAAGCCGCAACAAGCAAAGGTGTATCGGATGAAAAGGTTGTCGCGACCATCGAGGTCCCTGCAACGTACCAAGGTAATGATCGTCCAGCGACAAAAAATTCTGTGGAATTCTGCGACGCACGTTTTGAAAAGTAAAATCCGATCCAAATCGCAGAAGCGATGTATAAGACCACTACGCTCCAATCGAAAAATGTCATGGTGTTTTTACCTCAAAATAATATTCAAGCATATAATAACAATAATAATATTTACAAAAGAAAGGCGCGCAATCGCACGCCCTTCTTGAAATCATTAAATGATTTGACGCTTTAAAACTTAGCCCGAACGCCAAGTTCAAAACGTCGACCAACTTTAGATTCGATCTGTGGACGGGACTGATTGCCTGAAAACGCACTTTCATTTGCATCCGTTATATTCAATGCCGTTGCAAAGATATTGAAATTCTCCGTGACATCATAACTCGCAGAGACATCAAATTGACCATAATCGTCTTGGAAAACATTTTGGCCAAACACATCGTTAGAAAGTAATAAAAACTCACTTCTATAGGTATAAGCAACACGCGCATCAAAACGACCATTATCATAGTAAGCAGCTGCATTGAAACTATGATTCGAAACACCTTCGAATGGCAACACTTGACCATCAGAGAATTCGGCAGAGTTATCAACATAGGTATAATTGATAACAGTTCCGAAGTCTTCTAGTGCAGAAATAATCACCCCGAGAGGCTGTTGATAACTCAACTCTACGCCAAACAACTCAGCCGTACCTTGATTATCTGGCTGAACAACTGTTACAAAAGTTGTGCCCAGAATATCTACATTTTGGTTTGTGGTTTCAGCAATAAACGAATCTATCCCTTTATAGAAAACCGACCCCGCCAATACGCCCGCATCGGCAAAATAGTATTCCACACCTAAATCTAGATTTGTTGAATCATAAGGTGTCAAAGCCGGATTACCTGCATTTGCAGTAAGATTCGTTGCATTAATGTTTAGTCCCGGTGCCAAGTCTTGAAATTCGGCCCGCGTCAAACTTTTTGATGCTGCAATCCGAAAAAACAAGTCATCTTGTAATTCAAAGCGCAAATTGAAGCTCGGTAACACTTCCGTATAATTATCATCAAACATAATTGACTGAACATCTGGACTGGTAAAAACAATTTCCCCAATACCACCAACGGTTTGAATTTCGAAAGGTTGACTAAAGCCACCAACGGTTTGATCCGTATTTACAATCCGCACACCGACATTGCCAACGTAAGGTATTGATCCGACCGCACCGTCCAAATCCAGCTGAACAAATCCGGCAAATGTACTCTCTTGAACCCTGTAAGAATTAAGAGGATCAAAATTCCTGTCACGCGCACCCGGAGCGTTTACCGCCTCTAAAGCATCAATAAGCTGCTCCGCATCAGATGCGAACACTAAATTCCCATAGTCAAACCCAGAAAACTCACCATCAAGAAAATCTGAACGCCCGCTAATCGTTGTGAATTGCGCCAATGACAATCCCGATACCTCCGGCGTGCCACCAATTGCATCACGATTAACGACCTTTTCGCGATTAGAATAACGCAAACCAAAGTTTAAACGCTCACCATATGAGACATCAAATCGAGTTGCAAATTCCTCATCCGTATTATTCGTGATGTTATCGTCAACATTTCGTGTCACAAAGTTTGACGCATCAGAGAACAATGCAGTCGATGTTTCGTCCGGTTGAAAGTTGATAAAATCACTAATGCTCACACTTGCATTATAATTGAATGTAGGGACATAAACAGCACGTCTAAACTCCAAACCACCATCAGCACGTGAATAACTTAAATCAACTTCAAAACCCCAATCACCATAATCTTTTGTATAGTTCGCGCCAACAACAATATTTTCATCTTCACCACGCTGAATATCGGTAAGGTTTTCAGGGAACTCGGCAATCGCAACATCATATGACACAACATTATTATCACCATCAACAACAAGACTTGGGAACGGAATACTCCCATCAGCATTAGCGGTCCCTAAATTTCCCCCAACAAGACCGCCTTGTGTTAAAAAGATCGACTGGAACTCAACATGCTCAAGATCACGATTTGTGTATAGAAAATCAACAGTTAGATCTGAACTATCGTCAGGCGCCCACTGAAAAGTCGTTCCTAAAGTAATACGCTCGCGCTGCTCATCAAAGCTACTTAGATTACTTGAAAAAGGAAAAACGGGATTGTTAGCATCCCCAGCACCATCACCGTTCGTATCATAAACCGTATCGCCCAAAAAACCACTATCCGGCGAATAAGCAAACCCTTCTGCAATATCATTACGAATTGATCGATCTGAATAAGCGATAGCAAACAAAGCTCCGAACGTTCCCTCATCATTGACCCAGCTGGCTACGCCAGAACCTCCAAAATCAACATCATCTGCAAATTCAGAATAACGTCCACGTACGCTGCCAGCATATATATTACCTAAATCCAGAGGGTGAGCGGTTTTAATATCTACGACCCCGCCAATACCACCTTCAACATCAGACGCGCTTCCAGATTTTGAAACCACTAATGTATTAATGATTTCAGAGGGTAGCACGTCGAAATTTGTTTCACGCCCACTTTGGTTAGTCGCCCCACCACTCAACGTAGAATTAAATGCATCTGTCACACTCACAACGGTGCGACCATTAATCGTTCCGCGTACAAATTCAGGACCAAGACCGCGAATAGAGACAAAGTCACCTTCACCACGATTCCTTTGAATAGTAACACCGGACACGCGCTGCAAAGCTTCGGCGATATTTCTATCAGGTAATCGCCCTACATCTTCGGCTGTAATAGCATCAACAAACGACACACTCTCTTTCTTCAAGTCAAGAGCACGCTCTAACGAAGATCGCACCCCCGTTACTATCACCTCATCCTCACCCTTGCTTTGCGCGAAGACCGCTGCAGGCGTTGATACCCATAAAGCTATTGCCATAGCTGCAAGACTAGATTCGGTCACAAATTGTTTTTTCGACATGTTTTCCTCCGCATGATTTCGCAACGATCGAAATGCCCTCATCCCATGATGCATGGCGTAGTTTCCTTATTTCCAGTAACACAAAAAGATCAAGTAATTTTTATATTTGAAATTTATTTTTATATACAGTGTTGCAAAAAAGCAACACTCTGATCTGCCCCTCTTAGGTGGTCCACCTTTTAAGTTAGAGTTTGGCGGTTATGGTCCGCCCTGTTGGCCTGACCGGAACGCAGTGTAGGTCAGGCCAACAGGGCGTGGCAAGACCGTTTCTGGGGCGGGTGGTTTATAGCCTAGCGAACTGTGAGGCCTGATGGTGTTGTAATGGTGCCGCCAACGTTTAATCAGGATTTTTGCCTCCTTGAGCGTGTAGAAGATTTCTCCATTTAAAAGCTCGTCGCGAAGCTTTCCGTTGAAGCTTTCATTGTATCCATTCTCCCAAGGTGATCCAGGCGTGATGTAAAGCGTTTGAACCTTCAATTTCTCAAGCCATTCACGCACCGCTATGGCTGTGAACTCAGATCCATTATCTGAGCGGATATACTCCGGCGGTCCATGCCTAGTGAATAAGTCAGTGAGAACAGCCAGCACATCATCATGTTTGAGGCTCCGCTGCACATGGATAGCGAGACATTCCCGTGTGTACTCATCAATGACAGTGAGCATACGAAAGGCTCGACCATCATGGGTGCGGTCGGCGACAAAGTCATAGGACCAGACATGACCCTTATGTTGAGGTCGATGTCTGACGCAGAGGCCGTCATTAAACCATAACCGCCCGCGTTTAGGCTGTTTTTGTGGGACTTTAAGCCCTTCACGCCGCCATATACGTTCAACTCTTTTGAAGTTGACCGTCCAACCTTCTCGCCTGAGCAAAGCTGTAATCCGACGATAGCCATATCGGCCATATTCTGAAGCCAGGCGGATAATGTCAGCTGTCAAAGCCGCTTCATCATCTCGGATGACCATCGGCTTTCTTTGCGTAGAACGGTGCTGACCTATCGTCTTACACGCGCGTCGCTCGGAACATCCAAGCGCCGCCCGTACATGATCGACAGCCAATCGGCGGCGTGCAGGGCTTAGTACTTTCCCTCAATAGCCTCTTTCAAGATCAAAGCATCCAGAGTGAGATTGGAGACCGCTTTGCGCAGCCGTTGGTTCTCTTTCTCCAAATCTTTCAACCGACGAGCCTGCGAGACTTTCAAGCCTCCATACTCACGGCGCCAGCGATAGTAACTTTGTTCTGATACGCCAAGGGATCGACAGATCATACCTGTCTTCTCGCCTTGAGCTAATCGAACTTCGGCCTCTCGCAGCATCGCGATAATCTGTTCTGGGGTGTAGCACCTTCTAGCCATAATGTGCTCCTTCAAGCTCAAATAGCCAAATCTCTAACTTTTAAAATGGACCACTTTTATGGGGGAAGGCCATTACCATCACCAGTGTTGAAGATGGGCATTTAAACGGCCCTAAAGCGCCCGACCCAAAACCTGAATTGTTTGAATTCCCTTGAGAGCTGATTTGTGATTCATCGGGTTTGGGAGGATGGTTCATGTCAGCACCTTCGCCAGAAGCAGTTCGGGCGCGGTTTCAGACGTTGATTGAAGAAGGGTTAAGCGGGCGCGCGGCAGCGTTGCGCCTGAACCTTTCACCGGACACCGGAGCGCGTTGGGGCCTTTCGATCCAACGAACCGGACGTGCAAGGGCCGCGCGGCAAGGTCGCCCTCGTGGCAAGGGCAAGCTTGATACCCACCGGTCTTTTCTCGTCGAACTGATTGAACAGGACGGGGACATGACCGTGCCTGAACTGGCCGGTGCGCTGGCCGGTGCGCTGGCAGACGCGACCGGCGTTCAGGTGCACCTTGATGCGATTGGCCGGTTCCTGCGCAAACTCGGTTTTACATACAAAAAACGTTGGTCGCCACCAAGCGACGCCGCGCACGGGTAAGGAAACAACGCGACGACTGGTTCGCTCATCGCTTGCCAGCAGTCTCGGTACAACCGGATCGGGTTGTTTTCATTGATGCGACTTCAGTTAAAACGAACCTGACCCGCCAGCGCGTGGCTGGTCGCAGCGAGGAGAGCGGCTCGTTATGGATGCCCCTTTCGGGTCATGGGGAACACAGACCTTCATCGCCGGTTTGACGTCAGATGCCCTGAGATGCCCTGAGATGCCCTGATCGCGCCCTGGGTCATCAAAGGCGCGATGGATGGCGAGGCCTTTGCGGCTTACATCGCACAGGTGCTGGTCCCTGAACTGGCACCGGGAATCGTCGTCATCCTAGACAACCTCGCCACGCACAAAACGCTGTCGCGGCCAAAACCATGCGCGATGCAGGTTACTGGTTTCTCTTCTTGCCCCCCTACAGCCCGGACTTGAACCCGATTGAGATGGCGTTCTCCAAACTCAAAGCGCACCTGCGAAGGATAGGTGCGCGAACCTTCCCCGATCTGTTCCACGCCCTCACGGAAATCTGTGACCTCTTCTCGCCAGAAGAGTGCTGGAACTACTCCAAAGCTGCCGGATATGTCTCAGGTTAAAGATCGGATGCTTTAATATCTTCAATAAGGTACGACTTTGAAATACCCTACGGATTGCAGCAATGGCTTTACACAAAATAAACTTTATTGCATCGAGCGGTGCTTTAAGCGCATTCACATACCAAGCAGCGTCACTTTCAAAAGGTTTCACGGCTGGAGACAATCCAGTCGCGCCGTCCAACACCCAAACGGCGGCTCTCTCTTGCCCGACAACATCCTAATTTACATGACCTGTGTCTTCAAGACTCTTTATATATTCAACACTAAAGCTCATAAAGAACCATTATAAAAATGAATTTACATATATAAATCTTATCACTGTGTCGCAAGTCAAACGAAAAAACCAATTGAATTGAATACATATTCAGTTATATAAAGCTTCTTGATACAGGTGTTTCAATAAAGGTCTAAATTTATGACAGACATTAAAGCAGAAAGACAATACCGGGCTCCAGCGCTTGAACGGGGCTTCGATATTCTTGAATTACTCGTCTCCGAAGGTAGACCTTTATCGCTTCAAGAAATTGGAGAAAAGTTAAAAAAATCAAGTGGGGAGCTTTTTCGCATGGTTGCCGTATTAGAGCGGCGAGGTTTCATCTCACGAGGTACATCAGGCGACAAGTACACTCTAACAAATAAATTGTTTCGCCTCGGCATGGAGCAACAACCCAATAGAGATCTCCTCGCGATCGCTCTACCTGTTATGCATATTCTCAGCAGTCAGATAGATCAATCTTGCCATCTTACCGTACAATCAGAAGATAGGGTCGTTGTTATCGCCCGCGCTGAAGGCCCGGGCGCAACAAGTTTTGTTGTCAAGTTGGGATATAATCGCGCGATACATCGGACGACGTCAGGCCGCCTTCTTTTTGCTTACCAACCTGTCGAAATTAAGGAACAATGGCTTGCTCTTATAAAAGGTAAATATAATTTTTCCGAAGAAGTTGAATTTCTTGAAGCTACAAAAACGATAAGAAAACGTGGATATAGTAAAAACCCAAGCAGTTCCGTTAAAGGTGTTATAGATATTGCAACTCCAATTTTACAATCGCAACACGCTATCGCTTCGTTAACAGTTCCATTTGTAGAAAAAACACCCAATACACTTAACCTTCAAGCTACTATAGAGGCAACTTGTCAGGCCGCAGAGGAGATATCCCGAAAATTGAAATTTGGAACGGGCGTCAATATATAACCCTGATGTTCCCCAGCTTTTTCAGACTCCTTGCTACTTCATTTTGCTACCATATCAAATTCGACGGGTGATAACATCCCGTTATTAGGCTCAGGCCCTATTAATTTGTGTTTTTGGGCGAATGGTGATTCAGAGTGTCAAAGGAGTTTTACCATGTCTTATTTGTTCTGGTTGTCTGAAGCGCAGATGTCGAAGATCGAGCCTTTCTTTCCGCTGGCGCATGGTGCGGCCTCGTGTTGATGATCGGAAGGTAATTTCCGGGATTATCTTTGTTCTGAAAAATGGTCTGCCTTGGCGCGATGCACCCTTGCGAGTATGGGCCTCATAAGACCCTTTACAACCGCTTCCGTCGCTGGACCGAGATGGGCGTTTGCAACAAGATTTTCAGCTATCTGACGGCAGATAATGGCCCACCAGATACACTCATGATCGATGCCACTTA
The DNA here is from genome assembly GCA_965205225.1 of Litorimonas sp. GTDB lineage: Bacteria > Pseudomonadota > Alphaproteobacteria > Caulobacterales > Maricaulaceae > Litorimonas. Next base: position 327,604 of record CBDBFZ010000003.1, read on the forward strand.
CCTCAAAGCCATCGCACGGCGTCAAGCCTCTTAAAAGGGGGATACTTCCCCGTCACATCGGACGCACTAAAGGCGGCCTGAACACAAAGCTACACGCTGTGTGCGATGGAATGGGCCGTCCGATCGCCCTATGTCTAACAGCGGGTCAGACCTCAGACCATCTTGGTGCGAAAATCCTTTATCCTGTTCTGCCCGATGGGCCGGACATCACACTGATCGGTGATAAGGGTTATGACTCTGATGATTATCGTGCGGCCCTAAGGGCTAAAGGTATCACGGCCTGCATTCCGCCGCGAAAGGGGCGCAACTCTCCCGCTTCATTCTGTAAAATACAATATAACAACGCCATAAGGTCGAAACCATGTTCGGGCGGCTCAAAGATTGGCGACGCATTGTAACATGATATGATCGACGGGCCGACATCTTCATGGCCGCAATCACAATCGCAGTCATCGTCACATATTGGATTTAATGAGTCCTGAACCTAGCATGTCTGCTCTCGGATTATAGAATAATTCGATGTAATCGAACACGTCTTTGCGCGCTTCTTTGCGCGCTTCTTTGCGAGTTTCAGAAATCTTTCGCTTGACCCGTTAAGTCTTGAGCAGATGAAAAAAGCTCTCCGCGACGGCATTATCGTAACAATTTTCACGCTGGCTCATACTAGCTTCCAGATTGTGTTCCGTCAGGAACTCACGCCAATCATGGCTGGCAAACTGTGAAGCTTGGTCGGAGTGAAGGATGACTTTGTCTGTTGATTTGCGTCTCCAGACGAGCCATCAGCAAAGCGTTCAAAGCGAGCAATGTCTGCATCCATGCGTGCGGATATAGGTGATGTGGTCACCCAAACAGTGTCAGGCGTGGTGACGTTGAAGTCCTGCTGCAACTGATTAGCTGCCACGGCAGCAGGTCGAGTGCCATACTTGCCGGGACGGCGTTTATAGCCGATTTGCGCCCTTAATCCTTCGCTTTGCATGAGTTTCGCAACCGTGTTGGGCGCACAGCTTTCACCGAGTCTGAGCAGGTCGTGATGGATTTTACGATGGCCATATACGCAACCGCTCTCAAGCCAGGATTGCTTGATAAGGCCGCTCAAACGACGCCTACGTCTGGCTTGACTTGACTTGAGCGGATAAACCGTTCTTGGGCCACGCATAAAACCCGCTCGTATGAACCTTGAGAACACGGCACATGGCGCGCACTGAGAACTCATCCCGATGCGCTTTGATAAAGGCGTACTTCACCCGTGGTCCTTTGCAAAGAACGCCGTGGCCTTTTTTAAGATGTCGCGCTCCTCGGTGACGCGCCTAAGCCTAAGCTCGGACTTTAGACGCTTGATCTAAAACTGATCCGCTACATCCGGTATCTTGCCGGACGCGTCGCCATAACGCTTGACCTAATCGTAAAGCGACTTCGGGCTAATACCAGCCGATCTGATACTGATTTAACTGAATGATCCTGCCTTGAAACCTGCGCCGAAGCCTCGCGCTTGAACTCTTCCGTGTAACCTATAACTCCGCTCATAATGTAAGCTACTTACTTCCATTGTTACCAAGCAAGGAGTCTATAAAAGCTGGGGCACATCACCCCTTTAATCTGTTTCTGGAGTAATTAGGCCTTTTTTCAAAATTAAATTTCCATAAAGTCGATACTCACCTGTTACCACAATAGCGAAAGCGCCCTTACAACGCTCATAAAAAGCAAACCGTTCCAAGGGTTGGATAGAAAATTCACACGTTTCGTTTGCATCGATGCAATGCTGAAACTCTTTCACGACCTCAGGCACTTCAGCTGGCGCATCAACGACCTGCATAGAGAAAGCAGCCGTTTCGACATAGGTATCAAGCGGTAACAGCGACAAAATGGCCTCAGCAGCTTTCGTTGCAGACGCGCTATCCATTCGGATCAACCGCTGCGCATATGTCGCCGCGGGAAAATTTGCATCAGCAATTACAATTTCATCTCCATGACCCATAGCCCTTAAAACATCTAGAAGCTCTGGCGGGATTATTGGATTGATACCTTTCAGCATATTTTATCCTCATATTAAAACCGGCTTGTCATAGTTTAGTAAGATATACACACTGTAGCCCGTGCCAAAAGTTCAGTGTTGTCATATTCGGGTCTAAACAAGGCACTTCCCAGTCCAACTCCGAACGCTCCCGCAGACTTTATACCTGCATAAGCCTTCGGCGAAACACCCCCAACGCAATATATTTTAACATCACTTGATAAAACGGATTTTACTGCTGAAAGGTGCGTTAAGCTACCCTCACCAAATGGAAACAATTTTAGAAAATCCGCGCCCGCGCTTAGAGCCGTAAAAGCTTCACTCGGCGTATATATTCCGGGTAGAGAAACAAGGTCACAAACTTTCGTTTTTGTAATAACATCGGGATTTACATTTGGTGAAACAATGTACCGCGTTCCAACCTCTTTAGCCTTAAGTACATGTTCGGGTGTCAAAACAGTTCCAGCCCCAATGGCAATTTCATCGCCAAAGTACCGGTGTAATATTGAGATAGACTCATAGGCTCCGTCACGATTTAATGGTACTTCAATCGCTTTAAACCCTGCCGCCACCAAAATCCCCCCCACTTGTTTTGCCCGGTTAGGAACAAGCCCGCGCAATATAGCCATAACGGGCGCATGGTTGAGACGAGCGAGCGTGTTTTCGTACATTTATATCACCTATTTTTTAGAGTTTCGGCACAGGCCCACAGACCCGCTGCGGCACATGCTTCACCATCTAGGCAAACCACGTCATAGCCCAACGTTTGGAATGCACCTTTATACAATCTTGATAATTCAGGACTTCCAATCACCATGTAATTTTCGGAAGACATATCATGAATACCAGACACAATCTCATGCCCAATTAGCAACCCCGACAAATAAGATGCCAACCCTGATTGAGGAATATAGTTAAACAAGTCACTTACGCGCACGTTAAAAATTTGCCTAAGGATATGCCCGCCATCCCTAGCCTGTTTAACACCATATTCAAAATATGTTACATCGTGCACCCTCATATCGTTTATGGATTTCGACAGAATAGTGTGAGTGGAAAGGCTTTCAAAGGCATCACCCGTCATATAGGTCGAAAATTTCATGACAGATGCCCCGTGCATTTCGACCCATTTACTATGGGTCCCTGGCAAACAAAAAACAGTATCAAACTCCGCAACATCTTTCATTGCTCCTAAAATTTGCGTTTCTTCCCCGCGCATAACTTCAACCGTTTGCGTTGTGCCTGAAAGAGCCGTCATGGGTTTTGACAAAGACAAACCCGGCAGAATGAAAAATTTTTTCCTCTGCTCGCAAAATATTTTCGTTGACTGTGCCAATGTCGAAAGATCAGTTGGGCAGTTTACATATCCCGCATCGTACCAGCCCTCACAGCTTCCGATCATACCAGACAAAATACACGGCGCAGTATTATGCTCTTCCATCCAACTACCAATCTCGGTGTTCAAAATATCGTAATATGTGCCTTCCCCATTCTGAAGAGAGGACACAAACCGCTTCGTTTCCAAAATCTTGCCCCTACGCAAAAGAAAAGCTCGAACATGTGTCGTTCCCCAGTCCACACCTATGCACATATCCGCCATCGAACACCCCTTAAGTTTTTTCTGTAGGGAGGTATTCGTTGGAAGAGAACGGCTTAAAATCCACCGCACGAATATCAGTTAAAATCTCAGAAAATGCCTGTGTTACAGCTTGTGTTATTACATGACCTTTTTTGACCGTGGCATATTTGGGGGCACCTGCAACACCTGAGCCTACCGTAATTTCATTCATTGATCGAAAGAATGTACCACTAGCACCCTGTAGCATATCTGCTTCTGCCCAATGGTACGTTTTGGAAAGAATATAATCAGTTTTATAATTTCCACGCACCAAGGCCTTATCTATCGCCAACAAGATTGATGTTTCAAACTCACACGCATGACCGACACCACCAAAACCGGACTCCTGAATATCAGTTAAAGCTTCACGCGCAATCTGCCACCATGTCAACATACCAATTTTCATATCTACATATCGCGCGCCTAACTTTTCCACCAACATTTGTCCAACAGCCAAGTTTCCGCCATGAGAATTAAAAATAAAAAATTTAGTAAACCCATGATGCCGAACGGACGCGCAAATATCTGACACGTAAGCAATCAAAGTTTCGTGGCTAACCGTAAGCGTCCCCTGAAAATCCATATGATGGACCGAGCAACATATTTTCACAGAAGGAAGAATAAGGATATCCTTCTCATGTTTACGGTCAATCTCATCCAAAAAGTGTGACCCAATCTTATGGTCCGTTGAAACGGGTAAATGCGGCCCATGCTGTTCAACCGCACCAAGATTAATAAAGACAGGAATATTACGATCTAATTCGGATAATTCTTGAGATGTCAGGCGATCCCATTTCATCGCTTTGCCGCCCACATTTCAATTTCAACGAGGAAGTCCGGCAACAAGCCCGCTTGAACAGTCGTTCGCGCAGGAAAAGGTGGCGTCATATATTCCTTATAAACATTATTAAACGCCTCCCAATTTGTTAAATCCGTCAGATAGATTGTTGCCTTGAAAACATCAGATAAACTACAACCAACCTGAGCGAGTTGCACTTTACAGTTTTCTAAAGTGAGACGAGATTGTTCCTCTAATGTTCCACCGATGACTGTGCCTTGCATATCAACAGGAGCTTGCCCGGAAATAACGACAATCTGTGCATCCCCCGCTGTCACAATAGACGGCGAATAAGGCCCGGCTGTCACATGTTGTGTCGCAGCCGGATAATTAATTGCCTGCGTGTTCGAGCGTTCGAAATCAAAGGGTAAATAGCCTAAAAAAGAAGCTATTTTCCAGCGATCAGACTCTTTGCGGCAAAAATACAATGTTTGCCAATGGAGTCGATGCAGCTGCCCATCTTTTAAACGCACACGACCATCAAATTTCTTTCGCGCAAGGGCAAAATCACCATTGATTTCAATATGAGAGAGACGGGTTGCCTTATGAATATCTTCCATAACCGTATCCACCGCCGCCGTAGTTTGGGACGTTTCCGCCTGTTTCAACCACTCCACCTTATAAGCCTCAAGGTTAGGAAACTTCACACGCCATTGATCTGGATTGACATGATTGCTACCATCAAGGCCAAAAAAACCTAACTCAATAAAATCATCAGAAACAGATTTCCAATCGCTTGTGACAAAGGCAGAAATATCGCGACCGACCAACATATCCCATATATATGCACGATCTTTATCATGTCCCATAAATGGATTTTTTTGCGTGTACTCCGTGTTTATATACAGGCTCATTTAATACTTTCATGGGAGATTGCGAATTTTTGCAAAACATCTTCATCCAATTCGACACCCAAACCCATCCCCTTGGGCACGTAAGCGTAAGGTGGGTCAAAATTGAGAGGCACTTTCAATAAATCATGTGAGCGAATCATGCGGCCAAAAATGTCACTTGGCCAAACGCAACTGGATGCGGCGGCAGCTTGGTGCAAATACATGGCCTCCAAGATACCCAAATCAACTTCCGATCCATGCCAACATTTTAAATTGGCCGTCGCTGCAATTGCATTCAGGTCTTTAAATTTCGCCAATCCGGCATTGAAATTAAACCCGTCCACGGCTTGCCGTGTTAAAGCCGCTATAGCGTAATACATACGTTGACCTTGATAGGCATAGGGCAGAGATACATGTTGTACGATAGGAATTTCTGTAAAGCGCCTGAGTTCCAAATATTCCTCATGCATCCATTTCGGTAGCGGGTCTTCTATTAACAATACATTCCCCACGGCCTCAAGCCCACGCAACAAAGCCCGACTTTCCCCGCTTGTTTCCCACCGCTCATTCGGATCAAAAATCAATTTCATGCTCGGCGCATGTTTATCAATTTCATGACACCAGCCAATAATATCATCTTCAAGATCACATTTGAATTTTATGCAGTCATAACCCTGTTTCGCAAAATCCCCCGCGATAGCCCCCACTTCGGAAACAGGCCTATGACTTGACCATGCCCCAATCTTAACCTTGGCTTGTACAGCACCGCCTAACAAAGCATATAAGGGCACACCTAAGCATTTTGCATAAGCATCCCAAATTGCACATTCAAATCCGTCATATTCCCTCGACAAAGGTATCGGTAAGTCTTGCAAAGCCAATTCAGATAGGCTTACACCAATCAAACCTTCAGCCACAGCTCGTATTGTCACCCAATTATGGTCGCGATAAAATTCACCTACACCAATGATGCCATTACTTAACTCAAGTTTAAGTATCAATTTAGGTAACTCATCAAATTGAACGCTCCACCCCTTTTTTCCCGCAACAGGCAACATATGCAAAGGCTTTCTTGTCTCTGCAGAATCTATGGCCCCCTCGCGAGCTGGTACAATTACTTCCGTGAAGTTGAAGCTTGCAATATTTACGTCAATCATAGCGCGTCACTTACTTGCTTTTTATATATACAAATTCTTTTTGTATATGATATACATATAAAACTCAAGCCTTAAACTGAAAAAATACATACAGGATGACCATGAATATACATCAAAACCAAGTTGCACTTGTAACTGGTGCCGCAGGCGATATTGGCACTGCAATCGTAGCAGCTTTACTCAAACGAGATATCATCGTCGCTGGAAGCGATATTAATACTGCTAAACTAAACAAACTGTCTAAAAGTTTAGGTTATGAAGATTTAGAGGGGGTGGAAAATTTCATACCTGTACCCATGAATGTTTTGGACAGCGGCTCCATTCAAAATGGATTAGATACGATCATGTCGCGCAAAGGCCCCATCGACATACTCATTAATAATGCTGGTGGCATTACGACTCCAACGTTACAAACAACAACAGAAGAGAGCTGGCAGGCAGACATAGACCTCAATCTCAACAGCGCATGGCGCTGTATGAATGCCGTTACACCTCATATGATTAAGCAACACTCGGGCGTGATCATCAATATCGCCTCGGTCAACGGGTTAGGTATTTATGGTCATCCAGGTTACAGCGTCGCCAAAGCAGGCCTCATTCACTTAACGAAATTCTCTGCTGTGGAGCTGGGGCCAAAAGGCATACGCACAGTTGCCATTTCTCCTGGTACAGTCCGTACACAGGCTTGGCATGAACGTAGCGAAGCCGACCCGAACATTCTGGAAAATGCAAAAAGATGGTATCCCGCCAAAAATATTAGCACGCCCGCAGATATTGCCAAGATGGTTGTTTTCGCTGCTCTTGATGCACCAAAGACATTCAATGGCGATATACTCACCATTGATGGCGGTCTCACCGTTGGACATGATGTTATCCTATCAGCATTTACGGGGTAATGTACATAACAACGCATACGGCATCGCATAAAACACCTGTTTTTCTGGTATAGTTCCCTATGGCGAATCATGGCGGAGTCGCCTGAACAGGGTGGAAGCTATCAAGCAAAATTTATTGACTACGGATGGAATTTTAGACTCTATCTGATCTCAGTGCCTATTAGATAGATTTAAAGTCTAGGTTTATTCCAACCTTGTTACCTATCAATGTTCGGTCACCTTCCGGCAGAGCTGGATACAGTACCTTGGCTCCAATAGGGTCACTGGCCTGTCCTGGGGTACGACACATCTCGACATTCTGATCTCCTATAAGTCGAAGACCAGATAACACATTACTGTAACTTAAATCACTCTTAGGAAACTGGGGATCATCACAGTCAAAGCAATAAACGTAGTAATATTGTGTACTGTCTGACGTCAGCGCCTATGTCTCAGATTTGGGTCTGGGCTAAGCGAAAGTTTACTCATCAGTTTTGTTGATATTAAGCGACAGCTTTGCGGGATTGCAAGCGTCGTTGTTCGATCGTTTTCTTCTTGATCCTTTCTCTGCGGTTGATGATTGATTGAGCCTTGCCGAAGTAGATATCGGCAGATTTGACGTTTTTTAGGGCTTCATGCTAACGCGGGGAGATAAGCGACTCATGACCATGACAGTCGACCCGCGCGGCGATGAAGTATGCCGTAAATGATGAGCAGGATCGCCGCAAAGGACCACCAAGTCAGCATGTAACTGACGTGATTATTGGCAATCTCAGGACGGCGCACGGGCAAAGCGTACGCATCGGTCTCAGTCGGGTGCAGGTCGATATAGAGCGTTGCCCCTGCAATCCAGACGCCGTCAGGATTAAGCTCAAACCATCGATTGCGATCAGGATCACTGTCTGTACCAAACCATGTCTCAGCCCCGCTTCGAGGCCGGATCCGGCGGACATACCCAGCGCGAGAGCCCTTTAGGTCCGGGGGCGCAACTATGTCCTTTGATTGATCTGCAAAGCTGGGAAAACCAACCAAGACCTTATCGCCGTCAATCTCAACCTGTCGAAAGGGTTGCCATTGGATGACGCCGTCAGGGCGGTAGACGTGCCAGGTTGGGCCAACCGCCTCAGCGTCGAATTCAATGCGGCGAAAGTCGAGCCGCTTACTGCTCGTTCGGGCGAGCGACAGAGCTTTCAAGCCAATGATCGGCGGCGCCGTCACGGAGGCGTCCACTTCCGCGAGAATATCTTGTTTCCACTGCCAGCGCTGATATTGCCAGACACCCAGCCCAATCAGGATCGGCAAGCAGATCAGCACGGCGAGGGTTAGGCCCGGCATAGGTTTAAACCGAAGGGACATTACGGGTTCTTGAAACATTGTTCGCGCGTATGCTTGGCCCAGCCCTGTACAAACAGGACACCGCGCAGAAGATGCAGAAGCCAGAGCGACACACCGATAATGAACGGGATGAAAATCATCAGCAGGAGCTAGGTTGGCAAGTCAAGAGCAAGCGACAGCAGGACGAGGATCGGTATGATCAGAATGCCAATGAAAATGACAAAGACATCAGGTCCATCACCTGCATCCTCGATAGAGGCAAAGTCTGCTCAAATGTAAGATCCTTGAAAAAAACCACCCTTCCCAGCATTCAGAGCAACGGCCTGACAGGCCCGCTTCCATCGGCGCAGAACGCAGCCGGGTCACGAGGTGACCGATGTCAGACCGAATGCGACGTAGACAAAGGCGAACAGGAACAGCCAGACAACATCCACAAAGTGCCAGTACCAAGCCGCCGCTTCGAGACCGAAATGCTTTTCTGGCGTCATGCCGCCGCTCATCAGCCGTGACCAGATCGCGAACAGGAAGATAGTGCCGATTAGAACATGCAGCCCGTGGAAGCCCGTCGCCATGAAGAAGGTTGAGCCATAGACATTGGTTGAGAGCCAGAACGTCCCATGCAAACCGTCTTCCAGACGGTAATGGAACAGGTGCGTATATTCATAGGCCTGAACAGCTGTAAAGAGAATGCCAAGAATCACAGTCAGGCCGAGACCCCATTTGGCATGATTCCGATTACCGTGGATCAGCGCATGGTGCGCCCAGGTCACGGTCGTACCCGACAACAGCAGGATCAGCGTGTTAATCAACGGCAGATCCAAGGGGTCAACCGTCTCAATCGAGGGCGGCGGCCAGGACGCATAGGCCGTCGAGTTTTCAAGAACATCGGGGTTCCAGCCCGCGCGGAGCTTGTGAAACAGACCCAATTCAAAGAACATCCAGAACCAGCCGACGAAGAACATGGCTTCTTGCATGATGAACATGATCATGCCGTAACGCAGACCCAAATCAATCACGGGGGTATGTTCACCCCGCGCACTTTCAGCGGCCACCTCTTTCCACCAGCCGAACATGCAGTAGGCGGCGAATAACGTGCCGAGCACCACGATGATCCAGCCACCGCCTGCCCCCTCACGGCCCTGAATCGTGTCCAGACCGCGCGCAAAGAAAAACTCCATCATCGGGCTTTCGCCATTGCGCGGCACAAGCCCGGTGAACAGGGTCACCATGCCCAGACCCCAGATCAACGCCGCCACTCCCGAAAGGAACGGCCACGGGCTGGGCGGAAGAATGTGATAGTCGTGTTCGACGACGCCAGCCATGAGCATATCCTTGATAGGCCGCGTGCGGAACGCCGCCCCGGTCAATTATTCGTTTCACCGCCTATACCGACGGTACTTTTGCTTCGCAACCATGTGGGTGGTGTCCCACCCGCAAAGTCAGGGGATCAGGGCAGCGCTTCGAGCGGAACCGCCGCAGTGATTTCAGGTTGATTTTCAGATTCGAAGAAGGTGTAGCTGAGCACAACTTCGGTAATGTCGGAATGCCGTTCGCTCGCATCCAGCTCTGGATCGACGAAGAACAGGACCGGCATTTCCATCTCCTCACCCGGTTGCAGCGTCTGATCGGTGAAACAGAAACATTCTGTTTTAACAAAATAGGGCGCGGCTTTAATCGGCGTAACATTGAACGTCGCAACGCCTGTTATGGGTTTGTCCGATATATTCTTGGCTGTGTAATAGGCCAGGCCCGTTTGACCAAGATTGACCTCCATCGCCCGCTGCGCCGATTTGAACACCCACGGCAGATCAGGGCTGACATTACTGTCGAATTTCACGGTCACTTTTCGGTCGAGTATGATGGAGAGATTCTCTTCGTTTATAGCGATCTGAGGTGTCCCCCCGAATCCCGTAATCCGGCAGAATGTATCGTATAGCGTCTTGGAGTAGAAACCGAGACTCAGCATCCCGATTGCGAGACCGATCAGCAGGATCAGCGTCTTGGTGTTACGGGTCATAGGATGCAGTCTCCTCTAGACCGGTTGCCGCAGAATAATGGTGATCGCCACTAGCACCATGAAGCCGACAAGGCCGAGCGCAATGGCGACATTGCGCCAGCTGCGCGCGTGAACTTCCTCGCGCGTGGGCTCCGCAAATATGGTTGGTTCGTCCCGATATTCTGGCATTTTAGATGCCTCCGAAAATCAAATGATCGACCGTCAGAACGGCAAACAGGGCGAATAGATACAGGATCGAATAGAGGAACAAATTGCGGGCCGACTGGTTGCCATTGCGAACAGCGTAAAGCGTGTCGCTATCAGTTTCAGTCGGCTTATCACCAGCGCGCGATCCGAAGACTCTCCATGCGAGCGCGACGAACACGAGACCTAACGCGACGCCGATCGATCCGTAGAGCCAACCGCCGAGGCCCGTCGCTAGCGGTAAGAGGCTGATGGCCAGCAGGATCACAGAGTAGACAAAAATCTGCATGCGGGTTGATTTTGCGCCGCGCACATTGGGCATCATCGGGATACCGACCCGGCCATAATCCGTCTGTTTATAGAGCGCGAGCGCCCAGAAATGCGGCGGGGTCCAGAAAAAGATGATGGCAAACAGGATGACACTATCAAGCGTGACCGTCCCTGTGACGGCCGCATAGGCGATCATGGGCGGAAACGCTCCGGCCGTCCCGCCGATAACAATGTTCTGCGGCGTGATGCGTTTAAGCCAGATCGTATAGACGACCAAATAGAAGAAAATGGCGAAGGCCAGTAGCCCGGCAACCACCCAGTTGGTGGCGACCAGAAGGAGCCAGACCGACCCAACTGACATGACCATTCCGAAGCCGAGCGCGGCGCGCGAGGTCAGGACGCCTTTTGGAATCGGGCGCTGCGATGTGCGCGCCATGGCGCCGTCAATATCGCTATCATACCACATGTTGAGCGCGCCGGACGCGCCCGCGCCAACAGCGATACAGAAAATCGCGATAATAGCCGAGCCCAGCCCGATCGAACCTGACAGGGATCCAGGTGCAAGGAGCAGGCCGCAAATCGCCGTAAATACCACGAGGCTCATGACGCGCGGCTTCATCAAGGCGAAATAGTCCCCCGGCCCAGCCAGGGACAGACCAGCCCCGCCAGTCGCAATGAATGCCGCCGGTGTGACGGCGGCAGCCTTTTGAAGAGTGTCAGAGTGGGTGGCCACAGCTCTAGTGCGCGTGATCCTCGTCTGCGACATCGATGCGCGGCAGAACGCTGAACTGGTGATAGGGTGGCGGGCTGGAAATTGTCCATTCCAGTGTCGTGGCGCCCTCACCCCAGTAATTGTTTCCGATGCGTCGCTTGTTTCGCATTAGGAAGGCTTCGGCCATGACAAGGAAGAAAACGACAACCGATGCAAGCGTCACAAAAGCACCCCAGGAACTGACCTGATTCCAGAACTCAAACTCGACCGGATAGTTAACATAGCGTCGCGGCATGCCGTTCAATCCGAGGAAATGCTGCGGAAAGAAGATCATGTTCACACCGATGAAGAACAACCAGAAGTGCAGACGCGAGAGAAAACCACTATAGTGGTACCCAAACATCTTGCCGTGCCAGTAATACCAGGCCGCGAAGATACCGAAGACAGCCCCCATGGACAGGACATAGTGGAAGTGCGCGACCACATAATATGTGTCGTGAAGGTAGGTATCGACGCCGGCATTGGCGAGCATAACGCCCGTCACGCCGCCTACGACGAACAGGAAGATAAAGCCCAGCGCCCAGATCATCGGCACAGTGAAACGGATGGATCCGCCCCACATGGTTGCGAGCCAGGAGAACACTTTTATGCCTGTCGGCACCGCAATCACAAGAGTAGCAAGCATGAAGTAGGCCTTCACATTCACATCCATACCGATCGTGTACATATGGTGTGCCCAAACAACGAAGCCGACCACGCCAATCGCAACCATCGCATAAGCCATGCCGAGATAGCCGAAAATCGGCTTTTTTGAGAAGGTCGAGATGATGTGAGACACGATACCGAAAGCCGGCAGGATCATGATGTAGACTTCCGGGTGACCAAAGAACCAGAACAGGTGCTGGAACATTTGCGGATCACCGCCACGCGCCGGGTCAAAGAAAGCAGTCCCGCCTTCAATTCGGTCCGTCAGCAGCATGAACAGGGCCGCCGCCAGAACAGGCAGAGCCAGAAGAAGCAGGAACGCCGTAACCAGAACCGACCAGGCGAAGAGCGGCATCTTGTGCATGGTCATACCCGGCGCACGCATGTTCAGGATCGTCGTGATAAAATTGATCGCGCCGAAAATGGACGAGAAGCCCGCCGCCAGTAGGCCGATAATGATGAAGTCGAACGCAGGTCCTGGAGACCCGGTGGTCGAGAGCGGTGGATACATGACCCAAGATCCGCCAAACCCGTTCCCTTCCGCTGCGCCAGGCACAAAGAAACTGATCATCAGGCAGATGAAAGCAACCGGCAGTAGCCAGAAGGATAGGTTGTTCATGCGCGGAAACGCCATATCCGGCGCGCCAATCATGATCGGAATGAACCAATTACCAAACCCGCCAATCAGAGCGGGCATGACCATGAAGAAGATCATGATCAGACCATGCATCGACACAAACACTAGGTATGTGTGTTCGTTGGTAAAAATGTCGATGCCCGGAGCTATCAGCTCAAGACGCATCATGAAGGACAGGAATCCACCGATGAGACCCGAGATAATCCCGAAGATCAGGTAGAGTGTCCCAATGTCCTTGTGGTTGGTGGAATAGAACCAGCGCTCAAAAAAGCGCGGCTTCTCATCGTGATCGTCATAAACGACTAGGATATCTTCGCCGGGAATAGCAACCATGAGTCTTCTCTTGTCTTGTCCTAGTCATTGACCACGGAGATGGCCGCACCGCCTTCCAGCTTTGCGAATTTGTCTTCAGCCACACCACCGCTGGCAATGAAGCGAGCGAATTCGGCCTGACTGACAGCCTTGACCTCAATCGGCATATAGTAGTGCTTGCTGCCGCAGAGTTCAGAACATTGACCGTAATATGTGCCTTCTTCGTACACTTCGAACCAAGTTTCGTTGATAATGCCGGGAACGGCGTCCATTTTCACGCCGAAGCTTGGAATGGTCCAGCTGTGCATATTATTGATCGATGTGATCAGAACTTTGACCTTAGTGTTGACGGGCACGACGAGCGGCGCGTCTGCCGCCAGCAGATAGGGCTGCCCAATCTCTTTGGCCTGTGTCTCGTCCAGCGGATTAGACACCCACTCTTCGACATTTTCATAGTCCGGATAACTATAGAGCCAGTTCCATGTGTTGCCGACAACCTTCACCGTCATTTGCGTCTGTGGCAGGCGATCCTGCATGTAGAGCAGGTTTATCGACTGAATGGAGATGATGACCAGAATGATGACTGGAACGACCGTCCAGATGATCTCGATCAGCGTGTTGTGAGAGGTCTTTGACGGCACCGGGTTCTTGCTCTCCCGGAACCGGATCAGGATGTAGGCCATCAGGACCATGACGAAAATCACAATCAGCGTAATGATGACCTGAACAATATTGTGAACCCGGGTCAGTTCTTCCATTACAGGCGTTGCCGCCTCCTGAAGGTACCAACCATCCGGTGTCGGGCCGACCTGCCGATCTTGGGCGAAAGCGGCACCAGCGGATGCCAAGGTCAGAAGACCCGCTCCGGCTGTGCTCAACATGGCGTTTACCGCGCGCATGAAATCCTCATTATATGTTTAAGCAAGGTCGAATTGGCCCGCCCGATTCCTCTATAGCCACCACGCAGTTACAATCCGATGATTTGAGTGGACGCGGATTGTCGCATACAGTGTGACTCATGCGGCTCTTATCCCGGCTTGTTGCTGGAATAAACCCCTGTTACCCGCACTAGAACCGAAAAGGTGGGACTCTATTCCCGCACGCAACAAATTTAGAAGAGACCTGAATGGCTGATTTTGTTTTTGAAGATAGTGATCTGGACGTATCCACAGCGGAACATATTCTGTCAGAGACGCTGCTTGGGGCTGATGACGGTGAGCTTTTTGTCGAACGGTCGGCCTCCGAGGCCCTGTCTTTTGATGATGGCTTGCTCAAGACGGCCAGCTTCGACACGTCCCGTGGCTTTGGTTTGCGCTGCGTGGCGGGAGAAGCATCAGGATTTGCGCAAAGCTCGGAACTATCCCCGAACGCACTTCGGCGTGCATCCGAGGCCGTACAGTTGGTTAAAGTCGGCCATGACGGCATTATGAGCGAATTGCCCCGGCGCACGAATGCGTCGCTCTATCCCGACATCGATCCCACTGAAGATCCCGTCTTCAAGGATAAAGTCAATCTATTGCAACAGATTGACGCATTCGTTCGGGCGCTCGACCCGGAAGTGGTTCAAGTCACGCAACATTGTCAGCAACACGGCGGGCTATTGCCATTCTCAAGCAGGACGGTGCCCGCATCAACGATGTCCGGCCCATGGTTCGCCTGAACATCATGGTTATTGCTGATCGGAAAGGCCGCCGCGAAAGCGGATATGTCGGCACGGGCGGCCGAAAACCCTATGCAGAAATCACAGATCCATCAATCTGGCAACCTATGGCACGCGAAGCCCTGCGTCAGGCGCAAGTCAATCTCAGCAGTGTCGATGCACCGGCTGGGCAGTTCGATGTCGTGCTTGGCCCGGGATGGCCGGGCGTCTTGCTGCATGAGGCCATGGGGCATGGGTTAGAGGGTGATTTCATCCGCAAAGGAACAAGCGCCTTTGCCGGCCGACTGGGTGACCAGGTCGCCAGCCTAGGCGTGACCATTGTCGATGACGGCACATTGCCGGGTCGCCGCGGTTCGCTCAGCGTCGATGATGAAGGCACGCCGACGGAACGGACCGTTCTAATCGAAGATGGCAAGTTGGTGGGTTACATGCAGGACCGTATGAATGCGCGTTTGATGGGCGTCGTTCCAACCGGTAATGGCCGGCGCGAGAGCTTTGCTCATGCGCCGATGCCACGCATGACCAACACGTTTATGCTGGGCGGCGACATTCCGCAAGCACAGATGATCGGTGAAATGAAGGACGGTATTTTCGCGTCCAACTTTGGTGGAGGCCAGGTCGATATCACATCCGGTAAATTCGTCTTCCAGTGCACGGAGGCTTACCGCGTTCGCAATGGGAAGATCGAAGAACCCCTTAAAGGCGTGACCCTGATTGGCGACGGGCCAAAAGTGCTCGGCCAGATCCGCCATGTCGGAGACGATATGGAGCTCGATCCAGGCATCGGCGTGTGCGGTAAAGCTGGACAGGGCGTGCCAGTTGGCGTCGGACAGCCCAGCCTTTACGTCGAAGAATTCACCATCGGCGGAACAGCTCCATGAGAACAATCTTATGATCGGGGCAGACTGTTCAACGGTAGAGATCATGTCCGGATTTCTACGCGACAATTTTGATGGGGACAATTTCCCTGTTGTCACGCATGTGGAGACCGGAAGAATCTCCCTATTTCTGACTTGCGCGGCCGGAGAACTCCGGCCTGACGGATTTATCTCTGGGTCAACCTTGATGGCATTGGCCGATACCGCCGGTTTGATGGACGTGTTCGGTCATACGGGCATGACTCTGGCCGCTTTCACGACCGATCGATTTCCTGCGCCCTGAGAAAGGCACGACTCTGCTTGCCGAGGCGATAGTCGCCCGGTTTGGCCGAACGGTTCGGGCGTTTTGACAGTGTCAAACGGCGTTATTATCTCTGGGTTGAGGCCGGGGTTTTAGAAGATGTCTTTAAGGCCTTGCGCACTCACGCTGATCAAGAGTGGCTGATGATGGATGCCACAATTGTGCGGGCGCATGCCCAATCGGCTGGGGCGCGGCATAAAAAAGGGGGCCTGATGCCCATGCATTGGGGCGTTCCAGGGGGGGGACGTTCCAAGGGCGGCCTGACGACAAAATACATGGGCTGACAGATGCATTGGGTTTACCTCTGCGCCTGATAGCAACGGGTGGGCACTGTAGCGAAATGACGCAAGCCGCCGCCTTATTGGCAGGGTTTAAGGCGGATCATGTCTTGGCGGATAAGGGCTATGATGGCCGGTGCGTTATAGACGCGGTGAATGAGAGCGGGGCTATGCCCGTTATTCCGTCCCGGAAAAATGCGCGCAAGCCAAGGCAAACTGATATGGCTTTGTATAAGGAACGTAATATTGTCGAGCGTTTCTTTGGCTATCTCAAACAGTTCCGGCGTGTGGCTACGCGATATGACAAGCATATCCAAAACTATATGGGCTTCGTCTATATCGCAGCTATCAAGATCTGGCTCAAATGATTAATTCTTCTCTACAACCTAGCGAGCTCTGCTAAGAAATCGGGCTCAACTCACGTCACTTGGCGTGATCCACTGTCACGAGAGTCGCATCCGTAACAAATTTGTGTTATACTATAGTCACACATGGAGTTGAGTGTTCCGTATTGAGACGTTCGCGCATTGTTTTCGGCAACCGCGCGTTTCGAGAGAGCTTCTCTTCTCAACCCGAATAAATAAGGCATCCGAAATTTATGGCTACGAGAAAAAAATCCAACTCAAAAAAAAAGAAGAATGTCAGCTTTAAAGTCGGCCAGCACATTATCTACCCCGCACACGGCGTCGGTGAGGTTATTGGCATTGAGCAAGAAGTCATCGCAGGTTTCGATATCGAAGTTTATGTTGTGAAGTTCGAACAAGACAAGATGACCCTTCGAGTTCCAACATCCAAAGTGGGGAATTCCGGCATGCGTGCCTTGTCCGATGATCTGATCCTGAAGGATGCTTTCACAACGCTGAAGGGACGGGCCCGTATTAAACGCACCATGTGGTCGCGTCGTGCGCAGGAATATGAAGCGAAGATCAATTCCGGTGATCTGATTCTGGTCGCAGAAGTCGTTCGTGATCTGCATCGCACGGACGCACAACCTGAACAATCCTATTCCGAACGGCAGCTCTATGAGCGTGCTCTGGACCGTATGGTTCGCGAAGTTGCTGCGATCCGCCGCAATTCACGCGATATCGCCATGGAAGACATTATCAACACGCTGACCAAGGCGCGCACACGTCAAGCGGCTAAGGCTGAGAAAGATGCGGAAGACAATGATAATGATGAGAATGAGGCCGCCGCATAGCGGACGGGTTTGCGTTCAGATCATATCGACTGAACTGTGATATGATACGGATAATTGCGGAACAACCTACTTCACGATCCAATTCCGCAGTGTCAATTCCAAGGATTTCAGTGATTACTGGGACAATCGGTGGTGTTACGCCGGGCTGCCGTGTCATCGATGATTTCAACATAGCGGTCGGCGACCCTACTGAAGCACTTTTATTCACCGCAGTCGCCTATGCGGAAACCGGATCCTGCCCAGCCGGAACCACCCCACAGGAAAATTTACTGGGGATGTCGCGCAGCGGAGAACGACCGATTCTGAATTCGATTTGTTGAACGACCGGCGACTGCAAGCCCGAGAGATCGCGTACACACGGCGAATTAGTCTGTGAGGAGGTTGCGGATTACCAGTTTGATGCTGAGCGCGTTGCTCACAGGTTGCGTGACATCGACCGGTACAGCGAATGGAATTGTCTATGAGGCCACCCTGACCAATCAGCCGAGCAATGCGGTGCGCGATCTTATCCAAACCTACATATTCGACACACTCGGCCCTGATTATATAGTCAATGTTGAAGAGCTCACACGGACTGACACATTGACAGATCGTGGGCGTGGACAGACCATCGGTCGACCTATTCCGGTTCCGAATGTGAGATTTCATCTGGAACTAACGGAGATATCGCAAGGTCCAATCTGTCGATTGGTTCCAGAACTCGATCTAGAAGATGTGCCTGTTCTGTTACTGCCGCCTCAGACACGCTGTCGTCTCTTACCGTCTGAAATCTAACTGAGAACTTCAATCCGGGCGGGGTGACTGGCCCAGATCATGGGGCCATTGGTCAGTTCGATCCAGCCGCGGACACGGATGCGCGCCCCTTCCAGTCCGATAGGATCAAATGCTTTAAATCGCTTTCGGTGTTTTTTGGCGACCGCGACGGTAAAATCGGTTCGATAGTCAGCCCCGAAATTAAGATAGGCGCGTCCTCTTACGTTGGCTGTTCTGGTCACAATACCTTCCACCAGCTGCAGACTATCGACTTTCTGAGCAAGAGCGTTGGGATCAGGACCGCACACGGCATAATCAGCATGACTCCACAGTCCCCGGCCCTTGGCTCGCACGACGCGTTCAATCGAATAAAGCGCATCGGAATCGATTACCTCCTCCGGCCATGTATAGACACGTGCCAAACCCAGCCGCACCATTTCCGCCTGCATCCACAGGTCTTGTTGTCCGTCAGGAGCGAGCGCGTAAACCTGCGCCAGGGCCCGGTCATAACGATCACGCGGATCGCCACCATAAAAGAGCCGCACGCGTCGGCCGCGCAACAATCCCACCAACCCGTCGTGCGCCTCTCGACCCCAGGGTTCAGACCGCTTCGGAGTCATGATACCGGCCAGCCGGACTTGTAGACCGGAGGCGAGCCCAAACGTCTGCCCGCTCAATACGGTTACAACCTCGTCAACCTCACCTGACTTCAGATCCGCAGCACGTAAGGCGCCGGATAACGTCCCTGAAACAGCTAGCGCCAGGCCCGCCCCGCCGATCAAACCAGCCCGGCGCGTGATATAAAGGACCTTCGCCACGGAAGAATGTTACGCGCCCCTCCCGCGATTGTCGAATCCGGCGCTTGGAGACGAGTGACACGCCCACAAAGGCCTCAACGATTTAGCGTGTTTAAACCGCTACTTTTTATCGTTGTTGGCATTCCGCGTATAGTTGGTAATCCACATATTCGTCCAAACGCTCTCTTCGTCAGCGCGTCTCTGCTATCTCCAGGCTATCTCCAGACGAATTCATTCTCGGTCGCATCCTACCACGCCATTCTGACATAGGGTGCTGCGTCGTTCAGCCGTGTCAAATTCAGAGCAAATTCCAGGCCCTCTTCATCTGACGCTCCCCCGATCAGCGCATAATAGCCGCCTTGATCATCATCCCAGGTCTGACGCCAATGTTTGACTGGGCATGATAGGTCGACACAGACATGCCCTTAAGGCCGGGCATATTGAACCGTTCATAAATGACGCAGGCACCAAACTCGCTTTTAGTGATAACATTCTTTCTTGAGCTCAGTGTTCCGTCTGGCTGCTCCCAGCTCGCATTCCTGTCTCCAACCCAGAAATCCAGTCATCGATATTCGTCAGCTTTGCACGGAACTGGCGATGCAACAGGCGCTTCCCTCTGTATCTGTGCATCCGTCTCAGATTGAGCACAGGCGGAAAACTCCAGCGTCACAGACAGCACGCCAAATATTGTTGCCAGAGCCAGTTTCGTCCAGTGATGTTTCGTCATTTTGTCCGTCCAGATTTATAAGACTGGCACATTTAAGAATGCACGGCCACTGTCTTGACCGACCCCACCATCGCCGTGATGATATGAAGCAATTGAGCCCTCGCTGGCGGTGCGGACAACACAGGTTTTAGATCAGCGTTGACCGTTAATATGGACGGAAAATATTACGGCTGAGGATCAAAAATTACGCGCCTATTAAGCCGCCTTCGAGATGTCGAAAGGGATCATTTTCTTCGTTAAGGGTCCTGATCGCCGCTATAAGATGGCCAACTCAGGTATGGCCGATGTTTGTAACGTCGAGGACCAAACTGACTTGATCGGGTTTAGATCCGACGACTATTCCGCCGCCGAATATTGGGGTTGGTGTGAAACCCTCGACCAGCGCGTACTGGATGGTCATATCTATATCGATCAATTTGACTGCTTGCGCGATGCGCGAAGTCAGAAATTATTGACATTCTAATCCCGCCGATCCGTAATACTTGAGTCCGGACATCCCCATATTCTAAGCATGTCAAAAGTCCTGCCCATCAATGTTGCGATGGAGAAAGCATACCAACGACTGCAACACGTCACGGACTTAATATCCGAACATCCGCAAATGATCTTCGCTGTGTCAGCTCTAGCAAACCTGGCTGATTGTTCCGCCAATCAGCTGAAACGGAATTTCGCCGACGTTCTGTCCATGATACCGAGCGCGTATCAGGCAAGATCCCGCGCCCATTTCGCCGCCAGTTTGATTCGTGCAGGAACCGCGCTGTCAGACGTTGCAACCGAGTCCGGATTTTCCGATCAGACATCCTTCTCACGGTTTTTCAAACGGATGATGCGGCAAACGCTAACGCAATATCGGAAGACCCATTAACCGAAACTCGCAATGTAAATATAAGGCCCGGCTCATCAGTTGCTGTACTTGGCTTGGCGTTTTAGCAGGATGTCCCTAGTCTAAAATCACGATCCCACAGCTCAGTCGGATAGAGCACCAGATTCCTAATCTGGAGTCCGCGCTGGCCGAAGCGAGGCAGTACGGAGCGGTTTATCTGCTCGGCATTCAGCTTGTCTCGCAGCTGCGCGAGATCTACGGAAAGGACGGGGCAGACACTGTTTTGGGCCTTGCAAAAACCAAGGTCGTCTTCAATCCGGGCCCTGATCACGGTCGAGTTGATGTCGCAGCTCATTGGTAAACAGGAGGTCACTCGCAAGGATCACAGCATGTCTGTCGACGCGACCGAGCTGCGATGGACAGTTCGCTTCCAACCGTCTGACACAGGAGCTAATCGTCCTGCCGGAGGAGCTTTCCTCCCTCACAGCGCTCAGTGCCATCCTCTCATTCATAGGTGATTTTCCGGCCTGCCGGATCGAAATCGACTACAACGATCTGTCCGGCGAGAACCCCGGCTTCATCGAAAACCCGCATGTAATCGCCCGAAACTAGGTCGTAGAGAAGAATTAATTATTTGAGCCAGATCTTGATAGCTGCGATATAGACGAAGCCCATATAGTTTGGATATGCTTGTCATATCGCGTAGCTACACGCCGGAACTGTTTGAGATAGCCAAAGAAACGCTCGACAATATTACGTTCCTTATACAAAGCCATATCAGTTTGCCTTGGCTTGCGCGCATTTTTCCGGGACGGAATAACGGGCATAGCCCCGCTCTCATTCACCGCGTCTATAACGCACCGGCCATCATAATCATAGCCCTTATCCGCCAAGACATGATCCGCCTTAAACCCTGCCAATAAGGCGGCGGCTTGCGTCATTTCGCTACAATGCCCGCCCGTTGCTATCAGGCGCAGAGCTAAACCCAATGCATCTGTCAGCCCATGTATTTTTGTCGTCAGGCCGCCCTTGGAACGTCCCCCCCTGGAACGCCCCAATGCGTGGGCATCAGGCCCCCTTTTTTATGCCGCGCCCCGGCCGCTTGGGCATGCGCCCGCACAATTGTGGCATCCATCATCAGCCACTCTTGATCAGCGTGAGTGCGCAAGGCCTTAAAGACATCTTCTAAAACCCCGGCCTCAACCCAGAGATAATAACGCCGTTTGACACTGTCAAAACGCCCGAACCGTTCGGGTAAATCGCGCCAACGCCCGCCCGAACGGGCCATCCACAACAAAGCATCAATGAAAAGCCTGTTATTGGCGTTGCGACCCGGTTTCCCTGTGCTCCCATAAGGCAAATAAGGCTTTAAACGGCTCCATTGTTCCTCCGTAAGTTCCTGATAACCAGACATATGTGCGCTCCTGACAAAATGAAGGAACATTATAGAAAATAAAAGTTAACTCTTCACTACAGCCTAGGTACCGATGGGTTTCATTCACTCTGACATCTTCTTTTATCTTTACGCTAAACCGCAGACATGATTGAGCCGGTAAGATAGACTCACAACAGCGCCGGCGACAGACGCAGCGCCATGGACAGGGGTGTCATGAAAAAAACGCGCTTTGCAGGCATGATCGGGGGCGGGTTAGCGCTAGCGCTCGCTTTATTTGCCAGTGTAAGCCTAAGCGACCGCATGGATGATGAGGACCCGACCGCGTCCAATCCGATCAGCTCTGCCGCGGCGTCTCTAATACCAGTGACCTTTACACGCGTGACCGAGCTTTATAGCGAAGGACGGTCTGTCCTCAGGTTGTCCGGCATCGCAGAACCCTTATCCGTGATCGTCCTGCTGGATCGCGGGGAACGGATTCGTCAGGTCCGTACCACGGTGCAGGGCATCTGGTCGACTACGATTGATGTATCAGGCCAGGGCATGGCCATCGAAGCCATCATGTTCGACGTGGGTAGCAACACGGATATTAACGATGCCGATCTGACTGAGACCGATTTCGTATCCGGGGCGATCAGTATTCGCGGTCTGGAGACGATCTTCCGTATCCAGCGTCCGACCGAAGAGGCGCCTGACGCACCTGCTCTCGTAATGATCACCGCGCCGGGCGCGGCAACACGATTGGTTCAGAGTCCATTCGGTGGATTGCCGAGTACAGGTCCACTGGCAATCGGGGCAATTGATTATGACGATGCGGGCGGGGTGATCTTTTCTGGACTCTCGGAAGTTCAAGGCCGGATCCGGCTTTACGTATCCAATGCCGCGATTGGTGAAACGCGTGTCGGCCCGGATGGACGCTGGACCTATATTGCCAGCTCAGTCATGCCGATGGGCGAGTATCAAGTCCAAGCTCAGCTATTGGATGAGTCTGGAGAGGGTTCAATAGTCTCGGTCCAGTTTGAGCGGTTGCCACCCCTTGCGCCATCCGACTCGGATGACGGAACCCTGTCCGTGAATTTCGAACCTTTCCGGTGGCAAATCCGCCGATCCCTCGTTGGTGGCGGCTTACAGAGTACGGTGATCTTTGCACCCTAGTAGGGGCGAGGCTCTCTATTCGGCAGCCTGAATGACAGGGCGGAAATTGACCGATCTTTGCCGCACCAGTGTTTTATTCGTTGCGTCCAGACATAGGGCGCTGCCAGCAGAACCGGCGTCAGCAGCAAGGTCAGTACGGTTGCAAAGGACAGGCCGCAAACCAGCGCATAGGATAGTGGCTTCCAGATATCCGATGTTCCCGATCCGCGCGCATCAAAGTGGCCTGTGGTCACATCGGCATCAAACCCGATGACGAGCGGCATGAGCCCAGCGACGGTCGTGATCGTTGTTAGCAGGACCGGACGCAAACGCTGAGCAGATGTGCGGATAGCCGCATCGACCGGATCAGATCCTTTTTCCAGCAAACGTTGATAGGTATCGATCAGTACAATATTGTTGTTCACAACGATGCCCATCAGAGCGATTACCCCGGTCATGGTCAGGACCATTGAGACATACGGGTAGAAGATCAGGCCGAGCAGGACCCCGAAGACGGACAGAACCACGGCGGATAGGGTCAGCAGCACATGGTAGAAGCTGTTGAACTGCAATAACAGAATCACGCTCATCATAAACAGGATTGCGGCTAGCGCAGCCATACCGAAGGCCGCCGCTTCAGCATTTTCTTCCTGTTGGCCGAGGAAGCGCCAATTCACATCTTTGGGAAGCTGGGCCTTACTATCGAGCCATGTCCGCAATTCTTCGACCTGTACATTGGGCGCATAGCCGTTCGCCGTATTGGCCTTGACCTCAAAGACGAAGGCCTGATTACGGCGTGTAATGCTATCCTCGCGCGGGCGGGCTGTGCGTTCAACGACCGAGGCGAGGGGGATCGCCCCGCGAGGGGTCTGAATGCGCAGCTCATCCAGTGCGCGAATGTCACGCGCCGCTTCTGGTAGACGAATTCGAATGTCGACTTCTTCGTCATTGTCGAGCGGACGAAAATAACCGACCAGCGCCCCTTCAGTGACGAATTGTACAGTTTGACCGATGCGGGTAATGTCGAGCCCCAATCGCCCAGCTTCTTCCTGATTGACATTGAGTTGCCACTCGACGCCAGGAAGGGGCAGTGTAGTTTCGATATCAATAACGCCGTCCATCGTTTGCAGATAGGCTTCGGCAAGGCGCGTCGCTTGGGCGACGGCCATGCGATCGCGTCCGGTGAACTCGATGCCGATATCCTTGCCAATGGGCGGACCATTGCTGGCCGCTGTGACTTCAGGGATCACGCCCGGCATGTCAGCGACGGCAACCCGAATATCTTCCAGGATTGTTTTCACACCGCGTCGTTCGGCGAAATCTTCTAGCTGGAACAAAACCTTCACCACAGCGTCGCCGGGTTCATCCGCCAAACCGTCCATTTGTGCGCCGCCCCCGCCACTCGACCCAGCGACAGCATAAACGCCTTCAATACCTTCGATATTCGCAGCGGTGATGCGGCGTTCGACTTCCAGCGCAAGGTTACGCTTGGCGTCTGGTGTCGAGTTTCCGCCCGCGCGAATAAAGATATAGACTTGATCAGATGGAGTCTGAGTAAAGAACTCGACCGGTTTGGGCGGTGGCCCTGACATGGAACTGCCAAAGGCGAGGAAGATCACAAAACAAAGTGCGATTGTGGCACCCAGAACAATAAGCGGAAACCGGATAAGCCTCTTGATCACTCGAACGTAAACGCCCGTTAGACTTGTGAGTTTCGTCGGGTCGCCGCCTTCGCCGGCCAACGCGATGGCCTTCGCCTTGGCGTCTTCGGACAGTTCACTCGACCCGCGGCTGAACCGCTCACGCAGTCCGCCAACCAGAGCGCCAATTGTCGGCAGGAATATGAGCGCCATCAAGACTGATGCTGACAGTACGTAAATCATGGTCAGCGGGAAATAGGCCATGAACTTGCCCGTAATGGTTTCCCAGAACAGAAGCGGCAGGAAGGCGGCCAGCGTGGTCGCGGTGGAGCTGATGATCGGCCAGAACATGCGCTTTCCAGCCATTTGATAGGCTTCTTTCGCTTTCAGACCTTCGGTCAGTTTTCGGTCGGCATATTCAATTATGACGATGGCGCTGTCGACCAGAACCCCGACGGACAGGATCAGGCCGAACAGGATCATCATGTTGATGGTCTCGCCCTGTATCCACATGATGCAGAGCGAGATCAGAAACGACCCTGGAATGGCAAAGCCAATAAACAGGGCGGACCGCAGGCCCAGCGTGATCAGGCAGACGATGAAGACCAGCAGAATGGCGTTGATGATGGAGGATGAGAGCGATCGCACCATATCCAGAATATAGCGCGACTTATCCTGGCTATATTCGACACTGATCGTGCCTGGCCAACTGTCACTGGCCTGATAATTCTCGACGACCTCGCGAACTGAGCTGATCGTATCCAGGATGTTCTCACCATTACGCTTGGTGATTTCTAGCGAGACGGAATTGTTGCTGTTGTAGCGAGCATAGCTTTGCGGATCCTTGTAGGTCCGGCGGACGACGGCGATGTCCGACATGCGCACAACCGCGCCGCTGGCATCCGTACGCACGACCAGCCTTGCCAGATCATCCGCGTCTTCGATCAGTCCGGGCAGTTTGACATTAAACTGGCCATTTCTGGTTTCCAGCGACCCGGCTGTGATCAGCGTATTGTTGCGCGAAATCGCCGCGGCGAGCTCGTCAAAGGTGATACCTGCGCTCTCCAGTAGAGTTGAGTCGATTACGGCTTCCAGCATATCCGTGCGCTCACCGCTTATATCGGCTGACAGGATTGACGGAATGCTTTCGATCCGCTGCTGAAGCCCTTTGGCTGTATTCTGCAAGGTACGTTCCGGAGCGTCACCAAACAGGTTGACAACGAAAATCGGCATACTCGACGTGTCGATTTCCTCGACAATCGGTTCCTTGGCTTCATCGGGGAACTCGGCCCGCGCGCGATCGACAGCTTCCTGCACATCAAGAACGGCCTGGTCCTGATCAAAGGACGGCGTGAATTCGAGAATGACATAGGCGACATTATTGGCCGCGACGGCGTCCATCCGTTTCAACCCATCAATGGATTTAAGTTCGGTCTCCAGAGGCCGGATAAGCAGGCGTTCGGAGTCGGCGGGTGAAACGCCGGGCAGGACAACACGAACATTGACGAACGGCACGGGAATATCCGGCTCGGCATCGAGCGGCAGCTTATTGATCGCCACCAGGCCACCGACGATGATGAACAGCATCACGCCTAGCGTCACTCGCCAAGCCTTGATGGCAAAACCGACAATCCCTTCCATGACGTTAGTTCAACTCTGCATTCGGGGCCGCGCTGACCGTTGAGGCCCCGTCTCGCGCAGCTTCGGCTTCCGTCCTTGGGTCAACTTCCGTGCCGACCGAGACATAGTCCTGACCTTCGACGATGATCCGGGTGCGTTTCGGCAGACCGAGAACCCAGAGACCGGCTTTCGTCTCATCGACTTGCCGGATTGCCGCGAAGCGGACGATGTTGGACGCATCAATATAGCGAACACCGGTCGCGCCGTCATCATTCAGCACCAGAATGCCGGACGGGATCAGGCTCGCCATGGCGTCTCCGATCTTCAGATCCAGCGTGGCGGATACTCCCGCTTTCAATTGATAGTCGGGATTGGGAATGGTTATTTCCATCTCGAAGGTGCGCGTGGCTGGATTGGCAACGGATTCGATGAAGGCAACTCTGCCGGTTACGGCTTCGCCTGTCGCGAGGCGGATATTGACGTCCTGACCCATCGTGACCTGACCCACCTGTGTTTCCGTCAGTTCAGCTTCCAGCTTAAGCGGGTTGAGCTCAACAATCAGCGCACAAGGCTGGCCGGGCGCAAGATAATCGCCGATTTCGGCCATGCGCATTTCATGGATGCCGGCGAACGGCGCGCGCAGGACGATATTGCCCAGCTCGATCTGCGCCTGTTTCAGGCTTGCTCGGGCGCCGTCAACGGCGGCGCGGTCCGTATTGAGCGCCGTGGCGGAGCGGTAGCCCTTATCGACCAGAACGGTGGTCGCACTGAGGTCAGCATGGGCCTTGGTTAGCTGGGCCTTGGCCTGATCGACCATTGCCTGGCGTGCATCCGTATCCTGGCGGCAGATGACATCGTCGCGATTGACCTTTGCGCCTTCGAGAACGGGCGTTGCGATTAGCGAGGCGGCAGTCTTGGCTTTCACCTCAACCTGGCGGTTGGGCATGGTACGCCCATAATTGGTCAGACGAATCGGATGAGTCTGCGCCGTGACGCTGCGTACGACCACGGTTGGCAAGGCCGCTTCGGCTTTCGGGGCGTTCGGATCGACATCGGCGTAGATATCTGGATCATAACCCATCGAGCTTATCGCGAACCATGCACCCAAGCCGATGACGGCAATCGCAGCAAGGATATAGGACCTGTTGAGTTTCATAGCGGCCTTCTTATGCCCCAGCGTCCAAACAGGACGCAAAAACCGGGATCAAGCCCCGATCGCTCACCCCTTCATTATTGAATGAAAATGACGGGGCAATGACTAATCCTGAAAGCCTCGCGCTCAATAACACATAGATTGGGTCGCGCCAGTTACGTTCTCCTACGAAAATGGGTTAAAACAGAGTTGCACCACCCGATCTGGCTCGTCAGGTTGAGCGGACGCAAACGCGCGCAGAAAAGACGGGCGTAAACAGGTGGATGGCTGGGATAATTGTATGAGCTCCATTCTTGATCAGTTGAATGACCGACGCGCAAGGGCGCGCGCAGGCGGGGGGCAGCCGCGGATCGACGCGCAGCATGCCAAAGGCAAGTTAACCGCGCGCGAGCGCCTGTCCCTGCTGCTCGATCCCGAATCCTTCGAAGAATTCGACATGTTTGTCACGCATCGCTCGACCGATTTCGGCATGGAAGCGTCCAAACCGGCGGGGGATGGCGTGGTCACGGGGTGGGGCACGATCAATGGCCGCAAGACCTTTGTCTTCGCGCAAGACTTCACCGTCTTTGGCGGATCGCTGTCCGAGACCCACGCGCAAAAGATCAACAAGGTGCAGGAAATGGCGATGCGCCACGGCGCGCCGATCATCGGTCTGCAGGATAGCGGCGGTGCGCGTATTCAGGAAGGCGTCGCGGCGTTGGCAGGCTATACCTCCGTGTTTCAGAGTAATATCCTCGCTTCCGGCGTGATCCCGCAGATCAGCATCATTATGGGGCCGAGCGCGGGCGGCGCGGTCTACTCCCCGGCGCTGACCGACTTCATCTTCATGGTGCGCGACACCTCCTACATGTTCCTGACCGGGCCGGATGTGCTGAAAACCGTGACCAATGAAATCGTCACGGCGGAAGAACTCGGCGGGGCCAAGACACACACGACAAAATCCTCCGTCGCGGACGGCGCGTTCGACAATGATATGGAAGCGTTGGCAGAAATCCGCCGCCTGTTTGATTTCTTGCCGCTCAATAATCAGTCTGACGTGCCGGTCCGACCGTTCTTTGATAAACATGACCGGATTGACGAAAGCCTCGATACGCTGGTGCCCGATAATCCAATCCTGCCCTATGATATACATGAACTGGTGACGAAGATCGCGGATGAGGATGACTTCTTCGAAATCCAGAAGGACTTCGCCAAGAACATCCTGTGCGGCTTTATCCGCCTCGAAGGACAGACGGTCGGCGTGGTCGCGAACCAGCCGATGGTACTAGCGGGTTGCCTCGACAGTGATGCGTCGCGCAAGGCCGGGCGGTTTGTTCGCTTCTGCGACTGTTTCAATATTCCGATCCTGACCTTGGTCGATGTGCCCGGCTTTCTGCCCGGCACGGATCAGGAATATGGCGGCGTGATCAAACACGGCGCGAAACTTCTCTATGCTTACGGCGAAGCGACCGTACCCAAAGTCACCGTCATCATCCGCAAAGCCTATGGTGGCGCCTATTGCGTCATGGCGCCGAAGCATTTGCGCGGCGACATCAATTATGCCTGGCCCACCGCCCAGATCGCCGTAATGGGCGCGAAGGGCGCGGTGGAGATTTTGCATCGCAAGGATCTCGGCGACACCGAAAAAACGGCGGAACATGTCGCCAGTTACGAAGAGAAATTCCTCAGCCCGTTCCGCGCCGCCGAACGCGGCTATATCGACGAAGTGATCCAGCCGCATTCAACCCGGCGGCGTGTGTGCCGAGCCTTGGCGCTGGCAAAGGACAAAGCGCTCGATAACCCGTGGAAGAAGCATGGGAACTTGCCGTTGTGAGTGCTGTAGGAGACTTCATCAACCTTTTAGACCAGATACGGTCGATGTCGAATAAGGCTATGACTGAAATCTGGTGTTTGGAGGATTTGAAGGTCGGCGGCGTATATGGTTGATCTGTTGTTGAAAGACAGCAGGCCAACCAAAGGAGATATACCACCATGAAGATGAATAACATTGTTGATTTTGCGAGTCGAGACGAGATGACAAACACGCGGACGGAATTGTTGAGACTAGGAGCGCAGGATTTGATCGTATCAGCAGTAGAGGCCGAATTTGCGAGCTCCATGACGCAATGTGCAGATTTGCGCACAGATACTGGCACGCGGCAGTCGTGCGCAACGGGCATCATCCAAAGCGACCCTTTCAAACCGGCATTGGCCCTGTGAGTGTACACCTTCCCAAGATGCGTTCAAAAGACGGCACGTCAGTGACCTTCCGGTCTTTCTTGGTACCACTACTCTATGTGCGTAGAACCAAGACGCTCGGAGCCGCGTTGCCATGGCTCTATCTCAAAGGTGTTTCCAGTGGTGAGATGGAGGCCGCCCCCTCAAGGCCTTGCTCGGCCCCGATGCAGCGGGCTTATCCGCCACTATGCTGTCGCGCCTTAAGCGGGGTTGAGCGGCTGAGTATGACGGTTGGCGGGAGATTGCGTTGGATGATGAGCCAATCGTCTATATCTGGGTTGACGGCGATCATAGCGGTCTTCGGAGGGAGAACGACAAGCTCTGCGCCCTTGTGATTGTTGGTGTTACAGCGCGTGACAAGAAGCGGTTCTTGGTTATTGAGGACGGCGTTCGCGAGTCCAAACAAAGTTGGCGTGAGGTTCTGTTCAATCTTAAAAGCCGAGGAATGAACGCGCCCAAATTGGCGATTGGAGACGGTGTCATGGGATTCTGGGCCGCTTTAGAAGAAACCTATCCAGAAGCCCGTCAGCAGCGGTGCTGGCAACACAAAACGATGAACGTGCTCAATTGTTTACCCACGCTGTTACAGCCAAAAGCCAAGGCCGCAATACACAATATTTGGCAGGCCGAGACCAAAGGCGATGCGGAAAAAGCCTTTGATTTGTTCATCAAAACCTACCAGGCCAAATATCACAAAGCAGTGTTGTGCCTGAAAAAGGATCGTGAGGAACTCATGGCATTCTTCGATTTCCTCACCCAGCATTGGCAGAGCATCCGTACCAGCAATCCGATTGAATCAGCCTTTGCCATGATCCGAACGCCGCACCAAGCGTTCAAAGGGCTGTCTCTCATGCGACGGCATGCTGCACATGATGTTCTAGCTGAGGCAATGCGCCGAGCAAAACTGGAGAAACTACGCGGCTTTGACGACCTCGCCAAAGTCATCATAGGCATCACATTCAAAGACGGAATTAAAACCACGAAACCAAGCCAGATCGCCGCATGACCCAAAATCCTCAAACACCAGATTTGACGATAACTCTGTCGAATAGGAACCCTAGTGTAAAATTTATTCCTGCGCTGAAAGCGTTTATAAGGTCCGAAGAAGCTGAATGTGGAATTTCCGATTTCGTGACGTACGGTTTTACCAAGTCAACTATTGGAAAGGCATTTGATCACTACATCGATCATCATGGTACTGAGAGCCTTTCTTTTATCTATTCAGCGGTAGTCGCTGGTGGCACGAAGCCAGTGATTATAAACGGTGAAGCAGGTGATATTAGGGGTCGTCTTATATTAAGTAAAGGTAGTTTTGATGATTTCTACTTCGATGAGTATCTTAAATCATCAATTGAGTCTCATATAGATTGATTAATCGTGATATTTGAAGAAATTGAAATATACGGTGTTCAGGATGCAAGCAGACAGCTAAAAGAAATAGCTGCGGATCTCATTTTTTTAAAATCAAACATAGATAACGGTGGAGTTTCGGAAACTATCGATACCGATCTTGTTCAACCACTACTGAGTATAGCTAGGAAGGCATACCCAAACTTCGAGCTTTTCCACAAGCTGTTAACAGCAGAAAGCGCGCTTAAAAATCTTCTTCCACCAGAAATGTCTTCGTTATGACCATCTCCAAAATTCTCATCGCCAATCGCGGCGAGATTGCGTGTCGGGTCATCAAGACTGCGAAGCGCGTAGGTATTCAGACCGTGGCGGTGTATTCCGATGCGGATCGTAATGCGTTGCATGTGTCGATGGCGGATGAAGCTGTCTATATCGGCCCACCCGCTGCGAACCAGTCCTATCTGGTTCAGAACAAAATTATCGACGCGACCCACCAAACCGGCGCGGACGCGGTGCATCCGGGTTATGGTTTCCTGTCGGAAAGTGCGGACTTTGCTGAACGCCTAAAAAAGGAAGGCGTCACCTTTATTGGCCCCAACCCGCATGCGGTTGTGTCGATGGGCGATAAAATCACGTCCAAGAAGCTGGCGATGGAAGCGGGCCTCTCCATCGTGCCGGGCCATATGGGTCTGATCGAAGACGCGGATGAAGCCGTCAAAATCTCCACGAAGATAGGCTATCCGGTCATGATCAAGGCCTCGGCAGGCGGCGGCGGCAAGGGCATGCGCGTTGCCTGGAATGATGAGGAAACCCGGGAAGGGTTCGCAACCTCCAAGAATGAAGCCGCGAACAGCTTTGGTGATGACCGCATCTTTATCGAAAAATTCGTCACCTCGCCGCGCCACATCGAAATTCAGGTGCTGGGTGATAAGCACGGCAATGTGATCTATCTGGGCGAGCGCGAATGCTCGATCCAGCGTCGCAATCAGAAAGTCATTGAGGAAGCGCCGTCGCCGTTTCTGGACGAGGAGACCCGCGCCGCGATGGGCGCAGAGTCCGTCGCGCTGGCCAAGACCGTCGATTACGACAGCGCCGGGACGGTCGAATTCATCGTCGATGGCGACAAGAATTTCTACTTTCTCGAAATGAACACCCGCCTTCAGGTGGAACATCCGGTCACGGAACTGATCACCGGGGTCGATCTGGTCGAACAGATGATCCGCTCCGCACAGGGCGAAAAACTCGCCATCAAGCAGAAAGACGTTAAGTTAAATGGTTGGGCACTGGAGAGCCGCATCTATGCCGAAGATCCGTTCCGCAATTTCCTGCCCTCTATTGGCCGTCTGACCCGCTACCGCCCGTCTGTCGAAGGCCCACGTGAGAGCGGCGCCATTGTCCGCAACGACACCGGCGTGTTCGAGGGCGGCGAGATCTCCATGTTTTACGATCCGATGATCGCCAAGCTCTGCACCTGGGGACCGGACCGTGGCGTGGCGTTGGACGCGATGCGCAAGGCGCTCGATGTATTTGAGATCGACGGGATCAGCCACAACATCCCGTTTCTGCAGGCGGTTTATGATCATGATCGCTTCATTCGCGGCGACATTACGACGGGTTTCATCGCCGAGGAATATCCGGATGGCTTTACCGGTGCGGAGCAGAATGCCGGCGTGATGCGAAAGCTCGGCGCGGTCTGTGCGTTGATGCATGATGTGGCCGAAAACCGTGCGGCCAAGATTTCCGGCAGTCTTCCCAACCATACCCGCCACGTCCCGGATGTCTGGTGCGTTGAAATCGGCGACAAACACTACCGCGCGAATGTTCGCGGGACCAAGGGTCTGCGGACCATCGTCATGGATGATGATACAAACAAGGCTGCCATCGAAATGGAAGTACTCATCAATTGGGTGCCGGGTCAGCCGCTCGTGCTTGCCCTGGTCGATAATAAAGCGGTGAATTTCCGCGCCGAGCGGAGCCCCGAAGGCTACCGGGTCCATCACCGGGGCTGTGCCTTCTGCGTCAAGGTTCGTACGCCCGAGGCCGCGCAGCTTGCCGCGCACATGCCGATCAAAGTGGCCTCCGACACGTCCAATCTGCTGCTTTGCCCTATGCCCGGCATTGTCGTGCGCGTGATGGTGGAAGAGGGCGATGTGGTCGAAGACGGCCAGGCCCTCGCCGTGGTCGAAGCCATGAAGATGGAAAACACGCTGCGCGCCGAAAAGCGTGCGAAGGTGAGCGCAATCAAGGCAGCCACCGACGACAATCTGACGGTCGACGCCGTGATTATGGAGTTTGAGGGGGTCTGATTTATCCGGACGTGGTTGCGCTGGCGCATCCACATCCCCACATCCGCTTGAATGTCACCGCCCGCCCATCTTGATGCTGTCGAGACCGAAGAACGCGGATTGCTTCAACAACTCTCTACGCTAAACGGTCTGGTGCCCTATGTGTTGCCGCCCGATGATCTCGCGGCGAAGGTTCGCACGGCGCTGGCGATCACGCTCGTCATCGTCAGCCAGTTTATTCTCGTCGGTGCGCCTTTCTTTCTCGGACGGGCACAGGACGCGGTTGCCGACGCGGCGGGGCGCGATGAAGCGTTTGCGCAGGTCGGCCTGTTTATCACCTTTTTCGTGGTTGGTTACGGCGCGCTGCGATTGCTCTCGACGCTGTTCTCCGAAGCTCGCGAATATGTTTTCGCCCCCGTCGCGCAGCAGGCCCAGCGCAAGATTGCGACCGAAACCTTCGCCCATTTGCACCGCCTCTCTCTTCGCTACCATCTCGCGAAACGGACGGGCGGCCTGTCGCGCATTATCGAACGCGGCGTGCGCGCGATTGATTTTCTGTTCCGCTTCCTTCTGTTCAATATCGGTCCGACTCTGCTCCAGCTGATCATTGCAGGCGCGGCCTTTGCGCTGGCCTATAATGGCTGGTTCGCAATCATCGCGATTGTCGTGGTCATCGCCTATGTTACCTTTACTGTGATGACGACGGAATGGCGGCTGAAATTCCGGCGTGAAATGAACAAGCGCGATACGGAAAGCTGGGCGCGGGCCGTGGACAGTCTGCTCAACTATGAAACGGTCAAATATTTCGATGCGGAGCGCCGGGAAGTGAAGCGCTACGATGTGGCAATGGAAGCCTATGTCAGGGCGGCGATCCACTCGCGCATCTCGCTGGCCACTGTCAATATCGGGCAAAGCCTCCTGATGAATGCTGGGATCGTCACCAGCATGGTGCTGGCGGCGGCCTTTATTCTCGGCGGCGGTATGAGCACGGGCGATATGCTGACGATCACGCTAGTTCTGAACCAGCTTTACCGCCCGCTCAATATTCTCGGCTTCGCCTACCGCGAGATCAAACAGGCTCTGACTGATCTAGAGCGCATGTTCCAACTGCTCGAAGAACCGCCGGAAGTAATCGACATCGCGCAGGCGACGGATATTGAAGATGTTCAGGGATACATTGAATTTAAGGATGTCGACTTTCACTACGACCCAGACCGCGAGATTTTACGGGGGTTGAGTTTTACGGCTGAGCCGGGTCAGACGGTTGCGGTGGTCGGTCCCACTGGTGCGGGCAAATCAACCCTCTCGCGCATTCTCTACCGGTTCTACGATATTGTCGGTGGGTATGTGCGGATCGATGGGCGCGATATCCGCGACATCACCCAGGCGAGCTTACGCGCCGCCATCGGCATGGTGCCGCAAGACACTGTGCTGTTCAACGACACGATCAGCTATAATATTGCCTATGCGCGTCCGAACGCGTCGCAGTCCGAGATTGAGCAGGCCGCACGCGATGCGCAGATCCATGACTTTATCGCAGGCCTGCCGCTGGGCTACGACACGCTGGTTGGCGAACGCGGGCTGAAACTGTCCGGCGGCGAGAAGCAACGCGTCGCGATTGCACGAACCCTGCTCAAAAATCCGGCCATCCTCATTCTGGATGAAGCTACCAGCGCCCTCGACAGTGCGACGGAAGTGGACATTCAGGCCGCGCTGGGGATAGCCAGCCAAGGCCGGACCACGCTCGTCGTCGCGCACCGCCTGTCGACCATTCAGGATGCGGACCTCATTCTGGTGATGGATCAGGGCCGGATTGTGGAGCACGGCACACATGCCGAATTGATGGCAAGAGCTGGACTCTATGCCGACCTCTGGATCCGTCAGGATACGACAGAGCCTGCATGACGATGAGTCAGACGCAGCCGCTGATTTCAGTCTTTAAGTTGGCGCTTCAGACAGACGCGCCGTTCGTATGAAATTGAACGGCATGGTTTTAACCTCACCATTCTTAATGCGCATTTTAGTTCGGTTGGCATTGTCAGCGGAATCCTCCTATGAACGTGGCCTGCCCCGATGAGATGGTCCACCCGCTAAGTTAGAGCTCGGCGGTTATGGTTGCCCTTCTAGGCTAACCGGAACGGAGTGTAGGGTAGCCCGGAAGGGCAAGGCAAGATCATTTTCGGAGCCGGTGGTTTGTACCCTAGATGGCGAGGACAAATTGTTTGACGCAAAGCTGCCTGCTTGATTCAAGACTGCCTTTGGGAGGCAAGCTTGAGCCGAGGCGATCTGAGCGAAACAGAGTGGCGCATTTTGAAGGCCTTGCTTCCGATTGATGCTACGAACCGAGGGCGTGGTCGTCGACCCGAACAGAACCGCTCCATTATCAATGGCATACTTTGGCGTCTTCGCTGCGGCGCGCCATGGCGCGATGTTCCGCCAAAGATATGGTAACTGGAATATGATCTATCGACGGTTCCGACGTTGGAGCAAAGCCGGGATATGGGAGATCGTTTCTGTCACCTTGGCCGAGATCATGGCGGACAGTCGTCACTACAGCATCGATAGCACCACAGTTCGTGCCCATGTCTTGGCAGCGGGCGTAAAAGGGAGGCATCGACGCGCTCTTGGTCGCTCGCGGGGCGGGTTCACCAGTAAACTTCACTGTCTGGCTGATGGACAAGGTCGACCACTCGCATCCCACCTGACCGTCGGAGAAGCGGCGGATTGCAAGGCATATGACGCACTTATCGACTTGCCGGAGCGTGCACCTGACGCCCTATTGGCTGACAAGGGCTATGATGCCGATGCCATCCGTGCCGATCTCGACAGTCGCAGCATAAAGGCCGTCATTCCGGGCCGGTCCAATCGGCGTGTGAAGATTGAATATGACCGTATCCTATACAATCAGCGATGGCCGCATAGAACGCATGTTCGGGCATTTGAAGATCAACCGTGCAGTGGCCACACGCTATGATCAACTCGCCAGCAGCTTCCTCAGCATGGTCCACATTGCTACAGCCAGATAATGGCTCAAATTTATCCACGCCGCCTAACGAGCTGTGCGGCCGGATAGTGTTATAATGCTGTCGCCAGCGTTCGGTCAGTATCTGTGCCTCCTTCAGGCTGTAGAAGATCTCCCCGTTCAAGAGTTCATCTCTGAGCGTCCCATTGAAGCTTTCATTATAGCCATTTTCCTAGGGTCACCCTGGCTCGATGTAGAGCGTCTTCACATCGATCCGGCCCAGCCAGTCTCGGACAGGCTGAGCTGTAAACTCGGCACCATTGTCCGACCGGATGGGCTTCGGAGCTCCTCGCTGCGTGAAAAGCTCCGTCAGCACGACCAGCACGTCGTGCCGGAGCCTTCTCTGCACATGGATCGCCAAGCACTCCCGCCTGTGCTTGGCGATGATTGTCAACCTGCGGAAGGCTCTGCCGTCATGGGTCCGATCTGCGACGAAGTCGTACGACCGCACATGCCCTTTATGCTGCGGTCTCAACCGCACACAGGAACCATCATTGAACTATAAACGCCCACGGTTAGTCTGTTTCTTTGGGACTTTCAGCCCTTCACGTCGCCATATGCGCTCCACCCGCTTAGCATTAACCGTCCAGCCTTCACGGCGAAGCAGAGCCGTGATCCGGCGCTAGCCATATCTTCCGTACTGCTCTGCCAAGCGGATGATGTCAGATGTGAGTGCTGCTGCGTCCTCTCGCGGACGACGCGGCTTCCTCTGGGTGGAGCGGTGCTGGCCAAGAACTTTGCAAACTCGACGCTCAGATACATTGAGTGCCTCGCATATGTGGTCCAGGGCCAGACAACGGCGCGAAGGGCCCAGGCTCAGGACTCATTAAATCCAATATGTGACGATGACGGCGATTGTGATTGCGGTCATGAAGATGTCGGCCCGTCGATCCTATCCTGTTGCGACCTTCCGCCAGTCTTTGAGCTAACCGGACATGTTTTCGACTTTATGGCGTTGCTGATACAGGGTTTTGCAAGAACTCGCCGGAGATTTGCGACCCTTGCGAGGCGGAATAGAAGGGGTTATGCCTTTGGCAGAGAGAGCCTCGCGACAAGCATCACTGTCACAGCCCTTGTCAACTGTCAGTATAACGCCGTCTGTCACAATAACCCAGGTTCTGGACCTGTCAGTTTCAGGAATTGTCTTTTAATCGATGGTGCCTTATTCTATCAGCTTTGCGGCATCAGTAGAAAGGCTGGCAGGGGGAAGAGAGCATGAAGACTGGACCGATTATATTGTCAGCGGCCCTGGCAGCCGGGTTGGCTGTGGCGGCCTGTCCGACCCTGTCGGCGGCGCAAGCACAGCCTGATTGCGCGGCCTGGAACAGTTCGGATTTCTTCAAAACGGCCAGCGCCGGGGATGTGCGGGCCTGCCTACAGGCCGGGGCCGATCTTGAGGCGCGGGGCGAGTATGGCAGAACCCCGCTGCACTGGGCTGCGGCTCGTGGCAGTGCCGATTCTGTAGCCGCGCTGCTTGAGGCCGGGGCCGATCCCAATGCGCGGGAGGAAGATGGCGACACCCCGCTGCACTGGGCTGCGTCTGAGGGCAGTGCCGATTCTGTAGCCGCGCTGCTTGAGGCCGGGGCCGATCCCAATGCGCGGGACGGTATTAGCTTCACCCCGCTGTACTTGGCTGCCAATGCCGATTCTGTAGCCGCGCTGCTTGAGGCCGGGGCCGATCCCAAGGCGCAAGCCAATAATGGCGACACCCCGCTGCACTGGGCTGTCAATGCCGATTCTGTAGCCGCGCTGCTTGAGGCCGGGGCCGACCTCGAGGCGCGGAACGCTAATGGCTACACCCCGCTGCACGAGGCTGCGAGGGGGGACGAAGCCGGTGCCATTGCCGCGCTGCTTGAGGCCGGGGCCGACCTCGAGGCGCAAGACGATTATGGCGACACCCCGCTGCACGAGGCTACGAGGGGGGACGAAGCCGGTGCCATTGCCGCGCTGCTTGAGGCCGGGGCCGATCCCAATGCGCGGAGGACCGAAGATGGCTACACCCCGCTGCACGGTGCTGCGTGGTGGGGTCGTGCCTATGCCATTGCCGCGCTGCTTGAGGCCGGGGCCGATCCCAATGCGCAAGACGAGGATGGCGACACCCCGCTGCACAAGGCTGCGGGTATGGGTCGTGCCGATGCCGTAACCGCGCTGCTTGAGGCCGGGGCCGATCCCAAGGCGCGGAACGCTAATGGCTACACCCCGCTGCACGAGGCTGCGAGGGGGGACGAAGCCGGTGCCATTGCCGCGCTGCTTGAGGGTGGGGCCGATCCCAAGGCGCAGGACAAGGATGACAAAACGCCGTTTGATCTGATCGCGGAGGACTCGCCGCTGATCGGGACGCCGACCTATTGGCGGCTGCATCAGGCCCGCTATGACTGACCGGTCGATCCTGCGCGCATTAGCCCTTAGGGCCGCAGGATAATCATCAGAGTCACAACCCTTATCACCGATCAGTGTGATGTCCGGCCCATCGGGCAGAACAGGATAAAGGATTTTCGCGCCAAGATGGTCTGAGGTCTGACCCGCTGTTAGACATAGGGCGATCGGACGGCCCATTCCATCGCACACAGCGTGTAGCTTTGTGTTCAGGCTTTGTGTTCAGGCCGCCTTTAGTGCGCCCGATGTGACGGGGAAGTATCCCCTTTTAAGAGGTTTGACGCCATGCGATGGGCTTTGAGGTGAGTGGCATGAGTGCATCTGGTGGGCCATTATCTGCCGTCAGATAGCTGAAAATCTTGTCGAAAACGCCCATCTCGATCCAGCGACGGAAGCGGTTGTAAAGGGTCTTATGAGGCCCATACTCACAAGGGTGCATCGCGCCAAGGCAGATCATTTTTCAGAACAAAGATGATCCCGGAAATTACCTTGCGATCATCAACACGAGGCCGCACCATGCGCCAGCGGAAAGAAAGGCTTGATCTTCGACATTTGCGCTTCAGACAACCAGAACAAATAAGGTATGGCAAAACTCCTTTGACACTCTGAATCACCATTCGCCCAAAAACACAAATTAATAGGGCCTGAGCCTAGGTCGTAGTGAAGAATTAACTTTTATTTTCTATAATGTTCCTTCATTTTGTCAGGAGCGCACATATGTCTGGTTATCAGGAACTTACGGATGAACAATGGAGCCGTTTAAAGCCTTATTTGCCTTATGGGAGCACAGGGAAACCGGGTCGCAACGCCAATAACAGGCTTTTCATTGATGCTTTGTTGTGGATGGCCCGTTCGGGCGGGCGTTGGCGCGATTTACCCGAACGGTTCGGGCGTTTTGACAGTGTCAAACGGCGTTATTATCTCTGGGTTGAGGCCGGGGTTTTAGAAGATGTCTTTAAGGCCTTGCGCACTCACGCTGATCAAGAGTGGCTGATGATGGATGCCACAATTGTGCGGGCGCATGCCCAAGCGGCCGGGGCGCGGCATAAAAAGGGGGGCCTGATGCCCACGCATTGGGGCGTTCCAGGGGGGGACGTTCCAAGGGCGGCCTGACGACAAAAATACATGGGCTGACAGATGCATTGGGTTTACCTCTGCGCCTGATAGCAACGGGCGGGCATTGTAGCGAAATGACGCAAGCCGCCGCCTTATTGGCAGGGTTTAAGGCGGATCATGTCTTGGCGGATAAGGGCTATGATGGCCGGTGCGTTATAGACGCGGTGAATGAGACCGGGGCTATGCCCGTTATTCCGTTCCGGAAAAATGCGCGCAAGCCAAGGCAAACTGATATGGCTTTGTATAAGGAACGTAATATTGTCGAGCGTTTCTTTGGCTATCTCAAACAGTTCCGGCGTGTGGCTACGCGCTATGACAAGCATATCCAAAACTATATGGGCTTCGTCTATATCGCAGCTATCAAAATCTGGCTCAAATAATTAATTCTTCACTATGACCTAGGGTCGTCGGATCTTTAATCGCTCAGTTGCGCGGCGATATCGCCTGCGGATCAGGCGGCAATTAGCCGCGCTTTCGTCTCATCGCGGTGCTTTTTGAGATATTTCATGAAAGGCGTGCCGCCGGTGCCGACATCAGGATCATTCCCGGCGCTGGTCTTGCCCTGTTTGTGAATATAGCTGGCAGCATATTCCAAATGGCGAGAGCGGAAGTCAGCCACGGCCTGAATTATGGCGTTATAGGCGAAGATTAGAGGACGATCCGCCGTGGTTTCAACAAAATTGCGCAGCGTCGACTGGGCACGGACATCATCGATGAATTTGCGATGGCCCGGCGGGCGGTAAATATGCAGCTGTTCCAGGTAGATTTTCAGCGGATCATCAGCGTGATCGACCTGCATCAGTGCGTCCATGGTCGGTACGATGGATGATTGTGATCCGGTCTGGCCACGAAAAGCCTGTGGTTTGCCGCCAAAGGCATCAACGCCCTCATAGATCAGACCGCCGGGCAGAGCAGGATTGTCTTTCCAGCCATGAATATAAGGCCGCACCCGGGTGAAATAGGTATGCGGATCGCAACGTTCGGGCATGCGGTCGAACAGCGTGTTGATCGCCGCCCAATGCCCGGCCATGCTCTCCAGTTTGGCTCGGACCCGATCCGCGTCGCCCGTTTCAATGGCGTTCAGAATGACTGGAATGGCGGCGAGGACTGGCCCGGCGCGCGCTTCGATCGCGACGTGAACCAGAACGAACCAGGCCTCGTCCTGCCCGCCCAGAAACGGCTGTATCATATAAATATTGTCGAGATCAATTGGACGGTCTGTGTCAAACAGCCCAAAATTGTCGAGTACATAACCGGAATAGGGCAGCAGAGGTTGCTGGCCGAGACGCTTTGCCAGGGCGTGGATGGGCACGGCGAGGGCCCGCGGCAGACGCGGCGGGGCCTCCGCTTCCCCCCAGACATAGGCCTGGATCAGAAAGCTGTAATGCACCATCGCCATGCGGACCTGTTCATCCGACAGGGCGGTAACATCCTCAACCTCAACATTTCTAGGCAGATCTCGCAGCATGAGTTCGCGAAGCCGTCCGGTCACGAGTGTTTTGGGTAGCGCCATCGCGACGTCGCGCACCAAGGCCAGCTTGCCATGCAGCTTAACATCCGGTGCGTCGTAAGCACAGAGAAACCCGCGTTCGGCGGAAATGTCATAGTCGCTCAGGCTCAAATGGGTCATTCGGGTCTCTCTAAACGCCTCTTTTGGCGCAAAAATAACGCGTATTACGTCGCATGAGCTTGCGTTTTGGGGCGATTGGCGCGAATATATGCAACATGTGATGAGAATGGATCAGATAAACGCGCGGATATTGCACGAACTTGAGACCGATGGGAGGATCAGTAATGCT
Organism: Litorimonas sp.; assembly: GCA_965205225.1. Lineage (GTDB taxonomy): Bacteria > Pseudomonadota > Alphaproteobacteria > Caulobacterales > Maricaulaceae > Litorimonas. Next base: position 369,627 of record CBDBFZ010000003.1, read on the forward strand.
GAACTGGCAGACCGGGTCGGCCTGTCAGCGTCAGCATGCCTGCGCCGGGTTCAGGAACTGGAACGGACAGGTGTGATCCAGGGCTACCGTGCGGTGCTCGACCGAGCTCGGCTGGGCGGTGCGGTGACAGTCTTCGTCATGGTGGGTCTGTCGGCGCATCTGCGCCGCGACGCAGCGGCCTTCGAATCCGCTATGATGGCCGCGCCGGAAGTGCGCGAGTGCCACAATGTCACAGGCTCCGTCGAATATTTGCTGCGGGTCGAAGTGGCGGACCTGATCGCTTACAAGGCGTTTCACGCAGATACGCTCGGACGTGTCCCACAGGTCGCCAGCATCACCTCCTATATTTCGCTGGGGTCTGCTAAGGATATGCGCGCTTAATCAGAGCCAACATCAAGACGAATTCTCACGCGCTTGTTATGGAATTCATCCGGGACTTGCGTATAAGCGTAGCTATGCTCAGAGCTATTCGGAGATTTTCATGCGCCTGCCTCTCGCTCTTTCCTTAACAATCGCTCTCGTGGTCCCCGCGTTTGCCCAGACATCCGTCACAGGCACGGCCGGGACCACACTTCAGATCGAGGAACTTGCAACGTTTGACGGTGCCTGGGCGATGACATTTCTGCCGGATGGTCGTGCGCTGGTGACGGAAAAGGCGGGATCTATCTGGCTGCTCAGCCCATCTGGCGCGAAGATCGCCCGGATTTCAAATGGTCCGACGGTCATGGATCGCGGTCAGGGCGGAATGGGTGACATTATTATTGACCCCGATTTTGAAACGAACAATGTCGTTTATCTATCCTATGTCGAACGAGATGCGGATGATGATCTGTCCGGCGCTGCGGTTGAACGGGCTACCCTGAAACTGTCCAGCAATGGTGGGGCCTTCTCAGACCGTGATGTCATCTGGCGGCAATTTCCCAAAATGACGGGAAATGGGCATTATGGGCATCGGCTTGTCATTTCGCCAGATAATGCGGATGGCGGCGGCGGTTATTTGTTTATCACATCGGGTGAGCGGCAAAAGTTCACGCCGTCACAAGATATGAATATGAATCTCGGCAAGATCGTTCGTATTAATCGAGACGGGACCGTACCAGAAAGCAACCCCTTCTTTGGTCAGGGCGGCGTCACGGACGAGATCTGGTCACTGGGCCACAGAAATCCGTTGGGCATTGATTTCGATGCAGAGGGACAACTCTGGAGTCATGAGATGGGTCCCGCACACGGGGATGAGTTGAACCTCGTTATCCGCTCCGAAAATTACGGCTATCCGACCGTGTCCAATGGCGATCATTATTCAGGCGAGGAAATCCCGGATCACGTCACCAACCCGATTTTTGAACACCCGGCGGCTTGGTGGCATCCCGCGATCAGCCCGGCGGGGTTCACCATCTATGATGGCGATCTATTTTCCAACTTTACGGGCGATGGCTTTATTGGCGGCCTGTCCAGCCAGGCGCTGGTGCGAGTCGTGTTCGACGCGGACAAGATTGCCGCTGTGAGCAATTCTCCGTCCCAGACCGATATGCGCAAAACAATCGCGATCGAAGCCGAACGGTTCGAATGGGGCAAACGGATCCGCGAAGTGGAACAGGGTCCGGACGGCGCACTCTATGTACTTGAAGACAATGAAGGCCGTCTGCTCAGACTGACGCCTTAAACGCTTTAGCCAATCAGCGGATAGGTTGCTTCGAGATCGTAGCGGTTAGAGCCGCGTTTCTGTGACCAGCAGGAATAGAGCCCGAACTGATCGATTAGAAACGGTCCGATCTCCGTGTTGACGTGGCGCTGTTCATAGGTGGCGATCCGTTCCAGATCGGGAAAGGGCTTGAGATAGGTGAGCGTAAGGTGCGGACGGAAATCGCGCACCTCCATCGGAATGCGTAGCTCACGGGCGACCCGGCAGCAGTGATTATGCAGTTTCGTCAGCGCGGCATTGGCCTCCACCTTCAGATGGATCTGATGCGGCTCGGTCCGGCCGAAATGACCGGCACCGTGCAAATGAAGCTCCATTGCGGGCAGGGGCCGCCGGGCCAATTCCTCATCCAGCTCCTCGGCCAGTGCATCATGCACCTCGCCGAAATAGGCCGCGGTGATGTGCAGCTTCTCAGGCGCGCTCCAGTGCGCGCCGGGCACGCCTTTCTGGATCCGCCGGACCGCCCGGATGACGCCGGATGGTGGACGAATGGCCGCGAAAAGTTCCATGAATCGCCTCCGTCAGAGAGCAGGATTTAGCGCCCGAGCGGGCACCGGTAGATTTTATGCAGCCTGTCGGCTTCGACTTCCATCTCGTCCGTCCAGTCGATCTCATGCGCATCAATATTTTCGCGCAGCTGCTCAATTGATGTTGCACCGATGATGTTGGCAGTCACAAAGTCGCGCGATTCGACGAATTTAAGCGCAAACTGGACAGGCGTCAGACTGAGACCACGCGCCGTTCGATTGGCATCCTTCCAGGAATCGGCGGACTTCTTATAATTCTCCATGAACCCATCAAACAAGGCCCCGCGGGACCCTTCTGGCGCAGTCCCGCCGTCATATTTTCCGGTCAAAACCCCCATACCGAGCGGGCTATAGGCCAAAAGACCGACCTTTTCGCGCATCGCGATCTCGGCTCGGTCATAATCGAACCGGCGTGCAATCAGGGAATAGACACACTGATTGGACTGGATACGCGGCAGACCAAGCCGCTCTGCCAAGGCGACAAATTTCATCGTACCCCAGGCGCTTTCATTGGAAATACCGATATGACGGATATTGCCTGCATCGACATGGCGTTGCAGCGCACTGAGAATATCCTCCAGCGGCACCATCTCGTCCGCATCATAATCGGTGTAGGCATACATGCCGAAGGATGACAGACCCCGGTCCGGCCAGTGCAGTTGATAAAGATCGATATAATCTGTCTTCAACCGTTTGAGGCTGTGCTCGACCGCATAGTCGATTTGCGCCTGGGTGTGGCGCGTCGTTTTGACAGTATCGTCCCGGGTCCAGATCATGTCGGATCGGCCAACAATCTTGGTCGCAACAACCAGATCATAGCGCTTGCCGCGTTTTTCGATCCAGTTTCCGACATAGATTTCCGTCCGGCCCTGTGTTTCACGCTTGCTCGGGACAGGATACATTTCGGCCGTATCGATGAAATTGATGCCGCGCTCATCAATCGCATAGTCAAGCTGCTCATGCGCCTGCGCTTCCGTGTTCTGCTGCCCCCACGTCATTGTGCCGAGGCAGACCGAAGTGACATCAATATCCGTCGTGCCGAGTTTACGCAGTTCCATGAAGAGGGTCCTGTAGATTGAAAGAAGGACGGTTTGAGCGTTGCTAGAGGATATGGGCAGGCAAGGCCATAGGTTTGCGATAATCCTTCGCCCGGTGAAGGGCGGACCTATCGCTCCTATAAGAAAATCTCTGTTCTATCCCTCGGGGGTGACACGCTTGTCATTTGTCATTGGCAATCGGCACAGATTACGCCTATATCAAGTGCAATCAGTCTCAGCGCTTGCGCGTTGCAGGACCGTCACACTTATGGAGTCCATAATGAACGAATTTAAATTTAACAGAGGCGTTATCGGTGGTGAAACCGACACCGATGTCGGCCTGAAGAGCTTCATGCTCGGCACTTATCGGTGGATGGCTCTGGCCATGCTGGTCACAGCAGGCGTCGCCTACTTCTTTGGCCAGTTTCTGCTGGGGAACCCACAGGTTGCAGCGGTTATCTTCAGCCCCTTTGTGCTGCTCGGTTTTGTAATCGCCATTCCGGTCCTGTTCGGCTCGGTTGGGCGCAAGCTGCCAACCATGTCGATGGGTGGTGTGGTGACATTCCTGTTCACCTTTGCCGCCTTTATGGGCGTCTTCACCTCAGCCATCGCGCTGGCCTACAATCCGATGATCGTCGCGAAGATCTTCTTCATGACGGTCGCCATGTTCGCGGCTCTGTCCCTCTTCGGCTATTCGACACAGCGTAATCTCGGGATATTCGTAAAATATGCGTTTGCGGCGTTTCTCGGCTATGTCGGGATCAACGTTCTGGGCATGTTTTTCCCGGCCCTGGCCCCAAGCGGTCCGATGGATGTAATCATCAATGTCATTGCCCTTGGCGCGATCGCCATGATTACGGCGTGGGAAACGCAAATGCTCAAGCGGGTCTATTATGGACTGACCGGTGACGGCGAAATGCTGGCGAAATATAGCGCCTTCGGCGCGGCTTCGCTGCTGCTGGCATTCATCAACATGTTCCAGATCTTGCTGGCGCTGTTCGGCAGAGACTAAGCGGTTCGGAGGTACTCTCGACCTGAAAGGGACATGGAAAACCCCGCACAAGCGGGTCTTCAGATTGCTGACAAGCCTCGTCTTTTTTGAGGTGGGGTTTTGTTTTGGGTCGGTTTTAGGTGTTGGTTTGCAAGTGTCATTCTGTCTTGGCGTCTGTGCGGCTCTATTTTTGTGCTTTGCTGTGAGGGCGAGGGCGGATTCTCTTGATGTTTTGGGTTGTGGCCGCGCGTCGGCATTATTGTTTGAGATGCAGGAGGCCCCGAACGCGGGCATGGCGGTGACCGTGATGACGCTGTTTGGCATCCGCAAAGGACCGCTCAACAGTGTCCTTTCGGCGTTTATGAATGGCCTTACCTCAATCGGTCAGGCGATTCACGTCGACTTTGTCCCGAGTGTCCTGCCAGGACATGGCGGCGGTCGATCCTGGTCCTGTTTGCCTGTGTGGTGTATGTGGGGCGTAGCGAACCGTCCTTGCATTTTTGGGATCAGACTTGTTGTGCCACCCATTTGCGCAAAGCCCGCGGGCTGATCCCTCCGAGGCGTGAGGCGCGCTCCGAGCTCAGCCCGCTCAACACGAGTCGTACCAATCACTCTCGATCCCGCAGTGTCTGTTTGGCATTCTTGTGGACGTTCATTCGATCTCTCCTGAAAGGGTTGAAATTTGGTAATTCCAGCTTCCTTCATCGGGATCAACAGAACAACATATTGAAAGATCACAGCTAGTGCGTCGGATTTTAAGTGATAGGCAATAATAGGTTCGCGTAAATCGCTGGATAAGGGTTTGGGTGCGACACACCTCCAACTCTAGTGGACCATAAACGCAAACAAAAGGAGAGTTTGGCGGTTCTGGTCGCCCAATTGGGCGGAGAGTTATGCCCGAAAGTCGGTGGCGGTCGTCATAAACCCGCGCTTGTCAGCCTCCGTTTTGACTAAGCGATGTCCTTACCCCTTAAAACTGGATTATCTTTTACTGAGTCATTTTGCTGGAAAGGACCGTGATTATGGCAAGGAAGAGATTTTCGGATACGAATGTTATTCGGTTACGTCGCCAGATTGAAGTTGAGACGGCCACTGGAGAGGGTGTGGCGGATGTTTGTCGATCAGCCGGTGTGAGTGACGCCACATATTATGGCTGGCGGAAGAAGTTTGGTGCGATGGAACCGTCCAAAGTCAAACGGATGAAAGAGCTTGAGAAGTGGCGTTCATCCGATTGGCTAAGAAGTATGGTCGTTACGGCTACCGCAAGATCGCCGCTCTGCTACCTATGGAAGGCTGAAGCATCCATCACCAACGTGTTGAACGGTTATGGAGAGAAGAAGGTCTTCAGCTTCCGAAGCGTCACTAGAAACGGAAACCGTTCGCGTCTTGCGAAAATCCCGACTGTCAGATCAAGTCTGAATTTCTACAACTAAAGACTTCGGTTCTCGGGTGGATCCCGCTATAAGGCGGGGTCTACAGGGAAAAGGATGTCCACATGGTTCAGCTCACGCTGCCCAAAAACTCTAGGATCGGCAAAGGCAAGGTCTTCAAGGCCGTGACTACCAGTGCCAATCTGCGCACATTCAAGATCTATCGGTATGATCCCTCAGATGGCGGCCAGCCGAGCTGGGGCAGCTATCAGATCGACCTGAGTGAATGCGGTCCGATGGTTCTCGACGCGCTGTTCAAGATCAAGAATGAGATTGATCCAACCCTCGCCTTCCGTCGGTCCTGCCGTGAGGGCGTCTGTGGGTCCTGCGCCATGAATATTGGCGGTCGCAACACGTTGGCCTGTACGCGCGCCATCGACGATGTGCCGGGCGGTGATGTGATGATCAGCCCTCTGCCGCATTTACCGGTCGTGCGTGATCTGGTTCCGGATCTGTCTCAATTCTATCAGCAATATGCGTCAATTGAGCCCTGGCTGCATACCACTGAAGCAGAACCAAAAGAAGAGTTCTGCCAGACACCTGAGGACCGAGAAAAACTTGACGGTTACTATGAGTGTATTCTGTGTGCGTCCTGTTCGACGTCCTGCCCGTCTTACTGGTGGAATGGTGACCGCTATCTTGGTCCTGCAGCGCTATTGCAGGCCTATCGCTGGCTGGTCGACAGCCGTGATGACGCCACGATGGCGCGGCTCAATGAGCTGGAAGACCCGTTCAAGCTCTATCGCTGTCATACAATCATGAATTGCGCCAATGTCTGCCCCAAAGGTTTGAATCCGGCCAAGGCCATCGCCGATATCAAGAAGATGATGGTCGAACGCGCCTAAGCGACGGTTTTATGTCAGTGATGGTTGGATCGTCCGTTGTTGACAACCTTAGGTTGTAGTGAAGAATTACCTTTTGTTTTCTATAATGTTCCTTCATTTTTGCCTGGAGCGCACATATGTCTGGTTATCAGGAACTTACGGGTGAACAATGGAGCCGTTTAAAGCCTTATTGGCCTTATTGGCCTTATTGGAGCACAGGGAAACGGGGTTGCAACGCCAATAATAGGTTTTTCATTGATGCTTTGTTGTGGATGGCCCGTTCGGGCGGGCGTTGGCGCGATTTACCCGAACGGTTCGGGCGTTTTGACAGTGTCAAACGGCGTTATTATCTCTGGGTTGAGGCCGGGGTTTTAGAAGATGTCTTTAAGGCCTTGCGCACTCACGCTGATCAAGAGTGGCTGATGATGGATGCCACAATTGTGCGGGCGCATGCCCAATCGGCCGGGGCGCGGCATAAAAAAGGGGGCCTGATGCCCATGCATTGGGGCGTTCCAGGGGGGGACGTTCCAAGGGGGGACGTTCCAAGGGCGGCCTGACGACAAAAATACATGGGCTGACAGGTGGATTGGGTTTAGCTCCGCGCCTGATAGCAACGGGCGGGCATTGTAGCGAAATGACGCAAGCCGCCGCCTTATTGGCAGGGTTTAAGGCGGATCATGTCTTGGCGGATAAGGGCTATGATGGCCGGTGCATTATAGAAGCGGTGAATGAGAGCGGGGCTATGCCCGTTATTCCGTCCCGAAAAAATGCGCGCAAGCCAAGGCAAACTGATATGGCTTTGTATAAGGAACGTAATATTGTCGAGCGCTTCTTTGGCTATCTCAAACAGTTCCGGCGTGTGGCTACGCGATATGACAAGCATATCCAAGCTCATCGGTGCCAGCAATTCCTTGCGGGCGGCCTCAGAGCTTGCGTTGCACGTTGCAACGCGGACTCGATTTCGTTCAGGGTCGAATATGCCAAGCGGGACAAGATTAAAGCTGTTATCCCGAGCAGAGCGACGGTGACGCTGATTTGCATGGATCGTATCTCATTAATGACGGCAAAGTCGGAACTTATCGCGACCGTTCCGGACATTCGCGTCAAACCGATAATCATCGCGAAACACAGACCGGCATAAATGGCTGTTATTAAACGGGTTCCGACGATTGCGGTGAGGACAATGCCGACACAAAGGACTGTTAAGGCGGGCGTATGAATATCGCCCCTGAACATCATTGATGTCTTGGCAGCGACGCTGAAACGGGCGGCCATTCAGACGGCCGACAGAGGAAAGGCAGTGAAAAACAGGCCATACATGGTTGGTGATTTCGTCCACCATACCATAACACCTTAAGAAGGGCTAAAACCATGATGACGCATGTGTCCGCGAGGATAGGGCGCTTTATACTGAACCCGTCATATCTGATCATAAACTAGGTTAGATTCGTGACGAGTAGTGCCAGAAACCGAGACAGCTTAGATATATGACCCGCCCGTGAAGATGTTTTCCCACGCTCATCTCCAGATTGATCTGAAGCAAACGCTCAAACGCGTCTATACGATGTGACCAGTTTCCGATCCCAAAGGGCTAAGCGAAAGAAGTTAAGAGGTCGCTACAAGCTGGTGACTATCCGGTGTAACTGCGATGTCGCCTCATCCGAATTTTTCGGTATCGCGGCTGGCGGGATAAGGTTACCAAATGTCAGGCGAAACAGGCGATGTTTCTTGTTCAACAGCTCATGGAACAGGGTGATATCGCGCAGTTCTCCGCTTAAGCAGTGGAAAAAATAGTAAAGCAACGAGTTCTGAGCCTGAATGCGAAGAGGAATCACCGGGACACCATAATTTTTGGCGACTATCGCGGCGGATCGCTCCCATGACTGATCAACCAAGTCGTGCCAGATCATCTGGGCCAAACGTCCGGCGAGGGAAATGACGATACATTTCCCGGTTTTGATCGCTTTGCGCATCGCCACCATCGTTTCGCGCATCTTGGCGAGGTTACGCTTTTCCTGAACCCACTCAACTGGAATGATGATATCGTCTCCTTTTGGAATGACGTGAAGTGCATCCGCATTGGTAAGGAAGACATGATCGCGTCGCTGGTTGCGTATGGCCTGGAACACAGCGACTCCATCGGCGAGGCCGGTCGGGTGGTTGGCGATGAGGATACAGACCCCCTGATGCGGGATGTTCTGAAGACCCTCGACCGCTATGCGCAGCGAAATATGACGCGCCACCATTCGAAAGGCATCGTGACCGCTCATTGGGTGAACGGCATTGGCGAGGAAGACCGCCGCATCATAGGCGAGCAGTCGATAGAGCAGGGGACGAACAGCCCGCCATAACCGCGGGCGACTGACAAGTTTGGGGCGCGTTCGCGGATCGACTGTTCGACGATATGCACGCCGCGCGTCTTGACCGGGAGGAGGCCGCTTGGCAAGCGCTTGACCATGAGCGGCCTCATCAATATCCTGTTTCTCTGTACCGGAAATTCGGCGCGGAGTATTCTTTCCGAGGCATTGTTGAACGATTTAGGGATGGATCGTTCCCGGGCCTATAGCGCTGGTTCTCAGCCTTTGGGAGCGCCTCACCCGGATGGGTTGGCTGAGTTATGCCGACGAGGTCCTGCGGTCGAGGGGCTACAATTCTAAAAGCTGAGATGTGTTCTCAGAGGCTGGTTCGCCCACTTTCGATATTGTTGTCACGGTCTGCGATAGCGCTGAGGCGGAAACATGCCCGGTCTTTCACGGCCGCGGTCTACGCGTGCATTGGTCGGCACCGGACCCTGCGCATATTAAGGATGACCGTGCCCGGCAGCAGGCATTCTCGGCTATTTATGATCTCTGCCGTTCCCGGATTGAAGTTCTTATCGCGCTTCTGGAGGCTCAGCTTATGGATCGGAACGCTGTTCAGGTCATCGCGTGATAAAAAAGCCGCCTCAGTGAGATGACTTCCTGTCTAAGTTAGATGAAACCTAGAGTTTCGGCGGGGTCTTGCGGCGTGCCGCTGGTTTTCGCGTTGGAGTCTTGGTGGGTGAGCCGCCAATATCCTTGGGTGGGAACATCTTTTGCAGAACGTTTCCAGCCCAGTCGCGTCCGCCCAAGCCGAAGGCCAGTGCGCCAGCGACCGCTGTGCCAATGACCAAGGCTCCGAAGGCCGTTGGGATGATATCGCCAGCGGGGTCCAGTGAGGACAGACCCAGGAAGACAAAGATCAGGACCGCAACATAACGGAAGAATTCCGCGATGCGAGGGCTGATGACGCCGGCCATGATCCGGGCGATGAAGTTGGCAAGGAAGACACCGATCATGATCAGAACAGCGGCTCGCAATAACTGACCACCAAAGGCCACAATATCGTTGAAGGTTTCGGACAGGAACTCGATTCCGAGGGTATCAAGTGCCGCTGTCAGGCCGAGCACGGCGATGATCAAAAAGGCTAGATTACCCGCAACAGATGAGGGTGAGACCCGGAGCCCTTGACCATCATCGACCGACATCAGCGTATTGACTGAATTGTCGAAACCCAATGTGGGCAGAAAACCTTTCAGGAAGTTGGACACGAACTTCCCGATGAAGATCGCAAGTCCCAGCACAATAGCGGCGCTGATCAGTTCGGGGATGAAATCCAGGAAGTCCTGCAACAGACTGCTCAACGGTACGGAAATCTCTTTAATGTCGAGAATGCCGAGCGCGCCGATGGCAACAGGCACGATAACGAGGATAAACACCAGGGTTCCGATAGCATTGGCCAGAGATCCGGTTGACCCTGTGGCTTGATCGACCCCAAATCGAGACATGAGATTGTCGATCTGCATCGCACGCAGCGTTGTCGATGTGGCGTTCTGGGCGATCTTGGCAATCACGAAGCCGATGCCGAATAGAAGAGCCGCGCCAATCATATTGGGCAAGAAGGCCGCTATATTGCGGAACAGGTCATCGGCCGGTTGTGCATATTCACCCAATTTCAGGAAACTAAGGAAAGGTGGGACAAAGAACAGCAGGGTCAGCCAAAAGCCCGCGCGTCCGAGCGCATTGCCGAGATTACCGCCCGTTGTTTTGGCCTTGGCGCCAAATTGGGTCTTGTTGACGACGGTTGTCACAACCGATCGGACTATGGAGGCGATGATAAGCGCCCCGATGGCGGTAATGACGGCGGCAAGCCAGCCCGGTATTGTCGCCATGAATTCGTTTGTCTGGTCCATGTGTGAAGTTCCTCCAGTTAACGGCAAGAGCGGCATGGTTGCCGCTGACCGGCTCAACGCGCCGGTCGTTCCTTCTGACCTTACTTTAAATTAAACGTAGCGTGAACAGGCAGGTTCTCGCGAAATAGCTATTTAGATCGAAATTGTTGACGACTCTGGTCTGAATGACCGAAAGCACGCGCCGTGAACCACTCACCCCAATCCGATAGGTCAACTGATTCGGTTTCGCCGATCCGGTGTCCGGTGCTGTTCTACATGTCCGCCTGCATCGCGTTTGCTCTTCTTGGTGGTGCTGTTCTGGCACTCCTTCTATGACAGGCTATCCGGCATCCGTGAGCGAATGGCTTCAGGGCAAACGGTCGGCCGGGGCTCTGGTGGACGACCGCGTGCAGACATTGGCGGCCCAGGCTCTGGATGGCGTTCTGGACAGGCTCAAGGGTTATGACTCAGAGCCAGGCTTGCTGGGTCTATTCAGCCGCGATTCTACGCCCAAAGGACTCTATCTCTGGGGCGGTGTAGGCCGGGGAAAATCCATGCTGATGGATGTGTTCTTCCGGCTTGCGCCGATCAAGCCAAAGCGACGAGTCCATTTTCATGCCTTCATGATCGACATCCATGGTCGCATTAATGACTGGCGCAAGCTCGACCGATCCGGCCGGCGTGCGAGTCCGCATCATAAACGGGGGGACGGAGATGATCCGATTGTGCCGGTCGCGCGGTCCATCGCTGCGGAGGCGACTCTGCTGTGTTTCGATGAATTTCACATCACCGACATCACCGACGCCATGATCCTAGCGCGTTTGTTCGAGGCATTGTGGCATGAGGGCGTTATCGTGGTTGCGACATCAAACAGGCCGCCGCGCGATCTTTACAAGAACGGGCTCAACCGCGCTCTGTTTGAACCGTTTATCGAAATGATGCCAAAGCATCTGGTTGTTTTCGATTTTGATGGGCAAACGGATCATCGCGTGCGGCAACTCAGTGCTGCCCCGGTTTACTATACACCGCTAAACGTGGATACGCAGACAACGATGGATGCGGCTTGGATGCGGATCACAGGGGAGGCCAGAATGCGCCCGACGACCCTGATGATAATGGGCCGCAGCCTGACCCTGAACCGGACGGGTTCAGGCGCGGCGCGCGAAACATTCCAAGCGCTTTGCGATAGGCCATTGGGCGCGGCTGATTATCTGACGATTGCCGCGACCTTTCACACACTCATGCTGGATGATGTGCCGCTAATGAGCCACGACATGCGCAATCAGGCAAAACGGTTCGTGGCCCTGATTGATGCGCTCTATGAGACCAGGACGAAGCTGATCGTGTCTGCCGCGGTCGAACCAGGCGATCTATACCCGTCAGGTAATGGCGCGTTCGAATTTGAGCGAACAGCGTCCCGTCTGATCGAGATGCGATCAGAGGATTATCTGGCCAAAGCGCGAAAAGCGGGGTCGGGGCTCATGATGAACCCGGATGACACGCCAGCGGCAGGTCAGTCCCAATAGGCAGATTTGGGGTTGGATCGTCGGGCTTTGCCCCAATCCTTACCCTTCGGGCGCTTCGATTTCGGCGCCTGAAATTTTTCAACGTTCATATCGACGACGACGTCATCGAACATACGGTTTTTACGGTGACGCTTTGACATGGTTATCTCCATCAAAGCTGGTGGACCCTAAGCCCCATTATAGCGAAAGTTTATCTAAGAACAGGTAAAATTTCGTGATGCAGCAAACCCTTTTGTCACTCAGGCAAAGGTCTTGCGGAACGCGTCGACGAAATGCGGAAGTTCGGCTTCGGACAAACCATCAATCCCCGAAGCTGCGGCCCGGCCTCCCCCGCCAAACTCGATCGCTAGTTTCGCGGCAGACCCGCTTTCTCGTCCGCGCGGCGCACGGATAGAGACGCGGTAGGTTGAAGAATCGCCGCCCACCAGCTCCGTCAGGACAGCGAAGGCTTTGTGCGGTTCCTCATGCACCAGCGCATTACCGAACAGGCCGCTGATCCGGTTGGATGCGGGGCGGGCGGGGAGGCATAAGATATCTCCGGCTTCAGAAATGTCGATCTCGCGGGCGCTCTGCGCCACGTCCCAGTCATCATGAAAGCCAGCTTTAAGCGTTTCGAAGATCGGATGGGCGTCCTCCAGAAACTCGACTGGTCCTGGATAGGCCAGCAGGATTTCGAACAGGCTCGCTGGATGAATGTGCAAATCGTCTAGGCGCAATCCGTAAGCATTGTAATTCGCCAGCTCGCCCAATTCGCGCAGGCGGTCCATCGGTACATTGAGGTTGCGAGAGGATGCAATCCTGTCTGCAAGAGTCTGAAAATTATCGCCATATGCCCCACAAACAGCCCAGGCCGCCTTGGCTCCATTGAGGTGGTGATCCATCAGATAGGCTGTGCAGGTTTCCTTCGCGTTGTGCGTTATGACCGTGAGCCGTTCGCTGCGCGGTACCACGCCTGTGGCGTGGTGGTCGATATAGAGAATTTCAGCGCCGTCATTCAGTACCTGGGTCAGTCCAGTGGTGTTTTTGGCCATGGAAATGTCCAGTGCAACGACGCGGTCGCCTTTACCGGCCCGTCCGGCGATGCGCGGAAACAGGCTAATATCGCGTTTCACGCCTGTGATGCGCTCGGCATCGGGCCGGGGCTCGACCTGCCGAAGTTGCAGCAGGGAAAAGATGCCATCGGCGTCGCCGTTGAATAGGTCGAAATCAGCCATTAGATCCCGCCGACGTCCCGCATGACCAGTTTCGGATCGTCCAGTCTGAATCGGGATCGCAACAGGTCGAGCACCTGTTCGGCGGCATCCGGTGCAGGGGTTGCTGTGGTGTCGATACGAAGATCCGGCTTCGCAGGCGGCTGATACTCTGAATCGATGCCTGTGAAATTTGTGATCTCACCCGCCCGCGCGCGTTTATATAGGCCTTTCACATCCCGGTCTTCTGCGATGGCAAGAGGTGTGTCGATGAAGATTTCGAAAAACTCGTCTTCGCCCAACAGGTCACGGACCATTTGCCGTTCCGTCCGGTAGGGGCTGATGAAGCTACACATTACGATTAATCCAGCATGACTCATGAGTTTGGCAACTTCGCCAATGCGGCGGATATTCTCGATCCGGTCTTCTTTAGTGAAGCCCAGATCTCGATTAAGGCCGTGACGGACATTGTCACCGTCCAGCGTGTAGGTGTGGTGACCCCGTTCAAACAGAGCCTGGTCGACCAGATTGGCGATGGTCGATTTTCCTGATCCCGACAGCCCCGTGAACCAGAGTACGGTTGGCTGTTGGCCTTTCTGCGATGCCCGCGCAATGCGGTCCACGATTAGATCCTGACGTACGATATTCTTGGCCCGCCGCAGCGCGAAGTCGATCATGCCCGCGCCGATTGTACGGTTGTTCAGGCGATCGACGACGACAAAGGCCCCTGTCTTGCGATTGCGGGCATAGGCATCGAATGGAATCGGATGGGACAGAGACAGGGTCACAATGCCGATCTCGTTAAGCTCCAGCGTCTTGGCGGCTGCCTCACTGAAATCAGCGACCTCAATCCGATGTTTCAAGGCCGTAATGGATCCGGTGATAGAGGCATTGGTCGTGCGGATGATATATTGTCGGCCGGGGAACAGTTCTCTGTCATCCATCCAGATCAGATGGGCCTGGAATTGATCGGCTACATCTGCGGGTTGGTCTGTGCGGCAGATCATGTCGCCGCGCGAAATGTCGATTTCGTCTTCCAGTGTGAGCGTGACAGCCTGATCCTGCCGCGCATGCTCTAAATGTTGTGTGTGCAGGATAATGTCGGCGACGCGAGAGCGTTTGCCCGATGGCATGGTGATGATCTCATCGCCTTTCGACACGGTGCCAGATGCGATAGTGCCGGAAAAACCGCGGAAGTCGAGATTAGGTCGATTAACCCACTGTACCGGGAGGCGGAAGGGTGCTTCCAGATTGTTCCGGTCGACATCAGTCTCTTCCAGAAAACGCAGAAGGCTGGAGTTTTTATACCAGGCGGTTTTATCAGACCGCGTCGTGACATTGTCACCGTTGAGTGCGCTAACGGGAATGGTCATGATGTCATCGAACGTCAGGCTGCTCGCAAAAGCCCGGAAATCCACATCAATGGCATTGAAGACGCTCTGATCGAAATCGACCAGATCCATTTTGTTCACGCAAACGACAACCTGCGGAATACCGAGCAGGCTGGCAATGAAAGCGTGGCGATAGGTTTGTTCGACTACGCCGTGCCGCGCATCGATCAACAGGATCGCGACATCGGCGGTTGATCCACCGGTCGCCATGTTGCGCGTGTGCTGCACGTGACCGGGCGTATCGGCGATAATGAATTTGCGCCTGTCCGTTGAGAAGAAGCGGTAGGCCACATCAATGGTGATGCCCTGTTCGCGTTCCGCGGCGAGACCGTCCACGAGCAAAGCCAGATCCGGTTTTTCACCGGTCGTGCCAGACGTTTTCGAGTCTTTCTCGATGGCGGTCATCTGATCTTCATAGATCAATTTGGAATCGTAAAGCAGGCGGCCGATCAGGGTTGATTTGCCGTCATCGACCGAGCCGCAGGTGAACACCCGCAGGAAAGATTTGCGTGCCTGCGCGTCGAGATAGGCTTTGATGTCGGACGCGATGAGAGGATCGTGATGGACCATGAGCTAGAAATACCCCTCTTCTTTTTTTTTCTCCATTGACGCACCTGAATCCGAGTCGATGACCCGACCTTGGCGCTCAGAGGTGGTAGCGAGTAGGGTTTCCTGAATGACTTCGGACAGGGTCGTCGCTTCGGATTCAACGGCCCCTGTGAGTGGGTAGCAGCCGAGCGTGCGGAAGCGGACGGGCCGCATTTTAGGTGTCTCTCCGGGCTCCATCGGCATGCGGTCATCATCGACCATGAAATAGGTGCCATCGCGTTTCACGACAGGGCGTTCAGCGGAGAGGTAAAGCACAGGAATCTGGATATTTTCGCGGTAAATATACTGCCAGATATCAAGCTCGGTCCAATTGGATAGCGGGAAGACCCGCATACTCTCGCCGGATTTGACCCGCGCATTGTAAATATCCCACAGTTCCGGACGCTGGTTCTTGGCATCCCAGCGATGATGCTCA
The DNA here is from genome assembly GCA_965205225.1 of Litorimonas sp. Lineage (GTDB taxonomy): Bacteria > Pseudomonadota > Alphaproteobacteria > Caulobacterales > Maricaulaceae > Litorimonas. The sequence goes on from CBDBFZ010000003.1 coordinate 385,455, forward strand.
CTGCGGAATGAAAAGATACGCTCCTTGGCACGGCTTTTCTCTTCGTCCCGGCGCGCACCGCCAAAAGCAGCGTCATACTGTCCGGCGCTGAGCGCCTGTTTCAGCCCCTGTGTCTTGGTGATATCAGTATGCGCGGCAGAGCCGTGAGTGAAGGGTCCGACATTCTGGGCAATGGCGTCTGGATTGATGTGAACGATCAGCTCCATACCAACTTCCTTGGCGCGGCGGTCACGGAACGCATACATTTCCTTGAACTTCCAGCGTGTATCGACATGCAGCAGCGGAAAAGGTGGGGGCAACGGATAGAACGCCTTGATCGCCAACTCCAGCATGACGGAACTGTCCTTGCCGACCGAGTAGAGCATGACCGGATTGTCGCATTGAGCGACAACCTCTCGCATAATGTGAATGCTCTCGGCTTCAAGCCGGTCGAGGTGGGACAGTTCGAGGCCGAGTGCACCAGCTGCTTTCCTTTTAAGCTCATCTAGCCGCTCGCAGGCCTTTTCAAGTGTGCGCGGTGTTAGCTGCCCGCCCTCACGCAACCGCATGACCGTTTTCCCGTCATTGAAGAGCTTGCGAGACAGGGTCGAGACAGATTGATTGCTGCGCTCGGCAAAATTCTCGATAGAGGAGAGAAGGGATTGCGTATTCATGTGGGAATAATCCCACGATTATGTTGCCGCGTCAACAGAAGAGCTTACTGATTACATCACAGCTTCGCGACATGCTGTCGGAATGTCTCGATCATGCTCTGTAAACCGATGTCCAGAGAAATGCTCGGACTCCATCCCATCCTATTAAGCTTCGATCCGTCCATCAACTTGCGCGGTGTTCCATTTGGTTTGGTCCGGTCGTGGGTAATGTCCCGCTGAAACCCGACAGCGCTCATTACGTGCCGCGTTAAGTCCAGGATCGAAACATCGTCTCCCGCGCCGATATTAATTGGCCGGTGTCTGAATAATTTTTCGACACAAAAATAGCTGCATCTGCCAAATCATCGACATGCATGAATTCACGTCGCGCCGATCCGCTGCCCTAGATTTCCATACTCTCTTTGTCCCCTAGTCGCGCAACCTCGGCTTTTCGGATCAAGGCTGGGATGACGCGGGATGTTTGAAGATCGTAATTGTCGCCGGGGCCATAAAGGTTGGTTGGCATGGTAGAGATGAAGTCAGAGCCATGTTGGGCGTGATAGGCTTAGCACAGTTTGACGCCCGCGATCTTGGCGATGGCATACCATTGGGCTCCAGCGGCCCGGTCAGCAGCGAGTCCTCACGGATCGGCTGCTGAGCGTATTTCGTATAGATACAGGATAAACCGAGAAAAAGCAGCTTCTTTACGTCCGCTTGGTAAGCTGCATGGATCGAATGGCTCGCAATCATCAGGTTTTCGTATAGGAAGTCCGCCGGGACGTGACCTTCCCCGATGAGGTGGTCCACCCGCTAAGTTAGATCTTGGCGGTTATGATTGCCTTCTAAGCTAACCGGAACGGAGTGTAGGGCAGCCCGGAAGGGCAAGGAAAGATCGTTTTCGGAGCCGGTGGTTTGTACCCTAACAAGCTGTGCGCCCGGATAGTGTTGTAGTGCTGTCACCAGGGTTCGATCAGTGTCTGTGCCTCCTTCAAGCTGTAGAAGATCTCCCCGTTCAAGAGTTCATCTCTGAGCGTCCCATTGAAGCTTTCATTATAGCCACTTTCCCAGGGTCACCCTGGCTCAATGTAGAGCGTCTTCACGTCGATCCGGCCCAGCCAGTCTCGGACAGGTTGAGCTGTAAACTCGGCACCATTGTCCGACCGGATGTGCTTCGAGGCTCCTCGCTGCGTGAAAAGCTCCGTCAGCACGGTCAGAACGTCGTCGTGCCGGAGCCTTCTCTGCACATGGATCGCCAAGCACTCCCGCCTGTGCTCGTCAATGATTGTCAACATGCGGAAGGCTCTGCCGTCATGGTCCGATCCGCGACGAAGTCATACGACCGCACATGCCCTTTATGCTGCGGTCTCAACCGCACACAGGAACCATCATTGAACCATAAACATCCACGGTTAGTCTGTTTCTTTGGGACTTTCAGCCCTTCACGTCGCCATATGCGCTCCACCCGCTTAGCATTAACCGTCCAGCCTTCACGGCGAAGCAGAGCCGTGATCCGGCGCTAGCCATATCTTCCGTACTGCTCTGCCAAGCGGATGATGTCAGATGTGAGCGCTGCTGCGTCCTCTCGCCTGCGGCCAGCCAGCCATACTTCAGCCTCACGCAGCTTCGCGATAACTTGTTCAGAGGTGTAGCGTTTTCTTGCCATGATGTGCTCCTTCAAGCGCAAAATAGCCAAAAACTCTAACTCTCAAAATGGACCACTTTTAAGGGGGCAGGTCAATTTTGGGCGGAGTCAGGTTATGGCCTGTCGTCGCTCATGAAAAATGAGGCGGTGGAACTTGTCGATGAGATTGACCATGGTCATGCGCCCCGCAAGCCCTCGCTTGTGTCAGCGTCTCCCGGAACAGCCAGATTGTCTTCAGCTCCGGAGTCGCTTACCCGATCTGAAACCCCAAAACTGCAACCAGCTGAAACGGTCCCGGATCAGAAACTCCATCTTCTCGTCGCTCAGATTATGCATCAAAGTCAGAACCAGCTCTTTGAACATGACAACCAGGTCGTAAGGTGGGCGACCGCCCTTGGGACGATCCCCGTAGCCAAGCACCGAGACCAGAACAGTGAGAAAAACCTCGAAATCAATGACGCTCCAAAGCCTCAAGTGGGTCGCTCGTCGCAGACAAACGGGCAAGATGATCCGTCAAATCGAACACAAGCCAGGCTTGTGCATCACAAAATCCTCCCACAAACAGTGAAGCAGATCACACCACAAAATGCACAGTTCTTAGAAACCTCCAAATGAGCTATCTCCCTATCGGGGATGTCCGACCTACTATACCCGTCCGGGCGGGCGCGTTGCCGCCATTACTTATGGTCTTGATCTCTCGGATAAATTGCCGAGAGAACAGTCCGATCAGGCCCCGGCTTCACTGGACGACACCCCAACGGTCCGCTAAGGCAGGATTATGCCTCATACTGAAACCTGGATCGAAAAAAGATGTGTCGAGCGCGGTTTGCGTTTGACCGAACAACGCCGCGTGATCGCGAAAGTCCTTTCGCGCGCAGATGACCACCCGGATGCCGAAGAGCTTTATGCGCGCGCGTCCCGGATCGATCCCAATATTAGTCTGGCGACCGTTTATCGCACGGTCCGTCTGTTTTCGGATTCCGGCATCATCGAAACGCATGATTTTCGGGACGGTCGAGCGCGCTACGAAACGGCCGATGCGGAACATCATGACCATCTGATTGATGTCCAGACCGGTGATGTGATCGAATTTGTTGATGATGAGATTGAGGCGTTGCAGCACAGAATCGCCGAGAAACTCGGCTATGAACTAGTCGATCACCGGCTCGAACTCTACGGACGCAGAAAGAAGAGCTAGACCTCCGCTCTACTCTGCAGGGACGAGGCCAGGCGTTGCGACGGGTGCTCCATATTCGATCCGATCGCGGATCACGGCGGCGTGCGGCGCGAAATGGAGAATTTCTCAGCGTCCATCATAATGTTCGACCAGCGCCGTACAACTCTCCACCCAACCACCGTCGAACGACATTGAGTTCCGTATTAAGCCAGAGCAGGAAATTATAGGCACTGTCGCCCAGATGCATGATCCATTTCCGCTCTGTTCGCATCAACCCGTCGAACATATCGCAATGCACAACCAGATAGCGCTTGCCATCCCGTCCTTCATGAACCGCACGGTTTCGCACGGCGATATCACCGAACATAAGCCGGAACTTCAGGAACCCTCGCAGAAATTCATCATGATTGCCAATGATGTAGGTCACACCGTGCCGCGTTTGGCGGCTGTTAGAATGCGCCGAATGACATTGGTGTGCACCTGAGGCCAGTACCATTTCTTGCGTAGGCGCCAGCCATCAATGATGTCGCCGACCAGATAAAACTCCTCCGAACTATGCTCTTTCAGGAAAACGCACAGCGCCTCGGACTTGACCAGAAGCAGGCTTGCCGCGATAGCAAAACCGCACAGTGCGTAAAGCATCCAAGACGTTCGTTTCAGGCAGGCTGATTCCGGTTTGACTCCAGAGCAGATCGGCTGTCACGCCAAGGACCAGAGCCATCAGCCAGACCCGGACATCTTCCACGTCTGAGAGCCGCTCACGAACCTGGAACGCTTTGGGAAACATATCCTGCGTCAGCTCATCGGCAAGGGCACTATTCGGCAGAGTCGGCTCAGAAAGGTGCGGACCGCGCCCTGATGGGCACGGACAATGGGGCTGAAGTCGCGGACCCCGTTTCACGACCTAAAGCGCCCGACCAAAAACCTGAATTGTTTGGATTCCCTTGAGAGCTGATTTGTGATTCATCGTGTTTGAGAGGATGGTTCATGTCAGCACCTTCGCCAGAAGCAGTTCGGGCGCGGTTTCAGACGTTGATTGAAGAAGGGTTAAGCGGGCGCGCGGCAGCGTTGCGCCTGAAGCTTTCACCGACCACCGGAGCGCGTTGGGGTCTTTCGATCCGACGAACCAGACGTGCAAGGGCCGCGCGGCAAGGTCGCCCTCGTGGCAAGGGCAAGCTTGATACCCACCGGTCTTTTCTCGTCGAACTGATTGAACAGGACGGGGACATGACCGTGCCTGAACTGGCCGGTGCGCTGGCAGACGCGACCGGCGTTCAGGTGCACCTTGATGCGATTGGCCGGTTCCTGCGCAAACTCGGTTTTACATACAAAAAACGTTGGTCGCCACCGAGCGACGCCGCGCATGGGTAAGGAAACAAGGCGACGACTGGTTCGCTCATCGCTTGCCAGCAATCTCGGCATAACCGGATCATCTTGTTTTCATTGATGCGACTTCAGTTAAAACGAACCTGACCCGCCAGCGCGTGGCTGGTCGCAGCGAGGAGAGCGGCTCTTTATGGATGCCCCTTTCGGGCCATGGGGAACACAGACCTTCATCGCCGGTTTGACGTCAGATGCCCTGAGATTGAGATGCCCTGATCGCGCCCTGGGTCATCAAAGGCGCGATGGATGGCGAAGGCCTTTGCGGCTTACATCGCACAGGTGCTGGTCCCTGAACTGGCACCGGGAACCGTCGTCATCCTGGACAACCTCGCCACGCACAAAACGCTGTCGCGGCCAAAGCCATACGCGATGCAGGCTGCTGGTTTCTCTTCTTGCCCCCCTACAGCCCGGACTTGAACCCGATTGAGATGGCGTTCTCCAAACTCAAAGCGCATCTGCGAAGGATAGGTGCGCGAACCTTCACCGATCTGTTCCACGCCCTCACGGAAATCTGTGACCTCTTCTCGCCAGAAGAGTGCTGGAACTACTGCAAAGCTGCCGGATATGTCTCAGGCTAAAGGTCGGATGCTTTAGGTTTTTGCCGCGTTCACCAGCGTGCGGGCACCATCGACGATGTCCGGGTGATCCAGCGCATGGGCGAGCACGGTTTCGAAATAGCCAAGCTTCGAACCGCAATCATAGTCCTGACCCGCATAGGCAAAGGCGTGGAAGGGTGCGCCCGATTCCATCGACCGCACCATGGCATCCGTAAGCTGGATTTCACCGCCTGCGCCTGTATCCTGCGTTGCGAGCAGGTCCATAACATCGGGCTGCAGGATATAGCGTCCGGTGATTTTATAGCGCGACGGCGCATCTTCAATGACGGGTTTTTCAACCATGCCGGACATGGCGATAAGCGGCCCATCCAGATTCCCTTTCGGGGCGATGACACCATATTTCGATACGTCCACTTCTGACACCTCGTCAACCGCAATAATGTTGCCGCCAACATCCGCATAGGCCTCCATCATCTGTTTCAGACAGCCGGGATCGCCTTTGATGATGACGTCCGGCAGCAGAACCGCAAAGGGTTGATCGCCGACAATATCGCGGGCGCACCAGACAGCGTGGCCGAGGCCGCGCACAGCCTGCTGGCGCACGAAACTCATTGTGCCTTCTTTAGGACGGAGTCGTTTCAGCTCATCCGCAATTTCAGTCTTGTTTTTTTCCCCTAACGCCGCTTCCAGCTCGTACGCCCCGTCGAAATAATCCTCGATCGCGCCTTTATTCCGACCCGTGATGAAGACGATATGTTCGATCCCGGCGTCCAGCGCTTCATCCACGACGTATTGCAAGACTGGACGATCCACGATCGGTAGCATTTCCTTAGGAACCGTTTTGGTCGCGGGCAGGATCCGCGTGCCGAAACCGGCAACAGGCAAGACAGCAATACGGGCAGGCTTTGTCATAAGGTGCTCTCTTTAACGGGTACCGCCGGATAGCCGATATTCGTGTAGGAAAAGCCAAGAGCTCGCATATGCTTGCCGCGATAGATATTGCGCAGATCGATCACATTGGGTGCGTTGAGCAAATCCTTGACTCGCCCCATGTCAAAGGCGCGGAATTCATCCCATTCTGTCACGATGACGACGGCATCCGCGCCGTCAATGGCCGCATAGGGACAGTCCGTATAGGTAATATCGGGCAAGTGCTTTTTCGCTTCATCCATCGCCTCAGGATCGTAGGCAACGATCTCGGCACCTTTGTCGATCAAGCGCGGAATTATGGTGAGGGACGGGGCATCGCGCATATCATCCGTGTTCGGTTTGAAGGCGAGGCCGAGGATGCAGATGCGAAGCCCATGCACATCTCCACCAGCCGCCGCGACGATCTTATTGGTCATGCGGCGTTTTCGGGCATCATTGGCATCGATGACGGATGATACGATGGAGAGTGAGACATTGACTTCTTCAGCTGTGCGCGCCAGTGCCAGCATGTCTTTCGGAAAACAGGAGCCGCCATAGCCCGGTCCGGCATGGAGAAATTTGTTGCCGATCCGTTTATCCAGTCCGATGCCGCGCGCAACTTCTTGCACATTTGCACCGACCGCTTCGCACAGATCGGCCATTTCATTGATTAAGGTGATCTTGGTCGCCAGAAACGCATTGGCGGCATATTTGATCAGTTCCGATGTGCGGCGTTCGGTGAAGACGATCGGCGTCTCATTCAGATAAAGCGGACGGTATAGCTCGCGCATTACCGCTTCGGCGCGGCTATCCTTGGTGCCGACGACGACGCGGTCCGGTCGCTTGAAATCGTCAATAGCGGCACCTTCGCGTAGAAATTCGGGATTGGAGACAACCTCAAAAGTCGCGCGCGAAGCATGTTCCGCCATGATGCGTTCGACTTCGTCGCCCGTGCCGACCGGGACGGTCGACTTCGTCACGATCACCGTAAACCCACCCTCACCGGTCGAGATCAATCCAGAAATTTCTTCTGCGGCAGCATAAACATAGGACAGGTCGGCATAGCCGTCCCCGCGCCGGGACGGTGTACCGACCGCAATAAAGATGGCGTCCGTGCCCTGCATGGCGGTTTTCAGATCGGTCGTGAAAGAGAGGCGACCCGCCTTCACATTCTTGGCGATCAGATCATCAAGGCCCGGCTCATAGATCGGGACATCGCCCGCATTCAGCGTTTCGATCTTGGCCGGATCCTTATCCACACAGACAACTTCATGGCCGAAATCCGCGAAACAGACCCCCGACACCAGACCGACATAACCTGTACCAACCATCGTGACTTTCATATCTGCGCTGTAGCGCCGCAGTTGCGATGCGTCACCCTTCTGCGGTTAGGAAGGTTTGGCGGATTGACAAATTTTTTGTGACAGTGTGGGGTCCCGACAATGGATGCCGAAATTTCTTTCCCTCTGGTTCTGGCTTGGGCCGCGCCGTTCTTCGTAATGACGGTTGCGCTGGAATGGTGGCTGATCTCGCGCGGCAAGCTGGGCGGACGCTATGAATGGCGCGACGCGGTCACGTCCATGACGATGGGTCTCGGTAATTTGCTGACCGACCTGATGTTCGGTTTTATAAGTCTCGGTATTCTTGTTTTCTTCTGGCAGTTCCGTCTGATTGACTTGGGTATCAGCCTGCCCGGCATTCTGGCCGCACTCGTGGCGCAGGACTTTGTCTATTACTGGAAGCACAGGGCTTCGCACCGGATCCGCTGGTTCTGGAGTGCGCATGTCGTTCATCACAGTAGCCAGCATTATAATCTTTCGACAGCGCTGCGGCAGCCTTGGACAAGCAATTTTACCGGATATGTGCTGCTCTCATCCCCGCTTGTCTTGATCGGTTTTCATCCCTTGCTGATCGGTTTTGTGGGCGCGATCAATCTGCTCTACCAATACTGGATACACACGGAAGCGATCAAAAAGTTTCCGTACTGGTTCGAATTCATCTTCAATACCCCGTCCCATCACCGTGTGCATCACAGCACGCATCCACCCCATCTCGACATGAATTATGCAGGCATTTTCATCGTCTGGGACCGGGTGTTCGGCAGCTTCGTGGAAGAGCGCGACGATGAAGCGATGACCTATGGGCTCGTCAAGAATATCGAGACCTACAATCCGGTGCGTGTTGCCCTGATGGAATGGATTTCACTCTTTCACGATGCCTTGAGTCCCGGCCTCACAATCCGTCAGCGCCTTGGCTATGTCTTCGCTCCGCCTGGCTACAGTCATGACGGATCACGACAGGGCAGTGAGGATATTCTGGCGGAGTGGAAAGCCTGCCAAGAGAGGCCGAGCTAGCCCAGACTCGCGAACAGCGCACGCTGTGCGATGCCAAAGCCGCGCGGACGCCCAATTCGCAACGTCTTCTTCATTGACAAGGACTTGTGTCAAGTGGTCAGCACGGATTATGGAGAGGCCGTTAGAGGGAACGAGATAACCGACAACTGTTTCCTCGCGTTTATATTCGCCGTTTAAAAGAAAACCTATCAATTCCAACGTCACAGCAAAAACACAATGGTCATGATGAAAAACCAACCCGCTGCACAAGAATAACCTCGCCATGCAATTTGTTCCGTTTATGGTCTAATGCTTCTTTTTTAAATAGAAACATGAGTTAAATACCTAATAATTTCTTGAGGAAATATTTAAAAGGGAAAATAGAGATAAGTTAAAAAAGATTAGAGTCATGCCTAGTTGATTGGATTTTCTCTGAGGTATCGTAACAGGGTTTTGTACTTGTCTTCAAGCCTGTGATTATATCTCCATTCCGTTTCCTTCAGGTGTAGATGAAAGGTGTGTTTTGGAACGCCCTTAAACTTCGCTAGACGCATCTTGGCCAGCCCCCAGAAGCCTTCGATGCCGTTGATGTGGGTCGGGCCCTGGACGAACTCGTCCCTGGAATGATCTACCCGATAATGACCATAGCCTATATCGACCAGTCCGTTATAGCCGCGCCAGCCATCGGAGTTGATGATGGAAGACGGGTCAACCCTACCCCGGATAATCCCCTGTAGGGTGGCTCTGGAGCAGTCTGGCACAATCTCGGTATAGACCCGCCCGGCCCGTTCGTAGATGCCAAACAGGGTGGTCTTGCCATAGGCCCCGCGCCCGCGTTTGCCCTTGACGCGGGTTGCGCCGAAATAGCTTTCATCAACCCCGACCACGCCGAAGAAGGGTTTGTCCGCCTCGCAGGCCCAATGGATGCGTTCGCGAAGAGCGCGGTAGATCCGATTGATGATGTTACGGTTAAGCCCTGTCAGTTGGGTTGTTTGCAGGGCTGTCAGATCAGCGGCGAAGCAGCGAACGACCTCCCGAATTTTGCGTTCGGACAGGTGCGAACCTTTTGAATAATGATTTTCATAGCATACAGTGACTTAGATTCTATGCGGAGCCAATCAACTAGGCATGACCCAAAGATTATAAAACTATGTATTATGATGTTTGATGTGCCTCTAGCTTTATAGATCCCTTGCTACTTCATTTTGCTGCCATCTCAAATTCGACGGGTGATAACATCCCGTTATTAGCATGTCTGCGTTTGGATTATAGAATAATTCGATGTAATCAAACACGTCTTTGCGCGCTTCTTTTCGAGTTTCAGAAATCTTGCGTTTGACCCGTTCAGTCTTGAGCAGATGAAAGAAACTCTCCGCGACGGCATTATCGTAACAATTTCCACACCGGCTCATACTGGCTTCCAGATTGTGATCCGCCGGGAACTCACGCCAATCATGGCCGGTAAACTGTGAAGCTTGGTCGGAGTGAAGGGTAATTTTGTCTGTATCCGTGAATGCATCGACCAACCTATTACTTTGCGCGAATACAGGTCGATGACGGCCGCTAAATACAGCCAACCTTCATAGGTGCGGATATAGGTGATGTCGGTCACCCAAACAGTGTCAGGCGCGGTGACGTTGAAGTCCTGCTGCAATTGATTAGCTGCCACGAAAGCAGATTGAGTGCCATACTTGCCGGGATGGCGTTTATAGCCAATTTTTGCCCGTAATCCTTCGCTTTGCATGAGCTTCGCAACCGGGTTGGAAGCACAGCGTTCACCGAGGCTGTGCAGGTCATGATGGATTTTACGATAGCTGTTACGCAACCGCTCTCAAGCCAGAACTGCTTGGCCGCTCAAACGGCGCCTACTCCCGATGCGCTTTGATAAAGGCGTGCTTCATTCGTGGCCCTTTGCAAAGAACGCCGTGGCCCTTTTTAAGATGTCGCGCTCCTCGGTGATGCGCCTAAGCCTAAGCTCGGCTTTCAGACCCTAGATCTCAAACTGATCCGCTCCGGTGTCTGGCTGGACGCGTCGCCATAACGCTTGACCCAATCGTAAAGCGACTTCGGGCTAATACCAGCCGATCTGATACTGATTTAACTGAATGACCCTACCTTGAAACCTGCGCCGCAGCCTCGCGCTTGAACTCTTCCGTGTAACCTATAAATCCGCTCATAATGTAAGCTCCTTACTTCCATTGTTACCAAGCAAGGGGTTTACAAAAGTTGTTGAACATCAATAAGCTATGCTTGACTCATCATCGATCTTCACATACAATTCATGTATGATATGGTAGCTTGCCGCTGGCAAGGCGGTTGTTGAGCCTTTGCCTATTGCTCAGATATTCATATTGCTGTTTCTCCGTCATATAGGACAGAGGGTCATTCGGGTCTGGCATTGACATGTCCTAATCTATAATGCTACAAGACTATATGTCCGACGAAAGTGAATTGGCTCGTATTCTGTTTGTGCTCGGCATATTATCCTTTATGGCCATTTTGATATTTGGCGGGCTTCAAGCGTTTTTGACTGCAATCTTTCTATTTGTGCTTTTCATTTATCTGCTTGCAGGCATATTGTAGCCGACAAGCAGACGTCATAACCCTAGGTCGTAGTGAAGAATTAATCATTTGAGCCAGATCTTGATAGCTGCGATATAGACGAAGCCCATATAGTTTTGGATATGCTTGTCATAGCGCGTAGCCACACGCCGGAACTGTTTGAGATAGCCAAAGAAACGCTCGACAATATTACGTTCCTTATACAAAGCCATATCAGTTTGCCTTGGCTTGCGCGCATTTTTCCGGAACGGAATAACGGGCATAGCCCCGCTCTCATTCACCGCGTCTATAACGCACCGGCCATCATAGCCCTTATCCGCCAAGACATGATCCGCCTTAAACCCTGCCAATAAGGCGGCGGCTTGCGTCATTTCGCTACAATTCCCGCCCGTTGCTATCAGGCGCAGAGGTAAACCCAATGCATCTGTCAGCCCATGTATTTTTGTCGTCAGGCCGCCCTTGGAACGCCCCAATGCGTGGGCATCAGGCCCCCTTTTTTATGCCGCGCCCCGGCCGATTGGGCATGCGCCCGCACAATTGTGGCATCCATCATCAACCACTCTTGATCAGCGTGGGTGCGCAAGGCCTTAAAGACATCTTCTAAAACCCCGGCCTCAACCCAGAGATAATAACGCCGTTTGACACTGTCAAAACGCCCGAACCGTTCGGGTAAATCGCGCCAACGCCCGCCCGAACGGGCCATCCACAACAAAGCATCAATGAAAAGCCTGTTATTGGCGTTGCGACCCGGTTCCCCTGTGCTCCCATAAGGCAAATAAGGCTTTAAACGGCCCCATTGTTCATCCGTAAGTTCCTGATAACCAGACATATGTGCGCTCCTGACAAAATGAAGGAACATTATAGAAAATAAAAGTTAACTCTTCACTACAGCCTAGCCATTTCCCTTAAAATATCCCTCTTTCATCTTGTCTAATTGCTCTCTTTGCTCTGGTGTTATTTCCTCGCCATTATTCGCGGGATTTAAGATAGAGTCGTCGGTGTGCTGGGTACGCAGCAGTAAGCGCATGAAAAAAGCGGCCCCGATGGAGCCGCTTTCAATCGTCTACCTGTTGCCGCAATGAGCGGCGCAGGGTTTATGAAAACCCTTTGAACTTGTCCTTGAACTTGCTGACCCGTCCGCGATCGCTGATGTGCGCTTCGCCGCCAGTCCAGGCCGGATGTGTTTTCGGATCGATATCGAGAGACAGTGTGTCGCCCTCTTTGCCCCAGGTGGAGCGTATTTTGTACGTGGTACCATCGACCATTTTCACGGTGATGATGTGGTAATCGGGATGTCCGTTTTTTTTCATGAATCTTCTCTATGTTCGGTACGGCTTTGCTTTGGTCGATCCACCGCTGTGAGGCGGCCTATATTGAGACCTTGGCTCAGAATCAAGATGCCTACTTTACCCGATTCTTCAGCATTGGCAGGAGTTTTTCGTTTGCGGTAATGATGTCGCCCATCTCCATGACGTCGCCGCCCGACAGGCTTTCAACCTGAAGGCCAGCTTCCTGAGCAATTATGATGCCAGCGGCGATGTCCCAAGGTTTGAGCCCGCGTTCCCAGAAACCGTCATAGCGTCCAGCCGCCGTCCAAGCGAGATCGAGCGAAGCCGCGCCAAAGCGGCGGACACCCGCGCTGGTGCCCATGACCTGATGCAGTTCCTTGAGGAATTTTCCATGACCAGGCTTGCCCTTGAACGGCACGCCGGTGGCGAACATACAATCAGAGAACAGATCGCGCTGTGAGGGTTTAAGACGACGATCTGCGCCGCCGCGCGTGCCATCATTGATATAGGCGCCGCGGCCTTTCTCGGCGAACCACATATCATCCGTGATCGGATTATAGACCAGTCCAGCCACCAGCTTGCGCGGATTGCCGTCGATCTCCCGCTCCAGCGCGATGGAAATGGCAAAATGTGGAATTCCGTGCAGAAAATTTGTTGTGCCGTCGAGCGGATCGACGATGAAGCGGTGCGACTTATCCGTACCTTCGATCTCTCCGGCTTCTTCCATCAGAAAACCATAGCCCGGACGGGCATAAGAGAGCTGCTCGTGAATGATCTCCTCAGCTTTCCTGTCAGCGCGGGAGACGAAATCAGACGGGCCTTTGCGGTTGACCTGTAGGGTTTCGACTTCGCCGAAGTCGCGCTGCAGACCGCGCGCGGCCTTGCGGGCGGCGTTCTGCATCACGCCCATAATTGCCGACATTCCGCTCATGGCGTGGTTCCGTTCGAATTATTCTAGAATGTATGAATCAATGCCGGGGCATCAATCCGTTGTGGCGGTGCGATAATCGCCAGTCTAATCCAGCGTTCGTCGTCTTATACCATTTCAGGCCGCGAGCGCGATTGTTTTCTTCATCGCTGGATGTGTCATAATCTGTCGCCTTTATAACCAAGCCATCCACCTGTGAACCCGCCGACCGGCGCGAGAGTGAGCAACAGGATATGACCCATGAAGCCCAATTCGGGATCGCGTAAAAAGAAGAAGGAGTTGTCCTAGATAATTAGTTTATATTGTTTCTAACCCATTGTTTCAACTGTGATAATTGGCGTTTGAGGGCAGAGTTGTTGAAACGCCACTCATAGTCCTTCAAATATAGCCCAAAATGGGCCCTTGGAACACCGTTAAATTTGCGCATATGGCGCTTCGCTTGGCGCCAGAAATTCTCAATCCCGTTGATGGGATTATGCTTGTCGGAAAAGAGCTTTGAATGATTGATCCGGAAATGCTTGAATTCACAGACATCCAACACGTTATAGTCCCGCCAGCAATCCGAATAGACAATGCTATCAGGAATGACTTTATGCGAAATAATCGGCATCAATGTGGCAGATGTGGCATTGGGAATAATCTTCGTATACACCCGTCCACCGCGCTTTAACACCCTAAATAAAGGGATTTTACCCGCTGAGCCCCGTCCGCGCTTACCTTTGCGCCGTCCGCCAAAGTAACTTTCTTCGACTTCGATCTCGCCACCAAACACATCACCCGCCTCGATCTCAAGCTTTAAAGCGATAATCTCTTGCAGACGATGAAAATACAAAGCGCCCATACTCTTATTCACCCCGACAAGTCGTGAAGCGCAGCGTTCCGTGCTGCCCGACACAAAGTGCTCAATCAAACGCGATTGCTTCCGCCAACTTAAACGGATCTTCCTCATCATAACTCAATAACACAAAATCATGTTATCTAGGACAGCCTCAAGAAGAAAATGAAAACCGCAAGGATCAGGCCCACGACGGCGCCAACCAAGGCTGTTTTAAACCGATCGCTCATGCCTTTTTCAGAATCCACGCATCACCGAATGGGCACGTGCATTCCCCGACAGACAAGGCGATCATATAGGTTTTTCGGGTATTCTTATTATAGGCTTCCGTGCGTCCATTCACAGACGGATGGATAGGCTTATGTTCACTAAACGGAGAATCGTCCCCCTTCTGTTCTTTTAGGTCGTTCAGGTATTCCGCTTTTATGGCGAAGTCGCTTGTCAATTAGTTTAGCTACTTCGCTTTCAGGATCAGTTAATCGTGTACGTATAGGCATGGTAGGCTCCGATTTACTTTCTAGTTTGTCGTGGGTGGTTTGTCTACTTTAGCTTTAGAGATACTATGCGATGTGTCCCTAAATAGCTGAACGAGAGATAGCAACTTGGCCGAGTTCATGGTTTTACCGCTAACTTCAAGAGTCTTTACATTGGGTTCTCCATGGGGTATAAACGAGCAAACGAAAGGGCGCTCCGGATCGTCTACCCTGCGCAACCGGGCATGACCCAAAGTTTGTAGGAAGTTCCTACAGGTAGCGTCGTCCTTCAAGGTGGCCTCGTCTATCACCTCGTTTTGATCGTATAAAGCGTTAAGAACAATGTTAAAACAATCATAAAACGCCTCGTCTAGGTCGCCCATATCGTAAAGAGTCGAGAAAACATATTCTATAAATTTGTCCCTATAGCATCCATTTTCAACGAATATATGACCCTTATGCTCGTGCTCATACCTAGGTCGTAGAGAAGAATTAATCATTTGAGCCAGATTTTGATAGCTGCGATATAGACGAAGCCCATATAGTTTTGGATATGCTTGTCATATCGCGTAGCCACACGCCGGAACTGTTTGAGATAGCCAAAGAAACGCTCGACAATATTACGTTCCTTATACAAAGCCATATCAGTTTGCCTTGGCTTGCGCGCATTTTTTCGGGACGGAATAACGGGCATAGCCCCAATCTCATTCACCGCTTCCATAACGCACCGGCCATCATAGCCCTTATCCGCCAAGACATGATCCGCCTTAAACCCTGCCAATAAGGCGGCGGCTTGCGTCATTTCGCTACAATGCCCGCCCGTTGCTATCAGGCGCAGAGGTAAACCCAATGCATCTGTCAGCCCATGTATTTTTGTCGTCAAGCCGCCCTTGGAACGCCCCAATGCATGGGCATCAGGCCCCCTTTTTTATGCCGCGCCCCGGCCGCTTGGGCATGCGCCCGCACAATTGTGGCATCCATCATCAGCCACTCTTGATCAGCGTGAGTGCGCAAGGCCTTAAAGACATCTTCTAAAACCCCGGCCTCAACCCAGAGATAATAACGCCGTTTGACACTGTCAAAACGCCCGAACCGTTCGGGTAAATCGCACCAACGCCCGCCCGAACGGGCCATCCACAACAAAGCATCAATGAAAAGCCTGTTATTGGCGTTGCGACCCGGTTTCCCTGTGCTCCCATAAGGCAAATAAGGCTTTAAACGGCTCCATTGTTCATCCGTAAGTTCCTGATAACCAGACATATGTGCGCTCCTGACAAAATGAAGGAACATTATAGAAAATAAAAGTTAACTCTTCACTACAGCCTAGCGAGTTTTTCTCTTTTTTCGTCGTCTGTTTCGATTATTTCATCTGTCATGTTGCTTTCCTTAATACCATAGATCAGAAACTGTTTTGGATATGTCTTTGTCCCATTTGACCTCGCCCCACCGCACGTCAATGCTTTCGAACTGGTCATAAGCTAGAGTTCGCCACGCGACCCCGTAATAAGCGCCACACATGCGAAAATCAAGATTGCTCTGGTGGGCACCGGGCGCGAGTTGATCCGAATACTGGCGAAGTAATGCCTTGCCCTTATAAGTATGATTGTCTTGCGCATATAAAGGTATGCTCGGACTAAAGCCTTTTTCTATGGGCTTAAAGGGAACCTTAAGAGCCATTGTACGGGTCTTGGGCGGGGTTAAACCTATATTGTAGGTTTCGTCCATTAGAGCGTCACCAATGGCGTTTAACTCATGATAGCCAATGGGATAATTCGCCTCTAAGCGTTTCGTGACAATCTCCCCTATACGTATAGGGTCGTCCATAGCATAATCTTCCGCTATTTCCATTAACATATTAAATAGGTCGATCCGGTGATTATCCAGAGATTGACCACCGACTGGCTTTAACTTCTGCAAACCTTTTAAGCCCGATTGGAACATCGGCATGTTGCGGTCCTTAAACCCTCTTAGCAAACGTTTGCTAAGCAAGGGTTCCTGCGATGACGGTATTATATCACTGCCCTTGGCTACGGCTTTACCATATTGTTTGACTAACCAAGCATAACCCAGCATCTCGCCCTTGAATATCCCCACCCGGTGAGGAAGCTCCCATTTCTTGACGGCGAAACAGAATAAAGCGACATGCTTGTGTATATCGTGCAGAGTTATCTCATCGCGAGGCTTTGCATTAAGTTCGATAAGATTGATTGCTAACTTATGATCCCGCGTTTCCTCGTAGATGATATTGAGAAGGTATCTCGCAGTTCCGTGATAGCCACGCTTAGCAGATAAGAGCACCGCCCAGAAAAACGCCTTAGCATGATCCCCCCGGCGTAACTCTTTATGAAACGCCGATACGACCTCATAGACATTATAACGTGTTACGAGAGCTTTAACGTAAGTTTCTTGGATTTGTTCCTTATCGTACCCCGGTGGCGGGTCTTTAGCCAAACGATCCAGCGCCGCCGATATGGCTTGCAGCTTATGAATGCAGTATTTGTTTGGGTAATACTTCTGGCCCTTAAAATCCCACTCTCATCGGGCTACTTCCAGAAACGCATTAGGGCAATCCGGACGAGCGTGGCGACGATAAGCGCGATGCCCGCGCTGAGCAGCCGGTCCAGTCCGAAAAGATAATCCAGACCAAAGGCGAGCGCGATCAGGATAAGGATCGGAATGAAGCGTAGAATGGCAAGGTGCCGGCCGAGATTGTCTGTCATGCTATCATCACCATCCTTTTTCAATGAGCTGAGCTTAATCCGCCCGCGTCACATAGCTACCATCTTTCGTATTGATGACCAGCCGCTCGCCTGTGCCGATAAAGGGCGGGACCGCCGTGCGGACACCATTGCTGAGAATAGCGGGCTTGAAACTATTGGCCGCCGTCTGGCCTTTCACGACGGGCTCGGTTTCAGTAACCTCAAGCGTGACCTGATCGGGCAGGGAAACACCGATCAGCTTGTCCTCGTAAAATTCCAGTTCCACTTCCATACCGTCCGACAGATAAACCCTCCGGTCACCAATGAAATCTTTCTGCAGATTGATCTGCTCATAATTCTCAGAATTCATGAACACAGCCGCGTCCCCGTCATCATAGAGATAGGTATGCAGCTTCTGGTCAAGGCGAACGCGCTCGACCGTCTCAGCAGCGCGAAAGCGCTCATTCAGCTTACGGCCATCAATCAGGTTCTTAAGCTCGACCTGATTGAACGCGCCGCCCTTTCCGGGCTTCACAGTATTGCACTTTACTGCCACCCAGAGCGTGTCCTGGTGCAGGATGATATTGCCGGGTTCAATCTCATTGCCGTTCATTTTCATGGGGCGAGGGTCCTGTGTTAGTTCGCCGCTCGCCTAACAGAGGGCAGGGGATGGGGGCAACCGCCAGCTACGCATCTATGATGGGGCTCCAGGCTCAGGCTGAGCAAAGTTTCGAGCCAGAGCGTTGTGCACTATAATGCAGGCAATAGTCAGAACCACCAGCCCGGCCATGCCAACCGGTACGAACACGGTGACCAGAACCAGCTTGGCAAAGATTAGCGGAACGACTGACGTGACGCCCTGCAGGATCAACGGTATTGCCATGCTGACGAAACATCACGAACCATGTGCGCTGTCCCGAGGGATGCACGCGCAGCCCGAAGCCGGGCAGCTCTCTATCCTAATACTCGATCATCTCGTTGCTCGGTCGGCGGCGAGCGATATTCCCGTTCAGACGAACGTTGTTGCTTGTCTTGGCCTCATTCCCCTTCTCACGCTCTCTTGGGTTCCCGATAGCGGGTGGTTCGCGGTGAAAATCTGTGGTGACAGATAGCCATTCTCTTGCATTCATTTGCTCCTTCGTTAGAAGGAACAACCTCGCTCTAACACTGATTAACAATTAGTTTCTGCAACCAGGCTACGTACGGTCTATCAAGCCCCATGTCTGCTACGCTCACACGCCCGACCACCGCTCCGCCCCGTCTTCCGGCGATTCAGTTCTGGGGCCTGTGCTTCATCGTCTATATGGTGATGCAGTTTCCACTGGTGCGTGTTCCCATCCTGTTTCTTTCGACCTGGGCGCATGAGTTCGGGCACGGACTTGGTGCAATTATCACGGGCGGGCGCTTCATAGAACTGACGGTGTTTCCTGATTTTTCCGGGGTGGCCCTGACGGCGACAAGCAGCAGGCTTTCGCGGGCCATGGTCGTGGTGTTCGGACTGCTGGGTCCAAGTTTGTTCGGTGTTCTGATGATCGTGATGACCCGCGCCTTCAGCATGTACCGATCAGCCATATTGGGCCTGGCAGGCCTATTGGCCCTGTCGCTGATCTGGGCAGCGGATGGGTTTACGGGGATAACGCTCGGGTTAGGCGCAGCGATCATGGGGTTGATCGGCTGGAAGCTCCCCCGCCGCGATCTGCAATATATCGCCTATATCGTGGCCATTGCCATGTGCCTGACCACTCTGACGGGATTCAGCTACTTCTTCATCGGCAAAGCTGAAGTGGCTGGCGCTTATTACCGATCCGATACAGGGGTGCTGGCCGATATCTGGGGCGGACCGCACTGGCTTTGGGGCGGCCTGCTGGCGATGCTCTCCATCGCCATTCTGTTTGCCGGTGTATTTCTTTCAGATCACTGGGCGCGAAAGCACTCGTCGCAGACCTGAGCACTATTTCTTCGGTGCCGGAGACCCAAACAGCTTTCGCCAGAAACCTTGTATCTGCGTTCGGCCTTCGCCGACAGTTTCGCCGACTTCGCGGACCGCGTCGCCAACACTATCGCCGACCCTGTCCAGCGTCGGATCAATCCGCGCGGCCTTAAAGCGCCGGATCATGCGCCAGATCCAGAACCAGAGACCGAGCAAAAATCCGATAAAAACGATGTTAAACCACGGTATCAGTAAGGCGTTGGGCCCTGACACATGTTTGATTGATGTCGCGTTCGGGAAAATAGAGAAGAGTTTGATCCGCCAGCCATAGTGACGCACGGCGACCCATTGATCGCCCTTAGCGAGACTCTGGGCCTCGGCAGTGACGTCGCCGCTGTCGAATTTGAAATAGGGCGGAAAGCCCCACCCCGTATCCTCATTGCGGTAAACTCGCGTACGGCCATTTTCAAACTGCGCATTGATAAAGCGAACGTCTCGGGTCGCGCCTTCCTGCGTACCGATATCGGCCCGGTCCCAGAAGGGGGCGCCTTTTTCAACATCGATCCGTTTCACTTCCGTGCCAACGATCTGAACGACGTCGCGGCCCGGCAGATAATAGTTTAACAGAACCGCGCCGACAATGAATAGAATGAAAGCTGGAATATGTCGTAGATATTTCATGGCGTATCCTCTTCGCTCAATTAGCTACCCATATTGGGCCAGCCAGATCAGGCCGAAGCCGATCAGGGACGGGATGATGAAAACGCCGAGAAAGAGTTTAGGACGATAGGATCGTGTATAGGCTTTCATACCGCGCGACGCATAATCGTCCTCACTTTCCGCCATTTTATCGTACTCTGGCAGCATTTCATATTCGGCTTCAAGGAGCCGGCGATGTTTGATGCGCGCGGTGAAACTCAGCACGGCATAGATAAGGCTGAGCAGCAGGAGGATGATCACAATATTGCGGATAAGGCTGAACATCTATTTCCTCCGTTTTCTGTCTCTGGTCTTGTGCTTGAGCTTTTCAGCGTTCCGCTTGCGCTTATCATAGGCGCGGCGCTGGCTAGAGCGGTGCCGCCAGTCATCGTCATAATCCAGATCGTCGTCATCGTCGTCGCTATCTTTACCTCTTCGGCGCTGATTGGACCATTCTTCCGCATCCCACGGATTGCGTTTGGGCGATCGCCGCTTGGGTTTCCCGCACGAGACTGGCTCACTCATGCTCGGCGCTTTTCCGAACAACGCTTCGCGGGCCCCTGCCTTGTCGATTGCATATTCTTCCTCAAGGAAGCGGACGACAAAGTTCTTCTTCGTCTCTGGCCAATCGCGATAGGTGTCATAGAACAGCGATTTGTGACAGATGAACAGCTGAAGGAAATCCAGCCGTGATAGATCGGACAGCAACATATTGACCAGATCGCGGTCACGATGCTGCGATCCACGCAAAGCATAGAAAAAAGCTGGATGGTTTGGGCCGAGCTTTGGCACGCGCCCGCCCATAGAAGCCCAGCGCCAGACCTCCATCAGCCCGGTAAATTCAGGCGGCAAATCATTGGCGTAGCGGCGCTCAAGCTGGCGCATATTCCGGCGCGACATTTCGGACAGGTCATGACCCTGATCGCCCGCGGTCGAGGCGACAATGAAATCCATCTTATGCCGGATCACCAGCGCGCGATCCTGATTAGGACGCTGTACGATCAGTTCGGTCAACCCTTCCTGATAGAGCCAGTCCGAAATCGCCTCCCGGTCATCGAATGTTAGCGTCTGAGCGATATCCAACAGGTCCAGCCCGGGGATTTTTGTGCGTGCGATCACTGTCGGTGTATCCGAATCGCGAAATACATAGACGCCGCCAAAATGGGCGGTGAAATAATTGTCCTGTTGAAAGACCTTGCTGTCCAGCTTGACCGGATTGCGCTGAATATCGCCCGTACGCTTGGCGAGCTCAATCATCTCGGAGATCAACACATCATCCCACCACGCATCCTCTTCCGTCATGAATCGGTCGATCTGTCGGGTGAGGGTTTCGGCTTCGGCGACGTGCGCTTGGGATGTGTCGGCTGTGACTTCGATCTGGTTGATATCGAGCAGGTCGGCGGGCTCGCTAATCTTGAATACGGAATCGAGCAGTTCCCCCGCGACGGCTTCTCGCGCCGTCAGGGCGAATAGCTGATTTTCATTGTCTTCAATATAACGGCGCAGGATCGAGCGAGAGGTCGAGAATTGCGAGTCCAGTAGCGGTGCGCTTTTCTGATCTGTCGACAACAGGATAAACATCTGGTTCGCACCCAACGGATTCAGATAAAGCTCGTCATCAAATTCATGCGCGATCTCGGGCGAATAACCGGCAATGTCGATGTGGAATTCGGTCAGCTTAGACCGCCGCCCGATCAGATAATCCAGTGCACGGTTATAACGCCCGACCATAGCGGGCGAGGACACCTCAAAAAGGTTTCCAAACATCAACCCGGCTTTGACGAGGCGCATCATGTCGCAGATCCTCCGATGACATGGGCGGCCAGGCTGAAAACTCCGATAAACGTGAAAATCGGCCAACCGACATGCCGCCCGCGAGACGCAATACCGTCAAATATACTATTGGCCAGAAACCCGATCCCTAACGTCAAAAGAATTACGGATGTCATTGCGAAAGGATAAAACCCTATGGAGTAGAGAATGACCACGATCATAATCCAGCACAATGACGTGACGTACCACGCAAAGCGGATGATCCAGGCAAAATCACTTTCCAAAACCGCATTACCGCGTTTTGAAAACGTGGATTTCAGAAGCATCTTCTCTCCCAGCCGGAAATGGGCCAGCGAAACAGCAATCAGGGCGAGTATGCCGCCGGATATGAGCCCCTGAAACAGACTCACCCTTTCCCTTCCAAATACCGCCGCTTCGCCTCTTCCATCCGGCCCATGTCTCGCACCGCATTCTCAATTGCGAATTCGTCGGATTTGTCGGCGTAGCGGAATTCGCTATCGGCGTAGCGGTTGATTTCTTGGATCACCATGTCGACCGTGATATCGGTGGCGAGGTCGGCGATCATGCTCTTCTTTGTATCGTAATCCTTGTCCAGAAACAGCGTCGTATCTTCCATCCATTCATCCGGTAGTTCGAAATCCATCGCCCGGACTTTGACGGCGTCGATGATGTTCTTCACGGCGCGGCCGGTAAAGCGCGGGTCGGCTTTCTGAATGGCTTTGAGATAGGTGCCGAGCTTGGCAATGGTGTCGAGTTTCCCCGTGCTCTTTTTGATCTGGTCGAAGACCGCTTCCAGCGCCTCTTCCTTGGGGCGAGCATAGGACTCGTAACTGGCTTTCACGGCTTTCTTGATATGCTGTGCTTCGAACAGATCATGATCTCCAACCGGAATGTTGTGGTTCTTGCCCATCAGCAAATGCAGAATGTCGATATAGTCGTCACGGGTTTTCGGACCATCGACAAGGAAGCGGGCCGAAGCGCGCTGGCGCAGCGCATCGTCCACATTCTCCGGATAGTTCGAAAACATGCCGAAGGTGCAATTGCCGCGCACGACCGTGTTCGCTCCGGCGAAGCTTTCCATCAAGACTGCCGTAATCTCCAACTGACCGGCGGAGCTTTGTTGGTCGCCGCGCTTACCGGCGAGCTGGTCGATATCGTCAATGGTTCCGAAACCGATGACCGCAGGGTCGATGATCTCGCGGATGAAAGCCTTGGCATTCTGCGCCGACTTGCCCTGATAACTATCGATGGAGTCGGTGGACAGGTTGGCGTAGCGGAACGGATAGCCCGCATTGTTGCAGTAATCATTGATCAGCCCGGCCATCATCTGGATTAGGGTGGTCTTGCCGGTGCCGGGCATACCGTCACCCATGAAGGTAAAAATGAAGCCGCCCAGATCCGCAAACGGATTGAACTTGTGCTCAAAATCATAGGCCATCAGCATTTTGGACAGTTTCATCACCTGATATTTGGCGATGTGATTGCCGACAACTTCATGTGGCTTCTTGAAGGTCATCGTCAGGGTGGTGGAGCGCGCGCGGGACGCTGCTTGGAAACCGCGAATGTCGAAATCATCTTCTTCGACGCGGTAAGCGACGGAGGTGAACGCCTCCAGCCGCGGCAGGTTGGCGGCGCGCGCGGCAGCCTTATCCATCAGCTGTTCGAGAAACGCCGTCACGGTCGGGATCAGTTTGGATTCGTCATCAGTAAACAGAGCGAGCGTCTGGTCCAGCTCCCATAACGCCCCGTTCAGGGCGAGCTGCGGATTGTCGGTCAGCATTTCTTCGACATCACCGACATCGACGGTCAACTCGCCCGCTTCATGCAGGGTCGACAGGCGTAAGCTCGCCATATTGGCGAAGACATGAAGCGCGATAACGGAGGCGGCGGCGAGGCCTTCGGAAAAAGCCATAGACTGGCTATCCGCCAATTTGCCTTCCAGATTATTCTTCATCAGCGCAGACAGACCGGTCGCATCGGCATATTGGTCGACTACGGTCAATGCCGTCGCCAGTGATCGGCGCAAGCTGTGCAGCACGCTGGCCTGAACCGGACTCATCAATGCGTCGTCCTCGCTGGTGGCTTTGACGCGGGCGATCAGATTGACGCTTTCCGTGCGGGCCGTGTTTTGCGTGACCAGACCGGGCGTGGTGGAGCGGAATCGGCGGCGACCCGGAATGCCGGGTGATTTCCCTGCTGTCGGTGCAACGTTTTTTGCCTTGGCGAGACGCGGCGTGTGGTCAAACCCGTCTAGCATGGACTGCGCCGCCGCAACTTTTTCGCGGATCGCTGCTTCTTTGATTTTCATGAGGTCAGACGGGTTGGACATGAAGCCTTACGTATAGCTGAAGATATTGTCGTTCTGGCCGACGACATATTTGCGCACGCCGTCAAAACTGCCGGAATGTTTTTCTTCCATCACCTGATAGGCGCGGTGCGGCAGGATCAGGGATCGGTTGATGTCGGTATAGCCGTCAGTCTTGCCATCAAGACCGTAGGCATCAAGCTTGTAGACCTGTCGCCAGGCGGCATTGAATACACCGGTCTTGACCCATTTCTGACCTTCGGACAGCAACGTTTCAACAGTCCAGGCCAGGGCCCAGTCCAGTCCGGGCTGGCCGCTGGCTTCGGCCAGGACGTCGCGGATCGGGCCATGCTGCTCGGTAAAGGCGTGGCTGTGCATCGGGCCGAGATGGAAGCGGCGCAAAGATTTGGGGTGAATGTTCTGGAAGTCCTCATCAAAGCCTTTGGCAATAGTGAGAAGTTTTAACTCGGATACGGCCTGCGCCATCAGCGCGTCCTGAACGCGCGGCCAGCGGCGTTCGTCATTAGGCAGCGCGCGCGACCCCGTATCGTCCAGCTCCATCAGATAAACGACCGGAATGTTGGTCCTGGAATCATACACCGCCCAATGGACGATATAGCGCCGCTTGCGCTTTTTCAGATCCTTGCCGACCCAGACCGCCTGCGGATGGTTCTGCGACAGAAAGAGCGGCTGACGGTCCAGTGTCTCGTAATAAATACGCTGGGCCAGTGCATATTGCAGCGAGGTCGGTGCGGATTGTTCCGTTAGGATATGGCTGACCATATCCTTTTTCATCCGTTCCTGGTCGGGCAGGGATTTCAGGTGTTTCTTTGCCTGCGTCGCATCAGATGCCAGCTGGATGATTTCAGAGAATACCGGGAAGCCGGATTCTGTCTTATCGATGCTGATCTGGCCGGAATTGCTGGCCCGGTTTGTCATCAGATATTTATAGGACAGGGCCGTGAAGCTGTTGCGCAGGTCAATCAAGTACTGACCGAGAATTTCGCCTTCAGCTTGGCTGAGTTGACGCTCGTCCACCGACAGATTTGCAACTGATCGCAAGTGACCGATAATGCGCTCGAATTTGGCAAAATAGCGTCGCGCCGCGCGCGCATTGTCAAGCACGCGGTACGTATAGGTGAGGTCGAGGTCCATACTGGCGCTCAAGGTTCGAGACCGCCTTTAGGAGCTTTCGCCATAGGCATTGGCATCGTGCTTTTCGACGATTTTCTCGAACCGCCGTGCGAAACGCTCATCCGCCCTGGCTTTCTCTTCAAGAACTTTGCGGGCGAAGACGATATGCTCCTCATGGCTTTCCATCATCTCGGCCATCTTATTGTTGGTTGCGGCCCCGATCGCGGCCATCGCAACCTGTGCTTCTTTATCTGTCGCGACACCGATTTCATTGATCTTGTGCGCGACATCCTGTTGCTGCGCGGTCTTCAGCGATTTTGATAGCGCATCATAGAGAACAACCCGTTGTTTGGTGTCGGTCGTGAGTTTGTTGAGCAGAACCATCTGGGTCGCAATCTGGTTCTGGAGACTGTCCATCCAGGTCTTGCCCTTCTCAATATAGCGCTCAAGCGTCTGGCTCTCGGACAGTTTGACCTGCTCCAGTTGCGCGAGTTCGTTGTGACGGGAATTGGCCGTGGCCAGCTCGGATTCAAGCTGTGCCCGTTCCTTTGGCTCTGTCGATACGGAGAGCTTGTTCTCCAGCTCAATAATTTGCGGATCGAGCGCCTTAATTTCGTTCTTAATCTGCTCAAGCGTCGTGACGGCTGCTTCGCGGTCGGCCAGCGTAACCTGCAGATTGGCTTCCACCTGGCCCTTATGTCGGCCCAGTTCATTGAGCTGTTCCTGCAGCATGGCTTGAATCGTGTTGGATTTGGCAATCAGATCCTGCAGCTTGTCCTCAATCGTGGCGGCGCGGATACGTTCCTGCCGCAGGGACTCAGACCGCTGCTTTGAGAAGACACCGACCAATTTCTCCCAGCCTGTCTTGGATCGCATGGCATCGAAATCTTTGGAAAAACCGACTGTAACATCATCCAGGCCCATGATGAGTTCGGCGATATTCGCATTCATCAAATCCGTATGCGTATGCACATCGTCCAGCGAGGCCGTCTCAATATCCAGACTGATATCCGTGCCTTCGCTCATTTTGGCGCGCGCCGTGTCGATCTGTGAAGACAACTCGGAAATTTTGGTCTGCGCCTCAGCGACGTCTTTCTTGGATTGCTCAATTTGAGCTTCAAAAGTTGGCATTTACGTCTCTCCTCAATATCTTCGTCCGTATCCTATACTAGTGAAGTAGGAATGTTCTTATTGTTATTCAATAAAAATGAACTCGGTTTTATGAAAATTTGCAGAGTCTTGTCTGGGGTCATGTGCCTGCCTATGTCCACGCTATGCCGATTCAACGCCGAGACAGAACTGTTCTGAAACTGTCTGGAGAGGGCGTTCGGGATTGGCTGTCCGGCTTGGTCACCAACTCGCTCAGTGCGCCGGTGACGTTCGCGGCTCTGTTGACGCCGCAGGGCAAGATTATCGCAGATATGTTCATCACGGATCGGGGCGATCATCTATTGCTCGATACACCGCCGGACATGGGCGAGGCGCTGCATAAGCGTTTGAAAATGTACCGTCTGCGCGCACCTATTGAAATTGAGGATGTATCGGACACGCTTCATATTCACTGTCTCTGGGATTGCGATGATCGTGAAATTGGTGAGGCAGACCCGCGCATGCCAGCGCTCGGGCGCCGGTTAATCACCGATATCGTTAAATCTAGCACCGGAGACTGGGACACGCACAGACTGCCGTTAGGCGTGCCGGACAGCGAATGGGATTTCGGCACGGCCAGCACATTTCCGGCGGAGGCCTGTATGGACCAATTGAACGGCGTTGATTTCCACGGTGGCTGTTTTGTCGGTCAGGAGGTCGTGTCTCGCATGCGGCGGATGACGACGGTACGCAAACGGATGCGCGGGCTTGTGTTGACCGGCCCGGCAGAGGTTGGTGACAAGATCAAAGCCGGCGAACGCAGCGTCGGACAAATTTTGCATGTCAACGGTACGCAAGCGATGGCATTGGTTCGCCTGGATCGTCTGCATGAGGTTAGCGCGTTACCAAGCGTGCACGGAGAGAGCGTGATAGTTATGGATAGTGTGCTGGGGACGGATGGTTAGCATGGGTAGAACTTGCCACCTGACGGAATAATATTTGATTAAGTATACCCCCTATTCCATCTCATGTTGCAATTTTTAGGTGTTTATCATGGAACGAATGATACGGGGCGGGATTGCCCGGCATTCACAAGTGATAGAACAGGACTGCATGGCGGAGAAGATCGCTGTTCTCAGGCTGGATCAAAGCAAGGTTGATGATGGTTATGCATGTCTGATACTATCCATGCGGCTGGGAGAAGGCGCAATATCTTTGGCGTGGAATGTGGCAAAAACCTGCGGTAATATATGGTTTGAAGCACAAAAGCCGCTACTGGACAGGGTTTTAGCCATCATACCATCCTCGCATAATATCATGCTCACGGCGGATCGTTTCTACGCAACAGCGCGATTGGTCGGCTAGTGCCAAGGCGCGGGCTGGGATTACAGGTTACGCCTTAAAAGTAAATTGATCCTGCATCATGCCGACGCAGAGATTGTCAGAGGAGAGATTGCGCACTTTGCCCCAAAAGGGATCATAAACGCACAGATGAACGGCTCTCCAAACCGGCTCGGATACGCGATTATGGCATGAGGTGGAGGATACTTTATTTTCCGCCTTCAAATAAAGTTCAAACAGGTCGACCATATCGCCCGATTGATCCCTGTTTTGACAATGGCGACATATTTTACTGTCTCGACAGCTATGAAACCTGACCCCAAAGCTCTGAAATACAACCCAAAAAAACCTATCACAGTCTGGCATCACTCTTCAAAAAGGGACTAAGGCGGATCGAAAGGGCAATTGACAACAACAGCACTGTTGCAAAACCATGGAAGGACAAAATTGTGTCAGGTGGTAAGTAAGCCGAGCTTTAAATTATGGGCCAGAAAGGCTATCGATCGCACGATCAAACGAGGACCTTTATGACAATCACGACCAAAACGTTCGAATATGTGGACGGGGATACGAATTGTATCGGCTATCTGGCTTGGGACGAGAGCTATGTGCGCGCCAAACCCGGCATACTGGTCAACCATGCCTGGTCGGGGCGAGATGATTTCGCAGAGGGCGTCGCCGTACAGATGGCGACGAACGGATATGTCGGAATCGCGCTCGATAATTATGGTGCGGGCATCCGTCCGGAGACAGTCGATGAAAAAATGGCACTCATGGGTCCGCTCAAGGAAGATCGGGCCGGACTGCTCAGACGTCTCAAGGCAGGTTATGAGGCCGCCGCCGCATTGGACATGGTTGATGAGACAGCGATGGCCGCGATCGGCTTCTGTTTTGGCGGGCTCTGCACACTCGACATGGCCCGCGCCGGTCTCGATCTGAAAGCGGCCATTTCCTATCACGGCCTGCTCGACGCACCTAACCTCGAAGGCGGAAAGATCATGGCAGACGTGCTCGCCTGTCATGGCTGGGACGATCCAATGGTGCCTCCGGATCAGGTCCTGACCTTTAGTGAAGAAATGGTCGCGGCAGGTTGCGACTGGACCCTGTTGGTCTTCGGTAATACCAAACACGCCTTCATGGTCCCCGAAGCCAATGATGCGGATCTGGGTTTGCAATATAACAAGAGCGCTGCCGCACAGAGCTGGGCCGCCACATATGATTTGCTGCGCAAACATTTCGAGCTACACGGTGCCGATAGTCCAGAGGGCACAGCATAACCGATCCAGCCTATATTACCGTCATTCGTGACACCAAAGCGCTTGCGCGGTTCTGTGAGGCCGCGCGGGAGCATGATTTCGTATGCGTCGATACGGAGTTCATGCGGGAGACCACATTCTATTCCATTCTATGCTTAATCCAACTGGCTACACCGGATGATGAAGTGATTGTTGATCCAATGGCGGAAAATATCAACATGTCGCCCTTCGTCGACTTGTTGCTGGACGACACCATTGTGAAGGTGATGCATGCCGCGCGGCAGGATATGGAAATATTCTACGAGATCTGCGGCAACACGGTTCCGGGTCCGATCTTCGATACGCAAGTTGCGGCCATGGCTGCCGGGTTCGGCGACAGTGTTGGCTATAGCGGGCTTGTCAAAGGCCGCCTTGGCATCAGCCTGGATAAAGGGGCGCGTTTCACCGATTGGTCCCGTCGTCCGCTGTCCGACAAGCAATTATCCTACGCCCTCGCCGATGTGACGCATTTGCGGGACCTGTTTCCGCCGATGGTCGATGAGTTGGAAGAGGCCGGCCGCCTGCCCTGGGTGATGGAAGAAATGGCGACCCAGATGGATGATAGCCTGTACACGTTCGATCCAGAGGAAGCGTGGCAACGGCTTAAAGTCCGCGATCCGCGCAAACCCTATCTCGCTGCCTTGCGGGCCGCTGCGGCTTGGCGTGAACAAGAGGCCATTGACCGCGACGTTCCGCGCCGCCGGGTTCTCAAAGATGATGCGATCTACGATCTTGCGACGCAAAAACCGCGGACACGGGACGCCCTCGGCAAACTGCGCGGTATCCCACGCGGGTTCGAGCGCTCCAAGGCAGCCAAATCGCTCATCAGCAAGATGAATGAGGCTCTTAAAGATGCCGAAAACTACGCGCCAATTGTCACCAAGCCCATCGCCATGCCGCCCAATCTGGGCTCGCGAGTCGAGATGCTTAAGACATTGCTGCGGCTTCGTACCGAGGTCGAGGGTATTGCCCCGCGCTTGGTTGCAGGGGTGCGCGATATTGATCAACTCGCTGCTTTTGGTGAGGCCGCTGACATTCAAGCCCTGAAGGGTTGGCGGCGCGATGTCTTCGGCGACGAGGCGTTAGCGCTACTGCGCGGCGAGATTGGACTGCGGCTAAACGGCGATGATGTGGTCGCAGAACGGCTGTGATTCCGGTCCTATATCAGGACGACGATCTGCTTTTCATCGATAAGCCCGCAGGGATTTTGAGCGTTCCTGGCAAGACACAGCCTGATTGCGTCGAAGCCAGATTACGAAAGCGCTTTCTGGGCACCTTGACCGTGCATCGCCTCGATATGGCGACCAGCGGGGTCATGGTTTTTACCCGCAATAAATCGGCCCAACGCCATATAGGTCTGCAGTTTGAACGGCGACATCTGAAAAAACGGAGGCCTCTAAGAACCGTACATTTTGTGGTATGATCTGATTTACTGGTTGTGGGAGGATTTTATGATGCACGCGCCTGGATTGTTTGACTTGTCGGATCATCTTGCTCGCTTATCGGCGACAGGTGATCCGCTTGAAGCGCTGGAGCGTCATGTGGACTTTGAGGCTTTCCGAACTGTTCTGATGGAAGCCCTCGGTTATGGTGTTCGCGCCAAGGGCGGTCGGCCACCCTATGATCCGGTCACGATGTTCAAGGTGCTTGTTCTGGCGTCGATGCACAATCTGAGTGATGAAGGGATGGAATTTCTGATCCGGGATCGTTTAAGTTGGTTGCGGTTTCTGAGGTTTCAGATCGGTGAACCGACCCCGGACCAAAAGACGATTTGGCTGTTGCGTGAAAAGCTGACCCAGGAAAAGCTGACCCAGTCTGGTGCTTTCAAATCTCTGTTTGCCGCTTTTGAAGAGCAACTCTGCAAGCGCGGCTACAAACCCACGGGAGGTCAGATCGTGGATGCCACTTTGGTGTCAGCGCCGCGCCAACGGATGAGGAAAGAAGAGAAAGAGCGGGCCAGGGCGGGTGAAAGCGCGTCCGCTATCTGGCGCGGGCGATCCTGCCAGGGCCGCACAGAAAGACACCGACGCACGAGCGGTGGTCAGCTATTCCAGGGCGCGAAAGACCGCAGAAGGGGAACAGGACGCAGGCCTTGTCGACATTTCCATCCCTCACTTTGGGTACAAGAACCATATCAGTATTGACCGGAAATGGCGCTTTGTCCGGGGAGAGACCTGTACCCATGCGGCCCGCTATGATGGGCACGAACTGACATCGGTTCTGGATGCCACCAACAGCTCAAAGTCTGTTTGGGCGGATACAGCTTATCGCTCAGCCAGAAACGAAGCCTGGCTGAAAGCGCAGGGCTATCGTTCAAACATCCATCGAAAGAAGCCCCGCGGTAAACCGATGGCAAAGCACATTCGGCGCGGCAATGCGACCCGCTCCTCCATCCGTGCCTGTGTTGAACATGTCTTCGGATATGAGAAAGGGCCGATGGCGATCACGATTCGCTCAATTGGCCAGGCCAGGGCCGCTGGCCGGATCACCATGGCCAAGCTAAGCTACAACTTCCGCCGCCTCGTTTTCCATGAGCGACGACAGCCCATAGCCTGATTCTGTTCAAAATCCGGATCCCCCCACTTATGCGGGCCAAAATCATGCCAAAATACGCCTGTGGACACGCATTCGTCACTCTATGAAGCCTGACCTGAGAGCCGACTATAAAATTCGCCTCTATACTCGCCCAAAACCCCGTTCTTCGAGGTGTCCAAACGCTATGTCGCTATGGTGGACGGAATTGTTGAGGCGGATGACCGCCATATCGACCTTCCGCTTCGCGCTGATTGACCCAATCACCCGTTGCAGATGGTGTGTCATGAACAGGGCTGTCCGAGTCAGATGGATTGGCGTGTGCTAGAGCGAAGTGAAAACCGGACACGCTTGGAACTCATACCGCTAACAGGTCGCAATCATCAGCTACGAGTGCATTTGAAAGCAATCGGGCATGTCAGTCTGGGCGATGAATTCTATGCCAGCGGCGCGGCACTCAGGGCCAGTGAGCGCCTGATGCTTCATGCCGAGACTTTGAGCTTGTTCAAACCGAACGGCGGAGACTGGCTTAGTGTAAGTGCGCCTCTTCCCTTCTAGGAGACTGATATGAAACGTTTCGCTCTTATCGCCGCTTTCGCTTTTGCGGGATGCACACACGCTGCCGACACACCGCCCCCAGCGCCAGGCTCTGCATCCGCCGAAACCGTGGAACCCGCCGCATCAATCGGTGCCTATATGATTGTGCAAGGCAAAGGATATGCGCCTGAATCGCTCGACCTTTATGCAGCGACCCTGCCGCCAATCTATGCCAAATATGGCGGCAAGTATGTTGTTTTCGAAACAGATATCGATGTGGCGGAAGGCGACAGCAATTATCAGGCAATTATTGTCAGTGCCTGGCCGGATAAAGCGGCGGCACGGGCGTTCTGGGATTCCCCTGAATATGCGGAAGCCATCAAATTGCGCGAGGGCATTGGTGAGTTCGATGTCGTGATCGTGGGCGCGCTCCCGCCTCGCTAAATATAGTCTTCTGCATGGAACGGCTTGAGCTAGCTGATCACCTGCTCAGCCCGATCCATCAGCGCATCGCGGACTTAACCGTACATGTTGTTAAGATTGCGGTAGACCATTTTGAGGCGGTTATTGCTGCACAACGTGTCCTCATTACGGGCCGTAAAATGCCAGTAAAGCGCATTGAAAATACACGCGTCCTCACCAACACGCTGTTTGACTGAATAGCGGCAGTCGCAGCAATAATCGCTCATCTTGTTGATATAATTGCCGCTTGTTTGATATAATTGCCGCTTGTTTGATATAATTGCCGCTCGACGCATAGGGTTTAGAACCCAGCAGACCACCATCGCCAAACTAGGCTCTGCACCCGATTTGAGTTATTGATTTATGATTAGAGTACTGATTCAATCTTGGTGAAGGAGATTGGATCATGCGATTTGACGTATCAGAAGAGGCATGGGCTGTGATTGAGCCCTTATTGCCACGAGGTGGAGGCGGGCCGAAGCGCGTGGATGACCGGCGGGTGTTGAACGGGATATTCTACATATTGCGCACGGGTTAACCATGGCGGGATTTGCCGGAGTGATACGGCCCGCACAGGACGGTCTATAATCGCTATATCTGCGGGGCGCGGCGTGGGATATGGACCGGGATATTTGATGCTCTGGCAACACAATGCGAGGATACGCTGGGTCTTTATCAATGCCAGCATCGTCAAAGCACACCGGGTCCGTGCAGGCTCGAAAAGGGGGCGTTGGCAGACACTATTGGCGGCTCACGCGGCGATCGCACCACCAAGGTTCATGCGGCTGTAAATGCCCAAGGCAGGCCGCTGCACCTTGCAATCTCGGGTGGTCATGTGCACGATAGTCAGATGATGAATGTCTTTTTGTACTGGGAAACACCGCCACGCGCCATCCTTGCCGACAAAGCTTACGGCAGCGCCAAAATCAGGCAACAGCTCTCCGATGAAGGAGCCGTATGCGTGGTTCCATCCCATCGCCGCCATCCCATCGCCGCCATCCCATCGCCCATGACAAAAACCTCTATACCATACGCAATATCGTCGAGCGTTTCTTCTGTAAGATGAAGAATATGCGCCGCCTCGCAACACGCTTCGAAAAATATGCCACCAGCTTCCTCGTCACCAGCTTCCTCGTAATCAGATTCTGGATCAATCGAGTCTACACCCTAGTGAGGGTAACTCGGGTGCAGTCTTTGTCTATTGTTGTAGGGAATCCCAAGCTGGCTCAAACGAGCGTGAGTAATTTAAAGCAGATTAGGCAACTCAATTTTTTCTGTGACATTGTAAGCTAGGACTAAGATGAAGAGTGATTTTTTAGCAGACGTCCGTGATAGTCTTGAGGGTATAAAAGCTGCCATTTTACAAACCTCAATAGATGAAGTGCGTTTGATGAGGGTAAATTCCGCGAGGGCGCTTAAGGGACTCGTTTTCGTTGGTGCAACAAATTCAACATTAGGTATTGTTACTCTATTTGGCACTGCGGGTACAGGGACAGCCATATCCACTCTAAGCGGGGCAGCTCTAACCAGTTCTAAATTGGCTTTTCTGGGACTTGGCTCCATGGCATCGGGAGTGTTCGTTTTAAGCGCTATTGGGTTTGCTACCAGCCTAGCAGCAGGCTGGATGTATAAAAAAACTGTCTATGGAAAACCGCGTAAATTCCAAACGCTTTCAGATAATGAAGTATCTATTGTGAGCATGATTGATAGCTTGGTTGCACCTTTGACTGATGTTTTGGAAACGACATCTGAAAATCACTCATATTCGCGAGAAGAATTTTTTCTATATGCCTTTGATGGACTCGCGCCTTTACAGATTTTGCTGGAAAAAGAATTTGGCTCAAATATATTTACCAATGAAAAAACCCAGCAAGATGAAACCATCGAATCCAAACTTTCCCGGGCGTCAAGGGCGGCTTTGAAATCAAGATTTTGGGGGCTTGTGCAGGTCGTTGAGCAAGTCACAAACCTATCCTTGAATGAAGTTATGACGCGTTTGAAGGCAGGTGTTGCGCCAGACGACACTTCAGCTGTCCATGACCTAGTGGTTATGTCGTTACGTCAAAGCGTGGCGTCACAAAAGGTAAGTGAGTTAAAGCTTGTTGAAATTATCAAAAATTCTGATGACCAGAAAAAGGCAGGTGTTGCGCCAGACGATACTTCAGCTGTCCATGACCTAGTGGTTATGTCGTTACTTCAAAGCGTGGTGTCACAAGAGGTAAGTGAGTTAAAGCTTGCTGAAATTATCAAAAATTCTGATGACCAGAAAATCGAAACTTTAAGGGGGCAAGCTAAATCGATTTTAATTGAAAAGTTGGAAGATCTCAAACAACCCCTCACTTTAGAAAAAATCGAGCGCGTAGTCATCGACACGGTTGAGAATAGTTTGAAAATTATTGAGAAACCCAGTAAAAAACTTATAGAAATAAGCGCTGAGAAGATTCGGCCAGTGAGTGACTTGGTCGAAGAGAAAATAGAGAATTCTGATGCAGCTACAAAGGTTAGGACCTTAGCGGGTAATGCGAAGGATTGGATGAGTAAAGTTAGTGGAGACGTGTGGCGTAAAGCCAAGATAACTAAAGATAAGTTCGCAAGCGTAGAAGGGACAACTGTCTCAGAGTACAACTCAGAAACATCTCAGCGTAAGCCTCAATCCCGTTTAGCTTCAGTAGTCATTGCCGTGTGTATTGAGCGCTTGGTGAACGATAGGATAAGACATTGGACACTGGAAGAAGATCTCGTGCTTCAAGCGCTTAGGTTAGCTATCCCAGGCTTATCAGAGGCTGATATTACTGAACTCTCTTCATATTTGCGAAATAGTAATGAAGCTCAAATGCGCGGCGTATTGGCGACAACCAAAGGGAAATATCATGAACTTATTGTTGCTCACGCTGAAAATACGGATGGAGATGAGATTTCGGCAAGGATTTTCGATGACTTAAATCATCCCGGAAGTGATATTGAATTTATTGTAGATGGACAGGTCATTGAAGCGGTTCAGTTAAAGGCTGTCGTTTCAAAATCGCTCATAATTGAGCATCAAAGTCGATACCCTGACATTACGATAATGGCGACTGAAGAAGCTGCCAGTCGGGTTGAGGGAGTAGATAGCTCCGGGTTTTCTAATGCGCAATTGCAAGCCGATGTTGAAGACAGGTTAAGAGAGCTTGAGGGAGATGGAATATTGAACAATGTTGGAGATGCTTTTGTTGTCTCAGCTTTGAGTCTCGCGGCTTTTAATGCAAAGAAAATTGCAAAAGGGGATGTTACCCCCCATGACCTGCGTAAATCTGCGGAAGATATTGCCGCAGGCCTGTTCACTACGATTCTATTGGATGTGATAGTTTAAAACAGATTGCACTTGGAAAATATTAGTCACGAAAACTCTTATGGGAGAGTTATTCACGCATATCAAAATTCAAAAGGGTCATGCCTAGTTGATTGGATTTTCTCTGAAGTATCGTAACAGGGTTTTGTACTTGTCTTCAAGCCTGTGATTATATCTCCATTCCGTTTCCTTCAGGTGTAGATGAAAGGTGTGTTTTGGAACGCCCTTAAACTTCGCTAGACGCACCTTGGCCAGCCCCCAGAAGCCTTCGATGCCGTTGATGTGGGTCGGGCCCTGGGCGAACTCGTCCCTGGAATGATCTACCCGATAATGACCATAGCCTATATCGGCCAGTCCGTTATAGCCGCGCCAGCCATCGGAATTGATGATGGAAGACGGGTCAACCCTACCCCGGATAATCCCCTGTAGGGTGGTTCTGGAGCAGTCTGGAACAATCTCGGTATAGACCCGCCCGGCCCGTTCGTAGATGCCAAACAGGGTGGTCTTGCCATAGGCTCCGCGCCCGCGTTTGCCCTTGACGCGGGTTGCGCCGAAATAGCTTTCATCAACCTCGCCCACACCGAAGAAGGGTTTGTCCGCCTCGCAGGCCCAATGGATGCGTTCGCGAAGAGCGCGGTAGATCCGATTGATGGTGTTGCGGTTAAGCCCTGTCAGTTGGGCTGTTTGCAGGGCTGTCAGATCAGCGGCGAAGCAGCGAACGACCTTCCGAATTTTGCGTTCGGACAGATGCGGCCCTTTTGAATAATGATTTTCATTGCATACAGTGACTTAGATCCTATGCGGAGCCAATCAACTAGGCATGACCCATTCAAAATTATGGCTAGGTTTTTATAACTTTTAAAATCCACGTATATTTCCTCGCCATGCTACATATCTTCGCCATCAGATTCTGGATCAATCGAGTCCACATCCTAACCCATTCCGAGCGTATTGGGCAACTCCACCCATTCGAATGCATCGGCATAAACGGCCAGATACCATTAATGCATTCTGAGCGGGTCGATTCCGGTCAGAAGAGCGAAATCTCCCATGATCATGAGACGTTGAATATGATGGGCGTAAGCATGCTCAATTGTCTGGTCGATACTCTGCTTTAAACAATTCATGTCCGTCTCGCCTGTCCAGTAGAAATTCGGAAGGGTGCGGTGATTACCGAAGAAATTCTTGTTCCTATAGTTCGGCATTTTCAGAAAATAGATGCCATGTACATATTCACGCCACCCGATGATCTGTCGGATGAAACCTTCGACCACGTTGAGCGGAGCGCCACCATCTGCATAGGTCTTCGCAACAACTCCGTAGCTCTTTAGGGGACGCAACAGCCCGCTATTCAGATAAAGCCCGGTGAGTGAGTGAAACAGAAACAGCTCATCACCCACCATCGCGTCCTGATAAGTCCCGAATTTTTCCAACCAATGCGCGACGAAATGATCAAACGTATCATCGCGGCTGACGCCCCAATCAAATCCAGAGATAGCACCGAACCGAGCCGGGAACTCAGCCTCGACCATGGCAATAACATCCTGCGTTAGCTCATCGGGTTCAGACCGTGGGGGCTTCGGATAATCCATCCCGGTTTTGGGCGATCTCCGGTTCTCCTTGTCGTAATTCCACGCACCGCCTTCTGGATCATCGCCCACCAGCAACAGCCCCCTTTTGCGGCGCATTCCGCGGTAAAAATACTCCATGCGGAGTTGTTTGCGGCCCTCTGCCCACTGTTCTAATTCCTCCGGTGAGCAGATGAACCGATCATCCGGAAAGAGAATGTGACGCGCAGATCGAATATCTCCTCTCAGCTTTTCACAACCTCCTGCTCCCGCCAGTTTCCCGGCTAGCAGACAAAAATTTCATCAATTTCGCGGCGGTCCAGAGCCCGTTTCGCTTCACCCGTGAAACTGTGCGAGTTCTTCGAATCCGTCAGTTCGACATAATCAACAGTCCAACCGTCCTCGCGTAATTCCCGAGCGAAATTGCCGCATCGCCGAAAACAGAAAGATCAGCCTTTTACGGTGGTGCGGTAAGGTCTCGGCTTCGTCCCGCACTTCGACCATCAGTATGCGCGCACGCGTATTGCAGTGCGGACAGAGTGTGAGGGAGATGATCGGCAAAGATTGGGATGAGCGTCGTTATAGGGTAATTATGCAGCCGCTGATCCAACCGTTTCAACGCACCGCCCGTAATGTGTCCGTGAGCGAAGCGAATAAAAGCTACCTTCCCAGCAAAAACTGCGCATCTTGTGGTCACCCGTTCACTTGGCCCAAAAAATGGGAACGGTGCTGGGACGAGGCGAAATACTATTCCGTCCGCTGCCGGAAGGACAAACCCAATGCTGGATAGTTTCAACGCGCCCGTTCGGGCCTGCATCGTCGGCAGTACAGGCGGAATTGGCGGGGCACTGGTCGATGCGCTGGCCGTCAGCGACAGGATGGATACGGTTTACGCCCTGTCCCGGTCTGGCGCGTCTCATGTCTCGCCCAAGGTCCAAAGCCTGACGTTCGATTTCCTCGATGAATCGTCCATTATGGCTGCGACTGAGACGCTCCGAGACGTGGGCAAGTTTGACCTCATTGTCGTCGCAACCGGATTATTGCAGGGCGACGGGATCATTCCGGAAAAAACCATGCGCGCGCTTGATCTCGACGCAATGCGACAGAGTTTTGAGGTTAACACATTTGGCCCTGCGCTGACCGCCAAACATTTTCTGCCCCTGTTGAACCGGAACAATAAAGCTATCTTTGCAGCCCTGTCCGCACGGGTCGGATCGATTTCCGACAATCATCTGGGCGGGTGGTACGCTTACCGCGCATCCAAGGCCGCACTGAACATGATGATAAAGACACTGTCGATTGAAGTCAGCCGACGTTTCAGCAACCAGATTATCATCGGTTTACATCCCGGCACAGTCGACACCAACCTTTCGCGGCCGTTTCAGAATAATGTCCCGGATGGGAAACTCTTCACTCCGGAATTTTCGGCTGCAAAACTGCTAGCGGTTCTGGATCAGGTCGCGGTGAGCGATACAGGTCAGCTCTTTGCTTGGAACGGCTTACGCGTGCCGTTCTAGTCAAACAGGTCACCATTTTCACGCAGAATCTTTGCTGCAAAAGCCTTGGTGACATCCGCCTTCGCGCTCGAAGCTGTCTCGTCAATCAGGCGTATAGTTGATCGCAGGGCTGGAACAGTTCGGTCTGTATATTTCAGCAGATAATCCACCACATCGCTGGGCACGTCGCGGCCACGGCGCTGGAAGAGCGCACGCGTAATGGGCCGGAGGCTGGCATCATCTGGCTCATACAGTTGTATTACGGGCATGGCAGACAGGCGGGACTGCAGATCTGGAAGACTGACGCCCCATTCCATTGGCGGCACACGTGAGGCAAGTAGCAGACCCGGAACGTCGCCCCGCAGCGCCCGATTGATGAAGGCAAACAGATCATCCTCCGTGCGCGAATGCGCATCGTCAAGAAACATCCCATGAGATTGTTTCAACCAGGCTTCGCCGAGATGGGTTTTCCCGGTCCATTCGGGACCCAGCAACATCATCGCCGGCGCTGGCCAGGCAGGCCAGGCCCTTACAACGTTGAACGCACCCGTATTGGACGGCACTTCGATGTAAGTTTCGAAGGTGAAGTTCGGCCTGGGTGCCAGATCAAACGGAATTTGGCGGGTTGTCGCCATAGTGACCCTCGAAGGGTTAATGGCGGATAACGAGACCCAATGCCGGGTCATCAATCACGCGCACACCTTTTTGCGCCATTTCAGCGGTCAATCGTTCAAGATTGCCATAGCTCACCCGCATCAATGCACCATCTTTAGACAGAGCATCGAGCCGAGCGTCACGAACTTGCGCGGAATTATTGATGGCGCTCTGCAGTCCTTGCCACTCCTCCAACGAGTCATAAAGGACAGTGATAGCCGATGTTTGAGCAGTGTCGCTTGGTACAGCAGAAGCGGCTTTCCAATCCGCTTCCATAAGGGCAACCAAGCCTGCCATACCATCACTCGCGCTTAACTTCTGCCGCGCGCCCGTATCGAGAGATAGGTCGGTCGCCTCCAGATTGCCTCCACCCTGCGAACGAATGATCAAGACCTGATTGACGCCATATCGACTCGCCAATTCCCGCAGACGGGCATTGGATGGCTCTTCATAAAGAAACGCCATATCGTCTTCGCTTGGCACCAAGATCGGTGTTAGCGCATGGGCATAGCGACCTGACAGTAGATCGGTTGCCAATGACCCTTCAATATCAACTCCGATTGGCAGTGCGAGCCTTTCACGGGCTTGACTCGTGACCATGGTCAGACCGGACCCACGCAAAAGCGTTTGAACGGCGGACGGATTAAAGGTGATCGAGATATCACCAAGATAGCGCGTGACCGAGCGCCGTTCATTGTTGATCGCCAGTCCTCTGATCAATGGCCCAACCACCTCAGTCGTCAGTGGCGGCATTCCGCGTATAACCCGTTCGCTGTCAAGTGTAAGACGATTAAACAATAGCCGCGCCGCAGCAATTTGACCGTTCGCAATCGCCAGGGTCTGTGCCTGAATGACCGAGTCAGCACGCGCATCGACGGGAACCTTGGCGACTGTGAAGGGGTCAGCGGCGAATGTCGGCAATGCAAAGAGCGTGGCAACAAGGCTGGTCAGCAAGAATTTCATAACGCGGCTATAGCAGGCTTTACGTTGTGGAAAAGGTCTCGCTTCACCGCTTGCGATTGCGGTTTTTTTGGCACACATCGCGTACCCATGACAAAAGCGACCAAACCTCTGTCCTATAAGGACTCCGGAGTGGACATTGATGCGGGCGACACCCTTGTCGACCGTATCAAGCCGATGGCGAAAAGCACACGCCGCCCGGGCGCGGGCGGGACGATTGGCGGGTTTGGCGGTGCGTTCGACCTGAAAGCCGTCGGGTTCAACGATCCTGTTCTGGTTTCCGGCACGGACGGCGTTGGGACAAAGCTCAAAGTTGCTATCGAAACCGGGAAACTCGACACCGTTGGGATTGATCTTGTCGCCATGTGCGTCAACGATGTTTTGGCCCAAGGCGCAGAACCGCTCTTCTTCCTCGATTATTTTGCGACCGGAAAGCTGGACGTGGATAGCGCAGCGTCTGTTGTGTCAGGCATTGCCGAAGGATGCCGCCAGGCAGGCACAGCTCTGATCGGAGGTGAAACGGCTGAAATGCCCGGCATATATGCGGATAGTGAATTTGACCTAGCCGGCTTTGTTGTTGGTGCGGTTGAGCGTGATCGGATGTTGCCCCTCACGGACAATATGGACGTTGGCGACGTACTGATCGGGCTGGAAAGCTCGGGTCCGCACTCCAACGGATATTCTTTGATCCGGCGTATCGTAGACCGATCCGGGCTGTCATTTTCTGACGCCTCGCCTTTCGGCGATGGTGCGCTTGGAGACGCCCTGCTCGCGCCGACAACCATCTATGTCGAGGCGATCAAGCCTGTTATTGGCGATATTCTAGGACTGGCCCACATAACCGGCGGCGGATTGACCGATAATGTGCCGCGTATACTACCGGCTCACCTGATCGCGGAGTTCGACTTTACCGCCTGGGAGCGCCCGGCTGTATTCCGCTGGTTGCAGGACATTGGCAGTGTCGAAGAAGCCGAAATGCGCCGGGTCTTTAACTGCGGTATCGGGCTGGTTCTCTGTGTCAAGCCGGACAGCGTAATGGACGTGCTCTCCAAGCTCGAACCGTCGGGCATTCCCGCCCATGTCATCGGAGGGTTGCGCGCGGCATGATGTCTTCTGGGCATCGAAGACTGCGCACAGCGGTTCTGATTTCGGGACGCGGGTCAAACATGATGGTGCTTCTGGAGGCTTCGCAAGCGTCCGATTATCCAGCCAACATTGTTCTGGTTATTTCAAATAAACCCGAAGCCGAGGGGCTTCGGCGCGCGGACGCGGCGGGCGTAAAAGCGATCTCAATCGACCATGAGGATTTCAATACACGCGAAGCCTTTGAACGCGAACTGGACGCGGCACTTAACGACCACACTATTGAATTCGTAGCCTGCGCCGGCTTCATGCGGGTGCTGACGGACTGGTTTGTCGCCCGTTGGGAGGGGCGCCTCATCAACATTCATCCCTCACTCCTCCCCAAATATAAGGGTCTGCATACGCATAGGCGAGCCTTAGAGGCTGAGGATACAATCGCGGGAGCCTCAGTTCACTGGGTTGTCGGCGAGGTGGACGGCGGCAGTGTGATAGACCAGGACACTGTCGAAATCAGAGCTGACGAAACGGAGGAAACTCTGACGCGGCGTGTCTTGGCACGCGAGCTAGTCCTGTACCCAAGAGCTCTTGCTACTGCGGTGCGCACCCTCATATCCCAAGAGCAATAGTCAAACCTTAACCCTGTTTGGAAACTTCACCGAAAGACAGTTTCCTTATAAATCCGGCTATGACTGTATTTTTAAATCAGCGCGGGCACGTTCTATGCCTTCGGCTGGGGCTTGGCCAGATCACCCGATTGAGAATAGGTAACTTCGTATCAGGACTGACACAGCGCTTTAAGGCCTCCGAAGACGGAAATGTCACCATGATGATATCGATTGGCATCACGGTAATTCTGGCCGTTTCAGGGGCCGCCATTGACGAGACAATGGTCGCGTCCTCGACTGCCAGATCGCAGCACATTGCAGATGCTGTCGCGCTGAACGCCACTGTTTATGTTCAAACACGTGATGAGATTTCAGGTAGGTCGAATGGCGGCATCACGCCTGAAGAGACATAGCTGGAAGTTGGACAGCTCGAAGAACGGGTTTTTTGGGCCAGTATAGAGGCGAATTTTATAGTCGGCTCTCAGGTCAGGCTTCATAGAGTGACGAATGCGTGTCCACAGGCGTATTTTGGCATGATTTTGGCCTGCATAAGCGGGGGGATCCGGATTTTGAACAGAATCAGGCTATGGGCTGTCGTCGCTCATGGAAAACGAGGCGGCGGAAGTTGTAGCTTAGCTTGGCCATGGTGATCCGGCCAGCGGCCCTGGCCTGGCCGATTGAGCGCCTGGCCGATTGAGCGGATCGTGATCGCCATCGGCCCTTTCTCATATCCGAAGACATGTTCAACACAGGCACGGATGGAGGAGCGGGTCGCATTGCCGCGCCGAATGTGCTTTGCCATCGGTTTACCGCGGGGCTTCTTTCGATGGATGTTTGAACGATAGCCCTGCGCTTTCAGCCAGGCTTCGTTTCTGGCTGAGCGATAAGCTGTATCCGCCCAAACAGACTTTGAGCTGTTGGTGGCATCCAGAACCGATGCCAGTTCGTGCCCATCATAGCGGGCCGCATGGGTGCAGGTCTCTCCCCGGACAAAGCGCCATTTCCGGTCAATACTGATGTGGTTCTTGTACCCAAAGTGAGGGATGGAAATGTCGACAAGGCCTGCGTCCTGTTCCCCTTCTGCGGTCTTTCGCGCCCTGGAATAGCTGACCACCGCTCGTGCGTCAGTGTCTTTCTGTGCGGCCCTGGCAGGATCGCCCGCGCCAGATAGCGGACGCGCTTTCACCCGCCCTGGCCCGCTCTTTCT
This sequence comes from Litorimonas sp., assembly GCA_965205225.1. GTDB lineage: Bacteria > Pseudomonadota > Alphaproteobacteria > Caulobacterales > Maricaulaceae > Litorimonas. The sequence continues at coordinate 428,893 of CBDBFZ010000003.1, forward strand.
CTTCTTTCCTCATCCGTTGGCGCGGCGCTGACACCAAAGTGGCATCCACGATCTGACCTCCCGTGGGTTTGTAGCCGCGCTTGCAGAGTTGCTCTTCAAAAGCGGCAAACAGAGATTTGAAAGCACCAGACTGGGTCAGCTTTTCCTGGGTCAGCTTTTCACGCAACAGCCAAATCGTCTTTTGGTCCGGGGTCGGTTCACCGATCTGAAACCTCAGAAACCGCAACCAACTTAAACGATCCCGGATCAGAAATTCCATCCCTTCATCACTCAGATTGTGCATCGACGCCAGAACAAGCACCTTGAACATCGTGACCGGATCATAGGGTGGCCGACCGCCCTTGGCGCGAACACCATAACCGAGGGCTTCCATCAGAACAGTTCGGAAAGCCTCAAAGTCCACATGACGCTCCAGCGCTTCAAGCGGATCACCTGTCGCCGATAAGCGAGCAAGATGATCCGACAAGTCAAACAATCCAGGCGCGTGCATCATAAAATCCTCCCACAACCAGTAAATCAGATCATACCACAAAATGTACGGTTCTTAGAGGCCTCCATCTTATCGAGTAAGAGCCGCGACTGTGCGTCGTTAACGTTTGCGGCAATGTGGGTCATGGTTCTACGGCTGCCAGATTTGACGGTCTTCGAAGACGCATTCAGATCTTCGTTCTGCAGCGGTTTTGCAATCACCCCGTCAAAACCAGCGTCATAGTGTACGACTATGTCGTTCGATTGATCGTAGGCCGTGAGTGCAAAGACGTAAGGGTGAACTGTTGCAAACTTGTTCAACAGTGGTGGCCGGAAATATCGCACTGACTGGAGGCCATCCAAGACTGGCATCACAATATCCAGCAGAACAATATCAAAGGGTTCGGCCCTACCTGCGCAAGCGCGATCTCAAGGGCAAATGTTACGTCTACATCTGGGCCGACCATGTCTACTTCACGCCGCGCCTGGATGACGATTGTCAATGTATGTTGGTGGTTATCGCTGCGGAACGCGTATGGCGAGACGGAGGTTCCGACAACCATGGACGGGTTCTTTGAGAATGCGGATAGCTGGCACAGCCTTCTGAAAGGGTTGAAGAAGCGCGGCCTGAAGCTATCACCCGAGCTAGGCACAGGCCCTATTAATTTGTGTTTTTAGGCGAATGATGATTCAGAGTGTCAAAGGAGTTTTTCCATGTCTTATTTGTTCTGGTTGTCTGAAGCGCAGATGTCGAAGATCGAGCCTTTCTTTCCGCTGGCGCATGGTGCGGCCTCGTGTTGATGATCGGAAGGTAATTTCCGGGATCATCTTTGTTCTGAAGAACGGTCTACCTTGGCGCAATGCACCCTTGTGAGTATGGGCCTCATAAGACCCTTTACAACCGCTTCCGTCGCTGGACCGAGATGGGCGTTTTCGACAAGATTTTCAGCTATCTGACGGCAGACAATGACCCACCAGATACACTCATGATCGATGCCACCCACCTCAAAGCCGATCGCACGGCGTCAAGCCTCTTAAAAGGGGATACTTCCCCGTCACATCGGGCGCACTTAAGGCGGCCTGAACACAAAGTCTGAACACAAAGCTACACGCTGTGTGCGATGGAATGGGCCGTCCGATCGCCCTATGTCTAACAGCGGGTCAGACCTCAGACCATCTTGGTGCGAAAATCCTTTATCCTGTTCTGCTCGATGGGCCGGACATCACACTGATCGGTGATAAGGGCTATGACTCTGATGATTATCGTGCGGCCCTAAGGGCTAAAGGTATCACGGCCAGCATTCCGCCGCGAAAGAGGCGCAACTCTCCTGCTTCATTCTGTAAAATACAATATAACAACGCTATAAGATAGAAACCATGTTCGGGCGGCTCAAAGATTGGCGACGCATTACAACACGATATGATCGACGGGCCGACATCTTCATGGCCGCAATCACAATCGCAGTCATCGTCACATATTGGATTTAATGAGGCCTGAACCTAGCTACTATAGCTGGGTTAGAGCCTTACTCTGAAGACTGAAAAGTTAACTCAGATAATAAAATAGTTAACTCTTAAACTTATTTCAGATAGTCAAAGTAAGATAGTAAAATTGATCTTTTTAAGATAATTTTGGATTGATTTTGAGATATTTAGTTTTAACTTTTTCGATCTAAAACCTTAATGTTAAATTCTGAATTTAGAGATAAAATACTTAAACCTACCTCAAGACTAACAGGGTAAAAAACTATGAAAAAAACCGCCACGATCTTCAATCTCTTCGTTGAAACCTGCAGCGTGAAATATGAGAGGGCCATCGCCAAGCCAAGCTGATCAGGACCGTGACACGCTGCTGGCTTTCTACGATTTTCCGGCGGAACACTGGAAGCACATCAGGGTCATGAACTCGATCGGGAGCGTCTTTGCCACAGTCAGTGGCTGTGTGAAAACAGCCTGGGCAATGCGTCGATTTCAGTGGATTTAATTTAGGACAAGCTTTCCCCTTAGGCTTGGATCACCCGGATTAGTTTCTTCACTCCGAACATGCTGATCATCCGGCGGATATTATAAGCTAGAACCGATAGACTCATCTCTGTTTTGACGTTTTTGAGGCGTTTGGTCAGGAAGTGCGTGGCACCCATCCATGACTTCAGCGTCCCGAACGGATGCTCGACCGTCGCCCTTCGGATGGCCATGGCTTCCGGGAGGTCATTCAATCGCGTCAACATAGCGTCGATGATGTCCTCATTGACCCAGCGTTTGATCCGCCGTTGTTTCCCCGTCGTGCATTTGGCTTTGACGGGACAGGCCGCGCATTCGTCCGGCCAGTAAACTTGCATGTCCTTGCCCTGTTCAACTGACATGAAGCGATAGGTCATCTTCTGACCACCTGGGCATTGGTAACTATTGTCTTCGGGCTGATAGAGGAAGTCATGTTTGCCAAAGCGGCCCGCGGCTTTAGAGCCAGATGTGTAAGGCTTGGGCACGTATGTTGTAGCGCCCAGTTTCTCAGTCGCCATAATTTCTGCACCGCTGAAGTAGCCACGATCTGCAAAGACTGTAATGTCTTTTCGTCCAATGGCGGCTTGGCCTTGTTTCGTCATCTTTGTGAGCTGCACTTTGTCAGAGACAGTGTTTGTTACCTCATGCGCGACAATGAGATGGTGCTCGGTATCGACAACCGTCTGTACGTTATACCCCACCATACCAGCCTTTGTGCTGGTCGCCATAGCCACTGAGTCCGGGTCAGTTAAGGATACTTGTTTCTTAGAAGACGCGGCGAGATCATCTTTCAACTGTTGAAGCTCAGCCATCTTCTCACGCATTGACGTAATCTTTTCCTTGAGGCGTTCAGTCTTGGCCTCAGCGGCCTCGCCTTCCTGTAAATCCGTCGCGTCCAGTGCATGAAGGTATTTCTCTATAGAATGCTCAATCTGGCCGATGCGCCGCGTGAGCTTGCCGCGTGTGAAGTTCTTTTCTCTCGCGTTCACGGCCTTGAACTTGGCTCCATCAATCGCAACCATTGTGCGCGCGAACAGACCAACGTCACGGCAAAGAGTCACAAATTGAGAACAGGTTGATTGGATAGCGGTGCCGTTGTCTTTTCTAAAGTCAGCAATCGTTTTGAAGTCAGGTGCAAGCTTGCCCGTCAGCCACATAAGCTCAACATTACGCCCCGCTTCGCGTTCAAGCCTACGGCTAGATTGGATACAGTTGAGATAGCCGTAAATGTAGAGCTTGAGCAAAATAGACGGATGATAACCGGGACGGCCTGTCGCCTTGGGCCGGACGCGCTCGAAACCCATTGAGAGTAAATCTAGTTCATCAACGTAGGCATCAATGACGCGAACAGTATTATCTTCATCGATATACTCGTCCAGACTTTCAGGAAATAATATGGACTGATTTCGATCTTGGCCTTCAATAAAGCGCTTCACAATAAACCTCCGATTCAATCACCGGAACTATATCACAAAAAACTAACCGTTTTCACACAGCCACTCTGCGTTTCAGACAACCAGAACAAATAAGACATGTCAAAACTCCTTTGACACTCTGAATCACCATTCGCCTAAAAACACAAAGGGTCATGCCTAGTTGATTGGCTCCGCATAGGATCTAAGTCACTGTATGCAATGAAAAATCATCACTCAAAAGGTTCGCATCTGTCCGAGCGCAAAATTCGGGGGGTCGTTCGCTGCTTCGCCGCTGATCTGACAGCCCTGCAAACAGCCCAACTGACAAGGCTTAACCGTAACACCATCAACCGGATCTACCGCGCTCTTCGCGAACGCATCCATTGGGCCTGCGAGGCGGACAAACCCTTCTTCGGCGTGGTCGAGGTTGATGAAAGCTATTTCGGCGCAACCCGCGTCAAGGGCAAACGCGGGCGCGGGGCCTATGGCAAGACCACCCTGTTTGGCATCTACGAACGGGCCGGGCGGGTCTATACCGAGATCGTGCCAGACTGCCCCAGAGCCACCCTACAGGGGATTATCCGGGGTAGGGTTAACCCGTCTTCCATCATCAACTCCGATGGCTGGCGCGGCTATAACGGACTGGTCGATATAGGCTATGGTCATTATCGGGTAGATCATTCCAGGGACGAGTTCGCCCAGGGCCCAACCCACATCAACGGCATCGAAGGCTTCTGGGGGCTGGCCAAGGTGCGTCTAGCGAAGTTTAAGGGCGTTCCAAAACACACCTTTCATCTACACCTGAAGGAAACGGAATGGAGATATAATCACAGGCTTGAAGACAAGTACAAAACCCTGTTACGATACTTCAGAGAAAATCCAATCAACTAGGCATGACCCAACACAAATTAATAGGGTCTGTGCCTAGGCTGTAGTGAAGAGTTAACTTTTATTTTCTATAATGTTCCTTCATTTTGTCAGGAGCGCACATATGTCTGGTTATCAGGAACTTACGGATGAACAATGGAGCCGTTTAAAGCCTTATTTGCCTTATGGGAGCACAGGGAAACCGGGTCGCAACGCCAATAACAGGCTTTTCATTGATGCTTTGTTGTGGATGGCCCGTTCGGGCGGGCGTTGGCGCGATTTACCCGAACGGTTCGGGCGTTTTGACAGTGTCAAACGGCGTTATTATCTCTGGGTTGAGGCCGGGGTTTTAGAAGATGTCTTTAAGGCCTTGCGCACTCACGCTGATCAAGAGTGGCTGATGATGGATGCCACAATTGTGCGGGCGCATGCCCAATCGGCCGGGGCGCGGCATAAAAAAGGGGGCCTGATGCCCACGCATTGGGGCGTTCCAGGGGGGACGTTCCAAGGGCGGCCTGACGACAAAAATACATGGGCTGACAGATGCATTGGGTTTAGCTCTGCGCCTGATAGCAACGGGCGGGCATTGTAGCGAAATGACGCAAGCCGCCGCCTTATTGGCAGGGTTTAAGGCGGATCATGTCTTGGCGGATAAGGGCTATGATGGCCGGTGCGTTATAGACGCGGTGAATGAGAGCGGGGCTATGCCCGTTATTCCGTCCCGAAAAAATGCGTGCAAGCCAAGGCAAACTGATATGGCTTTGTATAGGAACGTAATATTGTCGAGCGTTTCTTTGGCTATCTCAAACAGTTCCGGCGTGTGGCTACGCGCTATGACAAGCATATCCAAAACTATATGGGCTTCGTCTATATCGCAGCTATCAAGATCTGGCTCAAATGATTAATTCTTCACTACGACCTAGTATGAGGCCGAAAAGGGCAAACAGAACCATCCTGATGAAATACAGCCAAGTTGTCCCGTCCCTTTCACGACGGGGATGTCATGGTTGCAAAGCGCCGGGTAGAGCAGGGCGATGACGAAAAATGTGTAGAGCGCAACCCAGGGTAATATCCGCTTGGCTCGAGATATCAGAAAGGTGAGTCCGGTCCGTCCCTGTACGAGGTTCCGCTAGGCTAGCCAGCCTGACAGAAAAAACAGGACCTGAAGAACCAGCTTGGATCATACCCGAATGTGTTGAGCCACTCGCATGCAGCGGTTCCGACTGTCATAGTCGAAACGTACCAATACCAATGAGGACAGCTCGAAGAACGGGTTTTTTGGGCCAGTATAGAGGCGAATTTTATAGTCGGCTCTCAGGTCAGGCTTCATAGAGTGACGAATGCGTGTCCACAGGCGTATTTTGGCATGATTTAGGCCTGCATAAGCGGGGGGATCCGGATTTTGAACAGAATCAGGCTATGGGCTGTCGTCGCTCATGGAAAACGAGGCGGCGGAAGTTGTAGCTTAGCTTGGCCATGGTGATCCGGCCAGCGGCCCTGGCCGATTGAGCGCCTGGCCGATTGAGCGGATCGTGATCGCCATCGGCCCTTTCTCATATCCGAAGACATGTTCAACACAGGCACGGATGGAGGAGCGGGTCGCATTGCCGCGCCGAATGTGCTTTGCCATCGGTTTACCGCGGGGCTTCTTTCGATGGATGTTTGAACGATAGCCCTGCGCTTTCAGCCAGGCTTCGTTTTTGGCTGAGCGATAAGCTGTATCCGCCCAAACAGACTTTGAGCTGTTGGTGGCATCCAGAACCGATGCCAGTCCGTGCCCATCATAGCGGGCCGCATGGGTGCAGGTCTCTCCCCGGACAAAGCGCCATTTCCGGTCAATACTGATGTGGTTCTTGTACCCAAAGTGAGGGATGGAAATGTCGACAAGGCCTGCGTCCTGTTCCCCTTCTGCGGTCTTTCGCGCCCTGGAATAGCTGACCACCGCTCGTGCGTCGGTGTCTTTCTGTGCGGCCCTGGCAGGATCGCCCGCGCCAGATAGCGGACGCGCTTTCACCCGCCCTGGCCCGCTCTTTCTCTTCTTTCCTCATCCGTTGGCGCGGCGCTGACACCAAAGTGGCATCCACGATCTGACCTCCCGTGGGTTTGTAGCCGCGCTTGCAGAGTTGCTCTTCAAAAGCGGCAAACAGAGATTTGAAAGCACCAGACTGGGTCAGCTTTTCACGGAACAGCCAAATCGTCTTTTGGTCCGGGGTCGGTTCACCGATCTGAAACCTCAGAAACCGCAACCAACTTAAACGATCCCGGATCAGAAATTCCATCCCTTCATCACTCAGATTGTGCATCGACGCCAGAACAAGCACCTTGAACATCGTGACCGGATCATAGGGTGGCCGACCGCCCTTGGCGCGAACCCCATAACCGAGGGCTTCCATCAGAACAGTTCGGAAAGCCTCAAAGTCCACATGACGCTCCAGCGCTTCAAGCGGATCACCTGTCGCCGATAAGCGAGCAAGATGATCCGACAAGTCAAACAATCCAGGCGCGTGCATCATAAAATCCTCCCACAACCAGTAAATCAGATCATACCACAAAATGTACGGTTCTTAGAGGCCTCCATGATCATAACGATGATAAGCTGCACAGCATTCAGCTGTTCGAGGATCTTATGGTTTCTCCTCATTTCGCAGTTCAACGGCTGTGAAATCGATACGTCATATGCGGGCACACGAGACACGCCAGTAAACTAGACGGAATGTCTTAAAAAAGTTGGCAGGTTTTTGAATCACTTGGCTGATTCGAAGCATTGCAAGTCCTGCTTGTACTTGACCAAAGAATCCCACCTGTGCGACTCCCTACATAAGCGAGTGATTCAGATGGCCCTGGGAGGGGTGTAGATGTCGGCTAAAGTGACCCCTGTATCGGACTCCCAAGCCGAGGATCCTAATCTTTCGTCGCTTCAGACGACATCCGCCCAAACCGCTTCTGCACGCAAAGACCGCGTGCCAATCCGTCCATCCCGTCTATCCTCCACCTTGGCTCTGGCACTATGGAAGGATGTTACGGTAATCTCTGTTGCTGGTGAGATGCCGGACTTGTCGGCGCGCCAGACGGCTGTACTGATGTGTGTCTATCTGGAAGAAGGACCGCATACGGTTCGGTCCCTAGCGGCGCGTCTGAACGTCACCAAAGCCGTCATTTCCCGTGCGATCGACCGATTGAAATTTTACGACTATATTCTGCGCGCGGATGATCCGCGTGATCGCCGTTCGATTGTGCTGCGGCGCACGCCCGAAGGGATCAATTATCTGCGGGCTTTCGCCAATATCATCCAGCGCGAATTGCCCGATAACCTCAATCCGGGCCGCGCCCCGCGCCGCTAGCGAATCATGGCTCGCGATCCCCGTCTGAGCCTGCCCAAGGGAACCGAGCTTCGGATCACAAGGCGGCGAGTCATCATCGCCTTTGCGCCGCTCTTATCCCATCCAAAACCGAGAGCCGCGCAGCAGACAGAACTTGTGCATGGACAGGAATTCGACGTGCATGCTGAACAGGGATGATGGGCGTTTGGACGGGTTCGCCCGCTGGTTCGTGGTAGTCGCCGGTCAGGCTATGTTGGCTGGGTCAGACGGGTTGCACTTGGCGATGTACAATCGCGCTCCACTCATTTCGTAAACGCAATCAGCGCCCCGGTATTCTGCCAAGCGGATCTATAGTCCCATATTCTCATGTTGCTGCCACTCGGCGCGCGCGTGACGGTCATGCGAGAGACGGAGAATTACTGTCAGATCGGGGCCGGGGCCTATCTCAGCCGCCTTCACCTTCGATCCATGTCGCGAATCCAGAGACTGATATTGTCGCTGTTGCTCGCCGATTTCTGGGGCAACCCTATATTTTGGGCGGTAATGGCGCGCGGGGTCTGGACTGCTCAGGTCTCGTACAGATGAGCTTGTCAGTTTGTGGTGTGGACGCGCCGCGCAACGCGGACTTGCAGGAAGCTGCGCTCGGTGAAAGCGTCGCCGTACCAGATCAGATTGGGGATTTTCTGTTCTGGCCGGGACATGTCGGGATATTGGCGACCAGGACACGCCTGCTCCATGCAAATGCCACTCACATGGCAGTGGTTGAGGGAAGTCTGGGGCTAGCTCTAAAGCGAATGGAGCGCGCAGGGATCAGTCTGCGCGCTGTCAAGAGGCTTTAATCGACTTCGTCGATTTCTTCTTCGGGGGTCAGACTCTCCGTGTCGGCGGGTGCATCGTCTCCCGAGTCCTGATCAGCCTCTTGAGCAACATTATCGCCATCATCTTCTGACGGATTCGTAGTCGGATCAACATTCTGTGCAATCTCTGGTAGATCAGTCGTGGCTTCGGCTTCTGCCGTGAGTTCGACCAAGCCAGGTGCAGGCTCAGGACGCAGCAATGGGTTGCTGGATGCTAGACGCAGATATTCGATAACAGCGGCGCGGTCGCTTTCCTTGCGGATGCCGGCAAAGTTCATTTTCGTACCCGGAAGGTAGCTCTTTGGCTTAGCTAGGAAGCCATCCAGGTGCTCATAGTCCCAGATAAAATCAGCATCCTTCGTGGCCTGAGAGTAGTCAAAACCTGCATGCTGACCCGGCTGCGCACCGACAATGTTCCAGAGACCGGGTCCGGTTCCGTTCGGACCGCCATCTTCGGCATTGTGACAGGACGTGCAGTTCTTGAAGACTTTGGTGCCGCGTTCAGCGTCCATGGCCATCACCCATTCGGCTTGCGGAAAAGGCAGCTCAATCTCTTCTTTAGCGCCATCGCTCTCCAACTCGCCAACAATATAGGCCGGTACGTGAGGTACGTCATGATGTATCAAGATTTCCGGCAGTGTGCGGATACCCATAAAGACGAGCGTTGCTGAAAGGATAGCAGCGAAAATTTTGTTATTGCCAAGCGGATCCATGTAGGTCGGCGTCCTTGTCGTCTTGTAAACACGTGTTTGAGCCCACGGCAGATGGGCGTCAGTACTGAGCGATTTAATAAGGATTTAGGATGTATCTGCAATTGGAAAAAGCCTTGCAGCGCAGGGATAGAACGGCTCTATTCCATCGCTTAAGGGATTGGCCGGGTCAGGACGCATGACAGAACGCATTGTCTATCAGGGAGAACCGGGCGCTTATTCCCATCTCGCCTGTCAAGAACACTTCCCCGCGCTGGAGCCGTGGGCCTGCCAATCCTTTGCGCAGGCCTTTGCGCGTGTGCGTGACGACAAAGCTCATCGGGCCATGATTCCCGTTGAAAATACGGTCGCCGGGCGTGTCAGCGATATTTATCACCTGCTGCCAGAGGGCGGATTATTCATCATTCAGGAACGGTATCAGCCGATTCATCACCAGCTGCTCGGGGTTCCGGGATCGACCCTGAAAGGGATCAAAATTGCGCGGTCTCACCCGATGGCGTTGGGACAGGTGCGTGAACGTCTTTCGAATCTCAGTATTAATCCGATTGCCGATGTTGATACGGCTGCTGCCGCCCGCAAAGTTGCTGAACGCGGCAATATGTCGGTTGCCGCTGTAGCCAGCCGCGTGGCAGCTGACGTTTATGGGCTCGATATTCTGGCTGAAGACATTGAGGATTCGGGATCCAATACAACGCGCTTTATTGTTCTCGCGAAGGCGGTGAGTATCCCGAATCCCGGCTCAGGACCGGTCGTGTCGTCCTATGTGTTCAGGACCCGGTCCGTTCCTAGTTCGCTCTACAAGGCTCTGGGCGGCTTTGCGTCCAACGGACTGAACTTGACCAAGCTTGAAAGCTACATGATTGATGGTGGGTTCACGGCGGCACAATTCTATGTCGATGTGGAAGGCCATCCTGATAGTGAGGCCATGCGCAACGCATTGGAGGAACTCGACTTTTTCTCGGAAGACGTCCGTCATCTTGGCACATATCCGGCTGATCTATCGCGCTCGAAACTGTGATGATGCGGGGCTTGTCAGGCTCATGATCGCGTGCCATGTTGACCGCATGAAACCTTTCATCGTTGCAGTTCTGATGGCTTTCTCAGCGCTGTTCGTACCGCTTCAGGCTACCGCGCAAAAGCCGGAGATTTATACGTCTTGGCGACAGGACTTTGCCGTTGAAGGGTATGACGTTGTCAGCTTTCATGCTGGCAAGCCGGTCAAGGGACGATCCGATTATGTGACGCGTTACAAGAATGCAGTGTGGCGGTTCGACACACAAGCCAATCTTGACCTGTTCCTGATGAACCCGGAAGCATTCGAGCCCCAATATGGCGGCTATTGCGCTTGGGCGATTGCCAATAAAAAACTGGCCCCAGGCAAAGCCGAGCACTGGCATGTCGAGGATGGTAAACTCTATCTGAACTATTCAAAGCGTGTGAAAAAACGCTGGGATGCACGGCGTGAGGAGTTCATTGTTGAGGCTGATGGCTATTGGCCTGACCTGCTCAACGAATAGACACTTAAACGATGCGAACAGCCCGGGCCTAGTGTCTGGACAGCCACGCTTTCAACAATTGATGATGGGCGATCGTGGTTTGCATTGGCCGCATGAACGCCTGACCGGTGCCATCAAACATATCCTCGACCTCCGCGCGTGTAAACCAGCGCGCCTTCTCCAGCTCATTTATGTCGACAGTGATGGTTTTATCCGCTGTCGTGCGGGTCAGGTCAAGATGACGCGATGGGGGCAGTGCGTTGTAGATGATATCGGCGCGCGCAGAGGGCCTGATAATCAGCTGTGATGTTCTGCGTCCAGAATTCCGTGCTCGGTCGCATAAGCTTTGCCGCGGGCTATGTCGCGGCAGGCGATAGCAATGATCTCGCAATTCTCGCGACGCGCAGGATGACGCAATGATCGCTTTGGGCGCGATCCGCGACGCGCCGAGCAGGCCGATCGTGTAGGTTGGACGGTTCAAGCAGCGTCGCTGCCATAAGTCAGCTGCAGGAAGACGTCCTCCAGATCGGGCTGGTCTGTGCGCAGATCATCAATGGACAGGCCCGCCTCTTTCACCCGGTTCAACAGGCCCGTCACCGAATCCGTGCCTTTCTGATAGGTGATGACCAGATTACCATCGTCGAGCTCAGCGCCCAGATCAGACAGGGACGCAGGAACCTCGCTCAAAGCTTGCGTCGGCGTGATGACCAGCATCCGTTTATCCATTCGCGACAGCAGCAAGCCCTTACTTTCATTGGCGACAATGCGGCCTTGGTGAATAATCGCGATTCTGTCGCACAGCGCTTCCGCTTCTTCGAGATAATGGGTGGTCAGGATGACGGTTGTGCCGCGCTTATGCAGCTCCTGCACATAGTCCCAGAGTTGGCGGCGAAGCTCAATATCCACGCCTGCTGTGGGCTCGTCGAGGATCAGGACAGGCGGGTTGTGGACCAGCGCTTTGGCGATCAGCAGACGTCGCTTCATCCCGCCGGAGAGTTGGCGCACATAGGCATCGCGCTTGTTGGCCAGGCCCAGCGCCGCAAGAATTTCCTCGGTTCGGCGTCCTGACTTCGGAACGCCGTAATATCCGGCTTGAAGCTCGAGTGCCTGAAATGGCGTAAAGAACACGTCCATCGCGATTTCCTGCGGCACGATGCCGATGGACGCGCGCGCCTGTCGGGTCTGGGCGTCAATATCATAGCCCATGATCCGGGCCGTGCCGGATGACTTGTTGACGAAGCCCGCCAGGATGTTGATCGCTGTCGATTTCCCTGCACCGTTTGGGCCCAGCAGCCCAAAAATAGACCCCCGCGGAATCGTCAGGTTGATGCCATGCAGCGCGGTCTTCGCAGGCGCTTTTTTTGACGCCTTATAGGTCTTCTTAAGATCAATCAATTCAATCGCGGGCTTGGTTTCGGACGATTTTGGTGGGTTGTCTGACATAGGTGAGGCGCTTAGACTCCGGCTAGCCTAACGACAAGGATCAGCCCCGCCATGGTTGCTAAAAACATTTCGCTCAAGTCCCGTCTCGAAGAGACTGAAAATGATGTGGTGATGGTCGGATCGACTTACATAAAGTGTGATGGCGGCGGCGCGCTCGGTCATCCCGTGACATGGCTGGATATGGGCGAAGATACGCACGTGATCTGCAAATATTGTGACCGGGTGTTCAAGCTTGATCCAAACGCTGCGCCCGGCGGGTATCACTAACATGCCGCAATGGACGATCGGGGTCCTGGGGGGCTCTGGCCTCTACGATATTGGCGGGCTGGAAAATGCCCAATGGGTGAGCATCGACACGCCGTGGGGCGCGCCCTCCGATGACATTCTGTTCGCGGATTACGGTCATGTGCGGCTACGCTTTTTGCCGCGTCATGGTCGCGACCATAAGCTCTCGCCGTCTTCCGTAAATTATCGCGCCAATATTGATGCGCTGAAGCGTGCGGGCTGCACCGATCTGCTCTCCATCAGCGCGGTCGGTTCCCTCAAGGAACAGTATGAACCTGGTCATTTTGTAGCGGTCGATCAATTTATTGATCGGACATTCGCACGGGAAAAGAGCTTTTTCGGTCCCGGCTGCGTGGCTCATGTCAGTGTTGCGGATCCCGTCTGTCCGCGCCTGTCAAAACTTGCCGCCGATGCGGCGGAGGCGGTAGGTGCAACCGTGCATAGACCCACACAAGACAGCCACCTGACCTATCTGGCTATGGAAGGCCCGCAATTTTCGACCAAAGCCGAATCCGCCCTGTACCGCCAATGGGGCTGCGATGTAATCGGCATGACGAATATGCCTGAAGCCAAGCTCGCGCGCGAGGCTGAATTGCCTTACGCGACGCTGGCCATGGTGACGGACTATGATTGCTGGCATCCGAATCATGGCAGCGTCGATGTCGCCAGCGTGATTGCCATTCTGATGCAGAATGCCAAAACGGCCAGTGCCGCGATGAAGACTCTGTGCGACACGCTGTCAGACACGAAACGAACGGCCTGTGCAGTGGGAATCGAAACCAATCTGGACGTTGCGATCATCACCCCGCCGGAGGCGCGCAACCCGGAACTGGTCGCAAAGCTGGATGCGGTCGCAGGCCGGGTGCTGAACCGTTAGTCGATGCGCCTGTTGACATGGCCCATCTTGCGGTCAATCCGGACATCATTTTTGCCGTAAAGGTGTAGCCGGGTACCCGGTTCGCGTGCCATTGCCGCCCAAGCGTCCACATCCTCGCCAATCAGATTGGTCATTTGTACCGCCCAAGCCGGCGCCGCATCGCCCAGCGGCCAACTGGCAACCGCCCGTATGTGTTGTTCAAACTGATCCGTGCAGCCCGCATCCTGTGTCCAGTGACCTGAATTATGGACTCTCGGCGCGATTTCATTGACGAGCCAGCCCTGTGGTGTGTCAAAGAATTCAACGCCGATGACCCCGACATAATCAAGGGCGTCGACAATTACGCACGCAATCTCGCCGGGTCGGCCATCATCGCCCTGGGCCGGCGTTGTTGATGTATGGAGAATATGGTCGCGATGGACATTTTCGATCAGCGGGTAGGCTCGCACATCGCCGTCATGACTGCGGGCACAAACAACGCTGACTTCGCGAGAAAATGTTACGAAGCCTTCGACGATGAGGTTATAGTTCCCGAGCGCGTCCCAAGCTGCAATGATGTCAGCATCTCGTCGCAGTACGGCTTGGCCTTTGCCGTCATAGCCGCCGCGCCGTGTTTTCACGACACAGGGCAGGCCAATATGTTGCACGGTGCGCGTGAAGTCATCAAGGTTGCCAGCCGCGTTGCGAAAGGGCGCGACTTCGATACCGGGCAGAGCTGAGAGGAATTGCTTTTCCAGTAACCGGTCCTGCGCGGTGCGTAGCGCGGTCAGGTTTGGTGCGATGAGTTTTCCAGTGCCCGCCACTTCAACGGCTCGGACGGGAATCGACTCCCATTCATAGGTGATGGCGTCGCAGGCTGCACCGAAGCGGGCAAGCGCGGCTTCGTCATCATAACTGGCCTGAGTATATGCGCTTGAGATCTGGCCCGCCGGGTCTTCGCTACAGGGTCCGTATATGTGCATTTTCAGACCTAGCCTGGCACCAGCGAGTGCCAGCATGCGGCCAAGCTGTCCGCCGCCCAATATGCCGATGGTCGAGCCGGGAGGAAGCGGGGTCATGATTATCCGCGCGGGTCCGTGCCGACACTGTCTGTCTGCGCCGCCCGCCAGGCGTTGAGCCGTTCAGCCAGCACGTCATCCGTCGTTGCCAGGATGGCAACCGCCAGCAGAGCGGCATTCTTCGCGCCTGCTTTGCCGATGGCCAGGGTTCCGACAGGAATGCCGCCGGGCATCTGCGCGATCGACAACAGACTGTCCAAGCCGGACAGTGCTTTGCTTTCAACCGGTACGCCCAGCACAGGCAGGCGGGTCATAGACGCGCACATGCCGGGGAGATGCGCTGCGCCGCCAGCGCCTGCGATCACGACTTTAAACCCTTTTTCGACAGCGGTGGTCGAGAAATCATAGAGGCGTTGAGGCGTGCGGTGGGCAGAAATCACCACCGCTTCATAGCCAATGCCAAGGTGATCCAGCACGTTGGCAGCCTGTTCCATCGTCGACCAGTCGGACGTGGAGCCCATGATAATGGCGATTGGGACGGAGGACATAGTTGGGGATCTCGCTTCCAATGTTGAAAAGCGCGTTATCATAGCGATTACGTCGCATGGGTCAATCGCAGCGGCTTTCTTAGTGCGGAATTAACCCCGCATGCGCGATGAGTGGGGATCAGTCCCGTAAGGATAATTTCGCTTGGCCGACCTCACCCGCATCGCCACATTGCTGCAAACGACAGCCGAGCCGATGGCAGAGCAGATCGGCGTCACTGACGAACAGTTGATTAATCGTAATCGCGATCTGTCAGAGGAAGTGACGCGTCTGCGCTTGCGCGTTCTTGAACTGGAAGCCGCCGTTGATATGGATGCGCTGCTGCCTGTCTATAATCGCCGAGCGTTCATGCGGGAGGTCTCTCGGGCTCAATCCGTCATGTCCCGCTACGGTCTGATGTCGGCGATTATTTTCTTCGATCTGGATGGATTCAAACAGATCAATGACCGTTATGGTCATGGCATTGGCGATAAGATTCTGGAACGGGTTGCTCAGAGTCTTCTTTCTGGTGTTCGTCAGTGCGATATGGTTGCGCGGCTTGGCGGCGATGAATTCGGCGTTCTTCTGTTCAAATGTGACCAACAGGTCGCCAAGGCAAAGGCTGGCGTTCTGGCCTGCCGGATTGGGGACATTGCGCTGGCGCATCCTGACAGGTTGATTGGTATTGATGCCAGTTGGGGCACATCTCTGTGTGATCCCGATGATAGCGTCGAAACGGTCTTGGACCGTGCCGATCGTGCCATGTATCTGAATAAATGGTCTAACTGAGATCATCGGATAGGCTCAGGCAATAATATCAGGTATGATCTGGTTCTCCAGATAGGCGATCTGATCTTTCAGGGAGAGCCTAATCTTTTTCATTCGCCTGATCTTCAGCATATCATCCACCCCGGTTTCTATCAGAGCGTCAATTTCCTGATCAATGCGGCGATGCTCCAATCTCAACCTGTCCAGAAGGGTGACGGATTCCTGAGCATCCGCCTCCGACGAGGCTTCGTTATCCTGATCTGGAAAATCTGACTCATCATTCATTTGTCGCTTGTAGCGGGCGGGCCGAACTTGTGCTACAGATCATTTTCTACCTATCTACATATCGGAGGTCTTCATGGCGCTATCGGCTCATCTGAAACAACTGCAATCCCGTCACAGTAATATTGAAGACCAAATCAATCGAGAACTCCGAAGTCCCGCACCGGATAATGTGAAGATCTCTCAGCTCAAACGGCAGAAGCTCCAGATCAAGGATACGATCATGCAGATGGGCACTGAAGCCAGTACCTAGGTCGTATTGAAGCATTAATCATTTGAGCGAGATTTCGATAGCAGCGAGTTTGACAAAGCCCCTATGGTTTTGATCAGGCTTGTCATATCGCGCCAATGCCCGCCCGAATAGGCCATCCACAACACAGCATCAATGAAAAGCCTGTTATGAGCGTTGCGCCCCCGTTTCCCTGTGCTCCCACAAGGCCAATAAGACTTTAAACGGGTCCATTGTTCATCCGTAAGTTCCTGATAACCAGACAGATGGACTCTCCTGACAAAAGGCAGAAACATTATACAAAACAAAAGTCAATTCTTCGTATCGCGTTAATCTTCGAATGAATGCCCGAGCATCTACGGATGCGATGGAAGCCTCCCGGTCTTTCGCCAACCGCCACCACCAGCATTGCAAAACTATGCTCCGCCGCGCAAAATCTGGTTCAGTGCCGGGTCAATGTTTGTGTAATAGGGCGAGAGGTAAGCCATAGGCAGAGTTTACCGCGCCCAGACCGATATATCACCCTTACCGGGTCAGAAAATTCGGCTATCACCAAGACTCTGGCAATAACCAGCCATTACGGCGCTTTGAATGCGCTGCGCACCGCGCTATGGCGCGCAAAATCCCGCGTGAAAGCCCATCCCCATGTCCAAACCCAAAAAAGTTGTCCTCGCATATTCCGGAGGTCTGGACACATCGATCATCCTGAAATGGTTACAGGAGGAAAAAGGCTGCGAAGTCGTAACTTTCACAGCAGATTTGGGTCAGGGCGAAGAGCTGGAACCCGCACGCCACAAGGCCAAAGCCGCCGGGGTCAAGGAAATCTATATTGACGATCTGCGTGAGGAATTTGTGCGCGATTTCGTCTTCCCCATGTTCCGCGCCAATACGGTCTATGAGGGGCTATATCTGCTGGGCACGTCGATTGCCCGCCCGCTGATTTCCAAGCGCCAGATCGAGATCGCACATGAGGTCAGCGCCGACGCCGTCTGTCACGGCGCGACCGGTAAGGGCAATGATCAGGTCCGTTTCGAACTCGGTTATTATGCGCTCGATCCGGACATCAAGGTCATCGCCCCGTGGCGCGAATGGAATCTGAACTCACGGACCAAACTGCTAGAATATGCCGAGCAACACGGAATTGAGATCGCACTCGACAAGCGCGGCGAGGCCCCCTTCTCGGTCGATGCGAACCTGCTTCACACATCCTCCGAAGGTAAGGTTCTGGAAGATCCGAACGACGAAGCCCCGGAATTCATCTATCAACGGACGGTTAGCCCAGAGAACGCCCCGGACATACCAACCATTATCGAAATTGGATTCGACCGTGGCGACGCCGTCTCCATCGACGGCGAAGCGATGAGTCCAGCGACGCTCCTGACCAAGCTGAATGAGCTCGGCGGGGCGAATGGTATTGGCCGCCTCGACTTGCTGGAAAACCGCTTTGTCGGGATGAAATCACGCGGTGTTTATGAAACGCCCGGTGGCACCATCCTTTTGATGGCGCATCGAGGCATTGAGCAAATCACGATGGATAAGGGCGCGATGCACCTGAAGGACGAACTGATGCCGAAATATGCCGAGCTAATCTATAACGGCTTCTGGTTCTCACCCGAGCGTAAGATGCTGCAAGCCGCCATCGACGCCTCACAGGAGCTGGTGACGGGTATGGTACGCCTGAAACTCTATAAGGGCAATTGCGACATTATCGGACGCGCGTCGTCCTATTCGCTCTACAGTCAGGAACATGTCACTTTTGAGGAAGATGACGTGTATGATCAGGCGGATGCAGGCGGCTTCATCAAGATCAACGCCCTGCGCCTGCGCCTGCTCAAAGCGCGGGACCGGAAAGCCGGGAAGAATAGTTAACGGGATTTGTCACGGGACACAGCGTCTGTCTTGATTTATTATGCTGGCAAGAGGCCCTGTCATGAAGCCGATCTTGTTGAGTTTTTTGGTAGCCTGCTTCAGCCTAATATCATCAAACGCATGGTCCGACCTTGCAGAAGACAGCATCGCCTTTTACGATCAGCAGGATTATGCCAAGCGCTTGATGCGATATACAGATTGCGATGCACTCTACGAGGATATCAGCGATTACCTGTCCAGCCCCGCCTACCAATGGTCCGGCAATCGGTGACAGCCCGATCCAATGGGCGGTCAGATATGAGGCCGAACCGGATTTGAAGGACATGCCTGCGAGGACATCACGTTCAGTTACCTCCCGCAAGCCGAAGAGTCGGCCTGAGCGACTGTAAGCGATATCCCGGACCCCTTCGTCACACCCAAAACCGTACCGCACGATGTTCGGCCCTATTGCGATCAGACGTCGCTCAGACTGATTGCAAAGAGCCAGTATTGGAGGGGCTGTCGACGAAGCATCGCGCGTTTGCGAGCGTTATACCTCCAAAAATGGCCGATATGTTATTCAGCAGGCTGGATGGAGGAGCATGGGCTGGGCCGGACCCAAACCTATCTCCGTTCCGCCGGGGGCAATTACAGAAAATCATGCTCGCAAAGCCATGAAAGAGCCTGAAAGGAGTATGAGCGGCTGATGTATGATGGGATAGGTAGCCCCCGACACGACGACCTATCCGACTTTGAGTCCCAATTGGTCGCAAATAACCGTCACGGCACAGGACTGGCGTTATTTCGACAATGCTGTCCAGGCGACCAACAATATCGGTAAGCGCTATAAACTGCCCAGCGTTGAATCCCTATTGCTGAACTTATTCGAGAGCCCTTTACAGTTTCAGCATTAAGGATCAGGATCACCCCTTGGAGGGTATCAGATCATGATTTCACGACGCGACTTTTTGAATGGGGCGCCGATTGCGGTTGGGGCCGCCCTCTCGCCGGGATTGCTGACAGCTTGCGCAGGAACCGGGGTCGCCAATCCATTCGCCTTGCCGGCTGGCTATTACCCTCCGGCCAAGACGGGGCTGCGCGGCAGTCATGATGGCTCATGGGAAGCGATGCATGATGTCGTGTCAGGCGTCGACATTCATCACGGCGCACCGGAAGATGATTATGATCTGATCGTGATTGGGGCCGGGATGAGCGGGCTGGCCGCTGCCTGGTATTACCGCGAAGCAAAGCCCGACGCGCATATCCTGATCCTTGACAATCACGACGATTTTGGTGGCCATGCCAAGCGCAATGAGTTTGATGTCGAGGGTCAATTCCGGCTTGGCTATGGCGGCACGGAGGCGATCGACACGCCGACACATTATCCGGAAGAGGCCAAGCGCCTGCTCCGAGCCATCGGGATCGAGGTCGACCGCTTCTATACCTATTTCGATCAGGATTTCTGGGATCGCGAAGGCCTGTCCAAATCGATCCTGTTCGATGCGGAAACCTTTGGCGAAACCAAGCTCGTGCCCGGCTACGGGTCCCGATCCTGGGAAGACTTCGCCGCCGACATGCCCGTCAGTGATGAAGCCAAACGCGAATTTATACGGCTCCATACCTCAACTGAGGATTACATGCCGAACCTGTCGATGGATGAGAAATATGAGATCCTGCGCAAGACCTCCTATGAGGACTTCTTGCGTAACTATGCCGGCGCGCCAGAAGAGGTCATCAATATCTATAAGCGCTGGGGGATGAGTTTCTGGTGTGTCGGTATTGATGAAATCCCGGCCACGCTGATCCAGAATTATGATGGCGGTATGCCCGGCGTGACATATACATTGCCCCGCACCGGGTTGCGCAATGATGACCCCTATATCTTCCATTTTCCGGATGGGAATGCATCCATTGCCCGGCTGATGATCCGCAGCCTGATCCCGGACGCCATGCCGGGATCAACCATGGAAGATATCGTGCTGGCGCAGGCCGACTACAGCGCGCTGGACCGGCCTGACCAGGCCGTTCGCGTTCGCCTGAACAGCACAGCGGTAAAGATGAATAATCTGCGCGAAGGCGTGGTGGTTACCTATATGCGCGGCGGCAAACACCATACGGTGCGCGCCGCCCATACGGTTATGGCGGGATACAATATGGCCCTGCCCTATCTGTGCGACGAACTGCCAAAGGCCCAGCGCGAGGCGCTTCTATCGGTCCCGAAAATCCCGCTTGTTTACACTAAGGTCGCCGTGCCCGATTGGCGGCGGTTTAAAGAGATCGGGACAGACTTCGTCTATTATACGGACGGGTTCTTCAAGCAGGTCGAATTTGCCTATCCGGTGTCAATTGGTGGGTATGAGGCTGTCCGGTCGCCTGACGAACCCCTGGTCCTGCACATGTGCCACGTACCGTGGGTGCCCGACACGAAAGGACCGGCTCAGTGGCGCGAAGGCCGGATGCGCATCCTCGCAACCCCGTTCGAGACGTTCGAAGGTCATGTCAAAAACCAGCTTTCCCAGGCGCTCTCCGGATATGACTTCGATCCCGACCGCGACATCTCGGCCATTACCGTCAATCGCTGGCCGCATGGCTATGCCTATTCGTCCGAGCTGATCTGGGAACCGGACTATGCCGATGAAGAGGATAAACCCTGGGTTATCGGACGCAAACCCGTTGGCCGCATCCATGTCGCCAATTCCGATGCTGGAGCCAAGGCTGATACCGGCGTTGCGATGGCCCAGGCGCACCGCGCTGTGACAGAGATATTGACGGGCTAGGCCAGATCACCGCGATAACTCGTCCGAAGGGTAAGCGCGCGCCTGTCGATGGAACCGCATCGGACGGTCCGATTTCCCGCAAGTGCCGTTTCACCGTCTCAGGTGAGAGCGGCGAAGACGCACAGGCTGCGCGCCTGCTTGCTGCAGAAGATTGTGAAGCTCCGAAATCGTCAAATGGATAAAATGACGTCCGGCCAGCGTATTTAGTTCGAGATAGTTTCCAGCCGCGCTGGCATGGGCAACCTGGCATGGGCAACCTCATCCGCTGGAACCAGAATCTGCCGTCCGCCAGATTTGAGTGTCAACTGTCCCGTCGTCAGAACGTCCTTGCGGGCCGCGCACAGGGTCACAGCCAGCGTCATGCGAGAGGCCGAGGACTGTCCCTCAATGGTTTCTTTCAGAACCATGGCATCAAGCGTAAGGTCGGAGACCGCTTTGCGCAGCCGCATATTCTCCTTCTCAAGCGTCTTCAACCGCCGAGCCTGCTGGGCCTTAAGGCCGCCATACGCGCGCCGCCATCAATCGTCGGTCTGGTTCGCAATGCCGAGGGACCGGCAGATCGCACCAGTCTTCTCGCCTGCAACCAATCGAACTTCAGCCTCACCTAGCTTCGGAATGATCTGTTCAGGAATGATCTTGTTCAGGGGTGTCGCGTTTTCTCGCTATAATGTGCACCTTCAAGCGCATAATAGCCAAAAACTCTAACGCCTCAAAACGGACCACTTTCAGGGGGCAAGGTCAGCGGTGTCCAGCCGGCTCAGTCTTGGTCATGACCTTGTCCTAGGTTTGACCCGCTGGTTAGAAACCCTCCATATAAGCGGTGACAATCTCCATCTCCGGCAGGATCATGGCGAGATCGTCCTGCATCGGCATATCGCTTTCAGGCCCGAGGTGAAGCAGCGGCGTCACTGACGCGGTCGGAATTTGGCCCAGCAGCGACAGATCCTCAAGCAGAGACACTTCGCCCGGCCTGTGCTCCAGCTGATCCAGGCTCTTGACCCCGTCCGCCCATAAGTCGTCCCATAGATCATTACCCCATAGATCATTACCCCATAGATCATCATTCATGAGCGGGTTGTCCAACCTGATCGTTCCAGACCCGGGATCGGTTCCGGTGTCAGTTTTGGACTCGGCGCTTTGCGACCCCGTAGCAGCGAGGGTGACCATCACCCCGTTCTCAATGCGCACTTCCGCATTGCCGTCCCTATAGACATTATAGGTGACGCCGTCTTCCGTCGCCGTCCCGGTCAGGGCGAATGAACTGCCGCTCAGATCAACCCTGTCATCCGCATCCCCCAGCACGTCGAGGCTGGCAACACCGCCCTCGCGTTCTTCCGTTACGTCAAACACGGCCTGCGCGTCCAGAACTAGGCTGTTGGCGCCTGTGCCGGACAGGTCAAACAGTTCCACACTGTCCACGCCAGCATGACCCGCCCCGGTCAGGTCGAGCGCCAGGCCGGCCCCGTCCAGCACCAATGTGTCCTGGCCCGTGCCGCCATCAATCGCCGCAAAGTCAAGGGCGGTGACGCGGATCGTGTCATCGCCGACTCCGCCGCGCACCACATCATCCGTGGCAATCGCGGTAAAACTGTCCGCACCGGCATTGCCGGTGAAATTATCCGCCGCCTTCGTGCCCTGCGCTGTGACCGGCGTCAGGCTTTCCGTCCCCGTCGCCCCGCCATAGAGGATATAGGCTTCGCCGGCATTACTGTCCCCATTCGGGTCGGCCATATGGGCCCCGATGATCAGATCATCATAACCGTCGCCATTGACATCCCCCGCCGACGACACGGACCTACCGGATTGGTCAGCCCCGTCGATCCCGGTCAGGATGAAGCCGTTGGTCCCGTCCAAATCGGACAGATCCAGCACACCCCCTGTGCCCGGCGCGCTCGCCCCGCCATAGATGACATAGGTTTCGCCCGCACTGTCCCCATTCGGGTCGGCCCGATAGGCCCCGATGATCAGATCATCATAACCGTCGCCATTGACATCCCCCGCCGAGGAGATGGAAAAGCCGGAATTATCCTCCGCGTCAATCCCGGTCAGAGTAAAGCCGTTGGTGCCGTCCAGCATGGAGAGATTGAATCTGCCCCCTGTCCCCGGCGCGTTCGTCCCGCCATAGACGATATAGGTCTCGCCGGCTTGACTGTCCCCATTCGGGTCGGCGAACCTGGCCCCGATGATCAGATCATCATAGCCGTCGCCATTGACATCCCCCGCCGACGAGACGGACCAGCCGAACTGGTCATCCGCATCAATCCCGGTGAGGATGAAGCCATTCGTGCCGTTCAGTGCCCCGAGATCCAGCACGCCATTCGTGCCCGGCGCGCTCGTCCCGCCATAGATCACATAGGTCTCGCCGGCGTTTCTGTTCCCATTCGGGTCGGCCCTAAAGGCCCCGATGATCAGATCATCATAACCGTCGCCATTGACATCCCCCGCCGACGAGACGGAGATACCGGAATTGTCAAACTCGTCGATCCCGGTCAGGGTAAAGCCGTTCGTGCCGTTCAGCGCCCCGAGATCCAGCTCGCCTCCTGTGCCCGGCGCGCTAGCCCCGCCATAGATCACATAGGTCTCGCCGACGTCTCTGTTCCCATTCGGGTCGGCGAATCTGGCCCCGATGATCAGATCATCATAGCCGTCGCCATTGACATCCCCCGCCGACGAGACGGAGAAGCCGGACTGGTCACTTGCGTCGATGCCGGTGAGGATGAATCCATTCGTGCCGTCCAGCGCCCCGAGATCCAGCACGCCGTCCGTGCCCGGCGCGCTCGCCCCGCCATAGACGATATAGGTCTCGCCGGCATAACTGTCCCCATTCGGGTCGGCTCCTCTGGCTCCGATGATCAGATCATCATAGCCGTCGCCATTGATATCCCCCGCCGACGAGACGGAAATGCCGGACTGGTCACCCGCGTCGATGCCGTTGAGGATGAATCCATTCGTGCCGTCCAGCGCCCCGAGATCCAGCACGCCGTCCGTGCCCGGCGCGCTCGCCCCGCCATAGACGACATAGGTCTCGCCAGCTTCACTGTCCCCATTCGGGTCGGCCCTGTAGGCCCCGATGATCAGATCATCATAGCCATCGCCATTCACATCCCCCGCCGACGAGACAGAAGTGCCGGACTGGTCATTCGCGTCGATCCCGGTGAGGATAAAGCCGTTGCTGCCGTCCAGCGAGGAGAGAGGGATCAGGTCATATTCATCTGTCACCGTGATGGCGACATTGTGGTTCGTACTATTGGTGCCATCCGACGCGGTGACGGTGATATCATAGACATTATCCCCACCATCATCGCCCGGCGCCTCAAAGTCGGACACCGCTATAAAGCGGACCTCGCCCGTATCGGCATTGATCGTGAACAGGGCCGCATCCGTCCCGGACAGGCTGTAGCGCAGCGAGTCGCCATCCGCATCCATCGCCACCGCCATATAGGCTGAAGCCTGGTTCTCCCGCGCGCTGGCCGTGGCGGGCGAGGTGAAGACCGGTAGTGTCGAGACCTGCACCCCCGCCTCAATGCGCAGCTGTGCATTGCCGTCCCTATAGACAGTATAGGTCGTGCCATCCTCCGTCGCCGTCCCGGTCCGGGCGAAGTTACCGCCACTCAGATCAACCCTGTCATCCGCATCTCCCAGCACGTCGAGGCTCGCCGCACCGCTGGCGCGCTCTTCCGTGACGTCAAACACGGCCAGCGCGTCCAGCACCAGGCTGTTGGCCCCCGTGCCGGACAGGTCAAACAGTTCGACACTGTCCACGCCAGCATTGCCGGGGCCGGTCAGGTCGAGCGCCAGGCCGGCCCCGTCCAGCACCAATGTGTCCACGCCCGTGCCGCCATCAATCGCCGCAAAGTCAAGGGCGGTGACGCTGATCCTGTCATCGTCAGCTCCGCCGCGCACCACATCATCCGTGGCAATGCCCGTAAAACTGTCCGCGCCGGCATTGCCGGTGAAATTATCCGCCGCTGCCGTGCCTGACGCCGTGACCGGCACCAGGCTTTCCGTCCCCGTCGCCCCGCCATAGATGATATAGGTCTCGCCCGAAAAGCTCCCATCCGGATCGGCCGCCCAGGCCCCGATGATCAGATCATCATAGCCGTCGCCATTAACATCTCCCGCCGAGGAGACGGACCTGCCGGACTGGTCATTCGCGTCGATCCCGGTCAGGATGAAGCCGTTGGTCCCGAGCGCCCCGAGATCCAGCACGCCATTTGTGCCCGGCGCACTTGCCCCGCCATAGATCATATAGGTCTCGCCAGCTCCAAATTCCCCATTCGGGTCGGCCCTGTTGGCCCCGATGATCAGATCATCATAGCCGTCGCCATTGACATCCCCCGCCGACGACACGGAGAAGCCGGACTCGTCAGCCTCGTCGATCCCGGTGAGGATGAAGCCGTTGGTCCCATTCAGCGCTGACAGATCCAGCTCGCCATCCGTGCCCGGCACGCTCGCCCCGCCATAGATGATATAGGTCTCGCCGGAATCCTCCCCATTCGGGTCGGCATCCCTGGCCCCGATGATCAGATCATCATAACCATCGCCATTGACATCCCCCGCCGAGGAGACGGAAAAGCCGGAAAGGTCACCCGCGTCGATCCCGGTCAGGATGAAGCCGTTCGTCCCATCCAGCGTGGAGAGATCCAGGACGCCATCCGTGCCCGGCGCGCTTGCCCCGCCATAGACGAGATAGGTCTCCCCGGCATTACTGTCCCCATTCGGGCTGGCAAAACGGGCCCCGATGATCAGATCGTCATAGCCGTCGCCATTAACATCCCCCGCCGACGAGACGGAGTAACTGGAAAAGTCAAACGCGTCGATCCCGGTCAGGGTAAAGCCGTTGGTTCCGTTCAGCGCTGACAGATCCAGCACGCCCTCCGTGCCCGGCGCGCTTGCCCCGCCATAGACGATATAGGTCTCGCCGGCATAATTGTCCCCATTCGGGTCGGCCCAATAGGCCCCGATGATCAGATCATCATAGCCATCGCCATTGACATCCCCTGCCGACGATACGGAAGAGCCGGAACGGTCACCCGCGTCGATCCCGGTCAGGGTAAAGCCGTTGGTCCCGTCCAGCATCCCGAGGTTCAGCTCGCCGTCCGTGCCTGGCGCGCTGGCCCCGCCATAGACGATATAGGTCTCGCCAGCTTCATTGTCCCCATTCGGGTCGGCCCTAAAGGCCCCGATGATCAGATCATCATAGCCGTCGCCATTGACATCCCCCGCAGACGACACGGAACGACCGGACTGATCACCCGCGTCGATCCCGGTCAGGGTAAAGCCATTCATGCCGTCCAGCGCCCCGAGATCCAGCACGCCATCTGTGCCCGGCGCGCTTGCCCCGCCATAGACGAGATAGGTCTCGCCCGAAAGGTCCCCACCCGGGTCGCCCCCCCAGGCTCCGATGATCAGATCATCATAGCCGTCGCCATTGACGTCCCCCGCCGACGAGACGGAAAAGCCAGAATAGTCATCTTCGTTGATCCCGGTCAGGATGAAGCCGTTCGTGCCGTCCAGGATGGAGAGGGCGCGCTCGCTCCGGTCGATCGTGCCATCCGCGTCGTCGTCGAAGTCGGTCCGACTCACCCTGCCGTCCGGATTATAGGTGTAGAACTCGCTCCGGTCGGTCGTGCCGTCATTATTGTCGTCGAAACTGGTCTGGCTCACCCTGTCGTTCGCATCATATGTGTAGGTCTCGGACCGGTCGATCGTGCCGTCCGCGTCATCGTCGAAATTGGTCCGGTTCCGGTTACCGTCCGCATTTTGAGTGTAGAACTCGCTCCGGTTGGTTGTGCCGTCACCATCGTCGTCGAAATCGGTCCGATTCAGGGTGTTGCTGCCGTCCGTATTCCGGTGAACCGTCCGGTCGATTGTGCCGTCATCGTTGTCATCCCATTCCACCCGTTCCCAGCGACCGTCCGCATTCAGGTGGACCGTCCGGTCGGTGGTGCCGTCATCGTCGAAGTCGTACTCAATCCGGGTTCGGTTGCCGTCATCATCAAACGTGTAGGTCTCGCTCTGGTCGATAGTGCCGTTATCGTCCACATCCCGTTCCACCCGCTCCCAGCGACCCTCCGCATCCAGGTGGGCGATCCGGTCGATAGTGCCGTCATCGTCCAGATCTACATCCCTCCGGGTCACGCTCCGATTACCGTCACCATCAAACGCGAAGTAAGTGATCCGGTCGATGAAGCCGTCATCGTCGTCATCCCGTTCCACCCGCTCCCAGCGACCGTCCGCATTCAGATGGGCGATCCGGTCAATAGTGCCGTCATCGTCCAGATCGAAATCCCTCCGGGTCACGCGCCGGTTGCCGCCGCTGTCAAACGCGTAGTGAGTGATTCGGTCGATAGTGCCGTCATCGTCCACATCCAGTTCCACCCGCTCCCAGCGACCCTCCGCATCCAGGTGGACCGTCCGGTCGATATTCCCGTCATCGTCCAGGTCGGCGTCCCTCCGGGTCACGCTCCGATTGCCGTCGCTGTCAAACGCGTAGTGAGTGATCCGGTCGATATTGCCGTCTTCGTCCGTATCCTCATCCACCTGCACCCAGCGATCGGCCTCATCCAGATGCGCGATCTGCTCAATATTGCCGTTATTATCGCGGTCGAACTCAATCCGGTCGATATTGCCGTCCCCGTCAGTGTCGACCTCGAACCGGTCGGGGATGCCGTCCCCGTCAGTGTCGATCGGGGTCCGGGTTTCCTGTGACAGGGTTGATATGGTTTTAAACATGGCTGGCATGGTCCTACATTCCAAATGGGGTATTGTTTGACGGTAGTGTTGTCACATAGCTTGGCTGTTAATCAAGTGTTTCACTGACACCATCAATGGAAAGACAGAATTCATCGCCAATCGGTTGCGGGGCATCCTCGGCTCTTGCGACGGGAGCAAAGGCCAGCATTAGCGTGGCAAGGGCAGGGAGCATTGGGTTGATGGTCAACTACTCTCTGGCGGCGGGGCGAAAAGTCAAACAGGCGTCATTTGGGCAAAGTTTACAAAATGCAGGTCTTTCTCGCCAAATGCGGAGAGCTGCGCCGGGCTGATGCCGATATGCGCCAGGGCCTGATTGGGGGGAAGCATAGCGTAACATTGATTAGGACGCCTTCATTGGAGAGGAGCTTGCCGACCTGGTAGGTGGCAAGGCCGGGCCGTTTCGTTGCCAGCCATTCGGTGAAACCGCGTGACAGATCGACCCCGAACGTCACCCCGGTCTATCCGGCAGGCACGGTATCCGACTCTGTCTCGGTCATGACCTTGTCCCGGGTCCGGTCCGCTGGTTAGAAACCCTCCATATAAGCGGTGGCAATCTCCATTTCCGGCAGGATAGAGTGGCTGATCATGGCGAGATCATTCTGCATCACCGGATGGCTTCCGAGCCCGGGCCAGTATAGCAGATCCCCCCACGGACCCGGAAGCGGGCCTGATGCGAGTGGACCGAAAGAAAGCGGGTCTGAAAGCGGAATGAGGATAGCATCCTCGTCTATATGAACTGGCTGATCCAGGCTCTTGACCCCGTCCGCCCATAAGCCGTCCCATAGATCATTATTCCATAGATCATCATTCATGAGCGCCCCGTCCAGCCTGATCGTTCCGGACCCGGGATCGGTCCCGGGGTCAGTTCCGGTGTCAGTTCTGGGGTCAGCCACGGGATCGATCCCAGTGTCAATCTTGGACCGGGCGTTTTGCGCCCCCGCAAAAGCAAAGAGGATGACCGTCACCCCCTCCTCAATGCGCAGCTGCGCATTGCCGTCCCTATAGACATTATAGGTGACGCCGTCCTCCGTCGCCGTCCCGCTCAGGGCGAATGCACTGCCGCTCAGATCAACCCTATCATCCGCATTCCCCAGCACGTCGAGGCTCGCCGCACCGCCCTCGCGCTCCTCCGTTATGTCAAACACGGCGAGCGCGTCCAGCACCAGGCTGTTGGCGCCTGTGCCGGACAGGTCAAAGACTTCGACACTGTCCACGCCGGCATGACCCGCCCCGATCAGGTCGAGCGACAGGCCGGCCCCGTCCAGCACCAGCCGGTCAGTGCCCGTGCCGCCATCAATTGCCGCAAAGTCAAGGGCGGTGACTTGGATTGTGTCATCGCCGGCCCCGCCGCGCACCACATCATTCGTGGCAATCGCTGTAAAACTGTCATCGCCGGCATTGCCGGTGAAATTATCCGCCGCCGCCGTGCCTGACGTTGTGACCGGCACGAGGCTTTCCGTCCCCGTCGCCCCGCCATAGACGAGATAGGTCTCGCCGGCCAGGCCGCCCCCATTGGCCCCGATGATCAGATCATCATAGCCATCGCCATTGACATCCCCCGCCGACGAGACGGAAAAGCCGGATTGGTCACCCGCGTCGATCCCGATCAGGGTAAAGCCGTTGGTCCCATTCAGGCTGGACAGATCCAGCACACCGTCCCTGCCCGGCGCGCTCGCGCCGCCATAGACGATATAGGTCTCGCCAGCATTACCGTCGGCCCTATGGGCCCCGATGATCAGATCATCATAGCCGTCGCCATTGACATCCCCCGCAGACGAGACGGACCGACCGGAATAGTCACCCCTGTCGATCCCGGTGAGGGTAAAGCCGTTGGTCCCATTCAGGCTGGACAGATCCAGCACGCCATCTGTACCCGGCGCGCTTGTCCCGCCATAGACGACATAGGTCTCGCCGGCCAGGCCGCCCCCAGGAGCCCCGATGATCAGATCATCATAACCATCGCCATTGACATCCCCCGCCGACGAGACAGAGAAGCCGGAATAGTCACGTACGTCGATGCCGTTGAGGATGAAGCCGTTGGTCCCATTCAGGCTGGACAGATCCAGCATGCCGTCTGTGCCCGGCGCGCTCGCCCCGCCATAGATGATATAGGTCTCGCCGGCACCGCTGTCCCCACCCGGGTCGGCCCTGTTGGCCCCGATGATCAGATCATCATAACCATCGCCATTCACATCCCCCGCAGACGAGACGGAAAAGCCGGAAACGTCATACTCGTCGATTCCGGTCAGGATAAAGCCATTCGTGCCGTCCAGCGCCCCGAGATCCAGTACGCCCCCTGTGCCCGGCGCGCTCGCACCGCCATAGACCACATAGGTCTCGCCGGCCCTACTGTCCCCATTCGGGTCGGCCCACCGGGCTCCGATGATCAGATCATCATAACCGTCGCCATTGACATCCCCCGCAGACGAGACGGACCAGCCGGACCAGTCAACCGCGTCGATGCCGGTGAGGATGAAGCCGTTCGTGCCGTCCAGGCTGGAGAGGGCGACCAGATCATTTTCATCCGTCACCGTGATGGCGACATTGTGGTCCGTGCGATTGGTGCCGTCAAACGCGGTGACGATAATATCATAGACATTATCCCCGTCCGCATCGCCCGGAGCCTCGAAGTCGGGCGCTGCCCTGAAGCGGACCTCGCCTGTATCGGCATCAATTGTGAACCGGGCCGCATCCGTCCCGGACAGGCTGTAGCGCAGCATGTCGCCATCCGCATCCGTCGCCGCCGCCCTATAGGCTGCGCTCTGACCCTCCGCTACGCTGGCCGTGGCAGCCGAAGTGAAGATCGGTGCGGCGCTAAAGATAAAATCACTCTCCGACAGGTCAGCGGTGGATAGGTTGGACAGTACGAACTGTCCATTATCGCCATTGGCGATGATCACAAAATTATCACCATTGGCATCCGTGATGTCCTGTGCACTTGCAATGAGGGTCTGGAAGTCTGTCACAGAGCTCGATAGTGCAATCTTATCAATGCCGATCTGGAAATCCCAAAATCCGGTCAGTGCCCGTTCCGGCCTGATAGAACATATCCGCGCCCGTGCCGCCCAACACGATATTATCGCCATTGCCGCCCGTGACCCGGTCATCCCCGGCCAGAGCGTTGACGACATCATTGCCGTCGCCGCCGTCCAGATTATCATTGCCGGACATATCGGCGATGACATCATTGCCCGCCCCGCCGCGCAGCGTGTCATTACCCGCCCCGCCAAAGATCGTGTCCGACCCGTCACCGCCAAAGACGACATCATCGCCGCCAAAGACGACATCATCGCCGCCAAAGGAATAGATAACGTCATTATCCGCACCGCCATAAATGGCGTCATTGCCGTCTTCCGCGACCAGCACATCAATGCCAGCCCCGCCAATCAGCCTATTATTGCCCGATCCGCCAAAGATCGTGTCGTTCCCGGCCTCGCCAAAGATCAGATCATCGCCAGCCTCGCCGTAAACCACATCATCGCCCAAACCGGCGACGACAATGTCGTCGCCATCCCCCATGACCAGCACATCGATCCCCGCGCCGCCGTCAGCCGTGTCATGGCCCGCCCCGCCAAAAATGGTGTCGCTACCAGTCCCGCCAAAGATCAGATCATCGCCGCCCTCGGCATAGATCGTATCATTGCCGTCGCCGCCGATCACCGTGTCATTACCGTTGCCCGCGACGAGCACATCAATATCGGCACCGCCGTCGAGAATATCGTCGCCGTCACCGCCGAACAGGCGATCAATCCCGCGCTCGCCGTAAAGCTGATCATCTCCGTCCTGGCCGTAGATCGTGTCATTGCCCGCGCCGCCAAAGACGATGTCGTCCCCGCCCGCCATGACCAGACCGTCATTGCCGCGGAGGCCGTAAATCACCTCAGCCGCATCGGAGAAGCCTTGCGAGTCCGCCCCTTCCGTTAGGTTCGTTCCCGCCAGCCCGGTCGGTGCGACGGGTTGCGCCGGAAGGGTCGGGATCGGTGGTGCGTTTTCGGCCAAAGATGCGCTTGTCACAATCGTCTGCCTGCCATTGAAGCTGGCAAATTCCATATTGGCCAGATTGACCCGGTCGATCATGCCGTTACCAACTTCGGCGAAACTGGTTTGGCTCCGCCTGCCGTCACCATAAAACATGTGGTGACGGATCCGGTCGATATTGCCGTCACCATCGTCGTCGAACTCGGTCCGGGTTTCTTGCAGCATGGTCTGCTCCTACATGTCCAAATGGGGCGTTAAAAGTGATGGATTATTATTTGACGATAGTGTCACATGACCTTGGCTGTTGATCAAGTATTGTGTGGGTATTACCAGATTGTTTTGCCGTTTTGGCTAGTCAGGGTTACAGGATGAAGATACCGATTTTGCAGGCCGCGCCTGAAAGGCTTTCGCTTGCCGCGCGATCATCTGCCATGCTGTTTGGGCATGATACACCTCCAACTCTGGTGAACTATAAACGCAAACAAAAGGGAATCCGCAAATGACTCTTTTCACAAGGGCGCAATTCAGGAAATATGCATCCGACGCTTTAGGTCTCTGATGAAACTTGACGGTATTCGCGTTCTGGATCTTTCGGCTTTTTTGCCGGGGCCGCATGCCTCCATGATGATGTCGGATCACGGAGCTGTGGTGATCATGGTCGAGCCGGATAATGGCATTGGTGAGCCGACGCGGCATATGGGCGAACGCTATAAGGACGGGACCTCCGTCTGGTTTGCCAATATTGCGCGCGGCAAAAAGAGCTACCGCGTCAATCTGAAAGACCCCGACCAACATGCCCGCTTCCTAAACCTCGCAAAAACCGCCGATGTCGTGATTGAGGCCTTCCGACCCGGCGTTGTGAAGCGGTTGGGTGTGGATTACTCAGCCATAAAGGCGGTCAAACCTGACATTATTTACTGCTCTATTTCCGCCTTTGGTCAGGACGGACGCAACCGCGATAAACCTGCCCATGATCTCGTTGTGCAAGCGATGGCCGGAACAGCGGATCTGACGCGCGGCATGGACGGGAGTCCCGCCCTGACGCCGATGCCCAATGCGGATATGACTGCGTCACTCTTTGCTCTGTCAGGCATTCTCATGGCGCTTTATCGCCGGGAGCAGACCGGGCGGGGCGATTATCTCGACATCGCCATGTATGATGCGCTGCTGAGCTGGGTGCCTAATGTGACTGGGGCCATCTTTGCCGAAAATCGCCAACCGGATCGCAGCGAGATGCGCAGCTTTGGCGGCGATGCTTTCGTCAATATCTATGCGACGAAGGAT
The DNA here is from genome assembly GCA_965205225.1 of Litorimonas sp. Lineage (GTDB taxonomy): Bacteria > Pseudomonadota > Alphaproteobacteria > Caulobacterales > Maricaulaceae > Litorimonas. The sequence continues at coordinate 462,077 of CBDBFZ010000003.1, forward strand.
GGCGGGCACATTGTTCTGGGTGGCTCGGAACCGAAATTCGTCACCAATCTTCTGACCAGGATGGGCCGTCCAGACCTGATCGACGCGATGAAAAACCCGGTCGGACAGCAGGACATTGTGAAGACCTTTTTAACCGTCACCTTCCTCTCAAAGACGCAGCGCGAATGGGAAGATGTTTTGGCTGGGGTCGATTGCTGCTGGTCGACGATTCGTACGCTTCAGACGGCGCTGACCGAAGACGGTGCGCCGGTGATAGTTGCGCCCGATGGCAAGCGGCACATCAAAAACCCGATCCGCTTCCGGGAAGAGCCGGCCCAGCTCTCCTTTGATCTGCCTGAGTTTGGCGCAAACATGAAAGAGTTGTCCTAGATTTTACAATCTCTGGCATTCATTGCCGGGGCCTCCATCAAGATTGAACCAAGACGAGAAAGGCCCGGCAATGAATGCCGGGGACATGACATGTCCCGCATTCCCCGATTACCCGCCGACCAGATAGCCGAGGACGTCAAACCCCTCATTGCGATGAGTGAGCAGATCATGGGCTTCACCATGAATGACGGGCTCGACATGGCGCGATGTCCCGCCATTCTGAAAGGTGTGTCGTCCATGATCATGTCGATCTATGGAGAGGGTGAGCTCGATCCGGGCCTTAAACGACTGGTCGGATATGTCGCCAGCACAGCGGCAGCGTGTCGCTATTGTCAGCAACATACGGCGCACGGCGCGTCGCAACAGAATGTCGATCCGGAGAAGATCAACGCCGCCTGGGCCTATGAAGATTCGCCGCTCTTTACAGACGCCGAACGGATCGCGCTCAAGGTTGCGCATCTCGGCTCGTTAACGCCGTCAGAAGTTGCTGATGAAGACTTTGCAGAGCTTCGCGCTCATTTCTCCAATGAAGATTGTCTGGAGATTGTGGCCGTGATCGCGATGTTTGGTTTCCTCAATCGCTGGAATGCCGTGATGGATACGGATGTGGAAGCTGTCCCTGCCGACTATGCCAAAGCAATTGGTCTGGAGCTGCGCTGAAGGCTTGGCTAGTCTGTCCGGATGAGAGCCGATTATACCTTATCCCGTCTTTACCTTGATGCGCCGCTAAAGGGCGAGATCGACTTGTCGCGGGAACAGGCACATTATCTGGGGACGGTGCTGCGCAAACGCGTCGGGGACCGTGTCCGCCTGTTCAATGCGCGCGATGGTGAATGGTCAGCGGATGTCGCCGCAGCGGAACGAAAGTCGATGCGGCTATCGATCAATGAACAGCTGCGCGAACCCTATTCAGTTCCGGATGTCCGGCTCCTCTTTGCGCTCATTCGTAAGCACCGCACGATAATAGTATTGGAAAAGGCGACAGAACTTGGTGTCCGGACCCTTCAGCCGGTCATCACAGACCGGACACAGTTTCCGGCGTTTAATCTTGATCGGGCACGATCGCAGATCATTGAAGCGGCTGAGCAAACAGAACGTCTGGATTTGCCGGAGATACTGGCCCCGATCCCGTTGGAGCGCGCGTTACAGACGGATCGCACACTACTCTTTGCTGATGAATGCGGGGATAGGTCCGCTGCACTCGGCACGCTTCAGACGGTCGGTTTACCGATTGATCTGTTGATTGGTCCTGAAGGAGGATTTATGTCAGCGGAACGCGATAGAATTCGATCTCGCAATGATACGCATCCTGTCTCCCTGGGACCGCGTATTCTGCGGGCTGATACGGCCGCGATCAGCCTACTGACTTTGGTTCAGGCGAGCCTTGGCGACTGGAACAGATCTGCATAGTGATGGTGACAGGGCTGAGGCTTTGATTTCCGCTCACTTTGTCTAAAGTCCGGCGATGAGTGACACTTTCGACATGGTGATAATTGGCGCGGGCCTGTCAGGCATTGGCGCGGCTTGCCGCTATGTCACCGAGTTTCCGGACGGCAAGCTAGCCGTGCTGGAATCGCGCGGGGCCATTGGTGGCACGTGGGATCTGTTCCGTTATCCTGGTATTCGATCCGATTCTGACATGCTCACCCTTGGATATGATTTCAGGCCGTGGCCGGGCGTGAAGAGTTTGGCCGATGGTCCCGCCATTCGTGACTATGTGCGTGATACAGCGCGCGAATATGGCATTGATGAGCGGATCCAGTTCAAGAGCCGAATGCTCGCCATGGATTTCTCGACAGATGAAGACATTTGGACGCTCACGATCAAAAATATTGAGGATGGATCACGCCGGATTATGCGGACGCGCTTCGTGCTCTCCTGCGCCGGCTATTATAGCTATGATAAGGCATATGATCCGCACTTTGAGGGGCGCGAAGATTTTGGGGGTGACATTGTACACCCTCAGTTTTGGCCTGAAAATTATGACTATGCGGGCAAGCGCATTGCCGTGATTGGGTCCGGTGCGACAGCTGTCACCCTTGTTCCGGAGCTCGCAAAGACAGCGGTGCATGTCACGCAGGTTCAGCGTACCCCGTCCTATGTCGCGTCGATTCCGTCCGAAGACCCAATAATGAAAGTGACATCCAAGCTACTTCCGTCCCAATGGTCCTTTCGGATCAATCGCTGGAAGAACCGCATGCTGGCGGGTTCTGTTTACCATCGTGCACAGGCTAATCCAAACAAGGCCCGGCGCAATATTCGCAAGCGTGCCATCAAGGCGCTTGGGCCGGATTACCCTGTCGATATCCATTTTAACCCGCCCTATAATCCTTGGGATCAGCGGCTCTGCATCATTCCCGATGACAATATGTTTGACGCGATCAAGTCGGGCCAGGCCTCGATTGTCACGGGTCAGATTGATCGCTTTGTTGACCACGGTATCCTGATGAGGGACGGTACTCTGGTTGCGGCTGACCTGATCGTGACAGCCACAGGGCTGGAGGTGAATGTTGCGGCTAATTATTCGGTTTCGATTAATGGTGTGGCTCAGATTCCTGCTAAAAAATTCACTTATCGCGGCGTGATGACGTCTGACATTCCGAACCTGGTCGATGTGTACGGCTACACCAATGCCAGCTGGACGCTCCGCGCCGATCTCACGAGCCGCTGGTGTATCAGGGCCATCAAATATATGCGGTCGCGAGGTCTGACGCGAGTTGTTCCAGTGGCACCAAATGACATGGAACGCCATCCAGCCAGTGACTTCCAGGCAGGTTATTTCCAGCGCGTCATACATAAGTTGCCAAGCCAGGGTGACCGCCTGCCATGGCGAAACATTCAGAATTACAAGCATGATTGTAGAACATTGATTGAGGCACCGGTGCAGGACGACGCGTTATGTTTCAGTTCCGTTGCAGAGACCGCATTTCTTAAAGAAACCGCCGAATGAAGACGTTTTCCAGCTTCGGTGACAAAGTCTGCGTTGTCACCGGCGCAGCGTCCGGCATTGGCCGGGCTGTCGCGCTGAGCCTCGCCGCGTCGGGTGCGCGCTTGGCGCTCTCCGATATCAACGAAGAAGGTCTGACTGAGACGATGGAGATGATCGGACCGTCCAACCGCCATATGGTCGACCGGTTCGACATGGCGGATGCGGATGCCATTGCGGCCTACGCGCCCAGGGTCGAGGCCCAGCTCGGCGCCGCAGATTATGTGTTCAACATTGCAGGCCTGACCCGCATTGGCGATTTTCTCAGCACATCGGCAGAGAGCTACGAGAAAGTCATGGACGTGAATTTCTACGGCGTTGTACGCATGTCCAAAGCCTTTCTGGAACAGCTGATCCAGACCCAAGGCGGGCTGGTCAATATCAGCTCTATTTTCGGTATTGTCGGCTGGCCGGGCCAGACTCATTATTGTGCGTCCAAATTCGGCGTGCGCGGTTTCACGGAAACGCTCTCCATGGAAATGATGGAACATGGCGTAACAGTATCCTGCGTTCATCCCGGCGGTATTCAGACCAATGTGCTTCGCAATGCTAAAGTTGATCATATTGCCGCGCCGGGCCTGACCAAAGCGATGATGGATAAGAATTTTGACCGGAACACGCCGACCACGGCAGAGCGGGCGGCTGAGGTCATTCTGAAGGGGACGATCAAAGGAAGGCTGCAAATTTTCATCGGAAACGACGCAAAACTCATCCAGTTCTGGAATCGCCTGTTCCCATCCCGATACCGCAAGATGATACTGAAACGCGCCCAGCGGATCGTTACGGAGTAGTTGAACACATGATGTTACCCGCTTGCGATGCCCGGCGCGCCCGCTTAGGTCGCCTCTGTGAGCGGCCCATTTTCCCCAAATTCTGTCCCTATCGAGAATAAGGGGCAGCTCGTTGAGCATCTGGCCAAGGGCTGCAAGCCCAAGGCCGATTGGCGCATCGGTACGGAGCATGAGAAGATTGCTTTTGCGACAGCTGACAATCTACCACTTCCCTATGACGGCAAACCGTCAATCCGGATTCTGCTTGAAGGTTTGCAGCGGTTCGATTGGCAGCCCGTCGAAGAAAATGGGATTCTTATTGCCCTGAAACGCGACGGCGCGTCCGTGAGTCTAGAGCCGGGCGGACAGTTCGAACTGTCCGGCGCGCCGGTCGAGCATGTGCATCAGACCTGCGCGGAAGTGACGCGTCATCTGCGCGAGGTGAGGGAGGTCGCCGACGAAATCGGCGCGGGCTTCCTCTCGCTGGGGTTCCGTCCCGACACACGGTTGGAAGATGTGCCGATCATGCCCAAAGGGCGGTATAAGATTATGCGTGACTATATGCAGACCGTTGGCACGCTCGGGCACGAAATGATGTTTAGGACCTGTACGGTTCAGACCAATCTTGATTTCAGTTCCGAAGCCGACATGGTTCGAAAGTTTCGAGTCAGCCTGATGCTTCAACCCATTGCGACGGCTTTGTTTTCCAACTCTCCCTTCACCAATGGCGATCTTAACGGCTACAAATCCTACCGGTCACGCGTGTGGATGGACACGGATGCGGACCGCACAGGCATGTTGCCCTTCGTGTTCGAGGATGGGTTCGGGTTTGAGCAATATATTGATTATGCTCTCAATGTGCCGATGTATTTTGTTCACCGGAACGGGAAATATCTGGATGCATCCGGAAAGAGTTTCCGTGACTTCATGAACGGGACGCTCGACATTGTTCCAGGCGAAATTCCGACGCTATCCGACTTTGACGACCATCTTTCGACAATCTTCCCCGAAGTACGCTTGAAACAATTCCTCGAAATGCGCGGCGCGGATACGGGGCCGTGGGACGAACTTTGTGCCTTGCCCGCCTATTGGGTCGGCTTGCTCTATGAGGACGACGCGCTGGATGCCGCGTGGGATATCGTCAAGGATTGGACCGATGAGGAGCGTCAGAAACTTCGCGAAGCGGTGCCTGCGCAAGGTTTCGATGCGATGATCCGTGAGCAGTCCGTGCGCGACATTGCGATCCAGACATTGGCCATTGCCCGGACGACTCTGAACGCACGTGGTTATATGAACGGGCACGGCGAGAATGAAACGGTCTTCCTGCAAGCGCTCGACTCGATGGCGCGGAACGGACAGTCCAACGCCGATTTTCTGATTGCCGCTTTTAAGGGTGAATGGGCTGGCGATATCACGCGCGCCTATTCGGATTGTATCTACTAAGTTCTGTTGACATTTATGGGTTTCCCTTTTGTTTGGTTTTGTGATCCACCCTTTCTTTCATGTTTGAGAGTCTTTTCAATCATATGTCCGGTGATCCGGACTTTGAGTATGGCCTCATTGACGGACCGATTATCCGCGCGCATCAAACAGCAATCGGCGCAACAGGGGGCTCTCCATCAGGCCATCCAAACGCAATCGCAAGGGTCACATACCCCATGATGAAGAGGGTTATAGATGGCGATATGGGGTCGAGAATGATTTTGGTAAAATCAAAAAGGCCCGAATAGGTTACACAGCGACAGGGCATCTCGCAGCAACAGTCATTGCATCACGGTAAATATCCTCAGACCCTAGGTCGTAGAGAAGAATTAATCATTTGAGCCAGATCTTGATAGCTGCGATATAGACGAAGCCCATATAGTTTTGGATATGCTTGTCATATCGCGTAGCCACACGCCGGAACTGTTTGAGATAGCCAAAGAAACGCTCGACAATATTACGTTCCTTATACAAAGCCATATCAGTTTGCCTTGGCTTGCGCGCATTTTTCCGGGACGGAATAACGGGCATAGCCCCGCTCTCATTCACCGCGTCTATAACGCACCGGCCATCATAGCCCTTATCCGCCAAGACATGATCCGCCTCAAACCCTGCCAATAAGGCGGCGGCTTGCGTCATTTCGCTACAGTGCCCGCCCGTTGCTATCAGGCGCAGAGCTAAACCCAATCCATCTGTCAGACCATGTATTTTTGTCGTCAGGCCGCCCTTGGAACGCCCCAATGCATGGGCATCAGGCCCCCTTTTTTATGCCGCGCCCCGGCCGATTGGGCATGCGCCCGCACAATTGTGGCATCCATCATCAGCCACTCTTGATCAGCGTGAGTGCGCAAGGCCTTAAAGACATCTTCTAAAACCCCGGCCTCAACCCAGAGATAATAACGCCGTTTGACACTGTCAAAACGCCCGAACCGTTCGGGTAAATCGCGCCAACGCCCGCCCGAACGGGCCATCCACAACAAAGCATCAATGAAAAGCCTGTTATTGGCGTTGCGACCCGGTTTCCCCGTGCTCCCATAAGGCAAATAAGGCTTTAAACGGCTCCATTGTTCATCCGTAAGTTCCTGATAACCAGACATATGTGCGCTCCTGACAAAATGAAGGAACATTATAGAAAATAAAAGTTAACTCTTCACTACAGCCTAGGACAGCCCCTTTATCTTTACAAAAATAACCTCTAAACCGCAAAAGAAAGCGACCTACGCATGAGCCCTGAGGATCAAAAAAACACCGTGCCTTCCAGAGCCGAAATCGAGTCATTGCCCGTTAGTAATGCAGATTTTGATGAGATAGGTGCTTACATAGGACGCTTTAACCCCATCAAGATAATGGGAGTGGAGCAGAAGGAGATTACGCACTCGAATATTCTTGCTTGGCTGTTAAATCCGCAAGAAAACCATGGGTTAGGTGACACATTTCTAAAAGCCTTTTTGTCGGAAGCTCTTTGGGACCCGCGCAATACAGATCGTCCATCTCGTCCATCCGCTATAGAGGTTTCTCAAGCGGATTTAATGGATGCCGAGATAAAGCGCGAATGGAAGCGCATCGATTTGTTTATACGCAGTCCACGAAATGGCTGGGTATTTGTCATAGAAAATAAATTTCGCAGCGTACAAGGTCCAAATCAGTTAAAACAATATTTGGACGCGGTTGAAGAGCGATTCAAAGATGTAGGTGTAGAAGTTCGTGGTGTGTTTCTAACTCTATGGGAAGAGGAACCCAACGATAAACGTTATTCATCCGTCAGATATAGCTCAATTCGAGACATATTGGAACAACAAATATTGTGTGGCAGACACCCTCTCACAGCAGAGGTGAAGGTGTTTTTAAAACATTACCTTGAGATTATTAAAGAGGAGACGGAAATGAGCGAAAATCAAGATGAAATGGAAAAATTAGCCTATCGGTTCTATCGCGACCACAAGCGCGTGCTGGACTTCATTCATAAACATAGAAACAGGACTGGGTTTAAAAAGGCCTACAAAAAGGTTTTTGGTCAGGATTTGAAAGCCTTAGCTAAAATGAAAACCGCAAAGCAAGAGTTTATATTTATCGATTCTGGTTTTGCCACATCTGGTGAGGAGTGGATTGGTTTTTTGCCAGAGTGTTGGTTTGATGCATTGGGCAAGAAACCCAATTGGAATGTGAAGGAAGTTTGGATGAAGGGTTTTCCTCTCATAATGTGGATTGGACTCAAATCTTATGGAAGCGGAGACAGCGCATGGATAAGATTATGCATAGAAATCGGGCGACTGAGGAGTGACAATAGTTCAGAGAAAAACTCAATCGAGTTAGATAAGAAATTGATCGAACTGATTAAAAACGTCGCAAAGAGAGAAAATTTCAAAAACAACGAATGTCTGGAAAAAGGCAATGAGGAAGATTCAAAAAAATCAATAATTTTTAGCAAGGATAGTTTTCATATTAATGATATCCAAGATCACGAAGAAATAGCTGACGTAATTCAAAAAAACCTGAAATTGGAAGACTTCAATCCGAAGATCAATGCTATCTAAAAAGGTCTGACCCAGTTTTCTGAATCAGCCCAAAATTAATCAAATAAATCTCACACGCCCGAAAAGACTAAGTCTCGGTCAAATCTCCGGCGTCGATGAAATTAACGCGAAAACTAATCGGGAATTTCTGCCGACATCACAGCCATTAGCGGTTCGGGCTGCACGATGGTCGCTGTCCTACGTAGAGCTTCAATTTCGGCCCGGCGGGTTTTGAAACTCGGCAACTGACCTTTAGAAAGAGGTTTTCCAGATAGTTGGCTCAAACGGCGAGGATTGATTTTCTTGCCATTGTGAATGACTTCATAATGTAAATGCGGTCCGGTTGAACGCCCTGTCGTGCCGACATAGCCAATGACCTGATCCTGACGCACGCGCGCGCCAGCTTTAATTCCGCGCGCAAAACCCTTCATGTGGGCATAGGCCGTCTTATATCCATCCGAGTGGCGAATACGAACATAGTTGCCAAAGCTGCCGTAACGATTGGCCCGTTCGACCGTGCCAGAACCTGCTGCGAGAATTGGGGTTCCGCGCGGCGCGGCGAAATCTACGCCTGAATGCATTTTACGGTATCCCAGAATCGGATGTTTGCGGCGTCCATAGGACGAGGACAGACGGGCACCATTAATGGGTGTTGCCCGTAATTTGCGTTTCGCGGTCTTACCCTCTGCATCATAGAAGTTTTCATGTCCCTCTTCATCCTCGAACAACCAGTAATTGAGTGTTCGTCCGCGCGGTGAGAATGAGGTATAAAGAAGATCGCCTGCCTTGACGATATTGCCTTTGCTATCGCGAGTGACTTCAAAGAAGAGTTCGAACGCGTCACCCGGCTGGATGTCCCGTTGGAAGTCGACAGAATATTCATAGATATTGGCAAATTGCGCGACCACCTTGTCCGGCGCGCCGAGGCGTGTGGCATCAACATAGAGCGAATTTTCAATCGTCGCGCGAACCGACAATGTCTCGTACCGGAATTCAGCCTTCACAGATCGGGACGACCAGTCTTCGCCCTGACGAGATACAAAAATCGTTTGTTCCGCAGACGGGCGGAACGTCACGTCGCTCAGCACACCATTTTTAAGATACAGGTTGAATGTCTGACCCGCCCGAAGACGGCGCGGTGAAAAATCTTCAGAAAAAGCCTGCACAAACCGATGGACCTCGGATCCAGTCATCCCCTCGCGCTGGAGCATCGGTCCAAGATTATCGCCCGGCTTTAATGTCACTTCGCGGCGTTCGCGCAAGGGCACGATAAATTCATCGGACAGGGCCATGTCGAAGCGAGACAATTCATGGACAGGTTTCGCAATTACCAGTTCAGCGACATCGACAATGTCAGCATCATACGGTGATTGAGGCAGCGCCATCATCGCGATCAGGACCAGTGCGCCGCTGGCAATCAGAGCTTTAAGCTTGTTACGGGACGGAATGCGGGTCGAACTATACCCAACAAAGGCCTGCATCCGATCAGACAGGGCGGTTCTGAAGGTCTCAGTCATTGATCGTGTCGTCCTTGGGTACTTCTTAAAGCGCGAAATATGTCACTGGAGCTGGCTTGCGTCTCATTCTGCCTGCCTCCCCTTCGTAAAGTGTTAACTCTGTTGACCAACTCCGTCACCTTAGCGCTTTTTTTTGGTGGGTTCAGGTTAGCCCGAGTAAGCGTTCTGCATGAGCGCTGCTCCTTACGCAATCAAGAAGCGCAAACCGCTGGTGTGCGCGCTCCGCATTTTGACCTGGCTGGTTGCCACCGCACTGCTGATTATTGCACTGGCGGCGGCTTGGGCCTGGTCCAATCGATATGAGTTGGTGGAACATCAAGCGATTACCTATCTCGACTCCCTCGGCATTGATGCGGAGCTGACAATTAGATCTGCAAACGGCACATTCACAGATATTCGCAATATTCGTCTATCGTATGAGGAAGCACCCTTTCTCACCATTGATCGCTTGCAAGCCTCATACCAGTGGCGAGAGCTCCTGAACGGCGCAGTGGAACGTTTGGTCTTTACGGGTCTCAATGCGACGATCACGATCGACGAAACAGGTCAGATTGTCGATGGCTGGCGTCCGTCGTCGTCGACGGGCGGCGACGCGGCTTTGCCCCCGGGCGGGATTGAGATCGAACGCGGATCCGTGCTGTTGAAGACTCCGTTCGGAGACGCGTCAATCTCAGGTGAAGGAATGATTAAGAGCCTGGATATATTTACCTTCGACGGCGATCTGCAACAGACCACGCTTAGCCGGGACGGCATCCGTGTTTCAGCAGCGGGTCCCTTATCGGCCGAGCGGCGCGGCGGGCCTGTGTCAATCGACGCGCCAGACACCAAGCTCAGCGTGGAACATCCGTCGGGCAGTCTCCGCAGCACAGAATTGTCCGTCGCAGGAATGTTCAACCCTGCGGATACTGCTCTCACAGGTCGCGCCCGGTTAGAAGGTGGCTCATTTGATGCTGCCGCAGGTCTGACTGGCCAGATAAAAACGGTGGTATTTGACGGACGGTGGATCAACGGAGCGACAACCGCTGACATTGACGCTCAGCTTTCCCGAGTAACCCTGACGGATGCGGACCGCCGCAAATCTCTGTCGCGCACACTCAGCCAAGCCAATCTCTTGTCAGACACCCCTGTCGCACAGAATTTCGCCCCGACTCTTGTCGACCCCATCGCGGATTTGCTGGTGGACGCTGAACTAGACGCATCTCTGTCGCTGTTATTGAATTCCCAGCAGAGAGACGTGTTCCTTCGTGCGCCTGCGACCGTGAATACCAGAAAGACGATCGCAATTTTATCACCTGTCGCGGATGAACCCTTATACCGCTATCAGAATGGTTCGAGCGCCTATGCACTGAATACTCAGGTCGAGCTGTCCCGTCCTCTGCCGCTGTCATTGACCCCGCTTCGCGTCATTATTCGCTCGACTGACGGATTTATGATCGAGGGTGTCGCGGGCGCCACCGGCCAGTTTAAAACTCGCACGCCGTGGCGTGCCGTGACCCGTGAGGGAGGGTCCGCCCGGCTCGCGCCGCTGTCGGTCGGGTTCGAGTATGACGCACCGCTGGACAGCCCCTCTCGCCTGATCTTGCGCGGAGCCGTTGATTATGACGGTGATATTCCGGGTGGTTATGTCGAAGCCTTGACGGCGAGCGGGGTTCTGAACACCCGGCTGAATCAAGGCCGAACTCAGATCGATTTCAAACCTGACCAAAAACTGACATTCGCAAAGCTGGAATTGACATCTGACTGGCTGATTGAAGATTTTTCTGGATCCATTGTCCCGCGCGCGCCCATTTTTGCGCGAACAGCCTCAGGAACTGCCAAGGTTCAGATAAATCTCAGTGACGCCAATTTCTCCGCTGCAAGATCTGAATCGGACGCCGAAGACGCTGCCACGCTCGACTTACAAGTGGCGCAGGCCAATATTTCTGGCCGGATCCTGGACACGGCCCAGACCTGGGACATCGGGTTTTCCAGTTTCGGCGTCAAATCGGAAACATTTCCCGTGATCGGCACGGATGTCACTTTGCCCGAAGGTGAGTTGTTCGTCAGTCTATCCGCCGGTGAGCCGTTGACATTTTCTACATCCGCGCCCGCATCAATGCTGATAACACCCGGTTACGTCGTGCGCGGCATGGCCTTCAATGCCTCAGGGACAATCGAGCGCTATACGGCTAACTTCGGCGGCGGGAAGGTCCGAATGATCCCGCAGACGGAGGATGCCATTCCGCTTCCGGTTCTGCCTATGTCAGGGAAGCTGACCGTCGACGCAGGCGCTTTTTCAGGACAGGCTCAGAGCTTTCTGCCCCGTGTGCCAGACACGCCCATCAACATCGACTATCAGTTGATTGATGGTCAGGGCACCGCAGACGTGACCATCGAAGATCTTCCCTTTAAATCTGGCGGCTTGCAGCCACAGCAATTAGCGCCAGCCTTGCGGGGTAAGATTGCTCAGGTCGACGGCACGGTTGATGCCAAACTCAATATTCAATTCGGGGGCGACGCCGCTCTCTCCGGAACTGGATCGCTTGAGATTTTCGATATGTCGCTCGGCACCGCGCCTGGTCCCATCACGGGTCTGTCAGGACAGATCGAATTGACTTCGCTCTTCCCCTTCGTAACAGCCCCCGACCAGCGTCTGCATATTCGCAGTTTCGACCCGGGTTTTCCACTGGAAAACGGCGAACTGGTCTATGCGCTTGTGGCAGACGGGATTGATATCTCAGAGGCACTCTTCCCCCTTGGTGAGGGGCGCGTCTCATTTGATCCGTTCACCTGGGTTTACGGCGCTGTAGAAAATCGCGTTGTCCTGAGGGTTGCAGACGTCGAAATTGGTGAGTTCCTGAAAGATATTGGCGACGGTAGACTCTCCGCGACAGGAACCCTGTTTGGCACTATTCCCATCGTAGTGCGCGGCATTGATGTGCGTGTCGACAATGGACGGCTTGAAGCCCGCAATGGCGAAACCATCCGTTTTGCCAGCAGTGGCGGGGCTGACGCCATCCCGAACGAATATGCTCAGCAGGCCATCAAGGCGCTCGAAAATTTCAATTATGACGCCTTATTTCTTGAAATCGACGGGCCTCTGGACGGTGATATAAAGATGGGTGTTGTATTTACCGGATCCAACCCAGACGTCCTGTATGACGTTCCGTTTCAGTTCGACATCACCGTGGAAGGCGAGTTGTTCAATATTGCGCGAAGTTTCAACCCGAATAGCCATCAAGCCCGGATTGTCACGTCTGTCGTCAGCCAGCAGCAAGATGAGACCCGGCCTTAGCCTGGTCCGGACGTGTTCGGCCCCGCCGTGGCGCCCTCTCCCACAAATGGGTTGTGCAGACGTTCCCGCCCGAGCGTGCTCATATTTCCGTGCCCTGGCACGAACCGTATCTCGTCGCCCAGTGGGAAGAGTTTCGTCTTGATGCTGTCGATCAGCTGAGCGTGATTGCCCTTGGGGAAATCGGTTCGCCCGATTGATCCTTCGAACAGCACATCACCGACGAAAGCGATCTTCATGTCGCGATTATGGATCACTACATGGCCTGGCGTGTGACCGGGCGTATGCGAGACGTCGAAGGTGATGCCTGCCAGTTGAAGCTGGTCGCCCTCCTCCAAATAGCGGTCCGGGACAACAGCGCGACCCATGCCGGGATGACCGTAAAGCGCCCAGTGATCACCGATCTCATCCATCCAGAACTGGTCATCCTTATGCGGCCCAATCACCGGCACGCTAGTTTCCTCTCGGAGTTGGTCCGCCCCGCCCGCATGATCGAGATGACCGTGGGTGAGCCAGATTTCGGTCAGGATTACCCCAAATTCGTCAAGCTTTGCACGGAGACGATCAACTTCTCCACCTGGATCAATGAGAACGCCTTCCATCGTCTCTGTGTCGTACAGCAAGGAACAATTCTGCTGAAACGGCGTGACGGGAATAATTTTGAGTTCAAGCATGGCGTTCATGTCGGGGGCAATGTCGGCTGCGTCAACGGCATGAATGACAAAATGGACATTCAGGAGCGTTCAGGGTGATTGTCCTATCCTGTCATCGGGCCATTCACGCGGTCTCTCTCTTTTTGACTTGGCCCGGACGTTCGCGTTCGAGCCATTTTTTGCGCGAAAAACAGTTTCTCACAAATATGTCAGCCAACCGTCATGCTGCGGTCAAGATTACTGGATTAGGAACAGTCATCCCTTGACTCGGCGGCTTGCTCAGACCCCTCCCTAAATCTAGCGCAGGCCGCCACTTTTTTGGGGCGATCAATCCTGTTTAATCCGACATCATCTCCCGGATCGCGGCCACAGCCTGGTCGCGGCCAATCGTCTGTTGTGCAGGCCGCGATGATTTCCATTCTTCATTCGTCTCGATGGCTTTGGCCATTTCGGCGCCAAGTACGAGATCCTTGATCGTGACCTGCCCTGTGTCTGCTTCTTCCGATCCAATCAGAACCGCCAGGCGCACACCGCGCCGATCAGCATATTTGAGCTGTTTGGTCACATTACCCGAGCCGGTGAAGACCTCAGCTCGGATTCCGCCCGCGCGCAGCTCGGTCGCCAATTGAAAATAGCGTGGCAGCAGGGACCGGTCGAAGACAGTGATTAAAACAGGGGGCTGCGCCGTCGCGGCAAGCGCATGCATGGGTTCCAAAGCCGTGATAAAACGAGAAACGCCAAATGAGAAACCTGTCGCCGGCACAGCCTGACCCCGGAAGCGCGAAACCAGATCATCATAGCGGCCACCTCCGCCGATCGAGCCGATCCGAACCGGACGGCCCTTGCGATCCGTGATTTCGGCCAGCAATTCAAGCTCAAAGACCGGACCGGTATAATATCCAAGGCCGCGCACGACGGATGTATCGAAACTGACCCGATCTGGCCCGAAGCCTGTTGTTGTCAGCAGCCGGTCAATCTCAGCCAGTTCGTCAACACCAGCCTTTGCGCGATCCGAGGCCCCAACCAGCCCGGACAGGGTCGCAATCGTGGTTTCGCGGTCCGGATCGGACGCTGTTGTAAAACCGAGCACAGCGCGGATTCCGTCTGGGTTTAATTTCGCGCCATCCGTATAATCGCCGGACTCATCTTCGCGGCCCTCCCCCAACAATGCTTCGACGCCGTCCTCACCCAATCGGTCCAACTTATCAATGGCTCGCAGAACCTGCAGGCGCTGCGTCGCGCCCTCCTGTGTATTGGGAACGCCCGACGCTTCAAGAATACCGTCGAGTAGTTTTCGGTTATTCACCCGCACCGCATACTGCTCATTACTGAGTCCCGCCGCGCGCGCGACTTCGGCTGCGATCATGATCATCTCGGCGTCTGCGCCCGCGCCGCCCGCGCCGACCGTATCCGCATCGCATTGTGTGAATTCACGAAAGCGGCCCGGACCCGGTTTTTCGTTCCGGAAAACCAAACCGCTCTGGTAGCGCCGAAACGGTTTCGGAATCTTGTCGTAATTCTCTGCCACATAACGCGCGAGCGGGGCGGTCAGATCATAGCGCAGCGACAACCATTGCTCGTCGTCATCCTGAAGCGCGAAGACACCGACATTGGGCCGATCCTCATCCGGCAGAAACTTACCGAGCAAATCAGCATATTCGAAAGCCGGCGTTTGCAGCGGCTCGAACCCGAAGGAGTCATAGACCGAAAAGGCGCGTGCAACGAGCGCGGCTTCAGTTCGCATCACATCGGCAGGGCGATCCTCAAAGCCACGGGGACGCCGCGCCTTGGGGCGAAAGGGTTTGTTCTTATTTTTTGATTTCTGGGCCATAGCGCCGCGCCCCTAGCGGGCGGCGCGAAGAGCGGCAAGCCTAGCTGTCGAGTTCACTGCCGAGAACGGGGGCGGAGAGATCGATAATTCCCTGTTGCGTATAAAGTTTTTCAGCAAGGGTTGTTTCTGATAGTGCTCCGGGAGAATCGATAAATCGCTGTAGCCCGTCGCAAAACGAACGGAATACCCCGTTCATGCAGGGCGTCTGCCACCGTGGCCGATATGCCATTCTCCAGGTTGAAGTCCAGGATCGCAGCTGTAATGTCGGCTGTCCTGATCGCGGACAGGGCCTGATTGCGCATACTGGCAAGATGAACGAGTGCGGCGCCTAGCTCAGTAACAAGCTCTTCGGTGTTCATAGCGATAATGAAATTGTCTTCGACAATCAGAACATCGCCCGTAAAGACGGAAGTCAAATAACACTCCTTTGTGACCGAACACTCAGATCAAATTCCGTCCAGATCCGATTGAGCCTTAATATGTCATCATCTCTTAAACTATTTCAATTGGAGCACTAATAATATGGGTTATATGGTCATGCGCATTAGCGCAGTTGTTGACGGATCATGCGACCCTGTTGTGCCGGATTCCAGTTCTGTCAGGATTGTATCCGCCAGAACCTTGCCTAGCTCGACACCCCATTGATCAAAACTGTTCAGTTTCCAGATGATTCCCTGAACGAAGACCTTGTGCTCATACAGCGCGATCAGGTGACCAATTGCCGATGGGCTTAACGCGTCCAGTATCAAGGTTGTCGAGGGGCGATTCCCCGGAAAGGTCTTCTGCGGGGCCAGACTGTCAAGATCGCGGCGCTGCGCATTTTCCTGCCGGACAACAGCCTCGCTCTTACCCAGCATGAGGGCTTCGGACTGCGCGAAACAATTCGCCAGTAGGGCCCGGTGGTGATCAGGACGGTCTTCATGATCGGCGAGAACAGCGACGAAATCCACAGGTGCGCCGGGCATCCCCTGATGCAGCCACTGGAAGAAGGCATGCTGTCCATTCGTGCTTTCGTCGCCCCATATCACGGGACAGGTTAATCCGGCGGGCGATCCGTCGCGGCGTGCGCCCTTGCCATTACTTTCCATTTCCAGCTGCTGGAGAAATGCTGCCAACTTGCGAAGACGCCGCGCATAGGGAATGACCGCCAGGCTCTCATAGCCGTGGGCATTGCGGTTCCAGACGCCAATCAACGCCATCAACATAGGTATGTTCTCAGCCATCGGCGCATCACGGAAATGTCGGTCCATGGCCGCTGCCCCTTCCAGCATCTCGCCAAACGCGTCCGGTCCATAGGCGATCGCCAAGGACAGCCCGACCGCACTCCAGACGGAGTAGCGGCCGCCGACCCAGTCCCAGAAATCGAAGATATTGTCGGGATCAATCCTGAAATTGATGGCCCGTTCCCGGTTGGCCGACACAGCCAGAACATGATCCGCTGTGGAACACCCTGCCGCGGCTAACCAATCCCGAACGGACTCGGCGTTTATCTTGGTTTCCTGCGTCCCGAAGGATTTGGAGACGACAATGACCAGTGTACGCGCCGGATCGAGGCCCTGAATCGCATCACTGACGGATGCGCCGTCGACATTGTTGGCAAAATGCAGACGCGGCATGGCTTTGAGGGTGGCCGCAAAGCCGTCTGCGACCAATCGCGGTCCGAGATCGGACCCACCGATACCGATATGGACAATGTCGTCGAACCGGCCGGACTGGCGAATATCGGTCGCAAAGTGAATGATCCGCTCACGCATGGCAGCCACCTCATCGGCCACGGCTTCGCCGCCTACGCCGCGCAAAGCCGTATGCAGAACAGCCCGGTTCTCAGAACCATTGATCGGCTCACCGGCGAACAGACGTGTCCGCCAACCCTCAACATCGGCTGTCTGTGCCAGCGCCAGCAAAGCCTCAAGATCGGCTACGCTGACACGCTGTTTGGAAAAATCGGCCCGTAATGGCCCGACCCTGTGACACAGTCTGTCAAGCCGGTCCGGTTCGACCTGAAACAGGGATGCGATCGCCGGTGTGGAAGCGGTGCGGCTCTTGAGATCATCAACGGTCATGGCGCGAGCCTATGCGCAAGGACGCGGTAATGTTCAAGATGACATAGGCCCACGTCCAACCGGGTATCGAGGCCGTGGCCAGTATCGCGTGAGTGCCGCAAATGACACGAACGCGGACGCTTCAAGCAACGGCTCCATACTTATACCCCTCATCACCGAGCTCGACTCGGTGATAATGGGAGAGAAAGGCACGCGCCCCCATCCCATAGGAGTATGCCACCGACGCGATGGTCTTGTGGTAACGAGATTATTAATATCCCTGTCACCCCAGCCAAGCCCGCAGGGCGCAGGGTCGGGACCTGCCCGGGGACACAGACGCTGGCTTGGACACACAGCTGTTAGGTCCCGGATCGCCTGCGGCGTCCAGAATGACAGAGGGGGGTAAATGTCCTCATGCGCTGAGGAGGGGATTCGCCTGATTAGCGCTTCCAGGTGAAGGACAGAGCAGCGGCGTCTTCATTGTAACTGAATCCTTCCGCATTCGCTTCGCGGCGCAGATAGGACAAGGACACATCCGCATCACCGATCCGGTAGCCGAGGCCCGCCTGGACATCGCCGACAATGATACGGTCCTGCAAATGGAACCGACCTGAAGACAGTTGGCGGATACCATCGGGCGAATAGGTTAGCGCTTCGGCATCTGCCCCGGCAAAGAGATACCAGGTATTCGCACCGAATTCAGACCCACGTCGCAGATCTTCGCCAATTTCGACAACGGCGCTAACCAGAGCCGAACTGCTATCGTCATCAAAGCGAAAGCTAGCGCGGGGCCGCATGACTAGATCAATACCGCTATCCTGTTTCGCCGTAATATATTTGGAGATTTCCATATCGACACTGTTGGAGCGTCGATCACAATTGCTCGATCTTGTCAGGCAGTTCGGATTGGAAAGGTCCAGCTTGAATAGGGTTGATCCGATGGTATCAACAGGGAGATCCAGACTGGGAACGAACAGGTTATCCAGACTGTCAATGGCGCGGGACGGTCCGGTTGGTAGATTATAGGGTAGACCGTTGGAGGCAGGTGGATCGGATGGAAGCTGGATCGATTGTAGATCAATTTCCGGCTTGGAATCCTGAGCGTGAACGGGGGCGGTTAAGAGAAGTACTGTCAGGAGGCCAAACATCAGCGTTGCTGCGCGGTGTGTGGTCTGACGAGCCATTGTTTTGACTCTGCGATGTTTGGACGCTGCCAACATTGGAGTTCCTTATTCCTGTTATAGGGCGATCCATGAAGATCAACCGACGCGTCTTGTACCCTTTCGAGTTCGAGCCTGAACGATTCCCGAATATGGAACCATTGTGGCAGTAATTTGCCTAACACATCAATAGCAAGTGTCGTGCCGAATAACTCTTAACGTCACTTGGCACGAAAATGTGGCAACAAGGTCACGGTTTTCTTAACATGGCGCAATCCCGAGCACGGAAAAGGATCCGAAGCTGTTCCCCGGACCCTTGGTTCGATCAAAATATACACACTATGCATGTATTACCACTCTACTGACAGGCGATACATTCCTCATAATCTGTCGGAGTCGCGGTTTCCATAGCCGCTTCAATCTCCGATTTTTCGCTCTTATCTTCGGCTTGACCCGCAACACCGGCGCGCTGTACTGATTTGGAACGGCAGTAATAAAGAGACTTCACGCCTTTTTCCCACGCTTGCCAATGCAGCATGTGCAGATCCCACTTATCGATATTGCCCGGCAGGAAGATATTGAGCGATTGGGCCTGACAGATCAACGGTGCCCGGTCAGCGGCATGTTCGATCACCCAGCGTTGATCGATTTCAAAGGCGGTCCGGAAAACCTCCTTCTCATGCGCGTCTAGGCAATCGAGATGGGCGACAGAGCCTTCATTTTCCAGAATGCTCACCCATATCCCGTCCGTATTCTTGCTCTTTGCCTCCAGCACCTCTTCAAGGAACTTGTTGCGAACCGTAAAACTGCCGGACAGCGTCTTATGCGTGTAGATATTGCCGGGAATAGGTTCAATACCCGCTGATGTGCCGCCGCAGATGATCGAGATCGACGCCGTCGGCGCCACGGCCATCTTATGCGAGAAACGCTCCATACGGCCCGCATCGGCTGCGTCAGGACAGGCCCCTCGCTCTTCCGCAAGCATGCGGGACGCGGCATCCGCTTGGCTGCGAATGTGATTGAACAGGTGCATGTTCAGCGACTTCGCCATCGCGCTTTCAAATGCGACGCCCTTTTTCTGCAACAGGCTGTGAAAACCCATCAGGCCAAGGCCGACGGACCGTTCGCGCATGGCGGAATAGACCGCGTCCAACATGCCGTCCGGCGCGCGGTCGATAAAGTCCTGCAATACATTATCGAGGAAGCGCATTATGTCTTCGATGAAGCCGTCGACATTCTTCCATTCGTCATAGGTTTCAGCGTTGATTGAAGACAGGCAGCAGACGGCCGTGCGCTCACGGTCGAACTGATCCTTACCCGTGGCCAGCATGATTTCGGCGCACAGGTTGGACTGCTGCACCTCCAGGCCTGCGTCGCGCTGATAATCTGGCAGCTTCTTGTTCACCGTATCCGAGAAGATTAGATAGGGTTCACCGGTCTGCAGGCGCATTTCGATGATTTTCTGCCACAGAGCCCGAGCATCGACTGTCTTGATCACGTCTCCGGAAGCCGGCGAGATCAAACCGAATTCCTCACCGGCACGGACCGCTTCCATGAATTCATCCGTGATGTTCAAGCCATGATGCAGGTTCAGCGATTTCCGGTTGAAGTCACCCGATGGTTTGCGGATTTCCAGAAACTCTTCGATCTCCGGATGGTGGATATCGAGATAGACGGCGGCGGAACCACGGCGCAGCGAGCCTTGAGAAATCGCCAGCGTCAGGCTGTCCATCACACGGATGAAGGGGATGATACCCGATGTCTTGCCCGCCCGGCCGATTTTCTCTCCGATTGAGCGCACACCGCCCCAATAGGTGCCGATGCCACCGCCATTGGAGGCCAGCCAGACATTCTCGTTCCAGGTACTGACAATCGATTCAAGACTGTCATCAACGGAGTTGAGGAAACAGCTGATCGGCAGCCCGCGGCCAGCTCCGCCATTGGACAGGACCGGCGTGGCCGGCATGAACCAGAGCTGGGACATGTAATCATAGAGACGCTGCGCGTGGGCATCATCGTCGGCATAGGCGGCGGCGACGCGAGCAAACATGTCCTGATAGCTTTCCTTGGGCAGAAGATAACGGTCAACGAGCGTCTTCTTACCAAAGTCGGTCAGACGCGCATCGCGCGACCGGTCCTGCCGCGGCGACTGGGCGCGTTTCTTCTGGTCCGCAGCCTTGGGTTTCTGGCGCTTACGTGAATCCCCGTCCTTTGGCGCAATAGCGCGCGCGATTAGCTGACTGGCGGCCTCTTCAGCATGGTTCAATTCGGCCACATCCAACTCTTTTCCAAACTCAACTTCACTCATATTTACGGTGCTCTCTCCTCCCATAATCCGGGCCTTTGCAGACCGAAACTTCCCTGCGATCCGGTGGTAAAGTCGGGCTCGCCTTCGTTGAAGTGGTGAAGACGAAGCAGGGCACTTCCAACTATATATAGTGTCGCGCTCCGCTAATACGTCAACACCTTGTGTGCTTCCAATGAAGAGGACAAGGCTAATAACTCGTTAAGACCTTGGTTTCGCGACAAATATTTTGTACCAGCGTCATGCGATCGTCACACAGAGCTTAATGCAAATCTGTCTAAGTCTTTGAAGTGGTTCAAAGAATCGATTTCGAAACGAAATTGCGCACTATGTTTTCGATTGTGGATGGGTCTGTATAACCATCCCGCCTGCGCAACGATTCAGCGCAGCGCATATTCAGCGGATCCAGCCGAAAGCAGCCCAGACCCACACGAACTTATTCCGGTCTAAAAAACCTCCCGGACGGGAGGGCCTTGGAACTCCTTAGCGGCGAAGCGCCTTCTATAGAAGCGTGGGATGGGCAATAAAGGCCGGGTCAAAGCGGTCGAATTGTGATTCACTTATTGTTGTGCTGATTGAGGAACTACGCGATGATGCACCCTTATCCACGGCCAATTCTGTCCAGGTCCGCCAGCCCCTCTATTTTGGCTTGATCGGACGTTGGAAGCGCTATGGTGATTGTATAGAGTCCCTTCGTGAGACTTTGGGTGAGTTGGCCGAGAATGAGCGGGTGGAGGCAAAGCAGTGAAAATCCTGCTGGTGACGGATGCCTGGCATCCGCAGATGAACGGTGTTGTCCGCACGCTCGACACAACCGTTGAGATATTGCGCGCACGTGGACACAATGTTGAGGTGATCGCGCCGTCCGATGGGTATTGGACGATACCGCTGCCGACCTATCCGGATATTCGGCTTGCCCCATTTGCCAAATATGATGTGGAGCAACGCATTGTCCGCTTTGGTCCCGAAGCCATACATATTGCGACCGAAGGTCCGTTGGGGCTGGCGGCACGCGCCCTCTGCCTGCGTTATGGCATGCCGTTTACAACCAGCTACCACACCAAATTTCCGGAATATATCAAGGCGCGCGTTCCGATCATCCCGATGGCGCTGACCTACAAATTCGTTCGCGATTTTCACAATTCCGGCGGACGGACCATGGTGACGACGCCGAGCATGGTAGTGTTTCTGGAGGCTCGTAATTTTACTAGCTTAGGTGTCTGGACGCGCGGCGTGGATACCGCATTATTCCATCCCGACAAACGTCATGCGCCAGACGATGTTTATGCGGACTTGCCTCGCCCGATATTCGTCAATATCGGGCGCGTGGCTGTTGAGAAGAATATTGAGACCTTTCTGGAGCTCGATCTGCCGGGGTCCAAAGTCGTGGTTGGCGACGGTCCGCAATTGGAGGAGCTGAAAAAACGCTATCCTGACATTATCTTCACCGGAGCGAAATTCGGCGAAGATCTGGCCCGCTATTTCGCCGACGCGGATGTTTTCGTCTTTCCGTCAAAGACCGATACGTTTGGGCTGGTCATTATCGAAGCGATGGCGACGGGCACGCCCGTCGCGGCCTATCCGGTCAGCGGTCCCATTGACATCATCCCGGATTCGAAAGCGGGGATTGTCGCAAAGGACCTAAAGTCAGCTTGTCTCGCGGCGCTGGGTCTGTCGCGAGACGATGCGCGCGCCCATGCGGAAGATTATAGCTGGGACGCAGCGACCGATATTTTCTTCGACCATTTGACACCCGTCTATGAACCCAATGCTCGTAAACGGTGGCGCCGCGTGCGCCGTCTCGGCAAGATCGCCAGCAGCCCGCTGCACATATTGCGCCGCGAAAGCCGACGGCTCTGGCGGATCCTTCGCGGGAAAAGCGTTCCGCATTGAGTGACTTTCTACCAGAAGAGACCAAGGAATCCACTGCGCGCCCGGGGTCTAAGGCCGCGCGTTTTTGATCAGCCTTTGCTGGCCTTCGCCGGGCTGATCCTGACCGGCCTGATTATACCCCGCCCATTCCTGGCAATCGTAACCCATCTCAACAGCGCCATCCCGAACATCTTCACGCATGGGTTCACCATTGCCGCCTTTATATTTTTGCTCACCTGTATGTAGGTGGCGCTGTCACCGCTCGGAAAAATTCGCATTGACGGTGAGGATGCAACGCCGATCCTGTCGCGCTGGAACTGGATGGCGATCACCCTGACAACAACCTTCGTGATTGGCATATTGTTCTGGGCCACGGCTGAACCCATTTACCATCTGACCGAGTTGGGCGGATTAGGCGTCCCAGCGGGTGATCAAGAGGCGGAACCTTTGCGCTCTCTTCGCTATATCTGCATTGGTCCTTTATGCCCCTACGCGATCTACACGGTGCCCGGCCTAGCCTTCGCGCTCGCCTATCATAATCTGTGTCTCCCGTTTTCACTTGCCTCCCCGATTCGAGCCATAACCAGAAAGCGTCTTCTAGACGCAGTGCGCGATGCGCTGGATGGCTTTGCGCTTCGTTTCTGGCCTTATCTCTCGCGGCTATATGGTCCGCGCCTATGTGATGGGCAATCTGATATTACCCACCTGTTTTCCATTGTCTGGATGACTATTTTCGGGGGATTTGCTTTAACCATCGAAGCGGATCAGCCGGGACAATTAGGGAATATGGAGGCCTCTAAGAACCGTACATTTTGTGGTATGATCTGATTTACTGGTTTTGGGAGGATTTTATGATGCACGCGCCTGGATTGTTTGACTTGTCGGATCATCTTGCTCGCTTATCGGCGACAGGTGATCCGCTTGAAGCGCTAGAGTGTCATGTGGACTTTGAGGCTTTCCGAACTGTTCTGATGGAAGCCCTCGGTTATGGGGTTCGCGCCAAGGGCGGTCGGCCACCCTATGATCCGGTCACGATGTTCAAGGTGCTTGTTCTGGCGTCGATGCACAATCTGAGTGATGAACGGATGGAATTTCTGATCCGGGATCGTTTAAGTTGGCTGCGGTTTCTGAGGTTTGAGATCGGTGAACCGACCCCGGACCAAAAGACGATTTGGCTGTTCCGTGAAAAGCTGACCCAGGAAAAGCTGACCCAGTCTGGTGCTTTCAAATCTCTGTTTGCCGCTTTTGAAGAGCAACTCTGCAAGCGCGGCTACAAACCCACGGGAGGTCAGATCGTGGATGCCACTTTGGTGTCAGCGCCGCGCCAACGGATGAAGAAAGAAGAGAAAGAGCGGGCCAGGGCGGGTGAAAGCGCGTCCGCTATCTGGCCTGATGATCCTGCCAGGGCCGCACAGAAAGACACCGACGCACGAGCGGTGGTCAGCTATTCCAGGGCGCGAAAGACCGCAGAAGGGGAACAGGACGCAGGCCTTGTCGACATTTCCATCCCTCACTTTGGGTACAAGAACCATATCAGTATTGACCGGAAATGGCGCTTTGTCCGGGGAGAGACCTGTACCCATGCGGCCCGCTATGATGGGCACGAACTGACATCGGTTCTGGATGCCACCAACAGCTCAAAGTCTGTTTGGGCGGATACAGCTTATCGCTCAGCCAGAAACGAAGCCTGGCTGAAAGCGCAGGGCTATCGTTCAAACATCCATCGAAAGAAGCCCCGCGGTAAACCGATGGCAAAGCACATTCGGCGCGGCAATGCGACCCGCTCCTCCATCCGTGCCTGTGTTGAACATGTCTTCGGATATGAGAAAGGGCCGATGGCGATCACGATCCGCTCAATCGGCCAGGCGCTCAATCGGCCAGGGCCGCTGGCCGGATCACCATGGCCAACCTAAGCTACAACTTCCGCCGCCTCGTTTTCCATGAGCGACGACAGCCCATAGCCTGATTCTGTTCAAAATCCGGATCCCCCCACTTATGCGGGCCAAAATCATGCCAAAATACGCCTGTGGACACGCATTCGTCACTCTATGAAGCCTGACCTGAGAGCCGATTATAAAATTCGCCTCTATACTGGCCCCAAAACCCTGTTCTTCGAGGTGTCCATATTCTTCAGAACGGCGGGCCTGAACGCGTGCTCTATGCCGTGCTTGATCATTTACCGATGGGGGGGCTGCTCGCCGTCTTTGTTATCGTTCTGACCTATCTGTCTTATGTGACGGCCACAGATTCAAATACTAGCGTCCTGGCTCAATTGAGCGCGGTCACCGACGGATCGGACCCCGCTGCGCCGCAGCCCCGTCGTCTTGGGATCAAACTGATTTACGCGGTTGCCGTGGGTGTCGCGGCTTGGTCCATGATTACCTCCTGTCCGGCATTGATGGGGGCGGATGTTGTCCAATTTGAGCGGTCTCCCCACCCTGTTCATTGTCAGCGCTTTCAACCTCTCTCTGATCTGGATGGGGACAAGGGGGCTGAAAGCGTTACGTGCCGCCTAACGGCTACTTCTCCCGCTTCAGAAACGCCTGCACGGACTGAGTGTAGACGTGGGGGATGATGCCGACCAGTTGCCACCCCACCATGCCGTGCCGGTTGAGTTCGGACTGAAAGTCATTGTCTTTTTTCTCAGTAGACCAAGACCAGTCAGATCCTTTCAGTGTCACCACCTTATATTCGAAACGCATGTCTACTTCCTATCGTTGATGCTTAAGATAAAATATTGTCAACTCGATAATATTATTGTTGATGTCGTAGCATTCCCGCCCATCCAGCCCGAGCCGGTTGGGGATGTCGGTGCTGGCATCGCGCATTTTACCGCCACCCATACCGGAGCCGCCTTCCACGATATTTTGATTTCATTGCGTGTCTCCATCCTTGTCGTCTGACTCAGCCCTGTCTTTCAGGCGGCCCCGCTGTCGCAGCGCGTCGCGCAGAACATATTCGATCTGCGCATTCAGGGAGCGCAGTTCATCATCGCACCAGCAGCGCATGGCATCGAGCACCGGTGCGCTGATCCGTAAGGGATATGACTTCTTGTCAGCCATATACCTCGCTAGTAAAGGCTGCCCGTATTCACGACCGGTTGGGTCGCCTTGTCCGAGCACAGTACGACCAGAAGATTGCTGACCATGGCCGCGCGGCGTTCCGGATCGAGGTCGATAAGGTCCTTGGACTGCAGCTCCGACAGAGCATCCTCGACCATGCCCACCGCACCTTCAACGATTTTCTTTCGCGCCGCGATGATCGCGCTGGCCTGCTGGCGTTGCAGCATGGCACCGGCAATTTCGGGCGAATAGGCGAGATGCGAAATGCGGCTCTCGATCACATGGATACCCGCCCGGGCCAATCGCTCCTGGATCTCGCGGCGCAGGCGCTCGGAAATCTCATCCGGGTGCGAGCGCAGGCTGATCTGGTCGTCCTCATGCTGATCATAGGGATAGCTGGTCGCCATGGCCCGGATCGCTGCTTCGGACTGAATCTGAACGAAGCTCTCATAGTCATCGACATTGAAGACCGTTTCGGCGGAGTCAGACACTTCCCAGACGACAATTGCCGCAATTTCTATGGGTGAGCCGTCAAGTTCATTGACCTTCATCTTGCCACTTTCGAAGTTCCGGACGCGCTTGGAAATCTTCTTCTTACCATAGAAGATATTGTTCCAGCGCAGGCCGGCCTCACCGACCGTTCCGACATATTTCCCAAACAGCGACAGAACCACCGACTGGTTTGGCGCAACGGTGTAAAGCCCGGTCATTAGCGCAAGCCCAATAATGAGCGCCGAAAAGCCACCTGCAAATATAATCAGAAATGCCCCAGCCACGGCCGTAACGCACAGATAGACCGCCATCACAATGAACCCCAGGCACGCCAGCAACATTGGGATGCCTGGCAGTGAAACTGTACCTTTCTCTCTAATCTCAGTCATTAGCCTCTAGCCTCTCTTTTTCTATACTATGATATCAATATGATATCTTTTTATGGTTTGTCAAGATAAAAAAGCCCGCAGCGGATGCAGCGAGTTGATTCAATTAGATCGTGGTCACGAATTAACATTTAGGGTTTCCCCTTTGTATCGAACACTGGTTCAAGACTGGCTTTTGAGAGGTTGGTTTATGGGTTATCAGCAGCTTCGGGGCGATCAGTGGGCGATTATAGAGCCTTTTGTGCTTGGCGGGTGTAAGGGTCAGCGTGGCCCGCGCAGCAATGCACGTAATGTCATCAATGTTCTGCTCTGGCTTGCCCCCAGCGGCGCGCGTTGGAGGGGTATACCAGAGCGTTACGGCAAGTTCCATACGATCAGGATGCGATATTACCGCTGGCTGGAGGTCGGCATAATAGATCAGATATTCGAGGCTTTGGTCAAGGAGGCTGACATGGCGTGGCTACAGATCGATAGTACTGTTATCAAAGTGCATAAACATACCGCAGGCGCCCCGCTTAAAAAAGAGGCCAAACATCCCAAAGTCTGGTCCACTCCCGTGGCGGGTTCACAACGAAACTCCACGCCGTAAGCGAAGGCTAGGGCCTGCCGTTACGCCTTATACCCAGCCCAGGATAGGAACATGATATAAAACAGGTCCATAGCTTGGTTGAAAACCTGTCACCACGGCATGTCTTAGTCGACAAAGTGTATGATGTTGATAGGTTGATCGAAACGATTCAAAATACTGAAGCCAAAGTCTGTATCCCGCCTAAACGCAACCGGATAACCCAGCGCGATTATGACAAAGACTTCTATAAGGAGCGCAATCAGGTCGAGTGCATGTTCGGAAAACTTAAAGAGTTCAGGCGTGTCGCCACCCGATATGATAAACTCATCACAAGCTTCATGGGCTTGTCTGACGTCAGACACGGCGCGCGGCTAGGTGTGGCTGAAAATGAGTGCGAACCGGCGGAGGTGGCGACTTCAGGGCTTGGGACTCGCTCGTAGCGGGACTGGCCGGTTTCCCACTCATCGACAAATCCTGATTTCCTGTGGTCAGGCCGAACTGTCTTAGGCAGGCCTGTCGGTGCCAATCATGCAGGATTTCAAACCCAACATTTGACTGGGTGATCGTCCAGAGTTTGACTGCGCAGGGCCCGGGAATTACACTTGTCTAAGGGCGGACCTAAGCCGCTGTGCTGTAGAAACTATAGAGATTGTCTATGCGTTCTGGTGTCTTTTCCGCCTCGGTCTTCCGAACTCTTCCTTACTCTTTGTTTCTCGTTTTTTGCGTGGCATGCGGACCTGCGGACAAAGTCACTCCGGCAGACACTAACGACGATTCGATGATGGTGCCGAAAAATATCGACATAAAGTTCGATATCGCGGATCGCATTACTTTTACCGGCATCGTCGAGCGTTCGGCTTTACCTGTTGCCAAGGCCACGGTCGTCATGGTCCCCGGCACGGGACGATTTGATCGCGACGTGTATTTTGGCAACGGCCCGGATAATGCCAACCTCCTTTTCCTCGAGATCTCCGCAAAACTATTGCAGTCTGGATTTGATGTGCTGAGGTTCGAGAAGACCGGGGTCTGCGTATCCGAGGCGAAGACGTCCGCGTTTTCCGCCGTTGAAACGCCACCGCGTTATTGGGAAGTGGGTTCCGGCGATTGCCTTTTCAAAGACGGGCAGATGGGAACGGCTACGACTGGCGCCCTGGAAGTGGAGGCGGCGATAGACTTTGCCCATTCTGCACTGCCAAACCAGCCCGTCGTGGTGCTTGCGCATTCGGAAGGGGCGAGAAGCACCGCTATGGCCATTGAGAACGGCAGTGAAATAGACGGGTTCTTAGGCATTGGCGCGCTGCTTGAAAGCCCGCAGAGCGTCTACAAGTGGCAGCGTGTGGACCGCATACCCCAAGGCATGAGGCAATTGGATTCCAATGACGATGACCTGCTAACCAATATGGAGGTAAGGGATGGTTTCGACGGGTCGATCTTGTCGATCTTTGATTTATCGAATTTCATGTCTGCAACAGGACAGTGGTCTCGCGAAGACATAGAGGGCGTCTCAGACAGATGGCAGAAAATTTATGAAAAGGAAAAGCTAGACGCAATCGCGCAACCCGATGACAGAATGTATATACCAGGGCAATCCTATAGCTGGTGGAAGATTTGGTTCACTGAGACCGCACCTGTTGCCTCGCGGTTGAAGGGTTTCGACGGTAAACTCATATTCATATATGGCGACAGGGATTCGCAAACCCCTGCCGAGCGCCAGATGCGATCGGCGGAGGAATTGCATTTGGATGCGGATTTCATAAGAATCGAAGGTGTTGGTCATTCCTTGGGAAACCATCCGCTCTACGGACCGATCGAGCCTGAGTCCGTTGATAGGGTGGTTGTCGCGCTAAATCAGTTTATGCCGAAAAACTAAGCAATCTTTTTCATTGTGATCATCAGTGATTGAGTCTATCTGACCCGCGCCTCACGATTGTTGAGGATGCATCAACTACCAGTCGCCCGGAAACTTACCTCACTTTCCGAGATCGAATGTCGAGAGTATCGACCACATGTCGGTGCGATTTCAATGGTTCACCGCAACATGTCCTTGCCCCTTAAAACTGGACCATCTTTTACTGAGTCATTTTGCTGGAAAGGACTGTGATTATGGCAAGGAAGAGATTTTCGGATGCGGACGTTATTCGGTTACTTCGCCAGGTTGAAGTTGAGACGGCCACTAGCGCGAGTGTGGCGGATGTTTGTCGATCAGCCGGTGTGTGAGTGACGCCACATATTATGGCTGGCGGAAGAAGTTTGGTGCGATAGGACCGTCCAAAGTCAAGCGGATGAAAGAGCTTGAGAAGGAGAGCTAGCGGCTTTGCAAAGCTGTATCTGACCTTACTCTTGATAAGGTGGACAGCTCGAAGAACGGGTTTTTTGGGCCAGTATAGAGGCGAATTTTATAGTCGGCTCTCAGGTCAGGCTTCATAGAGTGACGAATGCGTGTCCACAGGCGTATTTTGGCATGATTTTGGCCCGCATAAGCGGGGGGATCCGGATTTTGAACAGAATCAGGCTATGGGCTGTCGTCGCTCATGGAAAACGAGGCGGCGGAAGTTGTAGCTTAGCTTGGCCATGGTGATCCGGCCAGCGGCCCTGGCCGATTGAGCGCCTGGCCGATTGAGCGGATCGTGATCGCCATCGGCCCTTTCTCATATCCGAAGACATGTTCAACACAGGCACGGATGGAGGAGCGGGTCGCATTGCCGCGCCGAATGTGCTTTGCCATCGGTTTACCGCGGGGCTTCTTTCGATGGATGTTTGAACGATAGCCCTGCGCTTTCAGCCAGGCTTCGTTTCTGGCTGAGCGATAAGCTGTATCCGCCCAAACAGACTTTGAGCTGTTGGTGGCATCCAGAACCGATGCCAGTCCGTGCCCATCATAGCGGGCCGCATGGGTGCAGGTCTCTCCCCGGACAAAGCGCCATTTCCGGTCAATACTGATGTGGTTCTTGTACCCAAAGTGAGGGATGGAAATGTCGACAAGGCCTGCGTCCTGTTCCCCTTCTGCGGTCTTTCGCGCCCTGGAATAGCTGACCACCGCTCGTGCGTCGGTGTCTTTCTGTGCGGCCCTGGCAGGATCGCCCGCGCCAGATAGCGGACGCGCTTTCACCCGCCCTGGCCCGCTCTTTCTCTTCTTTCCTCATCCGTTGGCGCGGCGCTGACACCAAAGTGGCATCCACGATCTGACCTCCCGTGGGTTTGTAGCCGCGCTTGCAGAGTTGCTCTTCAAAAGCGGCAAACAGAGATTTGAAAGCACCAGACTGGGTCAGCTTTTCCTGGGTCAGCTTTTCACGCAACAGCCAAATCGTCTTTTGGTCCGGGGTCGGTTCACCGATCTGAAACCTCAGAAACCGCAACCAACTTAAACGATCCCGGATCAGAAATTCCATCCCTTCATCACTCAGATTGTGCATCGACGCCAGAACAAGCACCTTGAACATCGTGACCGGATCATAGGGTGGCCGACCGCCCTTGGCGCGAACCCCATAACCGAGGGCTTCCATCAGAACAGTTCGGAAAGCCTCAAAGTCCACATGACGCTCCAGCGCTTCAAGCGGATCACCTGTCGCCGATAAGCGAGCAAGATGATCCGACAAGTCAAACAATCCAGGCGCGTGCATCATAAAATCCTCCCACAACCAGTAAATCAGATCATACCACAAAATGTACGGTTCTTAGAGGCCTCCAGGTGATTTTGCAGGAGAGCCTGGATTATTTAAAACCCCAATGAAAAGGCAGGGGGCCTGACGGCTTCCAAGCTACGTCAGGGCGTTATCCACTGTCGCCAGAAGTTAAATAGGCCTGAGCGCCGGATATGTGGTGTCATGGGCACATCACGTAGCAGCTTCCGGTATCAATCGGCTCCCAAAGACAGTGAAGAAGAGCTAGAGCTGGCGTTCATCCGACTGGCTAAGAAGTATGGTCGTTATGGCTACAGCTTCCGAAGCGTGACATTAAATGGAAATGTCATCAATAAGAATATTGATGTAGAAAGATCGGTCAAATTTTTACCAACTCTGGCGTCTTGGGAATAGTTTTCCATCAGTTCCCCTTGATCGGTCTTGTTCATGCGGACAAGACCCGCCATTACCCTCCCATTGATTTCGAAATGGAGATATGCGTGACGACTCGATTGAAGACTGCCCACTTATATACAAGCTCGTTAATGGCACTCGGTCTGGCGTTCGGATTGCCCGCTTCGGCCACCGAAGGCATGTTCACACCGGATCAGCTGCCAGAGATTGCCAAGGATCTGCGCGCGACAGGGCTTAAGCTCAAACCCGCGCAGATTTCTGATCTCACCGGCTTTCCCATGGGTGCAGTTGTGTCGATTAATGGCTGCACTGCGTCGTTCGTGTCGTCACAGGGTCTGGTTGTAACTAATCATCACTGCGCCTATGGCTCGATCCAATATAATTCAACCGAAGAGAATAACTATCTCGAAGATGGATTCCTGGCGGCGGACTTCAATGCCGAGCTGCCAACAGCTCCCGGATCGCGTATCTATGTGACCGTCGATGTCGACGATGTGACGGATAAGGTCACGGGCGATCTTTCGGCGTCTATGTCAGGTGAGGCGCGCTTTACAGTGATCGATTCGGCCCGCAAAGCACTCGTCTCTGAGTGCGAGGACGATGAGGGTCATCATTGTAACGTGGCCTCCTTCTATGGTGGTCTCCAATATAAGTTGATCAAGAGCCTGTGGATCAAGGATGTTCGTCTCGTCTATGCGCCGGCTGGTCCAATCGGCAAGTATGGCGGCGATATCGATAACTGGATGTGGCCACGTCATACGGGCGATTTCTCATTCTATCGGGCCTATGTGTCTCCGGACGGCAAATCTGCGGATTATAGCGAGGACAATGTCCCGTTCACGCCCCCACACAGTCTGAAAGTCTCTGGCGCGGGGTTGGATGACGGTGATTTCGTGATGGTCGCCGGTTATCCGGGTCGGACCTCCCGCTATGCGCGTCTGGCCGAAGTCGAAAATACATTCGACTGGAATTATCCGACTTGGCAGGTTTTGCTGAAGGATTGGATCGGGGCCATCGAAGGCGCGTCTGAGCCGGGTAGCGATGCTCGGATCAAATATGAGTCGCGTCTGGCTGGGCTGAACAATTCTATGAAAAACCTCGGCGGACAGATCGACGGTGCCCGGCGGGTCGGTCTGGTTGATCGCCGTGCCGAGCGGGAAGCGGCGCTGAACGCCTGGATCGCAACCGAGATGCCCGGCGCCGGTTATGCGGATGCCATCGAAGCGCTTGATGCATTGGCTGAAGAAAGTGCCATGGCTGTGCAGGAATCCTTTTGGTTCAGCAATGCCACGCGCCCGCAGCTCTATAATATCGCGCGGCGTCTGTATCGGCTTTCCAAGGAACGCGGCAAACCCGATGCCGAGCGTGAAACAGGCTATCAGGATCGCGATATGGACCGGATGAAGCAGAGCTTCACGGCAATTGATCGTCGCTATGATCCCGTGGTCGATAAGGCCGAATGGTTGGTCTTCCTGAAAGGTTATTTGGCCCAGCCGGACGCGCAGCGCGTCGAGCCGTTTGACACTGCGCTCGGTCTGAGCGCGTCAATGAGCGTGGGAGACATGTCGGCCATGCTCGACCGCTATTACGCCGAGACGACACTGGGGGATCTGGATACGCGTCTCGCGTTGATGGGGGCGACAACCGAAGAGCTGGAAGCCAGCACTGATCCCTTCATGCAACTCGCTGTGGCGCTCTATGATTATGGCATGGACCGCGAAAGCGCGACAAAAGATAGGGCGGGTCGCCGCGCGACTCTGCAACCTAAATATATGGAAGCGATCATCGCGTGGCAGAAGGCACAGGGTTTTACCGCCTATCCGGATGCTAATTCCACGCTGCGTGTGACCTACGGCAATGTTATGGGCGGATCGCCCAAGGACGGGATGCGCTATGATCCATTCACGACGCTGGAAGGTATTATCGAAAAGGATAATGGTAAGGATCCCTTCAATTCGCCGCAAAAGCAACTTGATCTGATCAAGGCCAAGGATCATGGTTCCTATGCGTTGAAATCCATCAATTCCGTCCCGGTCAACTTCCTCACAGATCTCGACTCGACAGGCGGGAATTCCGGTTCAGCGACGCTGAACGCACGCGGGGAACTGGTCGGTTTGTTGTTTGACGGAACGATTGAGAGCGTGAACTCCGATTGGGATTTTGATCCACGGACCACCCGGTCAATACATGTCGATAGCCGCTACATGCTGTGGGTTATGGATAAGGTGGATGAAGCCGATCACCTGCTCGAAGAAATGGATGTTGTCGACGCGCGGGGTCGCTAGGCTTTCGCCGGAAACGATTAAAAGTAGTCCGTTCATGACGGGCGGCTTTTTTATGAGGGACCAGTCTAACGCCCGGGGATGGTTTCGGCGCAATTGGGCGAGAGAGAATGACCAGGCTGATACTATCAATCTCCGCGCATAATCCGCGGCTCAAACGCCCGTTCATCATCTCGACGGGGTCACGGACGCATCAGCCTTGGCTTTCGGTCAGATTGAGCGATGGACCCCATTCAGGTCGGGGGGCTGCAACGGGGATCGCCTATCTCGGCGCAACGCCGGAGAGCATGCGGGACGAAATTGAGGGGGCGCGGTCTCAGATTGAACAAGGCCTGACGCGGCCGGATCTCGCCGAAGTTCTGCCCGTTGGTGGTGCGCGGTCAGCACTGGACGCTGCTCTGTGGGATCTGGACGCGGCACGGTCCGGGACGACCGTTGCCCGTGCTCTGGGGCTATCACCCAAGCCCATAGCCAGCGCTTTTACAATTGTGCTCGACAGTCCCGAAGGCATGGCAGAACAGGCGCGCAGCGAAGCCTGGCGGCCTCTGCTTAAGGTTAAACTGGGCGGCAGTTCTGACGAAGAGGAGATCCGTATCCGCGCTGTCGCGATGAGCGCCTCGGACACGCGCCGCATTATTGATGCAAATGCGAAGTGGTCGATTGAACAACTCAATCAGCTTGCACCTGTAGCTGCCGAATGCGGTTATGAGCTGCTGGAACAGCCCTTGTCGGCAGGCTGCGAAAGTGATGCCGACGCGTGCGCAGCCATGATCCAGGCGGCATCGATTCTGCCTATCTGCGCGGATGAGAGTTTTCAGACCATGGACGATTTCGACCGCATCGACGGGCTGTACCAGGCCGTCAATATCAAGCTCGACAAGTGCGGCGGACTGACTCCCGCTCTGGCGATCCGGGGCGCGGCCCGCGCGCGGGGTCTGAGCATCTTTGTCGGCTGTATGTTGGCCCCAACCCTGGCGGTCGCGCCGGCGCACCTATTGGCGCAGTCCGCAGACTATGCCGATCTGGATGGTCCATTCTGGTTTCCGGACGAGCCGGTGAGCTTGACGGCCAAGGGCTTGTTCGCTCCGATTGATCCCGCTGTCTGGGGCGGCGGCGAAACGCGTGCCAATGATTGACTAGCGCTTGATGGGTCAGGAAACTTAGCCCTCCACAACTGTCCCTGCCTTTCGGCGCAGGCCGTCGATTTCGTTGATGTTTGCGGTATGCGTGTCAGGCAAGGCGATCAGGCCCAAGCCCTGTAAGTCGTTGAGACGATGGCTGACAGTTTCGCGCGACAGGCCGAGATAGTCGGACAAGTTCCGCGAGTGACTGGATGCCGAGTTTTGATTTCAGATGTGCCCGGTGTGTTTCGATCGTGCGAATGGAAACGCCCAGCTCATGCGCGACAACCTTGTTGGCCTTTCCATCGGCGAGAGCTTTGACGACCTCAAGTTCACGGGGCGTCAGGCATGCAAGAGCATCCGGCTCGGCCTCTGTCTCGGTTTCGGGCTGCGCCCCAAGCGATCAATGGCTGAGAGGATCCGATTGGCGACGAAGGGTTTCTCGACAAAGTCATTCGCACCGGCCTGCATGGCCTTGACCGCCAATGAGATATCGCCGTGCCCACTGATCATGATGACCGGGACGCTTTCTGATCGGCTGCGAATATGCAGTAAGGTTTCCAACCCGTCGCGGCCCGGCATTCGAACGTCCAGAATATGGACAGCGTTGCTGAGCTTTGGCCCGACATCGACATGCGCATCACCGGGCGCGAATGCCAGCACGCTGTGACCACTGGTTTCCAGAAGCAGGCCGAGAGATTCGCGAACCTGCGCATCATCGTCGATGATGTGAATGGTCGGCTTCACGATCTATTTGCCAGCGGCAAGGTGAAACTGAAGATGGACCCGCCCGATGGGTTGGAGGTGGCCCAGATCCGCCCGCCATGTGCGAACAATCGATTGACTGATTGAAAGGCCAACGCTCAGCTCGCCGGTTTTGTTGATATAAACTCCGTGAACAGGTTAGGAATAATATCTTCCGATAACCCTGAGCCTGTATCGAACAGGCTGACGCAGGCCAGATCCGGATGCTCTGAATCGGATTCGACGGAAATCCGAAGCTGCTTGTGACGGCTCTCGGTCATGACCTCGCAGCCATTGCGGATCAGATTGACGAGCACTTGTTGGAGAACTACTTCTTACCGGGAGATCTGGAGCAGCAGGTCGGGCGCTTCGTCGGTCATTATAATCACGAACGCTACCATGAGAGCCTGAACAATGTAACGCCAGCTGACGTCTACTTCGGTCAGGCTCAAACCATTATCAACAGACAAGAAAGGATCAAACTAAAGACTATCGAGACGCGACGCTTGCAATACCGCATTTGCGTTTATGCGCCTATTTCTTGGTCCAGATACCGTCCTCGCCCATGACCATGTTGTCAGGCGCGGCTTTGGCGATTTGTTTTTCTCCGGTCAGGCGAGCCACGACTTCAATCTTGACGTTCTGCTCGCGGGCCAGGCGGGTATAGACCTGTTTGCGGCCAATATTGATTTCATCGACGGCCGCTTTGACTTCGGTTGAGGTGTCGGTAACCACCGCCAGATAGCCATCAATGCGCTCGCCAACTTCACCGCGTGCCTTGGCAGCGTCGACGATAGACTTGGCGTCCATTTGTGCGACAGCGACATTGTTGCCTGTAA
Organism: Litorimonas sp.; assembly: GCA_965205225.1. GTDB lineage: Bacteria > Pseudomonadota > Alphaproteobacteria > Caulobacterales > Maricaulaceae > Litorimonas. The sequence goes on from CBDBFZ010000003.1 coordinate 498,376, forward strand.
TTTGTAGAACGACCGCGCCGCCAGCCAGAAGTCCGGCGGTTGCCAAGCCTGCAATAATAAGTTTTTTCAAGCGTGCCTCCTTTTCGTTGGCAATGAATCCAATCAGGCCCTTCATGGGTGGACTTAGAACAGGCCGGGATTCTCGTTAATCAGCGCTTCAACATCCTTGTCGAGCCGAACGCGGACTTCCTGATCGATCTTTATGGTCAATTCGATCCGCAGGGGTTCCTTTGGCGGAACCAATTCATGCTTGATCGTGCACGCGCCCGAAAATAGAGTTGGGCCGACACCTGCCAAAATCAGACTTCTCCGCACCAGTTTCATACCCTGTCCTTACATCGTTTGGTGTGAACGTCGCATGAAGGAAGGCCCATTCGCAAGCAAAGTTCGTCCGGCTATGCAATTCCGAGTGTCTCAAATGCCCCATTGTCGCAGCCATTGCGAATGGATAGCGTTGTCACAGTTTAAGACTCTCTGATTCCAGGACCGATATTGATGGCCGAACTGTTTACTCTGAGCTCGCTCTTCACTCTGGGCGCGCTGATCCTACTCCAGGCCGTACTCGGCTTCGATAATCTTCTCTATATTGCCATTGAGAGTAATAAGGTCGGTAATTCCGTGGCGGCTAAGAAAGTGCGGAGTTGGGGCATCGGACTGGCCGTTGTGCTGCGAATTGTCTTACTTTTCGTGATTTTGTCACTGTTCGGCGTGCTGGCGGAGCCTCTGTTCAAGCTCAGCCTGTCCAACTTTATTACGGGTGAATTTACACTGCAGGCTCTGGTGACGATCCTGGGCGGCGCATTTATCATCTACACGGCCGTGAAAGAGATTCATCACCTCCTCCAAGTGGACCATATTGAACACTCCGAAGGGTCTGGTGCACGGTCGATTGCGAAAGCGATCGCGTTGATCGTGGCGATGAACCTCGTCTTCTCTTTCGATTCCATCCTGTCAGCCATGGCCATCGCTAATGTCGATGTCATTCTGCCGGACGGCTCTCCGGGCAAGAATTATCAGGTGCCGCTTATGGTCATCGCCATTGTCGCGTCAGGTATTGCCATGATCCTGCTGGCGGACAAGGTCACCAATTTTCTGAAGAAGAACCGCATGTATCAGGTTCTTGGCCTGTTCATTCTGTTTCTGGTGGGTGTGCTGCTGGTCACGGAAGGCGCACACCTCGCCCACCTCAAACTGTTCGGTTACGAACTGAACGCGATGAGCAAATCGAGCTTCTATCTTGTGGTCGGTGTGTTGGTTATCACTGACATCATTTCCAATCGCTACCAAAAACGTCTTTGGGCGCAAAAGCAGGCGGAGATGTTAGGTGCAGACAGCGAAATGGCCGGGATCGCTGCTGTCGACAACTTCAAAAGGTGGTAGGGGCACTAGAGCTCTAGAGGTTCATCATCGCCAGTTCGGCGATGATCGCGAAAGCGACCCGGCGAACGCCGAAACCCTCCTTAGGAAAAACCATCCGAAGAGAGCGTCGAAAATGATGGCATTCTCCGCAAGGCATTGACGCGGACCACCTCAGTCAGGTCCATCGTGTAGAGCAACACGCCGAAGGACAGCACGACCCTCGCCATCAGAATGTCGCGCCCGCATTGACGGCTGCCAACGAGACGGCACTGGTCAGCCCGGGAATGATGGCGAGCGTCGCGTGGGAGTCATGGTTACGACATGCTTCTACCGAACGCGCTATAGGGTCCGGTCTGAAGACTATTCACTGAAGAAGTGCAGATTTTGTCTGGCTTTCGATATCCGGTCAATATCCTGCAACTCGCGCAGATAGGTCTCCAGCAAATCCAGCGGAATCATATTTGGCCCGTCCGACGGTGCACTGGCGGGGTCATTATGGGTTTCGGCAAAAATACCGGCCACACCGACGGCGATGGCGGCGCGGGACAGGGTCGGGACCATTTCGCGCTGACCGCCGGACGTCTCGCCCTGCCCGCCTGGCTGTTGCACGGAATGGGTTGCGTCGAAAATGATCGGCAGCCCTGTATCACGCGCCATAGTCGGCAGACCCCGGAAATCAGACACCAGCGTATTATAGCCGAAGCTGGTGCCACGCTCGGTCAGCAGGATGTTGGAATTGCCAGCATTTATGACTTTCTGCGCGACGTTCTTCATATCCCAAGGGGCCAGAAACTGACCTTTTTTGATCTTGATGACGCGGTCGGTTCTGGCGGCGGCGACCAGCAGGTCGGTCTGGCGGGATAGAAAAGCCGGAATCTGCAACACGTCGACAACTTCGCCAACCGTTGCACATTGCTCCGGAAGGTGAATGTCAGTCAGGACGGGAATGCCAAAGGTATCCTTGACGGCTTCGAACACGGGTAGAGCCTCGTCCAGGCCGACGCCGCGCGCAGAGCTGGCACTGGTCCGGTTCGCCTTGTCGAAACTGGTTTTATAGATGAAACCGATGCCAAGCCTGTCAGTGATCGTCTTGATGCGCTCGGTCATGAACAGCGCATGGTCGCGGCTTTCCATCGCACAGGGCCCGGCAAACAGGGCGAAGGGCAGATCGTTAGCAAACGTTACATCGCCGGATGGGGCCGGAACGGAGACTCTGTGAAAGGTGGTCATGGTGTACCTGTGATGGCTTTACCCGCTTTGGGGTGCGGGCTAGGTCGGAGCTCTTATGACAGCAAGACACGAAACATGACAGACTCTCCAGTCAGTGACTTGCTGCAGATTGCAAGGCGCACGGTCGAGGTTGAACGCGACGGTCTCGACGCGCTGATGGGTGCCCTGGTCGAGGGCACGGCTCTGGGCCGTGCCCTGACAGATACGATCGCCGCGATCCGGTCTGCGCCGGGCCGGGTTATTGTCTCGGGCATGGGAAAATCCGGCCATGTCGGGCGAAAGATTGCTGCGACCCTGGCCAGCACGGGTACGCCTGCCAGCTTTGTTCACCCGGCAGAAGCCAGCCACGGCGATCTTGGCATGATCGGGACGGATGATCTGGTTCTCGCCCTGTCCAATTCCGGGGAAACGCGGGAGCTGGCCGATCTGGTCAATTACTGCGCGCGCTTTTCAATCTCGCTCATTGGTATGACATCTGCCGCTCAAAGTTCTCTCGGTCAGAATGCAGACTATCTTCTGCTTCTCCCGAAAGCGGATGAGGCTTGCACAGTGACGCGCGCGCCTACTAGTTCGACAGCCATGATGATGGCTCTGGGTGACGCTCTGGCGGTTACGCTGTTGCGTGACCGCGGCTTCGGGCCTGACGATTTCAAAACCTATCATCCAGGCGGAAAACTGGGCGCAGCCTTCCGCCGCGTATCAGATGTGATGCGGATGGATGCAATGCCCCTGGCCAGTCTGGACATGTCGGTTGTCGATGTGATCGCAACAATCACGCAAGGCGGTGCGGGTACGGCAGGGATCATCAAGGACAGACAACTGGTCGGAGTGATTACCGATGGTGATCTGCGCCGCCATATGGGCCGCAATCTTCTGGATCTGAAAGCGGTGGATGTGATGACGAGTCACCCGGTCACCGTCACACCAGAGACACTCGCGGCGGATGCCCTCGGTCTGTTGAACCGAAAGCGGATTCAGGTTCTCTTCGTGGTGAAGGATAGCGAGCCGGTTGGACTGCTCCATGTCCACGACTTCCTTAAAGAAGGGGTGGCCTGATGTTCCAGTTTGTGACGATCCAACCATCGGTGTGCTCTTCGAGAACACTGTAGGCCCCTGTCTTCAATTTCCGCTCGACCCCATCATGGCGGCAGACATCCAGCGCAAAGCGCGCAATACCGTTGCTGGTTACGATCAATGTTGTCCCAATACTTTCGGCCAGCAGGTCAGCCCAATCGGTACGGATCTTAGCAGGCTCAACGCTCCAGTCCTGCGGCGGGATAGCCTCTGCCTCCCAGAGCGCGAGGGTGTCGGCGCCAATGCGGGCAACTACCTCGGTTTCAGGTTTGCCTTCATCGGGTCCGTAATCGATTTCAACGAGTCGCTCATCGAACGTCACCGTGTCGGACATGGCGAGGGCCGTTTCGCGCGTCCGTTTCAGCGGCGAGCTGATCACCGCATCAAACTTTATGCTGGATAAATGACCCCCCAACGCTGCGGCCTGTGCGCGGCCGGATGATGACAGCGGCAAATCTGTTCCGCGCCCGACCCGGCGTACAGTCTCGCCCGGATCGAACGTATTGGCGTGCCGAACGATATAGACGCGTCTCATTTTAAAGAGACCAGACGGCTCAGAGATGACAGGCACGCTTCGGCCCGGGTTAGGTCTTCAGGCGTATCGATTCCGGCCTGGCTCATCGGATGGCTGTCAACTCGTGCGCAGGTGATGGACAGACCGTTCTCCAGCGCGCGCAACTGCTCAAGCCCTTCGAGCTGTTCATAGGGCGAGGGCGGTAGCGTCACATATCGGTTCAGCGCCTCCCGCCGATAAGCGTAAAGGCCCACATGCTGAAGCACAGGCGACAGATCTCCGGATTGCCGCATGACCGCTTCCTTGCGGATGGCGGGGACAATGTTTTTGGAAAACCAGTGCGCGCGGCCATCTTCACCAACGATAGTGCAGGTGCCGGAAAAGGGGGTCGTCTTTTTCGCCTGACGAAGCTCGTCCAGAGCCTCCCAGGACAGAGGAACCACCGGTGTGGCTATGTCGGCGTCACGATCCTCTGTCAGCGCGTCAAGGCAGGCCTGAATATAAGATGGCGGCGTGAAAGGGGCATCGCCTTGCAGATTGACGATAATGTCCGCGCTCAGATCGAACAGATCGGCGGCTACCTTGGCCCGGTCCGATCCGCTCGGCCGGGCCGGGTCGGTCATGACGACCGGGAAGTCGCGTTCGCGGCAGAAATCCTCGATCCGGTCATCATCCGTCGCAATCACGAAATCTCCGACCTGACGGGCGATTTCGGCTGTGCGCGCGAGCATGGCGATGCCGCCAATCTCTGCTAGTGGTTTGCCCGGAAAGCGGGTGGACGCATAGCGCGCCGGGATGACGATGAGCGGTTTCATGTTGTTCCGTATATCAGCGGGTTCACGGCGCGAAACTTATCCTCATAGCCTGTCAGCGCAATCAGCTCGATGCCGTGCTGATGCAAATAGGCGAGTCCTGATTGTTGGGTGAATGTGTCGTCTTCCGCAACGGCATAGATAAGGCGCTTCACCCCTGCCTGCACAAGCCGCTGTGCGCAGCCTTTCGGCTTGGAGGCACGGGTCAGGCAGGGTTCTAATGTGCAGATCACTGTGTGCGCAGGCGTGTCGAGCTTGGAGAGCATGGCCTCTTCGGCGTGATCGCCGGGGCCGGTTTCACGGCTAAAGCCGTTGGCCAGAACCGACAGGTCTTCGCCGCAGCCAACACAGCCGACGGCAAAAGCCGTATTACTCGACGGACATTGTTCGGACAGGAGGAACGCGGTTTCCATGATCGGTTTGGCCCGATTACGTAGAAGGTCGATATGAAAGACCGCCGTGTCGCCGAACATCTCCTGGTGCATGATGTCGAGAGGTGCCATGAACTCTGCTGGATCGCCGAACAAGCGGGCATGACCTTGTTCGCCCAGTTTGCACGGGCTGACCGCGAGACGCAGCCAACGCGCGCGGGGTAGGGCGAAGGTCAGTATTTGTGCTCCGCCTTCGATCAATATCGCTGACAGGCCCCGCGCTTTGGCGAGGTCGAGGATCGCGTCAATCGGATCGCCCTCGAACAGTTCAATCGTACCCGGCGCGTCAATCAGGGTCTGACTCAGGACAATCCGTTCGCCCGAGCCTGTTTGAAAGAAGGCGCAGTCGTGCGGAATATCGCCGGACCTTGTCACAACGACTTTGACGGGATCGGGGGGGCGTCCTCCGCGCTGGCGGGTTTTGAAATGGGCTTCGCCGCGAGTGGCAAGCGATGGATTGTCCCGCCGCAAGGTTTCTGCCCCGATCACGATCATCTCTGACTGTGCGCGCAGTGCCAGCACGGCATCAAGGTCTTCCGGCGATGACAGGATCGCCCGGTGATCGGAATGGTCGTCGAGATAGCCATCCGAAGAGACAATGCAGGAAAGGGTGAGGGTCGGCATGGCTAATAAGGCTAACCCACACTGTCATCCAGGCCAAGCATGTATGGTGCAGAGCCAGGATCTATCGGCGCGTGAGGCGCTAGCTTGGCATACTGCCGTCAGGCCCTGGATCGCCTAAGGCATCCGGGATAAAAGTAGACTATGAGAGCATGCTGCCCGGTTCGACCCAATCCAATCTCTGTGCCTCGGCCACCGCTCCAATCGTCAACTTACCCTCGCAGACATTCAGCCCGTTCAGTAAATGCGGGTCGTCGCGCATGGCGTCTTTCCAGCCCAGACGAGCAATCCGTTTGGCGTGGTGAATTGTGGCGGCGTTCAGCGCATAGGTCGACGTCCGGGCGACTGCACCCGGCATATTGGCGACGCAATAGTGCACAATGCCGTCGACAATATAGATCGGGTCGGCATGGGTCGTTGCTTTGGAGGTCTCAAAACAGCCCCCCTGGTCGATGGCAACATCGACAAGAACAGCGCCCTCTTTCATCAGCCCGAGCATTTCGCGGCTGACAAGTTTAGGAGCTGTTGCACCTGGGATAAGAACCGCACCTATGACCAGATCGACCTCGGCGAGCCTCTGCTTAAGCACGGCGGGGGTGGAGCGCTCGACACTGGCGCGTACGCCAAATTCGTAAGACAGCTTGGCCATCACCTCATTGGACCGTTCCAGAATGGTTACGTCGGCCTGCAGGCCGATTGCCATCAGCGCCGCATTATAGCCCACATCGCCGCCGCCAATGATCAGCACCTTGCCGGAGTTCACGCCGGGTACACCGCCCAGCAGGACGCCGCGGCCGCCATTTTCCTTTTGCAGCGCATTCACGCCCGCCTGGATGGACAGACGGCCCGCGACCTGGCTCATCGGCTTAAGCAGCGGCAGATCCCCCTTGTCAGATGTCACTGTCTCATAGGCGATGCAGACCGCGCCGCTCTCGATCAAATCTGTTGTCTGATCCGGATCCGGTGCGAGGTGAAGATAGGTATAGAGGATCTGGCCCGGGCGCAGCATGGCGCGTTCTACGGCCTGTGGTTCCTTGACCTTTACGATCATGTCGCAATCTGCGAACACGCTTTCTGCATCCGGCTGGATGGTTGCGCCGGCCTCTTCATATTCATTGTCGCCAGCACCGATTCCGGCACCCGCCAGAGTTTCGACCCATACCTCATGACCGTCAGCGATCATTTCCGCGACTGACTCCGGCGTCAGCCCGACACGGTATTCGTGGTTCTTGATTTCCTTGGGGACACCGATGCGCATGGAGATTCTCCGAAAAAAGTGCTGCCTGACTTATAAAAGTATGTCGCCGCGAAAGGTCCCAGAGTCTCTTCCTTATTTGTCAAAAACGCTTAATCATTCGAATAATAAAAGGAATATTCGGATGAAATCAACGATTGAAGTGATTGACCGAAAAATTTTACGCGAGTTACAAGCGGATAGTCGTCGCTCTGCCGCGACGATCGGGGATATGGTCGGCCTGTCAGCATCGGCTTGTCATCGCCGCATTCGGTTACTCGAAGAACGAGGCGTGATTGAAGGCTATGGCGCGCGCCTCGATCCGTATGCGCTCGGCTACCGCATGACCTTCTTTGTCGAGGTTACGCTGGAGAGGCAGAGCGAAACGGTTCTGGAAGAATTTGAGCGGGCGGCGATGTCCCGGTCCGAAGTATTGGAATGTTATCTCGCGTCAGGACCGGCTGACTATATTTTGAAGGTCGCGGCGACGGATACGGAAGATTATGAACGGATCCACCGCCGGGTTGTGTCCGCTCTACCGCATGTCACACAGATACAGAGCAGTCTGGTGATGAAAACAGTCAAGCGCTGGCGCGGATACCCTGTCATCTGAGTGTGTCTTCCCCGTGAGGCATTGTCTCGCTATGAAGAGGGGAATGTCCGGCAGTGTCTGCCGAACAAGTGGGGACCGGATGCGTCACTGGATTAATTATTGGCAGGCTGTTCGCGGTCGGATTACTTGGGACCGTAGCCTGCTACGCAGCGCCTGGACGCTGCCGTGGCTACAGTTGCGGGCCAAACTCTCACGATCAACAAAGACCGGAACCATTGCCTATTACCCGCAACCGGTCGGACCTTGGTATACTATATCCTTGGCCTTGGCGGGCACGGGGATCAGGCGAACGTCCGATTGGGCATGCGCTGATGCTGTGATGTTTTTCGATGACCGGACACGGTCCGATCATACACTGCCTGACGGGCTCATAAAGGACGGGGCCAAACGCCTGAACGTCCGCGCGACAGATATTTCCAAAGCGCATGTGGGGCGCGTGTTTCTGACCATTTTCGGTTATGAACTCAGTCTTGACCCTCTGACTCATTCGGGCCTCATGGTCGAGAAATCCGACGAGAATGGCCTTCACGACGGGACAATCGTGCAAGGGCCGTTGCGGCAAGTCCGGGACGGTTACATTTATCAGCGCCTGGTGGAGAGCACAGTGCGCCCAGGCGTCACGGAAGATCTGCGATGTGCCTGCGTTGGGGGGCAGATTGTACAAATATTCCGCAAGGAAAAAGCCACGCAAAGCCGTTTTTCGACACGCTATCTGCAGACGACCTTGTGCGAGCCCGATGAGGTTCTCCGCCCGCAGGAGCGCAAACGAATTGCTGCTTTCTGTGACGCCATGGGTCTCGATTTCGGGTCGATCGATGTGTTGCGTGATCATGGTGGCGATGGGCGCATCTACATCGTCGACGTCAACAAGACCTGTATGCCCGTCCTGTCCATGCCTGTGTCCGAATTACGTCCTGCCCTGCATCGGGTCGGACTGGCCGTTGAAGCGATAATCCTCGGGCCGGATGTCCAGTCGCAGCCTGTGCCCGCTCAGGGGCACTGTCAGAGGAAACCTCCATTGACCGAATGTGTTAAGGGTGTCCCATGACGCATAATCTGTTTCGCCATTTCAAAACATGTGGTTACGTGACTCGGCTGGGATTTTACGGCACAGCAATGCGCGATATCGGTCACCAGGAATGACAGAACACGGAGCAATACGCCAACAACCGGGCTGAAACCTCCCATCAACCGTTCCGACGACGAGACTGCGCGATGCCGCGATTTAGGCGATCATCGACCTTACAGAAATTCACCTCAACCCACGCCTCAATCTACAACCACTTCAACCATCAAAGATATATTCCAGGCCGAACTTGTTTGAAGTCGCTGCGAGATGCGTCATTCCTGGAATGGCGGCAGTGGATCGCGGTTTGAGGCCGTAACAATTCGAGTAAGTCACGCGGGATCACTTTAAGCTGGCAATGCTCTGGAGTATCGTCGGGACGAGCTTTTTAAGATCGCGCATCCGTTGGATGTGCGGGTAATGGAATTATTCGAACGAGAGAATCGGGAATGGCCTACCTAGGCTATGGAGGGGGCAAAAGAAGCCGTTGGAGTATTAGTCAAATATAGGTAATTGTCTTTAGGATGACACTAAAAATACTACATTCGGCTGATTGGCAAATTGGGAAGGTTTTTCGATTTGTTGACGACAGCACTATGGGGCTGCTTCAAGAAGCGCGTCTTTCGGCCATAACCCGGCTGGGTGAACTGGCGGTTGAGCACGGTGCCGGTCATGTTCTTGTTGTCGGCGATGTTTACGACATGGAGGCCTTGTCGCCGCGCTCGCTCAATCAACCCCTTGAGCGCATGCGGAAGTTCGAGAAAGTGACGTGGCATCTTATGCCCGGAAACCATGATCCGCATCGGCCGCACGGCCTGTGGGATCAGCTCATGCGAAGAAGCGTGCCGGACAATGTGGTTGTCCACCTCTCGTCCGAGACGAAGATATTCGCAAACGATGGCTTCGCCGTGCTTCCTGCACCGCTCCAATATCGGCGTACACTTCGGGACCCCACCGCATATATGGATGAAGCGGAAACCCCGGACGGGATTATCCGCATAGGTCTCGCGCATGGTACGGTCACGGGCTTCGGTTCCGATGACAAGGACATTCCGAATTACATCAATTCGGATAGGCCGAATTCGGCGGGGCTTGCCTATCTGGCCCTCGGCGATTGGCACGGACAGAAGAAGATCAACGATAAGGTTTGGTATAGCGGCACACACGAAACTGATGCATTTGATGTCGATGGTGGCGGGCAGGCCCTTCTGGTGGAGTTTGAAAGTGCTGATGCGGCACCCACTGTTACGTCGGTCGAGACCGGCCATTACCGATGGATGACATTCCGTGAGCAGATTAACAGCCGTGAAGATGTTGATTCACTGGTCACGGCCCTGCGCGACAGTGGGGATGACCTGAATCGGATTTTGGTGCGCCTTCTTGTAGAAGGTGCGGTCTCACTTCAGGCTCGACAGTATTTTGAGGAACAGATCGTCGAGCAGGTCTCGGCAGCTTTTTGTTATCTGCGGGTCGATGATATGCGGCTCTTCCCAAGTCCCAGCGAGGAAGACCTTGATCAGATCGACCGGGGCGGTTTCGTGCGAGTCGCCGCCGATGCCCTGAAGCGGAAGGCTGAGGATGTCAGTGATCCCGAACACAAGACCGCCGCTCTGGCGCTTCAGCGACTATATGTCGAGCACATGAAATTGCAGACGAGGAGCCAATGAAGATTCGTTCCATCGCTGTCAATCAGTTCAAGAAGTTTACGAGCCCGATGCGTCTCGACGAAATCGGCGACGGCCTGAATGTCGTCGTTGGCCCCAACGAAATGGGGAAGTCTACTCTGCTCGACGCGCTGCGCTGTTCGAGAAATACAGCTCCAAGGCGCAGCCGATTAAAGCGCTCCAGAACGACCGGAACCAGGCCGCACCTGTCGTTGAACTCGCATTCGAGATCGACGACGGGATTTATCGGATCAGAAAGCGCTTCGTTAAGAAGCCCTACGCTCATCTATTCTGCCCGGACGGGCGAAAATTAGAGGGCGATGAAGCCGAACATATGTTGCGCGATCTTCTCGGGTTCGATGAACCTGGCAAGACTGGCGCGAAGCCGGAGACTCTCGGTATGTGGAATGTGCTCTGGGTTCAACAGGGCCAGTCCTTTGGTGCGCTCGATTTTCCTGACAGCGCGCGCTCGAACCTCCACAATGCACTGGAATCTGAAGTCGGTGAGGTTCTGGGCGGGAGGCGTGGAAGGGCGTTGCCCGATGCGGTGGATAAGCAGCGCTCGGAACTTGTCACATCCACCGGTAGGCCACGCGGGAATTACAAGGATCTGATCGGCGAAGTTGATACACTGCGTTCTGATCTCGAAGGGCTGCGAAGTCGGCGTAACGATCTCTCCGAGACATTGGAAGAGCTGGAAGCTGCAGAGGAGACCCTCGCGCGCCTTTCGTCGGGACAGCAGGATCAGAAGGACAAGGAGAAGTTAGACGCAGCCCGGACCCGACACGGTGAGCTTGCTAAGCTGGAGTCGCGCATTGAGGCGGCTACTACAGATGTTGAGCTGAAGAAGCGCAATCTGGAGCAAGCCGAACGGGCCCTTGCTGAGCGTCGCGCTCTGAAAGAGCAGATCACGACCGACGCTGGGGCGGTTGAGGCTGCGAAGGAGAAACTCAACGAGGTTCGCGAGAAAGATCAGGAGTTGAGAAAACAAATTGAGGGCCTTCGCAAAGTTTCGAAGAAAGCCGAGGATGCCGTCACCGAGACGGATAAGGCTGTGTCGATGGCCCGCCGCATTCTCACTGCCGTTCAACGCGAGGGCCGCATTCGCGAACTTCAGGAGCGGTACAAGAAAGCACACGAGGCCGAGAAGAAGCAAAGGGCCGCCCAACAGGGCGCGGCAGCAATTCTCGTTACCGACGAGAATATTGTAACGATACGAGATGCCGCGAAGAAACTGGAAACCGCGTGTTCCCGCCTTTCTTCCGCCGCAACCGTCATTGCGTTCGATATGCCGTCTGATCGGTTGTCCAGAATCGAGGTTGATGGAACGGTGCTTGCGGCTGATCAGACGTCGGTTGAAGCGGTCGAAGGAACGAAGATCACCATCCCCGATTACGGCAGCATTTCTGTTCAGCCTGCGATCAAGGACCGAGACAAGCTCATCGCGCAGCAGCGTGATGCAAATGCCCCCCTCAAGGCTGCGCTGGAAGAGTGCGGCGTCAAATCAGTTGATGCGGCAGAGGAGCAGCTTGCGAAGCGCGAGGAGCTCTTACGTGATGCGGAGTTTGCCCGGCAGGAAGCTGAGTTGCACGCTCCGGAGACGGATGACTATGACGCCGGTGCGGGGCCGCTTGCCGATCACATTGCGAGCCTGAAAGCAATTCTCGGAAGGGAGTTGGCTGATCTCGGGATCAAGACCTTGCCATCCAAAAAAGATGCGGAGCAGGCCCTAAACTTTTCCCAGGAAAGTGCACAGGAAGCAAGGGAAACCCAGACCACCGCCCGAGCAACCCTTGGCGGGCCGGAAGAAGAGATGGGCCATATCCAGACTGAGTTGGGAAGTGTGAAAACACGATATGACGACGGGAAGGAACGCCTCGATAAGTTGAAGAAGGGATTGACTGAAGCCGAAGAGCAATTTTCTGATGATGGTCTTGAGGCCGGTGCGATGATCGCTCGAAAGGTGCTGGCGGATCAGGAGAAGGCTGTTTCAGAGCTTAAAGGACAGCGTGAAGGCGAGACGTTGCCGCAACTGGAAGCGCGGATTTCACGGTTGGAAACGGCGCTACAGGAGCGCCGTGACAAGCGCTCTGATCTGAAAGAGAAGGTTGTCAGGCTACAGTCACACATCGAAGCTCTGGAGGGTGCTGGCCTTGATGAGGTCATTCAGCAGAAAGCACGCGAGGTTGAGCTGGCCGACGATCAGCTTCAGCGCTATGAGCGCGAGATTGCCGTGCTTACCCTATTATTATCGACATTGCGGTCCGCCGAGACCGAAGCGAAAGAGCGCTATCTCTCGCCAGTACTGAAACGGGTTCATCCCTACCTGCAGCTATTGTTCCCCGGCGCTGAGATCGTGATTGATGAGAACCTGCATATCGTTGGTGTCGTTCGTCAGAACGGCTACGAAGAGTCGTTCGGACACTTAAGCATGGGAACGCAGGAACAAATCGCTGTTCTCGTTCGTCTCGCCTTTGCCGAGATGCTTGTCGAGCAAGGCCATCCCGCTACCATCATATTGGATGATGCGCTGGTGTTTTCCGATGATCGGAGAATGGGCCGCATGTTCGACATTTTGAACATGGTCGGCCAGCAAGTTCAGATCATCGTATTGACGTGTCGTGAGCAGATGTTTGAGGACGTTGGGGGTAAACATCTTTCGTTAAAAGCCGTAAACACAGAAGACCTAGTTTCAGCGTGATTGAATTTCAGAAGAATAGCTGCCCGCAAGATATGACCTAGAATCGATCTCGAAAACTCGTGGTAACGACAATGACGATATTCCCCATAACGCCCCTCGAAATATTTAGGGGGCAAGTATGAGCACCTCTCCGAATCCAGCCTTCAAAATTAAGGCTTCATACTTGGGGCCGATATTTTCAGTAGACAGAGAGCTTTCAAAGAATGCTCAAAATATCATCTTCGCCAGAAATGGAACAGGTAAATCCTTTCTATCCAGAGCGTTCCGTTATCTTGATTTGTATGGGCAAGGCCGAGATGTTTCAGAAGCGGCGTTCTGTTTGGTCTCAGAAGAGTCGGCAGACGCTAAAGGTTCATTTTCGTTCTCGCGTGGAACGAATGCTCTGGGAACGCTTCAGCTAGAAAAGCCTGGCAAAAAAGTTACCGCCAATGTCACTGAAACCATTTTCCACGTTTTTTCCGAAGACTTCGTTCATGAAGAACTGAGAGATCACCAGTACACGATTGATGGCAATATCAAAAATCAAATCGCAGTCGATAGTGCAACCATCGAACTCAAAGACACTCAGGAAGAGTTGAAGAAGTCGCAGGAAGCGGAGCAAGCAGCTAGCGCCGCGCTTCGAACAAAACACGATATGGCAAAAGTCGAAAACCTCGTTGAGAAAGCAGGAGTCAATAAGAATCTATCGGAATACAGGCGTCTGAATATCGAAAGCCTTTTGGATCGTTTTTTCGATAAGCCCGATGCTCCAAAGCAGAGTTTTGCCGGTATCCTCTTGGACTTGGATAGCTTGAAGTCCATTCCAGCAGAGCCTGCCTATCCGGAATCTGTAAACACCGTTGGAAGCGAAGATATTGACCTGAAAGCGCTTGAAGCTTCGCTTCAGAAGATGACATCCCCATCCAGCGTATCCGATGAGATCAAAAAGAAGATCGATGCCCATCACAGCTTCTATAAAACGGGCTCCCAGATTGTTCAGGAAGAACTTCCTACCACATGTCCCTTCTGCGAGCAAGGAATCACAGCTCCTGATCCGAAGTCAATAATTGACTCCTATGTCAGTTATTTCGCCGACGAGGAGGAGAAGCACAAAAGGGAATTGAGGGACTACTTCGGTAAGCTCAATCAAAAAGACGTTGATCTCAAAGAAACCGAAACACAGCTCGCACGCCAGAAGGCGCGCTTTGACGAGCTAAGGCACTATGTGCCATCGAAGAAGGATGTCGAAACCCTTGATGGTGAAACTGCTCTCAAATCTGTGCGCATGGCAATTTCCGCAATCAAAGTGGCGTTAGAAAAAAAGGCCAAGGCACTCGCTGACAAACATTCTCTGGGTGCTGATAATCTCGCTGTTCAAATTGCCACGCTCAACGGAGTTATCAAAGAGAACAATAGCAAGGTCACCGAGCTCACCATGGCAGTAGAAAAAGCGGATGATGAGCGCAAGGCTTTGCAGCGAAATGCTTGTGCCGTCTTCGAGCAAGAGTTTGCCCTCAATAGCTGGTCCGAGATCGAGGCCCTGAAAAACCTCAATAAGGCCACCCAAACCAAACAGGAGAAACTAATCGAGCTTGAAAAGGCGATTCCATCAACGAATGCGCGTGATAGGGTAGCAGAGACCTTTAAGCTACTCCTAAAGGAGTTTTTTGCCGACAAGTATGTCTTTGATAGCCAGAGTTTTGTCCTCAAGCGCGGTGATGGAGAAATGGAGAGGGGGCCGCACCGCACACTAAGCGACGGCGAAAAGACAGCCATAGCATTCTGCTATTTCGTGGCCAGCATACACAAAAAAATTGCATCGAACAGTGACTACAAAAAACTGTTCCTTGTTTTCGATGATCCAGTGACCTCGATGTCCTACGACTTTGTGTTCTCAATCGCTCAAACGTTGAAGTGCCTGAGCATTTCAGATCAAGGTGAAGTGTCGATCAATCCAGCCAAAATAGATGGTAATAAGAACAAGAGACCCAACCTGCTAGTTTTGACGCATAGTAGCTATTTCTTCAATATCTCGCGGACCAATGGCGTCATCAAAAAGGATGCGACGTTCTCACTGTACAGAGATGGTTGCGTTCACAAGTTGGTTCCATTGGATAGTTATGTCGCACCATTTGAGCGACAGCTTGAGCATGTGTATCAGGTAGCGAACGGGCAAAGACCCGACCACAGCACAGGTAATGCTATTAGATCAGTGCTGGAAGCAATCGGCCGATTTTGCAGACCGGACAAATCACGCGACCTGCAGAATTTCATTATCTTTTTAGCGGGAGATCCAAAGTTCAAGACACAGATAGAGTGTTATGATAAATTCTCTTAGCCACGGAACGTACTACGACGAAACACCGTCGCCAGAAGATTTCAGGCGAGCCTGCGAGGAGGTTATAGGTGTGGTCGAACACTTTGCGATTGGGCAATTGGAATTGCTCAAACAAGCGGACTGATACTCACTAAAAAGGTCGCCAAAGACCGTAATGGTTATGCTGCCGCACTAATTGGAACCCTTTTGCGTGTCCAGCCCCTTATTTATGTATCAGTTTGATTTAGAGTCTCCGGCACAGATGGGCGCATGTTAAGGGATTGATGCGACCTTCAGACACTTGATCTCATCTTCGTTCCCTACGTCACTACGATGATATTAAAACAATCACATCCTCAAAAACTTAACTTGGTCCAATAGGCGCTGACGGGGAACAGATAAGTGGACTAGGTTTTTCGACTTTCAAACAAGGCCTTTTCGGCATTCCAAGAAACATCTTCAGCAGTGCCATATTTGATATGCGATACGGCGTCCGCAACGGCGGCTGGGGGCACAAGGAACCATTCTGAAGGTTTGACGGGTTTTCCAAAGCGGTCCTTGATGGTGATTTCAAGGCGAGCCTCTCTGAACATATGTTGCAGCAAGCGTTCCATTTTCACCCGATTGATGTTGTAGAGAGTATATTCATCAAGAACTTCGACCGGGCCCAATAGGTAGGTCGCTTCATTTTCAGCATTGGCGATCCTTTGTTTCACATCTCCACCCGTCACACCGATCTTTATGATCGTGTCACGAATGGTGGCAACTTCTGGAACGTTTGACAGGGAACGAAGCACGTAGATCGTCCCGGTCTGGTTATCCATAACGTCGCCAAAGAGAGGTCCAGCATCCGGCTTTGTGATGACTCGGCCCTTGTTATCTCTATGCAGAGCCCGTTGAAGAGATCGCATCAGCAGGTCCCGGCTCTCCGTCCCATTGTCGTAGATGACACGCATTTTGGCGTCTTTTGCGCCCTCGCTCGGAGAATCAAACTCTTCGCCTTTATTCGCGATGAGCGCCATCTGCCCATTGACGATGAATATGCTATCCGGCTCAAAGTCAGTGACTCGAATCTTTTCCCGGGTTTCCCGGAGTCCAAGGTCTAAGTCATTACGCACGGCTGCAAAGACGGGGGCAAATCGCTCAAAATCACGGCAGACTTCGCGGCCCGCAATATCTGACGCGGCGTTGCGGTGGGCCGCAGGCGCAACATGTCGCAGCGTTGTGATGTCCGTTTCATCACCCGCAAATGTGTCGAGGAGGGCGGCATCAGAAAGGTCATTGGGCCCGGCGTCCGAGAGCAGGCCATGCGTATCAAAGGATGCCAACAATTCTCGCGCCGCGTCATTATCGCGTAATCGGTCCAGGCGAACAGCATAGAGCCGTTCGAAAATATCGCGTTCAGGCCCATGTAACGGGGTGCGCCCTTTTTCCTCAAAAAACCGTACAATATCCTCAAAGCCTGCGATGAGGCGCGCGTCCCGGGCGGTGAAAGACCGTTGAGCGTCCGTCGTCAGATCAATATCCAGCGCGGCTAGAATATCCTGATCAGAGATCTCTCTGCTCATGATGTTTCAGCTTTGGCGTTTTCGGCTTTCTTATATCGCGTAAACGCGGCGACGCCTTCGGCCATCTTCCGTTCCCAAGGGTCAGACGCCGTGATCGACGGCACGCGCCCATGCTGTTTTTTGAAAGCCACGGCGCGGATTGCAAGAGCTCTGGCTTCCTCTGGGTCGATGCGTACATTTTTCTTGCGGATGACCCCCTGGAGCTGTTCGAGCAGTCCCGCATCCATACGTTTGGAAAGAATGCTATAAGCGGTCTGGAACGGGTTGATACTGTCAATCAGATCAACATCCAGCTCGCGCACATCGGTGACATATTTGCGGACCCCGTCCAGCAATTTCGTGTCGGGCCTGATCTCCTCACCCTCTTTCTGGCGCAACGCATTGCCCTGTTCTGCGACAGTCAGCAGGTTCATGGTGGCAATCACGCGCTGCCGGACGGCTTCCTCATCCTCAGCGGGCAGATCGGGATTGCGCTTGTGGATGACATTCATGGCCCGCATCACGGTGACTTCCTCGGGGATGACATCATTCGGATCGGCCATCGCAAATTCCAGCGATGGTTGGTCCTGGATCAGCGCCGCCACCATATCCTTGATCGCAGCAGGTTCGCTGGCCTTGCGCCCGGCCTCTGTCCTGGGTTCGACCAAGCCTCCAATCTCGATCTCATAGGCGGTCTGTTCATTGTCCTGCAATTCCCGGATGCCGCCCGCCAGATCGTCATTGGCGCGGTTCGGATGTTTCGCGACAAATTTCATATTCGGGATCAGGACTTGCTCCATCAGTAGCGACGCCGCAATCGCCTTGAGCGTATCATTGATGGCGTCGGCCACCGGGCCGCGTTCTGCGGTGGGTTCGGCGATCAGATTGGTAAAGCGGGCATCCGTCTTGCCCGGTGCGTCGCGCGTGGCACGTCCGATGATTTGTACCACTTCGGTCAGGGACGAGCGATAGCCGACCGTCAGCGCATGTTCGCACCAGATCCAGTCAAATCCTTCCTTGGCCATGCCAAGCGCGATGATTATGTCCACCCAGTCGCGATCTGCATTCGCGCGGGGGTCCTTGAGCGCGGCAGCGACGCGAGAGCGCTCTTTCTGGTCATCCACGAGATCGGCGATTTTCAACACTCGCCCCTCCAGTGTCTTTACAAGATGAAAGCCCGTTTCCGGATCGACGCCCTGCCAGTCGCCAAGCGCGGCCATGATCCTGTTGGTTTCGCCCAATTTGTCCTTAGTCGAGGCGCGGGAATTGACGCTGGGAATATGCACGATGGTCTTGCGGCCGGGGTCGATGGCGATCGGGATAGCGGACAGGTAATCCCCGTTACCGTAAAAGGCATATTCCAGCGTCAGCGTCTTCAAATGCTCATAGCCGTTGAGCTGCTCGAAATAGGTGTAGGTCACGACCTCGAAGCGCTGTTCATCTTCGGGCAGAAGAATTGGGACGGCATCGCCCCGGAAATAGCTGCCCGTCATAGCGACGATATGGGCCTTGCCACGGGCAATCAATTCCCCTAACTGCGCGCCCAGCACATTATCGTCACCAACCGAGACATGATGAAATTCATCCGCCGCCAGAAGGCAATCGTCGAAAGCCTCGGCACCCAATTTAGCAAAGGCAAAGCGGAACGTTGCATGGGTGCAGACCAGAATGCGGTCATCACTGTCCAGAAATTCGCCGACCGCCTTGATGAGCGACGGGTTGCGCGGCTCGTCGGCGGCTGGATTGTCGCACAGGTTCCAGCGCGGCAAGACCTCCCAATCCAAGTTCCAGGCCGGGCCATATTGCGACAGCGCCCTATCGGCAAAGCTTGATCCAATGGTCCGTTCCGGCACGACAATAATGGCCTTGCCCACACTCTGATGATGCAACTTGTCCAGCGCAATGAACATCAGCGCCCGGCTCTTGCCAGAGGCGGGCGGCGATTTGATCAGCAGATATTGCGCCCCACGCTTCCGGTACGCCCGCGCCTGCATCTCCCGCATCCCGCGCGCGTCGGAGGATGTGGACGCGCCGGACTGGCGGAGGGTAATTTCAGTGGCCGGGAGGGCCGGGTTCATGAGTTTTCGTAGCTCCTGATAATATATGGCATGGCCAGTTCGAGGTCTTCAGGACTGGAAATTGTGACCTCCAGATCGCCTGTACCGAAATGTCCGACTTCGCGCACGTCACGGAAGATCGCATTATCTCCGACAGTCTCAGGATTAACCCTGAGGTAAAGTCGAATGACTCCAGCGCCCACATTCCGTTTCACTTCCATACAGGCAAAATTCTTAATCCGTTTATAGGCGAAATAGACCTTCGTCGCCCGTTTCTGAACATCATCACCGAGGCTCATAAGAGCCGCATCCACATCCGAGTATAGATTGCCAAGCTCTTCATGGGCCGCTGCCAGATCCTCACTGACGGTTCGATATCTGTTGCCAATTGTTACCGTCTGTTCCTGCACGGCCAGCGCTCCACTCATAGATGTCAGCTGCTCCAAAAGCAGCTTGTCATCACCGAACAGAGCAAAGCGAATGAGTTCGATGTTCCGGGGCATCTGTTTGACCGCAAACAGGTCGTGCTTCCTGAAGTCACTCGCAATACAGATCAGACGCGGGGCGGAAAACTCAATTGTCTTGGCGACGGGCAGTCCGAGCCTGTCCCGTACGAGAAGCTCGAACGCAGCCTGGTGTTCCATCAACCAATTGAGATAAAAGAGGCCCTGATTGATGATATTATCGTCACGCTGACGCTTATATTCAATGATGACCGGATAGCCATTCTCATCAATGCCGAGCGTATCCATGCGGCCGTCCTGAGTAGGGTACTCGCTGGCGAGCAAGCGAACGCCCAACAGGGTTTCCAGATTCTGCTCAAATATCGTTTGCAGCCGCCGCTCCAACTTCAGGGTCGTGGCGGGCAGCGCCGCAACTCTGGTCCCCTTGATGTCAAATAGCTTTATGTCACCCATTACGCCGCCCCCGCTCTCTCCGTCATGTCCATATACATATCGAACAGTTTTTCCAGCCGTTCGGTGTCGTTGCGGAAGCGGCGGCCGATATAGATATCCTCCAAAATATGGTCATTTCGCTCATGGGCGGCGCGTACGGCGGGGAACTCTGTGTCCATGCGCTTCGAGTCATATATGGCGGCGATGGTGGCGGGGAAATAGCCTTCCCGCGCCAGCAGGATATTCTCCGCCGCGCGGGTCAGCTCCACCTTGTCGGCGTGTGTCAGGGTCGGCACGGGGAAGGTGTTCCAGCCGAGCGTGTTGGAGTAGCGGTAGCGCGTTTCCAGCTTGCCGCAAACGGTTGCAATCCAGACAAGGTGGAGCTTGGACGCGATCAGCGCCATGTTCCACAGCGGGGCGTCGTAAAGGGCGAAGGCGAGGTTTGAGATAACTACCCTACTACTAAAAAAATCCACTGGTAGATATTCTCTAGATTCTGAAGACACACTTCCTACACCGATCACTGAGGTCGCTTCTGGCCTGCGTTTTTCAACAAATGTATAAGGTTTAACTGCCCATTTTCGTGTTGCAGGTTTCTTACTCTTGGATCGCATCTCACGAACCTTTGCAAAACGCTCTGACAGATAATCTATCCCGAAGGCTGCTAACGAATTTTCGTCATCTACCCAAATACAATATCGAGAACTACTTTGTATGAGTTCTGAAGTACCTATAAACGGCTTTATATAATTTCTAGCACCGAAACGGTTCGCAAGAGAAACTTCATTGTAAGTCAACAGTAAATTTCCACCATCTTTAGGTGCACTTCCGTTCGTCATTGGAGTAAGTGCGCTGATAGGTGAGGATTCATTCCTCACCGGTCTTAAGTTGTTGCCGGTGAGGTAAGGTGAAATTGTAGGTACTTTGATTGCAGTTCCACCGTCAAAGATCAATTTGTGTTCAATTCTCTGTGCCGACAGTCCAATAATAACAACTGTAACGACTGCGTTTGAAACTGCCAGATTTGACCATTTGAAAGATCTTTCTGCAAAGAAGATCTCGGCAGAACGAAACATTATCGGCCAAAGAATTGCGACTTGCTGACCTTGGCAAATCGAATTGGTTGAAACAAGTGCGGCCTTGCCCGAACAGAATTCAATATGCTTTGCTGCCTTTAAGAAAAACCCAGAGATGTAATCAAGAGATTTCGATCTTAATGTATGCGACTTGAACAGTCGTTTTATATCCTCTTTTTGCTCTTTACTTTGCTTTTTATCGCCAACGTAAGGTGGATTCCCGCAGATAAAGACTTCCCCACCTTCATTCTCGAAGTCAATTTCGGCCTGTTCAGGCGGCGTGTCGAACAAATCATCGCCGGTCAGCCTGACCTGTGTCTGCCCCGGCGGCGGGCAGAGTTCCAGCCAATCCAGCCGCAGCGCATTGCCACAGGTGATCCAATTGTCCCGGTCCAGCGGCAGGAACAGATTGTCGGCCTGTGTCTGGTCCAAATAGATGGCGTTGCACTGATATTCGGCAATAATAAGCGCGAGGCGAGCCACTTCGGCAGAGAAGCTCTTGATCTCGATGCCGCGAAAATTGCGAGTCGGGATGATGCTGGGCATCGGCCCCCACCCGGCGGCGAGATTGGCCTTATGCTCGATTTCCCGCATCATCTTATAGGCAATGACGAGGAAGTTGCCGGACCCGCAAGCCGGATCGAAGATGCGAATGCCGGATAGGCGTTTCTTGAGCTTGCCGAGCTGTTGCCTGTTCTTTCCAGCTTTTCCGAGCTGCGCCTCCAGATCATCAAGGAAGAGCGGGTTCAGCACTTTCAATATGTTCGGCACGGAAGTGTAGTGCATGCCGAGACTGCCGCGCTCGTCATCATCGGCCACGGCCTGAATCATCGAGCCGAAAATATCCGGGTTGATGTCGGTCCAGTTCAGTTCCCCTGCCCGGATCAGATAGGTCCGCGCCATGCGGGAGACATGCGGAACCTGATGCTCGCCCGTGAACATCTGCCCGTTGACATAGGGAAAACGGTTCGCCCAGAGCGGCACATCCGCCTTTGTGCGGCTGTCATCGCGCGTATCGAGGCTCATTGTGCCGAAGATGATCTCCAGGATCATCTTCATGTCGGACGCATCGGACCGGGTGCGTTCGCGGATCGTTTCGGTGAAATATCCGGCCCAGCCTTTGGGGCGCTCTCCCGTCAGTTCCACGCCGGGGCAGTAGAAGATCGACGTGTCTTCGGCATAAAAACAGAAAATCAGCTGCGCCATGAAATGGTTGAACCGCGCCCGGCCCGGTTCATCCGCCCAGTCCCTGTTGCGCTCATCGCGCAGCAGTTCGACATAGAGTTTGTCGAGGCGGCCCGTCGCCTTGATGTCAATGGGATTGTCGCGGATCTCCGCCGTCAGGCTGATGCCGGCCATGGGGAAAAAGAACCCGAAACGATCGGCAAATTCGGCGTAAGTGCAGGCCAGCACATCATCCGCGCCGCCTTCCAGGTCGATGGCTTGCAACATTTGCCCATCGGTGACGAGTAGGAACCGAGCCTTTTGCTTCTCAGTTGCCGCGCTGCGGCGCAGCTTATCCATCGCTAGATCGACCTCGCCCGGTTTGGCGGTCACAATATGCACTTTCAGCTTGGTTTTCCCGCCCGGCAGAACCGCCCCGTCAACATCTGATCTGTTGGAATTGCCCGCGCGCAGACGCTTGATCGTGACGTCATCCGCCCCGAAAGCGCGCAGAAAGTCATAGGGAAAATCGTCCGGCACAAAGGGAGCCTCAATCAATGCCTGCACGGCGTCGGCGATTTCGGTAGCCTTCATATCCTCTGTCTAAAGCTGTTCAATGCCGATTCATAGGTCATGCGTCTGCCCGGTTATTTTGGTGACAGTGACGATGCGGAGGACATAATCGCCGACAATTAAATTATGCCCCCAAAATAAACCCCCATTGGGATGGATTAGGAAAAATCGGATCGGAGAGCTTCGGACAATCCATATCAATAAACCCCAGTATAAACCCCAGTATAAACCCCAGTATAAACCCCAGTATATTTCCGGGATTATCGAACATTGTCGACTTTTCTCGGAGAGACTAATGGTGCCCAGAAGAAGGGTCACCATTCTCCGCTATAGCTAATGATTACAGAGCGTTAGAGGGGTGTGCAAGTGCAATGTGAGGCAAGAGAGGCTGCAATTTTCAAGGCAAGTAGATCAGACGACAACTTCAATTTCTTGCTCAAGTTCGGCTGAAATTGGCGTGTAGATATCAGTCGAGCCTCCCGTTGTTTCGATGGTCACGACTAAGGCATATCGAGCTTTTGAAGCTCTCACCGCTTTGTCTACTGATGACTTCCACCATCCACCGACAGGACGAATACAGAGCTCGTCTCGCTGCAAAAGGTTGACTGCGGGACCGATCCATTCATCGCTAATCAGCGACCCCGCACTTTGAGCATTAGGACCAAACTTCCAGTTGTTGTCATCATTCACCGCTCGGACGTCATCAAGATATTCTATTCTTGCTTTTTTGTTGTTGCGCATCTCAAAATTCGCAATGCTCTCGCCTGTTCGGCGCAGATCGAAGCGTAGACCAAAGGATTGATATCTCGACGGATCAAAAGATGCAGAGCTTCCGGGGTTTGGTTCGACAAACCATGACAGTGTGACTTTCAACCTGACTTGGGCATCCCCTAAAGTCTCAAGAGTCTGTCTCGACCAAGGCAGATTGTAATAATGACACTCGTTACCCTTCCCATCTTCCGTAAATGGTTGAATGACTTGTTCGGAAATCAAAGCGAGTGAATCAGTCGCTGAATTCGCGGCGCGTAGATAGTCTGGGACGCCATGCCCGAACCTACGAAGCAGCGGATAACGATCCGTTTTTCCGGGAGCATTCAACAGAGCTTGATCCATCAGTGGTGACCATCTCGCACTATGAACCATTAAGGCGCGCACCGTCTCGGGCCATAAAGAAGGGTGGTCAGCTGTAATCCTCGCGGCGAGCCGGGCAGCTTGAGCTGTTGCTGCGCTCGTGGCTCTTGCCGCCTCTAATTGGTGGTTTCCATTGCCAGTCGAAGTAGACAAAAGAGCCAGAGAGTCCGCGCAGTATATCTCCGTTTTCATCGGCGAAATTGCTCGGTTCCCCGCTTCCATGACGATATCTGGCTTATGCGGTGATCTGCCTTGATCCCATAGCACCGAGGTTCGGGTGTAGGGGCTTACATCACCTGCTTTCACGTATGGCTCAAAGCCGGGCATATTCGGTTCACACATGTTGATCTTGTCTGTGTATCCGCCAACGGTGATTGCATTCCACGCCTGCGCTGGGTCCTCTATCTGAAGTGCGTCTGGGTCCTGGACCTGAGAAACTTGGACTGGATTTGATGCGTTGCCTGCTGCCACCACGAATAACCGAGGTGGTGAGTCTTCACCTGCTATATGCCGCCCGGCGGAAAGCTGATCAATAGCCGCACTCCAGCCTGTCGGGCGCAAACCGTTGCGATCACTTGTGATGGTCAGGCTGAAAACTCTATTCCGGTTAGGCTTGTTGATCTCCGCCAAGGCAACAGCCTGCTGCGTCACTGCGCCATAAGCTGTCTCGGGTGTGGGTTTGGTTCCGGGTGGCGGCAGGAGCTTCACAGACTCCAACCGATGCGTGAGCGATATGTTCGATGTAGTAGAGAGAAGAGACGTCAAGTCTCCGTAGAGCGCAAGTCCCGCCATAGGCGTCCCGTGAGGTAAAGTCAGATTGTCGCCTATGCCCCAGCCGTTATCGATGGTCAGAAGGTCGTTTTTATCCAATGCGGGTTCAATCAACGGATGCGCTCTCGCCACGCCAGTATCGAGCAGGCAGACGGCTGGAACATCACGATCAGGCCACTGCGTTCGCTCGGCTAAATCTTCGATGGCCTTTGCTTGGTCATCTGCGCTGAATTCCTCCAAATAGACCCTTGGGTTATCACCTGCCTTACGCAGCTCCACGACATATGGACCGTTGAAAACGATCAGTTCAATCTGCTCTCTTGTCCCGAGCATCTGGATCACAGTATGGTCCGCAAACGACAGCCATTGCTCCTGATCGCTGACCTGAATCTCTAAGCTGTTGGCCAAACCAGAAACGGTTTCGACCGTGCCTGTGCGAACCCAGACTTCCCACCAAAAATTTTTACCAAGCTGTGGAAGCACGTCCTCGTCGTCCGTCCAGAAGGTCTCCAGCGTTGCGGAATCGACAGCATTAATCGGTTCAAAGATGCCTTTTAAGGGAATCCTTCCTTTCGGGGTTACTTCGTTAGAACCATAGCGCTGCAACTTCTCGGAGAGTGTGTCTCTGGCTTGGTCAGGCACATAAAGACCGACACGCCTATCATCATTATCGTCTAGCTTCGCTGGTCCGACCTGAATGCCGGGTCGCTTCATATCAAGAACCGAAACGGGTGTTCCTCGCCTTAATTCGACCTCTAAGAAAACGCCTTCCGCGTCCGGTAGTCGCTCATCCCTGCGACGGCTCGCTTCAAATGCTTTGTATGACCTCGCCAAATCATCTTTAAGACGAGTTGCGTGATCGCCACGGTTCTTAAGGCCGTCAGTTGATCCTCGACCTGATCCGGCTGCGGTGAACTCTGCGCATCTGACCCGGCCATCTATATACAGATGCGGGCGGTCGAATGGTCCCGGCATCGCTAACCCGAGTTAGGCGCGGCGAAGTCGCGTTTCATCTGTTGACGAAGCTCAAGTGCTGCGATCACGTTGTCGGTCGTAACATGTCCGCGCTGATCAAGAATCGCGCCTTTGACAGCTGTTTCAGCGGCATGGGCCAGTTCGGACTGGCTTAGCCCGGATGATGACTTAATGATCCGTTTCCAAGCCAACCGTGGATGTTTCAGTGGTCTCAGGTTCGCCTTAACGATCTTCCTGATCTGGTCGTCGGACGGCGTGTCGAACCTGAGGACCAGATCGAATCTTCGCAAGAGCGCCCAGTCCAGAAGGTCAGGGAAGTTGGTCGCACCAACGATGACGCTGTCTGTCGCATTCGGCTCTTCCATCAGTTGAAGGAAGGTGTTCAGGACGCGGCGCATTTCGGCAACATCGTTGCTCGCCGCCCTGTGCGCTCCCAGCGCATCGAACTCATCGAATAGGAAAACAGCGCGACGACGCGCCACCTCATCGAACACAAGACGCAGTTTTGCCGCCGTCTCACCCATGAAACGGGTAATCAGGGTCTCTAAGCGGATGACATAGAGAGGAAGCTTTAAAGAGGATGCCAAGGCCTCGGCCGTGATGGTCTTGCCTGATCCGGGAGGCCCAACAAAAAGGATGTGGCGGTTCGGGACCTTTCCGTGCTCGCGAAGCCATTCCCGCTTCGTCTGTTCATTGACGAACATGTCGATACGATCCCTTAGGTCTTGGCTCATCGCGACATCTGCGAGCTTGTAACGGGGCGACCGGAGCACAAGAATATCGGCGAGATCGCCTCGCGGCGTCGCGATTGAGACAGGAACGCGCTGGCGCGAAGGATGACGGCTACGCGCGCCTTCTACTGCATCGCGAAGCGCAGTCGCAGTGTCGCGTCGGCCGCTGCGAGCTTCGGAAGCAGCAACCTGCAAGGCAATGGCGTAGAAACGCTCATCGTCGTCATCTGCTCTACTTTCGAGCATGGCCAATATTTGCTTCGCGTTTGACATGGTCTCCTAAAACGACGCACTATCCCAAAGGAGTTATGCACACGTTAGACCGCTACGTCGAGAGCCTACGGTGCAGGTCTCAGATGCGCTTGTGGTCGCATTGGAGGGGCTTTGCGCCTGTCATTGCCAAACATGTAAACCTCTATTCGCTCTTCGTCGAACGTGCGACGACCGTGGTGAAGCAAGAGGGGTTGATCGGTTTGCTTGTGCCGTCAGGTATCGCTTCGGACAAGACCGCCGCAAAGTTCTTCAAGGGCGTGGCGACCGAAGGGTGGCTGAAAGCGCTCTATGACTTCGAGAACCGGCGAACACGCTACGACCTGAAACCCTTTTTCGAAAATGTGGACAATCGCTTCAAATTTTGCGTCATGGTCGCGTCGCCGTTTCCGACAGAGTATGCGGCGCAGTGCGCCTTCTTCCTGCAAGCGACGGCCGAGATTGATGAACCCGAACGCTGCTTCACGCTGAGCGCGGCAGACTTCGCGCGGATCAACCCCAATACCGGCACCGCGCCGATCTTCCGCTCGCGCCGAGACGCGGAACTGACCAAGGCGATCTACGCCGCCGCCCCGATCCTTATTGACCGTTCCGGCGGGGTGGAGGTCAAAACTTGGCCGGTGAAATACCTACGCATATTCGACATGACGAACGACTCCGGCCTGTTCCGCACAAGGCAAGAGCTTGAGGATCAGGAAGGGGACTATCCCTTGGGCGGCAATATCTACGGCAGCGCTTCCGGCAACTGGGTGCTGCTTTACGAAGGCAAGATGATCCAAGCATTTGATCATCGGTCGGCTGGCGTGAAGATTAATCCGAAAAACCTAAACCGCGCTGGTCAGCCGGACTCAAGCACACCTGAACAACTGGGAAATCCTGACTTTTTTGCCAAACCCCGCTTCTTCGTAGAAGAAGACAGAATATCATGGCTGGCCGACTACCCCTGGTTGATAGCATTCAAGGACATCACGTCGCCAACTAACATGCGAACGATGATTGCTGCGGCTATTCCCAAATCGGGTGTCGGGAATACAGCGCCTTTGATCTTGTGGGATGATCAAGATACACCGCCAGATCAAAGAGCTCTGTTACTTGGGAACTTGGGCGCGATCTCATTCGATTACGTGACACGGCAGAAGGCTCAGAGTACGCACCTGAATTGGTACATCGTAGACCAGCTTCCTGTGATCCCGCCGGAGAAATTTGAGATCACGCGCTTTGAATCAAAGACATCCGCCGAGATCGTGCGGGAGGCCGTTCTTGAACTCACCTACACCGCCCATGACATGGCCCCTTCGCCCGCGACATGGGCTATGTGGACGAGGGCGGAAACGTTATGCCGTCCTTCACCTGGGATGAGGAACGGCGCTTCGTCCTGCGCGCCAAGCTCTATGCGGTTTTCTTCCACCTCTACGGCATCACCGATCGTAACGACATCCGCTACATCTATTTGACCTTCCCGATCGTCGAGCGCGAAGAACGCGCCCGTTACGATAACCGCTACCGCAGCCCGGAACTGGCGCTGCTTTGGATCAACGCGCTTCTGGCGGGCCGGCCGGATTCTGACATACGGGATTGATGTCAAAAAAAATGGACGTCCTGAAAGCGAGTTGCAATGGACAGTCGTTGGAGAAAATAGATCGATAATGAGGCGCAAATTTTGACTTGGGGGTCGATCCAAAGGATCAAGCCACGTTCGATGAGATGGAATTCTTAAGAAACAAGCTCGCAGCGGAACCGACGATTCACGGCGATCGGCAGCCTTGAATCAAGTAGGAAGCGATACGTCAAACAATTTGTCCCCACCGCCCAATCATATCAAGCGCGTCGGGAAGTGACAAGGCATCTACTGAGCCATCGCTCCCGATTTTAATGCTCTCTGGTCCACCGTGGACAACAAACCGCCTTTCACATTCGACTTTTTCTGTGGCCTTGTAAAAACCGGAACTAACGGTTGGTCTGTCACTTAGTTTGATTTCAAAGGCCCAAAGCCGTTTGGGTGAAAATTCGATTATGAGATCAATTTCTTCCTGCTTGTCTGCATTGTCGCCACCCTGCGCTATTCTCTTTTCTTGATTTTGATCCAGATAAAAGAAAGCTTTTACATGATTAGGTGAGGCGTTTAAGAGGGCCTCAATCACGAAACCTTCCCAGCTTTTTCCATTGATGCCATGCACCCGCAGTTCTTGTTGTGCGGTAAACCACCAATGCGCATGAAGCAAACCGGAATCTCGAATAAAAACGCGAGAGGTCAAACGTTCCCTCTTTCCTTCATTCGCAAACCAAGGTCGAATTTTTCTGATTAGCCGCGCGCTACATAAAAGGCGCAACATCTCCTCGACTGCATTCTGCTTGCATCCTATCTTTCCAGCAATTCTGCCTGGCTTGCATAGGTTGCCTTGTTGTATACAAAGATGCTTCCAGAAATCCGTTAGCAAATCTGGCTTCGTGAGATTCGCTCCTAAAGTATCTTGCGCTGACAAGACCGCTCGAACATAATTACATCGCCATTCAAGACTCATATTTTCATCTTGTGCGTTATAACTGAGCGGATATCCGCCCCTCAGCCAAAGCCGGCCCAGAATCGTCTGCACATCGCCACGATCTTGAACGCCTGCAACCTCCTCCAGATCGGTTGGCGCAGTTGCTTGAGATGCAGTTAAAGAAGCAGACGGCCTTAGTTCCTCGAACTGGAACGGGGCGAGATCAATATATGCCATGCGGCCGTCCAAATGCCGACCAGCTAGTCTATCAAGAGCAGCTGTAGCGGATCCAAGTAACAAGAATTTTGTTTGAATCGAACCGTCTCCACGCAGTTTGTCCAACTGCGCCTTGAGCTTTGGAAACATGTCCGGATCGCATTGTGCTTCATCCAATATTATCAACTTGTTTCGATTGTCTTCGACAAACTCTTGAAAATTTTCGATAACTGTCCGTCGATCCGGTTGTTCCAAATCTAGGTAGATTGCTCCCGGCTCCCATTCGCGGCTAAGCATATTAGCCAGCCATGTTTTACCAGATTGCCTGGGTCCAAGTAGCAATACGCAGTCAATTCGTCTTAACTGCTCCCGGATGCACGCGGCCGCCAATCTTTGGACGCTCACAGTCACGATCGCGTCAAATCCAATACAATCACTTTGATGTCGCCTTGGCGATGTTGAGGAATGGACGCGCCTAGCGATGTCTGCATTTGTTTGGCCGATGCCGGGCTAGTGATGCCCGAAGGCGGTTTTCGCAGTTTCTTTCCGGCTGAAACGTTTGATCCAAACCAAAACACAACATATATACCTTTGGCGGCAGCTCGATAGTCACTCGCGTATAGCCGATCCAGCTGAGTACCTGCCGCTGTCCAGACTTCCTTGTGCCATTGCCCCTTTGCTTCCAGTGGTACTCCGATATCCATGAACGTAAACGCCACATCACCACGTTTTCCTTGAGGCATTACTGGCTCTGGAGCAGCCTGAATACCAAATGGTAATTCGCCCAAGCTTATCAGCATCTGATCTCGGCATTCATTCTCCGTCTTCGGTTTGGCTCCTTCATAGAAATTATTGACAATATTGAGCCGATCACCGCTAAGGCGTTTTTGAAGCCTATCTAATTCCTCCAATACAATTGCCTGAACATCAGCTGCTGAGTTTGGCGGCCCATCTTCCAACACCGCTTTAAGGTCAGCAATTTGGGGGTTACGGAAACGATCTTCCAGCCGAACACGATGCTGTTGGGCGATTGCCGCCCGGATAGCGGTTGTATATCCATCAGGCGGCATGTCCCGTAGCTGATGCAACGCCGAGGTGGCTTGATCTGATGGATCTGCAGCAATTCTGAATATTGCCCATTCCAGCAATTGGGTCGCATCCCAAGGATTATCATCACCACTGGTTATCCCGTTGGGACGATCTGTATGGGGCCATTCCGAGCGGAAAGTGGATATTATCCATCGAAGCTGCTTGATAGAAGCAGAAGCGGGCGCTTCATCGCCGTGGCGTTGGTAAAAATTATGCGTAAGAAACCATAGCAAGTCGCGGTTTTCCGGGTTAATATTAGGAAGTTCGGCAATCGCATGCTCGAAATCCAACATATATAATATGGATAGCCAAAACATTCGACGATCTTCGTCAGTTGTTATTGCTTCAAGCTTGCAATTGGCGATGCCCTTTAGCCGTAACCAGATATCAGCCCGTTTCTCGCTACCGGTATGCAATATACAACCGGCAAGTTCGCGCTCAATTTCAAGGGGTAGCTCATCATATCTTGTAAGCCATTCCGCGCATAGTTGCGAGGCAAAAGGGCGTTCTTTGTCAGAGCGCGTAAATTCATAGAGACCTGTTACATGTTTGCTTTTGGTCTCAAAAAATGGTTCAAATCGCTGGCGTAGATATTTCTCAAATTGGCCAGGTCTTTTTTTCAACTCTTGAACGAGCCACTCCCGCAATCCCTCAAATCCTTGCCGCTGCTCAATATGTAGTTGTTCTGCACCTATAGCCAACGCAAACAACAAATCCTCTGAAAGATCACTGAGGCGTCGATTCTGGTGCATGCGGTTTCCTGTTCCAGCAAGCATTGGATAAATAAAATTCCAAACCTCGGAATTCGTGAAACTCTCTACGACCTGTTTTGAAGTAGGGAGGTCATCACGGCCTAATACAGCTTCGAATCCCGCCAGCGCTGCATCACGCAAATCTTCTCCCAACCATTCGCAAACGCGAGATTCGGGATCAGCTTCTTCCAGATCACGATACATTCCAAGATAAGCTTTAGCTGGATTGATTATCCATCTCAGCTCGCCCGATTTCATTGCCGCTATATTTTTGGAGAAGTTTTCTCGCAATTTTTCAATATTTTTTTCTTTGCGCTTTTTGCGCTCCCTTGTATTACGTCGAACCTTCTTTTCCCGATCAGAAAGCGGGCACTTTTTCGGCTTTTTAGTCAAGAATTCCAATAGCTTCTCATCGCCGTCAATATATGGACGCGCTATGGTTTGAACATCTTTCGGGATAAACCCATCTTCGCATCGGAGTCTGCCGACAAGCGCTATCCAGTGATCGCGTTCAGCTAAATATTTGCGAGAGACCAATTCTCTCAAATGGTACTTTACATCTTTATCTTGCAGGCTAAGGCCACTTGAAAGGCGAACCAAATTATCCTCCCGCAAAAAAAAGTTCTCCTCTGTCCCGGGTTCAAAAAGCGCTAATTTCTGAATGCTTTGACGAAGTTGATCTTTTGCGGCAAATATGTGCGCAATTGCCCTGCGTTCGTCACGATGGGAATTTCTATATCGCTCCGAAGCGCGCATCCAGTCCCACAACTGTTCTGGTCGAACCGCCCTAAGATTGTATTCCAACTGACGATAGATCAAATGGTTTATCAATTTGCAGAATTCGCTCCAACCTTCGTCATATCCAGGGTCCCACCATTTCTCGAGATCGCGCGTTGGTAGCACTCGCGCTGTCAGCGCATTCAGAACCGGTATTATTTGATCGTCTGAGATTCCTCGCTGTAGTCGATAATATGACCCAACCATACGGGAACGGTCGTCTTTTTGCGACTTTTCTAATATACGGAAATTCGCTATTATTGCATCGGCGATTAGCTGCGGCGCAAATTTCTTGGGTCCAACTATCATCATCGTTTCGACAGCTAGGCGGGCAGAGGATTCGTCACCTAAAGTGACTAACTGCTCTGCGATCATAGTCCAATCTTGCGATTTTTCATCAAGATTGATCAACACCTCCGCACTGACAAAACGCTCACGATAATTGTGACTAGTACTCAGTGCGATCATCTTGAGATCATTTTGGAGCAGTGCAGCGGTGGATGAACCCTCTAAACACTCTAGGATTATTGATCGTAGATGAGGAGATGCGTCTGGGTTCAATATCAATGTCTGCAGTTCGTCCTGCAACTCCTCGCGCACAAGACCTTTTGCTGAAAATTTATCCCAATAATCTGACCGGAAGAAGGGATCAAATTTAGATAATGATACGAGACTTCGGAGCATTTCACTGGCCTGCCTGACCGATAGGCCATCCCCATCGCCATAACGAAGCACGGCAAAAGGGTCCATGTCGATGATTTTGGGACCAAGATGTTCAGGGCTAAATTTTGGAAACCACGCGATCATGCCGCGTAAGGATGCTGGCAAACCGCCCTCAGCGGAAATTAAACCTATCAGCCGAGATGAAGTGCGTTGCGGGTAGGGATGTCCTTTGATCTTTTGCGCTAACCATCGGGCCGCCAAAAATTCAGCTATGGTTCTGTGCAGGGGCAATGATTTTGCATCACCGCCTGTATCGATGCGAAACAGATTACTCCCCAGTACGGCCCTGATTCCGTCCGCATCTTCAAAATCACCAATTTCAGAAAGTTGTAGCGCCGAAGTATCTTGTGGGCTTTGGGTTATAGCCTGATGTCCGGTGATAAGCAGCGTGGCCGTTGCCGCCCCGGCGGCATCCAATGCTTGATCATCAGACAAATTCGCCAACATTGACTTTTTGTGTCGTTCATTCCGCTCAAGCCGCAATTGGGAGACCGCTTTTTCATAAAGCTCAGCCCGACTATCCGGGATCGCACCATCGCCACGAACAATGGCTTTAATGAAATTAAGCGTGAGGGGATTTTTATAGAGTGCGGTTAGCCCTTCTTCTTTTAATTTTCCAATTACTTTTTCGGCATTTGCCTCATCAACCTCTTGAGAGAGTGCGGTGACGGCCTCCTGCTCGGATAACGGTTCAAGATATAATATTTTTGGATCGGAGCCATAATCATCTGCGATGTCCGTCTCGGCAGTGACATTGCGCCACTCCACAGACCGACAGGACAAAATGAAACGAGGTTTGCCGCAAGCCGATAGCTTCTTTAGCACGTTGTGCAGTGGATCGCCTTCTTGAGCCGCAGCCACCTCATCAAGACCATCAATTACCAAACGTCGGTTGTCTTCCAATGGTGCATCCGGCCAGCGAAGGAAACTTGTTGCTCTCACAAAACAGCAGTCTTCCCGCTTACCCAGCCTTTCCATCAACCGTGTCTTGCCCAGTCCCGGCGCGCCAAGCACAGTCAGCGGCTGAGGAAAATTGTCCAGGATATCCTGTTCCAGCTCCTCATGTCGATTGCCTTCGTCATCCCTCCAGGACAATCGGCGGTTGATATATAAATTTTCAACCATCAGACTTTCACCGTTTTGCCGATTTCATCCATCAGCTCCAATAACGGCATGGCCTCGACGCCTCCACGCATGGGGTAGGCTTCCTGCCCCCGGTGCACTAATAGTCTGCGCTCAGCACCCAGATCATCGGCGGCAATATGAAATCCACGTTCCAGTTTCGGGGCGCTTCCAAGCTTTATTTCAATCGCCCATATTTTACCGGGAGCAAACTCCAGGACCAAATCGATTTCAGCCCCTGCCCCGGTTCGATAGAAAAACGGGCGGGCCTTGTTATCAGTTGCATCAATAAGGGCTTCAATGACAAAAGCTTCCCAGCTTTTGCCCGAAACGGCATGGCCACGAAGATCATCAATCGATTGCAGATTGAGCAGCGCATGCAACAACCCACTGTCGCGAACAAAGGGTCGCGGTGATTTGACGAGCCGCTTGCCTGTGTTGACCGACCAGGGCTGCAATCGACGAACCAGCAGCAGTTTTTCCAATATGTCGAGATAATGGGCAACCGTATGACCGCTTACCCCCATTGATCGAGCGTAACGCTGAGCATTGAAGAGTTCGCCTTGATCATTAGCGAGCATTCGCCAAAAAAGCCACAGCTGTTCAGCCGCTATTCGCAGACCAAATTGCGGGACATCCCGCTCAAGATATGTTTGGATAAAATCATGCCGCCATTGCAGACTGACCGCGTCATCATCGCGTAAGTAGCTCTCGGGGAAACCACCCCTTAACCAGAGTGCGTCGGTGATGGCTGTAATATTGTCGTCCTCATGTTTAACGACTTCGCGAAGATTCAATGGGGCCAGTTCAATAAAACTGATCCGACCGGCCAAGCTTTCCGATGATTGCCGCAGAAGTTCCATGGACGCTGAACCAAGGATCAGAAACTTGCCGCCCTTCCCGTCCATTCGCCGTCGCCTGTCGATCTGTCCGCGTAGTATTTGAAATATTTCCGGTGCCCGCTGGATTTCATCTAAAATAATCAGTTTTTCTGCATATGCCGAAAAATAGGCTTCGGGATCATCCAACCGACGGCGGTCTGAGGGACTTTCCAAATCAAGGTATCGCGCTGCGTCGCCTGCCTGCGATGATATCTCCCGTGCGAGCGTGGTTTTACCGGCCTGACGCGGACCGAGTAGCGCCACGCTGTCAAATTGATTCAAGCGGCGCTGGACCGTATTTAGAGCTTCACGGCGTATCATATCGCGCAATATTGCACTCTAACTTCTATTTTACAAGATTAATCGTGCAAAGTTGGAGGCCTCTAAGAACCATATATTTTGTTGTGTGATCTGATTTACTGGTTGTGGGAGGATTTTATGATGCACGCGCCTGGATTGTTTGACTTGTCGGATCATCTTGCTCGCTTATCGGCGACAGGTGATCCGCTTGAAGCGCTGGAGCGTCATGTGGACTTTGAGGTTTTCCGAACTGTTCTGATGGAAGCCCTCGGTTATGGGGTTCGCGCCAAGGGCGGTCGGCCACCCTATGATCCGGTCACGATGTTCAAGGTGCTTGTTCTGGCGTCGATGCACAATCTGAGTGATGAAGGGATGGAATTTCTGATCCGGGATCGTTTAAGTTGGCTGCGGTTTCTGGGGTTTGAGATCGGTGAACCGACCCCGGACCAAAAGACGATTTGGCTGTTGCGTGAAAAGCTGACCCAGGAAAAGCTGACCCAGTCTGGTGCTTTCAAATCTCTGTTTGCCGCTTTTGAAGAGCAACTCTGCAAGCGCGGCTACAAACCCACGGGAGGTCAGATCGTGGATGCCACTTTGGTGTCAGCGTCGCGCCAACGAATGAGGAAAGAAGAGAAAGAGCGGGCCAGGGCGGGTGAAAGCGCGTCCGCTATCTGGCCTGATGATCCTGCCAGGGCCGCACAGAAAGACACCGACGCACGAGCGGTGGTCAGCTATTCCAGGGCGCGAAAGACCGCAGAAGGGGAACAGGACGCAGGCCTTGTCGACATTTCCATCCCTCACTTTGGGTACAAGAACCATATCAGTATTGACCGGAAATGGCGCTTTGTTCGGGGAGAGACCTGTACCCATGCGGCCCGCTATGATGGGCACGAACTGGCATCGGTTCTGGATGCCACCAACAGCTCAAAGTCTGTTTGGGCGGATACAGCTTATCGCTCAGCCAGAAACGAAGCCTGACTGAAAGCGCAGGGCTATCGTTCAAACATCCATCGAAAGAAGCCCCGCGGTAAACCGATGGCAAAGCACATTCGGCGCGGCAATGCGACCCGCTCCTCCATCCGTGCCTGTGTTGAACATGTGTTCGGATATGAGAAAGGGCCGATGGCGATCACGATCCGCTCAATCGGCCAGGCGCTCAATCGGTTGATAGGTAAACCCAAGCGACTGGGCATGTCGTCCCATTTCGCGAAAAACTGAGTCTCTTGCTGGCGAGCCGAAGCGTCCCGGCGCTATCTCATTCCAGCGTTGATCATCGGCGCTGGTGCGTACATCGCGGCGCTGTCTGGCAAGCTTTCTGCTGTCCGTTTCCAGCGAACGATAGGTAAGGGTTCGCTCGTCAACATGACGCACCGCCTTGGGGACTCGTCTGACATAATGCCAGATATCACCACGAAGTCTGAGGTATTGGTCGGGTCTTTGGATCGCTTTCATCGCTGCCATCTCCTGTGCGTCCCATTGTAGGGCACGAAGTGAGGCAGATCGCGCAGTAAGCCGAAGGAAACTACAGGATTGATGAGGTTTCCTGCAATCTTTCAGAGGGTTACGCCATCTGCAAGGTCAGGAAAATGGTGCCCAGAAGAGGACTCGAACCTCCACGTCCATTCGGACACCAGCACCTGAAGCTGGCGCGTCTACCAATTCCGCCATCTGGGCACGTTATAGGCAAGGCGCGCGATTTAGGGAGATGAGCTCGCCGCGTCAATCTCTTTGTGCGCGAACCGTAGCGATAGGGGCGAGTCATGACAGGCTTTCAATCCTCGGTCCCGCCATAAAGACGATTGGTGTTCTGGGCGGGATGAGTACGGCGTCGACCCTGCAATAGCTTCCATGCCGGCTCACGGCGGAGCGGTTGGGAGGGCTGCACGCCCTATGCCGGCGCACACCCGGCGCGGCTTATATCGATAATATCGCAGTGACAGGTGGGTTGGCGGGCCCATTGAACAAAGCAGGCAGGAGAATGAAGCAGGCGGGGAACGAAGCAGGTTGGGTCGCAACGGTCAGCGGTAAAGCAGGTTTGGCTGTCCCGATCTCACCAACAAGCTCCCTGGTTCTGGAATCCGGCATTCGCTGGACTGGTGAACAGGACCGTATGGCTGTCGCTTCGGCAGCAGGCCTCTCGGAGGATAGCTCTGGGCTGTCCGTGCTGATCACTCTGCGGGTCGCTTCCGCTTCCAGATCCTTATATGCTCAGTGCCTTACTTCAGGCGCTGAGCACATTATCTGCCCAGCCCGGTACGATCGTTCCGGCCGGGCCATACCGCGCCGCGTCGAAATAGGTCGACCCCTGCGATGGCTCCATATTCAATTCGAGCGTTGGCGTTCGCATTGACCGCATCATTTGCACAAACCCGGCAGCTGGGTAGACGGCACCTGATGTCCCGATGGATATGAATTGATCGGCCCGCACGAGCGCGGCCTCGATCCGGTCCATATGATAGGGTATTTCGCCAAACCAGACAATGTCCGGGCGCGGACTTCCTACGCCCCCGCAAGACGGGCAAACGGTTTCGCAGCTCAGCTCCCCATCGCACCTCCATTGCGATCCGCATATGGAACAGAGCGCGCGCCGCAGCTCCCCATGCATGTGAATGACGTCTTTCGCCCCGCCTCGCTCATGCAGATCATCGACATTCTGTGTAACGATGATGAGTTCACCGCCGCGTTCACGCAGACGGGTTTGCAGCTTGGCCAGCGCCACATGTGCAGGATTAGGCTGGGCATCCATCAGCGCAGTACGTCTCAGATTATAGAAGCGATGAACGAGCACAGGATCGCGTGAGAAGGCTTCGAGTGTGGCCACATCCTCAACGCGGTGCGTCTCCCACAACCCATTATTATCGCGAAATGTCTTAATTCCGGACTCGGCGCTGATGCCAGCGCCTGTGAGGATAAAAATAACTGGCGCTGTATCAATCATGATCGGATTTTAACACTCGTCTGGTTTTAATGCGACGGAGTTACCCGTCCCGAATCTGACGGAGTCACTTGAAACCACAAATCAAACATGGTTACAGCGACCTGAAGTTGATGGT
Source organism: Litorimonas sp. (assembly GCA_965205225.1). Lineage (GTDB taxonomy): Bacteria > Pseudomonadota > Alphaproteobacteria > Caulobacterales > Maricaulaceae > Litorimonas. The sequence continues at coordinate 536,578 of CBDBFZ010000003.1, forward strand.
GATACCTTATGTGGTTGCATTCATTGATTAGGCTGTCAGCTATGGATTGGTTTCTGGAAGGACATCATGGCCAAGACACTGAAATCCAGATGTGCAGCTTGTGCGGGCGGCGTTCTGGCAAGTCTCATTGCGATAGGTGCCTCACCTGTTTGGGCAAAGCCTCTGCATATCGAATCGGAAAATGTTGTTTTCTATGCCAAGAGCGGTTATGAGCTTTACGCCTGCAATTACTATCAGAAGTCGATGGAAAGTGTCAGAGACTTCAAAAATCGTCAGCTCGGAAATTTCCGGGCGCGCCTGAACTGGTTCAAGACCAATTATGGTGAGAATTGCCAGTTTGAGGAGGGCTGACCAAGACCCGAGGTGCCGCGCCGTTTTCGTTGCGAAGGACGGCTTCATTCATGCACATAAGAGCGCGTTTCGGCTATCGGTGCGCGCTCTTCTACATTTGGCAGGCATAGAATGCATAATGATCTAGTCACGGTGTTTGGTGGTTCCGGTTTTGTCGGTCGGCAGCTTATCCGCGCGCTTGTGCGTGATGGTTGGCGCGTCCGCGTCCCAATGCGCCGACCGCATCTGGGCCAGGATCTGCGTGTTTTCGGCATGGTTGGCCAAGTCCAGCTGGTGCAGGCTAATTTGCGCTTCCCGGCCTCAGTCGAGGCTGCGCTGGACGGCGCGGATGCCTGCGTCAATTTGGTCGCGCTGCTGCATGAATCCGGGCGTCAGACATTCGACGCTCTGCACGTCAATGGCGCTGAGACAATCGCCAAGGCATGCGCATCGCGCGGTATCACCAATCTGGCGCATATTTCTGCGATTGGTGCGGATATTGATTCAAAGTCCGATTATTCGCGAACCAAAGCCGAGGGCGAGACGCGCGTCCGGGCGCATATACAGACTGCGGCGATATTGCGACCCTCAATTATTTTCGGGGAAGGCGACGGGTTCTTCACGCGCTTTGCCTCTCTGGCTTTGAAATCGCCGATCCTGCCATTGATAGGGGGCGGCGAAACCCGTTTTCAGCCCGTCTTTGTCGGCGATGTCGCTGCCGCGGTTGCCGCCGTTATTCGGCGCGGCACGACTGGTGAGACCTATGAGTTGGCCGGGCCACAGACTTACAGTTTTGCAGAGCTGATGCGCTTTGTCCTCGATACGATTGATCGCCGCCGTTTCTTGATTCCCGTGCCTTGGCTGGCAGCTGGCCCGATGGGATTTGCTGGTGAAATCAGTGGCGCGCTGCCTTTTGTCGAGCCGTTTCTGACGCGCAATCAGGTCGAAGATCTCAAAATCGACAATGTTGCTTCAGGTGACCATCCGGGTTTCGAAGCGCTTGATATAACGCCCGATACTATTGAAGCGATTGTCCCTGACTATCTTGAACGCTTTCGCAAATATGGTCAGTTTCATGAGATGCGTTCACCCAAAGCTTATCGTTAACCCTAGAAGGAGTTTTCCATGACCCTGCGCACCCTCATTCTCGCAGCTTCCGTCACGACCCTTGCGGCCTGTTCCCAACCTGCATCCGATACGGCAGTTGAAACCACAGATGCGGCCATGACCGACGCGCCCGTCATAGCCGCGCCAGAGGCGGCGGTAGAACCTGTCATGAGTTTCGACGCAGCCACACTTCAGGCTGCTCTCGACGCGCAGGATGAGACCGCTAAGGCGCGCTATGATGCTCGTAATCCAATGGAAACGCTGCAGTTCTTCGGTATCGCGCCCGGCATGGCGGTTGGTGAGGCGTTGCCGGGCGGTGGCTGGTACTCCAAAATCCTTTTACCTTATCTGGGCGATGAGGGCCGATTGGTCGGGGTGGATTATTCAATCCCGATGTGGGGTGAATTTGATTTCGCGTCGCCCGAGTTCCTCGAATCGAAAAAAACCTGGCCGGAGATGTGGATTGCTGACGCCCGCGGCTGGACAGATACGCAGGTTGACATTGGCGCCTACACATTCAGAACACTCCCCCAGGACAGGTCGCTGGACGCCTTCCTGTTCATCCGGGCCTTGCATAATATGTCCCGCTTCGATGCGGCGGGGAATTATATGGGCGACGCCATCGCTCAGGTGCATGGTAGCCTGAAATCGGGCGGGGTTGTTGGTGTGGTTCAGCATGCCGCGGCTGATGATGCCGATGTGGCCCGGGCCGACGGGAGCGCGGGCTATCTTCGCAAGCCTGACGTGATTGCTGCGTTCGAAGCGGCTGGATTTGAACTTGTGGGCGAAAGCGATGTGAACGCCAACCCGCTCGACAATCCGACTGTGGACGATATTGTCTGGCGCCTGCCGCCGCGTCTCGCCACCTCCGCTGACAATGCGGAACTCCGCGCCGAAATGGAAGCGATTGGTGAGTCCAACAGGATGACGCTACTGTTCCAGAAGCCGTAAGCGAGCCAAATCCATTTCCAGATCGGAAGACCAGTTCGCCGCCTTCCGGCACAGTTCCTACGCGCGCTATTTCAGCGCGCGTTTTTTTTCGTCTACCGCGGTTCAAATCCTGTCCACCGCCATTGGGTGGCAGATCTATGACGAAACCGGCAATGCGCTTCTGCTCGGCCTGATCGGGTTGGTTCAGTTTTTACCTGCCGTTATCTTAGTCATCCCGGCGGGTCTAGCCTCTGACCGGATAGGTCGGCGTTTTATAATGGGCAGTGCCATATGGCTGGAAATGCTTTGCGCGGGGGTCATTCTGTTCCTGGCGATCACGCGCAATTTCGATCCTGTCATGGTGCTCGCAACCTTGACCGTGTTCGGCATCTGCCGCGCCTTCCACACCCCCGCTGCCAGCAGTCTGGCAGTCAACCTCGTCCCGCGTGAGGATTTCCCCAATGCCGTGAGCTGGAATACAGGCAGCTGGCAGCTCGCCCATATTGCTGGACCGGCTGCCGGCGGCCTCCTCTACGGCGTATCGGCATCAACAGCTTATGGATCAGCGATAACGTTGCTTCTACTGGCTGGGTTGCTGATCTTTTCCATTCCCAAACCGCCGCAGCGTATTGAGACTGAAACCACATCCATTTCCGTCCTTCTGGGCGGCTTTTCCTATGTCTGGCGTGAAAAGGTCGTTCTGGGTGCAATCAGTCTTGATCTGTTCGCAGTGCTGCTTGGCGGAGCGGTGGCGCTGATGCCGATCTATGCACGCGACATTCTGGAACTTGGACCACAGGGACTGGGTTTTCTGCGGGCCGCGCCCGGCATTGGTGCCGTGATCATGCTGCTCGCTCTGACGCGGTTTCCCGTCCGGAATCACGCCGGCGTCATATTGTTAGCGACCGTCGCATTATTTGGTCTGTCGACCGCGATCTTTGGCGTCTCGCGCCTCGCTTGGTTGTCCATTATTGCGCTCATGTTTGTCGGGGCTTTCGACATGGTGAGCGTCTATATTCGCGAGATCATCCTGCAACTCTGGACACCCGACGAAGTCCGCGGCCGGGTCAATGCGGTGAACGGAATTTTCCTCGGGGCGTCGAACGAACTGGGTGAATTTCGGGCCGGCCTCGTGGCGGCGATCTGGGGCGCGGTTTTCACCGTGACCGCTGGCGGAGTGGCGGCCATCTTTATCGCAGGCCTGGTGGGCCGAACGTTTCCAGGACTGGCGCAAATCAAGACGCTGGACGGCCGTCCGGACGATGCGGATGTTTCAAGTGAAATAGATCGGAAATAAAGCGGGGCAGGATCTACCGCGCTCGTCATGACAAGGCGGTCTGACTTAATGGAACAAATCCAGATCTAACAGGCCTTGTCACGTGCACTGAGAGGGTCGTGACCCTTATGTTCTGTCCATTCGGTCACGGGGCGTCGTGGCTGAGTCAGGCGGTTTTACCAAGACTGGCCCGCCGCTGGGAAACGGGTAATTTTCGTGCATTTTCGCCTGTCCCCGCCTATATATTTCCTATCCAGAATGATTGATTCGAGCATTATGGCCGACCCCGCGCAACAGACCCCCGATCCTGCATCTGATCCTGCCGAATATGGCGCTGACAGCATTAAGGTCCTGAAAGGGCTGGATGCCGTTCGCAAGCGTCCGGGCATGTATATCGGTGATACGGATGACGGCTCTGGCCTGCATCACATGGTCTATGAAGTCGTCGATAACTCGATCGACGAGTCCCTTGCGGGACATGCTGATAAGATCGAGGTCACGCTACATCCGGATGGCGCCGTTTCCGTGCGTGATAACGGCCGCGGTATTCCGGTCGCCATCCATGAGGAAGAGGGCGTATCCGCAGCAGAGGTCATTATGACCCAGCTTCATGCGGGCGGAAAGTTCGATCAGAACAGCTACAAAGTCTCGGGCGGTCTGCATGGTGTGGGCGTGTCGGTGGTGAACGCGCTATCGGTCTGGCTTAGGCTGCGCGTCTGGCGCGACGGCAAGATCCACGAAATGGAGTTCAATCACGGTGATGCGGTTGAGCCGCTAAAGATAGTCGGTGATGCGCCCAACGAAACGCGCCGCGACGGATCGACCAAAGTCTTGACCGGTACTGAAATCCGCTTCATGCCGTCCGAAGATACGTTCACTATGACGGAGTTCGACCGCGATACGCTGGAACGGCGTTTGCGCGAACTCGCCTTTTTGAACTCCGGTGTGAATATTACCCTGATTGATGAACGGCCCGAAGAGGACGTTGTCACGCAGCTTTATTATGAAGGCGGGATCGAATCCTTTGTGCGCCATCTCGACGCCAATAAGGCGTCCGTTCTCGATAGGCCGATTGTGGTCGTCAAGGAAGCCGATGGTATTACCGTCGAAGCAGCGATGTGGTGGAACGATAGTTATCACGAGAATGTTAGGGCCTTCACAAACAATATTCCGCAGCGCGATGGCGGCACTCATATAGCCGGATTTCGCGGTGCATTGACTCGCACAATCAACAAATATGCTGCGTCGTCCGGTATCGCGAAGAAAGAGAAAGTCGCGATCAGCGGCGATGATGCGCGCGAGGGCCTGACCTGCGTTCTGTCCGTGAAAGTCCCGGATCCGAAATTCAGCTCACAGACCAAGGACAAGCTGGTAAGTTCCGAGGTCCGCCCTGTGGTCGAAAGCGCCATGGGCGAAGCGCTCGGTGACTGGTTCGAAGAAAATCCGGTCGATGCCAAGAAGATCGTTCTGAAGATTGTCGAAGCCGCCGCCGCGCGTGAAGCCGCCCGCAAGGCGCGTGACCTGACCCGCCGTAAATCCGCGCTCGATATTGCTAGCCTGCCCGGCAAGCTGGCCGACTGTCAGGAACGCGATCCGGCTCTGTCCGAAATCTTCATTGTCGAGGGGGACTCAGCGGGCGGCTCCGCCAAACAGGCGCGCGACCGCCAGAACCAGGCGATCCTGCCACTCAAGGGTAAAATTCTGAATGTGGAACGGGCGCGGTTTGACCGGATGCTCGGCAGTCAGGAAATTGGCACAATGATTACGGCGCTTGGTGCAGGGATCGGGCGTGAGGATTTCGATGCTGATAAGGCGCGCTACCACAAGATCGTCATCATGACCGATGCTGATGTGGACGGTGCCCATATTCGGACATTGCTGCTGACCTTCTTCTACCGTCAGATGCCGGAGTTGATCGAGCGTGGCTATCTCTACATCGCGCAACCACCGCTCTATAAGGTCGAACGCGGCAAGTCGGTTCAATATATCAAAGATCAAGGGGAACTGGATGACTACCTGATCGAAGCCGGATCAAAGGAGGCGACTCTGGAGTTAGGCTCCGGCGCCGTCATAACAGGCGAAGATCTGAAACGTGTCGCCAAGGAGGCGCTGCAGGCCCAGTCCCTGATCGACAGGTTGAAACACCGTGCACCGGACAATATCATTTCGCAGCTGGCGATCAGCGGCATTCTGGCGCTTGAGGAGCATGACAGTTTGCTCGCCGATACGGCGGTCCGTCTGAACCGCATCGCCGATGAGGGCGAAGACGGCTGGGCGGCGCGCTACGATGATGACGGCGCTTTGGTTGTCGAACGCGAGGTACGCGGCGTGACGGAGCGCTATGCGCTTCGCCCAGGGTTTCGGGATAGTTCCGATGCGCGCCGCCTGCACCATATGTCTGACGCTCTGCGGGAAACCTTTGATGGAACCGCCTATTTCCGCCGCGGCGATGCGAATGCGGTTCCCATCTTCGGGCCTGCTCAGCTGCTTGAGACCATTTTTTCCATTGGCCGCAAGGGCTTCAAGATTCAGCGCTATAAGGGGCTCGGCGAAATGAACCCGGATCAGCTATGGGAAACCACGCTCGATTCCAATGCGCGCTCGCTATTGCAGGTCAAGATTGAGGCGTCAGATGCGTCAGACGATCTCTTTACCAAGCTCATGGGCGATATCGTCGAGCCCCGCCGCGACTTCATTATCTCCAACGCACTGGATGCCGAGGTGGATAGTTAGGTGTGGGCTATCCTGCTAGTTGCCATTCTCATATTGCTGGCGACCGCGCTTCGGAGAATTGAAGTTTTTGGCGAAGACTGGCTAGTCAAGATTGCGCAAAGTCTGGCGATGGTGGAGCGGTTGGCGCTGTTGCCTGAGTTTCAGCATAATAGCGCGACGACGCGATGGGTGGCATAGCCTTTCACCATCTCCACAAGGCGCGGGGTCAGATCAGAGCGGCGTTTGAGCTGTACATCAATATCCGGTGAGCCATTATTGGCCATCTGCCGCAGACCAACCAGCCGGTTGAGTAGAAAGATAACCCTGCCGATGAGAAGGACGAGAAGAAGCAGAATAATCCAGAGCATGGAAACAGTTTAGGGGCTGCGTCGCCTGAAGGGAAGCGCCAGCGAGGCGAGCAGTTTGGCCGGGGTCTCCGTTTGATGCTCAGACAGGCCAAGGGTCAAATTGCCCTTTGCCCTAGCCCGATAGGTCCGAAACAGATGGTCCCAGATCGACAAGTTGAAACCATAGTTGGAATTGGTCTCGTCCATGTTCACTGAGTGGTGGATACGGTGCATGGTCGGGGTGACGATGATGCGCCTGAGCGTATGGTCGAGCCGATCCGGCAGGGCCGTATTGCTATGCGTGAAAATGGCCGTGCTGTTCAGCAGGATCTCAAAGATGATGACGGCGATGATGGATGGGCCGAGGGCAAGAATGACCGCCGCCTTCCACAGCAGGCTGACACCGATCTCGACCGGGTGAAAACGAACGCCCGTTGTCGCGTCCAGATCGCGGTCCGTGTGATGGACGGCGTGCAGCCGCCAGAGCCAAGGCACGTAATGAAAGGCGATGTGCTGCGCCCAGACGGCAAGGTCCAGCAGGATTATGGCTAGCAGACCTTCGATCCAGGGATCAAAGCCGATGAGATTGAACAGGCCCCAACCTTTTTCCGCGGCCAGCGCGGCCATGCTGACAGCCAGTATGGGTGCCATGACCATGCCGACGACACTCCCGAGTATGGACAGGCTTAGATTGGTCCGCCAGCGGGTCAGTCGTGGCAGAATGCGCTGACGTGCGGGGAATCCCCATTCAAGAGCGATGAAGAGAAGCAGGACGCCGACAAAAACGCCTAGCCGGATCAACGCAATTGTATCCAACTAGATGCAGCCCTTTTGGCGGCGGGCCAGTGCAATGGAGCGTTGATCGCGCGCCTGTTCAACTTCATAAGGCCGCGCATTGCCGCGAATGCCAATAGATGCGTTACGTTCATTGCGGGGCTTCAAGCTCACTCTCGATAGACGTCCGATGATTACGCAAATAGCCGTTTTCGATAGTGATTTTTCGCTTATCAACAAGCTGTTTTTTGTAGCCGGTCCACTTTCGTTTCGACGAGATTCCGAGCATCCCGACGATGTAGCCTGAATCGTCGGCAAGCAGGCCGTCATGCATATAAATCAGATCCAAAAGAAGCGAATAAACGCCTTTCAGATCGGCATCCCAGCCGATTGTGTCGTCAAAAAATGCGCTTGGCTCGCGCTTATAACAAGGAAATTGCTTTTTCATATTCTACTTGACCTTCAAATATTTGGTGATCGGTTTTGGTGTCGGCGTTTTGCGAACGCCCATCGGGCGGGCTTTGAGCGGGACGTCATAACTTAGCAGGATTTGAGCAACAGCGGCCAGTGCCGTTCGGCCAACCAAGTCCAAGCGAACACTTTTCGCGGCGGTGCGTCAAGGTATTTTGTCGATTCCAGCGCCCGCCTTCGATCATCTGGGGGGAAGGCCAACCATGACTGTCGCGCTTTTCGGTAACTGGAAGGCTGAACATGCGGATACGCTACCCAAAATTCATCAAAAGAACAGTCGCCGTCATCTTCGATTTCATCAACCTCTAAAATCTCTCGTCTACATACTGACGACGACTGTTTTTCTATTTCTTTTGTAAAAGTTAAATTGCTGTTTTAATTGAATTTTACTTTTATTATTTAGATTTATCTGCGAGATATTGTAATGTCGTTTGTGCCAAGCATGTCCTGAGGTGTGTCACGGTACTCTCGGAGAGCTGAGCGAGTTGCTCGCAATCGAATCCCATATATTTCTCAGGATTCGCGTCCTTGAAATATCAACAGTGCCGCAACCGCTCAGCCAGAGTGCGGGCGTCATAAGCAGTGCGGATCGTCCAAAGGTTTGCCATGTCATGAGTGTAGGTCTAGCAAGCGAGCAGCCCCTCGCAAACTGGCAAAGGGGCAACGGAAAAGGTGTTATACATGACCGATCTGAAAACCATGCGGACGATGCTCATCACGGGGGCCTCGGCTGGCATTGGCGCGGCGCTGGCGCAGGAATATGCCGGTCGCGGGTGGAATTTGATCGTGACGGCGCGCCGCGCGGATCGGTTGATTGCCTTGGGCAAGGAGATTGAAGCCAAGTTTGATGTGAGGGTCGATCATGTCACGGCGGATCTGATGAAAGATGGTGCTGTCGACGTCATATTGGCCGAGATTGCTGAAAAAGGCCTGACCGTAGACGGCGTCATCAATAATGCCGGTTATGGTCACACGGGTCTTTATCTCGACAGTAGTTGGGATGACCATGCTCGGTTCAATCGGTTAATGGTCGATGTGCCGTGCGAGATGACGCACAAACTACTTCCCGGCATGGTCGAACACGGCTTTGGGCGGGTCATGAATGTGGCGAGCCTGGCCGGTCATATGCCGGGGAGCCGGGGTCATACACTCTATGCGGCTGTCAAAGCCTATCTCATCAAATTCAGTCAGAGTTTGAACATCGAGATGGACGGTACAGGCGTGCATGTATCGGCACTCTGTCCGGGTTTTACGATTACCGAATTTCATGACGTGAACGGCACGCGCGAGGGTATCAATCAGCTGCCAGATTACATGAAGATGAGCGCGGAAGACTGCGCCCGGCTGGGCGCAGATGCGCTGGAAGCCAATGAAGACGTGTTTATCCCGGGCAAAGTCAATCGGTTGATCGCGCGACTGGGCCGCTTTCTGCCGCAAAGCCGCGTTAAAAAGATCATGGCGAAAATGTCCGGCGGATATCGCAATACGGGCGAACCCTGATGCAAAGGACGCAGATCGTGACTGACGAGCGCGTCTTTGTTGCTCTCGACCTGCCAACTATCGATGAGGCCCGTGCCATGGTCGTACAGCTTGGCGACAATGTGGCGAGCTACAAGATCGGGCTACAGCTTTTGCCAGTGGGCGGTGTCGAGCTGGGTCGTGAATTGCGTGCGATGGGCAAGAATGTTTTTCTCGATTTCAAATTTCACGACATTGACGCGACCGTTGAAAAAGCGACCGCGTCTGTTGCGGGTCTCGACGCGCAATTGCTGACGGTTCATGCCCGACCTGACGTGATGCGGGCGGCTGTGCGGGGGAAGGGTAGTTCAAGCCTGAAAGTGCTCGGCGTGACGGTCCTGACGTCGCTCGACAAGAAAGCACTCGAAGATATCGGCTATAATGACAATGCCGAAGATCTGGTGATGCGGCGCGTACGCCAGGCGCTGGAGGCCGGAGTGGACGGTGTTGTGGCCTCGCCGCTTGAAGCTGCGTCAATTCGTGCGGCTGTGCCGGACAGCTTTCTGGTGGTGACGCCAGGCGTTCGTCCGACCGGATCTGCTGCGGGAGACCAGAAGAGAATTGCAACGCCATCGGCCGCACTGAAATCCGGCGCGACCCACTTGGTGATTGGGCGACCGATCACGCAGGCGGATGACTCTGCTGCCGCAGCCCGCACCATCATGGCGGAGATTGACGGCGTCGATTTCAGTGGCCGCTAAACAAAGCGATTAGCCGCCATAACGGGAATAGCGTCGAACCGGCTGGCATGGCGCCGTCGGGTAGGGCGCATAGACCGTGTAGGGGACAGGCACTGGATAAGGCACGGGTATGATCGGACAAACGACCCTGACATATTGAGGCTGTGACGAATAAATTGCGGGCGGATGCACTATCGCAGGCCGCACGACAGGTGGGTGAAACTTGGGTGGGTGCATGATTGGCTTATAGACTTTCTTGACCACCGTTTTGCAATGGGTCGTTATCTTATGAACCACGACCACACATGGTTTTTTGGGCCGTCACAACTCACGCAGGGTTTAGGCGGGACATTACAGTTTGGGCACATATGGTCGCGGCACGATTAGGGGCTTTTCACCGCGGTCTTATGTCCGGTGCGGCAATATAATGTGCTTCGCGGATGGCAATCGCCCGTAAATTCGACCGGTGAATCGGACAGATCGACGCTCGGCGTCAGCCTATGAATATGGGTGATCGACACATGCGGCGAGGGCTGGAAATGCACGCTGTCGAGACAATATAGGGCGTGCGGCTTTCCACAGTCATGGGCCCGGAATGGCCTCTGGGTGATGGGATAAACGCGACGCCTGAATCGCAGTTGCCAATATCGCTATACTATCTAACCACCGTATGCCCGGTTCCCGGCGCGCTCGCAAAAGCGGGACCACTGATGAGTTTCAGAACCGCGATTGCACCCATGCTCCGAAGAGTCAACTTGCTGGCCATTATGCATTCCCACTCTACTGCGTCCGGATATATTTCCGCCCCGCGTTCGTTTACCGTGCAGCGAAGGGCGGCGGCGCGGATGGGAGGACTAGAAATCGTAAGCGATGCCGCCCCGTTCCCAATCCCCATATCGCGTCGGCTCCTCGCCGCTCGGGCCACCCTGTTCGGTTGGACGGTCCTGCTCGGCTTCAATGCGTCGGCGCTCGGCGGCCTCTTTGAGGGCGCGCTTCGCGGCGGGCGTTAAAGCCTTGCCGGGGGCTGCGCTTTCCAGATCGTCGGGGTGTGTCTCTGACATGCTGACGACTTAGGAACCGCAATCCATTACGTCAAACCGGACACACTCGCCCAATGTCTCTTTTCGCTACAATGGAAGGCTGAAAATCGCGCTGACGCACCGCCGCCCGCTGTTTTACCATAGGCTGTGCGGAAATGTGTCACAGGACGAAACTATGGGCAGCTAACGACCTTGTCTGCGTGGGCTGGATGATGGACACGCAGCGCGTGACTGGCTTATGGGCGCGCACATGTCTGACCCTACCAACAGATCCGATCGCCCAAAGCGGGACTTTAACAAGACTCCGCGAAAGCCTGGGGATGGGTCTAAAGCTCCTTATAAAGGCGGCGGAAATAAGGGTAAACCCGGGGGGAAACCGACCGGAAAAGAGGGTGGTTATAAGGGCAAGCCAAGCAGCGTTCGCGGCGGCGCGAAAGGCGGAGGCAGAGACGGCGCACGCAGGGACGGCAATCGAGGTGGCCGAGATGGGAGCAAGCCCGAAGGGCGTGGCTGGTCACGACCGCCCCGCACAAAACTGACCAATGCACAGGCTGCCCGCAAGGCTGCCGCCATGGCGGTTGACGATGTGCTCGGCCGCGGGTTCAGACTCGAAGGATCGCTAGCAAAGAATCCGGTTCTCAAGGATCTTGATGCGAGAGATCGGGGTTTTGCCCGTGCCATTGCGGCAACAACGCTGCGCCGGCTTGGCCAGATTGATGCCGTACTCGCGCCGCTGGTAGAGCGTCCACCGCCCGGGCGCGTGCAGGCCTATCTGCAAACAGCGACGGCGCAAATGATCTTCATGGATGTTGCCCCGCACGCCGCAGTTGGCGATGCGGTCAATTTGATCAAGGCCGACTCGAAATCCGAACCCTTCGCTGGACTAGCCAATGCGGTCCTGCGCAAAGTGGCGGACACAGGCAAGGCCGACGCTGCGCGGGTCCCACCGACTCAGAATATTCCGGGTTGGCTGCGATCCGAATGGACGCGTCTTTATGGCAAACCCACAGTCCGGCGCATGGCACTATTGCTGTCCATGTCTCCGCCGCTGGACATTTCAGTAAAATCGGACCCGCAAAAATGGGCGGAGACATTGGAGGGCCAGATCATTGGCGATATGACGGTCAGGCTCGACTCGATTGGGAATGTCACGGCGCTGGACGGATTTCAGGATGGTGCCTGGTGGGTTCAAGATATGGCAGCAGCTTTGCCAGCCCGAATTCTCGAACAGGTTTGCATCAGTGTGTCCGGCAAACGGGTTGCGGATCTTTGCGCCGCGCCTGGCGGGAAATCGATGCAACTCTGCGCGATGGGGGCGGAGGTTACGGCCATCGACGTGTCAGAATCGCGCACGACCCGGCTCACGCAAAATCTATCCCGGACAGGCTATGACGCCACCGTCATCACATCGGACCTGAACGATTATGAGCCCGACACTCTGTTCGATGCGGTTCTGCTCGATGCCCCATGTTCAGCAACAGGGACTTTCCGGCGCCGTCCAGATGTCCTCTACAACCGCCGTGAACGCGATATTACGCCTCTGACCCGACTCCAGGACACCTTGCTCAAGCGAGCGGCAAAATGCGTCGCTCCGGGCGGGGTCCTACTCTACGCAGTCTGTTCGCTGCAGGAGAGAGAAGGGGCAGAACGGGTGAATAAGTTTCTTAAGGCCATGCCTGATTTTAGCCTTGTTAAGCTGTCACAGATCCCGGGTCTTGATCTGTCGGATGGACGATTGGCCGATGGAATGCTCCGCATTCTACCGCCTGATGCGCCTGATGGACGGGGATTGGACGGATTTTTCATCGCGCTTCTCAGACGAACCAAATAGCCCGTCTTGAATGGGTGCAAAAGCGTGAAAATACCCCTTAAAACTGGATTTGAAGGGCATATTAACCCGGTTTGAGGTGTGAGTTCAACGGGTCGTCGCAACATATTGACCGAACTGCTCAGCGATGTGTCAAAAATGAGAGGTTCTGATGAGCACGAAACAGTTATTCCGGGTGGGCTGATGGCGACTGCTGGCGTTGCGGCTCTAGGCTTGAGGCCTGCGCTAATAGCCACGCCACCAGCGCCCGCTACGGCGGGACGCACTATGATTATGAAAGTAGCACAGTCTTGCGGTGCGGTATTTCAACTATCTCAACCGTAACGGCTCCGGCCATCCGAACGGCACCTGTCTACTTTGGTACGTATTACGATTATGAGAACGCCCACAATTGTGGAACAAACTGCAATGCTGGCATTGTGTCTCATTCTGGCTACACGCAGCCCGCCTATCCAGCGACGCCGACTTCTCGACAGAAGTAGCACCTTGTCCGACGGGCACGATATCACAACCTGATGGCACGTGTATGCAAAATGGTGGATCACACTATTCTGGCTATTCCAGCGGCGCGACAAGCTACACAGCGCCGACAACGTCGACCTATGTTGCCATAAGCTCTGACAACTAAATGTTGCGGTGTTGGGTCAACCATGGTCTATTCCGATGATACGACAACTGAAACTTACAGCGACCCGGCTGTAACCGATATATATACTGTTTAAGCGACGTTGGGTTCGACTTACAGCTCGAGCGATTACCTGCCGATCCGCAAATAAGCGGTTCAAATTTTAACACATCGAGCCCGGTCCGGTTAATTCCGGATCGGGCTTTGTTGTGTCTGCGCGTTGCGAAGCCTCATTTTCGCTGCTAGGTCCCCGACGGAACCGAATATACCGACCCATTGTGTCAAATCTGACCGGATAACCGGTCGCAGACTGCCCTGATATAAGGCTGCCTTGTGAGTGACGTCCTGATTTCCCCGTCTATCCTGTCTGCTGATTTCGCAGCTTTGGGGCAGGCAGTGGCGGATGTAGATGTTGCCGGGGCTGACATGATCCATGTCGATGTCATGGACGGCCATTACGTCCCCAATATTACGATTGGACCCGATGTGATGAAGGCGCTGCGGTCTCATTCAAGCAAACCCTTCGACGTCCATCTGATGATTGCGCCTGCGGACCCGTTTATCGATGCGTTCATTGAGGTTGGTGCGGATTTTCTGTCGATCCATCCCGATGCCGGCCCGCATATTCACCGGAGTTTGCAAGCGATCCGGGATCGCGGCGCAAAACCGGGTCTTGTGCTCAATCCTGGTACGCCGGTCTCTGTCATCGATCCCGTCATCGATTTGGTCGATCTTATACTGGTCATGAGCGTCAATCCCGGATTTGGCGGACAGGGCTTTATTGATAGCCAGCTGCACAAGATCGAAACCTTGCGCAGAATGATTGATCAGACCGGGCGGGATATTGTTCTAGAGGTGGATGGCGGCGTAAACCCTCAAACCGCGCCGCTCTGTATATCGGCGGGGGCGACGGCTCTGGTGGCGGGAAGCGCCGTCTTCAAAGGGGCTGGTTCGCTGAGTGAGAATATTTCTGCTCTGCGCGGCGATCCAAGCTGCGTTGCGGCCTGAACGATCCAGCTTGGCTCGACGCGTTACCATATCAGATGCGCTTCGTGCGCGTATGGGGCGGACGATCTCTGGCGCAACGGCATCGCTTTTTCCGGCCCGTAAGTTCGCAGGCCGTGCGTCAAAGCTGAACTCGATCACGCCGCCGCCTGCCTATGGCGATAAGGCGCTCGGCACCGAATTACTGGCGGGACGCTGGGCGTTTGCAAACCAGAGTGTCGATGTTGGCGCGCATGGTCATCCATTTTCTGTCTCTATGCCGTCCGAACGCTTTGCGGGGTGGGTGCATGATTTTGACTGGTTGGACGATCTTCTCGCCGTTTCAGGCGGCGCAGAGAAGGCCGGGCAGTTAACGGCACAATGGGCGGATGCATTTACCGGCGGCAACAGCTTCGTTTTTGCACCAGATCGACTCGCGCGTAGAGGCTTGAACTGGGGCCGCGTCCTGTCCGCACTACCGGATCCGACGGGTCAGTTGGCCGCGCGGTACGCTGGCCAGATGCGTCTTCTTCGCCGCGCTATGAAGCGCTTCAGCCCAGGCTTGCCCCAGCTCCGTGCTCAGGCCGCATTGGTTATTTTCGGCGCGCGGCTGAGCAATAAGGCCAAGACTGTTCTATCCCGCGCTCTTGATGGCCTTGATGAAGAAATCGCGCTGCAAATTCTGGCTGACGGGGGGCATATCAGCCGGTCTCCAATGGCGACGCTTGACGCTCTCGATATTCTGCTTGGCGTTGATAGGATCCTGCAAGCGGCTGGTTTGGAAGGCTCTCGGGTGCTGGGACGCGCTATTGACCGCCTTGTACCGATGGTAGCGACGCTACGTCATACGGATGGCGGTCTGGCCGTTTTCCATGGCGGCCATGAGGGGAATCCGAACAGAGTTTCGTCGCTGATGCAAAGCCGAGGCGGCGAGGCGGGCCCCCAACCTTTTGCCTATGGTCCGCATACCGGCTATCACAGGCTGGACGCCGGTGAGAGTGTGGTTCTGATAGATACGCAGGGTGTCGCCCCTCGGCCTCACGATCTGGAGTCTCATTTGGCTCCGCTGGCTATGGAAATATCCACGGCCGAGGGTCGTTTGCTGGTGAATTGTGGTTGGCACCCCGGGGCAGCGCCGGACTGGCGCCGACCCGTACGATCCAGCGCGGCCCATTCGACACTGACTCTGGCTGATCGTTCGCCCGGCGAAATCCTCGAAGAGGGCTTTATGGCAAATGCGCTTGGCGCGGTAGTTGCAAAGAACTCCGGTGTTGTTCGCGCCCGCCGCAAGGAGCAAACGAGTGGTATCTGGTTGGAAAGTTCCCATTTCGGGTATAAAGACGCGCATGGCCTGGTGCATAGGCGCCGCTTGTTTGTAGGTGAGGATGGTGGTGATATTCGCGGCGAAGATAGTCTTTTCGTGCCTATGGGCACAGTGCCGCTCTCTCGCGAGACTGTTCCCTTCGCCCTGCGCTTTCACTTTCACCCCGATGTCCGCGTGAGTCTGGCTCAGGATCTATTGAGCGCACTCCTTGTGCAGAATGGTCGCTCCGGCTGGCGGTTCCGCACAGATGGCGGACCGTTGGCCGTCGAACCCAGTGTTTATCTAGGCGGCGGGGCGCGCCCCGTCCGTTGTCAGCAACTCGTCATCTCCGGTAAGGCTCTGAGTGATGGAGATGGGCAGGGCCGCGATAATCGTGTGCGATGGTCGCTGCGTCGCCTTAGAGGACGAACCTCATGATCCGGAAAATTGCGGACTCATCAATCATGCGAACGCCGTTTCGCAGCGCATTTATCAGCATAGTGCTGGTTCTTTTTGACGCGGCCATGGCATGGCTGGCGATGCTGATAGCCGTGCGTTTGCGCTACGATTTTATCAATCGATCAATCCAGGCCGATATTGATCACCGGTCCGCACTGGTTGCCGGAATCGTCGCTATTATGGTCTGGGTATTCATGCGTCAGGACCGAGCGATCTGGCGATTTACCTCTCTGGCGGATTTCCGGCGTCTCTTAACAGGCGTTATCGTTGTCATGCTGATTGTTCCGCTGGTTCTGTTTCTGGGATTTGAGCGCGGCGAACATTTCCCGCGCTCAGCGCCATTCATTGCCGGGTTTCTTTTCGCTCTCGGCATTATTCTGTCGCGCTTGGTTGTCATGGTGGTTCGTAACGGCGATGTGCGAGCACTTTACCGGTCACCGTCACATTTTTCGCACGACGCTATTCTGGTGGGACAGGCCTCCAACCTTTATAATTATCTACGCGACAGTTCGCGGCGTGACCACGTCAAGGGGTTTAATCCCGTCGGGCTGATCGAAACATCAGGCCAATATGCCGGGCGCTTGATCCGGTCGGTTCCAGTGCTGGGCAAGCCGTCCGACTTAGCCCCTATCTACCGCAAGCTGGCCGAACGTCGGGATCGTCCGCTGCATATTCTCTCACTGGATTCCAACCCGGATCGGCAGCTTACACAGCATCTGATAAAAGTCGCCGCGGCACTGGACGCGCCGCTGTCACGGTCCGCGCCCGGGCCGAATAAGGGTCTGACCCGGTTTGAGGCTGCCGATCTCATTGGCCGCGATCCGCGATTGCTTGACATGACCCCCGTCTCGCAGCTGATTTCAGGCAAGCGAGTTCTGATTACCGGGGCGGGTGGATCGATTGGCTCAGAACTATCCATGCAGATCGCCCGGCTTGCGCCGAGCCATCTCGCACTCGTGGATGTCAGTGAATTCAATCTGTTCAATCTGGAGCGCCATCTCGCGCCGCTGCAGCCCTATGCCCATTCCGCCCCGTGGCGAACCTATCTGGGTGATGTGTGCAGCGCCGGACGCATGGATGAAATCTTTGCTGTCGAACGTCCCGAGATCGTTCTCCATGCGGCGGCTCTGAAACATGTGCCGTCGGGCGAGCGTAATCCGGTCGAAACATTGCGAACCAATATTCTGGGGACACATGTCACTCGCGACATGTGCGAAATTTACGGGGTGGAGCATTTTGTCCTGATCTCAACCGATAAGGCCGTGGATCCAACCAATGTGATGGGTGCGTCCAAACGTGTTGTTGAGCTTCTGACGCTCGCGGGACAGAGTCAGTTTTCGACCATGCATGCCTCCGCCGTTCGCTTTGGCAATGTTCTTGCCTCGACCGGATCGGTCGTGACCTTATTTGAAGAACAGATTGCCTCTGGGGGACCCGTCACTGTCACGCATGCTGACATGAATCGTTATTTCATGACGGTCGAAGAAGCATCTTCGCTGGTGTTGCAGGCGGCGGCGCTCAATGCCGCGCAAGGCACTGAAACGGCCCATATCTACGTTCTGGAAATGGGTGATCCCGTCAATATTGCGCAACTCGCTCGCAACCTGATCCGTATTCGCGGCAAGGTACCGGATGAAGATATCGAGATCCTCTATACGGGGCTTCGGCCCGGTGAAAAACTCTCAGAGCGGTTGACCCATAGCGAAGAAATGCTGTCGCCAACACCGGTGCCTGGTGTTGCCCGGTTCGATGCGCTTGTTGTTGATCCGACATCAATCCTGCGACGGGTCGATGTCCTGCTTGATGCAATTGACCGGCGGGACAGGGTGCAGATCAAGAAAGCTTTGACAAGCCTGCTCAAGGGATATGCACCCAAAAATACTCTGGATGGTTTGCCGCCCATCCATGATTTACCGAAACCGGCCAATATTCCGGGCCTGAAATCCCCAGGGCAGGGCCCCTCTTCACAGTAAACCGTCCAGAGCGACTGGCCTGACCTGACGGGTCGTGATAGCGCGCCCGCGTCCAATTCCTCTTGCCCTATCGACGGACCGCCCATGCCGAGCCCCAATCCCGATCTGAAACCGTTCGATCAAGACCGCTGCCGTCCAGTCGGGCGTGCGCTGATCTCTGTCTCTGACAAATCGCGTTTGATCGACCAAGCGAAAGCTCTAGTGGACCTCGATGTTGAACTGGTCAGCACGGGCGGGACGCGCCGCGCCATTGCAGACGCCGGGATTGCGGTCAGCGATGTCGCGGATCTCACTGGGTTTCCAGAGGTGATGGACGGCCGCGTCAAGACATTGCACCCGATGGTTCATGGTGGCCTGCTGGGGGAACGCGACCTGTCCTCACATATCGAAGCGATGGAGACGCATGGTATCCGGCCGATCGACCTGCTGATCGTCAACCTTTACCCGTTTGAAGACGCCGTTGCGAACGGCGGCGATTATGAAACCTGTGTTGAAAATATCGACATTGGTGGCCCGGCCATGATCCGCGCTGGGGCTAAGAACCACGCTCATGTCGCCGTCTGCGTCGACGCTGATGATGTAGATGCAGTGATCGCAGAGATGCGCGACACTGACGGCCAGACGTCCGGTACGCTACGCCAGCGTCTGGCGCATAAATCCTTTGCCTGCACGGCGCATTATGATGCGGCGATCAGCAATTATTTCGCGAATATCCGCGATGACATGGCCCCGGACTATCGCGCGCAGGGCGGATCGTTGCGACAGAGTTTGTGTTACGGCGAGAACCCGCATCAGACAGCGGCTTTCTACGCGGACGGCTCGGACCGTCCCGGCGTGTCAACGGCAAACCAGCTGCAAGGCAAGGCGCTGTCCTACAATAACATTAACGATACGGACGCGGCCTATGAACTGGTTGCGGAATTTGGTGATGCGTGTGTAGGAGCAAAGCCGGCCGTGGCCATCATCAAACATACTAATCCGTGCGGCGTTGCCGTCGCGGATGACTTCGTCTCCGCCTATAAAAATGCGTTCGCCTGCGATCCTGTCAGTGCCTTTGGCAGCATAGTCGCGCTGAACGGTCTACTGGACGAAGATACGGCCAAGGAGATCGTAAAGGTCTTCACCGAAGTCGTTATTGCGCTCGCGGCCACAGACGCCGCGATCAAGATCTTCTCCAAGAAGAAGAACCTACGCCTGTTGATTGCTGGCGATCTGCCTAATCCCGCAGAAGCGTCACTTACCTACCGCAATGTAGCGGGCGGCATTCTGGTTCAGGACCGCGATAATGGCCATGTCGCCGATGATGCGCTCAAAATCGTCACCAGACGCGCGCCGAGTGCGGTCGAGATGGCAGATCTGAAAATGGCGTGGCGGGTGGCCAAACACGTCAAATCCAACGCGATTGTCTATGTTAAAGACGGTTCTACGGTCGGGATCGGCGCGGGTCAGATGAGCCGCCTGGACTCAGCCCGCATCGCCGCGCGCAAGGCAGAGGATGCAAAAAACGCCGCCGGGTGGGATGAGCTTCGCACGCAGGGTTGCGCCTGTGCGTCCGATGCGTTTTTCCCCTTTGCCGACGGCATGCTCGCCGCCGCCGCTGCTGGCGCGACCGCCATCATTCAACCGGGCGGCTCAATCCGTGACGACGAAGTCATCGCCGCCGCCGACGAAGCCGGGTTGGCGATGGTGTTTACGGGGATGCGGCATTTCAGGCATTAGGCTGAACGCAATCACCTTTGCGTCAGAGGATCGGGTCGAACGTCGATTTCTTCACGATATCGGCCTATGGGGTTCCTATGCGCGCCATTCTTCTAACACTCCTCCTCTGGCTTACAGTCGCGACGAGCGCCTTTGCGACCACGTCCCTCTCTGTCGATACAGGCAAGGTCGAAGCGTCACTGCTGTCGTCGCACTATACCGTCACGCCGGGACAGATATTTCAGATCGCACTCAAGACAGAGCTGGATGAGAACTGGCACACTTACTGGCGCAATCCCGGCGATAGCGGTGAGCCGGTTCAGATCGCGTGGACACTGCCGGGCACGCTGAGCCATAGCGAGATCGTCTGGCCGCTGCCTGCGCCGATTCCGACTGGGCCCATTATCAATTACGGGTTTGAGGGCGCATCGCTATTCCCGGTCGCGTTCACCGTGGCAGAGGATGCGGCCATTGGCTCAGTCCTGGAGGTCGAGGCCCATGTCTCTTATCTCGTCTGTTATGATATCTGTATCCCCGAAGAGGGGACGTTGCGGCTGTTTCTGCAAGTGTCAGAGACGGCTGAGCTGAACGACACGAACGCCGCCGCGATCGTCGAAGCGATTGATCAGGCTCCGCGCGGGATCAATGTTCGGGCGGCTATGCAAGCAGGCGGCGACACCTTATCAATGCAGTTTGCAGATTTGCCGGACGGCGATTTTTCGGAGGCTTATTTCTTCCCCTATGACAAGACCGTTCTGGTTCATTCGGATCCGCAAATCGTGGCGGTCGGGGCTGATGGGATCCAGATCGATACAACAGCCAGTTTTGGCTGGCAGAATGGATTCTCATATCCGCAGCCTGGTGTTCTCGCTTTTACGCTCAATGGAGAGCGCACCGGCCATATCGTCAATGTAGTGCCGGGGCCGACTCTTGCGGTGGGCGCAGCCCTCGGTGATCTCTCGAGCCCGACTGGCGCATCCGTTGGTCTTTTGGGCGCGATTCTGGGCGCCTTTCTGGGGGGGCTCATTCTGAACCTGATGCCCTGTGTCTTCCCAGTGATTTCACTGAAGGCGCTCAGCCTGGCGAAATCCGCCCATAGTGAACGCACCGTCGCCCAGCGTGAGGCCTGGGCCTATGCGGTAGGGGTCTTTGCGACTTTTGCGTTGCTGGTCGCCGTGCTGTTAGTTGTGAAGGCAACAGGTGCAGCATTGGGCTGGGGTTTCCAGTTGCAGAATCCCATTGTCATCGGACTGCTGGCCTTGCTTCTCTTCGCAGTCGGTCTGAACCTGATTGGCATGTTAGAAGTGGCCGGTGGGTCCTATCAAGGCACCGGGGCGACATTGGCGGGCCGAGGCAGCCACACGGGTTCCTTCTTTACCGGCGCGCTGGCTGTGCTAGTCGCAACGCCCTGCACGGCGCCCTTTATGGCCAGCGCCATTGGTTACGCTCTAGCGCAGCCTCTCTTTGCAACTGTTCTCGTTTTTGCGGCACTCGCAGCTGGCTTCGCTGCGCCTTTCGTCCTACTGGCCTATGCGCCGGGATTGCTGACCAGACTGCCGAAGCCAGGTCCCTGGATGGTGCGCCTTCGCGAAATTCTCGCTTTCCCGATGTTTGCAGCCTCGATCTGGCTGGTCTGGGTGCTGGGTAAGCAGGCGGGCGTTGACGGTATGACGCTTCTCCTGCTCGCCATGCTCACTTTCGCGCTCGCTGTGTGGCTTCTGCAGCGCAAGGGGGTGTGGCGGATTGTCGGTATTGGAACCATCATTCTTGCATTGACCCTGCCGTTTGCGGCGCGCACGGCGACAGCGTTAGGCGAGGCTGAGATGGCGGTCGATGTATGGAGCCCGGAACGGGTGGTTGAACTGCGCGCTGAAGGCCGAGCGGTCTTTGTCGATTTTACCGCCGATTGGTGCGTGACATGCAAGGTCAATGAGCGGCTGGTATTGAAAAAAAGCGCTGTCAAGCAGGCTTTCGTTGACACAGATACGGCGTTTCTCATCGCAAACTGGACCAATAAGAATGATATGATTGCACGGGAGCTTGAGCGTTATGGCCGCGCGGGCGTTCCGCTCTATCTCTATTTTCCGCCGATGACGCCGGGACAAGGTGACAATTCCGTGAGGGGCGAAGTTCTTCCTCAAATTCTGACGGTCGATATGTTATTAGATACGCTCAAGAGAATTTGAGAAATTTAAACGGAGAGTAACTATGAAAACTTTCACCCTGGCAATGGCGTCCGTCCTAGCCTTTTCTGCGCCTGCATTTGCCAAGATTGCCACCGGATCGACCGTATCCGACATGGCCGTTGTCGACAGTAACGGCGTCACTCACAATCTTTCTGATTTTGAAGGTCAGCGTGTCATCCTTGAATGGACGAATGAAGGCTGCCCCTATGTTATGAAGCACTATAAGAGCAATAATATGCAGGCTCTTCAGCGCGAAGCCACGGCGTCCGAAACGGATACGGTTTGGCTGTCCGTGATTTCCTCTGCGCCTGGCACTCAGGGCCATAAAGACGGCGCAGGTGCCAACGAGACCGTGGAACGGTACGCTGCGGCTCCAACAGCCGTTATCCTCGACGAAGAGGGCACGATGGGCCGGGCCTTCTCAGCGCGCACAACGCCGCATATGTATATTATTGATGAAGACCAGACGCTCGTCTATCAGGGCGCGATTGACGATAACAGCTCGTCCAATGTGGCGACAATCGACGGCGCGACCAACTATGTCCGCGCGGCTCTGGCCGATCTGGATGCTGGCCAGCCTGTCGCAACGACAGATACGCAGCCCTATGGCTGCTCGGTCAAATACGCCTCATAGAGATCCAAAACAGCCCTGAATGAATGGAAGTCCGTCTTATGGCGGGCTTCGGGCTCGGGTCTGATGGGATCGGATGTGCCCGTGAACATTCTGGAGCCGTTCGCAAATAGATACATGCCAACCAGCAGTATGCCGCCGCCCGCCATGACGGCAAGCCAGAACCACGGCCGGGGTACAATTCCCGATATGATCTCTTCGTCAATTTCGTCTTCGATCGGCTGATACACACCAAGCTTATAGAGCGAATACGTCCTCTCGGTATAGACAGGATGCGCGGACATGCGCACAAGCCTGCGCATGAGTCAGTCCAAGCCCGTCACGCCCCAATCCCATGTCGTTCTGGTTGACGGCTCTGGTTATATATTCCGGGCCTTTCATGCGCTCCCACCATTGACACGGAAGAGGGACGGTTTGCCCATTGGCGCCGTCGCGGGTTTTTCGAACATGTTGTTCAAAATGCTCAAGAATCAGAAGGACGATAGCCGTCCCACCCATTTTGCCGTCATATTCGATGCCAGTGGCCAGACTTTCCGCAATGAGATCTATGATCTCTACAAGGTCAACCGAGGTGAACCGCCGGAAGATCTTGTGCCGCAATTCCCGCTCACGCGTGATGCTAGCCGGGCCTTTGGTGCGCCGGCCGTTGAAATGACCGGGTTCGAAGCGGATGATCTGATTGCGACCTATGCAAGGCAGGCGGAAGCGCTGGGCGCGCGTGTGACGATCATCAGCTCCGATAAGGATTTGATGCAGCTGGTCAGTGGGCAGATTTCCATGCTCGACCCGATGAAGAACAAAACCATCGGCCCGAAAGAGGTTGAGGAGAAATTCGGTGTTTCGCCCGACAAGGTGATCGATGTGCAGAGCCTAGCGGGGGACTCGGTCGATAATGTTCCAGGCGTCCCTGGAATCGGCGTGAAAACAGCGGCACTTCTGTTGGATCAGTATGGTGATCTCGAAACCCTGCTCGAACGGGCGGAGGAAATTCCGCAGAAGAGTCGACGGGAAAAACTGCTCGAACATGCCGATATGGCGCGGATATCCAAACAGCTGGTCACGTTGAAATGTGACGTCAATGTTGATCCGGTGCTGGATGAGCTCGGCGTGACTGATCCTGATGTGGAACAGCTGTTCGATTTCCTCGAAGAAATGGGATTCCGCACGCTCACGGCGCGGGTGCGCCAGGCACTGGGAGAGGGGGTCAGCGACGGTATTCGGTCCGATGATACGAAAGCCGAACATGTTTCTCCGGCCACGCGCGGCAGCTATCCGAACATCGTTTTCGATCACACACAATATGAGTGCGTTCAGGGCGCTGAGCGGCTCGCGCACTGGATTGCGCGGGCATCAGAGACTGGCGTGGTTGCCGTTGATCTGGAAACGGATAGTCTCGACAGCCGCGCGGCCAATCTGATCGGCGTCTGTCTGGCGGTGGACGACAATGAAGCCTGCTATGTGCCGCTGGCTCATACGGGCGGCGGCGATCTGCTGGGGGGCTGCGCACCGGATCAGATGGATAGAGATCGGGCACTCGAAATGCTCGCCCCGATGCTGCACGATCCGTCCGTTCTGAAAGTCGGACAGAATTTCAAATATGATCTCGGCGTGTTCCTGCGGTATGGGCTGAACCCGGCACCCTATGACGATACGATGTTGATCAGCTATGCGCTGCATAATGGCGAGAATGGACATGGGATGGATACGCTGTCCGAAACCCATTTCAGTCACAATCCCGTCTCGTTCAAGGAGATTGCCGGGATAGGTAAAAATCAGAAGACGTTTGATCAGATCGGTCTAGAGGAGGCGACGCGTTACGCGGCTGAAGACGCCGATGTGACGCTACGCCTGTGGAAATATCTGAAACCCAAACTGGCGCCTACCCATGTGACCCGTGTGTATGAGTCTATTGACCGCGATATGCCCCATGTCGTCGCCAGGATGGAAAATGAAGGGATCAGGGTCGACAGGGCGGAGCTGGCCCGTCTGTCCTCTTACTTTTCGCAGAAGATGGCCGGGCTGGAAGCGGACGCCCATGAGACTGCGGGCAGCCCATTTAACCTTGGCAGTCCGAAACAGGTTGGTGAGATCCTGTTCGACCAGATGGGGTTGGAAGGTGGCAAGAAAACCAAGACGGGTGCGTGGCAAACCGGCGTTGATATTCTCGAAGATCTGGCTGATAACGGTGAAACACTCCCGCGCACCATTCTGAACTGGCGGCAGTTCTCGAAGCTCAAGAGCACCTATACGGACGCGCTGCAGGTGCAGATCAATCCAGAGACGGAGCGTGTGCATACGAGCTTCAGCCTGGCCGCGACGACGACCGGACGGCTCAGCTCATCTGACCCGAACCTGCAGAACATCCCGATTCGGACGGAGGAAGGTCGCAAGATCCGCAATGCCTTCATCGCCGAAGTCGGGCATTTTCTCGTTGCCGCTGACTATTCGCAGATAGAACTGCGCCTGCTGGCGCATATGGCGGATCTGCCGACCATGAAGCAGGCTTTCGCGGACGGGATCGATATTCACGCACTGACCGCATCGGAAATGTTCGGGGTCAATCTGGCTGATATGACGCCGGATATCCGGCGGCAGGCCAAGGCGATTAATTTCGGCATCATCTACGGGATCTCGGCCTTTGGTCTGGCCAAGAATACGGGCGTTGACCGCGGCACGGCCGCGGACTACATCAAAACCTATTTTAAGAAATTTCCGGGCATTCGCGCCTATATGGACGCGACGAAGACGGAAGCGAAAGAGCGCGGCTATGTCAGCACGCTGTTCGGCCGGAAATGTCATATTGCCGGGGTTCGGGATCGCAACCCTCAGCGCCGGGCGTTTGCCGAGCGTCAGGCGATTAACGCCCCCATTCAGGGAACGGCGGCGGATATAATGCGCCGCGCCATGATCAAGATGTCGGACGCCATCGCGTCCGTCGAAGGCGCGCGCATGCTGTTGCAAGTTCATGATGAACTGGTGTTCGAAGCGCCAGAGGCACAGTCGGACGCACTGATTGCGATCGTTAAAGACGTCATGGAACACGCCCATGAACCGGCTATTGCACTCAGCGTGCCGATTGATGTCGAAGCGCAATCTGCAAAGAACTGGAACGACGCCCACTAGCGAAAGCGAGCGGGCGTCGACCCATCTTTATTCCGCCGGGATGCTCACCCGTTGCGGGATTGGGCAACTCACGCCCGTTGGACCATGCGCGCAATATCCCTGCGGATTCTTGGCCAGATATTGCTGATGATAATCCTCAGCGGGGTAATAGGTCGTTGCGGCGGCGATTTCCGTCGTGACCGGGCGGCCATAAGCTTCTGAATAGAGGGCCTTGGCAGCGTCCACGGCCTCACGCTGGGCATCCGTGTAGGTGTAGACTGTGCTGCGATATTGAGAGCCGACATCATTGCCCTGACGATTGCCCTGGGTCGGATCATGATTTTCGAAGAAGACTTTCAATAGTGCATCGAAATCCACGATTTTTGGATCATAGACGACATGCACGACTTCTGCGTGGCCTGTCCGGCCAGAACAGACTTTGTGATAGTCCGGGCTTTGGTCCGTCCCGCCCGCATAACCGACCGAGGTGACGTGAACCCCGTCCAGTTTCCACAGGATCCGTTCCGGGCCCCAGAAACAGCCCATGCCGAAGATGATTTGTTCCATGCCGTCGGGATAATTGCCGAACATGTTGTTGCCGTTGATATAGTGGGTGTGGGTCTTGGCCAGCATTCCATATCTCCCTGATCAAAGGCCGGATCGCGCGGGCGAGCTTATCCGCCATGCGTTCAACATCCGTCCTAGTGCTGATGTGGCCCTGGCGGAGTTCGATCGCAAGGTGAGAGTGACCTCTGGGCACGACATTGTGATCGACCATGTGGTTCAGATCATGGGGAGAATAGGGCTCGTTAATATCGACCGTTAGCGCCCGTGCCAAACGTGTCATCGCGGCGATGAACCTGATCGGCGTTTCGCTGCCATCTTTGACCAATAGGCCGATATCGGTGCTGCGTTTGGATTGGCCGCAATTGCGGTGTGAAGCTGTGGATCGACAAAGGCCAGGCAATCGGGTCGGTCGATCCAGCGCATCGCCCAGTGCGGCGTGATATGCAGTGTAGAGCCGATCAATCCGTTCTTTGTGCTCTGGCTGCGGCAGATCGCAGTTTGCTGAAATATCTGTTTGATCGTTGACATCGGGTATCAGTCCAGGCGCGTCCGGCGTGCGGTTGGCGTCAATGACCAGCCTGGAGAAACCGCAGATCAAGCCACCATATTGAAGGCACCCACACAAAGCTCGGACCACCCACTCTGGAATCGCGTCGGAGGCGTGGTCCGCGAACACGAAGGCTGTAAGGGAGGCTCTGTCAATGTGAAAAAAACCATGCTGGCTCCTGCTCAATCTGGTCTTCCAGTCACACTGTTCCCCCAGATATACGACTCCACTGCCCATCTCAGCTTGCTCCGCATTGCCCCCATCGCTATAGGCGCGGCTGCCCGGCGGGCTGCTGTCTAGTGAGATGGTCGAGTGGTTGAAGGCGCCCCCTGATAAAGGGGCAGGACAAAAGCTTGCTTTTAGCCGATTCTTGGATAAGAGGCGTGCGCCTTCGGGGGACATCGTTCCCTGGAAATACATGGCTCCGCTGGTAACTGGAGTGAGGTGGCCGAGTGGTTGAAGGCGCACGCCTGGAAAGCGTGTATACGGTAACCCCGTATCGAGGGTTCGAATCCCTTCCTCACTGCCAGCCCGTCGGAGCTTTTGTATATGAGTGTCTTTCCCCCCGATCCGCCGAACGCTTGGACGACGAAATCGTCGAAAGTTCTGCATGATAATCCGTGGTTGCGACTCGATGTGCATGCCGTGATTGGCCCGGACGGCAAAGATTACACCTATTACGTCACTCATTTTCACAACCGTGCCTGTGGTGTGGTGCCTTACGAAGTGCGCGGGGGCGTTCCGGGTGTGTGGCTGGTGGGGCAGACGCGTTACGCGCTCGATTGCTATAGTTGGGAATTGCCAGAAGGGGGCGTTCCACGCGGCGAAGACATCGCCGATGCGGCGCGCCGCGAATTAAAGGAAGAGGTCGGGATTGAGGTGGAGACGCTGACCTGGCTGTTCGACATCCATACATCCAATTCATTGACGGATGAATGGGGGCAGGTCTTTCTGGCAACAGGTCTGACTCACGGTGAGCAGGAATTGGAGGGGACGGAAGATATTACCCGGCTGTTCGTTCCGCTAACCGATGCCCTGGACGCGATTGCAACCGGGCGCATCACGGACGCGATTACCGTTGCCGGGCTCTATCGTATTGAGGTGATGCGGCTATCTGGGGCGCTTCGTTAAGTGTACCAAATCCGGGGCAGCGATGCGACCGGGCAAGTCCAACCAGATAGCCGATGCGATATCGGGCCTGATCGGATGCGCGGTTCGCTTGCTGTTTGAAATGAGATGCCCCGCTGATTTGCCGGACCACGCCTCGAAACGAAATGAGCTTCGATGTTGCGGATTTTACGCCGACATCTCTCAGATTCCCGCTCCGATCGACGAAAGTGTCACTGTCACTTCGGAAACCAACCCGGCAGCCATCATGATCCGCATAATCGTAAGGTTGATACAGCGCGTTGAACTGTCCCAGGATCGGCGCTTGAGTCAGATTCAAATCACGCAGTGGCGACATGGCCGCAAGCTGGAAGTGATCTGCTTCTTCCAGAAAGCTCGCGCAGGACGACAAAAGGACAAGCGAAGCGTGATTACAACTTTCCACATGCGGAGCTCCCTCCTATATTTGCCCTTTCGGGTCCCGCAATCCTGTAAATCAGTTCCTATTGGGAGCCCGGGGGCGCGTTTATGGTCAACCTTGCGCCGGGCACTGATCTGCTCGCTCAGTTGAAAGCCGATCGTCCCGCCCGCCCGCGCCTCTCGCCAAGTGCCTAGGTCGTAGAGTAGCATTAATCATTTGAGCCAGATTTTGATAGCTGCGATATAGACGAAGCCCATATAGTTTTGGATATGCTTGTCATATCGCGTAGCCACACGCCGGAACTGTTTGAGATAGCCAAAGAAACGCTCGACAATATTACGTTCCTTATACAAAGCCATATCAGTTTGCCTTGGCTTGCGCGCATTTTTCCGGGACGGAATAACGGGCATAACCCCGCTCTCATTCACCGCGTCTATAACGCACCGGCCATCATAGCCCTTATCCGCCAAGACATGATCCGCCTTAAACCCTGCCAATAAGGCGGCGGCTTGCGTCATTTCGCTACAATGCCCGCCCGTTGCTATCAGGCGCAGAGGTAAACCCAATGCATCTGTCAGCCCATGTATTTTTGTCGTCAGGCCGCCCTTGGAACGCCCCCCCTGGAACGCCCCAATGCATGGGCATCAGGCCCCCTTTTTTATGCCGCGCCCCGGCCGCTTGGGCATGCGCCCGCACAATTGTGGCATCCATCATCAGCCACTCTTGATCAGCGTGAGTGCGCAAGGCCTTAAAGACATCTTCTAAAACCCCAGCCTCAACCCAGAGATAATAACGCCGTTTGACACTGTCAAAACGCCCGAACCGTTCGGGTAAATCGCGCCAACGCCCGCCCGAACGGGCCATCCACAACAAAGCATCAATGAAAAGCCTGTTATTGGCGTTGCGACCCGGTTTCCCTGTGCTCCCATAAGGCAAATAAGGCTTTAAACGGCTCCATTGTTCATCCGTAAGTTCCTGATAACCAGACATATGTTCGCTCCTGACAAAATGAAGGAACATTATAGAAAATAAAAGTTAACTCTTCACTACAGCCTAAGTTCAGGCCTCATTAATTTCAGGGTTTCCCATTTTGTTGGATTTGTAATTCATCTATGGCAAAGGAGATTTGCGATGCGCGATTTGTTTTGGCTCACAAAGGAGCAATTGGCTCTGATAGACCCGTGTGTTTTCATAACCCCCAAAGGGAGAGCAGCCTCAATGGTAGACGTGGACACAGGGCATACAGCAAAACAGCCCTATTGGGCATCTATGAACGAGCCGGGCGGGTCATATAGTGGCCATAGTCTGCGGGCACGGGCGTCGAGTCGCAATGGCGAGAGAGACCTACATTCTGTAAACTTTGCCCATACGCCTGTTTGACTTTTCGTCCCGCCGCCGGGGAGTAGTTGACCATCAACCCAATGCTCCCTGCCCTTGCCACGCCAATGCTGGCCTTTGCTCCCACCGCAAGAGCCGAGAATGTTCCGCAACCGATTGGCGCATCATATATAAATATCAACCGGTTTCTCTAATTAGACGCTTGCTTGATAGCCAAGGTTATGTGACATGACGTGGCTGTGTGAAAACAGCCTGGGCAATGCGTCGATTTCAGTGGATTTAATTTAGGACAAGCTTTCCCCTTAGGCTTGGATCACCCGGATTAGTTTCTTCACTCCGAACATGCTGATCATCCGGCGGATATTATAAGCTAGAACCGATAGACTCATCTCTGTTTTGACGTTTTTGAGGTGTTTGGTCAGGAAGTGCGTGGCACCCATCCATGACTTCAGCGTCCCGAACGGATGCTCGACCGTCGCCCTTCGGATGGCCATGGCTTCCGGGAGGTCATTCAATCGCGTCAACATAGCGTCGATGATGTCCTCATTGACCCAGCGTTTGATCCGCCGTTGTTTCCCCGTCGTGCATTTGGCTTTGACGGGACAGGCCGCGCATTCGTCCGGCCAGTAAACTTGCATGTCCTTGCCCTGTTCAACTGACATGAAGCGATAGGTCATCTTCTGACCACCTGGGCATTGGTAACTATTGTCTTCGGGCTGATAGAGGAAGTCATGTTTGCCAAAGCGGCCCGCGGCTTTAGAGCCAGATGTGTAAGGCTTGGGCACGTATGTTGTAGCGCCCAGTTTCTCAGTCGCCATAATTTCTGCACCGCTGAAGTAGCCACGATCTGCAAAGACTGTAATGTCTTTTCGTCCAATGGCGGCTTGGCCTTGTTTCGTCATCTTTGTGAGCTGCACTTTGTCAGAGACAGTGTTTGTTACCTCATGCGCGACAATGAGATGGTGCTCGGTATCGACAACCGTCTGTACGTTATACCCCACCATACCAGCCTTTGTGCTGGTCGCCATAGCCACTGAGTCCGGGTCAGTTAAGGATACTTGTTTCTTAGAAGACGCGGCGAGATCATCTTTCAACTGTTGAAGCTCAGCCATCTTCTCACGCATTGACGTAATCTTTTCCTTGAGGCGTTCAGTCTTGGCCTCAGCGGCCTCGCCTTCCTGTAAATCCGTCGCGTCCAGTGCATGAAGGTATTTCTCTATAGAATGCTCAATCTGGCCGATGCGCCGCGTGAGCTTGCCGCGTGTGAAGTTCTTTTCTCTCGCGTTCACGGCCTTGAACTTGGCTCCATCAATCGCAACCATTGTGCGCGCGAACAGACCAACGTCACGGCAAAGAGTCACAAATTGAGAACAGGTTGATTGGATAGCGGTGCCGTTGTCTTTTCTAAAGTCAGCAATCGTTTTGAAGTCAGGTGCAAGCTTGCCCGTCAGCCACATAAGCTCAACATTACGCCCCGCTTCGCGTTCAAGCCTACGGCTAGATTGGATACAGTTGAGATAGCCGTAAATGTAGAGCTTGAGCAAAATAGACGGATGATAACCGGGACGGCCTGTCGCCTTGGGCCGGACGCGCTCGAAACCCATTGAGAGTAAATCTAGTTCATCAACGTAGGCATCAATGACGCGAACAGTATTATCTTCATCGATATACTCGTCCAGACTTTCAGGAAATAATATGGACTGATTTCGATCTTGGCCTTCAATAAAGCGCTTCACAATAAACCTCCGATTCAATCACCGGAACTATATCACAAAAAACTAACCGTTTTCACACAGCCACTGACCGTCAAATAATACCCATTTGGAAATGTAGGACCATGCCAGCCATGTTTAAGACCATACCAATCCTATCACAGGAAGTCCGGACCCCGATCGACACTGATGGGGACGGCACCCCCGACCGGTTCGAGGTCGACACTGACGGGGACGGCACCATCGACCGGATTGAGTTCGACCCCGACCAAGACGGCAATATCGACCGGATCGCGCATCTGGATGAGGACGGTCGCTGGGTGCAGGTGGATAGGGATTTGGACGATGACGGCACCATCGACCGGATTACTCACTATGGGTTTGACAGCGGCGGCACCCAGCGCGTGACCCGGAGGGAAGTCGATCTGGACGATGACGGCACGATCGACCGGAGCGAGGCCTACATCTATGACGATGACGGTAACCGAGTCCGGATCAATTTCGACCTGGACAATGACGGCCTGATCGACCGGACGGCCCGTCTGAATGCGGAGGGTCGCTGGGAGCGGGTGGAATGGGATGACGACGATGACGGCACGATCGACCGGACGGTTCACCGTAATACGGACGGCAGCGGCACCATCAACCGGATCGATTTCGACGAAGATGGTGACGGCACAACCGACCGGAGCGAGTTCTACACTCACAATGCGGACAGCAACCGGACCCGGGTCGATTTCGACGATGACGGGGACGGCACAGCCGACCGGATCACTCACTACGCGTTTGATGAAGACGGCAACCGGCGCGTGACCCGGAGAGACGCCGACCTAGACGATGACGGCAATATCGACCGGAGGGTCCATCTGAATGCGGAGGGTCGCTGGGAGCGGGTGGAATGGGATGACGACGATGACGGCACAATCGACCGGACGGTTCACCGGAATACGGACGGCAGCAACACCCTGAATCGGACCGATTTCGACGACGATGGTGACGGCACAACCGACCGGAGCGAGTTCTACACGCAAAATGCGGACGGCAACCGGACCCGGACCCGCTTCGATGACGATGCGGACGGCCTGACTGACCGGACGGAATTCGACGATGACGCGGACGGCACGATCGACCGGAGCGAGACCTACACATATAATGCGAATGGCAGGGTGAGCCAGACCGGCTTTGACGATGATGGTGACGGCACGATTGATCGGATCGAGCGCGCCCTCTCCAGCCTGGACGGCACGAATGGCTTCATCCTGACCGGGATCGATGTGGGTGACCAGTCCGGCAGTTCCGTGTCGTCGGCGGGGGATGTCAATGGCGATGGTTATGATGATCTGATCATCGGGGCCTGGAGGGCCGACCCGAATGGGGGTGATTCCGGCGAGACCTATGTCGTCTATGGCGGGGCGAGCGCGCCGGGCACAGGGGGCGTGCTGGATCTGTCGGCGCTGGACGGGAGCAACGGCTTCATCCTCAACGGGATCGACGAAGAAGACCGTTCCGGCTTTTCCGTTTCGTCGGCGGGGGATGTCAATGGCGATGGCTATGATGATCTGATCATCGGGGCCTATCAGGCCGACCCGAATGGGAATAGTGAGGCTGGCGAGACCTATATCGTCTTTGGCGGGGCGAGCGCGCCGGGCACAGGAGGCAGGTTCAATCTCTCCACGCTGGACGGGAGCAACGGCTTCATCCTCAACGGGATCGACGAAGAAGACGTTTCCGGTTTGTCCGTGTCGTCGGCGGGGGATGTCAATGGCGACGGCTATGATGATCTGATCATCGGGGCCTGGAGGGCCGACCCGAATGATGACGATAGAGCCGGCGAGACCTATGTCGTCTATGGCGGCGCGAGCGCGCCGGGCACAGGGGGCGTGCTGGATCTCTCCATGCTGAACGGTAGTAACGGTTTTATCCTCAACGGGATTGACGGGAATGACCGGTCCGGTCGGTTCGTCTCGTCTGCGGGGGATGTCAATGGCGACGGCTATGATGATCTGATCATCGGGGCTAGGTACGCTGACCCGAATGGGGACAGTGAAGCCGGCGAGACCTATATCGTCTATGGCGGGGCGAGCGCGCCGGGCGAGGATGGCGTTTTCGATCTGTCCGATCTGGACGGGACCAACGGCTTCATCCTCGACGGGATCGACGCATCTGACTATTCCGGCTTTTCCGTCTCCTCCGCGGGGGATGTCAATGGCGATGGCTATGATGATCTGATCATCGGGGCCTATCAGGCCGACCCGAATGGGGATAGGTCCGGCGAGACCTATATCGTCTTTGGCGGGGCGAGCGCGCCGGGCACAGGAGGCAGGTTCAATCTCTCCACGCTGGACGGGAGCAACGGCTTCATCCTGACCGGGATCGACAGGGATGACAATTCCGGCGTGTCCGTCTCGTCTGCGGGGGATGTCAATGGCGATGGCTATGATGATCTGATCATCGGGGCCCGGGAGGCCGACCCGAATGGGGACAATTCGGGCGAGAGCTATGTGATCTATGGCGGGGCGACGGGGACGGAAAGCCTGACGCCGGTCACAGCATCAGGCACGGCGGCTGCCGATAATTTCACCGGCAATGCCGGCGCGGACAGTTTTACCGCGATTGCCACGGATGATGTGGTGCGCGGCGGCGCCGGCGATGACACTATCAGCGTCACCGCCCTTGACTTTGCGGCGATTGATGGCGGCACGGGCCAGGACACTCTGATACTGGACGGGGCTGGCCTGGCGCTCGACCTGACGGGCCCGGGCCATGCCGGCGTCGACAGTGTCGAAATGTTTGACCTGTCCGGCACGGGGGCCAACAGCCTGGTGCTGGACGCGCTCGCCGTGTTTGCCGTAACGGAAGAGCGCGCCGGCGGTGCGGCGAGCCTCGACGTGCTGGGGGATGCGGATGACAGGGTTGATCTGAGCGGCAGCTCATTCGCCCTGACCGGGACGGCGACGGAGGACGGCGTCACCTATAATGTCTATAGGGACGGCAATGCGCAGCTGCGCATTGAGGACGGGGTGATGGTCACCCTCGCTGCTACGGGGGCGCAAAGCGCCGAGTCCAAGACTGACATCAGGATCGATCCCGTGGCTGACCCCAGAACTGACCCCGGGACCGGAACGATCAGGCTGGACAACCCACTCATGAATAATGATCTATGGGACGATTTATGGGCGGACGGGGTCAAGAGCCCGGATCAGCCGGTTCATATAGACGAGGATGCCATCCTCATTCCGCTTTCAGACCCGCTTTCTTTCGGTCCACTCGCATCAGGCCCGCTTCCGGGTCCGTGGGGGGATCTGCTATACTGGCCTGGACTCGAAAACCATCCGGCGATGCAGAATGATCTCGCCATGATCCTGCCGGAGATGGAGATTGTCACCGCTTATATGGAGGGTTTCTAACCGGCGGGTCGAACCCGGGACAAGGTCATGACCGAGATCAAGATCAAGATAGAGTCGGGGACCGTACCTGCCGGACAGATTGAGGTGACGTTCGGGGTCGATCTGTCACGCGGGGTTTCACCGAGTGGCTGGCAACAAAACGGCTCGGCCTAGCGCGACATCGTCAACGACACGCTGACGCAAATCCCGGGACATCACTTTGGTCAGGAAACACCGCCAATGTAAGGGGAATCAAAACAAAAGGGAATCCCTGAAATCAATAGGGCCTGAGCCTAGTTGGTAGTGAAGAATTGACTTTTGTTTTGTATAATTTTCCTTCATTTTTGTCAGGAGAGCCCATCTGTCTGGTTATCAGGAACTCACGGATGAACAATGGGGCTGTTTAAAGCCTTATTGGCCTTATGGGAGCACAGGGAAACCGGGTCGCAACGCCAATAACAGGCTTTTCATTGATGCTTTGTTGTGGATGGCCCGTTCGGGCGGGCGTTGGCGCGATTTACCCGAACGGTTCGGGCGTTTTGACAGTGTCAAACGGCGTTATTATCTCTGGGTTGAGGCCGGGGTTTTAGAAGATGTCTTTAAGGCCTTGCGCACCCACGCTGATCAAGAGTGGCTGATGATGGATACCACAATTGTGCGGGCGCATGCCCAAGCGGCCGGGGCGCGGCATAAAAAAGGGGGCCTGATGCCCATGCATTGGGGCGTTCCAGGGGGGGACGTTCCAGGGGCGGCTTGACGACAAAAATACATGGGCTGACAGAGGCATTGGGTTTAGCTCTGCGCCTGATAGCAACGGTCGGGCATTGTAGCGAAATGACGCAAGCCGCCGCCTTATTGGCAGGGTTTAAGGCGGATCATGTCTTGGCGGATAAGGGCTATGATGGCCGGTGCGTTATAGACGCGGTGAATGAGAGCGGGGCTATGCCCGTTATTCCGTCCCGAAAAAATGCGCGCAAGCCAAGGCAAACTGATATGGCTTTGTATAAGGAACGTAATATTGTCGAGCGTTTCTTTGGCTATCTCAAACAGTTCCGGCGTGTGGCTACGCGATATGACAAGCATATCCAAAACTATATGGGCTTCGTCTATATCGCAGCTATCAAGATCTGGCTCAAATGATTAATTCTTCACTACAACCTAGGCGGCTTAGATGCGCGCGCCCGAAACCAGTTCAACTTCTACCACCATACCGACAATATGATGCATGGTACTGACCGGAATCGTCATCGCAATTTCAGCCGCACCCGGGGCGCCACTTTCGGCTATTGCCAGATGTGCCTTGAACGCTTCGGTCTGAACCAAGGCCCACATTGTCT
This sequence comes from Litorimonas sp., assembly GCA_965205225.1. Lineage (GTDB taxonomy): Bacteria > Pseudomonadota > Alphaproteobacteria > Caulobacterales > Maricaulaceae > Litorimonas. Next base: position 572,967 of record CBDBFZ010000003.1, read on the forward strand.
GGCGCTTGATCTTGCCGCTGCGGCATTCTTCGTCATATAGGATATCGAGCCGGTTGCGAAAACGCGGTCATAAAGCACATGGCGCGCGTCTGAATGATCCGTTCCGGCAAGCGTGTCATAATTTGGTAGCAGCCAGATCCATTCCGCAGCATGACCCGGCTCAATACAATCGCCATGTGTCGCATGCGGGGTTCAATCTTCGTTGAAGATTTCCCCAATCGTGTCGCCGCGCAGAAAATGCTGCTCGAACAGGTTGATGACCTCGTGAGCAATGTTCAGGTCATCCGCCTATCCAGTTGCCTGATACGGGGCCCGCGACGCCTTGAGCAGATGCATGTGCGGGTTCTGCCGCCGTGGAAACGGTTTGACCGTGCCTTCACGCCAGCCGCCCGCCGGATGGTGAGTCGTATCAAGCCGAGCGATCAATTTCGCCGCCTTGTAGCGATAACCCACCTCACCTGTCAGCGCGACCCGGCACGCAAGCCAGAAGACCGAAGGCCTGATCGTAAAGATCATCGCGCAGATCAGATATTGTTCCGTCCGGCAGAATACGATGGACGACATGCTGTCCCATCCAACCCTGCGACCAGTACGCCTCAAAACTGCGGCGCACGACGGGCTTCGCCCCGATAAACTTGTTCGGTCGGGTCATTTCCATTCGCCTGACATAGGGTCAAGCTCTCAGAGCTCTCTTAACAGGCCGTGTGGAAATTGAAATCAGGGTTAGCAAACCATGAAAAAATCTGGATCGCAGGGGGATAGTCTGCAACCCGGACCAGTCAAGCGGAACGACTTGCTCGCAAGCCGCTGGAACGCCGTTCAAACAGGACGTTATTTGATTTCGGACAGCAAACGAGGATCCGTCACCAGATCGCGCACGCCGTGGCTCTTGGTTTCCATGAAGACATTGTCCAGGCCCCATTCATGCAGAGACGCGATGTCGATCTTGGTACATTGCGGCCGCACGGACCAGGTCACCTCGACGGGCGAGCAGGTCTTCTGATCATAGCTTGGGCCGGTGGTGGAGCCGCGGAAGATCACGGGCGCGCCCGTATTGCCGGGAATCATAGACGCCTGATGCATCGCCGCGCCGGCGCCGGAGCCCGCCGCATAATTCATCTGCGTCATATCGAGCGCATGAGCGTCATTGACCACGAGGAAGATCTGCGTTTCGACGCGTAATTTCGGATCGGTACAGGCATCCGTCAGGCAGGAACCAAGACCCTCGCCCGGCTGCACATTACAGGAGGAATGCACCCAATGCACCTCAATCGTATCGCCCGGCTCTGCACCCTCATAGCTGCGCTCGCCCGTATAGGGCGCCAGCTCTGCGTCGGTCAGGTCAGCCGTACCATTACACTGATAGCCGCCATCCGGACCCGGCCCGGCATAGACCGAGAAACCAGGACCCTTATGCTCGGCGTTGGTGTGCGTGTGGATGTTGCAGAGATTCAACGCGCTTGAGGCCGGGGCTAGATCGAACATATTCGTATTCGTGCCAACAGTCGACATAATGTCGCGCGGCGTTTGCGGGCCAAAGGTGGTGCAGACATCGCCTGACGCCGCCATCAGGGCTGCAGCCCCAACTATCAGGGTCAATCTCTTCACCACTGTCACTCCAAACCAGTTACTATTGCGTTCTTACCTCGCACCTAACGCTTGGGGTTGCCAAGAGGAAGATTAGGGAGTGTATATTGGTTCTATAGTTTGGATAGGGTGAGGCTATACTCTACTCCGCCACCAGCAACCCGTCCCGTTCGGCGCGGACCACCACCGCTTTCGCTTCAACTGCTTCGACGATCTCTTCGATCATGTCGGTATTGTCGGTCTTTCCGCTCTTTTTGCCAGCATGATACATCATGCCGTATCCGGCTGAGCCGCCGGTGAAGCCGACATCGGTGAACATGGCTTCGCCGGGGCCGTTAACAACGCAGCCAATGATGGACAGGCTAATCGGCTCACTGATATGGCTGAGGCGCTCTTCCAGAATACGGACGGTCTTGATGACGTCGAAGCCCTGCCGCGCGCAGGACGGGCAGGAGATGATGTTAACACCGCGTGTGCGCAGCCCGAGTGATTTCAGCATATCGAACCCGACACGGATTTCCTCTTCCGGTTTGTCTGACAGGCTGACCCGGATCGTGTCGCCAATCCCGGCCCAGAGCAGATTGCCCATGCCGATAGAGGATTTGACCGTGCCGATGCGCTGACCACCCGCTTCGGTAATGCCCAGATGTAGTGGGGTGTCCGTCGCTTCGGCGAGCTGATGATAGGCGGCAACGGTCAGGAAAATGTCCGACGCCTTCACCGAAATCTTATACTCATGGAAGCCCTCATCATCGAGCATGCGGGCGTGCATCAGCGCGGATTCCACCATCGCGTCGGGACAGGGTTCGCCATATTTTTCAAGCAGATCGCGTTCTAATGAGCCGCCATTGACGCCGATCCGGATCGAACAGCCATTGGCGCGCGCGGCAGCGACGATTTCCTTGACCCGCGCCTGCCCGCCAATATTGCCGGGATTGATGCGTAGGCACGCCGCGCCATTATCGGCCGCTTCGATGGCACGTTTATAATGGAAATGGATATCGGCCACGAGCGGGACATTGACCTGATCAACAATGGCACGGAGCGCAGCGGAACTGTCTGGATCCGGGACGGAGACCCGCACAATGTCTGCGCCGACCTCTTCCAAGCACTGAATCTGCCCGACCGTCACCTCAACATCATGGGTCAACGTATTGGTCATGGATTGCACCGCGATCGGTGCATCTCCGCCGACCTCGACCGAGCCGACCTTGATCTTGCGGCAGACGCGGCGCTCAATCGTGCGCCAAGGGCGGATGGCGGCAAGGGAGGTGGGTTGGGCGCTCATGCGCCGAGCATAGCGGAAGGGCATGACAGATTAAAGGCGAAGTGGTGGCCAGATTACCGTAACCACTATCGGACGATGGAGAGATCCAGATTCTTCATCGGAACGCCTGCTGAGCCGAGCGGACCGCGATTGGCTCCGCCGACCCAGAGTTCGACGGCGCCCGCATCCCGCACACCCAGCGTAAAGGACTGCCCAGTTTCCGCTTGCCATGTCTCCCCTGTCACAAAGACGCGGTTGACCACCAGCCGCCCTCGCCCATCGCGAATACTGACCCAGCTCGGCGCAGTCGCGCGGACCGTCAGCACATTATTGGCGACGCGGGTTGGCGCTTCGATATTGGCCGGATCAAATGTAACCGCCGCGCTCGGACTGGGGGCCGCGACCGTATCGAGCTGCACACCATACCACATACCGAGCATAACTACAGCGGCGAGCACGCCGAGCGCCGGGACAGAATCGCGCGGCAGGCGCACCCGGCGGGTCGGGACGAAATGCGGCCTGCTAGGCCGGTCCAGATCGAAGGGAACTTCGCTATCGCGCTTGAAGTCGGCGACGGATTGTTCGGTATCGAGCCCGAGTGTGCGGGCATAGGCGCGCACATAGCCGAGTCCATAACCAATCGTTGGCAGAGCGGAGAGATCATGGCGTTCCAGCGCGCCCAGATAGTCCTGTCGAACCCCGCAGCGCCTCGACGCATCCGCCAGCGACAGGCCCATGGCCATACGTTGCGAGCGCAGGCGGGCACCCAGCGGCGGAGTCTGTCGATCTGTGTTTGATGTCGAGCTCATGACGGGTCTCAGGGATACAAGTGACATGCCATTACATCGTTAACGATTATTTATCGCAGAACCAAACTGATATAACAGCCAATTCAATAAGTTTGTTACGACATTTGCGACGACAGCGCGTGCAGTTACGACACTGACAGCATGATCAGACTCCGCTATAGTCAGGTGGATGAAATCCCTACTCCGACATTCCGACGCCCGTGCCGCTCTGTTTGCAGGTGCCCTCTCGCTGGCGCTTTTGTGCGGAGCGTGGATCTTCCAGTATGGGCTTGGCTATGCGCCTTGCATCATGTGCTATTGGCAGCGTTATGCCCACATGGCCGTGGTCGCTGTAGCCGTGGCTGTCATCCTCGCCCGGGCCGCCTTCGGAGCCGTGCCACCGCTCGGAACGCCCAGAGGTTTGCCCAAATGGATGGGCCCGAGCTTGCTGATCCTGCTTCTCCTGACATCCGCCGAACTGGGCGCATTTCACGTCGGCGTGGAATTTGGCTGGTGGGACGGCCCCAAAGCCTGCGCTGCTGGCAGTATCGGCGATCTGGGACCGATCGATTCGAATGATCCCCTCGCCTTCCTCGACAAGCCGATCGGGCCTGTCGCCTGCTCCGATGTGGCCTGGTCCTTGCTCGGTATTTCAATGGCGGGCTGGAACGCGCTACTGTCACTGCTGGGCGCCATTGGCACATGGCGGTTGGGTTTCAGGAAAGGTCCCGCATGAAACCACGTCTGAAAAAATCGATAACTCCGCGCCGAATCGCTGAGATGCTGCGTGTCGATCATGCCGGTGAATATGGTGCCGTTGCCATCTATCGCGGGCAACAGGCCGTGTTCAGCCACAGTCTGGCCACCGCGCCTATCGCGGCGCAACTGGCCGAAATGGAAGCAGAAGAGCAGAAACATCTGGACGCGTTTGACCGGCTGTTGGTGGAACGCCAAGTTCGCCCGACGGCGATGACCCCGATCTGGAACGTGGCGGGCTATGGTCTGGGCGTCGTCACCGCGCTGATGGGCGAAAAGGCCGCCCATGTCTGCACCGAAGCGGTCGAGATCGTGATCGAGCAGCATTATGACGAACAGGCGAAGGAAATCGCTGAGGTCGAGCCGGAGCTGGCTGAGACATTACGTGAGTTTCGTGAGGACGAGCTGCATCACCGCGATATTGCGGTCGAAAGCGGGGCGCATGAGGCCCCGGGATACCCTGTTCTGTCGCGCCTGATTCGGGCTGGCTGTCACGCAGCGATCCGGATAACGGAACGCGTCTAGAGCTTTCACTAATAAAAAAACCGCCCTCCGGGCAGGAAAACGGCTCTGTCAATCGACATGCTGCGGTCCATTTCTCCACTTCTTAAATTAAATCTCTTCGCCAACACCTTCGATGATGTCGCGGGCGGCGAGTGACAAGGTGGACACCTCGAAGAACAGGGTTTTGGGGCCAGTATAGAGGCGAATTTTATAATCGGCTCTCAGGTCAGGCTTCATAGAGTGACGAATGCGTGTCCACAGGCGTATTTTGGCATGATTTTGGCCCGCATAAGTGGGGGGATCCGGATTTTGAACAGAATCAGGCTATGGGCTGTCGTCGCTCATGGAAAACGAGGCGGCGGAAGTTGTAGCTTAGGTTGGCCATGGTGATCCGGCCAGCGGCCCTGGCCTGGCCGATTGAGCGGATCGTGATCGCCATCGGCCCTTTCTCATATCCGAAGACATGTTCAACACAGGCACGGATGGAGGAGCGGGTCGCATTGCCGCGCCGAATGTGCTTTGCCATCGGTTTACCGCGGGGCTTCTTTCGATGGATGTTTGAACGATAGCCCTGCGCTTTCAGCCAGGCTTCGTTTCTGGCTGAGCGATAAGCTGTATCCGCCCAAACAGACTTTGAGCTGTTGGTGGCATCCAGAACCGATGTCAGTTCGTGCCCATCATAGCGGGCCGCATGGGTACAGGTCTCTCCCCGGACAAAGCGCCATTTCCGGTCAATACTGATATGGTTCTTGTACCCAAAGTGAGGGATGGAAATGTCGACAAGGCCTGCGTCCTGTTCCCCTTCTGCGGTCTTTCGCGCCCTGGAATAGCTGACCACCGCTCGTGCGTCGGTGTCTTTCTGTGCGGCCCTGGCAGGATCATCAGGCCAGATAGCGGACGCGCTTTCACCCGCCCTGGCCCGCTCTTTCTCTTCTTTCCTCATCCGTTGGCGCGGCGCTGACACCAAAGTGGCATCCACGATCTGACCTCCCGTGGGTTTGTAGCCGCGCTTGCAGAGTTGCTCTTCAAAAGCGGCAAACAGAGATTTGAAAGCACCAGACTGGGTCAACTTTTCACGGAACAGCCAAATCGTCTTTTGGTCCGGGGTCGGTTCACCGATCTCAAACCTCAGAAACCGCAGCCAACTTAAACGATCCCGGATCAGAAATTCCATCCCTTCATCACTCAGATTGTGCATCGACGCCAGAACAAGCACCTTGAACATCGTGACCGGATCATAGGGTGGCCGACCGCCCTTGGCGCGAACCCCATAACCGAGGGCTTCCATCAGAACAGTTCGGAAAGCCTCAAAGTCCACATGACACTCTAGCGCTTCAAGCGGATCACCTGTCGCCGATAAGCGAGCAAGATGATCCGACAAGTCAAACAATCCAGGCGCGTGCATCATAAAATCCTCCCAAAACCAGTAAATCAGATCACACCACAAAATGCATGGTTTTTAGAGGCCTCCAGGTTGCCGCCAGGATCAGGCCGGCAACGCCAAGGCTTTTTTATCGATTGTAATTTTGTGTCTTGGCGCGTCATTTCAGTCTTCAATAATGCGGTATTTCAATCCATAAACGCCTGTTTGCGCAAACTGGTTCCTGATCACCCTGATTTATTCGGCTGGTTGCCCGGTCAATACCGGCGTTGCTCCTCGCCTCACAAGCGTTCCGGACTTGGCAGGGTTCGATCCAGTGCACGCCCCTGCTGCGCCGTCCATAGCCGCATCGACGGCTGCAATCAGACCCGGCAGGCCGGGCGCGGCGAGGGCCTCAAATCGAGCGCGGCGCGCGGCGCGCTTGATCGCCGGGTCGGTCATGACGTCGCCCAGAGCGAGACTGATACGCTGCGACAGGCCCGGCCCGTTGGGTCCGACTGTGCGGCCCAATCCAGACCGTTTGGCGCGCGCCGCAATCGCACTCTGCTCAAATGCCAGAGGCACAGTAACCACCGGTACACCTGCGGCAATGGCGTCCGTCGTCGAATTATATCCGCCATGAATAATCGCAGCGGATGCGCCCGACAGAATCTCGCGTTGATCGAGAAAATCGCGACTGATCGTTCCGCGCGGGAGAGATGACTGCGCATCCTGTAGCCGTCCGCCATGCACGACCACGGGCTGCAAACCTCTGGCCATGGCCGCCCGCGTCATCGCCGCGAGGATACGGCAGCGCCCGCCCATCAACGTTCCCAGAGAGATAAAGGCCAGTTCGCGCCCATCACGCTCATGAGCGATCGCATCAAGCCCAGGAAACTCGGATATCTCTTCGCGAAACGGGCCCAGATATATGGGCGGATTCTCACGCGGATAATCAAGATTGGCGAGTCCCTGCGATAGATCGGTCGTGCGCGAAAGCCCGTCATCAACCGACCAGGGCCGCTGCCAGTCCAGAAGCCCGTCAGGCTTGGACAGGCCAAACCGCCGCGCGCCCGCTTCCAAGGCCCGGCTCTGTTTTGCCAGAATCCAGTTCACGACATTATAGTACCCGCCATTCAGCCAAGCCCCGAACGGTCCGGGCCGGTATCGCCAGCCCATAAAGGGCGGCGGCACAGCCGGTTCGCGGTTCATCGGCAAGGCGCAGGCCAGACTGATGTGTTGGATCCCAACTGTACTGGACAGGCCGCGGGCGACGATCCCAGCGCCCGGTTCCAGCTGGTCATGTAAAATGGCGGATGCCCCTGTCGCTTCGACCGCGCAAGGCAGATGATCAATATAGAATTGGCTCAGCGCCGCCACCGTATCTAGCATCTGCGTCATATCTTTCAGTGATCGCATCCGTGTCAGGCACGAACAGAGCGCGTCGAGATAAGTTGGCGGCATGTCTGCTATCCCGAGTTTGCGCGTCTCGATCTCTTTTGGCACTCGCGCGATCAGATCAGTCGGACCGATTACGATGGGGCGATGGCCGACCTGTTGCAACGCGCGCGCAGCCGCCATCATCGGACGCATATGTCCGGACAGAGGTAGGGTAACCAGAGCGAGAATGGCCATGATCTATATACGCGGCAAACACAACGGCATTCCGGCGCCGCCTACGTTAAAGATCCAGAGGACTGAAATTACATGGAAAATTTAAGAGCCTAGACGGCGCTCGATCGCGTCCCAGCACAGGGCGCTCGCATCGACGCCGGTAAAGCGTTTCAACTCATGCACACCCGTCGGGCTGGTCAGATTGATCTCCGTGAGCTTGCCGCCAATGACATCAATCCCGACAAGGATCTGTCCGCGATCTCGCAACATCGGCCCCAGTTCTGTGGCAATCACGATGTCGGTTTCGGTCAGATCGACAGGCTGGGCCGAACCGCCAACATGCATGTTGGAACGCGTCTCACCCTTTTGCGGCACGCGGTTGAACCCGCCCGCCAATTCGCCGTCGATAATCAGGATGCGCTTGTCCCCGTCAGAGATAGCCGGGAGAAAGGCCTGAACCATGACTGGTTCCCGGCTGATTTTGAAAAATATCTCCAGCAGGGATGAATAGTTGGAATCATCCGGCTTCAGCTTGAAAATCCCGGCCCCGCCATTGCCGTAGAGCGGTTTGACGATGACCGTCCCGTGGCGCGCGCGAAAGTCGTCGATCATCGCCTTATCGCGCGCAATCATCGTGGGCGGCATGAAATGCGCATAATCCAACGGCACGATCTTTTCAGGACGGGACCGAACCCATTGCGGATCGTTCACCACGAGAGTCGTTCCGGATAGCCGTTCCAGCAAATGCGAGGCGGTAATATAGCCCATGTCAAATGGCGGGTCCTGCCGCATCCAGACCACATCGATATCGTCGGCCAGATCAATCACCCGGCGCGCGTCAAACTCGACATGATCGCCGGCCTTGGCCTGAATTCGCATCGGGCGGGCATGGGCCAGAATTCGGCCTTCATCATAGACAAGGTGCTGAGGGCCATATTCAAACAGGGTCATCCCCCGCGACTGCGCTTCCAGAGCCAAAGCGAACGTCGTGTCTCTGGCAATGTCGACCTCTTCCATCGGATCCATCTGAAATGCGACACGCAATTTTCTGGTAGCAGGCATGGCGCGGGCTTTGCCGTAGGGGCGCAACCCACGCAAGTCGTCCGGTCTCGAAACTATCTGATAAAATCGTCTGACATTGCCAGAGCTGTGATTTCATGGCAGGTTCAACCCATGACTGACGATATCATCCTAACCAATATGGAAACTGTTCCGGGGCGCACGATTGTGCGTCATGTCGGACTGGCGCAGGGCAATGTTGTTCGCGCCAAACATGTGGGCCGCGACATCGCTGCCGGATTGAAGAATATCGTCGGTGGCGAGCTGCGCGGCTATACGGAATTGCTTGAAGATGCCCGCCGCGACTCCATCCGGCGCATGATCGAAGATGCCCGCGCCCAAGGCGCCAATGCGATTGTCAATATACGCCTATCGACCAGTTCCTTGACCTCCGGCGCGTCCGAGCTCTATGCGTATGGCACGGCCGTTGTCGTCGAAAAATCGGCCTGAACGACCGCCTGGATTGGAGCGTTTTCGGTGAACGACATTGTACTATCCCTGCTGTGGAGCATCGGGCCATTTGTGGCGTTGCTCCTGATCGGTTTCATTTTCGGCACAGTTGCACAGCACAACCACATAGCTGACCTTGAACGCCGCGAAGCTGAACTGGGAGATGTTGTGCTGACAACCCTGCCCCATGCGGACGGACGACGTGGCGAGCTTGTGACCGGGTCGACCGTTGTCGCCTATGACTTCTTCCGCCGCATTGCCGTCGGCTTTCGCAAACTGATCGGCGGGCGATTCAAGATGCATGAAGAAATGATGATGCGCGCCCGCCGCGAAGCCATTCTGCGCATGGCAAAAGACGCGCAGGGACGCGGAGCCGTGGCTGTCCACAATATCCGTTTGATCAGCTCCAATCTCGGCGATAGCGGCGCAGCAATGGGCGGTTGCGAAGTGCTGTCTTACGGCACGGCGATCTGGACTTGATCCAGCTTATAGTGCCTGATTTGGAGATAGCCACATGGATGACGGCCACACATTTCAATTGACATCCAGAGACGGAACGACGCTGTTCGCCCGTCATTGGTCCGTCAAGAGGCCTTATGCCACTCTGGCCTTGGTGCATGGATTTGGTGAGCATTCCGGGCGATATATCCCGATGGCCACTCATCTTGCGGCGCACGGGGTCCAGGTGGTGGCGATTGACTTGCGCGGGCATGGCCGCAGCGAAGGTAAGCGCGGGGTTATCCGCAGCTTCGATGATTTTCGCGCCGATCTCAGTATCTTGCTTGAACGCGCCCGCGATCTGCATGGTGTGGCTGAGGGACCGCTTGTGCTCTATGGACATTCAATGGGCGGCGGGATCGTGCTGGATCACGGGCTCCGCCCTGAGCCCGGCGTTGCCGGCATCATTGCCTCGGCCCCGCTTGTCGCTCCGGCTGACCCCGTTCCGACCACATTGCGCAGCCTCGTCAAATTCATCGCCAAACTCCTGCCAACTACATCGATGAAAAACGCGATTTCTGGCGACCAAGTCTCAACGCTTCCAGTTGAACAGACCGAATATGAGTGCGATGCGCTCAATCATAATCGGCTCGGGTTGAAGACAGCCGTCGAGATCATTGAAAATGGCGAGTCTCTAACCGAACGCGCGCCCGCATGGTCCCTGCCACTTCTGATGATGCACGCCGCTGATGATCAGCTGACGGATTTCGGTGCCAGTCAGGCTTTCGGATCAGCGGCCTGTGCCGATTTCCGGACCTTTCCTGATGTCGAGCACGAACTTCACAATGATACGAGCCGTCCGCAAGTCTATCAGATCATACTCGATTTCATCAATCTTCTGTCCGGCCGCGTCTAGGAATTGCCATGAAAGTCTATGCCCTCAAGACCTGCAACATATGCCGCAAAGCGCTTAAGGAGATGCGGGCGGTGGGCTTGAATCCTGAGGTTATCGATGTGCGTGCAGACGGGATGAGCCCCGAAGAGATTTCCCGGATTGTTGAAGCCGTAGGATTTGAGACAGCGTTTAACCGCCGTTCCACCACCTGGCGCGAGCTGGACGACACCGCGAAAGCCGACCTTGATAATGCCAAGGCTGTGACATTGATCGGTGCGCATCCGACATTGCTGAAACGTCCCGCCATTACGAATGACGACGCGACAACGGTGGGCTGGGATAAGGCGGCGAAATCAGCCTGGCTTTGATGAGCCTGCGCGCGGCGCGGCAGTTCAGTCGTCCGGGGCTTCCTGTATCCAGTTCTTCACCTGGATCTGCTGACCCGTTTCTGGATCAATATAATAGGGATGTGCATTCGGATCAGCCGGGATCGTGGTCTGTTCCAAATCATAGGGAATGGCGGGCTGCGGGTCACGGTAAGGGATCGATTCATCCATCGGAGCCCGTCGCATCGGGGCCGGTCTATCCGCAAGATCCTGATCCGGTAGAGGCGCGTCAGTCAGAAAATCAGGAAGCTCGCGCTGGGCCGGAATAGCTGTTTCAGACTGCACCTCCATATCGGTCTCAGGCGGAAGATCGGCGATACGCACATAGGAGATGACTTCACGCGTCCCGCGTGTCAGCGCGGCAATCCGCGCCGCTCGCTCCAGCTCTTCTGCCGAGCGCGCCACGCCCATTAGATAGACAATACCGTCATGCGTTTCGATATTATAGTTGCGACCTTTGACATATTTGTCGGCGGTCAGCCGCACACGCACTGATTTTTCGAGAAAACCATCCTTCATGTTGCGCATAAATCCCTGTTTATCCTTGATCTGGATTTCATTTCCGACTTGCTGCACACGCGGCGCAGACCAGGCGATACGCTCGGCTTCGATCCGGTCTTCCTTGCGCGGGACATTGCCGGATAGCAGGACGACGCCTTCAGCCACTTCAACGTCGACTCCGTCCAGTTGATAGTCATGGGCGCGCTTCATCCGCGATCCAATAGCCCGGCCCGCATTCACATCATTGAGGGATCGGACAAAACTGCGCTCGTCACCTTTCTCAATACCAGCCGTTGCGACGGCGCACCCAGAGAGCAAGGTCACCGACAGAAAGAGCGGAGCCACACAGGCACTGAGGCGAGGCAGACGGCGGATCGACAATCTAAACATGAGGAAAGTCTAAGGAAACAGAGTCACCAAGCCGTTAACGTCACCAGCCCCGAAACATGTCCTTCTGGTGAACAATGCCCCACCGGCCGGTCACAATCACAATGTCGTAACGCAGGGCGTACCCCTCTTCGATATAGCGATTATTCTGAGTGAGAAAGATTTCACCGGCGCGAATGATCCGCTCTTCCGACCGGGCTGTGACAGGATCAATGGAATGTTCAGCCCTGGCGCGCTGCTTGACCTCAATAAAGACGACAGTGTGTCCCCGGCTCGCGACCAGATCAATCTCGCCTGAGCGCGTTTTGAACCGCTGCGCCAGGATTTGGTGTCCAGTCAGCCGCAGATAGAGGGCCGCCCAGGCCTCAGCCCGGCGTCCCGCCCGTTCTGCTTTCTGCCGCCCCGCCTTTTGCTTCTGCATCTTCACCCGGCTTATTTCAGCGACAGGCCAAGCGCGTAAAGCTCTCGCTTGGACCAGCCGGACACTTCAGCGAGCTCGGCACAGGCCGCCTTCAGTTTCAGGCTCTGCAATTGATCCCGCAGGGCATCGCGCACAACTTCCCCGTCCCAGCGCGTCGTTTCAGGGCCATGAACGAGCAGGACGATCTCACCTTTAGGCGGGTCCGACGCAATACCGTCCGCCAGATCCGACAGTATCCCGTACCGGGCTTCCTCATAGAATTTCGTCAGTTCGCGCGTCAGCACGCCCTGCCGGTTACCAAGCCCTTGGGCTAGATCGCGAAGGCACGCTTCGACACGCGGCCCGGTTTCGAACAAGACCAGCGTTCCCGGTATATTGCGCAGGACCTCAATGTCCTTCTGCCGCGCAACAGCCCGCGGCGACAGGAAACCAGCAAAGAAAAACCGGTCGGTCGGTAGGCCTGATTTGACCAGTCCCGCCAGAACGGCGCTGGCCCCCGGCAGGGGAAAGACATCGACGCCCGTGCCAATGGCCGCCCGGACTAGACGAAACCCCGGGTCGCTAACCAGCGGCGTACCCGCATCCGATAGCAGGGCAATGCTTTCGCCCTTTTTCAATGCCTTGATTAATCCAGGCGTCCGTTTGGCCGCATTATGGTCATGATAGGCACTCACAGAGGCCTGTATGCCGTATGCAGAAAGAAGTTTGGCACTCTCCCGCGTATCCTCTGCCAGGATCAGATCGGCACTGCGCAGTACATCGAGCGCACGCAAGGTAATGTCGCGCAGATTACCGATGGGTGTGGCGACAACATACAGGCCAGCCGCCAGCTGTGCCGGGCCGCTTTGGAGTGGTTGCACAGGCTCACGCTCGCTTATAGGGGGAAGTGATGATGATCGTTCCTTTCCGAATGCCGGGTTGGTTGGGGAAGAAGTTGTGAGCCAGACTATGCGCGAACCTGCCCTTAAAACCAAGATAGAGTTGAAGACAGCGCTATGCGCTCTCATTGCGCTCACTCTATGTGCCTGCACAACCGTGCTAATGGAGCCGCAACCCCGCCCCGATCCAGTTGGACAAGTCCCGGATCAGCCTGCGCCATCCCCGACTAATCCGGACCAAGGACCTGATTCACTAGACAGGTCGGACGATATTGACGAGCCCGACATCATTGACGTACCGGACGATGCGGCCCCCTATTTCAATAATCGTGAGGGAATCACCTTACCGCATATGGCGGACCGAGGCACGAAGCGTGTTGCGCTTCTCCTGCCTTTTTCAGCGCAAAGCCCGAGGCTGCGCGAGGAGGCGGCCTCAATGTTCAAAGCGGCAGAGCTGGCCCTCTTCCAGTGGCCCAATCCCGATATTATTATGACAATACTGGATACGAAAGGCACTGAGGACGGGACACGATCAGCCACCCGCACCGCATTGCAGCAAGGCGCCGATATCATCCTCGGGCCTGTCATTGCGCGCAATGTGATGGCGGCATCGCAGATCGCGACTCCCTCCGGCACGCCGCTTCTGGCCTTTTCCAATGATCAGTCCGTGGCCGACCGGGGGCGCTATCTATTATCGTTCTCGCCTGAGGCAGAAGTGGATCGGATTGTTGGGTATGCTGCATCTGAGGGCGTTCTTCGCTTTGCCTTCTTCGGCCCGGATGATGATTATGGGCGGCGCGTCCTGCGCGCCTATGAAGCTGCTGTTGCCCGCGTCGGCGGCGAATTGACGGCCGTTGAAAGCTATCAGGGCGGCGACATTACCGTCATGCAGGCCCCGGCCCAGAAAATCGCCGACTTCCATCGCTTGGGGCGGTTCAGTGCGACGCGCGACGCATTTGAAGCCATCTTGCTGCCGGAAGGCGGGATATCGTTGCGGTCCCTTGCGCCACTGCTGCCCTTCTATGGGGTCGATCCCGCGCGCGTCATGTTCATGGGAACGTCCCGGTGGGATGACCGTGAGGCTGCACATGAACCGGCGCTCAGAGGCGGTGTCTTCGCCGCGACCGACAAGGAAGCGCGATCGGCTTTCCTCGCAGATTATGAGCGGGCCTATGGCGACGCCCCGTCGTCACTGGCCAGCTTGGCCTATGATGCCGTGCAGCTCGGCGCAGTGGCTGCTGACGGCGACCCGCTCAGCCGTGTGCGGCGCATTGAAAATTCGCTCGGTTTTTACGGAACGGATGGTTATTTGCGGTTCGGGTCCAATGGCCGCCCTGATCGGGGACTGGCGGTATACCGTGTTGATAATGGCCAGTTCCAGATTATCGATCCTGCCCCGCGCGGACTAACGCCGGAAAGCTGATAAGCCGAGTTGATTTCGGTCACTTTCGCTTAACGCCGTTCAACCACTCTCCTTAGCCAGGCCTTAGGCCATAGCCTCTACAGCATCTTCCAACGAGCGTCGCTAAGACGCCGGTGAAAGGTGGTAGAATGAGTGCTCGGCCCGATACGGCTCCGGGAACCAAAATCCCGGTTGTGCAGACTTATCAGCCCGCTGGCCGTCTGGTCGGCGTTCTGTGTGCGGCGCTTGAGCCTTCCTGTTATGAACAGCTGATCGACGCGACCCTGCGCCTAGCCCGCGAAGCGGTCAAGCGCAGCGAAACCGTTCTGTTGCTGGACGGCACTGACGGCGCCTTAATGGAAGCTGCGAGTGTGCTGTATTCACGTACACTGAACGATTTCACCGACGGTTGATGCGAATTGCGGAACGCTCTGTTCGTCACATCCAATGAACATTTCTCAACTGACGTCATCCGCCCCGAAGGTCTGGCAGATGCGCTTGGAACGATGACGGTTCTGTCTTTGTCCTATGACTGGGTGTTCGCCGTTGGATCCGCAGGTCTGTCCCCGGCCTAGGCCAGCCTGGCTGCAGGGGCGGATATCTGCCTGCTGGGCTATGATACGCGCGTGGACGGCTTTCGCGCCTACTGGATGATCGACGCCGTGCGCCGTCGTAACCGCCTCTGGGATCCCGTAACCTTGTCGCTTGGACCGATCTGTGATTCCGTCGAAATAGCTCTGATGCTGCGCGACTTTTAGAAATTGTTTGTATGGCAACAAAAATGTTTCGTATGTCCCGGTTTGGACACCCTCATCCAAGAGGTTTTTCATACGCGCCAGCCTACCTTCAGACGTTTCTGTATGGATGGGTTCGGCCATACTCATCGCATCTATCGCAATATACTGGATTTAATGAACCCTGAACTTAGTCTTTCAGGCTCGGTTCCATCTCCTGACAATCGGCGATGATCTTCTCGACCGCCGCGACGGACTTCATGAACATTTCGCGCTCGTCCTGCTTAAGCCGGATATTCATGACCTGCTCGACACCGCGCGCGCCGATCATCGCCGGAGCACCGACATAGAGGCCACGTACGCCTGCAATCTGACCGCTCAGCCGGACAGCGCAGGGCAGGATACGCTTCTTGTCGCGCAGATAGGATTTCGCCATTTCAATCGCGCTCTCGGCCGGGGCGTAGAAAGCCGACCCGTTGCCGAGCAGGCCAACGATTTCGCCGCCGCCTTTTCGTGTCCGATCCACGATGGCATCGACGCGGTCCTGCGTCGTCCATTTCATCTTGATCAGGTCAGGCAATGGTACACCATTGACCGTGGAGTAACGAACCAGCGGCACCATTGTATCACCGTGACCACCGAGAACCGACGCGTGCACATCTTCGATAGAGCAGCCAAATTCGTCTGCGAGGAAATACCGGAACCGCGCACTGTCCAGAACCCCGGCCATGCCGACCACCTTGCGCGGCTGCAGTCCCGAGAACTTCTGCAGCGCCCAGACCATCGCATCCAGCGGGTTAGTAATGCAGATCACGAAGGCTTTCGGAGCATATTCCTTAATGCCCTCGGCAACCTGTTTGATGACGCCGAGATTCTTGCCGATAAGCTCTGAGCGGTCCATGCCCGGCTTACGTGGAAAGCCCGCTGTGATGATACAGACATCGGCTCCAGCAATATCGGCGTAGCTATTCGTGCCATGCAGTTTGCTGTCCTTGCCGAACACCGGGGTGGCCTCGGACAGATCCAACGCTTTGCCCTTGGCCGTGCCTTCGAAAATATCGAACAGCACGACATCACCCAGCTCTTCGCGAGCGGCGATGTGAGCCAGGGTTCCGCCGATCATGCCGGCTCCGATCAGGGCGATTTTGGCGCGTGCCATAGAGGGTCTCCAGGTGAGTTGAGTTTCGCTGCCCATAGCTCCGCCGTTGACCAATGTAAAACGCAACAGCTGCTGAAGTCGCCTTGATTTCTCTTTCGTCACAACGCCTCGTCCGGAAAACCGCACACGGGGCGAAACCTGAAGGCCGGAATCAAAAGGTGGATGCACGGCGATGGAACCCGTTTTCACAGCCTGGCGCAGGGGGTGCCCTGTTTGATCTTCTACCTGCTGTCGGTCGCCAGAATCTTCATGTTCGTTTATGTGAGGCTGACGCCGCACAATGAATTCAAGCTGGTCAGCCAGGGCAATATGGCAGCGGTGATTCAATCTATCCGTGCTCATCCTGTCGCTACCGCTCGCGGCTTGCCTGATTCACAAAGTGTTCGATCTGGGATGTCGTGACCTAGGGAACCCTATCCGTCGTCCTGCAGTTCTTCCTGTTCCAACTCACCTATCTGATTTTTCGCGGTATCGCCGGATCTGATCGAAAAGGATATTGCCGCCCCCGCTCTGGTCCTGGCTGCGTTCAAGCTGTCGGGGTCGATCATTCTCGCTTTCGCCATCGCCGGTTAGGCCTGCGGCCATGAAACTGCCTGTTCCTGATTGGCTGACCTATCTCGGCATTCTTGCCGCGCTGATTCTCTATGCCAATTATGACGCGCCGACGATAACGCCAGTGCCTGAACCGCCAGCGCTGGGTCCGTTACTGCCAGTGGCTGTGTGAAAACAGCCTGGGCAATGCGTCGATTTCAGTGGATTTAATTTAGGACAAGCTTTCCCCTTAGGCTTGGATCACCCGGATTAGTTTCTTCACTCCGAACATGCTGATCATCCGGCGGATATTATAAGCTAGAACCGATAGACTCATCTCTGTTTTGACGTTTTTGAGGCGTTTGGTCAGGAAGTGCGTGGCACCCATCCATGACTTCAGCGTCCCGAACGGATGCTCGACCGTCGCCCTTCGGATGGCCATGGCTTCCGGGAGGTCATTCAATCGCGTCAACATAGCGTCGATGATGTCCTCATTGACCCAGCGTTTGATCCGCCGTTGTTTCCCCGTCGTGCATTTGGCTTTGACGGGACAGGCCGCGCATTCGTCCGGCCAGTAAACTTGCATGTCCTTGCCCTGTTCAACTGACATGAAGCGATAGGTCATCTTCTGACCACCTGGGCATTGGTAACTATTGTCTTCGGGCTGATAGAGGAAGTCATGTTTGCCAAAGCGGCCCGCGGCTTTAGAGCCAGATGTGTAAGGCTTGGGCACGTATGTTGTAGCGCCCAGTTTCTCAGTCGCCATAATTTCTGCACCGCTGAAGTAGCCACGATCTGCAAAGACTGTAATGTCTTTTCGTCCAATGGCGGCTTGGCCTTGTTTCGTCATCTTTGTGAGCTGCACTTTGTCAGAGACAGTGTTTGTTACCTCATGCGCGACAATGAGATGGTGCTCGGTATCGACAACCGTCTGTACGTTATACCCCACCATACCAGCCTTTGTGCTGGTCGCCATAGCCACTGAGTCCGGGTCAGTTAAGGATACTTGTTTCTTAGAAGACGCGGCGAGATCATCTTTCAACTGTTGAAGCTCAGCCATCTTCTCACGCATTGACGTAATCTTTTCCTTGAGGCGTTCAGTCTTGGCCTCAGCGGCCTCGCCTTCCTGTAAATCCGTCGCGTCCAGTGCATGAAGGTATTTCTCTATAGAATGCTCAATCTGGCCGATGCGCCGCGTGAGCTTGCCGCGTGTGAAGTTCTTTTCTCTCGCGTTCACGGCCTTGAACTTGGCTCCATCAATCGCAACCATTGTGCGCGCGAACAGACCAACGTCACGGCAAAGAGTCACAAATTGAGAACAGGTTGATTGGATAGCGGTGCCGTTGTCTTTTCTAAAGTCAGCAATCGTTTTGAAGTCAGGTGCAAGCTTGCCCGTCAGCCACATAAGCTCAACATTACGCCCCGCTTCGCGTTCAAGCCTACGGCTAGATTGGATACAGTTGAGATAGCCGTAAATGTAGAGCTTGAGCAAAATAGACGGATGATAACCGGGACGGCCTGTCGCCTTGGGCCGGACGCGCTCGAAACCCATTGAGAGTAAATCTAGTTCATCAACGTAGGCATCAATGACGCGAACAGTATTATCTTCATCGATATACTCGTCCAGACTTTCAGGAAATAATATGGACTGATTTCGATCTTGGCCTTCAATAAAGCGCTTCACAATAAACCTCCGATTCAATCACCGGAACTATATCACAAAAAACTAACCGTTTTCACACAGCCACGCCATTAGAAAGCCCTGACGATAATTGGATTCTGGTTCAGATCGATGCGCCCCAATCTAGCATTGGCACAGCCTTTGCCATCACCGGTGACGGCGACTGGATCACGGCACGTTGTCGATGGCTGCGATGATATTGGCATCCGTATCAGTGCACGGGAGCTTATTCGTATCCAGCGCCTCGAAATTTTCCAGGATGCGGACCTTGCCAATCTGTCTGCACCGTGGTCGCGTAAACACTTGCCTGTCCTTATCATCCGCAAATCCAAGATAAGATCGAGGGGTGGAATCAGGCGCTAAAGAACAGGATCCTGTTGGAAAATTACTTCTTACCTGGCGACTTGGAACGCCAGATCGAACGCTTCGTGGAGCATTAAAATTATGAGCATTATCATGAGAGCCTGAACAATGTGACGCCCGCAGATGTTTACTTCGGATGCGCTCAATCCATTTTACACCGCAGAGAAAGGATCAAAGCTAAAACAATCGACACCGACGCTTGCAATACCGCAAAGCTGTCGCTTAAATATCAATCAAAGAGGTGATCAAAATTTCTCTTAGCCTGGCTCATAATCTGAGCCATTTAATATGACGACGGACAGCATCAACTGAAGGATCTCGATGCCACCAAGAGGGACGTCGTTTTGGGCCTTAAGACACAGCTTGTAGATATCCAAAACGAACGCACAACGCTTCTTCCCCCAAAATCCTATGTGGTGCAGACGCTAGGCTGTAGTGAAGAGTTAACTTTTATTTTCTATAATGTTCCTTCATTTTGTCAGGAGCGCACATATGTCTGGTTATCAGGAACTTACGGATGAACAATGGGGCCGTTTAAAGCCTTATTTGCCTTATGGGAGCACGGGGAAACCGGGTCGCAACGCCAATAACAGGCTTTTCATTGACGCTTTGTTGTGGATGGCCCGTTCGGGCGGGCGTTGGCGCGATTTACCCGAACGGTTCGGGCGTTTTGACAGTGTCAAACGGCGTTATTATCTCTGGGTTGAGGCCGGGGTTTTAGAAGATGTCTTTAAGGCCTTGCGCACTCACGCTGATCAAGAGTGGCTGATGATGGATGCCACAATTGTGCGGGCGCATGCCCAATCGGCCGGGGCGCGGCATAAAAAAGGGGGCCTGATGCCCACGCATTGGGGCGTTCCAAGGGCGGCCTGACGACAAAAATACATGGGCTGACAGATGGATTGGGTTTACCTCTGCGCCTGATAGCAACGGGCGGGCATTGTAGCGAAATGACGCAAGCCGCCGCCTTATTGGCAGGGTTTAAGGCGGATCATGTCTTGGCGGATAAGGGCTATGATGGCCGGTGCGTTATAGACGCGGTGAATGAGAGCGGGGCTATGCCCGTTATTCCGTCCCGGAAAAATGCGCGCAAGCCAAGGCAAACTGATATGGCTTTGTATAAGGAACGTAATATTGTCGAGCGTTTCTTTGGCTATCTCAAACAGTTCCGGCGTGTGGCTACGCGATATGACAAGCATATCCAAAACTATATGGGCTTCGTCTATATCGCAGCTATCAAGATCTGGCTCAAATGATTAATTCTTCACTACGGCCTAGTAACCGGTCGCGTAATTGCACAACAGGTAAAGCTCGGAGATCAGATCAGCGCAAACTTTTCCTTGATCACCATCATCCCCAAAGGGGATGACCTACTAGCCGTAGTATTTGTAAGTCCACAGGGTTTTGGAAAGATCGAGCTGGGTCAGGAAGTGCTAATCTCTGTGGACGCATTCCCAGCTAGGCTGTGGTCACAAATTACCTATTTGATCCAGAGGTAATGGCGGCGCGTTTGACGAAGCCCATGAAGCTTGTGATGAGTTTATCATATCGGGTGGCGACACGCCTGAACTCTTCAAGTTTTCCGAACATGCACTCGACCTGATTGCGCTCCTTATAGAGGTCTTTGTCATAATCGCGCTGGGTTATCCGGTTGCGTTTAGGCGGGATACAGACTTTGGCTCCAGTGTTTTGGATCGTTTCGATCAACCTATCAGCATCATACACTTTGTCGGCTAAGACATGCCGTGGTGACAGGTTTTCAACCAAGCTATGGGCCTGTTTTATATTATGTCCCTGTCCTGGGCTGGGTATAAGGCGTAACGGCAGGCCCAAACCTTCGCTTACAGCGTGGAGTTTCGTTGTAAACCCGCCCTTGGAGCGGACCAGACTTTGGGATGTTTGGCCCTTTTTTTAAGCAGACTTGAAGCTGTCCGGTGAGCTTTGAGATGCATGGCGTCAACCATCCGTGTATCGGGTGGCGCGCCTGATACGGTCAAGTGACTGAATATAGTATCGAAAACACCCATCCTGCTCCAGCGTTTGAACCTGTTGTACAGAGTCTTGTGAGGGCCATATTCACAAGCGTGCATCCGGACACTACGCGCCGGTCATCGACACGCGGAACCCCGCGTGCCAGAGGGAAAAACGGGTCTATCAGAGCCAGTTGCTCCTTCGTTAGAAGGAACAACTTTGCTCTAATACACTGATTAACAATTAGTTTCTGCAACCAAGCTGCATTCGGGTTACCTAATTCAGCTTTTTCTTCGTCCGCTTCGGGTTCAGCATATCCGGGATCGGCAATGCGGGAATACCGTCTTCGATCATGTCTTTGGTCTGCTGCGACGTTGCCTTGCCATAGATCCCGCGGGTCGGTTTTTCCCCGTAAAACATAGCCCGCGCTTCAGACGTAAAATCCTTGCCAACATCATCGCAGGTGGTGGCGATTTCGTTGCGAATGGCTTCCGCCAGGGCCTCCATCTTGTTCGAGGTCCGGATAGACGGCGCCATGATCGCTTTCTCGACCTTTTTGGTTCCGCATTCCGGACAAACCAGCAGACCACTTTCGACTTGATCCTCATAATCACCCATAGATCCGAACCAGCCTTCAAACTGGTGATCTTTGGCGCATCTGAGATCATATTTAATCATGCTGACCTAAAGTTGCCGCCAGGCGGGAATACGCGCACGTGCATCTTCGACAGCTTTCCGGTCGATTTCGACTTCCAGAATGCCGGGCGCGTCATGATTCAAAATACCCGCCACTTCGCCCCACGGCGCAACGGCCATGCTGCGACCCCAGGTTCGGCGGCCATCAGCATGATCTCCGCCTTGAGCCGGGGCTAGCACCCAAGCTCCACTCTCAATTGCTCGGGCGCGCAGCAAACTTTCCCAATGCGCCCTCCCGGTCGCGCGTGTGAACGCAGACGGAACAGTGATCATATCTACGCACTGACTGGCATAGCCAGAATAGAGTATCGGAAAACGCAGATCGTAACAGATCGACAGACCGACGCTCAGATCACCAATCCCAGCGGTCGTCGGCGTTTCACCTGCCGCATAACTGTCGCTCTCGCGATAGCTCTCCCCGCCCGGCAGTGCCGCTTCGAATAGATGTATCTTGTCATAACGCGCGGCGATCTTTCCATTCGGATCGATCAGGAAAGAGCGGTTGGCGATCTTATCATCATCGCGCACCGCTGCAGAACCGAGCAGCAGATGAATACCGTACTCTTTCGCGAGTGACTGGTACGGCGCGGACGTCTCAGCTTCCGGCCGCACCGCCGTCATCAATGCCGCCGGGTTCTTCTGCAACAGCGGCGTCATTTCCGGTGTTAGAACGAAAGTCGCATCTGTCTGCGCAACCATAGCTGCGACGGTTTCGAAATTCCTATCCGGATCGATCCCGGAGGTCAGCTGTAGAAGTGCGGCTTTCAAAATTTATCCGGCCAACATGGCGTCCAGCTTGCCCGCACGTTCGAGCGCCGCCAATTCATCCGATCCCCCCACATGTTCGCCATTGATGAAGATTTGCGGGAAGGTGTTTCGTCCATTGGCACGCTGGTTCATTTCCGCACGCTTGGCCTTGTCATTGGCCGCAGGGATATCGATGATCTGGATGCCCTTTTTTTCCAGCAACGCTTTGGCGCGGATGCAGTAGGAGCAGAACATCTTGGTATAGACTTCAACTTTGGCAGACATGGGAAGGCCTTTGATAGGGTTGCTTTACCCTGACTTAGGGGGCCGGGGTTGGCTTTACAACGCGGGCAAGGCAAACTGCGTCAACCCGGTCAGCGTCGGCGCGTTTCAAGGTGCGAGCACAGGATTCCAGCGTCGCCCCGGTTGTCATCACATCATCAACCAGAACCAATCGTTTGCCTTTGATCGTTTCCGGCTCAGCCACAGTGAACGCACCTTGCACATTGCTCCGCCGACCCGCAACCGACAGACCGCCTTGGCTCGGGGTTCGGCGTGCGCGCAGCAGCACATGCGCCTCCATCGGAACGCCGCAGCGCTTTGACAGAGCGCGCCCCAGCAGCGCCGATTGGTTGAACCGCCGCTGCATCAGACGAAATCGATGCAGCGGTACAGGAATGATGACGTCCGCATGGCCAAGCGCCCTCCGTGCGGCCCGGTGCATCTGCGCTGCGAATGCCTGAAGCCGGTCCGTATGACCGCCATGTTTGAACGACAGAATCATTGAGCGGGATGCCGTATCATATTGCAAAGCAGAGCGGGCCGTGGCGTAGGCCGGACGCCGGGCCAGACAGGCAGCACAGGTCAAATCAAAGGCACTGATTCCCGTCATCTGATGGTCGAACGGAAAACCGCAGGACGCACAGCAAGGCTCATCTAGAAAGGTCAGATCGGCGAACAGCTCTGTATCATCGGTTGGCGGCAGAACCGTATCGATCGCCCATTGGCCTATATCGCGCAGCTGTGATTGCCAGACCCCCACGCGCGGACTATCGCGCGCCTATGACCACTTTGCAAGATAAGGACCCGCCCGTCGCCCTGTTCGACGAGACGATGCAAGCTTTACGCGCCGCGCGCGCGCGGCGACGGCACATGAAGGCCAGGCCTTTTTTGCTGGAGCGGGTTATCGGAGACCTGTCCGAGCGCCTGCAGGATGTGAACCGGACCTTTGTCCGTGTCTGTCTGGTTGGCCCGTTCGACTGGCGCGATCAGATCATAGCGTCTTTGCCAAAGCCAAAACAGTTCGAGACGTTTGATCATCATGCCGCACCAACTGGTGAAGACTATGATCTCGTCATCAGCTTGCTACATATGCAGTCGCTCAATGCCATTGGCGGCTGGATGCAGGCGGTGCGCACGATGCTGGTACCGGACGGCCTGTTCCTGTCGTGCCTGATCGGCGGGACGAGCCTGTCGGAGTTGCGGCGCACGTTCTATGCCATCGACACTGACCGCTTTGGCGCGCCGACCGCTCGCATTCACCCGATGATTGAGGTGCGGGCGGCGGCGCAACTGCTTGGCCATGCGGGCCTCGCCATTCCGGTCACAGATTCGGATCGCTTCACGGTCTATTACCGCAAGGTGGAAACCCTGGCTGGGGATCTGCGTGATCTCGGCCTGACCAATGCGCTGACGGATCGGGACAGACGAGTCTCAGCGAGTATGATCCGCGATATTGAAACCGCCCTACGTCCCGTACCGGACGAAGCGATGCCGATCAGTTGGGAGATTATCTGGATGACCGGCTGGGTCCCGCATGAGAGCCAGCAGAAACCGCTGAAACCCGGTTCGGCCAGAATGGGTTTGAACGACGCGTTGAAGTCGATCAGAGATGGCCAGAAATCATAGGTGAGTTGTAAACAGCCCTGTTTCAGTCAGAACATAGTCGAGCGGTATATCCGTGTCTTCCGTCGTCAGGACCGTCACTTCCTGATCAGCATAGGCGATCCCGACACTGCGCAAACCGGGGTTTTCTGCCTTAAGCACGGCGAGCGTCGCATCATAATAGCCGCCGCCATATCCAAGCCGGTCACCGCTGCGCGTAAAAGCCAGCAGTGGCACCATCACGACATCTGGAACCAGCGCATCACCGCCCTCGCTCGGCAGGCCGACGGGATGACGCGTGCCAAACGGACCGCATTCCATCGCGCATTCCGGAGTCCAGCGCCGAAACGTCAACCGCAACCGATCGCGCAGCGTTACGGGCAGAATAATCGGATGGATCTGCGACAGGCGTTCCAGAAGCGGCCGCACATCAGCCTCGTTCTGGATAGGCCAATAGCCAGCAATAATGGCGGACGGCTCCATACCCGGCCAATAGCGGATGAAATCATTGGGATTGGCCGACAGTTTTGCGCGGAGGAGCTTGGCACGCTCTCTCGCTTGCGCCTTGCGGGTTGCGATACTCATGATCGTAACGCCCCGATTATGTCCATCCCGGTCATGGGAGACATATCTATAACCCTTGCGAGAAAAACGCCAGACGCATCACACAACCGATAATCCCATTACCAGTTCTTGCCGCGTCAGCCCTAGTCGCGCATGACACACCGCATGGGCAAACCCCTCCAAGGCTACCATATTATCGAGAACTCGCCGGGATCGAACCCTTCCCCTATGCGGGCATGCTGATGG
Source organism: Litorimonas sp. (assembly GCA_965205225.1). GTDB lineage: Bacteria > Pseudomonadota > Alphaproteobacteria > Caulobacterales > Maricaulaceae > Litorimonas. The sequence continues at coordinate 598,236 of CBDBFZ010000003.1, forward strand.
CCGACATGGGCGCAGATGTGGTTCTGGTGAACCGTCCGGGTTTTGCTGTACGGACCGTGCATGACCGCGGCAAGACCTCTATTACCATCAATTTTCACCAGTTTGGAGGCGGGTAGGTCCTGATCGATCTCGTCACAGAATCCGACGCCTTGATCAAAGGGCTCGTCCGGACGTGGTCGAACGGACTGGCAAAGGTGAGGTGTGGATGCGACCTATGCAACTATGGGCGAGCGCCGCCCAATTTATGATCCGGCCTTCAACTGGCTCCTCCAGCATTGTCCCGATCCGTTCACGCCTCCAGTTCTGGTTTACGGGGATTTCCGGATGGGGAATTTTCTGATCGATCAACCGACCTATTACAGCCTGGCGGAGGCTCAGCGACGCTAGATCACAACAGCAGTTTGATAGGAAAATCAGGCCCTTCACAGCAGTGCTTCGCTGTGGTTATGGCCGGGTCATGACAACACACACAGCCAACCTTCTCAATAATCGCTATTCCGTCCGGGGCTTCAAGCCCGATCCGGTTCCGCAGGACCGGCTCGACCGGATTTTTGCAGAGAGCCTCAAAGCCGCGAGTAACTGCAACACCCAGCCCTGGCACGTCATGGTGGTCAGCGGCAAGATGCGCGATCAAGTCAGCAATGCCATGCTGGCCGAGGTGATGAGCGGCAAAGGCCCGTCACCAGAATTTGAATGGAACGTCAAATATCAGGACGAGCATAAGGATCGCCAGTGGGGATCGGCCATGGCGCTCTACGACGCGATGGGGATTGCCCGCGAGGACAAGCCTGCGCGGATGCAGGCAATGGGCCGGAACTGGCAGTTCTTCGGCGCGCCGCACGGGGCCTTCTTCACAATGGAAAAATATCTCGGCATCATGGGTGCGGTCGATGTCGGCATTTATGCGCAAACTCTGTCGCTGCTGCTGGAAGAGAACGGTATTCAGTCCTGCATGCAAGGCGCGCTTGGGCAGTTTCCTGGCCCCGTCAAGAAGCTGCTTAATATTACCGAGAGCCGCGGCATCCTGTTCGGGATGAGCTTCGGCTATGCTGACGATCATCCCGCGAATAAATGCCGCACAGACCGGATTGAGCCCAGCGAAGCGGTGCAGTTTTTAAGTTAGAAACAGGTTGTTCTCAAACAAAAAGGTTAACCTTCTGAACAATTAGAGAGCAGGCTTTTCGTGTTCTGTAAGGCGTGGAGAAATCTACTCTTCTTCGCCCTTTTTCTCTCCTGCAGGCGCGGCTTCTTTCGCTTCCGCTTCGGCCTCTTTGCGCGCTTCGGCTTTTTCTTTCTTCTCTTCGAGGCGCTCTAGCGCCTTCTCGCCAGGCTTACCCTTTTGCGGGTTATTGCCGTGCGTCCATTCCCACAGGCCAGCGGCGCTGAGGAAGCGAGCGACGCGGTCTGTCGGACGGGCCCCCTTGCCAAGCCATTCCTTGATCTTGTCGACTTGCAGTTGGACGCGGTTTTCGTCGTCCTTGGCCAGCATCGGGTTGTAGAAACCCACGATTTCAATGAATCGGCCATCACGCGGAGAGCGCGAGTCAGCGACGACGATACGGTAATAGGGACGTTTTTTTGCGCCATGACGCGCGAGACGGAGTTTCAGAGCCATTGGTTTTCCTTAGGTTTATCTGGAGTTTCGTGTATCTATTTCTTGAACTTTGGTTTTCCTTGGGGTCCACCGAGACCCGGTAGTCCGCCGCCAAGGCCGGGGAGCTTTGCGCCGCCCAATCCGGGTAATTTTCCGAGACCAGGCAGACCCGATCCCATCTGTTTCTTGAGCTCTTCGAGCGCGGCAGGATCCATGTCGGCGAGGTTCGGCATTCCGCCGCCAAAACCCTTCATCGTACCTTTCGGCATGCCCGGCATTCCCGCCATCTGTGCAGCCATGCCGCCCTTGCCCATCTTCTTCATCATGTCCGACACTTGCCGATGCATCTTGAGCAGCTTATTGACCTCGGACACTTCCATGCCGGAGCCAGCCGCAATGCGTTTCTTGCGGGATGCTTTGATCAGTTTCGGGTTCTTGCGTTCCCACGGGGTCATGGACAGGATGATGCCGCGTTGCCGGGCCAGAAGCTTGTCATCGACACCGCCCATCGTGTCCATTTGCTTCTTCATTTTGCCCATACCAGGCAGTAATTTCATGATCCCGCCCATACCACCGAGCTTGGACATCTGTCCCAGCTGGTTGGCCAGATCGTCGAGGTCGAACTGGCCTTTGGACAGTTTTTCGGCGGCCAGCGCCGCATCTTTTTCGTCGATCAGAGCCGAGGCTTTTTCGACCAGCGCAACGACATCGCCTTGGCCCAGAATACGACCCGCCAGACGTTCCGCGTCAAACGATTCCAGCCCGTCGAGTTTTTCGCCTGTCCCAAGGAACTTGATCGGCAGACCCGTGACCGCCTTCATGGACAGGGCTGCACCGCCGCGGCTATCACCATCAATCCGGGTCAGGGCGAGGCCTGTCAGCGGCAGAGCTTCATTGAAACGCCGCGCTGTTTCTACGGCATCCTGCCCGGTCAGCGCATCGGCGACTAGCAGCGTTTCAGTCGGCTGAGCGCTCCGCGCCACTTCAATGACTTCTGCCATCAACTCTTCATTGACCGTGGTGCGGCCTGCCGTGTCGAGAAAGAGAATATCATATCCACCCTTGGCGGCCTCTTTGAGGGCGCGGGATGTGATCTCCACCGCGGACTGACCGGACACGGTCGGCAGGAAGCCTGCGCCGGCCTGTTCGGCCAGCATACCCAGCTGATCCATGGCCGCCGGACGATTCGTATCCAGCGAGGCCAGCATCACCTTTTTCTTAGCCTTTTCCTTCAGGAATTTGGCCAGCTTGCCAGTTGTGGTCGTTTTACCCGAGCCCTGAAGACCAACCATCAGAATGACGACGGGCGGTTTGGCATTAAGATTGAGTTCAGCTGCACGGCGGACCTCTGCCATATCGGCATCGTCTTCGGACAGTGTGCCACCAAGTGTTTGGATCAACGCATCATTGACAATCTTGACGACTTGCTGACCCGGTTTGACGGCACGGATAATTTTTTCGCCAACCGCTTCTTCGCGAACCTTTGCGACAAACTGTTTGACCACAGGCAGGGCGACGTCGGCTTCCAGCAGTGCCTTGCGTATTTCGCGTATGGCGGCATCCACATCGCGTTCACTGAGCGCGCCGCGGCCTGTCAGCGTATCAAAAACGCCGGTAAGTCTATCACCAAGGGCTTCAAACAAAGCTCACCTCTATCAATGGCACAACGCAAAAGGCCGCGGTGAACGAAAACTCGTCGACCACGGGACCCCGTCTGCATCCTGCACAGCTCGGAGCGCAAACATCGGGGCTTGCGCGAAAGTGCGGCGTGCCTAGCCGTCTCGCGCACAACTGTCAATCCGCTCATGCCTCTGCGGGAAACCGAAAGTGTGAGACTGACATATCCGTCATTTGTCGTCATGACAGAAGGCGTTACAGTATCACTTCATGCAACGTCTCCTTTTCAGTCTCACCATCATCTGACTCGTGAGCGTGTTGTCAATCGCCGAGCAAGGTGTGAGCGCAAAGTCCGAACATTTCACCCTGTTGTCTGAAGCTGAGGTCGACGCCCCGGTCCTGCTGTCAGATCTGGAACGCTTCCGGGTTGCGGTGATGGCGGATCTTGAGTCTGAGATCAACCCGATACCTCTGCGTCTGAACATCATCAACGATCCGGAAACCTTCGCGCTGATTTCCCCCGGCGGAACAACAGCTGCGATCTATTTGCAGAGCGCAGCTGGACACGATATCGTCGGTTACAGTTCAACGCCCAATCATTTCCTGTCTAACGCGCTCGAACCTGGTTGGCTCCGCCTCGTCCTGCGCCATTAAGTCTTGCATCATATTCTGGAAACGCAATATGCACGTAAATTGCCCGTCTGGCTCGGCGAGAGTCGGGCGGAATATTATTCGACATTCGAACCAGCGCCAGACGGTCGGCCTTGTTCGGGCTTGCCTTGCCGGAACAGGGTTCTCTGTCGGAAGTTGGCTACCGACGTGGATTGTAATCGAAAGCACGGCAAAATATCCGGAGACTTCCGTCTGTCGTCGACCGGATCTCTGTTTCGCACGCAGAGGCTCTATTATGGACAAAGCTGGGCCTTGGCGCATTTCATCATGAATAAGCCCAATGGCCTCGCCGAAATTCATAATTTCGTCGATGACTGGAGTCGCTGAAAGATAGGGAGGACAGTTTCGAACGCGCCTTTGGTCTGCGCTATGAGCCACTTGAAGCGCGCGTAAGAGAGGACATCATTCAGTACGGCGGTAATCTTTGGCTGAACGACCTCAATGAGCGGACCTCGACCGATCGACGTCTCCGTACCGACAGACATAGAGATTGCCGAGAACAGGCTGCAGCTTTTGCTCGCACATGGAAATACCTCAGACCCGACTTATGATCGAATCGACGCTGTGCGGGCGTCTATTACAAGCCTGACGGATTCCGATGCGCTTGATCTGGCTGAGACCTGCGGGCTTGGCGGTTAAAGAACTGGGACGGATCTGACGCCGTTGCAGAGCGTATTACTGAGCGATACGGATCGTCTGTCCCCCGGCGCACGGCGGTTACTCAACTGGCTGGCCAATCAGGGTACGCATTTGAAACTGCCACACACGGCGATGAATCCTGATAGCAGGGCAGATGGGTGATAATGTCGGCCCCAGCATCAAGACTCGCCCGGAAGTCATGAATATTGCTGTTGGTGACGGCCTCCTCTGACAGTTCGGTGATCAAGGGCAGGAGCGCAGGATCAATGCTTCCGCCTAGCCTCCATCCACCAAACCCGTCAGCATAGCGGTCTCTCTTGTGCAGAAAGACTTTGATGTGATCTGGGCGCTCACCCAGTAGCAAAGCCATTTTTTCTCGAACGTCCGCCACCGTCTCAACGACATAGTAAGCATCATCCGCCGCGCGGCTCCCGGCGTGAATTTCTTCTGCTCGGTCGACTTGGTCTTCATAGGACCGGATGTTCAGTGCCAGCGCTTCGTAGATTTCCGCAGGATGGCTCTCAGAACCGGTAATCCTGCCCTGCGATGTCGCAATGTCAATGTTCCCGAATCCAGACAGACGCTCGCGGATTGAACAACCCCTTTTGTCGGAGCGCTCATCGTCATCACGTAAAAGGCGCCCGACTTCAGACCCATCGAGGCAGGCCAATTGAGCATATACGGTCTGTCAAAATGATGTGTATTGTATGCGCATCGCCAAAGGGCGGGGTCAGGAACTGTCCGGATAAATCGACCATCGTGCCGGGCAATTGTGGGCAATTCACGATGCTATGTTCGAATACGCACAGCGCGTGCGGTTCAAACGTATCAGCATTGAATATCTGTGTGTTCGTATAGGCAGTAACCTGGTCTTGCTCGGCATCCGTCAGGTTCTGAGTCGATTGACAGGCCGTCAAAAGTAACGACGCTGCAGGTTGTAAGGAATTTGGTCAAGCGAGACACTCCGGATATATCTGCGTGGATAAGTTTCAGCACGCTAGCTCCAAGACTGAGATCCCAGCCCAGTTTTCCACGAACAAACAATTCTGTCAGTGAATGAACAGAGGCCCCTATATCATTCTTCCATAAAAAAGCTCCCCAGAGGGGGCTCTCCAAATCAATAAACCCGTTGCTTTATGCCGAAACAGTGTGCGGCTGGCTGTGGTGCTTCTTGGCTGTTTCAACCAGCGCCTTGAAGGCTTCTGGCTCATTTCCTGCCATATCAGCCAGAACCTTGCGGTCCAGATCGATACCGGCATTCTTCAAACCTTCCATGAAGCGGCCATAGGTCAGCCCATGTTCACGCGCAGCGGCGTTGATGCGCTGAATCCAGAGAGCCCGGAATTGACGCTTCTTCAGCTTACGACCAATATAGGCGTACTGACCGGCCTTTTCGACCGCCTGATTGGCAATCCGGAATGTGTTCTTGCGGCGACCGCGAAAGCCTTTGGCCTGCTCAAGAACTTTTTTGTGGCGGGCGTGCTTGGTTACGCCGCGTTTAACTCGTGACATCTGTGCGCCCTCCTATTTCTTCTTCTTGCCGTAAGGCAAAAATTTCTTTTTGATAACCTTGGCGTCAGCGTCCGCGACAACCACAGTTCCGCGCAGACGGCGGATCTGATCATTCGAGCGCTTGATCATACCGTGGCGCTTGCCGGCCTGGCCCGCGAGAACCTTTCCGGATTTCGTAATCTTGAAGCGTTTTTTCGCTCCAGACTTCGTCTTCATCTTGGGCATTGTTTTCTCCGTTCATTTTGAGATTTCGACGGCCGGGCAAATGCCACTTTGGCCCGGGTGCGTCGGCTGCCTCGTGAAAGGCAGGCGCGCCATATACACGAGCGCATGACCGTTTCAAGTATTGCAGACAGAGTTATGGATGCCGTCAGCTTGAACTGCTGGATCAGTCTCGGGACTTATTCGACTCCATCGCTCGGACGCGGCGCGGCAGCGCAACTGGCATCCTGACGATCCAGTCAATGCACCGTCTAGGCCAGGCTGGCATTCCAGTTAATCGCAACCTCATTGAGCGAATAGGCCGTATAGTTGTCGATCCAACACGTCATGGATGTGTATTGCCCGCGCAAGGTCGACCCCACTGAATCAATGAAGTTGATATTGTTCGGACTCCCGGCGGCGGTAGCGGCAAGGCCTGCGTCCTGCTCGCCCTGTTTGGTCTTTCGGGCCTTGGAATACTTGATCGCCACTCGCGCATCACTGTCTTTCTGCGCGGCCCTGGCCGGATCGCCCGCGCCAAATATCAGAGGCACTTTCGCCCGCCCTGGCACACTCTTTCTCTTCTTTCCTGATCCGCCAGCGTGAGGCCGAAACCAGGGTGGCATCCACCACAATGTGGCCGCGCAGATAGATCGCATCTTCTGCGGCTTGCTGGGCGTTTGTGTCGATCACCTCCGTGACTTTGCCGTCGAGCTTCGCCGTGCCGTCCGGCAATGAATCCTCATATGCGTTCCAGCGCTTATCATAGGTGATCTTGTGCATGACGGCTGCAGCGCGGACCGGAACCGCCACGCTCAGAATGCCCGTGACGATCGCGGTCGATAGACCTGTTTTTGTCGAAAGGAGTGAGGCGATTGGGCCGGGAGTCTTCTCGGTCATGCCTTTACCTCACCTGTTCTAAGCCGGTGCTGAACGTCGAATGACGGACACGCAGTGGGCGCAACATCCCGATGCTCTTTGATTTTCTCCCGGCGCGCGGTATAAGGATGGCCGGACCCCATTCGATTTCATCGAGGAGAATTCACCGCTGATCGGCACGCCCGTCTACTTGCAGCTGTCCGACGCCTGCTATGATACCGGTCAGTGAGGCGCGCATTGTCATGGTCGGCAGAAGCGCCGATCAGCGTCATGGCAGAAGCTGGGGCATTTCAGGCCATACAGGCGATTGCGCACTTCCATCAGGTCGCGAGCGATATACTCCTGCGCTAGACGGAGAATAAGGGACGGTGCTGGGTGCAAGCCTCCCGTGGCGCACCGCAAGGACCCAGGCCGGTTCATTACTCGCCTGGATCACAGCCCTGACCTTCGGCGTGATCGTTGCTTGTTTATGCAACCTATTTGCATCGTACCCTTCGTCCCAGATACCTCTCAGAACAGACCTTGCCAGAAAAAGCGCAGATCGGCGAGGAGATATGTGATCCTCCGGGATGGTACAGTTAGGTCTTCCTTGCCCGCGCCATTCGGTCTGCCGTCTGGCGATCTTGATGATGGCTTATTCGGTGAAAGTGTCCGTCCCGACCTCGGTAAGATAGTTGGTCAAGATTTCCGTTCCGGTTGGATTGTCCAGCAGGTCGTCATTGATTAGGCGCTCGACCTCTTTCCTAGTTATCTTGCGCTCCGAAAAGTTGCGGACCACGCGTTATGCACTGCCCTGGGGAGACTTAGTCTTGGTTGGAACGGCTGCGACGGGCTTCCGCTGCGCCTTTGCTTTCCAGCAGGCCGAGTTCATGACAGTTTGACGCGTCGATATTTTTCGTCCCCCGTACTTATATGGGCTGTCCCCATAATGATGGCACGTTTCGTGAAATCGCCGTTGGATCCCCAATAATAGTCGAGCCCGGATTTGGGCACCATAAAACCCGCCTCTGGCGTCTGGCTTTCATATCGGTCTGTCCAGGCTCAGCAGAGCCGTGCAGGCACGGTTGAGGCGCCGCGCGTGATCTAACAGACCGCGTTCTAACGCGACAAGATTGAGCATTCCAAACGCTTGCACCGATGACCAGTCAAACGATCCGAAAGGATTATATGTCGGGACGTATCGGTCCATGTCTACCGCAAAGGCGACCTCCCCTGTCGTCGGCCACAGCTCCGTCGCTGCCCATCCGAATTCATCGGTCAGGGTTCGATCATCATAGAGACCTCTGCCGTCGAATTCTCCCCAGGCATAGGCGGTTCAGGCTGCAGTGAAGCATTGGTTGGAAAAGGCTGTGTCGACAGAGGCGAAGATGCGCGCGCATTGCGCCCCCATAGCGGTCAGATACAGAGTCGCCGCCGTGGTCGGCGGGTACAGGTGGCGGGTAATCGCGTCCGTTTGCGGCAGCACGTCTTCGCCCGGCCATGTTTTGCCGTGTGACTTGTGGTGAACCATCCCGGCTGGCGAGGTTGTGGTCAGAGTGAGCGGGCCTGTTTCATCCAGAATATCGCTGGTCCCATTCCTCGCTTGGGATATAGGTGACGACATATTGCCCAGTTCAGGCGCGCATTGACGTGCCGATCCCGATTGATCACACGCTCCCTGCAACAAAAAAGTGCCTCGGAAGGGCCCTTGCAGCAACAGTCTCAGCCTGTCTAGCCAGACCCTATCTTGGTGCCATGACCATGACCATAAGACGGCCTTCGGTTTTTGGTGCAAATTCGATCTTGGCGATTTCGTCGAAGTCGTCGCGGACACGCCCGAGCAGATCAGTACCCCGGTCCATATGGGTCATCTCGCGACCCCGGAATCGGACTGTCACTTTGACCTTGTCGCCACGCTCAAAGAATTCCGTCATCTTCTTCGTTTTGACCATATAGTCATGCGTATCGATGTTCGGACGCATCTTGATCTCTTTCAGAGACGATGTGCGTTGACTCTTACGGTTCGCGGCTTTTTTCTTCTGCGCTTCAAAGCGCATCTTACCGTAATCAAGCACTTTACAAACGGGCATTTCACCGGGTGCGACTTCGACTAGATCCAGGCCAACCTTCTGCGCGGCGGCCAGCGCCTCGGCAAGCGGCACGACGCCGCGTTTTTCGCCGTCTTCCGTTATCAGAAGAACGGATTCGGATGTAATTTCTCTGTTGGTGCGCGGACCTTTGGGTTTTTTAGCCGGTTGGGCAGCATGGGGACGTCTGGCGATGGGTATACTCTCCTGGGAGCGATCAAATGATCTCACATATGACGGGTTATCTCGCCAAGGCCTGAATATGGCGGCAGGACCCACCCTTTTCAAGCGATATGGACGCTAAAAAGCCCGGTTTCAGCGCGATTGTTGCCGAATTGCCTCACGGTAAACCTGCAATGTCGCGGTCTGGAGCGCTTGTTTTGAAAAACGTTCGGCGATACGCTCACGCGCCGCGCCGGGATCATAAGTCCCCGGGACCCTCAGAAGCGCCCGCGCCAATATCTCAGAATCGCCCGGTTCTATCAACCGGCCTGTAACAGTATCATCCACCACATCGACCGCGCCGCCATGATTAGAGGCCACGACCCAGCGCCCCATAGCCTGCGCTTCTGCGGCAGTCCGACCGAAAGCTTCGGGATCGGTCGAAGGAGTCGTCACCCTGTCTGCAGCCATGAATGCGGCCGGCATGTCAATCTCATGTCCCGGCAGACGCAGCCGATCCGCGACGCCCAGTGTGTCCGCCAAGGCACGCAACTCCGCCACATAGCTATCTCTGCCCTGCGGATCACCGACGCAGACAAGAACCGTATCGGCCGGCAGACGTGCCAGCGCCCGGATCGCCACAGGCTGGCCTTTCCACCGGGTCAGTCGGGCGGGCAATAGGATGACACGGTCGTCCGGCTTTACGTTCCATTTCTTCCATAACCCCTTGATCCGCACGGATGAAACGGCCTTCGGATCGAATATCGCCATATCGACACCGCGCGGGATGATGCGGATCCGGTCCTCAGACGCTTTGTGTGTCGCCATCACATGATCCGCCGTAAAGCGCGAATTGGCGATGACAATATCGCCGCGCGCCATGATCGAATTATAGCGGCGCTTGCCCGGAAATCCCTCATTATAGATACCGTGATAGGTGGTCACAAATGGCACACCTTCAGCCATGACCGCACGCCATGCCGCCCAAGCGGGTGCCCGCGAGCGGGCGTGGACAACATCAATTTTGTTCAATATGATCAGCTTGCGCAGGTCAGCAATCCGCCACGGCAAGGTCAGTAGACGTTTAGAACCGACATTCGCGGTAAAGTGTGTTGCGCCCGCTTTGGTCAGTTTGTTGACCAACCGTCCTCCGCTGCTTACGACGAACGCCCCATGTCCCTCGGCCACCAGCGCTTCGGCGACTTCGACGGTCGTGCGTTCCACACCGCCCGCATCCAAGGCTGGCAAGACCTGCAAGAAATTGTATGAACCACGCTTAGTCACGGATGAGGCCGTAGCATGGGCGTGCAGCACATCAACCATGAGGGGACGAAACTCGCCTATCATCATGTGCAAGGTCGCCCGGAGATTGGTGGCCCCACTCTCGTCTGGTGCGGTGGGCTGAAATCCGACATGGAGGGCACTAAAGCTGTCTTCCTGCATGAGCAGTGCGCAAAATCAGGCCGCTCTTTTGTGCGGTTCGACTATTTTGGTCACGGAATCAGCGGCGGAGACTTCACGGACGGCACAGTATCGCGCTGGGCATCTGACGTTGTTGCCATGATCGATCAGTTCGGCAATAACGGTGCTTTATTGGTTGGATCGTCCATGGGTGGATGGGCCTCGCTTCTGGCCGCGCTGGATCGCCCGGATGCCGTCAAAGGTCTTATCCTGATCAATCCGGCTCCCGATTTCACAGAGACAATGGTCTGGTCCGGATGGGACGACCATAAGCGCGCCATGCTGATGGAAGACGGGGTGGTTTACGAACCGTCCGATTATGGCGAACCCTATGTCTATTCCCGCGCCTTGATCGAAGATGGACGGAAGCAGCAAATCCTCGGCGCCCCGATCGCATTCAACGGCCCGGTCGAAATTCTGCAGGGGGCGAATGATGATGTCGTCCCACCTGCCTATTCGCGCCTGATCGTGAATGCCGTCACCAGCGAATTGGTCGGTTACACGCTGGTCAAGGGTGGCGATCATTCCCTATCCAGACCTCAGAATCTCTCACGTCTCTGGACGGTGGTTGAGGCCATGCTCGCGCAACTGTGAGGGGCACGTGATGGGATTGCCTTCTAAGCATGACGCAACTCATGGAGATTTCAATGCAAAAAGCGCTTATCCTTGCCGCAACAACAGCTCTGCTGACTGCCTGTTCTAACGCCAACACGTCCACAGCGACGACAGAGCCGGTTCAAATCGTCGAAACGACGGGTATGACCGACTCGGCTGCCACCGATGTCATGGCAACCGACGTCGCAATGGAAACGCGAACCAAAGCCGTTCTTGTCTATGCTGATTGGTGCGGGAGCTGCAAAGTGCTTGACCCCAAAATCAAGGCGGTTCAGGCTATGGGTCCGATGTCAGGCGTTGAGTTCGTGACGCTCGACTATACCGAAAAAGATGCCGATAACTTCTACGCTCAAGCCAAGACAGCGGGCGTGGAAGAGGCCGTGCGCGCGGAACTCGACGGCTCTATAAAGACAGGCTGGCTGCTGCTGGTCGATGTCGATGACAAGCGAGTCCTGTCAAAAGTGACTAAGGCCGACGAAACCGCCAATATTGTCACCAAGATTCAGGATGCCCTCTAGCAATCCTAATTTTCATATTACCGAGTTGGCGATGCACAGTCCCAGACTATGCGCGGGCATGGCTGCCCCGACGAACCAAAATCCGCGCCCGAACTTTCATTCTAGCCTGAACTACCGTGCTGCAAAGCAGGTCATGACCCGGCAGTTCAAGGCTGCTGATCTGCCTTGCGCAGACGGCGATGCTCTTGATCTCCTGCTCGGCGTCACTGGGCTTGCCCGAACGGATTACATTATGTTCGGGACAGACGGAGTTCCGCCGGAGCAGCTGGATATGCTGCGCCTAGCGACAGAGCGCAGGCTGGCTGGAGAGCCCGTCGACCGCATTCTTGGTTGGCGTGACTTCTATGGGCGCCGATTTGCTATCGACGATGTGCTGTCTCCGCGCGGCGATACGGAAGTCCTGTTGCTGGCGGCGCTTCGTGCGCTTCAGGCCGTCGCGTCTCCGCGCCTGCTTGATCTCGGCACAGGCTCCGGCGCTATAGCCCTCTCGATACTGTGCGAACGCGAAGACGCGACCGCTGTCGCAACCGATCTCAATATGAACGCCCTCGAAACAACCCGCAGGAATGCCGATGCGCTGGGTGTAAGCCACCGTCTGGAAACGATAGCCTCCGACTGGTTTTCCGCCCTGACCTCAACCCGGTTTGACGCCGTACTGAGCAACCCTCCCTATATAACATCCGACGCGATGACTCGGCTGGAGACCGAAGTCGCCGATCACGACCCGGTCAGCGCCTTGCATGGGGGCATCGATGGTCTCGACCCATACCGGGTCATCGTGCCGGGCGCGCGCGACTATCTGCGGCCTGGAGGATTGTTGGGCGTTGAGATCGGGTTCGACCAGGGAGAGGCTGTGCTGGCCCTGTTTCAGCGTAGTGACTATCAGGATATCCGATTGCTTCCCGACACTGCCGGACTCGCCCGGGTCGTTTGCGGAACCTCACACTAGACTGGAACATGCCGCTGGGCGGGGGATAAGGCTGAAAAACTCCTTTGACATACGCCCGCCGAGTGGTAGTCAAATATAGTCGGTTGGGCAGGAATGCCGCTGGACAAAATGTCCCGGTTCCCCTTTGAGATCCGACCAGCCACCCCCGGAAAGTATGTTTGCGGCTTATTCGCTCTGTTCTTTCCCAGCGTATTCAGGATAATCCGATGAAGCGTCAGCGCGGTCGAAATCGTAATAACAATAATAATCGTAACCGGTCGCTGGAGTCCAACGGCCCGGATGTGAAGGTGCGGGGCAGTGCCTCGACCATTTACGAGAAATATACTCAGCTCACCCACGACGCCAAAACCGGTGGCAATCGGGTCAAGGCAGAGAGCCTGCGCCAGCATGCCGAGCATTATCTGCGCCTTATGAATGAGCAGGAAGCGCAGCGCGAAGCCGAACGTGAAGCGCGCGATGCGGAACGCAATCAACGGAGTGATCGTAACGATCGAAGCAATAGCAACGATGATGATGGGTCCGACCGCCAGCCAAGCCGTCGTCAGCGTTCGAACAAATCCGAAGATCAATTAAATAACCAGGCTGAGGGTATGGCTGACAAAGCAGACAAGGATGAGTCGCCTAAGCCCCGCATGCGCCGTCCGCGCGAAACAGACGATAATATTGCTGCAGCGCCTGACGCCAGAGAAGACAAACCCAAACGTCGGCGCCGTGCGCCGGTGCGCGATAAGAGTGGCAACAGCGAAACGATCGAAGCAGCAGAGTGAATTTGCGCTAACTCTCACCGATCGACAGCCTCGGCCATTCGCCGGGGCTTTTTTGTAGGTGGTTTGCTAGCAGCCTGCGACACTTACACCATGAAATATGCTATTTTGTCTTGCCGCCGTCACCGTCTTTGTCGGACATCCTGCATTGAGATCCAGCCTGACGACAGTATTGAGACTGAGGTGACCGACTGTCCTACGAACGAAGTCCCGTTCAGCCTGCTCGGATATGAGCGTCAGAGCGTTTCTAAGCGATTGGGTTGCGGCGGCGAACTGGCACATGCGCTCGGGCAGATCTGCCCATACCAGATGCCAGGGCGCATAGGCCGTCAATATCTTACCGCCCTCTACGGCCTCGGGGTTTTCCACTTCGGCGATCGCTAGAGCGCGGTTTATAAAGACAATTGGGTTGGACGCGATCGCATAAAGGGCATCGTAAAGCTGGCGCCTTTCATCCGCCAGATTTTGTCCTGTCAGCCCCTGATTGATATGGCTGGCCTGGATTTGGGCGTGCAGCAGATACGGGTCGACAGGCGGTCAGTCCCAGCGGGCGTCCTTCAGCGTCCAATAGGCGGACGTCCCGATCAGCGGTGATTCCTCCGGAATGAGATCAAGTGGAGTCCGGCCATCCTTGTCCCGCGCCCCGGGATCGACCCCGGCCTCAATCAGCGCGGTCATGGCCCCGGCATGACCGTTCCGCGCAGCAAGGTGCAGCGGGGTCTCGCCAGACTCGGTCCGCGCTCCTCCGGGATCGACCCCAGCCTCAAGCAGGGCGGTCATGGCCTCGGCATGGCCCTGATGCGCAGCAAGGTGCAGCGGGGTCTCGCCAGACTCGGTTCGCGCCTCGGGATCGGCCCCAGCCTTAAGCAGGGCGGTGATGGCCCCGGCTGGGTTCCGGTGGTACCACCTACTCGCAGCCCAGTGCAGCGGGGTCTCGCCAGACTCGGTCCGCGCCTCGGGATCGGCCCCAGCCTCAAGCAGGGCGATGATGGCCCCAGCATGGTCGTTATACACAGCCCGGTGCAGCGGGGTCACGCCAGAATCGGTTCGCGCCTCGGGATCGGCCCCAGCCTCAAGCAGGGCGGTGATGGCCCCGGCCTCGCCCTCACTCGCAGCAAGGAGCAGCGGGGTCTCGCCAGACTCGGTCCGCGCTCCGGGATCGGCCCCAACCTCAAGCAGGGCGGTGATGGCCCCGGCATCGCCCTCACTCGCAGCACGGTGCAGCGGGGTCTCGCCAGACTCGGTTCGCGCCTCAGGATCGGCCCCAGCCTTAAGCAGGGCGGTGATGGCCCCGGCTGGGTTCCGGTAGTACCACCTACCCGCAGCCCAGTGCAGCGGGGTCTCGCCAGACTCGGTCCGCGCCTCGGGATCGGCCCCAGCCTCAAGCAGGGCGATGATGGCCCCAGCATGGTCGTTATACACAGCCCGGTGCAGCGGGGTCACGCCAGACTCGGTTCGCGCCTCGGGATCGGCCCCAGCCTCAAGCAGGGCGGTGATGGCCCCGGCATCGCCCTCACTCGCAGCAAGGAGCAGCGGGGTCACGCCAGACTCGGTCCGCGCTCCGGGATCGGCCCCAGCCTCAAGCAGGGTGGTGATGGTCCCGGCATCGCCCTGATGCGCAGCAGAGTGCAGCGGGGTCTCGCCATTCTCGGTCCGCGCCCCGGGATCGGCCCCAGCCTCAAGCAGGGCAGTGATGGCCCCGGCATCGCCCACACCACTCGCAGCAGAGTGCAGCGGGGTTTCGCCATACTCGGTCCGCGCCTCGGGATCGGCCCCAGCTTCAAGCAGGGCGGTGATGACCCCGGCATCGCCCTTCTTCGCAGCACGGTGCAGCGGGGTCACGCCAGACTCGGTCCGCGCCTCGGGATCGGCCCCAGCCTTAAGCAGGGCGGTGATGGCCCCGGCATTGCCCTTCTTCGCAGCACGGTGCAGCGGGGTCACGCCAGACTCGGTCCGCGCCTCGGGATCGGCCCCAGCCTTAAGCAGGGCGGTGATGGCCCCGGCATTGCCCTTCTTCGCAGCCTCGTGCAGCGGGGTCTCGCCATTCTCGGTCCGCGCCCCGGGATCGGCCCCAGCCTCAAGCAGGGCGGTGATGGCCCCGGCATCGCCCTGATGCGCAGCCTCGTGCAGCGGGATCTCGCCAGACTCGGTCCGCGCCCCGGGATCGGCCCCAGCCTCAAGCAGGGCAGTGATGGCCCCGACATCGCCCTTCTTCGCAGCATAGTGCAGCGGGGTCTCGCCAGACTTGGTACGCGCCCCGGGATCGGCCCCGGCCTCAAGCAGGGCGGTGATGGCCCCGGCATCGCCCTGCTTCGCAGCATAGTGCAGCGGGGTCTCGCCAGACTTGGTACGCGCCCCGGGATCGGCCCCAGCCTCAAGCAGGGCGGTGATGGCCCCAGTATGGCCCTGATACGCAGCCCAGTGCAGCGGGGTCCCGCCATACTTGTCCCGCGCCTCGGGATCGGCTCCAGCCTCAAGCAGGGCTGTGATGGCCCCGGCATCGCCCTGATGCGCAGCTTCGTGCAGCGGGGTCCAGCCAACTTGGTCTCGCGCCCCGGGATCGGCTCCGGCCTCAAGCAGGGCAGTGATGGCCCCAGCATGCCCCTCTAATGCAGCCCAGTGCAGCGGGGTCCGACACCAGTCTCGGTCCGGTGCTTCGGGATCAGCTCCAGCTTCAAGCAGGGCGATGATGGCCCCGGCATCGCCCTCACTCGCAGCAGAGTGCAGCGGGGTCCGACCAGTCTCAGTCCGCGCCTCAAGATCGGCCCCAGTCTCAAGCAGGGCGATGATGGCCCCGGCATGGCCGTTAATCGCAGCCCAGTGCAGCGGGGTTTCGCCAATCTCGCTCCGCGTCCCGGGATCGGCCCCGGCCTCAAGCAGGTGATGGCCCCAGCATGACCCCAGGACACAGCACGGTGCAGCGGGGTCACGCCATACTCGTCCCGCGCTCCGGGATCGGCCCCGGCCTCAAGCAGGGCGGTGATGGCCCCGGCCTCAAGCAGGGCGGTGATGGCATGACCCCAGGACACAGCAAAGTGCAGCGGGGTCACGCCAGACTCGCTCCGCGCTCCGGGATCGGCCCCGGCCTTCAACAGGACGTCGGTAATGGCCCCGGCCTCGCCCTCACTCGCAGCATAGTGCAACGGGGTCTCGCCATACTTGTCCCGCGCCCCGGGATCGGCCCCAACCTCAAGCAGGGTGGTCATAGCCCCGACATGGCCGTTCCTCGTAGCAAGGTGCAGCGGGGTCCCGCCATGCTTGTCCCGCGCCCCGGGATCGGCCCCGGCCTCAAGCAGAGCGGTGATGGCCCCGGCATTGCCCTGCTTCGCAGCCTTGTGCAGCGGGGTCGCGCCATACTCGGTCCGCGCCTCGGGATCGACCCCAGCCTCAAGCAGGGCGGTGATGGCCCCGGCATCGCCCTTCTCTGCAGCACGGTGCAGCAGGGCCTCACCATCCTGCGCCCGCGCGGTCGGCAGGGTCAGACCAAGCAGTCGGGCCGCCATGGTTTTAACGGTTCGAATGTTCATCCGGCAGTCTCCATTCGCATGTCCAGCCCTTACCCTCTGTCTGTCAGTGATATATTTGCGCGGCCTTTCGCGCTTTCCCTGTCGGTGTCGCCGAACCCACCTCACTTGGGTACTTTGTCCCTATGGGTGCGTACAGCCCCATAATCCTATACACTTATACACGATCATTGATACATGCTTTGCTCTTCCTGGCGAAGGCGTCTTCCAGCAGGGCCTGGCCTGTTGCCCCTTTCTCGGCTGCAATCAGGCGGCGCGACCCTTTGATGTGAGCCCGTCCTGCGGGGTTAATATCATGGCTGTTCTCTCAAGGGGGACCGATTGATATCTGATGTCGCCTTCGGTCATTGGCAGACACAGACCTTTATCGCGGGACTGCGCCATGACGGGATCGTCGCGCCTTGGGGTTTAAATGGCCCCCTGAAATGGCCCCCTGAAATGGCCCCTGAACCGGGCGGGCTTTGATCTCTCTATTGAAGCTCAACTGGCACCCCCATTAAAGCAAGGCGATAGCGTCAGTCTCGACACTCTCTCCAGCCATAAAAACTTACGCGCTAAACGGGCCTTATGAAACGAGGTGCATGGGTCTTGTTCTTGCCGCCCTGCAGTTCTGATCCAAACCCGATAGAAATGGTCGTCTCAAAACTCACTTGCGCAAAGCCAAATGCAGACCCATAGACGAATTCTGGAAAGCCATCGGAAATATCTGTAACCTCTACTCCTCAAGCGAATGTTGGAATTACTTCAAGGCGGCAGGATATTGCGCATGATTAATCAGAGAATGCTCTAGCCACGTGTGACCGCGTATGTCCCATATGATCCGGGTCTCTATGCGCCGCGCGGTGGTGGATCTTTCCCCTATCATGATCCTGACCGTCTGGCAGACTTCTTAGAGGATGACGCGCAGCGCGGAACCGGAACGGTTGTCCTTGCGATCGCGGTTCACGTCGCCCTGTTCTTTGCGCTGTCGGGTAATTTCATGGTCCCGGATCTGAAGCTAGACGAACCCGATGTGATCCCGGTTCAAGTTGTCATCTTCGAGGCTCCGCAGCCCGACCCTGAATCAGTGGCAAAGCCGCCTGTTATTCCCGTGCCCGCTCGGGCGCCGCGCCGCGAACCCAGACTGTCTCCGCCGCCCGTTCCAGAGCCTGAACCTGAGCCCGAGTTCCCGCCGCCTCCACCAGAGACTCAACCCGAACCAGATCCTCAGCTTGAGCCGGAATCCAGCCCAACTCTGCCGGAAATTCTGGCCGAACCTGTGGTCGAGCCTGAGCTCGAAGCGATTCCAGCCCCTGAATTGATCCCGGAACCCGAAACTCTTGAGCCTGAACCTGAACCCATTATTCCAGATCCCGAACCGATCCTTGAGCCAGAGCCTGTTATAGAGCCTGAAATCGAAGCTGAGCCATTCATCACGCCGGTTCCGGATATTGTCACGCCGGAATTGGAACCTGAGCTTCTCCCTATCGAAGAGCTTCCCCCCGTTCAGGAACTGGATGTTCCGGAGCCGGAAATCCTAGAGCCGAAAATTGTTGAGCCAGACCCGGAGCCGATTGTTGAGCCAGACCCGGAGCCGATTGTGGAGCCCGAACTCTTACCTGATCCGATCGTGATTGACCCTGAGATCATTACGGTCCCGCCGACGATCCTGGCGTCTCCCGAAGCACCTGAGACGATCATCGAGGAACGCCGCGCCGTACCGCAGGAACAATCTGATCCGTTTATGGATCTGATGCGGCAGGACCGTCCGTTAGGCCCAGCCAATACGGCGGACCCCGGACAGGTCCGGCGTCCGTCCAGCAATCCGCTGACAGGGCCGACATCGGGCGGCGGGACGCAGCGCAACGTGCCGGGCATGAGCGGGTGGACGTTGGCACCGGGCAGCTATGGCAACTCACTAGGTGCGGGGTATGAGGGGATCATTCTGGACATACGCTGCCGAGAGGCCGGCAAGACCCATCTGGAATGTCCGAAATATCTGCGCACATTTCAGGGCCGCGATGCGGACGGGTTTGAGAGTTATGAACGGTATAAGGCCAGAGGCGTGACGAATACAGCGCCTGCCGGAGTCACTCCGGGTTTTCGCAGAGGCAACTCGGTGGGCCGCAATATTGCCGGGGGCACGGATCCCTGGGCAGGCGGAATCGGTAATAATTCGATCAATGCGGGCGGACCGTCGACCACACTTCTGGACGACGGACCTGAAGTCGACTTTTCCCGTGAGTTTCTGGAAAATCGAATCCGTATCGAAGATGACGCCAATCGTGTCCGGGATCTGTTCAGAGAACCCGACCCGGATGAAACCCGGATCATGATTGATGAGCTGGTTCAGCCTGAGCCGGACCCCGAGGAAGAGCGCTAGTCTTCCGTCTGGCTTGCGACTTGGCCCAACCGCACAAGCGACGCATCCGTTCGGTCAGCGGTCCGCGTCGTCAATCTTGGCGCGAAAGTGGTGTAGATGCGGAAAACCGCCAAGATCTCGTTCTGATTCCACCAGGATGATTATACTTGAGTCCTCTGCGGCAAGAACATAGATCAGGATGTGGCTCTGATGACTGACGTTGACCGGCGCTGAGACTAAAGACGGTTCGATTGTTTGTTGGATTTCAATCAACCCGGCTGATCCTTCCTGGTGCCAGGTCCCGCTTGTGTGACCCAAAGTGAGTGATGCGCCAGCCGGAACGAGATGGGACCAAGAGGAATGGGTTTGAAGATCTACGATTGTGTCGAAAATCTCTTCTGCATTGAGGTCGAATATTTTCGACCGTTCGATGGTCTGCATTTGCGGCAACAGGGCGCTACCGCCGACCAGAATTGCGAAAGTCAGGAAAATAAGCCCTGTGATCTGGAAAAACTATTTCATGGCCAACCCTTTCGGCGCGGTTCTGGGAGGCGAATGCAAGCCAGTCCAGTAGGGTTGGGCCAAAGCGCGATTGTGCCGCCTCTGTCACAACAGTAAGGCCGGGACCATGAGCGACTACCCTTCCAGACAAAGGATCGACCTACATTGGCTCGGCCGTGATCTCTATCCTGAAACGGTTGACGTGCGTCCGCGCTTCCAGGACCTTGATCCGCTCAACCATGTCAAGAATGTCGCGATGCCGCCTTATTCGAAGATGCGCGCATGCGCTTCAACTATCCGATGAAAGACCATTTTCAGACGGATACGGTGCGCACTCTGGTTGGCGGGCAGACACTCACCTATGTAAATGAATGCCATCTCTGTCCCGATCTCATTTTCCATATTGGCTGGATCGGTGGGTCGTCCTGGGTCACGCAGCCGGTCGCCTATCAGGGCGAAACACCCGTTTTACTAGCTCTTGCACACTCGTTTCCACACGGGATGGAATGGTCTGCCCCATCCCTGACGGCCTGCGGCATATGCTCGAAGCCCGGCGATTGACGGTGCCAGCATGAATACGCTCTACGGTGTTTTCGGCGCCGTGGGCCGCTGGGCCGATTGGCGATGCTTTTTCGATATGTCGAGGACTGGCGTGATGTTCGCCTTCATGTCGCTTCTGGCGTGTTTCCCGGCGTTCTGGCTCATTATGGTGGGTTTGGAAACGGAGCGCGCAAAACTGACTGGAGTCGACGTGCCGGATTTCCAGCTGGGGCCGTTCGTTCTGATTATCGGGCTATGGTTACTCAGTTTTCCAGTCACGTCAGCTTTAATCGCGATCTTGATGAGCCGGACGGACAAGCTTGCTGAATGGTGGGTCGTGCGCAATTGGGCGCTCAGCTGGCTCTGCATTGCGTTGGGTATAGTGTTTCTGGGAGTCGTCTATCTCGGCGTGCCGATGATCGTCGGCTATGGGGCTTTGCTCGCAGCCTATCTGGGTCTTCTGCCCATCGATATTCGTCTGGCACAGCGGGTGGCCGGATTTCCGCTTGGAAGCGCAATCTTGGTAGGTTGCGTGGTCGTGTCGACAGGCATGATGGTCATGCTGGCCAGTCTGCTACAGGTGATCGCGCCAACGCCCGCCGGACCTGTTTGAGATAACCAAAGACCCGTTCGACAATATCGACGTTCCTTATACATTACATTCCTTATACAAGGCCATCTCAGTTTACCTTGACTGGCGTGCCTTTTTTCGGGACGGAATCACGGGCATAGCCCCGATCTCAGTCACCGCGTCTATAACGCACTGGCCATCATAGCCCTTATCCGCCAAGACATGATCCGCCTTAAACCCTGCCAATAAAGCAGCGACTTGCGTCATCTCGTTACGCTGCCCGCCCGTTGCTATTAGACGCAGAGGTCAACCCAGGGCATCTGCCAGCCCCTGTATGTTTGTTATCACAGACCAAATGTGGAAGGTTATGGACCCTCACCATCCCGGCTCCGAGTGGGCTCGCCTTGGCGTAATCTCCCTGCGTCATTTGGCAAGTGGAATAGTGTGTTCAGGCACAATCGACGGTGGGCCAAGACCGATATTTTTGAGAGTCTTTTCAATCATATGTCCAGTGATCCGGGCTTTGAGTATGGCCTCATTGATGGACTGATTATCCGCGCGCATCAAACAGCAAGCAGCGCAACAGGGGGCTCTTCATCAGGCCATTGGGCGTTTAAAAGGCGAGCTAATCACCAAAGTTCTGGCTTTGGTTGACGGCCTCGGGACCCTTGTGCAGGTCTGCCTCCTGCCGGGGCAACGTAGTGAGATTGTCGAGGTCCAGAGTTGATAAAGGGCTTGTCCTCCGGCGCTTTGTTAGCCGACAAGGCTTTTGACGCCGACCATTTACGCGCAACACGCGCTGGCCGAGGCGCTGAGGCGGTCATTTCTGCCAAACGCAATCGCAAGGGTCATATACCCCATGATGAAGAGGGTTATAGATGGTGACATGGGGGCGAGAATAACTTTGGTACAATCAAAGAGGTCCGAGGCGTAAATATACGATACGATAAAGCCGATATAAGTTACACAGCGACAGGGCACCTCGCAGCAGCAGTCATTGCATCACAGTAAATGTCCACAAATCCTAGTGACGCAGATTTACTTTTCAGGGTATTTGACACTGACCAGATAGAGCCCGTCCGGCGGGCTGACTGGTCCACAAGCGGCTCTGTCTTTTGCGTCGAGCGCCGCCTGTAGATCCCGCGCGGTCCACTTGCCCAGACCGACCTCGACAAGGCTACCCACCAGGCTGCGAACCTGTTTGTGTAGGAAGGACTGGGCAGAAAACTCGAAATGGATCTCGCCTCCAACACGCGAGACGCGGGCAATATCGAGAGTTTTCTCAGGGCTTTTGGCCTGGCACTGCGTGTCTCTGAACGTCGAAAAATCATGTCGCCCGACCAGACACTGTGCAGCGTGATCCATGACGTCCACATCCAGTTTTACAGGGACACGCCAGACACGACCACGGTCCAACGCCAGACGCGGACGTCGGTCGAGTATGCGGAACAGATAGCGCCGTTCTCGCGCGTCGAACCGGGCATGGAATTCGTCATCGACCCTGTGCGCGTCCAGCACGCTGATCGGATGTTCGCCAAGATGGAAGTTGATGGCGTCGCGAACCTTGTCGGCCGACAAATTCTTGATCAGATCGACATGCGCTACCTGCGCCAAAGCATGAACCCCGCTGTCAGTTCGGCCCGATCCATAGATTGTGCGCCGACCTCCATCGAACCGTTCGACAGCGTCTTCGATGGCACTCTGGACCGATGGCCCATGATCTTGCCACTGCCAGCCCATATAGGGACTGCCATCATATTCGATTGTGAGTTTGTAGCGCGGCATCAGACGCTCGTGCGCGTAAGGATACGCCTAGCGAATATTGAGCTTCTCAACGGCTTCAGCCAATTCCTCATGCATAATCCACTCACTCGTGGCATCGTCATACTCACTGATCGTATGGATCCAAGCATGACTATTATCTGTGGAAATTTCCAGATTGAGCTGTTCAGCCAAGCGTTTGCCCAATTTTCCATAGTGTGTTTTAGTCGATGAATATCGCTTCCAGCCCGCCACATCGGCCAGCATTTTCCCTCATGCTTGCTCGGACCTTGCGTTGTCAGGGAGTCGACATGGCCTTCCGTCGGGCCGATATGCGCGGCGCTCTCCCTTGAGGTCCTTTAATCAATCATCGATCCATTGCTTGGCGTCGTCTAGAGTTTGGAACGTTTCGGGATGGGCAAGGGACCCATCACCGGTCAGTAGCCGGGCTCCGGTTTTGTTATGAACAATGGTATAGCCATGATAATCCTCGAATTGTCTTGCGGTCACCAGAGTTTCTTAAAGTAAAACAAGACCTTTGGCCACCGGCGTTCCTTTCAGAAATGCTCCAGCTGTCATTTTCGGTTTTCCAGCAGGTTGGACCTGAATGAGCCTGAGCGCGCTTTTGCCGCAGGCGATCAATAGTTCATCGTCCAGAACGACTCCGGGTTTACCCGACCCGTCTTCCGGCTCTGCCAGATGGACTTTAACTCGCATGCCATCAATCTCGCACCACGCGCCGGGGAAGGGCGCAAGACCGCGAATATGACAGTCAAGGTCCTGAGCTGAGCGCGACCAGTCGATCCGGCTTTCCGCCTTGTCGATCTTGTTAGCATAGGTAGGCTCACCGCTTTGCGGCGTTGGCGTCAATGCGCCGCGTTCGACCGCGCCGAATATGCGCGGCCACATTTTTGCGGCCACGCGGGACAGCCGGTCCGACAGGCTAGCTGCCGTATCAGCCGGACCAATATCGACAGTTTCAGAAAGCAGGACGTCGCCAGTATCCAATCCCTTTGCCATCTGCATGATTTGTACGCCGGTCTGCGTATCGCCAGCCATGATGGCACGCTGTACCGGCGCAGCGCCGCGCCACCGCGGGAGGAGCGATCCATGCAGGTTCAGGCAGCCCTTTTTTGGGGCATCAAGCGCCCGCTGCGGTAGAATCTGCCCATAGGCGACAATGCAAGCTACATCGGCGTTGAGCGCCTCGAGCCCGTCAATCACGGATGGCTTGCGAAAGCTTTCCGGCGTCTCCACGGGAAGACCCATAATTTCTGCAAATTGATGGATGGGCGATTTCGTCAGCTTTTGCCCGCGTCCGGATTTGCGCGGCGGCTGGGTATAGACGCGCAGAACATTATGTCCGTTCGCGACGATCTCCGCCAGGCTTGGAACAGCAAAGTCGGGCGTGCCCATGAAAACAAGGTTGAGCGGCAAGGAAAACCCCGAACGATTAGAGATTGCCCGCCGAAAGATTTGCGGCGGATTGAACGGGAGAGCGGTTAACTCGCCGCCTTGAGTTTTTCGGCTTTCATCACCTTCTTGATCGCCCGGTCACGTTTCAACCGCGATAGATGATCAAGGAAGATGATGCCTTCCAGATGATCCGTTTCATGCTGAATACAGACAGCATAAAGCCCCTCGCAATCCTCCGTCACGCGCTTTCCATCATAGTCGAGATAGGTCACGCGGCAGGTTTTTGGACGGTCCACATCATCATAAATGTCAGGAACCGACAGGCAGCCTTCCTGATAGGGAACAGTTTCCGCATCCGGGTCGAGAATTTCTGGATTGACGAAATATTTCGGATCCGGATCCTCGCCCTCTTTCGCCAGATCCATGACGATGACACGTTTCGGCACGCCAACCTGAACCGCAGCCAAGCCGATACCGGGCGCGGCATACATCGTCGTGAGCATGTCATCCATAAGCGCGCGAAGATCATCATCGACGCGTTCGACGGACTCGCTGACCTGCTTGAGCCGTGGATCGGGTACGGTCAGGATTGTTCGGATGTTTCCGGCTGTTTTCATGGATGAAAGATAGGTCCGACACCCCTTAGCGTCAACCGAAGCGAGCGGTCAGTTGCGCTCAGTCGATAGGTAACGACCCGGATTCCAGACTTTACTGAAGGGCCGTGTACGCCCTGAAGACTGCATCACCAGCAGATGGGAGCGCGTCAGCTCTCGCGGGCTGTCAACGCCGCAGGCATGAGCGATCATCTCGACTTCATCGCGCAGCGTTTTGACATAGTTGCGGACGCGGACCGCCTTATTACTCAGGTCAAGGCCCTTCTGCAGACGTTTATCATGGGTCGTGATGCCGGTGGGGCAGGTATTCTTGTTGCATTTTAGCGCCTGAATACAGCCCAGCGCGAACATGAAACCGCGCGCATTATTGATCATGTCTGCGCCAACACACAGCGCCCAGGCGACATCCGCTGCCGTAATCAATTTGCCTGATGCAATGATCTTGATCCGGTCGCGCAGGCCTGCCTCGCTCAACATGTCGTGCAGCAAGGGCAAGCTATCCTCGATCAACATACCTGTATTGTCGATAAGAGGCATCGGCGCCGCACCCGTGCCGCCGTCTCCGCTATCCAGGGTGATATAGTCAGGGGCCGAGGCTGCGCCGCGCTTAAGAATAGCCTTAATCAAATCCTGAACAGGATCGACCTGACCCATGCAGAACTTGATCCCGGTCGGACGTTTGGACACGCGGCGAACACGATTGATCAGGTCAAGCAGCTCCTCGGCATCGCCAGCATCGACATGACGATTCGGGGAGAGGGCGCTTTCGCCTCCAGGGATATCGCGAATGTCTGTCAGCGATCTCTTTCGTGACTTTCGCTGCGGGCAATATGCCGCCTTTACCCGGTTTTGCGCCCTGGCTGAGCTTGACTTCAATCATTTTTATGTGCGGGTTTTCACAGATTTTGATGAGCTTCTTTTCGTTCAGCGTACCGTCGTCATTCCGCGTGCCGAATTTGGCCGTGCCGAGTTGATAAACCACGTCGCATTCGCCTTCGAGATGGTAGGGCGAGACCCCGCCTTCGCCCGTATTAAGATAGCATCCAGCCATCTGTGCGCCTTGGCTCAGCGCGCGGACAGCGGGCGCAGACAGCGAACCATAACTCATGGCCGAGATGTTGAAAAAGCCGTTTGGTTGGTAGGGATGGGCTGTGTCCGGCCCAATAATGAAAGGCGGTTGAACTTTCTCGTTCTCGTCCAGTTTCGGAAACAGGCCATTGGCGAAGATCGGCATGCCGGGGGTGAACATTTTGGTCGATCCGAACGAGACCACATCCTTGCCGTCCTCGCACACATGTTTAACCCAATCGCGCTCAGCCCGGTTGAAGTGCATTTCCTCCCGGTCCTAGGCGAAAAAATACTGGCGGAAAAATACTGGCGGAAAAATACTGCCGGAAAAACTCGCCGAGAATCTGGAACAGGTTCCGGAAGTGGCCGATGACCGGATAGTTTCGCCAGATAGTATTCTTGCGCTGAGTTTTATCGAAGATGAACAGGCCAATGGCCACGATCATGAGACCGGCAACGAGGATCAGAAAGAGAGAACCGAGAAGGTCCAGGCCGCTTGCTGCAAATTTCGTGAATGTGTTCATTGGAGAATTATGCGGGGCGGTCCAATAGGTTGTAAGCCGCGCGGACGTTTTGCTCAGACGTCCGCGCCGATCGCGTGAAGGTCCCCGCTATGTTTGGTAAGCCAGCGTTTGGCGCGTTTTGTCTCCGGGAATAACCGCTCACATACCGCCCAGAAGGCCGGGCTGTGATTGGCCTCAACCATATGCGCACACTCATGGGCGCAGACATATTCAAGAATGTCCGGCGGGGCGCAGATCAGGCGCCAGCTATAGCTGATATGGCCTTCGCCCTGTCGCGTGATCGCGCTGCCCCAGCGGCTTGCCTGGTCGCGGATGCTCACCTTGCCGACCCGTTTGCCGAGTTTTGCGGAATAATGATGGGTTGCGGCTTCAAGCTCAGCCCGCGCTTCGCGGATCAGCAGGCGCCGGACACGTCCGGCAAAGCTCTCCGGATCAGGGGAGGGCACGATGATCCTGCGCCCGGTCCGGTCGATTTTAGCACGGGCGTTTCCGGGCGGGCTGACAAGACGGTAGAGATCGCCCTGAAACAGGATATCTGCGCCGGGCACGAAAGGCTGCGGCGGTGGCAGGCCTTCCAGCTGCACATCGATCCAGTCGCGCTGATCCCGGACGAAGGCCTGCGCCTGAGGGAAAGCGTGCAGGCTCGGAACGATGACATGAACCTGTCGGTCCGCCGCTTTGACTTTGAGGGAGACGCGCCGGGCCCGGCTTGAGAGTATGTAAAGGATGCGGGGATCCGTGCTGTCGCGCAGCGGGAATTCTGCCTTGTCAGGCTTTGCGCCATCGCTAGAGTTGCGCTTCAATTTTGACAGGACCCCTGACATGTTCGTTTCCCCGTTCTCCTTGCGCCGAACTCTTATGGCGGGCTTCTGCGCCGCCGGTCTAGTGATGGGAGCTTGTTCGGGCGGCGACAAGGCCGACATACCTGAAATCTCAGTCGATGCGGCATCACTTGAACTGAGCAAGGCCGATCAGACGGCTCTGTCGCGCTATTTTGAGGTTGCCCCCCGGTCCGGGTCCGAAGCGACCACCTTGGCGCTCTTGGCCGCGCTGGGACTGGACGACGATACAGCAATTCAAGCGTCGCGCGTGATCAATGGGTCGAGCGTCATATACACGGATTGGGCAGCCGAACATGAGGGCATCGTCTATACGGCTGATCGCGTCAGTCTGATGGGTTTGCATGATGTGGATGGGCGTCCAACCTTCGATAAAATGATCGTTAGTGATCTGTTCGCCGAGGATTTTGAAGACGGCGATCAAGGATCAGTGAAGACTGTGGAGGCAACGCTGGGCGAAATGACGGTCGTTTCACCGTCTCCCGATCTTGCAGAGAGTCTAGTGCGTCTTCTACGCGGCGAGCAAGGGGCGGACATCACCGATAATGGCACCCTGTCCTACCTATCTGACAATCAGAGCTTTGCCGCGCTGCACCTGCAGGACCTGACAGTCAGCGCGTATGAAGAAGGGGAAGAGGGAACACTCAGTATTGCTCAGATCGTGGTCGGGAATGACAGTTCGGCTGAACGGCTGGACCTGATTGTCGAGACGGTCGATTTCGACTGGCTGAATGGGTTCCCGAGCGGGTTGTTCGATCTGGAAATGGATGGTTTGACCTTGCTGGGTCTGGATACATCGGTTAATGCCAAGGACGTGGTGCCCTCACCCAATATGGGCATTGTCGGCACCTATGCACAAATCCTCTCGCCATCGGGCAAGATGCCCTACCGCCAGATCAATCTCGGCAAACTTGACTTGAAATCCAGTGTCTTTGATCTAACGACGGAGGGGTTTGAAGCCGACAGCAAAACATCAGGATCGAAAACGACGATGCAGTCCGTGCTCTCACCGATGGTCATCACGTTCAAGGATGCTGCCGGTACGCCTATTGCGCCCTATATGGATGTGTTGCGCGAAAACGGCCTTGCCGAAATCACTGTGAAAGGATCGCAGACCATGACACTCGACCGCAAGGACGACAGAATGGTCGTGACCGACGCACGAATGGAAATTGACGAGAGCCTTCGCACGCGCTGCGATTATGCCGTTCAGGGGATGGTGGCTTCGTCTGCCTATATGGAAGCCCAGGGCCTCACTACACCGACCCTGGATATTGACGGTGACACAGCCCAGAACGCCGATTTCGATCGATATCTGGCGGAGATGGAAGCCTTTCGGCTTGCGCAGGCCGAAGCCAATAAGCGAATCAAGATCGAGAGTCTGAACTGCGATATTCAGGACATTGCCGGGAACAGTCTCCTTGATCGTGGTTATAAAGTTGCTGCAGAGGTCACAGGTAAGCCGGTTGCGGTGCTGAAAGGCGCGGCGAAGACGATGATCGCGCTTGGTTCGCTAACGGCGCGGACCGAATTCGAACGCGACCTTATGGATACGGTTGGCAGTGGGCTGATCGATTTTATCGAAACGCCCGGTCAGACCATGACGATCACGGTGGCGCCGGAAATGCCGGTATCAATCACCACTCTGACGGGTCAAGATGGTTCGGAACCGACGATCAAGCCGCTCGGTCTGAGCGTTGAAGTTCGGTAGCGGCCATGTTGCGCAAAGCCATCGGTAAGCAGCTGGACCATGATCCGAATTTCCGCTGGCGTGGTAAAGCCGTCACGCGCATTGAAAATCTGTCGGACATTGCCTTCGCGGTTGCACTTGGAATGATCATCTCAGGGGTGGATGCGCCCCGGGATTATGAGTAGCTGATTCATTTCTTGATCTTCAGTATTCCTGCG
Organism: Litorimonas sp.; assembly: GCA_965205225.1. Taxonomy (GTDB): domain Bacteria; phylum Pseudomonadota; class Alphaproteobacteria; order Caulobacterales; family Maricaulaceae; genus Litorimonas. Next base: position 627,492 of record CBDBFZ010000003.1, read on the forward strand.
ACGGCCTGTTTCGCGGTCATGCTCGATGTCTGGATTGTGCATTATACCTTCTTCCGGCGCTATGGCGTCGCGCAGAGGCTCTATCCCGCTGTCCCTGAGGCGGCATCGCATGCGTAATCTTGTGGGCGGGGAACGCGGTTGAAGCGCTTTGTCGCCTTGAAACTCTTGCCAAGCCCGCGCATATGGCCGCCAAACCAAATCTTTGGAGTGCTCCATGAAAGTTCTCGTCCCGATCAAGCGTGTGCTTGACTATAACGTCAAGGCCCGGGTCAAACCCGACCAGAGCGGTGTTGACCTCTCCAACGTCAAGATGAGCATGAATCCGTTCGACGAAATCGCCGTCGAAGAAGCTGTACGTATGCGGGAAGCCGGAACAGCGACTGAAATCATTGCGGTTTCCGTTGGCCCGACCAAGGCGCAGGAAACCATCCGGACGGCCCTGGCGATGGGTATGGACCGCGGCGTGCATGTAACGACGGATGAGGATCTCGAACCGCTTGCGGTTGCCAAGATCTTGAAAGCTGTTGCTGAAGCCGAGGGGGCGGAGCTGATCCTGCTGGGTAAGCAGGCCATCGATAATGATTACGGCGCGACCGGTGGTATGCTGGCGGCGCTGCTGGGCTGGCCGATTGGTCAGTATGCCAACACTTTGACAGCGGGTGATGGCACGATTGAAGTGAAGCGGGAGATTGATGGCGGTTTGCAGACCGTAAATCTCAAACTACCTGCGGTCGTGACGACCGATCTGCGCCTCAATGAGCCGCGCTACGCCTCTCTACCCAACATCATGAAAGCCAAACGCAAGCCGATTGATGCCAAGACGCCCGAAGACTTCAGTGTCGACACAATGCCGCGCCTGACGGTTGTGAAGGTCACAGAGCCCAAGGCCCGCGAAGCTGGCATTAAAGTCGAAGATGTTGCGACATTGGTCGATAAACTCAAGAACGAAGCAGGAGTGATCTAATGGCAACCCTTGTTGTTGCAGAACATAACAACGCGTCTCTGAACGACGCGACATCCAAAACTGTCTCGGCCACCAAAGCGCTGGGCGGGGACGTTGATATTCTTGTTGCAGGTCAAGGCGCGAGCGCGGCTGCGGACGCGGCAGGTAAGATTGAGGGCGTGCGCGCCGTCATCAATGTCGAGCATGAGCTTCTGGCCAAACAGATGCCCGAAGCCATGGAAGCGACGATTATTGCCTTGATGGACAGCTACGACACAGTCATGGCCGCCGATACGACAACGCACAAAGCCTATATGCCGCGCGTGGCTGCCAAGCTCGACACGCAGCAAATCAGCTCTGTCACCGGTATTGAGGGCGATACATTTGAGCGCCCGATCTATGCGGGTAACGCACTGGCCCACGTCAAATCGAACGATGCTAAAAAAGTCGTCACTATCCGCACCACAGCCTTCCCATTGGCGAGCGAGGGCGGTTCGGCGTCATCTGAGTCCAAATCAATCTACATCGGCGATACGGGCTCGACCTTCGTCTCTGAAGAACTGACCAAGTCTGATCGTCCTGAGCTGACTGGAGCGAAGATCGTGATTTCTGGCGGCCGCGGCATGGGCTCGGATGAGAACTTCGCTCTAATCGAAACGATCGCAGATAAGCTCGGTGCGGCTGTTGGTGCCTCGCGCGCCGCTGTTGATGCAGGCTATGTCCCGAATGATTACCAAGTCGGCCAGACCGGTAAGGCTGTCGCGCCCGAGCTCTACATCGCCGTCGGAATTTCCGGCGCGATTCAGCACTTGGCCGGCATGAAGGACTCCAAAGTCATCGCTGCAATCAATAAGGATGAGGAGGCGCCGATCTTCCAGGTGGCCGATTACGGTCTGGTTGCAGATTTGTTTAAGGCACTACCGAAACTGGACGCCGAACTGGCGAAGATTGGTTACTGACCGAACCAATTCTCAAGAATGAGAAAGTCCGCCAGCTTGGCGGGTTTTTTTATCACTGAGTCGGGGCCACCTCAGACGCGTCTTGTTCGACCGATGCTGAGTCGGCGGCCTTGGCCTGACTTTCCTTCTTCAGGGATCGGGAGAAAGGACAGACTTCCTGTACAAAACCGTTCAGCGTGTTGGTCAGACTTTCCGGCACAAGAGAAAAATGGACAAATTGGGCGCGCCGTTTGTCCTTGCTCCTTAAAACTGGACCATCTTTTAGTTAGTAATTTTGATGGAAAGGACAGTTGTTATGGCAAGGAAGAGATTTTCAGATGAGGACGTTATTCGGTTGCTGCGGCAGATTGAGGTTGAGTTAGCGTCTGGCGCAACAGTCGCAACGGCGCGCCGATCAGCTGGTGTGAGCGATGCCACTTATTATGGCTGGTGCAAGAAGTTTGGTGGGATGGGGCCATCCAAAGTCAAACAGATGAAGGTATTAGAGAAAGAGAAGCAGCGACTCCGTAAGGCTGTATCTGATCTGACGCTGGACAAGCTGATTTTCAAGGAGAGCCTTGATTATTTAAAGCCCCAATGAAAAGCAGGGAGCCTGACGGCCCCTTGGCTACGTCAGGCTGTTATTCATTGTCGGCAGAAGTTAAACACATCTGAACGCCGGACCTGTCAGGTCCTTGGCCTTTCGCGTAGTAGCTTCCGCTATCAATCGGCCCCTAAAGATGATGAGGAAGAGCTGCGCTTGGCTTTAATCAGACTGGCCAAGCGATATGGCCGTTATGGCTACCGCAAGATAGCCGCACTTCTGCGTATGGAAGGTTGGGCGGTTAATCACAAGAAAGTTGAACGTTTGTGGCGTGAGGAAGGCCTTCAACTTCCCAAGCGCCATAAGAAGCGTCGACGGCTGTATCATAAAGACAGTTCCGTGATCCGCCTGCGTCCACAATACCAGAACCACATATGGAGCGTAGACTTTGTTCACGATAAGCTGAGTTCTGGGCGTTCTTATAAGATGTTGACGGCACTAGATGAATATACCCGCCAGGCTCTCTGTGTTGAAGTGAAGCCAAAGATGGGCTCGGCGGATGTTTTGGGGGCCTTATATCCGCTTCTGCTCAAACACGGGAAGCCGGAGTATATCAGATCAGATAACAGGCCTGAGTTTATCGCGGCAGCTCTCCAGCTTTGGCTGCGTAAGGTTGGCATTAAACCCATACAAATCTATCCGGGCTCACCGTGGGAAAACGGCTACAACGAGAGGTTCAATGGAATCCTACGTCATGAAGTGCTTAATGCAGAATGGTTCACAAGCATTGATCAAGCCCAAATCGTTATCAATATGTGGCTCAAACAGTACAATCACATAAGACCGCATCAGTCCCTGAATATGCGTCCACCCGTTCCAGAGACTCTAAATCAAACTGGTACATAAAATGGAGCTGGACACGTCAGATAGCTGAAAATCTTATCGAAAACGCCCATCTCGGTCCAGCGACGGAAGCGGTTGTAAAGGGTCTTATGAGGCCCATACTCGCAAGGGTGCATCGCGCCAAGGCAGACCATTTTTCAGAACAAAGATGATCCCGGAAACTACCTTCCGATCATCAACACGAGGCCGCACCATGCGCCAACGGAAAGAAAGGCTCGATCTTCGACATCTGCGCTTCAGACAACCAGAACAAATAAGACATGGTAAAACTCCTTTGACACTCTGAATCACCATTCGCCCAAAAACACAAATTAATAGGGCCTGAGCCTAGGTTGTAGTGAAGAATTAATCATTTGAGCCAGATTTTGATAGCTGCGATATAGACGAAGCCCATATAGTTTTGGATATGCTTGTCATATCGCGTAGCCACACGCCGGAACTGTTTGAGATAGCCAAAGAAACGCTCGACAATATTACGTTCCTTATACAAAGCCATATCAGTTTGCCTTGGCTTGCGCGCATTTTTTCGGGACGGAATAACGGGCATAGCCCCGCTCTCATTCACCGCGTCTATAACGCACCGGCCATCATAGCCCTTATCCGCCAAGACATGATCCGCCTTAAACCCTGCCAATAAGGCGGCGGCTTGCGTCATTTCGCTACAATGCCCGCCCGTTGCTATCAGGCGCAGAGGTAAACCCAATGCATCTGTCAGCCCATGTATTTTTGTCGTCAGGCCGCCCTTGGAACGTCCCCCCCTGGAACGCCCCAATGCGTGGGCATCAGGCCCCCTTTTTTATGCCGCGCCCCGGCCGCCTGGGCATGCGCCCGCACAATTGTGGCATCCATCATCAGCCACTCTTGATCAGCGTGAGTGCGCAAGGCCTTAAAGACATCTTCTAAAACCCCGGCCTCAACCCAGAGATAATAACGCCGTTTGACACTGTCAAAACGCCCGAACCGTTCGGGTAAATCGCGCCAACGCCCGCCCGAACGGGCCATCCACAACAAAGCATCAATGAAAAGCCTGTTATTGGCGTTGCGACCCGGTTTCCCTGTGCTCCCATAAGGCAAATAAGGCTTTAAACGGCTCCATTGTTCATCCGTAAGTTCCTGATAACCAGACATATGTGCGCTCCTGACAAAATGAAGGAACATTATAGAAAATAAAAGTTAACTCTTCACTACAGCCTAGGCATGACCCAAGTTACTTAACCATATAGTCATTTTAGATGGTGGAAAGGGTATGAGAAAAAAAGTATGGGAAAATATGACCCGTTAACCAGTTTCCTTGAACGTCAAAATGCTGAGTACATCACAATGAAGTTCAATGAGATTGAGGACATCATATCTGAGAAGCTACCGCGAAGCGCGCATATCCACCGTGCCTGGTGGGCAAACGAGGATAATCCATCCCGGCAGTCTTACAGCTGGCTTTCTACCGGTTATAAAACGGTCGATGTCGAGCCAGCTTTGGAACTTGTGAGATTTGAACGTCAATGGAACACCCGTGCTTTACCGGAGCAGTCGATGACAAAGAACGACGATTCGAAGCCCGTCACCCTTGCGGACTATATTCCGTCCGAACCTGATCCCAGAAAGCGAGATTCAAAAAAGAGCGATCAGGACCGGCTCAAGGCACTCAAGCGGGAGGTGTGGGAAGACAAGCGTACAGGATCGACGGGTAAAAAGTGGCGTGTCCACACGAAAAAGCGCGGCAATCTGTTCGTCGTTCTATTTTGGATAGCAATGCTATTCGGTTTCCTGATGGTCTTCGGCGACTGACCGCGTCTACTCCGCAGCCTCGTTGACCGGCACGTCCAGCTTTCCAATCATTTCCTTCGGGATGATTTGCCAGAATTTTCCGCGCTGGTGCTCCCATTCGGAGAGAAGGATCTGCGAAAACTCCGATCCCGTTACCGCTGCATGTCGGCGAACCAGCTCCAGACATTCCTGCTCATAATGTTCGGACGCAAAACGTTGCCAGACCACGCTGTCCGGGTTGACCGCTTTTTCAAAATCGCTGTGCTCATCAAAGATATAGGCCATGCCGCCGGTCATCCCAGCGCCGAAGTTATCGCCGACATTACCTAAGACGACGACGGTTCCGCCGGTCATATATTCGCAGCCATTCGTGCCGAGACCTTCAACCACTGACGTCGCCCCGGAGTTGCGCACGGCAAACCGTTCGCCGGCCCGGCCTGCCGCCATGAGCGATCCGGACGTTGCGCCGTAAAGGCAGGTATTGCCGATAATAGCGCTGAGGTGCGGATCAATTGGCGTGCGGCCTTGCGGCGAGACGATGATTTCTGCACCGCTCAGGCCCTTACCGACATAGTCATTGGCATCGCCGTCCACGATAAGCCGCAGCCCTTTAATTCCGAACGCGCCAAGGCTTTGTCCTGCACTCCCGCGCAGACGGACGGTCAACTGCCCATCAGGGGTACATTCTGCCCCATACTTCTTCCAGATATGATGCGATGTGCGCGTTCCGACTGCGCGGTGTGTATTCTGGATGGCATAGGTCAGGTAGGTCTTATCACCGCGTTCAAACAGCTGCGCTGCGTCTGCGATAATCTGCGTGTCAAGCGTGTCAGGGACTTCAACTCTCTGCTGACGCGCATCAAAGACCGGCTCATTATCCGCCTTCGCCAGAATGGGATTGAGGTCCAGATCATCGAGATTTTCTGCACCGCGGCTGACCTGAGTCAGCAAATCGGTACGGCCAATCACGTCTTCCAGACGCTCTGCCCCAAGACTAGCGAGGATTTCGCGGACGTCTTCGGCAATGAAGGTCATCAGATTGACGACTTTCTCAGGCGTGCCTGTGAACTTTTCCCGCAACGCCGGATCCTGAACACAGACTCCAACCGGGCAGGTGTTGGAATGGCACTGACGCACCATGATACAGCCCATGGCGACAAGGCTGAGAGTTCCGATGCCATATTCTTCAGCACCGAGCATGGCGGCGATGACTATGTCGCGGCCGGTTTTCAGCCCGCCATCCGTGCGCAGCGTAATCCGCTGTCGCAGCTTGTTGAGCGTCAGGACCTGATGGGCCTCTGACAGGCCAAGCTCCCAAGGGATGCCCGCATATTTAAGCGACGTATTGGGCGAGGCACCCGTGCCGCCATTATGTCCAGCGATCAGGATTGTGTCAGCTTTGGCCTTGGTAACGCCTGCAGCAATGGTTCCGACGCCGGAGCTCGCGACCAGCTTGACGCATACACGCGCAGTCGGGTTAATCTGTTTCAGATCATAGATGAGCTGCGCCAGATCCTCGATGGAGTAGATATCGTGGTGAGGTGGCGGTGAAATCAGCGTAACGCCCGGTGTGGCATTGCGGAATTTTGCGATCATCTCGGTGACTTTAAAGCCGGGCAACTGCCCTCCTTCGCCGGGCTTGGCGCCTTGCGCGACCTTAATTTCAATCTCGCGGCATTCGTTGAGATATTCTGCCGTGACGCCGAACCGGCCCGATGCAATCTGTTTGGCCGCGCTGTTGGGATTATCGCCATTGGGCAGGGACCTGTAACGCGCCCGGTCTTCACCGCCTTCGCCAGAGACAGACTTTGCACCGATTCGGTTCATGGCGATGTTCAGCGTTCCATGCGCTTCGGGCGACAGCGCGCCGAGTGACATACCTGGTGTGCAGAAGCGTCGGCGGATTTCATTTACTCCCTGGACTTTGGAGAGGAGGATCGGCTCACGCAGCGGCTTGATGTCGAGTAGATCACGAACCTGGATCGCGCTGCCCTCATTCACTACAGTCGCATATTTTCGGTAGAGCTCATAATCCTCACGACCCACCGCTTCCTGCAGCATGTGAATCATGTCGGCCTTGTAGGCGTGACGTTCCCCTTTTGCCCGCACCTTGTAGAGTCCGCCAACTGGCAGGCGCACGACGGCGCGGTCATAGGCGGCCGCATGCATGGCCAGCAGCTGGGTCTCCAGCCCGGCCAACCCAATACCGGAAATGCGCGACGTCATGCCGGGGAAGAATTCGTCGACCAGTGCGCGGGATAGACCGAGCGCTTCAAAATTATTGCCGCCGCGGTAAGAGCTGATGACGCTGATCCCCATTTTGGAGATAATTTTCAGCAGGCCCCCTTCGATTGCGAGTTTGTAGCGCGCGACGGCTTCATCGTCTGAGAGGTCAAGCAGGCCACGACGGACTCGGTCCTGAACCGATGCCTGAGCCATGTAGGCGTTCACGGCAGTTGCGCCCGCACCGATCAGCACAGCAAAATAATGCGTATCGAGACATTCTGCGGAACGGACAATAATTGAACAGGACGACCGCAGGCCAGCGTCCTTGAGATGTTGCTGCACGGCGGCCGTCGCCAGGATAATTGGAACGGGCGCCCGATCTTCAACGACGGCCTCGTCTGACAACACGATCTGTTCGACATCGCTGCGTACAGAGCTTTCCGCTTCTATCCTGATCCGGCGAAGGGCTTCGACCAGACCGCGTCCGGCCACAGCATCTGAGGATGGAACCGGAAAAGTACAATCGACTGTTTTCAACCGTTTGCCCATCATGGCTTCGAACCGTTGATACATGCCATTGGTCATGACAGGGCTTTCCAGCATCAGCATTTCCTTCGTCTGACTGCCTGTCTCTGCCAGAATATTGCGCAAATTCCGAAACCGCGTTTTCAGGCCCATTACCCGCGTTTCCCGCAGCGGGTCGATGGGCGGGTTCGTTACCTGACTGAAATTCTGACGGAAAAAGTGCGATAGCGGTCGGTAGATATCCGACAGCACGGCCAACGGCGTGTCGTCGCCCATCGAGCCGATGCTTTCTTTCGCACCTTCGGCCATAGGGGTCAGAATGACTTCCATATCTTCTAGCGTTTGCCCGCAGGACATCTGGCGCCGGACCAGCGCTTCGCCAGACAGCTCCGGCGCAGGCTCAGACCCCGACAGGGCTTCATCCAGATTGACGGATTTTTTCAGCCACTTTTTGTAGGGGCGCTTATTGGCCAGCTCATCGAGGATTTCCGAACTTGTGTAGAAGCGCCCGTCTTCCAGATCAGCAGCGATCATCCGGCCCGGCTGCAGTGCGCCGCGCTTGACGATCTCGCCTTCATCCATCGGACACATTCCTGTTTCCGACCCTACGGCCAGAATACCGTCCTGACTGATTGAGTAGCGCAGGGGCCTCAGGCCGTTGCGATCCAGGCCTGCCATCACCCACCGGCCATCATAGGCCGCAATCGCAGCAGGCCCGTCCCACGGTTCCATCACCGCATTGCAATAAGCATAGAGCGAACGCCAGTTTTCGGGCATCAGATCGCCGCGTTTGGAATAGGCCTCCGGGATCAGCAGCGTTTTCGCCATCGGCGCGGTTCGACCTGCCCGCACGAGAAGTTCGAAGACAGCATCCAGAGCGGCAGAATCCGAACTGCCTTTCTGAATAATCGGTTTTACATCCTCAGCGCGTTCTTTGAACGCTGAACTGGCCATTTTGATCTCATGGTTTTTCATGAAATTGATGTTGGCTTTGACCGTATTGATCTCGCCATTATGGGCCAGCATGCGAAACGGTTGCGCCAGCCACCATTGCGGGAAGGTGTTGGTCGAGTAGCGCTGATGATAAATTGCGGCCCGGCTTGTGAAGCGTACGTCCGTCAAGTCCGGATAGAATTTGTCGATATCCTGCGCCAGGAACATGCCCTTATAGATCAGAGTCTGAACCGAGAGCGAGCAGACATAGAAGCTCGGAATCTGCGCTGCAATGACGCGCTTCTCAATGCGGCGGCGGATGACGAACAGTTCGCGTTCCAGCGCATTGCCCTTTCGGCCTTGCGGATCACGGAACAGAACCTGTTCGATCTCGGGGCGGGTCGCCTTGGCCTTGTCACCGATCACATCAATGTCGATCGGGATTTGCCGCCAGCCATAAATGTAAAATCCTTCCCGGATCAGCTCGGATTCAACAATGGTCCGGGCCGCTTCTTGCGCATTCATGTCGAGGCGGGGCAAAAAGATCATGCCGACGGCGATCTTGGCCGTGGACGGTTTATGACCGGTCCCTTCGACTTGGGCCCGGAAGAATTCCTGCGGAATATCAAGCCGGATGCCGGCGCCATCCCCGGTTTTTCCGTCCGCATCGACTGCGCCGCGGTGCCAGACATTCTTCAGCGCCTGAATCGACTTTTCGACGACATCGCGTCTCGACTTCCCATCAATGGAGGCCACGAGCCCGACCCCGCAGGAGGATTTCTCATGCGCTGGGTCATAGGCATTGGCCGCGATCAACGCCTCACGTTTCGCTTCATAATCGGTGAGCCAGTCAGTCATTATTGTCGCCTTTTTGAAAAGAGGCAAAGACTTCGGCGGCGGTAAAGCGAGCGCGATCTCCTGCGAAGTCGTAAAAGTCAGATTTTTCGTCTATGAAATATTCGTGGCTGATAGCCATGCCGCCCGTCATGTCGACGCATCTGGATGAGGCCGAATAGAACTCCGTGCCCTTCAGATTGTAGAACAGCGATGATCCGCACTCAGAACAAAAGCCGCGCTGGGCCCAGTCCGAGCTGTCATACCATTTCAAGGATGAGGCACCGCCCGTGACCGTCAGGCCCTCGTGAAATCGCGCGCCCATATAAGGGCCGGCGTTCAGCTGCCGGTAGGTCGCGCAGCGGCAGGCATCAACGCCCTTGATCGGGCCTTTGCCTTCGAATTTTACGGAACCGCAATGACATTGGCCTATTGTGTTCTCAGTCATTCGGCAGCTTCCTTTATCTCTGCTGCTTCCAGCGCGCGGAGATATTTATGCATATGTTCCGCGGCGTCGCAGCCCTCTCGGATCGCCCAGACAACCAGGCTGGCCCCGCGCGAAATGTCGCCAGCCGCGTAAACGCCGGGTAGATTGGTTTCGAACGTGACAGGATTGACCCGCAAAGTACCCCAGCGCGTGACCGTCAGATCCTTGGACAGATCGCCCATATCTTCAGGCAGGAAGCCGAGGGCTTTAATGACCATATTAGCAGGAACATCGAAGTCGGCGTCGGGAATAATTTCAGGCGTCTGGCGACCGGACGGATCTTTCGGGCCAAGGCGCATGCGATCGGCGCGGACATTCGCAGCCTGTCCGTCCGCGTCCATCACGGCTTTCGGGCTGGCGAGCCATTCGAAATGCACGCCTTCTTCCTGTGCATTGGCCGTCTCACGGCGAGAGCCCGGCATGTTGGCGTGATCACGGCGATAGAGGCAAGTCACGGATTTCGCCCCCTGACGCACGGCAGTGCGCACGCAATCCATCGCAGTATCACCGCCGCCAATCACAACAACGTCTTTGCCGTCTGCGGTCTCGCTTTCGATTATGTCGCCGAGCCCGCGCTTATTGCTGTCGATCAGAAAGTCGAGCGCCGGACGGACGCCCTGCGCACCTTCGCCCGGTACGGACAGATCACGCGCCTTGTAGACGCCCGTTGCGACTAGGATCGCCTGATGTTTTTCGCGCAGCTTGTCGAAGCTGAGATCCGTGCCGACATTGCAGTTCAGCACGAATTTGATCCCGCCCTCTTCGAGCCGTTGCACGCGCCGCGAAACGATCTCTTTTTCCAGCTTGAAGTTCGGAATGCCGTAAATCAACAGACCGCCCGCGCGATCATGCCGATCATAGATCGTGACTCGCCAGCCTTCGGTCCGAAGCTGTTCCGCTGCCGCCAGCCCTGCAGGGCCAGCTCCGATAATACCGACAGACGCCGCGCGTTCCCGCCGCGGCTTGATCGGTTCAATCCAGCCTTCCACCCAGGCCGTGTCCGTCAGATGTTTCTCCACCGCGCCGATTGTGACTGTGCCGTGGCCGCTTTGTTCGATGACGCAGGAGCCTTCACAAAGACGATCCTGCGGACAGATACGGCCACAGATTTCCGGCATATTATTGGTTGCGTCCGAAATCTCCCACGCTTCCTTGATGCGGCCTTCCGCTGTGAGGCGGAGCCAGTCGGGAATATTGTTCTGCAGCGGGCAGTGATACTGACAGAACGGCACGCCGCATTGCGAACAGCGCGAGGCTTGTTCTTTGGCTTTCGCGTCAATGAACGCGCCATAGATTTCGAGAAAATCGTCACGGCGATCTTGCGCAGCGCGCTTCTCGGGCATATCGCGCTCAGTCGAGACGAATTGCAGCATGCGTTCAGCCATGATGGCGGATCCTCGAAAGTTGACGAAGGTCGGGCGAGTTGCGCCTGACGAGCCGCTCTGTAGCGGAACCGGAATGAGAACACCATGAGGTGCGACAATTTGTCAATATCGAGATAAAATCGTAAAAATTACCCCAGTGATTTCAGGAACTAAAAAACGCCCTCCCAATCCGGAAGAGCGCTTTCTAAGCATACGTGTTGTCCCTGGCAGTCAATGCCAAGACAGGCGCTTTATTCCTCCAGCGAGGCTCTGAGTGGCGCTTCCTGCGGCATCCCGATCATGTGGAATCCGCCGTCAACATGATGAGTTTCACCCGTGCAAGACAGACCCAGATCGGAAAGCAGATAGAGCGCAGCACCTGCGACCCCCTTCCTATCCGTTTGATCCTGCATGGCCGACGCGGCCTTGTTGAAGCGGAACATGTGCCGGCCAGAGCCAATACCCGCCGCCGCCAGTGTCTTGATCGGGCCAGCGCTGATCGCATTGACACGAATGCCACACGGGCCCAGATCCGCGGCGATATAGCGTGTGGAGGCTTCCAGCGCCGCTTTGGCCACGCCCATGACGTTGTAATTTGGCACAACCCGCTCCGACCCCAGATAGGTCAGCGTGACCATAGCCCCGTCATCATTCATGATGCGCGATGCGCGGCGCGCAGCATCGACGAAAGAGTAGGCCGAAATATCGAGGGCAGATTTGAACCCTTCGCGCGTCGTCTGCTCCACGAACGACCCATCTAGCTGATCCTTGTCAGCAAAGGCTATCGCGTGGACGAGGAAGTCGATCTTGCCCCATTTGGACCTCAGCGCTGCAAAGGTCGTTTCCATCTGATCATCATTCGTGACATCGCAATCAAGCAGGAACTCCGACCCGACTGAGGCCACGAGCGGTTTGATCCGCCGTTCCAGCTTCTCACCCTGAAAGGTAAAGGCCAGCTCTGCGCCCTGAGCCGCCAATTGCTGCGCAATGGCCCAGGCAATCGAATTCTTGTTCGCGACGCCCATGATCAGGCCGCGTTTCCCGGCCATCAATGTGCCGGTTGGGAAAGTTTCGTCAGACATGACGTCTCCTTTGGCTTATTTTCTAAGACAGTGATAGGATGGCTGTTTCACTGTCGGCAATGGCAAAAGTCCATAGCCTGATCCTGCTACCGACTCCATGATCTATTCTGCCGCTGATTGAGCGTTTAATATTCCACCTGAGAGCGGAGCGAGATTGTGCAGGCCAACCTCCGTTGTCGTTGTCTAGGCCCTAAATTAATAGCTTAAGTCACTGTTCAAATTGTCTGAAGTCAGCGCCTATGTCTCAGATTTGGGTCTGGGCTAAGAGAAACTTTTTGCTCATCTTCATTTCATGGAGTGAAGAATGAGAAAGATCAGACAAACATCCGACGAGCGCATCGTCAAAGATATCAATGACGAAGGCCACGTAAACAAAGCCGGACCACGTCGAGACATAGGTGAAGTCTGACCCACAAAGCTGGTTCGGGGCCGTTGCTTTAAACTGCCGATTGACCAAATCAAGGGGGCAGATGTCGGCCTTACTGCTGACTGTCGTGCGCGTTGTGACTTGCCACAAATAACGCCGCGTAGCCCCATATCTCGCATCAACCAGGCAACGGTGCAGCGAGCCACACCATAGCCTTCGCACTGCATCTGGTACCAGACTTTACGCACACCATAAACGCTGCGGTTCTGTTTGAAGACCTGCTTGATAACAGGTCGAAGCGTGTTGTCCCGGCGTACGCAGGGCGCGCGCAACCAGACGGCCGATCCGTCCAAAGCCGTTAATGGCGATTTTGAGAGTCATGTCAGAAGGAGGGTTCCTGAATTGTCACGCGACGGACAGTCTCCGATCGAATGGTGATGGGCCGGAAGATTGTCCTTGGAATTGGGTGAGGCGATACTCGGGTCATCGAGTAAGGGCAATAAAATACGGTCAAAATATCCTTGGCGACCTTACGCGCATAATATGTCGACGGGGCAATCGGTAGAACTTTGCAGATTGGCTCGACCCCGTACTGATCTCGGCGGTCGTCGATGAAGGCGGTCATCTCTTGAATGGGCGATCGAGCTCCGCCTGAGGCATTGTCAGTGGAATTGAATGTGCAGGGATTCCCATTTTATGGGATTTGCGATGCGTGATTTGTTTGGCTTACAAAGGAGCAACTTACTCTGATAGACCCGTTTTTCCTCTGGCACGCAGGGTTCCGCGTGTCGATGACCGGCGCGTAGTGTCCGGGATCTTTATCCTTGAAAATGGCTTGCCTTGGCGGGATGCACGCTTGTGAATATGGCCCTCACAAGACCCTGTATAACAGGTTCAAACGCTGGAGCAGGATGGGTGTTTATGATACTATATTCAGTCACTTGGCCGTATCAGGCGCACCACCCGATACATTGATGATTGACGCCAGGCATCTCAAAGCCTACCGGACAGTTGTAAATCTGCTTAAAAAAGGGATGTTCCCCGCCATATCGGGTGTACCAAAGGCGGGTTGAACTCCAAACTCCATGCCATTGTTGACGAACACAGACGTCCGCTCATTATGTGTCTGACGGCAGGACAGATCAGTGACCACATTGGGGCCAGGATAGTTTATCCAACTCTGCCAGAAGCAGCCCGAGTACTGATAGGTGACAAGGGCTATGACAGTGATGACTATCGCAAGGCTCTCTCTGCCAAAGGCATAACGCCTTGTATTCCGCCTCTTCAGGGTAGTAAATCTCCGGCGATCTATTGCAAAACCGTGTATAGCAATGCCATAAGGTCGAAAACATGTTCGCAAGGCTCAAAGATTAGCAGAGGGTCGCAACAGGATAGGATCGTTGTGCTCACACCTTCTTCTCGGCCATACTCGTCGCAGCTATCAAAATCTGGCTCAAATGATTAATTCTTCACTACAACCTAGTCTGAAACATATCCGCACACGGCCCTATACGCCCAGGACCAATGGCAAGGCTGAGCGCTTCATCCAAACCGCCTTGCGCGAATGGGCCTGTGCCCGCAGCTACGCCACATCGCACGAGCGTGCTCAAGCCTTGCTAGGATGGAGCCACATGTATAACTGGCATCGACTGCACAGTGGAATAAGGGATAAAACACCTATCAGCAGACTGAAACTGGATCAGAACAACCTATTGAGGTACCACATCTAGAACACTTTCAGAACTTGGCGACAAAGTTCATAAAAAAACCTTCGTCATCGAACGTCAGATCTGTCAGATCGTCTGAGAAGCGACCGCTATTGTACCCGACCCCAAGCTTCACGTTATTGTTAATATGGCGGTACGCTGCACCAAGCAGACCAGACTCGGAAAGGCTGGCATCGCCGCCGTGCAAATGGCGTGCCTCGAACAGCAGGTCCCATTTATGCGTGAGGTGGTAGCGCGCGTTGACGACGCCAAGGTAGGCATTATTGCCCGTCAGCGGGATCGTTTCATCCGGGCTCGACTGACCCCAACGGCTCCCAATCTTGGCCCCGACCGTCCAGTGCGGATCCAGGTCATATGCCAGATCAAGTGACATCACATGGCTGACCTGTCGTGGGCCACGTTCAGTTAAGATGTCGATCTGCTGCCCCACAGTGTCCTTGAGATAGCGATATTTAAGCAACAAATTCAATCGGTCATTGAGAGTGGGGCGGTAGGCGTATCCCGCTTGCGCGTCATAGTATTCACCGGAGGTCAAAGAAGTGCCATCAGTATCGGTGTCGGCGTAGTCGAGCGAGAACACAAGACGCTGATCGCCGTTGATGATATACCGCCCGCTTCCTACGAAAAAAAACGCATCCGAATCCTGGTTGGCACCCTGCGTTTCGCCCCGGTCGCGGCGTAGTTCCACCCGTCCGCTCAGGCTGAGTCCTGTTCCATTTTCATAGCGAGTGCCGAAGGACAGCGCCTTGCGGTCCAGGGTTCCGTTAGACCCATCTACGGTGCCGTATTCGAAGTTACCGGTGAGGGTCAGTTGCTCAGTGGCGAGGTATTCCACACCGTAGGTGCTGGTCAGAGCTTTGTGTTCGCCAAAGAGATCATAGGTGTTTTCTGCAACGACATTGATGTCCTCGCCTATGCGCTGGCGTCCACCGGCAACATATTGCCCACGGTCCCTACCGACTAGGGTCGTGCCCGAGAATTCGCGTCCGGGCTCAAGGGTGTAGCCCAGATAGACAGAGTTTTCATCAGACGATGTGTAGGTCAGAAGCGCCGCCGCGCCGGCTCCAAGCGAGCCGTCTGATACTTCCCCATCAAAGGCCCAGTTTTCTACAAAGCGGTAGCGGATACCGGCCCCCACGCGGTCGTTCTTTTTCGTCATGCCAGAGCGCGAGAGCGTGTGCTGGCCAAAGATGTTCCACGCGAAGACATCGCTGTTGGTGATAGTCGTGCGCATGGCGACATCGGTGCGACTGCCGTTCCGGTTCGCGGCGCGCGTTGTTATGGTGCCCGGCGTGTTACGGTCCACATGTTCCATGCCGAGGTCCAGCGTTAGCCGGTCTGACGCAGCATAGCTCAACTCAACGCCGCCCTCGTGGTCGGTCTTGCCATCGGCGTCTTCAAAGCTATCATAATAAAGCCGGTAACTCTGCCGCCCGGAAGGTTGGATGTCGATCGATAAGCCCCACAAATCCTCATCGACCATGGTTTCGTAGTCGAGCGTCGAAAAGCCTGCATCGCGCGTCTCGAAGTAGGTTGCGATTGTACCAGGAATTGCTTTGCCTAGATCGGCAAGGTCAAGCTGCACCCGTGCCGCGACTGCGTCTCCAGTGCCATCCTGCAGGCCTGCTGTTTCGCGGGTTTCTATGATCAGGCCACCATCGACTGAGAAACTTGAGCCAAAGCCCGGCCCTTCGGTTTGGGCGTATTCGAGCGCGATGAAACTGCGTTCGCTCAGCTCCCACAACAGGTCAACGGCCTGTGCGGTCTGATCGGCGATGTTTGTCTGTTCGATCATGCCGGTGTAGCCGAGCCGGATATTGTCGTTCACCCAGGCTTTGCCGCGGCCACCATATGTGTATCCGTCGATTTCACCTGCAGGTGGCGTGAAGGCATAGTTTGCCACTAAAATGACATCAAATTCACCTCCCGGTTCACTCACGACGGTGTCTGCTGCCGCAGCTCTGCCGTTCAGTGGTGTGGTCAGTATGATCGTGCCCTGAATATAATTGATGCTGTAATCCCTGCCGGGGGCCAGTTGCCGTGTCTCAACGACACGACCAGTGTATCGGTCGCGGACCTGGACCGACAGCCGCTCGCTGTTCGCGGCGATGTTCTGCCGTTGCAGGAAGTAAACAGAACCGCCGCTGCCCAGAAACGTGTCGCGCCCCGGCAAACGGTAGGGGTTTGCCGCATAACCCTCAAACCCCACGCTGGACTGGCCGCGCGACGTAGTTTCAGGGTGTCGATAGACGCCTTGCAGACCGTAGAGCGTGCGTTCATCGCGCAGGTAGTATCCGCCGCTGATATTGGATTGATAGTTGCCCCACATGATGTGGTTGCCGTTGTTGCGTTCGGCGCGCAGGAAGACCTTTCCGTCCGTCATGGCATCCTCCTCGAAGGTGCTGTCGTCGCCATAAACCGGATAGGCATTCTCGCGCTGCAGGCGCTGCAGCACGTCGGCAGGGTCCTTTTCATCCAAATCGCGGAACAGGTTGGACAGATCATCCTCACCGGTATCAACAGAGCCGGTCAGGATCCACCCGTTCTGGGTTTTGCCCTTGGCGTAGCCTGCCAAACGGCCATAGCTGAACGTCCGGTCGAAGTCCGCGCCCGCGGCGTCCACGCCACCTTCCAGCCGGACGCCAGACGTTAGATCGGCAATAGCGGTATAAAACCATTCCGCGCGTGGAATGGTGATTTTGCGCTCGATATAGGTGTTCTCGCCTGCGCCGGTGACTTGCACGGTTACGGCCTGATCGCCGGCGGGCAGGATGCGCTGAATGACAAAGTTGCCGCCTGGACCTGGGCGGACTGTTTCGCCAAGTGTATTGACAACGGCCCCCTGGCGCACGTCTGTGCCGCTGACGATGACCGTGCCGCCATAGACCGGAATCCGCCGACGGCCGACGCGGTCTTCACCCAATTCGGGCGGGGGAGCGTCAAGATCGGTCTGTTCATAATTGCCTTCCGCTGGGCTCAAAGGCAGCGGCACGGTCTCATCAAAGCGGCCCTGAGCGTCATAGACCCGGTAGGTCATGATCAGGTTGTTACCTTCCGGCATCACGAAAGATGCATCGCCGTTCGCTGCAATGGGCGTTCTGATCACCACGCGGGGCCCCCCGCGTGCGCCCTTATCCGTCACAAGAATTTCGCCGCGTGTCACGTAGGCCGGATAGTTCATCTGGCTGCGCATATCGACCCTGTCACCCGGAGTCGGAGGGCTGGCATTGGTGATAATCGCGGTCAGCCGCGGTTTGACCTCAATGCCGTCGAACTGCACCTGGAACCGGGCATCGGCCAGTGCGATATCCGCGCCCGCCTGCGTATTCGCCAACCGTGAATCGCCCACCACCCTCTGGCCGTCAATCGCGACACTGAAGCCCTCCTGCGCCTGAGACGTTTGAGCCGACAACATAAATGCCAAAGCTGATAAACCTGTCAGCTTCAGACAGCGGGGGGAGTATGTTCTAGGGATCATTACTGTTCCCCTACCGTGTCTTCGCAATTGTTTTTTCGATGGCGAGTATGCCAGTCCCCTGCTCGCGCCAGCGCGTACGGATCAGATCCTCAATCGCCTGAAGCCGTGCACGGGCCAGTACCGAGGTCTCGTTCGCCGACAGTGCGTAGGTCAGGCGCAATAAAAGATCGTTGTCCTTGACCCGGTCGATCAGGTTATCGATCACCTTGGTCAATCCAGCCTCGGGTGTCGCCTTGGTGTCAGTGAAGGCTTGCGCGGTCAAGTCGATGTCCACGATCTGGCTCTGCCGGACACCAAAGTTCATCTTGGCGATCTTACCGGCGGTCAGGCGCACGACACGTGGATTCTCTGTCGTAACGCGGAAGCCGGGGGGCAGGGTGCGGGTGTCGAGTTTGAGCATGAAGTTGCTGCCGATCTTGTGCGGCAGGGATGCACAGGGCAGTGAATAACGGCCGAATTCGTCCGTGGTGATCAGAATGCCATCTGGTGTCACGAGGCGCACACTTGGCAGACCTGTCTCTGTAATATCCTCGCGTTTGGAGACATCCGAAAGTTTACGATCCTCAATAACCGGGTCGCCAAGGCTGCCCGCCCCCGACCCGTCCTGATATCCGTTGCCATTGCGGTCATGGAACACGCGCCCGATGATGTCGGAACAGTCCAAAATATGTTCCGGATCAATCCGCACATCCGCTTCCGCGACGTTGGACACTGTCCTGCCGAACCGGTTCTCAAGGAACGTCCGGTTCGTCAGTGTACCGAACTGCCCGGTCCGGATCACCCGTGCGGCGATGCGGACCTCAATCGTTTTACCCGACGCCAGATCACTGCGCCATTCAAGCCGCTGTCCGTCTACGAGGGGCTCAATCGGGGTTCCTGCGACCCGTGCACTGCCGGGAGTATAGATCATGCCCGATGGCAGGAGATCAACAATACGCCCATTGGTGATCATGACATCCGACTGATTGGTGAAGGACATTACGAAATTCACCATCTCACCAAAGACAGCGTTGCGTCGGTCTGCGGTTTTGAAAGCCCTGGCCTCCGCCGCATTGACACTCAGCGTGGCGGTGGCGGGCGTACTGGTGCCCAGGGATGAAGTCAGGCTCTCGGTCGGGTTGGTATAGGATCCGGTAACCGGCGAGGTCACATCGACGGAGAGCGTGCAGGTCTCGCCCGCAGCCAGCGTGCCGCCCGACCAGGAGACGTCGCTGCCGCCCGCAGCAGCCGTCAACGTGCCGCCACAGCTGGTCTGCGCACTAGGGACGTCCGCCACAACCATATCGGCCGGCAGCGTGTCGGTCAGTGACACTTCTGCTGCCGCGATTGCCGCGCCATTGCTTAAGGTATAGCTCAGCGTCGAGATGCCGCCCTGGTCGATTGTCGAAGGCGTAAACGCCATGGCGGCGCTCAGCGGAGCCTCGTTGACCGTCAGCGTTGCGTGGGCGCCCGGCGCATCATCCGGCAGATCGGAGGTCAGGGTGCCCGATATGTTCTCCAGCGAACCAACCAACCCCACAGCCTGCACGTCAACGGAAATGGTGCAGCTTGCGCCGGCCGCGACACCGCCGCCGGAATAGCTGACTGAGGTTCCACCCGCCGCAGCCGAGATGGTGCCGCCTGTGCAGCTGGTCTGCGTATCGGGATCGGGGGCCACAATCATGCCGTCGGGGAAATTATCGTTGAAGGCGAGCGATCCCACCTCAATCAGGTTGGCCGCATTGTCGATGGTGAAGGTCAGCGTCGAGACACCGCCCGGATTGATCGTCGCCGGGGAAAACGCCTTGGCAAAGCCCGGCGCATCTGCCGCAGTGACGGTCAGCGTGGCGGTGGCGGGCGTGCTGGTGCCCAGGGATGAAGTCAGGCTCTCGGTCGGGTTGGTATAGGATCCGGCAACCGACGAGGTCACATCGACGGAAATCGTGCAGTCGCCGCTCGCCGCAAGCGCGCCATCAGCAAAGGCGATCGTGTTGCCGCCCGCAGCAGCCGTCAACGTGCCGCCGGTGCAGGTCGTGCGCGCATCCGGTACGTCCGCCACAACCACATCGGCCGGCAGCGTGTCGGTCAGTGACACTTCTGTTGCCGCGATTGCCGCGCCATTGCTTAAGGTATAGCTCAGCGTCGAGATGCCGCCCTGGTCGATTGTCGAAGGCGTAAACGCCATGGCGGCGCTCAGCGGAGCCTCGTTGACCGTCAGCGTTGCGTGGGCGCCCGGCGCATCATCCGGCAGATCGGAGGTCAGGGTGCCCGATATGTTCTCCAGCGAACCAACCAACCCCACAGCCTGCACGTCAACGGAAATGGTGCAGCTTGCGCCGGCCGCGACACCGCCGCCGGAATAGCTGACTGAGGTTCCACCCGCCGCAGCCGAGATGGTGCCGCCTGTGCAGCTGGTCTGCATATCGGGATCGGGGGCCACAATCATGCCGTCGGGGAAATTATCGTTGAAGGCGAGCGATCCCACCTCAATCAGGTTGGCCGCATTGTCGATGGTGAAGGTCAGCGTCGAGACACCGCCCGGATTGATCGTCGCCGGGGAAAACGCCTTGGCAAAGCCCGGCGCATCTGCCGCAGTGACCGTCAGCGTGGCGGTGGCGGGCGTGCTGGTGCCCAGGGATGAAGTCAGGCTCTCGGTCGGGTTGGTATAGGATCCGGTAACCGACGAGGTCACATTGACGGAAATTGTGCAGTCGCCGCTCGCCGCAAGCGCGCCATCAGCAAAGGCGATCGTGTTGCCGCCCGCAGCAGCCGTCAACGTGCCGCCGGTGCAGGTCGTGCGCGCATCCGGTACGTCCGCCACAACCACATCGGCCGGCAGCGTGTCGGTCAGTGACACTTCTGTTGCCGCGATTGCCGCACCATTGCTTAAGGTATAGCTCAGCGTCGAGATGCCGCCCTGGTCGATTGTCGAAGGCGTAAACGCCATGGCGGCGCTCAGCGGAGCCTCGTTGACCGTCAGCGTTGCGTGGGCGCCCGGCGCATCATCCGGCAGATCGGAGGTCAGGGTGCCCGATATGTTCTCCAGCGAACCAACCAATCCCGCAGCCTGCACGTCAACGGAAATGGTGCAGCTTGCCCCGGCGGTGACGCCGCCGCCAGAATAGCCGACTGAAGTTCCACCCGCCGCGGCCGAGATAGTGCCGCCTGTGCAGCTGGTCTGCATATCGGGATCGGGGGCCACAATCATGCCGTCCGGGAAATTATCGTTGAAGGCGAGCGATCCCACCTCGATCAGGTTGGCCGTATTGTTGATGGTGAAGGTCAGCGTCGAGACACCGCCCGGATCGATCGTCGCCGGGGAGAAGACCTTGGCAAAGCCCGGCGCATCTGCCGCAGTGACGGTCAGCGTGGCGGTGGCGGGCGTGCTGGTGCCCAGGGATGAAGTCAGGCTCTCGGTCGGGTTGGTATAGGATCCGGTAACCGGCGAGGTCACATCGACGGAGAGCGTGCAGGTCTCGCCCGCAGCCAGATCACCATCCGTGAAGGTCAGTGCCGTGTCGCCCGCAGCAGCCGTCAACGTGCCGCCACAGCTGGTCTGCGCACTAGGGACGTCCGCCACAACCATATCGGCCGGCAGCGTGTCGGTCAGTGACACTTCTGCTGCCGCGATTGCCGCGCCATTGCTTAAGGTATAGCTCAGCGTCGAGATACCGCCCTGGTCGATTGTCGAAGGCGTAAACGCCATGGCGGCACTCAGCGGAGCCTCGTTGACCGTCAGGGTTGCGCGGGCGCCCGGCGCATCATCCGGCAGATCGGAGGTCAGTTCGCCCGATATGTTCTCCAGCGGACCAACCAACCCCGCAGCCTGCACGTCAACGGAAATGGTGCAGCTTGCCCCGGCGGTGACGCCGCCGCCAGAATAGCCGACTGAGGCTCCACCCGCCGCGGCCGAGATGGTGCCGCCTGTGCAGCTGGTCTGCGTATCGGGATCGGGGGCCACAATCATGCCGTCGGGGAAATTATCGTTGAAGGCGAGCGCCTCCACATTGACGGCGTTGGCTGCGTTGTTGATGGTGAAGGTTAGCGTCGAGACACCGCCCGGATTGATCGTCGCCGGGGAAAACGCCTTGGCAAAGCCCGGCGCATCTGCCGCAGTGACACTCAGCGTGGCGGTGGCGGGCGTGCTGGTGCCCAGGGATGAAGTCAGGCTCTCGGTCGGGTTGGTATAGGATCCGGTAACCGACGAGGTCACATCGACGGAGAGCGTGCAGGTCTCGCCCGCGGCCAGATCACCATCCGTGAAGGTCAGTGCCGTGTCGCCCGCACCCGGGTTGAACGTGCCGCCACAGCTGGTCTGCGCACTGGGGACGTCCGCCACAACCACATCGGCCGGCAGCGTGTCGGTCAGTGACACTTCTGTTGCCGCAATTGCCGCGCCATTGCTTAAGGTATAGCTCAGTGTCGAGATGCCGCCCTGGGCGATTGTCGTCGGCGTAAACGCCATGGCGGCGCTCAGCGGAGCCTCGTTGACCGTCAGGGTTGCGCGGGCGCCCGGCGCATCACCCGGCAGATCGGAGGTCAGGGTGCCCGATATGTTCTCCAGCGGACCAACCAACCCCGCAGCCTGCACGTCAACGGAAATGGTGCAGCTTGCCCCGGCGGTGACGCCGCCGCCAGAATAGCCGACTGAGGCTCCACCCGCCGCGGCCGAGATAGTGCCGCCTGTGCAGCTGGTCTGCATATCGGGATCGGGGGCCACGGCCATGCCGTCGGGGAAATTATCGTTGAAGGCGAGCGATCCCACCTCGATCAAGTTGGCCGCATTGTTGATGGTGAAGGTTAGTGTCGAGACACCGCCCGGATCGATCGTCGCCGGGGAGAAGACCTTGGCAAAGCCCGGCGCATCTGCCGCAGTGATATCGAGCGTCGTCGAGGCGGCGGTCGCCGTGGCGAGGTTCGACGTCAGGTTGACGTCCGGGCTGGTCAGTGTGCCCGCCGCGATGGCACGCACCGACACCCGGAGCTCGCAGGTGGCGCCTGCGGCCAGCGCGCCGCCCGTCAAGGTCAGGGTCGTAGCGCCGGCAACCGGGTTGAACGTGCCACCGCAGCTATTGTCAGTGCCGGGTGTGTCTGCAACCGAAACCCCCGCAGGCAGGGAGTCGTCAAATGCCATATCCGTGATGGCGATCAGGTTGGCCATATTATCGACCGTGAAGACGATCTGCGTTTCCCCGCCCTGCCGGATCGTATCCGGGGAGAAGACCTTGGCAAAGCCCGGCGCCCCAGCCGCATTGACACTCAGCGTGGCGGTGGCGGGCGTACTGGTGCCCAGGGATGAAGTCAGGCTCTCGGTCGGGTTGGTATAGGATCCGGTAACCGACGAGGTCACATTGACGGAGAGCGTGCAGGTCTCGCCCGCGGCCAGATCACCATCCGTGAAGGTCAGTGCCGTGTCGCCCGCACCCGGGTTGAACGTGCCGCCACAGCTGGTCTGCGCACTGGGGACGGCCGCCACAACCATATCGGCCGGCAGCGTGTCGGCCAGCAACACTTCTGTTGCCGCGATTGCCGCGCCATTGCTTAAGGTATAGCTCAGTGTCGAGATGCCGCCCTGGGCGATTGTCGAAGGCGTAAACGCCATGGCGGCGCTCAGCGGAGCCTCGTTGACCGTCAGCGTTGCGCGGGCGCCCGGCGCATCATCCGGCAGATCGGAAGTCAGGGTGCCGGATATGTTCTCCAGCGTGCCGGCCCGCAGCGCCTGCACGTCAACGGAAATGGTGCAGCTTGCCCCGGCCGCGACGCCGCCGCCAGAATAGCCGACTGAAGTTCCACCCGCCGCGGCCGAGATAGTGCCGCCTGTGCAGCTGGTCTGCATATCGGGATCGGGGGCCACAATCATGCCGTCAGGGAAATTATCGTTGAAGGCGAGCGATCCCACCTCGATCAGGTTGGCCGTATTGTTGATGGTGAAGGTCAGCGTCGAGACGCCGCCCGGATCGATCGTCGCCGGGGAGAAGACCTTGGCAAAGCCCGGCGCATCGGCTGGAGTGATATCGAGCGTCGTCGAGGCGGCGGTCGCCGTGGCGAGGTTCGACGTCAGGTTGACGTCCGGGCTGGTCAGTGTGCCCGCCGCGATGGCACGCACCGACACCCGGAGCTCGCAGGTGGCGCCTGCGGCCAGCGCGCCGCCCGTCAAGGTCAGGGTCGTAGCGCCGGCAACCGGGTTGAACGTGCCACCGCAGCTATTGTCAGTGCCGGGTGTGTCTGCAACCGAAGCCCCCGCAGGC
Source organism: Litorimonas sp. (assembly GCA_965205225.1). Lineage (GTDB taxonomy): Bacteria > Pseudomonadota > Alphaproteobacteria > Caulobacterales > Maricaulaceae > Litorimonas. The sequence goes on from CBDBFZ010000003.1 coordinate 651,834, forward strand.
AGGGAGTCGTCAAATGCCATATCCGTGATGGCGATCAGGTTGGCCATATTATCGACCGTGAAGACGATCTGCGTTTCCCCGCCCTGCCGGATCGTATCCGGGGAGAAGACCTTGGCAAAGCCCGGCGCCCCAGCCGCATTGACACTCAGCGTGGCGGTGGCGGGCGTACTGGTGCCCAGGGATGAAGTCAGGCTCTCGGTCGGGTTGGTATAGGATCCGGTAACCGACGAGGTCACATTGACGGAGAGCGTGCAGGTCTCGCCCGCGGCCAGATCACCATCCGTGAAGGTCAGTGCCGTGTCGCCCGCACCCGGGTTGAACGTGCCGCCACAGCTGGTCTGCGCACTGGGGACGTCCGCCACAACCACATCGGCCGGCAGCGTGTCGGTCAGTGACACTTCTGTTGCCGCAATTGCCGCGCCATTGCTTAAGGTATAGCTCAGTGTCGAGATGCCGCCCTGGGCGATTGTCGTCGGCGTAAACGCCATGGCGGCGCTCAGCGGAGCCTCGTTGACCGTCAGCGTTGCGCGGGCGCCCGGCGCATCACCCGGCAGATCGGAGGTCAGGGTGCCCGATATGTTCTCCAGCGGACCAACCAACCCCGCAGCCTGCACGTCAACGGAAATGGTGCAGCTTGCCCCGGCGGTGACGCCGCCGCCAGAATAGCCGACTGAGGCTCCACCCGCCGCGGCCGAGATAGTGCCGCCTGTGCAGCTGGTCTGCGTATCGGGATCGGGGGCCACGGCCATGCCGTCGGGGAAATTATCGTTGAAGGCGAGCGATCCCACCTCGATCAAGTTGGCCGCATTGTTGATGGTGAAGGTTAGTGTCGAGACACCGCCCGGATCGATCGTCGCCGGGGAGAAGACCTTGGCAAAGCCCGGCGCATCTGCCGCAGTGATATCGAGCGTCGTCGAGGCGGCGGTCGCCGTGGCGAGGTTCGACGTCAGGTTGACGTCCGGGCTGGTCAGTGTGCCCACCGCGATGGCACGCACCGACACCCGGAGCTCGCAGGTGGCGCCTGCGGCCAGGGCGCCGCCCGTCAAGGTCAGGGTCGTAGCGCCGGCAACCGGGTTGAACGTGCCACCGCAGCTATTGTCAGTGCCGGGTGTGTCTGCAACCGAAACCCCCGCAGGCAGGGAGTCGTCAAATGCCATATCCGTGATGGCGATCAGGTTGGCCATATTATCGACCGTGAAGACGATCTGCGTTTCCCCGCCCTGCCGGATCGTATCCGGGGAGAAGACCCTGGCAAAGCCCGGCGCCCCAGCCGCATTGACACTCAGCGTGGCGGTGGCGGGCGTACTGGTACCCAGGGATGAAGTCAGGCTCTCGGTCGGGTTGGTATAGGATCCGGTAACCGACGAGGTCACATTGACGGAGAGCGTGCAGGTCTCGCCCGCGGCCAGATCACCATCCGTGAAGGTCAGTGCCGTGTCGCCCGCACCCGGGTTGAACGTGCCGCCACAGCTGGTCTGCGCACTGGGGACGGCCGCCACAACCATATCGGCCGGCAGCGTGTCGGCCAGCAACACTTCTGTTGCCGCGATTGCCGCGCCATTGCTTAAGGTATAGCTCAGTGTCGAGATGCCGCCCTGGGCGATTGTCGAAGGCGTAAACGCCATGGCGGCGCTCAGCGGAGCCTCGTTGACCGTCAGCGTTGCGCGGGCGCCCGGCGCATCATCCGGCAGATCGGAAGTCAGGGTGCCGGATATGTTCTCCAGCGTGCCGGCCCGCAGCGCCTGCACGTCAACGGAAATGGTGCAGCTTGCCCCGGCCGCGACGCCGCCGCCAGAATAGCCGACTGAAGTTCCACCCGCCGCGGCCGAGATAGTGCCGCCTGTGCAGCTGGTCTGCATATCGGGATCGGGGGCCACAATCATGCCGTCAGGGAAATTATCGTTGAAGGCGAGCGATCCCACCTCGATCAGGTTGGCCGTATTGTTGATGGTGAAGGTCAGCGTCGAGACGCCGCCCGGATCGATCGTCGCCGGGGAAAACGCCTTGGCAAAGCCCGGCGCATCTGCCGCAGTGACACTCAGCGTGGCGGTGGCGGGCGTGCTGGTGCCCAGGGATGAAGTCAGGCTCTCGGTCGGGTTGGTATAGGATCCGGTAACCGACGAGGTCACATCGACGGAGAGCGTGCAGGTCTCGCCCGCGGCCAGATCACCATCCGTGAAGGTCAGTGCCGTGTCGCCCGCACCCGGGTTGAACGTGCCGCCACAGCTGGTCTGCGCACTGGGGACGTCCGCCACAACCACATCGGCCGGCAGCGTGTCGGTCAGTGACACTTCTGTTGCCGCAATTGCCGCGCCATTGCTTAAGGTATAGCTCAGTGTCGAGATGCCGCCCTGGGCGATTGTCGTCGGCGTAAACGCCATGGCGGCGCTCAGCGGAGCCTCGTTGACCGTCAGGGTTGCGCGGGCGCCCGGCGCATCATCCGGCAGATCGGAGGTCAGTTCGCCCGATATGTTCTCCAGCGGACCAACCAACCCTGCAGCCTGCACGTCAACGGAAATGGTGCAGCTTGCGCCGGCCGCGACACCGCCGCCGGAATAGCTGACTGAGGTTCCACCCGCCGCGGCCGAGATGGTGCCGCCTGTGCAGCTGGTCTGCGTATCGGGATCGGGGGCCACAATCATGCCGTCGGGGAAATTATCGTTGAAGGCGAGCGATCCCACCTCAATCAGGTTGGCCGCATTGTCGATGGTGAAGGTCAGCGTCGAGACACCGCCCGGATCGATCGTCGCCGGGGAAAACGCCTTGGCAAAGCCCGGCGCATCTGCCGCAGTGACCGTCAGCGTGGCGGTGGCGGGCGTGCTGGTGCCCAGGGATGAAGTCAGGCTCTCGGTCGGGTTGGTATAGGATCCGGTAACCGACGAGGTCACATTGACGGAGAGCGTGCAGGTCTCGCCCGCGGCCAGATCACCATCCGTGAAGGTCAGTGCCGTGTCGCCCGCAGCAGCCGACAGCGTGCCGCCGGTGCAGGTCGTGCGCGCATCCGGTACGTCCGCCACAACCATATCGGCCGGCAGCGTGTCGGTCAGTGACACTTCTGTTGCCGCGATTGCCGCGCCATTGCTTAAGGTATAGCTCAGCGTCGAGATGCCGCCCTGGGCGATTATTGTCGGCGTAAACGCCATGGCGGCGCTCAGCGGAGCCTCGTTGACCGTCAGGGTTGCGCGGGCGCCCGGCGCATCATCCGGCAGATCGGAGGTCAGTTCGCCCGATATGTTCTCCAGCGGACCAACCAACCCTGCAGCCTGCACGTCAACGGAAATGGTGCAGCTTGCCCCGGCGGTGACGCCGCCGCCAGAATAGCCGACTGAAGTTCCACCCGCCGCGGCCGAGATGGTGCCGCCTGTGCAGCTGGTCTGCGTATCGGGATCGGGGGCTACAATCATGCCGTCGGGGAAATTATCGTTGAAGGCGAGCGCCTCCACATTGATGGCGTTGGCTGCGTTGTTGATGGTGAAGGTCAGTGTCGAGAGACTGCCCGGATCGATCGTCGCCGGGGAAAACGCCTTGGCAAAGCCCGGCGCATCTGCCGCAGTGACGGTCAGCGTGGCGGTGGCGGGCGTGCTGGTGCCCAGGGATGAAGTCAGGCTCTCGGTCGGGTTGGTATAGGATCCGGTAACCGGCGAGGTCACATTGACGGAGAGCGTGCAGGTCTCGCCCGCAGCCAGATCACCATCCGTGAAGGTCAGTGCCGTGTCGCCCGCACCCGGGTTGAACGTGCCGCCACAACTGGTCTGCGCACTGGGGACGGCCGCCACAACCATATCGGCCGGCAGCGTGTCGGCCAGTGACACTTCTGTTGCCGCGATCGCCGCGCCATTGCTTAAGGTATAGCTCAGTGTCGAGATGCCGCCCTGGGCGATTGTCGTCGGCGTAAACGCCATGGCGGCGCTCAGCGGAGCCTCGTTGACCGTCAGCGTTGCGCGGGCGCCCGGCGCATCATCCGGCAGATCGGAGGTCAGGGCGCCCGATATGTTCTCCAGCGGACCAACCAACCCCGCAGCCTGCACGTCAACGGAAATGGTGCAGCTTGCGCCGGCGGTGACGCCGCCGCCAGAATAGCCGACTGAGGCTCCACCCGCCGCGGCCGAGATAGTGCCGCCTGTGCAGCTGGTCTGCATATCGGGATCGGGGGCCACAATCATGCCGTCGGGGAAATTATCGTTGAAGGCGAGCGCCTCCACATTGATGGCGTTGGCTGCGTTGTTGATGGTGAAGGTCAGTGTCGAGACACCGCCCGGATCGATCGTCGCCGGGGAGAAGACCTTGGCAAAGCCCGGCGCATCTGCCGCAGTGATATCGAGCGTCGTCGAGGCGGCGGTCGCCGTGGCGAGGTTCGACGTCAGGTTGACGTCCGGGCTGGTCAGTGTGCCGGCCTCGATGGCACGTACCGACACCCGGAGCTCGCAGATGGCGCCTGCGGCCAGCGCGCCGCCCGTGAAGGTCAGGGTCGTAGCGCCGGCAACCGGGCTGAACGTGCCTCCGCAGCTATTGTCAGTGCCGGGTGTGTCTGCAACCGAAACCCCCGCAGGCAGGGAGTCATCAAATGCCATATCCGTGATGGCGATGGCGTTGGCCGTATTGTCGACCGTGAAGACGATCTGCGTTTCCTCGCCCTGCCGGATCATATCCGGGGAGAAGACCTTGGCAAAGCCCAGCGCATCTGCCGCATTGACACTCAGCGTGGCGGTGGCGGGCGTACTGGTGCCCAGGGATGAAGTCAGGCTCTCGGTCGGGTTGGTATAGGATCCGGCAACCGACGAGGTCACATTGACGGAAATCGTGCATTCGCCGCTCGCCGCAAGCGCGCCATCAGCAAAGGCGATTGTGTTGCCGCCCGCAGCAGCCGACAGCGTGCCGCCGGTGCAGGTCGTGCGCGCATCCGGTACGTCCGCCACAACCATATCGGCCGGCAGCGTGTCGGTCAGTGACACTTCTGTTGCCGCGATTGCCGCGCCATTGCTTAAGGTATAGCTCAGCGTCGAGATGCCGCCCTGGGCGATTGTCGTCGGCGTAAACGCCATGGCGGCGCTCAGCGGAGCCTCGTTGACCGTCAGCGTTGCGCGGGCGCCCGGCGCATCACCCGGCAGATCGGAGGTCAGGGTGCCCGATATGTTCTCCAGCGGACCAACCAACCCTGCAGCCTGCACGTCAACGGAAATGGTGCAGCTTGCCCCGGCCGCGACGCCGCCGCCAGAATAGCCGACTGAAGTTCCACCCGCCGCGGCCGAGATAGTGCCGCCTGTGCAGCTGGTCTGCATATCGGGATCGGGGGCCACAATCATGCCGTCAGGGAAATTATCGTTGAAGGCGAGCGATCCCACCTCGATCAGGTTGGCCGTATTGTTGATGGTGAAGGTCAGCGTCGAGACGCCGCCCGGATCGATCGTCGCCGGGGAGAAGACCTTGGCAAAGCCCGGCGCATCGGCTGGAGTGATATCGAGCGTCGTCGAGGCGGCGGTCGCCGTGGCGAGGTTCGACGTCAGGTTGACGTCCGGGCTGGTCAGTGTGCCCGCCGCGATGGCACGCACCGACACCCGGAGCTCGCAGGTGGCGCCTGCGGCCAGCGCGCCGCCCGTCAAGGTCAGGGTCGTAGCGCCGGCAACCGGGTTGAACGTGCCACCGCAGCTATTGTCAGTGCCGGGTGTGTCTGCAACCGAAGCCCCCGCAGGCAGGGAGTCGTCAAATGCCATATCCGTGATGGCGATCAGGTTGGCCATATTATCGACCGTGAAGACGATCTGCGTTTCCCCGCCCTGCCGGATCGTATCCGGGGAGAAGACCTTGGCAAAGCCCGGCGCCCCAGCCGCATTGACACTCAGCGTGGCGGTGGCGGGCGTACTGGTGCCCAGGGATGAAGTCAGGCTCTCGGTCGGGTTGGTATAGGATCCGGTAACCGACGAGGTCACATTGACGGAGAGCGTGCAGGTCTCGCCCGCGGCCAGATCACCATCCGTGAAGGTCAGTGCCGTGTCGCCCGCACCCGGGTTGAACGTGCCGCCACAGCTGGTCTGCGCACTGGGGACGGCCGCCACAACCATATCGGCCGGCAGCGTGTCGGCCAGTGACATCTCTGTTGCCGCGATTGCCGCGCCATTGCTTAAGGTATAGCTCAGTGTCGAGATGCCGCCTTGGGCGATTGTCGTCGGCGTAAACGCCATGGCGGCGCTCAGCGGAGCCTCGTTGACCGTCAGCGTTGCGCGGGCGCCCGGCGCATCATCCGGCAGATCGGAGGTCAGTTCGCCCGATATGTTCTCCAGCGGACCAACCAACCCTGCAGCCTGCACGTCAACGGAAATGGTGCAGCTTGCCCCGGCCGCGACGCCGCCGCCAGAATAGCCGACTGAAGTTCCACCCGCCGCGGCCGAGATAGTGCCGCCTGTGCAGCTGGTCTGCATATCGGGATCGGGGGCCACAATCATGCCGTCAGGGAAATTATCGTTGAAGGCGAGCGATCCCACCTCGATCAGGTTGGCCGTATTGTTGATGGTGAAGGTCAGCGTCGAGACACCGCCCGGATCGATCGTCGCCGGGGAGAAGACCTTGGCAAAGCCCGGCGCATCTGCCGCAGTGATATCGAGCGTCGTCGAGGCGGCGGTCGCCGTGGCGAGGTTCGACGTCAGGTTGACGTCCGGGCTGGTCAGTGTGCCCGCCGCGATGGCACGCACCGACACCCGGAGCTCGCAGGTGGCGCCTGCGGCCAGCGCGCCGCCCGTCAAGGTCAGGGTCGTAGCGCCGGCAACCGGGTTGAACGTGCCACCGCAGCTATTGTCAGTGCCGGGTGTGTCTGCAACCGAAACCCCCGCAGGCAGGGAGTCGTCAAATGCCATATCCGTGATGGCGATCAGGTTGGCCATATTATCGACCGTGAAGACGATCTGCGTTTCCCCGCCCTGCCGGATCGTATCCGGGGAGAAGACCTTGGCAAAGCCCGGCGCCCCAGCCGCATTGACACTCAGCGTGGCGGTGGCGGGCGTACTGGTGCCCAGGGATGAAGTCAGGCTCTCGGTCGGGTTGGTATAGGATCCGGTAACCGACGAGGTCACATTGACGGAGAGCGTGCAGGTCTCGCCCGCGGCCAGATCACCATCCGTGAAGGTCAGTGCCGTGTCGCCCGCACCCGGGTTGAACGTGCCGCCACAGCTGGTCTGCGCACTGGGGACGGCCGCCACAACCATATCGGCCGGCAGCGTGTCGGCCAGTGACATCTCTGTTGCCGCGATTGCCGCGCCATTGCTTAAGGTATAGCTCAGTGTCGAGATGCCGCCTTGGGCGATTGTCGAAGGCGTAAACGCCATGGCGGCGCTCAGCGGAGCCTCGTTGACCGTCAGGGTTGCGCGGGCGCCCGGCGCATCATCCGGCAGATCGGAGGTCAGTTCGCCCGATATGTTCTCCAGCGGACCAACCAACCCCGCAGCCTGCACGTCAACGGAAATGGTGCAGCTTGCCCCGGCGGTGACGCCGCCGCCAGAATAGCCGACTGAGGCTCCACCCGCCGCGGCCGAGATGGTGCCGCCTGTGCAGCTGGTTTGCGTATCGGGATCGGGGGCTACAATCATGCCGTCGGGGAAATTATCGTTGAAGGCGAGCGCCTCCACATTGATGGCGTTGGCTGCGTTGTTGATGGTGAAGGTCAGTGTCGAGAGACTGCCCGGATCGATCGTCGCCGGGGAAAACGCCTTGGCAAAGCCCGGCGCCACAGGCGGATTGACCACTGTGTCACCATCGGTCGCGCTGTTATTGTCGTTATCGGGATCGGTCAACGAGCCTTCGACGGTTGCCGTGTTCGACAGCGTGCCGCTGGCGGAACCGTCGACCATACAGGTCGCGGTGTAAACTACCTCGCCGCCGACGGGCAGCGCAAGCGTCTCCGACAGGTCATCCGCTCCGGTGGCGGTGTTGCCTGATGCGCCACTCGCGGCAACGGATGTGTAGGTGCACGTCAGTCCGTCCGGGAAGGTGTCTGTCAAGAGGACGGCCGGATCGGCGGAGGGGCCGTTATTCGATACAACGATATCGTAAGTCACCGTGCCGCCAGCATCGACGCTGGTCAGGCCGTCGTCCTTGGTGACCGATATGTCGGCGACCGGCGTGACTTCGGTATCTTCCGAGCCGGTATCGTTCGCGGAGTTGTCGTCGACAACGGTCGGTCCCGTCGTGGTGCTCACCGCCATAGCTGACGCGGTGATTGTACCGGTCGTGGAAGTATCGATGATTGCCGTGACCGTGTAGTCGGCGCTGTCCGACGCAGCGATGCCTCCGAGCGCGCAGGTGGGCACGCCGTCCGGATCTTCGGCACAGCCCGAAGTCGAAACGAAGGTCGTCCCCGCAGGAAGCGTGAAGGTGCCGACGACGGAAGGAGCGTCCCATGGGCCGTTATTGGTGACTTGAACCGTATAGACCTGATTGGTGCCCGGGACGATCGGGTCGATCGCATCGGTGACAATCACCGCGAGATCGGCGGTCGGCCCCGAGACCGTCATCGTGTCGGACGCCGGTGGAGAATTGACGGGCTGGGACTCAACTAACCCCTGGAGCGCGCTCAGCCCACTCGTCGTATTTGTGTAATCGCCCGGGGGCAGGTCAGCCGGGATGGTAAATTCCACATCAAATGTGCAACTGCTGTTGCCCGTCAACATTGCCCCTCTTACGGACAAAATCAATTCGCCGGCCGAGACGGATGTCGATGCAATTGACCCAAAGCCGCAAAATCCCGATGAAGGCAGGCTGGTCACAGTCGGAATGACACCGCCCAGAAAGCCTGAAAAGTTGTCGGTAAATGCGATGTCGAAAAAATTGTCCACACCTGTGCCGACAATCGCGAATGTTATCGTTTGGCTGCCGCCCGCTGAAACCGGGCTCGTCCTGAAAGACTTGGTGAACGACAACGGCGTGGCGAAGGCCGGCACGACACTCAGCGTGGCGGTGGCGGGCGTACTGGTGCCCAGGGATGAAGTCAGGCTCTCGGTCGGGTTGGTATAGGATCCGGTAACCGACGAGGTCACATTGACGGAGAGCGTGCAGGTCTCGCCCGCGGCCAGATCACCATCCGTGAAGGTCAGTGCCGTGTCGCCCGCACCCGGGTTGAACGTGCCGCCACAGCTGGTCTGCGCACTGGGGACGGCCGCCACAACCATATCGGCCGGCAGCGTGTCGGCCAGCAACACTTCTGTTGCCGCGATTGCCGCGCCATTGCTTAAGGTATAGCTCAGTGTCGAGATGCCGCCCTGGGCGATTGTCGAAGGCGTAAACGCCATGGCGGCGCTCAGCGGAGCCTCGTTGACCGTCAGGGTCGCCGAGGCACCCGGCGCATCATCCGGCAGATCGGAAGTCAGGGTGCCGGATATGTTCTCCAGCGTGCCGGCCCGCAGCGCCTGCACGTCAACGGAAATGGTGCAGCTTGCCCCGGCGGTGACGCCGCCGCCAGAATAGCCGACTGAGGTTCCACCCGCCGCGGTCGAGATGGTGCCGCCTGTGCAGCTGGTCTGCATATCGGGATCGGGGGCTACAACCATGCCGTCCGGGAAATTATCGTTGAAGGCGAGCGATCCCACCTCGATCAGGTTGGCCGTATTGTTGATGGTGAAGGTCAGCGTCGAGACACCGCCCGGATCGATCGTCGCCGGGGAGAAGACCTTGGCAAAGCCCGGCGCATCGGCTGGAGTGATATTGAGCGTCGTCGAGGCGGCGGTCGCCGTGGCGAGGTTCGACGTCAGGTTGACGTCCGGGCTGGTCAGTGTGCCCGCCGCGATGGCACGCACCGACACCCGGAGCTCGCAGGTGGCACCTGCGGCCAGCGCGCCGCCCGTCAAGGTCAGGGTCGTAGCGCCGGCAACCGGGTTGAACGTGCCACCGCAGCTATTGTCAGTGCCGGGTGTGTCTGCAACCGAAACCCACGCAGGCAGGGAGTCGTCAAATGCCATATCCGTGATGGCGATCAGGTTGGCCATATTATCGACCGTGAAGACGATCTGCGTTTCCCCGCCCTGCCGGATCGTATCCGGGGAGAAGACCCTGGCAAAGCCCGGCGCCCCGGCCGCATTGACACTCAGCGTCGCGGTGGCGGGCGTGCTGGTGCCCAGCGCCGAGGTCACGCTTTCCGTCTCGTTCGGATAGCTTCCCGCAACCGACGAGGTCACATCGACGGAAATCGTGCAGATACTGTCCGCGGCAAGCGATCCACCCGAATAGACGATCGACGCGGTTTCGATAGGGTCGGGGTTTTCGGTCGTCAGGCTGCCGCCGGTGCAGGTCGTGCGTGCATCCGGTACGTCCGCCACAACCACATTGGCGGGCAACATGTCTAACAGCGAAATCGGCGTCGCCCCTTCGACCCCCGTACGGTTTTCTAGGGTATAGGTCAGCTTGGAAATACCGCCCGGGTCGATTTCCGGAGGATCAAACGCCATCGTGACAAGCAGCGGAACCTCGTTGATCGTCAGGGTCGCTTCGGCGCCCGGCGTGCTGACAGGCAGATCCGAGGTCAGCATGCCCGATACATTCCGCTGCGCGCCGACCAACCCCGCAGCCTGCACGTCAACGGAAATGGTGCAGCTTGCGCCGGCCGCGACGCTGCCGCCGGAATAGCCGACTGAGGTTCCACCCGCCGCGGCCGAGATGGTGCCGCCTGTGCAGCTGGTCTGCATATCGGGATCGGGGGCCACAATCATGCCGTCCGGGAAATTATCGTTGAAGGCGAGCGATCCCACCTCGATCAGGTTGGCCGTATTGTTGACCGTAAACGTCAGCGTCGAGACCCTGCCCGGATCGATCGTGGCGGGCGAAAACGCCTTGGCAAAGCCCAGCGCCCCGGCCGCATTGACACTCAGCGTCGCGGTGGCGGGCGTGCTGGTGCCCAGCGCCGAGGTCACGCTTTCCGTCTCGTTTGGATAGCTTCCCGCAACCGACGAGGTCACATCGACGGAAATCGTGCAGATACTGTCCGCGGCAAGCGATCCACCCGAATAGACGATCGACGCGGTTTCGATAGGGTCGGGGTTTTCGGTCGTCAGGCTGCCGCCGGCGCAGGTCGTGCGTGCATCCGGTACGTCCGCCACAACCACATTGGCGGGCAACATGTCTAACAGCGAAATCGGCGTCGCCCCTTCGACCCCCGTACGGTTTTCTAGGGTATAGGTCAGCTTGGAAATACCGCCCGGGTCGATTTCCGGAGGATCAAACGCCATCGTGACAAGCAGCGGAACCTCGTTGATCGTCAGGGTCGCTTCGGCGCCCGGCGTGCTGACAGGCAGATCCGAGGTCAGCATGCCCGATACATTCCGCTGCGCGCCGACCAACCCCGCAGCCTGCACGTCAACGGAAATGGTGCAGCTTGCGCCGGCCGCGACGCCGCCGCCAGAATAGCCGACTGAGGCTCCACCCGCCGCGGCCGAGATAGTGCCGCCTGTGCAGCTGGTCTGCATATCGGGATCGGGGGCCACAATCATGCCGTCCGGGAAATTATCGTTGAAGGCGAGCGATCCCACCTCGATCAAGTTGGCCGTATTGTTGACCGTAAACGTCAGCGTCGAGACCCTGCCCGGATCGACCGTCGCCGGGGAAAACGTCTTGGTGAAACCCGGCGCGTCTACGACCGTCAGCGTGGCTTCGGCGGGCGGGCTGTTGCCATGCGACGATGAAGTAATAAACTCCGTGACGTCCGGGTAACTTCCCGGTACCGCGGAGGTCACATCGACGGAAGCCGTACATTCGTCGATGATCGTTGAAGACGCACTACTTTCGTCAAGGGGGGCGGCTAATGTGATCTCGTCATTGCCTGCTTCGGCAAAAATGTTAAAAAAGTTAAAGTCGAAATTTGGGCAGGTCGTTTCCGCATTCGGTTGTGCTGCCACTACGACACCGGAGGGCAGCACGTCACGCAGGAAAGTCCTAATCACAGGGACTGACGTGTCGTTACGCAGGCGATAGGTCAGCTTCGACACGCCGCCGGGCGTGATCCTCGCCGGCGAGAACGCCATCGAGACCGATAGCGGGACAGCGGTGATCGACAAGAATGCACGGGCGCCCGGCGCGGGGGCGGCCAGATCCGAGGTCAACTCGCCCGATACGGATTCAATAACCCCGTTCGAGAACTGTCGGCCCTGCACGTCCAGGGAGAGCGTGCAGGTCTGCCCGGCGGCAACGCGGCCGCCGGAGAACTGAACTGTAGATATACTATTTACCGCGTCAAAGGCGATTGATCCGTCGCCGCAGGTGGTCGACACATTGGGGATGGGGGCCGGGAACAGGCCTAACGGAAAATCATCGAGAAACGCAAGCGCACCCAAAGCGACCTCGTTGCGGGAATTGTCGATCGTGTAGGTCAGCCTGCTGAGTGTGCCCAGAGGGACTGTGCCCGGCGAAAACACCTTGGTGAAGCCCGGCGCGTCCAGTCGTGGTCGTACGGACATAGTCGCGCGCGCGGGGCCGACGGTGGCGATACTCGAGGTCAGATTCGACGTGGAGGCGAAGAAGAGGCCCCCCTCGGATTCGGTTCCACGCACCGACACCGATATCTCGCATGTGGCACGGGCGCCGACGCGGCCGCCGGAGAAGATGATCGCCGTGCCGCCCGCCGAGGCCGACAGCGTGCCGCCGCAGCTGTTGTCCACATTGGGCGGATCGGCCAAGACCAAAGTGGTCGTGGTAGCATTGAAGGGATTCGACGAATTGGCAATCGAATGGATAAAGGCAAGATCGGTCACATCGGTATCGTTGCCGGAATTGTCGATCGTGTGGGTCAGCGTCGAAACTTCGCCATAATAGATTGTCTGCGGCGAAAACGCCATCGAGAAGGACAGCTCTGCACCGCTATTCTGTGCGAAAACCGGTGAGGCCTTGAATATGGCGAACCCCGCCAAGAGACAGGCCATAATGAATGATCTGATGAAAACCCGCATTGCTCAGTTATGGGTCTAACAGATAACCCGATGGCGATGCGGTCTTGCGTACACCGGGGTCTTGGTATTTATCTTGCCCATAATTATCATTCCTATTTTTCCAAAACTGCACACCTCGAAGAATGGGGTTTGGGAGTCAAAGTTGAGACGAATTTTACCGGTGATGCAAGCATTTTCGGATCAATCATTCAAAATTCTTTGCCGAAACGCTATGACTGGTTGGAACGGTGGTTGAGGGCTGAAGAGCTCGATGCTGACGACATGATGGCGATCCTTCGGGAGGTCGCCGTGAGTGGGGACGTTGCTAGTTTGAGCGACTTTGATCGCGATACCTTGGCACGCTTCGCCTACAAAGGCAAGGTGCGCCAACTTCTCAAGAACGTCATCGTCAGCAGGAACGATCTTAAGATCTATCTCTGTCGAAAGGAATTGGAAGAACACACCGTGCTTTCAGAACACTCACATCGTCAGACGAGTGATAGAGAAAGCTTCTGCATCCATGCTCCTATGACCATCCGAAGGCGTGGTCAGGAGATGCGGATGATACTGAGCGCCTACAAACAATCTGTGTCTAATTCAGGCGAGGCTCTGATCGTGCTGGTCGCACGGGCGGTTCTATTGCGAGAGCAGTTGGAAACTGGTGCAATTGCATCAATCCGAGACTTTGCAGAGGCCCACGGCATGCATCATAGTGATGCGAAGAAGCTTGTGTTTCTGGGGTATCTGGCCCCGAGCATAGGTGAGGACATTCTCGATGGTCTTCAGCCAGAAGAGCTCACCGCTAAGGACTTGCATCGCATGACAGCTCTGCCGCTTTGCTGGGAGCAATAGCGAGCACGTCTCGGTTTCCATTAGCCATCGATTCTGCCAACCAAGCGGACTCTGAAATCGGGCCGAGAGACCGGGTAAGATATCTCGGTAGAATTGGCTGGAAATCCCGTCTCTCTGGAACTTGGATCCGTCTCACAAAGCGCTAACCCAAGGAAACTAAGCACTTATTCCGAGTCTAGGGAGAGTATGGTGTCGACCTGAGAGAGGGCTGGTGGTGGGTGCAGTCTCCACCGAAGCCATATCTGCCCATTTTCCCTGTTTAACAGAGAATTTACAGAGAATTTACAGGGAATTATTGTGTTTTGGGGGTCACAAGTCGCTTATATGGCTCAGAACTCCAGTGATGGCGGCGTTTGGGCGGCAACTTCCCTAGAATGATAACAGGGAAATTGCTACAGCTAACAGGGAAGATGAAATTCCCATCGGGCTATAGTTCTGAGCTATAGCGATATGAAACCGACCGCTTTACTCTAATCCCAAACAACGATCAGTCGAACCAAACGCCTCAGAACTGCCAAGCTCTGGCTTAACGATTGGATCATATAACTGGCTCTGGCCAGTGTCATGGATCGGTGTTCGGCGATCGGTGTTCGGCGATCGGTGTTCGGCGCGTTGGGACCATTTTTGCAGTGCAGGTCCGAATTGTCTCCTAGGTCGCAGACCTAAATAGACTTCGCTGCTCTGGAAAGCGCAGTGCTTTACAATTGACAATGGCTCTGAAACTTCATCCCTATTGCTCAAAGGGTTGCCTGCGCTTCCGGCTTCTCATGGTAATTGACATTATAAGTGCCAAAAGCTAGCGACTGAGGATGGACGAACCTGTCGATTTCATGGGCGCGGCCGGATCGCCCTATACGCGCAAGATGCTAGCGCTTCTGCGCTACCGGCAGATTCCCTACCGCGTTCACTGGACAATGGGTCAGGTACCGGATGGGTTTCCCAAGCCGAAGGTCGGCCTGCTCCCGACCTTTTTTCTGCCTGGCAAGGACGGCGCGCTCGAGGCGGTGACGGATTCCACTCCGTTGATCCGGCGCTTCGAGGCCGAGAGTCCGGACCGTTCGGTGATGCCGACCGACCCCGTCCTTGCTTTCCTCAACGAGCTGATCGAGGATTATGCGGACGAGTGGTTGACCAAGGCGATGTTCCACTTCCGCTGGGCGCACGAGGCGGATGTGAAAAATGCCGGTCCCTTGTTAGTTTACTGGGCGGATACGACCATGGATGACTCGGCCGCCCAAGCCATCGCAGATAGGTTCTCGAGGCGCCAGGTCGACCGGCGCTACGTCGTCGGGTCCAATGACATGACGGCACCGGTTATCGAGGCAGCATATGTGCGCTTTGTGAAAGTATTGGACAAGTTGAGTGCGCGTCGCGGCTTTGTACTCGGCGCGCGCCCGGCATCGGCAGATTTCGCCATTTACGGCCAGATGTCGCAGCTCGGCATCGTCGATCCTACGGCCGCCAAGATCACGCGTGGTCTGTCTGCGCGTGTGCGGGCATGGATCGACCGCGTAGATGATCTTTCGGGCCTCTCGCCGGAGGATGAGGATTGGTTCGACTTCAAAGTCGCGGCGCAGGCGCTCCGGCCTCTGCTTACTGAGATCGGTCGAACATATGCGCCGGTCATGGTTGCTAACGCTGAGGCTGTCATGCGCAGCAATGACACGTTTGAGGCACAGCTCGATGGTGCACCGTGGACCCAACCGACGTTCCGCTATCAAGCGAAGTCCCTCGGCTGGTTGCGCGACGCCTATGCGACCCTCGAAGCGCGGGATCGTGGCGAGGTCGATGCGGTGCTGAGTGGGACGGGTTGCGAGAGTTTGTTTGCATGAAGATGAGATGGAAAGTCCTCGGTGCCGCCGCGCTGGTCCTCGCCATTGGTGGAACATATATTTATCAGAACCGCGTTGACATCCTGCTGGAGCGCGTACGCCAGGCGGAGAAGCCGGAGGTCAGGCCGACGGTCGACATTGAGTGGTCGCAGGGGCCGGAGGTCGCACCCGAGGGCGAGCGCCCACCCAACATCGTCTTCATCCTCGCCGACGATCTGGGCATCAACGACATCTCGACCTTTGGTGGCGGGCTGGCGGACGGTACCGTGCCAACGCCTAACATCGACAAGCTGGCGGCTCAGGGCGCAGTATTCACCCAGGCCTATGCTGGCAACGCGACCTGCTCGCCCTCGCGGGCCATGCTGATGACGGGCCGCTATCCGACACGCACCGGGTTCGAATACACGCCGACTCCGCCGGGCATGGGCCGCGTGGTGACCATGGTGGCCAACGACCTGAAGGCCAAATCGGACAATCCGCTGCCGCGCAATATCTACATGAAACCGGACGGGGACGTGCCGGATTTCTACGGCCAGGGCCTGCCGTCGGACGAGGTCACGGTGGCTGAAGTGCTGAAGGCGAGAGGCTACCACACCGTCCATATCGGTAAGTGGCATCTCGGCTACGGCGAAAGAGGTGCCCATAATCAAGGGTTTGATGAGAGTTTGCACATGACAGACATGCTCTATCTTCCGGAGGACCATCCGGGCATCGTCAATGCGCAGCTCGACTTCGATCCCATCGACAAATTTCTCTGGGCGCGCGCCGATTTCGCCAATAATTTTAACGGCGGCCCACAGTTCGAGCCTGGCGGTTATTTGACCGACTATTGGACGGATGAGAGCATCCAGGTGATCAAGGCCAACCGTAACCGGCCGTTCTTTGTCTACCTCGCCCACTGGGGCGTTCATACGCCTCTGCAGGCGACCCGGTCTGACTATGATGCGGTCTCGGAGCTACTGCCGGACGACGCTCCACATCGGCTCAAGGTCTATGCGGGAATGCTGCGCGCGCTCGACCGTTCGGTCGGGCGAGTGATGGACGCGCTCGAGGCGGAGGGGCTGGCGGAGAACACCATTATCGTGTTCAGCTCGGATAATGGCGGGGCGGGCTATATTGGCCTGCCGGAGGTCAACGCGCCTTATCGCGGCTGGAAGCTCTCCATGTTTGAGGGCGGCATCCGGGCACCGCTCTTTGTCAAATGGTCTGAGCGTATCGAGGCGGGCACACAAATCGAGACACCCGTCGCCCATATTGATGTAATGCCAACATTGGTAGCCGCAGCGGGCGCGGACTTACCAGACGGTGTGCCGATTGATGGTCGCAACATCCTGCCGCTCGCGACGGGGGAGGGGACAATCACGCGCGAGGACGATGCGTTGTTCTGGCAGAGCGGTTACCTGCAGGTCGTGCGCGCAGGCGACTGGAAGCTCCAGCACGAGGGACGGCGAGGCAAGAGCTGGCTGTTTGACCTCGCCTCCGACCCGACCGAGCAGGTCAATCTTGCCGAGACCGAGCCGGAAAAGCTCGCCGAGCTCATGGGTTTGCTGGAAAAACACCAAGCCGGGCGCGCACCGTCTCTCTATCCCTACAGTATGGAAGTGCCGATCCAGATTGATAAGACGCTGGCGGACGAGGCCGAAGCCGACGATGAAGTCGCTTGGTGGCCGAACTGATGGCGTGGCCTGTTGAACCGATCAGATGCTTAGATCCATGAGATTATAGTCCTTCAAGCCGGCCTGTGCGGCGAGGCTCCACACAAACTCCTCTGCCCGTCCCGCGAAGGGTGCGTATGTGTAGGGTGTTTCGTCTGGAAAGCGCTGGGCACGCGCATCGATAGCAAGGCCGATGAGACGAGCGCGTCTGTCGATAAAGTTCGCGTCCATAAGCGTCGCCTCTGCATGCATGCCCGCGCTGCATACATTGAGCACGGAGCTGCGCTTGTGGAAGCCGAAATTTTCCCGCATCGCTGCGAGGTCGGTCTTGATGTCGGCGAGCTCGCCTTTAGACAGCACGCCTTCCAGGATGTAGAAATCGTATTCGGAATAGGACTTTATTATGTCCGGATGGATATCGCCATTGGCGTCAAAGCGCAGTGGGCTACGATAGAGCGGCTGGCCGCACAGCTGTTCGGCGCGCAAAGACTGGCGTGTCTCGATTGGGTCAACGACTATATCAATTTGCAGACCTGTAGAGACCGCACGCTCTACGGCATTTTTGTCGCGCTGGCGGCGGACGCGACACCGGAGTTTCGGGCGCGTCTCATCGCAAAGATCAGCGAGATGGACGCCTAGGTCTCAAGGCAAACGTGTCCGTGATTGCGGGTTCCTGCGCTTCGTGATGCTGCCTACGCGCATCCCATATCTTCAGATAGCGGTAAAACGGAACGGCTGGATAGAGGTGATGCACCAGATGGTAGTTCTGGTAGATGAAGAGCGGCGTGAGCGCCCACTCCAGGCCGACGCGGTTCGACGTGCATCGATAGGGCGCTTCTTTTGCCGTCACATCGTGCGGGTGGTGTGGTAGGAAGTCGAAGGCGATCACGATGAAAAATTTCCCGATGCGTGTCGGGAGGAAGAATAATAGCAGGTAGTATTTCAGCCAGCCTGCGAGCGTGAACGCCGCAATCACTGCGGCCACGAAAAAGACGACGAAATAGAATTCCCGGCGTTCGGCCTTGGGCCGTTTCTTGAAGCTGTCGCGTTTCAAATAGTGCTTGAAATAGACCGCATCCAGCGTCAGCCATCTAAGCGGCAGGAGCCACTTCGGACCTGCTCCGCTATAGGCATCCGGATCCTTCTCAGGGTCGTTGGTGAATCTGTGATGCTGCATGTGGATGAAGCGGAAAACTGGGAAGAAGGGTCCGGGTTCGAGCAGCAGGATGGCAAACCGTCCGACCCAGTCGTTCAGTGTCCGGTTGGCACTTACGGCACTGTGTGTCGCATCGTGCGCCACGGTGAACGCCATGTAGGACGCGACGGCGTTGATCGGTATGGCCCACCCCAGGGCGGTCATTCCGCTTAAGTAGGTGTAGGTCGACAAGCCGAAGAGCGTATAGGCGGCGAGAAGAAGCACGAGGGTCGGCCATGCGAACCGGGGGTTCTGCATAAGGGCTTTAAACTGGTCCAGGTCATCAGTCGTAGTCCATGAGTCCATCTTCGTCTCCTCGACGGGCTGACCGCTAATGCGCATCGGCCCAATGTTTGAGCAGACGGTCGGCAATCATCTTAGGCTCCTGCACGAACGGCCAATGGCCCGCCTTCTCTATTTCGGTGAATGGGACGTCGAAGCGCTCCGCAAATGTTCGTCCTATTTTTACGGGCCCAAAGCGGTCATCCTTGCCCCACAGGATTAATCCTTTCGGAGGCAGGTTTTCAAAGCCAGGATACCAGTCCGTGCCCAGCGTCTTGGCAGAGCGGTAAAGACTCAAAATGGATTTTTTCATGTCGGGACCAAAGAAGGTGGTATCCTGCCGGGCCAGCTCCGGCGGCACACCGTTCTCCTGCAGGATGGCGGCTAGACGATTCTTCGAGGTTAACAACATCATGATTTCGCCGACGATGGGCGTCTGCCATTGCCGGGCGGTCGAGTGCCAAAGGTTATCCGGGTGGGGCACGGCGTTGATGATGGTCCAGCTTCGGATCAGATCGGGCCTGAGGCAGACTATCCTGAGGGCGAGAAGGGCGCCCCAATCGTGTGCCACCAGATCAACAGGTCCGGACTGGCTCGCGACTCGCTTGATATGGGCGATCAGCCAATTGACATAGTCTTCCTTGGAACTCTTGAAACCTGCGGGAACGGGGCGCGTAAAGCCCGGAAGCGCGGGCGCGTTTTCAAGGGACGGCGCGATGTCGAGCGCTTCCAGAAGGGGCGTCCAGATTTCGGGCGTGTCCGGCACACCGTGTGGCTGTGTGAAAACAGCCTGGGCAATGCGTCGATTTCAGTGGATTTAATTTAGGACAAGCTTTCCCCTTAGGCTTGGATCACCCGGATTAGTTTCTTCACTCCGAACATGCTGATCATCCGGCGGATATTATAAGCTAGAACCGATAGACTCATCTCTGTTTTGACGTTTTTGAGGTGTTTGGTCAGGAAGTGCGTGGCACCCATCCATGACTTCAGCGTCCCGAACGGATGCTCGACCGTCGCCCTTCGGATGGCCATGGCTTCCGGGAGGTCATTCAATCGCGTCAACATAGCGTCGATGATGTCCTCATTGACCCAGCGTTTGATCCGCCGTTGTTTCCCCGTCGTGCATTTGGCTTTGACGGGACAGGCCGCGCATTCGTCCGGCCAGTAAACTTGCATGTCCTTGCCCTGTTCAACTGACATGAAGCGATAGGTCATCTTCTGACCACCTGGGCATTGGTAACTATTGTCTTCGGGCTGATAGAGGAAGTCATGTTTGCCAAAGCGGCCCGCGGCTTTAGAGCCAGATGTGTAAGGCTTGGGCACGTATGTTGTAGCGCCCAGTTTCTCAGTCGCCATAATTTCTGCACCGCTGAAGTAGCCACGATCTGCAAAGACTGTAATGTCTTTTCGTCCAATGGCGGCTTGGCCTTGTTTCGTCATCTTTGTGAGCTGCACTTTGTCAGAGACAGTGTTTGTTACCTCATGCGCGACAATGAGATGGTGCTCGGTATCGACAACCGTCTGTACGTTATACCCCACCATACCAGCCTTTGTGCTGGTCGCCATAGCCACTGAGTCCGGGTCAGTTAAGGATACTTGTTTCTTAGAAGACGCGGCGAGATCATCTTTCAACTGTTGAAGCTCAGCCATCTTCTCACGCATTGACGTAATCTTTTCCTTGAGGCGTTCAGTCTTGGCCTCAGCGGCCTCGCCTTCCTGTAAATCCGTCGCGTCCAGTGCATGAAGGTATTTCTCTATAGAATGCTCAATCTGGCCGATGCGCCGCGTGAGCTTGCCGCGTGTGAAGTTCTTTTCTCTCGCGTTCACGGCCTTGAACTTGGCTCCATCAATCGCAACCATTGTGCGCGCGAACAGACCAACGTCACGGCAAAGAGTCACAAATTGAGAACAGGTTGATTGGATAGCGGTGCCGTTGTCTTTTCTAAAGTCAGCAATCGTTTTGAAGTCAGGTGCAAGCTTGCCCGTCAGCCACATAAGCTCAACATTACGCCCCGCTTCGCGTTCAAGCCTACGGCTAGATTGGATACAGTTGAGATAGCCGTAAATGTAGAGCTTGAGCAAAATAGACGGATGATAACCGGGACGGCCTGTCGCCTTGGGCCGGACGCGCTCGAAACCCATTGAGAGTAAATCTAGTTCATCAACGTAGGCATCAATGACGCGAACAGTATTATCTTCATCGATATACTCGTCCAGACTTTCAGGAAATAATATGGACTGATTTCGATCTTGGCCTTCAATAAAGCGCTTCACAATAAACCTCCGATTCAATCACCGGAACTATATCACAAAAAACTAACCGTTTTCACACAGCCACCCGTGGATGAAGACTTTCGCGGGCATAAACGTCTAGGCTCAGGCCTTATTAATTTCAGGGTTTCCCATTTTGTGGGATTTGTGATTCATCTATAGCAAAGGAGATTTGCGATGCGCGATTTGTTTTGGCTCACAAAGGAGCAATTGGCTCTGATAGACCCGTTTTTCCTCTGGCATGCGGGGTTCCGCGTGTCTATGACCGGCGCGTAGTGTCCGGGATTATCTTTATCCTTATAAAATGGCTCAAATGATCGATTCTTGTCTACGATCTAGCCATTCGGTCCAGTACGATGAGGGAAATTTATATGTTTAAGCCTTATGATTCTTCTTCTTTGACATCAGCATTACGTCTTTACGATCTGCAATATGGTCTGCAATACGATCTGCAATCAGATTCGCTCAAAGGCTTTTCAAAGACATTGCAGCCCCTATCCTTTAGCGGTTCGACACTGATAAATCCGGTATTCTCGGCAGATGCCCCAATTCTCGACTCCGCATCGTCTGCGCCGCCGAGCAGACCGTCCTGTCCAAGCCCGTCCACCTGCGCCAGCTGGTGAGTGAGGGGGATCGGTTGATTGCGGCGTAACTCATAAAAACACCCGCTCGCCGTAAGGCGGCGGGTTGTCATGGTGTTTTCATAACCCCCAAAGGGAGAGCAGCCTCAATGGTAGACGTGGACACAGGGCATACAGCAAAACAGCCCTATTGGGCATCTATAAACGGGCCGGGCGGGTCATATAGTGGCCATAGTCTGCGGGCACGGGCGTCGAGTCGCAATGGCGAGAGAGACCTGCATTCTGTAAACTTTGCCCATACGCCTGTTTGACTTTTCGTCCCGCCGCCGGGTCAGTAGTTGATCATCAACCCAATGCTCCCTGCCCTTGCCACGCCAATGCTGACCTTTGCTCCCACCGCAAGAGCCGAGAATGTTCCGCAACCGATTGGCGCATCATATATAAATATCAACCGGTTTCTCTAATTAGACGCTTGCTTGATAGCCAAGGTTATGTGACATGACCGCCAAATAATACTCATTTGGAAATGTAGGACCATGCCAGCCATGTTTAAGACCATACCAACCCTATCACAGGAAGTCCGGACCCCGATCGACACTGATGGGGACGGCATCCCCGACCGGTTCGAGGTCGACACTGACGGGGACGGCACCATCGACCGGATTGAGTTCGACCCCGACCAAGACGGCAATATCGACCGGATCGCGCATCTGGATGAGGACGGTCGCTGGGTGCAGGTGGATAGGGATTTGGACGATGACGGCACCATCGACCGGATTACTCACTATGGGTTTGACAGCGGCGGCACCCAGCGCGTGACCCGGAGGGAAGTCGATCTGGACGATGACGGCACGATCGACCGGAGCGAGGCCTACATCTATGACGATGACGATGACGGTAACCGAGTCCGGATCAATTTCGACCTGGACGATGACGGCCTGATCGACCGGACGGCCCGTCTGAATGCGGAGGGTCGCTGGGAGCGGGTGGAATGGGATGACGACGATGACGGCACGATCGATCGGACGGTTCACCGGAATACGGACGGCAGCGGCACCATCAACCGGATCGATTTCGACGAAGATGGTGACGGCACAACCGATCGGAGCGAGTTCTACACTCACAACCCGGACAGCAACCGGACCCGGGTCGATTTTGACGACGACGCGGACGGCACTATCGACCGGATCACTCACTACGCGTTTGATGAAGACGGCAACCGGCGCGTGACCCGGAGAGACGTCGACCTAGACGATGACGGCAATATCGACCGGACGATCCACCTGAATGCGGAGGGTCGCTGGGAGCGGGTGGAATGGGATGACGATGATGACGGCACTATCGACCGGACGGTTCACCGTAATACGGACGGCAGCAACACCCTGAATCGGACCGATTTCGACGGTGATGGTGACGGCACAACCGACCGGAGTGAGTTCTACACTCAAAATGCGGACGGTAACCGGGACCGGACCAATTTCGACGATGACGCGGACGGCACGATAGACCGGTCCGAGACCTACACATATGATGCGAACGACAGGGTGAGCCAGACCAATTTCGACGACGACGCAGACGGCACAACCGACCGGAGCGACTTCGACGATGACGGGGACGGCACAGCCGACCGGAGCGAGACCTACACATATGATGCGATCGGCATCCTGAGCGGGGTCGGGTTCGACGATGACAATGACGGCACGCTCGACCGGAGTGAGGCCTACACATATGATGCGATCGGCATCCTGAGCGGGGTCGGGTTCGACGATGACAATGACGGCACGCTCGACCGGAGTGAGGCCTACACATATAGTCCGTTTAATGGCAGGCTGAGCCGGGTCGAGTTCGATGATGACGGGGACAGCACAACCGACCGAAGCGAAAGCTACGTGTATAATTCGCGTGGCAGGTTGAGCCAGGCCAATTTCGACGACGATGGTGACGGAACAACCGACCGGAGTGAGGCCTACGAGTATAATTTGAGCGGCAGGCTGAGCCAGACCGAGTTCGACGACGATAATGACGGCACAACCGACCGGTCCGAAGCCTACACGTATAATTCGGACGGCAACCTGATCCGGACCGATTTCGACGATGACGCGGACGGCACAATCGACCGGAGCGAGTTCGACGATGACGCGGACGGGAACATCGACCGGGTCAACGTCGCGGAGAACCGGATTACGGCCTATAGAGCACCGGATGCGGAGGGTGACACTCTGGTCTATAGCCTGTCTGGGACGGATGCGGCCTTGTTCACGATTGATGCCAATACAGGCGAGGTCAGTTTTATAGCGGCGCCCGACTTTGAAGCGCCGGGCGATGATGATCGGGATAATGTCTATGACATTATCGTCACCGCGTCGGATGGCGCAACTGACACAGAGCAGGCGGTCGCCATCACGGTGACGAATGACAATGACAATGCTCCGACCTTCACCTCGCCCGCTACGGCCAACGCGCAGGAGAACCAGACCGCAGCCTATATGGCGGCGGCGACGGATGCGGATGGCGACACTCTAGTCTATAGCCTGTCCGGGACGGATGCGGCCCTGTTCACGATTGATGCCGATACAGGCGAGGTCAGTTTTATAGAGGCGCCCGACTTTGAGGCACCGGGCGATGATGGTGGGGATAATGTCTATGACATTATCGTCACCGCATCCGATGGCACCAATAGCACGGACCACAATGTCGCCATCACGGTGACGAATGACAATGACAATATACCGGTCTTCACCTCGCCCGCCACGGCCAATGCGCAGGAGAACCAGACCGCAGCCTATATGGCGGCGGCGACGGATGCGGATGGCGACACTCTAGTCTACAGCCTGTCCGGGGCGGATGCGGCCCTGTTCACGATCGATGCCAATACAGGCGAGGTCAGTTTTATAGAGGCGCCCGACTTTGAGGCGCCGGGCGACGCGAACGGAGATAATGTCTATGACATTATCGTCACCGCGTCCGATGGCACAACTGACACAGAGCAGGCGGTCGCCATCACGGTGACGAGTGACAATGGCAATGCCCCGACCTTCACCTCGCCCGCTACGGCCAATGCGCAGGAGAACCAGACTGCAGCCTATATGGCGGCGGCGACGGATGCGGATGGCGACACTCTGGTCTATAGCCTGTCCGGGACGGATGCGGCCCTGTTCACGATTGATGCCAATACAGGCGAGGTCAGTTTTATAGATGCGCCCGACTTTGAGGCGCCGGGCGACGCGAACGGAGATAATGTCTATGACATTATCGTCACCGCGTCCGATGGCGCAACTGACACAGAGCAGGCGGTCGCCATCACGGTGACGAATGACAATGACAATATACCGGTCTTCACCTCGCCCGCCACGGCCAACGCGCAGGAGAACCAGACCGTGGCCTATATGGCGGCGGCGACGGATGCGGATGGCGACACTCTGGTCTATAGCCTGTCCGGGACGGATGCGGCCCTGTTCACGATTGATGCCGCTACAGGCGAGGTCAGTTTTATAGCGGCGCCCGACTTTGAGGCGCCGGGCGATGATGGTGGGGATAATATCTATGACATTATCGTCACCGCGTCGGATGGCACCAATAGCACGGACCACAATGTCGCCATCACGGTGACGAATGACAATGACAATATACCGGTCTTCACCTCGCCCGCCACGGCCAATGCGCAGGAGAACCAGACCGCAGCCTATATGGCGGCGGCGACGGATGCGGATGGCGACACTCTAGTCTACAGCCTGTCCGGGGCGGATGCGGCCCTGTTCACGATCGATGCCAATACAGGCGAGGTCAGTTTTATAGAGGCGCCCGACTTTGAGGCGCCGGGCGATGATGGCGGGGATAATGTCTATGACATTATCGTCACCGCGTCCGATGGCACAACTGACACAGAGCAGGCGGTCGCCATCACGGTGACGAGTGACAATGGCAATGTACCGACCTTCACCTCGCCCGCCACGGCCAATGCGCAGGAGAACCAGACCGTGGCCTATATGGCGGCGGCGACGGATGCGGATGGCGACACTCTGGTCTATAGTCTGTCCGGGACGGATGCGGCCCTGTTCACGATTGATGCCAATACAGGCGAGGTCAGTTTTAGGGCGGCGCCCGACTTTGAGGCGCCGGGCGACGCGAACGGAGATAATGTCTATGACATTATCGTCACCGCGTCCGATGGCACAACTGACACAGAGCAGGCGGTCGCCATCACGGTGACGAATGACAATGACAATGTACCGGTCTTCACCTCGCCCGCCACGGCCAACGCGCAGGAGAACCAGACCGCAGCCTATATGGCGGCGGCGACGGATGCGGATGGCGACACTCTGGTCTACAGCCTGTCCGGGACGGATGCGGCCCTGTTCACGATCGACGCCGATACAGGCGAGGTCAGTTTTATAGAGGCGCCCGACTTTGAGGCACCGGGCGATGATGGCGGGGATAATATCTATGACATTATCGTCACCGCGTCGGATGGCATCAATAGTACGGACCATAATGTCGCCATCACGGTGACGAATGAAAATGACAATATACCGGTCTTCACCTCGCCCGCTACGGCCAACGCGCAGGAGAACCAGACCGCAGCCTATATGGCGGCGGCGACGGATGCGGATGGCGACACTCTAGTCTATAGCCTGTCCGGGACGGATGCGGCCCTGTTCACGATTGACGCCAATACAGGCGAGGTCAGTTTTATAGATGCGCCCGACTTTGAGGCGCCGGGCGATGATGGCGGGGATAATGTCTATGACATTATTGTCACCGCGTCGGATGGCACCAATAGCACGGACCACAATGTCGCCATCACGGTGACGAATGACAATGACAATGTACCGACCTTCACCTCGCCCGCTGCGGCCAACGCGCAGGAGAACCAGACTGCAGCCTATATGGCGGCGGCGACAGATGCGGATGGCGACACTCTGGTCTATAGCCTGTCCGGGACGGATGCGGCCTTGTTCACGATTGATGCCAATACAGGCGAGGTCAGTTTTATAGCGGCGCCCGACTTTGAGGCGCCGGGCGACGCGAACGGGGATAATATCTATGACATTATCGTCACTGCGTCCGATGGCGCAACTGACACAGAGCAGGCGGTCGCCATCACGGTGACGAATGACAATGACAATGTACCGACCTTCACCTCGCCCGCCGCTGCCAACGCGCAGGAGAACCAGACCGCAGCCTATATGGCGGCGGCGACGGATGCGGATGGCGACACTCTAGTCTACAGCCTGTCCGGGACGGATGCGGCCCTGTTCACGATCGACGCCAATACAGGCGAGGTCAGTTTTAGGGCGGCGCCCGACTTTGAGGTGCCGGGCGATGATGATGGGGATAATGTCTATGACATCACCGTCACCGCATTCGACGGCACCAATCGTACGGACCACAATGTCGCCATCACGGTGACGAATGACAATGACAATATACCGGTCTTCACCTCGCCCGCTACGGCCAACGCGCAGGAGAACCAGACCGTGGCCTATATGGCGGCGGCGACGGATGCGGATGGCGACACTCTAGTCTACAGCCTGTCCGGGACGGATGCGGCCCTGTTCACGATTGATGCCGCTACAGGCGAGGTCAGTTTTATAGCGGCGCCCGACTTTGAGGCGCCGGGCGATGATGGCGGGGATAATATCTATGACATTATCGTCACCGCGTCCGATGGCACAACTGACACAGAGCAGGCGGTCGCCATCACGGTGACGAGTGAAAATGGCAATGTACCGGTCTTCACCTCGCCCGCCACGGCCAATGCGCGGGAGAACCAGACCGCAGCCTATGAGGCGTCGGCGACGGATGCGGATGGCGACACTCTGGTCTACAGCCTGTCCGGGACGGATGCGGCCCTGTTCACGATTGATGCCGATACAGGCGAGGTCAGTTTTATAGAGGCGCCCGACTTTGAGGCGCCGGGCGATGATGGTGGGGATAATGTCTATGACATCACCGTCACCGCGTCGGATGGCAGCAATAGTACGGACCACAATGTTGCCATCACGGTGACAGATGGATATGATCCGATCAACCTCTCCAGCCTGGACGGCACGAACGGCTTCATCCTCAACGGGATCGACCGGATTGACCAATCCGGTCGTTCCGTCTCCTCGGCGGGGGATGTCAATGGCGACGGCTATGATGATCTGATCATCGGGGCCCCTGGTGGCGACCCGAATGGGGACAGCTCGGGTGAGACCTATCTCGTCTATGGCGGGGCGAGCGCGCCGGGGACAGGGGGCGTGCTGGATCTGTCGAGGCTGGCGCTGGACGGCAATGGCTTCACACTCGCCGGGATCGACGAACTTGACAATGCCGGCTTTTCCGTCTCCTCGGCGGGGGATGTCAATGGCGACGGTTATGATGATCTGATCATCGGGGCATTTGGGGTTGGCGCTGTGCAGGGCGAATATGATACGACCCCTGGGCCCGGCG
Organism: Litorimonas sp.; assembly: GCA_965205225.1. Lineage (GTDB taxonomy): Bacteria > Pseudomonadota > Alphaproteobacteria > Caulobacterales > Maricaulaceae > Litorimonas. The sequence goes on from CBDBFZ010000003.1 coordinate 679,833, forward strand.
AGGCCTATGTCGTCTATGGCGGAGCGACGGGCGCAGATCTCGTGCTGGATCGATCCACGCTGGACGGCACGCGCGGCTTTGCCCTGACCGGGATCGACGCGGGTGACCGGTCCGGCTTTTCCGTCTCGTCTGCGGGGGATGTTAATGGCGACGGCTATGATGATCTGATTATCGGGGCCTATGGGGCCGACCCGAATGGGAATAGTTCCGGCGAGACCTATATCGTCTATGGCGGGGCGAGTGCGCCGGGCATAGGGGGCGTGCTGGATCTCGGGGCGCTGGACGGCAGCAACGGCTTTACCCTTACCGGCATTGATGAATATGACAATTCCGGTTCTACCGTCTCATCGGCGGGGGATGTCAATGGCGACGGCTATGATGATCTGATCATTGGTGCTTCTGGGGCTGACCCGGATGGGGACAGTAATGCCGGCGAGACCTATATCATCTATGGCGGGGCGAGCGCGCCGGGTACGGACGGCGTGCTGGATCTGTCGGCGCTGGACGGGACGAATGGCTTCATCCTGACCGGGGTCGACGCCTATGACAATTCCGGCTTTTCCGTCTCGTCTGCGGGGGATGTCAATGGCGATGGCTATGATGATCTGATCATCGGGGCCCGGAATGCCGACCCGAATGGGGGGGATTCCGGCGAGACCTATATCGTCTATGGCGGGGCGAGCGCGCCGGGCACAGGGGGCGTACTGGATCTCTCCACTCTGAACGGCAGTGACGGCTTCACCCTGACCGGTATTAACGAGGATGACCAGTCCGGTTCTTCCGTCTCATCGGCGGGGGATGTCAATGGCGACGGCTATGATGATCTGATCATTGGCGCTTCTGGGGCCGACCCGGATGGGGACAGTAATGCCGGCGAGACCTATATCGTCTATGGCGGGGCGAGCGCGCCGGGCATAGGGGGCGTGCTGGATCTGTCCGACCTGGACGGGACCAACGGCTTCATCCTGACCGGGATCGACGCGGGTGACCTTTCCGGCCTTTCCGTCTCGTCGGCGGGGGATGTCAATGGCGACGGTTATGATGATCTGATCATCGGGGCCCGTTATGGTGACCCGAATGGGAACAGGAATGCTGGCGAAACCTATGTGATCTATGGCGGGGCAACGGGGACGGAAAGCCTGACGCCGGTCACAGCATCAGGCACGGCGGCGGCGGATAATTTCACCGGCAATGCTGGTGCGGACAGTTTTATCGCGATCGCCACGAATGATGTGGTGCGCGGCGGGGCCGGCGATGACATGATCAGCGTCACCGCGCTTGACTTTGCGGCGATTGATGGCGGGACGGGCGCTGACCGGCTGGTGCTGGACGGGGCCGGCCTGGCGCTCGACCTGACGGGCCCCGGCAATGCCGGCGTCGATAGTGTCGAAGTGTTTGACCTGTCCGGCTCGGGGGCCAACAGCCTGGTGCTGGACGCGCTGGCCGTGTTTGACGTCACGGAAGAACGCGAGGGCGGTTTGGCGAGCCTCGACGTGTTGGGGGATGCGGATGACAGGGTTGATCTGGGCGGCAGTAACTTTATCCTGACCGGGACGGCGACGGAGGACGGCGTCACCTATAATGTCTATAGGGACGGCAATGCGCAGCTGCGCATTGAGGATGGGGTGAGCGTCACCCTTGCTGCTACGGGGTCGCAAAGCGCCGAGTTCAAGACTGATACCAAGACTGAAACTGGGATTGATCCCGTGGCTGATCTCAGAACTGACCTCGGGTTCGGAACGATCAGGTTGGACGGGGCGCTCATCAACCCCGACCCACTCATGAATAGTGATCTATGGAATGATGATCTATGGAATGATCTATGGAATGATCTATGGGACGATTTATGGGCGGACGAGGTCAGTAGCCTGGATCAGCCAGTTCATATGGGCGAGGATGCTATCCTCATTCCGCTTTCAGACCCGCTTTCTTTCGGTTCACTCGCATCAGGCCCGCTTGCGGGTCCGTGGGGGGATCTGATGTATTGGCCCGGGCTCGGAAACCATCCGGCGATGCAGAATGATCTCGCCATGATCCTGCCAGAGATGGAGGTTGTCACCGCTAATATGGAGGATTTCTAACTGACGGACCGGACCCGGGACAAGGGCATGACCAAGACAGAGACCAGGATAGAGTCGGGGACCATACCTGCCGGACAGATTGAGGTGACGTTCGGGGTCGATCTGTCACGCGGGGTTTCACCGAGTGGCTGGCAATGAAACGGCTCGGCCTTGCGCGACATAGTCAACGACACGCTGACGCAAATCCCGGGACATCACTTTGGGCAGGAAACACCGCCAATGTAAGGGAAATCAAAACAAAAGGGAATCCCTGAAATTAATAGGGAATCCCTGAAATTAATAGGGTCTTGGCCTAGAACAGCTTGCGCCGGTGTCCCCTGGGCTCCGGCTCCTTATATTCCTCGGGTAAGGTGCAGAGACGCTCCATGCGCGTCACAGAGCCGTCGGCATATTCCCAGATCAAGTCATCGCCGTCGAGATAGCGCCTCACGACAATCGGGCCCCAGCCGAAGACGTTGAACTCCAGTTGGCCGTCGCGCCATGTCGCATTGGCGGAAGTGCGCATGCAGTATTCCTTATCACCCACGATGAAGGGCACCGAGCCTTCGGTGTCGTTTGAGTTAATACCACCCGTGCTGTTCGGACCAATGTCATGGATGATACCGGCTGCCGTGATCACGGTGCGGGCACCGCACTGTTCGAGGCGCTCGACATGGCCCACCTTGCCATCGACGGCTCTCCAAAGCCCGCGAATGTCCTGAGCGCCTTCTATCAATGGCTCCGTGCATTTGGCGAGAATGGGCAGTGGGAAGTGGTCATAGGCACAGCCGGGCGTGTTGCCCTTGGGAATGTCGGTGGCGGTGAGGCTGGAGCCGTCGAGCTCGGGGAGGGCACAATAGTCGATGGTCGAGCCATCGCCCGCCAAGGTGGCCGCGTCGGTCATGTTGGGCGGACGCGGCGAGCAGTAAGCGAGCCAGATTAGGCTGACAAACAGCAGGGCCAGCGTATTCAAGATTCGGGTGATCCACCGGATCATGAGCGTTCACTCACCAGTCGCATCATTTCATGAGCCGTGACGTGGCCAGAGTTCTGGTTCTGCCCAGTTACGAAGCGCTCTTCCGCGTCGACGACTATATGCGTGGCGAACATGTCGCGCGATGCCGTATTTGCTTCGAACACCACACCGGCGGCACGCAATGCTTCCTCAGGATGGAGCGGTGTGAAGTCGATCTTGAGCTCGCTGATCTGCTTGTCGGTCACGCCTGACATCCGGCGGCCCGCGATGAGAAGCGCGCCGTCTTCTCCGCGCGCATTGATGAGGCCAAGCGGGCCGTGACAGACTCCGCCGATGATGGCGTCGCTCTCTAAGTATGCGTCGCTGATCTTGTCCGCCAGCACCTCCGACTGCCCCAGATCATAGGCCGCCCCCCAACCGCCTGCGAGGAAGACGATATCGTATGCGGTGAAATCCACGTCGTCGATCTTCAGGGAGTTCTCGACCTTGGCCTGAAACGTCTCGTCCTCGCGTGATCGTTTGTCGGCGTCTGTTATGATCATAAAGCGGTAGGACATTGGGTCGATCGGGATCGCTCCACCGTTCACACTGGCGACGTCTACCTCCATGCTCGCGTCTAGAAAGTCGTAATAGGGCACGGACAACTCCGAGCCGAACACGCCCGTCGCCTTGCCGTCTGTCTCGTCGGGTTTGTTCAGAACGGCGTGGCTTGTCGTGACGATCAACGCGCGCTTGCCGGGCAGCGAATAGCTCGGCCCATCATAGTCGGGGTGGAGGCCGCACGCCTTCAGAATGGCAGGAAGAGCAATGGCGATTATAACGGCAATGCCTAACAAGAGGGCGAGGCCCAGCATAATTTTCTTCACGATAGATCTCCCCGACACTCATAATTGACACATTAAGTGCCAAAACATAGGGTCCGGGTCAATGAGAGGAATTCGCATGCGCCAAAGTCTTGTATGTTTGGCCGCTCTCGCGGTCGCTATGACCGTATTAGCGGTCCCGATGGCCAGCGCAGCGCAAGACACAGCCAGCCAACCCAATGTCGTTATCATCCTCGTGGATGACTCTGCGCTGATGGATTTCGGTGTCTATGGCGGAGAGGCGCAGACGCCGCACATCGACGCCCTTGCCGAGCGCGGAGCGATGTTCACGCAGTATCGAACATCCCCGCTGTGTTCGCCGACGCGGGCCATGCTGCTGACGGGGCTCGACAACCATCTCACGGGCGTCGCGACCATTCCCGAGATCCTACCCGAAGAACAGAAGGGCGCACCGGGTTATTCCATGGCGCTGGAGTCGGGTGTGCTGACGATCGCCGACCGTCTTCGGGACGTCGGTTATCGCACGCTGATGAGCGGCAAGTGGCATATGGGTGAGCGGGCAGAAGAGATGCCACAGGTCCACGGCTTTGATCGATCCTTCGCGCTCGCCGCATCCGGCGCAGATAATTGGGAGGACAAATCCTACATGCCCTACTATGCGGATGCGCCGTGGTTCGAGGATGGGCGGGAGGCCGATCTGCCGGATGATCTCTACTCGTCAGCGTTCATCGTCAACACCATGATCCGATATTTGGAAGAGACTGACGCGGATAAACCGTTCCTCGCCTACCTTCCATTTCAGGCGATTCACATCCCCGTTCAGGCCCCGCCGGAATTTACGGCGATATATGATGGGCGTTTCGATGAGGGCTGGTACGTCCTGCGCGAGGCACGCCACCGGCGGGCACAGGTGCTAGGATTGATCCCGGAAGGTTCGCCGCTCGCCCCTATGCCATTAGATGCACGTCGCTGGGACAGCCTAGATAGTGAGACACAAGCGCTTTATGCTGCTCGCATGGCAGTCAATGCGGGCATGCTTACCGCGATGGACCACCATATTGGTCGGTTCGTCGATTACCTGAAAACTGAGGACCTCTACGAGAACACGATTTTCGTCGTGACATCTGATAACGGGCCGGAGCCGAGCCGCGGAGACCAGGATCTGCGGTTCAAGATCTGGATGGCGTTTAACGGTTATCATGTCGATATAGACGGCCTGGGCGAGGAAGGAAGCTGGGGGTTTATCGGGACGGAATGGGCCCTGGCGGCCTCCTCACCCGGTACGCTCTACAAGTTCTACGCAACAGAGGGCGGCGTCCGCGCGCCGCTGATCATGGCGGGACCAGGCATCAATCCGCAGAGCGTGGACAGTCCGGCCATGGTGACAGACGTCGCACCGACCCTGCTCGACATGATCGATGTGCCGGATGCCGAGATGGAAAGCCGCGCCATGACAGGGCGCAGCCTATTACCCGTGCTGCGCGGCGAGGTGGAGAGCGCCTACGCGCCCGGCGACATCCGCGCCATTGAGGTGTCGGGCAATAGCGCTCTCTACAGAGGCGATTACAAGATCGTGCGCAGTGTTGCCCCGGTCGGCGACGGGCGTTGGCGGCTTTACGATCTTGATGCCGATCCCGGCGAGACGACAGATCTGAGCGAGGCGCAGCCCGAACGGCTGGCGGCCATGTTGGCGGATTACGACGCTTATGCCGAACGCATGGGCGTCCAGCCCATGCCGGAGAGTTACGATTCCATGGCGCAAGTCCAGCGCAACACGGCCAAGCGTGTCCGGGCGCGCAACGCCCCCCGTATCGCCGTGTTCATGTTTCTATTGATTGCGGGGATTACCGGTCTCGTCCTCTCGCCCCGGCGGCAGAAGCGCCTAGCTTAGTCGATCCGCTCAATAACCGCATGCACCATAAAGCGCACCGCATCCTTGGCCTCGTCTACGCTCAGCCCGCGGTCCTGCAGCAGGCGGCGAACCGTAGAGAAGCTGAGCGCAGTGTCGAGCGCGAGAACTGCATTGTCATAGTCGGCGATATCCGCAGGCAGGATCGCTTTCACGCTGGCCAGTTCGAGTGTCCTTGAGCGAATGTAGTCGTCCATCAGCACCTTGGACTTGAAGCGCCGGATTTCGCCTGCCGTATGCGGAATAAGAATTTTGTTCCAGACATTCACGGCCTGCTCAGCCTTTTCGAGAAGTTGCGCTTTCCAGTCCCTACTTTGCAGCGGCTTCATCAATTCCGGTAGGGTTTCGGACTCCGCGATGCGTACGATCTCACGGTAAAGCGTGTCGAGATCCTCGAAATGGCGGAATACAGACCGCAGGCCGACGCCTGCGCGCTCGGTAATAGCGGCCGCGCTGGGGTTCATATCGCCTTCAAGCATTAGCTCCCACATGGCTTTAATTATGTTTTCCCGCGACCGCTGGCTACGCTGACGACGACCATCCGATTTTTTCGGGTTGGGTGTTGCTGTTTTAGGCATAGAACAAGATCGAGTTTTTGAGGCTTTGCTCATGCGTCTCTGTAGCTCTACAGCCCGTGCTCGTAAATGATGGCATCTGTGCCAGACGGTAGGCGCAGAATCATTCCGTCTTTCGATACCATAATTCGACCGTCAAATTCTTCCTCCGTGCCTTTGACGAATAGTGGGATAAGGGCATCTGAGGGAAGCATTGGCACAATGTGGTAGAGGACAAGGTCTGTTGCACCCGATTGCTGCGCGATCTTCGCCGCATCAATGGGAGAGGTATGATAATCACGAATATCGAAAAGAATCTTAGCCAAACCCGGCGCGAAGTTGGTCTTTGCGCCTTGCTCCATGGTTTCGACCATCTTCATATTCAGCGCTTCGTGGAATAGCACGTCGACATCCTTCGCTGCCACAGCGATGCGCGGATCAAACGCCGTGTCGCCCGAAAGGGCGACAGAACGTCCCTTATAGTCGATGCGGTAGCCAAAGGCAGGCGTGACGGGGTCATGGGTCACTTCGAAGGCTGTGATGGTCACGCCGTCCCAGTCGAATACGACATCGGAGCCGCCGCTCAAGTCGATCTCGCGCGCGGTCGCGCCGAAGCTGTCCGGGTTGGCGATGTCAGCTCCGTGGTGAGCGGTACGGAATGTGCTGTCGATGCGGTAGGCCCTGTTGAAGCCGTCCACCACCTGTGCAGTGCCGCTCGGGCCTGTCACTGGGGTCGGTGCCGTCCGCTCGCTATTGACCCACGTGCCCAGTAGCATCTGACCGAGGCCGTCGATGTGATCGGAGTGCAGGTGAGTCAGAAATATCTCCTTAGTGCGGGCCACCGGAAAGCCCATCGGACCGAGATTTCCAGAACCGCCCGTCCCGGCGTCGAAGACGAAAGCCATCTCGCCCGCTAGCACGCCGATGCACGGCCCGCTGCGCTTGGGGTCGGGCAGAGGAGATCCCGCGCCACAGACATAGACGTGCAGCCCGTCCGGCAGGTCGGCCGTGCGGTCCACGCCGATATTGACACTGACCTGTCGGGCGAAGCCGCGCTCGGCGATGTTGGGCGTGACAACAATGCGGCCGAGGAACAGAAGAACCAACAGGACCAGTGCGGCGAGAGCGAGCTTATTCATGTCGACGACTCCGTCTTGGACAGCTTCAGCGCCCCGACGAGCATGGAGACAAGAACGAACTCTATAATGATGGGCTGGAGCGCACCGCCGCCCAGCCCTGACGGAATGCCTTCTAGCAACCGCCCGACAATTGTAAGTCCGAAAAGCGTGATAGGAATAAGCAGCAGGCGCGAATGGCCCTTGAATAGCGCCAGCGCCGCTGCGCCTGCGCCGGTCAGGAACACGGCACCAAAGTCTCCGCTGATGGCGCCGCGCCCGGCAGGTGTGTCGGCAGAGACACCGAGAATGGTCCCGATGATATCCGGTGAGAGGAAAGCAAGGCTACCCATCACCAGTCCGAACACTATCGGGATAAAAATCAGAATCTTTCTCAACATGCAGTTACTCCCCAGCTTGCTTGCTTGATATCGCTTTGAGCGCGTCCTCGATGACCCACAAACGGTCTTGTCCCCAAGTGATGGTATCGCCGACACGGAAGCTTGGCACGCCCCAGATGCCCTGCGCCATCATCTCAGCGCGATTGTCTTCGGCGACCGCGCGCCAGTCGTTGTTGCCGAGCTCGTCCTTGGCCTCCGGCCAGTCGAGGCCCGCGCGTTCGACGATCTTTCGCAGGCCCGACTTGCTCCCCGCGTCAATGCCGTCGGCCCAGACCCCGGATAGCCAGCTGCGGACGTATTCGTAGCCTCTGCCCCGCGCTTCTGCCCATGGCAATAGCGAATAGCCCATCTCGACAGGCTTGCCGACTGGGTCGATGATATGCCCGAACGGCACGCTGAGCCGACGCGCCTCACGGGCTGTGTCGAGTGGGATGTAACGTTTCTTGGCTTTCGGTACGGGCAGGCCGCGCATGACCATAGGCAAAATGTAGCGCAGACGCAGGGTCGCGCCGTAAGCATCGGCAAGCTCTTTCACGCGGTCGCGCACAATCGCCGTGTAGGGCGAGCGGAAAGAGAGATACCAGTGCAGTTCCGCGCCCGTCTCGCCCTTGCCGGAGGGCACGGTCGGTGGAGCGAAAATCGGCGCACTGGTAGTTCCGGCCCCAAGTTCGACCAGCCGCTCTTCGAGATAGTGTAGCCGGTCCAGCCCCCAATACCACTCACTACTATAATAAAGCATGCCGCCTTGATAGTGGCCGAGTTCGCGGAGGCGTGCATCAACTGCCGCCGTGTCAGTCATGGGCAGGGTCTCGGTAGACATGAATGCAAGCCCGGTCTTTTCCGCCAGATGAGCCACGTCCTGCCGCGCATAGGCCGCCAGTTTCTCACGCTCCGGCGCGGCACCGTCGTCGGGCGAACCGACAAGGTGCGTGATCAGTTCGACATCATAGCGACGTTGGAACTCCGGCAGCACTGATTGCAGAAGCTGTGAATAGGGGTCGGACGGGTCATGGAAGAATTCTACCCGGTGCGGCTCACCCGCCGCCACACGCTTTCGTTCCGCGGTCTCGCGCGCTCGGAGCAGGCGCTCCTCGCCGAGAAGGCGAGAGGCGATGCGAGGCACGATGAGGGACTTGAGCGACATGGCTTAGCCAATGGCCTTTGGCAGGCCGGGCGTTTCGGCGGGTTTGGTCATGGTACGAGGAGACTCCGTTCAGCTTGTCGCAGGTGGTTCACACAAAATTAGTGACATTCATAGTGCCATAAGGCAAGAGCGCGCTCAAGGAGGGTTCCAATTTGACTGGCGACTTCACGCTCTACGGTATGCAGGCCTCACTCTACACGGGGAAGGCACGCGCCTATATGCGCCGCAACCGCATTCCGGTTACGGAACGCGGGACGGGGCATCCGGTCTATCACAGTCGCATCATGCCCGTTCTTGGCCGGCTAATTATGCCGGTCATCGAGACTCCGGACGGGACCATCGTTCAGGACGGAACGGATATTCTAGACTATCTGGAAGCACAGGGGTTGGGCCGCGAGCCGCTCTACCCCGAGGATGCCATGCTCAAGGCGGTCTCGCTGCTGTTTGAGCTGTTCGGTAATGAGGGCCTCTTGCGCCCGGCCATGCATTATCGCTGGAACTTCGACGAAGACAATCTGGCTTTTATCCGGGTCAGCTTCGCCGAGGTCCTGCCCGCCACGCTCGACGCGGAAGGCCGGGCGACCATGTTCGACCACGCCTCAGCGCGCATGCGCAAGGCGGCCCGGGCCTTTGGCGTGAACCCCAACACATATTCTGCAATAGAGGACTCCTACGCGGAGTTCCTGTCGCTATTCGCGGCCCACCTCCAGGGAACTTACTACCTGCTTGGTAACCGTCCCACGATTGGCGATTACGGCCTGTTCAACCCGCTCTACGCTCACCTTGCGCGCGACCCCAGGCCCGCCCTGCTGATGAAGTCGACTGCGCCGCATGTCTTCAACTGGGTGGAGCGGATGAACCGGCCTGAGGTCGCCGAAGAGCACGTCATCGACAACCCACCCACGTCGTTATTCGGGCGCGACGCGCTCTCCGACTCGCTTACCGCGCTCATGGCCTATGTCGCTGACGAATATCTCGCAGAGATCACCGCCCATGTCGCGTTCGCCAACAACTGGCTGACGACGCAGCACGCAGAGCCTGAAGTGGTGAAAGCCCCGCTCGGCCGCGGCATTGGGTTCGCGGAGTTCGACTGGCGCGGACAGCGGATCAGCACGGCCATACTGCCCTACCGTTTCTATCTGTTGCAGCGCTTGCAAGATCATGTGAACAGCTCATCGCGCGAGGATCAAGCCGCCATCCGCGCCTTGTTCGCGCGCACCGGTCTGGAGTCCATTCTCGACATTCGCACGGACCGCCGCGTCCTGCGGGAAAACCACCGAGAAGTCTGGGCTCCCGCATAATGGACTTCATGCGCACACCCGACGCGCGGTTTGAGGGGCTGCCCGACTACCCGTTCAAGCCGAACTATGTAGAGGTTTCGGATTTTGAGGGCGGCCGTTTGCGCATGCATTATGTGGATGAGGGAATGAAGGATGGAACGCCCGTGGTCATGATCCATGGCAATCCGACCTGGTCGTTCATGTGGCGCAAGCTGATCCCAGTGATCGCCGAGGCGGGTTATCGCGCTATCGCCATCGACCACATCGGAACGGGGCGGTCTGACAAACCGACAAAGATGGATGACTATACCATCGCACGTCACCAAGCCTGGGTCGAGGATGCGCTGTTCGACAATCTGGATCTCAGTGGTGCGCACTTCATTCTGCACGATTGGGGTGGGATTATCGGTCTGCGCGCCATCGCCAATCATCAGGACCGCGCGCGCTCGGTCATCCTGTCAAATGCCGGCCTGCCCGTGCGAGATCCGGATAAACCGATCACTAAGATGGCGCGTAAGGGCGCGGGCTTCATGCGCGCCTTCCAACTCTATGTGCGGTTCAACAAGAGGTGGAAGCACTGGAATTCGATTGCGAAGTATACGCTGAGTGACATGGCTGAAGCCGATATTGCGGGCTATAGCGCACCATACCCAGATGGGCGCTACCGCGTGGGGCACCGCAAATTCCCGCAGATGCTGCCGACCCGGAATGATAATCTGATCCTCACGGAAAACTGGGAAGCGCTGCAGAAACTAAAGGGCTTCGAGAAGCCGTTCCTCTGTCTTTACTCGGACAAGGACCAAGTTGCGCCAAAGGGCTACTACTCGGTCCGGCCTGCCATTCCGGGCACGCGGGAGATCGAGCCCGTTATCTTGGAAGGCGGTTCACACTTTCTGCTTGAGGATATTCCTGAGTCTTACGCCCGCGAGGCGCTCCGCTTCCTGAAATCGGTTGACGCGTGAAGTTCGTGATGAAGGCCACTAAATGACATCGCAATGGCGCATGGCCCGCTACCGCAAGGCGGAGACGGGCAACGACATCTTCGAGCTGACCCATGACGACCCGCCGCCCGTGGGCGAGGGCGAAGTCGCGGTGCGGTTCGACTGTATCTCGGTTGATCCAGCTATGTCAGGGTGGACGACGAACAAGCGCAGCTACATGCCGCCAGTCAAGCCTGGCGAGATCATGCGCGCCTTCGGGATTGGCGAGGTCATAGAATCGCACTTTGACGGGCTGTCGCCGGGCGACTGGGTGACGGGGTTCACCGGAATGCAGACGGAAGGCGTTCTGCCCGGCAAGCCTCTTCGCAAGGTTGATGTGAGCCTCGCCCCGCCCAACCACTATCTGTCCTGGCTCGGCATGACGGGCTATACGGGCTATTTCGGTATGACCGACATCGGTCGCCCCGAATCTGGCAAGACGGTCGTCGTCTCGGCTGCCGCTGGGGCTGTCGGATCGATTGCGGCGCAGGTCGCGCACAATGCGGGCGCGCATGTGGTCGGCATTGGGGGCGGTCCAGTGAAGTGCGCTTACCTGACCGAAGAGCTACGGCTGGACGGGGCGATCGACTATAAGGGCGAGGACGTGGCGGAAGCGCTCCAGCGGGAATGTCCGGACGGCATCGACATCTATTTCGACAATGTCGGCGGTGACATTCTCGATGCCGTCCTAGCGCAGATCAACTATCACGGCACCATCATCGTGTGCGGGGCGATCTCGCAATATGGCGACTGGCATTCGGCACGTGGGCCGAAGAACTATATTTCGCTCATCACGCACAGCGCGAAGATGCAGGGCTTCACCATGAAGGACTATTTCCACCGCATACCGGAAGCGGTGGAAGCGCTCCTGAAGGCTAAGTCCGAAGGCAAGCTGATCTTCCGCGAACATGTCGTGGAGGGCATCGAGAACTTCCCCGAAGCCTTTGAGATGCTGTTCACAGGTGGTAATCACGGCAAGCTTCTGATCAAGGTGCGGTGATGAATTGGTGGATCTGGATTGCAGCGGTTGTTGCCTACGCCCTTTTCGCGGGCTGGTATTTCAACTGGAAGAGCCCGCTGACGGCTGAAGAAATCGCGACCTATGCCGAACGGTTCGCGGACTGGTCCGGCACGTTCAATACCGATCCGGACGTGCTGCAGCGCTTCATGGAGACGGATGACGGCAAGGAATTCGTCATGCTCAATCTTGTCCGCTTTCCTGACGGCACCGTCGCCCATCCCGAGACGGGCGAGATGACGTCCGGGCCGGAGCTGATACAGGGCTATTTCGGGCCGTTTTCCAAGGCTCTGTTCAAGCGCGGTGGGCATCCTGTTCTCATGGTGCGCAAGCGGGGCGGGCATATCGACAGCTGGAATACGGCGGATGATCAGGGTTTCCACATCGTCGGCGCAATGCGTTACCGGAGCCGCCGCGATCTCGTGACGCTGATCGACGATCCCCGTTTCGCCGACGGCCATAAGTTCAAGCTCGCCGCCATCGACGGCACGACGAGCTTTCCAACGCAAGTGCAGACGAGCACCTATCTCCAGCCCGCTATCTGGGTGCCTCTGGTGCTGCTTCTGCTCGCCTCGCTTGCACAGAACGCCGTCTTCCTGTTCTCAATGAGGAGCTAAGGCCATGCCGGAAATCTGGGTCGACCGGGAAAACTTCCGCCACACGAAGATCGTGGATAGCTCATCCGCGCTGCTCGGCGACGGGGAGATATGTGTGCGCCTCGCCAAATACGGCCTGACCGCCAACAATGTCAGCTATGCCGTGTCCGGCGACATGATCGGCTATTGGAAATACTACCCCGTGGAGGCGGGTGACGGCATCAATTGGGGCAAGGTTCCGGTCTGGGGGCTAGCGGATGTGGTGGAGAGCCGAAGCGCAGACATTGCTGTCGGCGAGCGCATCTATGGCTTCTTCCCCATGCAGACCGAACTGGTCATGACACCCGACGGGATCGAAGCCACGCGGTTCATAGACGTCACCGAGCACCGCCGCGATCTGCCCGAGCTCTATAATAGCTATAATCGCACACAGGCTGAGCCAGACATCTATACCCAGTTGGAGAATGAGCGCTGCCTGCTCTTCCCACTCTTTGCGACCGGGTATGTTTTGGCCGACTACCTAGCCGACCATGACTATTTCGAGGCCGAGCAAATCCTGATCGGGTCGGTCTCGTCCAAGACGGGCTTTGCCATGGCGGCCTTCCTGAAGTACGAGACCGATTTCGCGGGTCGGATCGTCGGGCTGACTTCATCCGGCAACAAGGCGTTCGTCGAAAGCCTCGGCGATTGCGACCAGATCGTGACCTATGGCCACGAGTCCGAGATCGATCCGACCTACCGGTCCATCTATGTCGACATGTCAGGGAATGGCGGGCTGCGCGCCACACTCCACGATCACCTTAGCGACAATATGGTTCGCAGCATCAGCGTCGGCGCAACCCACTGGGAAGAACGGCGCACTGAGGGCGATCTTCCCGGAGCCAAGCAGGAATTCTTCTTCGCGCCCGCCCACATCGGCAAGCGCGAGTCGGATTGGGGACCGGGCGTGTTGTTCCAGAAGGCCTATGCAGTAGGCGCGGTTCTTGCCGCGCGTATCGGGGACGAGCTGAACGTCGAGATTATCCGCGGACCCGAAGCCGCGCGCGACATCTGGATCGATATGCTCGACAACAAAGTCTCGCCGAAACGCGGGGTCATCGTGTCCTTAGGAGGATAGTCGCATGATGAAACTTCACTTCGCCCCAAATTCGCGCGCGGGCCGGATCGTGTGGCTGCTTGAGGAGCTGGAGCTGCCGTATGAGCTCAACAAGATGACCTTCCACCCGAAGGACCTGAAATCCGACACTCACCGCGCCCGCCATCCTTTGGGACGCATCCCGGTGCTCGAAGACGGCGATGTGTCGATCTATGAGAGCGGGGCGATCATGGAATACATATTGGAACGTCACAAGAATGGCGGCCTGAAACCGCCAGTGGACGATCCAATGTGGCCCTACTACCAACAATGGTTCCACTATTGCGAAGGCATGGTTATGCCGCCGATGAACACCATCGTCGTGCACACGCTCCTGCTGCCGCCGGAGCGCCGGGACGCCACTGTGCTCGGTCAGGCACAGCACCTCCTCGGAAAGGCGCTCAAACCCGTCGATGCGTGGCTGGAGGGTCGGGACTATTTGATCGGAGACTTCTCCGCCGCCGATGTCATGCTTGGCCATGCCGCGTTCATGTCTGACCGGATCGGGGCTATCACGGACGAGATGCTGCAGCTAAAGGTCTATGTGGCGCGCATAACCGCACGCCCCGCCTTCCAGACCGCGATCACGATGCAGTAGCACGACGCCGATTGAACGGAACGGGCCTCCAGAGAGGCGCAAAAAAACGAGGCCACGAGAACCCCGCCAGTTGGCGCCCCGGTCGGAACCAGTCTTAGAAGTCCTTGCGCAGGTTTACCCCATAGGTGCGCGGCGCGTTCAGATAGCCGTTGATCACGCCCTGCTGCAGCACGCCGGGAAACACGGTCGAGACATATTCGTCGTTGAAGATATTGCGCCCCCAGAGCTGCACAGAGAAACCATTGTCGAAACTGATGCCAGCGGAGGCGTTGAACGTGCTGACTTCGCGGAAGGGCTGCACGGCACCTGTGGTCGCGAAGATTGCTTCGTTGGACTGGACTTCACTCTCATACTGCCAGTCTGCGCGCAGATAACCTTCAGCGCTGTCGCCAACCGGATAGTAGACGTTTGCGCCAATATTCAGCGACGTCTTCGGAATGCCGGCGGGACGCTCGCCCGACAGGTCGGCGATACCACCACCCGGCGCGGGGCCGTTGACGAAAGAGTCGTAGACTGGATCAAGGAACGTCCCGGCGAAGGTCAGCTCCAGCATGTCTACGGGCTTGAACATGGCATCGACCTCGAAGCCCTTGGTCGACTGCTCGCCCGCATTGGCGAGTGAGAAGCCGGAACCGAGGAAGATGTTGGACTGGAAGCCTTTGATCGTCTGATCGAACAGCGCGATGTTGATCGCGCCTTTCTCGAACCGCGCCTTCAGGCCGATCTCGTAGACAGTCGCTTCTTCGGGTTCCGCAAAGCGCGTTCCAAAATTGCGCGACGTGGCCTGCGTTGCCCCCAGCACATAATTGTTGGGCAGGATGCCTGCAGCTGTCAGCGCCGCGCCGTCGGTGAAGAAGGGCCGTGATCCGCGCGAGAGGTTCCAAGACGACGATTTGAAGCCCGTTGCCGCGCTTGCATAGACGTTGATATTATCGCTGATCTCGTAGGCGGCGCGCACGGTCCATGTCAGCTTGTCGTCGCTCGTCTTGCCGTCTTCCACCACGTTCGGGAATCCGAGGGCAGGCGGATTGAATTGCAGGCCTTGCAGGCCAGAGACGATGCCGCTCTCCACGCTGGGCAGGAAGACATTGGTGAACGCGCCCTGCGCCACCGGATTGGGGAATTGCCCGGTCGCCAGCGCTCCGAAGGTCTGCGGGGTCAGGCTCAGGCCGAACGGGGCGAAGGCGGCGCCGAAAGCCTGAAAGAGCGGGTTCGTCGGATCGCCTATGGCGGCCTGGACTGAACCGAGCGCCAGCAGGTCAGGGCCAGGGGCAGTCGTCAGATCAAGGCCGAAGAACGGATCCGTGGCTCTCTGCGAATAGGACACAGCCTTCTTGTCATCCGTGTAGTTCAGTCCACCCGTCAGCGTAAGCTGATCGCCGATCTCGTAGTCGACTATCCCGAATAGCGAGTAGGCCGTATTGTCCTGCTCGAACGTATCCGTGAAAGATTGTCCATCGCCGAAGAATGTTCCCGGCGTGAACCCATTGGCCATTTCGATTATGCTGAACAAGGCCGGACTGCCGGCGAGCACGTCAATATAGTTTCGGGTGTCTGCGCCCCAAAGCAGTGTGTCGACCGCGCCGACATTTTCCTCCAATAGGAAACCTCCAACCATCCAGCTGAACGGGCCATCTGTATTGGATGTCAGGCGCAGCTCCTGGGTGAAGGTGTCGATGTCGTTGCGGGTGGAGACCGTTTCTAGGATCTCCAGCGTTGTAAAGTCGGAATCTGAGTCGAAGAAAGTGTCGTTCTCCCGGTAAGCCGTGATTGAGGTGAGGGTGGCAAAGCCAAAATCGTGGTCGACGTGGAGCGAGATGCCGTAATCGTCCACTTCGTTGACCGAATCCTTGTTAGCGAAGACCTCGCGTGCGAACGGATCGTTCGCGTCGGCTGTTTGCCCGCCCAGCGCGCGCACCGCGTTAATTGCACCTTCGTTCTGAAAATTGGTAATCGCGCAGCAGATCTCGTCTAAGGTAGAGTAATCAGCGATCACGCGGACAGATGTGAGGTTGGAAGGCTGGAACAGGAGCTGACCCTGCACATTCCAGCGGTTGCGATCATTGAAATCCGACAGGCCATTCTGACCCTTCGCATAGCCGTCGTGTACGTTGAACCCACTGCCAAGGCTGAAGGCGGCCGTGTCGTTGCCGAAGCTGTTCGTATAATAGGCGCGTCCCGTAATATTGTCGTAATTGCCATAGCCGAGTTCGACATAGCCCTCGCTGTCGAAGGACGGTTCGGCCGTCACGATGGAAATGACGCCAGCGGACGCGTTCTTGCCGAACAGGGTGGATTGCGGGCCACGGAGCACCTCGATCCGGTCCAGCTTTGGTAAGTCTCCGATCCGCGCCGCAGAACGCGAGCGGTAAACGCCGTCAATAAAGACACCCACCGACGGCTCGACGCCCGCATTATTGGCCCCGTTGCCGAAGCCGCGGATGATGAAGTTGGTATTGGTCGAGGTCTGCAGTTGGTTGACGCGCAGGGAGGGGACGATCGATTGCAGATCCTTGAGGTCGAGAATACGCGCATTTTCGATCGTCTCGGCATCCGTGACAGATACGGCGACCGGCGTTTCTTGAAGTGTCGTCTGTCGCTTCGTTGCTGTGACTATAATCTCGTCATCCAACTGAGCCAGCGCTGGAACTGCCATCAATGCAACCGAAGCGGCTCCCATAGCCAACCGGTAAAGACGTGATCTCATTTCTATTCCCCTGTAAGTTTTTTGAAATCATGGCATAGTGAGTGCCAATACACAAGTAATGGCATTGTGAATGCCAAGAAAACGCTGCACAGTATTTCAAAAGGGGTGACATTACGGTCCTCCGGGAACATGAAGACCTTCATGACGCTAAGCTATATGGGAGATCCGAGATTCGCGTTCTTGCATCGATATTGAGCTTGGCAGGGCTGGGCCTAAGCGGCTGTCTTCCGGATGCACAGGACACGGCGCTCGTCTGCGAAGTTGAGAGGGGCCCCGCTCTTGTCAGGTTGGCAGGCACTGACGGACCCGCTGCCATTCACCAGACAGAGGCCACACAGTCACACTTCGCCGATTTCGTTGCGGCCACAGGCTATCTGACCTTGGCGGAACGCAGCGATCCAACGCAGCCGGAATCCCCCATGGGATCGGCCGTTTTTCGTGTGCCGACACAGTCCAATCCAATGTGGTGGCAACTGGATCGGACGGCAAATTGGCGGCGTCCGAGCGGTGAGGGCGATATAAGGAATATCCCTGAAGACGATCCTGAGTCCATTGTGCTGCCGCGGTCCGAGGACCCGGTCGTACACATCGCCTATCCGGACGTCGTCGCCTATGCTGAATGGCTCGGTGGGCGTCTGCCGACGCTTGCGGAATGGCGGCAGGCAGCGCTGGGTAGCGAGGCATGGGAGGCAATCACGGCACCGCCTGACACCGCAAATACCTGGCAAGGCGTATTCCCGATCCTAAATGCACAGACGGACGGCTATGTGACGATCGCGCCCGTTGGGCAGTTCCCGCCGAATGCCATCGGTCTTCACGATATGGTCGGCAACGTATGGGAATGGACGTCGACATCGGCGAGACCGGGCTATGGTGTGCTGGCCGGTGGATCGTTCCTGTGCGATGTTGATTTCTGCCGCAACGGAACGCCATTCGGCAGACAGGTCCAAGAACGGAACTTCTCAGCTTCCCACATCGGCTTCCGCCTTGTCTTTGAAACATGGCCTGAAGAGTGTGGCCCCTGAACTGCGCCGAGGTCGTCTCTATGTCGACCGACATCACGCGGGCATTGTCAGCTTAAACGTCTCTGAGTGCCATTTAGATCTGAGTGCCATTTAGAAATGAAGTCCGGTCTTACGCCACGATCAACTGCCGCCACTCAATGAGCGATGCCTCACGCAGTTCTTTGAAATGGGCGCGGCTTTCGAGATGTCTTTATCGACGGTTTTATAACCCCGTCAGGCGGCATTCCGCTTGCGCCTATACAAGCCCGATAAAATATGCGATGATGAAAAACCAAACCTAAGCATTCTACACTTTAGTGAAGCAAGTCCAGTCTCATTTTATATGAAGACGGACACCCTGTATCATCGAACCCATGACCCTCCGCCGCCGGGGTCAGGAAGTGAAGATGGTCTTGGGAGAGAGATGAACCGATATCAAATCCAGACGACGCCTTTATCCTTCTTGTTGCCAGAGCGACCCTGCTGCGAGAGCAGCTTGAAGCTGGTCAGGTGACGTCGATCTCTGAGTTTGCAGATCGAAACGGGCTGCATCACAGTGATGCGAAGAAGTTGGTGTCGCTAGGATATCTCGCGCCCAGTATCGTTTAGGACATCCTCAACGGACATCAGCCCGCAGAACTGACTGCCCGCGATCTGCATCGTATGACTGATCTGCCGCTATGCTGGGAGCAACAGCGAGCACGTCTCGGTTTCCATTAGGCATCGATTCTGCCAACCAAGCGGGCTCTGAAATCGGGCCGAGAGACCGGGTAAGATATCTCGGTAGAATTGGCTAGAAATCCCGTCTTTCTAGAACTTGGATCCGTCTCACAAAGCGCTAACCCACGGAAACCAAACATGGACACCTCGAAGAACGGGTCTTTTGGGCCAGTATAGAGGCGAATTTTATAGTCGGCTCTCAGGTCAGGCTTCATAGAGTGACGAATGCGTGTCCACAGGCGTATTTTGGCATGATTTTGGCCCGCATAAGCGGGGGGATCCGGATTTTGAACAGAATCAGGCTATGGGCTGTCGTCGCTCATGGAAAACGAGGCGGCGGAAGTTGTAGCTTAGCTTGGCCATGGTGATCCGGCCAGCGGCCCTGGCCGATTGAGCGCCTGGCCGATTGAGCGGATCGTGATCGCCATCGGCCCTTTCTCATATCCGAAGACATGTTCAACACAGGCACGGATGGAGGAGCGGGTCGCATTGCCGCGCCGAATGTGCTTTGCCATCGGTTTACCGCGGGGCTTCTTTCGATGGATGTTTGAACGATAGCCCTGCGCTTTCAGCCAGGCTTCGTTTCTGGCTGAGCGATAAGCTGTATCCGCCCAAACAGACTTTGAGCTGTTGGTGGCATCCAGAACCGATGCCAGTTCGTGCCCATCATAGCGGGCCGCATGGGTGCAGGTCTCTCCCCGGACAAAGCGCCATTTCCGGTCAATACTGATGTGGTTCTTGTACCCAAAGTGAGGGATGGAAATGTCGACAAGGCCTGCGTCCTGTTCCCCTTCTGCGGTCTTTCGCGCCCTGGAATAGCTGACCACCGCTCGTGCGTCGGTGTCTTTCTGTGCGGCCCTGGCAGGATCGCCCGCGCCAGATAGCGGACGCGCTTTCACCCGCCCTGGCCCGCTCTTTCTCTTCTTTCCTCATTCGTTGGCGCGGCGCTGACACCAAAGTGGCATCCACGATCTGACCTCCCGTGGGTTTGTAGCCGCGCTTGCAGAGTTGCTCTTCAAAAGCGGCAAACAGAGATTTGAAAGCACCAGACTGGGTCAGCTTTTCCTGGGTCAGCTTTTCACGGAACAGCCAAATCGTCTTTTGGTCCGGGGTCGGTTCACCGATCTGAAACCTCAGAAACCGCAACCAACTTAAACGATCCCGGATCAGAAATTCCATCCGTTCATCACTCAGATTGTGCATCGACGCCAGAACAAGCACCTTGAACATCGTGACCGGATCATAGGGTGGCCGACCGCCCTTGGCGCGAACCCCATAACCGAGGGCTTCCATCAGAACAGTTCGGAAAGCCTCAAAGTCCACATGACGCTCCAGCGCTTCAAGCGGATCACCTGTCGCCGATAAGCGAGCAAGATGATCCGACAAGTCAAACAATCCAGGCGCGTGCATCATAAAATCCTCCCACAACCAGTAAATCAGATCATACCACAAAATATATGGTTCTTAGAGGCCTCCACATTCTCAACATAGAACTTAGGTAGAAGGATCGACGCTGCGATCACGCTGGCCAAGATCGAACCTATCGTTCCCACCAGGTAAGTGTAGTTCCCACGAAACCCGATGTCCGGCCCGCCTAGAAAAGTTGCGGCAGATTGTGTCGTTGCCAAAACGGAGAAAACGATGAGCGATAATGGCAGCCCGCCATTTGATAAAATACTCTTTAGATGAAGACACAGACTTTCTGGAGAGGGAAATTCCGAGAGCGGCGACCATAGCAAGATATGCACCCAAGACGATCCAATCCATAGATGAAAAGCTCATTTTATTCTCCATGCACGAATCTAAATTCTACATTTCCAGTATTTCCAAAACTCCGAAAACGTGCGTTTCAGAGTCCATTATCCGTGTGTCCTAGTATCGTGCGGAAATGAAATACCCGAGAGGAAAAGCGCACCGTCTAAGCCGTCCCCGATCGGTTCCATCAAACGATCTGTTGTTCGGTCTCTGAGCCATGGCATCATTCGAGATGAGATGCCGCCGACTAACGCGCTCCGTGTTGCCCCCTTTGCGAAGATCGTTTCAATGAAACGTTCTACGTGCTTGGCGGCATCCTCAACGATCAATCGAGCGATTTCATCATTCTGTTCAGCAAAATCAAAGATGAGCGGCGCGAAGGTCCCATAGTCGTATGGTGTCGCGCCATCCATTCATGCGATCGCTTTGGATGTATCGTGATCAAATCGTTCGACAATCGCCGTACTTAGCGGCGTGGTCTTTGTCCGTCCATCAAGCGCCCGCAATGCGTGACGTACGCCGCTCAATCCCAACGCGGCTCAACTGTCTTAATCTGAAATCGGAAAGCTATATCCACCGATTGTTTGAGTGCTCAAGCCGTTTCTAATGCAGCCGATTTCCGGTGCCGAGAATCAAGATTGCACCATCTTGCCCTCCATACGCGCCTAAACACGCCACCGAAGCGTCAGTCTCGATTGCTTTACAGCTAAAAGGTAGCTCTAACGAGGTGACTACCTCCCTCATTCCAGGCCTTGATATGCTGGCAACACCGATTCCCACATCCAAGCTCTCTAGCTAGGAAGTAGGTATCTTAGCCTCCTCAAGCGCTTTTTCGGCAATGCTAATCCAAGCAGATCGTAAACGTTGAACCCTAATCCTCGCGTTTGCAGGCCCCGACTCAATTTGCGACAGCATCATGTAGTCGTGATCAACTAGCCTCGCTTTGCATCGACTGCCCCCCGCATCAATACCCAAAACAGAGAAGAAATCGTCATATTTGAAATCCTGTGGTGCAACCAATACAGCACCAATTCGGTGCACTGGTAACACATAAACTTACTAAAGGTGCTTAATCAATAGCAGTAAGTGCGATACGCCGAAAATGGTCGTATCTGAATCGCGTAACTCGACAATTTATATTAAATTGGTTATGTTCGGCCAACTTCAACCAAATTACCCGCTTTCCAAGCGAGAGATAGCAGATGTCCGATGGGCAAAGTGAAACAGATGCGCATCAGCTCCGAATGGTCGAATTTGATTTCCCACCCATCCACCACATTCGGAGGGCGATACCATATATGCGCTGCAGTCTCAGTTTCGCCTGCGTTTGAAATAAATGTCGCGTACGAGCTGGAAGATGGTTCCAATGAAGTCGTGTGGCCTCGTCCATCCATCATGGGATTTCATGACGAGCTTTGGAGTACAACGTGCTTTGAATTGTTTCTCGTGCTGCCCGAGAGCCAATCATACATTGAGTTCAATTTTTCGCCATCCACACAGTGGAGTGCATACAAATTTGAATCTTACCGCGGTGAGAAAACCCCGATTCATGATGTCGAATTCTCTAAATTCTCAGCTTCCGGTCACGAGGCTAGACGTAAGGTTAACGCCGAATTTTCTGTTCCGAATGGCACTTTGGGCAATGAACAGGCTGGATACAGAGCGGGACTCGCAGCTGTGATTGAAGAAAGGTGCTCAAATTTAAGCTATTGGGCTCTCGCCCATCCAACTGCCCGGTCGGATTTTCATCACGAGCAGGGTTTACAAAAAATATAGCGCCAAGAAAGGAAACCACATGATCTCTTTTGGATTGGACCGTTTCGTTATAGAAGCAGAGCTGCGTAAACCTCTTCACGAAAAGCGTGTCGCATTGTTGGCGCATCCGGCATCTGTCACGATCCACCTTGATCATGCACTGGATGCGATAGCCTCCCTTAGCGATGTGAATTTGACGGCCGCGTTTGGCCCTCAGCATGGGCTGAAGGGAGACAAACAAGACAACATGATTGAATCCGAGGATTATCTTGATCCTAAATACAAAATTCCCGTTTTTAGCTTGTATGGTGATGTTCGGCGCCCAACCGACGAAATGATGGATACGTTCAACGTACTTTTGGTTGATCTTCAAGATCTAGGATGTCGGATTTATACTTTTGTGACAACGTTATTGTATGTCCTTGAGGCTGCAGCGGAGCACAACAAGGTCGTCTGGGTACTCGACAGACCGAATCCTGCGGGTCGCCCGATTGAAGGCCTTTGCTTACGTTCTGGGTGGGAGAGTTTTGTTGGTGCTGGACCTATGCCCATGCGACACGGAATGACGCTTGGTGAGATGGGGCGTTGGTTCATTTCCCACTATAATTTGGACGTTGATTATCATGTTATCAAAATGTCCAACTGGGATTCAGGAACTGCACCTGGGCATGGGTGGCCCAGCGAGCGCGCATGGATCAACCCTAGCCCAAACGCTCCGACTTTGAATATGGCAAGAGCTTATTCTGGAACTGTATTGCTGGAAGGAGTAACCCTTTCAGAAGGTCGCGGCACCACACGTGCGCTCGAGCTCCTTGGAGCACCAGATATCAATGCTAACGAGATCTTGACTATGATGAAAGTGCGAGCGCCGCAGTGGCTTGAGGGGTGCCAACTAAGGGAGTGCTGGTTTGAGCCAACATTTCACAAACACCAGAAACAGCTTTGTCACGGCTTTCAGATCCATGCCGATACAACAAGCTACAACCACGTGAAGTTCAAGCCTTGGCGAATTGTTGCGCTCGCTTTGCAAACAATTCGAAAACTGTATCCGGATTACGAAATTTGGCGTGATTTTCACTATGAGTATGAAACTGAGAAACTCGCATTCGATGTAATCAATGGAAGTGAACTTCTTCGCGAGTGGATCGAAGATCCGAGTGCGTATCCCGGTGATTTGGATGAAGCGGTCTACGAAGATGAGCACAGTTGGCTCAAAACCCAAAAGAAATTCAATCTATATCCTGCCACCTAAATTGTGTGAAGAATGATGCTAACGATTATCAGATCATCGTTTGCGATGCCCTTGGCGAACCAGGAGGTGAGCGCGGCAATGAGAACACTTTTGGCCAAGTTGTCCTTGCCCCTTAAAACTGGACCATCTTTTACTTAGTAATTTTGATGGAAAGGACAGTTGTTATGGCAAGGAAGAGATTTGGAGGCCTCTAAGAACCGTACATTTTGTGGTATGATCTGATTTACTGGTTTTGGGAGGATTTTATGATGCACGCGCCTGGATTGTTTGACTTGTCGGATCATCTTGCTCGCTTATCGGCGACAGGTGATCCGCTTGAAGCGCTAGAGCGTCATGTGGACTTTGAGGCTTTCCGAACTGTTCTGATGGAAGCCCTCGGTTATGGGGTTCGCGCCAAGGGCGGTCGGCCACCCTATGATCCGGTCACGATGTTCAAGGTGCTTGTTCTGGCGTCGATGCACAATCTGAGTGATGAACGGATGGAATTTCTGATCCGGGATCGTTTAAGTTGGTTGCGGTTTCTGAGGTTTGAGATCGGTGAACCGACCCCGGACCAAAAGACGATTTGGCTGTTCCGTGAAAAGCTGACCCAGTCTGGTGCTTTCAAATCTCTGTTTGCCGCTTTTGAAGAGCAACTCTGCAAGCGCGGCTACAAACCTACGGGAGGTCAGATCGTGGATGCCACTTTGGTGTCAGCGCCGCGCCAACGGATGAAGAAAGAAGAGAAAGAGCGGGCCAGGGCGGGTGAAAGCGCGTCCGCTATCTGGCCTGATGATCCTGCCAGGGCCGCACAGAAAGACACCGACGCACGAGCGGTGGTCAGGTATTCCAGGGCGCGAAAGACCGCAGAAGGGGAACAGGACGCAGGCCTTGTCGACATTTCCATCCCTCACTTTGGGTACAAGAACCACATCAGTATTGACCGGAAATGGCGCTTTGTCCGGGGAGAGACCTGTACCCATGCGGCCCGCTATGATGGGCACGAACTGGCATCGGTTCTGGATGCTACCAACAGCTCAAAGTCTGTTTGGGCGGACACAGCTTATCGCTCAGCCAGAAACGAAGCCTGGCTGAAAGCGCAGGGCTATCGTTCAAACATCCATCGAAAGAAGCCCCGCGGTAAACCGATGGCAAAGCACATTCGGCGCGGCAATGCGACCCGCTCCTCCATCCGTGCCTGTGTTGAACATGTGTTCGGATATGAGAAAGGGCCGATGGCGATCACGATCCGCTCAATCGGCCAGGCTAGGGCCGCTGGCCGGATCACCATGGCCAACCTAAGCTACAACTTCCGCCGCCTCGTTTTCCATGAGCGACGACAGCCCATAGCCTGATTCTGTTCAAAATCCGGATCCCCCCGCTTATGCGGGCCAAAATCATGCTAAAATACGCCTGTGGACACGCATTCGTCACTCTATGAAGCCTGACCTGAGAGCCGACTATAAAATTCGCCTCTATACTGGCCCCAAAACCCCGTTCTTCGAGGTGTCCATTTTCAGATGAGGACGTTATTCGGTTGCTGCGGCAGATTGAGGTTGAGTTAGCGTCTGGCGCAACAGTCGCAACGGCGTGCCGATCAGCTGGTGTGAGCGATGCCACTTATTATGGCTGGCGCAGGAAGTTTGGGGGATGGGGCCATCCAAAGTCAAACAGATGAAGGTATTAGAGAAAGAGAAGCAGCGACTCCGTAAGACTGTATCTGATCTGACGCTGTCCTTCAATGCCAGGAGAGAGCGCCTCAAACGCGGCGAGCGTACTATCCTGTGCCGCATCTCCATTGGGAATGTATGTGAATGTCGATTCCGGCGTTCCAGTAGCCCGCCATGAGTTCTGGCAGGGCATCTGGCTGCGTAACGTAGAGGCCAATCTGTCCTTCGCTTTGCCCTCCGACATAACCCGGCGCGGTCAGTTTCATGTCTGAATGTGATCCGGGTGCAAGATCACGGCAGCATTCTGTTCAAAAATTGCAAGCAGCGCGTCCTCATAAATCCGGCCGGTCAACTCGCCATTATGGTCCGGTTCGATTCCATAAAATTGGTCTGCGAGGGTGGAGGTGGCATCAGCCATGTCTATGGCCGCGCTGTTGAGGTGGAAATCGTGCCCCGACCAATGCCAGAGTAGAATCGGTCGGTTAGCGGAGAGGGCATCAAGATCAGCTCGCCATACATCACCCTGAATAAGATCGTGATAGCCCCATAGTATTAGAGGACCATCCGGGGCGTTTTCTTCGATTTCGGCAATCCGTGTTGACAGCGCGTCCAGGTTGGTTAGACCAGAGATGTTACCGTCAGGCATGGGGACATCCCAGGGCGGCACCATTTCCACCTGATACATCATCGCGCTCAGCGTCACGTGAACTTACGGATCAATCAAATCCCGGAAGAAGAATTTTATCCGCATATTCGTTACTGAGGGCGGTTCCGTGAAGTTGTTGGCTGAGCGCTCCGAAATCGCCAACAGCGCTAATGCG
Source organism: Litorimonas sp. (assembly GCA_965205225.1). GTDB lineage: Bacteria > Pseudomonadota > Alphaproteobacteria > Caulobacterales > Maricaulaceae > Litorimonas. Next base: position 706,086 of record CBDBFZ010000003.1, read on the forward strand.
TCCATCGTGAACCGCTATGCCAGTGGCCAAAGGCTGTTCTGGATCCGCCGTAATAGCCGTCGTCTGGTATAGCGTAATGTCCGATAGATCAGCTTGAGCGCTCGAACATCCTGTCAACAGGATGAGGTAATGATTGATCTTCGCATGGCTATAACCCTTGACCTGTAGGGAACTATCACGATTTAAAGCGCGTGTCAGAGGGCTGGGCGGCCGCGTCACTTTCGAGTGCCGAGGAAAGTCCGGGCTCCAGCGAGGCAGGATGCCGGATAACGCCCGGCGGAGGTGACTCCAGGGATAGTGCCACAGAGAGTAGACTACCTGGCCGCGAGTCAGGAAAAGCTGAAAGGGTGCGGTAAGAGCGCACCGGGCTCACCGCAAGGTGGGCCGTCACGGTAAACCCCATCCGGAGCAAGACCAAATAGGGATGACGCATGTCGGGCTTTGCCGACGTCGTTCGGGTCGGTCGCAAGAGGTCGCGCGCAAGCACGATCCTAGATGAATGGTCGCCCTCGCAGAGCAATTTGCGGGACAGAACCCGGCTTACAGGCCCTCTGACACTTTTCCTGCAGTTCTACACAAGACATAGTATTGAATCAGTTGAAAACTACTTGTTTATCCACAGGACTCACACACTGTTAAGAGGTTGGGCATTATACCTAACAAAACCTCAATGTGGCATTGATGACCATGAATTCCCACGATATCCCACAAGATATTAAACTTCGTTCCAACTCGGAACGATGTGCTGTGCGCGGGACCCAGTTATGTTCTTGTCGACCTCGACCAACACAATCGATACGAAAGGCCGCATATCCGTGCCGTCGCCTTTCCGTGATGCGTTGGGCGGTGACGCCGCGATCTATGTGTGGCCGAGCGTCCGCGGGGACTTTCTCGAAGGTGGGGGCAAGGCGTTAATGAAGGCTTTGCAGCGCGAAATTTTCGATCGTGTTGCGGATGGCTCACTCGCTCCAGAGGTAGCCGAAGCGCAGCAAGTCATGTTGCTGGGTGAGGCGCGTCGGCTGGGTTATGACAAGACGGGGCGCATCGTCTTGCCGGAAATTTTTCGAGATTATGCCAACCTGTCTTACGCCGCAACTTTTGTCGGTCTGGGTAACCGTTTCCAGATCTGGGAGCCGAAGGCGCACGAGACCCGCAAGGTCGCTATGCGCGAAAGCGTCAAAGCCGCACCGCTTGTCATGGGTGTTGTCCGGCCATGACAGATCATCCTCATATCCCCGTCATGCTCGCTGAGGTGCTGGCGGCTGCCGATATCTTGGTCGGTGATTTGGTCGTAGATGCAACATTCGGTAATGGTGGGTATAGTGAGGCGTTTCTGACCCATGCGGATTGTACTGTTATCGGCCTCGACCGGGATCCGAGCGTAAGGCCGTGCGCCAAAGTGCTTGCTTCGACCTATGGCCGACGGTTTCGCCTGGTCGAGACGCCGTTTTCGGAAATGGATCAGCGCGATCTACCAAAGGCGGATGTCGTCGTGTTCGATATTGGTGTGTCATCAATGCAGATTGATCAGGCTGAGCGAGGCTTTTCGTTTCAGAAGGACGGTCCGCTCGATATGCGCATGAGCCGGACAGGCCCCACAGCGCGGGATGCGATCGCATCATTAGACGAGAGTGAGCTGGCGACCCTGTTCAAAGTCTATGCCGAGGAGCGTCATGCTCGGCGGGCTGCTCAGCGCATTGTCGAAGCGCGACAAGAGGCCGTCATTTCGACCACAGCTGAACTGGCTAATATCGTGGAAGCTGCGATCGGTTGGTCGAGTAAAATACATCCGGCAACACGTGTTTTCCAGGCACTCCGTATCTTCATCAATGATGAGTTGGGTGAGCTTTACCGGGGATTGTGTGCGGCCGAGAGTCTTCTCAAGCCGGGCGGGCGTTTGGTAGTAGTGACGTTCCATTCTCTGGAAGACCGGATCGCCAAGCAGTTTCTGCGAGACAGGGCGGGTGAGGTTGAAGGTGGATCGCGTTACGCACCGGCAGTTACCGTAACGGAGCCGCAGCCCAGTTTTACTCTTCCACGACGGTCCGTTGTGAAGCCAAGCCGGTCCGAGGAGTCGGAAAACCCACGGTCTCGATCTGCTAAACTCCGACATGCAGTTCGAACGGCTGCACCCGCGCATATTTGCGATCCGGATGCGTGGCTGCCGACCAAACTCGACGTGCCATTGCTGGATCGGCTCGCATGAACGCGCCCTATGTCTATACGCCTGACGAGCGCACATCGCACCGTTTCGGCCTGTTTCTACTCGTGCTACTGGGGCTTGGTCTGACCATGGTCTTGTTCTTCGTGAAGACACATGCTCAGGATGCCCGAACTGACGTTACGCGGATAGAGGCGCAGATCGAAATGCATGAAGCCGCCATTACGGTCTTGGTGGCGGAGCGCACCGTGCTGGTTAATTCCCAGCGCATGCGGCTCTTGGCTGAAGAAAAGCTGGGGCTTCAACCCATTACTGTGGCGGAAACAACGACCCTGACTGCGCTTGAGGTGCAGCCATGAGCGTGTCGCCTTTCGTGGGTAAGAGGTCGATGGCTCTTTTGGACATCAGCGAGGCGGCTGTGTCCGAAGGGCGAATTCGCATTCGGATCAGCCTGATCCTGTTTCTCTCCATGATTGCGATCGTGCTGGTCCGTCTGGCCGAGGTGGCTCTGTTGTCACCGGATGATCATCGCCGGTATCAACCGCAGGAGCTTGTCCAGTACCGTGCGGACATCACGGATCGTCATGGCCGCCTGCTGGCGACCACCCTGTCGAGCTATTCGCTTTACGCGGAGCCAGCGCGGATCTGGAATTCTGATGAGACTGCTGCGGCATTAGTCTCCATTCGGCCGGATCTGGATCTGGCCCGCGTGACGCAACAGCTTGCGTCTGATCGGGCTTTCGTCTGGATAGACCGCGGGTTTTCGCCAAAGGAAAAACAGTCGATTTTTGAACTGGGCTATCCCGGTCTGGGGTTTCGGCGCGAGCCTCGGCGCGCTTACCCGAGTGCCCCGATAGCCGCTCATCTTGTCGGCTGGACCGACATTGATCTGGTCGGTGCAGCGGGCGTGGAACGCGCGTTCAATGATAGATTGACGGCGGACCGGGCACCCGAAATGGCGCTCTCAATCGATAGTCGCGTACAGTTCGCGATTGCTGAAGAGCTGAAGAAAAGCGTCGATCATTTCTCTGCTCTGTCAGCCGCTGCGGTGTTGATGGATATTCGCAGCGGAGAGATTATTTCGATGGTCTCGCTACCCGATTTTAATGCCAATGATTATGGTGCGGCATTGCCTGAAGCTCGCTTCAATCACGCCGCAATGTCGACCTACGATCTGGGTTCAGTGTTCAAACCCCTCACGATGGCAATGGCCTTGGAAGATAGGTTGACGACTCGCGACGAGGTTTTTGATGTGCACAAGCCCTATAAGGTTAGGTACAAATTTATCCGCGACGACCATCCATCTGACACACCGTTGACGCTGGACTATGTCTTGTCAGAGTCGTCCAATCGCGGCACTGCGATGGTCGCCCAACGCATTGGCGCAGAGCGTCAGCAGCATTATTTGCGAGAGCTCGGGCTTCTGTCGCCCGTCCCTTACGGTCTTGATGAGAGCGCCAAACCACAAATTCAGGATAATTGGGGGGACATGGCCACGGTCACAATTTCCTATGGTCACGGCTTGGCGGTGACGCCCTTAGCACTTGTCACGGCGATTGGGGCCATGCTGAATGACGGCGTCTACGTCGAACCTACGGTCGTGAAACGTGACGCTACGCGTCTACCTGAAACGCACCGGGTTTTTTCAAGCCAGATCTCACAAGATATAGCCGATATGATGCGTCTGACGGTGGTTGAGGGCACAGGGAAGAAAGCCGACATTCCGGGGTTCGGCGTGATGGGTAAAACCGGGACAGCCGAAAAGCCTAGCAATGGAGGCTATGATCAGACGCGGCTTGTAACGTCTTTTGTCGCCGCTTTTCCACATACCTCGCCGCGTTACGCCTTGATACTCACATTGGATGAGCCGAAAGGGCTGCCCGAAACTCACGGTTACGCAACAGCCGGCTGGAATGTAGCGCCGACAGCCGGAGCTGTTATCGAACGGATTGGACCTATGTTGCCCGGGGCGCGCGATAAACCGAAAACAGTCAGCCGTAATATGGAGGCGCTGCGATGATGCGCCTGACTTTGAAAGATATGGGTTTGAACGGTGATACCGGCGTGGCGGGCTTGTCCTGTGACTCGAATCTGGTTGAGCCGGGACATGTTTTCGCGGCCCTGCCAGGCACGGTGCTCGATGGACGTGATTTTATTCCGCAAGCCGTGGAGAAAGGTGCAATTGCCATTCTCAGCACGCCAGATGCGGACACGTTGGGTCTGCCGTTGCTGGCATCAGATGAGCCGCGCCTTGACTATGCTCGTTTGGCAAAACGTCTCTATCCCGGTCAGCCTGCCACCGTGGTCGCGGTTACGGGAACCAACGGTAAGAGCTCTACTGTCGAGTTTCTTCGCCAGATCTGGCAGTTTGTAGGTCATTCTTCGGCCTGTTTCGGGACGCTCGGTGTACGCACGGCGGACGGTCTTGCGCCGATGAGTCATACAACGCCTGACGCGTTGGCTTTGCATCGTGTCCTGGATGGGCTTGATGCCTCCGGCGTAACCCACGCGGCCATGGAGGCGTCTTCGCATGGGCTTGATCAACGCCGTATGGACGGGGTCGTATTGAGCGCTGCTGGCTTTACCAACCTAACGCAGGATCATTACGACTATCACGATACGCCTGAGGCCTATTTCGATACCAAGGCGCGTCTGTTTACGGAATTGCTGCCGGATCGCAGTCCTGTCGTCATCATGGCCGATGATGCTGCTGGGCGCTCACTGCTGGATATGTGTCAGGTTACGAACTTTTACTGCCGCTCCATTGGTTGGTCAGGACACGATATTCGAATCGTCGAGATCATGCCGCACGCGACCTCGCAGAAGCTTACACTGACTATCGATGAAGAACGTTCACAGATCGAAATCCCTCTGGTAGGTGAATTTCAGGCGCTCAATGCGGTGACGGCTCTGGGTCTTGCGCTCGCAACAGGTGCATCAAAAGACACAGCCCTGTCGGCGATGGAAGCCTTGAGCGGTGTCTCTGGCCGTCTGGAGATTGCTGGCCGCAAAACTAATGGCGCGCCTGTGTTCGTTGACTTCGCGCATACGGAAGATGGCTTGAGCAAACTGCTTCGGTCCATTCGTCCGCATGTGAAGGGTAAGCTACGGATCGTCTTCGGATGTGGGGGTGATCGCGATCCTGATAAACGCCCGAAAATGGGCGCCGCGGCCTGCCGTCAGGCGGACGATGTAATCGTTACGGACGACAATCCACGAACGGAAGTGCCAGCGTCAATTCGTGCGGTCATCTTATCAGGGTGCCCGAAGGCAACAGAGATAGGTGATCGGCGGGCGGCCATCGCAGAAGGCATTGCTCGGCTTCAGGCCGGGGACTGCCTCGTCGTTGCCGGGAAAGGCCATGAGCAGGGACAGATCGTCGGCGAGACTGTCATCCCCTTTAATGACGTCACAGTCGTGCAGGAGCTGCTCTCATGAGCGTGCTCTGGACATCAGTTGAGATTGCGCAGGCGACGGGTGGTGTCGAAGGTGTTCCGTTCGAAGCGACGGGTTTGTCAATAGATACGCGCTCACTTATCACGGGTGATCTGTTTGTGCCCCTGCGCGATGTCCGCGATGGACATAATTTTATTGATGCGGCGATGATGGCAGGCGCTGCGGGGACACTATCCGAAATCACTGTCGATGTTCCTGCTGTAGCAGTCGAAGACACGATGCAAGCGCTACGATCGCTAGGGCGCGCTGGGCGAGACCGCAGCTCTGCACAGCGTATCGCGGTGACGGGATCTGTTGGCAAAACAAGCGTTAAAGATGCTTTGGCCGTTATGCTTACGGCCTTCGGCAAGACTCATAAGTCAGCCCGGTCTTTCAACAACCATCTGGGTGTGCCGATAACATTGGCGACCTTGCCATTGGCTGCTGAATTCGCCGTTTTTGAGATCGGTATGAACCATGCGGGCGAGCTGACCGATTTATCGGGACAGGTCACACCGAATATCGCGTTGATTACGAATGTTGCCAGGGCCCATCAGGCTAATTTCAGCAATCTTGAAGCGATTGCCGATGCCAAAGCTGAGGTTCGTCACGGCCTGCTTTCGGATGGGGTGTTGATACTCAACGCAGATAATGTCTACACTCCTCGCATATGCGAACAGGCGGTAGGTCGCCGGATCATGACATTTGGGACCAGCCGTGACTGTGATGTCGCTATAGTGGCGTCGAACCATCACGCATCCGGTGGAAATGTTAGCTTGCGGGTCGAGGATCAACAGATTGATGTGACACTCGCCGTCTGTGGACAGCATTGGGATCATAATGCTGCCGCCTGCATCGCCGTTGCCCACGCGTTGGAGCTTGATCTTCGCAAGGCTAGCCGGGCCTTACGTGCAGTCCGCGCCAGTCATGGACGTGGGGACACACATGGAATTTCAACGGATGGAAAGTCCGTGACGCTGATTGATGAGAGCTACAATGCCAACCCGGCGTCCATGCGCGCTGCGATCTCGGCGGCCGCCTTGCATTCAGGCCGTAAGATTGCCGTGCTGGGCGATATGTATGAACTCGGTAGTGATGAGTTAAAGCAACATGCAGCGCTGTCGGGTCCGCTGGAAGCAGCAGGGTTTGTACGGGTGCTGACGCTCGGTGAGTGTATGCGTGCGTTGCGAGGAGCGCTTCCGCAGACGATGCGTGCTTTGCATGCCGACACAGTCGATCTCATCTCCGAGTTACTTCATGATGAACTTCAGGATGGTGACGTCTTGTTGATCAAAGGGTCGAATGCGACCGGGTTGGACCGATTGGCGACGCGGCTGAAAGGCAAGGGGACACGCTGATGCTCTATGAGTGGTTGGCACCGTTGGGCGAAGACTATCAAATCTTCAACCTGTTCAATTACATCACGTTCCGGGTAGGCGGCGCGTTAATGACCGCCTTGATTGTTGCCTTTATCCTTGGGCCGCGTATGATTGATTGGCTGCGGATCAAGCAAGGCAAAGGTCAACCGATCAGAGAGGATGGCCCGCAGAGCCATATCGTTGCCAAAGCCGGAACGCCGACCATGGGTGGCCTGTTGATTCTGCTATCCGTCGTGATTTCGACCCTGCTCTGGGGGAATTTACACAGCCCGTTCCTCTGGACCGTTTTCCTGGTCACGGCGAGCTATGGCCTGATTGGGCTTTATGATGATTATCTGAAGGTGAAGCGCCAAAGTCATAAGGGCTTTTCTAGCAAGATAAGGCTTCTGATTGAGATCGGTATCGCCGCGCTTGCTGTCTGGATTCTGACTGGCTCGATTCCGAGCGAAGGCGCGTTCAATACAGGTCTGGCGATTCCGCTGTTGAAGGATTTCTGGATCAATCTGGGTGTGTTCTTCTTCCCATTTGGCTGCCTTGTGATCGTCGGTAGCGCAAACGCTGTGAACCTCACGGACGGTCTTGATGGGTTGGCTATTGTTCCCGTCATGATCGCCGCGTTGAGTCTCGCCTTTATCGCCTATCTCGTTGGCAATGCGATCTTTTCGGGATATCTGGGTGTACCGTATGTGCTGGGCAGTGCGGAGGTTACGATCTTTCTCGGCGCCATTATTGGTGCATCGCTTGGTTTCCTGTGGTTCAATGCTCCGCCAGCTATGATTTTCATGGGTGATACTGGCAGCCTTTCTCTGGGTGGCGCGCTTGGAACCACAGCTGTGGCAATCAAACATGAAATCGTTCTGGTAATTATTGGCGGTCTATTCGTGCTCGAAGCGATTTCTGTGATCGTTCAGGTTGTGTCATTCAAACTGACCGGGAAGCGATTCTTCCGCATGGCACCGATCCACCATCATTTTGAACAGAAAGGATGGCAAGAGCCAACCATTGTTATTCGCTTTTGGATTATCGCCATCATACTTGCCTTGGTTGGGCTTTCCACGTTGAAGCTGCGTTGATTAAAGCCACCACATTCGCTGGACAGCGTGTTGCTGTCTTTGGCCTAGGGCGCACGGGCGTCTCAGCAGCCCTGTCCTTGCAGGCAGGCGGAGCGGATGTGTGGGCTTGGGATGACCAGGAATCGGCGCGGGATGATGCGGCGAAAGCCAGTGTCCATGTGCGTGATTTGAACAAAATCGATTGGGCAAAGTTTGATGCACTCGTCCTGTCACCTGGAGTCCCACATGAATTGCCTGAACCGCACTGGACCGCCAGTGCCGCGAAGGCCTTCAGTATGCCGATCATCTGTGACATCGAGATCCTTGCGCGGGAAATCTACGCGCGTCCCAAGGAAGACAGGCCGAAGGTCATCGCGATTACGGGTACAAATGGGAAATCCACTACGACCGCGCTGATTGGCCACGTTCTGCAGTCGCTGGGCAAGGATGCACAGATTGGGGGTAATATTGGCCGCGGTGTACTGGATCTCGACCGAATGCATGCGGGCAGTCACTATATAATCGAGCTATCATCCTACCAGCTTGAGCGGACGTTTAGCCTTCGCGCTAATGCTGCGATTTTTCTCAACTTCAGCCCTGACCATCTAGATCGCCACGGCACGCTGGAGGCCTATGGTGAAATTAAGACCCGGATTTTCAACAATCAGACGTCTGATGATACTGTCATTATTGGCGTCGATGATGACTTTGGCAAAGCCCTGACGACAAAGCTGAAGGCGCGGAATGGTCGGCGTTTCGTCCCTGTTTCGGCGCGCCGCGCCCTCGGCCGTGGCGTTTGCACACTTGGCGGGCCCTTGATGGACAGGACCGGCCGGAGCGGGCGGGTTGTCTGTGATCTGACGAAAGCCAAAGCGCTTGAGGGTGTTCACAATACGCAGAACGCTGCGGCGGCCTATGCTGCCGTCTCGAGCCTTGGTGTTGAGCCACAGGCCATTGGAGAGGCCATTCTGTCATTTCCGGGATTGGCGCACCGGATGGAGACGATTGGAACCGCTGGGCGTGTCCGCTTCGTCAATGACAGTAAGGCCACCAATGCCGAAGCGGCCAGACAAGCGCTAGGCAGTTACGATAACATATTCTGGATCGCTGGCGGCGTCGCGAAAGGCGGCGGGATCGAGCCGCTGATGGATCTGAAGAACCGCGTTCGCAAAGTCTATCTGATCGGCGAGGCTGCGAACGATTTTGCGAAAACACTTAAGGCAGAGAGGGTTGACTACAAGGTTTCCGGAACGCTCAAAATGGCTTTGCTTTGTGCGACCCATGATGCGCTATCCTCAGGTATTGCAGATCCTATTGTCCTGCTCTCGCCTGCCTGCACCAGTTTCGACCAGTTTGCCAATTTCGAAGTTCGCGGGGACGCCTTCCGAACGGAGGTCCAGCAATTGATGGATTTGTTTGAGCGAGATCGCAGATCACGGGCGCAGGGGGTCGCATGAAACTCGCGGTCATGCCCAGCTCGCTAACCTCGCGCTCACAGCGGTTCATGCTGGCTGAGTGGTGGCGATCGATCGACCAGCTAACGCTGATGTTGCTACTCTGTCTGCTCTGTGCCGGCTTGGTTTTATCCATGGCGGCGTCACCAGCGGCATCGCAACGGCTGGGTATTCTGTCTCCGTTTCACTTTCTATTGCGTCATGGCATCTTTGCTCTGGCCGGATTTTCCGGGGCCGTCTTTGTGTCTCTGTTCGAACCCAGGGGAGCGCGCCGGATCGGCGTTCTGGTCTTGATCGGCGCAATAGTTTTCATGGCGGTGCTACCGTCAATTGGATATGAGGTGAAAGGAGCTGTCCGTTGGGTCAAGATCGGGCCATTTTCACTCCAGCCGTCCGAATTTGCCAAACCTGCTTTCATCATTTTTGTGGCCTGGATGTTCTCCGTTGCCAAGCGTGACCCGAACATCCCGGCCGTTCTGATTGTTGTGGCAGTTTATGCGGCCTTGATCCTCCTGCTAATCACCCAGCCTGACTTTGGTCAGTCCTTCCTCCTGACGCTGTGTTTTGCAGCCGTCTTCTTCTTCGCAGGCATGTCTCTGGGGTGGCTGATCGTGATGTTGGGCGTCACAACTCTGGGTGCGTTCGGAGCCTATCTGGCGCTGCCGCATGTGCGGTCCCGCGTGGCAGCTTTTCTGTCACCGGACCGATCCGATTCCTATCAGACTGACAAGGCGTTGGAGGCGATTGCCGGGGGCGGTTTCTTTGGTCGCGGACCCGGCGAAGGCGCCGTGAAATATGCGCTCCCGGACGGGCACACCGATTTCATCTTTGCTGTATCGGTCGAGGAGTTCGGTTTCCTTATCAGCGCGCTATTGATTGTACTCATTGCGGTTTTCGTCGTGCGCGCTTTCTCTAATGCGCTGCGGCTGAATGATCAGTTTTGCCAGCTGGCCACGGCGGGTCTTGCGACTCTCATCGGGATGCAGGCGATCATCAATCTGTTCGTGAATCTGAATATGGTGCCGAGCAAAGGGATGACCCTGCCGTTTATTTCCTATGGCGGATCGTCTCTGCTCTCGCTCTGTTTCACGGCGGGATTGATCCTTGCCTTTACAAGACGCCGCCCCGGTGCCTACCGGATGGGCTGACCATGCGGGCCCTACTCGCCGCTGGCGGAACTGGTGGACATATGTTCCCGGCGCAATCGCTATCCGAAGAGCTCGCGCGCATGAGTTGGGACTGCGCGATGGTCACGGATGTGCGAGGTCGCAGACATACCGGACGGATTAAGGCTGATCCGATCATAGAGGTCCAAGCCGCCTTCATATCGCCGCACCACCCAATTAAAGCCCTGCAAGGAGCAATAAAACTCGCTCGCGGCATCCGTCAGGCGAACGCATTCATGCGCGACTGGAAACCGGATGTGGTGATCGGCTTTGGTGGCTATCCGAGTTTCCCGGCGCTGCGAGCCGCCGAACGTCTGGGCGTACCACGTATCGTCCATGAACAGAACGCAGTTCTTGGCCGGGTGAACCGAGTGTTTACGAAGAAGGCGACTGCTGTGGCGAGCGGTTTCGAAGATTTGGCCAAACTGCCACAAGGCGCACGCCATATTGTCGTGGGTAACCCTTTGAGAGATGCGATCCTCAATGCCAAGGCCACTCAGCTGGCCGCACCCGCTCAGGATGGAAATCTCAACCTTTTCATCGTAGGCGGCAGCCTCGGGGCCGCCATCATCTCGGATGTTGTTCCAAAAGCTATTGCGAGTCTTCCATCCGAGCTTCGCAGTAAATTGCGCGTCACTCAACAAACAACGGTCAGTCATCTTGAGATAGCGACAGCCATTTATGAGGCGGCGAATGTTCCGGCAAAGCTGGACACATTCTTCGGTGATATTGAGCTGCATTTAGCTCAGGCTGACGTGATCATCGCCCGGGCCGGCGCATCCTCCGTCTCGGAAATCGCTTTGATGGGAAAACCCTCCATTCTTGTCCCGCTCGCCATTGCGATGGACGATCACCAGACCGCCAACGCTCAGGCTCTGAAACGCCTTGGTGCTGCCGTGATCCTGCCGGAATCAGAATTCGACGTTCAAGCTCTGAGTGAACTGCTTGCGGAGCGATTGAATGATACAGACTGGCTTGACCAAGCGGGCCGAAGCGCCGCAAAGCTCGCCCGTCCCGATGCCGCACGCGACCTGGCTGCGCTCGTCGTCTCTGCAGCTGGCTGAAGTTTTGACCGATATAGAATCTAAAAACCTTTCGACCAAAGTCCCCTTTGACATGGGACCGATCCATTTCGTTGGGATTGGCGGCATTGGCATGAGCGGCATTGCCGAAGTGATGCTCAATCTTGGTTATCAGGTGCAGGGTTCGGACATGCGTGAAAGTGCAATTACGGATCGTCTCAAACGGCTTGGCGCAACCATATTCATCGGACAGAAAGCCCACCAGATCGTTGGGGCTGGAATTATCGTGATGAGTTCCGCTATTAAAGCCGATAATCCGGAACTGGTCGAAGCACGCTCTCTCTCGATCCAGGTGGTACGGCGCGCAGAAATGCTGGCGGAGCTCATGCGCCTGAAATGGGCGATCGCTGTCGGCGGAACGCATGGCAAAACGACGACGACGACGATGATCGCTGCCTTGCTCGAAGGGGGGGGGTTCGACCCGACTGTTATCAATGGCGGCATTATCAACGCTTATGGATCCAACGCGAAACTGGGTCTTGGCAAATGGATGGTCGTTGAAGCGGATGAGAGCGATGGGTCGTTTCTGAAACTGTTCCCGACTGTCGCAGTTGTGACTAATATCGATTCGGAACATATGGAGCATTACGGTGCGTTTGATACGTTGCGATCGGCCTTCGACACATTCGTTGAGAACCTGCCGTTTTATGGCTTTGCTGTGCTCTGCACCGACCACCCGGAGGTGCAGTCTCTCGTCTCTCGCGTGTCAGATTGCCGGATTATCACTTATGGTTTTAACCCTCAAGCTGATGTGCGCGGGACTGATCTGAAGCTTGAACCGACGGGCACACGCTTCGATGTCGTCTTCCGAGGGAATGAGGGCGAAACACGCTGGTCCGATCTCTTCCTGCCAATGGCCGGTCGCCACAACACTCAGAATATATTGTCTGCCATCGCCGTCGCTCGTGAGCTGGGTATGGATGAAGCGGGTGTACGCGAAGGTCTGTCCTGTTTTGGCGGCGTTAAACGCCGCTTCACACCAGTCGGTGAATGGAACGGCGTGACGATAATTGATGATTATGGCCATCATCCCGTTGAAATTAGCGCCGTGCTTCAGGCCGCGCGTCAGCTGGCGAAGGGACGGGTTCACGCTGTGATGCAGCCGCACCGGTACTCGCGGCTAAAGGATCTTTTCGAAGATTTCTCAACGTGCTTCAATGATGCTGACACGGTCCGTGTTGCGGACGTCTATGCCGCCGGAGAAGCCCCGATTGAAGGCATTTCCGCGCCGTCTCTTGTTGAAAGCCTTTACAGGCACGGTCATCGCAACGTATCGCTGACAACGAAGCTGTCTTTAGCCTCCGACTTGAAAGATGATCTGGCCGAAGGTGATTTGGTGATCTGCCTTGGGGCAGGCGACATTACTCACTGGGCCAATGGGTTAGCTAATGCTTTGGAGTTGGTATGAGCCTACTGGCCCGACTACCTGACGTCCGGGGGTCGCTGAAAGCGAATGTCGCGCTTGCACCCTACACTTGGCTGCGGGTTGGCGGATCTGCCGATGCCTTGTTCATACCGAAGGATGAAGCTGACCTGGCCTTGTTTCTCTCCTCAATCGATCCGGAAATTTCAGTCACGGTTCTGGGTGTCGCGTCCAATATGCTAGTGCGCGATGGCGGTATTGAAGGCGTGGTTATTCGCCTCGGTCCTGCCTTTGGGACGGTTGAAACAGACGGCATGACCCTGACCGCCGGCGCGGCATCGCTGGACGCACGTGTTGCAAAGGCAGCGGCGGATGCGGGCATTGCAGGACTGGAATTCTATGCGGGTGTACCTGGTACAATCGGCGGTGCATTGCGCATGAATGCCGGGTGCTACGGATCTGAAACAAAAGATGTTTTAAAAAACCTTGTAGCCCTTGATCGCCGCGGCCACCGCATCGTGATGAGCCAGGATGAGATGGGGTATACTTACCGCCACAGTACGGCACCCGCGGGTCTGATCTTCATCTCAGCGACGTTTGTCGGTACGCCAGATACTCAGGACGCTATTCGAGCACGGATGGACACCATAACAACGCGGCGAGAGGACTCCCAACCGATCCGGTCGAAAACGGGGGGGTCGACATTCAAGAACCCCGATGGCCATTCGGCGTGGAAGGTCATCGATGCCGCAGACATGCGCGGTTACCGCGTTGGCGGCGCGCAGATGAGCGAGCAGCACTGTAATTTCATAATCAATGCTGACAATGCGACCGCCGCCGATCTTGAAAATCTCGGTGAAACAGTTCGGTCCAAAGTGCTGGAAACGCAACGGATCACGTTAGATTGGGAAATCCGCCGCATCGGGCGCACGGCATGAAAGTCGCCGTTCTGAAGGGTGGAATTTCTGCCGAACGTGCGGTCAGTCTTGTCAGCGGTGCTGCCAGTGCAGAAGCCTTGCGCGGTGAAGGGTTCGACGTTGTTGAGATCGATGCTCACCCTGATACGCTCGAGAGTTGTTTGCGCCGCATTTCTCCGGATGTGGTCTTTAACGGGCTGCATGGGGATTGGGGCGAGGACGGAGATGTCCAAGAAATTCTGGAAGGACTGCAATTTCCCTATACCCATTCTGGGTTGGAGGCATCCCGTCTTGCGATGAATAAGGATCGCGCGAAACAGGTCCTCATTCAGCACGGGATCACGGTGCCGCAAGGGCGAACGGCGCGACGGTCTGTAGTTGCCGAAGGCGGGATTTTGCCAATACCCTATGTCGTAAAACCCAATGGGTCAGGGAGTTCGACGTCTGTCTATATCGTGACCGAAGAGACGGCTGACCTGTTGGCGTCAATGCGAGACGATGAAGGGTTAGGAGACGAGCCAGTAATAGAGCCGTTCATTCCGGGTCGTGAGTTGACTGTAACGGTCCTTGGGGGCGGCGCGCTATGCGTGACTGAAATTGTGCCCATCGGAGATTGGTATGATTACGACGCAAAATATGTCGATGGCGGCTCCCGACATATTGTTGATGTCGATTTACCCCAGGTCGTGACGACGCTGGCTCTGATACACGCCGAAACTGCACATCGCGCTCTGGGATGCCAGGGTGTGACCCGCGCAGATTTCAGATTGGACGACACAGAATGGTCAGAAAACCCGACTGAATCCGACGTGGTAAATGGATTGGTAATGCTTGAGCTTAATACTCAGCCCGGAATGACCCCGACGTCGCTGGTGCCTGAACAGTGCCAGCATCGGGGTATGAGCTTCGGCGAGCTTTGTCGCTGGATGGTTGAGGATGCTTCATGGCCAAGAAAGGCTCCAAACCTGCAAAACTCACCCGGGTCAGCTCACTGAAGCCTGGCCTGCGCGGCGCGTCGCGCCTTGTTCAATCCCGGGTTCACGCCGGTATCCGTTCTGCCACCCTGTCTCGACAATTGATGCTGCGATTTTCGTCGTCCATTCTGCTCGCTCTGTTTGCGCTTAGCTTTGTGGCTCTGTGGCTGGGGGGTCACCTGTCGGCGATGCGGGACAATCTGATTAGTTTTAAACAGGACCGCCTTATGGCCGTCGGGTTTACGGTCGAACGGATCGACGTGAGTGGAGAAGGGCGTCTGAACGAAGCAGATGTTCGAGCAGTTATCGGGATTTATGAAGGCGGCTATTTTTTCGGCGCGGATTTGAAGCGGGCGCAACGTAACACGGAAAGTCTGCCCTGGGTAGATCGTGCGGTCGTACGTCGGCTCTGGCCAAACCGGATTGTTGTGCAGCTTGTGGAAACAACGCCTTATGCACTGTACCAGGAAAACGGCATTGTTCATTTGACAGATCGGGACGGAGCGATCATTGTGCCCTATACACCTCAGACAGCCCGCCTGCCAGACCATCTACGCCTGTTCATTGGGACAGATGCGGCGGTTCACGCGTCTGAGATAACTGAATTGATGGAAGCTCATCCTGTCATCTGGCAACGGACGAAAGCTTTGACGCGCCATCCATCCGGTCGCTGGGACCTGACGCTTATCGATGGGCAGATAGTTCGCTTGCCACGCCGCGGCACTGACAAGGCTTTGCGCCGCTTCGCTAAGATTGAAGGCAAGATGGCGCAGCGATTTTCAATCGTCGATTTGCGACTGAATGATCGGATTACTTTGACGCCTGTCACGTCCGCCGAAGCGTGAGCGCTCGCTCTACTGATACTGTCTGCGTACTCGACATTGGCTCGAGCAAAGTTGCCTGCTTGATTGGGCGCAAAGATCTGTCTGTCGGCCTCCGGTTGCTGGGTTGCGGGACGGCCGTGAGCCACGGTGTGAAAGCTGGTGCCGTTGTCGATCTTGACGCGGCTGAACTGGGTATTCGCAAAGCGGTCGAAAAGGCTGAACGCGCCGCAGGCGTATCTATACACGGGGTTACGGTAAATGTTGGTTTGCGGTCATTAAAATCAAAACATTTACGCGTTCAGACCGAGTTCGCCTCAGGTGCCATTGCAGACCAGGATCTGAAGCGTGTCATCGGATCGTCAATGATCGAATTGTCAGAACCTGACTATGCCACCCTTCATGCCTTACCCCGCGATTGGGAAGTTGACGGGGAAACTGGCATTCGTGATCCGCGCGGCATGTTTGGCCAGCAGTTGGGTGTCGAGATGCATTTCGTGACAGCTGGGATCGGCCCTTTGCGGAATCTAGCCCATTGTATTGAACGCTGCCATCTCAGTCTGCGCAGTGTAACGGTCAGCCCTTATGCCGCGGCGCAATCCGTGCTGACGGAAGATGAGCGCGACCTTGGTGTGACCCTTATCGATATAGGCGCGGGACTGACGACTGTCGCCGTCTTCTGCGACAATGCACTGGTTCATGTCGACGCTATTGGCGTGGGGGGACACAACGTTACATCCGACATTGCCCACGGTCTGAATACCCCCCTGGAAGCGGCTGAGCGAATCAAACTGTTTTACGGCTCGGCGCTGCACGGTACGCGAGATGAGCATGAACAGATCCCCTGTCCGCCTGTCGGCGCAATGGATGAGTTGCAGCACGCGCCGCGCGCACGTCTCACTTCGATCATCCGCGCACGCACGGAAGAAGCACTGGAACTGATCAAGGACAAGTTGATCCATGCCGGGCTTGATACATATTCGGGTCGACAGATCGTATTGACAGGCGGCGCATCGCAACTGTCCGGGCTACGTGAGCTGACAGAACTGGTCTTTAACAAGCGCGTTCGGATCGGTATACCGCACGACGTTTTTGGAATGACTGATGCGCTAAACGCCCCCGATTATGCCGTTGCAACAGGATTGCTGCGCCATGCCTTCGAGCAGACAGGTGAAGCTATATCGGGTCCGCCTGACCTGTCGGGACGCCGCTATCAAAAAACGCGCTACAACGGCAACGCTCTCTCGCGCTCGGTGCAATGGTTGCGGGAGAATTTCTGACGATTTCCGCCGTACTGACGCTAGCTGCAGAGTCCTGATTCTGATCGAATGACGCGATTATCATCAGCTCCGATTGTATCGGCGATGATTTGGTTGCGCCCCAACCCATCTGTATCAGCAATGGGCGGGGTAAGCCGAGATCCTTGAAAATTGCTTTAACTGCATCCTCACTGACGGACCATTGCGACTCGTCCTGATAGATTATGATGAGTTGTATGTCAGCTTTATCAGGTTTGCCGGAGTGCAGAAGCATGAAATCCTTTATGACTCCGTCAGTTTTTGCGCGATTACGGGCTGGTAACCATGCAGCTTGGTAATAGCGCTGAGCTTGTATATCCATTCGGGGCAGAACAGTGACGCTATTGATTGTCCATATATCGTCACAGCGAGCATCACTCTGATCCTGAATGTCCGACCCGTGGGTAACGCAGCCTGCAAGGGCGAGGAATGATCACAATGCGACCATTTTCAATAGCGTCATAATCCAAACCGTCTTGAGACTCCGACCAGTGCGAGCACATCAGATGTCGCACCGTCTGGAGCCTGCAATATCGGACTATCGGCAAAATCACCCCTATATTTTCGGTAAGACAGGATTGTGTTCACATGCCAGCGATCATCAATCTTATACCAGCTGAGCAGGCTGACCGATGCGCGGTGGAAACCGCTGCCTAGGCCATACTGGGGAAGACCAGATGTGGCGGCTTGCTGCTGCGTGACACCGTAAATGGACTGGTTATAGATAGCATCGGCCCAACTGATCGTGACCGCTGGCTGGATGGATAGGTTTTCGGCCAGCAGTCCTTCTGGCAGGTAAGTGCCGACAGAGATATCCGCATTGAAGCCGTCATGTCCGCCCAGTACATCCTGACCTGCGTCTATGCGGACACCCAGAGGACCGTAGGCGGCGCGAAGAAACCCACCTGCGAGCAGGCTAACGCCAATACCCTCAAACCCGGTCAGGGTCGGACTATCGTCACTGTCTCGTCCAAATTCAAACGCGGCGCGCGGCCCAGCCCTGAGTGACCAGCGTCCCGGTCCCTGACCCGTTCCGATGTCGACCAGAGGATAGGCAAGCGACAATCCCGACAGTTCGAATCCCGCAAGATCATCGAAGTTGATAAGCGGAAGGACGCGTAGAGCGTAATCATTCGACCCGACATATTTGGGCGTGTAGAGCGAGGCCGCGCCGATCCGTATATTCGGCCCCTCCTGTGCCTCATCAGCAGCAGCCATGCATATGCATGGAGTCATGATTATTGACAGTAATGATGCGAACAGACGCATGTGATCTCCAAAATCGGGCAGCGGATTGTCGGGTCTTCCGTCTCTTTACGTTTCACTTGAAGATATTGGTTTGATATTCAGAACGAATGATATGACTTTTTCTGTCGGTATTTCGCAAAATTTCAGCCGGGGACCAGACTTCAGATGGAAGAGATTGGCGCTGATCCGGCCCGGTCCGGCTAGTTCCTCTGCATCATAACTCAATAACACAAAAATCATGTTATCTAGGTCGTAGTGAAGAATTAATTATTTGAGCCAGATTTTGATAGCTGCGATATAGACGAAGCCCATATAGTTTTGGATATGCTTGTCATATCGCGTAGCTACCCGCCGGAACTGTTTGAGATAGCCAAAGAAACACTCGACAATATTACGTTCCTTATACAAAGCCATATCAGTTTGCCTTGGCTTGCGCGCATTTTTTCGGGACGGAATAACGGGCATAGCCCCGCTCTCATTCACCGCTTCTATAACGCACCGGCCATCATAGCCCTTACCCGCCAAGACATGATCCGCCTTAAACCCTGCCAATAAGGCGGCGGCTTGCGTCATTTCGCTACAATGCCCGCCCGTTGCTATCAGGCGCAGAGGTAAACCCAATGCATCTGTCAGCCCATGTATTTTTGTCGTCAGGCCGCCCTTGGAACGCCCCAATGCATGGGCATCAGGCCCCCTTTTTTATGCCGCGCCCCGGCCGATTGGGCATGCGCCCGCACAATTGTGGCATCCATCATCAGCCACTCTTGATCAGCGTGGGTGCTCAAGGCCTTAAAGACATCTTCTAAAACCCCGGCCTCAACCCAGAGATAATAACGCCGTTTGACACTGTCAAAACGCCCGAACCGTTCGGGTAAATCGCGCCAACGCCCGCCCGAACGGGCCATCCACAACAAAGCATCAATGAAAAGCCTGTTATTGGCGTTGCGACCCGGTTTCCCTGTGCTCCCATAAGGCAAATAAGGCTTTAAACGGCTCCATTGTTCATCCGTAAGTTCCTGATAACCAGACATATGTGCGCTCCTGACAAAATGAAGGAACATTATAGAAAATAAAAGTTAACTCTTCACTACAGCCTAGGACAGTCCCTTGTGTTTTAGGCGAATGGTGATTCAGAGTGTCAAAGGAGTTTTGCCATACCTTATTTGCTCTGGTTGTCTGAAGCGCAGATGTCGAAGATCGAGCCTTTCTTTCCGCTGGCGCATGGTGCGGCCTCGTGTTGATGATCGCAAGGTAATTTCTGGGATCATCTTTGTTCTGAAAAATGGTCTGCCTTGGCGCGATGCACCCTTGTGAGTATGGGCCTCATAAGACCCTTTACAACCGCTTCCGTCGCTGGACCGAGATGGGCGTTTTCGACAAGATTTTAGCTATCTGACGGCAGATAATGGCCCACCAGATATACTCATGATCGATGCCACTTACCTCAAAACCCATCGCACGGCGTCAAGCCTCTTAAAAGGGGGATACTTCCCCGTCACATCGGGCGCACTAAAGGCGGCCTGAACACAAAGCCTGAACACAAAGCTACACGCCGTGTGCATGGAATGGGCCGTCCGATCGCCCTATGTCTAACAACGGGTCAGACCTCAGACCACCTTGGTGCGAAAATCCTTTATCCTGTTCTGCCCGATGGGCCGGACATCACACTGATCGGTGATAAGGGCTATGACTCTGATGATTATCGTGCGGCGCTAAGGGCTAAAGGTATCACGGCCAGCATTCCACCGCGAAAGGGGCGCAACTCTCCCGCTTCATTCTGTAAAATACAATATAACAACGCCATAAGGTCGAAACCATGTTCGGGCGGCTCAAAGATTGGCGACGCATTGCAACACGATATGATCGACGGGCCGACATCTTCATGGCCGCAATCACAATCGCAGTCATCGTCGCATATCGGGTTTAATGAGTCCTGAACCTAGGTCGTAGTGAAGAATTAATCATTTGAGCCAGATTTTGATAGCTGCGATATAGACGAAGCCCATATAGTTTGGATATGCTTGTCATATCGCGTAGCCACACGCCGGAACTGTTTGAGATAGCCAAAGAAACGCTCGACAATATTACGTTCCTTATACAAAGCCATATCAGTTTGCCTTGGCTTGCGCGCATTTTTCCGGGACGGAATAACGGGCATAGCCCCGGTCTCATTCACCGCTTCTATAACGCACCGGCCATCATAGCCCTTATCCGCCAAGACATGATCCGCCTTAAACCCTGCCAATAAGGCGGCGGCTTGCGTCATTTCGCTACAATGCCCGCCCGTTGCTATCAGGCGCAGAGCTAAACCCAATGCATCTGTCAGCCCATGTATTTTTGTCGTCAGGCCGCCCTTGGAACGCCCCAATGCGTGGGCATCAGGCCCCCTTTTTTATGCCGCGCCCCGGCCGCTTGGGCATGCGCCCGCACAATTGTGGCATCCATCATCAGCCACTCTTGATCAGCGTGAGTGCGCAAGGCCTTAAAGACATCTTCTAAAACCCCGGCCTCAACCCAGAGATAATAACGCCGTTTGACACTGTCAAAACGCCCGAACCGTTCGGGTAAATCGCGCCAGCGCCCGCCCGAACGGGCCATCCACAACAAAGCATCAATGAAAAGCCTGTTATTGGCGTTGCGACCCGGTTTCCCTGTGCTCCCATAAGGCAAATAAGGCTTTAAACGGCTCCATTGTTCATCCGTAAGTTCCTGATAACCAGACATATGTGCGCTCCTGACAAAATGAAGGAACATTATAGAAAATAAAAGTTAACTCTTCACTACAGCCTAGCTACTCTGCCGGATAAATACCGCATTCTCTATACGCTCGAACGCATTCTGATATACCTCGGCTTTCATAATGGGTGTGTCCCGTCTGTCCTGCATTCCATAAGAGCTGGAAGTTTGCCGCTTTTGCACGAAGTTGAGTCGGACAGCCGTTGCACCGCCGCGTTCTTCCACAAATGCAGTCGCTCGGGTCTGGGAAGTACTGGATGAACCTAATAGCAGGACTGACAGGGCATTATTCTGTGTTGCACTATCCGCAGTTATTAGGCCTGTTTCGATGTCACCTTGAGATATTGTATAACCAAGATCCTGAAACACTGAGATGATGCTTGGGAAGACAATCGACTTAGGTGCTTCATATAGGCGAGATTGCATCGATTGAATTTCCAGAGGCGTCATCTCCGGCTCTTCTACAGTTGCGCATCCCACCAAGGCCAGAGATGTGGCAAACATAGCCACAGAAATCATTTTTTTCATTAGTATCCCCTGCTTAAAAATTGGATTCACGACTGCGGAAATCAGTAACCACGTCATCCGAATCAAACTTGATGATGAGTGTAATCATTCGCGATGTGGTTTCGAAACCAGAAGAACTGTCTTTGCCCCCTGCGATAATAATCGTCCAATAATCCGACTGGGCGCTGGACTGCGCAGCTTGCGCCTGACGCTGGTAAGTCCAGACTTCGCGACCTGCACTGTCTCGAGTCGTGATGTTTGGCGATCCGAAATTCTCAAGGACTTCTAGCTTAGTTGTCTCGCCAACTCTTAAATTTATCTGAACATTACCCTGAGTCAGCAGGCTGTTTCGGTTGTCTACGGGAGCTTGTGCTATAGTCTCGCATCCCTGAATAATCGCCATGCTAAGCATGACTACTATTATTGATTCTTTATGTATGTTTGACATCTTGCGGGACACTAATTTTTTTTTGAGAATCAACCCCTATTTTAAAGATTTTTGGTTCTGAATCTGGAGCGGCGATCTTGCGGTAGCCGTAACGACCATACTTCTTAGCCAGTCGGATGAACGCCAGCCCTAGCTCTTCTTCACTGTCTTTGGGAGCCGATTGATACCGGAAGCTGCTACGTGATGTGCCCATGACACTGCATGTCCGGCGCTCAGACCTATTTAAATTCTGGCGAGAGTGGATAACGGCCTGACGTAACTTGGAAGCCGTCAGGCCTTTGGTTCGCGCCACCGTAGCACAGGTTTCCGCGCAGCCTGAGTTTCGTCGAGCCGCCGCATTGGCGCGTAGACCGGTGCCTGTTTGAACATCTCGGTGTCCCCCGCTTTCGCCCTTTCCGCCAGATGACGCATGGAGTCGATAAAGCGGTCGAGTTCCTGTTTGCTCTCGCTCTCGGTCGGTTCGATCAGCATCGCACCATGGACGACGAGCGGGAAATACATGGTCATGGGGTGGTAGCCTTCGTCGATCATCGCCTTGGCGAAATCGAGCGTTTCCACGCCTGTATCCTTGAGGAAGCGATTATCGAACAGGGCTTCGTGCATACACACACCTCCGAAAGCAGGCATCATCACATCCGACAATGAGGCCTGCACATAGTTGGCGTTCAGCACCGCATCCTCTGTCGCCTGGCGCAGCCCATCTGAGCCGTGGCTCATCATATAGGTCAAGGCGCGACTATACATGCCCATCTGGCCGTGGAAGGCGCACATACGGCCGAAGCTGGCGTCATCTGGCGTTTCCATCAGGTCGTAGCCGTCTTGAGTTTTCACCACATAGGGCACCGGCGCATGGTCCTTGAGCGCATCGCTCAGCACGGTCGGGCCAGAGCCGGGACCGCCGCCGCCATGTGGGGTGGAGAAGGTCTTGTGCAGGTTGATATGCATCGCATCGACACCCAGATCACCCGGTCGCACCCGCCCGACCAGCGCGTTGAAATTCGCACCGTCACAATAAAAATAGCCCCCCGTTGCGTGGATCAGATCTGCGATTTCGATAATATCACGCTCAAACAGACCGCACGTATTCGGGTTTGTCAGCATAATGCCCGCGACCGTGTCGGGATCGGCTTTGATCTTGTCTTTCAGCGCGTTGAGATTGACGCGGCCATCGCCGGAGGCTGGGATTTCATCGACGGTAAAGCCGCACTGCACGGCGGTCGCCGGATTGGTGCCGTGGGCGCTCTGTGGCACTAGCACGCGGCGGCGTTGCGTCTGGCCGTCCACATCGAACCGCGCACGGATCGCCATCATGCCGCATAGCTCACCATGCGCGCCCGCTTTGGGCGTCAGCGCCACGGCGGGCATATTGCAGAGCGTCATCAGCCAGTGCGACAGCTCGCTCATCAGCTCCAGCGCACCCTGCACGGTCGAGATCGGTTGCAGCGGATGCAAATCGGCAAAGCCGGACATGCGCGCAACTTTCTCGTTCAGGCGCGGATTATGCTTCATTGTGCAGGAGCCGAGCGGATAGATGCCGAGGTCGATCGCGTAATTCTTTTGGCTGAGCCGCACATAATGACGCATTGTTTCCGACTCTGACAGGCCGGGCAGACCGATCACGCCTTGGCGGTCATGGTCGCCGAGGCGGTTCGCACTCTTGCTTTTTGGGCCTTTCGGCTCCGGCAGATCAATACCAGTCGTGTCCAGATCGCCGGTTTCGAAGATCAGCTTCACCGCCTGCTCCAGTGCTTTGGAGCCAGAGACAGTGTGCGGCGCGACATCCGCAGCGCTCTCAACGGACCGAGTCGAACGGCCCTGATTGTTGAGCGAGGCGCGGAGCGGCGTGTTTACGGGGTCGGTCATGCGAACGGATCCTTTTTGGAAAATACCACGAGCACGGACAAGTCCTGCTCAATATCGTGGAAACGATGCGGGACATGGGCGTGAACATAGATCGTCTCGCCGCCTGTCACGGTACGGGTATCAGTCTCAGCCGTGAACGAGGCCTGGCCAGAGATGACATAGTAAAGCTCATCCAGATCATGCGGCGTCTGCCTATCCATGCCGCCCGCAGGCAGCTGGAACAGCTCTGCGCTCATTGTGTTTACATCGAGGAAGACATGAAACGACCCGTCGCTGGCCGCATTGGCCGCGTCGAGATCGGCTAGCGGCCAGGTTCTGTGCGTGAACGCGCTCACGCGAGCACGTCTTTCAACGCCGCTTCGAACGCTGCGAAATCGCTCACTTCATTTGCCTCTGTCGCGCAGACGAGGAGCAGATGCTCATCGCCGTCCGGCTGGATACGCGTTAGCGGAACGCCGCCGAGGATGTTTCGCTCCGCCAGCGCTTCCACCACTTGCGCGGCGGGTTTGGAGAGCTTCAGCGTGAATTCGTTGAAGAAGGTTTCGTTGATCAACTCCACTCCGTCGATACGCTCTAGCCGATCCGCCAGATCACAAGCGGCTTCATGGTTCAGCGCGGCCAGACGCGTAATCCCCACCTCACCCAAGAGCGTCATATGGATGGTGAAAGCCAGCGCGCAGAGACCCGAGTTGGTACAGATGTTGGACGTCGCCTTTTCGCGACGGATATGCTGCTCGCGCGTGGACAGTGTAAGCACGAAGCCGCGCTCACCATTGGCATCGACCGTCTCTCCGCAGAC
The DNA here is from genome assembly GCA_965205225.1 of Litorimonas sp. Lineage (GTDB taxonomy): Bacteria > Pseudomonadota > Alphaproteobacteria > Caulobacterales > Maricaulaceae > Litorimonas. The sequence continues at coordinate 730,789 of CBDBFZ010000003.1, forward strand.
CCGGCCCGGCATTTGCCGCACCAGCTTTTGCTTGCAGGCGAACAGGCCGACATGCGGGCCGCCGAAATTGAGGCCAACGCCGATCCCTTGCCCTTCGCCGACGACGATATCCGCGCCCTGTTCTCCGGGCGGCGTGATGGCGGCCAGCGCGACAGGTTCCGTGAAGACGGCGATCAGCAGCGCTTTGTGTGCGTGCGCTTTTTCCGCAATCGGCAGCAGATCGACGATTTCGCCAAATACGTTCGGCGACTGCACCACAACGCAAGCCGTGTCGTCGTTAATATGATCGATCACATAATCGTCACGCCCCGGACGGCAGTCCCGTTCATTGATCTGAATATCCAGCGTGGAGGCCAACGTCTGTGTCGCAGCGGCGTAATGCGGATGCAGACCCGGCGCGAGCACGGCCTTGCTTTTGCGCGTCACGCGCTTGGCCATGACCACACTTTCGGCGCAGGCCGTCGAACCATCATACATGGAGGCGTTGGCCACATCCATTCCGGTCAGCGCCGCGACCTGACTCTGAAATTCGAACAGGGTCATCAACGTGCCCTGGCTGACTTCCGGCTGGTAAGGCGTGTAGGCGGTCAGGAATTCCGAGCGCTGGATCAGATGATCCACGGTCGCCGGAATATGGTGGCGATAGGCCCCGGCGCCGCAGAAGAACGGCACGGATCCGGCAGAAACGGACTTGGCGGACAGGCGGCCCATATGGCGCTCAACCGCTTGCTCCGATTGATGTTTGGGCAGATCGACCAGATTCGACAAGCGGACCGATCTGGGCACATCCTGAAACAGATCATCAATGGTTTCAACGCCGACCACATCGAGCATTTGTGCCCGGTCAGCGTCGGTTAGAGGAAGGTAACGCATCTATTTATCCTGTTTTTCGATGGGAAGCGTTTGATTAAGAAACAGCACGGTTAGGCCCGTGATCGCGCCGATCACGGCGGAGGCGAGCAGAACTAGCCAAGGCGGATCGAAACGGACGATGCCTGCGAGCGCAGGAGCGGCGATGATCGCGACGAAGAGCGCGATAATACAGAGGCCACGATTGCTCATGCCGCGCTTTTCCACAACAATATTCGCCGCCAGAGCAACAATCACTAAACCGATCACGTCAGCCACAACGATGGGGCCTGCGAAGAACCGCAATCACCAAAAACCCACCCATGCTGACCACCGTTCCAGTCAATACGGGCCTGCGTGCAGATGGGATGAAACTGGCATAGATCAGGGCAGCGGATAGGATCCCGGACAGTAAAGCGCGATGCTGCAAAAACATTGTCAGAACAGAGTCACTCGCGTCAAAACCATAAAGCGAAGACGGATGCGCCGGGGCGATGACGGCCACCGCAGGTAGCGCATGGATCAGCGCTAAAGCACCAAAGAGATATGGGAGAAGTTTGGTCAGAGTTTTGAATTTTTGCTGAATGTTCTTTGAATAAAAATCAGGAATGTAAACAGAGGTATTGACACAGTCAGCATTATCAGAACCATACATAGAAGCGTTGGTAGCCCGAACGTTTCGACGGCCCAATCTTTGTAAGATTGGCGGTAATGGATCCTAATATTAGAACTAAAAATAAGCTGACTGGGTGGGTCCGTTTATGTCCTTGTTCGGTCACCTAGAGCCCTTCACAATATTCCTTATACGCCGCCTCATCCATCATATCGTCAAGCGCGCTTTTATCGCTGAAGCCGATTTTGACGAACCAGCCACCTTCAGTCGGCGCTGAATTGACGGTTTCCGGCGCGCTTTCGAGGTCCGCATTCACCTCAATCACTTCGCCCGCAATGGGTGCGTAGACCTCAGAAGCCGCTTTGACGCTCTCGACGACGGCCATCTCATCGCCAACTTCGACCTCGCGGCCCACATCTGGCAATTCAACGAAAACGACATCGCCGAGCTGTTTCTGCGCGTAATCTGAAATGCCGACCGTGGCGATATCGCCGTCAAGGCGAACCCATTCATGGTCCTTACTAAATTTCAACATTGTAGTTCCTATCTTTCTAATCCCCTCGGAAGTAATTGTTGGGAACGAAGGGAAGTTTGGTCACCATAGCCGGCATCGGCTTACCGCGAACAATCAGATTTACGGTCGTGCCCGTCTTATTGTGAGGGACATCGACATAGCCCATGGCGACGGGGCCGCCGACCGACGGACCGAAACCGCCGGATGTGACTTCGCCGATCGTCTGTCCGTCCAGATCCTGAATTTCAGTATGTTCGCGCGCCGGGGCGCGACCTTCGGGTTTGAGGCCAACAAGGCGACATGTTTTGACTGCAATATCCTTCGCGACGCGCTTCGCGCCCTTATAGCCTTCGCCAGAGCGGCGATGTTTCTGCACGGACCAGATCAGCCCCGCTTCGATCGGCGATGTCGTCGTGTCGATATCATGACCATAGAGGCAGAGCCCGGCTTCGAGGCGCAGACTGTCGCGCGCGCCAAGTCCCACAGGCGCAACGCTGTCCTCGGTCAGCAGATGGCCCACCAGGCGTTTCATGTGATCGTGATGCGCGGAAATTTCGACGCCATCTTCGCCCGTATAGCCGGAGCGCGAAACATGAGCATAAATTCCGCCATCCGGGAGCTGAAGTTCAAACTCACCATGGGTCATGAACAGCAGTTTTGCGATATCGGGATTGAGGCGCGCGACAATCTCGACAGTCTTTGGACCTTGCAGGGCCACAAGGCTCAACGCGTCGTCTTTGACGTTGACGGACACGTCATCCGGCATATTCGCCTGCAAGTGCGCATAGTCCGCATCCTTGCAGCCCGCATTCACAACCAGATAGATCATATGGTCATGGCCAGGCATGTTGATGCGGCTGACCATCAGGTCGTCCAAGATACCGCCCTCATCATTGAGAAACTGCGTATAGCGCTGCTGGCCCGGCTGTAGATCGGTGATTGAAGCGGGAACCAGCGCTTCGAGCGCTTTCGCCGCCTTCTCAAACGTCTCGTCGTCGGCGGCCAGGAAGACCTGTCCCATATGTCCGACATCGAACAGGCCTGCCGCTTCGCGCGTGTGCAGATGTTCTTTCAGCACGCCCATTGGATATTGCACGGGCATGGAATATCCCGCGAACGGCACCATTTTTGCGCCAAGATCGACATGCAGGTCATGCAAAGCCGTTTTTTTAAGAGCATCCGCCATAGCTTTGCACCCAGTCGCGGGGTCTTCCCGCGTCGTGCCACCTGCTGTCTCTTCGGGCCTGAGAGATTTACTCCGTCGGCGGGACCCTTTCACCACCCAGATATGGGCAGGCCCTCTTTCCAGCAATTTGACCGACCCACGGTCCTGGGTGCCTGAGCGTTTCCGGCGGCGGTTGCGCCTTCGGCGGCGAGGATACTCGAACAGGTCGGGCCCTCACTCTCTCCCGCGGGTCAGGAGAATGTGCGAAATGCGCGCAAATCACCGGGGAGTCAATCGGGTGGCGTGTGGATGGAGCAGGAAGATTGAGACAGCACAACAGTTGGACGTGTCAGAGGCGGGGGTCCAGCTATCAGTGTAGAACGGAGCCTGCCTGTTCTTACATGCGCTCCGGCACATCCAGTCCGATAATATTCAAGCCGTGCTCAAGCTGTTCCAGCGTAGCTTTGGCCAGCGATAGGCGTGAGGCGCGAACCGCCTCAGGCGTGTCGTCCACAAGGATCGGGCAGTTCGTATAGCAGCGCGAAAAAGTCTGAGCGAGACCGTAAATGTGGTTGCAGAGAATGTGCGGCGCACGCTTCTCTGCCGCCAGGGCAATCGCTTTGGGGTAGGAATCGAGTGCCAGCACAAGGGCCACTTCCACGTCCTCATCGGGAGATATCTCGCCAAACTCCGCGTTCATCTCCTCGGCCCGGCGTAGGATCGACTTGATCCGAACAGCCGCGTAGAGAAGATAGGGTCCGGTCTTGCCTTCAAAGGCCGTAAACCGTTCTGGATCAAAGACATAGTTAGTCAGGGGTGCATTCTGCAGATCCGCGAATTTCAGCGCCGCTACGCCGACAAGCCACGCAACCTCGGCGCGTTCATCGTCGTCGAAATCAGCACCAATCCCGGATTCCTCCAAGCGGGCTTCTGCGGCGGATTGCATCGTCTCCATCAGATCTTCGAGGTGAAGCACACCGCCGTCCCGGGTTTTAAACGGCTTCCCGTCCGTCCTGTTCATGGTGCCGAAGCCGATATGCTCCAGCTGTTCGTCCCGGAACCACTCCGCCTTCACTGCGGCGCGGAAGATCTGTTCAAAATGCAGGGCTTGGCGCTGGTCCACCACATAGAGAATCAGATCAGGATCAATCTGCGCTTTGCGGTCAACCAGAGTAGCGAGGTCGGTCGTGTGGTAAAGGACAGCCCCGGATCTGGCGAGCAGCATCACGGGGGGCATCTCCTTCTTGTCGGATTCGCGGTCGATCCGAATGATGAGCGCGCCACCATCTTCCTCAGCCAGGCCGTTATTGCGAAACTCCTCAACCATATCGGGGATCAGCGAATCAACGCAAGCTTCCCCGTTCCACAGATCAAATTCGACCCCAAGCTTGCCATACCCCTCTTTGAGCGCCGCGATGGAAACAGCGATGAAGTGATCAAGAAGCGCGCGATAACCGGGGCGCCCGGCTTGCAACTCTGCCGTCGCCAACCGCGACATCTCCATCCGGTCTTCATCGTTTTTCGCTGCGTTTGATGCTTGTGGGTAGAGCCGCGCCAGATCGTCCATCGTGACCGGCGGTGTGGCTGGATAATTCTCCTCATAGACCGGATCAAAATACACCAGGCTTGGCTGTTCAATCGCCAGTTCGGAGATGAGATGCCCCATCTGCAGGCCCCAATCGCCCAGGTGTGCATCACCGATGACCGTATGCCCCCGCGCGCGCATCAGTCGTTTGAGCGCTTCCCCAATCACGGCACTGCGCAGATGGCCGACATGCATGGGCTTGGCGACATTCGCGCCGCCATAATCAATCACGATAGAAAGTTGCGCGCCCGCTTCCAGCCCGCGCACGGGATCCTCAGCCAGAGCCTGCGCTGTGTCTGTGAGCGCCTGCGCGGACGGCGTAATATTGAGAAAACCGGGACCCGCGATGTCGAGCGATCCGACCAGCGGGTGTTGTTCCATGCGCTCAGCGACGGCACTCGCAACCTCGCGGGGGTTGAGCTTCTCGCCGCGCTTCTTGGCCGCTCCAGCCGCCGCCAAAGCGCCGTTACACTGGAAGGGCGTATCGCCTTTAGTGCTTTCGACAACGGCTCCAAAGGAGGCCTCATGCCCCAAAGCCGCAAAGGCCTCACCGAACGCGCCGGACAGGCTGGATTGCAGAGTCATATCGGGACTTATTCTTGCCCAGCAGAAACGCGGAAGCGGCGACCTTCGGCATTGAATGCACGTTGGGCTTTCGTGACTTCAAACCCGACGATGATTTCGAAATTCTCGCCGGAGGTCGTCTCAGTCGCGCGGGCAATCTCATAATCGGAGATGGTCTCCGTCACGGACAGGCGGTCCTTTCCCGCCGGGAACATGACGCGCAGTGGAAAGGTCTGTTTGTCTATCACGGCGATATTCTTACGCGTGATCGCGACCCAATACTTGTAGATAGCCTCGGACTGGCCGTCTGCTGCCGGACCGCGGCCCAGATTAAATGTGATATCGATATCGCCCGTGATCGGACGCTCACCGACATAGCGGCAGAGCGACGTCACCTTGGCGATTTCACCCGTAAAGCCTACATTGTCGAAGCGCTGCTCACCGCCGTGGAATTCCACGATCCGCGCCGCGTCGTAAATCGCAAACGCCCGTGGGCAGGGTCCGATATTCCGGTCTGCCGCTTCGCCGATCTGCAGGATTTCGGCAGTCGACCGACACCCTATAAGGGTAAGGGTACCCAGAATCGCGATGGTGAATATCTGTTTCATTGCAGGATCAATCGTAGTCATTGTGTCGCCCCTGTCCGAACCCACGGTGGTCTGGCCTTGGCAGGGTTACGGCGCGTCTGTTAGAGCGCTGCTTAAACGCCGGGAGAAGGCGGCGCAACATCCACGCTGCGCCAATAGCTTAGGTACAGAGCTTTAAGATAGGTCCGAATGAACGCTTCCAACCCGACCCCCGTCAACCGCGATGGCCGCACCGCGAAAACCGTGCTTCTGGCCAGTCCGCGAGGCTTTTGCGCCGGCGTTGATCGTGCCATTCAGATCGTCGAGGAAAGTATCAAGAAATATGGGGCGCCCGTCTATGTACGGCACGAAATCGTGCATAATCAGCATGTCGTAAACCAGCTGGAAGCCTTTGGGGCTATTTTTGTCGAAGAATTGGACGAGTGCCCGGATGATCGTCCGGTTGTTTTCTCCGCCCACGGCGTTCCCAAATCCGTACCCAAAGCTGCCGCGGCGCGGGATATGGACTTTCTGGATGCCACCTGCCCACTTGTGTCCAAAGTTCACGTCGAAGCGGAACGCCATCACAGCAATGGCAAGCATATTCTGTTGATCGGTCATGAAGGTCATCCGGAAGTCATCGGCACAATGGGCCAGCTGGCACCGGGCGAAATCACGCTCATCGAGACCGAGTCGGACGCGCGCAGTTACCAGCCGGTTGATCCGGACAATCTGGCCCTGGTGACTCAGACTACCCTGTCAGTGGATGACACATCGCACCTGATCAAAATACTGCAATCCCGTTTTCCGACCCTAACCCTGCCCTACAAGGAAGACATTTGCTACGCCACGACCAACCGTCAGGCTGCGGTGAAAGCCATCGCGGAAGAGTGCGACCTTCTGCTGGTGATTGGATCGAGGACATCATCCAATTCCAAACGCCTTGTCGAAGTAGGCCAGAATGCGGGTTCGGATCAGGCCTATCTCATCAGTTCAGCCGAGAGTATCGATTGGACCCGGGTGGACAAGGCCGAGACGATTGGCTTGTCAGCGGGGGCGTCGGCACCAGAATATCTGATGGACGGCGTAATTGCGGCTCTCCAGTCCCGCTATGAGATTAGTCTATGCGAGGTTGAGGTAACAAAGGAACAGGTCGTGTTCCGTTTGCCCCGTCAATTGCTGCCCACGGCAGGCACGGCAAGGTGAGCGCAGACTGCGTCAGCGATGACGAAAGTCTGGACGGCGCGCTGGTAATCTACACAGATGGCGCCTGTTCCGGAAATCCGGGACCGGGCGGCTGGGGGATAATCATGTTTCACGGCTCCAAACAAAAAGAGCTGAAGGGCGGCGAGCCGGACACGACGAATAACCGCATGGAAATGCAGGCCGTGATTGAAGCCCTCAAAGCAATTAAACCGAGCTGGACCGGCAAGACTGTCCTGTTTTCTGACTCAACCTATGTGCTGAAAGGTCTGCAGGAATGGATGCCCGGCTGGAAGAAACGCGGTTGGAAAACGTCGGCCAGGAAGCCCGTCAAGAATGCCGATCTCTGGCAGCAGCTGGACAAACTGGCATCGGTGAGAGAGATCGATTGGCGATGGGTCAAGGGCCACGCTGGAGATTTCGGCAATGAACGCGCCGACGCTCTGGCCGGTGAAGGCATCCCGAAACAGAAAAAAACCCGAAAGGCGGCTAAGCGATGAAACACTTTATGCTCGGAACGACTCTATCGCTTTTGGCCTGTTGGTTTGCTCTGCTGGCCCTGGTAGATCCGCTCCTGTTCGTGGGAAATAAGGGCGAGAACATGGTCAGCATTATTGATCTGGAGACAGGCGATGAGCTCGCACTTCCGGGCGTCAGCGGACGCGCCCCGCATGAGATAGCGGAGTGGCCTGACGTGTTGTGTAATGTCAACTCAATCAGGGGTACTGACTTCGAACTCGCTTGTCAGATTGCGCACAGCGCTCTCTACGCGAATGATGGGCGAGCCATCGACCAGAACAGTGCTGCATCGGGCGACTCGATCTCAAGCCCACCAGCCCTCACATTCGCCTCCAACATCTGGTAAACTGACGCCATCTGCGGAATGCGGTTCATGATCGCCTGTCGACTGAACCAGGCCGCAATGGCCGCCAACAGGACAATCAGAATCGGCACAGCCCAGATGATCCGGATCGTGCGCTGACGCCGCGTCAGCTTCTCACTGTCGGTCATGTCCGCATCACGACATCTGCGCCAACCGTCTGGGAGTGTTCAGGGGCCGCATCGGCGATCTGCGGGTTGTTATGATGGACACGGTCTGTAACGACAAGATCTGGATGGACGGGGTCTGGATTGACAGGAGATGACTCGATTTCAGACGTAAACTGAAAATCCCGTTCAGGCGGTAATTCAGGCTCAACGGGCGTAGAGGTAGGCGGTGTATTTGGAACACGGTCAAAAGGCTGCACAACAGAGTCCACCGACTGGCTCGCCGCAATATTCTCCGCATGTGCGGGCGCATCCGGATCAGTGATCCGCTGATCGATAATATCAGACGGTGGAACAAACCAGATAACGCTGCAACGCGCACAGCGGACATTCCGCCCACTGCTGCCAATACTATCGGCATCCGCATTATAGCTCGTCTGGCAATCCGGACATGTAATGACAAGCCCGCTCACAAACAGGCTCCCACGTTTGCGCGTGGTAACAGTCCAGTCATTGAGCCCGTCCCTCGATTCACGCTAACGTGGATGTACTTGACCAGAGCGCCCGGATTGTCCAGCCAGCGAACCAAAGACATTTGACCTACTGCCCCATTCATTCAATTGCTCTGTCATGATTCCCTCCGATGACAATACATTAGAACTACACCATGTTGGTCTACGTTACGACCGCGGATCGGAAGTTTTATCAGATATTGACCTGACCCTGCCGGTTGGTAGTTTCACATTCTTGACCGGTCCCTCAGGGGCGGGAAAATCAAGCCTGCTGAAATTGTGCTATCTGTCGCTGATGCCGTCACGCGGACTGATCAATCTCTTTGGCCAGGATGTATCCACCATGCGGCAGAGCCAGCTACAGGTTTTGCGACAGCGGATTGGTGTTGTTCTGCAGGATTTCCGCCTGATAGATCATCTCTCAGTCTTTGAGAATGTCGCCCTCCCCCTACGGGTCGCGGGTAAATCGCGGGACAGCTATATTCCCGATGTCACGGAATTGCTCAACTGGGTAGGTCTCGGTCACCGCATGAATACGCTACCGCCCACCCTGTCAGGAGGCGAAAAGCAACGGTGCGCTATTGCCCGGGCGGTCATCGCCAAACCCGATCTGCTGATCGCCGACGAACCGACAGGGAATGTCGACCCGGAAATCGGCGGGCGTCTTTTGCGCCTGTTCGGAGAAATGAACCGGATGGGCGCGACGGTCCTGATTGCGACGCATGATCATGGTCTGATTGGCGAGTTTCCGGCGCGAACGGTTCATCTACGCGACGGCGCGCTCCATGAAGGCCTCGGATCAATGATGTCCGCGTGATCATGGCGAGAGCATGAGCGATACAGTGAGCCCCGCAAGGATGGCCGCGCCTCAAGCGCTGCTACCCGCACGGCCGGAACAGGGCCGCGCTTTACTGACGGTTCTTGTCGTGATGGTCTTTCTTGCCGCGCTGGCTCTGTTGTTCGCGCGCGGTGCAGATCGACTGTCTGTTCGGTGGACTGAGCAACTATCCAGTAGTTCAACCGTACAGGTTCTGATCATGACCGAAACGGAACGCTTTGCCCAGATGAGTGCCGCTCAGGATATTCTGATCGCATCCCTGCCTGGCGATGCGCGTATAACGTCACTGTCCCACGTCGAGTCGGCGCATTTACTCAGACCCTGGCTTGGCGATGGTGGCCTGCCTGAAGACCTGCCGATCCCCGGCGTGATCCGGATCGACTCGGAGGTACGCCTGCCCATCGAAACACTTGAGACACAGTTCAGCGAAGCTGGTTTGCGGACGGTTATCGATGATCACTCACGCTTTTCTGGACAGTTGAAACGCTCGGTCGGACGGCTCGTTCTGTTCGGCGTCATCCTGCTCGCCCTGATCGGTCTTGCGGCGACGGCCGTCAGCATGTTCGCGACCCGTGCCGAGCTCGCCGCGCAATGCGATATCATCCATGTTCTTGTTCAGGCGGGGGCGACTGACAGTTTCATCGCCCGTCTTTTTGTCGGCCAGGCCGCCCGGCGCGGGCTCGTCAGCGCCGCTATTGGCGCCGCTATCGCGGCTGTTCTTTGGTTGCTGATCTCGATGGGACCCGGCCGCGGCACTGTGGGCTGGAGTAGGCCGCTGGACAGCGCTTTTGACAGCGTTAGCCTGATTCTGCTCGCTTTGCTGTTCGCCATCATCTGCGCGGTGGCGGCCGGTTGGGCAGCCATGCACCAGCTTGCCTTTGAGCGACGACGCGCGTGACCGGCAGTGCAACCGAAAAACCCCGGAAAGGCGGCGGTTGGCGTAGACTGTTCAGCTTCCTCATAACCATGCTGATTGGCGGGTTCGTCGGGGGGTTCGTCGTCTTTACCAGCTATGTCGACAGCCTCGATCCACCCGGCGATCTTCCCAAGGCGGACGGTATTGTCGTCTGGACGGGTCCCGGCGGGGGGCGGCTGGAAATGAGCGGTGCCTTGCTAGATTCCGGGTTCGGGGAGCGTCTGCTGGTTTCGGGCGTCAATACCAACCTGTCGCTTGAAACCGTCTCACGATTGCTCGGCGTTGATAACAAAACGGCGGATTGTTGCGTTGATGTCGACTATGCGGCGTTGGATACGCGCGGCAATGCTCGCGAAACCGCCGCCTGGGCCGAGGTGCTGGGCTATGACCATGTCATTCTGGTAACGTCAGCCTATCATATGCCTCGGGCTCAGGTCGAAATTGGCCATGAAATGGCCCGGCTGCGCATCACGCCCGTTCCCGTCCGCAACGAGTCTGGATCACGCTGGTGGAATGATAGCGCCCGTTTCCGGCGATTGTTGGGGGAATATGGCAAATATGTTCTGGCTATGGCGCGTGGCCGGGCGGATGATGGACAGGTGAGAAAGCCCGTCCTGTCAGAGCTGGAGCTCGCATCCCCGGATTCCGAAGAGAATTAGCGCGATAGAATTCATTCGGTCGAGGTTAGAAATTTCTTCAGCAACTCAAGATTGCGCGTGGGACGGAGTGTCAGATCACTCCTGCAATTGGGGCAGTTCTCTTTGAATTTCGTTTCATGACAGGGATCGCGCCATGTGCATTCAAATATACATATAACAGCGCCCGGCTGATCCACCGGAAGATCTGTACTGCATTGTTCGCAGTTCGGTCGCATCTGAAGCGTCGAGCCTATCCCTAATCATCCCGCCCAAAATTGGGTTCGTCCTGGCCGCTCTCGACAATGCGGCGGCGAATATCACGGGTCTTGGCGAAATGATCCAGCAACGTGTCCCCGTCCGACCAGCGAATCGCGCGCTTAAGCGCGGTCAGATCCTCAATGAACCGGTCCACCACCTCCAGCGTCGCCTCCCGGTTGGAGAGGAAGACATCGCGCCACATCACCGGATCGCTGGCCGCGATACGGGTAAAATCCCGAAAGCCGCCCGCCGAGAATTTGACGACTTCATCGCCCGTCACAGTTTCCATATCAACGGCCGTGCCGACCAGCGTATAGGCAATCAGGTGCGGCACATGGCTTGTCGTGGCCAGGACTGTGTCGTGACGGTCGGGGTCCATTACCGCCACGTCTGAACCCAGCGCTTCCCAGAACGCGGTCAAACTCGGTAGAGCCGGATCCTCAGCATTGATAGGGGTCAGCACACACCAGCGATTTTCAAACAGTTCTTCGAACCCCGCTTCCGGTCCGGAAAATTCCGTCCCGGCAATCGGATGTCCGGGAATCACGGAAATGTCGCCGCGCAGATGCGGCTGCACGGTCGCAATCACGCCGCCCTTGATCGAGCCAACATCGGACAATACCGCACCGGGTTTCATAACAGGTAGAATATCGACGGCAACCTCAGCGATCTTGCCCGGCGGTACACAGAGAATAATCAGATCGGCTTGGGACGCGAAGTGATGCGCAGACCCTTCGGCTACCCCGTCGGTAATCCCCAACCGCTCAACCGTTTCGACAACGCTGGCCGATTTATCGGCAACCCAGACGGTCGAAATACCGGCGCGCGGTTTGGCCGCCCGCGCAATCGAACTGCCGATCAGCCCGCCACCAATGATAAGAAGTGAGTCAAACGACATGGCTCGGCCTTAAAGCGATACAGGCAGCGGCAGGTAGCCGATGATACTGTCTCTTTCCACCGCTTCCGCGTCCAACATCTCATAAAGGCGCAGATCACCACTTTCAGCCCGCAACAATCCGTCTGCTTTGTTTCTAACTGCACAGAGAATGCGCCCGTCCGTCAGATCCAGATCAATGGCTGCGATAGCGACCGCCTGCGGCCAGCTATTAGGCCCGATGCGAGGGAGTGAGGCGACAATCTTGAAATCGGGCATGGCCCCGCCCGGCGCGAGTGAGGTCCACCAGTTATTCATCCCGCCCGGTGCGGGTACCACGGCGATGTCTTCCGCCTCGGCATAGGCGGCGGCCAGCGCGGCGGAACTGGTCGGGTAGCTCAGGACCGGTAGGCTGCCCCCAAAGCGGTCCCGGATCAGCGACAGATTGGCGCGCGCATCACCTTCAAGCGCAAAATGCAGCCGGGGCGACCCCTGCACCGAAATCGACGCGCTCATAAGCTCTGCCCATATGCGCGAAACCAGAGCGGGCGGCGTCCCAGTATTTTGCGCCATTTCGACCAGGTCGGACACATGACTATCTTCGCGGGACGGCCGCCAGAGTTTCGCGCCCGCTTTCGCTTTGCGTACATCGGAGGACAGAGCCAGCCGCTCGGCAATCAGATCCAGCATCGCCCGGTCAACCCGGTCTATCTTACGCCTGACATGTTCCAAATTTGGATTGGCAGGGTTTGAATTTCTGCTCATTCGTTTCTCTCGACAGATGGCTGAGCCGACGTTCCGAATAATGGGGCCCGGACCTTGGCGACTTCCAGCTGATCCGGTTCGACATAGAGCCGCTTGACCGCTTCCACCATGACCAATCCGGCAAAACCAGGCCAGACTGTTTCCCCGAACCGTTCAAACCCATGCGCAAACTTTGGACCCGACAAACGGGTCAATGGTGGACCGTAAAGCGCGCCTGAACCGACTGTCGGATGAAACCCAGCACTAATCAGGCGGGTGCGCAGTTGATTGCGGGAAAATGGCCGCCCGGCCCCGAACGGCAGGTGATCCATGCGCGCCCATAGACCGGCGCGGCCCGCCGCAATTACGACGATGCGCCCTTCGGGCTGGGTGACGCGCCAGAGCTCGCGCAGCAGACCGGAAAGATCGTCCGCTTCCTCGACCGCGTGAACGCAGAGCACCCGATCGAAAGTGGCGTCAGAGAATGGTAATTGCCGCTCATCCGCAACGCAGGCCATCACGCCGCGTGAGGATTGGTGAGCGATCGCGCCTTGGCCTGATGGGTTCACCAGCACAATACGATTGGCGCTTTTGCGATAGGCAGTCAGGATGGGCGCGGTATAGCCAAAACCAAGCGCGTTATAGCCCGCCAGATCTGGCCAGAGCGTGCGTAAACGGCGCAAGGCCATATCCCGAGCCATAAAGCCGAGCGGGCTCGCATAGAAACTCTCAAGGCTTTCAGCGGACTCACGCATGGGCAGCGTCTAGCATGGGTCGATCAACCCGTCATGCGACTCCAGACCGGGGATGGCGCCGGACGACCAAAATAATAGCCCTGAAGGTAATCCACGCCTAATCGGGTCAAAGTCTGGGCATCGGCCTTGTCCTCGACCATCTCCGCTACCGTATCAACCGAGAATGTTGCCGCCAGATCAACTATCATCCGGGTGAAGACCTGCTTGTTTTCATCGACAGCCACGCCCCGCACGAGGCTCCCATCGATTTTGATGGAGTCGGCTTCAACCGCCAGTAGATTACGGAAACTGGTATAACCGGAACCGAAATCATCGACAGCAAAGCGGCAGCCCAGTCCCCGGACTTCGGCGGCAAACCCTGACGCTTTCGCAGGATCGTCAACAGCCAGTGTTTCGGTCATCTCAATCGTCAGGCGGCTGGCGGTATCGCCAAGATCACGTAGACGTTCAGTATAGCGGGCGCTCGCTTCATCATCGGCGATCGTGCCTGCCGAGACGTTCAGAGCAAGATGAACATGTTCGCTGATTTCCAGATGCGGTATCGCCAGATCAAGTGCCCGTTCGTCAAGTTGATCCACCAAACCGACCTGCTCCGCCGCCAGAATGACCCGGAAAGCGCTTTCGATCCGCTCGTCATCGCTTCGGACGCGCAACAGGCATTCGTAATGGTCAAGTTCACCCGTACCCGCGTGGACGATCGGCTGAAACGCTAGGCTCAGCCGATCATTGTCGAGTAGAGTCTGGACATCAATCTCTGTATCATCTGCTTTCTGAGGAACACCACTGGACGTTGGCAAGGCGTTGCGTGTGACATTCAGGGCCTCGTCCAAGGTAATGAGCGGTGCGGTCGCAAATGCAACCTCGAGTGCCAGTGGACCAAAAGGCGTTGTATAGGGCTGGACCGTCAGCGCTGCGTGCAGAAGCTGTGCCAAGGTTTCAGGATCGGAATTCAGGCTGCAGACGGCAAAATCAGCACCGTCCATACGGGCAATCAGATCCGGAGCGCGGATAGCCTCTTGCATCCGTCCCGCTACCGCGCGCAGAATATGATTCTGCATATCTTCGCCAAAATTGAGTCTCAATTCCTCAAGATTGGAAACCCGTAACCGAAGCAGATGAACCGACACGCCAACGCGCTCAGCCAGCCTCGCCATGTGCGCCGCGCCCGTCTGAAGTGCTGCGCGGTTCGACAAACGCGTCAGAGGATCATGCCGCGCCCGCCAGGCAATGGCTGCATTGCTCCGCACATCGTCGGTTCGATCGAGAATGACGCCGCGGATCAGGGTTGCACGGTTGTCGGCACAGGCCTGTGCCTCGGCAATCTCCCTGACATGGCGAATCTCGCCCATGTCATCTCGCAACACATAATCGATCTGGTATCGCGCGCCGATGAACCGCAATGAGCCGACAGCCCGTCGCCGGGTGCGAATATCATCAGCACTCAGCCGGTTTTCCCAATCCAACTGCGCCGTGCTCAGTTCGCCGGGTCGTTCAATGATAAATCGTTCCACGCTGGGCACATCGGCAAAGTCGAGATAACCGTCTTCACCCATTTCAAAGGCATAGGCCCCGGCCAGTGCCAGCGCATCGGCCAGAAGGGCTGGTTCCGTCAGAGGGGAGCGAACCTCACCTGCGACTTTGTCCGCTGGGATGTGCGACGCGTCCAACCGGTTAGTCTGCGTAAGCGGCGTCAACGCCGAAATCGCGCCGAGCCGATGCAATTGTTACCATGAAACCCGCCAGAACATCCAGCAGTGTCATGGTTCCGATCAGGAAGAACACGCTGGTGGCGAAGGCGGGCATGAGGAGAAACTGCACTAGGCAGAGAATGAACAGGATCAATGAGAACGCATGGTTCATGACCGCAACCCGTCCCGTTCCTGTTGATTTGATCAATTCGAAAAACAGACAGATCAGTGACAGACCGATCAGTGCATGACCGGGTGTGATCGACCAGCTGACACCACTGGCCATCGGGACAGACAGGAAATCAGTATCCAGACGCATGCGCATTTTTTCCACGGTCGACAAAGCCTGCCCGGACAGGGCAAGCAGATTATAGACGATGACCGGTACGGTCATCAGTGGGAAAATAGACAGAGTACCCATGCGGCCCCCGCGAACATAGTTAACCGAGGGTTACACTGCGCCTGCAGGCGTTAAAGCCGCGTTAAGCCGGTTAGAGTTCGTCATATCCGCCCGGCAAGCGGGCACGGCTGATCAGCCAGCGCACACCGCGCAGATCATTGATACTCACTTTAAGGCGACCGAGATTCGTATATTTGCTTTCACCTTCGCCGCGCGGGCGGTGACGCACATCGACATATTCGCACGTATAACCTTCGCGCAGCATCAGGGCCGGCAAATAGCGGTGGATGTGATCGAAATAGGGAAGCTGCAAAAAGGCGGTGCGCCTGAACACTTTGAGCCCACAGCCAGTGTCGTCCGCGTCATCATGCAGAAGACGCTTGCGTACACCATTGCCGATCCGCGATGCTAGACGTTTCCAGACCGTGTCCATGCGCTTGGCCCGGCGGCCGCCGACCATCGCAAGCGTTTCCGGCGTATCGTCGCGCATCAACTGCGCGTAAAGTGCCGGAATATCGCCAGGGACATTTTGCCCGTCCGAATCCAGCGTTGCGATGGTTGGCGCTCGCGCAGCCATGATGGCCGTGCGTAGCGCACGGGACTGTCCGGCATTCTGTCGATGGGCCAGGACTCGCAGAGCTGGATAATCGGTTTTCAAAGCGATCAATCGAGCTTGGGAATCATCTGTGGAGCCGTCATCCACAGCAACGATCTCATAATCTGTACCTGACAGAGCCTCGTCGATTTCTGCTATCAACGGGCCAAGATTACCGCTTTCATTATAGGCAGGCAGAACAACAGAAATGTCTGGAATTGCAGTATTGGACATAGGGCGAGCTTTGGCAGTCACACCGGGCTCGGACAAGAGGTCATTACCGCAAGCATTGCCGAGAAATCTTGCTCAAATGCGTCCTTCGCGCCAAGGCACTTGCATGCTGGATTGGTCCTCAAACACGCGGCGAGACCTGATGACCCTTTCGCTGATCGGGCTGTTGGCCTTCCTGCCGGGACTGGCGTCCCTGCCCCCAATCGATAGAGATGAAGCGCGCTATACTCAGGCAACGGTGCAAATGGTAGAGACGGGCGACCTGATCGATATCCGCTTCCAAGAGGATGCCCGGCATAAAAAACCGGCTGGAACCTATTGGGCGCAGTTCGCAAGCCTCACACTCACAGGTCAGATTGATGATGTGAAGCGCGGTGAGCGTGCGATCTGGGCGCACCGACTGCCCAGCGTTCTGGGGGCCTTGATCGCAATCTGGGCGACCTATCTGGCTGGGTTGACTCTGTTTGACCGACGTGAGGCGCTGCTCAGTGCGAGTCTGTTGGCCGTCTCGGTCTCGCTCGCGTTTGAGGCCCATATCGCCAAGACGGATGCCATGCTGGCCGGAGCCTGCGCAATCGTTCTGTATGGCCTCGCGGCGCGAAAAACCTGGCCCGTCTGGCTGGGTATGGCTGCAGGCATGCTGCTCAAGGGGCCGGTCATCCTGTCGGTTGCCGCGCTTGGCCTGATCGGTTCCACCCTGCTGGATCGGTCTATGGACCGGGTCCGCGCTGTCATGAGGCCCCCGCCGATCCTTGTCGCCCTGCTGATCACTTTGCCCTGGTTCATCGCCATCGGCATCCAGACAGACGGCGCGTTTTTTGCCGAGGCCCTGGGCCGTGATTTTGGCGGCAAACTGGCTGGCACGCAGGAAACGCATGGCGGTGTGCCGGGTTATTATCTGCTCTCGACGCCCCTCATGTTCTGGCCGGGTGTTCTGGCTCTGCCGGTCGCCGCACTTTTTGCCTGGGAAAACCGAGGAAACAGCGAGGTTCGGTTGCTGCTCGCCTGGCTAGTCCCGATGTGGCTGATCCTCGAACTGGTTCCGACCAAGCTGCCGCATTATACGCTGCCTCTCTATCCAGCGCTGGCGCTGCTCGCCGGTGCGGGATGGGTACAGCTTGCAGAGGCGCGCAAGTCGCGCCTCGCTGGTCTGATCATCGCCGGGTTGGTTGGCTTGGTTTTGTCCTTGGTCGCCATGGCCACTCTCTGGGAAGCCATAGCCCCGCTTTGGATGGGTTTGACCGCCGCGATATTGATGAGCTTAAGCGTTACCGCCTGCCTGTTGATCTGGCGTGGACGTGATCTGTGCGGCATCGCTCTGGCGGCCCTGTTTCTGGCTACCGGTTTCGGCGGCGTGCTGGCGAACACACCCTTGTTGGACCTGTCACCCCGGCTTGCCGCGCAATTACCAGCAGATGCCCGGATCATCTCTCCGGATTACCGAGAACCTTCGCTCGTTTTTCTGGCGGGAACGGATACTCAGCTATCGCGGGGAGATGCTAAGCCCGGCGACGTTCTGATCCTGAGCCTGGAGACGGGCGCGCCTGCTTGCGCGGAAGCAGGGGTAACCGTGAGCGGCACCAATTACGCCAAGGTACAGGAGATGGCGCTGATGGTGTTCAGCACCGACGGTTGTAACATGGAAGCCTTGTCAAATTGGGCGACTACCGCCCCCTGACAGCCTTGCGAATACCCAGCCAGATCATCCGCACAAACAGGGCTCCCGCCATAAGCGGTGCCATCAATATGGTCGCGATTTTCGAACTGAGCCCGGGTTCTGAGGTCCAGAAATAACGCAGCAGACCTCTGAGCTTGTGATATTCGACGCGCCACCGCGGAATGTCTGATGTGGAGCCATAATGCATCGCTCGCGCGTCTGGCACGAAAGTCACCGAGCCCCCCAGGCGCCGCGCCGCGCGGCAAATGGCAATGTCTTCGACATGCAGGAAATAGGCGGCGTCAAACCCGCCGATCGCATAAAACGACGCCCGGTCCATCATCAGGTTGGCCCCCGAGACGGTTGGCATGGGGATTGGATCAGACGGGAGCGGCAGATTTTCGCGGTAGATCGACTGCAAGCCCGGCAGGCGGTGTAGAGGCGTAAAGCTGGTCAGGGCTGTCCCGAAGGTCAAAGCCCCGCGCCGCGCGCCGCGCTGTTCGCGTCCGGTAGAAGTGAGGAGCAACCCCCCTGCAATCCACGGCGCTTTGGTGCTGTCACCGACGTCGGCCATTTTTCGCGCAGCACCGATTTCAAGAACTACGTCCGGATTGAGAAAAAGCAGACAGTCTCCGTTCGCCATCGCTGCGCCGTAATTGCACCCGCGGGCGAAGCCAATATTGCCGTGACCCTGCAAAATACGCACATTTTCTGTTCGCGAGGCCGCTTCCAGCAGCCGCGGGCGGTCAGCAGGCGCATTGCCATTATCAACAACGATTAACTCATGAATATCCGGGTCGTACTGCACCGCGCGGATGGATTCCATCAGCGCGGGTCCCGTCATGTAGGAGACCATGATAACGCTGATAGGGCGGTTATGAGCGCGTGTTTCGGATGTCGGATGGGCAGGCATAATCCGGACGCATCTGCGCAAACGCACCTGATTTTTCAACCGTTTAATCTGCCAATTTATCAGCATTTAACTCATGTTGGGAGGATATAAGTCCGACCAATGCCAGCGCAAGACCGATCAGACCCCACCACCAATATTGCCACGCCCCAACAGTGATGGCACTTGCAATAGCTGCACTCATCAAGATCCCGGACATAGCAGCTGACCTCCACGGATCCGTTCCCGCAAGCCGATGCAAGGGGCGGTAAAGCGTTAACAGAGCCAGGCTCAGTAGCACAGCCCCGACCGCGCCGGATTCCATCCAGGTCTGCAAACCGAGATTATGTGGGTGTAAGGATACAAAGGGTACATCGACGCCGATCCGGCTCGTAAATGCATCCTGCATGTCGCGTGAACTATCGAGCCCTTTGCCGATCAGCGGCGCTTCACTAACCCGAGAGAGGCTGTAATCCCACATCCGTAATCTGTGATCCCAGGACATGGGCAGTCTGGCCATGACAGTTTCACCTGCCAGTCTCGAGACAATCCCAACCAATGGAGCGAACAGAATTGAGGTCACGGCGGCGCCCAGTGACAGTCGCAAACCCCATCGCGGTGATCGCAGACCGAGCCATATCAGCGGTGCGGCTCCCAGCAAAATGACGGGTGCCACTGCGAGCCGATTCAGAAATGTACCGATCAGAAGCAAGCCGATAAAAACAAGACTCGCGGCAACCGCGCGCCCACGCGGCAATCGCGTCGCGAACAAAGCCAGAAGCATCGGGGTCAAGAGCGCATAGATAACGTGACCACGCCCGATATTCATTTCCGCTTCGCCCTGGCGCTGGTTGATACTCTCGCCAGTCCCAACAGGATCAAGCAGCATGTTAATGCCGTAACCGGACGCAACATCCAGCGCGAGTACGGCCACGCCGCCCAGAGACATGGACATGAGAATATGGGAGAGCGTGTCACGCGTTTGATCCGGCCGCGTACTCAACAGTATCGGAACAGAAGCGAAAAGCACCATCTGTCCCGCGAGCCGAATAGCTGTTTCAGGCCCTGCCCCGCTCCAGAGTCCGCTCACGCCGAGCCAGAGAAAGAAGATCAGAAAGGCAGACAGGCTGAGCCGCGCTGGACGCGTCAGGACGGGAAAATTCTGCCGTTGCATCAACCAGACTATCCAGCCCGCCGCGCCGAGCAGGATGACGAGCCCTGCAAAGGCTAAGCCGCCCATATGGATATAGACTGCGAAAAAATAGAACCAGACCAGCAACCAGCCCGTCGCGGCGCGGTCGATCAAGCTCCGAAGGGTCATTGGTTCTAGCGCTTCAGGTCGGGCGGTGTGGCCTCGTCCGTCAATGCGGCAATCGCCTCATCGACCGTCACAATCTCTTGGCCTTGCGACCCCAGACGGCGCAGTGCCAGCTTAACCTCGTCCGCTTCACGGCGACCGACCACGGCGATGACGGGGATTTTCTTATCAGCAGACAGTTTGCGGATCTTATAATTGATCTTCTCATTGCATGTATTGGTTTCGGCCCGCAGCCCGGCAGCGCGAAGCTTTGCGACGACCTCTTCGGCATATTCGTCCACATCCGACGTAATCGTGGCGACAACAATTTGTGTTGGCGACAGCCAGAGCGGGAATTTACCGGCATAGTTCTCGATCAGAATACCAAGGAAACGCTCGAATGACCCCAGGACAGCCCGGTGCAACATGACCGGCGCGTGTTTTCCATCATCCGCGCCAATATAGTACGCGCCGAGACGTTCGGGCATGTTCGGGTCCAGCTGTATCGTGCCGGCCTGCCATTCGCGCTCAATCGCATCGCGCAGGACGAAGTCGAGTTTAGGGCCGTAAAACGCGCCGTCACCTTCATTCAGAACGACTTCCAGACCTGACGCTTCTGCAGCGTTGCCCAGCGCCTCTTCAGCGATATCCCAATAGTCATCGGAGCCAACGCGCGAGTCGGGACGCCTCGAGAAATTGACCTTCACATCGTCAAAGCCGAGATCGGTATAGACGGATTTGAGAAGCTTCGTGAAGGCCTTCACCTCGTCCGTGACCTGTTCGAGCGTACAGAAAATATGACCGTCATCCTGTGTGAACCCGCGCACACGCATCAGCCCGTGCAGCGCACCGCTGGGCTCATAGCGGTGACAGGAACCGAATTCGGCATAGCGAACCGGCAGGTCCCGGTAGGACTTCATACCCTGATTGAAGACCTGAATGTGGCAGGGGCAGTTCATGGGCTTGAATGCCAGCACTTTGTCTTCTTCCACGATGTTGGCGACGAACATGTTCTTGCGATATTTTTCCCAGTGGCCAGAGGCTTCCCAGAATTTCCGGTTCATCATTTGCGGAGTCTTGATTTCCGCATAGCCATATTCGCGCTGTCTGCGGGCCATATAGTTACGTAGGACAGTATACAGCGTCCAACCCTGCGGGTGCCAGAAAGCCTGACCCTGCGCTTCTTCATGAAAATGGAAAAGCTCCAGCTGCTTACCTAGACGGCGGTGATCGCGCGCTTCGGCTTCCTCAATCTGTTTCAGATGCGCATCCAGATCCTCCTGACTCACCCAGGCCGTGCCGTAGATGCGCTGCAATTGCGGATTATTGCTGTCGCCGCGCCAATAGGCCCCGGCCACCTTCATTAGTTTGAACGCTTTACCGATCTTGCCAGTGCTGGGCAGATGCGGGCCGCGGCAGAGATCAAACCATTTGCCCTGACGGTAGACAGTAATGGTCTCACTTTCAGGCAAATCCTCAATCAGCTCTGCCTTGAAGGTCTCGCCCATCTTCTTGAACAGGGCGATGGCCGCATTGCGATCCATCTCTTCGCGCACGATTTTGTCATTGCGATTGATGATGAAACCCATCTTTTTCTCGATCGCAGCGAAATCATCCTCAGAAAACGGTTCATCGCGATAGAAGTCGTAATAGAAACCGTTTTCAATCACGGGGCCGATAGTGACCTGTGTGCCGGGGAACAGGTCCTGCACGGCCTCAGCTAGCACATGCGCAGCGTCGTGGCGAATCAGCTCCAGCCCTTCCGGATCTTTCGCTGTGACAAACTCGATTTTCGCATCATCCTCAATCGGATGAGACGCGTCCAGCAACAACCCATCAAGCTTCACCGCGAGTACTTTCTTGGCGAGCCCCGAAGAGATCGAATTGGCTACCTCAAGCGCGGTCATGCCAGCGTCATAATCGCGCGCGGCGCTGTCTGGGAAAGTCAGGGTAGGCATGATTGATTCAGTCTAAAGATTATATCAATCGCGCATGTGGCAAAGGTGGGCGCTGGGGGCAAGAGGCGGTGTCACTACAGGTGAACGAACTCAGCAATCGCGCTATCGCACTTACCTCTGAGATTTCGGCTCCTAGCTGTCATCTTTCAATAGGTTGTCCATTTGATCCCGATGAAGGAAGCTGGAATTACCAGATTTCAACCCCTCCAGGAGAGATCAAATGAACGTCTATAAGAATGCCAAACAGACACTGCGGGGTCGAGAGCGATTGGTACGACTTGTGTTGAGCGGGCTGACGGAGCTGTTCACGCAGCGAGGAGCCCCGAAGCACATCCGGTCGGACAATGGTGCCGAGTTTACAGCTCAGCCTGTCCGAGACTGGCTGGGCCGGATCGACGTGAAAATGCTCTACATCGAGCCAAGGTTACCCTGGGAAAATGGCTATAACGACAGCTTCAATGGGACGCTCAGAGATGAACTCTTGAACGGGGAGATCGTCTACAGCCTGAAGGAGGCACAGATACTGATCGAACGCTGGCGACAGCACTACAACACTATCCGGCCGCACAGCTCGTTAGGGTACAAACCACCGGCTCCGAAAACAATCTTTCCTTGCCCTTCCGGGCTGCCTTACACTCCGTTCCGGTTAGCCTAGAAGGGCAACCATAACCGCCAAGCTCTAACTTAGCGGGTGGACCACCTCATGGTGGCAGGTCAAATGGGTTACGATTGGAAGCCGGGACGCGGCAAAATCGGGTTTATGGCACCGCTTATCGGTCAGTGGATCGCCATCAATCCTGACACGTCGATGGGCCGGGGCGAATGTATTCGCACTTATGAAAAAATCCTCGACGGGAAATTCATCCGTCTGCAAGCGGATTGGAACATTGGCAGCGGGACAAAGACCTATTGCGAGATTGCCCATTACGGTCTGAATGCCGATAAACGACCCGCCATCTGGTCTTTCACCAGCGATGGCGGCCAATTCTATGGTGAGCTCGCTGACGTGTCCGAAATGGCGGAGGGTGCGAAAGGCTTCTATGCCGACATGCCCTCCGATCTTGCCCGGTTCGGATTCTGGCCGTCAAAGAACGGCATGATCTGGGCCGCAGAGGCGCAGACCAAACAAGGCTGGAAATCCATGATCCGGCATGATTGTCGGCGCGTATGAGTCAAAAAAGTTGCCCCGATTGTCCCGGATCGGCTGAATGGTCAGAAAATCGGGGTGATTAGCACTTATAGTACATGTCAAATTCGACGGGGTGCGGGTGCATCGCAAGACGCTGCACTTCTTCCATTTTCATTTCAATATATGCGTTGATCTGATCATCGTCGAAGACACCGCCCGCTTTTAGGAAATCGCGGTTGCCGTCGAGGGATTCCAGCGCTTCGCGCAAACTACCGCAGACTTGCGGGATGTCCTTGGCTTCTTCGGCAGACAGTTCATACAGATCCATGTCCATCGGATCCCCCGGATGGATCTTGTTCTTGATCCCGTCCAGACCCGCCATTAGCAGGGCCGTATAGGTCAGGTAAGGGTTACCGGCCGGATCAGGGAAGCGGGCTTCCAGACGCTTGCCGTTACGTGATGCGGTCCACGGAATCCGGATCGAAGCGGAGCGGTTACGGCTGGAGTAGGCAAGCATGACCGGCGCTTCAAATCCTGGAACTAGCCGCTTGTAGCTGTTGGTCGACGCATTGGCGAAGGCATTGATCGCCTTGGCATGCTTGATGATGCCGCCAATATAGTAGAGGCAGGCATCGGACAGGCCGGCATAGCCGTCACCGGCGAAGAGCGGCTGCGCGTCTTTCCAGATCGACATATGAACGTGCATCCCAGTGCCGTTATCATTGTGAACCGGCTTGGGCATAAAGGTCGCAGATTTGCCATAGGCATGCGCAACCTGATGAACTACATATTTGTAGAGCTGCATATTGTCGCCCATCTTAACGAGCGTATCGAATTTCATGCCCAGTTCGTGCTGTGACGGCGCGACCTCATGGTGGTGCTTTTCAGGTTGCAGACCGAACTCGCCCATGATGGCAAGCATTTCGGACCGCATGTCCTGCTGGCTATCGATCGGCGGCACGGGGAAATAACCGCCCTTCGATCCAGGACGGTGACCCATATTACCGCCCGTATACATCGTGCCCGTATTGTAGGGGCCTTCCATACTATCGAACTCATAACCTGTCTTATTTTGTGATGTGTCCCACCGAACGTCGTCAAAGACAAAGAATTCGGCTTCCGGACCGAAATAGACGTCGTCACCCACATTGGCGGACCGCATATAGGCTTCAGCGGCCTTGGCTGTACCGCGTGGATCGCGATTATAGGATGACCCATCGTCAGGTTCGAGAATGTCGCAGAAAATTGCGAGTGTGTCCTGCTGGAAGAACGGATCCATTTTTGCCGTGGCTGAATCGGGCATCAGGACCATGTCGGATTCGTTGATGTATTTCCAACCGCCGATTGATGATCCATCAAACATGATGCCGTCGGCAAACAGATCGTCATCAACCAGATCAGAATGGAAGGTGACGTGCTGCATCTTGCCTTTCGGATCCGTGAAGCGAAGATCGACAAAGTCGATTCTTTCATCCTTGATTTTCTTGAGAACGTCGTTCGCGCTCATTGCCTCATCGCCCATTATGGTCGTCCTTTTCCCGAAAGATTCTAGTTTTGATTATATGTCAGTGTTGCGACGTCAGAACTCTAAAGCGCTGCGTCACCCGTTTCACCAGTCCGAATACGGATTGCTTGCGCTAAGTCCGAGACGAAGATCTTACCATCGCCGATCTTGCCCGTCTTGGCTGCCGTCTGAATAGCTTCCAGTGCGGGCTCAACCTGGTCGTCGGCAACAACCAGTTCCAGTTTCAGCTTCGGCAGGAAGTCAACGACATATTCCGCACCGCGGTAAAGCTCAGTATGACCCTTCTGACGACCGAAACCCTTAGCTTCCAGCACTGTCATGCCCTGTAGGCCGATCGCTTGCAGCGCTTCCTTCACCCCGTCCAGTTTGAACGGTTTGATGATGGCTTCAATCTTTTTCATGAGGGTCCCTTGCAGTCGATATGCGCCTGACCGCCTGACTGGCTAGTCCGGAGCAGAAGTCATATCTGACATGCGACCTGCGCCACCGGGAGTCGAGGCAGTCCCGAAGTCTATGGCGGAAGCGTATCGAAAAGGTCAGAAATCGCATATTTTTTCAACATTACTTATGGAATACGATGAATTTTTA
Source organism: Litorimonas sp. (assembly GCA_965205225.1). GTDB lineage: Bacteria > Pseudomonadota > Alphaproteobacteria > Caulobacterales > Maricaulaceae > Litorimonas. Next base: position 756,327 of record CBDBFZ010000003.1, read on the forward strand.
GGCGGAATTTCGATGCTAACGGCTCTAACGCATCTTACCGACAAGCCGATTTGGGATTGCGCCGCATCTTCATTGGGGTAAAGCCGGGCTGTCGAGGCCGAGACGGCGCGTAAATCATGGATGTTCGCGCTGCAGTTCATTCATAGCGTTCATTGGCTGAAATCCATAACCAGGAAGGTCACGCACCCCGTGTCGAGACGGCACATCCATCCATCACAAACAAACCGGCTGTTAGCGAATACAGTTCACCCAGTGGAGATAATCATGAAGAAACTAACGCCCCGCCCGCCCAAGAAAACGTATATCACGGATGAACAGGCGCTTCGTTTCCACGCTGAACCGACACCTGGCAAGATATCCATGCTGCCGATCAAACCCATGGCAACGCAGCGTGATCTGTCCCTTGCCTACAGTCCCGGCGTTGCCGTTCCCGTCGAAGCCATCGCTCAGGACGAAGACTTAGCCTACAACTATACATCCAAAGGCAACACAGTCGCGGTGATTTCCAACGGCACAGCCATTCTTGGTCTTGGCAATCTCGGCGCCGCGGCTTCGAAGCCAGTCATGGAAGGCAAAAGCGTTCTCTTCAAACGTTTCGCGGATATCGACAGTTTCGACATCGAAGTTGAAGAAGAGGATGCGCAGGCGTTCATCGAATGCATTAAACGCATCGGCAACAGTTTCGGTGGCATCAATCTCGAAGATATCGGCTCGCCTGAATGTTTCATCATCGAGCAGGAACTGCGCGATCTCGTCGATATTCCCGTCTTTCATGATGATCAGCACGGTACCGCAATCATTGCCACAGCCGGTTTGATCAACGCCGCTGATCTGACGGGCCGGAAATTCGAAGACATGAAGGTCGTGCTCAGTGGCGCCGGCGCTGCAGGCCTGTCCGTGCTCAATCTGATCAAGTCGCTTGGTGTGCGGGACGAGAACTGCCTCGTGCTCGACAGTAAAGGCGTTATTTTTCAAGGTCGAACCGAATATATGGATCAGTGGAAAGCGCCGCACGCGGTCGATACTGACAAGCGTACGCTCGCCGAGGCGATGGAAGGGGCAGATGTATTTCTCGGCCTGTCGGTCGCAGGTATCGTGTCCCGCGAAATGGTCGCGTCCATGGCACCCAGCCCGATTATCTTTGCCATGGCGAACCCAGACCCGGAAATCACCCGTGAAGATATCCACGCGGTGCGCAGTGATGCCATCATCGCAACCGGTCGGTCAGATTATCCGAACCAGGTCAATAATGTGCTCGGCTTTCCCTATATTTTCCGGGGTGCATTGGATGTACGGGCGCGTAACGTCAATGAAGAGATGAAACTGGCCTGCGCTCATGCGCTCGCCGATCTGGCCCGTCAGGATGTGCCTGAGGAAGTTGCCGCCGCGTATCACGGCAATCGTCCAAAATACGGCCCGAACTATATCATCCCAGCCCCATTCGACCCGCGGTTGATTTCGGAAGTTCCGCCCTATGTCGCTCAGGCCGCGATGGATACAGGTCAGGCCCGCCGCCCGATAGAGGATATGGAAGCCTATAAGCGTAGCCTCGCCCGCCGTCAGGACCCAACGGCTGCCATTCTGCAAAGTATCTCAGCCTCCGTCGTCGATGAGCCCAAGACCATAGTCTTCGCCGAAGGTGAAGAACCCGCTGTCATTCGCGCCGCACAGGCCTTCCAGCAACGCGGACTTGGCAAGGCGATCCTAATCGGCCGCGAAAAACCGATCTATGACAATATGAAATTGCTCAGCATTGAAAGGCCGGACAGTCTGACGGTTCTCAATGCCCGCCTGTTTGACCGCAATGCGGAGTTTACGGAATATCTTTATTCCCGCCTGCAACGACGCGGCTTTCTTCGCCGGGACGCGCAACGGCTGGTCAATAATGACCGGAATGTTTTCTCGGCGCTGCTCACGCATCATGGCCTGGCCGACGGCATGGTTTCAGGCGTGACCCGAAGCTATGATGTGGTGCTGCGCGATGTCCGGCTGGTGCTGAGCCACCGCAAACGGGAGCGCACAATGGGAGTGTCCGTCGTGGTTAACAAAGTTCGGACTCTGTTTATTTCGGATACGAACATTACCGAGCTGCCAACCGCGGAGGATTTGGCCGATATCGCCGAAACGACGGCCCATTTCGCGCAAACCTTCGGCTTTGAACCGCGCGTTGCCATGCTGTCCTATTCAACGTTCGGCAATCCAGTTGGCGAGCGCATGCTGAAAGTCCGCGAAGCCGTTTCCATACTCGATCAGCGTCAGGTCGATTTCGAATATGAAGGCGATCTGGCGGCGGATGTCGCGCTCGATCCCTTGCACACGCTGACATATCCGTTCTCACGCCTCACGGACGCAGCGAATGTACTGATCATGCCGGCCATTCATTCCGCCTCGATCTCGACCAAACTGCTTGATGCCGTTGGCGGAGCGACCGTGCTGGGTCCCTTTCTGACAGGGCTGGAAAAGCCGGTTCAGATTTGCTCACTCGGCGCAACGGCTTCAGAAATCCTTCACATGGCCACCCTCGCCGCTTATGCGCCTACGCATGACGAATAGGCGACGCAGCGAAGTGTGCCCCGATAGACTTCACGAGATTATCCCTCAGCAACGGGACGTTAACGAACGTCGTCCAAGCTGCGGTAAGCGGGAGAAACATGATGCGAGATCTGAGAATAAACGAGTGGCAAGCCAATCGTTTCCAGAAGCTCGTTATGATGACACTTGCCGCCCATCTAATTTTCTTAATCGAAATGTTTATGTTCTTGATCGAGTCACCTTCGCAAGGGTCTAATTTTTCTCCGGACTCTAATTTTGTAGGTTTCGTTAAAGCCCATAAATTTTTGTAATTCGCACTCTGGCTCGGTCTTTGTATCTATATTGCTCACAAGCATTTTCGAGTGTTAGCGCTGCAGCCGGATTGATTATGGGCATGATCGCTGGATTTCTACTCGTTCCTATTGCCGCAGTGCCCCTCATCGAAATGCACTCGCCTTACGAAATTACCCAGCTCATTCTTGCAGGAGAAACCCTGTGCGTTCTAGCGCTCTACCTCCCAGTCTTCCTTGTCACTGGCCTTGCAACGGCCGTCTTCCATTCCTGCTTGCGACAGTGCCTTTCATAAGATCAACTCTCAATGCACCTGCATGACGGTCCCGTCGGCGCCACGCTATGAGCGGGTCGCCGACGCGCCGGGTGTGATCGACGCAAATGATGTTCGGGTCCGTAGCGCCTGGTCGTCATCAAAACCGAAATGCCCAAATATGACCGGCGGCGCATCCGGTGGATAGAGCGCGTCCGGCATATGGAGTGGCTGTGTGAAAACGGTTAGTTTTTTGTGATATAGTTCCGGTGATTGAATCGGAGGTTTATTGTGAAGCGCTTTATTGAAGGCCAAGATCGAAATCAGTCCATATTATTTCCTGAAAGTCTGGACGAGTATATCGATGAAGATAATACTGTTCGCGTCATTGATGCCTACGTTGATGAACTAGATTTACTCTCAATGGGTTTCGAGCGCGTCCGGCCCAAGGCGACAGGCCGTCCCGGTTATCATCCGTCTATTTTGCTCAAGCTCTACATTTACGGCTATCTCAACTGTATCCAATCTAGCCGTAGGCTTGAACGCGAAGCGGGGCGTAATGTTGAGCTTATGTGGCTGACGGGCAAGCTTGCACCTGACTTCAAAACGATTGCTGACTTTAGAAAAGACAACGGCACCGCTATCCAATCAACCTGTTCTCAATTTGTGACTCTTTGCCGTGACGTTGGTCTGTTCGCGCGCACAATGGTTGCGATTGATGGAGCCAAGTTCAAGGCCGTGAACGCGAGAGAAAAGAACTTCACACGCGGCAAGCTCACGCGGCGCATCGGCCAGATTGAGCATTCTATAGAGAAATACCTTCATGCACTGGACGCGACGGATTTACAGGAAGGCGAGGCCGCTGAGGCCAAGACTGAACGCCTCAAGGAAAAGATTACGTCAATGCGTGAGAAGATGGCTGAGCTTCAACAGTTGAAAGATGATCTCGCCGCGTCTTCTAAGAAACAAGTATCCTTAACTGACCCGGACTCAGTGGCTATGGCGACCAGCACAAAGGCTGGTATGGTGGGGTATAACGTACAGACGGTTGTCGATACCGAGCACCATCTCATTGTCGCGCATGAGGTAACAAACACTGTCTCTGACAAAGTGCAGCTCACAAAGATGACGAAACAAGGCCAAGCCGCCATTGGACGAAAAGACATTACAGTCTTTGCAGATCGTGGCTACTTCAGCGGTGCAGAAATTATGGCGACTGAGAAACTGGGCGCTACAACATACGTGCCCAAGCCTTACACATCTGGCTCTAAAGCCGCGGGCCGCTTTGGCAAACATGACTTCCTCTATCAGCCCGAAGACAATAGTTACCAATGCCCAGGTGGTCAGAAGATGACCTATCGCTTCATGTCAGTTGAACAGGGCAAGGACATGCAAGTTTACTGGCCGGACGAATGCGCGGCCTGTCCCGTCAAAGCCAAATGCACGACGGGGAAACAACGGCGGATCAAACGCTGGGTCAATGAGGACATCATCGACGCTATGTTGACGCGATTGAATGACCTCCCGGAAGCCATGGCCATCCGAAGGGCGACGGTCGAGCATCCGTTCGGGACGCTGAAGTCATGGATGGGTGCCACGCACTTCCTGACCAAACGCCTCAAAAACGTCAAAACAGAGATGAGTCTATCGGTTCTAGCTTATAATATCCGCCGGATGATCAGCATGTTCGGAGTGAAGAAACTAATCCGGGTGATCCAAGCCTAAGGGGAAAGCTTGTCCTAAATTAAATCCACTGAAATCGACGCATTGCCCAGGCTGTTTTCACACAGCCACGGGATTGGCGGATTATCAAAGAACTGCATTCGGTGCGCGGTTGAACCGATTATATGATCTGACAGTCGCGATCCAATCCGTCCGTTCCACCAAGACAGTCAAACATGGCCGCGGGCCTGCCCGGACTTATCCAGGACGGTCTGCTCATCCGGCAACGCAAACTCCGTACCGTTGAGCGACAGGGACAGCGTCTTCCGAAAGGCCGAGTCGAACTGCCAACGATCCGTCCAGTTACCGGGCAATCCGCCATGCTCGCCTCCCGCTTGGCAGATGCGGTCAATCGCAGCATTGTCCCATTGAGCATGAACAACACGAAAATCAAACCCATCAATGAAAATAGGCAGGTTGGCGAACCAGTCAATCACGTCATGGGTCGCCAGATCTCCAACCGGATAGTCCCGCAGGAAAGCCTCATGCTGAGAGATCCGCTTTCTGGTACGTTCCCTCAATGGTTCTCCATTGGCATTACCGTGTGAAACAGAACGGCATTCAGCTCGTGATTGCCTATCAGACAAACCGCGTGGCCTGATTCCACCAATGGCCGAACCGTGTTGATGACGCCGCGATTATCAGGACCTTGGTCGATCAGCTCACCGACGAAAATAAGCCCATCTGCCGGATCAATAGTCGGAACCTCTGCCGCTGACGTCATGGCGTACATGAGATCCGTCGCTGCATTGATCAGAATCTGCTTTTCATAAATGTCGTCCGGACGCCCAAAAGTCTGGCTGAGCAAGCGTAGCTGCTGAACATAAAGCGCATTGACGTAATCCAGCATGCGCGCACCGTCCGGATGGGTAATCCAGATCTTGCCATCCGGCGTGGGCGGTCGGTGCCTGACCGGATTGTCGGCGCCCGGGCGGGCCGGAAACCCTGAAGCAGGTACGCTCGCGCTGGCCATTTTTGTAAGACCCATCGTCAATCTATTCTCTAATGATTCCGTCCTGATTGACATGGCCAACCCTATTTCTACATCGTCCCGGTTATTTTGCGTATGGGGCCGTCTTCGTATCAGCGGCTGGCTTCAATACGCTCGGGCGGCCAATCTATGGGTTGGTCTTTGCATTGCTCCGCAGTCTTGCCCTCTATGCACAGCTTGTTGCGATTGGGGCATGACTTGGCGGGCTGACCGGCTTCTTCATAGGTGTGGCTGCCAGCAATATTATTTCGGGTATTGTCGTGCTACTAGTCTCCGAACAAAGCGCTGATGAGCGCCAAGAAGAGCTGACGAAGAAGATCACGGAAAATCTGTGCGACTCATTGACCAGACCGGTGATCTTCGCCAAAGCCCGCTCTGCCAAGCTGTGCGGCTGTGGCGAAATTGGTAGACGCGCCAGATTTAGGTTCTGGTTCCGAGAGGAGTGGAAGTTCGAGTCTTCTCAGCCGCACCATTTTCCTTTGATATAAAAGAAGAGTCATGCCTAATTGATTGGCTCCGTATAGGATCTAAGTCACTGTATGCTATGAAAAATCGTTATTCAAAAGGTTCGCACCTGTCCGAGCACAAAATTCGGGAGGTCGTTCGCTGCTTTACCGCTGATCTGACAGCCCTGCAAATAACCCAACTGACAGGGCTTAACCGTAACACCATCAACCGGACCTACCGCGCTCTTCGCGAACGCATCCATTGGGCCTGCGATGCGGACAAACCCTTCTTCGGCGTGGTCGAGGTTGATGAAAGCTATTTCGGCGCAACCCGCGTCAAGGGCAAACGCGGGCGCGGGGCCTATGGCAAGACCACCGTGTTTGGCATCTACGAACGGGCCGGGCGGGTCTATACCGAGATCGTGCCAGACTGCTCCAGAGCCACCCTACAGGGGATTATCCGGGGTAGGGTTGACTCGTCTTCCATCATCAACTCCGATGGCTGGCGCGGCTATAACGGACTGTCGGGTAGATCATTCCAGGGACGAGTTCGCCCAGGGCCCGACCCACATCAACGGCATCGAAGGCTTCTGGGGGCTGGCCAAGGTGCGTCTAGCGAAGTTTAAGGGCGTTCCAAAACACACCTTTCATCTACACCTGAAGGAAACGGAATGGAGATATAATTACAGGCTTGAAGACAAGTACAAAACCCTGTTACGATACTTCAGAGAAAATCCAATCAACTAGGCATGACCCAAACACAAATTAATAGGGCCTGAGCCTGAGTCTTTCATGACCTGTGCCTTCATTGTTTCGTTTTAATTTTCTAAACTACTAACGAAACTCACGTCATCTCCGTCGCTCACACAAATGACAAATCGTTCATGAATTTACGAATATTGTTCTAATCACCTAAAGCGTTGCAAATCGTTAGCTAATACCACTTTCCCATTATATGTTTCACGTATACCATCAATGACTGATTGTTCGGCGCTTCCGTAATACAGCCCGTGATAGAGAACGAGGAGTTTGGGCTTGGATTTCATAGCAATTTCGCCAACTTCCGAAGCAAGTGTATGCGATGATCCATGATAATTTTGCCAAAATTCTGAAAGCCCCGAATATCCTTTGTCGAATATCACTTCATGAAACAAAAGGTCTACGTCTTTGGTTTTTGAGTGAGAATTTCGCTCTTGGCCGTATCTCCTGAGATGACGATGGATTTGTCTGGTGTTGTGATTTTGTAGCCAAAAAGCAGGACGTATATCGCCTGTCCGTCGTCGAATGATTTTAGAGCATTGAGGTTTTAGGGTCTGTGAGAGTTTGGTTTCATCTGGTTGGTTGATATTAGGCTGTTTGCCTTTGATGATGCAAGCGTCGTTGTTCGATAGTTTTGCGTTTGATCCTTTCTCTTTGTTTTAAGATAGCTTGTGCTCTGCCGAAGTAGGCATCAGCGGGCGTCACGTTTTTGAGGCTCTCGTGGTAACGCTGGTGATTATAGTGCTCAACGAACGTCTCGACCTGTTTCTCAAGATCGCCGGGTAGGTAATAGTTCTCCAGAAAGATGCGGTTTTTGAGTGTCTGATGCCATCGTTCGATCTTGCCCTGTGTCTGCCTTGCCCTGTGTCTGCGGGTGGAAGGGAGCACCGCGAACATAGCGCATCTTCCGGTCTTTGAGCCAGTCAGCGAGTTCTCCAGCGACATGACTGGGACCATTGTCGCTGAGCAGGCGTGGTTTATGCAACATATGAGCCTGATCACAGCCAGATGCGGTCAACGCCAACTCAAGCGTATCGGTTACGTCTTCTCTTCTGCACGCATGGTCGTGCACAGCTTCCACGCAATGATATAGCGGGAGAAGTCGTCGAGGATGGTGGAGAGATAATACCAACCCCAACCGATGATTTTGAGATAGGTAAAGTCGGTTTGCCACAGCTGGTTCGGTGCAGTGGTCTTGTCTTTGAACTCACTGGCCGCCTTCATCACGATAAAGGCCGACTGGTAATCCGGACTGGTAATCCGGACTGGTAATCAGGTCATGGGCCTTGAGCAGACGGTAAACACTGGCTTCCGACACGAAGTAGCGCTGTTCATCGGTGAACGTCAACGCCAGTTCTCTGGGCGATAGTTCTCTGGGCGATAGTTCACTGCGCTCCAGTGCCATCTCCAGTATCTGACACGTATTTATCGAGAATAGGGTTCCATATCCGCCTTGGGCGTGATGTTCTATCTTCAAGAGCTTCAGGGCCACCAGTCTGATATTGATCATACCATCGGTAGAAGGTTGCTCGCGGGATACCGATTTGCGCCAATGTTCGGCGTACCGACAGGTGTGAATGCTCGACAATACGAATGATCTCGACCTTTTCTGATGCAGGATATCTCATCCGTCGTCTCCCCCATCCCCGATCATGCTTTTTTTGAGCAGTCGGTTCTCAAATGTGAGTTCCGCCATAACCTCCTTCAGATCGCGGTATTCACGGCGAAGCTCTGTAACCTCTTCATTGTTCGCTGCACGCACCGTGTCACCGGTCAAACGTCGCTTGCCAGCCTCCATGAAGTCCTTTGACCATTTGTAATATACGCCTTGTGCTATGCCTTCACGGTGGCATAGCTCGGCAATGCTGTCGTCACCGCGCAGGCCTTCCAGCACGATCCTGATCTTCTCCTCCGCGCTATACTGCTTGCGCGGTGCACGTCGGATATCCTTCACTACCCGCTCCGCGGGTACCTTGGAATTTTTCTGTTTTGATCTCATCTTCCTTCCTTACGTCACTACGATGATACCAAAACAATCACACCCTCAAAAACTTAACTTGGTCCAATAGGCGATGACGGGGAACAGAATGTTGATGCCCGAATAGATGTGACCTGTGTGCGCGTTCTGCGGCAAAGCGCAAGGCGCGGCTATATCAACTCTGCCCCAAGGCTGAACCCAAGGCACTGTTCCTGCCTCAAGCTGGGCAATCATTGTATCAGTGACGTTCTGGTAAAGGTCAGCTCGGGCGCCGCGCCGCGTTTGCGGTCTCTCATCTTGGGGTAGGTGGTTTTTGTCTGGGTACTCATGTCTCATCTCCTTCCCGCCCTCATCGGAAATGTCCCCGGCAGGCGGGGTGGGCGGCGAGCCCGGGAAGGGCGGGCAACGCCCGACCCTCAGAGGGAGCCGGACAGGCTGGTGAAAAGACAATTAGGTAGCATGGGTCTCGGGCCCGCAAAGCGGTCTCCGATGGCCCTGATGCCGATACGATATAAACAACCCTACAAACCGCCAGCCGTTCAGCCGCCCTGCCGAGGGCGAGCGCCTGCCATATCTGCACGGCGCGAGCCGTTCCTGCCCCGCCATGGGCGGCAAGCGCGAGGGATCAAAGCCCGAAGGGTGAAGACAAGCCTCCTTTCTGCAAGGAGGCGCAGGCTTCACATATGCGAGTCAGGTTCAGCAAAGCCAAACGCGCCCTAAACGGAAAGATCTTCAAAACACTATATGATTTTATTCAATTCAAGATTCGTAGGGTTTAGGAAATTTCAATTCGCCACCGTCCTTTATCCTTGTAACGCTTTATAATACTTTGGCGGTCTAAGAGCTTTAACCAGTCTTGAACAACATATTGACTCAAATCGATTTTCTGATCTTTTGAAAAATTATTGATAAATTCCGATTGCATAACGATAATTGGACCGTCAATTTTTTGAATATATAAGTTGAGGGCTTCAAACGACTCCGCTGTAGTTAATTGTCGTTCCAACTCTTCGTAAATCGATGGTTCTAACAGTAGTTCCGGAAGATGAATTAGTTTTTTCAAATTCAATAATTGAGGTTTGCTCCCTATTTTTTCATAAAATCGAGATAGCTGATAGACGCAATTAAAGTGGAAACCACTTCTGTATTTCAATTCATCATCAAGGAAAAATATATTTTCCTCATTCATTAACTCTTTATCAGAAGCAGTTTCGCGCCAAGCAAATTTGCGATTTACCACTTTGAAGCCCTGTCTTTTTGCTTCCTCACGGACCCATGCAACTAGTTCCAAACGCAAAGGGATTGCGGCTTGAATTAAATCATATAATTTTTCGGCGGAAGTTTCGTCACTTACATCATAAATGCTTTCAAGCCTTTTACCCAAAACCTCTAACCTTTTGTAGAAATTTTGAGTCTCCACTTCTTCAAATATTGTGAATTTAGATTTTCGAGTTTCATTTTGTTCGGAGAACTCATTATTGAGCGAATGAAAAAGCTCGCGTCTAATACCTTCATATGCATCAGCGTCGTCCGCAATGATATGACTCGCCATTAAAAACAGCTTGCCGACCTCTGCAGGACTGAAGCCAATGTTAACCAGCAAGTAAGAACACGACTCGATTGCAGCTTCAGCAATCTTTTCAGTGTCAAGAAATGTATCACCGTCACTGTTTTCAATGATTTTCATGCTACTCCCCCTTCGCATCAAGAATTATGGTTGATTGTCTTTCAAGCCTTGCATTGGGCTGGTCTAGGCCCCAGCAACGATTAGCGTAAAACTCCAAGGCTTTGCGTGTTTCGATACAAAGCGTGGGTTCGGTAAACCCATATTCACGTCGCACAGCTTTTTGCTGAAATTCTGACAGGTTTGATTTTGGAACAAGGTGAATTTGAACGATTATGTTCCAGTCATGATCAGGCGGTAAATCTTCATCTATTTGTCGTGTCTTAAAGGAACTTGACCGTCCAACTCTAACTGGGATGTAGTCGCGATATTTTTTATGCTTATAACTAAAGCCGCGAAAATGCAGACGATCACCATCTGATGCAAAACAGGTTGGCGCAATCCATTGAGCATCTTCACTGCCTGTCGTCATGGAGACATATCTGATTTGAATAGCTTTACGGCCAGTCATCGCTTGGTAGAGCTTTGAGACGATGTTCACATCAATCTGACGATTTAAGCGCGGCAGTTCATCAAATCGAGCGGGGGCTTCCTCTGATAAAATTCCCTGCCAATTTTGATAAAGTTGATCAGGACACAAACTGACATGTGTGTCAGCGGCTAAATAAGTTTTCCGTCCACTATCATAAACTGGAGGCGTTTGCTTTACCTGTTCAAGATAGGTTTTGAAATCAAGAGCCGCTTGCGCGGTTGAGACGCCGAACCGATTAATCAAATCACTACGGTTCGCCATGCCCCGCCATGCAAAGTATTTGTCCAAATAGATGAGGCGCTCACGTTGCGCATATTTTAAGTCATCAAACATCATTTCATTTTCTAGTTGACTCAATCGTTAATGTCCATATAAAAATTATACGTATAAAAAATAGATAGATAAACTCATGCGAATTTTACATACAAGTGACTGGCACCTTGGGCGTCAATTCTATGGGCAGTCATTGGAAGCTGACCATGAAGCTATTCTGGAACAGGTGTTTGACGCACTCGTTGCCCATAAAGCCGATGGTTTAGTCATCGCGGGGGACATTTATGACCGGGCCTCACCGCCTGCCACAGCGGTTCGTCAATTCAATCACTTCATTCAGCGCGTGGCCTCAGATACGAAAGCGGCCATTGTTCTCATTGCAGGAAACCATGATTCCGGCGACCGGATTGGCTCTATGGGGTTAATATCCGATGCCAATAGAGCGCTTATTCGGGGACCGTTGATGTCCGATGAACTGCCTCTATTGTTAGAGGATGAGCACGGCGTTGTTGCGTTTTCAGCGCTTCCCTTTGGTTACGAATATGCCGCAAGAGAATGTTTCGATGTGACAGACATCGACTCTCCGGCAGATGTCATTACCGCTCAAATCGAGGCCGCGAAAATTAATGTGCCTGACAGTGCCCGATGGGTTGTGACCGCTCATGCTTGGGTGTCAGGCGCCAGTCCGAGCGAAAGTGAGCGCAGCCTTGGCCGAACAGTCGGCGGGATTGAAACGGTTTCAGCGTCAGTCTTTGAGGGCGCTGATTATGTCGCCCTAGGCCACTTACATCGCCCTCAGAATATAGAGGCCGATCACATTCGGTATTCGGGATCGCCTTTGGCGTTTGGGTTTGATGAGTCGGACGCAGAAAAATCCATGTCTTTGGTAGATATGGATGCAAGCGGGGCGATTACATTGACGGAGATTGCATTCACGCCACTTCGGCAGGTGCGCACTTTGCGCGGTAAATTGAGCGACCTGCTGGCAAGCGGCGAGGCCTCAGACGATTTTGTGAAAGTCATCCTTACGGATGAGAACCGCCTCATTGACCCCATGAAACAGATGCGCGGTCTTTACCCCAATGCGAGTGCTTTATCCTATGAGCGCGATCAAACTCCTCATGACGTCGAGGTGACGGACGGCGTTACTACCGCTCTCACCAAGCCCTCTGAGGTTATTGATGAGTTTCTAACCCATGTTCGGGGATCGGCGAAAACCAAGCCAGAAGCCGCGATTATTGATGCCTCACTTGCAAAATTGTCCGAGGGGGAAACTTAATCATGCGCCCAATTACACTCACTATGACAGCCTTTGGACCCTATGCTGGGGAAGAAAACGTTGATTTCAGAGAGGCGGTTAAAAGCGGTCTCTTTGGCATTTATGGCTCTACGGGGTCCGGCAAATCGACGATATTCAGCGCAATGACGTTTGCCCTTTTCGGGGAAGCGTCCCGTAATGAACAGGACACGTCTTCGCTCCGCTCCCATCATGCAGATGATGATACGCTCACTGAGGTAAAGTTCATTTTTGAGGTGGGGGCCTCCTGCTATCTTATTCGTAGAACGCCTGATCAGATGCGTCCTGCAAAGCGCGGAGATGGTGACACGAAAGAGACGCATAAGGCTTGGCTGTTTGACGTGACAGGTATCGCGCCTGAAGATGTATCCGATGAAAATTGCGGGAAACTAATTGCGGAGAAAAAGGTCGGCGACGTTAAAGCGGCTGTTCAAGAACGTCTTGGATATGGCGCTAATCAATTCCGCCAGATTGTGCTCCTGCCGCAAGGCAAGTTCGAGACGTTTCTGACAGCGAAGACGGATGAGCGCATGAAAATCTTGCGCGATCTTTTCGATGTCTCGCTTTACAGAAAACTGGCAAGCACTCTCAAGGACGACGCGAAAGCGACAGAAGACAAGGTCAAGATTGATCGGCTTACCTGTGCCCGGCAGTTAGAGCATGAGGGGTTTGAAAGCCCGGATGCCCTCAAAACCGGCATTGCAGAGACGAAAAACCTATATGACAAAGCTGCGGAAACGGCCAATGCCGCAATAAAAACTGCGACTCTGGCTGAAACAGCTGCACTAAACGGCGAAGACCTTGAGGCGAAATTTATGGCCCATGAGACTGCGCAAGCGCACCTTTCTAAGCTCACACAATCAGCAGAAGGTATGAAGGCATTAGAGGAAACACTCGACCATCTCACAAAAGCGCAATCTCTTCTCGATGTGGATGCGGCGCAACAGAACGCTGCGCAAAAGCTAAAAGACGACACAACCCATCTTGCGACCACGCAGGCTGCTGAAGAAACAGCCAAAGCTAAAAACCTGTCAGCGCAGGAAACACTCGACGCACAAGACGCTCTGAAAGGCAAACGGGACGAGCAACGCAGGCGCTTAGAGACACTTCAGGCTTATGCCGAAACACTCAAAAAAGCTGGCGTTCTCAAAACGGCGTGGGAGGTGGAAAAAGCCAAGCAAAGCGAAAGTCAGATTGCTCTCACTCAAGCTAAGGCGCTCGAACAGGCAGCCGTTCAAAAGCACCAAGACGCTCTAACCCGAGTAAAAACTGCGCAGACGCAATCGGTTAAACGCGCCCGGCTAGACGCTGAGTTGATGAAAGCAAAACAAGTTGCAGACGCAGCAACAGCCTATGCAAAAGCGAGTCAACTTCATGCGGACGCCAAGCACAAAATGCATAAGGCCGCCACTGAAGCACAGGATACAAAGGGGCGCTTTGCGGACTCGCAAAAAAAATTCGACGCTTCTGAAGCCGTCCTCGCTGCCGCGCAAGCGCAACATCTGGCTTCAAAGCTCATTGAGGGTGAACCGTGCTCTGTTTGCGGATCAGATGTTCATCCCTCACCGGCGATGGGCCATGCCGAGAGCGCTGGCCTAGATAAAGCCTTTCGCGAGGCGAAAAACATACTTCAAACGAAACGCACTCTACATGCAGAAGCGGAAAAAACGCTCGCGGCGACCGAGGCTACGCTTAACTCCCGAGCAACACAGCTCAATGACCTGACTGTGCCAAGCCTTACAGCAGACGCCGCAGCTAAAACTGTTGCTGATGTCAATGGGCAGCTCACCGCATTGGGTCCCGCGATCAATTTACCCGATCTTGAGCGCCGCGTTTTAGATTTGTCGGATGATGTTACAGGAACCCAATCCGAGCTGACAAAACTACAAACGGCTTACGGAAAGGCTGAAACTGCAACGGCCTTGGCAAAACAGTCCTATGAGGCCACTTTAGAAGAGATACCCCAACCGCTACAAATTTTGCCAGCGCTTATGGCGGAAACAAAGTCGGCAGAAACAACACTTAACCAGATGCGCACCGCCTATAAAAAAGCGCAGGAAGATCAAGCCTACGCGCAGTCAGCCGAATTGTCGGCTCAGAAAGATGTTGAGAGCGCGGAGAAAGCAGTTGAGGACGCCGCCGCCACAGCTGAACGCATGCAAGAGACTTTTCTGGCCCGCTTAAAAGGCCATGGGCTGTCAATCGAGGCGTATGACTCACACAAAGTCAAAATTGATCAGATTGAGGCGCTCACAACACAAATTCGAACCTACGGATCAGACCTAGCGATTGCAAAAGACCGTGCTGAAACAAACGCTCTTGCGATCAAAGACAAACAGAGACCAGACTTACAAGCGCTGCAAGATGCCAGTGTTCTAGCTGGAGAAAAACGTGACGCCGAGACGACGCAAGCCACAAAACGAAAAGCGCGTCATGATCATTTAGAAAAACTTCTGACATCTATCTCCGAAGAGCTGGCCCGTATTGAGGCAGCTGAAGCCGACGCGGCTGATTTGCTTGAGCTGGCCGCGCTGTTCAACGCTCAAAATAATGCAAAACTCGACCTTGAGACCTTTGCCATTGGAGCCATGTTTGACCAAGTTTTACAAGCGGCCAATCTGCGCCTGCAACCCATGACGAGTGGGCGTTACAGCTTGGAGCGCGAATTTGATGGCAAGGGCGGCGGACGCCGCGGTCTTGGCATCCGCGTCCACGACATCCATACCGGTAAAGCTCGCGCGACCTCGACGCTATCAGGTGGTGAAACCTTCATCGCCGCCCTCGCCCTGGCGCTTGGCCTCTCTGATATTGTCGAGAGCCTCAGCGGCAAAATCCGCCTTGATACAATCTTCATTGATGAAGGCTTTGGTAGCCTCGACACAGACAATGATGCAGGCACGCTCGACCAAGTTCTGCAAACGCTACAAGACTTAGTCGGCGCAAATCGGGCTGTCGGCCTGATTTCGCACGTTCAGCTCGTGCAAAACGCTATCCCAAATGGCTTTTCTATCACCAAGACTGCCACTGGAAGCCATGTTGCTGTGCGAGGGTTCTGAGGTGAGTTTTGAATTAAAGAAGGGTCTTGCCTAGTTTATTGGATTCAGAATGGATCTAGGTCACCGCTAGCAATGAAAAATCGTTACTCAAAAGGGTCGCATCTGTCCGAGCGCAAAATTCGGGGGGTCGTTCGCTGCTTCGCCGCTGATCTGACAGCCCTGCAAACAGCCCAACTGACAGGGCTTAACCGTAACACCATCAACCGGACCTACCGCGCTCTTCGCGAACGCATCCATTGGGCCTGCGAGGCGGACAAACCCTTCTTCGGCGTGGGCGAGGTTGATGAAAGCTATTTCGGCGCAACTCGCGTCAAGGGCAAACGCGGGCGCGGGGCCTATGGCAAGACCACCCTGTTTGGCATCTACGAACGGGCCGGGCGGGTCTACACCGAGATCGTGCCAGACTGCTCCAGAGCCACCCTATAGGGGATTATCCGGGGTAAAGTCGATGTTCGGTCCATCATCAACTCGGATGATTGGCAGGGTTATAACGGACTTGTGGATATTGGGTATGGTCACTTCCGCGTCGATCACTCGAAGGACGAGTTCGCCCAGGGCCCGACCCACATCAACGGCATCGAAGGCTTCTGGGGGCTGGCCAAGGTGCGTCTAGCGAAGTTTAAGGGCGTTCCAAAACACACCTTTCATCTACACCTGAAGGAAACGGAATGGAGATATAATCACAGGCTTGAAGACAAGTACAAAACCCTGTTACGATACCTCAGAGAAAATCCAATCAACTAGGCATGACCCTAAAAGAATTAAGTTTCTGCAATTTCTCACGATTTTTGACCTACTGTCTGACGTCAGCGCCTGTGGCACAGATTTGGGCTTAAGCTCAAGCCCTATTAATTTGTGTTTTTAGGCGAATGGTGATTCAGAGTGTCAAAGGAGTTTTGCCATCTCTTATTTGTTCTGGTTGTCTGAAGCGTAGATGTCGAAAATCGAGCCTTTCTTTCCGCTGGCGCATGGTGCGGCCTCGTGTTGATGATTGGAAGGTAATTTCCGGGATCATCTTTGTTCTGAAAAATGGTCTGCCTGGGCGCGATGCACCCTTGTGAGTATGGACCTCATAAGACCCTTTACAACCGCTTCCGTCGTGGACCGAGATGGGCGTTTTCGACAAGATTTTCAGCTATCTGACGGCAGATAATGGCCCACCAGATACACTCATGATCGATGTCACTTACCTCAAAGCCCATCGCACGGCGTCAAGCCTCTTAAAAGGGGGATACTTCCCCGTCACCTCTGTCGCTGCCATCTGGACCACCTCATGGGGCAGGTCACGTATAACGGGTATGCCAGTCTGGTGTTTTTGCGGCAATGAAGTAGCGCTTCGGTCTCGTCAACAAAACCCAAATGGTTTTGAACCCGCATATGTTCATGCCAAACATGTCTTTGAGAAAATCACCAAGCTCGATCGAATCGTCGATCTTCCGTGCATTTCTGTCAGTGATGTATTGGTCACCGAACCTCTACTCATAAAAAACCGCCCCGGAGTCCGGAGCGGCTAAAATATGTTGAGACTGATGACAGCTTAGAGGTCTTTGAGGCCCAGGCTTGGCTTGAACTGAGCAGAGGTCTTGGCCCTGCTCATCATTTTCTGACCGGTTTGCGGGTTGCGCATTTCGCGCGACGGGCGATGCTTGGCGATGAATTTGCCGAAGCCCGGCAGGTTCACTTCATTGCCAGCTTTCAATTCGCCTGTGATGATGTCGAGCAGGCCGTTGACCATATCGCCGGCGGCTGCCTGGCTTGTGTCGCAGTGATCGGCCACTTTGGCGACGAGTTTTTTCTTGTTCATCGGGGGTACTCCTTCGATGTGGGCCCCGCGGCGACGTGCCGGAGGCTATTGCCGTAATCCGTAAGCAATTCGTCCGCCGTGTCACGAAATACCCAGCAAAACTCGGGTTTTTGGCTGAATAAGAGTATTTATACGGGTTTGCGGTGGCCAAATTAACTGGGCGGACCGCGAATCCAGCTCAAAACCCGAATCATCTGCGTGGCGAAAACGTGGCTTGTCCTGCCGATTCTCGTCCCTAAGACGGACAGAATGAGCGGTGTTTTGAATGTCGGAGTTGTCGGGGCAGGGGTCTTTGCCGCCTATCATGCCAACAAGGTTGTGGATCATCCGCGGGCGAAGCTGACCGGCGTTTTTGACCGGACCAACGGCCATGCCAGCGCTTTGGCTGACAAGCATCGTATTCCCGTCGTCCCAAGCGTCAAAGCGCTCACTGAGCGATCTGATGCACTGATCATAGCGCTCCCGGCGAGCCATCATACGGATGCAGCCCTAGAAGGGCTTGAGGGCGGTTGTCATTTGCTGGTCGAAAAACCGCTGGCCTGTTCGGTCAAGGATGCAACGGCAATCAGAGACGGTGCGAACGCGGGCGGCCGCGTGCTGCAAGTCGGTCATCAGGAACGTATTGTGATGAATGCAATTGGATTGGGCGCAATTACCGAACGCCCTAGCCAGATTGAGATTGTCCGTCATACGCCGCGCGCGACGCGCAATCTGGATACCAGTGTCGTGATGGATCTGATGGTCCACGATCTGGACCTGCTACAGTCCCTGTACGGTACGCCGGATTGGATCATTACGGAGGCGGCGCGGCGTGTCTATTCGGATGAGCTGGATGTTGTCAAAGCGGAACTCGGCTATGCCGACATGACCGTCTACTTGTCGGCGTCGCGCGACGGTGAGGGCGAGCGGCGCTGGGTTCTGCGCTATTCCGGCGGGACGGTGGAGATTGATTTCGGGTTGAAGAGCCTGCGTCACGATACCGACTTTGCACTGAATGAGGCCTTTGGCGACTTGCCAGAGGTACAGGATAATCTGGGCGCAGCCTTTGACTATTTCGTTCGGGCCTGCCTTGACGGGGCTCCGCCGCTCGCGTCAGGTGACGATGGGATCGTGGCCGTCAGAGCCGCAGCCGAGATTGAGGGGACAGCATGAACCTGACCACGCGGATAATTCTAGTCGTTCTGGCGGCGTTGGTCGTCATTGGCGCGGACTCGTCCGGCGGCTTGGGCGAGGACATTAAGCGCCGGTCGACCGTGAACACACTGTTCGACGCGGACCGGATCGTCGATAATTTCTCCAATATGGACCGGGCTTTTCTGACCCACGATCTCGACGTGCCAATCCGGAATGATTGGACCGTGGAGGCGGCGGTAATTCCAGCCACGGTCGATATTGCAGGAACCGAGCGAAATCTGGACGAGATACTGGACAAACTCGATACAACCGCACTGGTTATCGGCCGCAATGGCAAGATTATTCACGAGCGTTATTATCGCGGGACGGGTCCGGATGACCGGCGGATCAGCTGATCTGTCGCGAAATTCTATATGTCGGGCCTATATGGCAAGGCGCTTGCGGATGGCGCGATCAGAAGCCTTGAGAATGAGATCACGACCTATTGCCTGAGCTGAATATCCTGAACATGAGTTCCGGCATCCGCTATAATGAGGACTATCTCGACCTGTCATCCGACATCAACAAGATGGGCCGGACCGTCGCTCTCGGCAGGTCGCTGGATCGTTACACGACGAGCCTCAAGGACCGGCAATGCGAACTTGGAACGGACTGGCAATATGTGTCGATGGATAAACATGCCGCGGCCTAGGCGCTTCGCAATGCCACAGGCCGCAGTCTTCACGACTTGTGGGAAGAGACCTATGCGCCGCTCGGTTTCCCGGCACCCGACTTTCTATCTGGTCGACGGCAAGAACATGGCCTTCACCTTGGGGGATTGAACCCGACGACCCGTAATTATGCGAAATTCGGACAGCTGTTCCTGCAAGGCGGAGAATGGGACTGGCAGCAACTCATTCCACGCGTCTGGGTCGAAGCCTCCACAGTCCACAGCGCCCCTGCTTTGTCAGACCGCGACGTCGGCTATGGCTGTCAATGGTGGGTACCGATGCCTGCTGACCAAGACTATTTTGCGGCTAATATTTCCAAAATATGTCCAGTTTGCAAGAACTCAGTAAAGTAAACAAAATATAAGAAACGGACATTTTCGTAGAAAATAATGTTACAGTTCGAGAATAGCCTCATCCTCATGACTGTGATGGACCTAGGCATCTAGAGGGCTTAAACGCCGCTCATGGTCCAATCTCTTCGCATCGCCTCCTGCCAGCTCAACCCGGTTGTCGGCGATATTTGGGGCAATGAGGCGAAGATAGCGGACGGGTATGCGCGCGCTAAAACAGACCACGCGGAGATTGCGATCTTTCCGGAATTGATGATCATCGGCTACCCGCCCGAAGATCTGGTACTGCGACCGACGGTTGTGGAGGATTGCCGCAAAGCGTGCGAGCGACTGGCCGCCATGACAATTGATGGCCCCGCGCTGCTCACGACCTCCCCTTGGCGTGAGCATGGCAATCTCTACAATGCGGCGCTCTGGATGGAGGCGGGCGAGATCAGGCATGTTCGCCTGAAGCATCACCTGCCAAATTATAGCGTGTTCGATGAAGCACGGGTCTTTTCACGTGGTCCATTGCCAGAACCGATCATATTTCGTGGATGCAAGATCGGTCTGCCGATCTGTGAAGATCTCTGGCAGCCGGGCGTGGCGGATCATCTGGCGGAGCAGGGTGCAGAGATCATGCTCTCGCCCAATGGCTCTCCCTGGCGCCGCACGGCCCATGCCGAGCGGACAGCGGTCCTGAGTGTGAAGGTGTTTAATGAAGGTCTGCCGTTGGTCTACGTCAATCAGATCGGCGGGCAGGATGAGTTGGTCTTTGACGGGTCAAGCTGGTCGATGGCGGCGGATGGCAGCATCGTTCAATTGCTCAAAGGTTTTGTCGAAGACTATGA
Source organism: Litorimonas sp. (assembly GCA_965205225.1). GTDB lineage: Bacteria > Pseudomonadota > Alphaproteobacteria > Caulobacterales > Maricaulaceae > Litorimonas. The sequence goes on from CBDBFZ010000003.1 coordinate 776,909, forward strand.
CGTCGCGGATTGGGAGAAACGGGACGGCCAATGGACCTGCATCTCTGCGAAGTGCAAAAATCACCTGTCGGGTCTGGAAGCGGACTGGCGCGCCTGCTGTCTCGGCTTGGGTGACTATGTCAACAAGAACGGGTTCAAACAGATCGTACTCGGCCTGTCGGGCGGCGTAGACAGCGCGATCTGCGCGGCGATTGCTGTCGATGCACTCGGCCCGGACCGGGTCTGGTGCGTGATGATGCCGAGCGAATATACCTCATCGGACAGTCTAGAAGATGCCAAACTATGCGCGGAGCGGCTGGGTGTGCGCTATGACGTCATTGCCATTGGTCCAGCGCGTGATGCCTTCACAAACATGTTGGGTCCTCTGTTTGAAGGCCTCAAACCCAACACGACTGAAGAGAATATTCAGTCGCGCATTCGCGGTTTGACCCTGATGGCGCTGTCCAACAAGTTCGGGCCAATGCTGGTTACGACAGGGAATAAGAGCGAAATGGCCGTCGGTTACGCCACTATCTATGGTGACATGTCGGGCGGCTACAATCCGATCAAGGATCTCTATAAAACTGAGGTGTTCGCGCTCTGTAACTGGCGCAATGCTCATAATCCTGATGATATGCCGGGCGTCGATCAGCCGATCCCGGAGCGGATTATTACCAAGCCTCCGTCTGCCGAACTGCGCGAAGATCAGAAGGACAGCGACTCACTGCCGGACTATCTGGTTCTCGATGATATTCTGATGGGATTGATCGAGCAAGAACTCCCCGTCGAAGCCATTGTCGCGCGCGGTCACGCACGAGGGGATATCGTGCGTATCCAGCGGCTTCTCTACATCGCCGAATATAAGCGGCGGCAGGCTCCGCCCGGCGTGAAGATCGGATCGAAGAATTTCGGTCGGGACCGCCGCTATCCGATCACGAACCGATATCGCGACCGGTTCGGAGATTAGTGTTTTATCGGTGATTTACGGTATGAAGCGATATTTTTTATTACTATAGCCGCGCACCATGACTACTCGCGTCCGTTTCGCCCCCAGCCCAACCGGGAAACTCCATGTCGGCAACGTTCGCACGGCGCTGATGAATGTGCTGAACGCCTACAAGACCGGTGGGACGTTTATTCTGCGGATTGATGATACGGATGTGGCGCGCGCAACGCAGGAAAATGAAGACGCGATCCGCGACGATCTGACCTGGCTCGGCCTGCACTGGCAAGAGACATTCAGCCAGTCGAAACGTTTTAGTCTTTATGATGAAGCGGCTCAAAAGCTTAAAGAAACTGGCCTGCTATATCCGGCTTATGACACAGCGGAAGAGCTGGACCGGCAGCGGAAGCTGCAGGGCGTGCAGGGCAAACCGCCGATCTATGATCGCCGCGCACTGTCGCTGACAAACGAACAGAAAGCCGCCTATGAAGCCGAAGGTCGCCAGCCGCACTGGCGGTTCAAACTATCGGGCAATCCGGTTACCTGGACCGACCTGGTTCGCGGTGAACAGACAGTTGAAACCAGCAGCCTGTCCGATCCGGTTCTGATCCGCGGTGACGGAACCTATCTCTATACATTGCCGAGCGTGTTCGATGATATCGAATCTGGCATTACCCATGTCATTCGCGGTGAAGACCATGTAACCAATTCGGGTACGCAGATCGAAATATTCCGCACGTTAGGCGGCACAGAGCCGATCTTTGCCCACACACCGCTCCTGATCGATAAGGATGGCGGAAAATTATCCAAACGGCTTGATAGTCTGTCCATGCGCCAGCTGCGCAAAGAGGGCTATGAGCCGATGGCGATCCTCAGCCTGTTGGCCAAGATCGGCACGTCCGACCCAATCGAAGAACGGTTCACGATCAAACAATTGGCCGAAGAATTCTCATTCAGCAAAATCGGTCGTGCCCATGCCCGTTTCGATGATGCAGAATTACGGAGCCTGAATGCGAAAATCCTTCACGAAATGACCTATGATCAGGTCAAGGAACGACTTGATGCGCTGGGCGTGGAGGGCAGAGAGCGCTTCTGGCTCGCAATCCGAGACAATGTGGAAGTGGTCGATGATGCGGCTGGCTGGAATGCGACGCTCTATGCGCCGATGGCCGGAGTCATTGAGGCGGACGACAAAGCCTTCTGCGATACGGCGGCGGAACTGCTGAGTAATGACATCGATTGGTCGGAGTTGATCCGCAAACTCAAGGATAATACGGACCGTAAGGGCAAAGGGCTGTTCATGCCGTTACGTAAGGCGCTGACAGGCCGAAACTATGGACCTGAAATGGGACCGATTCTGACATTGATGGGGGCGGACCGTGCCCGAGCTCGGCTGCGCGGCGAGACCGCCTAAGTGACGGACACTCTGGCGCAACAAGGACGCGCTTCGATCAAGGCGGGCAGCAAGAGTTTCGCGCTTGCGTCCAAAGTCCTCCCGCCGCGTATCCGCGATGATGCCTCCATGCTCTATGCGTGGTGCCGCTATTGCGATGATGTGATTGATGGCCAAGAGATGGGTCACGGTCAGGTCGAGGATTATCGCAACGGGCAGGGTGAACGACTTGAGGTGCTACGCGCGCAAACGTCTGCCGCGCTCGCCGGGAATGCGACGGACCCGATCTTTCAGGGGTTGGTCAAAGTCATCAACCGCAACGCCATACCGCACCGTCACGCTTACGAACTCCTCAAAGGGTTTGAGATGGATGCAGCAGAGCGTGTGTACCGCTCGGTCAACGATATTCTCGATTATTCCTATCATGTGGCCGGCGTTGTGGGCGTGATGATGGCAATGATCATGGGCGTTCGGGATGAGGCGACACTCGACCGCGCTAGCGATCTTGGACTGGCCTTTCAGCTAACGAATATTTCGCGCGATGTCATCGATGATGCCAAGGCCGGGCGGGTCTTTGTGCCGCAAGAATTACTCTTGGCCCATGGCGCGCCAGTTGAGCCGGATTTGTTGGTGCAGCGGCAGAACTGGCCGGATGCGCATAAGGCGGCGCTTGATCTGCTGGATGTAGCCGAGGGCTATTACGCTTCGGCCCGGACGGGCATTCGTAATCTGCCGTTCCGCTGCGCATGGGCGATCAGTGCCGCCCTGAAAGTTTACCGAGAAATCGGGCAGGTGCTGCGACGCGGCGGGCCTGAGGCTTGGCATGGCCGGGTTGGAGCGAGTTCATTCTGGAAGCTGCGTCTGGCCCTGAGGGCGGGTGGGCCTGCGCTGGTTCGAGCTGTTGCAAAAGATACGCTGCGGGATGAGTTTTATCAGCGGCCCGTCTGACGCCGCTTCAGGCCGACTTGATCGGCCTGCCAATCTCCCGATATTCCATAAGTCTCTATTCGGTGATGGACTCGCCGACCATGTCGGCGGGAGGCAGGTTGTTTTTGGTTCTAGTCGAACCGAACGCTCTGTTCAGCGGCGCGGAAAAGGGCCGTCGCCTTATGTTTGGTCTCCGCCCATTCATATTCCGGTGTTGAGTCGAGAACGATTCCGGCCCCTGCGCGGACATGGAGCGTGTCGTCCTTTACGATCCCGGTGCGCAGCGCGATGGCCGTATCCATATCACCATTTGCGCTGACATAGCCGACAGCACCCGCATAGATGCCGCGCTTTTCATCTTCCAACTCATCAATAATTTCCATCGCCCGGACTTTGGGCGCGCCGGACACAGTCCCGGCGGGGAAGCCGGCCATCAGCGCATCGATACAGTCCAAATCATTGCGGATTTCGCCTTCGACATTGGAGACGATATGCATGACATGGCTGTAGCGCTCGACAATGGATCGCTCCGTCATGCGGATTGTTCCGGCTTTGGCGACGCGGCCAACATCGTTCCGGCCCAGATCGAGCAACATCAGATGTTCCGCGCACTCCTTTGGGTCAGCCAGCAAATTCTTTTCGTTATAAATGTCTTCGGAAATTGTCTTTCCGCGCGGCCGGGTTCCGGCAATGGGCCGGACCGTCACAATACCGTCGCGCAGACGGACGAGGATTTCCGGACTGCTGCCGACGATCTGATGGTCGTTAAAATCCAGGAAATAGAGGAAAGGCGACGGGTTCATTCGGCGCAGAGCGCGGTAGAGGGCGAACGGGCTCGCCACCATGGGTGCGGACAGCCGCTGACCGATCACGACCTGAAACACATCGCCCGCCAGAATATAGTCACGCGCCGTCTTCACGCGCTTGGCAAAGGTGGGAAGATCAGTGCCAAGTTGAGCCTTAACCTCTGGGATTTGAACGGTTGAACTCGGGGTTGCTGGCGTCGGACCGTCGAGATCGGCGATCGTCACCTTAATCCGCATCATCGCAGTTTCATAATCACCACCGGGCGGGACGAGCGCGGCGACGATGATTTCCTGCAGGACCTGGTCAAATACACAGACAGTGCGGGGACGGATCATGATTGCGTCAGGTGTACCGATAGGGTCGGGATTGGGGGTCGCCAGCACTTCGACATGGCGGATCATGTCATAGCCGAGATAGCCGAACAGGCCTGCTGTCATTGGCGGAAGCCCGTCATACAAGTCGAATTCGCATTCACTGATCAAGCGCCTCAGAGCGTCAAGCGGCTTGCCCGACATGGCAGAATAGGCGTTCCCATTACGCGAGAGTGCTGCCATATCCCCATAGCTGCGCCAGATCAGGTCCGGGTCAAAACCGAAGAAAGAGAACCGGCCGCGTTGCTCACCGCCTTGAACCGACTCGAACAAAAAGGCGTAGGGCTTGCCCAGAGCGGCTTTGATGAAGGCTGAGACAGGCGTATCGATATCGTTGATGACCCGTGCAAAGACGAGTTGCGGCTTCTCCGATGGGGTAAAGGCTTCGCGTGACGGAGTAAGGGGCGGTGTCATGAGGCAAGATCGGCAGGGATGGGCGTGTCTCCTACCCAGCATCTTCCAGATTCAGGGCAGCACGCAGCTGATCGTCGAACACCATTTGCGGATTGTTTGCGATGATCGCCTCCTGATAGGCTTGGCTGATGTCGACGGCGATCTGTTCGGAAACCTGTTCGCGAATAATGTTCAGAATCTGGCCGCTGACGCGCTCGTTCTGCTTTGAAATCGTATCAAGAACGGCGATGTCATAGGTGCCTGGAACGACTCCGGGACCACGCGCGACATCACCCGGTTCACCATCCAGCATACCGAGGAGAACACCGCGTGATACGTTATCGGGCGGGGACGATCGGCGCAGGGCCAACTGACGGATATTCACCCCCAGTTGGTCTGCGATGATTTCGAACGTTTCGCCGTCGCGCAATCGTTTGTCCAGCGCGACCCCTTTCTGGGTCATGGCTTCGGCTCGTTGTTGTGATTTCCAGAGGTTGATCGCTTCATCGCGAATTTCGTCCAGTGGCTTTGGCGTCGTGTCGATAATGTCCGTCACGCGGAAGACGACCAGACCATTATTGCTGGACGGGGTGATATCGGATTCAAAACCAATGTCGCCTGTGAAGACAGCCTGCAGCAATCGATCATCAGTCGCGATACCCGGCACGGCCGAAAACCCACTCATTTCAATACCTACCGGGGTGACACCGCGGCGGTCGATATAGGGGTAGGATGACAGTGGGACTTCCAGTGTCTCCGCAATTTCCTCCAGCGTTGCGCCTTCCAGCAGGCGGTCATCAATGACCCGTTCATAATCATTGATCGCCCTCAGGGCTTCGGCCTCAATAACCACATCACGCAATTCTTCACGCATGGACTCGAAGTCAGGCACTTCGGCGGCATTGATGCTGCGGACGACAACCACTTCAAAGGTTCCGAACTCGGTCGGCATCACACGCGCTTCGCCTTCTTCAGCCGCAAAGGCTGCAAGCGAGCTGGCCGGGTTAATCAATCCATCTTCCTTCATGCTATCGAACAGGTCCGGTGTCTGGAGGCCGAGGTTGGCCGCGACGGCGGCGGTATCTTCGCCCGCATTGATCCGGGCCGCGACGAGATTGGCCTGCTCTTCCGTTGGCGCGGTGATCACGCTGATATCACGGGTTTCCACAGCACCGATTTCGCCAATGCTCAGAAGTGTATCGAAGCGTTCCTGCAGTTGCTCTTCGGTCACCTCAATGTCTTGGCGGAAATCGAACGGTTCAATCCGGACCATCAGAAAACGGCGATATTCAGGGGCCGTGAAGCGCGCCTGATTGGCTGCGATAAAGGATGTGAGCTGAGCATCGGTTGGCTCCGGGATTGGGTCCAACGCGCTTTCGTTGAATTGTATCAACCGTCCCAGCCGGGACTCGTTGATGAACTGATTGTAACGTTGCGCATATTCGCTGGGTGCCTGGATTCCGCCCATGATGGCCGGTAGAGTTTGGCGCTGAGTCAAAACATTGATGACATCCTTCTCGAAGTCAGCCTCAGTTATCCGGCTTGCGGCCAGGATTCGCTGTAACTGCAAGCGGTCAAATTCCCGTGTAATTTCGTTCTGGAAGGCGTCGATATCCGCCGCGTAGCGCGCCACACTGCGGTTATTGACACTGATACCCAGACTGTTCGCGTCGGCTTCAATCGCCAAGCGCTGCGTGAACTCGCCGATCAGCCGTTGCGGAATGCCGCGGTCATAGGCCTGTTGCGGGGTTAAGCCTTCACCGTTCTGCTCGGCATAAGCCCGCATTTCGCCATTGAAACGGTCCATGAACTCCGGTTGGCTGATCTCAGCCTCACCGACTTTCACAACGGCATTTGTACTGTTGGGGGAGAAGACATCCTCAATACCCCAGACGGCGAAAGCCAGCACGAGCATACTGACGAGCACGCCGACAAGTACAGTCCGGATTTTGGAACCAAAGCCCTGAGGGCGATTGTAAATATCATCACTGGCCATAGCGCCGCGCTGTAGCAGACCCGTCCCGGCCCGCAAGCGGTTGCGTTCAGTGATCGGAGTCGGCAAACCTGACATATGAAACAATTGATCGCTGCGAACTGGAAAATGAACGGGCTGCCGGACTGGTCCGAAAAGGTGAGGGCACTCGCCGCGCGTGTGCCGGATCCGAATTGTGAACTACTCATCTGCCCACCTCATCCTCTGGTTAGCCTTCTGACAGACTATGCGAAGGGAACGTCAATCCGGATCGGCGGACAAGATTGCTCGGAATTTGGGGCCGGCGCCCATACGGGCGAAACGGATGCCGCATTGTTGGCGGCCTTAGACGCAAACTACGTGATTGTCGGTCATTCGGAACGCCGCGCTGCGGGCGAGACGGATGAGCGCGTTAAAGCCAAGGCAGACCGGGTGATTGGCCAGGGCCTCCGCCCGATTGTCTGCGTCGGGGAAAGCCTGGCGCAACGCGAAGCCGGGGAGGCCGTGCCCGTCATTTCAGCTCAGCTGAGCGGGAGCCTGCCTACCCGCGGCAACTATGACATCGCCTATGAACCGATCTGGGCGATTGGAACGGGCCGCACGGCAACAGCGCAGGACATTGCGGATATGCACAGCGCGATCCGCAAAGCTGTCGGGGATGGCCCCCGCATTCTCTATGGCGGCTCAGTGAAGCCCGCCAATGCTGTTGAAATACTTGGGACGGCTGAGGTGGGCGGCGCACTGGTAGGGGGCGCCAGTCTGGACATGGAAAGCTTTGCCCAGATCGCACAGGCGGCGCGTTAATCAGGAGGTTAACGGCTGGCTACCGTAAGGCGGTAATTTCACGGCAACCAACTTGTGAGATTGCCATATCTATTGTTTTTCTGACCCTGCTGACATCCGTTGCTTCGGCTCCGGTTTTGCGGCTAATTTCGGGACGTATTGGTCGGGAACGCCGTATCATTCTGTTATCGTCCCCGGCTGCAAATGCCTGTGAGAGCCGATCCGCCAGACGCCCGCCACCAGAGTAGCGCCTGACAGGCGAAACCAGCCAAAGACGATGAATATTACAAAGCACAGCGTGGCGGAGCTTTTCAGCCGCATGGCAAGCTCTGGTGAATCATAGTCCGCGAGGATCATTGTTTTCGCGCTGCCTGCGATGGCCGCGATTGGCCCGATAAAGAACCAAGTTCCGCCCCAATAGAAATTGACTAGGGGAGGGTGTTTTGAAACGTGTCGGCAATTAGCGCACGCCAGAGTGACCACAGTAATCGCCAAAATAATGAGCGATGGCAGAAATGGCGTTAATGACATGGGCAGGACCTCGAAATATGATGAGGTCAGCGTTGCAAGCCTCCTGCAAGCTTGTGCCTGCAGTGCCCTAATTTTAGCGGCGTTCCTTGGTTGTGAGGAAGCGAATTTTCGGGTTCTTCTCTTGCGCGTAACCAATATCCCACGCCGACTTGGCCAGAAAGACAGGGTCGTCGTCTATGTCTTCGGCCATATTCACCGTATTTTTGTCAACGAAGGCTTCGAGCACCGCCTCGTCGTCGCAGGACAGCCAGCGCGCCGTCTGGTAAGGCGGAACTTCGAATTGCACACCGAGCCCATATTCCGTCTTGATCCGTTCTCGCATTACATCAATCTGAAGTGACCCGACAGCGCCGACGATCATGTCTGCACCCATGATTGGTTTGAACAGCTGGGTGACGCCCTCTTCTGCTAATGATTCCAGAGTTTTACGTAAATGTTTTGCCTTGAGGGGGTCTTCCAGACGAGCGCGCCGCAGGATTTCAGGGGCGAAATTGGGGATCCCTGCAAAGCGGATTTTGCCAGACTCAGACAGGCTTTCCCCAACCCGCAGAACTCCGTGGTTGGGGATACCGATCACATCGCCCGCATAGGCGATCTCCGCCAGTTCGCGATCCCGGGCGAAAAACATGACGGGATTGTGAACATTCAAGCTCTTACCATCGGCGGTTTTTAGCGTCATTCCGCGTTTGAACTCGCCGGAGACCATTCGGTAAAAGGCGATCCGGTCGCGGTGGTTCAGATCCATATTGGCCTGAACCTTGAACACGAAGCCGGAAACGTCTTTGTCGGTCGGTGCAATCTCAATGTCCTGTCCGGCTTTTTTTGCACGTTCAGGTTGTGGCATGGGGACGAACTCCGCCAGTGCGTCGATCAGCTCCAGAACACCGAATTTCCGTAGGGCACTGCCGAAATAGACAGGCGTCATATGCCCTTCGCGGAAGGATTGTTCGTTGAAGTCCGGATATTCGCGGGCTAGTTCGGCTTCTTCGGAGAATTCTTCCAACAAGGCGTCATCATCAAAGGTCACGCCAATGGAGTTTCCGTCCATCTGGGTCCAGCTGTGTTCAATCCCCGAGTCGGGTTTGGCAAAGGCTAGGAATCGATTGGTCCGCAGATCGACCACGCCTCTGAAGCGGTGTCCGGACGCGGCAGGCCACTGCATTGGTACGACGTCGAGGGCGAGCTTCTCTTCGATTTCCGTAATCAGATCGAACGGATCGACGCCCTCGCGGTCGAGCTTATTGATGAAGGTAATGATCGGAATATTGCGCAGGCGGCAGACCTCGAACAGTTTCAGAGTCTGCGGCTCGATCCCCTTGGCGACGTCCAGCACCATGACGGCGCAATCGGCCGCGGTCAGCGTACGGTATGTATCTTCCGAGAAATCCTCGTGTCCTGGCGTATCCAGCAGGTTAAAGGTCAGGCCTTTATGTTCGAACGTCATGACAGAGGACGACACGGAAATACCGCGCTCCTGTTCGATTTTCATCCAGTCCGATTGTGTACGCCGCGCCTCACCGCGGGCCGCGACTTTCCCGGCCTGGTGAATCGCACCCGATGCCAGAAGCATATTTTCCGTCAGCGTCGTCTTACCCGCATCCGGGTGAGAGATGATGGCAAAGATGCGCCGTTTTGTCGGTTCGGTTTGAAGAGCTTTCGACATGGCGCGCGGGTAGCGGGGGCAGGGCGAGCCGTAAAGCGCCGCGTGTCAGGCTTTGACATGTCCGATTGACCCTGCGATGGAACGGGATAAGCAAACTCGTCCAGTCCCCGCTGAGGCGCGCCGTTAAGGCCGGGAAACATCTTACCAAAGCCGCCAGTTCAATGCGGGTTTTATCGTCCATCGCGTTGAGTCCGGCAACCCGCCTTCCTCAAGCGCGGAACGCGACCCAATCCCGTCTATCAGCCCGTCGTAACGGATAAGGCACGCGAACATATTATCGCGGCCCAGTCCATGATTAAGGGCGACGATGTCATTGCGGAATGGCTCACGCGTTTATGCGACACGATGGTCAGTACGGTCAGCCTGTTTGAGTTTTGTCTGCGATATGCCAAAAGCCTCTGGATTTGAAGTCGGGAAATAAGGTATCCTCCACCTCATGCCATAATTGCGTATCCGAGCCGGTTTGGAGAGCCGTTCATCTGTGCGTTTATGATCCCTTTCGGGGCAAAGTGCGCAATCTCTCCTTTGACAATCTCTGCGTCGGCATGATGCAGGATCAATTTACTTTTAAGGCGTAACCTGTAATCCCAGCCCGCGTCCTAGCACCAGCCGACCAATCGCGCTGTTGCGTAGAAACGATCCGCCTTGAGCATGATATTATGCGAGGATGGTATGATGGCTAAAACCCTGTCCAGTAACGGCTTTTGTGCTTTAAACCCTATATTACCGCAGGTTTTTGCCACATTCCACGCCAAAGATATTGCGCCTTCTCCCAGCCGCATGGATAGTATCAGACATGCATAACCATCATCGACCTTGCTTTGATCCAGCCTGAGAACAGCGGTCTTCCCCGCCATGCAGTCCTGTTCTATCACTTGTGAATGTCGGGCAACCCCGCCCCGTATCATTCGTTCCATGATAAACACCTCAAAATTGCAACATGAGATGGAATGAGGGGTATATTTAATCAAACATTATTCCATTAAGTGGTAAGTGATTGGAGTGAAAGGGGTTGTATAATGATAGCACTTGGCGCATGGATGCCGCCATCTTCCGTATCAGTTAAGTCTGAATGGCTCCTGAATCACAAAAAAATGTGATAAGTCTTACGAATATTACATAAGAAAAATGAACGCTGTTCATTGTGAATTCACTGTGAGTTTCTTAGCTGTGTCTAAGGGAAATGTCACACAACGCGACGCGCCGGAATTCGGTGTTCGACATCGATATAGAATTAAAAAAGGAACAACGCCATGAAGGGTGATTATTGCACGCGCGAAGGCGCAGAACGTCTGAAACAGCAGATTGAAGCCTACTGGGCCGAACGCGGTCACGAAGTGAAGATCAATCTGGTACAGGGTGGCTTTCTGGCCTCCATGCGGTCATCACGGACCGATGTTCGTTCGAATATGCTGAACGGCGTCCCTAACCGGACGGGTGCCGACTTCGGGTAAAACTTATAATCGACGCGTCTGCGCCGGTACATAATGATCTAAAAGGGTCGGTGTGAGTGCGCGGAAATTCCGCGACCTCACATCGGCCCTTAATCGTATCTGGGGTTCATGACTGTAGCCATATGTGACCAGCATACCCAACGCATTGGCGTTCCGGGCTGCGGCCATATCCGGAAGACCATCGCCAACCAGAACAATACGGGGCGCATTGCAGTGCCCTGCGGCCATGAACACATGACGGGGACCGGGTTTCGATCTCGGGGCTTCGTCGCCGCCGACGATTCAGTCGAACCAGACTGTCATATCCAGCGCATCGAGTAGGGGACGAGCCAGCCATCTGGGCTTGTTCGTGCAGACGCTCAAGCTCGCCCCCATCGACCTTAATGTTTGTAGAGTGTCGATCACGCCCGGAAAAGGTGTCGACAGCTGCGTGCTGCCATCGGCATAGCGGCACAGAAAATCGGCTTGCATGGCATCGAACCGCGCAGGGTCAACCCTGTACCCCGCTCTTGCCAGTGTACTGGAAATCAAGTGCCGGGATCCCAAACCGACTTCCGATCGGACCTTAGCATAGTCTGTTTGCGTAATCCATTCGGTCGCAATGACGTCGTTAGTCACTCGAACAAGATCGGGCGCCGTATCAACCAGTGTTCCGTCGAGATCGAAACAGATCGACAATCCTTTCAATGACCTGCTTTTTTTGCACATTTCCACCCGTGTCATCTGCGGAGCTATCGGTTAAGTGCGGCCTTATGAAAACGCCTGACACTGCCTCCCGTCCCCGGGCCGCCATTATTCTGGCCGCCGGGAAAAGTACACGGATGAAATCGATCAAATCCAAGGTTCTGCATGAACTGGCTGGCCGTCCATTGATTGGGTGGGTCCAAGCGAGTGCGCTCGCGGCTGGATGTGAGCGAATTATCTGTGTTGTCGGCGATGCCAATACTGATGTTCGCGATGCGGCAGAGGCATTGGGGATGGAGATTGCGGTGCAGCAGGAACCGCAATTGGGCACAGGTCATGCCGTGGCTTGTGCGCGTGAGGTCGTGGGGAATTATGACGGGGACGTCGCGGTCCTGTTCGCGGATACACCGCTGATTACTGAGACAACGTTGACGTCCGTGTTCGACTCATTGTCTCGAACGGATGTGGTTGTGCTTGGCTTCGAAGCCGCCGATCCAGGGGCCTATGGCCGCCTGATCGAAGATGGCGGGGCTTTGCAGCGGATCGTTGAGGCCAAGGAGGCATCACCCGACGAGCTGGCCGTGACGCTCTGCAATAGTGGCGTGCTGGCGGCCTCCAGCGAGCGGCTGTTCACTGCGCTGGATCAGGTCGGTAACAATAATACCAAAGGCGAGTACTATCTGACAGACGTGATTGAAATCATGCGGAAGTCTGGCGGTCGGGCGATGGCTGTCCGCGGCGATGAAGGCGAAATGCTCGGCATCAATTCACGGGCCGATCTGGCGTCGGCCCATAAAGCCTTCCAAGCGAATATGCGCGTCATGGCGCTGTATGATGGTGTGACCTTGCGCGATCCCGACACGGTCTATTTCAGCTATGACACGGTGGTTGAACGCGATGCGGTTATTGGTGAGCATGTTGTGTTCGGGCCGGGCGTAACGGTGGAATCTGGCGCAACCATCAAAGCCTTCTGTCATATTGAGGGCGCGATTGTGGGCGAGAGCGCTTCAGTGGGTCCGTTCGCACGATTGCGACCGGGGACGGAACTCGGGCCTGACAGCTTCATCGGTAATTTCGTCGAAGTGAAAAAGACCAAGCTCGGGCGCGGCTCCAAGGCGTCTCATCTGACCTATCTCGGCGATGCAGAGATCGGCGACGGAGCCAATGTCGGCGCAGGCACCGTGACCTGTAACTATGACGGCTTTTTTAAGCATAAGACCATCATCGGCGATGGAGCCTTTATGGGCACGCACACGTCTCTGGTGGCACCTGTGAGCATCGGCAAGGGCGCTTTTACGGCAACGGGTGCAGTTGTCACGAAGGACGTTCCAGACGACGCTCTGGCTATCGCGCGATCCGAGCAGGTCAATAAATCCGGATGGGCGGCGCGTTTTCGCAACGCGATGCGCAAGCGGAAGGTCAAACGATGAGCGTCCCAAAGGGGAATGCCGCGCTTGCCGCGCTGGAATTTGTCGAAGACGGTATGGTGCTGGGGCTGGGATCCGGGAGCACGGCAGAAATTTTTCTGGAAAAGCTGGGCGACAAGATCGCTGGCGGCCTCAAGGTCTCGGGCGTCCCGACCTCACAACGCACCGCCGCGTGCGCCCGTGAAGCGGGCATACCCTTGCTTGATCTTGATCGAGTCGAACGGATCGATCTCACCATCGACGGTGCGGACGAAGTCGATCAGTCTTTCCATCTGATCAAAGGCGGGGGCGCGTGTCTCTTGCGCGAGAAAATCATCGCTCATACGTCCAAACGAATGCTCGTCATCGTTGATGACCGGAAAATGGTAGACATGCTGGGGACGTTCGCGCTGCCTGTCGAAGTTGATCCATTCTGCCTCGGTCTGACGGCGCAGCATGTTTACGACGCGCTTCTCAAGAGCGGCTGCAAGGACGGACAGATCACGCTGCGTCAGAACAAGGTCGAATCCGGCCCGCTGATCACGGATGGCGGCCATTATATTCTGGATTGCCGTTGCCGTGAAATCCCAGACCCGGTGGCGACAGCGCGGGCGCTAGCCGATATTCCCGGCGTCATGGAGTCGGGATTGTTCATCGATTTCGCCGATGTGATTATCATCGGTGAAGTCGATCATGCAAAAATCCTCGAAATCAAACGAGATACGTAAATGAGCACACGTAAATACGACTATGACCTCTTCGTGATCGGAGCGGGCTCTGGCGGCGTTCGCGCGGGACGATTGGCCGCACAACTCGGCAAATGCGTCGGTGTGGCGGAAGAAAGCCTGCCGGGTGGGACCTGCGTTGTGCGCGGCTGTGTACCGAAGAAGTACCTCGTTTATGGCGCCGATTTCGGCGAAGCGATCGAGAAAGCCAAAGGCTATGGCTGGTCGGTCGACAATGTGTCGTTCGATTGGGCCATGCTGCGCGATAATGTGCAGGAAGAGGTGAACCGGCTATCCGGTATCTATTCGACCATCCTGGAGAAAAACGGTGCAGAATTGTACCGCGAGCGCGCGGAATTGGTTGACCCGCATACAGTCCGTCTATGCACAAGCGGCGAAACCAAAACGGCAGAAACCATCCTGATTGCAGTTGGCGGCTCACCCTGGGCGCCTAATATTAAGGGCATCGAACATGCCATCGTGTCGGATGATGTGTTCCTCCTGTTGGAGCAGCCCAAACGTATGCTTGTCATTGGCGGCGGTTATATCGCCTGTGAGTTTGCCGACATTTTTGCGGGCTTAGGTACGGATGTGATCCAAGCCTATCGCGGCGGACGCCTGCTCAACGGCTTTGACACTGAAGTGCGCGACGAAGTGGGTCAGGTCCAGCTCCGCAACGGAATCGACACACGGTTCAACATCAACCCGACGGAAATTTGCAAGACGGATGGCGGCTTTATCGTATCTTTCAATGATGGATCGAAGATCGGCACGGATTGCGTATTGATGGCGACGGGTAGGCGGCCTAAGACCGCGACGCTGGGCCTTGATGCGGCTGGCGTTGAAGTGGAGCCGAGCGGCGCGATTACGGTCGATGAATTCTCTCGCACGAGCCAACCCAATATCTATGCGGTCGGCGACGTGACCAATCGCGTCAACCTCACCCCGGTTGCGATCCGCGAAGGCGCAGCCTTCATTGAAACTGTGTTCAAGGATAATCCGACCGCCTTCGATCATGATGATATCGCCTCGGCGGTCTTTACCCGTCCGCCAGTTGGTACATGCGGAATTTCCGAAGATGAGGCGCGTCGCCGTCATGGTGACGATGTCACAGTCTATACAACCCAGTTCTGCCCCATGAAAAACATCCTGTCAGGCAGCGAACATCGCTGTTTCATGAAGGTCATCACCAAGGGCAAAGAAGAAACCGTGATCGGCGTTCACCTGGTTGGGGACGATAGTGCGGAGATGATCCAGATGGTTGGAATTGCGATCAAGGCAAAGCTGACCAAGGCTGATTTTGACGCGACCTGTGCGGTTCACCCGACTAGTGCCGAAGAAATCGTGACACTGAAGCCGCGCGAGCTAAGACGACGGTCGTCACATAAAAAGGCATAATCCGCTGATCTTGCCTCTTTCAAATGAGTGTCGAGCTGGCTTTAATCGGCCATCTCTTAATGCTTTTCAATTTCGGTATCCTTGCGGTCGTTGAAGTCTTTCAGCGCGTCGGCTTCTTGCGGGTCTGACAGCGTCTCTTTGGCCCCTGGGAAGAATTCTTTCTAACATGGCGGATCTCCTTGTCTGCCAGCTTACCGAACAATTTTCCCCAGACATCGGCTGACGATCCATGATGTCCAGCTTCTGGATCATTTCGTGCATGGCCTGATGTTCATCGACGGCGTGATGTGTATCATCTGTGCCTTCGGGTTCGGCTATCAATTTGGAGTAGAAAGCCTGTTCTTCAGCAGAGGCATGGGATTCCAGTTTGACCTTGAGCTTAGTCCAGAGCACGGCCCATCTTTCGGAGCCTGGCTTCGTTAGCTTGAGAGACCGGATCAGTTCACGCTGAGTGTCATGATCTTTTTCGAGGCGGTCGTAGACATCCCGTCCATGGGGGTGCCCTTCCGGGCTCGTTACAGTTACGGGAGCAACGACGTCCGGAAAGATTAGAACGTCAGTCTGCTTCAATAAGTCCCGATTGTTCGGCGGCCTCAACCATGGCGTTCTGAATTTTCTCGAATGCCCGGGCTTCGATCTGGCGGATACGCTCGCGTGATACATCGTAAACTTTCGCCAGCTGCTCAAGGGTGAGAGGGGCTTCCGACAGGCGACGCTTCATGAAAATATCGCGTTCACGGTCATTCAAATCCGCCATCGCATCCTGAAGTAGGTCCATCCGGGCATCATGTTCCTGCGTATCAGCGAGCGTACTTTCTTGGTTCTCCGTATCATCCTCAAGCCAGTCCTGCCACTGAGTCGACCCATCTTCTACACCGATCTGAACATTCAGAGAAGCATCGCCCCCGCCGAGCATTCGGCGATTCATTGATGTGACTTCCTTCTCTTTGACGCCCAGAGTCGTGGCGATCTTCTTGACGTCTTCGGGCTTCAGATCGCCATCTTCAATCGCTTTCATTTCACCCTTCAACCGTCTGAGATTGAAGAAAAGTTTCTTCTGCGCTGCCGTCGTCCCCATCTTGACCAGACTCCAGGACCGAAGAACATATTCCTGAATTGCGGCTCGGATCCACCACATGGCATAGGTCGAGAGGCGGAAGCCCCGATCTGGATCGAATTTCTTAACTGCCTGCATTAAGCCGACATTCCCTTCGGAAATGACTTCGCCAATCGGCAGGCCGTAGCCCCGATAGCCCATTGCGATCTTGGCCACCAGACGCAGGTGTGACGTGACCATCCTCTCGGCAGCCTCAGTGTCTTTGTTCTCAGCCCAACGTTTGGCCAGCATGAACTCTTCGTTCTTCTCCAGCATTGGAAACTTGCGGATTTCCTGAAGGTAGCGGTTCAGGCCCTGCTCGGGTGACAGCGCGACAGAGAAACTAGTGCTGTTTCCAAGCTTTTTGGTCTCGGTCGTTCCGCGCTTAGCAGGGACGGTTTTTGTATCAGACATGGGGTAGTTTTCCTCCTGACGGAGTTATGTAGGGCATCTTGATGCATTTTAAAGGTCAGCTCGCCAATGGAAAAGATGCGATAATGTGATCCACCATACGTCTTGGTAATGTTCGCAGACCGTATGATCGCCGCTGTCAGAATTGTTTCGCATGGGTTGTAGGTTTAACGCGGGGAGAGTTCGATCAGTTTCCAGAAAGTTGCCGTTTCTGCGGCGCTGAGGCCCGATGAGGTCTGATGGTGGACGGACGCGCCGCGCCGCGATAGAGCGCCGCCCATGAGCCGTTATGACAAACTCGATCAATTAGGCAGGAGCAACGCACTGCCCGCATCGCCGGATGATGCGGAATTGGAACGCGTCGCCAACCCGTGCGATGAGCCCTATATGGTGCGGCTCGTCGCCCCTGAATTTACTTCAATCTGTCCTGTGACGGACCAGCCGGATTTTGCGCATCTGGTCGTCGATTACTGCCCACAGGATTGGATTGTCGAGAGTAAGGCATTTAAGCGTTTCCTCGGAAGTTACCGAAATCATGGAGATTTTCACGAAGCCTGCACGACGGGTATCGGTCAGCGTTTGGTGAAGGAAATTGTGCCGCGCTGGCTCCGGATTGGCGGCTACTGGTATCCGCGCGGCGGTATTCCGATTGACATATTCTACCAGTTCGAGACCCCGCCAGACGGGCTATGGATCCCTGATCAAGGCGTCCCCCCCTATCGAGGGCGGGGTTAGCCTTTATCTAAGTAAACATCACCCTGTTGGAATTTTCGTTTTCATCCTCCGGTTCAAATGCTAGGCTAGCCCATGTCTCAAGTTAATCTTGTATGTGACGACGCCGATGATGCGTGCGTCTGGTCGGATATGAAGCGCGAGGCTGCGGCCTATGCGGTCAAGGAAGTCGCCTTGTCCTCGCTCCTGCACGCAACCATTCTGGACCAGGAAAACCTTGGCTCCGCCCTCGTCAATCATCTGGCGGAGAAGCTGGCGAGCAATGATTTCTCGGCGCTCAAGCTTCGCACAGTACTCGCGGAAGCCATTGAAAGTGATCCATTCTTGGTCCCGTGTATTGCGCGCGATCTTCAGGCGGTGCAGCAACGCGATCCGGCGTGCCACTCGCATCTGCAATGTTTCCTCTATTTCAAGGGCTTTCTCGCCATCCAGATACACCGCTGTGCTCATGCGCTGTTCAAGTCTGGGCGGGATCTGGTCGCGTATCATCTACAGTCTCGCAGCAGCGAGCTGTTCGGAGTGGATATCAATCCCGCAGCGAAGATCGGCTGCGGCATCATGCTCGACCATGCGACGGGGTTTGTTATGGGCGAAACGGCACGGCTGGGGGATGATTGCTCGATTCTGCAGGGCGTTACGCTCGGCGGCACCGGAAAATCAGACCAGGATCGCCACCCGAAGATTGGTGCCCGTGTCTTGATCGGGGCGAACGCCTCCGTGCTTGGAAATATCAAAATCGGTGACGGTGCCATGATTGCGGCAGGGTCTGTCGTTCTCAAGCCTGTGCCTGAAAACTGTACGGTTGCGGGTGTACCCGCCAAAGCGGTCGGCGGATCCTGCGGGGATCCGGCCGCCGCCATGGAACAAGGATTATAATATGACGCCCGAACAGATGAAGTCGGTCCGCGATTATCTTTGCACACGTTTCAAGACTGAAGCTATTCGTCTTGTCCCGCGTAAGGTGCAGGACAGTGTAGAAGTCTATCTTGATGATGAAATTCTCGGCCTGCTCTATATTGATGATGATGATAAGGACGACATTTCCTACGATCTCAACATCTCGATCTTGCAACAGGATATTGACGGTTAGTGGCTGTCTATGCTCTGGATGATCATAGCCCGGATCTCCACGCGAGCGTCTGGGTTGCCGAAACCGCTTCAGTGATCGGCAATGTCATCATGGCGGAGGAAAGTTCCGTCTGGTTCGGTGCTGTCTTGCGTGGCGATAATGAGCCAATCCGCATCGGTGCCCGCTCCAATGTGCAGGACAATTCTGTCCTGCATTCGGATCTAGGGCAGCCGCTGACAATCGGCGAAGATGTCATCGTCGGACATCAGGTCATGCTGCATGGCTGCACGATTGGCGATAGTTGCCTGATCGGAATTGGTGCCACTATTCTGAACGGCGCGCAGATTGGCGCGGGTAGCATTGTCGGCGCACATGCGCTGATTACCGAGAACAAAATCATTCCGCCTAATAGCCTCGTCGTGGGCGCGCCGGGCCGACTTATCAAGACGCTCGGTGAGGCTGAGGCGCAGATGCTGACGCTCAATGCGCAGATCTATGTCAGCAACGCCAAGCGCTTCAAAAATGGTCTTCGCCGGATCGACTAGCCAGTTGATTTGCGCCTAGTGACCGCTTCGGGTGAACATATCCGTTAGCTGAGCCTCAATCGCCGAGCCGAGATTGATGGTGACATGGTCCGAGCCCGTTGCATCGGAAATAAACAGACGATTCGTCACGGCAACTATTGGATTCAGGACTGATTTAAGCTGGTCCGGTGTCGCGTTGGACCGCGACAGTCAGACGGCGTTCCTAATGCCCAAGGGTCAAAACGCATTGGATCCGCAATCACGGTGCAGACCAGGCCAAACATGGCCTTGGACCAGCATAACGCCTGCCAGTCTGGCGCGGCGGGTGAACCGGCCGACGATAGACACAAACAGGACCATGCCCTGAATGGCGATCAGAATCATGACGCCAAGATTGGGCAGCAAACTGGCAAAGCCAGCCACGATCATGACCAGAACGCCTCTGACATAGGTGTGCGCCTCTGACATAAATGTGCGCCAATGGGATGCCGTATAGAACCACCGAAGCGGTAACGTCGGAAGCGCGCAGAGTAATCCGGTTTCACGCGCGGTAGCCCCGCCCGCAGCGAAAACAGTGCCAGCAATGAGGAGATAATTGGGAAGATCAGCGCAATCGCCCGCATTCTCGACTGCGAGAGATAGAGAGTGGATTTTTGACCGAACACATTCATGCGGGTCGATTAGCTCAGCCGGGAATGCTGTCGCGTCGAGACACCAATCGGGCGAGTCGCTATCTTTAATTTTCCCTTACTCTTCTTCCGGGCTTTTTTTCCATCGGGGACGATGCGCTCGGCATGTCGCCGATAATGTCCAGGACGGACCGGATGAGCGGGATTTCGTGTTGCATGGCCCGGTAACCGCGCTCAATCAACTCTTCGGCGCGCGTGAACTCAAGCATTCCGATATGGCCAATCCGGGGAGCCACGAAGACATCCGGGGGGTCGCCAGCCAGACGCGAGCGCGAAATTCTGTCCATGACAATGTTCAACGCCCCCATCATGACTGATCCGATACGCGGACTCTTTCCAGGCTTGGTTCCGCCGAGTAATGATTTCAAAAGGATACGGTCAGGTCTCAACTTATTAATGGATTGATGCGCCATGATCGCGATTTCCGGCAAATCCGGCTCCATCATGTCGTCCTTGTCGAAATCAACTTCATGGCTCGACCCAATTGGGCCAAAGGCGTCTCCATTCAGTGATACTGCAATTACCATATGAGCCCCGAGCGCGCGGCAGGCCGAAACCGGGACCGGGTTCACCAGCGCGCCGTCGATCATATATCGGTTGTCGATCATGACGGGTTCGAACGCGCCGGGCAGGGCGTAAGAGGCTCGGATGGCGGGAATGACCGGACCTTGTTGCAGCCAAACCTCATAGCCCGTGCGCAGATCGCAGGCGACCACCGCAAACCGGCGATCAAAATCCTCGATATTGACGTCTTTAAGATAGTGTTCGAGCACTTTGACGAGGCGCGCGCCTTTCATCAGGCCAGATCCACCCCACGACAAATCCATATAATGAATAACCCGGCGTCGATTGAGTGCTCGCGCCCATTTCTCAAGACTATCCAGCCGGCCAGCCAGATAGGCAGCGCCAACGACTGAGCCGATTGATGTGCCCGCAATAATGTCGGGTTCGATATCTGCTTCCATCAAAGCGCGAAGCGCGCCGATATGCGCCCAGCCCCGTGCCACACCGCCGCCAAGTGCGAGTCCGATAGGGGGGCGTTTACCAGTGCCGATCGTAGCTGAGTCGAGGCGCATAAATCCGCTTAACCACGCAAGCAGGGTGCGCCGCAAGCGATAGCCGCCTGAATGAGCCTAGGGTGAACAGGATCGTCATCGCTCATCGAGGTTTGAAATGCTATCAGTCCCAAAAGGGAGGATTTTCGATGAAAATCTGGTTTAGCGCTGTGATCTGTCTGGCGGCGTGCGCCGCTCTGATGGGGTGTGAAACCATATCCGAAGAGGCCTGTCTGGCCGACAGCTGGGAAGATGTCGGGTTTAAGGACGGAGAAGCCGGGCGATCCCGGTCTCGACTGGTCGATATTTTTGAAACCTGTGCCGGATATGGGGTTGTACCGGACCGGCGCGCCTATCTGCGCGGTCTGGAACTCGGGCTGGAGCGTTATTGCGGGCCAACCAACGGCTTTAATACAGGGCGCGAAGGTAATGCGCCGAATGCGGAGTGCGAATCAGGTGGCTTTGGTCGGTATATGGACGCATATGCGGACGGCTATGCGGTCTATGAGATCGCGCGCGCTCGCGACGATCTGATCAACCAATGGGAAGATCGTCAGTCAGCCTATTTGAATGTCACGGCCCGGTTGGGTGCAGACGAGCTTCCAGCCAAGGAACGCCGCCGTCTTATAAAGAAAGCGGAGAGATTAGCCAATCAAATGAACGATCTGCGTATCGATATTCGCGCCATGGAGCGTCTTCACGACTTGCCGCGGTGGACGCCGCCGACACTCTAAGCTCAGACCCTATTAATTTCAGGGATTCCCTTTTGTTTTGATTTGTGATTCCTCTTACATTGGCGGTGTTTCATGCCCAAAGTGATGTCCCGGGATTTGCGTCAGCGTGTCGTTAACGATGTCGCGCTAGGCCGAGCCGTTTCGTCGCCAGCCACTCGGTGAAACCCCGCGTGACAGATCGACCCCGAACGTCACTTCGGTCTGTCCGGCAGGCACGGTCCCCGACTCTATCCTGATCTCTGTCTTGATCTCGGTCTTGTCCCGGGTTTGACCCGTCGGTTAGAAACCCTCCATATCGGCGGTGACAATCTCCATCTCCGGCAGGATCATGGCGAGATCATTCTGCATCGCCGGATGGCTTCCGAGCCCGGGCCAACACATCAGATCCCCCCACGGACCCGGAAGCGGGCCTGATGCGAGTGGACCGAAAGAAAGCGGGTCTGAAAGCGGAATGAGGATAGCATCCTCGTCTATATGAACTGGCTGATCTAGGCTCTTGATCCCGCCCGCCCATAAACCGTCCCATAGATCATTATTCATGAGTGCGTCGTCCAACCCGGGGTCAGTTCTGGGGTCAGCCATGGGATCGATCCCGGTGTCAGTCTTGGACTCGGCGCTTTGCGACCCCGTAGCAGCGAGAGTGACCATCACCCCGTCCTCTACGCGCACTTCCGCATTGCCGTCCCTATAGACATTATAGGTGACGCCGTCCTCCGTCGCCGTCCCGGCCAGGGCGAATGAACTACCGCTCAGATCAACCCTGTCATCCGCATCCCCCAGCACGTCGAGGCTCGCCGCACCGCCCTCGCGCTCCTCCGTTACGTCAAACACGGCCAGCGCGTCCAGCACCAGGCTGTTGGCGCCTGTGCCGGACAGGTCAAACATTTCGACACTGTCCACGCCGGCATGGCCCGTCCCGGTCAGGTCGAGCGACAGGCCGGCCCCGTCCAGCACCAGCCGGTCAGCGCCCGTGCCGCCATCAATCGCCGCAAAGTCAAGGGAGGTGACACGGATAGTGTCATCGCCGGCCCCGCCGCGCACCACATCATCCGTGGCAATCGCGGTAAAACTATCCGCGCCGGCATTGCCGGTGAAATTATCCGCCGCCGCCGTGCCCTGTGCCGTGACCGGCACGAGGCTTTCCGTCCCCGTCGCCCCGCCATAGACGATATAGGTCTCGCCGGCGTCACTATCCCCATTCGGGTCGGCCCTGTCGGCCCCGATAATCAGATCATCATAGCCGTCGCCATTAACATCTCCCGCCGACGAGACGGAACGGCCGGACCGGTCACCCCCGTCGATCCCGGTCAGGGTAAAGCCGTTGGTCCCGAGCGCCCTGAGATCCAGCACACCCCCTGTGCCCGGCGCATTCGCCCCGCCATAGACGAGATAGGTCTCGCCGGCGTCTCTGTCCCCATTCGGGTCGGCCCTCCGGGCCCCGATGATCAGATCATCATAGCCATCGCCATTGACATCCCCCGCCGACGAGACGGAAGAGCCGGAACGGTCACCCGCGTCGATCCCGGTCAGAGTAAAGCCGTTGGTACCGTCCAGCATGGAGAGATCCAGCTCGCCACCTGTACCCGGCGCACTCGCCCCGCCATAGACGATATAGGTCTCGCCGGCAGCAAAATTCCCATTCGGATCGGCATAAATGGCGCCGATGATCAGATCATCATAGCCGTCGCCATTGATATCCCCCGCCGACGAGACGGAATAGCCGGACCGGTCACGCTCGTCGATCCCGGTGAGGATGAAGCCATTCGTGCCGTTCAGCGCCCCGAGATCCAGCACGCCATTCGTGCCCGGCGCGCTCGCCCCGCCATAGATCACATAGGTCTCGCCGGCGTTTATGTTCCCATTCGGGTTGGCCCCAGCGGCTCCGATGATCAGATCATCATAACCATCGCCATTGATATCCCCCGCCGATGAGACGGACCAGCCGGACTGGTCAAACGTGTCGATCCCGGTGAGGGTAAAGCCGTTGGTCCCATTCAGCATGGAGAGATCCAGCACGCCATCTGTGCCCGGTGCGCTCGCCCCGCCATAGACCAGATAGGTCTCGCCGGCATTACTGTTCCCAGTCTGGTCGGCTCCTCTGGCTCCGATGATCAGATCATCATAGCCGTCGCCATTAACATCCCCCGCCGACGAGACCGACCGACCGGACTGGTCAAACGCGTCGATCCCGGTCAGGATGAAGCCGCTACTGCCGTCCAGCGCTCCGAGATCCAGCACGCCGTCCGTGCCCGGCGCGCTCGCCCCGCCATAGACGATATAGGTCTCGCCGGCATTACTGTCCCCATTCGGGTCGGCGTACCAGGCCCCGATGATCAGATCATCATAACCGTCACCATTGACATCCCCCGCCGATGAGACGGAGAAGCCGGACTGGTCATTCGCGTCGATCCCGCTGAGGGTAAAGCCGTTGCTGCCATCCAGATCGGACAGATCCAGCACACCATCCGTGCCCGGCGCGTTCGCCCCGCCATAGACGATATAGGTCTCGCCGGCTTGACTGTCGGCACTGTTGGCCCCGATGATCAGATCATCATAGCCGTCGCCATTGACATCCCCCGCCGATGAGACGGAGAAACCGGAACCGTCACCCGCGTCGATGCCGTTGAGGATGAAGCCGTTGGTCCCGTTCAGACTGGAGAGGGCGCGCTCGATCCGATCAACGACGCCGTCCCCGTCGTCGTCGAAGTCGGTCCGGATCCGGTTGCCGCCCTCGTTGAGCGTGTAACGCTCGCTCCGATCA
Organism: Litorimonas sp.; assembly: GCA_965205225.1. Lineage (GTDB taxonomy): Bacteria > Pseudomonadota > Alphaproteobacteria > Caulobacterales > Maricaulaceae > Litorimonas. The sequence continues at coordinate 801,409 of CBDBFZ010000003.1, forward strand.
GTTGTGCCGTCACTGTTGTCGTCGAAATCGGTCCGGATCAGCTTGTTGTTCTCGTCATAGGAGTAGGTCTCGATCCGGTCGATGGTGCCGTTCGCATTGTCATCGAAACGGGTTCGGAACAGGTTGCCTCTCATACCGATTGTGTAGGTCTCGATCCGGTCGAAATTGAAATCCCCGTCGTCGTCAAACCCGGCCCGATCGATGATGCCGTCATTGTCGTCATCCAAGTCGGTCCGGATCCGGGCACCGTCCGCGGCATAAATAAAGGTCTCCATCCGGTCAGTGGTGCCGTCCCCATCGTCATCGAACCCGGCCCGCTCGATCCTGCCGTCCCCTGTGTCGTCGAACCAAGTCCGGATCAGCCTGTTGTTCGAATCATAAAAATAGTGCTCAGCCCGGTCGGTTGTGCCGTCCCCGTCGTCGTCGAAATCAGTCCGGATCCGGTTGCCGCCCTCGTTGAGCGTGTAACGCTCCCTCCGGTCGGTTGTGCCGTCATCATCGTCGTCGAACTCGCTCCGGTCGGTTGTGCCGTCATTGTCGTCGTCGAAATCGGTTCGGATCAAGTCGCCGTCCGAATTATACGTGTAGGCCTCGCTCCGGTCGGTTGTGCCGTCATTGTCGTCGTCGAACTCGCTCCGGTCGGTTGTGCCGTCATTGTCGTCGTCGAAATCGGTTCGGATCAGGTCGCCGTCCGAATTATACGTGTAGGCCTCGCTCCGGTCGGTTGTGCCGTCATTGTCGTCGTCGAACTCGGTCTGGCTCAGCCTGCCGCTCAAATTATACTCGTAGGCCTCACTCCGGTCGGTTGTTCCGTCACCATCGTCGTCGAAATTGGCCTGGCTCAACCTGCCGCGCGAATTATAAACGTAGCTTTCGCTTCGGTCGGTTGTGCTGTCCCCGTCATCATCGAACTCGACCCGGCTCAGCCTGCCATTAAACGGACTATATGTGTAGGCCTCACTCCGGTCGAGCGTGCCGTCATTGTCATCGTCGAACCCGACCCCGCTCAGGATGCCGATCGCATCATATGTGTAGCTCTCGCTCCGGTCGGCTGTGCCGTCCCCGTCATCGTCGAAGTCGCTCTGGATCAGGGTGCCATTCTCATCATATGTGTTGTCGACCTCGCTGACATCCGTTACCGTGATGGCGACATTGTGGTCCGTGCTATTGATGCCATCCGACGCGGTGACGATAATGTCATAGATATTATCCCCACCATCATCGCCCGGCGCCTCAAAGTCGGGCGCCGCCATAAAACTGACCTCGCCTGTATTGGCGTCGATCGTGAACAAGGCCGCATCCGTCCCGGACAGGCTGTAGACCAGAGTGTCGCCATCCGCATCCGTCGCCGCCGCCATATAGGCTGCGGTCTGGTTCTCCTGCGCGTTGGCCGTGGCGGGCGAGGTGAAGACCGGTATATTGTCATTGTCATTCGTCACCGTGATGGCGACATTGTGGTTCGTGCTATTGATGCCATCCGACGCAGTGACGATAATGTCATAGACATTATCCCCGCCATCATCGCCCGGCGCCTCAAAGTCGGGCGCCTCTATAAAACTGACCTCGCCTGTATCGGCATCAATCGTGAACAGGGCCGCATCCGTCCCGGACAGGCTGTAGACTAGAGTCTCGCCATCCGCATCCGTCGCCGCCGCCATATAGGCCGCAACCTGGTTCTCCCGCGCGTTGGCCGTGGCGGGCGAGGTGAAGGTCGGGGCATTGTCATTGTCATTCGTCACCGTGATGGCGACATTGTGGTCCGTACTATTGGTGCCATCGGATGCGGTGACGATAATGTCATAGACATTATCCCCACCATCATCGCCCGGCGCTTCAAAGTCGGGCGCCTCTATAAAACTGACCTCGCCTGTAGCGGCATCAATCGTGAACAAGGCCGCATCCGTCCCAGACAGGCTGTAGACCAGAGTGTCATCCTCCGCATCCGGTGCTCTATAGGCCGTAATCCGGTTCTCCGCGACGTTGACCCGGTCGATGTTCCCGTCCGCGTCATCGTCGAACTCGCTCCGGTCGGTTGTGCCGTCATTATTGTTGTCGAAATCGGTCCGGGTCCGGTTGCCGTCTGCGTCATAGCTGTAGGTCTCGGTCCGGTCAGTTGTGCCGTCCCCATCGTCGTCGAACCCGGCCCGCTCAATCCTGCCGTCCCCTGTGTCGTCGAACCAAGTCCGGATCAGCCTGTTGTTCGAATCATAAAAATAGTGCTCGGCCCGGTCGGTTGTGCCGTCATTGTCGTCGTCGAAATCGGTCCGGATCAGCCTGCCACTTTCGTCATAGCTGTAGGCCTCGGTCCGGGTCAGGCTCCGTGTGCCATCCGCAGCAAAGCTGTAGTGATCGATCCGGTCGATATTGCCGTCATCGTCCGCATCCAGTTCCACCCGCTCCCAGCGACCGTCCGCATTCAGGTGGACTGTCCGGTCAATATTGCCGTCATTGTCGTCATCGAAGCGGATCCGGATCCGGTTGCCGGCCCCGTTATAGATGTAGGCTTCGCTCCGGTCGTTTGTGCCGTCGCCGTCGCCGTCAAAGTCGGTCCGGGTCAGGCTCCGAGTGCCATCCACAGCAAAGCTGTAGTGATCGATCCGGTCGATATTACCGTCATCGTCCGCATCCAGTTCCACCCGCTCCCAGCGACCGTCCGCATTCAGGTGAGCCGTCCGGTTGATATTGCCGTCATCGTCCAGATCGAAATCGATCCGAGTCAGGCTCCGGGGGCCGTCATCATCAAAGCTGTAGTGATCGATCTGGTCGATATTGCCGTCATCGTCCAAATCCAGTTCCACCCGCTCCCAGCGACCGTCCGTATTCAGATAGGCGATCCGGTCGGGAGTGCCGTCGCCGTCAGTGTCGAAGGCGATACGGTCAAGATTGCCGTCCGCGTCGTCATCGAAGCGGGTCCGGGTCCGGTTACCGTCCGAATTATAGGTGTAGAACTCGGTCCGGTCGTTTGTGCCGTCATCGTCATCGTCGAAACGGATCTGGTTGATATTGCCGTCCCCGTTAGTGTCGAACTCGCTCCGGTCGATATTGCCGTCATCGTCATCGTCAAAGCGGGTCCGGATCAGGCCGCCATCCGAATTATAGGTGTAGAACTCGCTCCGGTCGAAATTGCCGTCATCGTCATCGTCAAAGCGGATCTTGTTAATACTGCCGTCCGCGTCAAAGTCGGTCTCACTCCGGTCGAAATTGCCGTCATCGTCATCGTCAAAGCGGGTCCGGATCAGGCCACCGTCCGAATTATAGGTGTAGAACTCGCTCCGGTCGTTTGTGCCGTCATCGTCATCGTCAAAGCGGATATGGTCGATATTGCCGTCCGCATCAAAGTCGGTCTCACTCCGGTCGAAATTGCCGTCCGCGTCATCGTCAAAGCGGGTCCGGGTCCGGTTACCGTCCCCGTCGTAAGTGTAGGCCTCGATCCGGTCGGTTGTGCCGTCATCGTCATCGTCAAAGCGGATCTGGTCGATATTGCCGTCCACGTCAAAGTCGGTCTCACTCCGGTCGAAATTGCCGTCCGCGTCATCGTCGAACCGAGTCCGGATCCGGTTGCCGCCCCCGTTATAGATGTAGGCCTCGATCCGGTCGAAATTGCCGTCGCCGTCGGTGTCAAAGTCGGTTCGGGTCAGGCTCCGAGTGCCATCCGCAGCAAAGCTGTAGTGATCGATCCGGTCGATAGTGCCGTCATCGTCCGCATCCAGTTCCACCCGCTCCCAGCGACCGTCCGCATTCAGGTGGACCGTCCGGTCGATATTGCCGTCATCGTCCAGGTCAGAGTCCCTCCGGATCACGCGACCAGTGCCCTCGTCATCAATCGTGTAGTGATTGATCCGGTCGGGAGTGCCGTCGCCGTCATCGTCAAAGGCGATCCGGTCAATATTGCCGTCATTATCATCATCAAAGCGGGTCCGGATCCGGTTACCATCTCCGTCATAGATGTAGGCTTCGCTCCGGTCGGCTGTGCCGTCGCCGTCGGTGTCAAAGTCGGTTCGGGTCAGGCTCCGAGTGCCATCCACAGCAAAGCTGTAGTGATCGATCCGGTCGATATTTCCGTCATCGTCCGCATCCAGTTCCACCCGCTCCCAGCGACCGTCCGCATCCAGGTGGGCCGTCCGGTCGATATTGCCGTCATCGTCCAGGTCGAAATCGATCCGGGTCCGGATCCGGTTGCCGTCATCATCAAACGTGTAGTGATCGATCTGATCGATATTGCCGTCATCGTCCGCATCCAGTTCCACCCGCTCCCAGCGACCGTCTGCATTCAGATGCACGATCCGGTCGGGGGTACCGTCCCCGTCAGTGTCGAACTCGATCCGGTCGATGGTGCCATCCCCGTCAGTGTCGATCGGGGTCCGGGTTTCCTGTGACAGGGTTGATATGGGCTTAAACATGACTGGCATGGCCTTACATTTCTCAATAGGGCATTATTTGGCGATAGTGTTAAATAGTTTGGCTGTCAATTTACATAGTTTGGCTGTTGAGCAAGTGTCTCACTGACACCATCAATGGAAAGACAGAATTCATCGCCAATCGGTTGCGGAGCATCCTCGGCTCTTGCGACGGGAGCAAAGGCCAGCATTAGCGTGGCAAGGGCAGGGAGCATTGGGTTGATGGTCAACTACTCTCTGGCGGCGGGACAAAAAGTGAAACAGGCGTCATATGGGCAAAGTTTACAGAATGCAGGTCTCTCCCGCCAAATGCGGAGAGCTGCGCCGGGCTGATGCCGATATGCGCCAGGGCCTGATTGGGGGGAAGCATAGCGTGACATTGGTTAGGACGCCTTCATTGGAGAGGCGCTTGCCGACCTGGTAGGTGGCAAGGCCGGGCCGTTTCGTTGCCAGCCATTCGGTGAAACCGCGTGACAGATCGACCCCGAACGTCACCCCGGTCTATCCGGCAGGCACGGTATCCGACTCTGTCTCGGTCATGACCTTGTCCCGGGTCCGGTCCGCTGGTTAGAAACCCTCCATATAAGCGGTGGCAATCTCCATCTCCGGCAGGATCATGGCGAGATCATTCTGCATCGCCGGATGGCTTCCGAGCCCGGGCCAATACATCAGATCCCCCCACGGACCCGGAAGCGAGCCTGATGAGAGTGGACCGAAAGAAAGCGGGTCTGAAAGCGGAATGAAGATAGCATCCTCGTCTATATGAACCGGCTGATCCAAGCTCTTGATCCCGCCCGCCCATAAACCGTCCCATAGATCATTATTCATGAGTGCGTCGTCCAACCCGGGGTCAGTTCTGGGGTCAGCCACGGGATCGATCCTGATGTCAGTCTTGGGGTCAGTCTTGGGGTCAGTCTTGGACTCGGCGCTTTGCGCCCCCGCAGCAGCGAGAGTGACCATCACCTCGTCCTCTACGCGCACTTCCGCATTGCCGTCCCTATAGACATTATAGGTGACGCCGTCCGCCGTCGCCGTCCCGGTCAGGATAAAGTTACCGCCACCCAGATCAACCCTGTCATCCGCATCACCCAGCACGTCGAGGCTTGCCGCCCCGCCCTCGCGCTCTTCGGTGACGTCAAACACGGCGAGCGCATCCAGCACCAGGCTGTTGGCGCCCGTGCCGGACAGGTCAAACACTTCGACACTATCCACGCCGGCATGACCCGTGCCCGTCAGGTCGAGCGCCAGGCCGGCTCCGTCCAGCACCAATGTGTCCTGGCCCGTGCCGCCATCAATCGCCGCAAAGTCAAGCGCGGTGACGCGGATAGTGTCATCGCCAGCCCCGCCGCGCACCACATCATCCGTAGCGATGTCTGTAAAACTGTCATCGCCAGCATTGCCGGTGAAATTATCCGCCGCCGCTATGCCCTGCGCTGTGACCGGCGTCAGGCTTTCCGTCCCCTTCGCCCCGCCATAGACGATATAGGTCTCCCCGGCACTATTGCGCCCATTCGGGTCGGCATAATGGGCCCCGATGATCAGATCATCATAGCCATCGCCATTGACATCTCCCGCCGAGGAGACGGAAATACCGGAATAGTCAAACGCGTCGATCCCATTGACGATAAAGCCGGTACTGCCATCCAGCGCCAGGCTTGACAGATCGAGCACACCGTCACTGCCCGGCGCACTCGCCCCGCCATAGATGATATAGGTCTCGCCGGCACTATTGCGCCCATTCGGGTCGGCGGATCTGGCCGCGATGATCAGATCATCATAACCGTCGCCATTGACATCCCCCGCCGACGAGACGGACCAACCGGAATTATCCCCCGCGTCGATGCCGTTGAGGATGAAGCCGTTCGTCCCGTCCAGCGCCGACAGATCCAGCACGCCCCCTATGCCCGGCGCATTCGCGCCGCCATAGATCACATAGCTCTCGCCGGAAGTCTCCCCATTCGGGTCGGCATAACGGGCCCCGATGATCAGATCATCATAGCCATCGCCATTGACATCCCCTGCCGAGGAGACGGAGAAACCGGACAGGTCACTCGCATCGATGCCGTTGAGGATGAAGCCGTTGGTCCCGCTCAGCGCTGACAGATCCAGCATGCCATTCGTGCCCGGCGCGCTTGCCCCGCCATAGATCACATAGATCTCGCCGGCCGCACTGTCCCCGTTCGGGTCGGCCCCCGAGGCCCCGATGATCAGATCATCATAGCCGTCGCCATTGACATCCCCCGCCGACGAGACGGAAGTGCCGGAACGGTCATTCGCGTCGATCCCGTTGAGGATGAAGCCATTCGTGCCGTCCAGCGCCGACAGATTGAACCTGCCCCCTGTGCCCGGCGCGCTTGCCCCGCCATAGACCACATAGATCTCGCCGGCCGCACTGTCCCCATTCGGGTCGGCGAGTCCGGCCCCGATGATCAGATCACCATAGCCATCGCCATTGACATCCCCCGCAGACGAGACGGACCGGCCGGACTGGTCACTCCCGTCGATCCCGTTGAGGATGAAGCCATTCGTGCCATCCAGCGATGACAGATCCAGTTCGCCTCCTGTGCCCGGCGCGCTGGCCCCGCCATAGACCACATAGGTCTCGCCGACAGTATTGTACCCATTCTGGTCTGCCCCATCGGCCCCGATGATCAGATCATCATAGCCGTCGCCATTGACATCCCCCGCCGACGAAACGGAAAAGCCGGAACGGTCACCCGCGTCGATCCCGTTTAGGATGAAGCCATTCGTGCCGTCCAGCGCCGACAGATTGAACCTGCCCCCTGTGCCCGGCGCGCTTGCCCCGCCATAGACCACATAGGTCTCCCCGGCTCTACTGTCCCCATTCGGGTCTGCCCTGTAGGCCCCGATGATCAGATCATCATAGCCGTCGCCATTGACATCCCCCGCAGACGAGACGGACCGACCAGAACGGTCATCTTCGTCGATCCCGTTGAGGATGAAGCCATTCGTGCCGTCCAGGCTGGAGAGGGGAACCAAATCATTGACATCCGTCACCGTGATGGCGACAGGCTGCTCCGTACTATTGGCATCATCGGACGCGGTGACGATAATGTCATAGACATTATCCCCGTCAGCATCGCCCGGCACCTCGAAATCGGGGGCCGCTCTGAAACTGACCGCGCCCGTATTGGCGTCGATCGTGAACAGGGCCGCATCCGTCCCGGACAGGCTATAGACCAGAGTGTCGCCATCCGCATCCGTCGCCGCCGCCATATAGGCTGCGGTCTGGTTCTCCTGCGCGCTGGCAGCGGCGGGCGAGGTGAAGACCGGTATATTTTCATTTTCATTCGTCACCCTGATAGCGACATTGTGGTTCGTGCTATTGGTGCCATCGGACGCGGTGACGGTGATGTCATAGACATTATCCCCGTCCGTGTCGCCCGGCATCTCGAAATCGGGTGCCGCTATAAAACTGACCTCGCCTGTAGTGGCATCAATCGTGAACAAGGCCGCATCCGTCCCGGACAGGCTATAGACCAGAGTGTCGCCATCCGCATCCGTCGCCGCCGCCTCATAGACTGCGGTCTGACCCTCCGCTACGCTGACTGCGGCGGGCGAGGTGAAGCCCGGTATTGTGACCACCTGCACCCCCGTCTCTACGCGCAGCTGCGCATTGCCGTCCCTATAGATATTATAGGTGACGCCGTCCTCCGTCGCCGTCCCGGTCAGGGCGAAGTTACTGCCGCTCAGCTCAACCCTGTCATCCGCATCACCCAGCACGTCGAGGCTCGCCGCACCGCCCTCGCGCTCTTCCGTGACGTCAAACACGGCGAGCGCGTCCAGTACCAGGCTGTTGGTACCCGTGCCGGACAGGTCAAACAGTTCGACACTGTCGACGCCGGCATGGCCCGCGCCCGTCAGGTCGAGCGATAGGCCAGCCCCGTCCAGCACCAATGTGTCCTGGCCCGTGCCGCCATCGATCGCTGCAAAGTCAAGGGCGGTGACGCTGATTATGTCATTGCCCGCCCCGCCGCGCACCACATCATTCGTGGCAATCGCGGTAAAATTGTCATCGCCGGCATTGCCGGTGAAATTATCGACTGCCGCCGTGCCCTGTGCTGTCACTGGCACGAGGCTTTCCGTCCCCGTCGCCCCGCCATAGATCACATAGGTCTCGCCGGCCCGGATGTTCCCATTCGGGGCGGCATACCGGGCCCCGATGATCAGATCATCATAGCCGTCGCCATTGACATCCCCCGCCGACGAAACGGAAAAGCCGGAACGGTCTTCTTCGTCGATCCCGTTGAGGATGAAGCCGTTCGTGCCGTCCAGCGCCGACAGATCCAGCACGCCATCCGTGCCCGGCGCGTTCGCCCCGCCATAGACGAGATAGGTCTCGCCGACCCTATTGTCCCCACCCGAGTTGGCCTGATCGGCCCCGATGATCAGATCATCATAGCCGTCGCCATTGACATCCCCCGCCGATGAGACGGAGAAGCCGGAACGGTCACTCGCATTGATCCCGTTGAGGATAAAGCCGTTGGTACCATTCAGCGTTGACAGATCCAGCACGCCCCCTGTGCCCAGTGCGTTCGCCCCGCCATAGATGATATAGGTCTCGCCGGCCCCACTGTCCCCATTCGGGTCGGCGTACCTGGCCCCGATGATCAGATCATCATAACCGTCGCCATTGACATCTCCCGCCGAGGAGACAGACCGACCGGACTGGTCATTCGCGTCGATCCCGGTCAGGATGAAGCCGTTACTGCCGTCCAGCATGGAGAGATTGAACCTGCCCCTTGTGCCCGGCGCGCTCGCCCCGCCATAGACGATATAGGTCTCGCCGGAACTATCCCCATTCGGGTCGGCAAAAGGGGCGCCGATGATCAGATCATCATAACCATCGCCATTGACATCGCCTGCGGATGAGACGGAAATGCCGGAATAGTCATTCCTGTCGATGCCGTTGAGGATGAAGCCGTTACTGCCGTCCAGCGCGCCGAGATCCAGCACGCCCCCTGTGCCCGGTGCGCTCGCCCCGCCATAGATGATATAGGTCTCGCCGGCATTATTGCGCCCATTCGGTTCGGCAAAAGAGGCCCCGATGATCAGATCATCATAGCCGTCGCCATTGACATCCCCCGCAGACGAGACGGAGGAGCCGGAAAAGTCAAACCTGTCAATCCCGGTCAGGATGAAGCCGTTGGTGCCGTCCAGCGCCCCGAGATCCAGCACGCCGTCTGTGCCCGGCGCGTTCGCGCCGCCATAGATGATATAGGTCTCGCCAGCTCTATCGTCCCCATTCGGGTCGGCCTCCCTGGCCCCGATGATCAGATCATCATAGCCGTCGCCATTGACATCCCCCGCAGACGAGACGGACCGGCCGGACTGGTCATTCGCGTCGATCCCGTTGAGGATGAAGCCATTCCTGCCGTCCAGCGTCGACAGATCGAGCACGCCGTCTGTGCCCGGCGCGCCCGCACCTCCATAGACGATGTAGGTTTCGCCGGAACTGTTACCATTCGGGTCGGCCCCCACGGCCCCGATGATCAGATCACCATAGCCGTCGCCATTGACATCCCCCGCCGACGACACGGAAAAACCGGACTGGTCACCCGCGTCGATCCCGGCGAGGATAAAGCCGTTGCTGCCGTCCAGCGAGGAGAGAGGGATCAGGTCATATTCATCCGTCACCGTGATGGAGACATTGTAGTCCGTGCGGTTGGTGCCGTCAAACGCGGTGACGATGATGTCATAGACATTATCCCCGCCATCATCGCCCGGCGCCTCAAAGTCGGGCGCCTCTATAAAACTGACCTCGCCTGTATCGGTATCGATCGTGAACAGGGCCGCATCCGTCCCGGACAGGCTATAGACCAGCGGATCGCCGTCTTCATGCGTCGCCGCCGCCTCATAGGCCACGGTCTGGTTCTCCTGTGCGCTGACTGCGGCGGGCGAGGTGAAGAAGATATTGTTATCTGTCACCGTGATGGCGACATTGCGGTTCCTAATATTGTCGCCATCCGACGCGGTGACGGTGATGTCATAGACATTATCCCTGTCCGCGTCGCCCGGCATCTCGAAATCGGGTGCCGTTATAAAACTGACCTCGCCTGTATCGGTATCGATCACGAACAGGGCCGCATCCGTCCCGGACAGGCTGTAGACTAGTGCATCGCCATCCGCATCCGCCGCCGCCGCCTCATAGGCTGCGGTCTGGTTCTCCGCTACGCTGACTGCGGCGGGCGAGGTGAAGACCGGTATATTGTCATTTTCATTTGTCACCGTGATGGCGACATTGTGGTCCGTACTATTGGTGCCATCGGACGCGGTGACGATAATGTCATAGACATTATCCCGATCATCATCGCCCGGCGCCTCAAAGTCGGGCGCCTCTATAAAACTGACCTCGCCTGTATTGGCATTAATCGTGAACAGGGCCGCATCCGTCCCGGACAGGCTGTAGACTAGCGCATCGCCATCCGCATCCGTCGCCGCCGCCATATAGGCTGCGGTCTGGTTCTCCCGCGCGTTGGCAGCGGCGGGCGAGGTGAAGACCGGTATATTGTCATTGTCATTCGTCACCGTGATGGCGACATTGTGGTCCGTGCGATTGGTGCCATCCGACGCGGTGACGATAATGTCATAGACATTACCCCCGCCATCATCGCCCGGCGCCTCAAAGTCGGGCGCCTCTATAAAACTGACCTCGCCTGTAGCGGCGTCGATCGTGAACCGGGCCGCATCCGTCCCGGACAGGCTGTAAACTAGAGTGTCGCCATCCGCATCCGTCGCCGCCGCCATATAGGCTGCAGTCTGGTTCTCCTGCGCGTTGGCCGTGGCGGGCGAGGTGAAGACCGGGGCATTGTCATTTTCATTCGTCACCGTGATGGCGACCGCCTGCTCTGTGTCAGTTGCGCCATCGGACGCGGTGACGATAATATCATAGATATTATCCCCACCATCATCGCCCGGCGCCTCAAAGTCGGGCGCCGCCATAAAACTGACCTCGCCTGTAGCGGTATCAATCGTGAACAAGGCCGCATCCGTCCCGGACAGGCTGTAGACTAGAGTGTCGCCATCTGCATCCGTCGCCGCCGCCATATAGGCTGCAGTCTGGTTCTCCTGCGCGTTGGCCGTGGCGGGCGAGGTGAAGGTCGGGGCATTGTCATTGTCATTCGTCACCGTGATGGCGACATTGTGGTCCGTACTATTGGTGCCATCCGACGCGGTGACGATAATGTCATAGACATTATCCCCGCCATCATCGCCCGGTGCCTCAAAGTCGGGCGCCTCTATAAAACTGACCTCGCCTGTATTGGCATCGATCGTGAACAGGGCCGCATCCGTCCCGGACAGGCTATAGACCAGAGTGTCGCCATCCGCATCCGTCGCCGCCGCCTCATAGGCCACGGTCTGGTTCTCCTGCGCGTTGGCAGCGGCGAGCGAGGTGAAGACCGGGGCATTGTCATTGTCATTCGTCACCGTGATGGCGACATTGTGGTCCGTACTATTGATGCCATCCGACGCAGTGACGATAATGTCATAGACATTATCCCCGCCATCATCGCCCGGCGCCTCAAAGTCGGGTGCCTCTATAAAACTGACCTCGCCTGTATTGGCATTGATCGTGAACAAGGCCGCATCCGTCCCGGACAGGCTGTAGACCAGAGTGTCACCATCCGCATCCGTCGCCGCCGCCATATAGGCTGCGGTCTGGTTCTCCCGCGCGCTGACTGCGGCGGGCGAGGTGAAGACCACCGGAGGGGTTTGAACCTGAACCCCATCCTCTACGCGCAACTGAGCATTGCCGTCGCTGTAGACATTATAGGTGACGCCGTCTTCCGTCGCCGTCCCGGTCAGGATAAAGTTACTGCCGCCCAGATCAACCCTGTCATCGGCATCCCCCAGCACATCGAGGCTTGCCACACCGCCCGCGCGCTCCTCCGTTACGCCAAACACGGCCAGCGCGTCCAGCACCAGGCTGTTGGACCCCGTGCCGGACAGGTCAAAGATTTCCACACTGTCCACGCCGGCATGGCCCGCCCCGGTCAGATCGAGCGACAGGTCGGCCCCGTCCAGTATCAGGGTGTCCCGACCCGTGCCGCCATCAATCGCTGCAAAGTCAAGGGCGGTGACGCTAGTCACGTCATCGCCGGCCCCGCCGCGCACCACATCATTCGTGGCAATGCCCGTAAAGCTGTCCGCGCCGGCATTGCCGGTGAAATTATCAACCGCCGCCGTGCCCTGCGCTGTGACCGGCACGAGGCTTTCCGTCCCCGTCGCCCCGCCATAGACGACATAAGTCTCGCCGGCATTCCTGTTCCCATTCGGGTCACCATAACGTGCCCCGATGATCAGATCATCATAACCGTCGCCATTGACATCCCCCGCCGACGAGACGGGAAAGCCGGAACGGTCATCTTCGTCGATCCCGTTGAGGATGAAGCCATTCGTGCCGTCCAGCGCCGACAGATCGAGCACGCCCCCTGTGCCCGGCGCGCTTGCGCCGCCATAGACCACATAGGTCTCGCCGACAGAACCATCGGCCCCAAAGGCCCCGATGATCAGATCATCATAGCCGTCGCCATTGACATCCCCCGCAGACGAGACGGAAGTGCCGGAACGGTCACCCGCGTCGATCCCGGTGAGGATGAAGCCGTTCGTGCCGTCCAGCGCCCCGAGATTCAGCACACCGTCCGTACCCGGCGCGCTGGCCCCGCCATAGACGAGATAGGTCTCGCCGGCCGCACTGTCCCCATTCGGGTCGGCGAACCTGGCCCCGATGATCAGATCATCATAGCCATCGCCATTAACATCCCCCGCCGAGGAGACGGAACTGCCGGAATTGTCACCCGCGTCGATGCCGTTGAGGATGAAGCCGTTGGTTCCGTCCAGATCGGACAGATCCAGCACGCCCCTTGTGCCCGGCGCGCTCGCCCCGCCATAGACGATATAGGTCTCGCCAGCTTCACCGTCCCCATTCGGGTCGCCACCAAGGACCCCGATAATCAGATCATCATAACCGTCGCCATTGACATCCCCCGCCGATGAGACGGAGAAACCGGACAGGTCACTCGCATCGATGCCGTTGAGGATGAAGCCGTTGGTACCATTCAGCGCTGACAGATCGAGCACGCCCCCTGTGCCCGGCGCGCTTGCGCCGCCATAGACCACATAGGTCTCGCCGACAGAACCATCGGCCCCAAAGGCCCCGATGATCAGATCATCATAGCCGTCGCCATTGACATCCCCCGCCGACGAGACGGAAGAGCCGGAATTGTCACCCGCGTCGATCCCGTTGAGGATGAAGCCATTCGTGCCGTCCAGCGCCGACAGATTGAACCTGCCCCCTGTGCCCGGCGCGCTGGCCCCGCCATAGACCACATAGGTCTCGCCGGCCGCACTGTCCCCATCCGGGTCGGCCCTGTAGGTCCCGATGATCAGATCATCATAGCCGTCGCCATTGACATCCCCCGCCGACGAGACGGACCGACCGGAACGGTCATAAGCGTCGATCCCGTTGAGGATGAAGCCATTTGTGCCGTCCAGCGCCGACAGATCGAGCACGCCGTCTGTGCCCGGCGCGCCCGCACCTCCATAGACGATGTAGGTTTCGCCGGAACTGTTACCATTCGGGTCGGCCCAATCGGCCCCGATGATCAGATCATCATAGCCGTCGCCATTGACATCCCCCGCAGACGAGACGGACCGACCAGAATAGTCATCCGCGTCGATCCCGTTGAGGATGAAGCCATTCGTGCCGTCCAGCGAGGAGAGAGGGATCAGGTCATATTCATCTGTCACCGTGATGGCGACATTTTGCTCCGTACTATTGGTATCATCGGACGCGGTGACGATTATGTCATAGACATTATCCCCGTCAGCATCGCCCGGCGCCTCGAAATCGGGGGCCGCTCTGAAACTGACCTCGCCCGTATTGGCGTCGATCATGAACAGCGCCGCATCCGTCCCGGACAGGCTGTAGCTCAGCGGACCACCATCCGCGTCCGCCGCCGCCTCATAGGCCGCACTCTGGTTCTCCGCCACGCTGACCGTGGCGGGCGAGGTGAAGGCCGGGACATTGTCATTCGTCACCGTGATGGCGACAGGCTGATCCGTCTGATTGGTGCCATCGGACGCGGTGACGATGATATCATAGACATTATCCCCGTCAGCATCACCCGGCGCCTCGAAATCGGGGGCCGCTCTGAAACTGACCTCGCCCGTATTGGCGTCGATCGTGAACAGCGCCGCATCCGTCCCGGACAGGCTGTAGACCAGAGTGTCGCCATCCGCATCCGTCGCCGCCGCCATATAGGCTGCGGTCTGGTTCTCCTGCGCGTTGGCCGTAGCGGGCGAGGTGAAGACCGGTATATTGTCATTGTCATTCGTCACCGTGATGGCGACATTGTGGTCCGTGCTATTGATGCCATCCGACGCGGTGACGATAATGTCATAGACATTATCCCCACCATCATCGCCCGGCGCCTCAAAGTCGGGCGCCTCTATAAAACTGACCTCGCCCGTATCGGCATCAATCGTGAACAGGGCCGCATCCGTCCCGGACAGGCTGTAGACCAGAGTGTCACCATCCGCATCCGTCGCCGCCGCCATATAGGCTGCGGTCTGGTTCTCCCGCGCATTGGCCGTGGCGGGCGAGGTGAAGGCCGGGACATTGTCATTCGTCACCGTGATGGCGACATTGTGGTCCGTGCTATTGATGCCATCCGACGCGGTGACGATAATGTCATAGACATTATCCCCACCATCATCGCCCGGCGCCTCAAAGTCGGGCGCCGCCATAAAACTGACCTCGCCTGTATCGGCGTCAATCGTGAACAAGGCCGCATCCGTCCCGGACAGGCTATAGACCAGAGTGTCGCCCTCCGCATCCGTCGCCGCCGCCATATAGGCTGCAGTCTGGTTCTCCTGCACGTTGGCCGTAGCGGGCGAGGTGAAGGTCGGGGCATTGTCATTTTCATTCGTCACCCTGATGGCGACATTGTGGTTCGTGCTATTGGTGCCATCGGACGCGGTGACGGTGATGTCATAGACATTATCCCCACCATCATCGCCCGGCGCTTCAAAGTCGGGCGCCTCTATAAAACTGACCTCGCCTGTATCGGTATCAATCGTGAACAAGGCCGCATCCGTCCCGGACAGGCTGTAGACCAGAGTGTCACCATCCGCATCCGTCGCCGCCGCCATATAGGCTGCGGTCTGGTTCTCCCGCGCGCTGACTGCGGCGGGCGAGGTGAAGACCACCGGAGGGGTTTGAACCTGAACCCCATCCTCTACGCGCAACTGAGCATTGCCGTCGCTGTAGACATTATAGGTGACGCCGTCTTCCGTCGCCGTCCCGGTCAGGATAAAGTTACTGCCGCCCAGATCAACCCTGTCATCGGCATCCCCCAGCACATCGACGCTTGCCACCCCGCCCTCGCGCTCCTCCGTTACGTCGAACACGGCCTGCGCATCCAGCACCAAAGTGTTGGACCCCGTGCCGGACAGATCAAAGATTTCCACACTGTCCACGCTGGCATGGCCCGCGCCCGTCAGGTCGAGCGACAGGTCGGCCCCGTCCAGTATCAGGGTGTCCCGACCCGTGCCGCCATCGACCGCTGCAAAGTCAAGCGCGGTGACGCTAGTCACGTCATCGCCCGCGCCGCCGTGCACCACATCATCCGTGGCAATGCCCGTAAAGCTGTCCGCGCCGGCATTGCCGGTGAAATTATCAACCGCCGCCGTGCCTGATGCTGTGACCGGCGTCAGGCTTTCCGTCCCCGTTGCCCCGCCATAGAGGATATAGGCTTCGCCGGCGTCACTGTCCTCATTCGGGTCGCCCCCGTAGGCCCCGATGATCAGATCATCATAACCGTCACCATTGACATCCCCCGCCGACGACACGGCCCGACCGGACTGATCAGCCTCATCGATGCCGGTCAGGATGAAGCCATTCGTGCCGTCCAGCGCCGACAGATCCAGTTCGCCCCCTGTGCCCGGCGCGCTTGCGCCGCCATAGACCACATAGGTCTCGCCGGCTGCACTGTCCTCATTCGGGTCGGCCTGATAGGCTCCGATGATCAGATCATCATAGCCGTCGCCATTGACATCCCCCGCAGACGAGACGGACCGACCGGAACGGTCATCCGCGTCGATCCCGTTGAGGATGAAGCCGTTTGTGCCGTCCAGCGCTGATAGATCCAGCACACCGTTCGTACCCGGCGCGCTCGCCCCGCCATAGACGATATAGGTCTCGCCGGCGTCACTGTCCCCGCCCGGGTCGGCAATGTTGGCTCCGATGATCAGATCATCATAGCCGTCGCCATTAACATCCCCCGCAGACGAGACGGAGCGCCCGGACTGGTCACGCTCGTCAATCCCGGTGAGGATAAAGCCGTTCGTGCCGTCCAGCGCCCCGAGATCCAGCACGCCGCCTGTCCCCGGTGCGTTCGCCCCGCCATAGACCACATAGGTCTCGCCGGAACGAGAACCATTCGGGTCGGCCCCCACGGCCCCGATGATCAGATCACCATAGCCGTCGCCATTGACATCCCCCGCCGACGAGACTGAGAAACCGGACTGGTCACTCGCATCGATGCCGTTGAGGATGAAGCCGTTGGTCCCGCTCAGCGCCGACAGATCCAGCATGCCATTCGTGCCCGGCGCGCTTGCCCCGCCATAGATCACATAGATCTCGCCGGCCGCACTGTCCCCGTTCGGGTCGGCCCCCGGGGCCCCGATGATCAGATCATCATAGCCGTCGCCATTGACATCCCCCGCAGACGAGACGGAAGTGCCGGAACGGTCATTCGCGTCGATCCCGTTGAGGATGAAGCCATTCGTGCCGTCCAGCGCCGACAGATTGAACCTGCCCCCTGTGCCCGGCGCGCTTGCCCCGCCATAGATCACATAGATCTCGCCGGCCGCACTGTCCCCATCCGAGTCGGCCCTGTAGGCCCCGATGATCAGATCATCATAGCCGTCGCCATTGACATCCCCCGCCGACGAGACGGACCGACCGGAACGGTCATAAGCGTCGATCCCGTTGAGGATGAAGCCATTTGTGCCGTCCAGCGCCGACAGATCGAGCACGCCGTCTGTGCCCGGCGCGCTGGCCCCGCCATAGATCACATAGGTCTCCCCGGCTCTACTGTCCCCATTCGGGTCTGCCCAATCGGCCCCGATGATCAGATCATCATAGCCGTCGCCATTGACATCCCCCGCAGACGAGACGGACCGACCAGAATAGTCATCCGCGTCGATCCCGTTGAGGATGAAGCCATTCGTGCCGTCCAGCGAGGAGAGAGGGATCAGGTCATATTCATCTGTCACCGTGATGGCGACATTTTGCTCCGTACTATTGGTATCATCGGACGCGGTGACGATTATGTCATAGACATTATCCCCGTCAGCATCGCCCGGCGCCTCGAAATCGGGGGCCGCTCTGAAACTGACCTCGCCCGTATTGGCGTCGATCATGAACAGCGCCGCATCCGTCCCGGACAGGCTGTAGCTCAGCGGACCACCATCCGCGTCCGCCGCCGCCTCATAGGCCGCACTCTGGTTCTCCGCCACGCTGACCGTGGCGGGCGAGGTGAAGGCCGGGACATTGTCATTCGTCACCGTGATGGCGACAGGCTGATCCGTCTGATTGGTGCCATCGGACGCGGTGACGATGATATCATAGACATTATCCCCGTCAGCATCACCCGGCGCCTCGAAATCGGGGGCCGCTCTGAAACTGACCTCGCCCGTATTGGCGTCGATCGTGAACAGCGCCGCATCCGTCCCGGACAGGCTGTAGACCAGAGTGTCGCCATCCGTATCCGTCGCCGCTGCCATATAGGCTGCAGTCTGGTTCTCCTGCGCGTTGGCCGTGGCGGGCGAGGTGAAGACCGGTATATTGTCATTGTCATTCGTCACCGTGATGGCGACATTGTGGTCCGTACTATTGATGCCATCCGACGCGGTGACGATAATGTCATAGATATTATCCCCGCCATCATCGCCCGGCGCTTCAAAGTCGGGCGCCGCTATAAAACTGACCTCGCCTGTATTGGCATCGATCGTGAACAAGGCCGCATCCGTCCCGGACAGGCTATAGACCAGAGTGTCGCCATCCGCATCCGTCGCCGCCGCCTCATAGGCCACGGTCTGGTTCTCCTGCGCGTTGGCCGTGGCGGGCGAGGTGAAGACCGGTATATTATCATTGTCATTCGTCACCGTGATGGCGACATTGTGGTCCGTGCTATTGATGCCATCCGACGCGGTGACGATAATGTCATAGACATTATCCCCACCATCATCGCCCGGCGCCTCAAAGTCGGGCGCCTCTATAAAACTGACCTCGCCTGTATCGGCATCAATCGTGAACAGGGCCGCATCCGTCCCGGACAGGCTATAGACTAGCGCATCGCCATCCGCATCCGTCGCCACCGCCATATAGGCTGCGGTCTGGTTCTCCTGCGCGTTGGCAGCGGCGGGCGAGGTGAAGACCGGGACATTGTCATTCGTCACCGTGATGGCGACATTGTGGTCCGTACTATTGATGCCATCCGACGCGGTGACGATAATGTCATAGACATTATCCCCACCATCATCGCCCGGCGCCTCAAAGTCGGGCGCCGCCATAAAACTGACCTCGCCCGTATCGGCATCGATCGTGAACAAGGCCGCATCCGTCCCGGACAGGCTATAGACCAGAGTGTCGCCATCCGCATCCGTCGCCGCCGCCATATAGGCTGCAGTCTGGTTCTCCTGCACGTTGGCCGTGGCGGGCGAGGTGAAGGTCGGGGCATTGTCATTTTCATTCGTCACCGTGATGGCGACATTGTGGTCCGTACTATTGATGCCATCCGACGCGGTGACGATAATGTCATAGATATTATCCCCGCCATCATCGCCCGGTGCCTCAAAGTCGGGCGCCTCTATAAAACTGACCTCGCCTGTATCGGCATCGATCGTGAACAAGGCCGCATCCGTCCCGGACAGGCTGTAGACTAGCGCATCGCCATCCGCATCCGTCGCCGCCGCCATATAGGCTGCGGTCTGGTTCTCCTGCGCGTTGGCCGTGGCGGGCGAGGTGAAGGCCGGGACATTGTCATTTTCATTCGTCACCGTGATGGCGACAGACTGATCCGTCTGTCTGGTACCATTGGACGCGGTGACGATGATATCATAGACATTATCGCCGTCATCATCGCCCGGCGTCTCGAAATCGGGGGCCGCTCTGAAACTGACCTCGCCCGTATTGGCGTCGATCGTGAACAGCGCCGCATCCGTCCCGGACAGGCTGTAGCTCAGCGGACCGCCATAGGCGTCCGCCGCCACCGCCTCATAAGCCGCAATCTGGTTCTCCGCCGCTTTGCCCACGGCGGGCGAGGTGAATACCGGTATCGCGACCACCTGCACCCCATCCTCTACGCGCAACTGAGCATTGCCGTCCCTGTATACAGTATAGGCCGTGCCATCCTCCGTAACCGTCCCGGTCAGGTCGAAGTTACTGCCGCCCAGATCAACCCTGTCATCCGCATCCCCCAGCACATCGAGGCTTGCCACACCGCCCGCGCGCTCCTCCGTTACGTCGAACACGGCCAGCGCGTCCAGCACCAAAGTGTTGGACCCCGTGCCGGACAGATCAAAGACTTCCACACTGTCCACGCTGGCATGGCCCGCGCCCGTCAGGTCGAGCGACAGGCCGGAACCGTCCAGTATCAGGGTGTCACGACCTGTGCCGCCATCGACCGCTGCAAAGTCAAGCGCGGTGACGCTAGTCACGTCATCGCCCGCGCCGCCGCGCACCACATCATCCGTGGCAATTCCCGTAAAGCTGTCCGCGCCGGCATTGCCGGTGAAATTATCGACTGCCGCCGTGCCCTGTGCTGTCACCGGCACGAGGCTTTCCGTCCCCGTTGCCCCGCCATAGATCACATAGGTCTCGCCGGCCCCACTGTCCTCATTCGGGTCGCCCCCGTAGGCCCCGATGATCAGATCATCATAGCCGTCGCCATTGACATCCCCCGCCGACGAAACGGAAAAGCCGGAACGGTCTTCTTCGTCGATCCCGTTGAGGATGAAGCCATTCGTGCCGTCCAGCGCCGACAGATTGAACCTGCCCCCTGTGCCCGGCGCGCTTGCGCCGCCATAGACCACATAGGTCTCCCCGGCATTACTGTCCCCATTCGGGTCGCCCCCCCACGCCCCGATGATCAGATCATCATAGCCGTCGCCATTGACATCCCCCGCAGACGAGACGGAAGCGCCGGAAAAGTCACTCCCGTCGATCCCGTTGAGGATCAAGCCATTCCTGCCGTCCAGCGTCGACAGATCAAGCACGCCGTCTGTGCCCGGCGCGCTTGCCCCGCCATAGATGACATAGGTCTCCCCGGCGTCACTGTCCCCGCCCGGGTCTGCCCTGTAGGCTCCGATGATCAGATCATCATAGCCGTCGCCATTGACATCCCCCGCAGACGAGACGGAAAAGCCGGACCGGTCATATTCGTCGATCCCGTTGAGGATGAAGCCATTCGTGCCGTCCAGCGCCGACAGATCCAGTTCGCCCCCTGTGCCCGGCGCGCTTGCGCCGCCATAGACCACATAGGTCTCCCCGGCGTTACTGTCCTCATTCGGGTCGGCTTCCCTGGCCCCGATGATCAGATCATCATAGCCGTCGCCATTGACATCCCCCGCAGACGAGACGGACCGGCCGGACTGGTCACTCCCGTCGATCCCGGTCAGGGTAAAGCCGTTGGTCCCGCTCAGCGCCGACAGATCCAGCACACCGTTCGTACCAGGCGCGCTTGGCCCGCCATAGATCACATAGATCTCGCCGGCGTTACTGTCCTCATTCGGGTCGCCCCCGTAGGCCCCGATGATCAGATCATCATAGCCGTCGCCATTGACATCCCCCGCAGACGAGACGGACCGCCCGAAACGGTCATCCGCGTCGATGCCGTTGAGGATGAAGCCATTCGTGCCGTCCAGCGCCGACAGATCCAGCTTACCTCCTGTGCCCGGCGCGCTCGCCCCGCCATAGACGATATAGGTCTCGCCGGAACGAGAACCATTCGGGTCGGCCCAATCGGCCCCGATGATCAGATCATCATAGCCGTCGCCATTGACATCCCCCGCAGACGAGACGGAACCACCGGAGCGGTCAAGCCTGTCGATCCCGTTGAGGATGAAGCCATTCGTGCCGTCCAGCGCCGACAGATCCAGCTTACCTCCTGTGCCCGGCGCGCTTGCCCCGCCATAGACGATATAGGTCTCGCCGGAACGAAAACCATTCGGGTCGGCCCAATCGGCCCCGATGATCAGATCATCATAGCCGTCGCCATTGACATCCCCCGCAGACGAGACGGAAGTGCCGGAATAGTCCCGCGTGTCGATCCCGGTCAGGGCAAAGCCGTTGCTGCCGTCCAGCGAGGAGAGAGGGATCAGGTCATATTCATCTGTCACAGTGATGGCGACAGGCTGCTCCGTACTATTGGCACCATCCGATGCGGTGACGATGATGTCATAGACATTATCCCCGTCAGCATCGCCCGGCGCCTCGAAATCGGGGGCCGCTCTGAAACTGACCACGCCTGTATCGGCATCGATCGTGAACAGGGCCGCATCCGTCCCGGACAGGCTGTAGCTCAGCGGATCGCCATCCGCGTCCGCCGCCGCCGCCTCATAGGCCGCAACCTGGTTCTCCGCCACGCGGACCGTGGCGGGCGAGGTGAAGGCCGGGGCATTGTCATTTTCATTCGTCACCGTGATGGCGACATTTTGGTTCGTACTATTGGTATCATCGGACGCGGTGACGATGATGTCATAGACATTATCCCCGCCATCATCGCCCGGCGCCTCGAAATCGGGGGCCGCTTTAAAACTGACCACGCCCGTATTGGCGTCGATCGTGAACAGGGCCGCATCCGTCCCGGACAGGCTGTAGTTCAGCGGATCGCCATCCGCGTCCGCCGCTGCCGCTTCATAGGCCGCAACCTGGTTCTCCTGCGCGTTGGCCGTGGCGGGCGAGGTGAAGGCCGGGATATTGTCATTGTCATTCGTCACCGTGATGGCGACATTGTGGTTCGTGCTATTGATGCCATCCGACGCAGTGACGATAATGTCATAGATATTATCCCCACCATCATCGCCCGGCGCCTCAAAGTCGGGCGCCTCTATAAAACTGACCTCGCCTGTAGCGGCATCAATCGTGAACAGCGCCGCATCCGTCCCGGACAGGCTGTAGACTAGAGTGTCGCCATCCGCATCCGTCGCCGACGCCATATAGGCTGCGGTCTGGTTCTCCCGCGCGTTGGCCGTGGCGGGCGAGGTGAAGACCGGGGCATTATCATTGTCATTCGTCACCGTGATGGCGACATTGTGGTCCGTGCTATTGATGCCATCCGACGCGGTGACGATAATGTCATAGACATTATCCCCACCATCATCGCCCGGTGCCTCAAAGTCGGGGGCCGCTCTGAAACTGACCTCGCCTGTAGCGGCATCAATCGTGAACAGCGCCGCATCCGTCCCGGACAGGCTGTAGCTTAGCGGACCGCCATCCGCGTCCGCCGCCGCCGCCTCATAGGCCGCAATCTGGTTCTCCGTCACGCTGACCCGGTCGATGTTCCCGTCCGCGTCATCATCGAACTCGGTCCTAGTTCGCCTGCTGTTCGTATAAAAATAGGTCTCGGTCCGGTCGGTCGTGCCGTCCCCGTCGGTATCGAGGGCGGCCCGGTCGATGTTCCCGTCCGCGTCGTCGTCGAAGTTGGTCCGAATCAGGGTGCCGTCCGAATTATACGTGTAGGTCTCGGTCCGGGTCAGGCTCCGAGCACCATCCGCAGCAAACGTGTAGTGATCGCTCCGGTCTATATTTCCGTCATCATCCGCATCCAGGTCCACCCGCTCCCAGCGACCGTCCGCATTCAGGTGGACCGTCCGGTCGATATTGCCGTCATCGTCCAGGTCTGAGTCCCTCCGGATCACGCGAGCAGTGCCGTCGTCATCAATCGCGTAGTGATTGATCCGGTCAGGCGTGCCGTCGCCGTCATCGTCAAAGGCGATGCGATCAATATTGCCGTCATTATCGTCATCGAAGCGGGTCCGGATCAGGGTGCCGTTCGAATTATACGTGTAGGCCTCGCTCCGGTCGGCTGTGCCGTCATCGTCAACGTCGAAGTCGGTCCGGGTCAGGCTCCGAGCACCATCCGCAGCAAACGTGTAGTGATCGCTCCGGTCTATATTTCCGTCATCATCCGCATCCAGGTCCACCCGCTCCCAGCGACCATCCGCATTCAGGTGGACCGTCCGGTCGATATTGCCGTCATCGTCCAGGTCAGAGTCCCTCCGGATCACGCGAGCAGTGCCGTCGTCATCAATCGCATAGTGATTGATCCGGTCGGGTGTGCCGTCGCCGTCATCGTCAAAGGCGATCCGGTCAATATTGCCGTCATTATCATCATCAAAGCGGGTCCGGATCCGGTTGCCGTCCCTGTTATAGATGTAGGCTTCGCTCCGGTCGGTTGTGCCGTCGCCGTCATCGTCAAAGTCGCTCCGGGTCAGGCTCCGTGTGCCATCCGCAGCAAACGTGTAGTGATCGCTCCGGTCTATATTTCCGTCATCATCCGCATCCAGGTCCACCCGCTCCCAGCGACCATCCGCATTCAGGTGGACCGTCCGGTCGATATTGCCGTCATCGTCTAGGTCAAAGTCGGTCCGGATCACGCGAGCAGTGCCGTCGTCATCAATCGCATAGTGATTGATCCGGTCGGGTGTGCCGTCGCCGTCATCGTCAAAGGCGATGCGGTCAATATTGCCGTCATTGTCATCGTCAAAGTCGGTCTGGATCAGGTTGCCATCACCGTTATAGATGTAGGCCTCGCTCCGGTCGGCTGTGCCGTCGCCGTCAGTGTCAAAGTCGGTTCGGGTCAGGCTCCGAGTGCCATCCGCAGCAAAGCTGTAGTGATCGATCCGGTCGATAGTGCCGTCATCATCCGCATCCAGTTCCACCCGCTCCCAGCGACCATCCGCATTCAGGTGGGCGATCCGGTCGATATTGCCGTCATCGTCCAGGTCAGAGTCCCTCCGGATCACGCGACCAGTGCCGTCGTCATCAATCGCATAGTGATTGATCCGGTCAGGCGTGCCGTCGCCGTCATCGTCAAAGGCGATGCGATCAATATTGCCGTCATTATCATCATCGAACCGAGTCCGGATCCGATTACCGTCCCCGTCATAGATGTAGGCTTCGCTCCGGTCGGTTGTGCCGTCGCCGTCAGTGTCAAAGTCGGTTCGGGTCAGGCTCCGAGTGCCATCCGCAGCAAAGCTGTAGTGATCGATCCGGTCGATAGTGCCGTCATCATCCGCATCCAGTTCCACCCGCTCCCAGCGACCATCCGCATTCAGGTGGACCGTCCGGTCGATATTGCCGTCATCGTCCAGGTCAGAGTCCCTCCGGATCACGCGAGCAGTGCCGTCGTCATCAATCGCATAGTGATTGATCCGGTCGGGTGTGCCGTCGCCGTCATCGTCAAAGGCGATCCGGTCAATATTGCCGTCATTATCATCATCAAAGCGGGTCCGGGTCCGGTTGCCGTCCCTGTTATAGATGTAGGCCTCGCTCCGGTCGGTTGTGCCGTCGCCGTCAGTGTCAAAGTCGGTCCGGGTCAGGCTCCGAGTGCCATCCGCAGCAAAGCTGTAGTGATCGATCCGGTCGATATTTCCGTCATCGTCCGCATCCAGTTCCACTCGCTCCCAGCGACCATCCGCATTCAGGTGGGCGATCCGGTCGATATTGCCGTCATCGTCTAGGTCAAAGTCGGTCCGGATCACGCGAGCAGTGCCGTCGTCATCAATCGCGTAGTGATTGATCCGGTCAGGCGTGCCGTCACCGTCATTGTCGAAGGCGATGCGGTCAATATTGCCGTCATTGTCGTCATCGAAGCGGGTCCGGATCCGGTTGCCATCACCGTCATAGATGTAGGCCTCACTCCGGTCGGCTGTGCCGTCGCCGTCATCGTCAAAGTCGCTCCGGGTCAGGCTCCGTGTGCCATCCGCAGCAAAGCTGTAGTGATCGATCCGGTCTATAGTGCCGTCATCATCCGCATCCAGTTCCACCCGCTCCCAGCGACCATCCGCATTCAGGTGGACCGTCCGGTCGATATTGCCGTCATCGTCCAGGTCAGAGTCCCTCCGGATCACGCGAGCAGTGCCGTCGTCATCAATCGCATAGTGATTGATCCGGTCGGGTGTGCCGTCGCCGTCATCGTCAAAGGCGATGCGGTCAATATTGCCGTCATTATCATCATCAAAGCGGGTCCGGATCCGGTTACCATCCCCGTTATAGATGTAGGCCTCGCTCCGGTCGGTTGTGCCGTCGCCGTCAGTGTCAAAGTCGGTCCGGGTCAGGCTCCGAGTGCCATCCGCAGCAAAGCTGTAGTGATCGATCCGGTCGATAGTGCCGTCATCATCCGCATCCAGTTCCACCCGCTCCCAGCGACCGTCCGCATCCAGGTGGGCCGTCCGGTCGATATTGCCGTCATCGTCCAGGTCGAAATCGATCCGGGTCCGGATCCGGTTGCCGTCATCATCAAACGTGTAGTGATCGATCTGATCGATATTGCCGTCATCGTCCGCATCCAGTTCCACCCGCTCCCAGCGACCGTCTGCATTCAGATGCACGATCCGGTCGGGGGTACCGTCCCCGTCAGTGTCGAACTCGATCCGGTCGATGGTGCCATCCCCGTCAGTGTCGATCGGGGTCCGAGTTTCCTGTGACAGGGTTGATATGGGCTTAAACATGACTGGCATGGCCTTACATTTCTCAATAGGGCATTATTTGGCGATAGTGTTAAATAGTTTGGCTGTCAATTTACGTAGTTTGGCTGTTGATCAAGCGTTTCACTGACACCATCAATGGAAAGACAGAATTCATCGCCAATCGGTTGCGGAGCATTCTCGGCTCTTGCGACGGGAGCAAAGGCCAGCATTAGCGTGGCAAGGGCAGGGAGCATTGGGTTGATGGTCAACTACTCCCCAGCGGCAGGACGAAAAGTGAAACAGGCGTCATTTGGGCAAAGTTTACAGAATGCAGGTCTCTCTCGCCATTGCGACTCGACGCCCGTGCCCGTGCGGACTATGGCCACTGCATGACCCACCCGGCCCGTTTATAGATGCCCAATAGGGCTTCTGGACCGAACACCTAAGCTCAGGACTCATTAAATCCAGTATATTACGATAGCTGCGATGAGTATGGCTGAGAAGACTGCGCGCAACTCCTGCCCACCCAGCGGTGCCTCCTGAGTCGGGTCCGGCAGAAAATCGCCATTCTCATTGGGCTGTATGGAGGGCTTCTCCTCCGCTACGCCCAGAGGCAACCCGGCCAGTATCAGGCAGGCATGGCGGTCAGGGCTTTACGCATAGGACGGTTCGCAGTCGGGCGTTTCGTCCCCGATGACGGTGACGGCCACCAGATCATTCGTGAACGCGGAGACGGCATAGAA
Source organism: Litorimonas sp. (assembly GCA_965205225.1). GTDB lineage: Bacteria > Pseudomonadota > Alphaproteobacteria > Caulobacterales > Maricaulaceae > Litorimonas. The sequence goes on from CBDBFZ010000003.1 coordinate 828,269, forward strand.
GCAGTTCCCCCGCTGATACATATTGAAACAGCCGCCATTGAAATCCTCATAGGTGAAACAGACCACGTTTTCCCGGGTTTGCCATGTTCCACTTGTGGTGACACCATCCCGCACATGGATTGTCGTCCCATCGACGTTCATCCGTTCCGTAAATGCAGGACCGGCATTTTCCCAGTCTGCCTGATAGTAACCGCGATGGGTCTGGTCGAGAAACAGGGCAGTCAGATCATCCCCGTCCAGCGGTGTTTCCAGATCAGGGTCTGGTGCGGAATATGGGTCAATGGATGGCGATGTCTGCGACAGGGCTGGACTGCCGAGCAGAGCGATTGATATGAGAAGAACAAAAAATCTCATGTCACACCCTTACCATGACGAGGCCGTATTGCCATGTTAAGTCGCAGATATGACTGACCCAATCCCTCGATCTCGCAATCGCGTGAGCCGTTATCAGCGCGCGCAGGAACGGCGTGAGTCTCAACGCAGAGCCGATCAGCACTTCTATAACGCCATTTTCGGCGTTGTTGGGGCGTGCGTTCTGGTTGTCCTCGGCCTAGCCATGATCGCCAGTTCCGGGAATGCACCAGAGATTGGCGGTACGGGCGAAACCCTGGTGCGGACCAGGTTTCTGGGACTGACTGGGCTGGAGATTGGCGGCTTAGTCATCGTCGCCATCATCGCAGTCATTATGTGGCAGCGCATCAAACGCCGTTAGAACCGTTTGTGAGTGGTTGAACAGGGCGGGCCGATCCTCTATGCGGCGACGCCTTTCATCATAGGAAACATATAATGGCGACCAACTTCGCGATCGTCGGCGCGACCGGCAATGTCGGCACTGAAATGCTCGAAATTCTGTCCGAGTCGGACATTGAAGTTGGCGAGGTTTACGCCGTCGCCTCTCGCCGATCGCTCGGCCGTGAAGTCAGCTTTGGTGACCGGACGCTGAAATGTCTCGATTTGGAAACATTCGACTTCGGCAAGATCGATATTGTGCTGATGAGTGCAGGTGGGTCTGTGTCCAAAGAATGGTCGCCGAAAATCGCGGCTAAGGGCGCTATTGTCATCGACAATAGCTCAGCCTGGCGCATGGATCCCGATGTTCCGCTTATCGTGCCGGAAGTGAATGCGGATGCGGTCGAAGGCTTCACCCAAAAGAATATTATCGCCAATCCGAACTGCTCAACCATTCAAATGGTTGTGACGCTCAAGCCGTTGCATGACCGGGTCGGCATCAAACGTGTCATCGTCTCAACCTATCAATCCGTGTCGGGTGGCGGGAAGAAAGCGATGGATGAGCTCTGGCTGCAAACCAAGGGTATTTATTCAAACGAAGATCTGCCTGCGATCAATTTCCCCAAGCAGATGGCCTTCAATGTCATTCCTCAGATCGATGTGTTTATGGAAGATGGCTACACAAAGGAAGAATGGAAGATGAAAGTCGAGACAAAGAAAATCCTCGACTCTAAAATTAAAGTCGCGGCGACCTGTGTCCGCGTGCCAATCTTTGTAGGTCATGCTGAAGCGATCAATGTTGAGCTGGAAAATGAACTGTCAGCCGATGATGCCCGTGCACTGCTGCGCGAAAGCCCCGGCCTGATAGTGATCGATCAGCCGCATAGCGATGAAGGCGAGGTGAATTATATCACGCCGATTGAATGTGTCGGTGAATTTGCAACCTTCGTTTCCCGTATTCGTGAAGACAGTACGCAGGATAACACGCTTGACATGTGGGTGGTGTCTGACAATTTGCGTAAGGGCGCGGCGCTAAACGCGGTGCAGATCGCGGAACTTGTGGTTCACCGCGGTTTAATACGCGCATAGGTCAGAAATAGACGACGCTAACAAAAAGGCCGCTCTCTGAAGCGGCCTTTCTTTTTGGTTGTGTCGGCGGTCTTTACTGGACCGGGGTCCCGTCCGCGTCGACTTCGATAATGGGCAGCCCCAATGTGCGGAGTTTCTCCATCTGGGTAGCTTTATCCCCCACAACAATGACGATCATTTCGTCAAGATCGAGATGTTTGGCGGCCAATGCATCGGCCTGTTCCTCGGTAAGCGCCTCGAGGATCTCATTGCGCTCCGCAATGTGCTCCGTGCCGACCTCAAATGTGTCCATCCGAGACAAGATATTAAGCTTCTGGAACGGCGTTTCATAGCGGCGTGCTTCTGACTGGCCGATAGCGGCTTTGGTGAATTCGATCTCGTCGGAGGTCGGGCCGCTCTTATGATAGGCTTCGATTTCTTTAAAGAACTCGACGAGGGACTCAGTCGTTGCATCGGCCCTGACCCCGGCATTGGCGACGAACTGACCGCGATCCAGCTGACCAATGAACCGCCCGCGCGCGCCATAGGTATACCCCTTATCTTCACGCAGATTGATATTGATCCGCGAATTGAAGGCGCCGCCAAGCTTGTAGCTCATCAAGGTGGCGAGATATTGTTCGCCGGTCGGATCATAAGGCATAGACGCCTTACCAATACGGATTTGTGACTGCGGTGCGTCCGGTTTGTCAAAGAAGTAGAGCGTGCCGGGGACGCCGGTTGGATTCATCTGAATATTGACAGGCTCGACCTCAGGGCCGACCCAGGCGCTAATCGGGGACAGCGCCTCTTCGATACGGCTCTGCGACAAATCCGACACGACCAGAATGCTGGCAACGCTCGGGGAGATATAGGTCTCATAATAATCCCGAACATTCTCAAGCGTGATCGATTCCACGGTCTCCGTCAGACCTGGGTTCGCATAGGCGTAGGCGTTATTGTCGCCATAGGTCATTTTGTTGAACAGATTTGTCGCGACCGTGGCGGCGTTCTTATTCGCGGCTTGAATATTTTGTAACTGGTTGGCTTTCACGCGTTCAAAATCCGCTGGGTCGAATTTCGGATTCAGCATGGCGTCCATGGCAATCCGAACTGTTTCATCGATATTCTCGGATAGAGTTCGGATGGTCAGGTTGGAGCTCACATCACCCGCGCCGCCATTGACGGAGGAACCCAGTTTAGCGAGCGCGTTGGCACGGTCTTCAACCGTCATGGTCTCAGAGGCTTCAGAGAGCATGCGCATGGTCAAAGATGCGAGGCCGAGTTTGTCGAGCGGTTCATCTTTCTGACCAATTTTGGTCACGATCTGGATGACGGTCGTTGGTGTTTCCGAATTGATCGCGCCGAGAATCGGGATTCCAGCAACATTGCCTTCATAAACGTCAGGGGCTTTGACTGTTGGTGCTTCGCCCGGTGCCGGGATAACGGATCTGTCGAAATCATCTGTCGGAGCCGTCCACTCAAACGTTTCAGAGACCACGGCATCAGGGATTGCCCGGTCGTATGTGTTCCATGTGTCTGGTCGAGCTGCCATATCCGTGCGGCCATTGGGCACGATGGACAGAATGACGGCGGGTTTATCTTTGATATATTTATCATAAACCCGTTGCACGTCGGCCTTGGTCACGCTCTGGTAACGCTCTATGTCCTGCGCAATCCCGTTCGGCGTGTCGCGGAATGTTTCATAAGCCGCTAGACGGCTGACTTTGCCGCGCACGGATTCCAGATTGTAAATCATGCTTGAAACGGTGGAGGCTTTGATGCGGGCCAGATCGTCATCTTCGACGCCCCGCGTTTCAAATTCGGCCAGCGATGCACGCATGATCGGTTCGATCTCTGAAAGAGAGCTGACATTGGCCGGATTGGCAATCGCCTGCAGGGTGAAAGTGCAGTGGAGTTCGCCGCATCCATGTCCGGCGCTGGCGTTCGTGGTCAAGCCAGGTTTGGTCAAGTTTTTGTAGAGCAGGGATGTCTGACCGCCACCAACAATATTCGTCAGCACGTCAAGAGGCGCTTCATCGGGATGATTGGCATAGACAGTCGGCCATGCGAAATAGAGCAGCGGTTGCTGCACAGTGTCTTCCATCGACGTATAGCGATCAGCGTCTAGCATCACGGGTAGTTTTTCGGGCTTCTCGACGTCTGATCCGCGCGGAATGGATCCAAAATATTTCTCGATCATGGCGAGTGTTTCCGTCTTGTCGATATCCCCGCCAATGGTCAGTGTCGCATTGTTCGGACCATACCAGCGCATGAAGAACCGTTTCAGATCGTCCAGATCGGCACGGTCGAGATCTTCAAGATGACCAATCGTCAGCCAGCTATAGGGGTGACCTTCCGGATACATGGCTTCGGCAACGCGTTCGCGCAGCAGGCCGTAGGGGCGGTTGTCATAGTTCTGACCACGCTCATTCTTGACCGTATCGCGTTGAACTTCAAACTTCTCCTGCGTGACCGCGTCGAGCAGGAAACCCATCCGGTCCGCCTCTAGCCACAGCATGCGCTCAAGCTGATTGCTTGGGACGGTTTCGAAGTAGTTTGTCCGGTCCGTATTGGTCGTTCCGTTAAGCGTGCCACCCGACTCCGTAATCAAGCCGAAATGCTGTTCATCGGCGACATTGATCGACCCCTGAAACATCATATGTTCGAAGAAGTGCGCAAAGCCGGACTTGCCGATGTCCTCACGGGCCGACCCGACGTGATAGGTGACGTCCACATGAACCAGAGGGTCGCTGTTATCTTCGTGCAGGACGATGGTCAGGCCGTTATCGAGAACATATTTTTCGTAAGGAATAGCAACCTCAGCTCCGTCGCCCGTATAGGCCTCCACCAGATCGAAACGATCGGGCACATTGGTCTCATTCGTATCAGTCTGACAGGCTGACAGGGCCATCACAGCGGTGCCGAGCAGGAGGAGGCGAGCAAAAGGTGCGGTCATAAGTCTACCCATGGTAAAAAATTCATCGTTTAACAAGATGCTATCTTTTTTGTCTACCATAGGTTTGCCGTCATTCGAACTATCTCGGGTAAAAATTTTGATAGCCGGGCCGATTCCGTAAAAAATACCTGCCTGGCGTGGCTCGCAAACTCAAACTCAAAGAAAAGAGGTTTGGATGATCCGGATTGAGCATAGTGCCGACTTCGGCACCACACATGCTCAGGACCAGGGGGAATTGCGGCGTCCGAAGGGTTTGCGGGAGCCGGAATCATTCCGGGTGTTGTCCTGAGTGTTGATCTGAGTGTCGATCTGGCGCGATTGCGGGCGGTTTTGCGTATCAGCACGCCCTCCGGCATATTTGACCAGTGCCTTGATCCGTTTCTCAATTGGGGGATGTGTGGTGAACAGGCCCGCCAGTCCCTTGCGCGGATTGTAGAGCGCCATTTCCCGTACCTCATCCGGAACGCGCGTCATTTCAGCATGACCGGAAATTTTCTTCAGGGCGCGGATCATCGCATCCGGGTTCTTGGTCAGTTCAACCGCGCCGGCATCCGCCATATATTCGCGCTTCCGGCTCATTGTGAATCGGATCATCAGGGCGATCACGTAAGTGAGGGCGACAATGGCAAAGGCGACCAGGATTAGAACGCCCGCGCTGCCGCCGCCTGAGCGTTGATGCCGTCTCGACCGGGCGAAGTTCACACGGAACATGTTACGAAACAGGCTTTCACCGACAAAGGCAAAGATTCCGACAAAGATGACGGCAATAATGAGCATCCGCACATCCTTGTGCCGGATATGACTCAGCTCATGCGCGATAACGGCTTCGAGTTCTTCATCGTCCAGTGCGTCCATCAAGCCGCGAGTGAGGGTGATCTGGTAGTTTTCGCGGCGAACCCCGGATGCGAACGCATTCATGGCCGGGATTTCCATGACCATCAGCCGCGGTGTTGTCAGGCCTCGTGAAATCGACAGGTTTTCGAGCATGCGGTAAGCGCGGGGTTCCTGGCTGACCGTGACAGGCTTGGCGCGCGTCGCTGCATTGATCATGACGTTGTGACCGAAGAAAGCGACGCCAAACCAGGTCCCCGCACCGACAAGGGCGTAGGGCGCAGCTCCGGGAAGCATTTCGGCGGCGTCGACAAGGCCACGGTCGAGCGGTGCTTGGCCAGTCATGCCAATGAAACCGACCAATATTCCGTAGAACAGAATGAGGAGCAGGACCGGAAAAAACAGGAGTAGCCCAACGCTGCGCAGATTATTATTCCAGATATGGGTCCGAAGGCCGCTCGCTCTGATCAGCATGGCCTGAGGTCGGCTTTAGGGTGTGCCGAAGTCGACGGTCGGCGGCGTTTGCAGCGCTTCGCGACCTTCTGGCGCTTCAAAGAACTCATGTTCGACAAAGCCAAACGGACTAGCGATCAGGACAGCCGGGAACTGTTCGCGGGCTGTATTATATTCCTGCGCGGCATTATTGTAGAAGCGGCGGGACGCGGCGATCTTATTCTCAACGTCAGACAGCTCGCCCTGCAACTGCAGGAAGTTCGTGTTGGCCTTCAGCTCAGGATAGGCCTCGGCCAGCGCGAACAATTTGCCCAGAGCGGCAGAGAGCATGCCTTCGGCCGCAGCTTGGCCTTCAATACTATCGGCACTGACCGCGCGGTCGCGCGCTTCGGTCACTTCCTTGAATGTGTCTTTTTCGTGTTTGGCGTATCCCTTCACCGTGTTGACCAGTTGCGGGACGAGGTCCTGACGTTGCTTCAGCTGAACTTCGATGTCGGACCAGGCCTGATTGGTTGTCTGTCGAAGCGCGACCAGTCGGTTGTAGATACCGATGATCAGAATGGCGAGAACTGCGACGATGCCGAGGATCACGAGAAGAGTCGTCATGAGCCTAGTCTAGCTCTCGCTCTCCTGCGTCGCAAGCCTAATCCAAGATGCCCGTGACAAGTCCTGGAAAGATGATCAGCAAGGCGATCAGGGCCAGCTGAATACCGATAAAGGGGATCACGCCACGATAGAGATGTGATGTCGTGACTTCCGGCGGCGAAACCCCGCGCAGATAGAAGAGCGCAAAGCCGAAGGGGGGCGTCAGGAAACTGGTCTGAAGGTTGAGCGCCATGACGACGCCAAGCCAGACCGGATCCAGTCCAGCCGCCAGCAAGGGCGGAGCGACCAGCGGCACGACGACGAAGGTAATCTCGATAAAGTCGAGAAAAAACCCCAAGACAAACATGACCAGCATGACCATCACAAAGGCCCCCCAGGTCCCGCTTGGGGCTGCGGCCATTAGCTCGGCGACCATCTCGTCCCCGCCCAGGCCTCGGAAGACAAGGCTGAAGACAGTCGCGCCGATCAGGATCACGAACACCATGCCGGTAATGTGCATGGTCGAGCGGGAAACCTCAGCCAGCTGCCCATTGTGCAGCAATCGGATCAACCCAGTCCCCGTGCCGAAAAGACCGAGGATGACGAGGATCGCGGCGAGCCCGCCGGCCATTGCCTCGACTGCGGTCCATTCGGTCTGCGCCACACGCAAGTCAATGCCTGTCATATCCAGTGCGACAAGCATAAGCAGTGCGATGGCGGCCCAGAGCGGCCAGCGCCGTCCCTCAGGGAGCCGGGTGGCGGCGAGTAGCATGGCGCCGAGTGCGCCCAGCGCTGCGCCGCGCGTGGGTGTGGCATATCCCGACAGAATTGACCCAAGCACAGCCACAATCAGGAAGATTGGTGGAACCATCGCCTTGAAGGAGCGCCAGAGTAGCTCTTTCGCGTCCGTATCATCTGGCCAAGGCTGCGCCGGGACTTTCGAGGGCGACAGCACGGCAGTGATGAAGATATAGAGGGCATAAGCGCCGACCAGGATCAGGCCGGGGATCAGAGCGCCCGCAAACAGATCGCCGACGGAGACGACTGCATCCGTTTCCAGTCCGTAGGACCGCTGCGCTTCCTGAAAGGCATTGCTGATCTGATCGCCAAGAATAACGAGCACGATAGAGGGCGGAATGATCTGCCCCAGCGTGCCAGACGCTGCGATGGAGGCAGAGGCGAGGGGAATGTCGTAGCCACGCTTGAGCATCGTTGGCAGGCTGAGCAGCCCCATCGTCACGACCGTGGCGCCGACAATGCCGGTCGACGCGGCGAGCAGCGCGCCAACAAAAATGACGGAGATCCCAAGCCCGCCCCGGAGCGGCCCAAACAGATCCCCCATGTTCTGGAGTAATTCTTCGGCGATGCGGGATTTCTCCAGCATTATTCCCATGAACACGAAGAGCGGCACAGCGATCAGAATTTCCCGCGTGATGAGCGGATAGATGCGGGCAGGCAGAGACAGGAAGAAGCTGGGATCGAACAGACCTAGGGCCGAGGCGATGCTAGCGAAAATCACACTGACTCCGGCCAGTGTAAAGGCGACATTATAGCCCGCCATCAACCCGGCGCAGGCGGTGAAGAACATCAGAGCAGCGAGGGTTTCAGCCGGACTCACAGCCGGTCTCCGCTCGGCGTTCTGTCGCCATTGGTGACCTGAAAGAAGGGCGCGACGCCGGATGGGCGCTCAGGCCGCGCTTCGCCATTCAGTGTCATCGCGGCGCGCAATGTGATCGCAAAGCCCTGAAGGGTCAGGGATAAGGCAAAAATGGGGATCAGTGTCTTGAGCAGGAACACGCCACGGATGCCATTGCTTTCCGTCGACCCTTCAAAAGTTTGCCAGGCAAAACCGACAAAGGTCTGGCTGTTCCAAAGGATCAGCAAACAGACTGGGGCCAGCAGAAGGTAGAATCCGAGCAGATCGACGCGGGCTCGGGCGCGCTCGCCCATGCTTTCGTGGAAAATATCGACCCGCACATGCTGTCCCGCCAGAAGGGTCGCTGCCGCCCCGAGTGTGATGATAATGGCCTGCAGGTAAAAGGCGCTTTCCAGCCATTTCACAGTAGCTGTGCCAAAGATTGAGAGTGCAAATACGGAGCCCGCGACGCTGAGGACGAGCAACGGCAGGCTCCATTTCACCCATTCGCCGAGTCTGAAGACAAGACTGTCGATCGTGCGGATGATCGCCGATACAATCTGGTTCAGCCACGCAGATGGCCAAATGAGGTAAAGAATGGGAAGAGTCAGGATCGGCAGAAACGCCCAGCCAACCGCATGGATGATGCCCTCTACCATGTGCTCAGCCCTGGCTGAGCGTGCGGGCGCGGATAAACGCTCCGTCGCTGATTTCGGTCCAGCGGGCGCTCTGATTGCGAGACGTGATATAGCTGTCGAAAATCCGTGTCACGAGCGGGTCGCTTTGCGCAATGTCGCCGACAATCTCGTCGGCAATCGCGCCCACGGCTCGAAGAATTTCGTTGGGCATGAGTTGCGGCTCAATCCCGTAGCGGGTTTTGAGCGTGTCCAGCGCGCGCGCATTCATCACCGTATATTCCCCAAGCGACATATCATTGGCGCTGCGGCAGGCATGGCGGATGATGGCTTGCTCGGTCCGAGTCAACTTTGCCCATCGATCAAGATTCACCCCAACAGCTAGGCCTGCGCCGGGCTCATGGAAGCCCGGAGCGTAATAATAGGGCGCTTCGCGGTAAAATCCGAGCGCAAGATCGTTCCAGGGGCCGACCCATTCGGTTGCATCGATCGCGCCGCTCTGCAGGGCCTGATAGATTTCGCCGCCGGGCAGTAACACAGGCGTTGCGCCGAGTTCAGAGAGAATGCGCCCACCGAGCCCGGGCATGCGTATGCGCAAACCTTGTAGATCCTCGAGACTCGTCAGTTTGAACTTGAACCAGCCGCCAGTTTGATGACCCGTATTGCCCGCTTGGAAGGCAATGATATTGGAACGAGCGGACAGCTCTTCCCACATGGCTTGGCCACTGCCCCAGTCGATCCATCCATTGAGTTCGGTAGCCGTCATGCCCATCGGAACGGCGGTGAAGAAATTAAAGCCTGGCGAGACGCCTTGCCAGTAATATTCGGCGGCGTGGTACATATCCGCTGCGCCCGTGCTGGTGGCGTTGAAACATTCCAGCGCGCCGACTAGTTCTCCGGCCGCATAGACTTTGACCTCAAGCGTGCCGCCGCTCATGTTTCGTACGGCATCGGCAAACCGCACCGGCATAATGCCAAGACCGGGAAAGTCCTTCGGCCAGCTGGTCGCCATGCGGAACTGTTTGATCCCGCGATTGATATTCGGCGCGCTGATCGGATTTGGCGTGGCCGCTTGATCTTTCGGTTTCCGGCTTGACCCCAATGCGCCGACGACGCCTGCGCTAGCGGTCAGTGCACCTGCGCCGAGGACGATATCGCGGCGGCGCGTCATACAGAGTTCAACGGCATCCAGCCGCGATGCCCCAGAATTTCAGAGGGTTGGAACCGGCTTTTGTAATGCATTTTGGGACTACCCGGCACCCAGTAGCCAAGATAGAGATGGGGTAGGTCCTCGCTGCGGCAGCGGTCTATCTGATTGAGGATCATATAGTTGCCGAGCGACCGGTCCACTTCGCCGGGTTCAAAGAAACTATAGACCAGCGACAGCCCGTCCGTGAGGCGGTCGGCCAGCATACAGGCGATCAGTGTCCCCGACGGAGCGCGATATTCCACAATTTCGGTTTCCGACGTACATTCCTCCACCATCATTTCATAGCGGGTGAAATCCATGTCGGTCATTCCGCCGCCCGGATGCCGGTGACCAAGATAGCGCGACAGCAGTGCAAATTGCTCTGGCATGGCCATAGTGGGGACCAGATCAACACTCAGATCATCATTGCGGCGCAGGGTTCTACGAAAACTGCGTCCTGGCTTGAATTCATCAACACGAACGCGAAGAGACCGACACTCACGGCAGCTTTCGCAGGCGGGCCGGTAAATGACATTCTGACTGCGGCGAAACCCTGCATGGGTCAGGTAATTGTTGAGATGAGGACCATCAAGCGGATCAAGCTGAGCGAAGATTTTCCGTTCCATCCGGCCTGGCAAATACGGGCAGGGCGACGGAATGGTCAGGAAGAACTGAAGCTGGTTCGGATCAAAGGGATGACTCATATTGCGATCCTAGAGACCAAAGAAGACGGGCACGAGCAAGACGAAACTGACCCATAAAAGCAGAATGAGCGGAATTCCGAACCGAGTAAAGTCGCCAAATCGATAATGGCCAGGCCCCATGACCAGCAGATTGGTCTGATACGCAATCGGTGTCGCAAAGCTGCAATTAGCAGCAAAAATGATTGTCAGCACCATCGCAATCGGATCAATATCGGCCTGTTCGGAGATCGACAGGGCAATCGGAGCGAACAGTAGAGCGGCCGCTGAATTGCTGATTATGTTGGTGAAGATGGCGACGATAATAAACACGGCCCCGATTAGAGCCTGCGTGCCGAGGGGCTCAAAGACACTTATGACATTGGTGCTGATAAACTCAGCGCCGCCGGTCCGTTCCAGCGCGAGTCCCATCGCGAACGCCGCACCGATCAGCAGGAAAATCCGCATATCAAGGGCGCGAACGGCTTGTCTGATATTCAGACACCCCGTCGCGATCATGGCCATCGCCCCGCCGAGCACAGCGATTTCGATCGGAACAATGGACAGAGCTGCCGCTGCAATCGTTAAGAGAAAGACGATTCTGGCGACCTTGGATTTTCGAATATCGGGGAGTTCGGCCGTGCTCCAATCGAGCAGGATCAGGTCACGGTTCTGCCGCAGGGCGGAAATGTCCCGCTCATAGCCGAACAGGAGAAGGACATCGCCAGCTTCGAACCGGATATCCAGCATTCGCTTTCGGATCATGCGCGAGCGTCGCTGGATACCAAGCACGAGGCATCCGGTCTGACGCCGAAAGCCGATCTGTTCGATATTGCGCCCGATCATGCGGGAGCCGGGCGCGACCACGGCTTCTGACAGCATGATGGAACTGTCGTTTGAGGAGGTATTGGGGTCCGTGAATCCGCCAATATCGAGCATGTCGCGCAGATATTGTGGCCGTGCTTTGAGCAGGGCAGAGAGCTGTGGCCGGGTCGCAGCAACGACCAGGACGTCGCCACGTTCGAGGCTCGCTTCAAACGGTGGCAGGAATGAGGTTTCGCCGCGCTGAACCATCCGCACCGTGACATCGCGCAGTTGCGGATAGAGACCCGCGCTCGGTTTGGCACCATTCAATGGGTGGTCATCTGTGACACGGATCTGGGCAATATATTGCTGTCCGGACGATTGTAGCGCTGGTTCTTCAGATTCCCGATCCGGAATCAGCCAGGGTGCCGTAAGCACAATATAAGCCGCCCCGATCGCCGCGAGAGTTATGCCCGGGCCAAACTGGGTAAAAAAGGAGAGTGACATATCGGTCGTGCGGATCAGAACGTCATTGACCAGCAGGTTCGTTGAACTCCCGATCAATGTCGTCATGCCCGCCAGAATGCAGAGGAATGACAGTGGCATCATGAAGCGAGAGGTGGTGACGCTCAGCTTGCTGCTCATGGCCGCCAGGACCGGGATAAACATGACGACCACGGGCGTGTTGTTCATGAACATGGAAACGGCAAAGGCAACGGTGAATACCATAGCGAGGGTCCGGCGCGGCTTACGATCCAGGGCCTTGTTGATGGCAATGGTAACATGCTCCAGCGCGCCGGTCTGAAATAGACCCTGACCCACGACGAGCAATGCCATGATTGTGATGAGGGCAGGGGCGGCGAAGCCCGATAGTATTGCCGCACTATCGAGTCCGCGGTCTGGTGCGGTAAAGAGGGTGCCGAACGCCATCAGCGCGAGAATCAGACCTATGCTTGTCGCTTCTATGGAAAACCGTTCTCTGACGTAGAGGTAGACTCCGACCGCAACGATCGCGAACACGGCCCACATCTGGAAAGTTTCGAGCAGAGCCCACATTGTTCGGTTCATCCATCTTGGCGCTGGCTTGCGCTTCCGGTGAACTATGGGCGATAGGCGTCTGCGAACTCAAGCGGAATCGAAGGATAGACTATGGCTGTTTGCGCATTTCTCGGGCTTGGCGTGATGGGCTATCCGATGGCTGGGCATTTACGCGCGAATGGCCATGAGGTTCGAGTCTGGAACCGGACAGCGATGCGGGCGCAGCAATGGGCAGAGCAGTATGGGGATGGCGCTTTCGTGACTGCCGCAGACGCAACCCAAGGTGCGGATTTTGTTATGATCTGTGTCGGTGCCGATAAAGATATCTTCGATATCATCGATCAGATCGAACCGTCCTTGGTGACAGATATGGTCGTGATCGATCACACCACGGCATCGCCCGATTGCGCACGGATGATTGCAAATCGTCTGGCCGACCAACATGTCGGTTTCGTCGATGCGCCGATTTCAGGCGGTCAGTCCGGTGCCGAAAACGGTACGCTCTCCGTGATGTGCGGCGGGGAACCCGAAACATATGACGCCGCGCTTCCAGTCATGAAAAGCTATGGTAAGACGATCACCCATCTTGGGCCTGCCGGATCAGGCCAGACGGCGAAATGCGTCAATCAGATTTGTATTGCCGGTACGTTGCAGGGTCTGTCAGAAGGGCTCCGCTTTGCGGCGGCAGCCGGGCTTGATCCTCAAGCGCTGTTGTCGGCTATTGGCGGCGGGGCCGCTCAGAGCTGGCAGATGGATAACCGCTTGCTGACAATGGCGGCGGACCAGTTCGATTTCGGTTTCGCAATTAACTGGATGCGCAAGGATCTGGCGATTGCCCTGCAGGAAGCGGGACGCATTGGCGTGGATCTGCCGGTCACAACTCAAGTCGATCAAGCTTACGCCGAAGTTCAGGCGCAGGGAGGGGGGCGGCTGGATACATCGGCTTTGATCAAGAGCCTGCCTGCCACGAATTCCTAATTTTTCAGCAGTTTCGCGGCGCGAATGGCGCCGTATGTCAGAACTGCATCGCATCCGGCGCGGCGGAAGGCCGTTAATGTTTCTAGCAAAAGACGGTCTGAATCGGCCCAGCCATTCTCGCCCGCAGACTGGATCATGGCATATTCACCGCTGACCTGGAACGCGAAAGTCGGCACGCCAAATTTAGCCTTCATCCGGTGGCAAATATCCATATAAGGCAAGCCGGGTTTGACCATGACCATATCCGCGCCTTCATTCAGATCCATCGCGACTTCATGCATCGCTTCTTCCGTATTGGCGGGATCCATCTGATAGGTACGCTTATCACCGTGCAGAGCCGAAGCGGTGCCGATGGCGTCCCGGTATGGCCCGTAAAAGGCCGAGGCGAATTTGGCCGCATAAGACAGAATCATCACGTCTGGATGACCCGCTTCATCCAGCGCGTCGCGAACCACACCAATCCGGCCATCCATCATGTCCGACGGGGCCACGACGTCTGCACCCGCTTCGGCTAAGATTACCGCGCCGCGCGCCAGCATGTCGAGGGTCGAGTCATTATCGATAATATCCCCGGCCATCAGCCCGTCATGGCCATGATCCGTAAAAGGATCGAGGGCCACATCGACGATGACGCCGATTTCAGGCACGTCGGCTTTCAATCGGCGAATGGCATTTGGGACAAGGCCGTCAGGGTTCAGAGCCTCGCTGGCTTTAGCGTCTTTTCTGGCCGGATCGATATGGGGAAAGAGTGCAATGGCAGGAATGCCCAGCGAAGCGGCGTCACGGGCGTGAGCCATCAAGGCATCCATCCCCAACCGGGCAACGCCGGGCAGGCTCGGAACCGGCCCCTCAGCGCAGGGCGAGTCAGTAATGACTGTCGTCAGGACGAGATCCGAGACGCTTAGGCGAGTTTCACGCACAAGGTCCCGCGACCAGGCGAACTGCCTCTTGCGACGCATTCTTAACTGAGGAAACTGCGACATTTTAATATTTTCTTTCAGTAAGTTACGCCGGAAAACTAACAGAAAAAACTATCAGTATCTTAAGGCAGGTCAACTAGCCTTTTTTCAAGGCGTACTCTATATTGGCAGATAGTAGAAGGCAAACAGGTGGTCCGTGACCCACAACTCCGAATCTCAGACGGCTCAATATCGTGATCAGTTCCGCGCTGCCGTTGATACAGTGCGACGTGAAGGCCGTTACCGCATCTTCCGCGACATTCGCCGCAAGAAGGGTGCCTTTCCGCGGGCGACCTGGTTCAAGGATGATTTGGCCGAGCAGGACATCACTGTTTGGTGCTCTAATGACTATCTTGGCATGGGTCAGAATGACTGTGTTGTTGAGGCAGTAAAATCGGCGGTCGACGCTGCCGGTACCGGGTCAGGCGGCACACGGAATATTTCCGGCACAACACGCTATCATGTTCAACTGGAAGCCGAACTGGCCGATCTGCACGGCAAGGACGCTGCGCTCGTCTTCACATCCGGCTATGTGGCAAATGAAGCGGCGCTGTCCATCATGAGCAAGATCCTGCCAGGCCTGCATATTTTCTCGGATGAGATGAATCACGCCTCCATGATTTCTGGCATTCGCAATGCTCGCACGCACAAACATATCTTTGCTCATAATGACGTGGCTGACCTAGAAGCCAGACTGAAGACAATCCCACTGGAGGTCCCCAAGTTCATCACTTTTGAGAGTGTCTATTCGATGGATGCGGATATCGCCCCGATCGAAGCGATCTGCGATCTGGCCGATAAATATAACGCCCTGACTTATATCGATGAAGTTCATGCGGTTGGCATGTATGGCCCGCGCGGAGGCGGTGTCTGCGAACAGCGCGGCCTGATGGACCGGGTCGACATTATCCAGGGTACGCTGGCCAAAGCTTACGGCATGATTGGCGGATATATTTCGGCCGATAAAGTTATTGTAGATGCAATCCGCAGTCTGGCGTCTGGGTTCATTTTCACGACTTCCATTCCGCCGTCCACGGCAGCGGGCGCGTTGCGCTCGGTCCGTATTCTGAAGATCACACCGGACGTGCGTCATCAGCATCAGAACCGGTCTGATGCGCTGAAAGCTCGGTTCCGAGCTGCCGGTTATCCGTTCATTGATGGCGAGACCCATATTGTGCCGTTGATGATTGGCGATCCTGTCACGTGTCAGGAAATCAGTGACCGACTGATTGAGGATCATGGCATCTACGCCCAGCCCATCAACTATCCGACCGTTCCGCGCGGGACTGAGCGTTTGCGCTTTACGCCAAGCCCGTTCCATACCGAAGAAATGATGGACGCGCTCATGGACGCGCTGGCGCAAGTCTGGGACGCGTATAAATTGCCACGGGAAAACGTTGCTTAAATGATTCTAGCCGCGTTGTCGGCTCGTCTGTCAGGCGTTATAGGTGGGCGATCTCTCAGCCGTGCAAGGTTCATCATGTCCGCCGTCAAAAAAATGTCTTCCGATTATCAGAGCCGCTTTTTCTCAGAAGGCCTCGCCGAGCGCGATCCTGAACTCTTCTCCTGCATGCGCGATGAATTGCAGCGCCAACAGCAGGAAATCGAGCTGATCGCCTCTGAGAACATCATCTCTCACGCCGTCATGGAAGCGCAGGGCTCGGTCCTGACCAATAAATATGCAGAGGGCTATCCGGGTCGCCGCTATTATGGCGGGTGCCAATATGTGGATGTGGCGGAACAACTCGCCATTGATCGCGCGACGGAACTGTTTGGCTGTGGCTTTGCCAATGTGCAGCCCAATTCCGGCAGTCAGGCGAATCAGGGTGTGTTTCTGGCTCTGATCCAGCCTAGCGATACGATCCTGGGCATGGACCTCGCCTCCGGAGGTCACCTGACCCACGGCGCGCCGCCCAACGTGTCCGGAAAATGGTTCAATGCCATCAGTTATGGCGTCAGAGAGGATGACCATCTGATCGACTACGAACAGGTCGAGCGTCTGGCGACGGAGCATAAACCGAAACTGATCATCTGTGGTGGGTCAGCCTATTCTCGCGTCATCGATTTCAAGCGTTTCCGCGAAATTGCTGACAAATGCGGCGCCTATCTTCATGTTGATATGGCCCACTTTGCCGGTCTTGTGGCGGGCGACGCTCATCCAAGCCCGTTTCCGCACGCCCATGTTGCGACGACGACAACGCATAAGACACTGCGCGGCCCACGCGGTGGCATGATCCTCACCGACGATGAAGCGCTTGCGAAAAAGTTCAATTCGGCTATTTTTCCTGGCCTGCAGGGCGGTCCGCTGATGCATATTATCGCGGGTAAGGCGGCAGCATTCCGCGATTGTCTGAAGCCTGAGTTTAAGGATTATGCCGCGCGTGTGATTGAAAATTGCCGCGCGATGGCCGGTGCGCTGGTTGAAGCGGGCTACGCCGTCGTGTCCGGCGGCACCGACACTCATCTGGCCCTAATCGACCTGTCGCCAAAGGGCGTGAAAGGTAATGCGGCCGAGAAGGCGTTGGGGCGGGCTTACATAACCTGCAACAAGAACGGTATCCCGAACGATCCCGAGAAGTTTACCATCACATCCGGTATTCGGGTTGGGTCACCGGCCGGAACAACGCGCGGTTTCGGCCCTGGCGAATTTCGCGAAGTGGGTCTGTTGATGGCCGAAGTTCTGGATGCGCTGGTTGATAATCCAAAGGGTAACCCAGAAGTCGAAGCCAGCGTCAGAGAGCGCGTAAAGGCCCTCACGGTCCGTTTCCCCATTTACGCGGATGTTTCGGCGTAACTGGTCTGGCGCAGTCGTGCTTTGCCTTTGGCGGGGCAATTGGTTAACAGCGCCGCATGCGCTGCCCATTCTGTTCTAGCGAAGATACGCAGGTCAAAGACTCCCGTCAGGCCGAAGACGGGACAGCCGTGCGCCGGCGGCGGCTCTGCGGGAAATGCGGCGGTCGGTTTACGACGTTCGAGCGCGTGCAGCTGCGTGATCTCCAGGTTATGAAGAATAGCGGCAAACGGACGCCATTTGATCGCGATAAGCTGATGCGGTCCGTTCGAATTGCCCTGCAGAAGCGCCCTATTGACGAAGAGCGGGTCGAGCAGATGGTCTCCGGCATTGTTCGCCAACTGGAATCCTCAGGGCAGGCGGATGTGACATCGACCCAGATCGGGGAGCTGGTCATGGAAGACCTGTCCGAGCTCGATAAGATTGCTTATGTTCGCTATGCGAGCGTCTACCGCGATTTCCGCGCGACGGAAGACTTCGGTCAGTTTATCGAATCTGAGAAGCTCGCGGGCGAAGGTTAGGCCTCATGTTCACCGGAATCATCACCGACGTGGGTCGGCTGCGTGCGATTACGCGCCTCGAAACGCCGGACAAAACATCCGAATGGGGCGACATTCGCATGATGATCGAAACCGCCTATGAGACGGACACTATAGATATCGGCGCGTCTATCGCCCACTCAGGGGCCTGTATGACGGTCGTCGAAAAGGGTCCGGGCTGGTACGCATTTGATGTCTCAAATGAGAGTCTGGACAAGACCACATTGAGTGACTGGGCTGTAGGGCATCTGGTCAATCTGGAGCGGGCTCTGACAGGTGCAGACGAGCTGGGCGGCCATATGGTCACCGGTCATGTCGACGCCGTTGGACTAGTTATATCCTGTACAACTGTCGCTGGGAGCACACGCTTCGTCATTCGGGCTCCGGAAGATCTCGGTTTTGCCATCGCGCCCAAGGGCTCCATCACGGTTGATGGTGTTTCGCTGACGGTCAATATAGTCGAAGCCGATACATTCGGCATCAATATTATACCGCATACGGCTGAGGTAACGACGCTGGGTCGATTACAGCCTGGCGATCAGGTTAATCTGGAAATCGACATCGTCGCCCGCTATGTCGCGCGTTACTTACAGCATATGACAGCCTAGGACACGACAATACGGGGCAGTTAGGAGCGGGTTTGACCCAACTGAACGAAGCGACCTTCCAGGACGTCTATAATCTCGCCACACCTGAGGAGATTATAGACGATGCGCGCAATGGTCGGATGTATATCCTTGTCGATGCCGAGGACCGCGAGAATGAGGGGGACCTCATCATTCCGGCACAGTTCGTGACGCCCGATGCGATCAATTTCATGGCGAAACATGGTCGCGGCCTGATCTGTCTATCGCTGGAGAGTGCCCGCGCGAACGAGCTTGGCCTCAAAAATATGAGTATCGATAATGCGTCTCGCTTCGAGACGGCCTTCACACAATCGATTGAAGCGCGGGAAGGGGTTACGACCGGGATCTCAGCGGGTGACCGCGCCAAGACTATCCAGGTCGCCATTGATCCCGACAGCCGAGCCGACGATATTGTCAGCCCCGGTCACATGTTTCCAATCATCGCCAAAGAAGGCGGCATCCTCGTTCGCACCGGTCACACCGAAGCCTCGGTCGATATTTCCCGCCTGGCGGGTCTGAATCCATCCGCTGTCATCTGCGAAATCATGAATGATGACGGCACGATGGCCCAGCTCGATGATCTTGTGAAATTCGCTCAGTTCCACGGGCTCAAGATCGGGACGATCGAAAGCCTTGTTGCGTATCGCCTGGAGCGCGATCACTTCGTCAAACACATTGCGAGTTCAGATTTTCGCTCACAACGGGGCGATGACTTTCGAATCCATGTCTACCGCAATCTGCTGGATGGTAAGGAACATGTGGCTCTGTCGCGCGGCGACGCGACACCGGGTGAGGCGAGTCTGGTTCGCGTCCATAAAATCGACTTTGCTGGCGATATTCTGTCCGAAGACAGCCCGCGATCTGGGTTGATCTGGGATGCGATGAAGGCTTTGGCCGATCATGAGGGTCATGCGGTTCTGGTGTTGATCCGCGAAGGGTCAATTGACTCGCTGCTGGAACGTCTCGGCGCCCATAAATCTTCGATAGATCGCAAGGAACAGACGGTGCGCGAATATGGTGTCGGGGCGCAGATCCTAACCCATCTTGGCGTCCATCAAATGACACTGCTTTCGGATAGTATGCCGCGATTGATCGGGCTTGATGCCTATGATTTAGAGATTGTCGACCTGCATCCGATTCAGAACACACGGACCTAAGTTCATGAAAATGCTCGTGATTGAGGCTCGGTTTTACGAGTCTATTTCAGATATGCTGCTGGACGGCGCGCTGGACGCGCTGGCGGCTCATGAAGATGCCGAAATTTTCCAGGCGATTGTCCCGGGTGCGCTCGAAATTCCGCATTTTATCAGCTTCGCCGAAGCGGCTGGTGCGGGCTATGATGCCTATGTTGCGCTGGGCTGCGTGATCCGTGGCGAGACTACCCATTACGACTATGTTTGTCAGGAAAGTGCGCGCGCTATCATGGATCTTGCCGTCGATCAGCAGCTTGCCATCGGAAACGGTATCATCACGGTCGAAAACGAAGACCAGGCCATCGTGCGGGCTGACAAGACGAAAAAAGACAAGGGCGGGTTCGCCGCACGCGCCGCGATGACGATGGCACAAATTCGTAACGAGTTGGCCGAAAGCGACGAGACGTGAGCGGCGCGACACCCAAGCTGCGTCGTCAGGCTCGGCTTTCTGCTGTCCAGGCGCTCTACCAGATGGATGTGACGGACACGAAGTCGAAACAAGTCATCTTTGAATTTCTTAGCCACCGCTTCGGTTTCGAGGATGAAGCGGGCATGGTTGCGGCGGACGAGCGCTTCTTCGAAGAGCTTGTCGAAGGGGTCGTCCGCGAACAGGATGCGATTGATGCGAAGCTGGATCTGCAACTTCCCGAAAAATGGCCGCTTTGTCGACTTGATATGACTTTGCGAGCCACATTGAGGGCGGGCGTTTTTGAAATTACGCAACGTCCCGATGTACCCGCTCTCGTCATTATCGACGAATATGTGGCAATCGCGTCAGATTTCTTCGACGGCAAAGAGCCGGGTATGGTCAACGCGGTGATGGACAAAATCGCCCGATCCGTCCGTTCGGCTGAATTCGGTTTGCCTGATCCCAGTGATCAGGCCGCCTGTTGAACGAGCGCGACTTTATCGCTCTGCTGCGCCCGCTCGCCGGGCCAAGCGCGCTGAACCTAGATGATGATGCGGCGATAATGACGCCACCGACTGGTCACGATCTTGTCCTGTCCAAGGATATAATGGTGGAAGGGATCCATTTTCCGAGCGGTTATATTGGCGGCGGGTTTTCCGAGCGTCTTCTGCGCGTGGCTATGTCGGATCTGGCCGCGAAAGGCGCCCGACCCATCGGTTACATGCTGTCCGTTGCCTGGCCGCGCGGACGAGCGGCGCACTGGCTGAAAGGGTTTGTGCAGGGCCTGAGTGATGCTCAGTCCAGCTTTGATTGCCCCCTGATAGGTGGCGATACGACTTCAACGGAGGGTCCGTTAGTGGCGAGCGCGACGGTTTTCGGCATTGTTCCATCTGGCGAAATGGTGACGCGGTCTGGCAGTAAGGCCGGAGATGATGTCTGGTTCACGGGGCGACTGGGTCTTGCCGAAGCCGGACTCGCGATTGTGATGGGAAAGCCCAGCCACGTGTCACCGGATGACCAGTTTGCCGCCGAAGACGCCTATCTTAGGCCTGAACCACGGTTCGCATTTTGCAAGACGCTACGCCGTTACGCATCTGCCTGCGCCGATATATCCGATGGTTTGCTGAGCGAAGCGGGGCATATTGCAGACGCCAGTCAGGTCCGGATCGATCTGTCCAGTGTCTATACGGACATAACCGGTATTGGTTTTGGCGATGATTATGAACTACTGTTTACGGCAGCGCCTGAAAATCGGGACCCGCTGATCGCGGGTGCCAAGGCGGTCAGCCTGCCGATTACACGGTGTGGGTCCGTTCACGCCGGAACAGGTGTGTCAGTTGATGATGTTGCCGTCCAGCCGAGCGGCTACAGGCACACGTTCTAGCGCGGACCGCCACCGTCGCCTGGAATATCTTGTCCCCCGCCGATCCGGTCGGTTGGCAGGCGTCCAATCGTACCGAAAATCTGTTCTAGCACAGAAAGTTCGCGGCCCCGTGTCGGCGTTTCACGATTTTCGTAATTGACGATCCGGCGGTCCTCGATGCCATATTCCGCGACTTGCGTGACCTGACCATCGGCGTTGAAGCTGATCGCAGTCACTGATTGTTCCTGAATTTGAGGACGCAGATAGGCGTAACGTTCGCGCACCTGATTGATGTAATACCAGGTGTCTTCTTCAACATCTTCGTCGAATGTCCCTTCGATAGACGGACTACCCAGCGATGCCAAGACACTCGCCTTGGTATCGGAACTCGGATTAATCTCTTGAGGCTTGGCATCGGCCGTCGGGACATAGCCATGTATGCGCAGAATCGGATTGCATCCGGTTGCGACAAGCGCACCGACTAACATGAGGGCTGTAACCGAATTGCGCATGGGCGATCTCTCCCTTAGGGCGCCCGGACAGGGCGGGTCGGCCCTAGCCAAACAGCTCGGTGCGCGCAAGCACCCGGCGCGGTAGATGACGGAGGCTTAACATGGGGTTGTTTAACCGGTTAATGGGGCGCGAGCTGCCGGAGCGCCGTGATGGGCGCCGCATTTATTTTCGTCTGCTCGAGCAAGCACGGGATCCATCCTTTTTTGGTCCTGGTCGGTTTGCAGACAATTATGACGGCCGAATTGATACGATCAGCCTGCATATGGCAGTCATGATGGACCGGCTGTGGGTTGAAGGCAACGATGGCACTCTTCTAAATCAGGCATTGTTCGATGAAATGAAGGATGATTTCGAGATCGCACTGCGTGAAGAGGGGATCGGCGACACAGGCGTGAAAAAACGGATCAAACCCATGATCAGCTACTTTTATGATCGTTTGCAGGCTTACACAGATGCGCTGAATACAGAATCACCGCAGAAATCCATAGCGGATACGCTCAGGATCGAACCGGATCCTGATGCGCCGATCACTTTTGAACTTAAAGTCGCTGATTACGCGCTCGATTGGCTGGCAGGTCTGCGAAAGCTCTCATTGGAGCAGATTACGCAAGCGCGTTTCTCCTTTCCCGAGGTTTAGCCTATGACTCGCCGGGTTGGAGCTTTATAGCAATTTGATGTTGGAAGGCCTTGTCATATCTGTTGATGCCATGGGCGGCGATGATGCTCCCGACATGGTGATTAAGGGGTTGGAGTATTTCCTGACACATGAAGGGCAGGGACGCCGCGCGCGATTTCTGCTGCATGGCGATCAAGCGAAGCTGGCGCCCTTGCTGGCCAAATCGACGCGCACACGCGAACGATCCGAAGTCGTCCACACCGAAAAAACCATTTCAATGGACGACAAACCGTCCCAAGCCCTGCGTCGCGGCAAGGACAGTTCCATGTGGAATGCTGTGGCGTCGGTAAAGGCCAAGCGGGCGGAAATCGCTGTTTCGGCGGGCAATACGGGCGCGCTGATGGCGATTAGCAAGCTGCAACTCCGCATGAAGCAAGGGGTTCAACGCCCCGCGCTGGCTGCTGCCTGGCCAAGATTGAATGGTGTGTCCGTTGTTCTGGATGTCGGTGCCAACATCGATGTGGACCCGGCGCAGCTGACCGAGTTCGCGATCATGGGCGAAGCCTATTACAAAGCGATCTACAAGAAAGATAAACCGTCCATCGGTCTTTTGAATGTCGGGACCGAGGATCAGAAAGGGAATGCGGTCATTCGGGCTGCGCATGAACGCCTGTCGCAGAGCCAGCTGGATCTGAACTATGCAAGCTATGTCGAAGGCAATGATATTTCGACCGGCTCTGTCGATGTGATCGTAACAGACGGATTTACCGGCAATATCGCCCTGAAAACGGCGGAAGGCACGGCCAAGCTTATCGGTACATTTTTCAACGAGGCTTTGCAGGGCAATATCTGGTCGAAAATTACCACTTGGCTGAATGCCTTTGCCCTATTCAAACTGAAGCGCCGGATTGATCCGCGCCGCGTGAACGGGGCCGTGTTTCTGGGCCTAAACGGCATTGTCATCAAAAGCCATGGCGGGACGGACCGGATTGGGTTTGCCAACGCCGTGAATATCGCAGTCGGTCTGGTGGAAACGGATTTCATGCACGCTATCGACCGCCGTCTCGACGCCCTGCATGACGAAGACGACAATATCGGGTTCATCACATGACTGTTCGCGCTGTTGTCCGAGGCATTGGCAGTTATCTGCCGGACTGCGTCATGGAGAATGCCGAGTTTGCCAATGTGCTTGGCCTGGATACGTCCGATGAATGGATCCTCGAGCGGACAGGTATCAAACGTCGGCATATCGCCGCAGAGGGTCAAACGACATCTGATCTGGGTTATGCTGCGGCCTTAAAAGCGCTCGATCATGCGAGTCTAACTTCTGTTGATCTGGATCTAATCCTTGTTGCGACCTCCACGCCGGATCTGACGTTTCCATCCACTGCCACAATGATCCAGCACCGCTTGGGAATGACGCATGGCGCGGCGTTTGATGTGCAGGCCGTTTGCAGTGGTTTTCTTTACGGCATTCATACCGCCAATGCGTTGATTGCATCGGGTGCGCATAAGCGCATCCTACTGATCGGAGCTGAGACGTTTTCGCGGATCTTGGATTGGGAAGACAGAGGCACGTGCGTTCTGTTCGGAGACGGAGCCGGGGCGATTGTGCTCGAAGGACAAACCGATACGGAAGAGGGTGTGATTCATTCGATCATCAGGTCCAATGGCGCGCATCGGGACATGCTTTATGTTGATGGGGGTCCGTCATCGACCGGAACGGTCGGTAAGCTGCGCATGCTTGGCAATGCTGTCTTCAAGCATGCCGTGACGGATATCACCGGAATTATCCGAACCTGCGCTGACGAAGCGAACCATGATGTCCCATCAATCGACTGGTTTGTCCCCCATCAGGCGAACCAGAGAATCCTGACTGCTGTGGCGCGAAAGCTGAAATTGCGGCCTGAGCAGGTCATCTCTACTGTGGCTGATCATGCCAATACATCGGCAGCAAGCGTGCCGCTTGCGTGGGATGCAGCCGTGCGTAATGGGCGGATCAAAAAGGGCGATACTGTGATGCTGGAAGCGTTCGGTGGAGGTTTCACATGGGGCGCGTGCCTGCTTCTCTACTGAATTTGCGTAGTTTTTCTGCCCTTTCTAGTCATTTAACGCTTGCGCGCGGTGGCAAGTATTTGCTTTACAGATCGCTATGGAAGAAAGATCGTGAACACGGGTACCGTCACACGCGCCGATTTGGCGGAAGCTGTTTACAGTGAGATCGGATTATCCCGCTCTGATTCAGCCGAACTTGTAGAATCCGTCATCGGCCATATTTCAGACGCTCTCTTCAAAGGCGAAAATGTGAAGCTTGCAGGTTTCGGCACGTTTCTGCTGCGCGAGAAGAATGAGCGCATTGGCCGGAACCCAAAAACGGGCGTCGAAGTGGCGATTACACCGCGCCGCGTCCTTGTCTTCAGACCGAGCCAGGTTCTGCGCGAACGGATTGATTCATCTTTAAGCCCAAAACGGTGATACAGTTCGATTCGCAACGGGATTGATCCATGCGAGCGAAGACAACACGCGCTTTCAGAACCATTAGTGAAGCCGGTGATGAACTCGGACTGCAGCCCCATGTTCTTCGTTTCTGGGAATCCAAATTCTCTGACATTACGCCGATCAAGCGGGGTGGCGGGCGGCGGTTCTATCGCCCGGAAGATATTGAGTTCCTGCGCGGCATCAAGACACTGCTTCATAATGAGAAACATCCGATCAAGGATGTCCAGAAGCTAATCGCGAAAAGCGGGGCGGCCCGCATCGTCGAGTTGGGACGATCCGTTGAACAAGCCTCGAGCGACCGCGATCTTTCGGACACGAAACTCGTCCCTGAGCGGATTGAAAAGCCGACCGTTGACGTCTCCGCTGTGCCCGAACTTGCCACTACCACTGTGGCCGCTCCAGTCGCGCCGCTCACGCCGCCTACCAAACCTAAGGACTTGTCTGGACTTCGCGATGCGCTCAGCCGTCTCGAAACACTTAAAAGTCAGTGGGACAGTTTCGACTCTGCCAGTTAGTTTGGGCAGTTAGTTTGGGCAGTTAGTTTGGGCAGTTGGTTTGGGCAGTTAGTTTGGGCAGTTAGTTTGGGCAGTTAGTCTTCGTCTGTCACTGTCTGTCTTTAGTCGATCCGGGGGGTCGGCCGTGATTGCCATCTTGCGGCCATACGCTCATCTGCTTATAGCCCGCGCGCACATGTGGAACGGAGTATGGCGCAGTCCGGTAGCGCACACGCCTGGGGGGCGTGGGGTCGCAGGTTCGAATCCTGCTACTCCGACCACTTGTTCTATCAGGGCTGTCATTGTCGCAGCCCATTTGCCACGCGAGTGTCTATAGACCACCCATGGCCATGTCCTTTGAAAAGCGAGTCCCCGGATGGATGACGGGATGGTTGGGATTCATGGTCCTGCTTGTGATCGCCATGATCGTGATTGGCGGCGCGACCCGACTGACGAATTCCGGTCTGTCGATCACAGAATGGATGCCAATCCGGGGAGCCTTGCCGCCATTGTCCGAAGAAGCATGGATCGCTGAGTTCGAAAAATACAAACAAATCCCGGAGTTTAAAGCGGAACATCCGGGTATGGATCTGAACGGGTTTCGGGTTATCTATTTCTGGGAATGGACCCATCGCCAACTAGGTCGTATTATCGGGTTGGCCTACGCCGTTCCCTTTCTGATTTTGGCACTTGGACACCGCATTCCGACAGGGCGGAGTTTGACGTTTTTTTCCGTGCTCATGTTGATTGGTATCCAGGGAGCGATTGGTTGGTGGATGGTTCATTCGGGCCTGCAGGAGGGCATGGTCGCGGTCAGCCATTACCGGCTTGCCACCCATCTCGGCATGGCGTTCATTATTCTGGGCGTTCTGCTGTGGCTCTATTTTGAATCGCTGCGGCAATGGCGACGTGATACCGCTAGGCAAGGGCGTGGCTGGTTGCCACCGCTCTTTCTGGGGCTTGTCTATATCCAGATCATCACCGGGGCCTTTGTTGCCGGTACCAATAGCGGCAAGATCTATAATAGCTGGCCGTGGATGGATGACGGTTTCGTCCCCTCGGGCTATTGGTTCCAGAGTCCGGCCTGGCGGAACCTGTTCGAGAATGCGGCGGCCATTCAGTTCAATCACCGTCTCCTGGCTTATGGTTTGCTCGCTCTGTTTGCGGCTTTGGCCGTTACCAATCGGCGTAATAGCATGCTTCGCGTTCCCATAATTATGCTGGGCGTTCTGCTTTGCTGGCAGGTCGGTCTCGGTATCTGGACCTTGCTGGCTGTAGCGCCATTGAACCTCGCCCTACTTCATCAGTTCAGCTCGGTTCTCGTCTTTATTGCAACTCTGTGGGTGGTGTACCGCTGGAAAAGATACGGTAATAAAATACCGTTTTAATAAATCTTTGATTTATATAATGAATTAAGCACCTATCTGTAAAGTCGAGGCTTGACGGTGTTGTTGAGCACGCCTATTGCGCACCCAACCTTTTCGTCGAAGGTCCGCTACCCGGCGAGACTTTTGTTATTTCCGAGGGACGAAATGAAAACCACGAAGTTTCTGAAGACGGCGGAGGTCGAGAAAACCTGGATCGTCGTTGACGCTGAGGATGCCGTTGTTGGCCGTCTCGCGTCATTTGTCGCCATGCGACTGCGCGGCAAGCACCGCCCGGACTATACCCCTCATATTGATTGCGGCGACAATGTCGTCATCATCAATGCCGATAAGGTGAAGTTCACCGGCAACAAGCTGATGGACAAGAAATATTACCGCCACACGGGTCACTCCGGCGGTATCAAGGAAACGACGCCTGAGAAAATTCTGGGTGGCCGTTTCCCGGATCGCGTCACGCGTAAGGCCGTGCAGCGTATGTTGCCGAAAGAGTCACCTTTGGCGCGTCAGCAACTGTCCAATCTGCGTGTATATTCCGGTGCCGAACATCCGCATTCTGCACAAAACCCCATCACGGTAGATTTCAAATCCGCCAACCGCAAAAACGTCAAGGGAGCCTAGATCTGTGACTGACCAAGACACAGTCGTTGCGACAAGCCTCGAAGACCTCAAAGCTGCAATGGAAGATCAGGGCGCCGAAGCCACTCAAGATATGCCGCTTCCCGATCCGAAGATCGATGAACATGGCCGCTCCTATGCCACCGGCAAACGTAAGAACTCCATCGCCCGCGTCTGGATCAAACCAGGATCTGGTAAGATCATCGTCAATGGCCGTGATCAGGAAGTCTATTTCGCTCGTCCCGTGCTTCGCTTGATTATCGCTCAGGCTTTTCAGGTCGCTGATCGTGTTGACAGCTATGACGTTATGGCCACGGTCAAAGGCGGCGGCCTGTCTGGACAGGCGGGTGCTGTGCGTCACGGCATTACCAAGGCTCTGACCTACTATGAGCCTGCGCTGCGTCGTCCGCTCAAGGCGGCTGGGTTTATCACCCGTGACTCGCGTGTTGTTGAGCGTAAGAAATACGGTAAGGCGAAAGCCCGTAAGAGCTTCCAGTTCTCGAAACGCTAAGCGAACCTTTACGGTTTATAGCTTCAAGGCGCTTCGGGAAACCGGGGCGCCTTTTCTTTGGGGGCAAATATGAAGACAGCAGCCATATTCGGAGCCAGCGGCTATACTGGCGCGGAAGCCGTGCGATTGCTGCTGGGCCACCCTGAGATTCAGATTGGGGCGCTATCAGCCCATTGCCGGGCGGATGAACCTTATGGAGACGTGTTCGCCAACTTTCCGGCCAGATTCTGCCGACCACACAGACGATCGAAAATATTGATCTGTCTGGCATTGATGTCGTGTTTTCCTGTTTGCCGCATTCGACGGGACAGGCCGCGATTGCGACTGCGTTGGATCACGTGGACACGGTGATCGACGTGTCGGCGGATTTCAGACTGTCTGATCCGGTAGAATTTGAAATCGTTTACAGCTCACCTCACAGTCAGCCAGATCTGCTGCAGGACCGGGTTTATGGTCTGACAGAATTTGCACGGACCAATCTTCCGGGTGCGCGTCTGGTCGCCTGTCCCGGCTGCTATCCGACCTGTTCGCTGCTCGCACTGCTACCGGGTGTGGAGGCGTCGGCGTTCACCGACAGCTCGATCATTATCGATGCCAAGACAGGTGTGACCGGGGCAGGGCGCAAGGCAGCACTAGGCCTGCACTTTTCCGAAGTCTTTGATGGCGCGCATGCTTATGGGATTGGAAATCATCGCCATACCCCTGAAATGGAACAGGAATTGCGGCGGTTGGGTCATAACTCAACGATTAGCTTTACGCCGCATCTTGTCCCGATGAACCGCGGCATGATCGCGACCTGCTATGTTGAACTGGCTGAGGATTGGTCGGTTGACCGGGTTCGAGGCCTCTATTCGGACCGTTATGCGGCGGATCCGTTTGTCACAATTCTCCCCGAAGGCGAGGTCCCGCAAACGCGGCATGTACGCGGGTCAAACCAGGCCCGCATCGGTATCTTCGCGGATCGTGTTCCAGGCCGGGTCATCATTGTGTCAGTGATTGATAATCTCACCAAGGGATCCAGCGGGCAGGCGGTGCAGAATTATAATCTGACGCAGGGCTGGGATGAAACGCTTGGCCTGAACGCAACGGGACTATTCCCGTAACCGTAGAAATTTTTCCGGGTCCTACGGAAAGTTTCACATGACCAACGCCACAAATTCGCTAGTCTTCTCCTATGTCATTCCGCTTCATCACAACTGTTCTTGCTGCCGCCATCCTGCCGGGATGTGCTTCCGTCAAATTGCCGAAACTGGATTTTATGGGCAATTCCGACTTTAACGAGGAAATCTCCGATCTTGAGATGAGCTTTCCAAGCCCGGGAGAGGTACCGGACATCCCGACTGACATCCGCACAGCCGCTGAGTGGGATCAATCCGCGCGCGAGATGCAGAACCTCTTCGAGGATGTTGATGTGCCGGATTTGGAATCTGCCCTGAGCCCCGACGTGTTTGACCGACAGTTTGAAGCCGCCAAGGCTAAGGCTGAGGCTTATAAGGACGATGATCCGTCATGAACTGGCCTGTCCCCGACAAAACGTTTAGGGAAGAATTCTACCGGATCCAGCGTCTCCCACCTTACGTTTTTTCTGAAGTCAACAAACTGAAGGCCGAGCTTCGGGCAGAGGGGGCGGACATTATCGATTTCGGCTTCGGCAATCCCGACCTGCCGACTCCCAAACATGTCATCGATAAGTTGATCGAGACCGTCCAGAAACCTAACGTCACGGGCTATTCGGCCTCACGTGGTATCAAGGGGCTGCGCCAGGCCTGCGCACGGTATTATGATCGGCGATTTGATGTCTCTCTCGACCCGGAGACTCAAGTCATCGCGACAATCGGATCCAAGGAAGGCTTTGCCAATCTGGCGCAGGCGATCACGGCGCCCGGCGATGTGATCTACGCGCCCGATCCGTCCTATCCGCTGCATGCCTATGGCTTCATCATTGCGGGTGCAAAAATCAAGGGCATTCCGGCTATTACGGCCGATGAATATCTGGCTGGCGTGAAGACGGCTCTGGCCGAAGACGATAAACCGCCTTTGGCGATTGTGGTCTGTTTTCCGTCTAATCCGACAGGGATGATCTGCGATTTGTCTTTCTACGAAGAGATCGCCGCCATTGCAAAAGAGAATGATATCATTATTTTGTCTGATCTGGCTTATTCGGAAATCTACTTTGGTGATCCACCACCTTCGATTTTTCAGGCGTCGGCTGCGCGTGATATCCTTGCTGTTGAGACTATCTCATTGTCTAAGACCTATTCCATGGCCGGTTGGCGTATGGGGTTTGCGGTCGGAAATGAACGGCTGATTGCCGCTCTGACGCGGGTTAAATCCTACCTTGATTACGGGGCGTTCACGCCGATCCAGGTGGCGGCCTGTGCCGCGCTTGATGGACCCCAGGATCCTGTCGAACATGCACGGGCCATTTACAGAGCCCGCCGGGACGTGTTGGTGGAGAGTTTTGGCCGGACAGGGTGGACGATTCCATCACCGGCCGCATCCATGTTTGCCTGGGCTCCCCTGCCAGAGCTCTATCGCGAGATGGGTTCTCTCGCCTTTTCAAAATATCTGATGGAAAATGCCGCTGTGGCCGTGTCGCCAGGCAATGGCTTTGGCAAACATGGTGAAGGCTATGTCCGCATCGCTCTGGTTGAAAATGAGCAGCGTATTCGGCAGGCGGCGCGAAACATCAAACAGATGATGCAACGCGACTCAGCCCACTCTACAAAGGCTAGCGCTGCGGAGTAAAACTGTCTGTGCTAACGCCGTTCGGCGAATCAAAACACCTGAAGGGCTGTTGGAATGGGTAAAATTGGATTCAATGCAGGACTCGCTGTGCAGGCGGCGCTCGTCACTGAGCAAGCTGCAATTGCCGCGTCCAAAATGGTCGGACGCGGTCGCGAAAAAGCTGCCGATCAAAAGGCTGTGGACGCCATGCGGCGCGGCCTCAACGCTCTTGATATTCGGGGCCGTATCGTGATCGGCGAAGGGGAACGCGACGAAGCGCCTATGCTTTACATCTGCGAAGAAGTCGGGACCGGTAAAGGGCCGGAAATCGATATCGCCCTCGATCCTCTGGAAGGGACAACCCTGACCGCCAAAGCCATGGCCAACGCGCTTGCCGTTATGGCATTTGCGCCGCGTGGCGGTCTGCTGTTCGCGCCTGACGTCTATATGGACAAGATTGCTATTGGCCCCGGCTATGAACCCGGTTCAATTGATCTGGCTGATAGTCCTGCCGACAATGTCAAACGTCTGGCGAAGGCCAAAGGCGTGTCCCCATCTGACATCACCGTCTGCGTGCTGGACCGCTCCCGTCACTCGGACATCATCAACAGCTTGCGTGATATTGATGCGCGCGTTCGCCTGATTACGGATGGCGACGTACAGGGCGTCATCAGCACGACGGATCCCGATACGCAGACTGATATGTATATCGGGCAGGGCGGCGCACCCGAAGGGGTGCTGGCCGCCGCCGCATTGCGTTGTATTGGCGGGCAGATGCAGGGGCGTCTGCATT
Source organism: Litorimonas sp. (assembly GCA_965205225.1). GTDB lineage: Bacteria > Pseudomonadota > Alphaproteobacteria > Caulobacterales > Maricaulaceae > Litorimonas. The sequence goes on from CBDBFZ010000003.1 coordinate 859,884, forward strand.
TCCGTCATGATGACGAAGTTACCCGCGCACGGCGCGTCGGTATAGATGACCTTGATCAAACCTATGATCTGGAGGAGCTCGCCTCAGGGCCGACGATTTTCTCGGCGACCGGCGTAACCCAAGGGTCGCTGCTGGATGGCGTAAAAATCAAAGGCGGGCGCGTGCATACGCATACGCTGATTATGAATTCTGTCGATAGCGCCGTGCAGCGTCTTCGCTCCTCAAGACCCTACAGCCCTAGCAAGGCGGGATGACGGATAACCCCGCCTTATTGGGAGTCGAACAGTCCTTGTTGGGCAGAAAGTGGGTCATCAGAGCTGACGACACCACTATTATAGATGTCCAGCAGACGTCGGGCCTGGATTGGTTCCGTTCCGCTTTGTTGGCAGGACGCGGCGTGCCGGGCGGACTGGCAGAGCGTTATCTCGCGCCGACATTGAGCGCGGATCTTCCCGATCCCTCTACCCTGACAGATATGGACATGGCCGCGATCCGGATTCTGGACCGGATCGAAGTGGGCAAACGCATTACGCTGTTCTCGGACTACGATGTTGATGGCGGTACATCAGCCGCGCAGATGATCCGCTGGGGACGCGGCTTGGGCTACGAGTTCGGGCTGCACGTCCCTGACCGTATCCGGGATGGCTATGGCCCTTCGCGGCAGGCCTTTGAGGTGCTGAAAGGCGAGGGCGCGGATCTTGTCGTAACGCTGGATTGCGGCGCCGCCGCCCATGAGGCATTGCACGCTGCCGCAGAAATCGATTTGCCCGTGATTGTCATCGATCATCATCTGATGGACGGGCTGCCGCCGGCCGAGGCGATCGTCAATCCCAACCGACCCGGTGATGAGAGCGGATTGGGGTATCTGGCAGCGGCTGGCGTCACCTTCATGCTGGTCGTTGCCTTGAACCGCGAGGCGAAGAGGCGAAACTTGAAACCAACGCTGGATATCCGCGAATTGCTCGGCCTGACGGGGCTTGGTACAATTTGTGACGTTGTGCCCATGATTGGATTGAACCGCCTCTTGGTTAAACAAGGACTCAAAATGATGGGGCGCCAGACCATCGCCGGACTGAACGCCTTAGCCGCCATTGCCAAAGCCACGCCGCCATTCACCACCTATCATGCAGGCTTCGTTCTCGGCCCGCGGATCAATGCAGGCGGGCGGATTGGTCGTTCAGAGATGGGCGCGGAAATGCTCTCCACGGACGATATCGCGCTGGCCCAGTCCCACGCTTTTGAATTGGACAGGCTGAACCGGGAACGCCGAATGATGCAGGACGATATGCTTCGCATGGCAACGGAGCTGGCTGAGCGTCAGGATAATCGCGCAGTTATTGTCGTTTCAGTGGCGGGTTGGCATCCGGGCATAATCGGCATTGTCGCGGGTCGTCTGAAGGATCGATTCGAACGGCCTGCCATCGTGATTGGTATTGATGAGGAGGGTATTGGTAAAGGATCCGGGCGATCAATCTCTGGCGTCGACCTCGGCACAGCCTTTACCCAAGCAAAAAAGAGGGGGCTGCTACAGTCGGGCGGCGGGCATGCCATGGCCGGTGGTCTGACGGTGGATGGTGCGCGGGTCGATGAATTATCGGATTGGCTGGAATACAGGCTTGCAGACGACGTTGCCGCTGCGCAGGTATCGCCTGTGTCCAAAGTTGATTTAAGCCTATCGCCGTATGCGGTCGATCTTCAGCTTCTGGAGGTTATCGATTCTGTCGGCCCCTATGGCCCGCAGAACCCTGACCCCGTTTTCGCGGTTCCAGATGTCAGGATCGCCTTCTCCAAGCGTTTGAACGGGGGTCATGTGCGCTTCACGGCAGAAGGCCGGGGCGGGGACCGGGTCTCCGGCATTCTGTTTCGCGGCGATGAAACGGAGCTTGGACAGGCCCTCTTGGATGCTGGTGACCGGCGCATTCATCTGCTCGGTCAGGTGAAACGAAACAGTTATCAAGGGCGTGAGAGTGCGGACTTTCACCTGAAAGATCTGGCTTGGATGGAATAAGAGCGCCCTGCTGGCTGCATTTTCATGACTTCAGTGCCATCTTTTCCGCTTGAACGCTCGCATAGGCTTTCATATATGGCGGCTCGCAACAGAGTGGTCCCTTCGTCTATCGGTTAGGACGCCAGGTTTTCAACCTGGAAAGAGGGGTTCGATTCCCCTAGGGACTGCCAGTTGCTTCTCTCCTATCAGTGCGTTTTTCACCTGACAGCGGAACCTCTCAGGGTTAGAGCGTTATCCATGAAACGTGTTCTGCTTTCCGCTCTACTCGCGGCTGTTGCCTCAACGGCTTTTGCGCCGGTCGCTTTTGCACAAACGGCGCAAAATGATGTTGTCGATTTTGGTGAACCTCAACCTCTGACGATTGTCTCAGAGAACGGAACTCATCTATTTCAGGTCGAAGAGGCCAAAACGCTCGAACAACAGGCTCGCGGCATGATGTGGCGGGAGGCAATGGGCGAAGATGAAGGCATGATCTTCGAATTTGCGGAACCAAAGGTCGCAACCATCTGGATGAAGAACACGGCCATTCCGCTCGATATTCTGTTCGTCCGTTCGAACGGCCAGATTCTGAAGATTGAGCATATGGCGCAGCCCTACAAGCTTCGATCCGCTAGTTCCGAAGCCGTGATTGCGGCTGTCGTCGAACTCAAAGGTGGGCGGGCGCTGGAACTGGGGATTAAGCCTGGAGATATAGTCCAGCATCCATTTTTCGGCAGCTAACGACTTGCACCTGTGCGCGAACCGTCTATGAGCCGCTTCGTCTGGAACGGGGAGTAGCGCAGCCTGGTAGCGCATCTGTTTTGGGAACAGAGGGTCGCAGGTTCGAATCCTGTCTCCCCGACCAGATATCTCAATCACATCGCAATTGTAAGCCTTGTCTTAACGCCTCTGACCTAGCGTCCCTCAGAGAGGGTTTAAGTTATGACCCCAATAACGGGGCATCCGGATTGAGGCAAGCGACTACGCTGGGCGGCGGTGTACGGCGTCAGCTTGCGCAGATTGGGATCAGGCAATTCTCAATGTCGGATCCGCCGATGCCCCCATTTCCATCAACAAGACGGTTATCCGGGACAATAAACTACATCTGGCGTAGATCAGCACGATCCTGAAAATTCTGACCAGCTAGCCCATCGTCGTGGCGATGGTGTCCTTGCTGATGGTTCGGGGGCACCGACGAAGAGGATGACAATGACGATTGTCTCTAACCCATTGTTTAATTTGTGATCATTGACGTTTGGGGTCAGAGGTGTTGAAACGCCACCCACAGTCCTGCAAAACAGGGCAAGTTTATCCTTCGCAACGCCATTAAATGTCCGTCAATGTCGCTTGGTCCGGGCCCAGAAAATCTTGATCCCCTTGATCGGATTGTGCCCCTTTGCAAACAGATCTCCGGTTCTGTCTTAGTCTCGGTCATGACCTTGTCCCGGGTTTGACCCACTGGTTAGAAATCATCCATATCTGCGGTGACAACCTCCATCTCCGGCAGGATTATGGCGAGATCATTCTGCATCGCCGGATGGCTTTCGAGCCCGGGCCAACACATCAGATCCCCCCACGGGCCCGGAAGCGGGCCTGATGAGAGTGGACCGAAAGAAAGCGGGTCTGAAAGCGGAATGAGGATAGCATCCTCGTCTATATGAACCGGCTGATCCAGGCTCCTGACCCCGTCCGCCCATAAGTCGTCCCATAGATCATTATTCCAGGGATCATTATTCCATAGATCACTATTCATGAGTGGGTCGGGGTTCATGAGCGGGTTGTCCAGCCTGATCGTTCCGGACCCGGGGTCAGTTCTGGGGTCAGCCACGGGATCGATCCCAATGTCAGTCTTGGTTTCAGTCTTGGTGTCAGTCTTGGACTCGGCGCTTTGCGCCCCCGCAGCAGCGAGGGTGACCATCACCCCGTTCTCTATGCGCACTTCCGCATTGCCGTCCCTATAGACATTATAGGTGACGCCGTCCTCTGCCGCCGTCCCGGTCAGGGCGAATGAACTACCGCTCAGATCAACCCTGTCATCCGCATCTCCCAGCACGTCGAGGCTCGCCATCCCGCCCTCGCGCTCCTCCGTTACGTCAAACACGGCCTGCGCGTCCAGCACCAGGCTGTTGGCACTTGTGCCGGACAGGTCAAACAGTTCGACACTGTCGACGCCGGCATTGCCCGCGCCCGTCAGGTCGAGCGCCAGGCCGGCCCCGCCCAGCACCAATGTGTCCACGCCCGTGCCGCCATCAATCGCCGCAAAGTCAAGGGCGGTGATGCTGATAGTGTCATTGCCCGCCCCGCCGCGCACCACATCATTCGTGGCGATGTCTGTAAAACTGTCATCGCCAGCATTGCCGGTGAAATTATCCGCCGCCGCTATGCCCTGCGCTGTGACCGGCACGAGGCTTTCCGTTCCCGTCGCCCCGCCATAGACGATATAGGTCTCGCCGGCCCAGATGTCCCCATTCGGGGCGGCAAAAGGGGCGCCGATGATCAGATCATCATAGCCATCGCCATTGACATCCCCCGCAGACGAGACGGACCAGCCGGAATAGTCACCCATGTCGATCCCGGTCAGGATGAAGCCGTTGGTCCCATTCAGCATGGACAGATCCAGCACACCGTCTGTGCCCGGCGCGCTGGCCCCGCCATAGACAATATAGGTCTCGCCGGAATTATTCCCATTCGGGTCGGCCCGATAGGCCCCGATGATCAGATCATCATAGCCATCGCCATTGACATCCCCCGCCGACGAGACGGAACGACCGGACTCGTCACCCCCGTCAATACCGGTCAGGATGAAGCCGTTCGTGCCGTCCAGCGCCCCGAGATTCAGCTCGCCGTCCGTGCCCGGCGCGGTCGCCCCGCCATAGACGATATAGGTCTCACCGGAACTCTCCCCATTCGGGTCGGCATAACGGGCCCCGATGATCAGATCATCATAACCATCGCCATTGACATCCCCCGCCGACGAGACGGATCGGCCGGAAGCGTCACCCGTATCGATCCCGTTGAGGGTAAAGCCGTTCGTCCCGTCCAGCGCCCCGAGATTCAGAACGCCATCCGTGCCCGGCGCGCTCGCCCTGCCATAGACGATATAGGTTGCGCCAGCTTCACTGTCGGCCCCATCAGCCCCGATGATCAGATCATCATAACCGTCGCCATTGACATCCCCCGCAGACGATACGGAAATGCCGAGCGTGTCACCATTGGCGATGCCGGTCAGGGCAAAGCCGCGCGTGCCGTCCAGCGTGGATCGATCCAGCACGAGATCTGCGCCCGTCGCCCCGCCATAGACCACATAGGCCTCGCCGGGCCCAAGGATCGTATCATATTCGCCCTCCACACTGCCAACCCCCGTTGCCCCGATGATCAGATCATCATAACCGTCGCCATTGACATCCCCCGCCGAGGAGACGGAAAAGCCGGAATCGTCACCCGCGTCGATCCCGGTCAGGATGAAGCCGTTCGTTCCATCCAGGTCGGACAGATCCAGCACGCCCCCTGTGCCCGGCGCGCTCGCCCCGCCATAGACGATATAGGTCTCGCCCGAGCTGTCCCCATTCGGGTCGGCGTACTGGGCCCCGATGATCAGATCATCATAGCCGTCGCCATTGACATCCCCGGCAGACGACACGGACTGACCGGAAAGGTCACCCGCGTCGATCCCGGTCAGGGTAAAGCCGTTCGTCCCGTCCAGCGCTGACAGATCCAGCTCGCCCTCCGTGCCCGGCGCGCTCGCCCCGCCATAGACGATATAGGTCTCGCCAGCTTGATTGTCCCCATTCGGGTCGGCATTAGGGGCCCCGATGATCAGATCGTCATAGCCGTCGCCATTGACATCCCCGGCAGACGAGACGGAAGAGCCGGAAAAGTCCTGCCCGTCGATCCCGTTGATGATGAAGCCGTTACTGCCGTCCAGACTGGAGAGGGGAACCAACTCATTGACATCCGTTACCGTGATGGCGACATTGTGGTCCGTACTATTGGTGCCGTCGAATGCGGTGACGGTGATGTCATAGACATTATCCCCACCATCATCGCCCGGCGCCTCGAAGTCGGGTGCCTCTATAAAACTGACCTCGCCTGTAGCGGCATTGATCGTGAACAGCGCCGCATCCGTCCCGGACAGGCTGTAGACTAGAGTGTCGCCATCCGCATCCGTCGCCGCCGCCATATAGGCTGCAGTCTGGTTCTCCTGCGCATTGGTAGCGGCGGGCGAGGTGAAGACCGGTATATTGTCATTGTCATTCGTCACCGTGATGGCGACATTGTGGTCCGTACTATTGATGCCATCCGACGCGGTGACGATAATGTCATAGACATTATCCCCACCATCATCGCCCGGCGCCTCAAAGTCGGGCGCCTCTATAAAACTGACCTCGCCTGTATTGGCATCGATCGTGAACAGGGCCGCATCCGTCCCGGACAGGCTGTAGACTAGCGCATCGCCATCCGCATCCGTCGCCGCCGCCATATAGGCTGCAGTCTGATTCTCCTGCGCATTGGCCGTGGCGGGCGAGGTGAAGACCGGTATATTGTCATTTTCATTCGTCACCGTGATGGCGACATTGTGGTCCGTACTATTGGCACCATCCGACGCGGTGACGATAATGTCATAGACATTATCCCCACCATCATCGCCCGGCGCCTCAAAGTCGGGCGCCGCCATAAAACTGACCTCGCCTGTATTGGCATCGATCGTGAACAGGGCCGCATCCGTCCCGGACAGGCTGTAGACCAGAGTGTCGCCATCCGCATCCGCCGCCGCCGCCATATAGGCTGCGCTCTGGTTCTCCTGCGCGTTGGCCGTGGCGGGCGAGGTGAAGACCGGTATATTGTCATTGTCATTTGTCACCGTGATGGCGACATTGTGGTCCGTACTATTGATGCCATCCGACGCGGTGACGATAATGTCATAGATATTATCCCCACCATCATCGCCTGGCGCCTCAAAGTCGGGCGCCGCTATAAAACTGACCTCGCCTGTATTGGCGTCGATCGTGAACAGGGCCGCATCCGTCCCGGACAGGCTATAGACTAGAGTGTCGCCATCCGCATCCGTCGCCGCCGCCATATAGGCTGCGGTCTGGTTCTCCTGCGCGTTGGCCGTAGCGGGCGAGGTGAAGACCGGTATATTGTCATTTTCATTCGTCACCGTGATGGCGACATTGTGGTCCGTACTATTGGTGCCATCCGACGCGGTGACGATAATGTCATAGACATTATCCCCGCCATCATCGCCCGGTGCCTCAAAGTCGGGCGCCTCTATAAAACTGACCTCGCCTGTATCGGCATCGATCGTGAACAAGGCCGCATCCGTCCCGGACAGGCTATAGACTAGCGCATCGCCATCCGCATCCGTCGCCGCCGCCATATAGGCTGCGGTCTGATTCTCCTGCGCGTTGGCCGTAGCGGGCGAGGTGAAGACCGGTATATTGTCATTGTCATTCGTCACCGTGATGGCGACATTGTGGTCCGTACTATTGGTGCCATCCGACGCGGTGACGATAATGTCATAGACATTATCCCCACCATCATCGCCCGGTGCCTCAAAGTCGGGCGCCTCTATAAAACTGACCTCGCCTGTATCGGCATCGATCGTGAACAGGGCCGCATCCGTCCCGGACAGACTGTAGGCTAGAGTGTCGCCATCCGCATCCGTCGCCGCCGCCATATAGGCCACGGTCTGGTTCTCTTGCGCGTTGGCCGTGGCGGGCGAGGTGAAAACCGGGGCATTGCCATTTTCACTCGTCACCGTGATGGCGACATTGTGGTCCGTGCTATTGATGCCATCGGATGCGGTGACGATAATGTCATAGACATTATCCTCGCCATCATCGCCCGGCGTCTCAAAGTCGGGCGCCTCTATAAAACTGACCTCGCCTGTATTGGCATCAATCGTGAACAAGGCCGCATCCGTCCCGGACAGGCTGTAGACTAGAGTGTCGCCATCCGCATCCGTCGCCGCCGCCATATAGGCTGCGCTCTGGTTCTCCTGCGCATTGGCAGCGGCGGGCGAGGTGAAGACCGGTATATTGTCATTGTCATTCGTCACCGTGATGGCGACATTGTGGTCCGTGCTATTGGTGCCATCCGACGCGGTGACGATAATGTCATAGATATTATCCCCACCATCATCGCCTGGCGCCTCAAAGTCGGGCGCCTCTATAAAACTGACCTCGCCTGTATCGGCATCAATCGTGAACAAGGCCGCATCCGTCCCGGACAGACTGTAGGCTAGAGTGTCGCCATCCGCATCCGTCGCCGCCGCCATATAGGCTGCGGTCTGGTTCTCCTGCGCATTGGCCGTGGCGGGTGAGGTGAAGACCGGTATATTGCCATTGTCACTCGTCACCGTGATGGCGACATTGTGGTCCGTGCTATTGATGCCATCCGACGCGGTGACGATAATGTCATAGATATTATCCCCGTTCGCGTCGCCCGGCGCCTCAAAGTCGGGCGCCGCCATAAAACTGACCTCGCCTGTATTGGCGTCGATCGTGAACAAGGCCGCATCCGTCCCGGACAGGCTGTAGACTAGAGTGTCGCCATCCGCATCCGTCGCCGCCGCCATATAGGCCACGGTCTGGTTCTCCTGCGCGTTGGCCGTAGCGGGCGAGGTGAAGACCGGTATATTGTCATTGTCATTCGTCACCGTGATGGCGACATTGTGGTCCGTGCTATTGATGCCATCCGACGCGGTGACGATAATGTCATAGATATTATCCCCACCATCATCGCCCGGTGCCTCAAAGTCGGGCGCCGCTATAAAACTGACCTCGCCTGTAGCGGCGTCGATCGTGAACAAGGCCGCATCCGTCCCGGACAGGCTGTAGACTAGAGTGTCGCCATCCGCATCCGTCGCCGCCGCTTCATAGGCCACGGTCTGGTTCTCCTGCGCGTTGGCCGTGGCGGGCGAGGTGAAGACCGGTATATTGTCATTGTCATTCGTCACCGTGATGGCGACATTGTGGTCCGTGCTATTGATGCCATCCGACGCGGTGACGATAATGTCATAGATATTATCCCCACCATCATCGCCCGGTGCCTCAAAGTCGGGCGCCTCTATAAAACTGACCTCGCCTGTATTGGCGTCGATCGTGAACAAGGCCGCATCCGTCCCGGACAGGCTGTAGACTAGAGTGTCGCCATCCGCATCCGTCGCCGCCGCCATATAGGCTGCAGTCTGGTTCTCCTGCGCATTGGCCGTGGCGGGCGAGGTGAAGACCGGTAGTGTTGTCGTGACCGGGATTATTTGAACCTGTACCCCGTTCTCAATGCGCAGCTGCGTATTTCCGTCCCTATAGATATTATAGGTGACGCCGTCCACCGTCGCCGTCCCGGTCAGGATAAAGTTACCGCCACCCAGATCAACCCTGTCATCCGCATCCCCCAGCACGTCGAGGCTCGCCATACCGCCGCCCTCGCGCTCCTCCGTTACGTCAAACACGGCCAGCGCGTCCAGCACTAGGCTGTTGGCGCCTGTGCCGGATAGGTCAAACAGTTCGACACTGTCCACGCCGGCATTGCCGGGGCCCGTCAGGTCGAGCGACAGGCCGGCCCCGTCCAGCACCAATGTGTCCCGGCCCGTACCGCCATCAATCGCCGCAAAGTCAAGGGCGGTGACGCTGATAGTGTCATCGCCGGCCCCGCCGCGCACCACATCATTCGTGGCAATCGCTGTGAAACTGTCATCGCCGGCATTGCCGGTGAAATTATCCGCCGCCGCCATGCCCTGCGCTGTGACCGGCGTCAGGCTTTCCGTCCCCATCGCCCCGCCATAGACGACATAGGTCTCGCCGCCGGAACTATTCCCATTCGGGTCGGTCCCATAGGCCCCGATAATCAGATCATCATAACCGTCGCCATTGACATCCCCCGCCGATGATACGGACCAACCGGACAAGTCAAACGCGTCGATCCCGGTGAGGATGAAGCCGTTACTGCCGTCCAGCGCCCCGAGATCCAGCACGCCATCCGTGCCCGGCGTGCTCGCCCCGCCATAGACGACATAGGTCTCGCCGGCTTGACTGTCGCCATTCGGATCGGCCCCCCAGGCCCCGATGACTAGATCATCATAACCGTCGCCATTGATATCCCCCGCAGATGATACGGAAAAGCCGGCAAAGTCAAACGCATCAATCCCGGTCAGGGTAAAGCCGTTCGTGCCGTCCAGCATGGAGAGATCCAGCTCGCCACCTGTACCCGGCGCGTTCGCCCCGCCATAGACGATATAGGTCTCGCCGGCATTACTGTCCCCATTCGGGTCGCCCCCGTAGGCCCCGATGATCAGATCATCATAGCCGTCGCCATTGACATCCCCCGCCGACGAGACGGAAAGGCCGACACGGTCATCCCTGTCGCTCCCGGTCAGGGTAAAGCCGTTGGTCCCGTCCAGCATGGACAGATCCAGCACGCCCCCTGTGCCCGGCACGTTCGCCCCGCCATAGACGATATAGGTCTCGCCGGCAGTACGGACCCCATTCGGGTCGGCCTCAGTGGCCCCGATGATCAGATCATCATAACCGTCGCCATTGACATCCCCCGCCGAGGAGACGGACCTGCCGGATTGATCACCAAAGTCGACTCCGGTCAGGGTAAAGCCGTTCGTCCCGTCCAGCGCCCCGAGATCCAGCACGCCTCCTGTGCCCGGCGCGCTCGCCCCGCCATAGACCACATAGGTCTCGCCGGCCCTAAAGTCCCCATTCGGGTCGGCCCAATGGGCGCCGATAATCAGATCATCATAACCGTCGCCATTCACATCCCCCGCAGCCGACACGGAAGAGCCGGTACGTTCATCCCTGTCGATCCCGGTCAGGGTAAAGCCGCGCGTGCCGTCCAGCGTGGATCGATCCAGAACGAGATCTGCGCCCGTCGCCCCGCCATAGACCACATAGGCCTCGCCGGGCCCAAGGGTCGAATCATAATCATAATTCGACACACTGCCAACCCCCGTTGCCCCGATGATCAGATCATCATAACCATCGCCATTGACATCCCCCGCCGACGACACGGACTGACCGGACTGGTCACCCGCGTCGATCCCGGTCAGGGTAAAGCCGTTACTGCCGTCCAGCGCCGACAGATCCAGCACGCCATCCGTGCCCGGCGCGCTCGCCCCGCCATAGACGACATAGGTTGCGCCAGCATCATTGCCGGCCCCGTAGGCCCCGATGATCAGATCATCATAACCGTCGCCATTGACATCCCCCGCCGACGACACGGAAAAACCGGACTGGTCACCCGCGTCGATCCCGGCGAGGATAAAGCCGTTGCTGCCGTCCAGCGAGGAGAGAGGGATCAGATCATTTTCTTCATCCGTCACCGTGATGGAGACATTGTAGTCCGTGCGGTTGGTGCCGTCAAACGCGGTGACGGTGATGTCATAGACATTATCCTCGTCCGCGTCGCCCGGCATCTCGAAATCGGGTGCCGCTATAAAACTGACCTCGCCTGTAGTGGCATTAATCGTGAACAGGACCGCATCCGTTCCGGACAGGCTGTAGACCAGCGGATCGCCGTCATCATGCGTCGCCGCCGCCTCATAGGCCGCAACCTGGTTCTCCTGTGCGCTGACTGCGGCGGGCGAGGTGAAGAATATATTGTTATCTGTCACCGTGATGGCGACATTGTGGTTCCTAATATTGTCGCCATCCGACGCGGTGACGGTGATGTCATAGACATTATCCCCACCATCATCGCCCGGCGCCTCAAAGTCGGGCGCCTCTATAAAACTGACCTCGCCTGTATTGGCGTCGATCGTGAACAAGGCCGCATCTGTCCCGGACAGGCTGTAGACCAGAGTGTCGCCATCCGCATCCGTCGCCGCCGCCATATAGGCCACGGTCTGGTTCTCCCGCGCGTTGGCCATGGCGGGCGAGGTGAAGACCGGTATATTGTCATTGTCATTCGTCACCGTGATGGCGACATTGTGGTCCGTGCTATTGGTGCCATCCGACGCGGTGACGGTGATGTCATAGACATTATCCCCGTTCGCGTCGCCCGGCGCCTCAAAGTCGGGCGCCGCCATAAAACTGACCTCGCCTGTATTGGCGTCGATCGTGAACAAGGCCGCATCCGTCCCGGACAGGCTGTAGACCAGAGTGTCGCCATCCGCATCCGTCGCCGCCGCCATATAGGCTGCGGTCTGGTTCTCCTGCGCGTTGGCCGTAGCGGGCGAGGTGAAGACCGGTATATTGTCATTGTCATTCGTCACCGTGATGGCGACATTGTGGTCCGTGCTATTGATGCCATCCGACGCGGTGACGATAATGTCATAGATATTATCCCCACCATCATCGCCCGGCGCCTCAAAGTCGGGCGCCTCTATAAAACTGACCTCGCCTGTATCGGCATCAATCGTGAACAGGGCCGCATCCGTCCCGGACAGGCTGTAGACCAGAGTGTCGCCATCCGCATCCGTCGCCGCCGCCATATAGGCTGCGGTCTGGTTCTCCTGCGCGTTGGCCGTGGCGGGCGAGGTGAAGACCGGTATATTGTCATTGTCATTCGTCACCGTGATGGCGACATTGTGGTCCGTACTATTGGTGCCATCCGACGCGGTGACGATAATGTCATAGACATTATCCCCGCCATCATCGCCCGGCGCTTCAAAGTCGGGCGCCTCTATAAAACTGACCTCGCCTGTATTGGCATCGATCGTGAACAGGGCCGCATCCGTCCCGGCCAGGCTGTAGCGCAGCGGATCACCCTCCGCGTCCGTCGCCGCCGCCTCATAGGCCACGGTCTGGTTCTCCCGCACGCTGACTGCGGCGGGCGAGGTGAAGACCGGTATCGTGACCACCTGCACCCCCGCCTCAACGCGCAGCTGCGCATTGCCGTCCCTGTAGATATTATAGGTGACGCCGTCCTCCGCCGCCGTCCCGGTCAGGGCGAAGGAACTGCCGCTCAGATCAACCCTGTCATCGGCATCTCCCCGCACGTCGAGGCTCGCCACCCCGCCCTCGCGCTCTTCCGTCAGGTCGAACACGGCCCGCGCGTCCAGCACCAGAGTGTCGCCGCCCGTACCGGACAGATCAAACAGTTCGACACTGTCCACGCCGGCATGGCCTGCGCCGGTCAGGTCGAGCGACAGGCCGGCCCCGTCCAGCACCAATGTGTCCGCGCCGGTACCGCCATCAATCGCCGCAAAGTCAAGGGCGGTGACGCTGATCATGTCATCGCCCGCCCCGCCGCGCACCACATCATTCGTGGCAATCTCGGTAAAACTGTCATCGCCGGCATTGCCAGTGAAATTATCCGCCGCCGCCGTGCCTGACGCCGTGACCGGCACAAGGCTTTCCGTCCCCGTCGCCCCGCCATAGACGATATAGGTCTCGCCAGCTTCACTGTCCCCATTCGGGTCGGCCCTAAAGGCCCCGATAATCAGATCATCATAACCGTCGCCATTGACATCCCCCGCCGACGACACGGAGATACCTGAATCGTCAAACGGGTCAATCCCGGTAAGGGTAAAGCCGTTGCTGCCGTTCAGCGCCTCGAGATCCAGCACGCCGTCCGTGCCCGGCGCGCTTGCCCCGCCATAGATGACATAGGTCTCGCCGGCCGCACTGTCCCCATTCGGGTCGGCGTATCTGGCCCCGATGATCAGATCATCATAACCGTCGCCATTGACATCCCCCGCCGCCGACACGGACCAACCGGAATAGTCATTCCTGTCGATCCCGGTGAGGGTAAAGCCGTTGGTCCCGTCCAGCGCCCCGAGATCCAGCACGCCCCCTGTGCCCGGCGCGTTCGCCCCGCCATAGACGACATAGGTCTCGCCGGCCCTATTGTCCCCATTCGGGTCGGCGTATCTGGCCCCGATGATCAGATCATCATAACCATCGCCATTGACATCCCCCGCCGAGGAGACGGACGTGCCGGAATTGTCAAACCTGTCGATCCCGGTGAGGATGAAGCCGTTGCTGCCGTTTAGCGTGGAGAGATTGAACCTGCCCTCCGTGCCCGGCGCACTCGCCCCGCCATAGATGACATAGGTCTCGCCGGTCTGACTATCGGCCCTATAGGCTCCCATGATCAGATCATCATAGCCATCGCCATTGACATCCCCCGCCGACGAGACAGATCGACCGGAACGGTCATAGGCGTCGATCCCGGTGAGGGTAAAGCCGTTGCTGCCGTCCAGCGCCCCGAGATCCAGCACGCCCCCTGTGCCCGGCGCGTTCGCCCCGCCATAGACGACATAGGCCTCGCCGGCCTGACTGTCCCCATCCGGATCGGCCCCCCTGGCCCCGATGATCAGATCATCATAGCCATCGCCATTGACATCCCCCGCCGAGGAGACGGAAATACCGGAAAAGTCACCCGCGTCGATCCCGGTGAGGGTAAAGCCGTTGCTGCCGTCCAGCGCCCCGAGATCCAGCACGCCCCCTGTGCCCGGCGCGTTCGCCCCGCCATAGACGACATAGGTCTCGCCGGCGTCACTGTCCCCATTCGGGTCGCCCCCATTGGCCCCGATGATCAGATCGTCATACCCGTCACCATTCACATCCCCCGCCGACGAGATGGATCGACCGGAACCGTCACCCGCATCGATCCCGTTGAGGGTAAAGCCGTTGCTGCCGTTCAGACTGGAGAAATTGAACCTGCCCCCTGTGCCCGGCGCATTCGCCCCGCCATAGACGACATAGGTCTCGCCGGCATTACTGTCCCCATTCGGGTCGCCCCCATTGGCCCCGATGATCAGATCATCATAACCGTCGCCATTGACATCCCCCGCAGACGATACGGAAAAGCCGGACTGGTCATTCGCGTCGATCCCGTTGAGGATGAAACCGTTGCTGCCGTCCAGCGAGGAGAGAGGGATCAGATCATATTCATCTGTCACTGTGATGGCGACATTGTGGTTCGTGCGATTGGTGCCGTCAAACGCGGTGACGGTGATGTTATAGACATTATCCCTGTCCGCGTCGCCCGGAGCCTCGAAATCGGGCGCCGCTATGAAACTGACCTCGCCCGTATCCGGGATGATCGTGAACCGGGCCGCATCTGTCCCGGACAGGCTATAGACCAGCGGGTCACCCTCCGCATCCGGTGCTCCATAGGCCGTAATTTGGTTTTCCGCGACGTTGACCCGGTCGATATTCCCGTCCGCGTCATCGTCGAACTCGGTCCTGGTCCGCCTGCCATTCGTATAAAAATAGGCCTCGCTCCGGTCGGTGTTAGTGTCCACGTCATCGTCGAACTCGGTCCGGATCAACCTGCCGTCAGTATCATAGGTGTAGGTCTCTATCCGGTCGGTTGTACCGTCCGCGTCATCGTCGAAATTGGTCCGGAGCAGCATGTTACTGTTACCCGACGAACTATAGATGTAGGTCTCGATCCGGTCGGGTGTACCGTCAAAGTCGTCGTCAAATCTGGTCTGATTCACCCTGCCGATCGCATCATATGTGTAGGTCTCGCTCCGGTCGGGCGTGCCGTCAAAGTCGTCGTCATATTCGGTCCGGTCGATTGTGCCGTCATTACCGTCATCGAAGTCGGTTCGGCTTCGCCTGCCGTTCGTATCATATGTGTAGGTCTCGATCCGGTCGATTGTGCCGTCCGCGTCATCATCGAAGTTGATCCGGTTCCGGTTGCCATCAGCATCATATGTGTAGGTCTCGATCCGGTCGGCTGTGCCGTCACCGTCATCGTCGAACTCGCTCCGGTCGGTTGTGCCGTTCCCGTCATCGTCGAACTCGGTCTGAACCAGGGTGCCGTCAGCATAGCTGTAGCTCTCGCTCCGGTCGGTTGTGCCGTCCACGTCATCGTCGAACTCGGTCCGAACCAGAGTTCCACTCTCATCATACGTGTAGCTCTCGGACCGATCGGTTGTGCCGTCTCCGTTCTCGTCGAGCGCGGTCCGTGTCAGGTTGCCGTCATCATCATAGGTGTAGGTCTCGATCCGGTCGGGCGTGCCGTCAAAGTCGTCGTCGAAACTGGTCCGGACCACGTTGCCACTCGCATCATAGGTGTAGGCCTCGCTCCGGTCGTCCGTGCCGTCATTGTCGTCGTCGAAGTCGGTCCGTGTCAGGTTGCCACTCGCATCATAGGTGTAGGTCTCGGTCCGGTCGAAAATTCCGTCCCCGTCATCGTCGAAATTGATCCGCCGCGGGTTGCCGTTCGCATCATAGGAATATCGCTCGATCCGGTCGTTTGTGCCGTCCGCGTCATCGTCGAAATTGGTCCGGAGCGGCCTGTTCCTGTTACCCGACGAACTATAGATGTAGGTCTCGATCCGGTCGGTTGTACCGTCAAAATCGTCGTCAAATCTGGTCTGGTTCACACTGCCGATCGCATCATATGTGTAGGTCTCGCTCCGGTCGGCTGTGCCGTCTGCGTCGTCGTCGAAGTCACTCCGGCTCAGCCTGCCGTCAGTATCATATGTGTAGGTCTCGATCCGGTCGGCTGTGCCGTCCGCATCGTCATCGAAGTCGGTCCGGACCAGGGTGCCACTCTCATCATATGTGTAGGTCTCGCTCCGGTCGGCTGTGCCGTCCCCGTCCTCGTCGAACTCGCTCCGATCGGTTGTGCCGTCCGCATCGTCGTCGAAGTCGGTCCGGACCAAGTTGCCACTCTCATCATATGTGTAGCTCTCGCTCCGGTCGGCCGTGCCGTCATTGTCATCATCGAACCCGACCCCACTCAGGATGCCGATCGCATCATATGTGTAGGTCTCGCTCCGGTCGGCTGTGCCGTCCCCGTCATCGTCGAAGTCGCTCCGGTCGGTTGTGCCGTCCGCATCGTCGTCGAAGTCGGTCCGGACCAAGTTGCCACTCTCATCATATGTGTAGCTCTCGCTCCGGTCGGCCGTGCCGTCCCCGTCATCGTCGAAGTCGCTCTGGATCAGGGTGCCATTCTCATCATATGTGTTGTCGACCTCGCTGACATCCGTTACCGTGATGGCGACCGCCTGCTCTGTGTCAGTTGTGCCATCGGACGCGGTGACGATAATGTCATAGATATTATCCCCGCCATCATCGCCCGGTGCCTCAAAGTCGGGCGCCGCTATAAAACTGACCTCGCCTGTATTGGCATCAATCGTGAACAGGGCCGCATCCGTCCCGGACAGGCTGTAGACTAGAGTGTCGCCATCCGCATCCGTCGCCGCCGCCATATAGGCCACGGTCTGGTTCTCCTGCGCGTTGGCCGTAGCGGGCGAGGTGAAGGTCGGGGCATTGTCATTTTCATTCGTCACCGTGATGGCGACATTGTGGTCCGTGCTATTGGTACCATCCGACGCGGTGACGATAATGTCATAGATATTATCCCCACCATCATCGCCCGGCGCCTCAAAGTCGGGCGCCGCCCTAAAACTGACCTCGCCTGTATTGGCATCAATCGTGAACAAGGCCGCATCCGTCCCGGACAGGCTGTAGACTAGAGTGTCGCCATCCGCATCCGTCGCCGCCGCCATATAGGCTGCGGTCTGGTTCTCCTGCGCGTTGGCAGCGGCGGGCGAGGTGAAGGTCGGGGCATTGCCATTTTCACTCGTCACCGTGATGGCGACCGCCTGCTCTGTGTCAGTTGTGCCATCGGACGCGGTGACGATAATGTCATAGACATTATCCCCGCCATCATCGCCCGGAGCCTCAAAGTCGGGCGCCTCTATAAAACTGACCTCGCCTGTATTGGCATCAATCGTGAACAGGGCCGCATCCGTCCCGGACAGGCTGTAGACTAGAGTGTCGCCATCCGCATCCGTCGCCGCCGCCATATAGGCTGCGGTCTGGTTCTCCTGCGCGTTGGCCGTGGCGGGCGAGGTGAAGACCGGTATATTGTCATTGTCATTCGTCACCGTGATGGCGACATTGTAGTCCGTGCTATTGATGCCATCCGACGCGGTGACGATAATGTCATAGATATTATCCCCACCATCATCGCCCGGCGCTTCAAAGTCGGGCGCCTCTATAAAACTGACCTCGCCTGTATCGGCATCGATCGTGAACAGGGCCGCATCCGTCCCGGACAGGCTATAGACTAGAGTGTCGCCATCCGCATCCGTCGCCGCCGCCATATAGGCTGCAGTCTGGTTCTCCTGCGCGTTGGCCGTGGCGGGCGAGGTGAAGGCCGGTACATTGTCATTTTCATTCGTCACCGTGATGGCGACCGCCTGCTCCGTGTCAGTTGTGCCGTCGGACGCAGTGACGATAATGTCATAGACATTATCCCCGCCATCATCGCCCGGCGCCTCAAAGTCGGGCGCTTCTATAAAACTGACCTCGCCTGTATTGGCATCAATCGTGAACAAGGCCGCATCCGTCCCGGACAGGCTATAGGCTAGAGTGTCGCCATCCGCATCCGTCGCCGCCGCCATATAGACTGCGGTCTGGTTCTCCTGCGCGTTGGCCGTGGCGGGCGAGGTGAAGACCGGTACATTATCATTGTCATTCGTCACCGTGATGGCGACATTGTAGTCCGTGCTATTGATGCCATCCGACGCGGTGACGGTGATGTCATAGACATTATCATCCCGATCATCATCGCCCGGCGCTTCAAAGTCGGGCGCCTCTATAAAACTGACCTCGCCTGTATCGGCATCAATCGTGAACAGGGCCGCATCCGTCCCGGACAGGCTGTAGACCAGAGTGTCACCATCCGCATCCGTCGCCGCCGCCATATAGGCTGCAGTCTGGTTCTCCTGCGCGTTGGCAGCGGCGGGCGAGGTGAAGACCGGTACATTGTCATTGTCATTCGTCACCGTGATGGCGACCGCCTGCTCTGTGTCAGTTGCGCCATCGGACGCGGTGACGATAATGTCATAGATATTATCCCCACCATCATCGCCCGGCGCCTCAAAGTCGGGCGCCGCTATAAAACTGACCTCGCCTGTATCGGCATCAATCGTGAACAGGGCCGCATCCGTCCCGGACAGGCTATAGACCAGAGTGTCGCCATCCGCATCCGTCGCCGTCGCCATATAGGCTGCAGTCTGGTTCTCCGCTACGCTGACTGCGGCGGGCGAGGTGAAGGTCGGGGCATTGTCATTGTCATTCGTCACCGTGATGGCGACATTGTGGTCCGTACTATTGATGCCATCCGACGCGGTGACGATAATGTCATAGATATTATCCCCACCATCATCGCCCGGCGCCTCAAAGTCGGGCGCCTCTATAAAACTGACTTCGCCTGTATCGGCATCAATCGTGAACAGGGCCGCATCCGTCCCGGACAGGCTATAGACCAGAGTGTCGCCATCCGCATCCGTCGCCGCCGCCATATAGGCTGCGCTCTGGTTCTCCGCTACGCTGACTGCGGCGGGCGAGGTGAAGGTCGGTATATTGCCATTGTCACTCGTCACCGTGATGGCGACCGCCTGCTCTGTGTCAGTTGTGCCATCGGACGCGGTGACGATAATGTCATAGACATTATCCCCGCCATCATCGCCCGGCGCCTCAAAGTCGGGTGCCTCTATAAAACTGACCTCGCCTGTAGCGGCGTCAATCGTGAACAGGGCCGCATCCGTCCCGGACAGGCTATAGACTAGAGTGTCGCCATCCGCATCCGTCGCCGTCGCCATATAGGCTGCAGTCTGGTTCTCCTGCGCGTTGGCCGTGGCGGGCGAGGTGAAGACCGGTACATTGTCATTGTCATTCGTCACCGTGATGGCGACCGCCTGCTCTGTGTCAGTTGCGCCATCGGACGCGGTGACGATAATGTCATAGACATTATCTCCGTTCGCGTCGCCCGGCGCCTCAAAGTCGGGCGCCTCTATAAAACTGACCTCGCCTGTATTGGCGTCGATCGTGAACAGGGCCGCATCCGTCCCGGACAGGCTATAGACCAGAGTGTCGCCATCCGCATCCGTCGCCGCCGCCATATAGGCTGCAGTCTGGTTCTCCTGCGCATTGGCCGTGGCGGGCGAGGTGAAGGTCGGGGCATTGCCATTGTCACTCGTCACCGTGATGGCGACCGCCTGCTCTGTGTCAGTTGTGCCATCGGACGCGGTGACGATAATGTCATAGACATTATCCCCGCCATCATCGCCCGGCGCCTCAAAGTCGGGCGCCTCTATAAAACTGACCTCGCCTGTATTGGCATCGATCGTGAACAGGGCCGCATCCGCCCCGGACAGGCTGTAGACTAGAGTGTCGCCATCCGCATCCGTCGCCGCCGCCATATAGGCTGCGCTCTGGTTCTCCGCTACGCTGACTGCGGCGGGCGAGGTGAAGACCGGTACATTGTCATTGTCATTCGTCACCGTGATGGCGACCGCCTGCTCTGTGTCAGTTGTGCCATCGGATGCGGTGACGATAATGTCATAGACATTATCCCCACCATCATCGCCCGGCGCTTCAAAGTCGGGCGCCTCTATAAAACTGACCTCGCCTGTAGTGGCATCGATCGTGAACAGGGCCGCATCCGTCCCGGACAGGCTATAGACTAGAGTGTCGCCATCCGCATCCGTCGCCGCCGCCATATAGGCTGCGGTCTGGTTCTCCTGCGCGTTGGCCGTAGCGGGCGAGGTGAAGGTCGGAGCATTGTCATTGTCATTCGTCACCGTGATGGCGACCGCCTGCTCTGTGTCAGTTGCGCCATCCGACGCGGTGACGATAATGTCATAAACATTATCCCGATCATCATCGCCCGGCGCTTCAAAGTCGGGCGCCGCCCTAAAACTGACCTCGCCTGTAGCGGCATCAATCGTGAACAAGGCCGCATCCGTCCCAGACAGGCTATAGACCAGAGTGTCACCCTCCGCATCCGGTGCTCTATAGGCCGTAATCCGGTTCTCCGCGACGTTGACCCGGTCGATGTTCCCGTCCCCGTCATCGTCGAACTCGCTCCGGTCGGTTGTGCCGTCATTGTCGTCGTCGAAATCGGTCCGGATCAGGTTGCCGTCCGAATTATACGTGTAGGCTTCGGACCGGTCGGTTGTGCCGTCATTATCGTCGTCGAACTCGGTCTGGCTCAGCCTGCCGCTCAAATTATACTCGTAGGCCTCACTCCGGTCGGTTGTTCCGTCACCATCGTCGTCGAAATTGGCCTGGCTCAACCTGCCACGCGAATTATACACGTAGCTTTCGCTTCGGTCGGTTGTGCTGTCCCCGTCATCATCGAACTCGACCCGGCTCAGCCTGCCATTAAACGGACTATATGTGTAGGCCTCACTCCGGTCGAGCGTGCCGTCATTGTCATCGTCGAACCCGACCCCGCTCAGGATGCCGATCGCATCATATGTGTAGGCCTCACTCCGGTCGAGCGTGCCGTCATTGTCATCGTCGAACCCGACCCCGCTCAGGATGCCGATCGCATCATATGTGTAGGTCTCGCTCCGGTCGGCTGTGCCGTCCCCGTCATCGTCGAACTCGCTCCGGTCGGTTGTGCCGTCTGCGTCGTCGTCGAAATTGGTCTGGCTCACCCTGTCGTTCGCATCATATGTGTAGGTCTCGGACCGGTCGATCGTGCCGTCCGCGTCATCGTCGAAATTGGTCCGGTCCCGGTTACCGTCCGCATTTTGCGTGTAGAACTCGCTCCGGTCGGTTGTGCCATCACCATCACCGTCGAAATCGGTCCGATTCAGGGTGTTGCTGCCGTCCGTATTCCGGTGAACCGTCCGGTCGATAGTGCCGTCATCATCGTCATCCCATTCCACACGCTCCCAGCGACCCTCCGCATTCAGGTGGATCGTCCGGTCGATATTGCCGTCATCGTCTAGGTCGACGTCTCTCCGGGTCACGCGCCGGTTGCCGTCTTCATCAAACGCGTAGTGAGTGATCCGGTCGATAGTGCCGTCCGCGTCGTCGTCAAAATCGACCCGGGTCCGGTTGCTGTCCGCATTGTGAGTGTAGAACTCGCTCCGATCGGTTGTGCCGTCACCATCTTCGTCGAAATCGATCCGGTTGATGGTGCCGCTGCCGTCCGTATTCCGGTGAACCGTCCGATCGATCGTGCCGTCATCGTCGTCATCCCATTCCACCCGCTCCCAGCGACCCTCCGCATTCAGACGGGCCGTCCGGTCGATCAGGCCGTCATCGTCCAGGTCGAAATTGATCCGGACTCGGTTACCGTCATCGTCATCGTCATAGATGTAGGCCTCGCTCCGGTCGATCGTGCCGTCATCGTCCAGATCGACTTCCCTCCGGGTCACGCGCTGGGTGCCGCCGCTGTCAAACCCATAGTGAGTAATCCGGTCGATGGTGCCGTCATCGTCCAAATCCCTATCCACCTGCACCCAGCGACCGTCCTCATCCAGATGCGCGATCCGGTCGATATTGCCGTCTTGGTCGGGGTCGAACTCAATCCGGTCGATGGTGCCGTCCCCGTCAGTATCGACCTCGAACCGGTCGGGGATGCCGTCCCCGTCAGTATCTATCTCGGTCCGGACTTCCTGTAATAGGGTTGGTATGGTCTTGAACATGGCTGGCATGGCCTTACATTCCTAAATGGGTATTATTTGACGGTCATGTCACATGACCTTGGTTGTGAATCAAGTGTTTCATTAGGGAGACCGATTGATATCTGATGCGCCGTTAGGGCCTTGGCCAACACAGATCCTTATCGCGGACCCTTATCGCGGACCCTTATCGCGGGCCCTTATCGCGGGACTGCGGCATGGCGGTATAATCGCATCGTGGGTTTTTGACGGCCCCATGAACCGGGCGGGGTGATCCTGCCGCTCTGAGTCCTGCCGCCCTGAGTCCTGCCGCCCTGAGTCCTGCCGCCCTGAGTCCTGCCGCTCTGGGTCCTGCCGATGTCGAGGGTCTGCTCGCCAGGCGCGGCGTTACAAACTCTCTTCAATTTGCTGCCGCCACGCCCGTCCTGACACATCTCGGGTGTGGACTTACGACGCCCTCGCAATGACCACATAAATACACCAGACCAGAAACCCCTCACACGTCACACAATAACTTGGTAATACCCTTGGAATCATGACACCTCAACGTCGCAATTCATGCACGGCATTTACAAGAGCTGGCAGAATCGAACTTACGGGCCTGACATCAACGCTTCGCAAGTTTCCGCGGTCGTACGGGAAACAAGGCCTGCGGCTCAACCAGTGATGCGACCACACGGCAATCCGGTCCAGAAAGTCTCAATTTGCAAACAAATCTCCGGCTCTGTCTCGGTCATGACCTTGTCCCGGGTCCGGTTCTGCTGGTTAGAAATCATCCATATCTGCGGTGACAATCTCCATCTCCGGCAGAATCATGGCGAGATCATTCTGCATCGCCGGATGGCTTTCGAGTCCAGGCCAGTACATCAGATCCCCCCACGGACCCGGAAGCAGGCCTGATGCGAGTGGACCGAAAGAAAGCGGGTCTGAAAGCGGAATGAGGATAGCATCCTCGTCTATATGAACTGGCTGATCCAGGCTCTTGACCTCGTCCGCCCATAAATCGTCCCATAGATCATTATTCCATAGATCACTATTCACGAGTGGGTCGGGGTTCATGAGCGCCCCGTCCAGCCTGATCGCTCCGGACTCGGGGTCAGTTCTGGGATCAGCCACGGGATCGATCCCAGTGTCAGTCTTGGGGTCAGTCTTGGACTCGGCGCTTTGCGCCCCCGCAGCAGCGAGGGTGAAGCTCACCCCATCCTCAATGCGCAGCTGCGCATTGCCGTCCCTATAGATATTATAGGTGACGCCGTCTTCCGCCGCCGTCCCGGTCAGAGCGAATGAACTGCCACTCAGATCAACCCTGTCATCCGCATCCCCCAACACGTCGAGGCTCGCAACACCGCCGGCGCGCTCCTCCGTGACGTCAAACACGGCCTGCGCGTCCAGCACCAAGCTGTTGGCACCTGTGCCGGATAGGTCAAACAGTTCGAAACTGTCAACGCCGGCATGGCCCGCGCCGGTCAGGTCGAGCACCAGGCCGGCCCCGTCCAGCACCAGAGTGTCCTGGCCCGTGCCGCCATCAATCGCCGCAAAGTCAAGGGCGGTGACGCTGATCATGTCATCGCCGGCCCCGCCGCGCACCACATCATCCGTGGCAATCGCGGTAAAACTGTCCGCACCAGCATTGCCGGTGAAATTATCCACCGCCGCCGTGCCTGATGCCGTGACCGGCGTTAGGCTTTCCGTCCCCGTCGCCCCGCCATAGATCACATAGGTCTCGCCGGCCCCACTGTCCTCATTCGGGTCGCCCCCGTAGGCCCCGATGATCAGATCATCATAGCCATCGCCATTGACATCCCCCGCCGACGAAACGGAAAAGCCGGAACGGTCTTCTTCGTCGATCCCGTTGAGGATGAAGCCGTTCGTGCCGTCCAGCGCCGACAGATTGAACCTGCCCCCTGTGCCCGGCGCGCTTGCCCCGCCATAGACCACATAGGTCTCCCCGGCATTACTGTCCCCATTCGGGTCGCCCCCCCACGCCCCGATGATCAGATCATCATAGCCGTCGCCATTGACATCCCCCGCAGACGAGACGGAAGCGCCGGAAAAGTCACTCCCGTCGATCCCGTTGAGGATCAAGCCATTCCTGCCGTCCAGCGCTGATAGATCCAGCACACCGTTCGTACCCGGCGCGCTCGCCCCGCCATAGATCACATAGGTCTCCCCGGCGTCACTGTCCCCATTCGGGTCGGCCATATGGGCCCCGATGATCAGATCATCATAACCGTCACCATTGACATCCCCCGCCGACGACACGGAACTACCGGATTGGTCAGCCCCGTCGATCCCGGTCAGGATGAAGCCGTTGGTCCCGTCCAAATCGGACAGATCCAGTTCGCCCCCTGTGCCCAGCGCGCTTGCGCCGCCATAGACCACATAGGTCTCGCCGGCCGCACTGTCCTCATTCGGGTCACCATAACGGGCCCCGATGATCAGATCATCATAGCCGTCGCCATTGACATCCCCCGCCGACGAGACGGAACGACCGGAATTGTCATCCCCATCGATGCCGGTAAGGGTAAAGCCGTTGCTGCCGTTCAGAGTGGAGAGATTGAATCTGCCCCCTATCCCCGGCGCACTCGCCCCGCCATAGACGATATAGGTCTCGCCGGAACTATTCCCATTCGGGTCGGCCCCATAGGCCCCGATAATCAGATCATCATAGCCGTCGCCATTAACATCCCCCGCAGACGAGACGGACCGCCCGAAACGGTCATCCGCGTCGATGCCGTTGAGGATGAAGCCATTCGTGCCGTCCAGCGCCGACAGATCCAGCTTACCTCCTGTGCCCGGCGCGCTCGCCCCGCCATAGACGATATAGGTCTCGCCGGAACGAGAACCATTCGGGTCGGCCCAATCGGCCCCGATGATCAGATCATCATAGCCGTCGCCATTGACATCCCCCGCCGAGGAGACGGAGATACCGGACTGGTCAAGCCTGTCGATCCCGTTGAGGATGAAGCCATTCGTGCCGTCCAGCGCCGACAGATCGAGCACGCCGTCTGTGCCCGGCGCGCTTGCCCCGCCATAGACGATATAGGTCTCGCCGGAACGAAAACCATTCGGGTCGGCCCAATCGGCCCCGATGATCAGATCATCATAGCCGTCGCCATTGACATCCCCCGCAGACGAGACGGAACGGCCGGAATAGTCCCGCGCGTCGATCCCGGTCAGGGCAAAGCCGTTGCTGCCGTCCAGGCTGGAGAGGTCCAAGCTGGAGAGGGGAACCAACTCATTGACATCCGTTACCGTGATGGCGACCGCCTGCTCTGTGTCAGTTGTGCCATCCGACGCGGTGACGATAATGTCATAGATATTATCCCCGCCATCATCGCCCGGCGCCTCAAAGTCGGGCGCCTCTATAAAACTGACCTCGCCTGTAGCGGCGTCGATCGTGAACAGGGCCGAATCCGTCCCGGACAGGCTATAGACCAGCGCATCACCATCTGCATCCGTCGCCGCCGCCATATAGGCTGCAGTCTGGTTCTCCCGCGCGTTGGCCGTGGCGGGCGAGGTGAAGGTCGGGGCATTGTCATTGTCATTCGTCACCGTGATGGCGACATTGTGGTCCGTACTATTGATGCCATCGGACGCGGTGACGATAATGTCATAGATATTATCCCCACCATCATCGCCCGGCGCCTCAAAGTCGGGCGCCTCTATAAAACTGACTTCGCCTGTATTGGCATTGATCGTGAACAGGGCCGCATCCGTCCCGGACAGGCTGTAGACTAGAGTGTCGCCATCCGCATCCGTCGCCGCCGCCATATAGGCTGCGGTCTGGTTCTCCTGCGCGTTGGCCGTGGCGGGCGAGGTGAAGGTCGGGGCATTGTCATTTTCATTCGTCACCGTGATGGCGACATTGTGGTCCGTGCTATTGGTGCCATCCGACGCGGTGACGATAATGTCATAGACATTATCCCCACCATCATCGCCCGGCGCCTCAAAGTCGGGCGCCGCCATAAAACTGACCTCGCCTGTAGTGGCATCGATCGTGAACAGGGCCGCATCCGTCCCGGACAGGCTATAGACTAGAGTGTCGCCATCCGCATCCGTCGCCACCGCCATATAGGCTGCGGTCTGGTTCTCCCGCGCGTTGGCCGTGGCGGGCGAGGTGAAGACCGGTATATTGTCATTGTCATTCGTCACCGTGATGGCGACATTGTGGTCCGTACTATTGGTGCCATCGGATGCGGTGACGATAATGTCATAGACATTATCCCCGCCATCATCGCCCGGCGCCTCAAAGTCGGGCGCCGCCATAAAACTGACCTCGCCTGTAGCGGCGTCGATCGTGAACAGGGCCGCATCCGTCCCGGACAGGCTGTAGACTAGCGCATTGCCATCCGCATCCGTCGCCGCCGCCTCATAGGCCACGGTCTGGTTCTCCTGCGCGTTGGCCGTAGCGGGCGAGGTGAAGACCGGTACATTGCCATTTTCACTCGTCACCGTGATGGCGACCGCCTGCTCTGTGTCAGTTGTGCCATCCGACGCGGTGACGATAATGTCATAGACATTATCCCCGTTCGCGTCGCCCGGCGCCTCAAAGTCGGGCGCCTCTATAAAACTGACCTCGCCTGTATCGGCATCAATCGTGAACAGGGCCGCATCCGTCCCGGACAGGCTGTAGACCAGAGTGTCGCCATCCGCATCCGCCGCCGCCGCCTCATAGGCCACGGTCTGGTTCTCCTGCGCGTTGGCCGTAGCGGGCGAGGTGAAGACCGGTATATTGTCATTGTCATTCGTCACCGTGATGGCGACATTGTGGTCCGTGCTATTGGTGCCATCCGACGCGGTGACGATAATGTCATAGACATTATCCCCGTTCGCGTCGCCCGGCGCCTCAAAGTCGGGCGCTTCTATAAAACTGACCTCGCCTGTATTGGCGTCGATCGTGAACAAGGCCGCATCCGTCCCGGACAGGCTGTAGACTAGAGTGTCGCCATCCGCATCCGTCGCCGCCGCCATATAGGCTGCGGTCTGGTTCTCCTGCGCGTTGGCCGTGGCGGGCGAGGTGAAGACCGGTATATTGTCATTTTCATTCGTCACCGTGATGGCGACATTGTGGTCCGTGCTATTGATGCCATCCGACGCGGTGACGATAATGTCATAGATATTATCCCCACCATCATCGCCCGGCGCCTCAAAGTCGGGCGCCTCTATAAAACTGACCTCGCCTGTATTGGCATCGATCGTGAACAGGGCCGCATCCGTCCCGGACAGGCTATAGACTAGAGTGTCGCCATCCGCATCCGTCGCCGCCGCCATATAGGCTGCAGTCTGATTCTCCTGCGCGTTGGCCGTGGCGGGCGAGGTGAAGGTCGCTACATTGTCATTTTCATTCGTCACCGTGATGGCGACATTGTGGTCCGTGCTATTGATGCCATCGGACGCGGTGACGATAATGTCATAGACATTATCCCCGCCATCATCGCCCGGCGCCTCAAAGTCGGGCGCATCTATAAAACTGACCTCGCCTGTAGCGGCATCAATCGTGAACAAGGCCGCATCCGTCCCGGACAGGCTGTAGACTAGAGTGTCGCCATCCGCATCCGTCGCCGCCGCCATATAGGCCACGGTCTGGTTCTCCTGCGCGTTGGCCGTAGCGGGCGAGGTGAAGATCGGTATCGAGACCACCTGCACCCCTGTCTCTATGCGCAGCTGCGCATTGCCGTCCCTATAGACATTATAGGTGACGCCGTCTTCCGCCTCCGTCCCGGTCAGGGCGAATGAACTGCCACCCAGATCAACCCTGTCATCCACATCCCCTAGCACGTCGAGGCTCGCAACACCGCCCGCGCGCTCCTCCGTTACGTCAAATACGGCCCGCGCGTCCAGCACCAGGCTGTTGGCACCTGTGCCGGACAGGTCAAACAGTTCGACACTGTCCACGCCGGCATGGCCCGCCCCGGTCAGGTCAAGCGACAGGTCGGCCCCGTCCAACACCAAGCTGTCCTGGCCCGTGCCACCATCAATCGCCGCAAAGTCAAGGGAGGTAACGCGTATTGTGTCATCGCCCGCGCCGCCGCGCACCACATCATCCGTGGCAATCGCGGTAAAACTGTCCGCACCAGCATTGCCGGTGAAATTATCCACCGCCGCCGTGCCTGATGCCGTGACCGGCGTCAGGCTTTCCGTCCCCGTCGCCCTGCCATAGATCACATAGGTCTCGCCGGCCCCACTGTCCTCATTCGGGTCGCCCCCGTAGGCCCCGATGATCAGATCATCATAGCCGTCGCCATTGACATCCCCCGCCGACGAAACGGAAAAGCCGGAACGGTCTTCTTCGTCGATCCCGTTGAGGATGAAGCCATTCGTGCCGTCCAGCGCCGACAGATTGAACCTGCCCCCTGTGCCCGGCGCGCTTGCCCCGCCATAGACCACATAGGTCTCCCCGGCATTACTGTCCCCATTCGGGTCGCCCCCCCACGCCCCGATGATCAAATCATCATAGCCGTCGCCATTGACATCCCCCGCAGACGAGACGGAAGCGCCGGAAAAGTCACTCCCGTCGATCCCGTTGAGGATGAAGCCATTCGTGCCGTCCAGCGCCGACAGATTGAACCTGCCCCCTGTGCCCGGCGCGCTTGCCCCGCCATAGATGACATAGGTCTCCCCGGCGTCACTGTCCCCGCCCGGGTCTGCCCTGTAGGCTCCGATGATCAGATCATCATAACCGTCGCCATTGACATCCCCCGCAGACGAGACGGACCATCCGGACCGGTCATATTCGTCGATCCCGTTGAGGATGAAGCCATTCGTGCCGTCCAGCGCCGACAGATCCAGTACACCGTCCGTACCCGGCGCGCTTGCGCCGCCATAGACCACATAGGTCTCGCCGGCGTTACTGTCCTCATTCGGGTCGGCTTCCCTGGCCCCGATGATCAGATCATCATAGCCGTCGCCATTGACATCCCCCGCAGACGAGACGGACCGGCCGGACTGGTCACTCCCGTCGATCCCGGTCAGGGTAAAGCCGTTGGTCCCGCTCAGCGCCGACAGATCCAGCACACCGTTCGTACCAGGCGCGCTTGGCCCGCCATAGATCACATAGATCTCGCCGGCGTTACTGTCCTCATTCGGGTCGCCCCCGTAGGCCCCGATGATCAGATCATCATAGCCGTCGCCATTGACATCCCCCGCAGACGAGACGGACCGCCCGAAACGGTCATCCGCGTCGATGCCGTTGAGGATGAAGCCATTCGTGCCGTCCAGCGCCGACAGATCCAGCTTACCTCCTGTGCCCGGCGCGCTCGCCCCGCCATAGACGATATAGGTCTCGCCGGAACGAGAACCATTCGGGTCGGCCCAATCGGCCCCGATGATCAGATCATCATAGCCGTCGCCATTGACATCCCCCGCAGACGAGACGGAACCACCGGAGCGGTCAAGCCTGTCGATCCCGTTGAGGATGAAGCCATTCGTGCCGTCCAGCGCCGACAGATCCAGCTTACCTCCTGTGCCCGGCGCGCTTGCCCCGCCATAGACGATATAGGTCTCGCCGGAACGAGAACCATTCGGGTCGGCCCAATCGGCCCCGATGATCAGATCATCATAGCCGTCGCCATTGACATCCCCCGCAGACGAGACGGAAGTGCCGGAATAGTCCCGCGCGTCGATCCCGGTCAGGGCAAAGCCGTTGCTGCCGTCCAGCGTGGAGAGTTCGACCAGAGCATTATCCGTCACCGTGATGGCGACGGACTGGTCCGTACAATTGGTGCCGTCGGATGCGGTGACGGTGATGTCATAGACATTATCCCCGTCCGCGTCGCCCGGCATCTCGAAATCGGGTGCCGCTATAAAACTGACCTCGCCTGTATTGGCATTAATCGTGAACAGGGCCGCATCCGTCCCGGACAGGCTGTAGACTAGCGCATCGCCATCCGCATCCGCCGCCGCCGCCATATAGGCCACGGTCTGGTTCTCCTGCGCATTGGCCGTGGCGGGCGAGGTGAAGGTCGGGGCATTGTCATTTTCATTCGTCACCGTGATGGCGACATTGTGGTCCGTGCTATTGGCACCATCCGACGCGGTGACGATAATGTCATAGACATTATCCCCACCATCATCGCCCGGCGCCTCAAAGTCGGGCGCCGCTATAAAACTGACCTCGCCTGTATTGGCATCAATCGTGAACAGGGCCGCATCCGTCCCGGACAGGCTATAGACCAGCGCATTGCCATCCGCATCCGTCGCCGACGCCTCATAGGCTGCGGTCTGGTTCTCCTGCGCATTGGCCGTAGCGGGCGAGGTGAAGACCGGTATATTGTCATTTTCATTCGTCACCGTGATGGCGACATTGTGGTCCGTACTATTGGCACCATCCGACGCGGTGACGATAATGTCATAGACATTATCCCCGCCATCATCGCCCGGCGCCTCAAAGTCGGGCGCCTCTATAAAACTGACCTCGCCTGTATTGGCATCAATCGTGAACAGGGCCGCATCCGTCCCGGACAGGCTGTAGACCAGAGTGTCGCCATCCGCATCCGTCGCCGCCGCCTCATAGGCCACGGTCTGGTTCTCCTGCGCATTGGCCGTGGCGGGCGAGGTGAAGACCGGTATATTGTCATTTTCATTCGTCACCGTGATGGCGACATTGTGGTCCGTACTATTGGTACCATCGGACGCGGTGACGATAATGTCATAGACATTATCCCCGCCATCATCGCCCGGTGCCTCAAAGTCGGGCGCCGCCCTAAAACTGACCTCGCCTGTATTGGCATCAATCGTGAACAGGGCCGCATCCGTCCCAGACAGGCTGTAGACCAGAGTGTCACCCTCCGCATCCGGTGCTCTATGGGCCGTAATCCGGTTCTCCGCGACGTTGACCCGGTCGATGTTCCCGTCCGCGTCATCGTCGAACTCGCTCCGGTCGGTTGTGCCGTCATTGTCGTCGTCGAAATCGGTTCGGATCAGGTCGCCGTCCGAATTATACGTGTAGGCCTCGCTCCGGTCGGTTGTGCCGTCATTATCGTCGTCGAAATTGGTCTGGCTCACCCTGTCGTTCGCATCATATGTGTAGGTCTCGGACCGGTCGATCGTGCCGTCCGCGTCATCGTCGAAATTGGTCCGGTCCCGGTTACCGTCCGCATTTTGCGTGTAGAACTCGCTCCGGTCGGTTGTGCCATCACCATCACCGTCGAAATCGGTCCGATTCAGGGTGTTGCTGCCGTCCGTATTCCGGTGAACCGTCCGGTCGATAGTGCCGTCATCATCGTCATCCCATTCCACACGCTCCCAGCGACCGGCCTCATTCAGGTGGATCGTCCGGTCGATATTGCCGTCATCGTCCAGGTCGGCGTCCCTCCGGGTCACGCGCCGGTTGCCGTCTTCATCAAACGCGTAGTGAGTGATCCGGTCGGCTGTGCCGTCCCCGTCATCGTCGAAATCGACCCGGGTCCGGTTGCTGTCCGCATTGTGAGTGTAGAACTCGCTCCGATCGGTTGTGCCGTCACCATCTTCGTCGAAATCGATCCGGTTGATGGTGCCGCTGCCGTCCGTATTCCGGTGAACCGTCCGATCGATCGTGCCGTCATCGTCGTCATCCCATTCCACCCGCTCCCAGCGACCCTCCGCATTCAGACGGGCCGTCCGGTCGATCATGCCGTCATCGTCCAGGTCGAAATTGATCCGGACTCGGTTACCGTCATCGTCATCGTCATAGATGTAGGCCTCGCTCCGGTCGATCGTGCCGTCATCGTCCAGATCGACTTCCCTCCGGGTCACGCGCTGGGTGCCGCCGCTGTCAAACGCATAGTGAGTAATCCGGTCGATGGTGCCGTCATCGTCCAAATCCCTATCCACCTGCACCCAGCGACCGTCCTCATCCAGATGCGCGATCCGGTCGATATTGCCGTCTTGGTCGGGGTCGAACTCAATCCGGTCTGGGGTGCCGTCCCCGTCAGTATCGACCTCGAACCGGTCGGGGGTGCCGTCCCCGTCAGTGTCTATCTCGGTCTGGACTTCCTGTGATAGGGTTGGTATGGTCTTGAACATGGCTGGCATGGCCTTACATTTCCAAATGAGTATTATTTGGCGGTCATGTCACATGACCTTGGCTGTGGATCAAGTGTTTCATTAGGGAGACCGATTGATATCTGATGCGCCGTTAG
The DNA here is from genome assembly GCA_965205225.1 of Litorimonas sp. GTDB lineage: Bacteria > Pseudomonadota > Alphaproteobacteria > Caulobacterales > Maricaulaceae > Litorimonas. The sequence continues at coordinate 892,336 of CBDBFZ010000003.1, forward strand.
GGTCTTGGCCAACACAGATTCTTATCGCGGACCCTTATCGCGGGCCCTTATCGCGGGACTGCGGCATGGCGGTATAATCGCATCGTGGGTTTTTGACGGCCTCATGAATCGGGCGGGCTTTGATCTCTCTATCGAAACCCAACTGGCCCCGACCCTCCGGCCCCGACCCTCCGGCCCCGACCCTCCGGCCCCGACCCTCCGGCCCCGACCCTCCGGCCCCGACCCTCCGGCCCCGACCCTCCGGCAAGGCGATAGCGTCATCCTCGACACCTTATCATAACATAGAGCAAGAAACGCTGGAGTCAGATGTGCAGGGGTCAGGCGCTCCCGCTAAATGCGGAGAGCTGCGCCGGCCTAATGCCGATACGCGCCAAAGCCTGCGCCCATTTCGCATCCAGATCTTCGCCGAAGACGAGTGTGTCGTCGCCTCCGGCGAGCAACCAGGCATTATCGGCGATTTCATTTTCCAGCTGGCCGGGTCCCCAACCGGCATAGCCGACCGCGAGCATGGCGCGCTGCGGTGCGTTTTCCGTCACCAACGCTTCGAGGACGTCCTTGGTTGACGTCAGGCCGAGCGTATCGGAGATTTTTAGAGAGCTGTCCTCGTGGAACCAGTCTGCCGAGTGGAGAACAAACCCCCGGTCAATATCAACGGGCCCGCCTTCGAGAACCGGTGCGTCGGCGACGCGGACCTGCCCGTCAACACCGACATGATCCAGCAGATCGGAGATGACGAGATCGAGTTTGCCGCGATTGACGACAATTCCCATCGCGCCAGAGGCATCATGGGAGCAGAGAAAGATCACGGTCTGGCGGAACCGTGGATCGCCCATGGCCGAGGTTGCAATCAAATATTGACCGCTGTAACTTTGATAGAAGTCGCTATCAGACGCTTTGTTTTTATGGCTCGCCATCCCGCCCACATGGGAATTATTTGGTGAATTTCAAGAATTGCCAAGTGTAGCATTTGCATGGTATCTTATCGACCAACGATAACTTTTGACGAGAGACTTTCTATGCCTATTGAAGTCGGCGCTGCTGTTCCAGAAGCCACATTCATGACGATGGGGGATGACGGACCGGCTCCGGTGAGCGCGTCCGATCTATTTTCCGGTAAGCGCGTTGTGCTGTTTGCCGTGCCGGGGGCCTATACACCGACCTGTTCGGCCAAACATTTGCCGAGCTTCAAGGTGCATTCGGCGACCCTGAAAGCCAAGGGTGTGCACACGATTGCCTGCACGTCGGTCAATGATGTGTTTGTCATGGATGCGTGGGGCAAGGATCAGGACGCTGACGAGGTGGTCATGCTGGCGGACGGGAACGGGGCCTTTGCCAAGGCGGTCGGGCTGGAGCTGGATGCGTCCGGTTTCGGCATGGGAACGCGCAGTCAGCGTTACGCCATGGTCGTCAATGATGGAACTGTCGAAAATCTCTTCGTTGAAGGGCCCGGCGAGTTCAAAGTCAGCTCAGCGGAGCATGTGCTCGACAATCTGTAGGCGATAGCCGTCCATAAAATAACATGGGAGACGATGAATGGGGTTTGGACAAATTTTGGTGTTGCTAGCGGTCGCGCTAGTGCTTTTTTTCGTCTCTCGAGCGGTCACAGTCGTGCGGCAGGGGTGGGAATATACGGTTGAAAGCTTTGGCCGCTATACGCGTACGCTCAAACCTGGTCTGACCTTCCTGATCCCTTTCTATGAGCGTATCGGTCATAAGGTGAATATGCGCGAGCGGGTGATTGATGTGCCCAGTCAGGATGTCATCAGCAAGGATAATGCAATGGTCACGGCGGATGCGGTCGTGTTCATTCAGGTGATTGATGCGCGGCAAGCCGCCTATGAGGTCAATAATCTCGATCATGCCATTCAGAATCTCTGCCTCACCAATGTTCGGACCGTTGTTGGCTCAATGGACCTTGATGAAGTGCTGTCCCGCCGGGATGAAATCAATGCGCGCCTGCTGACCGTCATTGATCGTGCGACCGATCCCTGGGGCACGAAAGTGACCCGGATTGAAATCAAAGATCTGTCGCCGCCTGCCGACATCACTCAGGCCATGAATAAGCAGATGAAAGCCGAGCGTGAAAAGCGGGCGGATATCCTGACTGCTGAAGGGTTGAAACAGAGCCAGATCCTCAAAGCCGAGGGCGAGAAAGAAGCCTCGGTGCGTGAAGCCGAAGGCCGCCGCGAAGCCGCCTTCCTGGACGCTGAAGCGCGCGAACGCGAGGCTCAGGCCGAAGCCAAAGCAACATCAATGGTGTCTGAAGCGATCGCCAGGGGCGACGTCAATGCGATCAACTATTTCGTGGCGCAAGACTATGTGAAGGCGTTCGAAAAACTTGCGACCTCGCCCAATCAGAAAACCTTGATCGTACCGGTTGAACTGTCTTCGCTGGCCGGAACGGTCGCGGGGCTGAAAACGCTGATCGAAAACGGAAAGGGCGACGCATGATCGACCTTCTGCAAAGCTTGACGGCGTGGCATTGGCTGATCCTCGGTGTGGTCCTGCTGGGTCTCGAGCTCATGATCGGCTCGACCTATATTCTCTGGCCCGCCGTTTCCGCGCTCATTGTCGGCCTGTTGCTGTTTATTGCCCCGATGGGGTGGGAGTTGCAGATGCTGCTGTTCTTCCTGTTGTCCATCACCACGCTGGTTCTGGGCCGAACGCATTTGCAGAGCCTTGTCAAGGGCGGGGCGCCGTCGGATCTCAATGATCCAGGGCAGGCGCTGATCGGGCGTCAAGTCAAAGCCGTGGCAGATTTCACAGGCACGGAAGGCCGGGTTGAACTGGACGACACCCAATGGTCTGCGCGTCTGGAAGCCGGAACGGCTCTGGCGGGTGATTTGCTGCGTGTCGAATCCGTCTGCGGTGCGACACTGATCGTCGGGCGTTAGCGGCGCATTAATCGCCATCATCGCCGACCGGTGAATTCCGCGAATTTCGTCGAGATGGTTTATTTTAGCGTCGGGGCTCGGGCTCATGCGATATATATCGGCGGCGATGCGGGTTCCGCCCGCCCAAATGCGTCCGGTCAGCAACGACGTCCTCGGATCAGACATGGCCCTTATGCTGTGGCCTGAGCCTGACGCAGAGCCGTCCTTGAACCATAAACGTCCTCTTTAGGCGGCTTTTGAGGGACTTTGAGCCCCTCGCGCCGCTATCGGTCTGTCCGGCAGGCACGGTCTCCGACTCTATCCTAATCTCGGTCTTGGTCATGACCTTGTCCCGGATTCGACCTGTCGGTTAGAAACCCTCCATATCGGCGGTGACAATCTCCATCTCCGGCAGGATCATGGCGAGATCATTCTGCATCGCCGGATGGTTTCCGAGCCCGGGCCAGCACATCAGATCCCCCCACGGACCCGGAAGCGGGCCTGATGAGAGTGGACCGAAAGAAAGCGGGTCTGAAAGCGGAGTGAGGATAGCATCCTCGTCTATATGAACTGACTGATCCAGCCTCTTGATCCCGTCCGCCCATAAGTCGTCCAGCCCGGGGTCAGTCCTGGTTTCAGCTACGGGATCGATCCCGGTGTCAGTCTTGGGGTCAATCTTGGGGTCAGTCTTGGACTCGGCGCTTTGCGCCCCCGTAGCAGCGAGGGTGACGCTCACCCCGTCCTCTACGCGCAGCTGCGCATTGCCGTCCCTATAGACATTATAGGTGACGCCGTCCTCCGCCGCCGTCCCGGACAGGGCGAATGAACTGCCGCTCAGATCAACCCTGTCATCCGCATCCCCTAGCACGTCGAGGCTTGCCGTCCCGCCCTCGCGCTCCTCCGTTACGTCAAACACGGCCAGCGCGTCCAGCACTAGGCTGTTGGCGCCTGTGCCGGACAGGTCAAACAGTTCGACACTGTCGACGCCGGCATGGCCGGGGCCCGTCAGATCGAGCGTCAGGCCGGCCCCCTCCAGCACCAGAGTGTCCACGCCCGTGCCGCCATCAATCGCTGCAAAGTCAAGCGCGGTGACGCTGATCCTGTCATCGCCGGCCCCGCCGCGCACCACATCATTCATGGCAATCGCGGTAAAACTGTCATCGCCGGCATTGCCGGTGAAATTATCCGCCGCCGCCGTGCCTGATGCCGTGACCGGCGTCAGGCTTTCCGTCCCCGTCGCCCCGCCATAGATCAGATAGGTCTCACCGGCAGAACCGCGCCCATTCGGGTCGGCTCCATCGGCCCCGATGATCAGATCATCATAACCATCGCCATTGATATCCCCCGCAGACGAGACGGACACGCCGGAAAAGTCATTCGCGTCGATCCCGGTCAGGATGAAGCCGTTGGTCCCGAGCGCCCCGAGATCCAGCACGCCCCCTGTGCCCGGCGCGCTCGCCCCGCCATAGATGATATAGGTCTCGCCGGACCTATCCCCATTCGGGTCGGCCCAATGGGCCCCGATGATCAGATCATCATAGCTGTCGCCATTGACATCCCCCGCCGATGAGACGGAAGCGCCGGAACGGTCAGCCTCGTCGATCCCGGTCAGGATGAAGCCGTTGGTCCCGTCTAGACCCGACAGATCCAGCACGCCGTCCGTGCCCGGCGCGCTCGCCCCGCCATAGACGAGATAGGTCTCGCCGGCCCGACTGTCCCCATTCGGGTCGGCATCCCTGGCCCCGATGATCAGATCATCATAGCCGTCGCCATTGACATCCCCCGCCGCCGAGACGGAACGGCCGGAACGGTCATCCGCGTCGATTCCGGTCAGGGTGAAGCCGTTGCTGCCATCCAGATCGGACAGATCCAGCGCGCCGTTCGTGCCCGGCGCGCTCGCGCCGCCATAGACGATATAGATCTCGCCGGCTTCATTGTCTCCATTCGGGCTGGCCCGATAGGCCCCGATGATCAGATCATCATAGCCGTCGCCATTGACATCCCCCGCCGCCGAGACGGAAATACCGGAACGGTCACCTTCGTCGATCCCGTTGAGGATGAAGCCGTTATTGCCGTCCAGCGCTGACAGATCCAGCACGCCATCCGTGCCCGGCGCACTCGCGCCGCCATAGACGACATAGCTCTCGCCGGCATTACTGACCTCATTCGGAGCGGCGGAAAAGGCCCCGATGACCAGATCATCATAGCCATCGCCATTGAGATCCCCCGCAGACGACACGGAAAAGCCGGAAAAGTCATCCCTGTCGATCCCGGTCAGGGTAAAGCCGTTCGTCCCGTCCAGCGCCCCGAGATTCAGCACGCCCTCCGTGCCCGGCGCGCTCGCGCCGCCATAGACGATATAGGTTTCGCCAGCTTGACTATTCCCATTCGGGTCGGCCCGATAGGCCCCGATGATCAGATCATCATAGCCATCGCCATTGACATCCCCCGCCGCCGAGACGGAACGGCCGGAACGGTCAGCCGCGTCGATCCCGGTCAGGATGAAGCCATTGCCGTCCAGCACCAGCCTCGACAGATCGAGAACGCCATCCGTGTCCGGCGCGCTTGCCCCGCCATAGACGACATAGGTCTCGCCGGCAGCACTGTTCAAATTCGGGTCAACCCCACTGGCCCCGATGATCAGGTCATCATAACCATCGCCATTGACATCCCCCGCAGACGAGACGGACCAACCGGATTGGTCAGCCACGTCAATCCCGGCGAGGGTAAAGCCGTTGCTGCCGTCGAGCGTGGAGAGAGGGATCAGATCATATTCATCTGTCACCGTGATGGCGACCGGCTGATCCGTGTCAGTTGTGCCGTCGGATGCCGTGACGATAAGGTCATAGACATTATCCCCGTCCGCATCGCCCGGTGCCTCGAAGTCGGGCGCCGCTATGAAACTGACCTCGCCCGTATCCGGGGTGATCGTGAACAGGGCCGCATCCGTCCCGGACAGGCTATAGACCAGAGTGTCACCCTCCGCATCCGGTACTCTATAGGCCGTAATCTGGTTCTCCGCGACGTTGACCCGGTCGATGTTCCCGTCCGCGTCATCGTCGAACTCGGTCCGGATCAGCCTGCCACTCGCATTGTAAGTGTAGGCCTCGCTCCGGTCGGTTGTGTCGTCCGCGTCATCGTCGAACTCGGTCCGGATCAGCCTGCCATCCGAATTATACGTATAGCTCTCGCTCCGGTCGGTTGTGTCGTCCGCGTCATCGTCGAAACTGGTCCGGATCAGCCTGCCATCCGAATTATACGTGTAGCTCTCGCTCCGGTCGGTTGTGTCGTCCGCGTCATCGTCGAACTCGACCTGGTCGATGGTTCCATTCGCGTCGGAGTCGGTGTCGGTCCGGATCAGCCTGCCGTCCGAATTATACGTGTAGGCCTCGCTCCGGTCGAAAACGTCGTCAAGGTCGTCGTCGAACCTGGTCTGGATCAGCCTGCCATCCGAGTCGTACGTGTAGTTCTCGCTCCGGTCGACCCCGCCGTCCCCATCGTCGTCGAAGTCGGTCAGGATCACCCTGCCGTTCTCATCATACCTGTAGAGTTCGTACCGGTCGCGGGTGCCGTCATTGTCATCGTCGAAATCGATCCCGATCAACTCGCCGGTCGAATCATATAAGTAGAGTTCGTACCGGTCGATTGTGTCGTCCGCGTCGTCGTCGAAACTGGTCCGGCTCAGATTGCCGTCCGAATTATACGTATAGGCCTCGCTCCGGTCGATGGTGCCGTCATTATTGTCATCGAAATTGGTCCGGGACCGGTTGCCGTCCGAATTATACGTGTAAGCCTCGGTCCGGTCGAAATTGAAATCCCCGTCGGCGTCAAACCCGACCCGGTCGATGATGCCGTCATTGTCGTCATCCAGATCGGTCCGGATCCGGTTGCCGTTCGCGGCATAAATGAAGGTCTCGGTCCGGTCGGTTGTGCCGTCATCATCGTCGTCGAACCCGGCCCGCTCGATCCTGCCGTCCCCGTCATCGTCGAACCATCTCTGCTCACTGTTGCCGTCCGCGTCGCCGTCGAACCGGGTTTCGATCCGGTTGCCGTTCGCGTCATAAATGAAGGTCTCCCTCCGGTCGTTGGTGCCGTCCCCATCGTCGTCGAACTCGACCCAGTCGATGGTTCCATTCGCACTGAAGTCAGTGTCGGTCCGGATCAGATTGCCGCCCGAATTATACGTGTAGCTCTCGTTCCGGTCGAAGATGCCGTCCGCGTTATCGTCGAAACTGGTCCGGATCACCCTGCCCTGCGCATCATACGTGTAGGACTCGGCCCGGTTGCTCAAGCCGTCGCCGTCGGTGTCGAACCCGGTCCGGATCACCCTGCCGGCCAAATTATGCGTGTAGAACTCGTTCCGGTCGGTTGTGCCGTTCACGTCATCGTCAAACTCGGTCCGGACCACCCTGCCATCCGAATTATACGTGTAGCTCTCGCTCCGGTCGGTTGTGCCGTTCACGTCATCGTCAAACTCGGTCCGGACCACCCTGCCATCCGAATTATACGTGTAGCTCTCGCTCCGGTCGGTTGTGCCGTTCACGTCATCGTCAAACTCGGTCCGGACCACCCTGCCATCCGAATTATACGTGTAGGCCTCGGTCCGGTCGAAATTGAAATCCCCGTCGGCGTCAAACCCGGCCCGGTCGATGATGCCGTCATTGTCGTCATCTAGGTCAGTCCGGATCCGAGTGCCCGCCAAGTCATAAATGAAGGTCTCGGTCCGGTCGGTTGTGCCGTCCCCATCGTCGTCGAACCAGGCCCGCTCGATCCTGCCGTCCCCTGTGTCGTCGAACCAAGTCCGGATCAGCTTGTTGTTCGAATCATAAAAATAGTGCTCGGCCCGGTCGAGCGTGCCGTCCGCATTATCATCGAATTCAGCCCGGTCGGTGGTGCCGTCATTCTTGTCATCGAAGTCGATCCGGGTCAGCCTGTCGTTCGAATTATACGTGTAGCCCTCGCTCCGGTCGGTTGTGCCGTTCACGTCATCGTCAAACTCGGTCCGGACCACCCTGCCATCCGAATTATACGTGTAAGCCTCGGTCCGGTCGAAATTGAAATCCCCGTCGGCGTCGAACCCGGCCCGGTCGATGATGCCGTCATTGTCGTCATCCAGGTCAGTCCGGATCCGGGTGCCCGCCGAGTCATAAATGAAGGTCTCGGTCCGGTCGGTCGTGCCGTCCCCATCGTCGTCGAACCCGGCCCGCTCGATCCTGCCGTCCCCTGTGTCGTCGAACCAAGTCCGGATCAGCCTGTTGTTCGAATCATAAAAATAGTGCTCGGCCCGGTCGGTTGTGCCGTCATTATCGTCGTCGAAATCGGTCCGGATCCGGGTGCCCGCCGAGTCATAAATGAAGGTCTCGGTCCGGTCGGTTGTGCCGTCCCCATCGTCGTCGAACCCGGCCCGCTCAATCCTGCCGTCCCCTGTGTCGTCGAACCAAGTCCGGATCAGCCTGTTGTTCGAATCATAAAAATAGTGCTCGGCCCGGTCGGTTGTGCCGTCATTGTCGTCGTCGAAATCGGTCCGGATCAGCCTGCCACTTTCGTCATAGCTGTAGGCCTCGGTCCGGGTCAGGCTCCGTGTGCCATCCGCAGCAAAGCTGTAGTGATCGATCCGGTCTATATTGCCGTCATCGTCCGCATCCAGTTCCACCCGCTCCCAGCGACCGTCCGCATTCAGGTGGACTGTCCGGTCAATATTGCCGTCATTGTCGTCATCGAAGCGGATCCGGATCCGGTTGCCGGCCCCGTTATAGATGTAGGCTTCGCTCCGGTCGTTTGTGCCGTCGCCGTCGCCGTCAAAGTCGGTCCGGGTCAGGCTCCGAGTGCCATCCACAGCAAAGCTGTAGTGATCGATCCGGTCGATATTACCGTCATCGTCCGCATCCAGTTCCACCCGCTCCCAGCGACCGTCCGCATTCAGGTGAGCCGTCCGGTTGATATTGCCGTCATCGTCCAGATCGAAATCGATCCGAGTCAGGCTCCGGGGGCCGTCATCATCAAAGCTGTAGTGATCGATCCGGTCGATATTGCCGTCATCGTCCAAATCCAGTTCCACCCGCTCCCAGCGACCGTCCGCATTCAGATAGGCGATCCGGTTGGGAGTGCCGTCGCCGTCAGTGTCGAAGGCGATGCGGTCAAGATTGCCGTCCGCGTCGTCATCGAAGCGGGTCCGGGTCCGGTTACCGTCCGAATTATAGGTGTAGAACTCGGTCCGGTCGTTTGTGCCGTCATCGTCATCGTCGAAACGGATCTGGTTGATATTGCCGTCCCCGTTAGTGTCGAACTCGCTCCGGTCGATATTGCTGTCATCGTCATCGTCAAAGCGGGTCCGAATCAGGCCGCCATCCGAATTATAGGTGTAGAACTCGCTCCGGTCGAAATTGCCGTCATCGTCATCGTCAAAGCGGATCTTGTTAATAGTGCCGTCCGCGTCAAAGTCGGTCTCACTCCGGTCGAAATTGCCGTCATCGTCATCGTCAAAGCGGGTCCGGATCAGGCCACCGTCCGAATTATAGGTGTAGAACTCGCTCCGGTCGTTTGTGCCGTCATCGTCATCGTCAAAGCGGATATGGTCGATATTGCCGTCCGCATCAAAGTCGGTCTCACTCCGGTCGAAATTGCCGTCCGCGTCATCGTCAAAGCGGGTCCGGGTCCGGTTACCGTCCCCGTCGTAAGTGTAGGCCTCGATCCGGTCGTTTGTGCCGTCATCGTCATCGTCATCGTCAAAGCGGATCTGGTCGATATTGCCGTCCGCGTCAAAGTCGAACTCACTCCGGTCGAAATTGCCGTCCGCGTCATCGTCGAACCGAGTCCGGATCCGGTTGCCGTCCCCGTTATAGATGTAGGCCTCGATCCGGTCGAAATTGCCGTCTCCGTCGTCGTCAAAGTCGGTCCGGGTCAGGCTCCGAGTGCCGTCGTCATCAAACGTGTAGTGATCGATCCGGTCGATATTGCCGTCATCGTCCGCATCCAGTTCCACCCGCTCCCAGCGACCGTCCGCATTCAGGTGGACCGTCCGGTCGATATTGCCGTCATCGTCCAGGTCGAAATCGATCCGGGTCCGGATCCGGTTGCCGTCATCATCAAACGTGTAGTGATCGATCTGATCGATATTGCCGTCATCGTCCGCATCCAGTTCCACCCGCTCCCAGCGACCGTCTGCATTCAGATGCACGATCCGGTCGGGGGTACCGTCCCCGTCAGTGTCGAACTCGATCCGGTCGATGGTGCCATCCCCGTCAGTGTCGATCGGGGTCCGGGTTTCCTGTGACAGGATTGGTATGGTCTTAAATATGGCTGGCATGGCCTTACATTGCTTCTCTCAATGCTTCTCTGCTTCTCTCAATAGGGCATTATTTGACGATAATGTTAAATAGTTTGGCTGTCAATTTACATAGTTTGGCTGTTGAGCAAGTGTCTCACTGACACCATCAATGGGAAGACAGAATTCATCGCCAATCGGTTGCGGAGCATTCTCGGCTCTTGCGGTGGGAGCAAAGGCCAGCATTAGCGTGGCCAGGGCAGGGAGCATTGGGTTGATGGTCAACTACTGACCCAGCGGCTGGACAAAGAGTCAAACAGGCGCTGTGTGGGCAAAGTTTACAGAATACAGGTCTCTCTCGCCAAATGCGGAGAGCTGCACTAGGCTGATGCCGATATGCGCCAGGGCCTGATTGGGGGAGAAGCATAGCGTAACATTGGTTGGGACGCCTTCACTGGAGAGGGGCTTGCCGACCTGGTAGGTGGCAAGGCTGAGCCGTTTCGTTGCCACGTTACAGATCGACCCTGAACTCACCTCGGTCTGTCCGGCAGGCACGGTCCCCGGCTCTATCCTGATCTCTGTCTTGATCTCGGTCATGACCTTGTCCCGGGTCCGGTCCGCTGGTTAGAAACCCTCCATATCGGCGGTGACAATCTCCATCTCCGGCAGGATCATGGCGAGATCATTCTGCATCGCCGGATGGTTTTCGAGCCCGGGCCAGCACATCAGATCCCCCCACGGACCCGGAAGCGGGCCTGATGCGAATGGACCGAAAGAAAGCGGGTCTGAAAACGGAATGAGGATAGCATCCTCGTCTATATGAACCGGCTGATCCAGGCTCCTGACCCCGTCCGCCCATAAACCGTCCCATAGATCATTACCCCAGGGATCATTATTCCATAGATCATTATTCATGAGTGGGTCGGGGTTCATGAGCGCACCGTCCAGCCTGATCGTTCCGGACTCGGAATCGGTCCCAGGGTCAGTCTTGGGGTCAGTCCCGGGGTCAGTTCTGGTGTCAGTTCTGGGGTCAGCCACGGGATCGGGTCCGGTATCAGTCTTGGACTCGGCGCTTTGCGCCCCCGCAGCAGCGAGAGTGACGCTCACCCCGTTCTCTATGCGCAGCTGCGCATTGCCGTCCCTATAGACATTATAGGTGACGCCGTCCTCCGCCGCCGTCCCGGTCAGGGCGAATGAGCTGCCGCTCAGATCAACCCTATCATCCGCATCCCCCAGCACGTCGAGGCTTGCCGTCCCGCCCTCGCGCTCCTCCGTAACGTCAAACACGGCCAGCGCGTCCAGCACCAGACTGTTGGCCCCCGTGCCGGACAGGTCAAACATTTCGACACTGTCGACGCCGGCATGGCCGGGGCCAGTCAGATCGAGCGCCAGGCCGGCCCCGGCCAGCACCAATGCGTCCTGGCCCGTGCCGCCATCAATCGCCGCAAAGTCAAGGGCGGTGACGCTGATATTGTCATCGCCGGCCCCGCCGCGCACCACATCATCCGTGGCAATCGCGGTAAAACTGTCCGCGCCGGCATTGCCGGTGAAATTATCCGCCGCCGCCGTGCCCTGCGCCGTGACCGGCGTCAGGCTTTCCGTCCCCGTCGCCCCGCCATAGATCACATAGGTCTCGCCGGCTTGACTATTCCTATTCGGGTCGGCCCCATTGGCTCCGATAATCAGATCATCATAGCCATCGCCATTGACATCCCCCGCCGACGAGACGGAAGAGCCGGAACGGTCACTCGCGTCGATCCCGGTCAGGATGAAGCCGTTGGTCCCGAGCGCCCCGAGATCCAGCACGCCCCCTGTGCCCGGCGCGCTCGCCCCGCCATAGACGAGATAGGTCTCGCCGGACCTATCCCCATTCGGGTCGGCATAAGGGGCCCCGATGATTAAATCATCATAGCCATCGCCATTGACATCCCCCGCCGACGACACGGACCAGCCGGAACGGTCATCCGCGTCGATCCCGGTCAGGATGAAGCCGTTCGTGCCGTCCAGCGCTGACAGATCCAGCACGCCGTCTGTGCCCGGCGCGCTCGCCCCGCCATAGACGATATAGGTCTCCCCGGCATTACCGTCCCCATTCTGGTCGGCACTATCGGCCCCGATGATCAAATCATCATAGCCGTCGCCATTCACATCCCCCGCCGACGATACGGAAAAGCCGGAATAGTCAGATGCGTCGATCCCGTTGAGGATGAAGCCGTTGGTCCCGTCCAGATCGGACAGATCCAGCACGCCCCCTGTGCCCGGCGCGCTCGCCCCGCCATAGATCACATAGGTCTCGCCCGAGTTGTTCCCATTCGGGTCGGCCTCATAGGCCCCGATGATCAGATCATCATAGCCGTCGCCATTGACATCCCCCGCCGCCGAGACGGAACGGCCGGACATGTCACCCGCGTCGATCCCGGTGAGGGTAAAGCCGTTGGTCCCATTCAGCATGGAGAGATCCAGCACGCCATCTGTGCCCGGTGCGCTCGCCCCGCCATAGACCAGATAGGTCTCGCCGGCATTACTGTTCCCAGTCTGGTCGGCTCCTCTGGCCCCGATGATCAGATCATCATAGCCGTCGCCATTAACATCCCCCGCCGAGGAGACAGACCGACCGGACTGGTCAAACGCGTCGATCCCGGTCAGGGTAAAGCCGTTGGTCCCGTCCAGCGCCCCGAGATTCAGCACGCCCTCCGTGCCCGGCGCGCTCGCGCCGCCATAGACCACATAGCTCTCGCCGGCCCTACTGTCCCCATTCGGGTCGGCGAGTCCGGCCCCGATGATCAGATCACCATAGCCATCGCCATTGACATCCCCCGCAGACGAGACGGACCGGCCGGAACGGTCAACCGTGTCGATCCCGGTCAGGATGAAGCCATTGCCGTCCAGCGCCAGCCTCGACAGATCGAGAACGCCATCCGTGTCCGGCGCGCTTGCCCCGCCATAGACGACATAGGTCTCGCCGGCCTGACTGTCCCCATTCGGGTCGGCTCCTCTGGCTCCGATGATCAGATCATCATAGCCGTCGCCATTGACATCCCCCGCCGAGGAGACGGAAAAGCCGGACTGGTCATCCATGTCAATCCCGGCGAGGGTAAAGCCGTTGCTGCCGTCGAGCGTGGAGAGAGGGATCAGATCATATTCATCTGTCACCGTGATGGCGACCGGCTGATCCGTGTCAGTTGTGCCGTCGGATGCCGTGACGATAAGGTCATAGACATTATCCCCGTCCGCATCGCCCGGCGCCTCGAAGTCGGGCGCCGCTATGAAACTGACCTCGCCCGTATCCGGGGTGATCGTGAACAGGGCCGCATCCGTCCCGGACAGGCTATAGACCAGAGTGTCACCCTCCGCATCCGGTACTCTATAGGCCGTAATCTGGTTCTCCGCGACGTTGACCCGGTCGATGTTCCCGTCCGCGTCATCGTCGAACCCGGTCCGGATCAGCCTGCCACTCGCATTGTAAGTGTAGCTCTCGCTCCGGTCGGTTGTGTCGTCCGCGTCATCGTCGAACCCGGTCCGGATCAGCCTGCCACTCGCATTGTAAGTGTAGCTCTCGCTCCGGTCGGTTGTGTCGTCCGCGTCATCGTCGAACTCGACCTGGTCGATGGTTCCATTCGCGTCGGAGTCGGTGCCGGTCCGGATCAGCCTGCCACTCGCATTGTAAGTGTAGCTCTCGCTCCGGTCGGTTGTGCCGTTCACGTCATCGTCAAACTCGGTCCGGACCACCCTGCCATCCGAATTATACGTGTAGCTCTCGCTCCGGTCGGTTGTGCCGTTCACGTCATCGTCAAACTCGGTCCGGTCGATCCTGCCACCCGCATAGCTGTAGGTCTCGATCCGGTCGATGGTGCCGTCATTGTCGTCGTCGAAGTCAATTCGGATCAGCCTGCCGTCCGAATTATACGTGTAGGCCTCGCTCCGGTCGAAAACGTCGTCAAGGTCGTCGTCGAACCCGGTCTGGATCAGCCTGCCATCCGAGTCGTACGTGTAGTTCTCGCTCCGGTCGACCCCGCCGTCCCCATCGTCGTCGAAGTCGGTCAGGATCACCCTGCCGTTCTCATCATACCTGTAGAGTTCGTACCGGTCGCGGGTGCCGTCATTGTCATCGTCGAAATCGATCCCGATCAACTCGCCGGTCGAATCATATAAGTAGAGTTCGTACCGGTCGATTGTGTCGTCCGCGTCGTCGTCGAAACTGGTCCGGCTCAGATTGCCGTCCGAATTATACGTATAGGCCTCGCTCCGGTCGATGGTGCCGTCATTATTGTCATCGAAATTGGTCCGGGACCGGTTGCCGTCCGAATTATACGTGTAAGCCTCGGTCCGGTCGAAATTGAAATCCCCGTCGGCGTCAAACCCGGCCCGGTCGAAGATGCCGTCCGCGTTATCGTCGAAACTGGTCCGGATCACCCTGCCCTGCGCATCATACGTGTAGGACTCGGCCCGGTTGCTCAAGCCGTCGCCGTCGGTGTCGAACTCGGTCCGGATCACCCTACCGGCCAAATTATGCGTGTAGAACTCGTTCCGGTCGGTTGTGCCGTTCACGTCATCGTCAAACTCGGTCCGGACCACCCTGCCATCCGAATTATACGTGTAGGCCTCGGTCCGGTCGGTTGTGCCGTTCACGTCATCGTCAAACTCGGTCCGGACCACCCTGCCATCCGAATTATACGTGTAGGCCTCGGTCCGGTCGAAATTGAAATCCCCGTCGGCGTCGAACCCGGCCCGGTCGATGATGCCGTCATTGTCGTCATCCAGATCAGTCCGGATCCGGGTGCCCGCCAAGTCATAAATGAAGGTCTCGGTCCGGTCGGTTGTGCCGTCCCCATCGTCGTCGAACCCGGCCCGCTCGATCCTGCCGTCCCCTGTGTCGTCGAACCAAGTCCGGATCAGCCTGTTGTTCGAATCATAAAAATAGTGCTCGGCCCGGTCGAGCGTGCCGTCCGCATTATCATCGAATTCAGCCCGGTCGGTGGTGCCGTCATTGTTGTCATCGAAGTCGATCCGGGTCAGCCTGTCGTTCGAATCATAGAAATAGGCCTCGGCCCGGTCGCGCGTGCCGTCATTGTCGTCGTCGAAGTCGGTCCGGATCAGCCTGCCGTCCGAATTATACGTGTAAGCCTCGGTCCGGTCGAAATTGAAATCCCCGTCGGCGTCGAACCCGGCCCGGTCGATGATGCCGTCATTGTCGTCATCCAGGTCAGTCCGGATCCGGGTGCCCGCCGAGTCATAAATGAAGGTCTCGGTCCGGTCGGTCGTGCCGTCCCCATCGTCGTCGAACCCGGCCCGCTCGATCCTGCCGTCCCCTGTGTCGTCGAACCAAGTCCGGATCAGCCTGTTGTTCGAATCATAAAAATAGTGCTCGGCCCGGTCGGTTGTGCCGTCATTGTCGTCGTCGAAATCGGTCCGGATCCGGGTGCCCGCCGAGTCATAAATGAAGGTCTCGGTCCGGTCGGTTGTGCCGTCCCCATCGTCGTCGAACCCGGCCCGCTCAATCCTGCCGTCCCCTGTGTCGTCGAACCAAGTCCGGATCAGCCTGTTGTTCGAATCATAAAAATAGTGCTCGGCCCGGTCGGTTGTGCCGTCCGCGTCATCGTCGAACTCGGTCCGGACCACCCTGCCATCCGAATTATACGTGTAAGCCTCGGTCCGGGTCAGGCTCCGTGTGCCATCCGCAGCAAAGCTGTAGTGATCGATCCGGTCGATATTGCCGTCATCGTCCGCATCCCGTTCCACCCGCTCCCAGCGACCGTCCGCATTCAGGTGGACCGTCCGGTCGATATTGCCGTCATCGTCCAGGTCAGAGTCCCTCCGGATCACGCGACCGGTGCCGTCGTCATCAATCGTGTAGTGATTGATCCGGTCAGGCGTGCCGTCGCCGTCATCGTCGAAGGCGATGCGATCAATATTGCCGTCATTATCGTCATCGAACCGGGTCCGGATCCGGGTACCGTCCCCGTCATAGATGTAGGCTTCGCTCCGGTCGGTTGTGCCGTCGCCGTCGCCGTCAAAGTCGGTTCGGGTCAGGCTCCGAGTGCCATCCGCAGCAAAGCTGTAGTGATCGATCCGGTCGATATTGCCGTCATCGTCCGCATCCAGTTCCACCCGCTCCCAGCGACCGTCCGCATTCAGGTGGACCGTCCGGTCGATATTGCCGTCATCGTCCAGGTCAGAGTCCCTCCGGATCACGCGACCAGTGCCGTCGTCATCAATCGCATAGTGATTGATCCGGTCAGGCGTGCCGTCGCCGTCATCGTCGAAGGCGATCCGGTCAATATTGCCGTCATTATCATCATCGAACCGAGTCCGGATCCGGTTACCATCCCCGTCATAGATGTAGGCTTCGCTCCGGTCGGTTGTACCGTCGCCGTCAGTGTCAAAGTCGGTTCGGGTCAGGCTCCGAGTGCCATCCGCAGCAAAGCTGTAGTGATCGATCCGGTCGATAGTGCCGTCATCATCCGCATCCAGTTCCACCCGCTCCCAGCGACCGTCCGCATTCAGATAGGCGATCCGGTCGGGAGTGCCGTCGCCGTCAGTGTCGAAGGCGATGCGGTCAATATTGCCGTCCGCGTCGTCATCGAAGCGGGTCCGGGTCCGGTTACCGTCCGAATTATAGGTGTAGAACTCGGTCCGGTCGTTTGTGCCGTCATCGTCATCGTCGAAACGGATCTGGTTGATATTGCCGTCCCCGTTAGTGTCGAACTCGCTCCGGTCGATATTGCCGTCATCGTCATCATCAAAGCGGGTCCGGATCCGGTTACCATCCCCGTTATAGATGTAGGCCTCGCTCCGGTCGGGCGTGCCGTCGCCGTCAGTGTCGAAGGCGATGCGGTCAATGGTGCCGTCATTGTCGTCATCGAACCGAGTCCGGATCCGGTTGCCGTCCCGGTCATAGATGTAGGCCTCGCTCCGGTCGGCTGTGCCGTCATCATCGTCGTCAAAGCGAGTCTGGATCCGGTTGCCGTCCCCGTTATAGATGTAGGCCTCGCTCCGGTCGGCTGTGCCGTCCGCGTCATCGTCAAAGCGAGTCCGGATCCGGTTGCCGTCCCCATTATAGCTGTAGGCCTCGATCCGGTCGATATTGCCGTCGCTGTCGTCGTCGAAGCGAGTCCGGATCAGGCCGCCGTCCGAATTATAGATGTAGAACTCGGCCCGGTCGTTTGTGCCGTCATCATCGTCGTCGAAGCGCGTCTGGTTGATATTGCCGTCCGCGTCAAAGTCGAACTCACTCCGGTCGAAATTGCCGTCCGCGTCATCGTCGAAGCGGGTCCGGGTCCGGTTACCGTCCCCGTCGTAAGTATAGGCCTCGCTCCGGTCGATGGTGCCGTCCGCGTCATCGTTGAACTCGCTCCGGGTCAGGCTCCGAGTGCCGTCGTCATCAAAGCTGTAGTGATCAATCCGGTCGATGATGCCGTCATCATCCACATCCAGTTCCACCCGCTCCCAGCGACCGTCCGCATTCAGGTGGGCCGTCCGGTCGATATTGCCGTCATCGTCCAGGTCGAAATCGATCCGGGTCCGGATCCGGTTGCCGTCATCATCAAACGTGTAGTGATCGATCTGATCGATATTGCCGTCATCGTCCGCATCCAGTTCCACCCGCTCCCAGCGACCGTCTGCATTCAGATGCACGATCCGGTCGGGGGTACCGTCCCCGTCAGTGTCGAACTTGATCCGGTCGATGGTGCCATCCCCGTCAGTGTCGATCGGGGTCCGGGTTTCCTGTGACAGGGTTGGTATGGTCTTAAATATGGCTGGCATGGCCTTACATTGCTTCTCTCAATAGGGCATTATTTGACGATAATGTTAAATAGTTTGGCTGTCAATTTACATAGTTTGGCTGTCAATTTACATAGTTTGGCTGTTGAGCAAGTGTCTCACTGACACTGTCAATGGAAAGACAGAATTCATCGCCAATCGGTTGCGGAGCATTCTCGGCTCTTGCGACGGGAGCAAAGGCCAGCATTAGCGTGGCAAGGTCAGGGAGCATTGGGTTGATGGTCAACTACTGACCCAGCGGCTGGACAAAGAGTCAAACAGGCGTATGGGCAAAGTTTACAGAATACAGGTCTCTCTCGCCAAATGCGGAGAGCTGCACTAGGCTGATGCCGATATGCGCCAGGGCCTGATTGGGGGGAAGCATAGCGTAACATTGGTTGGGACGCCTTCACTGGAGAGGGGCTTGCCGACCTGGTGGGTGGCAAGGCCGAGCCGTTTCGTTGCCACGTGACAGATCGACCCCGAACGTCACCTCGATCTGTCCGGCAGGTACGGTCTCTGTCATGCCCTTGTCCCGGGCCCTTGTCCCGGGCCCTTGTCCCGGGTTCGATCCATCGGTTAGAAACCCTCCATATCGGCGATGACAATCTCCATCTCCGGCAGGATCATGGCGAGATCATTCTGCATCGCCGGATGGTTTCCGAACCCGGGCCAGTATATCAGATCTCCCCACGGACCCGGAAGCGGGCCTGATGCGAGTGGACCGAAAGAAAGCGGATCTGAAAGCGGAATGAGGATAGCATCCTCGTCTATATGAACTGGCTGATCCAGGCTCTTGACCCCGTCCGCCCATAAGCCGTCCCATAGATCATTATTCATGAGTGCGTCGTCCAGCCCGGGGTCAGTCCTGGTTTCAGCCACGGGATCGATCCCAGTGTCAGTCTTGGTGTCAGTCTTGGACCGGGCGCTTTGCGCCCCCGCAGCAGCGAGGGTGACGCTCACCCCGTTCTCTATGCGCAGCTGCGCATTGCCGTCCCTATAGACATTATAGGTGACGCCGTCCTCCGTCGCCGTTCCGGTCAGGGCGAATGAGCTGCCGCTCAGATCAACCCTATCATCCGCATCCCCCAGCACGTCGAGGCTTGCCGTCCCGCCCTCGCGCTCCTCCGTTACGTCAAACACGGCCAGCGCGTCCAGCACCAGGCTGTTAGCCCCCGTGCCGGACAGGTCAAAGACTTCGACACTGTCCACGCCCGCATTGCCGGGGCCAGTCAGATCGAGCGCCAGGCCGGCCCCCTCCAGCACCAGAGTGTCCACGCCCGTGCCGCCATCAATTGCCGCAAAGTCAAGAGTGGTGACGCTGATCCTGTCATCGCCGGCCCCGCCGCGCACCACATCATTCGCGGCAATCGCGGTAAAACTGTCATCGCCGGCATTGCCGGTGAAATTATCAGCCGCCGCCGTGCCCAGTGCTGTGACCGGCGTCAGGCTTTCCGTCCCCGTCGCCCCGCCATAGACCAGATAGGTCGCGCCAGCATCACTGTCCCCATTCGGGGCGGCCTCTGGGGCCCCGATGATCAGATCATCATAGCCGTCGCCATTGACATCCCCCGCAGACGAGACGGACACGCCGGAAAAGTCATTCGCGTCGATCCCGGTCAGGATGAAGCCGTTGGTCCCGAGCGCCCCGAGATCCAGCACGCCCCCTGTGCCCGGCGCGCTCGCCCCGCCATAGATGATATAGGTCTCGCCGGACCTATCCCCATTCGGGTCGGCCCAATGGGCCCCGATGATCAGATCATCATAGCCATCGCCATTGACATCCCCCGCCGATGAGACGGAACGGCCGAAACGGTCACCCGCGTCGATCCCGGTCAGGATGAAGCCGTTCGTGCCGTCCAGCGCTGACAGATCCAGCACGCCGTCTGTGCCCGGTGCGCTCGCCCCGCCATAGATGATATAGGTCTCGCCGGCTTCATTGTCTCCATTCGGGCTGGCCCGATAGGCCCCGATGATCAGATCATCATAGCCGTCGCCATTGACATCCCCCGCCGAGGAGACGGAACGGCCGGAACGGTCATCCGCGTCGATTCCGGTCAGGGTGAAGCCGTTGCTGCCATCCAGATCAGACAGATCCAGCACGCCATCCGTGCCCGGCGCACTCGCCCCGCCATAGACGATATAGGTCTCGCCGGCTTCATTGTCTCCATTCGGGCTGGCCCGATAGGCCCCGATGATCAGATCATCATAGCCGTCGCCATTGACATCCCCCGCCGAGGAGACGGAAATACCGGAACGGTCACCTTCGTCGATCCCGTTGAGGATGAAGCCGTTATTGCCGTCCAGCGCTGACAGATCCAGCACGCCATCCGTGCCCGGTGCGCTTGCCCCGCCATAGACGATATAGGTCTCGCCAGCCGCACTGTCCCCATTCGGGTCGGCGGAAAAGGCCCCGATGACCAGATCATCATAGCCATCGCCATTGACATCCCCCGCAGACGACACGGAAAAGCCGGAAAAGTCATCCCTGTCGATCCCGGTCAGGGTAAAGCCGTTCGTGCCGTCCAGCATGGAGAGATCCAGCTCGCCCCCTGTACCCGGCGCGTTCGCCCCGCCATAGACGATATAGGTCTCGCCGGCATTACTGTCCCCATTCGGGTCGCCCCCGTAGGTTCCGACGATCAGATCATCATAGCCATCGCCATTAACATCCCCCGCCGCCGAGACGGAACGGCCGGAACGGTCAGCCGTGTCGATCCCGGTCAGGATGAAGCCATTGCCATCCAGCGCCAGCCTCGACAGATCGAGAACGCCATCCGTGTCCGGCGCGCTTGCCCCGCCATAGACGACATAGGTCTCGCCGGCAGCACTGTTAAAATTCGGATCAACCCCGTAGGCCCCGATGATCAGGTCATCATAACCGTCGCCATTGACATCCCCCGCAGACGAGACGGAAAAGCCGGATTGGTCAGCCACGTCAATCCCGGCGAGGGTAAAGCCGTTGCTGCCGTCGAGCGTGGAGAGAGGGATCAGATCATATTCATCTGTCACCGTGATGGCGACCGGCTGATCCGTGTCAGTTGTGCCGTCGAATGCCGTGACGATAAGGTCATAGACATTATCCCCGTCCGCATCGCCCGGCGCCTCGAAGTCGGGCGCCGCTATGAAACTGACCTCGCCCGTATCCGGGGTGATCGTGAACAGGGCCGCATCCGTCCCGGACAGGCTATAGACCAGAGTGTCACCCTCCGCATCCGGTACTCTATAGGCCGTAATCTGGTTCTCCGCGACATAGGCCGTAATCTGGTTCTCCGCGACGTTGACCCGATCGATGTTCCCGTCCGCGTCATCGTCGAACTCGGTCCGGATCAGCCTGCCGTCCGAATTATACGTGTAGGCCTCGCTCCGGTCGAAAACGTCGTCAAGGTCGTCGTCGAACCTGGTCTGGATCAGCCTGCCATCCGAGTCGTACGTGTAGTTCTCGCTCCGGTCGACCCCGCCGTCCCCATCGTCGTCGAAGTCGGTCAGGATCACCCTGCCGTTCTCATCATACCTGTAGAGTTCGTACCGGTCGCGGGTGCCGTCATTGTCATCGTCGAAATCGATCCCGATCAACTCGCCGGTCGAATCATATAAGTAGAGTTCGTACCGGTCGATTGTGTCGTCCGCGTCGTCGTCGAAACTGGTCCGGCTCAGATTGCCGTCCGAATTATACGTATAGGCCTCGCTCCGGTCGATGGTGCCGTCATTATTGTCATCGAAATTGGTCCGGGACCGGTTGCCGTCCGAATTATACGTGTAAGCCTCGGTCCGGTCGAAATTGAAATCCCCGTCGGCGTCAAACCCGGCCCGGTCGATGATGCCGTCATTGTCGTCATCCAGATCGGTCCGGATCCGGTTGCCGTTCGCGGCATAAATGAAGGTCTCGGTCCGGTTGGTCGTGCCGTCATCATCGTCGTCGAACCCGGCCCGCTCGATCCTGCCGTCCCCGTCATCGTCGAACCAGATCTGCTCACTGTTGCCGTCCGCGTCGCCGTCGAACCGGGTTTCGATCCGGTTGCCGTTCGCGTCATAAATGAAGGTCTCCCTCCGGTCGTTGGTGCCGTCCCCATCGTCGTCGAACTCGACCCAGTCGATGGTTCCATTCGCACTGAAGTCAGTGTCGGTCCGGATCAGATTGCCGCCCGAATTATACGTGTAGCTCTCGTTCCGGTCGAAGATGCCGTCCGCGTTATCGTCGAAACTGGTCCGGATCACCCTGCCCTGCGCATCATACGTGTAGGACTCGGCCCGGTTGCTCAAGCCGTCGCCGTCGGTGTCGAACCCGGTCCGGATCACCCTGCCGGCCAAATTATGCGTGTAGAACTCGTTCCGGTCGGTTGTGCCGTTCACGTCATCGTCAAACTCGGTCCGGACCACCCTGCCATCCGAATTATACGTGTAGCTCTCGCTCCGGTCGGTTGTGCCGTTCACGTCATCGTCAAACTCGGTCCGGACCACCCTGCCATCCGAATTATACGTGTAGCTCTCGCTCCGGTCGGTTGTGCCGTTCACGTCATCGTCAAACTCGGTCCGGACCACCCTGCCATCCGAATTATACGTGTAGGCCTCGGTCCGGTCGAAATTGAAATCCCCGTCGGCGTCAAACCCGGCCCGGTCGATGATGCCGTCATTGTCGTCATCTAGGTCAGTCCGGATCCGAGTGCCCGCCAAGTCATAAATGAAGGTCTCGGTCCGGTCGGTTGTGCCGTCCCCATCGTCGTCGAACCAGGCCCGCTCGATCCTGCCGTCCCCTGTGTCGTCGAACCAAGTCCGGATCAGCCTGTTGTTCGAATCATAAAAATAGTGCTCGGCCCGGTCGGTTGTGCCGTCCGCATTATCATCGAATTCAGCCCGGTCGGTGGTGCCGTCATTCTTGTCATCGAAGTCGATCCGGGTCAGCCTGTCGTTCGAATTATACGTGTAGCCCTCGCTCCGGTCGGTTGTGCCGTTCACGTCATCGTCAAACTCGGTCCGGACCACCCTGCCATCCGAATTATACGTGTAAGCCTCGGTCCGGTCGAAATTGAAATCCCCGTCGGCGTCGAACCCGGCCCGGTCGATGATGCCGTCATTGTCGTCATCCAGGTCAGTCCGGATCCGGGTGCCCGCCGAGTCATAAATGAAGGTCTCGGTCCGGTCGGTCGTGCCGTCCCCATCGTCGTCGAACCAGGCCCGCTCGATCCTGCCGTCCCCTGTGTCGTCGAACCAAGTCCGGATCAGCCTGTTGTTCGAATCATAAAAATAGTGCTCGGCCCGGTCGGTTGTGCCGTCCGCATTATCATCGAATTCAGCCCGGTCGGTGGTGCCGTCATTCTTGTCATCGAAGTCGATCCGGGTCAGCCTGTCGTTCGAATTATACGTGTAGCCCTCGCTCCGGTCGGTTGTGCCGTTCACGTCATCGTCAAACTCGGTCCGGACCACCCTGCCATCCGAATTATACGTGTAAGCCTCGGTCCGGTCGAAATTGAAATCCCCGTCGGCGTCGAACCCGGCCCGGTCGATGATGCCGTCATTGTCGTCATCCAGGTCAGTCCGGATCCGGGTGCCCGCCGAGTCATAAATGAAGGTCTCGGTCCGGTCGGTCGTGCCGTCCCCATCGTCGTCGAACCAGGCCCGCTCGATCCTGCCGTCCCCTGTGTCGTCGAACCAAGTCCGGATCAGCCTGTTGTTCGAATCATAAAAATAGTGCTCGGCCCGGTCGGTTGTGCCGTCATTGTCGTCGTCGAAATCGGTCCGGATCCGGGTGCCCGCCGAGTCATAAATGAAGGTCTCGGTCCGGTCGGTTGTGCCGTCCCCATCGTCGTCGAACCCGGCCCGCTCAATCCTGCCGTCCCCTGTGTCGTCGAACCAAGTCCGGACCAGCCTGTTGTTCGAATCATAAAAATAGTGCTCGGCCCGGTTGGTTGTGCCGTCATTGTCGTCGTCGAAATCGGTCCGGATCAGCCTGCCACTTTCGTCATAGCTGTAGGCCTCGGTCCGGGTCAGGCTCCGTGTGCCATCCGCAGCAAAGCTGTAGTGATCGATCCGGTCGATATTGCCGTCATCGTCCGCATCCAGTTCCACCCGCTCCCAGCGACCGTCCGCATTCAGGTGGACTGTCCGGTCAATATTGCCGTCATTGTCGTCATCGAAGCGGATCCGGATCCGGTTGCCGGCCCCGTTATAGATGTAGGCTTCGCTCCGGTCGGTTGTGCCGTCGCCGTCGCCGTCAAAGTCGGTCCGGGTCAGGCTCCGAGTGCCATCCACAGCAAAGCTGTAGTGATCGATCCGGTCGATATTACCGTCATCGTCCGCATCCAGTTCCACCCGCTCCCAGCGACCGTCCGCATTCAGGTGAGCCGTCCGGTTGATATTGCCGTCATCGTCCAGATCGAAATCGATCCGAGTCAGGCTCCGGGGGCCGTCATCATCAAAGCTGTAGTGATCGATCCGGTCGATATTGCCGTCATCGTCCAAATCCAGTTCCACCCGCTCCCAGCGACCGTCCGCATTCAGATAGGCGATCCGGTCGGGAGTGCCGTCGCCGTCAGTGTCGAAGGCGATGCGGTCAAGATTGCCGTCCGCGTCGTCATCGAAGCGGGTCCGGGTCCGGTTACCGTCCGAATTATAGGTGTAGAACTCGGTCCGGTCGTTTGTGCCGTCATCGTCATCGTCGAAACGGATCTGGTTGATATTGCCGTCCCCGTTAGTGTCGAACTCGCTCCGGTCGATATTGCTGTCATCGTCATCGTCAAAGCGGGTCCGGATCAGGCCGCCATCCGAATTATAGGTGTAGAACTCGCTCCGGTCGAAATTGCCGTCATCGTCATCGTCAAAGCGGATCTTGTTAATAGTGCCGTCCGCGTCAAAGTCGGTCTCACTCCGGTCGAAATTGCCGTCATCGTCATCGTCAAAGCGGGTCCGGATCAGGCCACCGTCCGAATTATAGGTGTAGAACTCGCTCCGGTCGTTTGTGCCGTCATCGTCATCGTCAAAGCGGATATGGTCGATATTGCCGTCCGCATCAAAGTCGGTCTCACTCCGGTCGAAATTGCCGTCCGCGTCATCGTCAAAGCGGGTCCGGGTCCGGTTACCGTCCCCGTCGTAAGTGTAGGCCTCGATCCGGTCGTTTGTGCCGTCATCGTCATCGTCATCGTCAAAGCGGATCTGGTCGATATTGCCGTCCGCGTCAAAGTCGAACTCACTCCGGTCGAAATTGCCGTCCGCGTCATCGTCGAACCGAGTCCGGATCCGGTTGCCGTCCCCGTTATAGATGTAGGCCTCGATCCGGTCGAAATTGCCGTCTCCGTCGTCGTCAAAGTCGGTCCGGGTCAGGCTCCGAGTGCCGTCGTCATCAAACGTGTAGTGATCGATCCGGTCGATATTGCCGTCATCGTCCGCATCCAGTTCCACCCGCTCCCAGCGACCGTCCGCATTCAGGTGGACCGTCCGGTCGATATTGCCGTCATCGTCCAGGTCAGAGTCCCTCCGGATCACGCGACCGGTGCCGTCGTCATCAATCGTGTAGTGATTGATCCGGTCAGGCGTGCCGTCGCCGTCATCGTCGAAGGCGATGCGATCAATATTGCCGTCATTGTCGTCATCGAACCGGGTCCGGATCCGGTTACCATCCCCGTTATAGATGTAGGCCTCGCTCCGGTCGAAATTGCCGTCGCCGTCGTCGTCAAAGCGAGTCCGGATCAGGCCGCCGTCCGAATTATACGTGTAGAACTCGGTCCGGTCGAAATTGCCGTCGCCGTCGTCGTCAAAGCGAGTCCGGATCAGGCTCCGAGTGCCGTCGTCATCAAACGTGTAGTGATCGATCCGGTCGATGGTGCCGTCATCGTCCGCATCCAGTTCCACCCGCTCCCAGCGACCGTCCGCATTCAGGTGGGCCGTCCGGTCGATATTGCCGTCATCGTCTAGGTCGAAATCGATCCGGGTCCGGATCCGGTTGCCGTCATCATCAAACGTGTAGTGATCGATCTGATCGATATTGCCGTCATCGTCCGCATCCAGTTCCACCCGCTCCCAGCGACCGTCTGCATTCAGATGCACGATCCGGTCGGGGGTACCGTCCCCGTCAGTGTCGAACTCGATCCGGTCGATGGTGCCATCCCCGTCAGTGTCGATCGGGGTCCGGGTTTCCTGTGACAGGATTGGTATGGTCTTAAATATGGCTGGCATGGCCTTACATTGCTTCTCTCAATGCTTCTCTGCTTCTCTGCTTCTCTCAATAGGGCATTATTTGAGCTTCTCTCAATAGGGCATTATTTGACGATAGTGTTAAATAGTTTGGCTGTCAATTTACATAGTTTGGCTGTTGAGCAAGTGTCTCACTGACACCATCAATGGAAAGACAGAATTCATCGCCAATCGGTTGCGGAGCATTCTCGGCTCTTGCGACGGGAGCAAAGGCCAGCATTAGCGTGGCCAGGGCAGGGAGCATTGGGTTGATGGTCAACTACTGACCCAGCGGCTGGACAAAGAGTCAAACAGGCGTATGGGCAAAGTTTACAGAATACAGGTCTCTCTCGCCAAATGCGGAGAGCTGCACTAGGCTGATGCCGATATGCGCCAGGGCCTGATTGGGGGAGAAGCATAGCGTAACATTGGTTGGGACGCCTTCACTGGAGAGGGGCTTGCCGACCTGGTAGGTGGCAAGGCTGAGCCGTTTCGTTGCCACGTTACAGATCGACCCTGAACTCACCTCGGTCTGTCCGGCAGGCACGGTCCCCGGCTCTATCCTGATCTCTGTCTCGGTCTTGATCTCGGTCATGACCTTGTCCCGGGTCCGGTCCGCTGGTTAGAAACCCTCCATATCAGCGGTGACAATCTCCATCTCCGGCAGGATCATGGCGAGATCATTCTGCATCGCCGGATGGTTTCCGAGCCCGGGCCAACACATCAGATCCCCCCACGGACCCGGAAGCAGGCCTGATGAGAGTGGACCGAAAGAAAGCGGGTCTGAAAGCGGAATGAGGATAGCATCCTCGTCTATATGAACCGGCTGATCCAGGCTCTTGACCCCGTCCGCCCATAAACCGTCCCATAGATCATTATTCATGAGTGCGTCGTCCAACCCGGGGTCAGTCCTGGTTTCAGCCACGGGATCGATCCCAGTGTCAGTCTTGGGGGCAATCTTGGGGTCAGTCTTGGACTCGGCGCTTTGCGACCCCGTAGCAGCGAGGGTGACCATCACCCCGTCCTCAATGCGCACTTCCGCATTGCCGTCCCTATAGACATTATAGGTGACGCCGTCCTCCGCCGCCATCCCGGTCAGGGCGAATGAGCTGCCGCTCAGATCAACCCTGTCATCCGCATCCCCCAGCACGTCGAGGCTTGCCATCCCGCCTTCGCGCTCCTCCGTTACGTCAAACACGGCCAGCGCGTCCAGCACCAGGCTGTTGGCGCCCGTGCCGCCATCAATCGCCGCAAAGTCAAGCGCGGTGACGCGGATTGTGTCATCGCCGGCCCCGCCGCGCACCACATCATTCGCGGCAATCGCGGTAAAACTGTCATCGCCGGCATTGCCGGTGAAATTATCAGCCGCCGCCGTGCCCAGTGCTGTGACCGGCGTCAGGCTTTCCGTCCCCGTCGCCCCGCCATAGATCACATAGGTCTCGCCGGCGTCATTGTCCCCATTCGGGTCGGCCCCCCAGGCTCCGATGATCTGATCATCATAGCCATCGCCATTGACATCCCCCGCCGACGAGACGGAAAAGCCGACACGGTCATTCCTGGCGCTCCAGATCAGGGTGGTCCGGTCGATATTGCCGTCATTGTCGTCGTCGAAATCGATCCTGATCAGATTGCCATTGTTGTCGTATATGTAGCTCTCGTTCCGGTCGATTGTGCCGTCCGCGTCATCGTCGAAATTGGTCCGGTCCCGATTACCGTCCGAATTTTGAGTGTAGAATTCGCTCCGGTCGGTTGTGCCGTCACCATCGTCGTCGAAATCGGTCCGATTCAGGGTGCCGCTGCCGTCCGTATTCCGGTGAACCGTCCGGTCGATAGTGCCGTCATCGTCGTCATCCCATTCCACACGCTCCCAGCGACCCTCCGCATTCAGGTGGATCGTCCGGTCGGTCGTGCCGTCATCATCGTCGTCGAACCAGGCCCGCTCGATCCTGCCGTCCCCGTCATCGTCGAACCAGATCTGCTCACTGTTGCCGTCCGCATCATCGTCAAACTCAGTCCGGTTCCGGTTACCGTCATCATCAAACATGTGGTGATGGATCCGGTCGACCGTGCCATCATCATCATCGTCGAAATCCACCTGCGCCCAGCGTCCGTTCGCGTCAAGGTGGGCTATCCGATCAGCTGTGTCGTCATTGTCGTCGTAGAACTCGATGCTGGTCTGGTTGCCGCCCTCATCGTATGTGTAGACCTCGCGCCGGTCAAATATGCCGTCCCCGTCTTCGTCAAAGCGGGTCCGGGTCCGGTTACCGTCCCCGTCGTAAGTGTAGAGCTCGCGCCCGTCGGCCATGCCGTCCCCATCATCGTCGAACTCGGTGAGGTCGGGATTGCCGTCACCATTGGGGTCGAACCCGATCCGGTCGATGGTGCCGTCATTGTTGTCGTCGAAATCGGTCCGGACCACGTTGTTGTTCGGACCATAGGTGTAGCTGTCGACCCGGTCGGTCATGCCGTCCGCGTCGTCGTCGAACTCGGCTTGGGTCCGGTTGCCGTTCTCATCATACGTATAGGTCTCGATCCGGTCGTTTGTGCCGTCATTGTTGTCGTCGAAATTGGTCCGGACCACGTTGTTGTTCGAACCATAGGTGTAGCTGTCGACCCGGTCGGTCATGCCGTCCGCGTCGTCGTCGAAATCGATCCGGGTCCGGTTGCCGTTCTCATCATACGTATAGGTCTCGATCCGGTCGGTTGTTCCGTCATCGTCCACATCCAGTTTCACCCGCACCCAGCGACCCTCCGCATTCAGGTGAGCCGTCCGGTTGATATTGCCGTCATCGTCCGCATCCAGTTCCACCCGCTCCCAGCGACCGTCCGCATTCAGATAGGCGATCCGGTCGGGAGTGCCGTCGCCGTCAGTGTCGAAGGCGATGCGGTCAAGATTGCCGTCCGCGTCGTCATCGAACCAAGTCCGGATCCGGTTGTTGTTCGAATCATAAAAATAACGCTCGGCCCGGTCGGTTGTGCCGTCATCGTCATCGTCGAAACGGATCTGGTTGATATTGCCGTTCCCGTTAGTGTCGAACTCACTCCGGTCGAAATTGCCGTCATCGTCATCGTCAAAGCGGGTCTGGATCAGGCCACCGTCCGAATTATAGGTGTAGAACTCGCTCCGGTCGTTTGTGCCGTCATCGTCATCGTCAAAGCGGATATGGTCGATATTGCCGTCCGCGTCAAAGTCGGTCTCACTCCGGTCGAAATTGCCGTCCGCGTCATCGTCAAAGCGGGTCCGGGTCCGGTTACCGTCCCCGTCGTAAGTGTAGGCCTCGATCCGGTCGTTTGTGCCGTCATCGTCATCGTCAAAGCGGATCTGGTCGATATTGCCGTCCGCGTCAAAGTCGAACTCACTCCGGTCGAAATTGCCGTCCGCGTCATCGTCGAACCGAGTCCGGATCCGGTTGCCGTCCCCGTTATAGATGTAGGCCTCGATCCGGTCGATATTGCCGTCGCCGTCGTCGTCAAAGCGAGTTTGGATCAGGCTCCGGGTGCCGTCGTCATCAAACGTGTAGTGATCGATCCGGTCGATATTGCCGTCATCGTCCGCATCCCGTTCCACCCGCTCCCAGCGACCGTCCGCATTCAGGTGGGCCGTCCGGTCGATATTGCCGTCATCGTCCAGGTCGAAATCGATCCGGGTCCGGTTGCTGTCCGCATTGTGAGTGTAGAACTCGCTCCGGTCGGTCATGCCGTCCGCACCGTCGTCGAATTCGGCTCGGGTCCGGTTGCCGTTCTCATCATACGTATAGGTCTCGATCCGGTCGGTTGTTCCGTCATCGTCCACATCCAGTTCCACCCGCTCCCAGCGACCCTCCGCATTCAGGTGAGCCGTCCGGTTGATATTGCCGTCATCGTCCAGATCGAAATCGATCCGAGTCAGGCTCCGGGGGCCGTCATCAGCAAAGCTGTAGTGATTGATCTGGTCGATATTGCCGTCATCGTCCGCATCCAGTTCCACCCGCTCCCAGCGACCGTCCGCATTCAGATAGGCGATCCGGTCGGGAGTGCCGTCGCCGTCAGTGTCGAAGGCGATGCGGTCAAGATTGCCGTCCGCGTCGTCATCGAAGCGGGTCCGGATCCGGTTACCGTCCGAATTATAGGTGTAGAACTCGGTCCGGTCGTTTGTGCCGTCATCGTCATCGTCGAAACGGATCTGGTTGATATTGCCGTTCCCGTTAGTGTCGAACTCACTCCGGTCGAAATTGCCGTCATCGTCATCGTCAAAGCGGGTCCGGATCAGGCCACCGTTCGAATTATAGGTGTAGAACTCGCTCCGGTCGTTTGTGCCGTCATCGTCATCGTCAAAGCGGATATGGTCGATATTGCCGTCCGCGTCAAAGTCGGTCTCACTCCGGTCGAAATTGCCGTCCGCGTCATCGTCAAAGCGGGTCCGGGTCCGGTTACCGTCCCCGTCGTAAGTGTAGGCCTCGATCCGGTCGTTTGTGCCGTCATCGTCATCGTCAAAGCGGATCTGGTCGATATTGCCGTCCGTGTCAAAGTCGAACTCACTCCGGTCGAAATTGCCGTCCGCGTCATCGTCAAAGCGAGTCCGGGTCCGGTTACCGTCCCCGTTATAGATGTAGGCCTCGATCCGGTCGATATTGCCGTCATCGTCCGCATCCCGTTCCACCCGCTCCCAGCGACCGTCCGCATTCAGGTGGGCCGTCCGGTCGATATTGCCGTCATCGTCCAGGTCGAAATCGATCCGGGTCCGGTTGCTGTCCGCATTGTGAGTGTAGAACTCGCTCCGGTCGGTCATGCCGTCCGCACCGTCGTCGAATTTGGCTCGGGTCCGGTTGCCGTTCTCATCATACGTATAGGTCTCGATCCGGTCGGTTGTTCCGTCATCGTCCACATCCAGTTCCACCCGCTCCCAGCGACCCTCCGCATTCAGGTGAGCCGTCCGGTTGATATTGCCGTCATCGTCCAGGTCGACGTCTCTCCGGGTCACGCGCCGGTTGCCGTCTTCATCAAACGCGTAGTGAGTGATCCGGTCGATAGTGCCATCATCGTCCACATCCCGTTCCACCCGCTCCCAGCGACCGTCCGTATCCAGATGCGCGATCCGGTCGATAGTGCCATCATCGTCCAGGTCGACGTCTCTCCGGGTCACGCTCCGGTTGCCGCCGCTGTCAAACGCATAGTGAGTGATCCGGTCGATCGTGCCATCATCGTCCAAATCCCTATCCACCTGCACCCAGCGACCGGTCTCATCCAGATGCGCGATCCGGTCGATATTGCCGTCTTGGTCGGGGTCGAACTCAATCCGGTCTGGGGTGCCGTCCCCGTCAGTGTCGACCTCGGTCCGGGTTTCCTGTGACAGGGTTGATATGGTCTTGAACATGACTGGCATGGTCCTACATCTGCAAAGGGAGTGTTATTTGACGGTAATGTCACATAATTTTGGCTGTTGATCAAGTGTTTCATTAGGGAGGCCATCAATGGAAAGACAAAATTCATCGCCAATCGGTTGCTGGGCATTCTCGGCTCTTGCGACGGGAGCAAAGGCCAGCATTAGCGTGGCAAGGGCAGGGAGCATTGGGTTGATGGTCAACTACTGACCCGGCGGCGGGACGGAAAGTCAAACAGGCGTATGGGCAAAGTTTACAGAATACAGGTCTCTCCCGCCAAATGCGGAGAGCTGCGCCGGGCTGATGCCGATATGCGCCAGGGCCTGATTGGGGGGGAAGCATAGCGTGACATTGGTTAGGACGCCTTCACTGGAGAGGGGCTTGCCGACCTGGTGGGTAGCAAGGTTGAGCCGTTTCGTTGCCACGTGACAGATCGACCCTGAACTCACCTCGGTCTGTCCGGCAGGCACGGTCTCCGGCTCTATCTTGGTCTCAGTCTCGGTCATGATCTTGTCCCGGGTCCGGTACGGCCCACTGGTTAGAAGCCTTCCATATCTGCGGTGACAATCTCCATCTCCGGCAGGATCATGGCGAGATCATTCTGCATCGCCGGATGGCTTTCGAGCCCGGGCCAGTACATCAAATCCCCCCACGGACCCGGAAGCGGGCCTGATGCGAGTGGACCGAAAGAAAGCGGTTCTGAAAGCGGAATGAGGATAGCATCCTCGTCTATATGAACCGGCTGATCCGGGCTCTTGACCCCGTCCGCCCATAAATCGTCCCATAGATCATTATTCCATAGATTATTATTCCATAGATCATTATTCCATAGATCATTATTCCATAGATCATTATTCATGAGTGGGTCGGGGTTCATGAGCGCCCCGTCCAGCCTGATCGTTCCGGTCCCGGGGTCAGTTCTGGGGTCAGCCACGGGATCGATCCTGATGTCAGTCTTGGACTCGGGGCTTTGCGACCCCGCAGCGGCGAGGGTGACGCTGACCCCGTCCTCTACGCGCACTTGCGCATTGCCGTCCCTGTAGACATTATAGGTGACGCCGTCCTCCGTCGCCGTCCCGGTCAGGATAAAGTTACTGCCGCCCAGATCAACCCTGTCATCCGCATCCCCCAGCACGTCGAGGCTCGCAACACCGCCGGCGCGCTCCTCCGTGATGTCAAACACGGCCTGCGCGTCCAGCACCAGGCTGTTGGCCCCCGTGCCGGACAGGTCAAAGACTTCGACACTGTCCACGCCGGCATGGCCCGCCCCAGTCAGATCAAGCGCCAGACCGGCCCCGTCCAGCACTAATATGTCCTGGCCCGTGCCGCCATCAATCGCCGCAAAGTCAAGCGCGGTGACGCTGATCATGTCATCGCCAGCCCCGCCGCGCACCACATCATTCGTGGCAATCCCTGTAAAACTGTCCGCGCCGGCATTGCCGGTGAAATTATCCGCCGCTGCCGTGCCCTGCGCTGTGACCGGCGTCAGGCTTTCCGTCCCCGTCGCCCCGCCATAGACCACATAGGTCTCGCCGGAATCAAATCCATTCGGGGCGGCATAATGGGCCCCGATGATCAGATCATCATAACCGTCACCATTGATATCCCCCGCCGACGAGACGGAAGTGCCGGACTCGTCAAACGCGTCGATCCCGGTGAGGATGAAGCCGTTGATGCCGTTGTTCAGCGCCCCGAGATCCAGCACACCATCCGTGCCCGGCGCGCTCGCCCCGCCATAGACGAGATAGGTCTCGCCGGCATAACTGTCCCCATTCGGGTCGGCCCAATAGGCCCCGATGATCAGATCATCATAGCCGTCACCATTGACATCCCCCGCCGAGGAGACGGAAAAGCCGGAACGATCATTCGCATCGATCCCGGTCAGGATGAAGCCATTGGTCCCGTCCAGATCGGACAGATCCAGCACGCCCCCTGTGCCCGGTGCGCTCGCCCCGCCATAGATCACATAGGTCTCGCCGGCAAAAAAACCGCGCCCATTCGCATCGGCCCAATAGGCGCCGATGATCAGATCATCATAACCATCGCCATTGACATCCCCCGCCGAGGAGACGGAACCGCCGGAACGGTCACTCACATCGATCCCGGTGAGGATGAAGCCGTTGGTACCATTCAGCGCCCCGAGATCCAGCACGCCATCCGTACCCGGCGCGCTTGCCCCGCCATAGACGATATAGGTCTCGCCGGCTTCAATGTCTCCATTCGGGTCGGCCAATCTGGCGCCGATGATCAGATCATTATAGCCATCGCCATTGACATCCCCCGCCGACGAGACGGAAAAACCGGAATTGTCATTCGCGTCGATCCCGGTCAGGATGAAGCCGTTCGTGCCGTCCAGCGCTGACAGATCCAGCACACCGTCTGTGCCCGGTGCGCTCGCCCCGCCATAGACGATATAGGTCTCGCCGGCATTACCGACCCCATTCGGGTCGGCGTACGGGGCCCCGATGACCAGATCATCATAGCCATCGCCATTGACATCCCCCGCCGATGAGGCGGACCAGCCGGAACGGTCAACCGCATCGATCCCGGTGAGGATGAAACCATTCGTGCCGTCCAGATCGGACAGATCCAGCACGCCCTCCGTGCCCGGCACGCTCGCCCCGCCATAGATCACATAGGTCTCGCCCGAGCTTTCCCCATTCGGGTCGGCCCCCCTGGCCCCGATGATCAAGTCATCATAGCCGTCGCCATTGACATCCCCCGCAGATGATACGGAACCGCCGGAATTGTCATTCGCGTCGATCCCGGTCAGGATGAAGCCATTCGTGCCGTCCAGATCGGAGAGATCCAGCATGCCCGGCGCGCTCGCCCCGCCATAGATCACATAGGTCTCGCCGGCTTCACTGTCCCCATTCGGGTCGGCCCTAAAGGCTCCGATGATCAGATCATCATAGCCGTCGCCATTGACATCCCCCGCAGATGATACGGAGAAGCCGGACTCGTCATCCCGGTTGATCCCGGTGAGGGTAAAGCCGTTCGTGCCGTCCAGGCTGGAGAGAGGGAGCAAGTCATTTTCTTCATCTGTCACCGTGATGGCGACGGGCTGGTCCGTACG
The DNA here is from genome assembly GCA_965205225.1 of Litorimonas sp. Lineage (GTDB taxonomy): Bacteria > Pseudomonadota > Alphaproteobacteria > Caulobacterales > Maricaulaceae > Litorimonas. The sequence goes on from CBDBFZ010000003.1 coordinate 926,836, forward strand.
ATTGGTGCCATCGGACGCGGTGACGGTGATGTCATAGACATTATCCCCGTCCGCGTCGCCCGGATCCTCAAAGTCGGGTGCTGCCCTGAAGCGGATCTCGCCTGTAGCGGCGTTGATCGTGAACAGGGCCGCATCCGTCCCGGACAGGCTGTAGCGCAGCATGTCACCATCCGCGTCCGTCGCCGCCGCCTCATAGACCGCGCTCTGACCCTCCGCCACACTGGCCGCGGCGGGTGAGGTGAAGACCGGTAATGTCGTGACCGGGATTTGAACCTGCACACCCGTCTCGACGCGCAGCTGCGCATTGCCGTCCCTATAGACATTATAGGTGACGCCATCCTCCGTCACCGTCCCGCTCAGGGCGAATGAACTGCCACTCAGGTCAACCCTGTCATCCGCATCCCCCAGCACGTCGAGGCTCGCCACCCCGCCCTCGCGCTCCTCCGTAACGTCAAACACGGCGAGCGCGTCCAGCACCAGAGTGTTGGCCCCTGTGCCGGACAGGTCAAACACTTCGACATTGTCGACGCCGGCATGGCCCGCCCCGGTCAGGTCGAGCGACAGGCCGGCCCCGTTCAAAACCAATGTGTCCACGCCCGTGCCGCCATCAATCGCCGCAAAGTCAAGCGCGGTAACGCGGATCCTGTCATTGTCGGCCCCGCCGCGCACCACATCATTCGTGGCGATGTCTGTAAAACTGTCATCGCCGGCATTGCCGGTGAAATTATCCGCCGCTGCCGTGCCTGACGCCGTGACCGGCGTCAGGCTTTCCGTTCCCGTCGCCCCGCCATAGAGGATATAGGTCTCGCCCGAGCTGTCCCCATTCGGGTCGGCCCGATAGGCCCCGATGATCAGATCATCATAGCCATCGCCATTGACATCCCCCGCCGACGAGACGGAGAAGCCGGACTGGTCACCCGCGTCGATCCCGGTCAGGATGAAGCCGTTGGTCCCGTCCAGCGCCGACAGATCGAGCACGCCCTCCGTGCCCGGCGCGCTCGCCCCGCCATAGACGATATAGGTCTCGCCCGAATCGGGCCCATTCGGGGAGGCCCCCTCGGCCCCGATGATCAGATCATCATAGCCATCGCCATTGACATCCCCCGCCGAGGAGACGGACACGCCGGAAAAGTCAAACGCGTCGATCCCGGTCAGAGTAAAGCCGTTCGTTCCGTCCAGCGCCCCGAGATCCAGCACGCCCCCCGTGCCCGGCGCGTTCGCCCCGCCATAGACCACATAGGTCTCGCCAGCATAACCGTCGGCCCCATAGGCCCCGATGATCAGATCATCATAGCCGTCGCCATTGACATCCCCCGCCGACGATACGGAAGTGCCGGAAACGTCACCTCCGTCGATGCCGTTGAGGATGAAGCCGTTCGTGCCGTCCAGCGTGGAGAGATTGAATCTGCCCCCTGTGCCCGGCGCGCTCGCCCCGCCATAGACGATATAGGTCTCGCCAGCATAACCGTCGGCCCTGTTGGCTCCGATGATCAGATCATCATAACCGTCGCCATTGACATCCCCCGCCGACGAGACGGACCTGCCGGACCAGTCATTCGCGTCGATCCCGGTCAGGATGAAGCCGTTGGTCCCGTCCAGATCGGACAGATCCAGCACACCGTCACTGCCCGGCGCGTTCGCGCCGCCATAGATGACATAGGTCTCGCCGGCTCTATCGACCCCATTCGGGGTGCCCCCAAAGGCCCCGATGATCAGATCATCATAACCGTCGCCATTGACATCCCCCGCCGAGGAGACGGAAAAACCGGAATAGTCAAACGCGTCGATCCCGGTCAGGATGAAGCCGTTACTGCCGTCCAGCGTGGAGAGATTGAACCTGCCCCCTGTGCCCGGCGCGCTCGCCCCGCCATAGACGATATAGGTCTCGCCGGCCTGAAAGTCTCCATTCGGGTCGGCCAAATAGGCTCCGATGATCAGATCATCATACCCGTCGCCATTGACATCCCCCGCCGAGGAGACAGTCCGGCCGGACTGGTCATTCCTGGCGCTCCCGGCGAGAATGAAGCCGTTGCTGCCGTCCAGATCGGAGAGATTGAACCTGCCCCCTGTGCCCGGCGCGTTCGCGCCGCCATAGACGATATAGGTCTCGCCGGCATCACTGTCGGCCCCATAGGCCCCGATGATCAGATCATCATAGCCATCGCCATTAACATCCCCCGCCGATGAGACGGAGATACCGGAATAGTCACCTGAGTCGATGCCGTTGAGGATGAAGCCGTTGCTGCCGTCCAGACTGGAGAGGGGAACCAAATCATTGACATCCGTTACCGTGATGGCGACATTGTGGTTCGTACTATTGCTGCCATCGGACGCGGTGACGATAATGTCATAGATATTATCCCCACCATCATCGCCCGGCGCCTCGAAGTCGGGCGCCGTTATAAAACTGACCTCGCCTGTAGTGGCATCAATCGTGAACAGGGCCGCATCCGTCCCGGACAGGCTGTAGACCAGAGTGTCGCCATCCGCATCCGTCGCCGCCGCCATATAGGCAGCGGTCTGGTTCTCCTGCGCATTGGCCGTGGCGGGCGAGGTGAAGACCGGGGTCGGATCAATCAGCGTGACATCCGCATCGACGAGGAATGACCAGGATCCATCGTCAGCCGCAAAACTCCGGTAGTCCTGTCCTTCGACAATGACACGATCCCCTTCCGTGAAGTCGTCCATATCGAAGCGCAGCGTGTCCGTACTTCCGCCCTCGATCCGGACCCGGGACCCCGAAGCGCCCGCAAAGACAAACCCGTCCGGGATGGTCAGTGTCGTGAAGCCGTCACCTCTACCGACGAAGCCCATCCTGACCACTTCAAGCCCGGCATGGTTCGGAAACTCCCCGGCGAAATCGGCATCGCCTTCATAGCTCACCCGATCCAGATCGCCGTCACCGTCAGTGTCGAAGGCGGTCCGGGTCAGGCTCTGGGCGCCATCCACAGCAAAGGTGTAGTGATCGATCCGGTCGATATTGCCGTCATCGTCCAAATCCCGTTCCACCCGCTCCCAGCGACCATCCGCATTCACGTGGGCCGTCCGGTCGATAGTGCCGTCGTCGTCCAGGTCGAAGTCCCTCCGGGTTACGCGACCGGTGCCGTCCGCAGCAAACGTGTAGTGATTGATCCGGTCGATATTGCCGTCGCCGTCGGGGTCGAAGGCGATGCGGTCAATATTGCCGTCATTGTCGTCATCGAAGCGGGTGCGGATCCGGTTGCCGTCCCCGTCATAGATGTAGGCCTCGCTCCGGTCGAAATTGCCGTCGCCATCAGGGTCGAAGGCGATGCGGTCAATATTGCCGTCATTGTCGTCATCGAAGCGGGTGCGGATCCGGTTGCCGTCCCCGTCATGGGTGTAGGCCTCGCTCCGGTCGATATTGCCGTCGCCGTCGTCGTCAAAGTCCCTCCGGGTCAGACTGCGGCTGCCATCCGCAGCAAACGTGTAGTGATCGATCCGGTCGATATTGCCGTCATCGTCCAAATCCCGTTCCACCCGCTCCCAGCGACCATCCGCATTCACGTGGGCCGTCCGGTCGATAGTGCCGTCATCGTCCAGGTCGAAGTCCCTCCGGGTTACGCGACCGGTGCCGTCCGCAGCAAACGTGTAGTGATTGATCCGGTCGATAGTGCCGTCGCCGTCGGGGTCGAAGGCGATGCGGTCGAAATTGCCGTCATTGTCGTCATCGAACCGGGTGCGGATCCGGTTGCCGTCCGAATTATACCTATAGGTCTCGCTCCGGTCGAAATTGCCGTCGCCGTCGTCGTCGAAATTGACCCGGTCGGTCAGGCCGTCCGCGTCGTCGTCAAAGCGGGTCCGGATCAGGACACCGTCCGAATTATACGTGTAGAACTCGGTCCGGTCGTTTGTGCCGTCATCGTCGTCGTCGAAGCGGGTCTGGTTGATATTGCCGTCCGCGTCATAGATGTAGGCCTCGCTCCGGTCGGGGATGCCGTCGCCGTCGTCATCGAACCCGGTCCGGATCCGGTTGCCGCCCCCGTCATAACTGTAGGCCTCGGTCCGGGTCAGGCTGCGGGTGCCATCCGCAGCAAACGTGTAATGATCGATCCGGTCGATATTGCCGTCATCATCCACATCCAGTTCCACCCGCTCCCAGCGACCGTTCGCATTCACGTGGGCGATCCGGTCGATAGTGCCGTCATCGTCCAGATCGAAATCCCTGCGGGTCACGCGAACGGTGCCGTCGTCATCAAACGTGTAGTGATTGATCCGGTCAGGAGTGCCGTCATTGTCGTCGTCGAAGGCGATGCGGTCAATATTGCCGTCATTGTCGTCATCGAAGCGGGTGCGGATCCGGTTACCATCCCCGTCATAGATGTAGGCCTCGCTCCGGTCGATATTGCCGTCGCCGTCGTCGTCAAACCCGGTCCGGGTCAGGCTGCGGGTGCCATCCGCAGCAAAGCTGTAGTGATCGATCCGGTCGAAATTGCCGTCATCGTCCAGGTCAGAGTCCCTCCGGGTCAGGCGACCGGTGCCATTCGCAGCAAACGTGTAGTGATCGATCCGGTCGATATTACCGTCGCCGTCGGGGTCGAAGGCGATGCGGTCGAAATTGCCATCCGCGTCATCGTCGAAACGGGTCCGCGTCAGGCCGCCGTCCGAATTATACCTATAGGTCTCGCTCCGGTCGGGGATGCCGTCGCCGTCGTCATCGAACCCGGTCCGGATCCGGTTGCCGCCCCCGTCATAACTGTAGGCCTCGGTCCGGGTCAGGCTGCGGGTGCCATCCGCAGCAAACGTGTAGTGATCGATCCGGTCGATATTGCCGTCATCATCCACATCCAGTTCCACCCGCTCCCAGCGACCGTTCGCATTCACGTGGGCGATCCGGTCGATATTGCCGTCATCGTCCAGATCGAAATCCCTGCGGGTCACGCGAACGGTGCCGTCGTCATCAAACGTGTAGTGATTGATCCGGTCAGGAGTGCCGTCATTGTCGTCGTCGAAGGCGATGCGGTCAATATTGCCGTCATTGTCGTCATCGAAGCGGGTGCGGATCCGGTTACCATCCCCGTCATAGATGTAGGCCTCGCTCCGGTCGATATTGCCGTCGCCGTCGTCGTCAAACCCGGTCCGGGTCAGGCTGCGGGTGCCATCCGCAGCAAAGCTGTAGTGATCGATCCGGTCGAAATTGCCGTCATCGTCCAGGTCAGAGTCCCTCCGGGTCAGGCGACCGGTGCCATTCGCAGCAAACGTGTAGTGATCGATCCGGTCGATATTACCGTCGCCGTCGGGGTCGAAGGCGATGCGGTCGAAATTGCCATCCGCGTCATCGTCGAAACGGGTCCGCGTCAGGCCGCCGTCCGAATTATACCTATAGGTCTCGCTCCGGTCGGGGATGCCGTCACCATCGTCATCGAACCCGGTCCGGATCCGGTTGCCGCCCCCGTCATAACTGTAGGCCTCGGTCCGGGTCAGGCTGCGGGTGCCATCCGCAGCAAACGTGTAGTGATCGATCCGGTCGATATTGCCGTCATCATCCACATCCAGTTCCACCCGCTCCCAGCGACCGTTCGCATTCACGTGGGCGATCCGGTCGATATTGCCGTCATCGTCCAGATCGAAATCCCTGCGGGTCACGCGAACGGTGCCGTCGTCATCAAACGTGTAGTGATTGATCCGGTCAGGAGTGCCGTCATTGTCGTCGTCGAAGGCGATGCGGTCAATATTGCCGTCATTGTCGTCATCGAAGCGGGTGCGGATCCGGTTACCATCCCCGTCATAGATGTAGGCCTCGCTCCGGTCGATATTGCCGTCGCCGTCGTCGTCAAACCCGGTCCGGGTCAGGCTGCGGGTGCCATCCGCAGCAAAGCTGTAGTGATCGATCCGGTCGAAATTGCCGTCATCGTCCAGGTCAGAGTCCCTCCGGGTCAGGCGACCGGTGCCATTCGCAGCAAACGTGTAGTGATCGATCCGGTCGATATTACCGTCGCCGTCGGGGTCGAAGGCGATGCGGTCGAAATTGCCATCCGCGTCATCGTCGAAACGGGTCCGCGTCAGGCCGCCGTCCGAATTATACCTATAGGTCTCGCTCCGGTCGGGGATGCCGTCGCCGTCGTCATCGAACCCGGTCCGGATCCGGTTGCCGCCCCCGTCATAACTGTAGGCCTCGGTCCGGGTCAGGCTGCGGGTGCCATCCGCAGCAAACGTGTAATGATCAATCCGGTCGATATTGCCGTCATCATCCACATCCAGTTCCACCCGCTCCCAGCGACCGTTCGCATTCACGTGGGCGATCCGGTCGATAGTGCCGTCATCGTCCAGATCGAAATCCCTGCGGGTCACGCGAACGGTGCCGTCGTCATCAAACGTGTAGTGATTGATCCGGTCAGGAGTGCCGTCATTGTCGTCGTCGAAGGCGATGCGGTCAATATTGCCGTCATTGTCGTCATCGAAGCGGGTGCGGATCCGGTTACCATCCCCGTCATAGATGTAGGCCTCGCTCCGGTCGATATTGCCGTCGCCGTCGTCGTCAAACCCGGTCCGGGTCAGGCTGCGGGTGCCATCCGCAGCAAAGCTGTAGTGATCGATCCGGTCGAAATTGCCGTCATCGTCCAGGTCAGAGTCCCTCCGGGTCAGGCGACCGGTGCCATTCGCAGCAAACGTGTAGTGATCGATCCGGTCGATATTACCGTCGCCGTCGGGGTCGAAGGCGATGCGGTCGAAATTGCCATCCGCGTCATCGTCGAAACGGGTCCGCGTCAGGCCGCCGTCCGAATTATACCTATAGGTCTCGCTCCGGTCGGGGATGCCGTCGCCGTCGTCATCGAACCCGGTCCGGATCCGGTTGCCGCCCCCGTCATAACTGTAGGCCTCGGTCCGGGTCAGGCTGCGGGTGCCATCCGCAGCAAACGTGTAATGATCAATCCGGTCGATATTGCCGTCATCATCCACATCCAGTTCCACCCGCTCCCAGCGACCGTTCGCATTCACGTGGGCGATCCGGTCGATAGTGCCGTCATCGTCCAGATCGAAATCCCTGCGGGTCACGCGAACGGTGCCGTCGTCATCAAACGTGTAGTGATTGATCCGGTCAGGAGTGCCGTCATTGTCGTCGTCGAAGGCGATGCGGTCAATATTGCCGTCATTGTCGTCATCGAAGCGGGTGCGGATCCGGTTACCATCCCCGTCATAGATGTAGGCCTCGCTCCGGTCGATATTGCCGTCGCCGTCGTCGTCAAACCCGGTCCGGGTCAGGCTGCGGGTGCCATCCGCAGCAAAGCTGTAGTGATCGATCCGGTCGAAATTGCCGTCATCGTCCAGGTCAGAGTCCCTCCGGGTCAGGCGACCGGTGCCATTCGCAGCAAACGTGTAGTGATCGATCCGGTCGATATTACCGTCGCCGTCGGGGTCGAAGGCGATGCGGTCGAAATTGCCATCCGCGTCATCGTCGAAACGGGTCCGCGTCAGGCCGCCGTCCGAATTATACCTATAGGTCTCGCTCCGGTCGGGGATGCCGTCGCCGTCGTCATCGAACCCGGTCCGGATCCGGTTGCCGCCCCCGTCATAACTGTAGGCCTCGGTCCGGGTCAGGCTGCGGGTGCCATCCGCAGCAAACGTGTAGTGATCGATCCGGTCGATATTGCCGTCATCATCCACATCCAGTTCCACCCGCTCCCAGCGACCGTTCGCATTCACGTGGGCGATCCGGTCGATATTGCCGTCGTCGTCCAGGTCGAAGTCCCTCCGGGTTACGCGACCGGTGCCGTCCGCAGCAAACGTGTAGTGATCGATCCGGTCGATATTGCCGTCATCGTCCAAATCCCGTTCCACCCGCTCCCAGCGACCGTCCGCATTCACGTGGGCCGTCCGGTCGATATTGCCGTCTTCGTCAAAGTCGAACTCGATCCGGTCTATGGTGCCGTCCCCATCAGTGTCGATCGGGGTCCGGACTTCCTGTGATAGGATTGGTATGGTCTTAAACATGGCTGGCATGGTCCTACATTTCCAAATGGGTATTATTTGACGGTCATGTCACATGACCTTGGCTGTGGATCAAGTGTTTCATTAGGGAGACCATCAATGGAAAGACAAAATTCATCGGCAATCGGTTGCTGGGCATTCTCGGCTCTTGCGGTGGGAGCAAAGGCCAGCATTAGCGTGGCAAGGGCAGGGAGCATTGGGTTGATGGTCAACTACTCCCCAGCGGCAGGACAAAAAGTGAAACAGGCGTCATATGGGCAAAGTTTACAGAATGCAGGTCTCTCCCGCCATTGCGACTCGACGCCCGTGCCCGTGCGGACTATGGCCACTACATGACCCGCCCTTTATTCATCCTTCTTCTGCTGGCTTTCTCCGCGCCTCTATCGGGCTGCGGCATTAAGGGCGAGATAAAGACACCGCCGCCGCTCTGGGGCGAAGAGGCGGACACTGAAACGCCTCCCCAAACAGCTGCGGAGACGGCAACTGAAACGGATCCGTTTGCGGACCCGCTTGATGAGGATGAAGACGAGGATGTCGGTTACGGCATTGATGTTGCCGATCAGCCCTAGACGTCCAATATGCGCCATTTCGATTTCAGAAACGGCGAGCTTCACGCCGAAGACGTCCCCCTGTCCCGGATCGCGGCGCAGGTTGGTACGCCGGTCTATGTCTATTCCAGCGCGACACTAGAACGGCATTACCGCGTTTTTGCCGAGAACTTCTCCGGGATCGATGCGCTGATCGCCTATTCGGTCAAGGCGAACTCCAACATTGCCGTCCTAGCGGCTCTGGCCAAGCTGGGCGCAGGCGCTGACATTGTCTCAGGCGGTGAGCTCGCGCGCGCCCTGATCACAGGCATCCCCGGCGAGCGCATCGTTTTTTCGGGTGTTGGCAAGACCAGAGATGAAATGGCGGACGCGCTCGATGCGCGCATCAAAGTCTTTAATGTCGAAAGCCTGCCAGAGCTTCGCGCGCTGAATGAGGTTGCGCTGCAAAAGGACGTGACAGCGCCCATCGCCTTCCGCGTGAATCCCGATGTTACGGCGGGGGCGCATGCGAAAATCAGTACCGGCATCAAAGAGAACAAATTCGGCATCGCCTGGAGCAGCGCCGAAGATGCCTATGCGGAAGCGGCGCGTCTGCCCGGAATCAAGGTTGTCGGTGTCGATGTGCATATTGGCAGCCAGATTGATGACCTTGCGCCGTTTGAAGCCGCGATCCGCAAGGTTGTGGCGCTCATCGGACGTCTGCGGGCTGCCGGGCATGACATTCAGGTCTTCGACATTGGAGGCGGTCTTGGCATTCCTTACGGCGATAATGGCCGAACACCGCCGCAACCGTCCGAATATGGCGTGCTGGTCAAGCGACTCACCCGCGATCTCGGAGTGCAGATGATTTTTGAGCCGGGACGCATGATTGCCGGGAATTCCGGAGTGCTTCTATCCGAAGTCCTCTATGTCAAAGAGGGTGAGGACCGGACTTTTCTTGTCATTGACGCGGCGATGAATGACCTGCTGCGGCCCGCCCTCTATGACGCGTTCCACGATATTGAACCGGTCAGCGCGCCGGGTTCGGATTATCAGGCTATGACCTACGATATTGTGGGTCCAATCTGCGAATCCGGGGACAGTTTCGCCAAGGGACGCGACATAACAGCGGTTCAGGCCGGCGATCTTGTCGTGATCCATTCTGCAGGCGCGTACGGCGCCGCGCAAAGCAGCCAATATAATACACGGCCTTTAGTGCCTGAAGTCATGGTGCGCGGTGAGCATTACCAGGTCGTCCGGGAACGCCCCAGCGTGGCCGACATATTGAAAACGGAGCGATTGCCGGATTGGTGATCTAACGGGGCGAATCCACTTCTCTGCGCCCTATAGGCTTGGCCGGGATGACAGAGAAAAGATGCGGTGATCCATGCCCGCTTTTCATTTCCATGGTTTCTTAGCCTCACCCGCTCCGGACACGGCATAGCCGCCCGGCACTGCGCTATCATTCATTCCCCGGATGGCCGATCAAAGACGCTTCTTGCGTGTCACTTGCGGCGCTCACGCGATACTGGCCGACCCGTGATGGGCGGTGGGACGTAAAGCTGTAGGAAAAGAGAGGTGATCTTATGATTGCGGGTCCCCAATCACCGTTAGAAAATGCGGGACGGCCAGGAGTAACTGATATTTTAAGCGACAAGCTCCGGGTGCCTGCGCTAGGCGATGACTGTGCCAAATGCCACGTCAATCTTGCCAACCCGCCTGACGCATCTTGCGACGCTTGCGCGCTTACGCCTGTTCTGGGAACGCTACGCCCCCGTCCTGGCAGTTCCCGCGCTTATCCTGTCGATCTATCTTATTCTGACAATGCTCGGGCTGTGGGAAGTAGCCGGGGACCCACTGCGCCTGATTGCGCTGATCGCCACGCTGACTATCCTCACGCGCGGCGCGCTGGCTGCACGGGCGCTGCCCATACCGACCCGGTCAGATGCGCTGCGCCGTCTGGAGATTACGGCCGGTCTGGCCCATCGTCCTCTGGATACACTGCAAGACCAGCCTGTGCTCGCGCCTGATCTGTGGCCGGCCCATCTGTCCAAAGCCCGGACTCAGGCTGACACGATCCGCCGCATAGGACGAATGCCAGCACTATCTCCGGTCGACCGGTATGGCTTGCGTATTCTGATGCCGATCGGCCTGGGTCTGGCTGTCTTTCTTTCACTCGGCGTTTCGTCGGAACGGGTGCGTCAATCGCTGAGCCCCAGCTGGCTGGTGCCGACCAATCCATATGCTGTCACGTTCGAGGCCTGGGTTGATTCGCCCGATTATACGGGGCGGCCACCGATCTACGCCCAGGGCGACGCAGTTATCCGGGCACCCGAAGGCTCGACCCTGGTGGTACGAGCCTCCGGAGCCTCCAATCTGCCGCGACCGCGCTATATTGGCGACCGCGGATCGCGCTTCCTCAGTCTGGTCACACTGGGTCGAAACAGCGTTGAAGTTCGCACACATATTGACAGTTCGGGTCAGCTGGATTGGCGCATCGGCCCGCGCCGCCAGCAATTCCTCATTGACGCAATGCCGGACCAGAAACCGACAATCACGATCACAGACCCGTCGGAGATCGATAAACGAAACCGGCTGGTTCTGGTGTTCGATGCTGGCGATGATTACGGCGTTGAGCAGGTCCTGCTGGAAATGGTCGAATTATCCGATGACCTCAATGAAGCCGCCGCCTTTGATGCACACATAACCGAATTCGACACGCAGAGCGGCGGTTTTGTCGACGCCGAACGCCGGTCACTCAAGCTTGATTTGACCCGCCACCCATTGGCTGGGAAGAAAGTTGTGGCTCGGCTGGTAGCGATTGACGGCGCGGAGCAGCGCGGCACGACTGAACCATTCTACATCACGGTTCCGGATAAGATTTTTGTCGAGCCCCTGGCCAAGGCGATTGTCGAACAACGCGCTTTGCTGCTGGCAGGGCAGGGCGCATATGTGCCTGCGCCAGAGGCGGCGCCCGATATGGACGCGTCCGACGGCACATTCGATACCTATCAAACGGTCTGGCGTCTGGGACGCGCGCCAGTGCCCGTGCAGCGCACAGTAGAATTGATAGAGGCCGTCACCGATTATCCGAACCCGAGCCTGTTCAATGATCCGGTTGTCTATATCGGCCTGCGCCACGCCGCAAAAACGCTGCGTTATGCCCGGTCGTCCGAAGCTATTGCCGGTCTGCCCGACCATATGTGGAAACTGGCGATCCGGGCGGAATTCGGTGTTCTGGGCAGCGCACTTCAGGAAATGCAGGAAGCGCAGGAAGCGCTGCGTGAAGGCATTGCGCGCCGTGCGCCGCAGCGCGAGATTGATGCGCTGTTCGCCCGGTATAATCAGGCGGTGGACGCCTATATGGAAGAATTGCGCAAGAATGCGACCATTGTCGAAGGCAATGGTGAGGGCGGCGTTCAGGCGATGGGCTCGGTGGACGAAATCCAGGCCTTGCTCGACGCGATTGAAGAAGCGAACCGGATTGGCGATACGGAAGGCGCGCGGCGTGCCCTCGCGCAACTCGCAGAACTTCTTGAGAATATGCAGATGCAATTGACTCAGGGATCAGGTCAAGGCGACTCATCAGGTCAGGATGAGATGAGCGAGGAAATGCGCGAATCGCTTGAGGATCTGGCGGAGACGCTCGGTGAACAGCGGGAATTACAGGACCAGACCCGGCAGACCGAGCGCGATGCCATATGGCGCGAGTTCGGAGAGGAAGAGAGCGGGGAGAGCCTGTCGCCCGAAGATCTGGCACAGCGGCAGGCGGAGATCGAACAACTGATTCAGGGCCTGCAGGAGCGCCTGGCCGAACAGGAGGCCGAACAGGGCACGCAACCTGCGCCCGGCAAGGGTGATCACGGCGAACAGGGCGGCGGAGACCCAGGCGAAGAGGATGCAGCGCAACAATCCGGCGACGGCGAAACTGGTGGCCAGAGTCAGGTTGAGGGAGAGGGTGAGATACGGAGTGGCCAGACCGAAACCTCCGGTGAAGCCTTTGGCCGTGCGCGAGACGCTATGCGCGAATCGGAAGCGGCTTTGAGACGCGGCGAACTCGGACGGTCGCGACAGGCCCAGGCAGGCGCGATCAGGGCTCTGCGTGAAGCTGGGGATGCGCTGGCTCAGGAACGGGCCCGCGCTGAGTGGGAGCAGACTGGTGGAGGTGACCCGCTGGGCCGGGACGAAGGCGGCTTCGATTCAGACAATGCCGAAACGGACATAGACACCAGAGACAATGCCGAACGATCCCGCGAAATTCTCGATGAACTACGCCGCCGCGCGTCGGAGGCCGAACGAGAGCAGCAGGAACAGGATTATCTGGATCGATTGCTCAAGCGCTTCTAGCGCTGGCCATAGGCTAATTGAGGGTCTGTGCGCCCCAGAGTGTGTGTCTCGGGGTGAACCCCTTGATCCCGTTTTGGGTGCGGACCCGGCAGAATGCCGTGTCCTGACAGTCTCCCAGATGGACGAGCGTTCCGCGGGCTATACGTGCAATCATCCGGGCGTCCCGGTCGGGTTTTTTGTAAAGCTGGCTGTCGGCCGTGAGGACGGCGAACCGTTTGCCCGACAGGGCCGGTTTGTGAACCCATGCTTCATCGCCATGAATATCACTCACTTTACGCCACATTTCGGTCTCCGCAACGACCAATAGTGGCAGGCCGCGGCGTTGATACTGATAGGCGATTGGGTGATTGCGCGACGGCCCAGTGCGGGCATTGACCTTACCGAATTTGAGACTGACAAAACGGGGCACGTCAAAACCCGACGGCGTGTGGCTCCCACTGACCTTGTAGATGTTGTTGAGAGGTGCTGCGCTGGCCGCTGGTTCGGTTTGAGTGTTTTCCGTTGACGGTTCATCAGCGCGAACATTGAAGATGGGGAGCGTCAACAGGCTGAGGCATAACCCTGCGCTCAATATGTAGCTGAGACGAGGCCGCAATGAGCGGGTCGATTGGAAACCGTGCGACATGGAGACGGCCCATGGCCTGACAGCGTTAAGTCGCGGTTAAGCGAGGTTGATTTCTACCGATTTTGACCTCTTTTGGGCAAGGCGAACCCTTGCGCAGCCACCCATGATCGCGTCAATAGAGAGTATGCCGAAGCGCCAGACCGACGACAAACAGACAGAGACATCTCGACCGCGGGTCGTCGTGACCCGTCGACTACCTGATCTGGTCGAAGCGCGCATGACGGAACTGTTCGACATGGATTTACGGGCCGATGATGCTCCGATGAGCGCAGAGGCTTTGAAAGTGGCGATTGCTGATTGTGATGTGTTCGTACCGACAGTGACCGATGTGATTGATGCGGACATCATTGCTGCCGCATCAAAACGTTTGCGGCTGATTGCCAATTTTGGCGCTGGAACCAACCATATCGATGTCGCAGCCGCCCATGTGCGCGGTATTACCGTCACCAATACACCCGACGTCCTGACGGAAGATACGGCTGATCTGGCCATGGGGCTAATATTGGCGGTGCTAAGGCGGCTGGTGGAAGGTGATCGCCGCCTGCGCGCGGGACAATTCACAGGCTGGGGTCCCACCCATATGCTGGGTCACAGGGTTCGCGGTAAACGGCTCGGTATTCTCGGCATGGGCCGGATTGGCAGCGCCGTGGCGCGGCGCGCTCATGCCTTTGGTCTGTCCGTACATTATCATAATCGCCAGCGCGTCCCCGACACGATGGAGCGTGCCCTGGATGCGCGCTGGCATGATACGCTGGAAGATATGCTAGCGGAAATCGAGATTCTTTCGATCAATGCGCCGCTAACCCCCTCGACACGCCATCTGATCGATGCTCGCACATTGGCCCTGATGAAACCGGATAGCTATCTGGTGAATACATCGCGCGGCGAGATCATTGACGAAGTGGCTCTGGCGGATGCTTTGGCGCAGGGTCGTCTCGCCGGTGCAGGGCTGGATGTTTATGAGAACGAACCGAAACCGCACCCTGCGCTTCTCGGTCTCGAAAATGTGATTCTCGCTCCGCACATCGGATCTGCTACGCATACAAGCCGGCGCGAAATGGGGGAAAAAGTTCTGATCAATATTCGTGCCCATATTGATAATCACGCCTGCCCGGACCGGGTTCTTCCGCCGGGCGCGCGCCTGTCTCTCGCATCATAGGCTTCGTCCGATTGGCGGGGCATTATTTCACAGAAAGCCGACTTATGACCAAAACCACCCTTTTTTTGAGCGCGACATTGCTGATTGCCTTTTCCGCACAACATCCCGCAATTGCGCACGATCAGAGCGCTCACACGGTTGAGCGCGAAGCGTCCAGAGATCTAAAACTGACGGTCGAGACGATTGCCGATAATCTTCATGTTCTGTTTGGCCCAGGCGGAAATATCGGCGTGAGTTCCGGACCGGACGGTGTCGTGCTGATTGACGATAAATTTTCCCGCAATGCGGAGGAAATTCTCTACCACGTCTCCCAGATTGCGGGTGAGAATGACGACCTCCTTTTCGTCATCAATACGCATCTGCATGGCGATCATACGGGCTCCAACCCGGAGATGAAGCAAGCAGGCGCTCTAATCATGGCTCATGACAATGTGCGCACTCGCATGGGCACAAGCTATATGAACAAGGCGTTTGGGCGGACGGTCGAGGCGAAAGACACGGATTTCTGGCCGGTCGTCACCTTCAGCGATCAGGCCAGCCTGCATTTCAACGGCATCACTGTACGGGCAGTTCATACACCGTCGAGTCATACGGATGGTGATTCCATCGTCGTCTTCGAAGAGCCGAATGCGATCCATATGGGTGACAATTTATTTCTTGGCATGTTCCCCTTTGTGGATGTGGATTCAGGCGGCTCGATGGGCGGGATGATTGCGGCTCATGATGCAGCGCTTGCGATTGCCGACGATGCGACAATCATCATTCCTGGCCATGGACCGATCACGGATAAGGCGGGACTGCAGACGTCCCGCGACACGCTGCAGACCATCTTTGATCGCGTGCGAGTGCGTAAAGAGGCTGGAGACAGTTTGCAATCCGTCATCGATGCCGCTCCGCTTGATGACATGGCGGATATGGCCGGCTTCATCAATCAGGCCGGAATCATCACGGCAGCTTGGCGCTCACTAGGCGGCGAGATCGACTAAAACGGGGCTGGCCGCTTAGGGCCTTTCCTCAACCAGAGGGAAGGCCGCGCGGCTCTTGACCATGCCATAGGCAAAGCTCGTATCAATCGACCCAATGCCGTCGATACGTTGCAACTCGTTGCGGACGAAGCGCTCATAGTCGCGCAAATCCGCAACCATGACCCGCAACAAATAGTCCCATTGTCCTGTCATGACATGGCATTCGACGATGCTGTCATTGGTTTGAACCTTGGCCTCAAACGCATTGACCGTGTTTTCTCCATGGTGCTCCAGCCTGATGCGAATGAAGACCGTGACCGGCAGGCCGTACAGATCCGGGTCAACTTCCGCATGATAACCGCGAATGACACCGGACTGTTCCAGCGCCTTTAACCGCCGCAAGCAGGGGGAGGGCGACAGGCCGACATGATCAGCCAGTTCGCGATTGCTCAGTCGACCGTCGCGCTGCAGTGTCCTGACGATTTTTCGATCAATTGGATCCATAATTGGTACATCATGCTAAATTAAATGATTATACTTACTTAATAACACGATAATTTCAATAAAAATAGAATAGTTTGTTTTCACGGAAATGGATCGGGAGAGAGATCTATGCATCATGCAAACAGGTCGGCTGGCTTCGCGACACGGGCGATCCATCATGGCTATAACCCGCTTAATCATGACGGGTCATTAGTGCCGCCTGTGCATATGACATCGACATTCGTCTTTGACACTGCAGAGGCGGGCGGCGCCATCTTTGCGGGCGAGGCACCTGGCCATGTTTATTCACGCATTTCCAATCCGACCCTGGATTTGCTGGAACAGCGCATGGCGAACCTTGAGGGCGCGCAGGCGGGCCTTGCAACGGGGTCTGGTATCGGGGCGATTACGGCGACGCTCTGGACGCTGGTTGAGCCGGGTGATGAGATTATCGTCGACACGACTCTTTATGGCTGTACTTTCTCGTTCCTGCATCATGGTCTGGAGCGGTTCGGCGTGACTGTAACGCATTGCGACCTGACCGACCCGGATGCACTTCGAGCCGCAATCAGCGCGCAAACAAAGGTCGTCTATTTTGAAACTCCGGCCAATCCAAATATGCGTCTGGTTGATATTTCTGCGATCTCCGCAATCGCCAGAGCAGTCGGCTCGCTGGTTATGGTCGATAATACCTATGCGACGCCCGTTCTGACACGGCCGATGGAACATGGCGCAGATTTGATCGTTCATTCGGCGACGAAATATCTGGGCGGACATGGGGATCTGGTTGGCGGGATCATTGTGGGACATCGCGAGTTGATCGACCGGATCCGTCTTTATGGGCTCAAGGATATGACGGGTTCCGTGATGGCGCCGATGACGGCCATGCTGATTTTGCGCGGGCTCAAAACATTGGAACTGCGCATGGAGCGCCATTGTGCAAGTGCAGTGCGCGTGGCCGATGCGCTGGCGGCACATCCCGCGGTTGCCCGGGTGCTCTATCCCGGGCTGCCGAACTTCGAGCAGTGGGCCTTGGCCGAACGCCAGATGGCGGCGCCGGGCGGTATGATTGCGTTGGAACTGCATGGTGGCATGGCGGCGGGAACCGCGATGATCGACAAGCTGTCGATGATCCATTGCGCTGTGTCTCTGGGCGATGCTGAAACTCTGATCCAGCATCCAGCCAGCATGACCCATAGCCCCTACACGCCAGAGGAGAGATCCCGCCACGGGATCTCCGATGGTCTTGTCCGCCTGTCCGTCGGATTAGAGGCCGCTGATGATATCATTGAAGATTTGATGATGTCCCTGGATAGTCTCTCAAGGCCCATCCAGCTAGAGGCGGCAGAGTAGCCGCGGCTGCCGATCATCATTCCGGTCCTAGCTCACTGCGCCAGCAAATGGTCGATCAGGGCTAAGGCTTCCTCGCTGGCCCAATCGGCCTCACCCGGCAGACGAGCTACTTCCCGGCCATGCCTGTCATAGAGGACGGAGGTTGGGAAACCGGGCAGTTCTAGCTGCGCGCTCATGGCGTAAGTCGAATCATGGATAAGCGGAAGATCGCTCAGGCCCATATGTTCATAAAATTCCGCAGCGTCATTGAAGATTCGGTCAAAACTGATCGGAACGACGGCAAAATCCTCCCCGCCCCTGAGTCGCTCCAATTCGTCCAGGCTTGGCATCTCCGCAACGCAGGGCGGACACCAGGTTGCCCAGCCATTTACCAGGATGACCTGGCCTCGATAGTCAGTCAAGCTGACCTTGCCCTGCGGCGTGCTCAGGCTGAGTATGGGTTGAGCAGGAGGTGCATCCAGCGAGGTCAGTTTTGAGAGTGACCCCACAGCAAATCGATCCAGCGCCCCTTCCGGCGCTTGGCAGGCCTTCACGACGACTAAGCCAACCGCTAGGAGTCCGCCAAAGAGCAACAGTTTGATGGCATTGGCCAAGGTAAACCAGGACGTGAACATGAGCAATGAAATAGGGTGTCAGGACAGCAAAGGCCAGAGCATGTGGGACGGGCGTTTCAGCGCGCGGCCGTCGGACATCATGCAGGCCATTAATGTTTCCATCGGGTTTGATCAGAAACTGGCCACCGAAGATATTGCCGGATCCAAGGCGCATGCGACCATGTTGGCCCAACAGGGAATCATTTCAGAGACTGATGGTGATGCGATCCTGTCCGGACTGGACGCTATTCTTTCCGAGATTGAGGCGGGTGAGTTTCCGTTTTCGGACGAGTTGGAAGATATTCACCTGAATGTTGAAGCCCGGCTCAAAGAGCGGATCGGTGAGGCCGGAGGACGGCTTCATACGGGCCGGTCTCGCAATGACCAGGTCGCTACGGATTTCCGCCTCTGGACCCGTAAATCGCTGGATCTGTTCGATCATCTGCTTACGGACCTGATGAGCGCATTGCTGGATCAGGCTGGCGCCCATGCCGACACAATTATGCCGGGCTTCACCCACCTGCAGAGCGCGCAGCCTGTGACGTTCGGCCACCATATGATGGCTTATCTGGAAATGTTTGCGCGGGACCGAAGCCGGATGCGCGATTGCCGCGTTCGGATGAATGAAAGCCCGCTCGGCGCAGCGGCGCTGGCCGGAACGCCCTATCCAATTGATCGGGATATGACGGCAGAGACTCTGGGGTTTGATCGGCCGATGGCGAACTCACTGGACGCGGTGAGCGCGCGCGATTTTGCGCTCGAAGCGCTGTCAGCAGCATCAATCTGTGCGACACATCTTTCGCGTCTGGCCGAAGAGATCGTGATCTGGACGTCGGCGCAGTTCCGTTTCATCGCACTGTCAGATGCCTTTACAACGGGCTCGTCCATCATGCCGCAAAAGCGCAATCCGGATGCAGCGGAGCTGGTCCGTGCGAAAGTGGGTCGGATCATGGGCAGCCTGACCGCATTGATGATTGTGATGAAAGGCCTGCCGCTCGCCTATTCTAAGGACATGCAGGAAGATAAAGAGCCCGTGTTCGAAGCGTTCGAATCGCTTGAATTGGCCCTGCGCGCCATGGCTGGCATGGTCCGTGACATGGTTCCGAATGAAACGCGGCTGGCAGAGGCTGCTGGCGCCGGGTTTTCGACAGCGACGGACATAGCCGATTGGCTGGTAATGCATCTAAATATGCCATTCCGCGACGCGCATCATGTCACCGGCCGCATCGTCGCTCTGGCAGAAGAGAAAGGCCTGACGCTCGAAGGGTTGGCGCTCTCAGACATGCAAGCCGTCGAACCGAGTATCACGGAGGATATTGTCTCCGTGCTCAGTCCGCTCGCCTCAGCGTCCAGCCGGATGAGCTATGGCGGCACCGCGCCGGACCGCGTACGTGAGCAGGTGAAGCGATGGCGGTCAGAACTTTCATAAATGCGCTTATGGGAGGTACGGTCCCTTTAGTTTTGCAAACAATTCCGATTTACATTCTCTCGAAGATTATTATTGCGAGGTGTTCTCAAGAAGGAAGAAGCTCTCCGTATTGTTTAAATCAGCCTATGTTGTGGCGATCGCTGCAGTACCGAGCTTGACCATGGCGCAAAGCCAATCACATAGGCCTGCGCTTTAGTGAATGTTGTCCAGTCGGTGATCAAACTGCGAACCTGCGGGGCCGATGGATAATCCGGCGGCATGGCTTGCGTGGTGATCTTGATGACAGCCGCACAATCGACGGCCTGATTATAGTCGGCAGCATTGGCGGGACCGGTGAGAATCATTGCGAGGATGGCGGCCAGCGCGAAGGGGCGTAACAGGGTCATAATGGGCGCTCCAGATCGAGGATGCCGCAATAAAGGTTCAAGGTTGCTACACAGGCAAGTGGCAAATCCCGTTAGGTGGATGGCCTAGGCCGGAGCCTGGAACCAGACGGTGGAGAGTGGCGGTAGGTTGATTTGCAGATGTTGTGGATGGCCGTGCCAATCCGTCGCCGCCGTTTCGCGCGCGCCGAGATTGCCAATACCGGACCCGCCATAATGGCTGGCATCAGTATTGAGAACCTCTGCCCATCGACCTGCGCTTGGTACACCAATGCGGTAGTCCATGCGCGGCACGGGGGAGAAATTACAGACGCAGAGCAGCGGCTTTGACCACTCCGCATCCCAACGCAGAAAAGCGATCACATTATCGGCCTGCGCCCCGCCTTCGACCCATTCGAAGCCGGATGGGTCGAAATCCAATTCGTGTAGAGCAGCGATATGACGATAGTGCTGATTCAAATCCGATATCAGTGACGCGACCTGGGCATGCGGTTCAGATCGCGCCTGGTCCCAGCTGAGCTGATCATCTGCTTTCCATTCGTCCCATTGTGCGAATTCACACCCCATGAAAAGCAGTTTCTTGCCGGGATGAGCCCACATGAAACCGTAATAGGCGCGCAGATTGGCGAATTTCCGCCAGTCATCTCCCGGCATTTTCGAAATCAGGCTGCCCTTGCCGTGCACAACTTCATCATGGCTGAGAGGCAGAAGGTAGTTTTCGCTGAAAGCATAATCGATCCCAAAGGTCATTTTATGGTGATGAAAGCGCCGATGCACCGGATCTTCGTGCATATATTCCAGCGTATCGTTCATCCAGCCCATGTTCCATTTATAGCCAAAGCCGAGCCCGCCATTATCTGTGGGTTGGGACACGCCCGGCCAGGCCGTGCTTTCTTCCGCCACAGTCATCACACCGTCGAGCGTGAGGTAAGCATCGCGGTTCATGGCCTGTAGGAAGCGGACGGCATCCCAATTCTGATTGCCGCCATCATTATTGGGAATCCACTCGCCCTGTTTGCGGGAATAATCGAGATAGAGCATGCTTGCGACCGCGTCGACGCGCAGCCCGTCCAGATGATATTCCTCCAGCCAGAACCGGGCATTGCTGATCAGATAGTTGACGATTTCCTGACGACCAAAGTTGAAAATCAGCGTGTTCCAGTCGGGATGTAAGCCCTGTTTTGGATCAGCATGTTCATAGAGATAAGTTCCGTCAAACTGGCCAAGGCCATGTTCGTCGGATGGGAAGTGCGCAGGAACCCAGTCCAGCAATATGCCGATATTCGCTTCGTGGAACGCCTCGACAAAGTTTCTAAATTCAGCGGGTGTTCCAAAGCGAGACGTCGGCGCAAACAGACCGATCGGTTGATAGCCCCAGCTGCCATCAAATGGATGTTCAGTGATCGGCATCAGCTCAATATGGGTGAAACCATTTTTTTTGACGTAGGGAATCAGCCGCTCGGCGATCTCACCATAGCTGAGATAGCTGTGAGGTTTGTCGCGCTGCCAACTGCCGAGATGGACTTCATAAACGGAGATCGGCGCGTCGCGTCTCTGTCTGGGCGCACGGGAGGACATCCATTTTTCATCTGTCCAATTATGCCCAGACAGATCACGCACGACAGAGGCTGAATGGGGCCGGAGTTCAGCGCCGAATCCGACCGGATCAGACTTGTAGGGGAGCTGGCGTCCGTTTGCATCTCGTATGGCATATTTATAGACTGTGCCTTCGCCTGCGCCTCCGGGACTTTCGGGAATGAACAGCTCCCAAATGCCTGAACGGCCACGCGTACTCAGCGGATGCTGAGTGCCGTTCCACGCATTGAAATCGGCCACGACCGCGACGCCGCTAGCATTGGGCGCCCAGACGGCGAACCGAGTGCCGCGAACACCGTCTCGTTCCATCACATGCGCGCCCAATACGCGGTAGAGATGCTGGTGTCGTCCTTCGGTCAGTAAATGAAGGTCAAGGTCACCAATGTCGGGTGGGAATGCATAGGGATCGCCGCTGCGATGCTGCAACGTGCCATAATGTGCGATATAGTCATTGTGTTGGCCGAGCCTGAAAGTCTTGATCCGGCCTTCAAACAGACTGCTATCGCTTATGCGGGTCAGTTCAAGAATCGGTTTTTTATCGCGGGCCTTAATCAACTCAACCCGATCTGCGCCGGGCTTAAATGTGCGGATGATTGTGTCGGACCCGTCTATATGCGGGCCGAGCAAAGCGAATGGATCACTTAAGGTTCCAGCGTTCAGCCGATCAATAAGCGCCTCGTCCATGCCTTAATGTCCTGACATTTTGTGCGGGGCCCGCCAGATCTGATCGGCATAGTTACGGATCGTCCGATCTGAACTGAACCAGCCCATTCGCGCCGTATTCAGGATGGCTTTTTCTGCCCATTTCTCAGGTTCGCCGTACAGGGTGTCGAGTTGCCGCTGCATGTCCCAGTAGGATTGGAAATCTGGCACGACCTGAAAATAGTCATGCTCGGTCACGTTAGTAAGGAAATCGCGATAGCGATCCGTGTCAGCGCCAGAGAATGTCCCGTCGCCGATCTGTTTCATCACTTGCTGCAGAGCGGGTGAAGTCTTGATGATCTCGCTCGGGCGGGCGCGGTGATGTTGGCGCTCGGCGACTTCGTCGGCATTCATACCGAAGATGAAGATATTTTCCGCACCGACATGCTCAACTATTTCTACATTGGCGCCGTCCAGCGTGCCGATGGTTAATGCGCCGTTCAGGGCGAACTTCATATTGCCCGTGCCGGAAGCCTCGAACCCGGCCGTGGAAATCTGTTCGGACAGGTCCGCGCCCGGGATCAGAATTTCTGCCATGGAGACATTATAGTTCGGCAGGAAGACGACCTTGAGCTTATCGCCAATGTCCGGGTCGTTATTCACGACCTCGGCAACATCATTGATTAGCTTGATGATCAGTTTGGCAAAGAAATAACTCGGTGCAGCCTTACCCGCGAAGATTTTTACGCGGGGCTGCCAGTCGCCATTGGGGTTAGCCTTGATCGCATTGTAGAGTGCGATCGTCTCCAGAATATTCATGTGCTGGCGCTTATATTCGTGGATGCGCTTGATCTGCACGTCGAAAATCACATCAGGATTGAGGGCGATGCCCGTGCGGGCCTTGATCATGTCGGCCAAACGACGTTTGTTCGTCGCCTTCACCGCCATATAGCGCTGCTGGAACCTGGCATCGGTTGCGACAGGTTCGATCTTTTTGAGCTGCTCAAGGTCATCAATCCAGCCATCGCCAATCTGCTCGGTCACAAGGCCTGAAAGACCGGGATTGCATTCGAGCAGCCAGCGTCGCGGCGTCACGCCGTTAGTCTGGTTAACGATCTTGTCCGGATACATGGTGTGGAGATCGTGGAACACAGTCTGCTTCATCAACTCTGTATGTAGCGCCGAAACGCCATTGACCTTGCGCGACCCGATAAAGGCCAGATTACCCATGCGCACCCAGTTCTGATGATGTGGGTGGATGACTTGAATGCCAGCAATGATATGATGGTCTAGCCCTTGTTCGATGGCTTCGCGGTAGAAGGCTCCGTCGATCATGTTGATGATCTGCAGGTGCCGCGGCAGGATATGTTCGAACAGATCGCGCGGCCATTTCTCCAGTGCTTCCGGCAGAAGCGTGTGATTGGTATAATTTAGCGTCTCGCGAGTAATCTTCAATGCGTGGTCAAAGTCGTAGCCGTGATCATCCATCAGGATTCGGATCAGTTCCGGCACGGCGATGGCCGGGTGCGTGTCGTTAAGCTGCACGGCAACATGATCGCCCAGCGTGTCGAGATCATCATAATTGGCGAAGAAACGACGCAATAGATCATGCAGTGAGGCAGAGGAGAAGAACACTTCCTGTTTCAGCCGCAGCTCGCGCCCCTGGGGAGTGTGATCACCGGGATAGAGGACTTTGGAAATCGACTCGGCCAGAACCTGCTGCCGCGCCGCCGCCATGAAGTCGCCATCGTTAAACGTGTCGAGGTTCATCATGCCAGACTGGCGTGCACTCCATAAGCGCAGTGTATTGACATGATCGCCCTTCCAACCGGCAATGGGCATATCGAACGCGACCGCCTGCACGGACTCTGCCGGATGCCAGCTGGCCTTGCCGTTTTCGTCATGCGTAACATGGCCACCGAAGCCGATATCGTAGACGACTTCGGGACGGCGAAATTCCCAGCTATTGCCGGCGAACAGCCAGTCTTCGGGTTCTTCAACCTGCCAGCCATCCTCTATGGTCTGGCGGAAGATGCCGTGTTGGTAGCGGATGCCGTAACCCATGCCGGCGACACCGGTCGTTGCCATGGAATCCATGAAGCAGGCGGCCAGCCGCCCAAGACCGCCATTGCCCAGCGCCGCATCCTGTTCGGCATTAATCACAGTCCTCACATCCAGACCTTGCGATTCAAGAAAGGCCCTCGCTTCACTCATAAGTCCAAGATTGGTGAGATTATCTTCGAGCATCCGCCCGATCATGAATTCCATTGAGAGATAATAGACGCGCGTCTGCTTGTTCTTGTAAATGCGGCGGGTCGTGTCGATCCAGCCTTCGACCATACGATCGCGCACAGCGAAGGATAAGGCCACGTTCCAGTCACGGGCGTCGGCATGCACCTTGTCCTTGCCGACCGAGTATATGAGGTGCCGCAACATGGACTCGCCGAGGGAATACTCGTGCAGTTCTTTCGTGTCGTCGATCTTGTGTGGCATGGCGGTCATGTTCGCTCCATACAATAAATTTCCGCGATGGGTAGCAGAGAGCGAGAGAAATTGACAGCGCTGTCAATAAACTTCACAAGGATAGCAAGAATACCTGTAAAGTGTACGAGAGCGCGATTGTCTGGTCATCGGTCAGAAAGCTCAAAAAACTTTGGATCGCGTTTCGCCGCCATGCTTAAGTAGCATCATATTTGGGAAAGTGAGGGTGTATGGTTCAGACAAAAGCCTTTGGGGGACATAGGCGATTATCCGCCAAGACACTGGCTATGGTGCTGGCGGGCGGGCGGGGCTCGCGCCTTAGGGATCTCACCGAAATCCGTGCCAAGCCGGCGGTCTATTTTGGCGGCAAGTTCCGCATCATCGATTTTGCTCTGTCCAATGCGATGAATTCCGGGATCAAGCGGATCGCGGTTGCAACCCAGTACAAACAGCACAGCCTGATCCGGCATTTGCAACGTGGGTGGAACTTCTATCGCGCCGAACGTAACGAGAGTTTCGACATCATGCCAGCGTCGCAGACCATGTCGGATGACCGTTGGTATGAAGGAACGGCAGATGCCGTTTTTCAGAACATTCCCATCATCGAAGCCTATGAGAATGTCGAATATATCGTCGTTCTGGCCGGGGATCATATCTATAAGATGGATTATGAGGTGATGCTTGAAGAACATGTCAGCTCTGGCGCAGACGTGACAGTTGGCTGTCTGGAAGTCAGCAAGAAGGAAGCACGAGCCTTTGGGGTTATGCATATCGACGATAATGACGTGATCACCGACTTCCTCGAAAAACCTGCGGATCCACCGACTATTCCCGGATCGACCGATACCTGTCTGGCCTCGATGGGTATTTATGTCTTCGACAAGAAATTTTTGTTCGAACAGCTTAAGCGCGATGCGGCAGATCCGAATACGGATCGGGATTTTGGCAAGAACCTGATTCCCTACATTGTTAAGAACGGCAAAGCTCAGGCTCATCGCTTCACAAAATCCTGTGTCCGTTCCGACGGAGAGGAAGAAGCCTACTGGCGCGATGTCGGGACGGTTGACGCTTATATGGAAGCCAATCTTGATCTGTGCTCATTCGAACCTGCGCTGAACATGTATGACAGGGACTGGCCGATCTGGACCTATTCGGAACTGGCACCGTCGGCCAAATTTATCCACGACGAGGTCGGACGGCGCGGCCATGCGGTCAATTCCGTTGTTTCGGCGGGATGTATCGTTTCGGGTTCGCGCGTGGATCAATCTCTGCTCTTCACCAATGTTTATGTGCATAGCTATTCCACGCTCAAATGCGCGATCGTCCTGCCTGGCGTGGATATTAGCGAGGTCACGCAACTGACCAATGTAGTGATTGATCGCGGAGTCAAAATCCCTAAAGGTCTGGCTGTGGGCAATGATCCTAAGCTTGACGCCAAGCGTTTCTTCCGCACGGAAAACGGCGTCTGCCTGATCACACAGGCCATGATCGACAAGCTCTAGGCCGAGCCCACCTATGCCGACTTCCGCTCGCAAACGCCGCGTTCTGCACGTCGCCTCAGAATGTTATCCGCTGATCAAGACTGGCGGACTGGCCGATGTCGTGGGGGCGTTGCCGATTGCGCTGGATGAAACGAACGCGGTTGAGAGTATTGTCTTTCTACCTGGATTTCCGGACGTGCTGGCTGGGCTGAGCGGAACGAATACCTATGCCAAAGTAACGGCGCTTGACGAATCTCCCGTGCGCCTGGTCAGCGGAACAACGCGAACCGGCGTGTCTGTGATTGCCGCTGATTGCGCAGCGCTGTTTGGCTATGATGGCAATCCCTATCAGTTACCTGACGGGGTAGACCGGCCCGGAAACGGTCTCGCTTTCGCAAACTTCTCAAAACTCGCGGCACAGATTGCGACGGGCGTAAAACGTAAGCGCGGCTTTGATGTGCTTCACGCGCATGATTGGCAGGCCGGATTGGCCGCAGCTTATCTGAAGACGGACGGCGCAGACGTCACAACCTTGTTCACGATTCACAATCTCGCTTTTCAGGGGCTTTTTCCGAAAAATCTACTGGCGCGCACAGGATTGCCGGGGTCAGTCTTTCACGAAGATGGGTTCGAATATTGGGGTAAGCTGAGCTTCCTGAAATCCGGTATCACCTATAGTGATTGGGTCACGACAGTCAGCCCGACCTATGCGCTGGAAATCCAGATGGACGATGACGGGATGGGGTTTGGTGGTTTGTTACGCAGCCGGTCCGACCGACTTCGGGGTATCTTGAACGGGGTCGATCAGACAGTCTGGAATCCCGCCAACGACCCAGCGATTACTATGCCGTTTTCAGGCTCAGACCTGTCGGGCAAGGTTGGCAACAAAATAGCACTGCAGGAAGAACTTGGTCTGTCGCGCGTCGCATCTGGGCCGCTTTTCTGCGTGATTTCTCGCCTGACCGAACAAAAGGGCCTCGATCTAGTGCCTGCCATGCTGGACGGCATTGTGGCACGCGGCGGGCAGATGGCGTTGCTGGGGTCTGGCGATGCGGTGATCGAGCAAGCTTTCCTTGAGGCGCAAGATCGTCATCCGGACCAAGTGGCAGTGAAGATCGGCTATGATGAGCCTTTTGCCCATCGGTTGCAGGCGGGTTCTGACGCGATCCTGATTCCGTCACGGTTCGAACCCTGTGGCCTGACACAACTCTGCGCCATGCGGTACGGAACGATCCCGATCACGTCCCGTGTTGGTGGGTTGATGGACACCGTGATCGGGGCGACGCCAGCGACCCAGTCTGTGGGCGCAGCGACAGGTGTGACCTTCAACCCGGTCAATCCACACATGCTATGGGCCGCAATTGACAGAACATTCTCGCTTTATGCCAATGCGCCGACATGGTCACAGATGGTCGCGACGGCGATCACTCAGGATTTTGGCTGGACAGCCCCGGCGCGGGATTATCTGGAACTCTATCAGACATGACCAATTGGCCTCTGGGGGCAACCCTGATCGAAAGCGGTGCGCAGTTTTCGCTCTTCTCAGCCCATGCGGACGGCGTAACCCTGTGTTTGTTTGAAGGCGATGTAGAAACGGACCGTATTGCCCTGACCCGACAGGGCGATATATGGTCCGTTCATGTGCCTGAAGTCTATGCCGGACAACTCTATGGCTACCGTGTAGACGGCCCATATGAGCCTAGGGAAGGCCACCGGTTTAATGCTAACAAACTGCTGATCGACCCCTATGCCAAGGCGCTATCGGGCGAGATTATCGAACATCCTGCGCTCTACGGCCATGAAGGTGGTGATGATCTGTCCTTCAACACCCGAGATAGCGCTCCCTATATACCAAAAGGTATTGTGACCGGCCTTGGTCAGCGCCAGCGTTGGACTCAGCCCGTTACAAGCTGGCCGGATACGGTCATTTACGAAGCCCATGTCAAAGGGCTGACGAAACGCCATCCGGATGTGAAGCCTGCCTTGCGCGGTACGGTCGAAGCGCTCGCCGATCCGGCGATGATCGACCATCTGACCGCTCTTGGCGTGAGCGCGCTGGAACTTCTGCCATTGCAGCAATTCCATTCCGAACCGAGGCTGACAGAAATGGGGCTCAGTAATTACTGGGGCTATAATCCCATCAATTATTTCGTGCCTCACGCGGCCTATCTCGGACCTGACGGTGAAGACGGCTTGCGCCGCACTGTTCGAACGCTCCACGCCGCCGGAATCGAGCTTATTCTCGACGTCGTCTATAATCACACGGCGGAGAGCTGTCATCTCGGTCCGACACTCTCCCTAAAGGGGATCGACAATGCATCTTATTATGCGTTGCAGGACAATCGCCGATTCTATGTGAATCATACGGGCACAGGAAACATGCTGGATATGCGCTGCACGGCGGTCCGGGATTTGACCCTTGCCAGCCTGCGCCACTGGGTCAGCGAATTTGGTGTCTATGGATTTCGCTTTGATTTGGCGCCGACATTGGGGCGTATGGGGGAGGGGTTCGACGCATTCGCGCCGATGTTGGCCGCTATCGTCAGTGATCCGGTTCTGTCTCGCGTGAAACTGATCGCAGAGCCGTGGGATATTGGTCCTCACGGCTATCAGCTCGGCAATTTTCCAACGGGCTGGGCGGAATGGAATGACGAGTATCGCGATGCGGTGCGCAGCTTCTGGCGGGGCGACGATCATGCGCAGAAATCGCTAGCTGGGAAGCTGCTCGGCTCAGCAGAGCGGTTTGATCATGACGGCCGCAAGGCGTGGAGTTCGGTCAATTTCATCGCAGCGCATGACGGTTTCACCCTGCACGACACGGTCAGTTTCAACCATAAGCATAATCACGCAAATGGGGAAGAGAACCGCGATGGCCACGGCCACAACCTATCCGATAATCTCGGAGTTGAGGGCGAGGCAGATGATCCACTGATTGAAGCGGCGCGGCGAGACCGTAAGGTCGCCATGCTGGCCACGCTGCTGTTCTCGCAAGGCACACCGATGCTTCTGGCGGGCGATGAGTTCGGGCAGACTCAGGGTGGCGATAATAATGCTTACTGTCAGGACAATGAAATCAGTTGGCTGGATTGGGTAAACGCTGATATGTCGTTAATTGAACAGGTTCGGGGACTGAGTGCTGTACGTCGCCAATATCCGCATTTCCGTCAGTCCAATTTTCTGCACGGCCAGCCGGTCGAAACGTCCGTTCTCCAAAATGTAGAATGGATTACACCTGATGGCGGACTGATGACGGTGGGTGATTGGGAGCAGCCTGACCTGCCTTGTTTAGGTCTTGTGCTTGCTATGATGGGCGCGCCCACATTGGCGGTTTTCTTGAACCGAACTGCGAAGACGGAAATCCATTTATCGGACAGATGGCAGCCAATTTTAGGTGGCCGGACTTTGCAAGGCAACGGGGTGGCTGTTTTTGAACTACCTGCCGGTCAACTGCCGGAGTGGCGGCATAGCGAGCAATTGGAGGTTCACTCTGAGGCGAACGGATTATTGCCCGGGTTTCGGGATATATCCGGTCTCTGGAATCCGATTTCGGATGAGACCCGCGCGGCGATCTTAAAGGCACTTGATGTCGATTTATTCACTCAACCTACTCAGTCTGACCGGACCGAAATCCCGAACAATCCTATCTTTGGGGCGAATGTGCTGGAGCGGCAAGGGGGTGTTTGGGGCGTGACCACATCGCTCTATACGCTGCATAGTCAAGACAGCTGGGGCATAGGTGATTTCGACGATCTGGCCCGATTGGCGGAACAGCTCGCTCCGATGGGTTGTGACTTTGTCGGCATCAATCCGGTCCATGCGCTGTTCCCCAGTGCGCCGCATCTGTTTGCGCCCTATTCTGTCTCCTCACGTCAGTTCCTGAACGTGATGCATATCGCCCCGCATAAGCTGCCAGAATGGACGGGCCGCCGCCCGAATTTTGAGGTGGGCGGGTTTGTCGACTACGACGCTGTTTACGCTGCCAAGACAAACGCTTTTGAATCTGCCTTTTCGGCGTTTCAATCTTTGGCCAAGGACCATCCTCGCCTACGAGCCTTCGAAGATTTCAAGCATGTAGGCGGCAAAGCCCTGTATCAGCATGCACTCTATGATGTATTGTTTGAACAGTTGCCCAAAGAGCGTCAAACCTATCGTGGTTGGAAGAACTTCGCGCTGGAATTTCGCGATCCTGATGATCCCGCGACATTGGCCTTTGCCACCGATTATGAAGACCGGGTCGATTATTACACCTATCTGCAATGGAATGCGGCTCTTCAACTAGGGGACGCGCAGATCCGTGCGCGTATGGCCGGAATGTCAGTGGGGCTCTATCTCGATCTTGCCGTAGGTGTGACCGAGGGCGCCGCCGATGTGTGGCGAAACCGTGAGGCTTTTGCCCACGGCGTGAGTCTTGGCGCACCGGGAGACGCAGCTAATCCGGCAGGGCAACGCTGGAATTTACTACCGCTTCGACCGGATCGGTTCGAAGCAGGTGAGGCGGCTGAAAGCCTGTTCAGGGCGGCGCTTAAGGCCGTAATGCAGTCCGCAGGCGCAGTGCGTATCGATCATGTATTGGGATTATTACGCAGTTTCTGGATTCCAGAGAATGCCCCCGGAGGTTATGTGACCTATCCTTTCGAGCGGTTGATGCAGATTATCGCCGAGGAGTCCGAAGCTGCGGAGTGCATCGTTTTCGGCGAAGACCTCGGCACTGTGCCGGACGGATTTCGCGATCGGATGCAAGACCATCAGTTGATGGGCTGTTCTGTTCAGATGATTGAGCGGGGTCAGCACGGCGAGTTATTGCCGCGTGAGACCTCCCGGCATCTCGCCATGAATGCGTGGTCCAATCATGACTTCCCGACCGTGGCAGGTTTCTGGACCGAACGTGATCTTGAATGGCGTGAGGCGTTGGGTATCGGCGTGGAGAGTCTGGAGCGAGATCGCGGCCAAAGGTCAAAAGACCGAGATGTCATGGCGGACTTGGCCGGATTGGGAGAGGTCCCCGATCAGCTGAGCGTCGAGCATATGGCCCGGTTGCAAGCCTATTTATCGGCTGGCCCCTCGCTGGCTTTTGCGGTCCAGCTGGATGATCTTCTCCTGTCTGAGAACCAGCCTAACATTCCCGGCACGACATCAGAACAACCCAATTGGCGACGGCGTGCGCGGCTATTGATCGAGGCATTGGTCAGTGACGCAAACGTACAGGCTATCCTCGGCACCATTGACGCGGCCCGTGCTAGCGGAAAGAAAGCCAAATGACCAAAATAAAAACGATGCCGTTTAATGACCAGAAGCCGGGTACATCTGGCCTGCGCAAAAAAGTTGGTGTTTTCCAGACGCCCAACTATCTGGAGAATTTTGTTCAAGCGATCTTTGATACGGTGCCGGACCTGAATGGCGGTCTACTGATCGTCGGCGGTGATGGTCGCTACCATAATGATGTCGCGATCCAAGTGATTTTGCGCATCGCTGCAGCCAATAGTATCGCACATATTATGGTCGGACGAGGTGGTATTCTCTCAACTCCCGCCGCATCAAACATGATCAGGCAATATGGAGCAGTCGGCGGAATCGTCCTGTCAGCAAGTCATAATCCCGGCGGCCCGGAGGGTGATTTCGGGATTAAATATAATGTTTCTAATGGCGGTCCTGCGCCCACATCCGTCACCGACGCAGTGTTTGAACGCACAAAAGTGATCGATCAATACCGGATCGTTGAAGGATGGGTTGATCTGGATATGCTTGGCGAGACATCCATTGGCGGTATGCAAGTCACGGTCTTTGATCCGGTCGCGGATTATGCTGATCTGATGGAACGTCTGTTCGATTTTGGCGCGATCCGGGCCATGATCACCAGGGATATAAGCCTTTGCTTTGATGCGATGCATGCCGTGAACGGACCCTATGCAACCGAGATTTTCGTCAACCGCCTTGGTGCAGACCTGGATATGATGATGAATGCAAGGCCTTTACCTGATTTTGGCGGTGGTCATCCGGATCCAAACCCTGTCTATGCCAAGGCGCTGTTTGAACGGATGTTCGCTGATGATGCGCCTGATTTTGGGGCGGCCTCGGACGGCGATGGTGACCGGAACATCGTTATGGGGTCTGGGGTTTATGTCCTTCCCTCCGACAGTCTGGCTGTCATTGCTGCGAACGCTCATCTTGCGCCAGCCTATAAAGATGGGATCGCAGGTGTAGCGCGGTCCATGCCGACAAGCCGGGCTGCGGATGTCGTCGCGAAGGCGATGGGCATTGCTTGCTATGAAACGCCGACAGGCTGGAAATATTTCGGTAATTTACTGGATGCCGGAAAGATCACGCTTTGCGGTGAGGAAAGCGCAGCCGCTTCATCGGATCATCTGCGCGAGAAAGATGGGCTATGGGCTGTGCTGATGTGGCTGAACATCTTGGCTGTGCGTCAGCAAAGCGTGATGGATGTTCTACGGGATCACTGGGCCACCTATGGCCGTCACTATTATAGTCGACATGATTATGATGCCGTTGAAACCGAGCAGGCGGAAGCTGTCATGACGTGGCTCAGAAACCAGCTCGTAGATTTACCGGGTCGTCAGTTCGGATCCGAGACTATCAGCGCCGCAGACAGTTTTACCTATCATGACCCGGTCGATGGATCAGTTGCTGAAAATCAGGGGCTGCGGGTGATGTTCGAAAGCGGGTCTCGCTTTGTCATGCGTCTATCTGGAACGGGCACGGCGGGGGCGACGTTGCGACTCTATCTGGAGGCTTATGAGCCGAAAGACGGTGTGCATGATGCTGACCTGGCGGAGCAGCTTGCACCGATTGCTGCTATTGCTAATGATATTACCGACCTGAAACGAACCGTTGAGCGGGATGGTCCGTCGATCGTAGCGTAAGAATCATCAGACGTTTTGTACTCGAAACGCTGTTGGAGGGCTCGTGAAGTAAATTTTGGGGCTGCCCTAGATAACGAACTTATATTGTCTCTAACCTATTGTTTAGTTTTGATAATTGACGTTTGGGGTCAGAGTTTTTGAAACGCCCCTCGTAGTTCTCTTAAAACAGTACGAAATTATCCTTCGGAACGTCATTGAATTTGTGTAAATGTCGCTTTGCTTGGCTCCAGAAAGTCTCAAGTCCATTGATAAGATTATGCGTGTCAGTAAAGCGCTTTGAATGATGGATCCGAAAAGGGTTGTGGCTGTGTGAAAACAGCCTGGGCAATGCGTCGATTTCAGTGGATTTAATTTAGGACAAGCTTTCCCCTTAGGCTTGGATCACCCGGATTAGTTTCTTCACTCCGAACATGCTGATCATCCGGCGGATATTATAAGCTAGAACCGATAGACTCATCTCTGTTTTGACGTTTTTGAGGCGTTTGGTCAGGAAGTGCGTGGCACCCATCCATGACTTCAGCGTCCCGAACGGATGCTCGACCGTCGCCCTTCGGATGGCCATGGCTTCCGGGAGGTCATTCAATCGCGTCAACATAGCGTCGATGATGTCCTCATTGACCCAGCGTTTGATCCGCCGTTGTTTCCCCGTCGTGCATTTGGCTTTGACGGGACAGGCCGCGCATTCGTCCGGCCAGTAAACTTGCATGTCCTTGCCCTGTTCAACTGACATGAAGCGATAGGTCATCTTCTGACCACCTGGGCATTGGTAACTATTGTCTTCGGGCTGATAGAGGAAGTCATGTTTGCCAAAGCGGCCCGCGGCTTTAGAGCCAGATGTGTAAGGCTTGGGCACGTATGTTGTAGCGCCCAGTTTCTCAGTCGCCATAATTTCTGCACCGCTGAAGTAGCCACGATCTGCAAAGACTGTAATGTCTTTTCGTCCAATGGCGGCTTGGCCTTGTTTCGTCATCTTTGTGAGCTGCACTTTGTCAGAGACAGTGTTTGTTACCTCATGCGCGACAATGAGATGGTGCTCGGTATCGACAACCGTCTGTACGTTATACCCCACCATACCAGCCTTTGTGCTGGTCGCCATAGCCACTGAGTCCGGGTCAGTTAAGGATACTTGTTTCTTAGAAGACGCGGCGAGATCATCTTTCAACTGTTGAAGCTCAGCCATCTTCTCACGCATTGACGTAATCTTTTCCTTGAGGCGTTCAGTCTTGGCCTCAGCGGCCTCGCCTTCCTGTAAATCCGTCGCGTCCAGTGCATGAAGGTATTTCTCTATAGAATGCTCAATCTGGCCGATGCGCCGCGTGAGCTTGCCGCGTGTGAAGTTCTTTTCTCTCGCGTTCACGGCCTTGAACTTGGCTCCATCAATCGCAACCATTGTGCGCGCGAACAGACCAACGTCACGGCAAAGAGTCACAAATTGAGAACAGGTTGATTGGATAGCGGTGCCGTTGTCTTTTCTAAAGTCAGCAATCGTTTTGAAGTCAGGTGCAAGCTTGCCCGTCAGCCACATAAGCTCAACATTACGCCCCGCTTCGCGTTCAAGCCTACGGCTAGATTGGATACAGTTGAGATAGCCGTAAATGTAGAGCTTGAGCAAAATAGACGGATGATAACCGGGACGGCCTGTCGCCTTGGGCCGGACGCGCTCGAAACCCATTGAGAGTAAATCTAGTTCATCAACGTAGGCATCAATGACGCGAACAGTATTATCTTCATCGATATACTCGTCCAGACTTTCAGGAAATAATATGGACTGATTTCGATCTTGGCCTTCAATAAAGCGCTTCACAATAAACCTCCGATTCAATCACCGGAACTATATCACAAAAAACTAACCGTTTTCACACAGCCACGGTTGAATGCGGACACATCCAGCCCGTTATAGCCCCGCTGAATATGTTTTGGCATTGGTTTGCCCTTTGGTTTCTCGCGGTGAATGTGAGAGAAGACCCCATTGGCCCTGAGCTAGACCTCATTTGCTTTCGTGCGATAGGCTGTATCAGTCCAAACCTTGCCAGAGCTATTGTCCTTTGTCAGAACCGACGTCAGTTCATGGCCATCATACTGTGCGGCATCGGTTGTTGCCTCACCCCGGATAAAGCGCCATTTATGATCAATGGAAATTTGGGTCTTGTTACCAAAATGCGGCACCGAGATATCAACCAGCCCTGCGTCTTTATCTCCCTCTTTGGTCTTGCGGTCCTTGCTATACTTGACCATCCAGCGCGCGTCTGTGTCCTTTTGTGCGGCTTTGGCTGGATCGTCAGGCCAGATGTTTTTTGCCACCTCACCCGCTTTCGCGCGGCCTTTCTCTTCTTTCGTAATGCGCTGGCGCGGGGCGGCAATCAGCGAGACACCCACAATTTGCCCGCCAACGGGTTTGTAACCGCGATTCTGTAGCGCCACTTCAAAAGCCGAAAACAATGCCTTCATCGCCTCACCCGGATGAGGCGTTCCCGAAATAGTCAGGTCGTCTTGGCATCAGGGACGCGATCATTCAGTTCCAGTCCTAAAAATCGCATAAACGAAAGACGATCCACGATCAGACATTCCGCACGTTCATCGGATAAATTATTCTGTGCCTAGATGATCAGGATCTTGAACATCATCACCACATCATAGGGAGGGCGCCCGCCCTTGCTTGCATCGCTGTAATTGACCGCCGCTCCCAACTCCGCGCGGAACATCTCGAAATCTATCACTGCACTACAGGCTTCCAGCTGATCGCCGATATCACTCAGCCGCTTAAGCCTATCATCGAGGTCAAAAAATCCAGCCTGCTGCATACCCAATCCTCCCGCAACCCGTGAATCAGATCAGACTTGGAAATGCGAGGTAATTCGAGGCGTCCAATTTTGTGGCGCGAATGAAAGCCGCCCACATTATGAAGGCCCCCAGCATCAGGTTCATTGTGATTTCGACGACATGGAAATCGCGGGTTAGCCAGCACAGGAATGTAAATGCGGGATCATCCAGAATGACAGATTGATCTGGTCGCGATAGGCATAAATCGTTGTGCCATGACTGTAGGCAATAGCGAAGCATAGGTAATCGGAGATCATGATTTGAGTTCCTGATAGGACTGTAGCGTGGCTATAATTTTTCAAGGAGATTAGGTCGTAGTGAAGAGTTAATCATTTGAGCCAGATCTTGATAGCTGCGATATAGACGAAGCCCATATAGTTTTGGATATGCTTGTCATATCGCGTAGCCACACGCCGGAACTGTTTGAGATAGCCAAAGAAACGCTCGACAATATTACGCTCCTTATACAAAGCCATATCAGTTTGCCTTGGCTTGCGCGCATTTTTCCGGGACGGAATAACGGGCATAGCCCCGCTCTCATTCACCGCGTCTATAACGCACCGGCCATCATAGCCCTTATCCGCCAAGACATGATCCGCCTTAAACCCTGCCAATAAGGCGGCGGCTTGCGTCATTTCGCTACAATGCCCGCCCGTTGCTATCAGGCGCAGAGCTAAACCCAGTGCATCTGTCAGACCATGTATTTTTGTCGTCAGGCCGTCCTTGGAACGTCCCCCCCTGGAACGCCCCAATGCATGGGCATCAGGCCCCCTTTTTATGCCGCGCCCCGGCCGATTGGGCATGCGCCCGCACAATTGTGGCATCCATCATCAGCCACTCTTGATCAGCGTGAGTGCGCAAGGCCTTAAAGACATCTTCTAAAACCCCGGCCTCAACCCAGAGATAATAACGCCGTTTGACACTGTCAAAACGCCCGAACCGTTCGGGTAAATCGCGCCAACGCCCGCCCGAACGGGCCATCCACAACAAAGCATCAATGAAAAGCCTGTTATTGGCGTTGCGACCCGGTTTCCTTGTGCTCCCATAAGGCAAATAAGGCTTTAAACGGCTCCATTGTTCATCCGTAAGTTCCTGATAATCAGACATATGTGCGCTCCTGACAAAATGAAGGAACATTATAGAAAATAAAAGTTAACTCTTCACTACAGCCTAGAATGCAGTATTATGTTGGACTAGATGTATCGCTTAGATCTTGACCTGTCCCGGTTTGGTTTCGACCTTGATAGACGATTATCTATTATCAAGGAGACAGGATTATGGATCAGATTGGACTTGCTTCACTAAAGTGGAGAGTGCTTCCTGTAGATTAGGCGATATCCATGGTAGGTCGAAGACAAAGTTTTACGAAAGAGTTTCGGTGCGAAGCCGTTCGGTTGAGCCGGGAGAGCGGCTGAACGGTTCGGCAGGGCGCGGAAAATTTGGGGGTTGGCATGTCGACCCTGTCCTGGTGGCAACGGGAACAAGCCGACCGTGATCCCGTTCCGCCAGAAGATAACCCACACAAGGAACTCGCCCGTCTCAGGCGGGAGAACGATATGCTGCGACAGGAGCGTGATCTGTTAAAAAAGCAACTGTGAGTTCAACTGGTCAGGGCAACACCTCGTATGCAATGGCACTGTTTGGGAGGACTTACGATGGGACGAATGGGACGGTCGGAGTTATCATTGGGAGAGAAGCCTTGGGACCGATGGTCATCCGATCAGCCGCAGAGCGCAAGAGGACATGACGCTGTTGCCCCACATCCGCGCCGCATTGTTGCAATTCAATGAGATTTATGGCAGCCTGCGCATGGTGCATGTACTCCGGGAGGCCGGCTTTGATGCAGGCCGCCGCGTTGCCTGTCTTATGCGCGAAGATGGTCTTCAAGCCCGCATAAATGGCGGTTTCAGTGCACAACAGACAGCGGCCATAACCATCCTGTGGCACACAATCATCTGGCACGCGCCTTCTCACCCAAGGCGCCTGACACAGCTTGGGCAGCGGATATGAGTTACATCTGGACCAAAGAAGGTTGGCTCTATCTGGCGATTGTTATGGACCTGCATGCCCGGCACGGCGGATTGTGGGCTGGGCGGCAGGGCTGCGTATGAAAACAGCGCGGCCTCTGGAAGCCTTGAACAAGGTCATAGCCTTGCGGCGGCAAGCCAGGCCTGGCTTTGCTTCATCACTCCGACAGAGGGTCGCAATATTGCGCCTATGAATATCGTGACAGACTGGAGCAGGTCGGGGCGATTGCCTCAAGGTTCGGCAAAGGCAACTGCTATGACAATGCCGTCGTTGAGACTTTCTTCAAAACCCTCACGTCAGAGCTCGTCTGGCGCATCACGTTCCACACGCGCCGTCAATGTCTGAAATCGCACACTATATCGACGGATTTGGTAACCTCGTCAGGCGGCATTCCGCTTACGCCTATACAAGCCCGATAAAATATGAGATGATGAAAAACCAAACCCAAGCACTCTCCACTTTAGTGAAGCAAGTCCACCCCCGCCAAAACTAAAGCGAAAGCAGTCGAAGCAACCAAAAGGCTAAGTCCCGATCTACCTGCGATTATGCGCACCCGATTCAAGACGGCTTGCACAGAGACAGGGCGGAAAATGAACGGGGAAGTCCTCGACTTCATTGAAAAACTGTTCGAAATGTATGTCGAGATGACAGAGAAAGTTCATGCATCGTGAATAAGTCTATTCCTACGCTTACACACGCGACTGAACGAGATATTGACCTTATCATCGTCGAGGAGGCTATTGCTAATCGAAAATTTGTCGAATGGGTCGCCGAAAAGATTGGGCTACCCGTCGACTTCGTCAATTGGAAAGTTTTGCATAGTAAACGTCGAACGCGAAGCCGTCGTGAGATTGATATATGCATGGAAGTGTTTGACGGAGAAGATCGCCCACTGTGGGTTTTACTTGTCGAGAATAAGCTCGATGCGGATGAACAACCGGATCAAGCGGAGAGCTATCGGAAAGAGTTATTAGCGCCGCAATATGATGGCTATGCCCATGCTAAGATGGCGCTTTTCTGTCCTAAAGAATATTGGGATAAGAAAAGTGAGTTCGCTGCTAAATTTGATAATGTTGTGATCTATGAGGACTTAGCTGAGTTCTTCAAAAACTCTGCAAACAGTTCCTCTGAAACGGGTAGACGGTCGAATTTCCGTAAAGACTGCGTCCAGCAAGCCATCCATAAGTACCGGCGTGGGTATCACAAAATTCCAAATCCCATTATCCAAGATTTCAACCAAAGTTATGTCAGTTTGATGCATAAAATTGCTCGCGATCTTATCCCTGGGAAAACGATGCTGGAACCGGCAAAGCCGAATGACAGCGTTTCGATGATTTTAGATAACCGGACGCTCAATCAACTTCCGAAATCTATTCGTCCTCGGCGCATGGCTATCGAACTCGGCAAAGGCGACTCGCGACGCGCGAACTACGCAGCAGTCACATTTGGCGGTTGGGGGAATGGCAAAGACGATATACGCAAGTCACTTGATCACATGACTGATGAAGACCTCACGCGTTTCCTGAACCTCAAACTATCGGCGAAACCACCTACAAAAACACGTCCCAACCCAGGGCTAGTGCTTTCCACGCCAACTTGTCCCGTTGATAATCAAGGGGATTTTTCAGCGCAGCGAGATACGATTGTTGATGGTATATTGAAGGCTAAGCTTCTCAGAGAATGGCTTTTGAAACACCAGGATTTGCTTCAGCGGTGGCGTGACATTGTGGAGGGTAAAGATAAATGACCTGATTATTTGAAATAGGGCAAAGCGGCCTGACCAGCTACACACGGGCCTTCTTCACCGTCGATGCGCGCGGGTCGATCATGGGTCAGACGCAGGGTGCGGCGTCTGACGCGACGAACAGCTATAACACATATGGCTGCCCGGACAGAGCGAATATGGGGCTGTACCAATATACGGGTCAGATTTGGTTCGAAGAGCTTCAGCTCTACTATTACAAAGCCCGCTTCTACGACCCGACCATCCGACGGTTCCTGAACACCGACCCGATTGGGTATGCCGACGGCATGAGCATGTATGCCTATGTCGGCTGGGATCCGGTTAACAAGATTGACCCTATGGGGCTATCAGAGTGCAGGCCGGGAGAGGGCTGTGTTCATGTATATGGACAAACGATGGCCGAAACGTCAATGTCTTAGGACGATTTTCTGGAGCGGTATGGGCACATCTGGGATACATCTATGATGGTCATACCAGATGGAATTTACTTCGATATTGGCGGAGCTATACCGCCGTTACGCCAAAGCCCGAAATTTTTCATGGTTTATGACGCGAAAATTGTCTGACAGCTGATGATGGAAGATTGCCACTCGTTTGGGATGGTTTTTTTGAAAGAGTTTCAGGATCGCATTCGCGAACTGTTTTTGGGTTGGGTAATGTCTGTTGTGCGTCACATGCTGGTGCATAACCGCCCATAATCGTTCGATGGGGTTGAGGTGCGGACAATACGGGGGCAGCTGGATAAGGTGGATGCGGCAGTCCGGCCTTGCGAGGAATGCTCTGACATCAGGTTCTTTGTGGTAGGCGGCGTTGTCCCAAATCACATGGATGATACGCTTATCGGGGTTGCGGACTTCGATCTTGGCAAGAAGCTGCGCGGCGCTGACCCCATTGACGGTCGTCGGCTCGACAAAAGAAGCATCGAAGGTTTCAAGGTTGAGCGCGCCATGGATATTCACCCGACCCCGCCCAGTGGTGGTCTTGACTGCGGGGTTTGAGCCTTTCTTCACCCAGCCAAAGGCGGGTTTGGTCTGGTATTCGGGATGCACAGCATCGGCGAAATACACGGCTTTATCCGCGCCCAACTCGATCATCAATCGCTCGTAAAGCGCGATAAAGCTGGCCTGCTTTTCGGCCGATGCGACCTTCGGTAAAGGCTTGGGTTTGCGGTATTCAAAAACCAACCGAGCCAGCAGTTTGATACAGCCGGAATGCGAGTAACGCAGGTCGAATTCTGCGGAAATATGGGCTCTAATATCAACTGTCGAGCGGTAAAAGCGGTCATCCAGCAGTAGCATAGTGCCGTCTCCTGATCAGGAGTCATACGGGACTGACCACCTTTCCAGCCGTTGACGGAGAGCGCTTCCCAGCCGCTTTCACGGTAGGTCTTGTACCAGCCACGGATGGTGTCATCGTCCAGATGTAGAAATTCTGAGATCCCCTGAAAGGACTTCCCGTCATCCAGCAACAGGATCGCATTTACACGACGGGCAATGCCATGATCTTCGCGTTGAGTGCGAACACAGGCCTCAAGCTCAATGCGCTCTGTGAAGGAAAGAAAAC
The DNA here is from genome assembly GCA_965205225.1 of Litorimonas sp. Lineage (GTDB taxonomy): Bacteria > Pseudomonadota > Alphaproteobacteria > Caulobacterales > Maricaulaceae > Litorimonas. Next base: position 967,880 of record CBDBFZ010000003.1, read on the forward strand.
CGGGACGGATCATGCTCACACCTGAACCGGTTTCGGCCCAGACGTTAACCCGTCATAACTCGGTTGTCCCAAGACTCGGAGTATATCTAGGACAGACCCTAATTTTGTATGATTCTAATCTTAGCTAGAAGCCGTAGCGAACCCGGACGTACCACTGACCGCCATTGAAGCCGAACGGTGCTGTGGATGGGTAGGCAACACCGGCAACCGCACCGACGGAAGAGAAGTCGTCCAGCGGAATGTCTGCCAGTTCGTCCGGATAGTTATTCAGAAGGTTTGCAGCACCAAAACTGATCTCGGTGCCATTATCCATGGAGTAAGTGATTTCAGCATCAAAGTTCACTTCACTCCCAAGCTCAATCGGGAAGCCATTTGTCCCCAAGTGATCTTCGAAATAATCCGAGTGGAAGTTAGCTCGAAGCAATCCACGCCAATTGCCTTGCTCGTGGTTAAAGGTCACATTGCCTTTCCAGCTTGGAATATTTTCTTCCAATGATCGTGTCCGCAGATCACCGATGTCAACAAATCGACCTCGGTTGGTGACTTCTGTATCCGTCCAGTTCGTTGCGGCGGTGATTGAGCTTGTGCCTGTACCCAGATCAAGCGGTGCTGACGCGACAACATCGATCCCCTGTGTGCGGGTATTGAAGTTATTGGTAAAGATAACAAATGCCGACAAGTCTTCTGAGCCGGCAAAGTCAGACGCATTAAAGCCCCCAGTGCCGTTCAGGAAGTTAATCATGTTTGAGGTTTGAACACCCGGCAGAACGGAGAGACTGCAAAGCGGGTCCATGGATGCAAAAGCGAACCCTGCCGCAATCATATCGGCGCCATTACTGTCACCGAAGCAAACCAGTTCCTTCTGGAAATCCAGACTACTGGTTGTAGCAATCCGGTCATTGAGTTTGATATTGAAATAATCAACAGTCAGCTCAACGGGTCCGAGTTCAGCTGCAAAACCGGCGGTAAAGTTCTTGCTTTTTTCCGGTCCAAGCGTGAAGGGATCTTCACCGCGTGAGGACCGCTGCTGATTGATAAACTGACCGGCACCGGTTGTCAGAGGTATCGTACCCACATCGGCCAGAACGCCGCCAACGAATGCCGTTGTAATGTTAATCACATTAGCCTGACCAGCTGTCGGGGCGTGGAAACCGGTTGAATAAGTCCCGCGAACCGTAAAGTTGTCACTGAAGTCATATTTACCGCCAACTTTCCAGTCCAGCGTATCACCGAAGGAAGAATAATCTTCCCAGCGCAGAGCGGCTTGAACCGTAAAGTCTTCGGACACGTCTGCTTCGAGATCGCCATAGAATGCTATATTATCCTGCTTGAAATTGCCTTCAGCCGCTGGAACAAATCCGCCAAAGCCGTTGGAGCTTGAAGAGAAGCCCTGACCGGTGGGAAAGGCGAGTGTCGGACCTGCGAGCGGACCGATTGCGAATGAAGCATCGTCGCCGCGTGTGATTCCAAATTCTTCCTCACGATATTCAAAACCAGCTGCTACGTTCAGATCAGATGCAAAACCGTCAACCGGGATGCCGTAACTCAGATCGATGTTGAAATTGGTATCTGTCTGTTCATAGGCACCTGGCTTAAAGTCGCGAGGTGTATTTGGACCCAAAGAGGCATTGATCGTGTTGTTGATAAAGAAATCGGTCCGGTTGTTTCCGTATGAACCACTGATGTCATACCCAAGGCCGCTACCAATATCGAACTCACCTTGGACACCGGCAACGATGGACATGTCTTGATTGTCACCACCAAAGCGAGGGACAAAGCCACCCGGCAGCATTTCGACAAATGAGAAACAGTTATCATCGGCTGTGACTTGAGCCAGAATTGTTGGGTCTGGAATAACACCATTATTTCCGGTCAATGGAATACCATCGGGACAGGCCAGACGATCTACACCAGAAAGGTTACCGACACGGACTGATGCAACGCCGTTTGGATCGGCGCGGCCTGTCAGTGGATCAACTGTTGGACCGGCATAAACACCACCGCGATTGGTGGGGTTCCGGAAGAAAAATCCACCCTCAACCTGACGTTCGGCATAGTTACCGAATGCGTAGAGTTCGGCATTTTTCGAAAACTCAACGCCAGTGTTGATGAACAGTTTAATATCGTCATTGACATTGGGTTGACCCCAGATTTGGACAGATTCAACGTCCGTTGTTAACGTGTTGACTGACTGATCGATAACCGCGTTGTTACCTGCAGCAACCAGTGCCGCAGCATCGTCACGGGCGATGGAACGGATTGTGTCTCGAACTTGGCCATATTCCGCCGATATATTGGCGAACGCTGTATCGCTGCCAAAACCTACATTACCGCCAATGCGATAATTTTCACCATCACCTTCATAGGTCTGGCCGTAGCGGGCTTCGATCATTCCGCCTGTATTGGCCTCTTTAAGCTCGAAATTGATCACACCTGCGATCGCATCAGAACCATATTGTGATGACGCACCATCACGAAGAACCTGTACGTTTTTCAGAGCCAGCGCTGGAAACACTGAAATATCGGGGCCATGTGCTCCGTCAGCAATACCGCCGCCGAGGAATGAAATAACAGAGGCACGGTGGCGACGCTTACCGTTGACCAGGACCAATGTATTATCCGGTGACAGGCCGCGAAGATTAGCCGGACGCACAATCGTCGCCGCATCAGAAATCGGCTGTGTATTGACGTTGTATGACGGGACTGAAATGCGAAGTGCATCCGCAATATCATTAGGGGCCTGATTCAGTAGCTCGTCCGAGCCAATAATATCAACTGGTGCAACCAAATCCTTGGCCGATCGGGCATCCCGGCGGGTACCAACGGTAATGATCTCGTCGACGACGGCAGTCTCAGCATCCTGGGCAAATGCCGACACCGCGTTATAAGCGTTAAACATGGCGGCGGATGCCGTCATTGTCAGGACTGTTGTCAATGATAATCTTCTCATGGATCTTCGCTCAGGGTTATTTTATAAAATTGACGCTGCATTAGATATAAAATCTAACTGTTCATGCAAGAGGGATTCGGTGTAAACTTTCGAAAAATATGCTTTTTTACATATTGTTGCAAATTTAACACAAATTTGGTGCGTTTCGTAACTTTCGGGTAATAGTTGAATAATCGGGCTAATTTTACAAGAGTATGAACAACTTAATTGAACTTAGAATAGTTCTGGCCCGGTCGGAGGATATTCCGGCGATTCAGGCCCTGATGGATCTATCCATCGTCGAACTGCAAAAAGCCTATCTGACTCCCGAGCAGATCGAGGCGTCTTTTACCGGCATGGGGCTGGATACGCAGCTGATCGAGGATCAAACCTATTTTTGCGTCTGGGCAGACAAGATACTGTCCGGATGTGGGGGCTGGTCTTTCCGGGCGACGCTGCATGGCGGTGATCACAGTGCCAATCGGGATAAGACTCCTCTTGACCCTGAAACCGACCGGGCCCGCATTCGCGCGATGTACACCCATCCGGATTACGTGCATCGCGGCATTGGACGCATGATTATAACCGCGTCTGAACAAGCCGCTAAGGCGGCCGGATTCAAGGCGCTGGAAATGGCGGCGACTCTGGCCGGGCGGAATTTTTATCTCAAATGCGGTTATGAGATCGAAAGCGAATGGGATGATGTGCACGGCCCCGTGCCGGTCCCGCTGCTGACAATGGTCAAAAACATCTAAGGAAATATCATGGCTTTGGAACTACGTTCCAATTGTGAATTGTATCACCGCGATCTGCTCCCTTGCTCCCGCTAAAACCCCGACCTCAACCCAGAGATAATACCGCCGTTTGACCCGGTCGGAACGCCCGGACCGTTCGGGTCAAACGCGCCAACACCCGCCCGAACGGGCCATCCACAACACAGCATCAATGAAAAACCTGTTGGGCGTCGCAACCCCATTTCCCTGCGTTCCCACAAGGCCAATAAGGCTTTAAACGGGTCCATTATTTATCCGTAAGTTCCTGATAACCAGACATATGTGCGCTCCTGACAAAATGAAGGAACATTATAGAAAATAAAAGTCAATTCTTCACTACCACCTAGGACAGACCCTTAAACTAATCCATTTCTTTCCTGGTCTCGGGGGCTCTGCCATCCAGATGCCCTGCAGCTCGGCCCTGGCCTTCTCGCGCAGGGACGTTGGCAGCGCTCCGGTCACATTGGCAGTCTTGTGAACCCAACACTGTTGCTCGCGGGTCTCGGGGAAGACATCTTGCAAGGCGGTACAGAACCCAAATGCGCCATCGCCGACACTCTAGCTCGGGTGATAGCTTCAGGCCGCGCTTCTTCGGCCCTTTCAGAAGGCTGCGCCAGCTATCCGCATTCTCAAAGAACCCATCCATGATGGTCGGAACCTCCGTCTCGCTTTACGCGTTCCGCAGCGATAACCACCAACATACATTGACAATCGCCATCTAGGCGCGGCGTGAAGTAGACATGGTCGGCCCAGATGTAGACGTAACATTTGCCCTTGAGATTGCGCTTGCGCCAGGCCTCTTATTCGTCCCACCACGCGGTTTTCAACCGCGCGATGGTCGAGGACGATAAGCCCTCGGCATTCGGACCCGGGAGAGCCGCCTGCGCCTCGCTGAAGTCCCCGTTGAGATGCCCTTCCAATAAAGCCAGAGCCGCAGCGCCTCGACCGACTTCGCCTTGCGCAGGTAGGGCGGAACCAACGACGAGTGGAACTTGATCTTGCTGTCACCTGAAGTCACGCTTCGGTCTCGGACGCGCGGCACTTTACCGACCCCACTCATCACTTCACGCTCCGGAAGAAAACCGTGGCGCACCAGACGCTGACGCCTTTCTGCGTCCAGCCGGTGAACCTGATCAGTGATGAAGCCGTAAACCTCCGCCTGGATCACCTCGGTCAGCGGATCAGGTGAAAATTGTGATGGCTGTTCAAATGGAACAACGGTAAATTTGGCCGTGGTGGCATAGCTTTTTCTCTCCGAGAACCGGCGGCGTGTGAACAACGCCATGATATGCCGCACACTTCAGGCCATCACAAACTTTTAGATATATCTCGCCTGCAGGTGGTTTTATTATATTTGTCCGCGGTATCGTGACCGCTGAGGGGCGGCCATGCTTAAACTTGGAGGCCTCTAAAAACCATGCATTTTGTGGTGTGATCTGATTTACTGGTTTTGGGAGGATTTTATGATGCACGCGCCTGGATTGTTTGACTTGTCGGATCATCTTGCTCGCTTATCGGCGACAGGTGATCCGCTTGAAGCGCTAGAGTGTCATGTGGACTTTGAGGCTTTCCGAACTGTTCTGATGGAAGCCCTCGGTTATGGGGTTCGCGCCAAGGGCGGTCGGCCACCCTATGATCCGGTCACGATGTTCAAGGTGCTTGTTCTGGCGTCGATGCACAATCTGAGTGATGAAGGGATGGAATTTCTGATCCGGGATCGTTTAAGTTGGCTGCGGTTTCTGAGGTTTGAGATCGGTGAACCGACCCCGGACCAAAAGACGATTTGGCTGTTCCGTGAAAAGCTGACCCAGGAAAAGCTGACCCAGTCTGGTGCTTTCAAATCTCTGTTTGCCGCTTTTGAAGAGCAACTCTGCAAGCGCGGCTACAAACCCACGGGAGGTCAGATCGTGGATGCCACTTTGGTGTCAGCGCCGCGCCAACGGATGAAGAAAGAAGAGAAAGAGCGGGCCAGGGCGGGTGAAAGCGCGTCCGCTATCTGGCCTGATGATCCTGCCAGGGCCGCACAGAAAGACACAGACGCACGAGCGGTGGTCAGCTATTCCAGGGCGCGAAAGACCGCAGAAGGGGAACAGGACGCAGGCCTTGTCGACATTTCCATCCCTCACTTTGGGTACAAGAACCATATCAGTATTGACCGGAAATGGCGCTTTGTCCGGGGAGAGACCTGTACCCATGCGGCCCGCTATGATGGGCACGAACTGACATCGGTTCTGGATGCCACCAACAGCTCAAAGTCTGTTTGGGCGGATACAGCTTATCGCTCAGCCAAAAACGAAGCCTGGCTGAAAGCGCAGGGCTATCGTTCAAACATCCATCGAAAGAAGCCCCGCGGTAAACCGATGGCAAAGCACATTCGGCGCGGCAATGCGACCCGCTCCTCCATCCGTGCCTGTGTTGAACATGTGTTCGGATATGAGAAAGGGCCGATGGCGATCACGATCCGCTCAATCGGCCAGGCGCTCAATCGGCCAGGGCCGCGGGCCGGATCACCATGGCCAAGCTAAGCTACAACTTCCGCTGCCTCGTTTTCCATGAGCGACGACAGCCCATAGCCTGATTCTGTTCAAAATCCGGATCCCCCCGCTTATGCAGGCCAAAATCATGCCAAAATACGCCTGTGGACACGCATTCGTCACTCTATGAAGCCTGACCTGAGAGCCGATTATAAAATTCGCCTCTATACTGGCCCAAAAAACCCGTTCTTCGAGGTGTCCACTTTTCGAGTACCGTCAAGAAATTCGGAAAGCGGGTATTGTGGATGGCTCCTGTTCTCGGCGATTAGATTCGCCATAATGTAGTATCTATCACAATGCTGCGAACGAAGGAGCAATCCACATGCGTATTACAACAATCGGAATAGACTTAGCCAAGAACATTTTTCAGGTTCACGGCGTAACAAAGATGGGGTTATTGCCTTTAACAAATCCTTGCACCGGGCGCAGATGCTACCTACCGTTCTTCTCAAAGTTAAACCCTTGCCTTATCGGCACAGAGGCCTGTAGCAGTGCACATTACTGGGGCCGTGAGGTGATGGTCGGACAATGGACACAGCTATCTAATACGACATCCGCAGGGGACTGGATCATATACGCCGCTTCGCTGAAGATATGGAAAGAGATATTTATCCAGACCTGCCAGATGTTACGCTGGGCATTATCCGGTCTCTGTGTCGGTAACTTCTGTCTCTGAATGTGCATATCGCTGAGATGGGCAAGGCTATTGCAAAGGTTGCGAGGACTGACCATCGTATCAAGCTGTTGCAAACCATCTCCGGCATTGACCCCATTAATGCGTCGGCTATGGTGGCGACCATTGGGAGTGCGAATCAGTTTAAGAACGGGCGTGATCTTGCCGCATGGGTAGGACTGACACCGCTCAATAAATCCAGCGGTGGGAAAGGGAGGCTTGGCAAAATATCGCGTATGGGCGACCGATATTTACGCCAACTTCTTGTCGTTGGTATGTCATCACGGGTGCGAACAGCCCGTATCATCTGGGCGATACTGACAAAGAACGAGCCTACGCGCCAAGAAAGGCAGCATAAGAACATCAAACCGAAACTAGCAAAGGAGTAAGAGCAATCAGTTTACAAGGACGACGAGAGTAATGGCGAACCGGTTAGATCGGGAGCGAGGATAAACCGTCTAATGTCCAGGACATAAAAAGTTCAATAAGCGTAATGGACCTTGGCTTGCGAAAACCATCAGGGCCAGCGGTCAGTGATCGCTCTAACAGGCCGGACAAAGGACCGTATCTAACCGAAGTCAACATCAATCAAATTAAGCCTTGCAAAGTGGGAGCCACCCACACAGAACATGAGTATTCTATCCGGCATAAAAATCATTGAGATTGAGGGAATAGGGCCTGCGCCCTTTTGCGGCATGCATTTAGCTGACATGGGGGCTGATGTTGTCGTCATCGAGCGACCAGGTCCACCGGCTTTCGGTGATAGCGGCGATACGACTATTACGAAACGCAGAAAACGTATCGTAAAACTAAATCTCAAGGATGCTAACGACAAGAAACAGCTATTGGAACTTATTAATTATGCTGACGGCCTTATTGAAGGCATGCGCCCAGGCGTGATGGAACGCTTGGGTCTTGGCCCTGATATTTGCCATACTATTAATCTGAAATTGGCCTATGGTCGGGTCACGGGGTGGGGACAAGATGGGCCTTTAGCCCACGCCGCCGGCCATGATATCAACTACAATGCCTTGTCCGGCGCTCTTTGGTATTCTGGGAAACCGGGGGATCCACCCTTTGCAACGCCGACCTTAATCGGGGATATTGCCGGGGGAGCTCTATATCTCACAATTGGAATGCTCGGAACCATTCTTCATGCTCAACAAACTGGTAAGGGTGATGTCATTGATGCCGCCATGGTCGATGGTTCCGCACATATGATGAATCTGATTCTGTCCCTGAAGGCCGCTGGCGGCGTAAGCTATGAACGAGGTAAAAGTGTTTTGGATGGGCCGCATTGGTTTGATACATATGAGTGCTCGTGCGGGGGGTTCATCTCTATAGGTTCTCTTGAACCTCAATTTTATGCTCTTCTGCTAAAACACCTAAAATTATCAGATGACCTGGATTTCAGAGATCAAATGAATGCTGATAAGTGGCCGACTCAGAAAAAACGGCTTTCGGAAATATTTAAAACCAAATCCCGCGATGAGTGGTCAGCCATCATGGAAGGGACAGACATTTGTTTTGCTCCGGTTCTTCATCCCGGGGAAGCCGCTAGGCATCCACACATGAAACATCGTCAGATTTATCAAACCTTAAATGGAAACATTGAGGCCGCACCTGCACCAAGGTTTTTAAATCATCATGATAATCCAATCAGGCAAAACTCGATAAACACAAACGTCAATCAAATACTGCACGATTGGCAAAGCGAATAAAATTTCGTGCGTTTTGAACTAAATGGGAGGTATTGTCAGGGGAAACTAGCCAAGCTGCATCGTGCTGACAGACTTTCGATCAACCCAAAGTCGGATACTCTCGTGGCAGACATCGATTCCGCGTTCATGAGGTAAGTCTTCGACGGTTCGAAATTATAACGGAAACATGACATACATCATTACGGCCAGTTGGAGGATCGCTCGAGAAGTTTTTCAATAGCGGAACGGGTTTTGGCTCATGCAGAGACCCTAGGTCGTAGAGAAGAATTAATCATTTGAGCCAGATTTTGATAGCTGCGATATAGACGAAGCCTATATAGTTTTGGATATGCTTGTCATATCGCGTAGCCACACGCCGGAACTGTTTGAGATAGCCAAAGAAACGCTCGACAATATTACGTTCCTTATACAAAGCCATATCAGTTTGCCTTGGCTTGCGCGCATTTTTCCGGGACGGAATAAACGGGCATAGCCCCGCTCTCATTCACCGCGTCTATAACGCACCGGCCATCATAGCCCTTATCCGCCAAGACATGATCCGCCTTAAACCCTGCCAATAAGGCGGCGGCTTGCGTCATTTCGCTACAATGCCCGCCCGTTGCTATCAGGCGCAGAGCTAAACCCAATGCATCTGTCAGCCCATGTATTTTTGTCGTCAGGCCGCCCTTGGAACGTCCCCCCCTGGAACGCCCCAATGCGTGGGCATCAGGCCCCCTTTTTTATGCCGCGCCCCGGCCGCTTGGGCATGCGCCCGCACAATTGTGGCATCCATCATCAGCCACTCTTGATCAGCGTGAGTGCGCAAGGCCTTAAAGACATCTTCTAAAACCCCGGCCTCAACCCAGAGATAATAACGCCGTTTGACACTGTCAAAACGCCCGAACCGTTCGGGTAAATCGCGCCAACGCCCGCCCGAACGGGCCATCCGCAACAAAGCATCAATGAAAAGCCTGTTATTGGCGTTGCGACCCGGTTTCCCTGTGCTCCCATAAGGCAAATAAGGCTTGGGTCATGCCTAGTTGATTGGCTCCGCATAGGATCTAAGTCACTGTATGCAATGAAAATCATCACTCAAAAGGTTCGCATCTGTCCGAGCGCAAAATTCGGGGGGGGCGTTCGCTGCTTCGCCGCTGATCTGACAGCCCTGCAAACAGCCCAACTGACAGGGCTTAACCGTAACACCATCAACCGGATCTACCGCGCTCTTCGCGAACGCATCCATTGGGCCTGCGAGGCGGACAGACCCTTCTTCGGCGTGGTCGAGGTTGATGAAAGCTATTTCGGCGCAACCCGCGTCAAGGGCAAACGCGGGCGCGGGGCCTATGGCAAGACCACCCTGTTTGGCATCTACGAACGGGCCGGGCGGGTCTATACCGAGATCGTGCCAGACTGCTCCAGAGCCACCCTACAGGGGATTATCCGGGGTAGGGTTAACCCGTCTTCCATCATCAACTCCGATGGCTGGCGCGGCTATAACGGACTGGTCGATATAGGCTATGGTCATTATCGGGTAGATCATTCCAGGGACGAGTTCGTCAATGGCCCAACCCACATCAACGGCATCGAAGGCTTCTGGGGGCTGGCCAAGGTGCGTCTAGCGAAGTTTAAGGGCGTTCCAAAACACACCTTTCATCTACACCTGAAGGAACCGAAAATGGCACTATAATCACAGGCTTGAAGACAAGTCCAAAACCTTGTTACGATACCTCAGGAAAAACCCAACCAATGTTCCCCGTCATCGCCTATTTGACCAAGTTAAGTTTTTGAGGATGTGATTGTTTTGGTGTCATCGTAGGCAAACCGACTTTACCTATCTCAAAATCATCGGTTGGGGTTGGTATTATCTCTCCACCATCCTCGACGACTTCTCCGCTATATCATTGCGTGGAAGCTGTGCACGACCATGCGTGCAGAAGAGAAGACGTAACCGATACGCTTGAGTTGGCGTTGACCGCATCTGGCTGTGATCAGGCTCATATGTTGCATAAACCACGCCTGCTCAGCGACAATGGTCCCAGTTATGTCGCTGGAGAACTCGCCGACTGGCTCAAAGACCGGAAGATGCGCTATGTTCGCGGTGCTCCCTTCCACCGGCAGACACAGGGCAAGGCAGACACAGGGCAAGATCGAACGATGGCATCAGACACTCAAAAACCGTGTCTTTCTGGAGAACTATTACCTACCCGGCGATCTTGAGAAACAGGTCGAGACGTTCGTTGAGCACTATAATCACCAGCGTTACCACGAGAGCCTCAAAAACGTGACGCCCGCTGATGCCTACTTCGGCAGAGCACAAGTTATCTTAAAACAAAGAGAAAGGATCAAACGCAAAACTATCGAACAACGACGCTTGCATCATCAAAGGTAAGCAGCCTAATATCAACCAACCAGATGAAACCAAACTCTCACAGACCCTAAAACCTCAATGCTCCAAAATCATTCGACGACGGACAGGCAGTCTTGAATCATGGTTCGGGGATAATAGGAATCCCAAAAGTTAAAGTGTCTCCACAGCCTAATACTCAGACTGCTTCCCCCTTCAGCTTCACCAACTCATCCCGTAGCCGTGCGGCTTCTTCGAACTCCAGATTCTCTGCCGCTTCGAACATGCGTTTTTCGAGGTCGGCAGCGACGGTGATCATGTTGCCGCCCATATAGGGCTTCTGGCCTTCGGCGGCTTCGAGCAGACCGCGTCGCGCTTCACCGACACTGCCGCGCTGTTTCTTGCGTCCGCTCGGTGTGTAGCTGTCGCGCTCATCCTTGATCTTCTGCGCTGCTTCGCTGTCGCCGACCATATCCGCGACGCCGCGCAGGACGGTCTGCGGCGTGATGCCATGTTGTTCATTGTGCGTGATCTGGCGAATGCGGCGGCGTTCCGTCTCGTCCATCGCGCGCTGCATTGACCCGGTGATCTTGTCAGCATAGAGCACAATGCGCGCTTCGCTGTTGCGCGCCGCGCGACCGATGGTCTGGATCATCGACGTCTCTGAGCGCAGAAAGCCTTCCTTATCCGCGTCGAGAATACCGACAAAAGCACATTCCGGAATATCTAGACCCTCCCGCAACAGGTTGATCCCGATCAGTAAATCGAACGTGCCGAGCCGCAGGTCGCGAATGATCTCGATCCGTTCCAGCGTATCCACGTCCGAGTGCATGTAGCGCACGCGAATACCCTGATCGGTCATATATTCCGTCAGATCCTCCGCCATTTTCTTGGTCAAGGTCGTGACGAGGGAGCGGTAGCCATTGGCCGCTGTGCGTTTGACCTCATCGACCACATCGTCGACCTGATTATGCGTGTCGCCGCTGACGGGGCGCACTTCGACAGGTGGATCGATCAGCCCGGTCGGGCGGATGACCTGTTCGACGAATACGCCACCCGTACGTTCCATTTCCCAATCAGCGGGCGTGGCGCTGACATGGACCGTCTGCGGGCGCATTGCGTCCCATTCCTCGAATTTGAGCGGACGGTTGTCGATGCAGGAGGGCAGGCGGAAACCATGCTCGGCCAGCGTGCCTTTCCGGTTCGCATCGCCTTTGCTCATGGCGCTGATCTGCGGGACCGAGACGTGACTCTCATCCATGAAGAGCAGCGCGTTCTCGGGTAGATATTCGAACAGTGTGGGCGGCGGCTCGCCCGGTGCGCGGCCTGTCAGGTAGCGGGAATAGTTCTCAATTCCGTTGCAGAATCCGGCGGTGGCCATCATTTCCAGATCAAATTCCGTGCGCTGCTGCAATCGCTGCGCTTCGAGCAATTTACCTTCGAATTCGAACAGTTTAAGCGTCTTGTCGAGCTCCGCCTTGATGCCCTTCATCGCGCTATGCACGGTCGGACGCGGCGTGACATAGTGGCTGTTGGCATAGACGCGGACACTGTCGATGGCGTGCCCAGTCTTGCCGGTCAGCGGATCAAATTCGGTGATGGAGTCGATTTCATCGCCAAAGAAATCGAACCGCCAGGCCGTGTCGTCATAGTGGGCCGGGAACAATTCGATCGTGTCGCCGCGCACCCGGAAGCTACCGCGGGCGAAGGCCAGATCATTGCGCTGATATTGCAGGCTGACCAGCTGTTCCATCAGCGTGCGCGGGTCGATGGCTTCACCGCGCGCCAGATCAATGGTCATTGCCGTATAGGTTTCGACCGAGCCGATACCGTAAATGCACGACACGGAAGCGACGATGATGCAATCATCACGCTCCAGAATCGCTCGCGTGGCAGCATGGCGCATCCGGTCGATCTGCTCATTGACGCTACTGTCCTTCTCGATGAACGTGTCCGTGCGCGGGATATAGGCTTCGGGCTGGTAATAATCGTAATAGCTGACGAAATATTCGACCGCATTATGCGGGAAGAAGCTTTTGAACTCGGAATAAAGCTGTGCGGCGAGCGTTTTGTTCGGCGCCATGATCAAAGCAGGTCGCTGCGTCTGCTCAATGATCTTCGCCATCGTGAAGGTCTTGCCCGACCCCGTAACACCTAGCAGTACCTGATCGCGGTCCCGCTCCTTGATGCCGCTGACCAGTTCCCTAATCGCCTTGGGCTGATCGCCCTTCGGTTCGAACGGCGACTTCAGAACAAATGTCTTCCCGCCTTCCGATTTGGCGGGCTTCTCCGGCCGGTGCGGCGTCCATAGGGCTGGAGCGTCATGGACAGCAATCTCAGTTTGAACGGACATGGGGGATAGATAGTGAAACGGACCGGGAACGCCAAGAGATGTATGAGACTGTTACTTTGTCGTCTGGTGTCACAAAACCGATACTTAAAGAGATATAGCCAAAAGTTGGTTGTGAGTTCACCCGGTCAATGCAACACCTTGTATGCGATGACCCTGTTTGTGAGGACTTACGATGGGACGAATGGGACGGTCGGGGTTATCATTGGGACAGAAGAGAGAGCTTTGGGACCGATGGTCATCCGGGCAATCGCTGAGCGAGATAGCGAGATTGGTCGGGCTTTAGGCAAGCACGCAGGTTCAATCCACGGTGTCTTGGCAGCAAAAGGCGGTATAGTCCCGCCTGAATGGATGCGCGCCGTACGATATTTAACTTTCACTGAGCAGGAGAGTATATCAAGGAGCATAGCCGCTGATCTTTCGGTTCGAGCGATTGTACTGAGTCTGGGGCGCGCTGCGTCAACGATCAGTCGTGAGATCAAACGCAATGGCGGACTGACGCGCTAGGCGACCACGCGCCTGGTTCCGGATGACCGCACTCGCTTAACGTTTCTATCCACGCCCCCGTGCAGGGGGCGACAGCCAGGCTTGATGTCGGTCTGCATCCGGGAGATCCAGTTTCTATCCACGCCCCCGTGCAGGGGGCGACTTGAATGCTTAATGATAACCAGGGAGTCTGACATGGAGTTTCTATCCACGCCCCCGTGCAGGGGGCGACAGCGATCCGGCCCGGTCAAGCGGAGTCATATCATCAGTTTCTATCCACGCCCCCGTGCAGGGGGCGACTGGGTCACTTTCCCTCAAAAGTAAATGTCAATATAAGTTTCTATCCACGCCCCCGTGCAGGGGGCGACCATATAGATGATGCAATCGCCAATCATTATGCCAAGTTTCTATCCACGCCCCCGTGCAGGGGGCGACACAAATTCTTAATTAACATTAAGGTGATTAGGCAGTTTCTATCCACGCCCCCGTGCAGGGGGCGACGGTTTGAGCCAGGCGTGCTGCGCTTCGCCGCCAATGTTTCTATCCACGCCCCCGTGCAGGGGGCGACTCGCCATAGGCGGAGCGGACAGCCTTAAAGTCACCGTTTCTATCCACGCCCCCGTGCAGGGGGCGACTGGTAGCTCTTATGCGTGCGCAGCTGGCGAATGGGTTTCTATCCACGCCCCCGTGCAGGGGGCGACACCCCACCGCCTCGCTGCAATTCGCCCTGCGCCATGTGTTTCTATCCACGCCCCCGTGCAGGGGGCGACCTTTATTATTGTTCATGATGTTTCCTCTGATTCATGTTGTTTCTATCCACGCCCCCGTGCAGGGGGCGACATCCTAGACGTGTCGACCGTGCCGCCATTGAGGAGTTTCTATCCACGCCCCCGTGCAGGGGGCGACTATCGCTGGGCGTAAGGGTCGCACCGATTTTACGCGTTTCTATCCACGCCCCCGTGCAGGGGGCGACAAAACGCCGGACCGCCAGGCCAGAATCATTGCCGTTTCTATCCACGCCCCCGTGCAGGGGGCGACGTCTGCCTGGGAGAGCAGGTTTAGGCAGCCAGGGGTTTCTATCCACGCCCCCGTGCAGGGGGCGACGCCCCAAATCTCGCCTTCATCTCGCTTTCTGTTGGTTTCTATCCACGCCCCCGTGCAGGGGGCGACGATGGCGCAGCACATAATCCTGCTCGGAATCAAAGTTTCTATCCACGCCCCCGTGCAGGGGGCGACACGCGAACTTCGCACCGCAGTTGGTACAAAGGGCGGTTTCTATCCACGCCCCCGTGCAGGGGGCGACGATGTCTTGTTCGCCTGGGATCAACCAGTTGATCGTTTCTATCCACGCCCCCGTGCAGGGGGCGACGACTGCCAGGCCCGTGGCGCCCTATCTGGGCGGTTTCTATCCACGCCCCCGTGCAGGGGGCGACGGAGAACAGACATTATGTCTAACACAACAACTAAAACGTTTCTATCCACGCCCCCGTGCAGGGGGCGACCAGCGCGGCCTTGGTCAGATTGGCCGCCTCTTTGTTTCTATCCACGCCCCCGTGCAGGGGGCGACCTTGCCGGCGGACGTGATCGTCGCGCTGGAAACCCTTTGTTTCTATCCACGCCCCCGTGCAGGGGGCGACCTGTTGCGGTCTGGTACGACAAGGCGTCAAAGCCCCTGTTTCTATCCACGCCCCCGTGCAGGGGGCGACAAGCGCGCTTATAAACTCTTCCGTGCACGCATGGTTTCTATCCACGCCCCCGTGCAGGGGGCGACGCTGAATGTTAGCCATAGCATTGCTCCTGTTAGGTTTCTATCCACGCCCCCGTGCAGGGGGCGACACAAAGCGATCGGCCTGGCAATGGCTAGCGACTGTTTCTATCCACGCCCCCGTGCAGGGGGCGACGGCATGGAGTGCTGGGGTGATGGCCCGCCCATAGGCGTTTCTATCCACGCCCCCGTGCAGGGGGCGACCAAATTCACGCAAATTGTATAACCAATCATACGCAGTTTCTATCCACGCCCCCGTGCAGGGGGCGACCACCCTATCCCCCGCAGACGCCCTCCGTACAGCGGTTTCTATCCACGCCCCCGTGCAGGGGGCGACGTTGAAGCAATTGAGTACCTAGTTGAGTTGTATTATGTTTCTATCCACGCCCCCGTGCAGGGGGCGACTATGGTAATTCGAGCGATCAACCAAGGAGTCTAGTTTCTATCCACGCCCCCGTGCAGGGGGCGACAACCGCACAACAGACTTACCGCTCGATCCGTCTGCAGTCTAGTTTCTATCCACGCCCCCGTGCAGGGGGCGACATTCATACCTTTGAAATTACCCGTCATCTGGCCCTCGTTTCTATCCACGCCCCCGTGCAGGGGGCGACGCCCATGCGGCGCGCCATTTGCGGGCGCAGATGGGGCGTTTCTATCCACGCCCCCGTGCAGGGGGCGACGGGATTGACTTAGGTCAATCACATAGAAGCATAGCTGTTTCTATCCACGCCCCCGTGCAGGGGGCGACACCCCGACTCCGCCGCCCCCTATCTCGCCATCATCGTTTCTATCCACGCCCCCGTGCAGGGGGCGACATTCTGTCGCAACGGAGAATGGGCATTATGTCTAAAATTGTTTCTATCCACGCCCCCGTGCAGGGGGCGACTCCGGGCACTATAACTCTATGATTCCATTTTGTTAAACCTATTTATTATGCGAAACTACACATTTATCAACCAACCAGTGCCCTTCCAGATCCGTTCGCGTTAATTTTTTCAATAATTTCAGATGGAAAAGTTAAATGCGAACCTGACCTGACACAGCATCACATTTGTGGTTCGCACCAGCGGCCCGTCATGGTCTTATGCAGGGACAGTGGATAGCCAGGATTCCCCACGCATTCATCGACAGTATGATTGTTTCAGTGCGCCAGAAGGCAAACGGCGTAAAAAAGGGGCTCGGGCCATTGAGCGCTCGCGCGGCGGATTGACGATCAGGATTATGGTACTCGGCAATCTCGTGCGCTTCCTTGAGGGCATGGCTCCGTCGATCCGGGATGTCTCCTTTGACACATCGCTCGTCGACAAGGTGTTTTGATGGGGACTGGCTCTTGCAAAACCTCGATGATCGTGAGGCCATGATGGTGACCCCGCCGAAAACAGCAGCGCAGTCCCGACCCAAACCCTGTTGAGATGGTTTTCCTAAAGCTCGAGGTACCGATTGGAAAGATTGCAGCGAGAACCTCGTTACAAACTCTGGGCTGCCATCGGCTACATCTTCGACCTCTTTACAGATGAAGATTGCCACAACTATTGCAAAGCCTCAGTGTATGGTGCCCAATTATCGCGACACGCTTTAGAAAATAAGAGGTTTTTTATAATCGGTCGCAGGCTTAAATCCAAAATGTTCGATACGCCGTTGCCAGTTCGAGCCAAGATAGTAAAATCTCAAACTGTCATGCTGGGAATCGATTATATTTTTCAGTCGTGCTTTGAGTTTGATCCATTGCGCCGGATCGACCTCGATTTCAAACACCGAGAACTGAACGCGCTGGCCAAAATCCAGGCAGGCGCGCGCAATTTGTCGTAGCCGCTTCTTGCCACCGCTCTCCAGTGTATTCACGTCATAGGTAACCAATACCAGCACGGGTCAGCTCCAAAACCATGGCGGATACGCGTCAATATCCCCACGGAGGTGCCTCGCCAACATCTGAGCCTGCAGATAAGGGACAAGGCCCAATGTTGCCTTTTCCCGCAGGAAGGCATGTAACCGTTCTTTCTTCTTGCGCTCTTGCCAGGCCGTCAGAACAGTTTTTCTCGCTTTGTCCGTCAACAGGACCGCACCACTGTCTCTCTTTCGGAAATCTGAAGCACGCAACTGGCGACGATTGACGAGGGACAAGGCCAGTCTGTCTGCCAGCGGCGCTCGCAATTCTTCTATCAAATCAAGCGCCAAGCTCGGGCGACCTGGACGATCACGATGCAGAAAGCCGACCGCAGGGTCGAGACCTATCGCTTCGCAGGCGGATCGGCAATCATGAGTGAGCAAAGTGTAAAGGAATGACAGCAATGCGTTTATCGGATCAAGTGGCGGGCGACGGGATCGGCCGACCCAGCGCAGATCCGCATCTGAAGACCGTATCAGATGGTCGAAATGGGTATAATAGAGCGCCGCTGCCTCGCCTTCCGATCCACGCATCTGATCTATCGACTCATCTGAATGCTGCACACGCCGGACAATTGTGATCATTCGGTTGGTTGCGGTTTCCAGACCATCACGGACGGTGGGCTCCATTTCACTGGCATAGTCGCGCAATGCGCGGCGGAAAACCGCACGTTGATTGGCAATCTTGCCCATGACGATGGAGCGGACGATATCCGCGCCACCATCATCGGCCTGCCGGTATTGTGCGCGACGCAAGAGGACATTGCCCGAGACCGGTCCCTCAATGCGCGCCTGAAACCGTCCCGCGCGGTCCAGAAGAACAATCGTGACACCGCGTGCGGCGCAGACACCCATCAACGCCGGAGTGATAAGGATCGGTCCGAAGGTCACGACCGACGCCAGCATATGCAGCGGCACGCGGGCTTTTTCATCGCCGTCCAACTCTGCTACAAGGTTTTCGCTGTTCTTTTTCAATGCCATGCCTCTGGTCGTGACATAGACGGTATTGAGCAACTTCTTCACGGTGCCTCCAGACTTCTGGCCAGCATCCGACCGCGCCATTGCTTCACGGGGCGTGCAAAGGCTTCGGGGCGGCAGAGATCGTGCAATGAGCAGGCACGGCATCGGTTCCTGTGCGGTGTCGGCGCTGGGGTCTGGCGACTGGCCAATACGGATGCAAGCTCCGCAATGGTGGCTTCGGTCAGGGCGCGCAACGTCGGGTCAAAGGGGACTTTGACCCGACGTCTGGTCTGCGCATAATAAAGTGCGCCTTCGGCGACGTCGCGACCTGTCATCTCCTCAAGGCAAAGCGCCTGCGCGCAAAGTTGCGTCTCGTCCGCTCGATGATGCAATTTCGGTTTACCGCGCTTGTATTCGACGGGATATGGTATCTCCCCGTCGGCATGGGCGTGAAATTCCACCAGATCGGCGATACCTGTCAGGTTCAGCCGTTTCGAGGCCAGAGGCAAAGCCATCGTGCGCCGCACCCCGCGCAGCTTGCGGCACCCGCCCTTGTCGACCATGGCATGCAGCACGTCCCCTTCAGCGGTGAACCGGTTCTCCGCCCAGAGTCGTTCGAGATGGATCAACGCAGCCTGGCGCAAGCAGTAGACGGCGTGCTGAATGGCCGAAAGAGGGATGGGTTCCTCCTTCGCCAAAAGGATCACACCAGATCGAGGATTTCGACACCCAATGGCAAATCGGTCCGGTCGATCTCGATCCGGTAATCGGCGAATTTGCGTGCTGGTGGCAGATTGCCAAGTCCGCGGTCATTCAGAACGCGAAACTCGCCACCCACATTGCGGCCAATTCCGATCCGGTCGAACAGTTGATGCGCAGGCGCATTGCCAAGAGCGTTCTCGTGCCGGAAAACGACCAGCCTACGGGTCGTCATCTCGCCGCGGGCTGCGGAGCGGTCGTGCTCGAACATGGTCTTCAGTGATTCGAACAGCAGGTCCAGATCGATTTCGGAGAACCCTGTCCGTTCGGCGAATTTTGCGGAAATGAAACCGTGCGCGACGTAAAGGCCATAGGGCACGATATGCTTGCGGCCCATAGTGCGATTGTCCTGTCGCGCATCGGTTTCGTCGGATCCTTCGGTGCGTTTTTTCCGTTCGGCCTCATTGGTCGCGGCCATCCGAGTGATCGTGACCTCGACCGGCAAGACAGGTTCGACCGAGCTGGCGAAGGTCATTTGCACCGGACCCTTGACCTGCCCGCAATTCACGCCGGTGGACATGACGGCACCGAAGGTTCGAACGTCAAAAAAATTCGCGCACATCCAGTCGCGCAGTTCATGCGCCTCGGCATCGTCTTTCGGATTTAGATTTTTGTTCTTTTCAATATTGGCATCATCAGGCCGCAGCGCCCGATAGGCCTCGCGGTGCTTATTGTTCAGAATCGAGCCTTCCTCCACATAGATATGGTGCCCCGCCTCGCCCTCGCAGGCCAGTTCCACATAGTTGCGAATCTTGCGCTTGAGGCAGACATCGCTCACTAGGCCATGATTCGTTTCCGGATCGATCCGCGGCAGGTTGCCCGCATCTGGATCGCCATTGGGGTTGCCGTTGGTAACGTCAAAGATCAGGACGAAATCGTGTCGACGGGAAAGGGGCGTCATTGGGTCACCTCGGATGTCTTGTCGTCAGGCTTGCGGAAAAAATCACTGCGCTGATGGTAATAGCCGATGCCAAACAGCGCCTGTTCACCGCTGTTCAGGGATATGGGGATCGGATCGCTGTCGGGGTTCATCAGATCCATGATTGATATAAGTTGCTTTTCGAGGTTCACGGCGCGTCCCGGAGATTGTTTCCGCAGCTTCGCAAAATGGTTTTGCGCGCTCGCAGCCAGCCTCGGGAATATCTTTTGCGGCATGGTCGAGGCGGCACTATAGAACTTGTCACTGATTGTTGCGTTGACATTGCCACCCAAAGCGGCGAACTGGACTTGATCATAGATCGCAAACAGCCGGCCTAATATGTAGCCCTTGTTTGTATTGGCGGGATCGAGCGCCACGGGAACCTCCATTTTCAGGTTTCGGATCAGGACGGATTTCATGATAGCCACACGCAACGCGCCGATTTCGCCATCGGCGCGAATGCGCATGAGTGTCGTGGACATCAGCGTCAGAGGGTAGGGGGTACCGGACAGAATGGCAAGCATCCATTCGCCTGCAAGCTTGGGCGGAATGTTCTTGAGCTCGCCCCGTGCGGCGAGTGCGCGGAGATATCGCCACAATGGCGGCCAACCATTGCGCGGCGGCGGATCGAGCCGCGTGTCATCGAGATAGGTTTGATAATTGTTCGTCAGGGTACCGAAATCGCCTTCCCAGAAAAAACGGACCGATAGGCGCGAGACGTTGGGAGCCAGACCCAGAACGTAAAACCGGACTCCCTGGGCCAGATGGGGTGCGATCTGTCTAAGTTTCCGGCCAGTTCGGATCTGCTCAAGCGTGTCCTTCACCCGCGATGCAGCATCGAATTCTTCACCGGCCACATCGAAATATCCGGCGGCTAGGGTCTCGGCCTCTTGAGCGTTATCCCCGGCCTCGGCATCCGCCCAGAAGACCGTCGATGTATCGCCGATCTGGATCCGGTGATCCTTGCCGGACAGGAAACTGTTCAGCGCTGTCGTATAGGCAAAGGCCGTCGTTTGCGACACGGGTGCGTTATCGCCCTGATCGTGGCCATAGGATTTGAAGGCGTCGAGGTTAAAAGAAATCAGGCTTGCGCCCGACGATTTCGCGCCTCGGACGCCCTTGATGGATGGGTGTAGACGGGCAATCCGCCCGGCTTCGCCTGTGACGAGGCAGGTTTGCCGGTCTGACGCCCCCTCGGACAGTTCGCGCCACAGTTCATTTGCCGCTGTTCGGTCATGGATATAGGCGTATTCGCCCGCCAGCTGAAAGACGACATTCTGGTCATGCATGGCCTCGGGCCATGTCGGCGGCGTAAACAGCCCGGCTGTCCAGGTTTCAAGAAAATTGCGCAGCGCGAACAGGCCAGTATCGGCGCTATCGGTCAACCGATCCAGATGCAGATTGCGGAATTCCGCATGTTTATCTTTCACTCTGGCATCCTGTTTCGACGTTACGCCCAGCACGTAGGATGTGTTGTCCCACAGAAAGTTGGGATCGATGCCGCGAGTCCGCTTGTTTGGCCGCGGCACCAGCAGCGGTTTCGGACTGCGCCTTTTGTCTGTGTCGCGCAGATCCCTCACTTCGGAAACGCTGCCATCATCGTTCAGGACGACGCAAAAGCCGATTTTTCCAACCGAATATCCGAATGGCGGCTTTTCGGGCAGCCGGTCATAGGCGCGGACAAGCGAGGCGAGCAGGCTCATCGCTTGATCTCGGGACTTCCGGGTGGCGGTACATTCAGTATGCCGTCTCGAAGGCAGGCGCGAAACAGAAGCGACGGGCGGCCCGGCGCGGCATGATCGATATCCCACAACATGAACCCCAGATCGCGCGGCGCGCCAAAGCCAAGTTTTGCCGACTCGGCGTCGGAGTTTCGGTCTGGTAGCGGGTCCCCGGGCGCGATCAGCGCGAAATGCGCCGCAAATTCACGGGTCCCGAGGCAGGGCTGATGGAAGCATTGCCCGCGTGCCGCGCGGCGATTGAAGATATCAAGATGTTTGCCCTCAGTATCACCCGGTCCCGCCCGTCGGGTCAGTTCGAAATGTGCTTCGATCACGTAAGCCGGATTGACCAGAACGGTCGAGGCGCGCTGCTGACGATCCTCGTCCACCAGAAGTTGCAGGTCTTTCAGGTCACCGCGCTTCATCGCCTGCTTGATCTTGCCTGCGGGGGCCTTCTTCCCAACCTCGTTGCGTCGGATCGACTGAAAACGGATCGGCTCAAGCACGTGAATCCGGTCAATCACCCAGCGAATTGCGGGCTTCCAGTGGATTGCTTCGAGTATTCCCCGCGCCGCCGAAGGCGGCATCACATCATAGGATGTGCGCTCAACCTTGAGTTCGGGACGGGTAAAGAGGCCAAATTTGCCGCGCACGTGAAGACGAATGCCATAGGCCATGACTTATCCCGGATCAATCAACGCTGACTATACCTGATCGACGCGAAGTGACAAGACTTTGTTTGACGCTGTTTGCGGTGCCGTCCTCCACAGTCAGAGGATCGTCTGCTCGTCGGCGAGATGCTCTGCATCTTCCCACCGTAATCCGGAGTCTTCGTGATAAAGCGATGCGGTTTTCAGAACGCAGAATTGGTCGCTCCGGAGTCCGGGGGCGGCGAATTCGGCATGTCCGTTCTTGATCAGCTTCCGGCGATCCCTGTCCGGGATCTGCACCGTGAAAGGCTGGAGCGCCCGCGCAATGACACCCGAAGTGATCCCGGCGATTTCCAGGCACATCACCTGTTTCCGTCCATCGAGGTCTCCCGGAACGATAATCGGGAGCATCGTGTCTTCGATCATGCGGAATTCCTTCGCCATGCTGCGATAAGGGAAGTTCGTGCCAGCGGACGCCAGTTTGAACTTGTCGACCATATATTGCCCCAGCCGCTCCACGCCAGCCGTCCAGTAAACCTGTTCAAACCAGTCTCTCATTGCCTTTGGGGAAAGCAGGTCCTCATTGCGCGATGCCGTGCTTCGCATGGCGGCAATCATCGGCTTCAGGTCTGTGGGCACCGGCCGACCCGGCGCTGTGAAGACCGTCAGCGTGCTGTCCTCGACCGGTCGTCTTCCCTCGCGATTGACCCGCCCCGCAGCCTGAACGAGGCTGTCCAGCCCCGCCTCGGCCCGCCATCCTTTCGGGAAATCCAGGTCGACCCCGGCCTCGATCAGGCTGGTTGCGATCAGACGGCAGGGCTGCGGGTTTGCCGGATCCAGTCGCTGACGAATCTCCGCAATGACCCGTCGCCGATGTGCCGGATATTGCCGTGTGGTGAGATGGATCAGGCCTTCCAGTTCCTCTGCTTTTGCGGCCTCGAAGAGCGACAATGCATGCGCGCGGCTATTGACGATCACTAGACCCTGAGGGGTGTCGCGCAGCGCGCGAATCAGAGCGGGATCGTCCATCTCGCCCCCCATGACAATCCGCGCCCGGCGCAAGCGATGCGAAAGGGCATTCGGGCTTGTGTCCAGCGGGTCTGGGGCCAGTTCACGGCCTTCCAACGCAAGCCCGCCCTGTTTCAGCAGACGGCTGTCGAAGGCAGGCTGAGTCGCAGTGCAAAAAAGGATGGTGCAACCATAATGAGCGGCCAATGTCTCGATGATTCTAAGCACAGGCATCAGGAGCTTCCTCGGCAGGCATTGCGCCTCGTCCAGCACGATGATTGACCCGGCGATATTATGCAGCTTTCGGCAGCGCGACGGACGTGCCGAGAACAGGCTTTCGAAGAGCTGCACATTGGTGGTGACGACAATCGGCGCGGCCCAATCCTCCATCGCCAGACGGAGCTTGTCTCGACGTTCCTGGCCCGGTTTTTCCGCATCTATGGCAGAGTGATGTTCCAGTACGATATCACCGAAGAGATCGCGGAATATCTCGGCGGTCTGATCAATGATCGATGTGTAGGGGATGGCATAGATGATCCGCCGGTGCCCATGGATGGCCGCATGGTCGAGTGCAAACCCCATCGAAGCCAACGTCTTGCCGCCGCCTGTCGGAACCGTCAGGGTGAAAAGTCCTGGCGGTCTGTCCGCCTGTGACCTGATATCAACGAGAATCTGGGAACGGAGCTGGTTCAACTCACTGTTCCTGTCGAACCTGGCCAATGTTTCATCAAACGCGATACGCAGACGGCCAACAATATCTGGAAGGGCGGGCCATGTCCGGTCTCGCCGCCGCCCTTCGAGGCGGTTATAATAGGCCTCGGTGTCACGGAAATCCGCATCGACGAGACAGGAAAACAGCATCCGCCCGGCAACCGAGAGATCGAATGGGGCTGACGCCCCAACACGCGTTTTTCCCTTGAGCTCTTCGACTACCGGCGCGAGGTCAAGGCTGACTGCATCAATAATATCGGGCGCAATGGGGTTATCGAAGTTGTCGATCCGTCGCCGGAGGCTCGCATTGCCGGATGCGTCAGGAAGACCTGCATGATGCCCGAGGATGGCATAAGCTGGTATTTCTGCCCAGGGCCGTTGTTCAGGGGTAGAGCGGTCAGATATTTGCTTCGCCCCGGCCGTGGAATGATTGACGCGAATGTTTTCGCCCCGTAGAACGCGGGAGAATTCGGGATCATACTTGCCAAAATCATGCATCTCGCCCGCTAGGCGCGCAGTCTGGGCGAGGCCGAGAAAGTTTGCACGCTCCGAGGCGAGTTCTCCAGTCTGGCGCAAGTGATCTTCGAGCAATTGCCAATCACTTTGGTCGCCCGGAGTTCCGGAATGGGCAAAAAACACATTGGGCAGATTTTTCATTTGGGCTGACATCCGCGCGATTTGGTAATGAATCCTGCAAAGGGCGAGTCGATCCGTTCTGACTCGTCTTTCACAAGGTCAAGCATGGCATCCAGCGTCCATTCCGGGGTGAATAGCTCGCCATGGTCGCCCACGCGTTGTTCCGATTTGATCAGGTTCATGGTTTATTCATATCAGCAGACAAGGCTTTATCCAGAGAGATATCTTGAATGCTGACCGAAAGGTCCGGTTGCCCTTGCGACAGCCCCGCTGTCATTGCAGATGTTCAGCGATCCACATCTTGATCAGCGCTTGGCAGGTGTGCCGAGCTACCGGTCCAAATCGGCGCCAAACTAGGTCGGGGAATCCACGTTCACCCGCCTGACCTCAACATTGAGGCGGCGGGCTTTTGTCCAATCGACATGAGCGGGCATGCCTTCGCCCGAGTCGAAGCGTTCGTCGAATTCACTCGCCTTAATGGTCTATCTCCTATCTGCGGGCGCGGCGCACGGAGATGATTGGCCCCCGGTTGTTCCGGCATGTAAACAGCCGTTCCGTGCCTGGTTCCTGTTCTTGTCGCCTTATAACCCTCTAGGTTGTATTGAAGAATTAATCATTTGAACCAGATTTCGATAGCGGCGAGTTTGACGAAGCCCCTATGGTTTTGACCAAGCTTGTCATATCGCGCCAACGCCCGCCCGAACGGGCCATCCACAACACAGCATCAATGAAAAGCCTCTGTTATGGGCGTTGCGACCCCGTTTCCCTATGCTCCCACAAGGCCAATAAGACTTTAAACGGATCCATTGTTCATCCGTAAGTTCCTGATAACCAGACAGATGGGTTCTCCTGACAAAAAGGCAGGAACATTATACAAAACAAAAGTCAATTCTTCACTACCACCTAGGCTTTAGTCGCCAACAGAGAAGTCCAGCCATCAAGGCTGGGCTTCATAACAACGGATAGATCGCAGGCTCTGAAGGCCTCAGCTACCCAGTCGGCCTGTTCATCAAGAATGCCCGACAGGATCGCAGTTGCGCCTGAGTTCATTGCCGCCGCAATGTCACCAGCAAAGCCCCGCAACGGACCTGCCAGTATATTGGCAATGACGAGGTCGAACTGGCGATCCTTCAAGTGTGGGTCCTCAAACCCGTCAGCTGCAAGACGATCAAACGTCGTTCCGTTCAACTCCGCATTAACGTCCGCGACCTCTATGGTGACTGGATCGATATCCGTCGCCAGCAGAGCCGCGTCAGGCCAGAGCTTAGCCGCTGCAATCGCCAGAATTCCGGCCCCAGTGCCCAAGTCGAGAATAGTGTCGGGGCAGGTGCCTCTGGCTTCCAATGCATCGAGTATCAGCAGGCAGCCTTTGGTCGTACCATGATGGCCGGTCCCGAAGGCCTGTCCCGCATCAACCAAGATAGGAATTTTGCCATTATAGTCCGGCCTGTCATGACTGCCGTGAACGACGAAGCGTCCGGCAGAAACTGGCGGGAGGCCGGATTGGCTAAGCCCGACCCAGTCCGTGTCAGGCAGTTGGGCAATGCTGGCTTCGAGTTCCGGCGGGAGCTGGCTTCGGGCCGTCTCGGCAATAGCCTCGTTTTCGTAAAGGGCCTGTACACTGACCGCGTCTGGCCCGTTGTCGAAAATTGAAACGGCTAACGCTTCCGTCATTTCGTTGAACCCCAATCGCTCGGCAATATCATAACCGACGTTTTGGGGCGCCAGAACTGTCAAGGCATAGGGGGATGACATAACTTACATCTCTGATGCACGCTGAACGAACCCATCCAGCACCATCTTTTCACCCGCTTTTTCGAAATCGACGGTCAGTTTCGTGCCGTCAGCTGCCATAACGGCTCCATACCCGAATTTGGTATGGAAAACACGCTCACCAACGGCATAGTTCGACTCCTTGCCTTTGGCGAGCCGCCGGACGGCGTGACCCTCTATGTCCTTGGGTTGGCGGCCAAATGTTCGATTCTTGTTTTTCTGAAAACGTTGCCAGCCTGGTGAGGTTCGGCCCGCAGTCTGCACACGTTCAAAGCTGTGTGAGAAGTCCTCCTGCACACGTTCGGCGACGCGGGATGAATTATACTGTCCGGCTTCGCTTTCGACTTTGACATGCTGGATAGGCAATTCGTCGATAAAGCGCGAGGGCAGTGAGGATTGCCAGGACCCGTAGACCTGCCGGTTTGCGGCGAAATAGATTCTGGCCATTTCCCGCGCCCGCGTGATGCCGACATAGGCAAGGCGGCGTTCCTCTTCGAGACCCGCCATTCCGTTCTCATCAAGTGATCGCTGGCTCGGAAACGTGCCCTCTTCCCACCCCGGCAGGAAGATCAGCGGGAATTCCAGGCCCTTGGCGGAATGAAGTGTCATGAGGCTGATCTCATCCTCCTGCGGACTCGATTCGACATCCAGAACCAGGCTGACATGTTCCATATAGGATTCAAGCGTATCGAACTCACCCATGGCCGTGATGAGTTCCTTGAGGTTGTCGAGGCGGCCCTGCGATTTGGCGTCCTTATTGTCGCGCCACATCTGCGTGTAGCCGGACTGGTCGAGAATTCGTTCGGCCATTTCAGTGTGTTTCGTGTCTTCGGCTTCACGCCGCCAGCGATCCAAATCCAGAAGAAAGGCGCGCAATGCCGAACGAGCCTTGCCGCGGATTTCGTCGGTGTGAATGATGGTTCGAGTTACCTGCTCGAGACTCACATTCATGGCGCGGGCGGCCTGTTGCAGCTTGCTGATACTGGTCGCACCGATCCCGCGTTTTGGTGTGTTGACGATCCGTTCGAACGCCAGATCATCCGTATCCGACCGCAAGATGCGAAGATAGGCGTGGGCGTCGCGGATTTCTGCGCGTTCGAAGAAACGGGGGCCTCCAATGACGCGGTAAGGCAGGCCGAGCTGGATGAACCGTTCCTCGAAGTTTCGCATCTGACGGGATGCTCGCACCAGAATGGCGACGTCATTGTAGGATCGATCCTTGGATTTCCAGTTCTCGATCTCTCCGGAAATGATGCGTGCCTCGGCGGGACCGTCCCATACGCCCGTCACCGTGACCTTGTGACCGCCTGCGTCTTCGGTCCAGAGCGTCTTGCCGAGTCGGTCCTTATTGGCCGCAATGAGGCCCGAGGCGGCACCCAGAATATGTTCGGTCGATCGATAATTGCGTTCCAGCCGGATGACTTTGGCGCTCTGGAAATCCTGCTCGAAACGCAAGATGTTATCCACTTCCGCCCCACGCCAGCTATAGATGGATTGGTCATCATCGCCGACGCAGCAGACATTGTTCGACCCTTGCGCCAACAGCCGTAGCCAGAGATACTGTGCGACATTTGTGTCCTGATACTCATCCACCAGAAGATATCGAAACCGGTCGTGATAGCGTTTCAAAACATCCGGATATTTCTGGAAGATGGTGATATTGTGCAGCAGAAGATCGCCAAAATCGACGGCGTTCAACACGGTGAGTCGGCTTTGATACGCCTTATAGAGCTCGACGCCTTTGCCATCAGCAAAGGCGAACCCATCATCTGCGCCGAGCTTATCAGGGGTCAGGTTCTTGTTCTTCCATCCATCAATCAACGCCGCGAGATAGCGTGCGGTCCAGCGCTTATCGTCAATGCCAGCGGCCTTGATGACCTGTTTGAGCAGGCGGATTTGATCATCCGTATCGAGAATAGTGAAGCTGGATTTGAGATCGACTAGTTCGGAATGAATGCGGAGTATTTTGGCAGCGATGGAGTGAAACGTACCAAGCCAGGGCAAGCCTTCGACCTGTTCGCCCATTGTCTGTCCGACCCGTTCCCGCATTTCCCGCGCAGCTTTGTTCGTAAATGTTACGGACAGGATCTGACTGGGAAAGGCGAGGCGATTATTGAGAATATGAGCTAACCGCGTCGTGAGGACGCGGGTTTTGCCCGTTCCTGCTCCGGCCAGAACGAGCAAGGGTCCTTCCGTATTGAGCACGGCTTCGCGCTGTTCGGGGTTCAGCCCATTGAGGTAATCGGTGTCCGTCCCATCTGAGCACACCGGCATCGCCCGGGCAGAAATCGACCCTGAATTGGCAGGCATAGACGGTGCAGGTCTGAACGAATCGGAAGGGTTCATGATTGTCTGGAACATAGGGGCAACGCCGGGGTGTGGCGAGGGTTGGGGGAGAGTTTACCTCAGCCGCTGCTGCGCCTAAGCGTAGGTCATGTTCGGCACTCTATACAGCACAGACATTCTGATGCTTTCAAGCACGCTCGTAAATTCGGCTCTGGATACGCCGGACGGGATGTCTCGGAAAGTCAGTAAGCTCTGCGGATCATGGATTGAGGTCGATATTGCGATGGATGCCAATCGGGTGTCTGAGGCTGCGCTTCGCGTCCAGGCGTGCGCGTTAGGGCAGGCGAGTGCTGCGATCCTGAAAGAGCGCATCATAGGATCGACCTTGGCAGAACTGATAGCGGCGCGGGATGGCCTCCGTGCAATGTTGAAGAATGACGGACCAGCACCGACCGGACGATTTGAACGTCTGGCCCTGCTCAAAGGCGTACGGGCCTATCCAGCCCGGCATCAGAGTACAATGTTGGCCTTTGAGGCGGCAGTTGAAGCGGTGGAACGAGCTATGGTAGTGTCCGAATGAAAAATATTGATTCTATTATTTGTACTGTGCTTGGTCACCTGTGCGTCTCGGACGGGGCCATCCAGTAGCTCGGGTGAGGTTCAGATATTCTCAGCGGATCAAGGCGAAATCTGGACAGTCGATTTTACTGACCCAGTCGTTGAGGAAGCAGCAGTCACATTTCTGGATCATCGCTAGGACGTGCGCGTCATTCCCCCGTTGGCTGTGACTCACATCATTCCGGTGTATCTGCATGGCATGGAGAGTCCTCATGGCGAGGGCAGTCACTGGCGCGCCAGAACAAAGGTCCGTACTTCTTTGAGGCTCTGCCTTTGATCGACATGAACGCGCGGCGGGAAGGGGGCACAATGATCCTTGAAGGCGCAGGCTACCGCCTCGCAATGATGGGCGAAAATATCGTATATACCAAGCCGGGCAAAGCCCCGAGGGCGATTGATCCGTTCAATCCAGAGTAAAATCAGGGCTGCGGTGATTCCTTATACTCGCGGTATAATTCCAAAACAGCGGGCCATGTCTGGACAAAATAGTTGCGGCCTTGGTCCCAATATTCGCCCGATCCGAAGCCCGTGTGAAACAGCCTTACGCGGGTCGTGTCATCATCGACTGGCTCAAAGAGGATCTGCACAGTGGTTACATGTGGGCGAATTTCCGGCATATAGGGCGGCATGGCCCAGGTGAAGCTGAGCATGCTGTCCGCTTGGATCGCTAATATCCGGCCATCATCATTACCGCAGGATCCCTCGGGTGCATCGGCTGCGAAGCAGAGTGGAGGCCTCTAAAAACCATGCATTTTGTGGTGTGATCTGATTTACTGGTTTTGGGAGGATTTTATGATGCACGCGCCTGGATTGTTTGACTTGTCGGATCATCTTGCTCGCTTATCGGCGACAGGTGATCCGCTTGAAGCGCTAGAGTGTCATGTGGACTTTGAGGCTTTCCGAACTGTTCTGATGGAAGCCCTCGGTTATGGTGTTCGCGCCAAGGGCGGTCGGCCACCCTATGATCCGGTCACGATGTTCAAGGTGCTTGTTCTGGCGTCGATGCACAATCTGAGTGATGAACGGATGGAATTTCTGATCCGGGATCGTTTAAGTTGGCTGCGGTTTCTGAGGTTTGAGATCAGTGAACCGACCCCGGACCAAAAGACGATTTGGCTGTTCCGTGAAAAGCTGACCCAGGAAAAGCTGACCCAGTCTGGTGCTTTCAAATCTCTGTTTGCCGCTTTTGAAGAGCAACTCTGCAAGCGCGGCTACAAACCCACGGGAGGTCAGATCGTGGATGCCACTTTGGTGTCAGCGCCGCGCCAACGGATGAAGAAAGAAGAGAAAGAGCGGGCCAGGGCGGGTGAAAGCGCGTCCGCTATCTGGCCTGATGATCCTGCCAGGGCCGCACAGAAAGACACCGACGCACGAGCGGTGGTCAGCTATTCCAGGGCGCGAAAGACCGCAGAAGGGGAACAGGACGCAGGCCTTGTCGACATTTCCATCCCTCACTTTGGGTACAAGAACCATATCAGTATTGACCGGAAATGGCGCTTTGTCCGGGGAGAGACCTGTACCCATGCGGCCCGCTATGATGGGCACGAACTGACATCGGTTCTGGATGCCACCAACAGCTCAAAGTCTGTTTGGGCGGATACAGCTTATCGCTCAGCCAAAAACGAAGCCTGGCTGAAAGCGCAGGGCTATCGTTCAAACATCCATCGAAAGAAGCCCCGCGGTAAACCGATGGCAAAGCACATTCGGCGCGGCAATGCGACCCGCTCCTCCATCCGTGCCTGTGTTGAACATGTCTTCGGATATGAGAAAGGGCCGATGGCGATCACGATCCGCTCAATCGGCCAGGCGCTCAATCGGCCAGGGCCGCTGGCCGGATCACCATGGCCAACCTAAGCTACAACTTCCGCCGCCTCGTTTTCCATGAGCGACGACAACCCATAGCCTGATTCTGTTCAAAATCCGGATCCCCCCACTTATGCGGGCCAAAATCATGCCAAAATACGCCTGTGGACACGCATTCGTCACTCTATGAAGCCTGACCTGAGAGCCGATTATAAAATTCGCCTCTATACTGGCCCCAAAACCCTGTTCTTCGAGGTGTCCATGTTCCGACAACGCCCCGGAAAAATGCGACAGCACCTAAGCATGATGTTCGTACCAGTCGCGCCGCCATCGATCAAATACCGATTCAATGTTGTCATAGCCGTAAAATCGACGATATATGTCAGTATAGCCGCCCGCGCCATGGGCATTCCGGTTTCTGATCCATGCCTCACTATTACGGGTGTTCAGGATGAACAAGGCGTCAGGATAATGCGCCTGCAATTCCCGAAAGTATTTATAACCTTCAATCATATCGTGGACGGATACGGATTCCATGTCTGAAAACACGTTCACATCCGGTCAATTCGACAAAGGCTTTATACCGGCAGTCAGATCGGCTTTGATCGACTTAGCCAAATTGTTCCGAGCCCAGTTGATAGTTTTCAGACCGTGTAGCTTGAAAAAACGGGTCTATCAGAGCAAGTTGCTCCTTTGTAAGCCAAAACAAATCACGCATTACAAATCCCACAAAATGGGAATCCCTGAAATCAATAGGGCCTGACCCTAGTTAAGTGTGCCGTCAATCTGAGACACACCGTCTTTGAACAGACGTGTCTGGTCGACCGCACTCATCTGTGTGCGGATTAGGTCTGAAGCTGTATCGACGACCAGATTGGCTGCTCTGTACCGAACTTCGGCTAGCGCTTGAGCTTCAGCCGATGCAATTTTGGCTTCGGCTTGAGCCGCACGGCGCTGCAGCCGTTCCGTCAAGTCGGCACGGGCTTTGGTCGCCATGGATTCAGCATCGCGGCGTGCACGTTCGACGATTTCCTCTGCCTGTTCTTCGGCCTCTACCTGGCGCCGCTGATACGACGCCAAAAGAGTCTGTGCTTCTTCGCGAAGACGACGGGCTTCATCAAGCTCATCGCGGATCGCGTCGGCGCGGTTGTCGAGTGCACTGCCCATGGCTTTGAAGCCATCTTTCCAGGCGACGATGGCGAAGAAGATGAGAACCGGGACAAGAACCCAGAATTCAGATGCTAGATACCAGGCTTTACCGCCGGCCATGATAAGATTTGCGCTCATGATTGTTACGCCTTCTTGACGGCAGCACGCAGTGCCGCGTCAGTCATGGTCTTACCGGTTAGCTCGGTCAACAGCGCCCCCGAGACATCGGCCGCAACAGCATCGATATTAGCGATTGCCGCCATCTTGATCTCGCGAATCCGTGTCTCTGCCAACTCGCTTTCGCGGTCAGCTTCGGCATCTGCCGCATCAAGCTCAGACTGGATTTCAGCATCAAGCGACTGCCGCGTGCTTTCGGCAACGTTCGATGCCTTGGCCCGAGCATCACGCAGTAACTGTTCATAAGCTTTTTCGGCTTCTTCGGCTTCAAGCTTCATCCGGGACGCACTGTCGAGATCATCGGCGATCCGGTCAGTCCGGTTGCCAATGGTATCCCGCAAATTGGGTAGGATGAACCGCGAAAGCGCGAAGTAGAGAACCGCAAAGGTCAGGACTAGCCAGAAAATCTGGCTTGTCCAAGTGGAGATGTCGAGTTGTGGCAGTCCGCTCACAGCCTCTGCTGCCTGCTCACCGTCCGTATGGGTCGTCTCGGCCGCCATGGCGTCGATCTCCGTTAGCCAGTCGTTTTAGGGCTGTTCTTACGATAACAGGATGATCATTGCGAGAACGAAGCCAAACAGGCCAGTCGCTTCGCAAAGGGCAAAGCCCAGCAGCAGGTTGGTCCGTTGACCCGCAGCAGCGGACGGATTGCGCAGGGCACCTTCAAGATATTTCGAGAAGATTGAACCGATACCAATACCGGCACCGATAAGGGCGGTACCTGCAAGGCCGGCACCGATGAATTTTGCGGCTTCTGCTTCCATGATGGGGTCTCCTAGAGTCGGATAGCTTTGAGTTTATGTGAGGACATTAGTGTTCGACGTGATAAACGTCGTTGAGATAGACGCAGGTCAGGATCGCGAAAACGAAAGCCTGAAGCGCAGCGACAAGAAATTCTAGCGCCACAATGGCAACCGTGCCAGCAATCGGCAAGACCGCCCCCAGCGCTGTTACGCCGCCTTCGGCGATCAGATAGGCTGCGAAGATCGCAAAAAGTTTCAGCATGACGTGGCCAGCAACCATATTGGCAAAGAGCCGAACGGCCAGCGTGACCGGGCGCGACAGGAATGAGATAATCTCGATTGGGATGATGATGAGATACATCGGTAGAGGCAGTCCAGCCGGTGCGAAAATCTTGAACCATTTAAACCCATTCTTCCAGATCCCAGCGACCATCACGATCAGGATTGTGAAGATGGCCATCGCAGCAGTGACGGCCAGATGGGACGTCGTGGTAAAGGCGTAGGGGTTCATGCCGATCAGGTTGGCGAACAGAATGAAGAAGAAGAGGGCAAAAACGAATGGCATGAAGCGCACGGCTTCCGGGCCGACGGTGTCGCGGACCATATCCGCAATGAATTCATAGGAGAGTTCGCCGAGCGACTGCATCCGTCCGGGGATGAGCTTGCCGCGCATTGTCAGAACGAAAAACGCAATAATGGCCAACACGGAGGCAACCATCCAGAAGGCAGAGTTCGTCCAGGACACGGTCTGTCCAGCGATCTCAAAAAGATCGACCTGATGGTCGATCTGAAACTGCTCCATGGGTCCGCTAGCCATGTCCCGCTCCTTC
This sequence comes from Litorimonas sp., assembly GCA_965205225.1. Taxonomy (GTDB): domain Bacteria; phylum Pseudomonadota; class Alphaproteobacteria; order Caulobacterales; family Maricaulaceae; genus Litorimonas. Next base: position 1,002,061 of record CBDBFZ010000003.1, read on the forward strand.
AGTCTTCATCATCCAATTCAGGAAGAGCGTCACTTTGGGGGATATGGGCTGTTTTCGCATCCATGGCATTCGCCGTTCGAAACACAGTCATAAACCCGGTGGCAATGCCAAACCCAAGCCCAATCAGGAGCCCGATTGGCGCAATCCCAAACAGTTTGTCGATACCCCAACCCAGGAGCATCCCAACCAGAACGGACACCAACAGCTCCGTACTCAATCGCCAAGCCATTCCGAGAAGGGAATGATCGTCGCCATCATCCTTGCTGACCTTATCTTCGCGGCGTGCAGTTGCGGCGGCGAGTTTTGCCTCGAATGAATCGAGGTCGGTCTGAGGGGAGCGGTCGGACTGTCCGTTCTGTTCCGGCATGAAAACCAAGCGTTTTTGCTTCAAAGAGGACACCCGGATGGTGTACCCCTTGAAAGCGCGCGGAACCTAATCAGCAGGCCTCTCAAAGTCAACAGTGGGGTCACTGGTTTAAGTCGTTGAAACTTATATGGTAATGAAAGAAATATTAGGTTGATTTCATCGAACGTGGAATCAGTGTTCAGAGGCAGAACGAGGACTTACTCCGCTGCAACCAGAGCCTCGGCGCGGGCGAGTTCGACGCTGAGGAGTTGGGAGACGCCTTGCTCGGCCATGGTCACGCCGAACAGGCGGTCCATCCGGCTCATCGTGACCGGATTGTGGGTGATCGCGATGAACTTGGTGTTCGTCAGCCGTTTCATCTCGTCCAGTACATCGCAATAGCGCCCGACATTATAGTCATCCAGCGGCGCGTCGACTTCGTCTAGGACGCAGATAGGTGCCGGGTTGGACAGGAAGACTGCAAAAATCAGCGCCGTTGCCGTAAGGGCCTGTTCACCGCCTGACAAGAGGCTCATCGTTTTGAGTGTCTTACCAGGTGGCCGGGCGAAGACTTCGAGACCCGCTTCAAGCGGATCATTGCTTTCAGTCAGGGACAGCCACGCTTCGCCGCCGCCGAACAGGGTCACGAACAGTTTGGCGAAATGACCGTTCACGACCTCGAAGGCCTCCAGAAGTCGTTGCCGCCCTTCCGTATTAAGCTCATCTATACCTTCGCGCAGCCGGGCGATTGCGGCGATCAGATCTTCGCGTTCGGCGGTCATGGTCTTAAGCATTTCTTCCTGTTCTGCGGCTTCTTCGTCAGCCCGCAGGTTAACGCTACCAAGTCGTTCTCGCTCAGATGCTAGTCGATCCAGTTTCCGCTCAATATCGGTTTCCGACAGGCCGACCTCTGGTGACAGATCGCCAAGATGCTCTTTCAGTTCTGAGGGTTGGCATTGTAGTGTCTCATTGATACGAGCCTTGGTCTCACCGATCCGCTCTTTCGCTGCGACAAGGCGGGCCTTAGCTCCGGCGCGGGCTTCGCGGGCTTCGCCGGCCAATCGCTCCAGATCGCGAGCGCGCAACTCAGCATCTCGCAAGGCGGTTTCAACGCCTAACAGGGCATCGGCCGCAGCATCGCGGCGCGTTTCGGCGTCGGTCAGTTCAGCAAAAAGCTCGTTGCGTCGATCTTCGAACTTGTCCGGGCCTTCGGTGGTGGCGCGGTAATTCATCTCCGTCGCATCACGGCGGCCCTGCAGGGCCGTAACCCGGTCAGCGGCCTGTGTGCGGCGACGTTCCCAGTCAGTGCGCTCAGTATCGATGGCCTTGAGGCGGGTTGTGCGCGCATCAATCGCGTTGCGGAGTGACCGGTAGGTCGTGTTCTTTTCGTCCGCATCAGACCGGGCTTCAAAAAGCCGTTCAGACAGCGCATCGCGTTTTGGGACCAACGTATCGTCTTGATCAGGGCCTGAGACGGCGGCTTTGGCACTGTCTCTTTGTTGGGTGAGCTCTGTAATTTCGACCTGAAGCCGTTCGATCCGTTCTTCCAGAGAGCTTTTCTGTGCCGTTTCGCGCGCGACATCCATTTCATATTGAGCCGCGGCAGCTTGTGCAGCACGCTCTTTTCGCTCGAGATCGGGCAGGGCGGCTCGCGCCTGAGCCGCAACGTCGCGCGCTGCATTCCGGTGTCTGCGGGCGGTTTCAAACGTGGCTTGGGCGGTCTCGACAGCCTGTTCAGCAGCTTCAATATCCGCAACCATCTCTTTGATGCGGCCCTGCTGTTTGAGCTTGATAGACGCAGCAGTCTCCGCCCCCGCTTCAACGATGAACCCGTCCCACCGGATGACATGGCCGTTGCATGTGACCAGACGCTGGCCAGGGTTTAAATATGACGCCAACTCAGCGGCGCTGTCAGTCACCCCGATCTGGCTGAGACGTGCGGTCAGTTCGGGCGGGCCACTGACAAGTTGTGATAAGGGCGTGGCGCCGGATGGCAGAGGCTGATCACTCTCATTGGCTCCGGTCCAGCGTAGCGCGGCGTTCCCGCCCACGCCGGCATCCAGATCTTCGCCAAGTGCGGTGGCGAGCGCGGTCTCATAGCCTTTTTGTACAGTTATAAGGGACAGGGCTGTCGCATGATCGCTGGAGCCGCGATTCACAATGCGCTCAAGCGCTGCGCGTTCAGATGTCAGCTCGCTGAGTGCAGATTTTGCGTCTGAAAGAGCCTCGCGGGCCTGTTGATCGGTTTCATCGGCTTCGTTTCGGGTGTTGGCCGTTTCGCGTTCTGTCGATTTTGCAGTCTCTAATTCGTCGAGAGCTTCCTTGGAAGACGCCGCAAAAAGGTTGGCTGAGGCCCCGCCATCCGATGAAATCTCAGCCAATTTTACCACTGCGTCTTCAAGCTCCCGCTCCCGCCCTGACAGTCGCCGATCCGCTTGTTCAAGCTCGCGGGCGGCACTCTCGGCCCGGGCCGTCTGCCCGGCAATCTGCGCCGTAAGCTCATTCATGTCGGCTTCGACCTGGTTGCGCAGATGCAGCGCCGCTTCGGCTTCGTCCTGCGCAGCATCCAGCGCGGCTGACTGATCGCCGACAGAGGCGAGGTTATCATGCTCGATTTGCAGCCGGGTTTCAGCCGTTTGCGCGTCTTCGACAATTCCGTTTTCGCGGACAATGTCGGTCGCCAGCTGTTCGATCTGAGCTTCAAGTTTGCGCAGTTCGGATGTGGCGACTTTTTCGTCGGCGTCTAAGGCCTCTTTTGCGGCGCTTAAACGTGCCAGTACAGCTGCAGCAATGAGCTGCTCTTCCTGCTTGGGTTTAAGATCTCCGGACAGGTCAGCGGCAAGGCACTGCGCTTCCGTGGCTTTTAAGGCGGTGTCCTGCACATTGGCTTCACAGGCTTTGAGCGAGTCTTGCGTACCGGCCAACGTGTCCAGCGCAGCGACCCAGCGTTTCAGCCAGAGCAACGCCCTATATTCGTGAATTTCACCTGCGAGCCGTCTATATCGCGCGGCTTGCCGGGACTGGCGGCGCAGCGAGAGTAACTGGCTTTCTATTTGCGCAACAATATCGTCCAGTCGATCCAGATTGTTTTCTGCTGCGCGTAGCCGCAGTTCGGCTTCGTGGCGCCGAGAGTGCAAACCAGAGATTCCGGCGGCTTCTTCCAGAACCCGGCGGCGATTGGCGGGCTTAGCTGAAATCAACTCGCTGATCTGGTTCTGGCGGACCAGCGCCGGGGAGTTCGCGCCCGTTGAGGCATCCGCGAACAGTAGTTGCACATCCTTGGCCCGGACCGTTTTGCCGTTGATTTTGTAGGTTGAGCCCTTGCCCTTGGTGATGACCCGCATGACTTCAAGCTGGTCAGAATCATTGAAGGCGGCGGGGGTAACTCGCGCATTATTGTCGATGCTGAGCGTGACATGGGCCTGGTTGCGACCCGGTCGCTGACGCGTCCCGGAAAAGATGACGTCGTCCATCTGAGCGCCGCGCATGGCCTTGGCGCTATTGGCGCCCATTACCCAGCGGATGGCTTCCAATAAATTGGATTTACCGCAACCATTTGGGCCAACGACACCCGTCAGGCCCGGCTCAATCAGGAAGTCAGTGGGCTCGACGAAGCTCTTAAAGCCCGTCAGCGTGATCTTGTTGAAGACCAGAGAGCCCATAGATTACTCGGTTATCTCTGCTGTGGTCTCGTCGGCGGGCTCCGACGCAGGCGCGTCTTCGTCCAGCAATGGGAGAATAACCTCTTCCATCGACTCTAATGTATAGACGGACTGCTTGACTCCATTGATGAAGAAAGACGGCGTTCCGGTCACGCCAGCGTCGATGCCAGCCTGCATACGGCCCATATACTGCTCGCGCAGATCCTCATTCTTCATACAGTCGATAAAGCCATCTTCGCTCAGGCCTGAGGCTTTAGCGAGATTTATATAGGCTTCGCGGAGCTGTCCGCGCTTAGCAAATTCAAACATTTGCGCCTGGCGATCAAACTGTAGCTTGATGTTCTGGAAATATTTCTCGTCCGCAGTGCACAGGGCGACCATGAACCCGGCATCCGCCATTTGGGGCTGTCCGGCTAGAAATTCGCGGAAGACGTAGCGAACTTTTCCAGTGTCGACATATTTCTGTTTGAAGTCTGGATAGACTGTCTGGTGCCAGTTGGCGCAGGTTCCGCAGGAAACAGATGCATATTCGACAACAGTCACAGCGGCATTCGGATTGCCGATTGCATGATCGTCAGCACGTTCGAACGCTGTGCGTTCGCCATTCATGGCCGCAACCGTGCCAGCGTTGGTTTCAGCGTTCGTGGCTGTGTCCGAATTGATGCAAGCCACAAACAATGCGGCGGTTCCGATAAGGAAAGATGTGCGAATCACAGAGGTCATAGTCGACAATCCCGAATTGCTGGTGGAGTTCAAGGTGTGCCCACATGTTTGCTGTGTCCCAAGCCGGAACGGGGCATACCTGTTGTGGATAGGGTCTATTTTTGTTCGACCCAGCGCTTGATAGCGGCCGCGTCATAATCGCCTTCCATGACTTCGCCATTGAAGATGACAGACGGGATACCGATGATTCCGGCTGCGCTTGCCCGGTTGGCGGAGGTTTGGAGCGTGTTGAGATGAGTTTCATCGGCAAGGCACGCTGCGATGGCAGCCTCATCTGGCATGCCGGAAATTTTTGCGATCTCGTCAAACTGTGTCTTGATCACTGCGTCGTTCTGAGCGCCAAGAATTGTGGATTGCCGTAAAAACTGGTCTTCAATAACCGTCATATAGTCTTTAGCTGGCGCGCATTCAGCCAGGATAAAGCCTGTCAGGGACAGGTTGATCGGTGCGCTGGGAAGGGGACGGAAAACAAGGCGAAGTTTCCCGGTTTCGATCAGATCGGCTTTCACGGTCGGCCAGTCATTGGCAAACCAGCTTTCGCAGTGCGGACACATGTTAGACGCATAGAGGATGAGCGTATCAGGCGCGTCGGCACGGCCCAGAGTGTGATCCTCAGGCGCTTCGGACAGTATATAGGCCGGTGTTGAGTTCGCAGCGGCTGCCGTGTCGTCCGCCAGAACGAGCGTTGCGGCAAGAAGGGTCAAAGCAAGAAGAATAACGCGGGTCATGGTTGGTTCCTGATGACTTCGCGGCCGAGCCGCCTCAGGGCATCTCTTAAACGCTCATTGTCCACTTGCATAAGTCCCTGTCGCAGTGACTCGTCTTCTGAGGGGGTCAGACCGCGCTTGATCGGTGGGGCCGGGCTGGAGGATGGTCTAGGTTTTGCCTGAACCACCTGAAGTCGCGTCACCTGTCCCACTCCCAGATGAGCATTCAACCGTTCTAGGATAGGCCCGGATGCTGCGAGAATGAGAGATGCGGCGGGTCCGGGCGCACTAATTGCGAGCGTGCGTTCGCCTTTGGTCGCGCGAAACCGGACGGGCGCGCTGATTTTCGACCAGCGCGGACCCATGATATCAGGCCAGACCTCAGACAAGGACAGGGCCGAACTGCCTCGTTTTGCACCTTTCGCAGCGAGCGGGCGCAGAACGCGGTTCACGGCCATGCTGGCGCTTGGGAAGGGTCGCGCTTGCGGCCGGGCGCGCTGGCTTTCCAGATAACGTTCGACTTTGGCGCGCTCAGACGGAGTGAGAGGACGGTTTGTCACAATCCAATCATCGACCATTGCAGGACGCTCGTAAAGCGCACAAGTCTGCGGATACTATGTGGACCGATACTCAAATCGCCGAGATGCGTACGGCTTTGCTGGATTGGTATGATCATCAAGGTCGGACATTGCCGTGGCGGGTCAGGCCCGAGGACCGCGCTCAGGGCCTGAGCCCAGACCCCTATGCCGTCTGGCTGTCCGAAATCATGCTGCAGCAGACCACGATCCCGCATGGCACGCCGTACTGGTTCAAGTTTCTGGAACTCTACCCGACGGTTCAGGACCTCGCGGTTGCGCCGCTCGACGATGTGCTGACCCACTGGGCCGGGCTCGGTTATTATTCACGGGCGCGAAATTTGCACAAATGCGCGATCATGGTGGCTGAGACATTGGGGGGGCAGTTCCCGGACACCAAGGTAGAATTGCTAAAACTGCCAGGGATTGGCGATTATACGGCCTCCACCATCGCAGCGATCTGCTTCGATGAGGCGACCAGCATCGTTGACGGAAATGTTGAGCGTGTGATCGCGCGGGTACACTGCGTCGCAGAGCCTCTTCCCAAGGGGAAATCATTCATTCGTAAGCTTGCGGTAGTGCTGGCAGATCCGGATCGTCCTGGCGATTATGGACAGGCGCTGATGGATCTTGGGGCGACGGTCTGCTCGACTCGAACGCCTGCCTGCAAACTCTGTCCCTGGAGCATGCAGTGCGGCGCGTTTCGGATTGGCAATATGACCGACTATCCGAAAAAGTCTCCGAAAAAGGCGAGGCCCGTTCGCCATGGCCACGCGTTTGTACTGATTCGAGACGAGGCCGTGTGGCTGCGCCGACGCGATGAGGCGGGCTTGCTCGGCGGCATGATGGAAGTGCCGACCTCGGATTGGGCCGATGCGCTGCCCGACCATGAGCCGCCTGTTGCCGGGGACTGGATACGGCTTCCGTCACCCGTGAAGCATGTCTTCACCCATTTCGAACTGCGGCTGGACGTTCATCGCACCGAGATCGCCAAAATCATGGATCCGCCGAGTATGAATGGACGCTGGGTGGACTTCAAAAATTTGGACAAGGAAGCTCTGCCCAGCCTCTTCAGGAAGGTGCTGGCTAAGGCCAATCTGAGTTAGCGGTAGTCCTACACCTGTGCCATTTCCGCTCTGATCTGCGCCCGGATAGCGTCGATCGGGGTGAGGCTATCCGACCCCATAAAGTGCCAGAAGGTCCAGCCATTACAGGACGGGGCGTTTGTCAGATGTGCGCCGACCTTGTGTATCGAGCCCTGAAATCCGTCATCCGCCGCTAGGGATCCATCGGCACGCACGCAGGCAGACAGCTTGCCTTTCGAAGAAAACAGTTTCGTCCCGATATCGATCAGGCCGCGTTCAACCAGATGTGCGAAGGGGACACGGGGTTCGGATCGTTTGGACCGGGTGATCTTGATGGCCTCGGTTCCTGCGGGGCGGACCTTGGCGATGCGCTTGCGAGCATGAGCGATGTAATCATGTTCGCGCTCAAGGCCAATATAGTGGCGACCTAGTTTCTTAGCGACCGCACCGGTCGTGCCCGTCCCGAAGAAGGGATCCAGGATAATGTTACCCGGATTGGATGTAGACAGGATAACGCGGTGCAGTAGCGATTCCGGTTTCTGTGTCGGATGCGCTTTGGTGCCGCCTTCTGTCTTCAACCGTTCGTGGCCAGTACAGATTGGCAGCGTCCAATCGGAGCGCATCTGCACGCCATCATTCATCATTTTCATGGCGTCATAATGGAATGTCGGACGGGAATCTTCTGACTTGGTCGCCCAAATCAGCGTCTCATGTGCGTTCGTGAACCGTGTCCCGCGAAAATTCGGCATCGGATTGGTCTTGCGCCAGATGATATCGTTCTGGATCCAGAATCGTTGATCCTGCAGCACAGTCCCGACCCGGAAGATGTTGTGATAACTACCCATCACCCAGATGGAGCCATTGAGTTTCAGAACGCGTCGGGCAGCCTGTAACCAGTCATGTGTGAACAGGTCATAGGCGTCCATCGTGTCATATTGGTCCCAGACTTCCGTCACGCCATTGACGGTTGAATTATCGGGACGAGACAGATCACCGCCAAGTTGCAAATTATAAGGCGGATCCGCGAAAATCAAATCGACAGAGCTTTCCGGCAGACTGTTCATCAGGTCCACGCAGTCGCCTTGCAGGATCTGGTCGAGCGGTAAATCAGTCGAGACCGCATCAGCGGGCACGCCCTTGCGCTCATCCGTGTCTTGAGTGTTGTCGGCAACGACGCGCAAATGGCTCATGTGAGATCCTGAAAAAGAAAAAGTATGTCTCGGTTTGGGCCAGAGTTGGAGTGACAGAGTAAATGTTATGTTAAATCAAATGGTTAATGGAAATTAGTGGAAGTAAATATCCACAGCTCGTCCGGTTAACCTTTGGCGTTGCAGTGGCGGCGCAGAATAGGCCATAAAGGCTGAAACCAAGGGGACATCATGAAGAGATCACTATTTGCGGCCGTGCTTCTATTCGCAGCCACGCCCGTCTTTGCGAACGATATGGCCGATAATTTACGCGTGTCGGTCGAGGCGGATTACAAGACCAATTTGCAGGAACTTTTCGTTCACCTTCATGAAAATCCGGAACTGTCCTTCCGCGAGTTCGAAACCTCGAAGCGTATCGCTTCCGAACTGACCACGCTTGGCTTCGACGTCACGACCAGCGTGGGGCAGACCGGCGTCGTTGCCGTGCTGAAAAATGGTGAGGGGCCGACTGTGATGATCCGTGCCGATATGGACGGTCTTCCGGTCAAGGAAGATTCGGGTCTGTCCTACGCGTCGACGGCGCGGCAAGTCGGGATCGACGGTATCGAAAATCCTGTCATGCATGCATGCGGTCATGATGTGCATATGACTTCTCTGGTTGGAACGGCGCGTCAGATGCAGCGCTTAAAGGATGACTGGTCCGGGACTCTGGTGCTAGTTGGTCAGCCGGCAGAAGAAATTATCTCAGGCGCGCGGGCGATGCTTGAGGATGGCCTGTATGAGCGGTTCCCGAAACCGGATTACGCCATCGGTTTCCACGTCTGGTCACCCGTCCCCGCCGGTAAGATCATGGTTCATAAGGGTCTGGCCTATTCCAGTTCCGACAGTGTTGATGTCACAGTTCGCGGTGTCGGCGCTCACGGCGCTGCGCCGCATATGGGCGTTGATCCTGTTCTGGTCGCCAGTGCTCTGGTCGTGAATTTGCAAAGCATCGTTAGCCGCGCAATCAATCCGCTGCAGCCCGGTGTTATTACGGTTGGTTCATTTCATGGCGGCACGAAAAACAATATCATCGGCGACCAAGTCGATTTGAAACTGACGGTGCGGTCCGATGATCCGGATGTCCGCGAAACGCTTCTCAGCTCGATCGAACGGGTCGCCAAGGGGACGGCGATGGCTTACGGCGTCCCAGACGACCTGCTACCCATCGTGACCCGACTGCCGCGCAACACGCCGCCGCTGAAGAACAATGTCGAAACGGCGACCTTCCTCGAAGCGCAACTAATCGAACAAATGGGTACGGACGCAATTCTCGATCCCGCCCGCGGCGGTATGGGTGCGGAAGACTTTGCCGAATTCATTGCGCCTGAACATAATGTCAAAGGTGTCTATATGGCTGTCGGCGGCACGCCGATGGATCAGCTGGCCAGTGTCGCGTCGCACCATTCGCCCTTCTTCAAGATTTCACCAGAGCCGTCAATCATGGCGGGGACACAGGCCATGACGCTCAGCGCCGTCGCGCTGTTCAATAAAGGTTAACATCTTTGGGCTGATCCGTGCGCTGGTTGGGTCTACGCATGGAATCGGTTAGGGCTCACATTATGCGCCAATATCTCGACCTGCTTTCCCATGTGATGGAGTCTGGCCCGGACCGGATGGACCGCACGGGGACGGGCACACGCGGCGTGTTCGGTCATCAGATGCGCTTTGATCTGGCTGATGGGTTTCCGATGGTCACGACCAAGAAGCTGCATCGCAAGTCCATCCTGCATGAGCTGCTCTGGTTCATCGCCGGCGATACCAACATCAAATATCTGCAGAAGAATGGTGTCAAGATCTGGGATGCGTGGGCGGATGAGGACGGTGATCTGGGTCCGGTCTACGGCAAACAATGGCGTCGCTGGGAAGGTCCGGACGGTTCGGTCACCGATCAACTCAAACAGGTGATCGATAGCATCAAGATCAATCCCAATTCCCGCCGCCATATCGTCAGCGCGTGGAACCCGGTAGATGTTGAGGACATGGCTCTGCCGCCCTGCCACTGCCTGTTTCAGTTCTTCGTGGCGGACGGGAAACTCTCGTGCCAGCTCTACCAGCGCAGTGCTGACATCTTCCTCGGCGTGCCATTCAACATCGCCAGCTACGCGTTGCTAACGCACATGGTTGCGCAGGTCTGCGATCTGGAGGTCGGCGACTTCGTCCACACATTCGGCGACGCCCACATCTACCATAATCACTTCGATCAGGTGCGCGAACAGCTGACGCGCGAGCCGATGGGGCTGCCGAGATTGGAGTTGAACCCGGAGGTGAGCGAGATCGAAGACTTCACTTACGCCGACGTGAAACTGGTGGGGTACACCGCGCATCCGCATATTGCGGGGCAGGTGGCAGTGTAGAAAGCTTAAGGGTCTCGTATGCCAAAAATGTTTATATCTTGGCTCATTTCGATAGCCGTATTGTTTGCATTCTGTTTCACTTTGACGAGTATTTTAGCGATACTGATGCAGCAAAGAACGTATTGATCTTTATCCTGCTTCTGATTGCAGCTAAAATATTCCTTGTATTTAGCGATACAGAGAGTGCTTTTATCACTTACAAGCCATTTGGTGAAAAGGCTGTTGGACAGTTCTCGCAAGCGATCAATAAGGTAGGTGGGTTTCCTAATCCAGATCCCGTTTTATTTGATTTGGACAACTACCTATTTACTTGGTGCAAGTTCAACATTCAGAAACTTCAAGTAAATCAGAAGTTAGAATAGCTAGTGAGATTGTCGGTATGCTGGATGCATATAAAAACCGCGGTGCGATTGTTTCAACTCACTTTCAAAAACCATCAGAAAAGTGTTATTTCCGAATTCTATTGAGTAGTGTTTGAATTCTAAGCTTTTTTAACAAAATCCGTCTTTAGCTTCATCGCGCCAATCCCGTCGATTTTGCAGTCAATGTCGTAATCTTCATCGACCAACCGATTGATCCGAACCTTTGTGCCGACTTTCATTGTCTTACTCGTGCCTTTGACCTTCAGATCCTTGACCAGCGTCACCATGTCGCCGTCTTCCAGCATATTGCCATTGGCGTCGCGATAGACTTTGTTTGCGCTCTCTGCGGTGGCCCATTCATGCGCGCACTCCGGACAGATCAGCAGCGGCCCGTCTTCATAGATATAATCGGACGCACATTCGGGACAGAGGGTGTGTCGGCCATTAGAAACCTAGGGCGAGCGGAATATAGGTCAGGGTCGCCAGTGCGATGGTCAGCCGGGTGAGCAGGCTGCGCGGCAGACCGAATTTCAGCCGGGTCACGGCGAACCCAATATAGAGAACGACGAGTAGTACCGGGAATATCCAGGGCGGCAGCACCACGAGCGATATGAATGCGGCGCTGAGCAGGAGGAGAACCAGCGCGGTCACGGCTTTGGGCACGGAGAGCTCGCCCGCCGCAATCGGCCTTGCCAGAAACCCATTGCGGCGATCCGTATGAATATCGCGCAAATCGTCCATGAGAGAGAGCGCCGCGATCGCGAGCACCCACATTAAGGACGCCCATATCGGCAGCCAAATATTGCGCGCCATTTCGCATGCAACGGCAACGAGAACGAGGATCAAGACCGGGAGCGGATACCACCACCGAGTGGGCCGCATGGCTTCAAGCAATGCGCCGAATGTCGATGTTCGCTCTTCCAGAATTGTGACGTCTTCGCCGGACGCGGTTCGAGTCGCGTCCGTGCCTTTGGGTGGACGGATTGCATAGCCACTCTGCGCCGTTTCCCAGACGGCGAAATCCTGTGTGCTGTTAGCAGCATAATCGAACCCATCCGGGAAGCGTTCGTGCAGGAAGCTGGCCTTGTTCTCTGACGTCATATTGTAGGTTGCGGAGGTACCGAATGCGTCGGTGACGAAGCCGAGCCGCTCACCCAGCCGTTTGACCAGCGTTTCTTCTGTGCCGGAGCAGAGATAGACCTCTCGCCCCTCAGCGACGGCTTGTTCAGCCAGTGCGACGATTCTAGGCTCCAGCGGAACAAAGTCCGTATCCAGAGTTTTACCGATCCGCGCGACCATTTCCTGTTTCATCGCGGGTTTGGATCGCGCACCGAGCCACGCATAGTGGATTGTTTTCAGCGGATCGCGTTTGACCGCTTCCAGAATCATTTCATGAGTCAGATCGCTCTTTATGAGCGTGCCGTCGACATCGAGAATGAGCGGACGTGTCAAGCACTTGCTTCCTGATCGCCCTGTTCTATCGTCTTACGGATCAACCACCAGATCACGAGCGCGCCGATCATCTTGCCGATAATGCTCATGGATATGTTGGGTAAGGTGAACATGCCGGGACGGATCGCCTCCGCGCCTAACAGAAAGACAGATGTATCAACGGGCGCAGCCAGAGCCGATGAGAGCAGAACCCGCGTCGAAAGCTTCAGCTTGGTAAATGTGAACACCGCCCAATCGACCAGTTCAGACACGGCAAACGCCACGCCTGATGCCAGCGCCAACTCACCGCCCGACGTGACCCAGGTCAGGCCAAGCGCCACCGCCATGGCCAGCAGTACCCAATGTCCGATTTCGCGTTGGGCAAAGTCGCGCGCCACAAGTACTAGCCCGGTCACAATAGAGACGGGATTGAACATCCAGCCCAGTCCAGGGAGCTCGACCATCGGAGCCCAGGTAAAGCTCCAATTGATAAACGGGATCAGCAGCACATAGACGACCGTGACAATCATAGCGCGCATAGATGTGGAGAAGGGTTCTTTGGAGGCGTAAGTCGACATGCTAGCTCTATACGTCGGCGAAGGCGGTCTGTAACCCACCGCAGATGATTGATTCGAAATTGCCCATACTCGCTGCGCCGATCCTGGCCGCAATCGTGGCTCGGTCGTCCAATCATGTCATCGGGCGTGACGGCAACCTGCCGTGGCGGTTGCGATCGGACTTGCAGCATTTCAAAAGAATCACGCTCGGCAAACCCTGCCTGATGGGGCGAAAGACTTGGGACAGTCTGCCCAAGCCATTAACGGGCCGACCGAATCTCGTTCTCACCCGCGATGAGGGCTTCAAGGCTGATGGTGCAGAGGTCTTGACCGATATACGGGAAATGGTCGCACGCGGCGTTGAGCTTGCGGGGGGATTGGGCGTCGAGGAAGTGATGATTATCGGTGGTGCTCAGATCTATCGTACCTTGATGCCGTGGATCGGTCGGATTTACGAAATAGAGGTCGATGTAGTTATTGATGGCGATGCATATTTTCCGGAACTCGACTCATCTGATTGGTTCTGCGGCGATGAAATCCGCCATGTCGCCGCTAAGGGCGATGACCACGACTTCGTGGTGCGTGTATTCGAGCATCGATTGCACACGAATCAGTCTTGAAAGCGTGGCCACTCTTCGCCACATAGAAGTGGACTGATTGGAGACTTGAATGCCAGACAATAATTCTCCCTGGGGCCCTAAGGACTCCGGCGACAAAGGCGGTTCGCCCTGGGGCAATGGAAAAAAAACCGGAATGACCGGAGGTCCGGATCGATCTCCCGACCTTGACAATGTCATCGAAGGTTTTAAGACACGCGTCCGCAGCGGCGGCCCGCGTCGTCCGAACAAGGGCGGCGGTGGTGGAGCCCCGAATTTCCATGTCGGTCCGTTCGGCCCGCTCGGGATTGCCGCCGTGATCGGCGTCGTCCTACTGATTTCGACATCTATCTACACGGTCGATCAGACGGAACGCGCGCTTGTTCTGCGTTTCGGTGATTATGTCCGTACCGAAGGCCCGGGTCTTAAATTCAAACTGCCGAGCCCGATTGAAACGACCTATAAGCAGGAAACCGAAATCATCCGTAAAGATGAAATTGGTGGGAATGATGCGTCGTCCCTGATGCTGACAGGTGATGAAAATATTGTCGATATCGACTTTACGGTTCTGTGGCGGATCAACGATTTGGCGCTCTATTATTTCGAAGTCGATGATCCTGCTAAAGCGGTCGAGGCCGTTGCGGAAAGCGCAATGCGAGAAGTGATCGGTCGGAACGAACTGGAAGAGATCATCACAACGGACCGTCTGGCGGTCACGACCGCAGTCCGCGATTTGATGCAATCAACGCTGGATGAGTATAAAGTCGGTGTCCGTATCGTCGAAGTGCAGCTCCAAAAGGCTGATGCCCCGGATCAGGGGAATGTGGTCGATGCCTTCCGCGACGTGGTGGATGCGGAGCAGGAACGTGAAACCACAATCAATACAGCGATCGCTGTGCAGAATGACGTGGTACCCCGTGCCCGGGGTGAAGCCGCCGAGATCCTGCAAAATGCCGAAGCTTATCGCGACCGTGTTATCGCCGAGTCCCAGGGTGAAGCGGAACGATTCAATCTCATCTATGAAGAATATCGCCTCGCTCCGGTCGTGACGCGTCAACGTATGTATCTGGAAACGATTGAAGAAGTCTACGGACCGGCTGAGAAGATCATCTTGGACAGCAACAATGCATCAGGCATTGTTCCCTATCTGCCGCTTGATAAACTCGGTACCAACCGTCCGCGAGGAGGTCAGTAATGAAAAACCCCCGTCTTGTTATGCTCGCCGTTCTCGGCGGGCTTGCCATACTCGCCATTTTCGCCTCACTCTTTACTGTTGAAGAGCATGAGCAGGCGATTGTCTTTCAATTCGGCGAAGCTAAACGAATTGAGAATCCTTGGGGCGCTGAACCGAATGCCGGTCTGAAAATAAAGACGCCGTTTATCGAAAATGTCGTCTATCTTTCACGCCGTAATCTGGAAGTCGATCTTCGCCCGGTGGAACTATTGGCGGCCGATCAGGAGCGCCTGATCGTGGATGCGTTTGTGCGATACCGCATTACCAACGCTATCCGCTTTTATGAAAAGCTGCGTAATGAACGCGGCGCTCAGGATCAGTTGCAGGCTATTTTCGACTCTACGCTTCGTGATGTGCTTGGCCGCGTTGATTCGCCTGAGATTATCTCTGGTCGGCGCAGTGAGTTGATGGCCGAGATCCAATCGGTTGCAGATGCCGTTGCGGAAGCTGAAGATCTTGGCATCGATATCATCGATGTCCGGATCAAGCGGGCTGACCTGCCACGTGAAAACTATGACCGGGTTTTCAAGCGCATGGTGTCGCAGCGGAACCTCAAAGCCTCACTGTTTCGGGCCGAAGGTGAAGAACGCGCGCAGGAAATACGAGCGACCGCTGAAAAGCAGGCGACCGTCATACGCGCCGAAGCGCAGCGTCAGGCCGAAATCATTCGGGGTGAGGGCGATAAGCAGCGAAATGCGATTTACGCGGAAGCTTACAGCAAAGACCCGGAATTCTTCGCCTTCTACCGGTCAATGGAAGCCTATAGAAGAGGTCTCGGACAGGGCACGACCTATGTCCTGTCTCCGGATTCCGATTTTCTGGGTTATCTTGATGATCAGGGTGGTGAACGCCGTTAGGCGTCCCGATGAGTTGGGGAACAGTCCTGTTTCTTGTTCTTGGCGGCGCACTGGCCGTCGAGGGAATAGGCTGGGCAATAGCGCCCGACGCCATGCGCCGGGCCTATGAAGAAGCGATGTCGATGTTTGATTCTCCAACGCTGTCAAAGCTCGGTCTGCTCTGCACAGCTTTGGGATTATTGCTGATTTTCGTGGCCGTCCGTCTGCATCGGTAGATCTATCTGACTGAAACGTTATACACGAAGCGGGTTCACCGCCTTGGCAAATCCCTTCGATTGCCTCACTAACGACATATGTTTCGTACGTTCTGCCTTGGTCTGACTCTGTCTCTTGCTCCTCTTACATTGGCACAGGCTCGTCCCGTGCCGGACAATTTCGTTGAATTGACAAAACGTCTATCCCCGGCTGTTGTGAATATCTCGACCGCTCAAACCGTGGAATTCAGCGAAGAGACAATGCCAGCCTTCCCCGAAGGTTCACCGCTGGAACGGTTTAACGATTTTTTCGGCAACCGCCCCGGACGTGATGGCCGCGTTTCCAAATCCCTTGGTTCAGGTTTTGTCATCGACACGGACGGTCATATCGTCACCAACAATCACGTCATTGACGGGGCAGATTTGATCGAAGTGACGTTTCAGAATGGGGACACGTTCGAGGCAGACTTGATCGGGCGTGATCCAGCAACGGACATCGCGGTTCTGAAGATCAAGGCTCCGGACGGGCAACCCTTTGTCTCTTTCGGCGATTCTGATGCGATTGAAGTGGGTGAATGGGTCATCGCGATTGGTAATCCGCTAGGGTATTCTGGAACGGTAACGGCGGGCATCATCTCTGCGCGGAACCGTGATATTTCGACCGGGAACTATGATGATTTCATTCAGACCGATGTGGCCATTAATCAGGGTAATTCTGGTGGCCCCTTGTTCAACATGGACGGCGAAGTCATCGGTGTGAACACGGCGATTATCTCGCCAACCGGCTATTCAATCGGCCTCAGCTTTTCCGTTCCCAGTGATTTGGCGGCCAGCGTTTCGACACAGCTGATCGAATTTGGTGAAACACGCCGGGGCTATCTCGGTGTACGGACACAGAAAGTCAGCGCTGATCTCGCCCGAGCCTATGGCCTTCGGTCCGCTCACGGGGCCATTGTACGGACTGTCGTTGACGAAAGCCCGGCAGCCAAAGCTGGCCTGCAGAAGGGCGATCTGATCGTCCGGATCGGTGATCGTAATATTGAAGATATGCGGGTGATGTTTCGCACCGTTGCCGAAGCGCCGATCGATACGGATGTCGAAGTTGAATATATCCGGAAACGCAAGCGGCGGACAACCACCGTCCGGATTGAGCGATTGGAAGAAACGGTATCAGCGGAAGAGAAAATCCGCCGCGAAGTTGAAGCCGGAAATGCCGAGCGTACTATCGGGGGCCTGTTCGTCGAAGCTCTGAGCGAAGATGTCCGCCGCGCGAACCGGATCGGCCCGGATGTGATCGGTGTGCGTGTTTTCAAAGTTGGAAAGCGCTCGCGCGCATCTGGCAAGATTCTCAAGGGCGACATTATTGAGGAAGTGGCATTTGAAGCCGTGAAAACGCCTGCCGAATTTGCAGAGGCGATGAAAACCGCCCTGGCGGCGGACGAGCCTGTAACGCTTCTGATCAACCGGGGCGGGAACTATATTTTCTACGCTTTGACGGGTTAATCTTCAATGATCTCTGTGTCGGAGTAACCTTGAAAATACAAGGCTGTGCGTAGATCGGTACAGGTGATCGCGCTATACAAGGCTGCCGCAGCGGCGGGCTTGGCGTAATAGGTCAGTCCCAGACCTGCTGCTTCGATCATGGCCAGGTCATTGGCACCGTCTCCGATCGCCAGAGCGCGTGAAGGGTGGCCCTCACAGGCGGTGCGTAAGGCGTCCAGTTTCGCTTCGCGTCCGAGGATTGGATAGCCAACCTTACCCGTCAGCGATCCGTTCGCTTCGATCAATATATTGGCCTGATGTTCTGCAAACCCACAGGCCTTTGCGACCCGCTCCGTAAAGAAGGTAAAACCGCCCGATACGATCAGTGTCTTGGCACCGTTTGCGTTCATGGTCTGAACGAGCATTCGAGCGCCGGGATTTAGGCGTATCCGATCTTCGAAGCAGCGTTGCAAGGTTGACACGTCTAAACCTTCAAGCAGTCCGACGCGTTCTTCCAGTGCACCTTCAAAACCGATTTCACCGCGCATCGCGCGCTCAGTGATTTCGGAAACCCGCTCTTTGACACCCGCGAAATCGGCCAGTTCGTCAATACATTCCTGCCCTATCAATGTGCTGTCCATATCGCATACCAGAACCGTGCGGCGGCGGCCTTGAGATAGCTGAACACAAACATCTCCAGCGACACTTGCCGCTGTGAGGATGGCTCTGGCATCAGCGCTGTCGCTAGCTAGAGTCAGGCCTTCAATCGCCCGGCCCGGAGATAATGTTTCTATATTTCTCAGTTCGAGCGCCTGTGCGCCGACGGCAAGTGTAGCTTCGTCTTTGCTTGGCAGGACAAGCGTGGCAATCTGGTCTATGGACGCGGTCATGAACGGGCTCGACGATGTGCTGAGAGAAATGCGTGAGGTCGTATGTATCGCAGGCCCCACAGCGAGCGGCAAGTCAGCCTATGCCATTGACGTGGCCAAAAGCGCGGACGGCGAAATTATCAATGCGGATGCGCTGCAAGTCTATGCGGATATGCGCATTCTTTCGGCCCGCCCCAGCAAAGGAGATATGGCCGATATTCCGCACCATCTCTTTGGTCATGTGAGCGGCGACCTTGCCTATTCCACCGGAGCTTGGCTTCGCGAGGTTGTGCCGACCATTCTGGACGTGCTTGCGCGGGGGAAAACCCCCGTTCTGGTCGGCGGAACAGGCCTTTATTTCAAGGCTCTATTAGTAGGCTTGGCTGATATTCCTGATGTGCCCGCAGATTTGCAGGTGGCCATCGATGTCATCCCAATAGACGTCCTTCGGGTTGAGTCAGAGACCATTGACCCCGTCGCGGCGGCGCGTGTCCTTGGTGATGACCCGCAGCGTCTGGGGCGTATTATCGGCGTTTATCGCGCATCAGGTCACGCTTTGTCGGACTGGCAGCAACGGACACGTCCCGTCATTCCCAACCGTTTTGTACGCCGCGCTGTCCTGTTCTTGGACCGGGCTGCGCTCTATGAGCGGATTAATAATCGGTTTGATCAGATGATATCACGCGGCGGTCTAGATGAAGCCCGCGCGATACATTCCAGGCATTATCCCGCTCGCCGACCGATGCTCAAAGCAATCGGTCTGTCACACTTGCTGTCATATCTGGACGGACAGTGTGACTTGGAAAGCGCGGTGGAGACCGCCAAGCGCGATACGCGCAGGTTCGCTAAACGGCAATCGACCTGGTTCCGCAATCAATGCCGAGACTGGCCGCGACTCACAACTGAGACAGACAAGGATGCGTTCGCCCGATCTCTATGACATTTTCAATCCGTGATATCTTGCTGATGGCTGGTTTAAGCCTTGTCGCAATTCTGGGTATCTTGCTGTTCCAGGATCAAGTCGTAGTCGGAGTCGATCTGATGAGGACCTATTCGGGTGGTTCGTTTTCTATTCTGGTCGCGATCGCCGTCTTCCTGATTGGATCGATCTTCTTTGTGCCGCAATGGTTGTTGATTGCCACTGCGATTGCAACGTTCGGGCTGGTGGAGGGAACCGGGATTGCATGGTTGGCAACAATGGTTGCGACAACGGCGCATGTTCTGTTTGCCAGAGCTCTGGGAGGCCGGTTGCGTGGCCGTCTTTCAGGGAAACGTCTCGACAATCTGAGGGGATTGTTTCGTCGCAATAGTGTGCAATCTGGATTTATCGTCCGCTTGATCCCGATGGGACCAGCAATCATTGTCAATGCGGCGGCAGGCCTTATGGGCGTCAGGCGATCGGGCTTTCTGCTCGGAACAGCGTTTGGGATTATCCCGAAAATCATCCTGACCGCTATTGTTGCCTCCGAACTTATTTCTTCGGCTCAAAGTCGACAGGTCAGCCTTGGACTCGCGTTTGCAACATTGAGTTTGTTGCTTGTATTTCTCGTGTCGCGCCGATTACGCGCGCGGGACAGGGCTAAAGGCGGCAAATAACAGCGATTCCGACCGTTTGTGAGACGAAACGCTTGCATTTGGGTGGTTTGATTTCCACTAGCCGTTTATTAACTAATGGTTGCGCGGATTCGCCTTAACGGGGTGCTGTCTGTATTAAAGGCCCAATTCAACATGCTGGCGCGGAGCCATAAATGTTCTCTTTATTTCTGGATGCATTTTCGTCCGACATTGCCATTGATCTCGGAACCGCGAATACACTGGTCTACGCAAAGGGTCGGGGTGTAGTTCTGAATGAACCATCCGTTGTCGCCTTTTCAGTTAAAAATGGCCGCAAAATTGTTCACGCTGTCGGGAACGATGCCCGTATGATGCTGGGGCGCACACCTGGCAATATCGAAGCTATTCGTCCAATGAAGGATGGTGTGATCGCTGATTTCGATGTCGCCGAGAAGATGATCGAACATTTCATCAAGAAGGTGAAGTCCGAGGCGGGATTCAAACGGCGCGGCAAGCCCAAAGTCGTGATTTGCGTACCGTCCGGCGCGACCGCCGTTGAGGAACGTGCGATCTATCAGTCTGCTCAGCAAGCCGGCGCCCGCAAAGTATATCTGATTGAAGAACCGATGGCTGCCGCACTGGGTGCAGGATTGCCGATCCATGAACCCGCAGGTTCCATGATTGTTGATATTGGAGGCGGCACGACAGAAGTGGCCGTCCTGTCTCTGGACGGGATTGTTTACTCCCGGTCTGTTCGCGTCGGTGGTGACAAGATGGACGACGCGATCATCCATTATGTTCGCCGCACGACCAATCTATTGATCGGCGAGATGACCGCCGAACGCGTCAAAAAGGAAGTTGGCTCCGCAACCATGCCCACCGACAATGAAGGTATGAATGTCCAGATCAAGGGTCGGGACCTGATGAATGGCGTGCCTCGCGAAATTCGTGTTTCGGAGGCCATGATTGCGGAAAGCCTGGCCGAACCGGTTGAGCAAATCGTGGAAGCCGTAAAGACCGCGCTTGAAGCCACTCCGCCTGAACTGGCCGCAGATATTGTCGACAAAGGCATCATGCTCACAGGCGGAGGCGCGCTGATTCGTAACCTCGACATTGAGCTCCGTAATCGTACAGAACTCTCAGTGTTTATTGCCGATGATCCTTTGTCCTGCGTTGTATGCGGGTCAGGCACTGTTGTCGAGAACCTGAAAAAATGGAAAAGCGTACTTAAGACTGACGTCTGATTGCGCATGATATAGGAGCGTCGCAGACAGTGTGGCCCGGTCAAGATCGGACAGTTATGAAGGTCGTATCGGTCTGCTTCTGCTGATCGTACTAAGCGCTGTCATGCTATTTACCCAGCGGGACGCGGCGATCGAACGTCGAACCACGCCGCTTCTGACCAGTGATATTCAGGCCCCCATTGCAGCTTTACTGGGTAAACCTTTTCGTAGCCTCGAAAACGCGGTGGCTGACATCGAAGACGGTCGCCGCGCTCTGCAGGAGAACAAGGCTTTACGGTCGGAACTGACGGCCCTTCGTGCCGAGACAGATCGTTTGCGGGCCATGCAGGGCCGTCAATATCGTCTTGAATCGCTTCTTTCTGTCGAACGTAACGGCGATATTCCGGACCGGCGCATTGCGGCGCGCGCTGTCTCTGATCCGTCCAGTCCTTTTGTTCGCTCACTTCTGATTGGAGCTGGCCGCGAAGCGGGAATTGAAGACGGATATGCTGTTCTGTCGGATACCGGGCTCATCGGACATGTCGTGAGTGCCGGTCGTCGATCGGCCCGGGTTCTTCGGCTTGACGATTTGAACAGCCGCGTTGCCGTGATGAGTGTCAGGACCGGCGCGCGGGCTATTCTGGCTGGCGGAAATACGAACTATCCGACACTCGCATTCGCGGTAGACTCGACGCAATGGCAGGCCGGGGATCGGGTCGTAACGTCAGGTGATGACGGGCGCCTCCCTCAGGGACTTCCAGTTGGGAAAGTGCTATCAGAAGATCAGCTTCGTGTTGAACTAGATTTTCTGGACAAGCCAATTGACTGGGTTTTTATGCTTCCGTTTGACAGGATCGCCGATGCCCAGGACGTCGATATGTCCTCTAACACAGAGACGTCAACTGAGGAGGCGGGTTGATGGCCTATCTCGACATCAGTCCGGCCCAGCGGAATGAGCAGCTTGTTCCAGCGGCCTTTGCACTTCTCATAATCGGTCTCATCAGCGCCGTTGATGTCCGGCTGTTTGATGAAAGCTGGCCATTGACTTGGTTGCCTTTTGTTGTCGTGGCTTTGTGGCCGCGACGCGTGAGTGTCTGGCCGTCAGGGATCTTGCTCCTTGTTGGCGGACTCTGGGTGGACTGGACGACGTGGGGCGCACCGGGGCAGTGGCCCCTAGTGTTTCTTCTGACCTATGCGCTGATTCGGCCAGATATTCGCAGTGATGCGCGCGGACTGGGGGTAGGCATGACGCGATTCATGATTGCTCTTCTGGTTGGCGTTCCGGTTCTGATCCTGACCGGTTGGGTCGTTTACGGAAGCTGGCCGGATTGGGGGGTGCTTGGGCGAGGTATTGTCGTCGCGACAGTCATGGCACCGGTCATCGTCTTTCTTCGCGATCAATTGGCCGACCGCATGACGCGGGGTGATTGAGCATGACCCGCCGTCATCATCCGAAAAAGGCTCAGGAGCCCAAATCCGAAGCGCAAATCACGCGCCGGACAGCTGTTCTATGTGTTGGCGGACTGAGCATTTTCGGCGTTCTGGCGGGGCGGTCCTATCAATTGCAGATCGAGCAGAGCGAAAACTATCTCGCCTTGTCCGAAGAAAACCGGTTCAACTACCAGACCTTACTCCCCAGCCGCGGTATTATCCGCGACCGGCATGGGGAACCGCTGGCAAGCAACACGCTGGACTATCGTGTACATCTAGTCGCCGAGCAAATCGAAGATCTGGATCTGACCCTGTCGCAGCTGAGTGAGGTTATCAACCTTAATGATCATGAATTGAAACGTATCCGCAAGGATGTTGCGCATCGTCCCGACTTCGTTCCGGTAAGTGTTAAGGATCATCTAGATTGGGATGATTTTGCCGCGCTCAACATGCGCGTTCACGCTCTGCCGGGTATTATCCCAACAGCAGGAGAAGGACGCGCCTATCCGGATGACGGGCTGTTTTCTCACGTGACAGGATATGTTGGGAAAGCGAACGATAAGGATATTGACGGAGATGACGATCCGCTCCTGCTGCAACCGGCTTTCCGGATCGGGAAGACCGGAGTCGAGCAGGCCGCCGATAAACAGCTTCGCGGCCATGCGGGCAAGCTCAAGGTCGAGGTCAATGCTCGTGGCAGGATCGTTCGGGAGTGGCCCGAACCCGGTGATGCGGCGCGATCGGGTGATGATGTTTACCTGACACTGGACGCGCCCTTGCAGCGTTTTACGGCGGAGCAGTTTAGTGATGATAGCGGCGGTATTGCCGTCATGGATGTCATGACCGGTGAGTTAAGGACATTGCTGTCCATGCCGACATTCGACGCAAATCTATTTGTGTCGGGATTGACTCAAGCTGACATGGATGCGCTCAACAATGATGAAAAGCGTCCGCAATATAACAAGGTCATCTCTGGCGGATATGCACCGGCTTCGACCTATAAGATGGCTGTGATGCTTGCTGCGCTGGAAAGCCGGAAAGTGGATCCTGAGCGCCGGATATTCTGCGGGGGTAAGGTTCGTCTTGGGAATCGCCTTTTCCATTGCTGGAAACTTGAAGGCCACGGCCCGATGAGCATGCGCGATGCGCTGAAACATAGCTGTGACACTTATTTTTACGAAATATCCCAGGTCATTGGCGTTGAAGCCATTGCTGACATGGCGCGGCACCTCGGGCTTGGGCAACGGCATAATATTGGTGTTGCGGGTGAGAAGCGTGGAATTGTGCCGGATCCGACCTGGAAACGGGACCGCATGGGGGCTGGCTGGCGAATAGGCGATACGCTGAATACGTCGATTGGTCAGGGATTCGTCCTCGCGTCACCGATGCAGCTGGCGATCATGGCGGCGCGACTGGCAAATGGATCCAATGGTGTTTCGCCAAGTCTTTTTGCAGGTGTCGAGCGCGCGGCTTCCCACTCGCTGGGAATTGACCCAGCCCATATTGGCTTTGTGCAGGATGCGATGTGGAGCGTCTGCGAAGAACCGGGTGGTACATCCTATCGGCATAATGGTCTTGCTATTCCGGGACTGGACATGGCGGGTAAGACGGGAACATCCCAGGTGCGGGGAATTTCTCGCGCCGAACGCGCCAGCGGGGTCATCAGAAACGATCAACTGCCTTGGAAATATCGTGATCATTCGATCTTTGTCGGATACGCCCCCTATACGCGCCCACGTTTTGCGGTGGGCTGCATCGTGGAACATGCTGGCTCGGGGGCTGGCCGTGCGGCCGCCATTACGCGGGCTGTTCTCGGTGAAGCGCTTCGCCGCGACGGCCTGGGTCCGCGGACAGAAGGGGCAACCGGACAGGAGCGGCTATGAAAACCCGGTTCCAGAACGTCGATGATGTTGGCCATAAGCTTTATCAACTCTATCAGCTCAATTGGCTTCTACCGGTGCTGTCGGGTCTGCTGGGCATCATAGGGGTACTTGCCATCCTGTCAGCGACTAATGGTGTCTGGAGCCAAGGGGCGATGCAGCATAGTGTACGTATCGCTGTCGCTTTTTTCGTCATGATCTGTGTGGCCATGACGAATATTCGCGTCTGGTACATGTTGGCCTATCCCGCCTATTTCGGTGCGCTGATATTGCTGCTGGCCGTCGAACTTTTCGGAATCAACGTGAATGGGTCGGTTCGGTGGCTGGATCTGGGTCCGATCCGTCTTCAGCCCTCAGAGCTCGTAAAGCCAGCGATCGTCCTGGCTCTGGCACGCTACTACCATGATTTGTCCAGCTGGCGTGTATCGGACCCCTTCGGGCTGCTGGGCGCGCTTATAATTATCGCGCTGCCGGTGACTCTGGTTCTTCGGCAGCCGGATCTGGGCACATCGCTCCTGATCTACGCGACGGGCGCGGCGTTGATATTCCTTGCGGGCATTAGTTGGCGCGTGATTACGCTGGCGTCCATTCTAGCAGCTGTGAGCGCCCCGATTGTCTGGCAATTCGGACTTCGAGCCTATCAGAGAGAGCGGGTTCTGACGTTTTTCGATCCAGGCCGGGATCCCGCTGGAGCGAGTTATCATATTACCCAATCGAAAATTGCCTTAGGGTCAGGTGGACTGTCCGGGAAAGGCTATTTGCAAGGCACGCAGCGGCAAGGGGGTTATGTTCCCGAAAATCGTACAGATTTTATTTCAACGGTCATCGGTGAAGAATTCGGTTTCATTGGCTCGCTGGCCCTGATGGGGCTTTACATCGCCGTCATTGCGGCCTGTATCCGGCTGTCCATGCAGTGCAAGGCTGTCTTCTCCCGCCTTCTTATTCTCGGTCTCTGTACGACATTTGCACTCTACATTTTCATCAATCTCGGCATGGTGATGGGATTGGTTCCTGTCGTGGGTGTCCCGTTGCCGCTCGTATCCTATGGCGGAACTGTCGTGCTGGTCGTGATGG
This sequence comes from Litorimonas sp., assembly GCA_965205225.1. Lineage (GTDB taxonomy): Bacteria > Pseudomonadota > Alphaproteobacteria > Caulobacterales > Maricaulaceae > Litorimonas. Next base: position 1,027,447 of record CBDBFZ010000003.1, read on the forward strand.
GTGGCTTTGGGCTGATGCTGTCCGCACATCTACATACGAGTGCCCAGTTGCCGCGTAGCAACTGACTCGCGCGAAATGTCGATAAGAACAATTTTCAGTTTTATCAGATTATCCCTAACGGCGTGCAGCAGTTTCGTGGTGTCTGTTACGAGGTCTTCGACTGGAGCAGATCTCAATTCACTTGCCAATGTGGTGTCCGATCTATCCGACCGTCAGTGAAGCGTTGTGCAGCGCCTAACCATCTCGAGCCCGGAGATCATCCCTGGCGATAACTGCGCCAGATCCGTTCGCGCGTTATATCATCAGGTAAGCCGAGGCCGTCGCGTATGATAATCTTATCGAGTAAGAGCCGCGACTGTGCGTCGTTGACGTCTGCGGCAATGTGGGTCATGGTTCTACGGCTGCCAGATTTGACGGTCTTCGAAGACGTATTCAGATCTTCGTTCTGCAGCGGTTTTGCAATCACCCCGTCAAAACCAGCGTCATAGTGTACGACTATGTCGTTCGATTGATCGTAGGCCGTGAGTGCAAAGACGTAAGGGTGAACTGTTACAGACTTGTTCAACAGTGGTGGCCGGAAATATCGCACTGACTGGAGGCCGCCCAAGACTGGCATCACAATATCCAGCAGAACAATATCAAAGGGTTCGGCCCTGGCGCGGTTGATCGCCTCTTTGCCATTGGCAACAACCGTGACCTGATGATCTTCCCGCTCCAATAGTGACCGGGCAACGAGACTGTTTTAGAGACTGTTTTCAGTAAGAAAGACACGGATAGATCGCATCTGAACGTCATAATCTAAGATAACGTGAACTCACTGTGATGAGAACACCGCTCTGTTTACTTGACGGAGCGGATATAGTCCCTAATTACAAGTTTGGTTTTGGGGAATTCAGATATGCCAGCAGCACCCGGGACGGCACAATGGTCGTCACGCTTCGCCTTCATTATGGCCGCCATCGGCTCTTCCGTCGGACTTGGAAATTTATGGCGCTTTAGTAGCGAGGTTGGATCCAATGGCGGTGCCGCCTTTATCCTAATCTATCTGCTGGCTGTCGTTTTCGTCTGTATTCCGGTTCTGATGAGTGAATATCTGGTCGGGCGTGCCGGGCTATCGGCGAATGCTGTCGACAGCGTTGCTGAAGTTGCCATCAAATCCAAGCTCACGCGCAATTGGACGATTCTGTCATGGGTTGGGATGATTGCGAGCTTCATGATCGTGACCTTTTACTGCGTCGTGGCGGCGTGGGTCATCCGGTACATTTTCAAGTTTATCGGTGATGATTTCGCAGAAAAGACGCCCAACGAAGTGGCTAGCATTTTTGTGAATTTCATCTCCACGCCCATGCAGGTCCTCCCATGGTTCATGATTTTCGCTGTCATAACGATCTGGATTGTCTCGCGTGGCGTCAATCGCGGCATCGAGTTAGCGGCTAAAGTCCTGATGCCAGTATTCTTCATACTTCTGGCAGGGCTGGCACTCTTTGCCTTGGTCAGCAATGTCGGCAATGGCGGCACGGCGCAGGCTTTGTCCTTCATTTACGCGCCAGACTTCAGCAAGATTAATGGTAGCGTTGCCAGTGCCGCGTTGGGGCAGGCGTTCTTCTCCATTGGTGTCGGTTCCGCCATCATGATTACGTATGGGAGTTACCTGCCTCAGGATATTTCCATCCCCAAAGCTTCTGTCCTTGTAGCCCTGACCGATACAGGTGTGGCTTTAATTGCGGGTTTGGCAATTTTCCCGATTGTCTTTGCGTTTGGTTTGGAGGTCTCCTCCGGCGCGGGACTGTTCTTCATTACCCTTCCGAATGCGTTCACATCCATGGGCGCAGTCGGCCCGTTTGTCGGCGCGGCTTTCTTCTTTCTTGCTTTCTTCGCGGCTATCACATCTTCGGTCAGCCTGTTCGAACCGTCCGTGGCGTTTGTGTCGGAGCGCTTCAAAATGTCCAAAGCAAAAGCAGCCTGGACAATGGGCGCTGTCATGATTGCTATTGGCTTGATCAGCGTATTTGGCGTTGGTCCCGGCGGTGACACGTTTGCACTTGACGTGATCGACACATTTACGGGTCAGGTTATGCTGCCGTTGGCAGGTTTTCTGATCGTCTTGTTTGTCGGTTGGCGTCTCGATAGGGCAATTATTGCGGAAGAATTTGCAGGCAGCGAAAGCCTTGGAAACATTCTTCTGTTACTGACCCGATTCGTCGCTCCCATATTTGTCTTTATCGTGCTTCTCTCATCGATCTATGGGGCTTATTTTTCCTGATACGACCTTCTTAAAAGCAGTCTAATCTGACTATCTTTTAACACGCTCGTTTAAGCTGAGTTTACAGCTTGAGCTAGAAAGCCAAGTCACCGTGAAATGAAACGGGCTATCGCCCATGCTCAAGGTTAGACGATGAGATCAAAGATCATTCTCTTTGCCAGTGTGTCTCTAGGTCGTAGAGAAGAATTAATCATTTGAGCCAGATCTTGATAGCTGCGATATAGACGAAGCCCATATAGTTTTGGATATGCTTGTCATATCGCGTAGCCACACGCCGGAACTGTTTGAGATAGCCAAAGAAACGCTCGACAATATTACGTTCCTTATACAAAGCCATATCAGTTTGCCTTGGCTTGCGCGCATTTTTTCGGGACGGAATAACGGGCATAGCCCCAGTCTCATTCACCGCTTCCATAACGCACCGGCCATCATAGCCCTTATCCGCCAAGACATGATCCGCCTTAAACCCTGCCAATAAGGCGGCGGCTTGCGTCATTTCGCTACAATGCCCGCCCGTTGCTATCAGGCGCAGAGGTAAACCCAATGCATCTGTCAGCCCATGTATTTTTGTCGTCAAGCCGCCCTTGGAACGCCCCAATGCATGGGCATCAGGCCCCCTTTTTTATGCCGCGCCCCGGCCGCTTGGGCATGCGCCCGCACAATTGTGGCATCCATCATCAGCCACTCTTGATCAGCGTGGGTGCGCAAGGCCTTAAAGACATCTTCTAAAACCCCGACCTCAACCCAGAGATAATAACGCCGTTTGACACTGTCAAAACGCCCGAACCGTTCGGGTAAATCGCGCCAACGCCCGCCCGAACGGGCCATCCACAACAAAGCATCAATGAAAAGCCTGTTATTGGCGTTGCGACCCGGTTTCCCTGTGCTCCCATAAGGCAAATAAGGCTTTAAACGGCTCCATTGTTCATCCGTAAGTTCCTGATAACCAGACATATGTGCGCTCCTGACAAAATGAAGGAACATTATAGAAAATAAAAGTTAACTCTTCACTACAGCCTAGAAGGAATCCCAAAAATTAATAGCGATTATATTTTGACTAGATTCATTTATGGGTTTCCTTTTTGTTTGATTTGTGATTCCCCTTACATTGGCGGTGTTTCATGCCCAAAGTGATGTCCCGGGATTTGCGTCAGCGTGTCGTTGACTATGTCGCGCAAGGCCGAGCCGTTTCGTTGCCAGCCATTCGGTGAAACCGCGTGACAGATCGACCCCGAACGTCACCTCGGTCTGTCCGGGAGGTACGGTCCCCGGCTCTATCCTGATCTCTGTCTTGATCATGACCTTGTCCCGGGTTTGACCCGTCGGTTAGAAACCCTCCATATCAGCGGTGACAATCTCCATCTCCGGCAGGATCATGGCGAGATCATTCTGCATCGCCGGATGGCTTCCGAACCCAGGCCAGTATATCAGATCCTCCCACGGACCCGGAAGCAGGCCTGATGAGAGTGGACCGAAAGAAAGCGGGTCTGAAAGCGGAATGAGGATAGCATCCTCGTCTATATGAACTGGCTGATCCAGGCTCCTAACCCCGTTCGCCCATAAGCCGTCCCATAGATCATTATTCCAGGGATCATTATTCATAAGTGGGTTGGGGTTCATGAGCGCCTCGTCCAACCTCGTTCCGGACTCGGGATCGGTTCCGGTATCAGTCTTGGACTCGGCGCTTTGCGCCGCCCCCCCAGCAGCAGCGAGGGTGACGCTCACCCCGTCCTCAATGCGCAGCTGCGCATTGCCGTCCCTATAGACATTATAGGTGACGCCGTCTTCCGTCGCCGTCCCGGTCAGGGCGAATGAACTGCCGCTCAGATCAACCCTGTCATCCGCATCCCCCAGCACGTCGAGGCTCGCGACACCGCCGGCGCGCTCTTCCGTTACGTCAAACACGGCCAGCGCGTCCAGCACCAGGCTGTTGGCCTCCGTGCCGGACAGATCAAACAGTTCCACACTGTCCACGCTGGCATTGCCGGGTCCCGTCAGATCGAGCGCCAGGCCGGCCCCGTCCAGCACCAGCCGGTCAGCGCCCGTGCCGCCATCAATCGCCGCAAAGTCAAGGGAGGTGACACGGATAGTGTCATCGCCAGCCCCGCCGCGCACCACATCATTCGTGGCAATCGCGGTAAAACTGTCATTGCCGGCATTGCCGGTGAAATTATCCGCCGCCGCCGTGCCTGACGCTGTGACCGGCGTCAGGCTTTCCGTCCCCGTTGCCCCGCCATAGACCACATAGGTCTCGCCTAAAGAGCTCCTCCCATTTGGGTCGGCCCCATTGGCCCCGATAATCAGATCATCATAGCCATCGCCATTAACATCTCCCGCCGACGAGACGGAACGGCCGGACCGGTCACCCCCGTCGATCCCGGTCAGGATGAAGCCGTTGGTCCCGTCCAGATCGGACAGATCCAGCACGCCCCCTGTGCCGGGCGCACTTGCCCCGCCATAGACGATATAGGTCTCGCCGGCATTACTGTTCCCATTCGGGTCGGCATTCCGGGCCCCGATGATCAGATCATCATAGCCATCGCCATTGACATCCCCCGCCGACGAGACGGAAGAGCCGGAACGGTCACCCGCGTCGATCCCGGTCAGAGTAAAGCCGTTGGTACCGTTCAGCGCCCCGAGATCCAGCACGCCCCCCGTGCCCGGCGCGTTCGCCCCGCCATAGACGATATAGGTCTCGCCGACAAAACCGTCGGCCCCATAGGCCCCGATGATCAAATCATCATAGCCGTCGCCATTGACATCCCCCGCCGACGATACGGAAGTGCCGGAACGGTCATAAGCGTCGATGCCGTTGAGGATGAAGCCGTTACTGCCGTCCAGCGTGGAGAGATTGAATCTGCCCCCTGTGCCCGGCGCGCTCGCCCCGCCATAGACGATATAGGTCTCGCCGGCTTCACCGTCCCCATTCGGGTCGGCCCTGTTGGCTCCGATGATTAGATCATCATAACCATCGCCATTGACATCGCCTGCGGATGAGACGGACCTGCCGGAAAAGTCATTCGCGTCGATCCCGGTCAGGATGAAGCCGTTGGTCCCGTCCAGATCGGACAGATCCAGCACACCATCCCTGCCCGGCGCGTTCGCGCCGCCATAGATGACATAGATCTCGCCGTTCGGGTCGCCCCCATTGGCCCCGATGATCAGATCATCATAACCGTCACCATTGACATCTCCCGCCGAGGAGACAGACCGACCGGACTGGTCATTCGCGTCGATCCCGGTCAGGATGAAGCCGTTACTGCCGTCCAGCGTGGAGAGATTGAACCTGCCCCCTGTGCCCGGCGGGCTCGCCCCGCCATAGACGATATAGGTCTCGCCGGCATTACTGTCCCCATTCGGGTCGGCCAAATAGGCTCCGATGATCAGATCATCATAACCGTCGCCATTGACATCCCCCGCCGACGAGACGGAGAAGCCGGAAAGGTCAGTCTCGTCGATGCCGTTGAGGATGAAGCCGTTGCTGCCATCCAGCGTGGAGAGATTGAATCTGCCCCCTGTGCCCGGCGCACTCGCCCCGCCATAGACCACATAGGTCTCGCCCGAATTACCCCCATTCGGGTCGGCATAAATGGCGCCGATGATCAGATCATCATAGCCATCGCCATTGACATCCCCCGCCGATGAGACAGAGAAGCCGGAATAGTCACCTGAGTCGATGCCGTTGAGGATGAAGCCGTTGCTGCCGTCCAGACTGGAGAGAGGGATCAGGTCATATTCATCTGTCACCGTGATGGCGACATTGTGGTTCCTACTATTGGTGCCATCGGACGCGGTGACGATAATGTCATAGACATTATCCCCACCATCATCGCCCGGCACCTCAAAGTCGGGCGCCGCCATAAAACTGACCTCGCCTGTATTGGCGTCGATCGTGAACAAGGCCGCATCCGTCCCGGACAGGCTGTAGACCAGAGTGTCGCCATCCGCATCCGTCGCCGCCGCCTCATAGGCCACGGTCTGGTTCTCCTGCGCGTTGGCCGTGGTGGGCGAGGTGAAGACCGGTATATTGTCATTTTCATTCGTCACCGTGATGGCGACATTGTGGTCCGTACTATTGGTGCCATCGGACGCGGTGACGATAATGTCATAGACATTATCCCCGCCATCATCGCCCGGCGCCTCAAAGTCGGGCGCATCTATAAAACTGACCTCGCCTGTAGCGGCATCAATCGTGAACAGGGCCGCATCCGTCCCGGACAGGCTGTAGACCAGAGTGTCACCCTCCGCATCCGGTGCTCTATAGGCCGTAATCCGGTTCTCCGCGACGTTGACCCGGTCGATGTTCCCGTCCGCGTCATCGTCGAACTCGCTCCGGTCGGTCGTGCCGTCATTATCGTCGTCGAAATCGGTCCGGATCAGGTTGCCGTCCGAATTATACGTGTAGGCCTCGGACCGGTCGGTCGTGCCGTCATTATCGTCGTCGAAATTGGTCTGGCTCACCCTGTCGTTCGCATCATAGCTGTAGGTCTCGGACCGGTCGATCGTGCCGTCCGCGTCATCGTCGAAATTGGCCCGGTCCCGGTTACCGTCCGAATTTTGAGTGTAGAACTCGCTCCGGTCGGTTGTGCCGTCACCATCGTCGTCGAAATCGGTCCGATTCAGGGTGTTGCTGCCGTCCGTATTCCGGTGAACCGTCCGGTCGATCGTGCCGTCATCATCGTCATCCCATTCCACACGCTCCCAGCGACCCTCCGCATTCAGGTGGATCGTCCGGTCGATATTGCCGTCATCGTCCAGATCGGCGTCCCTCCGGGTCACGCTCCGGTTGCCGCCGCTGTCAAACGCGAAGTGAGTGATCCGGTCGATCGTGCCGTCCGCATCATCGTCAAACTCGGTCCGGTTCCGGTTGCCGTTCGCGTCGTAAGTGTAGGCCACGCGCCGGTCGGGATTATTGTCCCCGTCATCGTCGAACTCGATCTGGGTCAGCCTGCCGTTCTCATCATATGTATAGGTCTCACCCCGATCAAACGTGTTGTCTTCGTCGTCGTCAAATCTGATCCGGGTCAGCCTGTCGTTGAAATAGCCATAGTCCTCGGACCGGTCGGTTGTGCCGTCATTATTGTCGTCGAAATTGGTCCGGGTCAGCCTGCCGATCGAATTATACCTGTAATCCTCGGCCCGGTCGGTCATCCCGTCCGCACCGTCGTCGAATTCGGCTCGGGTCCGGTTGCCGTTCTCATCATACGTATAGGTCTCGATCCGGTCGATGTTGCCGTCATCGTCCAGGTCGGCGTCTCTCCGGGTCACGCGCCGGTTGCCGTCTTCATCAAACGCGTAGTGAGTGATCCGGTCGATAGTGCCGTCCGCGTCGTCGTCAAAATCGACCCGGGTCCGGTTGCTGTCCGCATTGTGAGTGTAGAACTCGCTCCGATCGGTTGTGCCGTCACCATCTTCGTCGAAATCGATCCGGTTGATGGTGCCGCTGCCGTCCGTATTCCGGTGAACCGTCCGATCGATCGTGCCGTCATCGTCGTCATCCCATTCCACCCGCTCCCAGCGACCCTCCGCATTCAGACGGGCCGTCCGGTCGATCATGCCGTCATCGTCCAGGTCGAAATTGATCCGGACTCGGTTACCGTCATCGTCATCGTCATAGATGTAGGCCTCGCTCCGGTCGATCGTGCCGTCATCGTCCAGATCGACTTCCCTCCGGGTCACGCGCTGGGTGCCGCCGCTGTCAAACCCATAGTGAGTAATCCGGTCGATGGTGCCGTCATCGTCCAAATCCCTATCCACCTGCACCCAGCGACCGTCCTCATCCAGATGCGCGATCCGGTCGATATTGCCGTCTTGGTCGGGGTCGAACTCAATCCGGTCTGGGGTGCCGTCCCCGTCAGTATCGACCTCGAACCGGTCGGGGATGCCGTCCCCGTCAGTATCTATCTCGGTCCGGACTTCCTGTGATAGGGTTGGTATGGTCTTGAACATGGCTGGCATGGCCTTACATTCCTAAATGGGTATTATTTGACGGTCATGTCACATGACCTTGGCTGTGATCAAGTGTTTCATTAGGGAGACCGATTGATATCTGATGCGTCGTTAGGGCCTTGGCCAACACAGATCCTTATCGCGGACCCTTATCGCGGGCCCTTATCGCGGGACTGCGGCATGGCGGTATAATCGCATCGTGGGTTTTGATGATCCTATGAACCGGGCGGCCTTTGATCTCTCTATCGAAACCCAACTGGCCCCGACCCTGCGGCAAGGTGATAGTGTTATACTCGACATTCTATCATCCCATAAAAGCGAAACAGCCAAAGCCGCACTTCGCAAGCGGGTCGCGGAGTGCCTGTTTTACCGCCTTATAATCCAGACATCAATCCGATAGAAATGGCTATCTCAAAACTCAAAGTGGTCTTGCGCCAAGCCAAATGCAAACCCATGGACGCACTCAGGAAAGCCATCGGAAATATCTGTGACCTCTATTCGTCCCGAGAACATTGGAAGGATCTTGCCTATTTGATTGGCTCCGCATAGGATCTAAGTTACTGTATGGCAATGAAAATCATTATTCAAAAGGATCGCACCTGTCCGAGCGCGAAATTCGGGAGGTCGTTCGCTGCTTTGCCGCTGATCTGACAGCCCTGCAAACAGCCCAACTGACAGGGCTTAACCGTAACACCCTCAACCGGACCTACCGCGCTCTTCGCGAACGCATCCATTGGTCCTGCGAAGCGGACAGACCAGACCCTTCTTCGGCGTGGTCGAGGTTGACGAAAGCTATTTTGGCGCAACCCACATCAATGGCATCGAAGGCTTCTGGGAGCTGGCCAAGGTGCATCTGGTGAAGTTTAAGGGCGTTCCAAAACACACCTTCCATCTCCACCTCAAGGAAACCGAATGGAGATATAATCACAGGCTTGAGCATAAATACAAAATCCTGCTAAGATACCTCAGGAAAATGCCAATCAAATAGGCGAAACCCATTTTAAATATCGCAACCTTGCGCGAAGCTCCGATCGTTGATCTACCGGCGAGCAGTGTGGAATTGTGTTCCACTTTGTAAAACAATGTCCGTTTTAAGCAGATCTGTCGGGGTATACCGATCCGCATTGGCTGACAGCACATCGTAAAGCGGAGCGAAATCTTGCTGCGTTGCGCTAAGAAGCTGTTGAAAGCTCTCAATGACGATATAGAGCTGCTGAAAGTCGTTGATTTTGTAGTCGGTTCGCATGACCCGCTCCAGATCAAAGCCAATTCGATTGGGTGAGTCACTTTCCAGAGAAAATGGGGTTTCGCCTGAAGAGCTGACAATACCGGCACCATAGATCCGCAATCCTTCGGGTCTTTGAATGAGACCAAATTCGACAGTATACCAGTATAGTCGAGCCAGTTCTTTGAGGCGCCCGAGTGACTGCGCTCTCAATCCACCCTGCCCATAGGCCTGCATGTAATCGGCAAAGACTGGCAAGGTGAGCATCGGCACATGCCCAAAAATATCGTGGAAAATATCAGGTTCTTCAAGATAATCGAGTTGGTGCGGCTTTCGAATGAAGCGACCGGATGGAAACCGTCGATTCGCAAGATGTTCGAAAAATACAGCGTCTGGAACAAGATGAGGTACCATCACCACTTCCCAGCTGGTCAAATCTTTCAATTTTGGGTTGATGACGTTCAGGTTCGGGATACCGCCTGCTCCAAGGTCCAGTAGACTCAGCCCTGCGTGAAATTCGTCCACAGCCCGGTTTTTCAGCATCTCGATTTGGCGCTGATAAAGCGTATCCCAAACCTGATGCTCCTGATCCGTATAGCGCTCCCAGCGCTGCTCGATCGTAAAGTCGGCAGCCGGGGTCTGTTCATCTATGACGGGGTCGAATACGCCCATATCTGTTCTCCTCGCGTCCCCATACAAATCACACACAATAATCGCCGCCCATATTACGCTACAGGATGCGCGTCAGAAGATCAGATTTTACTGGAATAGAGCACTCTGGCGCGAAAACGTTCCATCAAATTTTTAATGATGCCGAAGCTTAATGACGAATAGCGCATTCAATCTGGCCTTGTTCGTAATTGAAGAGATCATCGGAATGATCTGGAAGACCGTTGGCGCGTGGCGAATTTTCAGCAACTTGCAGAGCTTGCCTTGGAATCATAATCTCTGCAAGATCGTTGAAGAATGACAGGCCTCCATCGCTAGGCCGGAGGAAGATAGACTTTATGTGTAACGCTCATAATTCAGCCGAAACGAAAACGCTCAACCATCCTGATCCCGAGGTGCTCTATCGTCGCTAGTTCCTCAAATATGTCGAAGCCGGTGACATGGTTGTAGCTGGCGGTGCAATCGCCTCTTGTACAAAGAACGCAGCGACCGATCGATTGTAATCCACGGCTTTCGCGCCCAGTGAGGCCGCATTTGCTCAGGCAGCCGCCCGAAGCTGGAGTGATGTCAAACGCCAATATCAAGTGACCCGCTTTATATGGGGCGGTTGCGTAACATCGGATCGCGAATCTCTCGTAGCGCGAGCGGACAAGCCTTGGGACATGACCGACGCCAGGAACTTGAATCAGATCGACTTGGCGTGCGCTACATGGCGAAACCAGACTATGATCCATATCAGGTCGTTCGTCTGTGGGAGAAAATGGTCGTAGAAAGCTCTCCACCTGACCCCGAATTTCTGTCGACACACTCAAAGCCGGAACGGCGCGCTGCCAAAGTCCCTATGCGAGAAGGTCAGGGCCGAGCTGCAGGACATCTGGATGGCAGAGACCCCGAGATCAGGAAAGAAGCCGCCGCGGCTTTTGATCTCTTCGTCGAAACCTACGGCGTGAAATATGAGAGGGCTGTCACCAAACCGGTCGTCGCCAAGCTGGTCAAGGACCGTGACGCGCTGCTGGCTTTCTACGACTTTCCGGCGGAACACTGGACGCACATCAGAACCACGAACCCGATTAGGAGCGTCTTTGCCACGGTCAGGAACTGGACCCGGAAAACCAAGGGCTGCCTGAACCGCAAGACCGCTCTCTCCATGATCTTCAGGTTGATGATGTCAGCCAGGAAGACGTGGCGGAGGATCTCCGGGCCAAATCGTCTGCCTGAGGTCAGTCAAGGGGTTGAGTTCAAAGACGGCATCAAGTAAACTCAAAGTACCGTCTGATGACAAACGTCACTCTCCATAAATCGATTTCAAACGATATAGATTTGAAATAAACCATTGATAGTAATTGTATCTAGTCTTAGATTGCTATGATCTTTCTGTTTATTCTTGCTTTGTAGATTGCCCTATGATGACGATCATAATTGACAAAATATCGAACAATTCGCCGATATCTGTACGAAAAAAAACAGCAGAAATTCCTGAGAATTATGCACCGCACCCGACAACTAAAAATTGGTCGCGTGCTTACGTTAAAAACCTCTTCGAAATGCCCTTTATGGATTTGATTTTAAAGGCACAAACTCTACACCAGACATATCATGCGGCGAACGAAGTTCAAATGTCACAACTTCTGTCGATTAAGACAGGAGGCTGTGCTGAAGATTGCGGGTATTGTAACCAATCCGCGCATTTTGACACCGGACTTAAAGCTGAGAAGTTGATTGATAACCATGCAGTCATAGAAGCTGCCCGCAAAGCTAAAGCTGGTGGCGCTGCGCGATTCTGTATGGGAGCAGCGTGGCGTGAACCGAAAGATCGCGATATGAACGCGCTTTGTGATATGGTCGCGCAAGTTAAAGCTGTAGGTCTTGAAACCTGCATGACTCTCGGCATGCTGTCTGCTTCGCAAGCAGAACGGTTATCAAACTCTGGTTTGGATTATTACAATCACAATATAGATACATCGCCCGAGGATTATGAACGGGTCATCTCGACGCGCACATTCGAGGATAGGTTACATACACTAAATCTTGTTAGAGAAAGCGGTATGAAGGTTTGTTGCGGCGGCATTGTCGGCATGGGAGAAACCGCTGAGGATCGTATCGGGCTTTTACTCGCGCTTGCTAATCTTAACCCGGCACCTGAATCGGTTCCAATAAATGCTTTAGTTCCGGTTCCCGGTACCCCGTTGGGAGATAGCGAGGCCGTGCATCCTATAGACTTCGCGCGCGTCATCGCTGTAGCGCGTGTTATGATGCCTGAGTCTTATGTCCGTTTGTCTGCCGGACGCGAAACAATGAGCGATGAAGCGCAAGCCTTGTGTTTTTTAGCAGGTGCTAATTCTATATTTGTCGGGGAGACATTACTCACAACTGACAATCCAACTGAAACAGAAGATAGAGCCTTATTTGCTCGCTTAGGGATCACATCTGAGTAATTTAAGCAAACCTGTCGAGTGGATAAATGTCAAACATTGCAACACAGACTTTACAATCCGCTTTGCACGTACGTTTAAAGTTAGGTAATTTCAGAACCCTAAGCATCATTGACGGTGTAGATTTTTGTTCTAACGATTATCTAGGTTTATCGCGTTTTCCACTAACCGCAGAACCCGCGGAAAGCGGGTCAACAGGGTCCCGATTGATCAGCGGTCATGATATGAAACTTGCAAAACTAGAGGCTGACATAGCTACGTTTCACGGGTTTGAAAGCGCGCTTCTGTTTAGTTCGGGTTATACGGCCAATACAGGATTGCTTTCGTGTATTACCGGGCGAGACGATGCTATTCTATCAGATGAACTTATCCACGCTAGTCTTATTGATGGTATTCGCTTGTCATATGCAGAGCGCAAACGCTTTGCTCACAATGACGTTAAGGATTTGGAAGCTCAGCTTGAAACTTTAAGTCGCGTTATAACAGGGCAAATATATGTTGTTGTTGAGGCTCTCTACTCGATGGACGGCGATATCGCGCCGGTTGTTGCGATGAGTCAAATTTGTCAACGCTATAATGCAGCTCTTATAGTGGATGAAGCTCATTCGGTCGGCGTGTATGGCGCAAAAGGCCAAGGCCTTATTGCTGAATTGGGTTTGGAACAGCAGATCTTTGCAGCTATTTACACTTTTGGTAAGGCCGTCGGGTTTCATGGAGCCGCGATCGTAGGTACCTCAGTTTTACGGGATTACCTTATCAATTTTTGCCGTCCCTTTATTTATACAACCGCCCCTTCCCCGCAAACTGTAGCTGTAACAACATTGGCTTATGAACGTTTTCAACAGGCGGAAGAGGAACGCAAAGCGTTGCAGTCGGTTCTACAATACTTTAATGAAAACGTGAAACCGACCGCCTATAAAGACACATATTGGTTAGATAGTAATAGTCCGATTCAAGGACTTATTATATCTGGAAACACACGTGCTAAATCTCTTGAAGCTTATTTACAAGCGAATGGGTTTGCTACGAAAGCTATTTTAAGCCCTACGGTTGCAACAGGTGCGGAGCGGATCAGGTTTAGCTTGCATAGTTTTAACACCGAAAAACAGATGGATAAGTTAGCCAAATGTTTGAACCTATTTCTAAATAACGGTGCAAAACTATGAGTGTTATCGTTGCGGGGATCGGCACGGAAGTCGGAAAAACAGTTATTTCGGCTATTTTATGTCAAACCTTAAAGGCCGATTACTGGAAGCCTGTACAGGCAGGTGACCTGAACCATACTGATGCGGATAAAGTTAAAGCTTTAGTTACGCAACATCCGTTTACAATTCATCCTGAAACCTACCGCCTAACCGCCCCCATGTCGCCTCATGCAGCAGCGGAACTTGACGGCATTATGATACAATCCGGAAATTTTAAATCTCCAAATATTGACAAAACCTCCACTGAAAGTCGGAGATGTATTATTGAATTGGCCGGCGGATTGATGGTACCGCTGTCGCAAACTTATCTTATGGTTGATTTAATCGAAGATTTAAATAAACCTATTATCCTTGTTGCCAACAGCTATTTAGGTAGTATCAATCATACTTTGTTAAGCTTGGAGCTCATTCGACAACGGAAGCTGGATTTTCTCGGCCTTATCTTTAATGGGAACACGAACCTTGAGAGCCGTGAAGTTATCTTAAACTACTCAAACGCTCCACTCATTGCTGATATCCCTCAAACTCAAACTCTCACTAAAGACTTTGTAAAAACTCATGCAGACAAACTTCAAAACCACCCAAGATTGGCTCGACTTCGATAGAAACCATCTGTGGCATCCTTACACATCTATGAAAGACCCTTTGCCCTGTTACCCTGTAGTTGGAGGGCATGGTGTTTACCTAAAACTCGCAGATGGTCGCGAACTTCTTGATGGCATGTCATCATGGTGGAGTGCCTTGCATGGGTACAATCATCCTGATCTTAATCAGGCCGCAGTCAGCCAAATTGAAAAAATATCTCATGTTATGTTCGGAGGGATTGCGCATCAACCCGCATCGGAACTCGGAGCAAAATTACTGGCCTTAGCCCCAAACGCCTTTAAGCATATTTTTCTCGCAGATTCGGGGTCCATATCCGTTGAAGTTGCGATCAAGATGGCTCTGCAATATTGGCAATCATCTGGACAATCTGAAAAACAAACTCTTTTAACTATTCGAGGTGGTTATCACGGCGATCCATTCACCTGTATGTCGGTCAGTGATCCCATTAATAGTCAACATGATTTGTTTCCGACAGTTATTGCAAAGCACTTATTTGTGCCACGTCCTAAAACTGCCTTTAGAGATGAGTGGGACCCGCAAGATATCTCAGCTTTCGCTCAAATGATAGAGACTCATCAGGATACTATTGCTGCTGTTGTCGTTGAACCGATTGTACAAGGTGCAGGCGGAATGCGGTTTTATCACCCCGAATATCTCCGGCAAGTCCGGGCATTGTGCGATTATTATAATGTCTTGTTAATCTTTGATGAAATTGCCACCGGATTTGGGCGTACAGGAAGAATGTTTGCTCTGGAACATGCCGCTATCTTACCGGATATTCTCTGTGTTGGTAAAGCATTGACAGGCGGCATGATGACCTTAGCTGCAACTCTGACAACACGGAAAGTTGCCATGACGATTTCAAATGGAGATACACCTGTACTCATGCATGGCCCAACTTTTATGGGAAATCCTTTAGCCTGCAAGGTAGCCTCCGCCAGTTTGGATGTTTTAACGGATAGTGGGGAGGGCGCGACATATCAAAATGGCTGGCAGACACGTGTGAAATGTCTTGAACAAGGTTTAGCGTGTTTATCTGAAATTTCACACCACAAGGTTGTAGAAGATGTACGTATATTGGGGGGTATTGGAGTTATTGAGATGAAACAGCCCGTCGATGTTGCTGCAGTTCAAAAATGCCTTGTCCAAAAAGGCGTTTGGGTACGACCATTTGGTCATCTAATTTATATTATGCCACCTTATATTATTACAAAGACTCAACTAAATCATTTATGCCAGTCAATAATGGAAACAATCAATGAACTTTATTAAAAATTGAATATTCGTGTATGATGGCTACAGACTCGCGAACGGAAGATTTCCAGATTCCTGGCGGCTTGCCGACCGGACGGAGTGGCCTCATCGTGAGCGCTGTTGACGCATTAGACCGGATGCGTCTTTGGACCTGTCCCGGTTTGGTTCCGACCTTGAGTCTCGGTTAAGCCGCCTTTCGATCGAATGCCAAGGAGCTTTTCCATTCGGAGGCTGAATGCCTTCGGCGTGGATTGTAGAATCCATTGATGTATTTGAAGAGTGCGGCTTTCATTTCTCTCCGTGTCGTCCAGTTGTACCACCAAATTAGTTCAGCTTTCAGAGATTTGAAGAAAGCTTCGACGGCAGGATTGTCGCAAGCAGTTTCCTTTCCCGCTCATTGATACCCGAAAGCCTCAGTTCCGGTCGGCCTTACAAGATGTTGACAGTTCTGGATGAATATACCCGTCAAGCTCTCTGTGTTGAAGTGAAACCCAAATGGGCTCGGCGGATGTGTTGGAAGCTCTGTACCCACTTCTGCTCAAACATGGAAAACCAAACTATATAAGGTCAGATAATGGTTCTGAGTTTATTGCTACCGCCTTGCAGCTATGGCTACGCAAGGTGGGTATTAAGCCGATCCAGCTCTATCCTGGCTCACCTTGGGAGAACGGATATAATGAGCGCTTCAACGGCACGCTGCGCAATGAAGTCCTCAACGCGGAATGGTTCACCAGCATCGCACAGGTACAAACCGTCATCAACATGTGGCTCAAAGAGTATAATCACATAAGGCCATATCAGTCTCTAAACATGCACCCTGTACATAAAAAGGGAGCTGGACAACCGGCTGATTCGATTTTCATAACTTATACCCTTTTGAACTCCGCTGCATGTCGTAAAACGGCGTCTATATGCCGCGGATACGGATTTGCAGGTTCGTTTTAAACGAGCTCCCGGAACCCATGGTTGAACCCATGGTTATTGCTCTTGATTTCACATGGCATGCTGGGCCACTGAAGAACATACAAACGCCTATCTGCACTGGATTGATCTGACTGTGACGCAACGCCTGTTCCTGCGGCCAACCCTGATTTTGGCCTCCATTCTCCTGATCTCATGTGGATCAAATGACGCGGCACAGACTGAGCCACCTGCTGCGGACCTACCGCCCCTCGATTCGGTTGATTTTGCCCATGAAGCCAGTGATCTGGTGATGGATGAAGACATTCTGTACGGGCGTCTGCCGAACGGTCTTCGTTACGCGACAATGAGCAACGACACGCCGTCACGAACCGCGACCTTGCTTATGCGATTTGATGTGGGATCCCTTGACGAAACGGATGAAACGCGCGGTCTGGCTCACTTTCTCGAACATATGGCTTTCAACGGATCAGAGGCGATTCCGGAAGGCGAAATGATCAAGCGTTTGGAGCGGTTGGGGCTGGCCTTCGGGCCGGACACGAACGCCTCGACCGGGTTCGACCAAACCATGTACCAATTGGAGCTGCCGGACATATCCGATTCGCTGCTGGATGAAGCACTCGAGATTTTCCGAGAGACGGCTCAGAGACTGACATTGGCCCCTGATGCGATCGACCGGGAGCGCGGCATCATTCTGGCCGAGAAGCGGGCGGGTAACAGCCCGGCTTTCCGAGCTCAGATTGCAGCGCTAGATTTTCAAACCGCAGGATCGGGTCTTGTCGATAGATTGCCGATTGGGACTATAGAAACCATTCAATCGGTTACGCCAGAGCAATTTCGTGACTTCTACACGGCACAATATCGTCCTGAAGACACATTCATTGTTCTGGTTGGTGATCGCCCGGCAGAGCAGCTGGCGCAGAAGATCGAGGCGGCTTTTGCGGATTGGGTGAATGATGCTCCGCCCGTCGATGATGCGGCAGTCCCGGCCATTCGGTTTGATGAACCACGCTTCGGCGTTTTTTTCGACCCGGAAGTTCTAAGCTATGTCAGCCTGTCCACAATTTCCGACGTTGCGCCCAAGGATGAGCGCCGTGATACAGTCGCGAACCGTAAGAACAAACTGCCGCTCTATTTTGCCGATCTGATGCTGAATCGCCGGTTTGCCAAGACGGTCCGCGCCGGAGAGGCGAATTTCACGGACGCCAGCAGCGAGGTTAGTGATTTTTTCGACGCAGCTGAAATTGCTAGCCTTCTGGTTATGGCTGAGCCTGACAAGCTGCGCGACGGGTTTATCGAAGCCGAACGCATTCTGCGTCAGGCAATTGATCACGGCTTCACACAGGCCGAATTTACGGAGCAGATCGCCAATGTGCGTAAGAGTCTGGAAGTGGCCGTTCAGACAGCCCCGACCCGCCAGACGCCGTCGCTTGCCCGGGAAATCTTGGATAGTTTTGCGTCGGAACGTGTGATGACAAGCGCTGAGAACTCTCTGGCGCGGTTCGAAGCAGCCATTGCTGACCTCACCCTCGATCAGGTCGAAAGCGCGCTGAAAGAGGCATGGGACAGTCTTGATACAGCGCCGCAGCTTTATCTTCAGGCGGAGAGCGTGATCGAAGAGCCTGAGCAGTGGCTACAGGATTTGCTGGCTGAAAGTCGGTCAGTGTCGCTGGACGCTGAAGCCGAGGCCAACGTCGGCGTGTTTGCTTATTCTGACTGGGGTCAGGCCGGAGAGGTTGTGATATCTTCGGTCATTGAGGATATCGGCATTACCACCGTTGAATTTTCCAATGGTGTCAGGTTGAACCTGAAGCCGACGCCCTATGAAGAAGAGGTGATCCGGATCCGGGTCCGCGCAGGATCCGGAACGGCATTCTATCCGCAGGATGATCCGGCCTTCGGGATACAGCTTCAATTCGTATTGGACAGCTCTGCCATCGGTGCGCATAAAGTTGATGAATTGTGGACCCTGACCGCTGGACGAGCAGTGGGTGTTGGCCGTGAGTTCAATACGCGAAGCATGACGTTGGGCGGGGCGACCGTTCCGGATGACTTGGAACTTCAGTTTCAGCTCATGACGGCTTACCTGACGAATCCGGCTTACCGGCCGGAAATTCTTGCAAATTATGAAAGCCGCATCCGCTCGGTCTGGTCAAAGCTGGATTCGACTCCTTCCGGCGCAGCCGGACTGGAAGTCCCATCACTGCTGAGCTCAAATCACTGGCGTAATGTGCATCCGACCGAGTCGCAGGCACTGGCTGTGAATCTTGACGCTCTGTCGGATTGGTATGAGACACATATTGTTGAGGGGCCTATCGAAGTATCGGTTGTTGGCGACTTCGAAAACGCCGAGATCATTAATCTTGTCGCTAGAACGTTGGCAACTTTGCCCGGGCCTAGATCGTCTGCAGAGCCTCTTCCCGAGTCTGCGATCAACCAGACCTTTCCGGCGGGCCGCGCGAGGCCGTACACAATTACGCACGCAGGAGAACCGGATACAGCTCTGCTGCGCATTTACTGGCCAATTGATGATCATGAGGACACGCTCGCTGACCGTCAATTTGGCATGTTGGCACAGGTTTTGGAGCTGGAACTCAACACGGTTCTGAGGGAAGAAGAGGGGGCAACCTATTCCCCATCTGCATTCACATCTCTGCCAGAGACAACGCCCAACTGGGGGTATCTGGGCGTCAGTATTGAAGCGTCACCTGAGGAACTTGACAGGCTGACGGGTGTGATTGAAACCGTGGCCGCCAAGCTCGCCGAGGACGCTGTAAGCGCCGATACGTTTGACCGGGCGATCAAACCAACATTGGAAAATCTTGAGACGAGTCTGGAGAATAACGGATACTGGCTTGACGTGATCGATGAAACGCAAGGTCGTCCGGAAACATTGAACCGCCATCGTACGCGCGATGAGATGTATCAGTCGATGACAGCTGAGGAGATCTCAGTCGTAGCGAGAGACGTCCTTAAACCGGATGCAGCGATCCGCGTACATGTCGTCCCCGAAGGATGAAATAAAAATGCGGAGGTCGATCATCGCCCTCCGCATCAAATTCACGGTCAGGATATTTATGCAATGGCGCTAGCCGCCCGCTGCGTCCACGCGGTTCACCCGGACCAACTGCATATTGAAAACAAGCGTATCGCCGGGGCGAATATCTGCGCCTGCACCGCGATTACCGTAAGCCAGATCAGCCGGTAGATAGAGCGTGCGCGCTTCGCAAATCTTCATGTTTTCAACGGCTTCGGTCCATCCGCGAATAACGCGATTCGTATTGAAAATGAACGGCGTGCCGCGTTCATAGGAACTGTCGAACACGGTGCCGTCCGTACGGTAGCCGTGATACATTGCCACGACTTCCTCGCCGGGCTGAGGGATCATTCCGTTTTCCAGCCCCGCTTGAATAACCTTATACTGCATACCGGAATCGCTTTGCATGACATTGGATCGCTGGGCGTTTTCCATATGCCACTGAGCGTACTCGTTTGTGCTGGGCAGGTCCTCATCGGCATAATCGTCCAAGCTCAGCACCATAGTGTCCGGACAGACTGCGACGCCTTCAACCAGGGCAGGAACATCGTCTTCGCCGGCCACGCCGTCGTCATCGGACAATGCGGTGCAGGACGCAAGAAGGGCAGCGAGAGATGTGGTTGTAAGTATACGGATCATTAGATCTCCTAGATCGGGTTGAGACATGTGTTGATTGACTAACGGGCCGCTAGAGCATTCTATGATTAATCATACGCAATAACCTGCTGCATTGAGATAATTCCAGCATTCCTTTAGTGAGTAGAGGTCACATATATTTCCAATAGCTTTCCAGAGGTCGTCAATAGGTCTGCATTTGGCTTTGTGCAAGTAAGCTTGGAGTTTGGAGAACACTATTTCAATGGGATGCGGCAAGAACAGGAACCAGGTTCCGCGTTTACGCAGCGCGGCTTTGGCCCGTTCGCTTTTATGTGAAGACAGATTATCGAAGATAACAATGTCCCCTTGCTTGAGGGTTGAGGCCAGTTCTTTTTCGACATAAACGTCAAAAGAGGCTCGGTTCATGGCTCCATTCGGCACCCAGGAGGCCGTGATCAGGAGGCCGTGATCCCGTCATGACACAACCCGGCGATGAAAGTCTGCATACACTAATGACCAAAAGGCGCGTCAGACAGAAGCCTTTCGCCTTTGGGAGCCCGGCCATAAATCCTTTTGTGTTTGTGCTGGTTTCATCGATAAACACAAGCCGATGAGGCTCAAGCTTCATGAGCTTTTATTGTGTGTGTCAAAGGTGGCGCTTACAGCGAACATCCGGCCTATCCGGCTCTGTGGCGAACAGAGTTTTTTATAGCGAAGTCAGCCTTGCGTAAAAATGTCGACATCAGCCCAGATCGGCCCAGATCGACCCAGTATAGGTTTTAATCCCATGGTCAGCCTCCAAGCGGGGACATAACTCAGCGAGACTTATATCCGGCTGTCCCTGAAAGAGCTAACAGATAGGAACGATAAGGCGCAAGCTTGCCCGTGCCTTCAGGCCGTCCTAGGACGAAGATTAGGGGATATTGTTTTGCTCCTGATGCACTGCCAATGAGAGTGAATCACAAAGCAAAACAAAAGGAAATCCCAAAAACAATTCTACTTAATCAGAGAATGCTCTAACGTGCGAGTTCCCGCATGGCGTCTTCAAGTCCGGACAGAGTCATGGGAAACATGCGGTCCTTGCCGATGATATCCTGGATCATCTGGGTCGACTGGCTGAATTCCCAATATTTTTCCTGCGTCGGATTGATCCAGACCAGATGCGGGTAAATGTCTGTGAGACGTTTCAGCCAGACTGCGCCGGGCTCGTTGTTCCAATGCTCCACGGAGCCACCCCGCATCGCGACTTCATAAGGACTCATAGCAGCGTCTCCGACAATCACAACGCGGTGGTCACTCGGAAATTTATGCAGAATATCCCAGGTCGACGTAACTTCGCTCATCCGCCGTCGGTTATCCTTCCAGACCTTCTCGTACAGGCAGTTGTGGAAGTAGAAATATTCCAGTCGTTTGAATTCAGATTTGGCGGCTGAAAACAAATCCTCGGCCTGTTTCACATGAGCGTCCATCGACCCGCCAATATCGAAAAAGGCGAGGACTTTGATCGCGTTGCGCCGTTCCGGACGCATTTTGATATCGAGCCATCCCTGTCTGGCCGTCCCACTGATTGTGCTAGGAAGATCCAGCTCTTCGGCGGCGCCCTCGCGGGCAAATTTGCGCAGACGCCTGAGCGCAACCTTGATGTTCCGCGTGCCGATTTCTCGGTCTCCATCCAGGTTCTTGAACTGACGCTTGTCCCAGACTTTAGCGGCCTTGCCGTGACGGCCTTCTTTCTGACCAATACGAACGCCCTCGGGATTATAGCCATAGGCTCCAAAGGGTGATTTGCCCGCTGTGCCAATGTTGCGATCACCGCCTTCATGGCGTTTTTCCTGATTCTCCAGCCGCTCTTTCAACGCTTCCATGATCTTGTCGAAATCACCGAGCGCTTCGATTTCTGCCATCTCTTCTGGCGAGAGGTGGAGTTCGGTCATCTTCCGTAGCCAATCTTCGGAAATCGTGTATTCGTCCTGCCCGAAAATATCGTCGAGATAGTCCACCCCGCGAAAGACATGGCTGAAGACCTGATCAAATTTATCGAGATCGCGCTCATCCTTCACCAACGCCGTACGGGACAGAAAGAAAACCCGTTCAGACTTTCATCCGCGACGCCTTTTTCGACCCCTTCAATCAGTGTCAGATACTCCCGGATCGAGACTGGGACCGAGGCGCGCCGCAATTCACTGAAGAAGTGGTGAAACATGCTTAGAGGCGTTCTTCGGGTAGGGATGGATCGGGATCAATCGGCACATCTATATGGCGTCTATATGGCGTCCCGAATATTTGAACACAATGAATTCCAGCGGGCTATCCTCAGCGGCCCGAATACCGTGATAATCCCAGGCCCGCGCGAACAAAATGTCATCGGCAACCGCTAGTCGCTCTTCGCCGTTAAGCAACCAGGTCCCGCGTCCTTTGGTGACCATCAGATATTCTTCACCTGCGTGCCGACTTGTAGGCGGGGACGCCGGTCTGCTCGGCCGTGCCGCACTGAGCTTGGACAGTTTGATAGCAAAACTCGCCCTTAAAGCTGTATGTCGCCCCGGTCAGGCCGCCGCAAATGCGGTTGCCAGGCTGGCTGACAGGCGGTGGAAAGCCGGGAGGTTGCGTGTGGGGTTGTTGGTGCGGTTGCGGAACAACAGGTCCGTAAGGGGCAAGGTCATAGGGTTCCTGTCCGCCATTGGGCGGCATATACATGCAGGATATCAGAAACCCTGCCAAACCAATCGAGAAATACTGCATCATCCAGTCCTCACTTCCGTTTCAATCAGGGTCGCCGACTCCGGGTCGAGGCGCAATGCTATTGCCAGCCGGTTAAGATAGTTGCGTTTCTCAGCGTTAATCCCATCCCCGACTCGGCTATTCACTGCATATTTTAGGCGCATTGATCCGATGTGGCCATGCCTGCGATTTCAGACGGATCCGTAGGGTTGGAGGCATGTTGGACAGGCTCTCAATGTCAGGCATGGGGATAGGTATCAATCAGTGCTTTTCAGCGTCCATCAGAATCCCGTCAGCTTTTGCGGCAGCTATCATGACCCGAAGCAACATGTCAGACCGCCTTTCTGCGTCCTAGGCTCAGGCCCTATTGATTTGCCCCTATTGATTTGCCCCTATTGATTTGCCCCTATTGATTTGCCCCTATTGATTTGCCCCTATTGATTTGCCCCTATTGATTTGCATTGAGATTTTATTTCTGATTCATGACGCCAACGGAGCGGTGCCATGAATGATCTGGTGGCCGTCACCGTCATCGGGGACGAAACGCCCGACTGTGAACCGTCCTATGCGTAAGGCTCTGACCGCCATTGCCTGTCTGATACTCGCCGGGTTGCCTCTAGGCGTAGCGGCGGAGGAGCCCCCCATACAGCCCAATGAGAATGGCAACTTTCTGCCGGACCCGACTCAGCAGACACCGCTGGGTGAGCAGAAGCTAGGCGCAGTCTTCTCGGCTAACTCATCGCCGTTATCGAAATCTGGCTTAAATGATTGATTCTTGTCTACGAGCTAGCCATTCAGTCCAGTGCGATGAGGAAAGTTTATATGTTTAAGCCTTATGATTCTTCAGCTTTGGCATCAGCATTACGTCTTTACGATCTGCAATATGGTCTGCAATACGATCTGGAACCAGATTCGCTCAAAGGCTTTTCAGAGACGTTGCAGCCCCTATCCTTTAGCGGTTCGACGCTGATAAATCCGGTATTCTCGGCGGATGCTTCAATTCTCGACTCCGCATCGTCTGCGCCGGATATGGAGGCCATGGGGGCCATGGGTGCCATGGCTGCCCTGTTTCAATCCAACCCGGCGACAATTTTTGCGCAAGCACTGTTCACAGCCATGGTCGATAATGGACATGTCTTCGAAGCGCAGTCCAATGGCTGTGCCTGTTGCGGGCACGACCACGGGATGAATGCGAAAACGCAGATCATGAATCTGAGCGATCAGATTCAGCAACTTCTCGATTCTGGCCTAGACATCTCTAACTTCAACACTCTGATCGGTTCCATTTCAGCACTGGGAGATGTCGACGCGGACATATTTGCCAATAGTCTTCAGGAAACAGCCGAGGCGTTCGCCGAAGCCATATTCGGTACAGCCAATGAGCCAGCCAATAGCGATCTGCCGGCTGATACAAGCACGACGGGCACCATCACGATTGGCGGCTCGGCGTCGGGCACGCGCGGATCCGGAACGGATGAGGACTGGTATGCCGTCGAACTTCAGGCGGGCGTGCAATATACATTCATCATGCTGCGGGACGGGGACAATCCGCATCAAGACCCGCTGTTGATCCTCTATAATTCTGCGGGCACTGAAATTGACCGCAATGACGATGTTGAAATCGATGGGGCTAGGGTAAACAGCAACTCGTTCATAACCTTTACGCCCGATGAATCCGGCACATATTATCTTGGTGCCAGCGGCTGGGCGGTGACGACGGGTGATTACACAATCTATGCCGAGGAAGGCAATAATCGCCCCGACTTCACGCTGGATCAAGCCGCCTTCTTTCTGACCAGTCAGTTCAACACTGAAGCGAAGTGGGACAAGACGGATCTGACCTACGATATTTCCGCTCTGTCCGACGGGGCCAAAACGCTCGCGCTCATGGCGATGGACGCTTGGGCTGAGGTCTCGGGGCTGACCTTCACGGCGGCCGCATCGGGTGCCGATCCCGATATAGACTTCAACGAGGACAATGGTGCAAATGGTGGCCGGCAAGCCTTTACCAATTCGAGGATATCGATCGCCAATGGCACGCTAACATCGGTCACAGTCACTATCTCTGCCAATTGGGACACCAATCCTGATGGTTCGGCCGATTATGCGCTGAACTCCCTACGCTACCAAACCTACCTCCATGAAGTCGGTCACGCGCTCGGCCTAGGTCATTCAGGCCTCTATAATGGTCCGCGTGTCGATGAAGCGGGCGTGAGCCACCATGTCTATAATCAGGATGCCTGGAATTATACGCTCATGAGCTATCGTGATCAGGGCGAGGCAGGCACCGGGACGCCGCGGCTTGTTCTGACGCCTCAGCTTGTCGATATTATCGCAATCCAGAACTTCTATGGGGCCAATGGACAGACCCGCTCCGGCGATAATGTTTACGGGTTCAATTCGACGGAAACCGGCGTGTTGGATTTCGAGGGGACCTTCTTTAATCAGGGGATCCGCCCGCCATCACTAGCCATCTATGATACTGGCGGCACCGATACGCTCGATTTCTCATTCTATTCGGCCAATCAGGTGATCAGCCTGGTCGAAGGCTCTTTTTCCTCGATCGGCGACAATATCCTTACAGACGATCCGGAAGACCCGTTAATCAACAATATCACAATCGCCGTGGGCACCGTGATTGAAAACGCGATTGGCGGCTCCGGTGATGACAGTTTCATCGGCAATGATTCGAACAATGTTTTTACCGGTAATGGCGGCAACGACACTTATGTGGGCGGTGCGGGCAATGATATGGTCATTCTGGCATTGAGCCAGAGCCGCTATACAATTTTTGTCGATGAAACGAATGAGGGCCGATTCCTTGTTATTGCAGGCGAAACGGAAGGCACGGACCGGATCAATCTGGCCGATGTAGAATTTGTCGGCTTCAATGGCGGGCAGACGATTGTGACAACAGCATCCCTAGCCAACGGGATTGAGTTCGACTTCGACGATGACGGCATTATCGACCGGAGGGTCCATCTGAATGCGGATGGTCGCTGGACGCGGGTGGAACAGGATTTGGACGATGACGGCAATATCGACCGGATCACTCACTACGCGTTTGATGACGGCGGCACTCGGCGCGTGACCCGGAGGGATTTCGACCTGGATGATGACGGCACTATCAACCGGACGATCCATCTGAATGCGGAGGGTCGCTGGCAGCGGCTGGAACAGGATATGGACGATGACGGTTTCACCGACCGGATCACTCACTACGCATTTGATGACGGCGGCACCCGGCGCGTGACCCGGAGGGATTTCGACCTGAACGATGACGGCACGATCAACCGGACGGTCCATCTGAATGCGGAGGGCCGCTGGCAGCGGCTGGAACAGGATTTGGACGATGACGGCTTCATCGATCGGATCACTCACTATGCGTTTGATGACGGCGGCAGGCGGAGCGTGACCCGCAGGGATTTCGACCTGAACGATGACGGCATTATCGACCGAACGGTCCACCTGAATGCGGAGGGTCGCTGGGAGCGGCTGGAACAGGATATGGACGATGACGGTTTCACCGACCGGATCACTCACTACGCATTTGATAGCGGCGGCAGGCGGACCCGGATCGAGTTCGACACCGATGGCGACGGCAACCCCGACCGGATCACTCACTTCGCGTTTGATAACGGCGGCAGGCGGAGCGTGACCCGGAGGGACGAAGACCTAGACGATGACGGCAATATCGACCGGACGATCCACTTGAATGCGGAGGGTCGCTGGGAGCGGGTGGAACTGGATGACGACGATGACGGCAATATCGACCGGACGGTTCACCGGAATACGGACGGCAGTAACACCCTGAATCGGATCGATTTCGACGGTGATGGTGACGGCACAACCGACCGGAGCGAGTTCTACACTCAAAATGCGGACGGTAACCGGGACCGGGCCAGTTTCGACGATGACGGGGACGGCACGATCGACCGGAACGAGACCTACACATATTATGCGAATGACAGGGTGAGCCAGACCAGTTTCGACGACAATAATGACGGCACGACCGACCGGAGCGAGACATACACATATTATGCGAATGGCAGGGTGAGCCAGACCGGGTTTGACGATGATGCGAACGGCAATATCGACCGGAGCGAGACCTACACATATGACACTAATGGCAATCTGATCCGGACCGGCTTTGACGATGACGCGGACGGCAGGATCGACCGGACCACCGAGACCGGAGCATCGCCGATCTCGCGGGTCGCCCTCTCCATCCTGGACGGGACCAACGGCTTTACCCTCACCGGGATCGACGCGGGTGACCAGTCCGGCGGTTCCGTCTCGTCGGCGGGGGATGTCAATGGCGACGGCTATGATGATCTGATCATTGGCGCCACCAGGGCGGATGGTGCGGCTGGCGAGACCTATGTGGTCTATGGCGGGGCAAGCGCGCCGGGCACGGAAGGCGTGCTGGATCTCTCCATGCTGGACGGCACGAATGGCTTCATCCTAACCGGGATCGACGCGGATGACAATTCCGGCGTGTCCGTCTCGTCTGCGGGGGATGTCAATGGGGACGGCTATGATGATCTGATCATCGGGGCCAACAGTGCCGACCCGAATGGGCGCTTTTCGGGTGAGACCTATATTGTCTATGGCGGGTCGAGCGCGCCGGGCGAGGATGGCGAGCTGAATCTCGGGGCACTGGACGGCACGAATGGCTTCATCCTGACCGGGATCGATGCGAATGACCGTTCCGGTAGGTCCGTCTCGTCGGCGGGGGATGTCAATGGCGACGGTTATGATGATCTGATCATCGGGGCCTTCGCGACCTACAGTGAGTCCGGCGAGACCTATCTGGTCTATGGCGGGGCAAGCGCGCCGGGCACAGGGGGCGTGCTGGATCTCGGGGCGCTGGACGGAACGAACGGCTTCATCCTGACCGGGATCAACTGGTTTGACCGTTCCGGCTTCTCCGTCTCGTCTGCGGGGGATGTCAATGGTGACGGTTATGATGATCTGATCATCGGCGCCTATCAGGCCGGCCTGAATAGGCGCAGGGAAGCCGGCGAGACCTATATCGTCTATGGCGGGGCGAGCGCGCCGAGCAGGAACGGCGTACTGGATCTGTCGGGTCTGGACGGGACCAACGGCTTCATCCTCAACGGCATCGACAGGTTTGACCGTTCCGGCTTCTCCGTCTCGTCGGCCGGGGATGTCAATGGCGACGGCTATGGTGATCTGATCATCGGGGCCGGAGGGGCCGACCCGAATGGGAACGGCTCGGGCGAGACCTATCTCGTCTATGGCGGGGCGAGCGCACCGGGCAGGGACGGGATGCTGGATCTCTCCATGCTGAACGGCACGAACGGCTTCATCCTGACCGGGATCGACACGGGTGACCGTTCCGGCAGGTCCATCTCGTCTGCGGGGGATGTCAATGGCGACGGCTATGATGATCTGATCATCGGAGCCAACAGGGCCGACAATTACGCCGGCGAGGCCTATCTCGTCTATGGCGGGGCGAGCGCGCCGGGCACAGATGGCGTGCTGGATCTCGGGGCGCTGAACGGCACGAACGGTTTCATCCTGACCGGGATCGACGGGTTTGACCGTTCCGGCTTCTCCGTCTCGTCGGCGGGGGATGTCAATGGCGATGGTTATGATGATCTGATCATCGGGGCCTTTGGGGCCGACCCGAATGGGAACAGGAATGCCGGCGAGACCTATGTGATCTATGGCGGGGCGACGGGGACGGAAAGCCTGACGCCAGTCACGGCGCAGGGCATGGCGGCGGCGGATAATTTCACCGGCAATGCCGGCGATGACAGTTTTGCCGCGATTGCCACGAATGATGTGGTGCGCGGCGGGGCGGGCGATGACATGATCAGCGTCACCGCGCTTGACTTTGCGGCGATTGATGGCGGCACGGGCCAGGACACTCTGGTGCTGGACGGGGCGGGCCTGTCGCTCGACCTGACGGGCGCGGGCCATGCCGGCGTGGACAGTGTCGAAATCTTTGACCTGTCCGGCACAGGCGCCAACAGCCTGGTGCTGGACGCGCTGGCCGTGTTTGGCGTCACGGAAGAACGCGAGGGCGGTGCGGCGAGCCTCGACGTGCTAGGGGATGCGGATGACAGTGTTGAGTTAACCCAGTCAGTGGGCCGCCCCTTTGTCCGCATTGGGCAAGAGGCGGAGGACGGAGTCACCTATATCGTCTATAGCGACGGCAATACGCAAGTGCGCGTAGAGATGGGTGTGCAGGTTCAAATCCCGGTCACGACACTACCGGTCTTCACCTCACCCGCAGCGGCCAGTGTGGCGGAGGGTCAGAGCGCGGCCTATAGGGCGGCGGCGACGGACGCGGATGGTGACATGCTGCGCTACAGCCTAGCCGGAACGGATGCGGCCCTGTTCACGATTAATGCCAATACAGGCGAGGTCAGTTTTATAGCGGCACCCGACTTCGAGATGCCGGGCGACGCGGACGGGGATAATGTCTATGATATTATCGTCACCGCGTTTGACGGCACCAATCACACGGACCACAATGTCGCCATCACGGTGACAGATGGATATGATCCGGTCGACCTCTCCAGCCTGGACGGCACGAACGGCTTTACCCTCACCGGGATCGACGCGGATGACCGTTCCGGCAGGGACGTCTCCTCGGCGGGGGATGTCAATGGCGACGGCTATGATGATCTGATCATCGGCGCCAGATTGGCCGACCCGAATGGGGACAGTCGGGCCGGCGAGACCTATCTCGTCTATGGCGGAGCAAGTGCGCCGGGCACAGACGGCATGCTGGATCTGTCCAGCCTGAATGGGACCAACGGCTTCATCCTCACCGGGATCGACGCGGATGACCGTTCCGGCACTTCCGTCTCGTCGGCGGGGGATGTCAATGGCGACGGTTATGATGATCTGATCATCGGGGCCGATGGAGCCGACCCGAATGGGGCCAGTGGGGCTGGCGAGACCTATATCGTCTATGGCGGGGCGAGCGCACCGGGCACAGGGGGCGTGCTGGATCTGTCCGATCTGGACGGCAGCAATGGCTTTATCCTCACCGGGATCGACGCGGGTGACCAATCCGGCTTCTCCGTCTCATCGGCAGGCGATGTTAATGGCGACGGCTATGATGATCTGATCATCGGGGCCTTTAGGGCCGACCCGAATGGGGACAGTTATGCTGGCGAGACCTATATCGTCTATGGCGGGGCGAGCGCGCCGGGCAGAGACGGTGTGCTGGATCTGTCGAGGTTGGCGCTGGACGGCAACGGCTTCATCCTGACCGGGATCGACGCGGGTGACAATTCCGGCATCTCCGTATCATCGGCGGGGGATGTCAATGGCGACGGCTATGATGATCTGATCATCGGGGCCTGGCTCGCCGACCCGAATGGGCGCAGGGAAGCCGGCGAGACCTATGTGGTCTATGGCGGGGCGAGCGCGCCAGGCGAGGATGGCGAGCTGGATCTGTCGGCGCTGGACGGCACGAATGGCTTCATCCTCAACGGGACCGACGGCTATGACTATTCCGGTATCTCCGTCTCCTCGGCGGGGGATGTCAATGGCGACGGCTATGATGATCTGATCATCGGCGCCCATTGGGCCGACCCGAATGGGAACAGGAATGCCGGCGAGACCTATCTCATCTATGGCGGGGCGAGCGCGCCGGGCAGGGACGGCGTGCTGTATCTCGGGGCGCTGAACGGCGTGAACGGCTTCGGCTTCATCCTGACCGGGATCGACGGGACTGACCGTTCCGGTTTCTCCGTCTCGTCGGCGGGGGATGTCAATGGCGACGGCTATGATGATCTGATCATCGGAGCCTTTGGGGCCTTTGGGGCCAATTCGAATGGGGACAGTGCAGGCGAGACCTACCTCGTCTATGGCGGGGCGAACGCGCCGGGCATAGGGGGCGTGCTGGATCTGTCCAGCCTGAACGGTACCAACGGCTTTACTCTGACCGGGATCGACGAGGCTGACCGTTCCGGCTTCTCCGTCTCCTCGGCAGGGGATGTCAATGGCGACGGCTATGATGATCTGATCATCGGGGCCCATTATGCCGACCCGAATGGGGACTTTGAGGCCGGCGAGACCTATGTCGTCTATGGCGGGGCGACGGGGACGGAAAGCCTGACGCCGGTCACAGCACAGGGCATGGCGGCGGCAGATAATTTCACCGGCAATGCTGGCGATGACAGTTTTACCGCGATTGCCACAGATGATGTGGTGCGCGGCGGCGCCGGCGATGACAGGATCAGCGTCACCGCCCTTGACTTTGCGGCGATTGATGGCGGCACGGGCCAGGACACATTGGTGCTGGACGGGGCCGGTCTGTCGCTCGACCTGACGGGCGCGGGTCATGCTGGCGTGGACAGTGTCGAACTGTTTGACCTGTCCGGCACAGGGGCCAACAGCCTGGTGCTGGACGCGCTGGCCGTGTTTGACGTAACGGAAGAGCGCGAGGGCGGTGGTGTTGCGAGCCTCGACGTGCTGGGGGATGCGGATGACAGGGTTGAGTTGACCCAGTCAGTGGGCCGCCCCTTTATCCGCGTCGGGCAAGAGGCGGAGGACGGCGTCACCTATATTGTCTATAGCGACGGCAATGCGCAGCTGCGCGTAGAGACGGGTGTGCAGGTTCAAATCCCGGTCACGACTATACCGGTCTTCACCTCGCCCGCCGCAGTCAGCGTAGCGGAGAACCAGATGGTGGCCTATGAGGCGTTGGCGACGGACGCGGATGGTGACATGCTGGTCTACAGCCTGTCCGGGACGGATGCGACCCTGTTCACGATTAATGCCAATACAGGCGAGGTCCGCTTCAGGGCAGCACCCGATTTCGAGATGCCGGGCGACGCGGACGGGGATAATGTCTATGACATCACCGTCACCGCGTTTGACGGCACCAATCGCACGGACCACAATGTCGCCATCACGGTGACAGATGACAATATACCGGTCTTCACCTCGCCCGCCGCAGTCAGCGTAGCGGAAAACCAGATGACGGCTTATGAGGCGTTGGCGACGGACGCGGATGGCGATCCGCTGGTCTACAGCCTGTCCGGGACGGATGCGGCCCTGTTCACGATTAATGCCAATACAGGCGAGGTCAGTTTTATAGCGGCACCCGATTTCGAGATGCCGGGCGACGCGGACAGGGATAATGTCTATGACATCACCGTCACCGCGTTTGACGGCACCAATCGCAGGGACCACAATGTCGCCATCAGGGTGACGAATGAAAATGACAATATACCGGTCTTCACCTCGCCCGCCGCAGTCAGCGTAGCGGAAAACCAGATGGCGGCCTATGAGGCGGCGGCGACAGACGCGGACGGCGATCCGCTGATCTATAGCCTGTCCGGGACGGATGCGGCCCTGTTTACGATTGATACCAATACAGGCGAGGTCAGTTTTATAGCGGCACCCGATTTCGAGATGCCGGGCGACGCGGACGGGGATAATGTCTATGACATCACCGTCACCGCGTTTGACGGCACCAATCGCAGGGACCACAATGTCGCCATCACCGTAACAGATGAAGAAAATGATCCGGTCAACCTCTCCAGCCTGGACGGCAGCAATGGCTTCATCCTGACCGGGATCGACGAGCGTGATCAGTCCGGCGCTTCCGTCTCGTCGGCGGGGGATGTCAATGGCGACGGCTATGATGATCTGATCATCGGAGCCAACAGGGCGGATGGTGCAGCTGGCGAGACCTATGTGGTCTATGGCGGGGCGAGCGCGCCGGGCGAGGATGGCGAGCTGAATCTCGGGGCACTGGACGGCACGAATGGCTTCATCCTGACCGGGATCGATGCGGCTGACCGTTCCGGCAGGTCCGTCTCGTCGGCGGGGGATGTCAATGGCGACGGCTATGATGATCTGATCATCGGGGCCAACGGGGCCGCCCCGGATGAGGGATTTTACAACGGCGAGACCTATGTCGTCTATGGCGGGGCGAACGCGCCGGGCACAGAGGGCGTGCTGAATCTCGGGGCGCTGGACGGGACGAACGGCTTCATCCTCAACGGCATCGACGAGCGTGACCAGTCCGGTTGGTCCGTCTCGTCTGCGGGGGATGTCAATGGCGATGGTTATGATGATCTGATCATCGGGGCCAACAGGGCCGCCCCGGATGAGGGATTTTACAACGGCGAGACCTATGTCGTCTATGGCGGGGCAAGCGCGCCGGGCACGGAGGGCGTGCTGGATCTCGGGTCGCTGGACGGCAGTAACGGCTTCACCCTCACCGGGATTGACGCGGGTGACAGTTCCGGTTGGTCCGTCTCGTCTGCGAGGGATGTCAATGGCGACGGTTATGATGATCTGATCATCGGCGCCTACGGGGCCGACAATGGGGCCGGCGAGACCTATATCATCTATGGCGGGGCGAGCGCGCCGGGCACAGGGGGCAGGTTCAATCTCTCCGATCTGGATGGCACGAACGGCTTCATCCTCAACGGGATCGACGCGGGTGACAATTCCGGCTTTTCCGTCTCGTCTGCGGGGGATGTCAATGGCGACGGCTATGATGATCTGATCATCGGCGCCAGATTGGCCGACCCGAATGGGGACAGTCGGGCCGGCGAGACCTATCTCGTCTATGGCGGAGCAAGTGCGCCGGGCACAGACGGCATGCTGGATCTGTCGGGTCTAGACGGGACCAACGGCTTCATCCTCACCGGGATCGACGCGGGTGACTATTCCGGTTTTTCCGTCTCGTCGGCGGGGGATGTCAATGGCGATGGCTATGATGATCTGATCATCGGGGCCAACAGGGCCGACCCGAATGGGGGCAGTGGGGCCGGCGAGACCTATGTCGTCTATGGCGGGGCGAGCGCGCCGGGCACGAATGGCGTGCTGGATCTCGGGGCGCTGGACGGCAGTAACGGCTTCACCCTCACCGGGATTGACGCGGGTGACAGTTCCGGCTGGTCCGTCTCGTCTGCGGGGGATGTCAATGGCGACGGTTATGATGATCTGATCATCGGGGCCCATTATGCCGACCTGGGTGGGGACTTTGAGGCCGGCGAGACCTATCTGATCTATGGCGGCGCGACGGGGACGGAAAGCCTGACGCCGGTCACAGCGCAGGGCACGGCGGCGGCGGATAATTTCACCGGCAATGCCGGCGATGACAGCTTTACCGCGATTGCCACGGATGATGTAGTGCGCGGCGGCGCCGGCGATGACACTATCCGCGTCACCGCGCTTGACTTTGCGGCGATTGATGGCGGCACCGGCGTGGACACATTGGTGCTGGACGGGGCCGGCCTGTCGCTCGACCTGACCGGGACGGGCCATGCTGGCGTGGACAGTGTCGAACTGTTTGACCTGTCCGGCACAGGGGCCAACAGTCTGGTGCTGGACGCGCTGGCCGTGTTTGACGTAACGGAAGAACGCGAGGGCGGTGCGGCGAGCCTCGACGTGCTGGGGGATGCGGATGACAGGGTTGATCTGAGCGGCAGTAACTTCGCCCTGAGCGGGACGGCTGCGGAGGACGGCGTCACCTATAATGTCTATAGGGACGGCAATGCGGAAGTGCGCATTGAGACAGGGGTACAGGTTCAAGATCCCCCGGTGGGTTTCACCTCGCCCGCCACGGTCAGCGTAGCGGAGGGTCAGAGCGCGGCCTATGAGGCGGCGGCGGCGAATGATGAAGGCGACATGCTGAGCTACAGCCTGTCCGGGACGGATGCGGCCCTGTTCACGATTGATGCCAATACAGGCGAGGTCCGCTTCAAGGTAGCCCCCGATTTCGAGATGCCGGGCGACGCGGACGGGGATAATGTCTATGACATTATCGTCACCGCGTCCGACGGCACCAATAGCACGAACCACAACGTCGCCATCACGGTGACGGATATCAATGAGTTGGTTCCCCTCTCCAGCCTGGACGGCACGAATGGCTTCATCCTCAACGGGATCGATTTTGGTGACCAGTCCGGCAGGGACGTCTCATCTGCCGGGGATGTCAATGGCGATGGCTATGATGATCTGATCATCGGGGCCCGGAGGGCCGACCCGAATGGGGACAGTGACGCTGGCGAGACCTATATCGTCTATGGCGGGGCGAGTGCGCCGGGCACTGAGGGCGTTCTCGATCTGTCCGATCTGGACGGAACCAACGGCTTCATCCTCACCGGGATCGACGCGGGTGACGAGTCCGGCGCTTCCGTCTCGTCTGCGGGGGATGTCAATGGCGATGGCTATGATGATCTGATCATCGGGGCAACGGGGGCCGACCCGAATAGCAATTATGCCGGGGAGACCTATGTCGTCTATGGCGGGGCGAGGGCGCCGGGCACAGATGGCGTGCTGGATCTCTCCATGCTGGACGGCACGAATGGCTTCATCCTCAACGGGACCGACGGCTATGACTATTCCGGTATCTCCGTCTCCTCGGCAGGCGATGTCAATGGCGATGGTTATGATGATCTGATCATCGGAGCCTTTAGGGCCGACCCGAATGGGGACAGTGAAGCTGGCGAAACCTATGTGGTCTATGGCGGAGCGAGCGCGCCGGGCATGGATGGCGTGCTTGATCTGTCAGCGCTGAATGGGACGAACGGCTTCACCCTGACCGGAATCGACGAAGGTGACCGTTCCGGTATCTCCATCTCGTCTGCGGGGGATGTCAATGGCGATGGATATGATGATCTGATCATCGGGGCCTTTAGGGCCGACCCGAATGGGCGCAGGGAAGCCGGCGAGACCTATATCGTCTATGGCGCGGCGAACGCGCCAGGGGCAGGGGGCGTGCTGGATCTGTCCATGCTGGACGGGACGAACGGCTTTACCCTGACCGGGATCGACACTTATGACCGTTCCGGCTTTTCCGTTTCGTCGGCGGGGGATGTCAATGGCGACGGTTATGATGATCTGATCATCGGGGCCGGACTCGCCGACCCGAATGGGGACAGGAATGCCGGCGAGACCTATATCGTCTATGGCGGGGCGAGCGCGCCGGGCACAGGGGGCGTGCTGGATCTCGGGGCACTGGACGACACGAACGGCTTCATCCTCACCGGGATTGACGAAGATGACCGTGCCGGTATTTCCGTGTCGTCGGCGGGGGATGTCAATGGCGACGGCTATGATGATCTGATCATCGGGGCCTATTGGGCCGACCCAAATGGGGACAGGAATGCCGGCGAGACCTATGTGGTCTATGGCGGGGCAAGCGCGCCGGGCACGAATGGCGTGCTGGATCTTGGGGCGCTGAACGGCAGTAACGGCTTCACCCTCACCGGGATTGACGCGGGTGACAGTTCCGGCTTCTCCGTCTCGTCTGCGGGGGATGTCAATGGCGACGGTTATGATGATCTGATCATCGGGGCCGATGGAGCCGACCCGGGTGGGGACAGTGACGCCGGCGAGACCTATGTCATCTATGGCGGGGCGACGGGGACGGAAAGCCTGACGCCGGTCACAGCGCAGGGCACGGCGGCGGCGGATAATTTCACCGGCAATGCCGACGATGACAGTTTTACCGCGATTGCCACGGATGATGTAGTGCGCGGCGGGGCCGGCGATGACATGATCAGCGTCACCGCACTTGACTTTGCGGCGATTGATGGCGGCACGGGCGTTGACACCTTGGTGCTGGACGGGGCCGGCCTAGCGCTCGACCTGACGGGCGCGGGCCATGCCGGCGTCGACAGTGTCGAACTGTTTGACCTGTCCGGCACGGGGGCCAACAGCCTGGTGCTGGACGCGCAGGCCGTGTTTGACGTCACGGAGGAGCGCGAGGGCGGTGCGGCGAGCCTCGACGTGCTGGGGGATGCGGATGACAGGGTTGATCTGAGCGGCAGTAACTTCGCCCTGACCGGGACGGCGGCGGAGGACGGCGTCACCTATAATGTCTATAGGGACGGCAATGCGCAGCTGCGCATTGAGGACGGGGTGATGGTCACCCTCGCTGCTACGGGGTCGCAAAGCGCCCGGTCCAAGACTGACCCTAGAACTGACCCCAAGACTGACACTGGGATCGATCCCGTGGCTGACCCCAGAACTGACACCAGAACTGATCCTGGGACCGATTCCGAGTCCGGAACGAGGCTGGACGAGGCGCTCATCAACCCCGACCCACTCATGAATAATGATCTATGGAATAATGATCCCTGGAATAATAATCTATGGGGTAATGATCTATGGGACGGCTTATGGGCGGACGGGGTCAATAGCCTGGATCAGCCAGTTCATATAGACGAGGATGCTATCCTCATTCCGCTTTCAGACCCGCTTTCTTTCGGTCCACTCGCAGCAGGCTCGCTTCCGGGTCCGTGGGGGGATCTGATATACTGGCCCGGGCTCGAAAACCATCCGGCGATGCAGAATGATCTCGCCATGATCCTGCCGGAGATGGAGATTGTCACCGCTTATATGGAGGGTTTCTAACCAGCGGGTCAAACCCGGAACAAGACCGAGATCAAGACAGAGCCGGAGATCTGGTTGCAAAGGGACACAATCCGATCAACGGGATCAAGACTTTCTGGACCGGATTGCCGTGTGGTCGCGGAAGCTTGCGAAGTGTTGATTTCAGTCCCGTAAGTTCGATTCTGCCAGCTCTTGTAAATGCCGTGCATGAATTGCGACGTTGAGGTGTCATGGCTCCAAGGATATTGCCAAGTTATTGTGTGACGTGTGAGGAGTTTCCGGTCCGGTGTGTTTCATGTGGTCATTTCGAGGGCGTCGTCAGTCCACATTCGAGATATGTCGGGACGGGCGTGGCGGCAGGAAATTGAAGAGAGTTTGTAACGCCGCGCCCGGCGAAGCCCCTCGACATCGGCAGGGCCCAGAGCAGCAGGGCCCAGAGCAGCAGGGCCCAGAGCAGCAGGGCCCAGAGCAGCAGGGCCCAGAGCAGCAGGGCCCAGAGCAGCAGGGCCCAGAGCAGCAGGGCCCAGAGCAGCAGGGCCCAGAGCAGCAGGGCCCAGAGCAGCAGGGCCCAGAGCAGCAGGGCCCAGAGCAGCAGGGCCCAGAGCAGCAGGGCCCAGAGCAGCAGGGCCCAGAGCAGCAGGGCCCAGAGCAGCAGGGCCCAGAGCAGCAGGGCCCAGAGCAGCAGGGCCCAGAGCAGCAGGGCCCAGAGCAGCAGGGCCCAGAGCAGCAGGGCCCAGAGCAGCAGGGCCCAGAGCAGCAGGGCCCAGAGCAGCAGGGCCCAGAGCAGCAGGGCCCAGAGCAGCAGGGCCCAGAGCAGCAGGGCCCAGAGAGCAGGGCCCAGAGCAGCCCAGAGCAGCAGGGCCCAGAGCAGCAGGGCCCAGAGCAGCAGGGCCCAGAGCAGCAGGGCCCAGAGCAGCAGGGCCCAGAGCAGCAGGGCCCAGAGCAGCAGGGCCCAGAGCAGCAGGGCCCAGAGCAGCAGGGCCCAGAGCAGCAGGGCCCAGAGCAGCAGGGCCCAGAGCAGCAGGGCCAGAGCAGCAGGGCTCAGGGCAAAACCGGTGATAGGCCCAAACAGCATGGCAGATAATCTCGCGCGGAAAGCGAAAGCCTTTCAGGTGCGGCCTGTAAAACCGGTATCTTCATCCCGTAACCCTGATCAGCCAAAACGGCGAAAACAAGCTGACAATACCCACTCGCAAAACGCTTGCTCAACAGCCAAGGTCATGTGACACGACCGTCAAATAATACCCATTTGGAAATGTAGGGCCATGTCAGCCATGTTTAAGACCATACCAACCCTATCACAGGAAACCCGGACCCCGATCGACACTGACGGGGACGGCACCCCCGACCGGTTCGAGGTCGACACTGACGGGGACGGCAATATCGACCGGATTGAGTTCGACCCCGACCAAGACGGCAATATCGACCGGATCGCGCATCTGGATGAGGACGGTCGCTGGGTGCAGGTGGATAGGGATTTGGACGATGACGGCACCATCGACCGGATTACTCACTATGGGTTTGACAGCGGCACCCAGCGCGTGACCCGGAGGGAAGTCGATCTGGACGATGACGGCACGATCGACCGGAGCGAGGCCTACATCTATGACGATGACGATGACGGTAACCGAGTCCGGATCAATTTCGACCTGGACGATGACGGCCTGATCGACCGGACGGCCCGTCTGAATGCGGAGGGTCGCTGGGAGCGGGTGGAATGGGATGACGACGATGACGGCACGATCGACCGGACGGTTCACCGGAATACGGACGGCAGCGGCACCATCAACCGGATCGATTTTGACGATGATGGTGACGGCACAACCGACCGGAGCGAGTTCTACACTCACAACCCGGACAGCAACCGGACCCGGGTCGATTTCGACGACGACGCGGACGGCATGATCGACCGGATCACTCACTACGCATTCGATGGTGACGGCACCCGGCGCGTGATCAGGAGGGAGGTCGATCTGGACGATGACGGCACGATTGACCGGATCGCCCACCTGAATGCGGAGGGTCGCTGGGAGCGGGTGGAACGGGATTTGGACGATGACGGCAACATCGACCGGATCGAGACCTATACGTATGATGAGAACGGCAACCGAACCCGAGCCGAATTCGACGACGGTGCGGACGGGATGACCGACCGGGCCGAGGATTACAGGTATAATTCGATCGGCAGGCTGACCCGGACCAATTTCGACGACAATAATGACGGCACAACCGACCGGTCCGAGGACTATGGCTATTTCAACGACAGGCTGACCCGGATCAGATTTGACGACGACGAAGACAACACGTTTGATCGGGGTGAGACCTATACATATGATGAGAACGGCAGGCTGACCCGGATCGAGTTCGACGATGACGGGGACAATAATCCCGACCGGCGCGTGGCCTACACTTACGACGCGAACGGCAACCGGAACCGGACCGAGTTTGACGATGATGCGGACGGCACGATCGACCGGATCACTCACTTCGCGTTTGACAGCGGCGGCAACCGGAGCGTGACCCGGAGGGACGCCGACCTGGACGATGACGGGAATATCGACCGGACGATCCACCTGAATGCGGAGGGTCGCTGGGAGCGTGTGGAATGGGATGACGATGATGACGGCACGATCGACCGGACGGTTCACCGGAATACGGACGGCAGCAACACCCTGAATCGGACCGATTTCGACGGTGATGGTGACGGCACAACCGACCGGAGCGAGTTCTACACTCAAAATGCGGACGGTAACCGGGACCGGACCGATTTCGACGATGACGCGGACGGCACGATCGACCGGTCCGAGACCTACACATATGATGATGACGGCAATCTGAGCCAGACCGAGTTCGACGACGACAATGACGGCACTATCGACCGGTCCGAGACCTACACATATGATGTGAACGACAGGGTGAGCCAGACCAATTTCGACGACGACAATGACGGCACGATCGACCGGTCCGAGGCCTACACGTATAATTCGGACGGCAACCTGATCCGGACCGATTTCGACGACGACAATGACGGCACAACCGACCGGAGCGAGTTCGACGATGACGCGGACGGGAACATCGACCGGGTCAACGTCGCGGAGAACCGGATTACGGCCTATAGAGCACCGGATGCGGATGGCGACACTCTGGTCTACAGCC
The DNA here is from genome assembly GCA_965205225.1 of Litorimonas sp. Lineage (GTDB taxonomy): Bacteria > Pseudomonadota > Alphaproteobacteria > Caulobacterales > Maricaulaceae > Litorimonas. Next base: position 1,067,831 of record CBDBFZ010000003.1, read on the forward strand.
TATCCGGGACGGATGCAGCCCGGTTCACGATTGATGCCACTACAGGCGAGGTCAGTTTTATAGAGGCGCCCGACTTTGAGGCGCCGGGCGATGATGATCGGGATAATGTCTATGACATTATCGTCACCGCGTCGGATGGCACCAATAGCACGGACCACAATGTCGCCATCACGGTGACGAATGAAAATGACAATATACCGGTCTTCACCTCGCCCGCCACGGCCAACGCGCGGGAGAACCAGACCGCAGCCTATATGGCGGCGGCGACGGATGCGGATGGCGACACTCTGGTCTACAGCCTGTCCGGGACGGATTCGGTCTTGTTCACGATCGACGCCGCTACAGGCGAGGTCAGTTTTATAGCGGCGCCCGACTTTGAGGCACCGAGTGATGATGGCGGGGATAATGTCTATGACGTTGTGGTGACGGCGTCCGACGGTACAATTGACACAGAGCAGGCGGTCGCCATCACGGTAACGGATGTCAATGAATTGGTTCCCCTCTCCAGTCTGGACGGCACGAACGGCTTTACCCTCAACGGGATCGACGCCTATGACCAGTCCGGCTTTTCCGTATCGTCTGCGGGGGATGTCAATGGCGACGGTTATGATGATCTGATCATCGGGGCCGATGGAGCCGACCCGGGTGGGGACAATAGGGCCGGCGAGGCCTATCTGGTCTATGGCGGAGCAAGCGCGCCAGGCATGGATGGCGTTCTGGATCTCTCCGATCTGGACGGTACGAACGGCTTCATCCTGACCGGGATCGACGCGGGTGATCAGTCCGGCAGGTCCGTCTCGTCTGCGGGGGATGTCAATGGCGACGGCTATGATGATCTGATCATCGGAGCTTGGGGGGCCGACCCGAATGGGAACAGTGACGCTGGCGAGACCTATATCGTCTATGGCGGGGCGAGCGCGCCGGGCACGGAGGGCGTGCTGGATCTGTCGAGGCTGGCGCTGGACGGCAACGGCTTTACCCTGACCGGGATCGACCCGGGTGACCGTTCCGGCTTTTCCGTGTCGTCGGCGGGGGATGTCAATGGCGACGGCTATGATGATCTGATCATCGGGGCCTGGGGGGCCGACCCGAATGGGGACAGTGACGCCGGTGAGATCTATCTAGTCTATGGCGGGGCGAGCGCGCCGGGCACGGATGGCGAGCTGGATCTCGGGGCGCTGGACGGCAGCAACGGCTTTACCCTGACCGGGATCGACGCGAATGACTTTTCCGGTATCTCCCTGTCGTCGGCGGGGGATGTGAATGGCGACGGTTATGATGATCTGATCATCGGGGCCCCTTATGCCGACCCGGGTGGGGACGGTAATGCCGGGGAGACCTATATCGTCTATGGCGGGGCAAGTGCGCCGGGTACAGGAGGTGTGCTGGATCTCGGGGCGCTGGACGGCAGCAACGGCTTTACCCTGACCGGGATCGACGTGGGTGACAATTCCGGTCGTTCCGTCTCGTCGGCGGGGGATGTTAATGGCGATGGCTATGATGATCTGATCATCGGGGCCAGGGGGGCCGACCCGAATGAGGACAATGAAGTCGGCGAGACCTATATCGTCTATGGCGGGGCCAGCGCACCGGGCACAGACGGCGTGCTGGACCTCTTCACGCTGGACGGGACCAACGGCTTCATCCTCACCGGGATCGACGCGAGTGACTATTCCGGTCAGTCCGTTTCATCGGCGGGGGATGTCAATGGCGATGGTTATGGTGATCTGATCATCGGGGCCTTTGAGGCCGACCCGAATGGGGATAATTCCGGCGAGACCTATATCGTCTATGGCGGGGCGAACGCGCCGGGGACAGGGGGCGTGCTGGATCTCGGGGCGCTGGACGGGACCAACGGCTTCATCCTCACCGGGATCGACAGGTATGACAGTTCCGGCATTTCCGTCTCATCCGCAGGCGATATCAATGGTGACGGTTATGACGATCTGATCATCGGTGCCTATAGGGCCGACGGTTTTGCCGGCGAGACCTATCTCATCTATGGCGGGGCGACGGGGACGGAAAGCCTCGTGCCGGTCACAGCGCAGGGCACGGCGGCGGCGGATAATTTCACCGGCAATGCCGGCGCGGACAGTTTTACCGCGATTGCCACGAATGATGTGGTGCGCGGCGGGGCCGGCGATGACAATATCCGCGTTACCTCCCTTGACTTTGCGGCGATTGATGGCGGCACGGGCCAGGACACCCTGATGCTGGACGGGGCGGGCCTGTCGCTCGACCTGACCGGGGCGGGCCATGCCAGCGTGGACAGTGTCGAACTGTTTGACCTGTCCGGCACGGGCGCCAACAGCCTGGTTCTGGACGCGCGGGCCGTATTTGACGTAACGGAGGAGCGCGCGGGCGGTGTTGCGAGCCTCGACGTGCTGGGTGATGTGGATGACAGGGTTGATCTGAGCGGCAGTTCATTCGCCCTGACCGGGATGGCGGTGGAGGATGGCACGACTTATATTGTCTATAGGGACGGCAATGCGCAAGTGCGCGTAGAGGCGGGAATCTCGGTTTCGACACTACCGATCTTCTCCTCCCCCGCCACGGCCAGCGTGGCGGAGAACCAGAGCGCGGCCTATATGGCGGCGGCGGAGGACGCGGATGGCGACACTCTGGTCTATAGCCTGTCCGGGACGGATGCGGCCCTGTTCACGATCGATGCCGATAGGGGCGAGGTCAGTTTTATAGCGGCACCTGATTTCGAGATGCCGGGCGACGCGGACAGGGATAATGTCTATGATATCACCGTCACCGCGTTCGACGGCACCAATCGCACGGACCACAATGTCGCCATCACGGTGACAGATGAATATGACCTGATCCCTCTCTCCAGTCTGGACGGCACGAACGGCTTTACCCTCGCCGGGAGTGACGGGGGTGACTATTCCGGTTCTTCCGTGTCGTCGGCAGGGGATGTCAATGGCGATGGCTATGATGATCTGATCATCGGGGCCAGAGGAGCCGACCCGAATGGGGGTAATTCCGGCGAGACCTATGTGATCTATGGCGGTGCGAGTGCGCCGGGGACAGGAGGCGTGCTGGATCTCGGGGCGCTGGACGGCAGCAATGGCTTTACCCTCACCGGGATCGACGTGAATGACCAGTCCGGCATCTCCGTCTCGTCTGCGGGGGATGTCAATGGCGACGGCTATGATGATCTGATTATCGGGGCATCGAGGGCCGACCCGAATGGGGGTGATTCCGGCGAAACCTATGTCGTCTATGGTGGGGCCAGCGCACCGGGCACAGGAGGCGTGCTGGATCTGTCGGCGCTGGACGGCACGAACGGCTTTATCCTCAACGGGATCGACGCGGGTGACGAGTCCGGCTCTTCCGTCTCGTCAGCGGGGGATGTCAATGGTGACGGTTATGATGATTTGATCATCGGAGCCCATAGGGCTGACGGTAATGCCGGCGAGACCTATGTCGTCTATGGCGGGGCGAGCGCGCCGGGCACAGACGGCGTGCTGGATCTGTCCGATCTGGATGGGACCACCGGCTTCACCCTGACCGGGATCGACGCTTATGACTATTCCGGCGCTTCCGTGTCGTCGGCGGGGGATGTCAATGGCGATGGCTATGATGATCTGATCATCGGGGCCGATGGGGCCGATGATCAGATCATTTCTGCTTTCCCGGACAGGAATCTCGGCGAGACCTATATCGTCTATGGCGGGGCGAGCGCGCCGGGCACAGACGGCGTGCTTGATCTGTCCGATCTGGATGGGACCAACGGCTTCACCCTGACCGGAATCGACGAAGGTGACCGTTCCGGCTCTTCCGTGTCGTCGGCGGGGGATGTCAATGGCGATGGCTATGATGATCTGATCATCGGGGCCGATGGGGTCAGTTCTGCCGGCGGGATCTATATCGTCTATGGCGGGGCGAACGCGCCGGGCACAGATGGCGTACTGGATCTCGGGGCGCTGAACGGCACCAACGGCTTCATCCTGAGCGGGATCGATGCGGGTGACGAGTCCGGTCAGTCCGTCTCATCTGCGGGGGATGTCAATGGCGATGGTTATGATGATCTGATCATCGGGGCCTCTGGGGGCGACCCGAATGGGAATAGGTCCGGCGAGACCTATATCATCTATGGCGGGGCGAGTGCGCCGGGCACAGAGGGCAGATTCAATCTCTCCACGCTGGACGGCAGCAATGGCTTCACCCTGACCGGGATCGACGCTTATGACCAATCCGGCACTTCCATCTCGTCGGCGGGGGATGTCAATGGCGATGGTTATGATGATCTGATCATCGGGGCCAACAGGACCGACGGTTTTACCGGCGAGACCTATGTCATCTATGGCGGGGCAACGGGGACGGAAAGCCTGACGCCGGTCACAGCACAGGGCACGGCGGCGGCGGATAATTTCACCGGCAATGCCGGCGATGACAGTTTTACGGGCATTGCCATGAATGATGTGGTGCGCGGCGGGGCCGGCGATGACACAATCCACGCTACCTCCCTTGACTTTGCGGCGATTGATGGCGGCACGGGCGCTGACCAGCTGGTACTGGACGGGGCCGGTCTGGCGCTCGACCTGACCGGGGCGGGTCATGCCAGCGTGGACAGTGTGGAAGTGTTTGACCTGTCCGGCACGGGGGCCAATACGCTGGTGCTGGACGCGTTCGCCGTGTTTGACGTAACGGAAGAGCGCGAGGGCGGGGCGGCAAGCCTCGACGTGCTGGGAGATGCGGATGACAGGGTTGATCTGAGCGGCAGTTCATTCGCCCTGAATGGGACGGCGACGGAGGACGGCGTCACCTATAATATCTATAGGGACGGCAATGCGGAAGTGCGCATTGAGGATGGGGTGATGGTCACTCTCGCTGCTGCGGGGGCGCAAAGCGCCCGGTCCAAGACTGACCCCAAGACTGACATTGGGATCGATCCCGTGGCTGACCCCAGAACTGACCCCAGAACTGACCCCGGGACCGATCCCGGGTCTGGACCGATCAGGCTGGACAACCCGCTCATGAATGATGATCTATGGAATAATGATCTATGGGACGGCTTATGGGCGGACGGGGTCAAGAGCCTGGATCAGCCGGTTCATATAGACGAGGATGCTATCCACATTTCGCTTTCAGACCCGCTTTCTTTCGGCCCACTCTCATCAGGCCCGCTTCCGGGTCCGTGGGGGGATCTGATGTGCTGGCCCGGGCTCGGAAGCCATCCGGCGATGCAGAATGATCTCGCCATGATCCTGTCGGAAATGGAGATTGTCACCGCAGATATGGAGGGCTTCTAACCAGCGGGTCAAACCTAAGACAAGGTCATGACCATGACCGAGACAGATCCGGAGACCGTGCCTGCCGGACAGACCGAGTGGCTGGCAACGAAACCGCTCAGCCTTGCGCGACATTGTCAACGACACGCTGACGCAAATCCCGGGACATCACTTTGGGCATGAAACACCGCCAATGTAAGGGGAATCAAAACAAAAGGGAATCCCTGAAATTAATAGGGCCTGAGCCTAGCGAGCTTGCGGAATTCTCTTGACATTGATGAGTCCTCGTACACCCTCTAAGTCTTTGTGATGCATGCTGCAAATGCAACCTTGCCGCCGCGCCCGTTTATGGCAATGCCTCCCAATGAAAAAGTTCTTCCTCGGTCTTGCCGTTCTTCTTATTGCCGCATTTGTGGTTGGGGCGGTCTATTTATGGACTCCGGGGCCGCGGGATTTTGATGCCGACGCAGCCCGGGTTGTCGCGCAGGACTATGACGCCCGCATCATTCGCGACAATTACGGTGTGCCGCATATTTTCGGCAAAACCGATGCCGATGCTCACTTCGGTTTTGCCTATGCCCATGCCGAGGATAGCTGGGAGATCATGGAAGAAACTCTGCTGGCTGGGCGGGGTATGGCGAGCCAGTATCGGGGACAGGCTGATGCGCCGGCCGATTATCTCTATGATCTCTTCCGGGTCGAGCAGGCTGTTGCAGCCGGAGATCTCGGAATTCCGGAGGATGTGCAAGCGATTATAAGGGCTTACGCGGCTGGCATGAACCTGTTCGGCGCCAATCATCCTGATCGTGTGACTCCTGGCCTGTTGCCTGTCACGGAAGACGATATCAATGCGGCTGTGATGTGGCTGACGCCGTTTTTCTACCATCTGGACGGATATCTTGAACCCCTTTTCAGTGAGACTGATGCCCTGCAAGTCTCGCCTTGGCAGCAGCAGTCGAGTCTGGAATTGGATGAGGTTCGGGGGTCCAACGGGTTTGCGATCGCACCGTCGCGTAGTGCGGATGGCCATACCCGCTTGGTCATCAATTCGCACCAGCCGATGAATGGCCGATACGCGTGGTATGAAACCCATCTTGTGAGCGAAGAAGGGTTGAATATAGCGGGCGGGACATTTCCGGGTACGCCAGTCGTGCCGCAGGGGATTACACCGAATACCGCTTGGACTCACACCGTTAATCGACCGGATTTGATCGATATCTACAAGCTGGTCGTCGACGATGAGGATGACCCGCAGATCTATCAACTGGACGGCGAATGGCGCGCGTTTGACTGGGGTGAGTCCCGATTCCGGGTCAAATTATTGGGGCCGTTCTCACTACCAGTAAAACGCGATGCGCTCTGGTCTGAGCATGGGCCTGTTCTTTCCACGCCAAACGGTCATTTTGCCCTTCGGTTCGCGGGTCTGGGCGAAACAGCGTCCGTTGAGCAATGGTATCGGATGGCGAAAGCGACCAATCTTGAGGAATGGCGCGCAGCACTCAGCATCAATGGTGTTCTGTCCTTCAACATCGTCTATGGGGACCGTGACGGTAATATCGGCACGATCTATAATGGCCGTATTCCAGACCGGATCGAAGGACCCGACTGGTCTGAAATTCTGCCTGGTGATGATAGCCGCCTGATCTGGAATGGATTCCGGGATGTCTCGGATTTGCCGCAGCACTGGAATCCGGACTGCGGTTGGTTGTTCTCGGCCAATGCTACGCCGTTTATGGTGACGGATCCGGAATGCGACAACGTCCGAGAGGATTTCTCATCGACCTTCGGGATCGAGGACCGGATTACCAATCGATCCCGGCGTGCTATCAAGCTGTTCACGCAAGATGCATCAATCACGCGCGAGGAGTTGCTTCGGTACCGAGCGGACGCGATGTATGACCCGGAGTCGGACCTGATGCAGCTGGTTGTCGAACTGGTCGGAATGCCAAGCGAGGATAAAGCCGTGAAAGCGGCTCAGGACGTGTTGCGGAATTGGGACGGTAGCGCCGATCAGACCTCTCGCAGTGCCGCGCTGTCCATCATCACGGGCGTTCGGACGCTGGGCTATGAATTCACGGACAAGGCTGACGCGTCTCTGGACATATTGAAGACTGTGGCGGCAGAGCTGGAAACGGCTTTCGGTCGGGTCGATCCTGAATGGGGCGAGGTGAATCGCATCGTGCGTGGCGATGAAAACTGGGCGTTGGACGGTGCACCGGACGTGTTGCGAGCCATCTATTCAGACAAAGACGGCGTCGCGAATCAAGGCTATCTCAATGCCTTTGCAGGGGACACACACATCATGGTCGCCGATTGGTCGCCAGACGGTACGCTCCGGGCCGAAAGCATCCATCAATATGGTGCCGCGACCGTGGATGAAAGCTCTCCGCATTTTGATGATCAGGTCGAAATGTTTTCCAAACATCAATATAAGACGATGCCCATGACGCTGGAAGACGTGCTTGCCGTTGCAGCGGAAGATTACCGCCCGGGAGAGCGCTGAGGTCGACCGCCGCTCCGTCCAGCTGGACGATGACCACCTGGCTTTCTGGGCCCGCCCGGTTTGCGAGGGTCTGTAGGTTTGCGATGAGGGGGGGGGGGACCAGAAGATTTTGGGCTCGAGGGCTTTGGGTCAGACGTCTTTGCGTCCGGCGCGACCATATACCTACCTTTATCGTTCTTGGGTTTCCAGTAGTCCCGGCGCACGCGTTGGCCGAGCCGGACCAGGAGCTCGTAATTGAACGTGCCCACGGCTTTCGCCTGCGCCTCCAATCTGTCTCCGAGGAAAACGGCGACGCCGCCAACCTGCACAGTCATGTGCAGGTCCGTCACATCAAGGATCGTTAAATCCATCGAGACACGGCCAACGATTGGGACGTCCTCATCATGAATAACGGCGTGAGCGACATTGGACATGGCAATCGGTACGCCGTCCGCGTAACCGGCCCCGACCGTCGCCAAACGCATATCGCGTTTGGCAATATGTGTCGCATTGTAACCAATAGTTTCACCCGCCTTGACTTCATGCAGCTGCAGGATCGGAGCGAGGAGTTTAACGACGGGTTTGCTGATTTCCTGAGCAGGTTTCTGGGTCGCCATACCCCCGTATAGCCCAATACCCGGACGAACCATCTGGAAGTGATAATCCTTGCCAAGATAAATACCTGCCGTACTCGCAAGACTGAGCGGCGTGGGCGGAAGTGTTGCTGCTAGTGCTTTGAAATTTTTTAATTGTTCCGCATTCAGCGGATGGTCTGCCATCGACGCACAGGCTAGATGGCTCATAATCCACTCAGGATTAAGGGCCCTCCAGAGCGCATGGTCACTGGCCAGCATCGCCACTTCCGCAGCGGGCATGCCAAGCCGGTTCATGCCGCTCTCGATATGGATCGCCGTATAGGGTGGATTATTCGTTTCACGTGCAACATCGGCCCAATATCGAGCTTGGCCGATGGAGTTGATCACGGGTTTCAACTTTGCGCCCAGCAGCGCCGCTTTATCGCGCGGAGCTGGGCCATTCAGCACATAGATAGCGGCGTTCGGACCGATCGCATCTCGAAGGATTTTACCTTCGCCAGCTGTGGCAACGAAGTAGATACGACAGCCAGCACCGTAAAGCGCGCGGCCAACAGCTTCGGCGCCCAATCCATAAGCATCGGCCTTGACGGCCGCAGCGACCTTGGCGCGCGGAGTCAGGTCTATGAAGGCTTCGTAATTTGCCTTGATCTGCGCAAGGTCGATGCGCAAGGTCGGGCGGGTTGAATGGGGCGGCAGGCTCATGCCGCCGCGCCTAGGCGGGCATTACGGCGATTGCAAGGTGAGTGACAGGCGCGCTGCAGAGTAGCTAAAGACTGGTCGCGACCTTGGCATTGCACGCAATCGCGGCCCAATCCCGATTTGCGAGTGAGGTTTTGTCAATCACCCAGGATCCCCCTACGCAGACAACATTGGAGAGATCCAGATAGCGGCGGACGTCATCGCGACCAATCCCGCCCGTTGGCATGAAGGAGAGTTGCGGCAGTGGACCGCCAATCGCTTTCAGAATGGAAACCCCGCCAGCGGTTTCAGCCGGGAAAAATTTCACGGTTTCGAAGTCATGCTCAATCATGGCGACGGCCTCACCAACTGTGCTAATGCCCGGAACGCAAGGCAGGCTGTTCGCCTCAATCGCATCCAGCAAGCGCGGGGTTGTGCCAGGCGTGATAATGAAATCAACACCGATCTTGGCACATTGTTCGACTTGTTCCGTGCTGATCACCGTGCCGACACCCAGCATGATGTCGTGATTGGCGTCCTTGAGGGCCTGAATGACATCCACTGCGTTGGGCGTACGGAGCGTCAGTTCAATGACATCGATGCCTCCGTCGAGCAGCGCATCGGCGAGCGGAATAACGTCATCTGGGGTATCTAGGTCAACGACAGGTACAACCTGACACCGTCGCAGTCGCATCATGTCCACAATCTATCCTCAATCAGGAAGGGGCATTGAAATGCCCGAATTCGCGACCGGAGCTAGGATCGCTTGACACTGCTGTCAACGCCGCCGCAGTAAGGTCTTTAAAATGATTAGCGCGGCTTCGAGTCTCGGAACGCGATCAAGGCTAAAGGATCAGGTAACAATAACAGCCATGAAAGCGATCATCACCGATGTGGCCAAACAGGCAGGCGTCTCAATGAAGACGGTGTCTCGGGTTCTGAATAATGAGCCGAATGTCGCTACGGCAACGCGCGACCGGGTCATGGAGGTCGCCGCGACTCTGCAATACCGACCCAATTTGGCAGCGCGCGGGCTTGCCAGCTCGAAATCCTACCTGATCGCGCTGCTCTACGACAATGCGAGCGCGAGCTACATTACGAACATCCAGCGCGGTGCAATCGAGGCGTGCCGACAGAATGGGTATCATCTTTTGCTTGAGCCCATGCCGTATGAGCAGGCCAATAGTCTTGATGCCGAAACACTGTTGCGCAGATTGGGTGTTGATGGAGTTATTCTGACACCGCCGCTTTCAGACTCGCTTGTGCTGAGAGAATCCTTGCGCCGTTTGAATATGCGCCACGTCGCTGTGGCTCCGAACAAGTTGGAAGAGGTGTATGCGGTTCGGATGGACGATGTCGAAGCCGCGTTTCAGATGACGTCCTATCTGATTGAACAGGGTCATCGTGATATCGGCTTCATTCTAGGTCATCCGGATCATGGCGCAATGGCATTACGGCGCAATGGGTTCGAGAAGGCCTTGAAACAGGCCGGTATTCCGCTCAACGAAGACAGGGTTATCGCGGGCGATTTTTCGTTTCGTTCTGGCGTTGAAGCGGCAGAGAAGTTGCTGAATGATCCAACCCATCGGCCAACAGCGATTTTTGCTTCCAATGACGATATGGCGGCAGGTGTGATCAGCGTTGCTGGGAGGTTGAGTATTTCTGTACCAGAGGAACTTTCTGTCTCCGGTTTCGATGATACACCGATCGCCCAGGTCATCTGGCCCCAACTGACAACGATTGCACAGCCTATTCACCGAATGGGCTTCAAGGCAGCAAATATTCTAATCAAGCGAGATAATTTGGACGAGCCGAAAATCTGCACGCTCGATTTTGAACTTGTGATTCGGGACTCGACCTTGGACGGCCCCACATCAGGGTAAGTTTTCCGGGGATGAGTGATTATTGACAGCGCTGTCAGTGTTAATCATATGATTTGTTCAGCGCATGTGACTCTTACCTGTCACGCACCTACTTCATGGGGAAGTTTTTTGGCTGATCGCGATCCGGAAATGGATGCAAATGTCGGGGACGCAGAAGAGGCGGGCCGGTCTGCATTCGTTCCTGTCAAACCGTTTGAACTTGTTGTGTTTGGTGCCACAGGCGATCTGGTCCGACGCAAACTTCTGCCATCCCTGTACCACCGTTATTGCGACGGTCAGATTCCAAAAGATTCACGGATTATCGGTGTCTCGCGTTCGGATCTGAGCCGGGACGATTTCATCAAACTGGTTGAAGACAGCTACCACGAATTCGAAGATGATCCTGACCTCGATAAAGACTGCTTCTCAGACTTTGCGAAAATGCTGGATTATGTCTCGATTGATGTGACGTCGAAGAAAGCCAGCTGGTCGGCTCTCGAATCGCGCCTTGATGGCAAGGCAAAATTGATCCGTATTTTCTATCTCGCTATGCCGCCGCGCCTGTTTGTTCAGATCGCGAAAGGGCTTGATCAAGCAGATCTGGCCCATTCTGAAAGCCGCGTTGTTCTGGAAAAACCGCTCGGTAAGGACTTCGCCTCAGCAGATGAGATCAATGAAGGCGTCGGGCGCGTGTTTGACGAGAACAGGATCTACCGGATCGACCATTATCTAGGCAAGGAAACCGTCCAGAACCTCATGGTGCTGCGTTTCGGGAACATTCTGCTGGAGCCATTATGGAACAGCCGGGCGATTGAGCATATCGAAATTACGGTTGCTGAGAGCATCGGTGTCGAGGGACGTGGCGGTTATTATGACAGTTCCGGTGCGCTGCGCGACATGGTGCAGAACCATTTGCTTCAATTACTCTGCTTAACCACCATGGAGCCCCCAGCCTCAATTGATGCCGATGATCTTCGAACCGAGAAAATCAAAGTGTTGCAAGCGCTCAAGCCGGTCACGGTCGATGATGTGAAGGAAACGACTGTTCGCGCGCAATATATTCGCGGTCAAGTCGATGGCGAAACAGTGCAGGACTATCTTTCCGATGTCGATGTCGACGCATCCAAGACGGAAAGTTTCGTTGCGATTCACACTGAAATCCAGAACTGGCGCTGGTCCGGTGTGCCCATCTATATTCTGTCCGGCAAACGGATGGCCAAACGGCGTTCTGAGATCGTTATTCAGTTCCGGCCCGTGCCGCATTCCATTTTCGGGGACTCGACCAAGGTTGATCCCAACAAGCTGGTTATTCGGTTACAGCCCGACGAGGCTGTTACGCTCTGGATGGAAATCAAGGAGCCCGGAGCCGGTGGCTTGCGCTTGAAGACTTTGCCGTTGAACCTCTCTTACGCTGACAATTTCACCGTCCGTTATCCAGATGCCTATGAACGTCTCCTTCTAGATGTTGTCAGAGGCAATCTGTCTTTGTTCATGCGCCGCGACGAAGTCGAAGCCGCCTGGCGGTGGGTCGATGGAATTATTGATGCCTGGGACGAAGTCGATCAGCGGATCAGTCTCTACCCGGCGGGATCGGATGGTCCGGATGCAGCGAATTTCATGCTGGAACAGCTTGGCGATAAATGGTCGAGCGCCTGATGGGCACGATCGATCTCAGATTGTTCGAGCACAAGGCGTCACTGATTACAGCCGCGGCAGATCATCTCACAGCGATTTTAAGCGACGCGCTAGATCGACAGGGCCGCGCTAGCGCCATGCTGTCGGGCGGATCGAGCCCCAAACCCGTTTACGAACGGTTGGCGCAGGCACCGCTGGCGTGGAACGGCATTGGCCTTAGCTTGGTTGATGAGCGTTGGGTGCCAGCTGACGCGCCGGGGTCGAATGCGGATTTCATTCGCGGGTGTTTTGCGGGCACAGCTGCAGAGCGCGCTCATTTCGTACCTTTATTCAATGGCCATGCCTCGGCTGTGCAGGGGATTGAGGCGGCGGAACAGGCTTTGGCTTTAATTGCCCAGCCTTTCGATCTTTGCGTCCTTGGTATGGGTAGGGATGGGCATACAGCCTCTTGGTTTCCGCGTAGCGGCGGGCTGGAAGCCGCACTGGATCCCAGTTCCGGTGCTGTCCTTACGGCGATTGATGCTACGGGCTGCGATGTCGCCGGAGATCACACAGACCGGATCACGCTGACCTACGCGGCCATTGCCGCTTCAAAACATGTTGTGTTGATTTTGCCGAGTGCAGAAAAGCTCGCTATTTTCAATGAGGCTATGGGCCGCGATGTACTGGACGCGCCCGTGAAAGCGCTGCAATCGCTGAGCGACCAATGGACTCTCTTTGGCCTGGACACCTGACATGAGCGTGAAAGCCGACCTGCAAGCCGTGACGGACCGGATCATTGAACGATCCGCCGCAACGCGTGCAGGCTATATAGATGATTGCCGCGCCAACATGCGCTCTGGTCCGCGCCGCAAACGGCTTTCTGAAGGGAATATTGCGCATGCAACGGCCGCATGTCCCGTTCTGGAGAAAACCGAGTTGCTAGGCGCACGCTGGCCGAACATCGGCATCGTCACGGCCTATAATGACATGTTGTCGGCTCATCAACCGTTCAAACGCTTTCCTGACATCGTCAAACATGCCGCCCAGCGTAACGGCGCGATAGCTCAGGTGGCAGGAGGTGTTCCAGCCATGTGCGACGGGGTCACGCAGGGTCAGGACGGGATGGAGCTCTCGCTCTTCTCGCGCGATGTCATTGCGCGCTCGACTGCGATTGCGCTGAGCCATGACTGTTTCGATGCCGCCATCCACCTCGGCGTGTGTGACAAGATCGTTCCCGGATTGTTGATTGCTGCGCTCCGTTATGGGTATTTGCCGCATATTTTTGCTCCGGCCGGACCGATGCCTTCCGGGATCACCAACCCTGAAAAGGCCAGGGTCCGCCAGCAATTTGCAGCAGGTGAGGTGGGCCGCGACGTTCTTCTGGCGGCGGAAGCGGCCAGCTATCACGCGCCTGGAACCTGTACCTTCTACGGCACGGCCAACACGAACCAGATGCTCATGGAAATTATGGGGCTGCAACTGCCAGGTAGCTCTTTCATTCATCCTAACACACCACTCCGCGATGCGATGACGGCGCAGACGACGCGGCGCGCTGTCCAGATTACCAATATGGGCGACGAATTTACCCCCGCCTGTAATGTAATTGACGAAAAGGCGATCGTGAACGGCCTTGTCGGACTGATGGCAACGGGTGGGTCGACTAATTTGACTATCCACCTTTCATCGATCGCGCGTAGCGCTGGTATCCTGATCAACTGGGGTGACTATGCCGATATTTCTCATATCGTGCCGCTGATCAGCCGTATCTATCCGAACGGTGTCGCTGACGTGAATCATTTTCATGCCGCTGGCGGCATGGCCTATTTGATCGGGGAGTTGATTGGTGCAGAACTGTTGCACACGGACGTAACTACAGTCGCGGGCGGCGAGGGTCTGATCGAATATACACGTGAGCCGATCCGGAATGCGCATGCAGAAGCGGACACGGTCATTTTCAGACCAGGGCCGACTGAAAGTCTTGATCATGACGTGCTGACGATGGTTACCAAACCCTTCAGACCTGATGGTGGACTGGCGCTGATGGCCGGTAATCTCGGTCGAGGCGTGATGAAAGTGTCAGCGGTCAAGCGCGACAACTGGCTGGTCGAAGCGCCCGCTATCGTGATTGATGACCAGAATGATTTGATGGCGATGCATAAAGCAGGTGAGCTTGAACGTGATTTTGTCGCTGTGTTGCGGTTTCAGGGGCCACGCGCGAACGGCATGCCGGAGCTTCACAAACTCACACCGATTCTCGGCTTGCAGCAGGACAAAGGGTTTCGCGTCGCCATTGTAACGGATGGGCGCATGTCCGGGGCATCGGGTAAAGTGCCTGCCGCCATTCACATGCATCCAGAAGCGTTGCTGGGCGGGCCGCTATCGCGGATCGAGACGGGCGATATTGTTCGACTTGACCCGGCGAATGGGTCCGTGTCGGTCGTCGATGTGGATTTGTCGCAAAGAAAAGCGGTCGAAGCACCCATTCGGACGAATCTTTCGAATCTGGGTATGGATATGTTTGCGCCGCAGCGTTCAGTGGTGTCTGATGCCGAAAGCGGGGCGTCGACGTTAGGGGATATGGATAGGATGGCAGAGACCTGACGGTCGTCCAACTGTTACCATCCAGACGAATAAAAAGAGTTAGGGGAACCTCAGTGGATCAAACACTCGTCGGAGATGTTGGTGGGACCAATGCGCGTTTTGCGCTGGCTGAACGCACCCTCCAAGGCACGATCGAACTACACCATTCAAATCGGTTTGCCGTTCGTGATTTCAGCAGTTTCAACGATGCGGTGACTGCCTATCTGAACGGTATTGGGGCAAAGCCAAACCGGGCGGCGTTTGCTTTTGCCGGCCCCAAATTTGACGATGAAATCCGCATGACCAATGTTAACTGGATTGTGTCGGAAGAAAATCTGATGAACACGTTCGGGTTTACCGAAGCTGTCGTTCTCAATGATTTTGTCGCCATGGCCAACGGCGCGACTGTCATCCCGGATGATGGGTTCCAGACGCTGATCCCAGGTAAGGTCAACTATGCGAAACCTGTTGCCGTCATGGGGCCTGGGACGGGTCTTGGCCTGTCCTGTATCTTGCCCGGACGGCCTCTCCGCATTGTTCCGACAGAAGGGGGGCACACAGCATTCTCGCCTCAATCCGAGATGGAGATCGAGGTCTTACGTTATTGGACCGGGCGTATTCCGTTTGTGTCAGCGGAATCGCTGATCTCGGGGGTGGGTTTGTTCCGGCTCTATACCGCGCTTTGTGCGATTCATGACGTGGCCCCGATTTGTACGAAGGAAGACGAAATTGTCGCCGCCGGGCAGGCTAATCCGAAATCGGTTGCGCGTCTTTGCGTGAAAAGTTTTTGCGAGATGCTCGGGACGTTTGCTGGCAATGCCTGCGTCACATTAGGTGCAGCTGGCGGGGTTGTTCTCGGCGGTGGTGTGTCGCGCCATATTGCGCCGTTTATCGAAGAATCGGATTTTGAAAGCCGGTTTCGCGATCGTGGTCACGGGTCCTGGTTTATTACGGACGTCCCGGTCAGATTGATTCGGGCACATTTTGTGGCGCTCTACGGTGTGGCGGCCATGGTTTTAGGATAATGATTATGAGCCGTCTTTTACCCTGTCTGTTATTCGGCGCTTGTGCGGCGGCCACCACCAAAGGCTTACCCTGTGATCGGATCTGTAAACGCGATCAAGCCCGGTATTCTGCCCGCGGATGCGATGCTTGAAGGTTTGGGCCGTGACTTTGAATGGTCAGAGGGCCAGTCTGGATTGAGGACGGCTATCTATTGTTCACAGATGTGTCCGGTAACGCGATCTGGAGATTTGATGATGCGGCCGATGCCAAATACATGACCTACCCAGTCTCTACTGACGGATCTGTGGGTGAGAGCTGTCTGTTTCTCGATTTCACGGAGAGGCTGGCCGAAGAAGGGTTCGGCAATCCCGGCCGGACTTGGCGGTGTGCTTATCCTGTCACCAGACGCTGAAATTCTGGGTCTCATCCGGATGGGTAAACTCGTCGCGAATGTGGCCTTTGGCGATGATGATGGACGAATGCTCTACATGACCAGTCAAAATCAACTCACCCGAATCCAGACACTCAGAACAGGCCTCGAATTCGACTGACCCAACTAGCCTTCGAGGGCAGTGTCCAGCAGTGTTTCAAGCGTTGTCAGATCCGCGCCGGACACAAATTGATCGTTGAGAATGAAGAACGGAGTTCCAGTTAGCGCTGGGATCTTGTTTCCGAGCGCGAGGTTATCCTGAATCTGGCGATCAATGGCAGGGTCAGCCATATCACGCTCAAGCTGTTCTATATCGAGATCGTTATTCTTCGCGATCTGCATGACGCGCGCTTCGGTTATGGATCGCTCATCCATGAGTGCGAAATGCATATTACGATATTTGCCCTGACGTGCCGCTGCCAGTGCAGCGCGGGCTGCCATGTGAGAGGTTCCGTCACGTCCGGTAAGGACAGGAAGCTCCTTGAACACGATGCGGGTATCATCGGGATATTTGCCCATTGTTGTCTCGATCCAGTCGGTCGAGCGCTTACAAAAACCGCAATTATAGTCGAAGAATTCAACCAATTGTACCTTGGCATTTTTCGGACCGATCGAATAATCGCGTGGGTCCTTGAAAATCTGGTCGGATAGATCGGCAATCGCATCCTGACTGTCCTGAATTTCGGCCAGAGATTCCTTGCGGTCGAGGGCGATCATAGCCTCGCGAAGGATTTCGGGATTCTCCAGCAAGTAGTTCCGGATGATCTCTTCGATATCCGCTTTGGACATTTCGCCAGGCCCAGCTTGAGCGCATGCCGCAAGTCCAACTATGGAGATGACCGCCAGGGTACGAATAAGGTGTTTCATGGGAATTTCCGAATGTTCAACTGGTGGCAGGTCATTAGGCCAACAGGGTTAAAATATCTATCTCGGCCAGACTGTCGATTTGGTGCTCTGACGCGATTGTGATGATCGATTTGATGAGGTCATCACCGTGAACGGCTTGCCGCGCCGCTGATTTCGGCGCTTCTTGTCCAGTTGTGCTTCAGCAACGACGATAATGTCGGAAGCACGGCGCCATTGAGGAATATCCCGCGGCAGGTCCTGCTGCGCACGTCCGGCAAAGGAGTGGGCAGAGTCCAGGTCGCCTAAGGTATAGAATCGTTCTGCGGACGCATATTTCGCCAATGCATCCTGATTTTGCTGACCATAAGCGAGGGATAGAAGATACCAACCATGGGAATAGCGGGGTTCCTGAGTCAGAGCGGATTTCAGAAGTGAGATGGCCCGCTCGATCTCATCATCCTGCTCTGTTTCAAGCAGGGACTGAGCCAGAGCGACTTTGAGAAGCATCGCATCCGGCTTGAGCTCCAGAGCGCGTTTAGCCGAAGGCAGGGCGGCAGAGCGTTGGCCGGATTCATACAGGATCTGTGCTTTCAACTCATGGAAATAGGGATTGTCCGGTTGATCCTCGATCAGAGTGTCAATTTCCTTCACCGCATTATGCATGTCCGCAGCCCGGAAAAAGGCGACCGAGCGCGCATATCGAGCAGGCACACTCTTTTCACTGAGCGGATAGCGATTGAAAACCATTTGCGGCGCATCTAGAAAGCCGCGAAGCTTAGCTTTCATTATTTCGTGGCGCAGCAGATCCTCTTCGGAATCCAGAACCTCTGAATAAGGGCTTTCAGTCACACGTTCGCGCAGTTTGTCGATTCGGTTGGCCGAGAGCGGGTGAGATCGGAAATACTCGTAGCGGCGGCTATAGGACAGAACTTCCTGAACGCGAAAATTATCGAAAAAGTCGATTAAGCCTTTACCAGACTGACCTGTTGTTTCGAGAAATTGCACCGCATACTGATCAGCGGCCGACTCATTGACGCGGGAATAGGCGAGGGCTTCGACGGCTCCGAACTGTTGCGCGCCGCCCAGAATCGCCGCGCCTGCCGCGCCTTCACCGGCAAGAATGGCAGCCAGTCCGACCCCGGCGGCCAGCAACATGGCGCCATAGGCGGATCGGTTGCCATAGTCTGAGCGCACAATATGTCCGCCGACGATGTGCCCGGCCTCATGCGCTATCACACCTTTCAATTCATTGGGCGTTTCAGCCCGCAGGATCAGCCCACTGTGTAAAAAAATGTTCTGACCGCGCGTGACGAAGGCGTTCAGTTCTGGATCATTGACGAGATAAATATCCACTGACCGCAGGCTCAGGCCACCAGCGCGCAGTAATGGATCGGAGAATCCGCGAAGCGTCTCTTCGATCTCTGTATCGCGCAGCAAGCCTTGTGCCTGGATCTGTGCGACCAGCAAGGTCGCAATTGCAAACCCGCCGAACAGGCGAGCCAATATCGTGGCAAGAATACGGGGCGCAGTCATAGTCATCTTGTTCACCGCGCCCCCTAATGGGTCAAGTTACGCAGGCGTCACATTTCAGTGTGTTTACCTGCTCTTCAGCCCCCGACTTGGCTGTTTATTCCTTACCTATCAGCCGGTCGATCAAGCCGCGTTGACGCCGGGGTGGCGCCTTGCGGCGGCGTGCATCGGACGCGTCATCACCCAGTGCCTTCGATGCTGCGGCAGGTAGAGGGGCGGGAGGCTCGATGGATTTTGCCTTTGCGGGCGCTTTGCGAACCCTGGGTTTGGGCTTTGGAGCCGCCGACGTGTCTGCTTCAACGGCTTTAGGGGCAGTTTTCTTGGGGGCTGCTTTCTTTGGAGTTGATTGTTTTGGAGCTGCCTCGGAAGTCGCTTCCGGGGCGGCCCGTTTGCGAGGCGTCGGTTTAGAGGCAGCCTCGACAACTGTGTCATCAGTCTTAGGTGCAGTTTTTGCGGGGGCTTTGCGGCGAGCCGAGCTTCCACGTTTCCGCGGCGCTGATTTCGCTTTGCCTTCATCCTTATCAGATTTCGCGGCGGTCTGTTCACTGGACGGGGTCGATCCATCCGCATCATTGGTGCAGGACGGAGCTTTGTGGTGGCGCGATTTAGGCCTCTCTTCGGACTCTGATTTGGACTCCTCTTCGTTCTCCAATTTTTCTTCTGATTCAGTGTTCTGGGATTGTTTCTTACGGTTTCGACCGCCTCGGCGACCTCGGCGACGGCGAGATTTGGTCTCGCCACTCTCATGCCACGACTCGGTTGTTTCAGATTCAGTGTTTTCGTCCTCATCCTCAGTATCGTCCGAATCATCGTGTGATTTGGCCTTGGCGTGTGTGCTTTCGGACCGTTTGGTTTCTTCGCGCAGTTCTTTTTTTATCTCGGTCAGTGGATCCTTGCGGTTATCGCTGCGTTTTTCGGTAACTTCGATGGTGAAGGCTGGGCGGATCAAACTGTCGTCATGCTTGACGACAGTAAAGACATCGGCGTTCTCATCAACTTTGGTTAGAAGGTCGCGCTTTTCATTGAGCAGATAGAGCGCCACATCCGGCGGGCACATCAGGCGAATTTCCTTCGCCTTACCTCGGATGGTGAACTCTTCTACGGCGCGGATTGCGGCAAGAGCAGCGCTTTCGACCGTCCGCTTGCGGCCCACACCATCACAATGTGAACAGGTTGCTGTGGAGCCTTCCAGCAGAGACCGGCGGCGTCGCTGACGGGAGATTTCCATCAGACCAAACTGGCTGATGCGAGATGTCTGGATGCGAGCGCGGTCTCGCGATAGCATCGTCTTCATTTTGTTTTCGACCGAGCGGTTGTTCTTGTTCTCGTCCATATCGATGAAATCGACGACAATCAGACCCGCAAGGTCACGCAAACGCATCTGGCGCGCAAGTTCTTCGGCGGCTTCCAGATTGGTCTTCAGGGCAGTGCGTTCGACATCACGTTCCTTGGTCGATCGGCCCGAATTCACATCAACGGATACAAGCGCTTCGGTGGGATGAATGACAAGGTAGCCGCCGGATTTCAGCTGCACAGTTGCATCAAGACTGTTTTCGATCTGACTTTCGACGTCAAAGCGTAGGAAGAGGGGAATCGCATCATCATAGCGTTTCACGAATTTGGCGTGACTCGGCATGAGCATCTTGATGAAGCTTTTCGCGTTCTTGTAGGCGTCTTCGCCCTGAACGAGGACTTCCTCGATATCTTTGTTGTAGAGATCCCGGATTGACCGCTTCACGAGATTGCCTTCCTCATGGATCAGGTTTGGCGCAACAGATTTGAGGGTCGTATCGCGGATTTCATCCCAGAGGCGCGACAGATAACCATAGTCGCGGCTAATCTCGGCCTTGGTCCGCTTAGCTCCGGCTGTACGGACGATCACGCCCATACCCTGTGGTACAGACAGTTCGTCCATAATGATCTTCAGACGCTTACGGTCAGTGCCAATGGGGATTTTCCGGGAAATGCCACCGCCGCGGGGTGTATTGGGCATCAGCACGCAATAACGACCGGCAAGCGACAGATAAGTCGTCATGGCCGCGCCTTTATTGCCGCGTTCTTCCTTCACGGTCTGGACCAGAAGGATCTGGCCGCGTTTGATGACTTCCTGAATCTTATAGCGTCGGCGGCGCATCTGTTTGCGGCGCTGGCTGGCAACTTTTACTTGCTCATCGGCGACCTCTGCATCATTCTCGTCAGAGGCGTCATCTTCGTCAGGGTCGAGGTTTTTGTCTTCCTCGACATCATCATAATCCTTGGAGAGCGCCTCCTCGTCTTGCTGTTGCAGGGCGAGCTTATCCTCATAGGGAATCTGATAGTAATCAGGGTGGATCTCTGAAAAGGCGAGGAATCCGTGTTTGTTGCCGCCATAATCAAGGAAGGTAGCCTGAAGCGATGGTTCTACTCGGGTCACTTTGGCAAGATAGACATTGCCGCGAATCTGGCGCTTGTGGCGCGATTCGAAATCAAGCTCGTCGACGCGGCTTCCATCGACGATCACCACTCGGGTTTCTTCCGGGTGGGCGGCGTCGATCAACATACGTTTTGTCATGAAATTCTCCTGCGGTTCTCACATGACTCTGCGGCGCGACATCACGATATATCGTGGGGCGTCCTGGCAGGGAGGAACCAGTTGTAGGGGTTATGAGTCTGGCGCGCGAGGGCAGAATGGCGGTGTCTTGTTTCGACAGGACTGTCAGCCTCGCACTGCGCATAAAATCTCTCAGATAGGTTTCCCGGCGATCATCGCCTTGTTCCCAACGCCGGATCCCGGATTTGGCCGTCCCTGCCTTAATTCGCGCTGTTGTGCAAAGTATTTGTCAGCAGGTCATGAGATGAACACTTTTAAGGAGAATAGCAGCGCGCTCTAAGAATTTCTTCACCCTGTTACGAAAGACTCCGCCACATGTCGATCCGGGCCTTCATCGCCGCGTTTCTTATCGCATTGCTCGCAACGTCAGCGCTTGCGTCAGGACCGCGCTATTTTGAGGGTTCAGTTCCTTATCCGCGGTTGAAGCCGTCGCCAAAGGTTGTGGCGATGTTGCCATTGATAGTTATCGACCCCGGTCACGGCGGACGTGATCCTGGCGCCATCGGCCAAGGCTTATTGGAAAAAACCGTTACGACGGCCGCTGCGAAAGAACTGAAGGCGCTTCTGGAGGCCACCCGGCGCTACAGAGTCGTACTGACCCGCGATAACGACATATTTGTGGAGCATGATGATCGTCTGCGTATTGCTCGCGAAAAACACGCTGATCTGTTCATCTCGATACACGCGGATTCGACATCCGGAAAGTCAACACGAGGGGCATCTGTCTATACACTAGCGGATCGATCCCGAAACCGCAGCAAACGTATCGTCGATAATCAGAACTGGATCATGGACGTTGATCTGGCAGAGCAAAGTGATCCAGTCGGCGATATTCTGGTCGATCTGGCGCAGCGCAGCACGGAAACCCAGTCAGAAGCTTTTGCGAACATTCTATTGTCGAATCTGACGGGGAAAACCGCACTGGTCGGCAATTCCCATCGCCGTGCCGGATATTATGTTCTGCTTGCGCCGGATGTTCCGGCTGTCCTGTTCGAGCTTGGCTTCCTGTCCAACGCTAAGGATGAGCGATTGCTGAAGACGAAATCCCACCGGACGAAACTGATGAAAGCTGTGCGCCTCTCGATTGATGACTATTTTTCCGGTCCTGGCCATCAGGGTTAGGAACCGTTCGCCCGCAAGGATGGTTCGAATTGTGTGCAGAATCAGCACAGCTAGATCTCGACCTCGCCTTATTTCTTGTTAGACCCATTTATTGTGACTGAGCTGATCCAGGATAACCCCGGGCTGACGGAGGATGCCCCTAAGAGCTCGCGCCGCGCGCTCTATTGGACGATCACCAAGTGGGTTCTGATCATCGGATCTGTGCTTGCTGTGATCATGGCGATCATCGTGTCGATCTGGCTTATCCGGGCGACTAAGGATCTGCCAAGTGTCAAGACACTGTCCGAGTATCAGCCGCCCGTCATGAGCCGAGTTCACGCCGGAGATGGTAAACTTATCAGTGAGTTCCGGACGGAAGCTCGTGTTTTTGTTCCGATCGAAAGTGTACCGATCAAGCTGCAACAGGCCTTTGTCAGTTCTGAGGACAAACGATTTTACACACATAATGGATGGGATCCGATTGGCCTGAGCCGGGCGGTTCTATCCGTACCCGGGAAGAAATTGCGCGGCGATCGTGTCGGCGGCACGTCGACCATTACACAGCAGGTCGCGAAGAACTTCCTCGTTGGTGACGACTATTCGATGAAGCGCAAGATTCGCGAAATCGCGATCGCGAGACGGATGGAGAAGGCTTTCTCTAAAGGGCAGATCCTCGAACTCTATCTGAATGACAATTATTTCGGGCGCGGGGCTTACGGCGTTGCCGCGGCGGCGCTCAATCATTTTGGCAAAGAAATGGATGATCTGAGCGTAGGTGAGATGGCTTACCTAGCGCTCGTTGTGAAAGGGCCGGCCAATTACGAACTCGATGATCCGGTTGAATATGCATTGGCGAAATCCCGTCAAAGTTACGTTCTCAATCGCATGGTCGAAGATGAGTATATAACCCAGCAGGAAGCGGATGCAGCATATGAAGCCCCGCTTGAATGGACGGATCGACTGACCGGTGATGAATATCTTGCAGCGGAGTATTTTGTCGAAGAAGCCCGTAAGCAAATTTTCGCCATGTATGGCTCGGATGAACTCTATTCGGGCGGGCTTTCCATCCGGACGACACTGGATACGGATATGCAGCTGGCGGGCCGCAGAGCTCTTCGCCGGGGGGTCGAAATGCTGGATCGGCGTATGGGATGGCGCGGACCGTTGGCGACCATCGAAAACAGTCAAGACTGGGCAGAACAACTCGCATCGTTCGATGCGCCAGTCGATATTGGCAATTGGAGAGTGGCTGTTGTCATTGAGCGCGAGCCTAACTCAGCCAGACTTGGTTTTATTTTCGAACCCGATGTCGAGACGGCAGCGGGTGAAGAGGATACTCCAGAGCTGAAAACTGAAACGGGCACGCTTGACCTTGAAGATATTCAATGGGCAGGGAAGTCCCGGCCCAATGGCATGCGCGGGAATGCGCCAAGCTCCATAGCGGAAGTTTTGTCTGTCGGCGACATTATCCTGGTGGAATCGCATCTTGAGAAAGAAACGGGTTATAATCTGCGCCAGATTCCGAATGTGAATGGAGCGTTGATTGCGATGGATCCGCATACAGGCCGCGTAAAAGCGCTGATCGGGGGATATAGTTTCGACCAAAGTCAGTTTAACCGTGTGACACAAGCCTACCGCCAGCCTGGATCGTCTTTCAAACCTTTCGTCTACTCTGCAGCGCTTGAAAATGGCTTCACACCTGCGTCGCAAGTCCTCGACGCGCCCTTCGTGATTGGCCGCAGTGATGCGCGTTGTTTTGAAAACGAATATGGTGTTCTGGAACTTAGAGAGTCGAGTGAAGACCGGTCCAGTCCGGCCCGGAACGATGAGTGCGAACGGTTCTACAAACCTGAAAACTACGATGCGGGTCGATATTATGGCATGTCGACGCTACGTTTGGGGATCGAAAAATCGCGGAACGTCATGACCGTCCGCTTAGCCAATGATATCGGCATGGAGCCGATCATGAACATTAGCCTCCGGTTCGGAATTTATGACAACCCCAAGCCTGAGCTTGCTTGGGCACTTGGCGCGGGGGAAACCAATCTTTTGCGTTTGGCGGCAGCCTATTCAATGATGATCAATGGCGGAAAGCGCGTCGTACCGAGCATTCTTGACCGGGTCCAAGACGGGAAGGGCGAGACCATCTTCGTCAATTCAGACGTGGTCTGTGCAGATTGCCAGCAGGATGAATATACGGGGCAGGCGCCGCCCGAACTACCTGACATCCGTGAACAGATTATTGATCCCATTACCGCCTATCAGGTCAGCTATATGATGATCGGTGCTGTTGAGAATGGCACGGGCGCAAGGCTACGAGCTCTGGGACGTCCGGCTGGCGGGAAGACCGGGACGACCAACGATTCCAAGGATAACTGGTTCATGGCGTTCACGCCGGATCTGGTTGTGGGTGTCTATGTCGGCAAGGATACGCCAGAACAGATGGCCCGCGAAACGGGGTCAAGTTCCGGCGTGCCGATCGTCCTCGATTTCCTCACCGAAGTGCTGGAAGGCGAACCTGCTGTTCCTTTCCGTATCCCGGAGGGCTTGACCCTCTCGCCGGTTAATCGAGATACTGGGGAGCCCAGTTTTATTGGAGCGCCGAACGTAATTCTGGAGGCGTTCAAGCCAGGGACAGAGCCCCAGGTGGGGTTGCTGGACCGAACTATTCGTATCGGTACCGGCAATGATGATATGTTCGGCTCCGGGTTCTTTGGGAGCGGGGATGATCTGGATGGTAGCATTCCGCCGGACCTAGGCGAGGGACCGGGCTACCCCCAGCGTGGTACTGGTCAACTGGCCTTTCCACAGATCGGTCCCGACACACCAGCTGCAGGTGACCTCTCATCGGACCTCGACCTAGCTGATGAGCCAGGCGATGAAGAAGAACCCGAACCTGTGCGCGACTTCGATGATGGTCTCTACTAGACAGACTATATAAGGGCTTTCCAATGCGAGCTGATATTGAACAGCTGAAATCCGATATCGAGCAGTCAGTCGAACTGCTAAGGAGGCGCCTTTGACTGGGAGACCAGCGAAAGACGCCTGGCTGAGCTTAACGCCCTAACCGAGGATCAAAGTTTCTGGGATGATGCGCAAGCTGCGCAGAAACTGATGCAGGAGCGGTCTAAATTAGAATCCGCCTTCGAAGCCATCAATACAATCATTACCGATCTGGCGGACAATTTTGAATTGGCCGAACTTGCCGAAATGGAAGGTGATAAATCGATGCTGGCCGAGGTAGCCAAAGCCTTAGGTCGGGTCAAGGACAAGGCGGCCGAGGCCGAACTGGAAGCACTTTTGTCGGGTGAGGCTGATGGCGATGACTGTTTCGTTGAAATTCACCCCGGCGCAGGCGGAACGGAGGCTCAAGATTGGGCTGAGATGATGGTGCGGATGTATTCACGCTGGGCTGATGCACGCGGCATGAAAGTGGAAATTCTCGAGAGTTCCGATGGCGATGAAGCTGGTATCAAGTCGGCTACGCTGAAATTCAAGGGTATAAACGCGTTTGGATGGATGAAGACCGAGTCCGGCGTGCATCGCTTGGTGCGTATCAGCCCTTATGATTCCAGCGCGCGCCGTCATACCAGCTTTGCCAGTGTATGGGTCTATCCTGAGATCGATGATAAGATTAAAATAGAGATCAATGAAAGCGATTGTCGAGTTGATACTTACCGTGCCTCTGGCGCAGGCGGACAGCACATCAATAAGACCGATTCGGCTGTGCGCATCACGCATGAACCGACAGGCATTGTTGTGCAGTGTCAGAACGACCGTAGCCAGCATAAGAACCGCTCACAGGCGTGGGACATGCTTCGCTCCCGCCTGTATAAACGGGAGTTACAAATCTGCGAGGCCGAGGCCCAGATGCAGGCTGATGAAAAGTCGGACATTGGCTGGGGACACCAGATCCGATCCTATGTTCTGCAACCTTATCAGATGGTCAAGGATTTGCGCACGGGGGTTGAGACATCAGACACGCAAGGTGTGCTGGACGGTAAGATTGATATTTTCATGGCTGCAGCATTGTCTGCTCGCGTTGGGGATGAAGAATCGACGAAAGAAGCGATCATTGCGAGCGCTTCGAGTTCAGACTCTTGAATCACTCAGGCTGAGATCGACGTGGCCTTGATCGGTGTCGGTGTTGTTGATTTACGAGCGCATTTACCATCGAAAAACGCACCATTGGCAATCATCAGCTTGTCCTGCACCAGATCTGCCTGAACATTTGCAGTTTCCGAAAATTCAATGCTGGACGCATCGATCTTGCCTGACACTTTGCCTCGAACGATGACGTTGGTTGCGACGATTTTGCCATTAACGGCACCATGTTCGCCGATCAGGATCCGGCCGGCTGTCAGATTCCCGTCAAGCTGACCATCGATCTGAACTTCCCCATCCGTTTTGATATCACCGGTGATGACTAGGTCCTGGCTCAGCAGGGACGGGACTGAGGAGGTGCGCGCGACAGCTGATGCTGACGAGAGGCCGGGTTTCTTCTGAGTAGCAGCGTCCGCTGCAGACGCAGATGGCCCTGAGGAAGATTTACTGAACATAAAGTCCTGCCTTGAGGAACTTCTCCGGATCGAAGGCTCGACCCTGGAAGTGTATTTCATAATGGAGATGCGTAGCTGTACTCCGACCCGTTGATCCCATTCCCCCAACCCGGTCACCCTTTTCAACCGTCTGGCCGCGCTTGACAAAGGTTTTCTTCAGATGGGCGTAAAGCGTTACGAATCCATGCCCATGATCGATCTCGACCACTCTGCCATATCCGCCCTTTTGACCAGCATAGATAACTGTTCCTGCCGCGGTGGCGACGATTGGTGCCATTGTTCCACCAATAAAGTCGAGGCCTTCATGAAAGGTCGGGCGTTTTGTGAAAGGGTCACTGCGGACGCCGAAGTGTGAAGTCAGGACTGTATCATTCTCCACGGGGTGGCCCAGTGGCATGGCGTCAACCACCTTTGCCAAGGCTTCAGCCTCATAAAGCCGGGCCTGAATAGTTGCGATACGCGGCTGGAAGGTGCTATCAATTATCGGCACATCCAGTCCGGATAGGGGAATGAAGGGTCCCCCCTGACCACGTGTGCCTTGTTCCAGAACCGTTTCGACATCCATGTCAGTCGTCTTGATCAGAGCTCGGTTGAAATCGATCGATTCAAGCAGGTCCGACTCAGCCGAGATGAGGATGTCATTTTGCGTATCGTCGAGCGAAGACAGGGAGCGATCGATCGGTAGGCCAGTCGAGATTTCGTGACTTGGAATGTCGCTGCGGCGAGCAACGCGTGCGACACTGTCGCGCTGAGTCGGTGCCATGATGATGTCGGCTTTGGCAAACTTGATGGCAGGCTCTGCGTCGATAGTCGGGACAGCATCTGTTCCAACGATCTGTGAAAGCGTATTATGTTTCGCTTCGATGTTGGCGGCCATGCGCTCGAAGCTCTGGCGTTGTTTGGTGAGTAGAAGCTCGGCGTTTTCGGCTTTGGCGCGGCTGTCGGCGATTTGGCGTTCGTAATTGGCTTCCAGCTGGACAATGCGCTCATCGGGGTTGCCAAACAGAGAAAACCCGAACAGTACATTGACGAGAGAGGCGACACACCAGAGCGCCATGACCGAGATCGCTGTTACAAATAGGATCTGCATTCGAGAGGTGAGGTTGTAATATGTAACCTCTCCGCCAGACCGCAGATAGATCTGCCGTTCGGGAAATGTCTGAAGAATGCGCATACGCACACCCCCGATAACGTCACTCACCATGATTCTCTATCCGGCCTCAGAAGCTTTCACACTTACACCATAGCCTCCCCCGAACCGTAAAGAGCTTTTACCATTTAGTGAGGTTACCAGATAGTTAATATCCAAGTTTAAATGGATAAACCATTATGATATGATAAGGGGAAGCCTGCTTGTGCACGTGCAGATTCATTGAAGGGCGGCGGGTGGAGATTGTTGCCGAAAAAAGTTCGTACCATTCGCCTGAAAAGCGAATGCGGCTGTAATCCACGCTGGTCTGCGACATATCGAAGCCATCTCATACCGATCGCGATATGTCCGATCTCTTCTTCAAATGATTTCGAGAACCGATGCGCTTTGCTGATTACCTGCCTGAATGAGCTTTTCAATCATTCCCGGCGTCACGTCGAGTCCGCGCGCTTCTAGCACAAGCGGTGCGATCGCCAACCGCGCAGCAATATCACCACGTGTATTTATGGTTGTATCCCAGAGCCCGTCATGAGACGGGAAATCGCCATAGGCAAATCCGATTTCGGCGAGTCGGTCACAGATCATCACGAAATGCCGGGCTTCATCGTCACAGACAGAGGACCAGTCAGCGATGAAGACATCACGTAAGTTCGAGACTTCAGGTGAGTCGGCGAATCACGCGATCATGTCCGCAGCTAGGTCGATATCGGCGATTGCGTGCAGGAGAGCCGCCCGGCCTTTGGGTGAGCCAAGACGACGCCGGGCCAGTTGTTTCGCCGGGACGAGTTCTGGATGTTCGGGGCGGGACGGATAATCTGGAGGTGAGGCCCAATCGACATTTACTCTGCCAGGCACGGATTGCCGAAACAACTGCACCTTATGAGCTTTCCGTTCCGGATCGCCCTCAGTCAGAATCGAAAGGGACATTGCTCAGGCGGCATGGTCGCGGACCGTTTCGACAACGTCATCGACATGACCTTTGACGCGAATCTTGCGCCAGACGTGAAGAATATTTCCGTCAGGTGCGATCAGAAACGTTGAGCGTTCGATGCCCATATAGGTTTTACCGTAATTCTTCTTTTCAACCCAGACGCCATATGCCTCTAGGACACGACCGGTTTCGTCAGAGGCGAGACGCAGGTCGAGCTCATGCTTGGTCATGAACTTATCATGCTTCGCGGGCGTGTCTTTTGACATGCCGATAACAATAGTATTCAGGCCGTCCAACTCCGCTTTTGATTCGGTAAAACCGATAGCCTCCTTGGTGCAGCCCGGCGTGTCGTCGCGTGGGTAGAAATAGAGGATCACGAACTGGCCACGATAGTCGGCCAGACGAACGTCCTGACCGCCGTCTCCGGGAAGCGTGAAATCAGGTGCCGTATCTCCGGCTTGAAGTTTTGTCATGATCTATCTTTCCAATTGAAATTTAAGCGTCAGCGCAGTGGCTGGCGCTGGACGCGAAAGCGTAGCTTCGTTAGCGCTCACGCTTATAGCGAACATGCCGACACCCGACAATCCGAAGACACGTGCCGCCACAGATAGCGCGCGGCACTGGACTATGGAAATACATAAGGCGAGTTTGGCAGCATCGTCATGGGTTAGCTATCGCGCTTACAGACTGGGCGGTGAATTTCTCTCGGTTCTTCTGGCGCTGGGTATTGTCGTTCACTTTTTTGCGAGCGACCTTTTGGCACACCAGCACGGCGCTGGTCGGTGTGGCATATCCGCCCTCTGGATCATGCCACGTGCGTAGCACATTTCCGTCCGCATTTCGAGTTCTGGTTCACGCAAAGCTTCGATGGGATCCGCGCGGAACTGGGCGACATAGAGCTGCGCTGGCATCCGTTCGACGATACGGTATCTTTTACAGCGACCGATGTTGTCGTGTTTGATCGAGACGACGCGGTTGTTCAGCGGCTTGATCTCATGCGGGCAACGACCACGAAAGCGAGCATTTTAGACCGCGAGGCATCTCTGTGGCATGTTGAAATCATCGGCAGAGAAGTCACATGGCGCAAAGGGATGGATGGCGCCGTGTTAGCGGGACTGGGAACACCGGACAGGGTTGGAGGATTTGGTCCTGCCTATCGCGGCCCGAACAGAGTCAAACAGCGGGCCTCGATGGACTGGCTGAATGAGCTTCAAACCCTGACACTCAGGAATAGTCGGGTGCATATCGTCCATGACCGGGACGAACTGGCCGTCATTTTGAACGTCGACTCGCTATCTGGTCGACGGGACGGCGACGTGACGAGCTAACTATCGCAGCCCATGTTGCGTCTATCGATGAAGCGGGTTCACTATCCTTTGAGCTGAAGTCCGACGACCGTCTTCAGACTGTTTCGATCGATCTTGAAACCGATGCTTTGAGACCGAGTCGGCTTGCGCCGCCGCGCGGACGACTGGCTGTTCTAAAAATGATCGATGTGCCTCTGAGTGCGAAATTGCAGGCAATCTATAGTCCTAGGGATGGTCTTCAATCCACTGATCTCGATCTGGCTGTCGGATCGGGTAATGTGAGCGCGGCAGGAGAAAATCGTCCTGTTGAAAGCGCAGTATTCGCGACCTTGCTGAGTCCGGGCGATGAGGTTATACAGGTTGAGTCTCTGGTCCTGGACGCTGACCGGCTGAGACTGTCAGGCTGCGGCGTTATCCGTGAGATTGGCAGGCTCTATGATGACGACATTGGGACATCGCCCAAATTTGACCTTGATCTTTCAGATGTCAGACTGCACCTGACTCCGGTTTTCGAAGCGCCTTTGCGGATGCGCTCTGTTTCTGCCTTGGGAGAACTGGATCTCGATGCAAGGTCTCTGAGCCTCGATCGTTTCGCAGCCAGTTTTTCAGACTTTTCGATCTCAACCTAAGCGCGGATTGAGTCCGGAGATGACGGGTTGAAACTGGTCAAGCTGAAGGGGAAAACTGACAATCCACTGACAGCCCAGAATTTACTGTCGCTTTGGCCTGTTAAATCGGCAGACGGTGTGCGGCGATGGATTGACCGATCTTTTCTGGGCGGCTCACTGCATGATGTTCAATTCGATGTGGCGCTAGACGAGGTATTCTTCTCTGCTCCAGTCCTGATCAGTGACAGACTGCAACTGGACTTTAGCGTGCGGGACGGCATGGTTCGGTACATCTCGACGATGGATCCCCTGACCGAAGCGTATGGTTCGGGCCGGATTGATGGCAATCGTTTCGGATTTGTCCTTGAGCGCGGCCGGATCAACGGCATCGAAATCGTCGGGGGCGATGTGGATATCCCGCGCCTGATGCCAAAGAGCGGCGACATACTGATTACCACGCAGGGCCGGGGTGACGCCCAATCTCTACTTGGCCTGCTCAACCAGCCCCCGTTTCTCTACCCAGAAGGCTTCTCAGGCACGGCCGATGTAACATTGAGCATCAAACGGCCCTTGCTGGAATTCTTTGATCAGAACAGAATCGAATATTCTGTTGACGGCAGCTTTACAGATGCGAGCGGTCCATTCAACCTTGGGGCGTTCAAACTGAGCGATGCGGATGTAACCGTGGAAGGCGGCAAGGATGGCCTTTTCTGTCTAGGCCTGTCAATCTTGGGCCGTGGTGGGCGGATATGGTGTGGGAAGAGCGCTACGGACAGAATAGAAAACCCACACGTTGCCCCATGGACAGGAAGGCGCTGGACGGGTTCGGCTTCGAGTTTCGAGAGTTTTTCGATGGTTTTATTGATGTGGATATCGAAGCCTTCAGACGCAGGTTTGAGATTGCCGAGGTCGTTGTAGATTTGCGTCTCGACGATGCAGAGCTTGGCTTTGGAGACATATGGTCCAAATCGACAGGCGAGTTGGGGTTACCGAGTGCCTCAGTCATGCGGTCTGCGGCGGGCGTGTCGATTGATCGGATGTCGATGGAAGCGCCGGGCCTTCATCTGTCCGGCACGGCAAGGTTTCGGCCCGATATGGCCCTTGAACAGGCAAAGTTGCACCACATTGCCATAGATGGTTTGATTGATGGAGAACTGACTCTGTCACGCGATGATGAGAGGCAGCGACTGGCGATAGATGCGACCAGCTCGCAGCTGAATATTACCAGCTGGATTCAGCAAGCCCTGAAATCGGTTGGGCGCGAGGCTTCAAATCTGCCTCTGCTCGTCGATGCCGCTTATGACGAGATCATCCTGTCTCCAGGCTACACCCTTGAGTCCGGCGCTCTGACCTACCGACATTCTGCAAACCCTGTCGCTTCGCGGAACCCGGCCCGACGGACCGTTTGCGATCAGCTTGGGCGAGACATCGGATATGCCGAACAGGCTGGCCCGTTTATCGATTTCAGATGCATCAAACGCCATGTTGAAAGTGATGGGTCTGGAATCGACCGACGGCGGCGCTCTAACGATCACAGCTGGGTTGCCTAAGTCTGGCGTTGGAGGCGCGATTATCGGACAGGTTCAGGCCACGGACTTTACCGTTCAGAATGCGCCTTTCCTTACCCAGATTCTGTCGCTCGCGGCACTGATAGGAATTGTCGATACCTTGTCCGGTGAGGGTCTTGGGTTCGAGGTGCTCGCCTTCGATTTTGTGTTTGAGGATCGCGTCCTGTCAGTACGAGACGCGACTTTGCGCGGCCCCGCAATCGGTATGCGGGCGAGGGAGACATTAAACTCGATGACCGAGCTCTGGATTTCAGCGGGACGCTCGTACCGGCTTACACAGTCAACTCGCTTCTCGGCGACATCCCGCTGATCGAAGACATTTTCGTAGGTAAGGACGGTGAGGGCGTCTTTGCCGTAACCTATGCTCTGCGCGGCCCCTATTCCGGGCGCAGACTTCCATCAATCCACTCTCAGCGCTGACGCTGGGTTTCATCCGGGGATTTTCCGCGAAAGTCGCGATGATATTCCCAAGACCGTGACGGAAGAGATCGAATCTGTACGGCCCGGTAGAGATTCGTCCGAAAACTAGCCTTGCACGCCCCGTAGCAGCGCATGACGCTTTTTGCCCACTGAAAGCTTCACGATGGAATCGGCAATATCGTCTGCCGTGATTGAATAGTCATGCGACGAGACTGGAGTGTTATTGAGTTTAAGCGCGCCTGCTTTGATGTGACGGCGCGCTTCGCCATTTGAGGTTGCCAAACCGGCTGTAACCGCGGCGTTCAAGATGCCCATGCCAGTAAGGATATCGAGTGTAACGTTTGTGGTCGGTAGGCCTTCCGCGGCACCGCCTGCAAAGGTTTCCTGCGCCGTCTGTTTCGCCTTGTTTGCAGCGTTGCCGCCGTGTAGAAGAGCTGTCGCTTCATCGGCGAGTTTGACCTTGGCTGTATTAATGTCTACCCCTTCCATTGCCTCAAAAAGGGCGATTTCAGACAAAGGCATATCGGTGAACAGCCGCATGAATCGGCCAATATCGGCATCATCAGAATTGCGCCAGAATTGCCAGTATTCATAAAGGCTTTGGGTAAAATCCTCACCCAATTCTGGGTCACCGTTAAGCCAGACTGCGCCGTCTGCGGTCTTGCCCATCTTCCCACCGGATGCGGTGGTGATCAGCGGTGTCGTAAAGCCGAAGACCTCAGCGCCTTCCATGCGCCGCGTCAGGTCGACGCCGGTTGTGATATTACCCCACTGATCGGAGCCACCCAATTGCAGGCGGCAGCCATAGCGGCGATTAAGCTCGACAAAATCATAGCTCTGCAGCAGCGGGTAGTTGAACTCCAGAAAGGTCATGGGGTGCTCGTTTTCGAGTCGCCGCTTAACCGTATCCATCGTCACCATGCGGTTTATGGTGAATTCCTTGCCGACATCACGCAAAAAATCGAGATAACCCAGATTACCGAGCCAATCGTCATTATCGACCATGATGGCAGCGTTCTCGCCCTCGAAGGACAGGAATTTCGCAAAAACGCGGTGTATACCGGCCTTGTTCTCGGCAATGCGTTCCGGTGTCAGTATCGGGCGCGACTTGTCCTTGTCCGAGGGGTCGCCGATTTTCGTTGTACCGCCACCCAGTAAAACAATAGGCGTACCGCCCGTGTGCTGCAGAATGCGCAGCATCATAATCTGGACGAGAGACCCAACATGGAGTGACGGCGCCGTGCAATCAAAGCCAATATAGCCAGTCACGCCCGTCTTGGCGACGTCGTCCAACCCGTCTTCATTGGTGCACTGATAAAAAAATCCGCGCTCAGTCAGCGTGGTCATCAGGTCCGATTTATAATGCGTCATAACGCGCGGCTTCTAATCCCCGCGTGGATCGTGTCAAAGGGGCTTGCGAGCTTTGTAAAGACTATGTACAGTTCCTGAAGCCATACCTGTTTGAGAAATAACCCTTATTTCATCGGGTTATGCTCAAAAGTTGGTGACGGTTGTTATCGGGCGGCGCTTTGAGTTTGCTTGATGCTGTCCTTAAACTTAATTCCTTGACTGATTTCGGGCAGACAGTTTGTGGCCCGGAGATCCTCCGCCACGTCTTCCTAGCTGACATCATCAGCCTGAAGACCATGAAGAGAGCGGTCTTGCAGTTCAGGGACCAGCACCTGTGCGATGTAAGCCGCAAGGCCCGCCATCCATCGCGCCTTTGATGACCCACGGCGCGATCAGGGCATCTCAGGGCATCTCAGGGCATCTGACGTCAACCGGCGATGAAGGTCTGTGTTCCCCATGACCCGAAGGCATCCATAACGAGCCGCTCTCCTCGCTGCGACCAGCCACGCGCTGGCGGGTCAGGTTCGTTTTAACTGAAGTCTCATCAATGAAAACAACCCGATCCGGTTGTGCCGAGACTGCTGGCAAGCGATGAGCGAACCAGTCGTCGCGTTGTTTCCTTACCCGCGCGCGGCGTCGTTCGGTGACGACCAACGTTTTTTGTATGTAAAACCGGGTTTGCGCAGGAACCGGCCAATCGCATCAGGGTGTACCTGAACGCCGGTCGCGTCTGCCAGCAGTTCGACGAGAAAAGACCTGTGGGTATCAAGCTTACCCTTGCCACGAGGGCGACCTTGCCGTGCGGCCCTTGCACGTCCGGTTCGTCGGATCGAAAGGCCCCAACGCGCTCCGGTGGCCGGTGAAAGCTTTAGGCGCAACGCTGCCGCGCGTCCGCTTAACCTTTCTTCGATCAACTTCTGGAACCGTGCCCGAAGCGCTTCTGGCAAAGGTGCTGACATGAACCATCCTCCCAAACACGATGAATCAAAATCAGCTCTCAAAGGAATACAAACAATCCAGGTTTTTGGTCGGGCGCTTTAGGGAGCCGAGCGTAAAGGGCGTAAAAAGAGGATGTGTCATGGGCTGCCTCTGCCAAGCTGACAGCTCATGGTAAAGCGAAGATCGTCCCAAATTTGTGATAGACAGTTCAGCGCGCGCTATGCGCCGCCTCAGCCAAAGCCCGAACAAGGCTCAATGCTGCCTCTTCGCCATCTTCATGCAGCGCTTTGACGATCGCGGTTCCAACCACAACGCCGTCGGCCTCTTTGGCGATTTGCGCGGCGCGTTTGGCTGTTTTCACGCCAAATCCGACCACAATCGGAAGATCGGCCGCGCTGCGAACCCGATTAACTTGATCGGCGACGGATCCGCCTTTGGCTAAAGCGCCGCCAGTGACACCGGTCATACTGACATAATAGACGAAACCAGAACTGCCAGAGACGACCTTGGGAAGCCGCTCAGCATCTGTTGTCGGTGTGGCCAAACGGATCAGCGATAAGCCGCGCATATCCATTTCGGCGCGCAATGAACCGTCTTCTTCCGGCGGCAGGTCAACGATGATCGCGCCGTCGATTCCGACCTCCGCCGCGCGATCTGAGAACTGCGCATAGCCCATTTGATAGATGGGATTGGCGTAACCCATCAAAATGATGGGTGTGCGGTCATTATCGTGCCGGAAACTGCGGGCCATCTCGAGAACGTAGGATAGTGTCGTTCCAGCTTTTCGAGACCGAATACCAGCCTCTTCAATCACGGGGCCGTCGGCCATGGGATCGGTGAATGGGAAGCCAAGTTCGATGATGTCGACCCCTGCGCCGGGGAGGGCGTTCATAACACGCTGCGAGGCTTGCGCATCTGGATCGCCGCCCATTATGTAGGCGACAAAGGCAGCGCGACCTTTGGCGAAAACAGTATCTATGCGGGTGCTCATCCGTCCGTCCCTGCCGCAATATCCTCGCCCAGCGCGTCCGCAATTGTGAACACGTCTTTGTCACCCCGTCCGCACATATTCATGATGATAAGGGCGCCAGGGCCGAGCTCCTTGGCAAGATCCAAGGTGCGCGGAATGGCATGGCTAGGCTCCAAAGCCGGAAGAATGCCTTCCAGTCTGGCGCAGAGCTGGAAATGCTCAAGCGCTTCATCATCGGTTGCGCTGACATATTCCGCGCGTCCCGTATCGTGCAGCCACGCATGTTCCGGACCAATACCCGGATAATCCAGACCGGCGCTGATCGAATGCGCATCGGCGATCTGACCGTTCTCGTCCTGCAAAAGATAAGTTCGATTGCCGTGTAGAATACCGGGTTTTCCGCCTGTCAGCGAGGCAGCGTGGAGGCCGCTTTTGACACCACGTCCTGCCGC
This sequence comes from Litorimonas sp., assembly GCA_965205225.1. Lineage (GTDB taxonomy): Bacteria > Pseudomonadota > Alphaproteobacteria > Caulobacterales > Maricaulaceae > Litorimonas. The sequence continues at coordinate 1,104,645 of CBDBFZ010000003.1, forward strand.
TTCGACGCCAATAAGGCGAACTGATATGTCGGGAACGAAGGCGTGAAATAGCCCCATCGCATTTGACCCGCCGCCGATGCAGGCCACGACCGCATCGGGCAAACGGCCTTCGCGGTCCAGTATCTGTGCCTTTGCCTCATGACCGATCACAGCCTGAAAATCACGAACCATGGCGGGATAGGGATGCGGCCCCGCGACTGTACCGATGCAGTAGAATGTGTCATCGACATTCGTGACCCAGTCCCGCAGGGCCTCGTTCATTGCATCTTTGAGCGTCGCCGTGCCGGAATGAACGGCGCGGACTTCAGCGCCCAGAAGCCGCATCCGAAACACGTTCGGTTTTTGCCGCACAATGTCCGTCGCGCCCATATAGACGATGCAATCCATGCCGAGGCGCGCAGTGACGGTCGCGGTTGCAACGCCGTGCTGACCTGCACCCGTTTCTGCGATGATCCGCTTTTTGCCCATGCGTTTGGCGAGCAGGAGCTGACCGATGCAATTATTGATCTTGTGCGCGCCCGTGTGGTTGAGTTCGTCGCGTTTAAAGTAAATTCTCGCCACTCCCCCATTTTCTTTGGCTGCATGCTCCGTCAGACGTTCGGCGAAATAGAGCGGGGACGGACGCCCAACATAATGGGTCAGAAAGTCGTCAAGTTCCGCTATAAAGGCGGGATCAACTTTGGCCTCTTTATAGGCCGCTTCCAGAGATAGGATTGGGGGCATGAGCGTTTCGGCGACAAACCGCCCGCCATAGTCGCCGAAGCGGCCCCGTTCATCCGGCCATTGTGTATTCGTCGCCGAACTATTCACGCAGCTGCTCCATGAAATTCCTGATCAGGCGCGCGTCCTTTATGCCTGGTGCGACCTCTACACCAGACGAGACGTCCACAATTGGCGCATTTGTGAGTGCCACAGCGCGGCGGATATTGTCTGGCCTCAGCCCTCCCGCCAGAATGAACTGTTTGGGGCTCGGGGCACTGCGTAAGATCTGCCAGTCGAAGGCTTGTCCGTGTCCGCCGCGTTGAGCCTCACCCTGCGATGGTTTCGCATCGAACAAGATAAGATCTGCGATGCCACAATATTCTGCTGCCAGTGTCACATCATCTGCGGTGGTGATCTGCACCGCTTTGATGACGATGAGGCCGCCGCTCGCTATCTCTGCTGTCCGTTCCACAGTTTCCGAGCCGTGAAGCTGTATGTGCGTAAAGCCAGCGGCCTGTATTCCTTCAACTAGTCTGTCATCCGGGTCGACCGTCACGGCGACCGTGTTCTCAACAATATTGTTTATAAACGCCTTAGCGTCAGCGAGGATGAGTTTTCTTGGACTCTTCGCTTCAACGATGAATCCAAGGAAGTCCGCACCTGCCGATCGTGCGCTGGCGACGTCTTCAGGGCGGGTCAGTCCGCAAATTTTGACCTGTGTTGGCATTGCGGGCGCGCATAGCGAGGCCCGCAGGTGATGTCACCCGTCAGACGCTATCCAATGACGTCGAAACCGTGCACTTGGTATACGTAGGCCCATGATTTTACCTAATGGGATCAACGAACGCTGGAGCCTGGACTTTGTGAGCGATGCGTTCCCGGGCGGCCGTCGGTTCCGCGTATTGTGGCTGTCATTGATGATTATAGTGGGAGTGCCTGGCGCTTGTTGCAGACACAGACACATCATTATCCGGAGCTAGACTAGCATGTGAACTTGTGATGCCATCATCGCCCGGCGCGGAGGCAAACCCAAAACGATTATCTCTGACAAGGGCACGGAACTCACCAACATGGCTGTACTCAAATGGTGTCATCAATCTAAGGGCGTTTAGTTGGTTACGAGGATGTCAACGACGGCGACCGGCTGGCCTTGATTCCGTCATGCGTTCTGTCAGTCCTGCAGACCGATGCGTCACAATCGTGGAGAGCCTGAATGTGTCGCTCAATACGGTCTGGAACCGCGTGCGCAGGCTTGAGAGCACGGCGTAATCGAAAAGCGCGTCGCGCTGATCGATAATGAGAAGATCGGCTTGCCGCTCACTGCCTTTGTTCAGGTCCGGACCGATGATCATTCCGCCGATTGGTCGGCAAAATTCGCGGTCGATGTCGATAGTATTCCGGAGATCGTCGAATTCTACCGCCTGGCCAGCGATGCGGATTACACCCTCAGGATGATGATCGCCTCCGTCACCGATTATGACCGGGTCTATCAGCAGTTGATCGCCGAAATCCGGATCAGCGATGTGTCGGTCAGTTTCGCAATGGAAAAGCTGAAATTTACAATCGAACTTCCTCTATAGGGTTGCCTTTATAATTTTTGCTGCGGCCACGCTGTCCGAATCCATAAAGCCGAACTTCCAGTCCGCCTGATCCTGAACGATCCCGTTTTTGAACAGCGGCATGACGCGCGGCGTCAGCTCATAGAGCATGTCTTTCGGGTTCAGCACGACGATGCGGTTGTCCAGTGTCGCTACCCGGTCAGGAAAATACACATTATAATCAAAGGCCGCCTTGTGCCCCCACTCATAAGCTTCGCCGCTACGGTAGTTCTCGACAAAGCTCGCCGCGAGATCGACCAGCGATACACCCGGCCCGCGATGATGCACGGCCCTGGCCCAGCCATCCATGAAGCGCGTCCCGGCCTCATCGGGCGGGATCTTGTCAAACATGTCCCTGAACGCCGCTACTTCCTCTGCGTTCAGCACCAGCGCTGAGATCATGAGATCGTGCCGACATCACTCGGACGCTGCCACGCCATTTCTGTCGCGATCTTCGCGCCTGTATGGTGACCGAGCAGATCGACCTGACCTCCGGATTCTATCAAGCCGAACGCGTCCACCGCCGCCCAAGCCGAGCGCGCATAATTCATGATTGTGGCGTCCGCTTCCGACCTCGGCAGATCGCTCTCGCCGTGGCCCGGACTATCGACGGCAACGACCTGTCGGTCCTGCGCGAGGTAGGGCATGATTTTGACGAATTTCCGGCTGCTCTTCGGGTGTTGATGCAGACAGAGCAAGGGGCGTTCGCGGTTGGGCTACCCGCTTCGCGCAGATGGATCTGACCGAACGGCCCGTCCACAAAGCGGCGTCGAATGCTGGGGGAGGGATGGCTCATCGGGCTTGACTAACCCGCTTTTCATATCCGTTCATGCGTTTGCTCAACCGCCTGCGCGCCTAGCCGTTCCGCTTCCCGGGTAAACGCCCGCGCCCCGGCCTATTGACGGGGTGAGCCGATCCCTCCGCCGGGCCTGCCATAGGCGCACCGGGTCAGGCGTTTTGCCACGCGCAGCTTTCGGCCACGCACACGCCTCGCTCCGGACGGGGAAGGCATGAATCGGCTTTGATTTTCAATCCTGGGGATTGGAAATAGTGTAATGCCGAAGGGCTATACTCTTCGGTTTCTAACCGATCGATTCGCTGAATCTATTGGAGTCGTCACCTGCATAAGCTCGCAAGACGAATCATGCGCAAGCACGCAGCATTCAAGCCTACCGACTGAGATCTACGAAGCCCCATGTCGGAGGTGGGAGCGGGCAGTGTGGTGAGGTTTTGGAGAGGTGGGGTAGGGTTGTCAGGGAGGGTACGAAATCAGGCGAGTGGAAACGCCGATCATGAGGAAATAAATAGGTTTCGGTTTTGTTCTAGTAGTATTCCTCTTAATAGTGTAGGAGGTTTCTTGCTGGAGGAATTGATGGAACACGTGTCTACGGCTGACCTAAGAGGATTTCTGGATGGGGAGAAGTTTGCCACCGTCATGGCGGACCCGCCATGGAGATTTCAAAATCGAACTGGCAAGATTGCCCCAGAGCATAAGCGACTAGCTCGTTATCTAACTATGAAGTTGGATGATATCTGTGCTTTACCTGTTGAAGAACATTTAGAGGACACAGCACATTGTTACCTTTGGGCTCCAAATGCGCTGCTTCCTGAGGGATTGAAGGTCTTAGAGGCGTGGGGATTCACTTATAAATCCAATCTGATTTGGCACAAAATCAGGAAAGATGGTGGGTCAGATGGTCGTGGTGTAGGTTTCTATTTTAGAAATGTTACAGAAGTTATTCTCTTCGGCGTCAGAGGAAAGAATGCTCGGACGCTTTCCCCTGGGAGACGGCAAGTGAACTTTCTTGCGACCTGCAAGAGAGAACATTCACGCAAGCCTGATGAACAGTATGATATTATCGAGTCTTGCAGTCCGGGACCTTTTCTCGAACTTTTCGGACGAGGTGTGCGTGAAAATTGGACTGTTTGGGGGAATCAAGCGGATGTAGATTATAAGCCTACTTGGAAGACTTACTTATATAATTCCTCTCTTGAGGCAGCTGAGTAAAGTTTTGACTTCAAAGGACGACATTTCCTACGGTCGAGGGGCTGATGGTCCATCATATGTAGACGGCATATTTGGTAACGAGCTTTGCAAAAAATTCTAGATTTTCAGTTATCGTAACGCTGCCAGTATTTTATACTCTAGCTTTCCTGATCAATTCAAGGATCTCCTTTCGGCTCTACGTATTTTTGAGATCACTGAAACAATGATCAGGCTATCGGGTGATAGTAAAGGACCCATAGCTAAATATGTTGATACGCTGTTCATGAAAAATTGGCGTGAGCTTAAAATTTCGGCTGATCTTCACGTCAAACTTCTAGACGCCAACAAACGTGAGGAGGTCGTTTGTTCTTACACGAAAGAAGGTTACTTGGATGGGCAAGCTATTGTATCGTCTCGACGCTGGTCGAAACGGCGGATGCCCTGTTTTAGCTATTGGGATTCGACCTGAGGCCGTAATCCAAAAATAATAACTGCTATAATCGGTAGTGGCCTTTTTCATTCGACAATTGGAACTTCGGGCTACTCGTCCTGCAAGACCCTCCAGCGTAAGACGATTTGTCTAGAATGCTCTCAGGGATGATGAGAATTTCGCGGGAGCGAATACAAAAAGCGCCCATGAGGGGCGCTTTCCAAGTTTGAAAGATCAGGGACCGCTGCAGCGAGGCTGAAGCCTCGCTGCAGCGGTAATATATGAGAATTGGGCCACTGGACTCATTCTCACATACTACATCATGCCGCCCATGCCGCCCATGTCAGGCATGGCGGGAGTGCCGGAGTCTTTCTTTGGCGCTTCGACGATGACTGCTTCGGTTGTTAGGATGATCCCGGCAACAGAGGCGGCGTCCTGCAGAGCGGTGCGAACGACTTTGACCGGGTCGACGATGCCGGCTTTGACCATGTCGACATATTCGTCATTCTGCGCGTCATAGCCGTAATTTGCTTTGTTCGCGCTAACGATATTACCGACAACAACCGCGCCTTCGACGCCCGCATTGTCAGCAATTTGACGGGCCGGGTAGGCGAGGGCCGCTTTAACGATCTCAATGCCCGATTGTTCGTCATCATTAACCCCTTCGACATTAATAAAGCGGGATGCGCGGAGCAGGGCTGTGCCACCGCCCGGAACGATGCCTTCTTCGACGGCTGCGCGCGTGGCGTTCAGCGCGTCATCGACACGGTCCTTGCGTTCCTTCACTTCGACTTCAGTCGAGCCGCCGACCTTGATTACGGCCACACCGCCAGCGAGTTTCGCCAGGCGTTCCTGCAGCTTTTCGCGATCATAATCGGAGGACGTGTCCTCGGACTGCTTGCGGATCTGCTCGACGCGGGCTTTGATTTCGTCCTTCTTGCCAGAGCCGTCGATAATCACCGTATCGTCCTTGGTAATGTGGACGTGCTTGGCTGTGCCGAGGTCTTTTAGAGAGACATTTTCCAGCTTGATGCCGAGGTCTTCGCTGATGACCGTACTGTTGGTCAGGATTGCAATGTCCTGCAGCATGGCCTTGCGGCGATCGCCGAAGCCAGGCGCTTTGACAGCCGCGATTTTCAGGCCGCCGCGCAGCTTGTTGACCACGAGAGTCGCCAGCGCTTCGCCTTCAATATCCTCTGCGATGATGAGCAAGGGTTTACTCGTCTGCATAACCGCTTCAAGGATCGGCAACATGGACTGCAGCGATGACAGCTTGCCTTCGTTCAGTAGGATGTAGGGATCGTCGAGCTCGACGCGCATCTTCTCAGGATCAGTGATGAAGTAAGGCGACAGATAACCGCGGTCGAACTGCATGCCTTCGACGACATCGAGTTCGGTTTCGGCGGTTTTGCCTTCTTCGACCGTGATGACGCCTTCATGGCCCACTTTGGACATGGCTTCGGTGATCATCTGACCGATGGCCGTGTCGCCATTGGAGGAAATAGTCCCTACCTGAGCGATTTCTTCGGATTGTTTGATTTTCGAGGCCTTGCTCAGCAGGTCGCCGACGATTTCGCTCGACGCCTTGTCGATACCGCGTTTCAGATCCATCGGGTTAATGCCTGCAGCAACGCGCTTCAGGCCTTCGCGAACGATGGCCTGCGCCAGAACCGTTGCCGTCGTCGTGCCGTCACCGGCCTTGTCGTTGGTCTTGGACGCCACTTCGCGCAGCATCTGTGCGCCGAGGTTCTGATAGCGATCTTCCAGTTCAATTTCCTTGGCGACGGCTACGCCGTCCTTGGTCGAACGCGGCGCGCCGAATGATTTTTCGATGACGACGTTACGGCCTTTCGGGCCGAGTGTGGTTTTCACGGCATTGGCGAGAATATCCACGCCTTCGAGCATGTGGTCGCGTGCGACCGAGCCGAATTTTACTTCCTTGGCAGCCATTCTTAGGATCTCCAGTGAGTAGGTTTAAGTTGATTGCGGGGGCAGGATTTGAACCTACGCCCAAATTTTAGGGAGGCGGTTCGGCTTAGCCGATGACGCCCATAATGTCGGATTCCTTCATGATCAGCAGGTCCTTGCCGTCAATCTTGACTTCCGTGCCGCCCCATTTACCGAACAGGACGCGGTCGCCCTGTTTGACGTCGAGGGTGTTAAAGGAACCATCATCGTTGCGGGTGCCGGGGCCGATAGCAACGACTTCGCCTTCGGATGGCTTTTCCGTCGCCGTATCGGGGATGATGATCCCGCCGGCGGTCTTTGTGTCTTCGGCGACGCGTTGAACAACAACGCGATCGTGGAGGGGACGAAACTTCATGCGTCTTCTCTCTTGTTTGAGGTTGGTTATAGTCTTTGGCATTCCTGAACGCAGAGTGCCAACGGGGCGCATGTATGTAGGGTGAGGAGGCAACGCAAGGCATAGACCCAGAATAAATCTAAAAAATTCAGATCAAAGAAAAACCCGCCCGGTGGCGACTTCAGATTGTTGACAAAGTTCTCGCTTTTGGCAAGGGTAATGGGGTATGCTACGAGACCCTTGCCCTGCGGCTTTAACGGGTCGCCGCAACACATTGGCCAAACCGCTCAGCCGGTGTTTCATAATTGAGGGTCTTTCTGGGCCACTCATTAAGAGCTCTGGCTATGCTATTTAAGTTCGATTGGCTATAGGCTGATAGATCAATGCTTTTGGGGAGGTATGACCTGATCAGTCGATTAGTGTTTTCATTCGAGCCGCCTTGCCACGGATGTCTATCCCCCGTTTATGGGCCACTTTGCAGCAGGGTTTCTGGGACGCACGGACGCATATTTAGAGCCTGATGTGGCCGGACATGATTATATTGTCTGAGTCAGGTGTTGATGACGGTTTGCGCTTGATCGAGTGAAGTGAACCACTCCGCAATAATCCGTTTGAGCCGAGCATTCTCTTTCTCCAGAGCTTTCTTATCGGCCAACTGGGATTTACTCACACCACCAAACTTCTTGCGCCAATTATAGTAGGTCGCATCAGGCACCCTTGCCTTGCGACAGACGCTCACGACATCAAGACCTTCTGCCAGTGAAAGCTCAATCTCTCGTAGCAATCGAAGAACATCCTCATCCGAATACTGCTTTCGAGCCACTGCTAGATACTCCTGAACCACCAAAATCACTAAGATCAATTTGGCCCAGGTGTAAGGGGAAAGGACAAACGTGGCCCGATTATCCTGTTTCTGGCGGACGGCACGGATGTGCTGGCCAGTGATCGCGGTCTGTCGATATTCGTCGATAGTGATGAGGCCGTGCAGTTGTTTGTATCCGATGAACCCATCCGGCGCGAATCGGGGCTAGCGGTGCGGCGACCGAAGTCACCGGGCTTCTACCGGGTCAGCGCGGTGGATACGCTTGGGGGTTCAACGAATGCCAATATCTGCGTCGTTTCGCGTGACCAACTCGTCGACGCGCCGTCGCAGCTCCGTTAGTTCATCCGCGAACCAGTCATGTTTTTTGATCCAGGCGTTATTGCGCCAGGATGGATGCGGGAGCGGCATAATCTCTGGCCCATATGAACGCCAGTTTTGGACGGTATCTGTCAGCGTCCGATTCGCCACTGGTCCGAGATAATGTTTCACTGCATACATGCCGACCAGTAGCGTCAATTGTACGTCGGTCATCTGCTCATCGAGTTTGGACTGCCAGAGCGGCGCGCACTCCGGACGTGGCGGCAGGTCGCCGCCTTTGGCATCCTGACCGGGGAAACAGAATCCCATTGGCGTGACTGCAAAGTTGTCGGTGTTATAGAAAGTTGCTGGATTGACGCCGAGCCAATCCCTCAGCCTGCGACCAGATGGATCGGTGAAGGGCAGGGAGCTGGCATGCGCGAGCGCACCTGGAGCCTGACCGATAATACGAATTTTTGAGCGAACTGTGCCGCGCAAGATCGGATTGGGTTCAACCGGCAGCGGCGGTTGTGCATGCGCGCGCACATCGCAGGCGCGGATCGTCGTAAGCAAGGATGGCAGCTGCGACAAAAGGTAAACCTTTCCAACAACGTCCCAAGATAATGCGTGAGTTGTGCGTTCATTTCTTTATTCAGGAGACATGTCAGACACATTTTTCAACCACATCGCAACAGAGCTTCAGCAGATTGAGGCTGACGGTCTCTACAAACGCGAGCGCATTATCACGAGCGCACAGGATGCGGAGATCGAGATTTCCGACGCCGAATCCAATGGAAGCAAGAAGGATGTCCTTAACTTCTGCGCCAATAATTATCTAGGTCTCGCCGACGCGCCGGAATTGATCGACGCCAGTAAGGCAGCGCTTGATGAACACGGCTTCGGCATGGCGAGTGTGCGTTTCATCTGTGGGACGCAGGATCAACACCGAGCGCTCGAACGCGCACTGGCCGAATGGCTCGGTTATGAGGATAGTATTCTCTATGCCGCTTGTTTCGACGCCAATGGCGGTGTGTTCGAACCGCTCCTTGGCCCCGACGACGCGATTATTTCGGATAGCCTCAATCATGCTTCGATCATTGATGGTGTTCGCCTGTGCAAGGCCAAGCGCTACCGCTATGCCAATAATGATATGATCGATCTGGAGGCCAAACTCAAACAGGCGCGCGAAGACGGTGCGCGCCATATCATGATCGCGACCGACGGTGTGTTCTCAATGGATGGGACGATCTGCGATCTTGAAGGCGTCGTCGCGCTCAAGAAAAAATATGATGCACTGCTGATGGTCGATGATTGTCATTCGACTGGATTTCTCGGTGAGCAGGGTCGCGGTACGGCCAGCCATTGCGGCGTGCAGGGCGGTGTTGATATTTTGACGGGAACGCTCGGTAAGGCACTTGGCGGGGCGATGGGCGGCTTCACCTGCGCATGGCAGGAGGGCGTCGATATATTGCGCCAGAGATCGCGGCCTTATCTCTTCTCGAACAGCCTGGCGCCGAGTCTTGTTGGTGCATCGCTCAAAGCGATTGAGATGACCAAAACAGGCGATGACCTTCGCAGGCGGCTATTTGACAACGCCAAACGATTCCGCGCGGGCATGAGCGGTGCCGGGTTCGAGCTTCTGCCTGGCGAGCATCCGATCATTCCAGTTATGCTGCACGATGCCAAATTGGCGCAGGACATGAGCGCAAGGCTGCTGGATGAAGGGATCTATGTGATCGGGTTCTTCTTCCCGATCGTGCCAAAGGGTCTGGCGCGGATTCGGACGCAAATGAGCGCCGCTCATACGCCAGACCAGATTGACCGTGCTGTCGCCGCCTTCACCAAGATCGGTCAGGAACTCGGGATCGTTTCATGAGCCAGACCATGAAAGCCCTTGTGAAGGCGAAAGCGGAGAAGGGCCTGTGGATGCAGGATGTGCCGGTGCCGGAGAATGCACCGAATGAGGTGCTGGTCCGAATCGAACGTACGGCCATTTGCGGTACGGACATGCATATCTACAAATGGGATGAGTGGGCGCAGAAAAACGTCCCCGTGCCGATGGTTGTCGGGCATGAATATGGCGGCACGGTTGAGGCGATTGGCAGCACGGTCACCCGCGTAAAAGTTGGCGAGCGGGTCAGCGGAGAGGGCCATGTCGTTGGGAACCGCTCACGCAATGCGCGTGCCGGACGGTTCCATCTCGATCCGGACACGAAGGGTATCGGCGTTAACCTTCCGGGCGCTTTTGCCGAATATTTGGCCCTGCCGGAGTTCAACGTGATTCCGCTGGGCAATAATTTTGATATAGAAATTGCTGCCATTCTCGACCCTCTTGGCAATGCCGTTCACACCGCGCTGGCTTTTGATCTGGTCGGCGAAGATGTGCTGATTACCGGCGCGGGTCCGATTGGCGTCATGGCGGCGCGGGTGTGCGAGCGGGCCGGTGCGCGCCGCATTGTCCTCACGGACATTAATGACTGGCGGCTTGAATTTGCCAAGACTGTCACGCGGCGCACGACAATGGTCAACAGCCTGAACCAAGACCTGAAAGCCGTCATGACCGAGATCGGTATGACTGAGGGCTTTGATGTAGGCTTAGAGATGAGCGGTGCGAAGCCCGCTTTCGATCAGATGCTCGACACCATGTTGATGGGCGGGCAGATAGCGATGCTGGGTATTCCTGCGACCCCCTATCCGGTCGATTTTGGGAAAATCGTCGGAAAAGCCCTGACACTCAAGGGCATTTATGGTCGCCAGATGTATGAGACCTGGTTTAAAATGCTCGCCATGATCGATAGTGGACTGGATATGAAACCGATGATTACCCATCGCTTTGCCGCCCGTGATTTTCAGAACGCTTTCGATCTCATGGAAACGGGGAAGACCGGAAAAGTGATTCTCGACTGGACGCAATTATGAATATCGAGACCGTTCCGTTGGCAGGTTATGAGCGTCTGCCGGAAACCGAGATGGCAGATCGGCTGGGTCAGTTCCGCACGCTTATGGCGAAACGCCGGACAATTCGCGATTTTGCCGACACGCCGGTCCCGCAAGATTTGATTGAAACGGCGATTCAGCTTGCCGGAACGGCGCCGAGCGGTGCCAACTTTCAACCTTGGCATTTTGTTGCGATCTCTGACCCTGAGACAAAGCGGGCCATCCGCGAAGCAGCGGAGGAAGAGGAGCGAGCATTTTATGACGGGCGAGCGTCAGATGAATGGCTTGAGGCTTTGGCTCCTCTCGGCACGGATGATCATAAGCCTTTCCTTGAAACGGCACCCTGGCTGATCGCCGTCTTCGCTCAGAAACGCGGCGAACACGGGAAGAATTATTACGTGACGGAATCCGTCGGTCTGGCGACCGGTATGCTGATTACGGCATTACACTCTGTCGGGCTCGGAACATTGACACACACACCCGCGCCAATGACCTTTCTTCGCAAGATTTGCGGACGGTCAGAGACGGAGAAACCATTTGTCCTGCTGGTTGTCGGCTATCCGGCAGAAGGGTGCGAAGTGCCGGTTCATGCGCTAAATAAAAAGTCTTTGGACGAAATTTCAACCTTCAAGACCTAGGTCGTAGTGAAGAATTAATCATTTGAGCCAGATTTTGATAGCTGCGATATAGACGAAGCCCATATAGTTTTGGATATGCTTGTCATATCGCGTAGCCACACGCCGGAACTGTTTGAGATAGCCAAAGAAACGCTCGACAATATTACGTTCCTTATACAAAGCCATATCAGTTTGCCTTGGCTTGCGCGCATTTTTCCGGGACGGAATAACGGGCATAGCCCCGCTCTCATTCACCGCGTCTATAACGCACCGGCCATCATAGCCCTTATCCGCCAAGACATGATCCGCCTTAAACCCTGCCAATAAGGCGGCGGCTTGCGTCATTTCGCTACAATGCCCGCCCGTTGCTATCAGGCGCAGAGGTAAACCCAATGCATCTGTCAGCCCATGTATTTTTGTCGTCAGGCCGCCCTTGGAACGCCCCAATGCGTGGGCATCAGGCCCCCCTTTTTATGCCGCGCCCCGGCCGCTTGGACATGCGCCCGCACAATTGTGGCATCCATCATCAGCCACTCTTGATCAGCGTGAGTGCGCAAGGCCTTAAAGACATCTTCTAAAACCCCGGCCTCAACCCAGAGATAATAACGCCGTTTGACACTGTCAAAACGCCCGAACCGTTCGGGTAAATCGCGCCAACGCCCGCCCGAACGGGCCATCCACAACAAAGCATCAATGAAAAGCCTGTTATTGGCGTTGCGACCCGGTTTCCCTGTGCTCCCATAAGGCAAATAAGGCTTTAAACGGCTCCATTGTTCCTCCGTAAGTTCCTGATAACCAGACATATGTGCGCTCCTGACAAAATGAAGGAACATTATAGAAAATAAAAGTTAACTCTTCACTACAACCTAGAGAGCCTAAGATTTAAAGAGCGAGGGACCGCGCGAAAACCTCCGGATCGACATTACCGCCGGAGAGAATGACGGCGACGCGCTTATAGTGTTTCGGCAATCGCCCTGTGACAATGGCAGCCATTGCGGCCGCGCCGCTGGGTTCCAATGTTACATCTAGATATTGTTTGGCGAGCTTCATGGCGTAGAGGCAATCCTCGTCGCTTACATCAAACACGTCTTTCAGGGATTTCGAATTGATCGACCAGGTTAATGCCCCCGGAATGGGCGTCATGATCGCGTCGCAGAGCGTAGGCGGCGGATTTTTGACTCCGACCCGTTCGCCCGCGCGCAGGCTCAGTTGATGGTCATTATAACCGACGGGTTCGGAGCCAAAGATGTGTGTGTCCGGACTCTCCGCGGCCATAGCCAGACTGATACCTGCGCAGAGACCGCCGCCACCAATGCAGGTGACCAGAGCGTCAAAGTCGAGGCCGGACCGGGCAATCTCAAGACCGGTCGTCCCTTGGCCCGCAATGATATAGGGGTCGTCATAGGATGGTACGATAATGCGGCCCTCGCGTTCGGCAATCTGCGCGGTGATATATTCGCGGTTTTCGGTCATTCTGTCGTAGCCGACAATGATGGCCCCATCGCGCAATACGCCCTCTACTTTCACACTCGGAGCGTCATACGGCATAACGATAACGGCATTGACGCTTAGTTCCTTCGCTGCCCGCGCAACGCCCTGCGCATGATTGCCGGATGAAAAACCGACAACACCGCGCCCGCGTTCTGTCTCATTCATGGCCGCCAGACGATTCCGGGCCCCACGATATTTGAAAGCGCCGACATGTTGAAGACACTCCGCCTTGAAGTGAATTTCAGCGCCTGCAATCGCGTCGATCTCTTCTGAGTTAAGCAGCGGTGTCTTGACGGCGTGATCCTCAAGCCGCTCGGCAGATTTCAGAACATCATCATATATCGGTGCGTCCATTTTGCTCTCCTTATTGACCGTTATGCTCATGTCTGAAAAAGACCTGCGCAATCAAGAGAAACAATTTTCTGGGAACTGCCCATGCTAGGCCTGATGATGAGCCGCGAACTCATGATTTCCGATCTGATCGAACATGCTGCTACCGTGCACACAAAACGCGAGATCATGTCGGTGAACAGTGACATGTCGCAGCACCGATATGGTTGGGGGAATTGCGCTATGCGCGTGCGCAAATTGGCTAACGCTCTGATTGATGCCGGGGTCAAAACCGGTGATCGCGTGGCGACGATTGCGTGGAATAATTACCGCCACATTGAAATCTACTATGCCGTCAGCTCAATTGGCGCGGTTGTTCATACTATCAATCCGCGCCTTAAGCCAGACCAGATCGCCTGGATGGTCAATCACGCCGAAGACAAATTCGTCATGTTCGACACCACGTTCGGACCGATCATTGAAGGTGTTCATTCCGTCTGTACAACTGTAGAACGCTGGATTTGTTTGACAGACAAAGCCGGTATGCCGGACTATAAAGCGCCCGCAGAGGATTATGAGAGCTTTATCGCGGATGCATCCGAGACCATTGACTGGCCTCGCTTTGATGAAAATACGGCCTGCACGCTTTGCTACACGTCCGGAACGACGGGCGATCCGAAGGGTGTACTCTACAGCCATCGTTCGACAATCCTGCACGCTATGGCGGGCTGCTCGACCGACGTTATCGGCGGCGGCGGCGGGGATACGATCCTGGGTGTTGTGCCGATGTTCCACGTCTCGGCTTGGGGATTGGTCTATTCTGGGGCCATGGTTGGCGCAAAACTAATCATGCCCGGACCGGGTTTGGATGGCCCAAGCCTGACAAAAATCATCCTGCAGGAAGGCGTCACGCTCATGGCTGGGGTGCCAACCGTCTGGCTCGGTATTTACAATCATTGCAAAGCTGAAGGCATTAAGCTGCCAAAGGTGAAGAAGGCCCTGGTTGGGGGCTCCGCTCTGCCGGAAAGTCTGCTTCGGGCCTACGAACAGGATTTGGGTATTCCGATGCAGCAGGGGTGGGGGATGACGGAAACGTCGCCGCTTGGCTCAACCTATGCGCCGCATCCCGATACGGATCTGGATGACTATGAGTCCACCGTGCCGCACAAGCTGCTGGCGGGGCGCCGTATCTACGGCGTTGAAATGCGGATTGTTGATGATGAAGGCCGTGAACTGCCCGCAGACGGTAAAGCCTCCGGGCATTTGCATGTGCGTGGTCCCTGGGTTGCATCCGGGTATTTCAAGGGCGCGGGTTCGGATGCCTTTACGGACGATGGCTGGTTCGCGACGGGTGATGTTTCGGCCCTGCATCCCGAAGGCTATATGGAAATCACGGACCGCTCCAAAGATGTCATCAAGTCCGGCGGTGAGTGGGTATCGTCTATTGAAATTGAAAATGCAGCCTGCGATCATCCTGAGGTCGCCATGGCGGCATGTATCGGTATTCGTCATGAAAAATGGCAGGAACGCCCGATGCTGATCGTTCAATCCGTGCCGGGCACAACCCCGAACATCGACGAGATTAAAGCCTGTATCGCGAATAAATGCGCGAAATGGTGGATGCCAGATGCGATCATCTTTCAGGACGAATTACCGCTCGGGGCGACGGGCAAGATCCTGAAACGCGAACTCAAGGTCAAATATAAGGATTTTGATCTGGAAGGGGCGGACTAGCTCTTCCCCGCGCCGATCTCGAACAGCTTGCCGCGTTCCGTGATCAGGATGATGGTGAGTGAGACAAGGCCGAGGCACACATAGCCCATCAGGATCGGTATGACCGTTCCATTGAACTGTTGCGCGATGAACAGGCCGATCAGACTCGCCCCGGTGGAGGTGAAAAAGCCGTAGACTGCGTTGGCGGTCCCGGCGATGTCGCCCATCGGTTCGAGCGCAAGCGAAGCGAAATTTGCTCCCATCATGCCGAAACAGGCGAAGCTGATGATAAAGAGCACGTAGAAGATCCAGAAATTCTCACCGATGAAATACATGTAGGCGAGGTTGATCACGGCAGAGAGGATGAAGATCAAAACCATTGTGTGGCTGATACGGCGCATGCCGAGCCGTTCCACGACTTTGGAGTTGAGATAGTTCATCACGGCCAAGCCGCTGGCAATACCGGCGAAATAGGCCCAAAACATCTCGCCCCGGCCAAACACCTCATCGAAGATTTGCTCGCTGGCTGCGATAAAGGCGAAAAGCGACCCGAAGATCACACCTGACGCACACATATAACCGAAGCTCGTGCGATGTCCGATCACGCGGCGGAATCCGTCAATGACGGATGCGACATTGATAGGCCGGGGTTCCTTCATCGTCGCGGGCAAGCGTGCGCCGGTCCAGACGAAGACGATGGCGGCAAGAACGCCAAGCGCTCCAAACGTCCATGGCCATCCTAATGTACTGATGATGATCGTTCCAAAGGCGGGCGCCAGGATGGGCACGATCATGAAGACAGTAAAAACCAGACTCATGATTCGAGCCATGGACCGCCCGGAGGACACATCGCGGATGATTGCACCGGCGCTGACCCTTGTACCTGAACAGGCAATGCCTTGTAGCAGGCGGAAACTCAGCAACATCTCGAATGTTGGAGCGAACATGCAGGCAATACCGAAGATGGCGTACCCAATGAGTGAGCATTGCAGCAACACTTTGCGGCCCAAACGATCAGCGACTGGTCCCCAGATGAGCTGCGGAAAGCCGAATCCGAGAATGAAGCTGACCACGATCCATTGCTGATTATTCGGATCGGAAATACTATAGGCCGTGCCGATTTGCTCCAGCGCAGGCAGCATGATGTCGATCCCCAGTGCCTGAAGTCCGAATATCGCGGCCATCATGGCAACAAACTCTCGCATTCCAATGGTCAGAGCCGACTCGGAAGAATAGGGATTTTGCGCCTTGGCGGTCATCTGGCGCGCCTAGGCCCGTCTGTCTGTCGGCGCAATCCGAATGTGAGCTCATCATAATGATGTCGTTGAGCGCGAACTCGCGGATTATGGGTGGAAATGGACGAAAGTCTTAGGCTTAGGCTCAGGCCCTATTGATTTCAGGGATTCCCTTTTGTTTTGATTTTTGACTCCCCTTACATTGGCACATTGGCGGTGTTTCCTGACCAAAGTGATGTCCCGGGATTTGCGTCAGCGTGTCGTTGACTATGTCGCGCTAGGCCGAGCCGTTTCATTGCCAGCCACTCGGTGAAACCCCGCGTGACAGATCGACCCCGAACGTCACCTCAGTCTGTCCGGCAGGTACGGTCCCCGACTCTATCCTGATCTCTGTCTTGATCTCGGTCATAACCTTGTCCCGGGTCCGGTCCGACCCGTCGGTTAGAAACCCTCCATATCGGCGGTGACAATCTCCATCTCTGGCAGGATCATGGTGAGATCATTCTGCATCGCCGGATGGCTTTCGAGCCCGGGCCAATATATCAGATCCCCCCACGGACCCGGAAGCGGGCCTGATGCGAGTGGACCGAAAGAAAGCGGGGCTGAAAGCGGAATGAGGATAGCATCCTCGTCTATATGAGCTGGCTGATTCAGGCTCCTAACCCCGTCCGCCCATAAGCCGTCCCATAGATCATTATTCCATAGATCATTATTCCATAGATCATTATTCATAAGTGGGTCGGGGTTCATGAGTGGGTTGTCCAGCCTGATCGTTCCGGACCCGGGATCGATTCTGGTGTCAGTTCTGGTGTCAGTTCTGGGGTCAGCCACGGGATCGGTTCCGGTATCATTCTTGGACTCGGCGCTTTGCGCCGCCCCCCCAGCAGCAGCGAGGGTGACGCTCACCCCGTTCTCTATGCGTAGCTGCGCATTGCCGTCCCTATAGACATTATAGGTGACGCCGTCTTCCGTCGCCGTCCCGGTCAGGGCGAATGAACTGCCGCTCAGATCAACCCTGTCATCCGCATCCCCCAGCACGTCGAGGCTGGCAACACCGCCCTCGCGTTCTTCCGTTACGTCAAACACGGCCAGCGCGTCCAGCACCAGGCTGTTGGCGCCTGTGCCGGACAGGTCAAAGACTTCGACACTGTCCACGCCGGCATAACCCGCGCCCGTCAGGTCGAGCGCAAGGCCGGCCCCGTCCAGCACCAGAGTGTCCTGGCCCGTGCCGCCATCAATCGCCGCAAAGTCAAGCGCGGTGACGCTGATAGTGTCATCGCCGGTGCCGCCGCGCACCACATCATTCGTGGCAATCGCGGTAAAACTGTCCGCGCCGGCATTGCCGGTGAAATTATCCGCCGCCGCCGTGCCTGATGCCGTGACCGGCACGAGGCTTTCCGTCCCCGTCGCCCCGCCATAGATCACATAGGTCTCGCCGGCAGTAACCCTCACAATCAGGTTGATCTCTGGGGACCCGATGATCAGATCATCATAGCCGTCGCCATTGACATCCCCCGCCGATGAGACGGAAGAGCCGGAAAAGTCACCCGCGTCGATCCCGTTGACGATGAAGCCGTTCGTGCCGTCCAGCGCCCCGAGATCCAGCACACCGTCCGTGCCCGGCGCGCTCGCCACGCCATAGACGATATAGGTCTCGCCGGACCTATCCCCATTCGGGTCGGCCCCTCTGGCCCCGATGATCAGATCATCATAGCCATCGCCATTGACATCCCCCGCCGAGGAGACGGAAGCACCGGAAAAGTCATTCGTGTCGATGCCGTTGAGGATGAAGCCGTTGGTTCCGTCTAGCGCCCCGAGATCCAGCACGCCATCCGTACCCGGCGCGCTTGCCCCGCCATAGACGATATAGGTCTCGCCAGCAGAAGCATCGGCCCCAAAGGCCCCGATGATCAGATCATCATAGCCATCGCCATTGACATCTCCCGCCGATGAGACGGAGAAACCGGACAGGTCATTCAGGTCGATCCCGGTGAGGATGAAGCCGTTCGTGCCGTCCAGCGCTGACAGATCCAGCACGCCCTCCGTGCCCGGCGCGACCGCCCCGCCATAGACGATATAGGTCTCGCCGGCATTACCGACCCCATTCGGGGCGGCGTACGGGGCCCCGATGATCAGATCATCATAACCATCGCCATTAACATCCCCCGCCGATGAGGCGGACCAGCCGGAACGGTCAACCGCATCGATCCCGGTGAGGATGAAGCCGTTGGTGCCGTCCAGCATGGAGAGATCCAGCGCGCCCTCCGTGCCCGGCGGACTCGCGCCGCCATAGATGACATAGGTCTCGCCAGCGTCTATGTCCCCATTCGGGTCGCCCCCATAGGCGCCGATGATCAGATCATCATAGCCGTCGCCATTGACATCCCCCGCCGACGAGACGGAGAAGCCGGACAAGTCACCCCCGTCAATGCCGTTGAGGATGAAGCCGTTACTGCCGTCCAGCATGGAGAGATCCAGCGCGCCCTCCGTGCCCGGCGGACTCGCGCCGCCATAGATGACATAGGTCTCGCCAGCGTCTATGTCCCCATTCGGGTCGCCCCCATTGGCCCCGATGATCAGATCATCATAGCCATCGCCATTGACATCCCCCGCCGAGGAGACGGACCAGCCGGAAAAGTCACCCCCGTCAATCCCGTTGAGGGTAAAGCCGTTCGTGCCGTCCAGACTTGAGAGAGGGATCAGGTCATATTCATCTGTCACCGTGATGGCGATATTGTGGTTCGTGCTATTGGTGCCATCCGACGCGGTGACGGTGATATCATAGACATTATCCCCGTCCGCGTCGCCCGGCATCTCGAAATCGGGTGCCGCTATAAAACTGACCTCGCCTGTAGTGGCATTAATCGTGAACAGGGCCGCATCCGTCCCAGACAGGCTGTAAACCAGCGGATCGCCATCCGCATCCGTCGCCGCCGCCTCATAGGCCGTCCTTCGGTTCTCCTGTGCGCTGACTGCGGCGGGCGAGGTGAAGATCGGTATATTGTCATTTTCATTTGTCACCCTGATGGCGACATTGTGGTTCCTATTATTGTCGCCATCCGACGCGGTGACGGTGATGTCATAGACATTATCCCCGTCCGCGTCGCCCGGCATCTCGAAATCGGGTGCCGCTATAAAACTGACCTCGCCTGTAGTGGCATCAATCGTGAACAGGGCCGCATCCGTCCCGGACAGGTTGTAGACCAGCGTATCGCCATCCGCGTCCGTCGCCGCCGCCTCATAGGCCGCGGTCTGGTTCTCCCGCGCGCTGACTGCGGCAGGCGAGGTGAAGACCACCGGTGGTATTTGAACCTGCACCCCCGTCTCGACGCGCAGCTGCGTATTGCCGTCGCTATAGACATTATAGGTAACGCCGTCCTCCGTCGCCGTCCCGGTCAGGGCGAAATTACTGCCGCTCAGATCAACCCTGTCATCCGCATCCCCCAGCACGTCGAGGCTCGCCGCACCGCCCTCGCGCTCCTCCGTTACGTCAAACACGGAGAGCGCGTCCAGCACCAGGCTGTTGGCGCCCGTGCCGGATAGGTCAAAGACTTCGACACTGTCCACGCCGGCATGGCCCGCCCCGGTCAGGTCGAGCGACAGGCCGGCCCCGTCCAGCACCAATGTGTCCTGGCCCGTGCCGCCATCAATCGCCGCAAAGTCAAGAGCGGTGACGCTGATATTGTCATCGCCGGCCCCGCCGCGCACCACATCATTCGTGGCAATGCCCGTAAAACTGTCATCGCCGGCATTGCCGGTGAAATTATCCGCCGCCGCCATGCCTGATGCTGTGACTGGCGTCAAGCTTTCCGTCCCCGTCGCTCCGCCATAGACGATATAGGTCTCGCCGGCTTCACTGCCCCCATTCGGGTCGGCATCCTGGGCCCCGATGATCAGATCATCATAGCCGTCGCCATTGACATCCCCCGCCGAGGAGACGGAACTGCCGGACTGGTCATCCCTGTCGATCCCGGCGATGATGAAGCCGTTGGTCCCGTCCAGATCGGAGAGATTCAGCACACCCCCTGTGCCCGGCGCGTTTGCCCCGCCATAGACCACATAGGTCTCGCCGGCCCTATCGTCCCCATTCGGGTCGGCGAACCTGGCCCCGATGATCAGATCATCATAGCCATCGCCATTGACATCCCCCGCAGACGAGACGGAATAGCCGGAATTGTCACCCGCGTCGATCCCGGTGAGGGTAAAGCCGTTCATCCCGTCCAACATGGAGAGATTGAATCTGCCCCCCTGCCCGGGCGCGCTCGCCCCACCATAGACGATATAGGTTTCGCCGGCTCCACTGTCTCCATTCGGGTCGGCCCTAAAGGCCCCGATGATCAGATCATCATAGCCATCGCCATTGACATCCCCCGCCGACGAGACGGAAGAACCGGATTGGTCAAATTCGTCGATCCCGTTGAGGATGAAGCCGTTAGTCCCGTCCAGCGCCGACAGATCCAGCACGCCGTCTGTGCCCGGCGCGTTCGCCCCGCCATAGACAATATAGGTCTCGCCGACATTACTGCCCCCATTCGGGTCGGCCGATCTGGCCCCGATGATCAGATCATCATAGCCGTCGCCATTGACATCCCTCGCCGACGAGACGGACCTGCCGGACTGGTCACCCGCGTCGATGCCGTTGAGGATGAAGCCGTTGGTCCCGTCCAGGCTGGAGAGGGCGCGCTCGATCCGATCAATCGTGCCGTCACCATCATCGTCAAAGCCGGTCTGGCTCACCCTGCCATTTGCATTATATGTGTAGGTCTCGCTCCGGTCGATCGTGCCGTCCGCGTCAAAGTCGATCTCACTCCGGTCGAAATTGCCGTCTGCGTCATCATGTGGCTGTGTGAAAACGGTTAGTTTTTTGTGATATAGTTCCGGTGATTGAATCGGAGGTTTATTGTGAAGCGCTTTATTGAAGGCCAAGATCGAAATCAGTCCATATTATTTCCTGAAAGTCTGGACGAGTATATCGATGAAGATAATACTGTTCGCGTCATTGATGCCTACGTTGATGAACTAGATTTACTCTCAATGGGTTTCGAGCGCGTCCGGCCCAAGGCGACAGGCCGTCCCGGTTATCATCCGTCTATTTTGCTCAAGCTCTACATTTACGGCTATCTCAACTGTATCCAATCTAGCCGTAGGCTTGAACGCGAAGCGGGGCGTAATGTTGAGCTTATGTGGCTGACGGGCAAGCTTGCACCTGACTTCAAAACGATTGCTGACTTTAGAAAAGACAACGGCACCGCTATCCAATCAACCTGTTCTCAATTTGTGACTCTTTGCCGTGACGTTGGTCTGTTCGCGCGCACAATGGTTGCGATTGATGGAGCCAAGTTCAAGGCCGTGAACGCGAGAGAAAAGAACTTCACACGCGGCAAGCTCACGCGGCGCATCGGCCAGATTGAGCATTCTATAGAGAAATACCTTCATGCACTGGACGCGACGGATTTACAGGAAGGCGAGGCCGCTGAGGCCAAGACTGAACGCCTCAAGGAAAAGATTACGTCAATGCGTGAGAAGATGGCTGAGCTTCAACAGTTGAAAGATGATCTCGCCGCGTCTTCTAAGAAACAAGTATCCTTAACTGACCCGGACTCAGTGGCTATGGCGACCAGCACAAAGGCTGGTATGGTGGGGTATAACGTACAGACGGTTGTCGATACCGAGCACCATCTCATTGTCGCGCATGAGGTAACAAACACTGTCTCTGACAAAGTGCAGCTCACAAAGATGACGAAACAAGGCCAAGCCGCCATTGGACGAAAAGACATTACAGTCTTTGCAGATCGTGGCTACTTCAGCGGTGCAGAAATTATGGCGACTGAGAAACTGGGCGCTACAACATACGTGCCCAAGCCTTACACATCTGGCTCTAAAGCCGCGGGCCGCTTTGGCAAACATGACTTCCTCTATCAGCCCGAAGACAATAGTTACCAATGCCCAGGTGGTCAGAAGATGACCTATCGCTTCATGTCAGTTGAACAGGGCAAGGACATGCAAGTTTACTGGCCGGACGAATGCGCGGCCTGTCCCGTCAAAGCCAAATGCACGACGGGGAAACAACGGCGGATCAAACGCTGGGTCAATGAGGACATCATCGACGCTATGTTGACGCGATTGAATGACCTCCCGGAAGCCATGGCCATCCGAAGGGCGACGGTCGAGCATCCGTTCGGGACGCTGAAGTCATGGATGGGTGCCACGCACTTCCTGACCAAACGCCTCAAAAACGTCAAAACAGAGATGAGTCTATCGGTTCTAGCTTATAATATCCGCCGGATGATCAGCATGTTCGGAGTGAAGAAACTAATCCGGGTGATCCAAGCCTAAGGGGAAAGCTTGTCCTAAATTAAATCCACTGAAATCGACGCATTGCCCAGGCTGTTTTCACACAGCCACTCATCGAAGCGGATTCGGATCCGAGTGCCGTCCGAATTATACGTGTAGGCCTCGATCCGGTCGAAATTGCCGTCTGCGTCATCATCGAAGCGGGTTAAGTTGATATTGCCGTCCGCGTCAAAGCCGATCTCGGCTCGGGTCCGGTTGCCGTCGTCATCATACGCGTAGTGAGTGATCCGGTCGATGGTGCCGTCATCATCGTCGTCGATCGGGTTTCGGGTTTCCTGTGACAAGGTTGATATGGTCTTGAACATGGCTGGCATGGTCCTACATTTCCAAAGGGGGGACTATTTGACAGTAGTGTTCACATAGTTTGGCTATCAAGCAAGCGTCTAATTAGAGAAACCTGTTGATATTTATAATTTATGGGTCATGCGCCAATCGGTTGCGGAGTATTCTCGGCTCTTGCGGTGGGAGCAAAGGTCAGCATTGGCGTGGCAAGGGCAGGGAGCATTGGGTTGATGGTCAACTACTGACCCGGCGGCGGGACGAAAAGTCAAACAGGCGTATGGGCAAAGTTTACAGAATGCAGGTCTCTCTCGCCATTGCGACTCGATGCCCGTGCCCGTGGATTATGGCCACAAGTGGATTATGGCCACTATATGACCCGCCCGGCTCGTTTATAGATGCCCAATAGGGCTGTTTTGCTGTATGCCCTGTGTCCACGTCTACCATTGAGGCCGCTCTCCCTTTGGGGGTTATGAAAACACACGGGTCTATCAGAGCCAATTTCTCCCTTGTGAGGCAAAACAAATCACGCATCGCAAATCTCCTTTGCCATAGATGAATTACAAATCCAACAAAATGGGAAACCCTGAAATTAATAGGGCCTGAACCTAATGTCTAAACTGCACGTTAACTATTTACGGCGACACGAACGCTTAACCAGTCATTGACCATATTGGGTACCGTTCGATGTCAATTACATTTAAAATGCCACAGTCCGTTGAACTCAAGCCACGCATCGTTGTCATCGGTGTTGGTGGAGCAGGCGGGAACGCCGTCAACAACATGATCGATGCGGGCCTCGATGGGATCGAGTTCATTGTCGCGAATACGGATGCCCAAGCGCTCGCGCTTTCCAAAGCGGATCGACGTGTGCAAATGGGCGGTGGTATCACACAAGGCCTGGGCGCCGGTATGCGCCCTGAAGTGGGTGAGCAGTCGGCCGAAGAGAGCCTCGACGACATTCTACAGCATCTTGACGGAGCGCATATGCTCTTCGTTGCAGCAGGCATGGGCGGCGGCACAGGGACGGGCGCGGCGCCTGTTGTCGCTCGCGCGGCGCGGGATCGCGGGATCTTGACCGTCGGTATTGTGACCAAGCCCTTCATGTTCGAAGGTTCTCGCCGCATGAAACTAGCGGATCAAGGGATCGAAAATCTCTACGCCTGCGTTGATACGATGATAACCATCCCGAATCAGAATCTGTTTCGGGTCGCGACTGAACGTACGACGATGGCAGATGCCTTCCAGCTGGCCGATGAAGTGCTTTACTCTGGCGTTCGCGGTGTGACCGATCTGATGGTCGTTCCGGGGCTCATCAATCTCGATTTCAACGATGTTCGAACCGTCATGGATGAGATGGGTAAGGCGATGATGGGTACGGGTGAGGCGACAGGTGAGAACCGTGCCGTCGAAGCCGCTCAGAAGGCTATCAACAATCCGCTCCTTGATGATGTGTCGCTGAAGGGTGCAAAGGGCGTGCTTATTAACATTACCGGCGGAGATGATCTGACTTTGTTTGAAGTCGATGAGGCTGCACAGATGATTCGCAAAGAAGTCGACGAAGATGCCAATATTATCGTCGGTTCCGCCCTAGATTCGGCCTTGGATGGTGTTGTCCGTGTGTCTGTTGTCGCAACGGGTGTTGATGCTGGGACACGGGCGGAGATGCCGGGACGTTTCACGCCAAAACCGCAAGCTGACCTTGCTCCTGTCGCAAGCCCTGTTGTTGAACTCAGCGTTCACGAAAAAGCCGAAGCAGACGCTCGCGCGGCTTATTCAGACTATGGCTTTGAGGAGGAAGAGGCTGAGCCAATGGCTGTGAATAGCCCGCCGCCTTTCCAGAGCCGTAATGACACGGCCTATCCGCCGCGTGTGCAGGGTGGATCCGCTCAAGCCGCAACGCCAGTTGCTGAGTCCATTCCCGTTGTTCCCGTTGCCCCGGCTCCTGTTCCAGAAGCGCCAGCGTCTCCGTTGGTTCGCCGTCCGTTTAGCCTGTGGAGCCGAAAACCGCGTCGTGCAGTGGTCACGCCAGAGCCTGCTCTGGCACAACCCACAAGCCAATCAGGTGACCTGTTTGATGACGATATGGATGATGAGCTCGAAATTCCCAGCTTTCTTCGGCGTCAGAACGGCTAGAAGAGAAGCCAATCGCTCAATTCGTTTTTAAGGCAAAATCCATATATTTCAAAAGTCAAGGTTCGTAACATAGTGTCACGGACTGTTGTTTGTTGTGATGCATTTCCATCTCTAGCAGAGTATTGGAATCTTTATGCCGAACGTCAGACGACAATCCACACTTCGCGCTCCGGCAGTTTGCTCTGGGATTTCCCTGCATAGCGGGCGGCAAACACGTTTGGTCATGAACCCCGCGCGTCCTGATTCCGGGCTGATTTTCCGCCGTTCAGACGTTACCGATCGTCATAATCTGATTCATGTCATACCGGAATCCGTTACAGGCGTTCGTAACTGCACGACAATTTCGAATGCGGGCGGCGTGCATGTCTCCACAATTGAACATCTGTTTGCAGCTCTTTGCGCCGCCGGGGTCGATAATCTGCTTATCGATTTGGATGGCCCTGAACTTCCAGCTCTGGATGGGTCGGCAGAACCATTTTTAAAACTGATTGAACGAGTGGGGCTCAAGCGGCAGGCCGCAGCGCGCCGCTATGTTCGTGTTTTACAGCCTGTCGAAGTCTCGTCTGGCGATGCCTGGGCACGCATCGAGCCGTCAGAGAATTTCGAGCTGGATGTCACAATCGACTTCGGCGATCCGGCTATTGGGCATCAGCGCCTGCGAATTGCTCCGAATGTTCAAGCGTTTCGGGACCGCCTCGCATCCGCCCGGACTTTTGCCCGGATGCATGAAGTAGCCGCATTGCAGGAAGCCGGTCTTTCCAAGGGTGGATCGCTCGAAAATGCCATCGTTGTGGATGAAGGAGAGGTGCTGAACCCGGACGGTTTGCGATTCGATGATGAGTTTGTCCGACACAAAGCGCTCGACCTTATGGGCGATATGTATCTTGGCGGATCTGTGTTGGGACGGGTGACGACAGTGAAGTCAGGGCATGGTCTGAACCATGATCTACTCGCTAAACTCTTTGCAACGGCGGACGCATGGGACTATGTGACTCTGCCTGGCGCTCAGGCGCTGATCGCGATGATGAACTTGAAATCGCGCGGTCCATCCGGTGATGTTTCTGCAATTGCCGTCCCGGCTTAAGATATTCTCACTTTCACGTGTCACTTACGGGCGCTAAGAGCCTTTGACACGATTAGTGCGCGCGGGATATTCATGACCTCAACCTTTGCCAACTGCGCCCTTGCGCTGTCGGCTGTTCTCTACCTGTCGGCTTGTTCGACTCTGGGTATTGGCGGCGACCGCAAGGAAAAGCTTGCCTATATCGAACGGCCAGCTGAGTTGATCTATAATGAGGCTTTGGAGCGGCTCGAGAAAAACCGCTGGGATGAAGCCAAACTCTTCTTTGAAGAAGTCGAACGGCAGCATCCTTTTTCCGAATGGGCACGCCGGTCTCTGTTGATGAGCGCCTATGCATCCTATAGAGCCGCCGATTATGACGATAGTGTCGCGACGGCTCAGCGCTATATTGGTCTGCATCCGGGATCAGATTCGGCGACCTACGCCTATTATCTCGTCGCGATCAACTATTATGACCAAATCTATGATGTGGGCCGGGATCAGGAAACCACCGTCAATGCTGCATCCGCATTGCAGCAGGTTGTCCGGCGCTACCCCGAATCGGATTATGCACGTGATGCGCGTTTGAAACTCGAACTGACGCAAGATCACCTAGCCGGGAAGGAAATGACAATTGGTCGTTTCTACCTGAAACAGAATCAGCCTCTTGCGGCGATCATCCGGTTCAAGAATGTCATCCGTGAATATGACACGACATCACAGGTCGAAGAAGCCATGCATCGTATGGTTGAAGCCTATGTGACGCTGGGCGTCATTGGCGAAGCCAAGAAGGTTGGTTCGGTTCTGGGATATAATTACCCCTCCAGCGAATGGTATG
Source organism: Litorimonas sp. (assembly GCA_965205225.1). Classification (GTDB taxonomy): domain Bacteria; phylum Pseudomonadota; class Alphaproteobacteria; order Caulobacterales; family Maricaulaceae; genus Litorimonas. The sequence goes on from CBDBFZ010000003.1 coordinate 1,131,774, forward strand.
CTGATTCCTATCAGTTGCTCGCCGATTATGGTGTGGATCTCGACGCGGAGATCAGTAAACCGAGCAAGCGCGGTTATTTCGACAGGCTCCGTGAACGCCTTTTCTAGGCAGCAGTCGCGACAGGAGTCTGAAGGAGCGATACCATGCTGAGCGGGCTCTCTGTCCGGAACGTTGTCTTGATCGAGTCGCTTGATCTGGTGTTTACGCGCGGGCTCAGTGCGCTCACAGGTGAAACGGGTGCCGGTAAATCCATTCTTCTCGATGCGCTGGGTATGGCAGCGGGCGCGCGGTCTGATCGTGGCTTGGTTCGGGCCGGCACCGATAAGGCTTCGACGATAGCCAGCTTCTCGCTGCATGAAGGCCATCCTGTCTGGACGCTGCTTGCTGAACAGGATCTGGACGGCGATGCGAGCGAAGACCTCCGCCTGCGCCGGGTTGTGTCCGCCGACGGGCGATCCAAGGCCTATGTCAATGATCAGCCTATCGGCGTGAAAGTTTTGTCCAGTATTGGGTCGATTCTGCTGGAAGTTCACGGACAACATGACGGGCGTGGTCTTCTCGACCCAAATACCCATACCGACATGCTTGACAATTTCGGAGGCTATGAGGCTGAACTTACCGCTGTTCGCCGCGCTTATCGTGAGCGCTGCGATACGCAAAAGGCTCTGGATGTCTTGCTCGAGCGCCAAGCTAAGGCGGGGGATGACCGTGAGTTTCTGGAGTTCGCCATCGCGGAATTGGATCGACTTGATCCGCGTGCAGGAGAGGATGAAACCCTCGCTGAAGAGCGCCGTTTTCTGCAGGGCGCGGAAGGCGCACTCAGCGAGCTGACCGCCGCGCAGGATATATTAGACGAAGGAGGTGAATTTGAAGAGCGGCTGACCGGCGCGCTCACGGGTATTGAGCGCATAAGAACCAAATTGGGGGATGGTGACAGTAAAGCGGCGCGGGCCTTACAAACTGCTGTTGAAAGCCTGGACCGGGCTCTTCTAGAGACGAACGATGCCCGAGACGCCGTCAGCCATGCTGCCGAAGCCTTCGACGTTGAGCCGGGCAAGCTGGAACAGGTTGAAGAACGGCTCTTCTCCTTGCGAGCCGCCGCGCGGAAATATAGCGTTGGCATTGATGATCTTCTGTCCAAACGCGCGGGGTTTACCGAGGAGCTGGACGCGATTGCATCGGTTGAAGTCGATATTGGCATGGCCACGAAACGGTGCGACGCCGCCAAGGTGGCCTATGACAGAGCCGCCGCTGAACTAACTCAGGTTCGGAAGAGCGCGGCGGAACAGCTCGATCAAGCGGTTGCAAGTGAGCTTCCTCCGCTGAAGATGGAGCGTGCGCGCTTTGTGACTGATGTATTGGACACCCCTGCATCAGTATCAGGGGTGGACCAGATACGGTTCACTGTATCGACCAATCCGGGCACACCGTTAGGTCCGCTTGATAAGATTGCCTCGGGCGGTGAAATGGCGCGTTTCGCTCTCGCCATCAAAGTGGCTCTGGCCGCCAGGACAGAAAGCGTTATGGTGTTTGATGAGGTCGATCAGGGCGTTGGCGGGGCAGTGGCGACAGCCGTCGGGCGACGTCTGTCCAAACTGTCGAAATCCGCGCAAGTCTTTGTCGTGACGCATAGCCCGCAAGTTGCAGCATCCGCCGATCGGCAATTTCGTATTGAGAAAACTTCGACGGGGACGACGACTACAACCTACGTCCATGCGGTCTCTGAGGTCGACCGCGAGGAAGAAATCGCACGTATGCTTGCGGGAGATATGATTACGAATGAAGCCCGCGCGGCTGCACGTCAGCTCATGGCGCGGTGAGCGTGTTAGGGTCCAAGGAAAAATATGATGATTTGATCGCGCAGATCAGAGCGGCGGATGATGCCTATTATCAGGATGATGCACCCAATCTGACAGATGCGCAATATGACGCTTTGCGGATGGAATTACGGGCGATGGAGGACCTCTATTCAGAGCTGGTCAGTCCTGACAGTCCGACCCAGTCTGTCGGTGCCAAACCGTCCGGTCGATTTGGTAAGATCACCCACGCCGTGCCGATGCTAAGTCTCGATAATGCCTTCAGCGATGAGGATGTGCAGGACTGGACAGGCCGGGCGCGACGTTTTCTTGGACTAGACGCCAGCGAACCGATGGAATTCACGGCAGAGCCTAAGATTGACGGTCTATCAGCGGCTGTTCGGTACGAAAATGGTGAATTTGTGCAAGGCGCAACCCGCGGCGACGGCGCAATCGGGGAAGATTTAACGCGGAACCTGCGCACGCTGGATGACGTGCCGAAAACCCTCTCTGGCACAGGTTGGCCTGAAGTCCTCGAAGTCCGCGGTGAAGTCTATATCGAACATGATGCCTTTGCGGCTATGAACGCCCAACAAGCAGAGCGCGGTGACAAAGAATATATGAACCCACGCAACGCGGCGGCAGGAAGTTTGCGCCAGATCGATCCCAGCGTGACCGCAGAGCGGCCCTTGCGCTTCTTTGCCTATGCGTGGGGCGAGGTTAGCGATCCTATCAGCGACACCCAATTGGGAGCTATTGAGGCTCTCTCGGCATGGGGCTTTCAAACCAATCCGAGGACGAAGCGTTTCAACGATGCGGTCGGATTGATTGCCCATTACAAGTCCATCGAAACGGGCCGCGCCGATCTTGGCTATGATATTGACGGGGTCGTTTACAAGGTCGACCAACTGGGCTGGCAGGGACGGCTTGGATTTGCCGGACGTACGCCGCGTTGGGCCATTGCGCATAAATTCCCAGCCGAAAAGGCGATTACCAAACTGCTCGACATCGAAATTAACGTCGGACGCACAGGCGCGCTCGCGCCGCTGGCTCGTCTTGCCCCCATAAATGTCGGCGGTGTTCTGGTTTCTAGGGCGACGCTGCACAATGAGGACGAAATCGCCCGGCTGAGTGTTAAACCGGGCGATACAGTGCGGATTCAGCGCGCCGGTGATGTCATTCCGCAGATCTTGGAGATTATCGAAGATGGGGGCGGTGAGCCGTTCACCTATCCGACAATCTGTCCATCCTGCGGATCTGATGCGATCCGGGCTGTCGATGAGAAGGGCAAGCAGGACGTGATCAGGCGCTGCGTGAACACATTATCCTGCCCGGCACAGGCCAAGGAGTACCTCAAATATTTCGTCTCGCGTCCGGCCTTGGATATTGATGGATTAGGCGACCGACAGATCGAGGATTTTTATGAGAGTGGTGACGTAAGGGAGCCCGCCGATATCTTCACCTTGGAACGCCGAAATGGCGATTTGAAACTGGAAGACCGCGAAGGATTTGGATCAAAAAGTACTGAGGCGCTATTTCGTGCCATTGAAAGCCGCCGAAGGGTTAAGTTACCCCGGTTTCTTCGGTCGCTCGGCGTGCGTCATGTCGGGCAGGGGAACGCTAATCTTCTAGCGCGACATTTCGGCGATTGGCACTCTCTGTATGAGAGTGCCAAGGCTCAAACGGCAGAGATGCTGACGATTGATGGTATTGGTGAAGCGGCGGCGACGGCGTTGCACGAATTTCTCCTTGTCGGTCAGACGCGCAATGCTCTGAATAGACTGCTTGCTGAAGTGAATGTCGAAGATGCGGACGTTGTTGATACTGGATCGCCCGTCGCGGGGAAAACCGTTGTCTTCACTGGAAAGCTGGAGCGGTTTACACGCGACGAAGCTAAGGTCAGGGCGCAATCACTCGGCGCTAAGGTGACTGGTTCAGTGTCAGCCAAGACCCACTACCTGGTCGCGGGACCGGGGGCGGGGAGTAAGCTCAAGAAAGCTGAAGGACTAGGTGTCTCGATTCTGACTGAGGATGAGTGGCTCGCCCTAATCGGCTGAGCTTTCCGTTGGACTGACGTCTTTGAACGCGCCAGTTGTTTCCATCATCAGCAGCTTAGCGGATATGATAGAAAAATAGGCACCTTGCAGCACTAGTTTGCCTTCGCTGACTCGCTCTGCGATGAAGTCAAAGCTCATCAGGTTCTGCAGGCTCATCCTGACGCCTTCCAACTCCAACTCCGTCTGCGCGTCTTTTCCCGTCAGCCCGCGGGCTAGGATACGGTCTCTGGCTGGCGCGAGGTGGCGAATCCACGCCCCGACATACCCTTCCTCAATGCCATTCAGGCACCCTTCAATGCCGCCGCAATTCTCATGCCCCATAACAAGAATAACTTTAACTTTCAGAATATTGACCGCATATTCTAAGGCAGCAGCTGTACTGGGCGTTGGTGTATCGACATCGCCGTGCGGCACGATATTGGCCACATTGCGCAAGACGAACATTTCGCCCGGATAGGCGTGAAAGATATTGGTCGGATCGACACGTGAGTCCGAACAGGAAATAAGCATGACGCGCGGCGATTGACCGCTTTTGCCCAGGGTCTCGTATAGATCCTTCTGGACTTCGAAATCCGTTAGGCGGAATTCGTGGTACCCTTTGATCAGTTTCTGAGGCATGTAATCGACCTGTTCATGATCTGAAAGGTCATATCGGCGAGGACTAACGCGTCAACTGTTAGGCGTAAATTATATGCTATGTAAATTACATGCTATCATGGATGCGACAAAGCTCGGTTTGCGTTGACTTGATCCGATCAAGCGCGCAGTTTGCCACCATGGGTGCTTCGGCCACATATCTCTCCCGCGATACGGTTCGCAATCTATCGCGGCGTTCTGACTTATGGGGCGCTTGGCTGACGCTGCATGTCTGGGGTACGATTATCGCGGCTTGGGCGATGGCGATCCTCTGGACCAATCCACTAACAATCATATTGGCTATTTTACTGGTCGGATCGCGGCAGCACGGGATGGCAATCCTGATGCACGATGCGGCACATGGTGTGCTGTTCAAAACCCGCGCGATCAATGAATTCGTCGGACAATGGTTGCTCGGTGCGCCTTATGGTGGCGATATGCAGTCCTACCGACACTACCATCTGAAACATCACCGCTACACACAATCAGAGGATGACCCTGATTTGCCGCTATCGTCCAAGTTCCCAGTCTCGAAGGCGAGTCTGTGCCGTAAGTTTATCCGCGATTTGACGGGTCAGACTTTCCTCCGGCTTCGCATGGCCAGCCGCAAAGCGGCGGCTGAGCCGGGTATGGAGGCGTTCCAGAAAACCTTGCCATTGCCGACGCTCATAACCAATATTGTCACCTTTGGTGTGTTAACGGCTCTCGGTCACTGGTGGGTCTATCCGGTGCTGTGGCTCTTACCGCTCATGACATGGTTTATGGTGGTTCTGCGCAACCGGAATATTGCCGAACATGCGCTAACTACAACGGATGGGAATATGTTGACGCAGGCGCGCACGACACATGCGAACTGGCTGGCCCGCGTGTTTCTGGCGCCTTATTGGGTCAATTATCACGTCGAACACCATGCCTATATGTATGTTCCGTGCTGGCAGTATGTTGGTCTGCACCGGGCGATGATAGATCATCATGGCGATATGGAAATGCAACCCAGCTATCGCCGCGTTTTAGAGCTCGCATCGACCGGGTAGACAACAGGATAAGATTTATGCGCACACTTCTTCTTACGGGCGCAACGCTCGCTCTGTCCGTAACGGCTATAGCACAGGACACTGAATACGGCCCGCCATCCGAAACTGCGTATCTATATAATATTGCTGTTGCGCCGAATGCGAAACGAATTCGCGCGGATATCCAGAGGTTGGTGGATTTCGGGACGCGCCACACCCTGTCTGAAACTGAATCAGAGACTCGCGGAATTGGCGCTGCGCGGCGATGGATTTACGCGGAGTTTGAGGCCATTAGTGCGGAATGCGGCGGTTGCCTCGAAGTGATCTACGTCTCTGACACGATCAGCGGCGAGCGGCGTATCCCGAACCCGACGGAGGTTGTCTCAGTCCTCGCTATTCAACGCGGAACAATGGATCCGAACCGCTTTGTCATGATGAGTGGAGATATCGATAGCCGCGTCACCGATCCGCTGAACGGGACAAGCGATTCGCCCGGCGCGAATGATAATGCATCCGGTATGGCCGGGACCATCGAGGCGGCGCGGGTTCTATCGAAATATGAATTCCCAGGGTCAATAATCTATGCGGGCCTATCGGGTGAGGAGCAGGGACTGTTTGGGGGTGACATCGTTGCCGCTCATGCACTGGATCAGGGATGGGAAATCAAAGGCGTTTTGAATAACGACATGATTTCCAATATCTCCGGCATTGACGGCGTTACCGACAATACAACAGCGCGCGTGTTCTCGGAAGGTACGCGCTTCGTCGAAACGGAAGGTGATGTACGCAGCCGACGCTTCACGGGTGGGGAGGTCGACAGCCCGTCTCGGAACCTGGCCCGTTACATTAAGGCTCAGGCTGATCAGTACATGACCAATCTGAACGTGATGATGGTCTATCGGCTCGACCGCTTCGGTCGCGGGGGGCATCACCGACCTTTCAATCAGGTCGGTATTCCCGGCGTGCGGATCATGGAAACCCACGAACATTATGATCGGCAGCATCAGGATTTGCGCACAGAGAACGGGATCGTTTACGGCGACACCATGGACGGCGTTGACGCGAACTATGCCGCCAAACTGACGGCACTGAATGCCGTCACACTGGCCGGTATGGCTGGCGCGCCGCCATTCCCAGCCGAGGTTGAGATTGAAGGTGCTGTGCGCCCGTCCGCGAAAATGACGTGGCAAACCCCTGAAAATGCAGCTAACCTTGCGGGTTATCGGGTGCATTGGCGGCTCACGACTGAGCCGGAATGGACGCGTTCGCGCTATATCGGCGACGTCAATGAATGGACGTTCGATAATTTGGTGATCGACAATTACTTCTTCGGCGTCAGCGCTGTGGCCAAGGATGGCCTCGAAACGCCGGTTGTCTTTCCGGGACCGGCAGGGCGGTTCTAGTCAGATAAAGTCCAAATTGGACGTAATTATTCGGCGGTCTGGTTCCATCACATAACGTCTATAAAGTTATCGGATTGGTTTGGCACGTTACTGAACTGGGACCTCTCGCTACGGACCAGAAACATGGAGGCCTCTAAGAACCGTACATTTTGTGGTATGATCTGATTTACTGGTTTTGGGAGGATTTTATGATGCACGCGCCTGGATTGTTTGACTTGTCGGATCATCTTGCTCGCTTATCGGCGACAGGTGATCCGCTTGAAGCGCTAGAGCGTCATGTGGACTTTGAGGCTTTCCGAACTGTTCTGATGGAAGCCCTCGGTTATGGGGTTCGCGCCAAGGGCGGTCGGCCACCCTATGATCCGGTCACGATGTTCAAGGTGCTTGTTCTGGCGTCGATGCACAATCTGAGTGATGAACGGATGGAATTTCTGATCCGGGATCGTTTAAGTTGGTTGCGGTTTCTGAGGTTTGAGATCGGTGAACCGACCCCGGACCAAAAGACGATTTGGCTGTTCCGTGAAAAGCTGACCCAGTCTGGTGCTTTCAAATCTCTGTTTGCCGCTTTTGAAGAGCAACTCTGCAAGCGCGGCTACAAACCTACGGGAGGTCAGATCGTGGATGCCACTTTGGTGTCAGCGCCGCGCCAACGGATGAAGAAAGAAGAGAAAGAGCGGGCCAGGGCGGGTGAAAGCGCGTCCGCTATCTGGCCTGATGATCCTGCCAGGGCCGCACAGAAAGACACCGACGCACGAGCGGTGGTCAGGTATTCCAGGGCGCGAAAGACCGCAGAAGGGGAACAGGACGCAGGCCTTGTCGACATTTCCATCCCTCACTTTGGGTACAAGAACCACATCAGTATTGACCGGAAATGGCGCTTTGTCCGGGGAGAGACCTGTACCCATGCGGCCCGCTATGATGGGCACGAACTGGCATCGGTTCTGGATGCTACCAACAGCTCAAAGTCTGTTTGGGCGGACACAGCTTATCGCTCAGCCAGAAACGAAGCCTGGCTGAAAGCGCAGGGCTATCGTTCAAACATCCATCGAAAGAAGCCCCGCGGTAAACCGATGGCAAAGCACATTCGGCGCGGCAATGCGACCCGCTCCTCCATCCGTGCCTGTGTTGAACATGTGTTCGGATATGAGAAAGGGCCGATGGCGATCACGATCCGCTCAATCGGCCAGGCTAGGGCCGCTGGCCGGATCACCATGGCCAACCTAAGCTACAACTTCCGCCGCCTCGTTTTCCATGAGCGACGACAGCCCATAGCCTGATTCTGTTCAAAATCCGGATCCCCCCGCTTATGCGGGCCAAAATCATGCTAAAATACGCCTGTGGACACGCATTCGTCACTCTATGAAGCCTGACCTGAGAGCCGACTATAAAATTCGCCTCTATACTGGCCCCAAAACCCCGTTCTTCGAGGTGTCCACATTTCGAAATAGGACTCATAAGCCTGTGCCAGCGGAACGAAAGCCGCAACGACTTCGGGTATAATAGCGTCGAGATCCTCTTGATCAAGAGGGGGTAGCCGCGCAATCGCAATCCGCATTCTTCGACAATCCCGGTATTGCGGCGATCCGTCTAGCTGGGAGGGTGACAGATAGACTTATGGTCCATATCACTGAGTGGCTCAATTCATACCTTTGAGGATTTACCCTCAGATCGAAAAACTCGTCCCGCATCCGCACTTTGCGATGGCATTCGGGTTGTTGATCTTGAAGGCGGCGCCAATCAGTTCCCACGAATAGTCGATTTCCGAGCCTTCCAGAAACTCCAGGCTCATCTCGTCAATTACGATACGCGCGCCATCACGCTCTATCAGCAGATCATCGGCATTTTGCGCATCCGAAAACTCGTATCGGTAGGAAAAACCGGAGCATCCCCCGCCATCAACGGCAACGCGCAGGAGTTGGTCAACGCCTTGTTTCGCCATGATAGCATTGATCTGCTTGGCGGCAGAGGCACTCATCGTCACGGGCGTGGTTGTTTCGGTAGCAGTTGCGGTCATACCCTCTATATAGCGCAGGAACGTGTTTCCGAAAGGCCACCCTGACGAAAGGTAGACTGTGACAGTCTTCAAACCCACCCGAGCCCGCCCTGCGCCCTATGCGTCCGATCCAGACAATGCGCGCGGCCGTGTCATCTCGCAGCCGAGTATGTCAGAACGAAGCCCATTCCAGCGCGATAAGGACCGGGTCATCCATTCTTCTGCCTTTCGCCGGCTGAAGGGCAAGACGCAGGTTTTTGTCGCGCACGAAGGCGACTATTATCGCACGCGCCTTACACATTCGATTGAAGTCAGCCAGATCGCGCGCTCAATCGCGCGCGTGCTGGGCCTGGATGAGGATCTTGCTGAATGTCTGGCGCTCGCCCATGATCTGGGTCATCCGCCCTTTGGTCATTCCGGTGAAGATGCGCTGTCCAAGGTGATGGCACCCTATGGCGGGTTTGATCACAATGCGCAGACGCTGCGGATTGTAACCCATCTGGAAAGCCGGTACGCTGAATTTGATGGCCTGAATCTGACGTGGGAGACGCTGGAGGGCATCGCCAAACATAATGGCCCGGTAATCACGCGTGAAGCGGATCTGAAAGCGCTACCCTGGGCGTTGCGAGCTATACCGGATTATCAGGCGCTAGAGCTGCACACATATGCGGGACCGGAGGCACAGGTCGCCGCAATCTCTGATGATATCGCCTATATCAACCACGATATTGATGATGGACTTCGTGCGGGCCTGTTTACAGTTGAAGATATTATGGACGTGCCCTTTGTCGGTGATGCGTTTGCTGATGTACGCCGCCGTTATCCTGACATTTCAAGGGACCGCATGATCCATGAAGCTGTTCGAGATATGATCGGAATGATGGTCACGGATGTATTGACCGAAACCCGTAAAAGGCTGGAAAAACATGATCCGCAAAGCTCGGATGATGTTCGTCAGCTGCCAGAAGCGATTTGCGATTTCAGTGCCGATTTCCGCGAGAAAGAACATCCTTTGCGGATCTTCCTGATGACTCGCATGTATCGGCATTATCTGGTCAACCGGATGATGGGGCAGGCGTCACGTGTTGTTAGTGAGTTGTTCGAGCTGTTTATCGCAGACCCGAACATTCTGCCGACGGAATTGCAACTCAATTGTGCTGGACCGCACGCGCCGGAGACTGCACGCATCGTGATGGATTATATTGCCTCCATGACTGACAATTTCGCGATTGCGGAGCATCGGAAACTTTTCACTGTGACAGGGTATCTGGGCAGATAATCCACTGGACAGGTTATTGGCCTGTAATAAGTCTTTAACGCAGATCCGGAATTCCATTATTCCGTCAACAAGACGGCGCAAGCATGCTGCGTTACATATGCAAACAGATTGGTGATTCGCGGTGTGGGTTTTGGTGAGGGGACAGATTGATGAGTTCAAACGGCCCAGAATTCGATCCGGTTATGCAACCGGACGAACCATTTACACCCTTCGACATCACACGATCGTCGGAACGGACGATATTGCTTAAACTGGTCATCGGTTTCGGAGTTTTGTTCGTTCTCGCCTTCATTGTCATCAAAGTCTATCAACCAGGTGTTCGTGACCGCGGTGATCCGCCGCTGATTATCGCAGACAACACGCCTTTCAAAATTATTCCGGACGATCCCGGCGGGTTTCAGACGCCAGATCAGGACAAGGAAGTATTCGACGTCATGTCCGGCGAAGACACCCGCACAGATGTGACGGTCCTCCCTCCACCTGAAACTCCAGTCGATCTGCCGACGCAGGCTGAGCGCAATCGCATCTCTGCCCAGGTCTCAGAGCTGCCGACTGCGGACGATGCCGCACCTGCGCCCATTGCGGAAACGCCTGCACAGCGCCTCGTCGTCACGCCTGCACCCAATATGGCCGTGATATCCAATTGGGTTGTCCAGGTTGCATCCCTGCGCACTCAATCGGAGGCGGAAGCGACCTATGCGGCGATTCGCGCCAAACATGCCTCTATTCTTGGATCCTATCTGTCGGATATTGTGCGTGTCGATCTGGCTGAGAAGGGCATCTACTACCGCGCCCGTGTGGTCGGGTTTACCAACAGAACGGATGCGGATGCTGTTTGCAGCCGTTTGAAGGCGGCGGGGCAATCCTGCTTCGTCACGCGGCGATAAGGTGAGCCAGCTTGCTGCAATTCTTGGACTGAGTGGTCCAAGGCTTACTGTCAGTGAGCGGACCTTCTTCCGGGATGCGAATCCGTGGGCTTTCATCCTGTTTTCGCGCAATGTCGAAAGCCCGGACCAACTGCGCCGATTATGCGATGACCTGCGGGGGGCGGTCGGGCGAGACACGCTGATCTTTGTCGATCAGGAAGGCGGCCGCGTTCAGCGCTTGAAGGCTCCATATTGGCGCGCCTATCCGACGGGCGCTGCCTACGCTGCTGTTCATAATGATGACGATGAAAAGGGAAAACGGGCCATCTTTCTGAGTCATCGTCTGATCGCTGATGATTTGCGCGCCGTCGGCATTACGGCCAATTGCGCCCCCGTTCTGGATCTGCCGCAGTCTGGAGCCGATCCGATTATTTCCGACCGAGCTCTGGGGAATTGGACGGATCAGATTATTACGCTGGCGAAAGCGGCGATAACAGGGTTGATGGAGGGCGGGGTTGCCCCGGTCATCAAACATATTCCAGGCCACGGCCGTGCCACAGTTGACAGCCATTTGGCGCTGCCGCGGATCACGACCAGCCGGATGTTGCTCGAGCGCACGGATTTCCACCCCTTCCGTATGTTGGCCGACGCCCCGATGGCGATGACAGCACATGCTATCTATTCGGCCGTAGACGAAGAACCCGTAACGACATCTCCCAAAACATTGAAAGATCTGATCCGAACATCGATCGGATTTGATGGTCTCCTCATGTCAGACGATCTCGATATGAAAGCGCTCAACGGAAATCTGCAGTTTAAGACGGCCTCTGCGCTGGATGCAGGGTGCGATATTGCTCTGCAATGTTCCGGCAATTTGCTCGACATGATCGAAGTCGCGAAAGGCGGACGACCTCTGGCGGGACGCTCGCTGGAACGAGCACAAGCGGCTGAAAAACTGACGGAATCCATCTCAGAGTTTGACCGTGAAGCGGCGGAAACCGAATTCGACGACCTGATAACCCGGTCCCTGTGATCGTGATCAGCGAAGATTTTGAAGAAGATCTGTTCTTCGAGGCGTCAGAAGCCGCAGAGGGTAGCGATGCGGCGCTTCTGCTGGATATTGATGGATATGAAGGTCCGCTCCATCTTCTATTGGACCTGGCCCGCAAACAGGAGGTCGATCTGGCGTGCGTTTCGATTCTCGATCTGGCCGAACAATATCTCGACTTCATCAAGACGGCTCAGAATTTACGAATCGAGCTGGCAGCTGATTATCTCGTTATGGCGGCATGGCTGGCCTATCTGAAATCCCGCCTGATTTTGCCATCTGAGAAACCTGAAACAGAAACGCCGGAAGCGCAGGAACTGGCGGCGATGCTGGCGTTTCGTTTGGAACGGCTGGACGCAATGCGCCGTGCAGTTGACGGACTATTGCGGTTGCCCAAGATGGGTCAGGAGATCATGGCCCGCGGCGCGCCGGAAGGACTCCGTTCTCGGACAACACCGCTGTTCGAAGCTGAGCTGTTCGATCTTCTGAAAGCATATGGTACGTCCCGGTCCCGTTCAGCGTTAAAACATCACCGGTTGGAAAAGCCAAAGGTCCTGAGCATGGAGGACGCCCGCAATCGATTGAAACGGGCGATGGAAAATGCAGGCTATGACCTATCGGAATGGACGGCGATGGACCGATTGATCGACCGAACCGATCTGGCTGAGGATGTTCCGCAGAGCTCAGTCCGGGCGTCGTCTCTGCTGGCGGGTCTGGAGCTCGCGAAAGAAGGGGACATAGAACTGCGCCAGACATCGGCTTTCCAGCCTATCTATCTGCGAGCCACAGAAAGAGACATGTCATGACCCGATCGACATCACCAAGGCTGGACACGGCGACTGCCGGGATAGAAGGCGATGTGGTTCGCCTAACAGAACGGCTGAACCAGTGCGCGGATGACTCCGCATCGATGGCACAGGAGCTTCGTCTTCTTGAGGTCCTGCTGTTCGCAGCATCCGAGCCAATCGATGTGTTAACCTTGCGCGAACGTCTGCCAAAAGAAGCAGACGTCGGGGCGCTACTGGCCCGATTGCAGCGCGATTATGCCAATCGCGGCGTAAACCTAGTCTCTATCGCCAATCGGTGGCGGTTCCAGACCGCGCCGGATTTGGCGGAGGTGCTTGTTGATGTTCGCGAAGCCCCGAGGAAATTATCGAAAGCAGCTTTGGAAACGCTGGCAATCATTGCCTACCATCAGCCTGTCACCCGAGCCGAGATCGAGGATGTTCGCGGCGTTGCTGTGTCGAAAGGTATGCTGGATGTGTTGATGGATTTGAGCTGGGTGCGGCTACGGGGTCGCCGCCGTACGCCGGGGCGTCCGGTCACCTACGGCACGACTGACGGGTTTCTGGCCCATTTCAATTTGGAGCAAGTTTCCGATCTACCGGGCCGCGACGATCTGAAAGCCGCAGGATTATTAGACCCGCGTCTTCCGAAAGACTTTGAAATGCCTGAGCCGTCCCTTCTGGACGATCTAAGCTCTGACGAAGAACCATTGGATATGGAGCCAGAGAATGCAGAGTTTTTCGAGGATTTCCTGGCGGATGATGACAACTGACCGCTTTTATAACGCTTCAGTGACAGCCTCTTACGATTGACCCTCGGCTTCGTGCGCCCTACATCAGTTCCATGTTAACAGCACATCCCATTGGCATCATCGCTATCCTTGTCATTGCCGTTCTTGTTTTCGGCGGCCGCGGAAAGATCAGTGCAATCATGGGCGACCTCGGCAAAGGGATCACGTCATTCAAAAAAGGCCTGAAGGACGACGTTGCAGACGCCAAATCCGCTGCAAGCGATCCCGCTGACGACGCGCTGGACGTTACGCCCCGCAAGAAAGACTAGGTCTGATCCATGCTCCCGTCCTTCGGCTTCGGGGAAATGGTCGTGATCGTCCTGCTGGCAATCATCGTCGTCGGTCCGAAAGACCTGCCGAAGGTAATGCGGACGATGGGCCAGCTTATGGCACGATTGCGAGTCATGGGGCAGGAATTTCGCGACGCTTTTGATGAGATGGACACGGATGATGAGATCAAGGAGCTACGTGCCGAGATCGCGCAAATGAAAAGCCTTGGCTATCCTGATGATGACCTCGAAGGCGATATTCGAGAGCTCAATACAGAAATTCGCGAAGCGACTGACCTGTCTTCTGACAAGACATGACCGAACAGGCGAAGCTTGAGACCGATGAGGTGGAAACCTCACGCGCGCCACTGCTTGATCATCTTAACGAGTTGCGGTCTCGGTTGATCAAGAGTGTTCTAGGCGTGGTTGTAGGCATGATTATCTGCGTGCCGTTTCTCCGCGATATCGTTGATCTCCTGCTCTGGCCATTCAAGGTTGCCTTGGTGCGCTACAATTCCCGCATAATCGAGGCCGGACGACCGCACATCGACATGGAAATCATTGCGACTCAGCCGCTTGAGACATTTTTTGTGAAGCTGAAGATCGCCATGTTTGGTGGTATCGTTATTGGTTTTCCCATTCTGGCCTATCAACTCTACCGTTTTGTGGCGCCGGGCCTGTACCGGAATGAACGGGGTGCCTTCCTGCCTTATCTCATCATGAGTCCGATCCTGTTCATCGCGGGCGCGGGCCTCGTCTTTTTCTTTGTTTTTCCTTTCGTAATGGAATTTGCTCTGGGGCAACAGGCCATCGGCGGTGAGCAGGAGGTAAAACTGCTGCCACGCATTGCAGATTATTTGAAACTGTCGACCACGTTGTTTCTGGCTTTTGGCATGTCGTTCCAATTACCGGTTATCCTGTCACTGCTGGGTCGGGCAGGGATCATTACATCCATTCAGCTGCGCGGCTGGCGGAAATATGCAGTGCTGGGCATCGCCGTCTTCGCGGCATTCGCCACGCCGCCCGACCCGATCACACAATTCATTTTGGGCGGGGCCATCTACCTGCTTTATGAATTGTCGATTGTTGCTGTGAGGCTTGTCGAGCGAAAGGCAAACGACGCCTCTGAAGCGCAAACCTAGCGCTTCCTTAAACATGACAGGTCAGAGTGCGGGTGTGAACCTAGGAGAGTACGCCCATGCACCGGATCATTCTAATCGCCATTCTGTTTTCCGCCGCAACTTCGGCGTTGGCTCAAACAGATCCGCAGGCCAATAACGCTGTAGAGTTGAAGCCTGTTGTCGATAAAGCCAGCCACTCACAGTCAAGCGTGGCCGCTGACAACAAACCCCACGGCCGTTCAGGAAGAAGCAGCTAGAATTATCAGCTTTCAGAAAGCTATGGGCGCAACCAGTCAGGTCGCGCCAGATGGCATCAAACCGATCGAGCTTTACCAAGCGCTGGCTCAGCCAGTCGCCAATACAACATTGGCTGCAGCTCCAGCCCCAATTCAGAAGCGAGAACTGTCCATACGGTTATCAAGGGCGATCCGCTCTATAGCCTTTCCAAGCGGTACAATTTGACCGTGACTGATCTGAAGCGTGCCAATGCAATTGGACACCTCGAAGAACAGGGTTTTGGGGCCAGTATAGAGGCGAATTTTATAATCGGCTCTCAGGTCAGGCTTCATAGAGTGACGAATGCGTGTCCACAGGCGTATTTTGGCATGATTTTGGCCCGCATAAGTGGGGGGATCCGGATTTTGAACAGAATCAGGCTATGGGCTGTCGTCGCTCATGGAAAACGAGGCGGCGGAAGTTGTAGCTTAGGTTGGCCATGGTGATCCGGCCAGCGGCCCTGGCCTGGCCGATTGAGCGCCTGGCCGATTGAGCGGATCGTGATCGCCATCGGCCCTTTCTCATATCCGAACACATGTTCAACACAGGCACGGATGGAGGAGCGGGTCGCATTGCCGCGCCGAATGTGCTTTGCCATCGGTTTACCGCGGGGCTTCTTTCGATGGATGTTTGAACGATAGCCCTGCGCTTTCAGCCAGGCTTCGTTTTTGGCTGAGCGATAAGCTGTATCCGCCCAAACAGACTTTGAGCTGTTGGTGGCATCCAGAACCGATGTCAGTTCGTGCCCATCATAGCGGGCCGCATGGGTACAGGTCTCTCCCCGGACAAAGCGCCATTTCCGGTCAATACTGATATGGTTCTTGTACCCAAAGTGAGGGATGGAAATGTCGACAAGGCCTGCGTCCTGTTCCCCTTCTGCGGTCTTTCGCGCCCTGGAATAGCTGACCACCGCTCGTGCGTCGGTGTCTTTCTGTGCGGCCCTGGCAGGATCGCCCGCGCCAGATAGCGGACGCGCTTTCACCCGCCCTGGCCCGCTCTTTCTCTTCTTTCTTCATCCGTTGGCGCGGCGCTGACACCAAAGTGGCATCCACGATCTGACCTCCCGTGGGTTTGTAGCCGCGCTTGCAGAGTTGCTCTTCAAAAGCGGCAAACAGAGATTTGAAAGCACCAGACTGGGTCAACTTTTCACGGAACAGCCAAATCGTCTTTTGGTCCGGGGTCGGTTCACCGATCTCAAACCTCAGAAACCGCAGCCAACTTAAACGATCCCGGATCAGAAATTCCATCCCTTCATCACTCAGATTGTGCATCGACGCCAGAACAAGCACCTTGAACATCGTGACCGGATCATAGGGTGGCCGACCGCCCTTGGCGCGAACCCCATAACCGAGGGCTTCCATCAGAACAGTTCGGAAAGCCTCAAAGTCCACATGACACTCTAGCGCTTCAAGCGGATCACCTGTCGCCGATAAGCGAGCAAGATGATCCGACAAGTCAAACAATCCAGGCGCGTGCATCATAAAATCCTCCCAAAACCAGTAAATCAGATCACACCACAAAATGCATGGTTTTTAGAGGCCTCCAATTTCCGGCACCGGCATCAAGCTAGGCCAGCCCCTCAAAATTCCTGCGACCACTCCCTATTCAGTCTCGTCCACGTCGCAACTATCCGTCGATACGGCGATACCAACGGTCCAAATCTATGCTGTCCTGTCAAAGGATACATTATCCTCAATCTCGCGCCGGATCTGTATCGGGGCGGGTCAGTTAATTTCGATCAATGACCTTGAAACCCCGGACGCTCTGAAGCCGGGTCAGCGGTTGAAACTTCCAGAGGTTCACTGCCTGACTCAATAGAGAATTATCTGGGCTGTCTGCCGCCTTTGCTTGCGAATGGGACTTCCAGCCTTATATAGCCGCAAAACGATATGATCGGAGCTCTATGCTCCGGCGCTTTTGCTGGCGGAGCTTCCTATGTTCATGACGCTGATCCAACAGACCGCACCGTCAGGTGGGACTGGCACAGCCGTAGGCGGGCAAGTCCTGATGCTCGCCATCATTGGTCTGATTTTCTACTTCCTGCTGATCCGCCCTCAAAGTCAGCGGATGAAGAAACATCGGGCGATGCTGGAATCAATTTCTCGCGGCGATGAAGTGGTCACCAGCGGTGGCCTGATTGGTAAGGTCAAGAAAGTCACTGACGACGAGCTGACTTTGACGATCGGCACAAATCAGGATGTCAAAATTGTGCGGTCGATGATTGCCGATGTTCGCAATCGTAAATCAGCGGCCAACGACTGATGTTATTTTTCTCGCGCTGGAAGACGCTCTTCATCGTTGGGCTCGTCGTAGTCGGCCTGCTCTTTGCCGTGCCCAATGCGATGAAACCCGACATGCGCAACAGCCTGCCGGGCTGGATGCAGAATACGATCAATCTGGGTCTTGACCTGCAGGGCGGCGCGCACATGCTGCTCGAAGTCGATCTGTCGAGCGTATTGCAGCAGGCTCTGGTGAATGAACGCACGGGCATTCTGACAGAGCTTCGCGATGCGGGCCTCCGGGCTAACACCGTTCGGATCGCCAATGGTATGGTAATCGGTAAAATGCGCCGCGCTGAAGATCAGGCCGCTGCGCTCGATGTGATCCGAGCCATGAGCATACCCGTCGATCCAACACAGATCGGATCGCCAAAATCCACCAATGTCAATGTTGTTGGTAATGACGGTTTCTCTGTGGAAATCACTGACACCCAAATTGAAGCCACCCGGAAACGCACGATCGATCAATCGATTGAGGTTCTTCGCGACCGGATCGATCCGTCCGGCACAACAGAAATGACGCTGGTTCGGGAAGGTGAAGACCGCATTCTTCTGCAGGTCCCAGGCGCGAAGAATATTGATGAGATCAAGTCTGCCATCAACAAAACGGCGAACTTGTCTTTCCACCTCGTCCACCAGGACAGCAATAATGAGCGCGCCTTACGTCAGGCCATGAGTACGTTCGATCCGGAAACGGGTGAGGCCCGTCTCGCCAGTATCGGTACGCGCTATTTCCCTGAACAGCAGGGCGGGGGTCTGATTGTTGAGGAAAGTACCCGGATTACAGGTGAATGCCTTGAAAATTCGTCTCCGGGTGTAGACCCGGATCAGGGCAATCCAATCGTGAACTTCAAGTTCAACTTCCGTTGCTCGCGTCTGTTCGGGGAGATGACAGCTAAGAATATAGGTAAACCCTTTGCCGTGGTTCTCGATGGTGAAATCATTACGGCACCGAATATTCGCTCGTACATCACAGGTGGACGCGGTTATATTGAAGGGAACTTTACGCCAGATTCCGCATCGGAACTGTCGCGCTTGCTCAATGCTGGTGCGCTTCCGGCGAAGCTATTGATTGTCGAAGAGCGCACAGTCTCTGCTGAACTGGGCGAGGCGTCTATCCGAGCGGGGCAGGTGGCCTCGGTGATCGGCCTGATAAGTGTCACCATGTTTATGTGGCTGTCTTACGGAATACGCTTCGGCACCATCGCCAATCTGGCACTGGCGACGAATATCGCGCTGATTGCCGCTGCCTTGACCATTCTGGGCGCGACTCTGACACTACCGGGTATTGCGGGGATTATCCTGACCATCGGCATGGCTGTGGACGCCAATGTCTTGATTTTCGAACGTATTCGCGAAGAGACGCATAATGGACGACCGCCCGTCAACGCGATTGAGACCGGCTATCGCCGTTCGCTGGCACCTATTCTGGATGCTAATATTACGACCATGATTGCGGCGATCACCCTTTACTTTGTGGGATCCGGCCCTGTGCGGGGTTTTGCTGTGACGCTGGCCATCGGTATCGTGATGTCTGTATTCACAGCCGTCGTCTTCGCCCGTCTGCTGATTGCCACATGGCTGCGCGGGATGCGGCCTAAATCCCTGCCAATTTAGGCTAAGGACTCCCTATCAATGCGTGATATTTCTCTAGTCAGAATTCTGCCGGTTGAACCGCGTGTGCCGTTCATCTCGCTCCGCTTTGTTGCCGGGATTCTGTCAGTCATTGCCGTCATCGTTTCCATGTTTCTGTTCCTGACCAAGGGGCTGAACTACGGTATCGATTTTACAGGCGGCGTTGTGACCGTGGTTGATTTTGGCGAAGCTCCACCGGACGGTGTTCAGGATTTTGTCCAGGGACAGTTTAATGGTGCGGTCGTTCAGAATATCTCGCAGCCAGCCGGATCGCTCATAGATCATGACTATTTACGTATTGGTTTGCCCCTGCAGCCCGAAGAGGTCGTTGAGGGCACCACGGAAGAAGAAAGTCGCGAAACCCAGACCGATGCTCAGCAGGTGGCTCAGGGAGAGTTGATCCGCGCCCTTCAGGCTGAGTATGGCGATGTCCGGATTGATGCGACTGAAACCGTCTCTGGCAAGGTTTCCGGAGAGCTACGCCGCAAGGGCCTGATCGCTGTTGTGCTCGCGCTGGGTCTCGTGCTGGCCTATATTTGGTTCCGATTTGAATGGCAGTTCGGCATGGGCGCTGTCGTCGCGCTACTGCACGATGTCATTCTGACACTGGGCGTGTTTGAGCTGTTCCAGATTGAGTTCAACCTCGCCATCATTGCCGCTATTCTGACGATTGTGGGTTACTCACTCAACGATACAGTGATCGTGTATGACCGAATCCGAGAGAACCTCCGTAAATACAAGAAAATGCCACTTGCCGAGGTTATCAATATCTCGATCAATGACACGCTGTCGCGAACAATCCTGACCTCCGTGACAACCCTGTTGGCTCTATTGGCACTCTATATTCTTGGCGGCTCCGGTCTTCGTGGTTTTTCATTCGCCATGATCTGGGGGGTGATCGTCGGGACCTACTCATCCATCTTCGTTGCCAGCCCGCTCTTGCTTGTGCTGAAGCTTAAGCGCGGGTTCAGGATCGACTGGCCGGAAGATGGCGAAGCCCTCGAGGCGTAATCACCAGCACGGCAACGCCGATCAGCGTGCTTGGCTCGTAAGGGCCGAGCTCATCTGAAGGTGTCGACTCGGGCGCATCACCGATGAGGTGTCCGTTGGGTCCAATTCGTTTGAGGATCGCGCCGTACCGATGATGATCGACGACGACAACGTCGCCAGATCGCGCGCGGCGCCTGCGCAGCAGCACGATGTCGCCTGAAATTAATGTCGGTATCATCGACTCGCCGCGCACTTTGAACAACCTGAACATATCGGTATATTACTCGGTAGGCATAGAAAAAGCGCCTCTCCAAATGGGAGAGACGCTCGATTTCGTGAAAGGGTCTAGCCTAGAGGTCAGGTTCGACCACTTCGACATTCGGTGCGTAAGGTGTGGTGACACGTTTGGTCTTCACACCTTTCATATCCCAGAATATTTCTGCGAATTCATTGCAGAGCTCGACCAGTTTCTCGCCATCTTCCCGGTGCAAGTCCTGCTTCACAGCGGATCCAGCCAGCATGATTTTATGGGCTAGTTCGTGGGCGCCCGGATGTTCCTTCAGATGGTCGCCCTTCATGAAGTCACCCCAGATGATACGGGTTTGGTGTTTGCAATTTTCGGCCATTTCTTCCTTTTTGGCCGTGTTTCGGGCCACTTGCATCGCAAAAGCCGTGTGGCTGAGGCCTTTGTCTTCGAGACCCAGAAGAATATCCATCTGGCGCAGGGCGGAAACGGCATAATAGGTCACGATGCGCGCGTCATAAATGCCGCAGGGAATGTCGCAGTGGGCATCCGCCGCAGGCAGATCAAACTTTGAAACGAGTGAATGCAACATAATGACTAACCTTTCCGGCGGATAAAACAGACGTATGCTGAGATAACGCTCAGCGCGACAAGGCCTGTCGCGACGCCATGATCTGCGAGGATGTGGACTACGCGATGGCCACCATGATCGCCGACATGGGCGAATGCGGGAGTGGTGAGCAGCGTTGCCCCGAGTCCCATAAGAGTTGATGTTCGGCGCATAACTATTCCTTTCAGACGGTTGAACTTGCTTCGTAGCGTTTGGATAGGCATTTTGCTCCGGCTCTGCAAGATGAAGTCGGGATAATGAGAAGAGGCCGCACGTGGCAATCGCAATCGATAGCTCTGTCATTGATCGCCTGATCGACGTGGACCCGGACAGGGTCCGCGCGGCGCGCTTGGCCGAACCGGATGTTCGTGATCAATTATTCGCGCTCTATGCATTTCACATGGAACTCGCGAGAGTGCCGGAATTGGTCAGTGAGCCGATGATGGGCAATATTCGCTACCAATGGTGGCGCGACTGCCTGGATGAGATTTACGGTAACGGGACGGTCCGATCGCACGAGGTGACGACACCGCTTGCGGAAATGGTTGCGCAGACAGGAATCAGCCGGTTTCTACTGGGCCGTATTATTGATGGGCGTGAGCGTGATCTCGATCCGCGTCCGTTTGCCAATATCCACGCCGCAGTTGATTATGCTGACGCCACATCCGGGGCGCTGTCGATTGCGGCCGTGGCAATTTGCAGCGGGACGGGCGGAAAGGCGGCTGGCCGGGCTTGGGGTTTGACGGGCTTGGCTCGGAGTTATCGATATTATGCCGATGCCGTTCTTCAGGATATTGCTTTTCCCGATATAATCGCAGCAGCGGACACCGCTTTTTCAGAAGGGCAACAGATTAAGCTTGGAGACGCTCTGCCCGCGCTTGCCTATGTTTCTACCGTGCCGGGTTTTCTCAAACGGATGAACAGAACGGATTATGATCCGAGCCAAAATGTGCCGAACTATGCACCGTTTCTGAAGCAGTTGCGGATGCTCGGCAGCGTCGCGGCGAGTCGGCTTTAGCCAACCCAATGCCCAATATCAGACAAGGCCCGTTCAGCCATGGCGCGGCGTTTGACGCGGGTCTTATCCTTACCGCGCACGCGCGAACCGTCAGGTCGTTTGAAGGATAGATTTTCGACGGGTGGAAACAGTCCAAAATTGACGTTCATGGGCTGGAATTTCGCTTTCGGACCACTCATGAAACCACCGGTCACATGTTCGACCAGCGCGCCTAGAGCCGTGGTTGGTAGAGGTGCGGGCAGAATACTGTTCTTGGCTTGCGCCGCGGCCATGCGCCCTGCAATCAGGCCGAGCGCGGCGCTCTCCACATAGCCTTCCACGCCCATGATCTGCCCCGCAAAACGAAGGTCAGGGCGCGACTTCAACCGCAGCTGAGCATCGAGGAGTTTAGGGCTGTTGATGAAAGTGTTGCGGTGTATGCCGCCTAGCCGTGCGAAGACGGCTTTCTCAAGCCCCGGGATCATTCGGATGACGTCGGCTTGCGCGCCATATTTCATCTTTGTTTGGAACCCGACCATATTGTAGAGGGTGCCGAGTCCGTTATCCTGCCGCAGCTGGACAATAGTATAGGCTTTCACAGTCGGATTATGCGGGTTTGTCAGTCCGACAGGTTTCATCGGACCAAAGCGAAGTGTTTCGGGTCCGCGCGATGCCATCACTTCGATAGGCAGGCAGCTCTCAAAATAAGGCGTGTCTTTCTCAAAGTCTTTGAATTCCGTCTGCTCTGCTGCGGTCAGGGCTTCGATGAAGGCGTAATATTGATCCTTGTCGAGCGGGCAGTTGATATAGTCCGCTCCGTCGCCGCCCAGACCTTTCTTGTCATAACGTGACTGGAACCAGGCCTTATCGAAATCGATACTGTCCTTATAGACGATGGGCGCGATGGCATCGAAAAAGGCAAGGGAGTCCACATCAGTTTCTGCCAGAATGGACTTGGCGAGTGCATCTGATGTGAGCGGCCCTGTGGCGATGATCGTATTGCCCCAACCCGCTGGGGGTAGACCTGCAACTTCGCCATACTCGATAGTGATATTGGGATGCTGGGTCAGCATGGTTGTCACGGACTCGGAGAAGGCGTCGCGGTCCACTGCCAGCGCGCCGCCAGCTGGCAGTTGAAACAGATCGCCCATGCCCATGATCAGTGAGCTATTGCGCCGCATCTCCTCGTGTAGAAGCCCGACGGCATTACCGAGATGATTGTCGGACCGGAAAGAATTGGAGCAGACCAGTTCGGCAAAGCCGCCGGATTGATGCGCCGCCGTCATCCGTTTCGGGCGCATTTCGTGCAGTATGACGGGAACGTCAGCTTCAGCGATTTGCCACGCGGCTTCTGACCCAGCGAGGCCGGCGCCGATGATATGGACAGGTTCGCTCATAGGCGTGGGTTAGGGCTGGGACCCGTATGAAGCAACTCCGTACGGCAGGCCTGTATCAAGGTTGCCATCCCAGCTGTTTGGCGCATACAAACACTATGGCGGAGGACATATGCAACCGATCAAGCCGACCCCTTAATTCTAGGCATTACGAGATCACTGACGTCATGTTTGGCGCGTTTCGATCGCCGGGTGGTATGCCATTTTCTGGAAACTGTTGGGTGGGCGACGCTTTTACTGACGATTATAGAGGTTCCACTAATTCCGATGGCAATATCGTCTTATGGCGATCTTAACATGATGATTATTGCGTATGTCGCCGTGATTGCGATCATCCGTGCGGCGTTCTTTCGCAGTTATTTCTTCGGCGATCTGGGCGGGACGTTTCCGTTTCAAGTTGGTTCTGACGAAGTGCGGCAAGGTCTGTCCATGCTGGGGTTTTATGCTCTGCTCGTGATCAGCATCAGTCTTCTCGCGATTGTTCTCATGGCCCTTCTCATCATGGTGTCTGGCGAAGAGTCGGTTGCCGGAATGGTTCTGGGAATAATCCCTCTCTACTATGTCGGTATCATTGCGGCTTATATCTGGTTTGCCGTTCGGTTCTGCACCGCAGGTGCCTTAACGGCGCTCAGAGGAAAAACACATGTTTTGGCCGCCCGTCATGTCAGTCGAAACCGTTTCTGGGCGCTGTTCGATTCGATATTGGTTGCCCGCCTAATCGGCTATATCGTGATCTATATCGTGATCTATATCGCGGTCTATATCGCGGTCTATATCGCGGTCATAATTGGTATTCTGCTGGTGTTCTCAAGCATCAATGTCGGCGACACCATGACGAATATGATTGAGGGTGATCCTGCAGCTTGGATCATGACGATGATCTCGATCGTCATTGTGTGTGCCGGTTATGCTTTTTACTTATTGCTGCTCGTCGGCCCTCAAGCCTATTTCACGCATCAGTGGGCGGGTGCGGACCCGAACGCCTTGGACGCAGAATAGCGTCATCAAGCGAGCGGTCTGCTGGTTATTCCGCCGCTTCAGCTTTTAATGCGCATTTCGCTAACATCAGCTTGAGATAGCGACCCGTCCAACTGGCTTTGACAACGGCAATATCCTCCGGCGTGCCGGTTGCGACGATTTCACCGCCGCCGTCGCCGCCTTCTGGGCCGATATCGATCACCCAGTCAGCGGTCTTCACCACGTCTAGATTATGCTCGATAATGACCATCGTATTGCCGGTGCTGACGAGCTCTTGCAGGACGCTGAGCAATTTATTGACGTCTTCAAAATGGAGACCCGTTGTGGGTTCATCGAGAATATAGAGCGTTCGACCCGTCGCGCGCTTGGACAGTTCCTTGGCAAGCTTGACGCGTTGCGCTTCGCCGCCCGACAAGGTTGTCGCTTGCTGCCCGACCTTGATGTAACCAAGGCCAACGCGCTGTAATGTCACCATCTTATCGCGGATCGACGGTACGGCTTTGAAAAACTCTGCGGCCTCTTCAATACTCATATTAAGAACGTCTGCGATCGACTTACCTTTGAATTTGATCTCCAATGTCTCCCGGTTATAGCGCTTCCCGTCACACACGTCGCAGGTGACATAGACGTCAGGCAGGAAGTGCATCTCGATCTTGATGACGCCGCCGCCCTGACAGGCTTCGCAGCGACCGCCCTTCACATTGAAAGAGAAACGACCCGGTTTGTAGCCACGCGTTTTGGCTTCCGGCAGTCCGGAGAACCAGTCGCGAATGGGTGTAAACGCGCCCGTGTAAGTTGCAGGATTGGACCTCGGTGTCCGGCCAATCGCGGATTGGTTGATGTCGATCACCTTATCGAGCTGATTGATACCATGAATGGCTGTGTGTGGCATCGGCGGCTTTATCGCCTTATTGAGCTTGCGCGCCGCCGCTTTGTAGAGCGTTTCAATCGTCAGCGTTGACTTGCCGCCGCCCGATATACCGGTGACGCAGGTCAATACACCAAGTGGGATGTCCACATCGACATTTTTGAGATTATTGCCAGAGGCACCCTCGATCCTGAGAACCCTATCAGGGTCCATGCTGCGGCGCTGGGTCGGTATTTCAATTTCCTTGTCACCAGTGAGATACTGGCTGGTCAGTGATTTTCTCGACCGTTTGACCTGGTTTGGTGTGCCGCTGGCGACGACTTCGCCGCCATGAATCCCTGCCTTCGGCCCCATGTCGATGACATAGTCCGCCGTCAGAATGGCCTCTTCATCATGTTCCACGACGAGGACGGTATTACCGAGATCGCGAAGTTCCTGCAGTGTTTCGAGCAATCTAGCATTATCGCGCTGATGCAGGCCGATTGACGGTTCATCAAGCACGTAAAGAACGCCGGCTAGGCCTGAGCCGATCTGAGAAGCCAAGCGGATCCGCTGGCTTTCTCCGCCTGAAAGAGATCCTGACTCACGGCCAACTGTCAGATAATCCAGTCCAACAGCATTCAGGAATTTCAACCGATCAGTAATTTCTTTCAGGATACGCTCTGCAATCTCCATATCCTTAGCGGACAGCGCCGTTTTCAATCCCTCAAAATGCTCCAGAGATTGTGCGATGCTCATCTCACCAGGACCAGAAATATCCATGCCGGCGATTTTGACCGAGAGGGCTTCAGGTTTGAGCCGTTTGCCCTCACACGTATCGCAGGGGCTGTCGGACATATATTTGCCGAGTTCTTCGCGCACCCAGGTGCTCTCTGTTTCGCGGTAGCGCCGCTCTAGATTTGGCAGCACACCTTCGAACGACTTCTTCGTCTCATAGGCCCGCCGACCATCCTTGTAGCTGAACTGAATGCGGGTGCCTTTGGTGCCGTAGAGAACGACATTTTGAGATTTGCTGTTCAGCTCACGAAAGGGTGTGCTGGTCGAAAAGCCATAATGATTCGCCAAGGCGGTGAGCGTTTGCCCGTAGAGCGATGAGGGTGTCTTGCTCCACGGCGCAATAGCGCCGCCTGAAAGACTGCGGGTATCGTCCAGAATGATCAGATTGACGTCAAACTTCAGCTCCTTGCCGAGCCCGTCACAGACCGGGCAAGCGCCCTGTGGGGAGTTGAAAGAAAAGAGGCGCGGTTCAATTTCTTCCAACGTAAACCCTGAGACTGGACAGGCGAACTTGGCAGAAAACACCATGCGTGTGTCTGGGTCGTCGGCATTTTCGGCGATCGCCAAACCATCGGCGAGCCTGAGTGCCTGCTCCAGGCTGTCAGCTAGCCGAGTCTCAATGCCCTCGCGGACGACGACCCGGTCGACAACAACATCGATATCCTGCTTGAATTTCTTGTCGAGCTCCGGCGCCTCTTCCAGCCGGACCAGCTCGCCATTGATCTTGGCGCGTTGATAGCCTGATTTCATCCATTCAGCGATCTCCTTGCGGAACTCCCCCTTGCGGTTCCGAACAACGGGGGCGAGCAGATAAAGCTTGGTGCCTTCATCCATCTCCATGATCAGATCGACCATCTGACTGACGGACTGGCTCTCAATCGGGAGTCCTGTTGCAGGAGAGTAGGGGACGCCAACCCGTGCCCAGAGTAGACGCATATAGTCGTAAATCTCTGTGACTGTGCCGACTGTCGAGCGCGGGTTTTTAGACGTGGCCTTCTGCTCAATAGAGATAGCCGGTGAGAGTCCCTCAATAGAATCTACATCCGGCTTACCTTGTAACTCCAGGAACTGGCGCGCATAGGCGGAGAGCGACTCGACATAGCGGCGCTGGCCTTCCGCATAGATCGTATCAAAGGCGAGAGAGGACTTGCCCGACCCAGACAGGCCCGTGATCACGACCAGCTTGTCGCGCGGCAGATCGATGTTGACGTTTTTGAGATTATGCTCTCTCGCGCCACGGACCTGAATGTTTTTCAGCATAGCCATGAAGAAAATTCCCGTAAGCGCGAGTTACCCATTGGTTTGCTTACGCGCTGCGTGGACTTAAGGGTCTGATCCCGGCAAGACAAGCAAATGTGCTGCGATCGAATCTTGCATTTGCAAACTCAAAGTAGTAGAACATAAAGAGAACAAAAACTTAAGAGGAGAGTCACATGGCAGGATCAGTCAATAAGGTTATTCTGATCGGGAATGTCGGCAACGATCCAGAAATCCGGACCTTTGGCAATGGCGGCAAGGTTGCGAACCTGTCTATCGCGACATCGGAAAGCTGGCGCGACAAGCAGAGCGGCGAACGCAAGGAAAAGACGGAATGGCACCGCGTTGCCGTCTTTGGCGAAGGTTTGGTCGGGGTCATCGAGCGCTATATCAAGAAAGGTTCAAAGCTTTATATCGAAGGCAAGCTGCAAACCCGCAAATGGCAGGACCGCGATGGCAATGACAAATATACCACTGAGATCGTCCTGCAAGGTCCCGGTACGACCCTGACAATGCTTGATAGCCGCAATTCAGGCAGTGGCGGGGGCGATATGGACCAGCGTGTATCAGGCGGCGGCAGACCGCGCAGCGCCAGTGCGATGGAGGGTCCGAAACAGGATTTTGACCTGGATGACGAGATCCCGTTCTAGCTTGTGGTCACAAATACCTATTTGATCCAGAGGTAAATGGCGGCGCTTTTGACGAAACCCATGAAGCTTGTGAAGAGTTTATCATAAGCTGGGTTGGCGGCGTAAGTCAGTGCGTCTACGTTCACGACGCGCAGACCGCGTGACACGGCCATGCGGATGACGGCAGATCCGGTAAATCCATACCCGCCGGTGACGAGAAGAGTTGGGTCGTTTTTTATGGGGCTGGCCTATCGACGCTCATGCGCGCAAGGTCCAGCACTTCTGCTGCAGATCGTCTAGCCTGGCGCAGTGAGCGGATTGTTTGCGACCCTGATCGCTTACTCATTTTCTGATCGCCTCTCTCCATGACAAGGCTGTGATGATGATAATGCGGTACGGGCCAACCCATCAGTGTTTGAATGAGCACATGAACCGGGGTTTTCTCGAAGAGATCCAGGCCGCGGGTTACATCGGTCACATCTTGTACATGATCATCATGCGTGACCGCGACATGATAGCTCGTTCCAATATCACGCCGCACCAGCGTCTTGTCTTCGAGGGTCGTCAGATCAAAGCAGATCGTTTCATCCCCTTCCTGAAAACTCAGCTGGTCTGTACCAAGCGCCTCAATTGCACGCGCCGTTGAGAGCTTAATGACAGGTGGCAAGTCGCGATTCTCTCGGCCTGTACGGGTCGTGTAGCCTTCGTAGAGCAGGCCGCGCTTATCCAGAGCGTCGATTACGCCCGGATACTCTGCAATATGGTCACGCTGCACGCGAACGGGCGCAGGCCACTCGAATCCCAGCCAAGTGAGATCCTCGTAGATGGCCTCAATCAGTTCGGGTCGGGACCGTGTATTGTCGATATCCTCGATCCTTAGCAAGCAGGGCCCAAGGGAAAAAGCCTGCTCGGCGGCATAGGCGTGGCCCAAGTGCAGAAACCCAGTCGGCGAGGGCGCGAAACGGGTCAACATTGTGTCTGTCCCAAATGAAACATCGCAGGGTGCATTAGCGCCGCATCATCCCGCCGAGAATGCCGCGCACCGCATTACGCATGGCTCGTTGCATAATTAGATGCCTCTCACATTTCATCTCTCGCTTGACTTCCTTTATCAGCGCGCTTTCTTTTTTGCGGGTCGTCCGCTTGCGCGTTGTTGTGGAGCGTTGGGTTTTGGCTTTTCTCGCTCAAGGTGTTTGGCTTCGGCCGCCTCCTCTCGGGCGCGCTTCTCGGCCCGCGTTTCCAGAGTTTCGTAAACGCTCTCTCGATCAAAGGCCGTGTCGTATTTCTCACCGATTGGACTACGCGATTGAACGGCTTTGCGCTCTGCCGGCGTCGTGGTACCGAGCCGGAATGAGGGCGGGCGGATCAAGGTGCGACCGACGATACTCGGCACGCCGCGTTCATCCAGCAGGCTGACAAGCGCCTCGCCAACGCCGAGATCGGTAATGACCTCTTCTGTGTCGAAGGCCGGGTTTTTGCGGAAACTTGTCGCAGCAGCGCGAACGCTGCTCTGTTCTCTGGGCGTGTAAGTTAGGGCATGCTGAATGCGATTGCCGAGCTGACCGAGAACACTGTCAGGAATGTCCATCGGATTCTGCGTAACAAAATAGACTCCGACGCCCTTGGAGCGGATCAGGCGCGCTACCTGTTCGATCTTCTGGATCAACGGCTTGGGCGCATCATCGAAAAGCAAATGCGCCTCGTCGAAAAAGAAAACCATGACCGGTTTATCAGGTGGCTGTGTGAAAACAGCCTGGGCAATGCGTCGATTTCAGTGGATTTAATTTAGGACAAGCTTTCCCCTTAGGCTTGGATCACCCGGATTAGTTTCTTCACTCCGAACATGCTGATCATCCGGCGGATATTATAAGCTAGAACCGATAGACTCATCTCTGTTTTGACGTTTTTGAGGCGTTTGGTCAGGAAGTGCGTGGCACCCATCCATGACTTCAGCGTCCCGAACGGATGCTCGACCGTCGCCCTTCGGATGGCCATGGCTTCCGGGAGGTCATTCAATCGCGTCAACATAGCGTCGATGATGTCCTCATTGACCCAGCGTTTGATCCGCCGTTGTTTCCCCGTCGTGCATTTGGCTTTGACGGGACAGGCCGCGCATTCGTCCGGCCAGTAAACTTGCATGTCCTTGCCCTGTTCAACTGACATGAAGCGATAGGTCATCTTCTGACCACCTGGGCATTGGTAACTATTGTCTTCGGGCTGATAGAGGAAGTCATGTTTGCCAAAGCGGCCCGCGGCTTTAGAGCCAGATGTGTAAGGCTTGGGCACGTATGTTGTAGCGCCCAGTTTCTCAGTCGCCATAATTTCTGCACCGCTGAAGTAGCCACGATCTGCAAAGACTGTAATGTCTTTTCGTCCAATGGCGGCTTGGCCTTGTTTCGTCATCTTTGTGAGCTGCACTTTGTCAGAGACAGTGTTTGTTACCTCATGCGCGACAATGAGATGGTGCTCGGTATCGACAACCGTCTGTACGTTATACCCCACCATACCAGCCTTTGTGCTGGTCGCCATAGCCACTGAGTCCGGGTCAGTTAAGGATACTTGTTTCTTAGAAGACGCGGCGAGATCATCTTTCAACTGTTGAAGCTCAGCCATCTTCTCACGCATTGACGTAATCTTTTCCTTGAGGCGTTCAGTCTTGGCCTCAGCGGCCTCGCCTTCCTGTAAATCCGTCGCGTCCAGTGCATGAAGGTATTTCTCTATAGAATGCTCAATCTGGCCGATGCGCCGCGTGAGCTTGCCGCGTGTGAAGTTCTTTTCTCTCGCGTTCACGGCCTTGAACTTGGCTCCATCAATCGCAACCATTGTGCGCGCGAACAGACCAACGTCACGGCAAAGAGTCACAAATTGAGAACAGGTTGATTGGATAGCGGTGCCGTTGTCTTTTCTAAAGTCAGCAATCGTTTTGAAGTCAGGTGCAAGCTTGCCCGTCAGCCACATAAGCTCAACATTACGCCCCGCTTCGCGTTCAAGCCTACGGCTAGATTGGATACAGTTGAGATAGCCGTAAATGTAGAGCTTGAGCAAAATAGACGGATGATAACCGGGACGGCCTGTCGCCTTGGGCCGGACGCGCTCGAAACCCATTGAGAGTAAATCTAGTTCATCAACGTAGGCATCAATGACGCGAACAGTATTATCTTCATCGATATACTCGTCCAGACTTTCAGGAAATAATATGGACTGATTTCGATCTTGGCCTTCAATAAAGCGCTTCACAATAAACCTCCGATTCAATCACCGGAACTATATCACAAAAAACTAACCGTTTTCACACAGCCACTCAGGATTGCCGACCTCGGGCAGTTCTTCGAATAATTCTGACAGAAACCAGAGCAGGAAGGTCGCGTGAAGTGAAGGGCTGTTGATCAGTTTCTCATCCAGCTTATGCGTTTCGGACCCGCTCTGCGAAATACCGGAAAAATCGCCTTTCACATCGACGGCGAAGATAGGCGCACCCTGTTTGGAAATTCCTTCCGTCAGGATCTGCAGGGTGACAGTTTTACCTATCCCGGTTGCGCCGGCGATGAGGCCGTGGCGATTGGCCTTCTCGAACCGCAGTTCCTACCGTACGCCATCCGTATCGCTGCCGATGAAAATCGTCTCACACATAGTCCGCTCTCCTACCCGTCGAGACCGGGGGATTAAAAATCGTTATGAGTCTCGCCTCTTGAATGCAATGTAAGGGACTATGACTATTGATACGACTATACGATCTTCGCTCCTCGTCATTGCGGCAATCGCCGTATTCTGGACGCTTTATGTCACGCGGGATATTGTTACGCCGTTTGCACTCGCTCTCTTCTTCTGGCTGGCGATTGACGCGTTGGCGCGATGGATCGACAATCTGTCTGGGCGGATTCCCTACTGGTTCGCGCTCACAATGGCGTCGTTGATCACGGTTGGCTTGCTGGCGGGGCTGGTTGTTGTGGTGGCTGACACGGTCAGCGATGTTGTCGGCGAGGTTCCTCGCTATCAGGCCCGGTTTGGAGAATTGTTCACCTGGGTTGAGGAATTGACCGGGCAGGATATTTCCTTCTCGGCTTTGAACGAACGGTTCACCCTTACGGACAGGTTCGAAGGCGTGATCGGGGGCTTTGCATCGACCATCCAGGGCGTCCTGTCGGAATTTGTCCTGATCGCGGTTTATGTCGTCTTTCTGTTTCTAGCTCAGGCCAGTTTTCCGGCCAAGATGGACAATCTTTTTCCCGATCCCGTACGCCGGGCGCGCGCATCACGCATTGGGTCGTCCATTCGTCACTCGATCGAGCAATATATCTCGGTGCAGACTATCGTCAGCCTGATGCAGACCGTGATCTCCTACATCGCTATGGTCGCTCTGGGCCTCGATAATGCACTGTTCTGGGCACTGGTGATCTTCATTCTGAATTACATTCCCATCGTCGGCGGGTTTGCGGCTGTGGCCATGCCGGCCTTGTTCGGTCTGGTTGAATTCGATAGTTTTGGGCGGGTCGCTATTCTGGCCGGTATTCTGTTCGTTGCGCAATTTGTCGTGTCCAATACAATCCAACCCAAAATGATGGGCGACAGCATGAATATGAGTGCGCTTGTCGTGGTGCTCTCGCTGACTGTCTGGGGGGCGTTATGGGGCGGGGTTGGAGCGTTTCTATCCGCGCCGATGACCGTCATTCTGATGATTATTCTGGCTCAGTTTCCGACTACGCGCTGGATCGCGATCCTGCTGTCCGCTGACGGGGATCCGGATGTGGATGGGGACGGTAAACCCGACCAGGCGCCATACCGTCCCTCTAATTCGGATGGCTTCACCGCAACGTGATGCAGCCGTTCATGGCAGGTCAATTCGCGGTGGCGTATGAGGGGATCATGAGATTCACGTTTCTATCAATTCTGGCAGTCGGCATATCCACGGCGCCCGTCCTCGCGGCAACGACGTCGCAACCGACGTCTGTAGTGGAGCTGTTCACGTCACAGGGGTGCTCGTCCTGTCCGGCGGCGAACGCTTTTGTTGCGGATCTCGACATGGATCACCCAGAGGTTCTGGCACTTTCATACGGGGTGACTTACTGGGACTATCTAGGCTGGAAAGATACGTTTGGTGATCCGGCCTTCACGGCGCGTCAGCGTCAGTATGATCGGGCGCTCGATTCCGGCGTCTATACCCCCATGATGGTTGTGGGTGGCCGCGCTCATGGACCGCGTCTGCAAGTTGAGACGGTAACCCGCGCGATTGTGCCGAACACGGTCGCATTGGTAAGACAGAGCGGTGAATTATGCATTGAAGGCACGCTTCCGAAGGGTGCAAAACTGGCTCTCGTCGGCTATGAACCCGGCCTGCAAGCGGTCAATGTCAAGAAAGGCGAAAACCGCGGACATACCCTCGAGCTGGCCAATGTTGTGACGGATCTGGATTATTGGGAGTGGACTGGACAGATGGTTTGTGGCCTTCATCCGAAAGCAGGCTTGGCAGTTCTTGCGCATGATACGGCGACGGCAGCCATAATTGGCGCCGCCCGGTTTGAGCCTTAGCTCTATCGCCAATTAACCAGCTCTACTATCCATCAAAATGGGTCGACTCCGGGGTTGAACGCGACGGTCCGCTACCGGTCGAAGCCGATCCGGGTGCGGATCAGGAGAGCGTAATCCGAATAGTCGGGGCGTTGAGCACCTGAAACCCAAGTACCGGGAGAACAGCGATGGTTCCGACTGTCCCTTGTCATAAAAAATGTCTCAGATTTGGGTCTGGCTAAGCGAGAGTTTGCTCCTCTTATTGGTTGATATTAAGCGACACTTTGCGGTATTGCAAGCGTCGATGTTCGATTGTTTTCTTCTTGATCCTTTCTTTCTCTGCGGTGTAAAATGGATTGAACGCGTTCTAAGTAAACATCTGCGGGCGTCACATTGTTCAGGCTCTCATGATAACGCTCATAATTGTAATGCTCCCCGAAGCGTTCGATCTGGCGTTCTAAGTCGCCAGGTAAGAAGTAATTTTCCAACAGGATTCTGTTCTTCAGCGTCTGATGCTGACCTGCTCCCATGAGGTGGTCTACCCGCTAAGTTAGAGCTTGGCGGTTATGGTTGCCCTTCTAGGCTAACCGGAATGGAGTGTAAGGCAGCCCGGAAGGGCAAGGCAAGATTGTTTTCGGAGCCGGTGGTTTGTACCCTAACGAGCTGTGCGGCCGGATAGTGTTGTAGTGCTGTCGCCAGCGTTCGATCAGTATCTGTGTCTCCTTCAGACTGTGGAGGATCTCTCCGTTCAAGAGTTCATCTCTGAGCGTCCCATTGAAGCTTTCGTTATAGCCATTTTCCCAGAGTGACCCTGGCTCGATGTAGAGCGTCTTCACGTCGATCCGGCCCAGCCAGTCTCGGACAGGCTGAGCTGTAAACTCGGCACCATTGTCCGACCGGATATGCTTCGGGGCTCCTCGCTGCGTGAACAGCTCCGTCAGCACGGCCAGCACGTCGTCGTGTCGGAGCCTTCTCTGGACATGGATCAACAAGAGCTCCACGATACCCAATGTGCGATTATAGAATCTTTTGTTCTAGGCGGACGGGAAGCCAAAGTCGGGGTCGGTAAAGGGGTCACATTTTATAACACGCAACGACCACACTTCGTTCACAAGGTCTTGACCCCGGATGCGGCCTATTGGACAAGCAGGCAGAAACAGGAAACCGATCAGACGATGCAAAGTGTCGCTTAAAAAGGGGCGATAACTGTCCGAATAATGTGGACTATCTCAAAGATGTCTACAAAAGCTTGGGGCACATCAACCATTCAGACAAATTAGATGAGGACAGCATGCAGTTCATTGATCTTCACGCACAGCAGCATCGACTTAAAAAAGAGATTCATTCTGGCATTGTTAACGTACTTAAAAATGGTAAGTTTATTCTTGGTCCACAAGTTCGAGAATTCGAATGCAGACTAGCCGAATTTGGAGATGCGAAATTCGCTATCAGTTGCGCCAATGGAACCGACGCAATGCTGATGCCTTTAATGGCATGGGGGATTGGGCCAGGGGATGCCGTATTCTGCCCATCTTTCACCTATTGCGCAACTGCTGAAGTCATCGCATTCGTGGGTGCTACACCGATCTTTGTTGACATTAACCGCGATACATATAATTTAGACTCAACCAGTCTTAAATCGTCGATTTCTGAAGTAGAAGCTCAGGGTGAGTTGGTTCCCCGTGCCGTTATTGCAGTAGATATATTTGGTCAGAGTGCAGATTATCATAATTTAACCCCTATCGTACGTGAGCATGGGATGAAATTCATCTCCGATTCGGCGCAAAGCTTTGGCACAACTCTAAACGGCAAACATCCATTGGAATGGGTAGATGTTCAAACTACTAGTTTCTTTCCTGCCAAACCGCTTGGCTGTTACGGAGATGGTGGCGCGATTATCACCAATGATAAAATCCTAGCAGAGTTACTGGATAGTTTGCGCTTTCACGGTAGAGGAAAGAATAAATATGATAATATTCGAATTGGTATAAACTCACGTTTAGATACGATTCAAGCAGCGATACTACTGACTAAACTCTCGATTTTTGCTGAGGAGATAGAAGTGCGCAACATTGTAGCTGATCGTTACTCCAATGGTCTGGCGGAATTTGCTGATCGCATCCCGATAGTAATGGACGATGTTGTTTCAACATGGGCACAATATACCATTGAAGTTCCAGACCCGTTTGCTTTTGCCAATAGCCTTAAGGAAAAGAAAATACCAACCGCTCGCTATTATCCGAAACCTTTGCATATGCAAACCGCCTATGCTCACTACCCTGTTGGCTCTACTGGGTTATCAAATACGATGGACTGTATCGGTCGTGTTATCAGTTTACCGATGCATGCTTACCTTACTGAAGAGTCTCAAAACAAAATTATCGATGCGGCTAGATCGGCTCTTGTTGTAATGTAAGATTTGCTGCAAAATCCTTTGCGGCAATCATCAACTTATAAGACTTTGTTGACCTGCCACCATCATCTGGTGATCCATCCGCTAAGTTAGAGCTTGGTGGTTATGGTTGCCCTGACTTCGTGGACCGGAACGGAGTGTAGGCCCAGAGATCGATGATCTGACCCGTAAATTCGGCACCATTGTCACAAAATATGCGATCTGGCCGGCCATGAAGATAGGCGAGCTTGTTCAGCACATGAGCCACGTTCTCACCGCGAAGTCTCGGCCCAACCTCAATAGCTAAAGCTTCTCGTGTCAATACATCAATGACCGCCAAGAGGCGTATCTTTGATCCGTTAGAAAGCCGATCCGACATAAAGTCCATTGACCAGGTTGCATTAGCTTTGGTTGGCAATGGTCGGGCGGATCAATGCGTTGACATCTTTCGCCTGAGAGGTCGTTTGCGCCGTAAACACAGGCCCTCTTCGCGATAAAGGCGATATACGACGTGCTTGCCGACATCCCATCCTTCACGCTTGAGCATGATATGGATTCAGTGATAGCCATATCGAATGTGCGTCTGGCTGATTTCCCGCATTCTTTACCTGAGCGCGGTGCGAGGATCACGTGTCAGCAGCTTGCGCTGAGTGGACCGATGCTGGCGGGTCAGACGGCAGGCTCTCCGCTGGCTGTAACGGTGGGTCTGCACCACATAATCGACAACCTGTTTCATGAGCGAAGGCCGGGAAACTTTTTTGAAATAGGAGGCCGAACGTCATTGATCCAGTGGATCAATGACAGGCCAGATGATCTTGCAAGACGACTTTGTCCAAACTCAGCGCAGCCACTAGCTTCTTTAGCCTCGCACTCTCGTCAGTTAGCTGTTTAAGCTCTCAAGGCTGATCCGATTCCAGACCAGCATACTTGTTCGAGGGAAATCAATCCCCGATCAATTTCTCTCCGCTTCACTCCACCGGTAGTAAGTCTGCTCGGTAATGCCCATCTGCCGAGT
Organism: Litorimonas sp.; assembly: GCA_965205225.1. GTDB lineage: Bacteria > Pseudomonadota > Alphaproteobacteria > Caulobacterales > Maricaulaceae > Litorimonas. Next base: position 1,168,677 of record CBDBFZ010000003.1, read on the forward strand.
CAAATCTTCGACAGGCAAGCCCAACTCGACTTGCTTAAGAGCCGCAACAATCTGCTGTGTGGAATATCGTCTTCTTCTTCGTGCCATTGGGTTTTCTCCTTCTCAAGAAAACCGCTGCAAAACTAAAACCAAAATCGGACCACTTTTAAAGGAACAGGTCAGTGCTGTACGAAAAAGGCCATAAAGAGCCGTGGATTATCACCATGGATGGCTCTCCAAACCGGCTCGGATACGCAATTATGGCATGAGGTGGAGGATACTTTATTTTCCGCCTTCAAATCCAGAGGCTTTTGGCATATCGCAGACAAACTCAAACAGGCCGACCGTATCGCCCAATTGATCCTTATTTTGATAATGGCGACATATTTTACCGTCTCGACAGCTATGAAACCTGACCCCAAAGCTCCGAAATACACCCCAAAAAATCCTATCGCGGCCTGACATCACTCTTCAAAAAGGGATTAAGGCGGATCGAAAGTGCAATTGACAACAACAGCACTGTTGCAAAACTATGGGAGGGCAAAAATTGTGTCAGGTGGTGAGGGGTCGAGTATTAACCCTGTCGTCTTGTGCGTGTACGTTTATATCACTTCCGGCACTCTCTTAATGCTGGCCGACCCTGTAATGGGTGGCAGCCATATGTCTATGGGCTGGAGGGGCGCATGGCTTCTAGGCTTGAAAAACTACCATTCAGAGAACATATGCGGTTCATATCATGCGCCGTGACATTCGGCGCTCTTCACAGCATAAATCGCTCTTACGGGAACCGCCGCCATGGCTCGCCAATTCGCCTATCACATGCAGGGTTTGACGAAGAAATTCGGTAACAAGACCATTCTCGATAACGTCCATCTGTCCTTCTATCCAGATGCAAAGATCGGCCTGGTCGGCGTTAATGGTGCGGGCAAGTCCACGCTGATGAAAATCATGGCGGGTGTCGACACGGAAGTGACCGGCGAACACTGGGCGGCCGAGGGCGTCAAGGTTGGCTATCTGAGTCAGGAACCTGAGCTTGATCCCTCCAAGGATATCTGGGGCAATGTCATTGCGGGCTGCGAAGACAAGAAAATTTTCGACGCCTATAACGACGTCGCCATGAAAATGGTCGAAGACTATACTGACGAATTGATGGAAGAAATGACGGCCTCGCAGGAAAAGATCGACGCGCGCGATGCCTGGGATATTGACAGCAAGATCGAAATGGCGATGCAGGCGCTGCGCTGCCCGCCCAAAGATGCCGATGTCACCAACCTGTCCGGCGGGGAACGCCGCAGGGTCGCGATCTGTCAGTTGCTGCTGGCCAAGCCGGACCTGCTGCTGATGGACGAACCGACCAACCATCTGGACGCCGAAACGGTTGCCTGGCTGGAAAGCTATCTGGTGAACTACAAAGGTGCGATCATACTGATTACGCACGACCGGTACTTTCTCGACAACATTACCAACTGGACGCTGGAAGTGGATCGCGGCCGGACCTTCCCGCATGAAGGCAACTACTCGTCCTGGCTGGCGGCCAAGGCGGCGCGAATGGATCAGGAAGGTCGTGAGAGCGATTCCAAGACAAAAGCGCTGAAGCGCGAACTGGAATGGATCCGGTCCAACCCCAAAGCGCGTCAGACCAAGTCCAAGGCCCGAATCAGCGCCTACGAAAATCTACGGGATGCCGCCGAGAACGAGATGGTCAGCCACACCGAAATCCGGATCCCGATGGGTGAACGACTCGGCAATATCGTCGTTGAGGCAAAGAATGTTTCTAAAGGCTTTGATGACCGCCTGCTGATCAAGGACCTGTCGTTCAAACTCCCGCGCGGCGGTATTGTCGGCGTGATCGGCCCGAACGGGGCGGGTAAAACGACTCTGTTCAAGATGATCACTGGCGACGAGACACCCGATGAGGGTGGCTTCAAAGTCGGCGAAACCGTCGAATTGGGCTATGTTGATCAAAACCGCGACGCGTTGGATAATTCCAAGAATGTCTGGGAAGCCATCTCTGATGGGCTGGACATTCTTCATCTCGGCAAACGTGAAGTCCCCAGCCGGGCCTATGTCGGGGCCTTCAACTTTAAAGGGACGGACCAGTCCAAGAATGTCGGCCAGCTGTCGGGGGGGGAACGTAACCGCGTCAACCTCGCCAAGATGCTGACGCGGCCAGCCAACCTGTTATTGCTCGATGAACCAACCAACGATCTAGACCGTGAAACGCTAGCGTCGCTGGAAGTGGCGCTGGAGAAATTTCCCGGTTGCGCTGTAGTGATTTCGCACGACCGTTTCTTCCTCGACCGGGTTGCCACCCATATTCTGGCCTATGAGGGCGATAGCCATGTGGAATGGTTCGAAGGCAACTTCGCCGACTATATCGAGGATAAGAAGCGCCGCTTGGGCGACGATGCGGATATTCCGAAGAAACTGAAATTCGTGAAATTTGAAAGATAATATAAAAAGCGATCAGAAAAAATGGTCTGGCATAATTTTGCCATGCGCACAGTTTCTATCTGTGCTGATTGTTATTCTTTTCGTAACGGCGGCGCGCGCAACCGAGCCTGCGCCGTTCATTTTGGTTGACCAGTTTGGCCATCTACCAAAGCTGGAAAAACGCGCCGTTAGTCGTAATCCCATCGTCGGGTTCGATGCTGCGGCCCGGTCTTTTTCACCAAGGTCGACATACGCCGTGATTGACACGAAAACAGGGTAAATCGTCTATGAAGACGCGCCGGTCGCTTGGGTGCGCGGACAGATAGACGAGACATCGGGCGACTGGGTCTGATGGTTTGATTTCACCGCGCTGACACGGTCGGGAACCTATGTCGTTCGCGATCTAGATGTGATCTTTCAATAGATTGTCCATTTGATCACAATGAAGGAAGCTGGAATTACCAAACTTCAACCCCTTCAGAAGAGATCAAATGAACCTCCATAAGAATTACAAACATACACTACGGGCTTTGCGCAAATGGGTGGCACGGTTCAACGCCGATGGGGTTGAAGAGCTGTTTGATCGCTCATCAAGGCCGCACTATTTGCGGGCAGTGACGCCCGAGCCGGTTGTCCGGCGCATCATCGCGCTGGCCTGTCACGACCTGCGCGATCTAGACCCGCCCGAACAGGTGCGCCGCTATGAACGCGAAGCCCTGGGCGACCTGATCCATCTCGACATCAAGAAACTCGGGCGGTTTGGACGTCCTGGCCACCGCGTGACGGGCGAGCGCACGCGCCAGTCCAGCCCCTGCATGGCCGAGCGATTGGCGGCTGTGGCTAGGGATATGTGCATGTCTGCATTGACGGCCATTCGCGCCTCTCCTTCAGCCAGATCCATTCAGCCAGATCCATTCAGCCAGATCCATTCAGCCAGATCCATTCAGCCAGATCCATTCAGCCAGATCCATGCCGATGAAAAAACGCTCAGTGCTATTGTCCACCTCAGGGTCGCGGTCGCCTAGTACAAGCGGCTCGGTGTGCAAGTGACCCGTGTCATGACCAATAATGGCAGCTGCTATATCTCGAAAGCCTTTGCCGCTGCTTGTCGCAACCTTGGCCTGAAACATATCCGCACACGGCCCTATACGCCCAGGACCAATAGCAAGGCTGAGCGCTTCACCCAGACCACCCTGCCAGACCGCATTGCGCGAAGCTTCAGATCCATATGGCGCTCATACGGATGGTTATTGGTGGGTGTCCTTGCCCCTTAAAACTGGACCATCTTTTAGTTAGTAGTTTTGATGGGAAGGAAGATGGTTATGTCGATGCCTACTTCAAATTTTGTGACCACCCACGAGTCGCAGACGCTTGTGATGTTCTCCTCGTGAATTGCTATCCCTTCTGGGAAGAGCGCCCGCGAGAACATGCGCTCGTTTACATGAAAGACATGTATCATCAGGCTGTCAGGGCGGCGAAAGGTAAGAAAGTGATAATCGCGGAAACGGGATGGCCGACACGCGGAACACCATATGGGATGCAATACCTTCGCTTGAGAATGCGTTAAAATACTGTATCGAGACGTATGATTGGGCGCATAAGGATGGCATAGATATCATTTACTTTGCCGCATTTGACGAGGCCTGGAAAGTCGCTAAAGAGGGGGATGTGGGTGCTTATTGGGGGTTATGGGAAAGTGATGCGCGACCGAAATTTACTTAATCGTTTTACTGTCCTGAAACTTGCTTCTGTCTTCTGTCTTTTCTTTTCAGCGTGCACATCGATTGACTCCTTTGACAGTAAAGAGCCGGGTATGACGATCCATCCGTCTACTAACCTTGTTGCAGGTGAAGTTATGGCCATGGCCTATTCAGGGTTTCGTGAGGGCCAGCACCCTGACAGGGGCGCAGGTGCCGTCAACCCCAGCCGGGCAGAGATATTGGAAGACTTGCAAATATTAGATGCCCATGATTTTCATCTTATTCGCCTCTATGACTCAGGCGAAAACTCCCGGATGACGCTCGAGCTCATTCATGAGCACAATCTGCCAATCAAAGTGTTGCTGGGTATGTGGCTGGATGCGGAAATCAGTAACCATGAAGGCTGTCCTTGGTTGGACGAACCCATCCCGGATGAAAAATTGGTGGCAAACAAGCTTAAAAATGTTGCTGAAATCAATCGCGGCGTCGCTTTGGCCAATGAGTTTGGCGATATAGTTGTCGCCGTCAATGTCGGCAATGAAGCGCTCGTCTCTTGGAACGACCACATGGTGCCTCTGGATCAGGTCATTGACTATGTCCGAGACGTGAAAAGCCGGATTGCTCAGGACGTGACTGTCGCCGACAATTATGAGTGGTGGGCGCAGGAAGGGGCGCCTCTCGCGGCTGAAGTCGATTTCCTGGGTATTCACACCTATCCAGTTTGGGAAGGTCGAGGGATTGACGACGGTTTATCTTATACGCTTGAGAATATGCAAAGAATTTATGAGTCTTTTCCAGTCAAGCCTATCTCAATTCTAGAGGCAGGATGGGCTACGACGGCTTCCGAATTCGGTGAGCGGGCTGGAGAGGAACAACAACAACGTTATTTTTCTGAAATGCTGGACTGGGGTATTAAAACCAATACAACAATTTTCTTTTTTGAAGCGTTCGATGAGCCTTGGAAGGGAGATCCGAATAATCCGATGGGGGCTGAGAAACACTGGGGCGTCTTCTTTGTTGATCGAGCTCCAAAACTGGTCATGCAACCTTAAACCGCTTCCGGCACGAGCACTGAACTGGTCGAGAACAACACTGCTTAAACAATTCTCTTCTATGATATGCAGAGTTAAGAGGGTGGGATCATCTAGGTCTCCCGTGTCCTTGCTCCTTAGAACTGGACCATCTTTTACTTAGTAATTTTGGTGGGAAGGACAGTTGTTATGGCAAGGAAGAGATTTTCAGATGAGGACGTTATTCGGTTGCTGCGGCAGATTGAGGTTGAGTTAGCGTCTGGCGCAACAGTCGCAACGGCGTGCCGATCAGCTGGTGTGAGCGATGCCACTTATTATGGCTTGCGCAAGAAGTTTGGTGGGATGGGGCCATCCAAAGTCAAACAGAGGAAGGTATTAGAGAAAGAGAAGCAGCGACTCCGTAAGGCTGTATCTGATCTGACGCTGGACAAGCTGATTTTCAAGGAGAGCCTTGATTATTTAAAGCCCCAATGAAAAGCAGGGAGCCTGACGGCCCCTTGGCTACGTCAGGCTGTTATTCATTGTCGGCAGAAGTTAAACACATCTGAACGCCGGACCTGTCAGGTCCTTGGCCTTTCGCGTAGTAGCTTCCGCTATCAATCGGCCCCTAAAGATGATGAGGAAGAGCTGCGCTTGGCTTTAATCAGACTGGCCAAGCGATATGGCCGTTATGGCTACCGCAAGATAGCCGCACTTCTGCGTATGGAAGGTTGGGCGGTTAATCACAAGAAAGTTGAACGTGGAGGCCTCTAAGAACCATGCATTTTGTTGTGTGATCTGATTTACTGGTTTTGGGAGGATTTTATGATGCACGCGCCTGGATTGTTTGGCTTGTCGGATCATCTTGCTCGCTTATCGGCGACAGGTGATCCGCTTGAAGCGCTGGAGCGTCATGTGGACTTTGAGGCTTTCCGAACTGTTCTGATGGAAGCCCTCGGTTATGGTGTTCGCGCCAAGGGCGGTCGGCCACCCTATGATCCGGTCACGATGTTCAAGGTGCTTGTTCTGGCGTCGATGCACAATCTGAGTGATGAAGGGATGGAATTTCTGATCCGGGATCGTTTAAGTTGGTTGCGGTTTCTGAGGTTTCAGATCGGTGAACCGACCCCGGACCAAAAGACGATTTGGCTGTTGCGTGAAAAGCTGACCCAGGAAAAGCTGACCCAGTCTGGTGCTTTCAAATCTCTGTTTGCCGCTTTTGAAGAGCAACTCTGCGAGCGCGGCTACAAACCCACGGGAAGTCAGATCGTGGATGCCACTTTGGTGTCAGCGCCGCGCCAACGGATGAGGAAAGAAGAGAAAGAGCGGGCCAGGGCGGGTGAAAGCGCGTCCGCTATCTGGCGCGGGCGATCCTGCCAGGGCCGCACAGAAAGACACCGACGCACGAGCGGTGGTCAGCTATTCCAGGGCGCGAAAGACCGCAGAAGGGGAACAGGACGCAGGCCTTGTCGACATTTCCATCCCTCACTTTGGGTACAAGAACCACATCAGTATTGACCGGAAATGGCGCTTTGTCCGGGGAGAGACCTGCACCCATGCGGCCCGCTATGATGGGCACGAACTGGCATCGGTTCTGGATGCCACCAACAGCTCAAAGTCTGTTTGGGCGGATACAGCTTATCGCTCAGCCAGAAACGAAGCCTGGCTGAAAGCGCAGGGCTATCGTTCAAACATCCATCGAAAGAAGCCCCGCAGTAAACCGATGGCAAAGCACATTCGGCGCGGCAATGCGACCCGCTCCTCCATCCGTGCCTGTGTTGAACATGTCTTCGGATATGAGAAAGGGCCGATGGCGATCACGATCCGCTCAATCGGCCAGGCGCTCAATCGGCCAGGCGCTCAATCGGCCAGGCGCTCAATCGGCCAGGCGCTCAATCGGCCAGGCGCTCAATCGGCCAGGCGCTCAATCGGCCAGGCGCTCAATCGGCCAGGCGCTCAATCGGCCAGGCGCTCAATCGGCCAGGCGCTCAATCGGCCAGGCGCTCAATCGGCCAGGCGCTCAATCGGCCAAGCGCTCAATCGGCTAGGGCCGCGGGCCGGATCACCATGGCCAAGCTAAGCTACAACTTCCGCCGCCTCGTTTTCCATGAGCGACGACAGCCCATAGCCTGATTCTGTTCAAAATCCGGAACCCCCCGCTTATGCGGGCCAAAATCATGCCAAAATACGCCTGTGGACACGCATTCGTCACTCTATGAAGCCTGACCTGAGAGCCGACTATAAAATTCGCCTCTATACTGGCCCCAAAAACCCGTTCTTCGAGGTGTCCATCTTTCAATAGGTTGTCCATTTGATCCCAATGAAGGAAGCTGGATTACCAGACTTCAACCCATTCAGGAGAGATCGAATGAACGTCCATAAGAATGCCAAACAGACACCGCAGGGTCGAGAGCGATTGGTACGACTCGTGCCGAGCGGGCTGAGCCCAGAGCACGCCTCACGACTTGGAGGGATCAGCCCGCGGGCTTTGCGCAAATGGGTGGCGCGGTTCAACGCTGATGGGGTTGAAGGGCTGATTGATCGCTCGTCAAGGCCGCACCATTTGCGGGCAGTGCTTGTCCGGCGCATCATCGCGCTGCGCCGCCTGCGCTGGACTGGCAAGCACATCGCCAAGGGAGACAGGCATGTCGTCGCCAGCAACAGTCAGCCGGGCGCATCATCGCGCTGGCCTGTCACGCCTGCGCGATTCTTGACTCGCTCGAACAGGTGCACCGCTATTGCATGGCGTGAATCCGATAGGGCTCGTCTATCTGACGAATATGCGGCACGCGGGTGTGGAACGTTCGGTTTCGACCTTATACCATGCTTGGTTCATTGATGGATCGAAGGGTTTTGACAGAAAAAAGACCTCCCGTTTTGGTCCGGCGCCCGGACTGATGGTCGGCGGTCCCAACGAGGGATATGAACGCGACGCGTGCTACAGGGATGTGTGCGGCGGATTCGGGGACCGGGATGTGCCCCGTCCCGACATTGCTCCGCCCGTGGGCCAACCGCCAGCAAAACCTTACGGTGAGTTTAATGAGGGCTGGCCTCGCTGGACTATCAGAGCGATTATATCCGGTTGCTGAGCAAATTCACACGATAAACATACATATAAAGAAAATTTTATATGCTTCACTGCTCGGGCGTGATAGTCTCTCTATGTGGAGCATTTCGCGCGCATATTGAAACTACTGGGTCATCCGGACCGCTTGCGAATTCTCGCATTGCTGCGGCGCGGAGAGCTGACCGTGTCTGAACTTGTGTCGATCATGGAGCTCTCGCAGCCACGCGTGACTCAATATGTGAAATCGCTTGAAGATGTCGGAATTGTCGAACGACTGCGAGAAGGATCCTGGGTTTTTTCGAGACTTCGGGCGGATGGCGATGCTGTATCCTCGCTTGTTCGAGGCGTTCTGAAACAATTGCCCGACGCTGATCCAATTCTTGCAGCCGATCGGGCTCGGCTGGAAGATGTTCGAACCTTACGGGCGACGCGGGCCGAGCGGTTTTTCTCGGACGTTGCCAATGATCGCGGGCAACTGTCCCATGAATTTCTGCCTCAATCCCGTGTTGAAGCCACGATTTTAGATCAGCTCGGCGAGCATGAGTTCGATTTCATGGTCGATCTTGGCACGGGCTCAGGACGGATTCTTGCGCTTCTGGCGGATCGTGTTCGCCGGGGTACGGGCGTGGATCTCTCGCCAGATATGCTGCGCGTTGCGCGTTATACTCTGAGAGATGAGAAGTTCGGACATCTGTTTGTTCAGCAGTCCGATCTCTGCCAGACGCCTCTGGCTGACGGAGTCGCCGATCTGGTGACGGTTCATAAAGTGCTGCACCATCTCGATCAGCCAGCGGAGGCCTTGTCAGAGGCGATGCGCCTTCTGCGTCCGGACGGTATCTTGCTGATCGTCGATTTCGCTAAACATGACCGCGAAGAGTTTCGAGATCAGTATGCAAACCGCCGACTGGGGTTTTCCGAGCGCGAGATTGCTGATCAAATTGGGACTTCCGGCTTTTATGACGTTATCTGTACCCGCGTCGATGCCTCCGACGCAGACCACCCTGATCTTCTTGTCTGGCGGGCGACCCGCATGACAGCTCGAGCCTCGGAACTTGTTACATGACTATGTCTATGCCTCGCCACGATCCAAACGCTCCAGTCGGCGCGATCGCTCGAACATCGTCGGAAGTATCGAACCGGTCAGATTCAACCGACGTGACCGTCAGTTTCGAGTTTTTCCCGCCAAAGACCGGTGCCGCCGAGAACCGGCTCTGGGCAGCGATCGAAAAGCTTGAACCGTTCTCACCGGATTTCGTCTCCGTCACCTATGGCGCCGGCGGGTCCACACGCGAACGCACACACCGCACGGTGGAGCGTATGGCGCGCGAGACGAGTTTCACACCCGCTGCGCATCTGACATGTGTCGACGCATCGCGCGCCGAAATTGATGCGATTGCTCAGGACTATTGGGATGCAGGGATTAGGCACATCGTCGCGCTGCGCGGAGATCCGACTGAGGGCATTGGCGAGCGTTATATGCCGCATCCTGACGGCTATGATTATGCCTCCGACCTTGTCGCGGGGCTGAAGAATATTGCCGATTTCGAAGTGTCCGTATCTGCCTATCCGGAACTTCACCCGGAGAGCGGGGACTGGCGCGCAGAAATTGATAATCTGAAGCGCAAGATCGATGCGGGGGCAACGCGCGCGATTACGCAATTCTTTTTTTCACCGGATATTTTTTGGCAGTTCCAGGACCGGGTTCTGGATACGGGTCTTGATATTCCCATTGTGCCCGGTCTGATGTTGCAGCCCAACATTAAGGGCCTGCAGCGCATGTCATCATTGTGCGGCGTCGCCGTTCCGGATTGGTATGTGGAGCTGTTTGATGGCCTCGATAATGATCCGCTGACGCGTGACATGCTGACGGCATCGCTCATGTCGGAATTGACGGCGGAACTCTATGATCGCGGCGTTCGCCATTACCATCTCTATACGCTGAACCGTGCCGAGATCGCCGGTGCCGTTGCGCGCGTATTGGGCATGCATCGGCGGACCTTGCCAGCCGCGTAAGGTGCGCTCTTGATCTGGACCCGTCTATTTACAGCTGCGACGCAGCTCTTCGGTCCGCCAAACCTGTCCGACGGACGCGGGACGGCGGGCTCTGTCGAGGATGCCTCCGTAGTCGCAGCGCTGGTTGCGCTGGGGGCGAAAATGGCGAAGGCTGACGGAGAAGTTCGGACTGAAGATATCGCTGCCTTTGAACAGGTTTTTAAAGCTGAGCCCGGCTCCCGCGCCATGGTCGAGCGTTTCTTTCGCTTGGCGCGTCAGACAACGCTGGGCTTTGAGCGCTATGCCCGCAGGGTCGCCCGGCATTTCCGTGCCCGCCCAGCGGCATTGGAAGATGTGATGGACGGCTTGTTCCATATCGCCTTGGCAGACGGTATTTTGACGGTTGATGAGAGTGACTATCTGGCGCGAGTTGCTGAGATATTCGGCTTTACGGAGGCGGAGTATGGACGCATCAAGGCAACCCATGTCGGACGCGATGCCGATGACCCCTATCTCATCCTTGCAATTGATGAGACTGTCTCTGACGAGGATCTGAAGAAGGCGTATCGCCGTGCGGCGGCCGCCAATCATCCAGACCGAATTGTTTCGCGAGGTCTGCCGCAAGAGATGACAGCACTCGCCACCCATAAGATGGCCCTGATCAATCGCGCCTATGCGCAGATACAGGCGCAGCGGAGGAAAGAGCGGGCAATTCTGCTCTAATTCAGGGTGGAAGTGGCCATAATTACACGCCGATGTGACGATATCGCTATGCGCACGGTCTTGACCCGACCGTATTTGTTCCCAATTTAGGGTGGCAGGAGACGCATGATGACAGGAACACAACACCTTCTAGGGCCCGGTGCCGGGCTGTTCGGACAAATTGGTCGCTGGTTGACACTCGCGAGTGTCACGGTTGCGGCTGCATTCATGCTGTTTTTCTCGGCTGCTTTTGCCCTCGTCCTGATCAGTGTGATTGCCATTCTGGCTTTGGTAGCCGTCAGTGTATTCTGGATTCGCGCCAAATTAACGGGGCGACCTTTTGGGCCGCGCGCACAAATGGATGCGCATATGGCGGATATATGTCGTCAGATGGGTGTGGACAATCGACCTGATGTCGATGCCGCCTCTGCTGGCCCCATCATTGAAGCCCGGGAAACATTGGAAGGCTGGACCGTCGAGCGCTAAGCGCTTACGCGCGCGGCCATGACAGGCAGCGACTCAGTTTGTTTGCGAACAAGCAACTGCCGAAATTGTTGACGCTTCTGCCGGGCCTCTTCATTCGTGACGAATGGATACAACTTTAAAGCAAGGTGACATTGTCATTCTCGACAATCTCTCCATCCATAAAAACTCTCCAGCCATAAAAGCTTACGCGCCAAACGGGCCTTACAAAAACGAGGCGCATGGGTCTTGTTCTTGCCGCCCTACAGCCCTGATCCAAACTCGATAGAAAAGCCGTCTCAAAACTCAAAGCTCACTTGTGCAAAGCCAAATGCAGACCCATAGACGAACTCTGGAAAGCCATTGGAAATATCTGTAACCTCTACTCGCCACGAGGATGTTGGAATGACCTCAATGCAGCCGGGTATGGTCTCACTTAAAATTAAAACGCTCTAATTATCATCTTTCAATAAGTTGCCCATTTGATCCCGGTGAAGGAAGTTGGAATGACCAGACTTCAACCCTTTCAGGAGAGATCGAATGAACCTTCATAAGAATGCCAAACAGACACTGCGGGGTCGAGAGCGATTGATACGACTCGTGTTTAGCCCGGAGCGCGCCTCATGACTTGGAGGGATCAGCCCGCGAGCTTTGCGCAAATGGGTGGCGCGGTTCAACGCCAATGGGGTTGAAGGGTTGATTGATCGCTCGTCAAGGCCGCACCATTTGCGGGCAGTGAGCACGAGCCGCTTGTCCGGTGCATCATCGCGCTGGCCTGTCACGCCTGCGCGATCTTAACCCGCCCGAACAGGTGCGCCGCTATGAACGCGAAGCCCCGGGCGACCGCAGCGAAGCGAGGATACGGCCCGTCTATTTTGCTTGCGAGGGGGAAGGCGGGCTTTCGTCCCCTGACGGTGTCCGGTCTCGGGTGCAAGAGACGAATGACTTCCATGCGTGAAAATGCCTACTGGATTGACTATTCCTGCTGGATTGACTATATGAGAATCATGGTAACCCTATGGACAGACAAGAAATCTCTGCGCAACGCCGTTAAAGCTAAGCGTAAAACGGGGAATTGGACTAGTGGTGTCGAGTCTCTGCGCTCGGTTTCGCCCAAAATAGGAGAACGTATCGAATCTAAATCCTCGTCTAAAGTGGCCAAAGAGGCGAAATAAGCTCCAGGGCGCTTGACCGATGTTTTCATTCGCGTTTATCGCGCCAGCCCTGTTCTTCCTTCCCGGCTTCACGGCCTTTAGCGGAAACTACATTCGGAATTCCAAGAGGACTATTCGTCGGGGGCAGATACGGACCATAGCCGTGAATGCCTTCACGTTGATCGTATTCGTCTCTCTATTGGTTCATGCTGTCCTTCTGGCGATCATTCTGGCTGCTGCTTCATCAGGTCTGATGGGGCTTGAGTGGGATGATTCAATCATTTCTTGGCCCCTCAAGGTCATCATCGGGAAAGCCGATCCGAGCCTTACCCAGCTGATATGGACCCTGTTCTACTGCCTGTTCGCGGCGATAGTCGGATTTTTATTGGGCTACTTTAGGAAGAAAAGGATTCAGGACGACTCGATCGAGGGTCTGTTCGATCAGGCCGACCCGAATGAAAACCTTCAGGTCATCGCCTATGTTTACCTGTACACGTCTTCACCGGGCGAGGACTGTGAAGAGGGCTACATCGGAGCGGTTTCCGGACTCGGACTTACGACCGGGGGAGCAGTGTCTTGGGTTCAGCTCGTTGAGCCGACCCGTTTTACGGTCAAGAAACCGCGACTCACCGACGATTTGGCAGAGCTCAAGGAATGGAAGGACGATTTGGCAGAGCTCAAGGAATGGAAGATCGGTCAAGTGGGTATCCAACCCGACAAAAGCAAACAGACCGAATCCGAAGCCCCACCTACATTGATGATGTTGACCCCAGATAATTTCAGTCATGTCATCTTCACCCTCTTTAACAGCAAAGAAGACGTAGAAGACGAAGAGTTGCCCGCGGACCATGGAGGCCGTTCAATATCTTAAAAATCCGGACGGCCAGCTCCTCAATGCCATGTGCCTTTGGGAATATTTCAATGAACAGTTCCGTCTCGGTCGTCTGTCTGAAATCCATGCCGAGGCCGGTCCATGCGGTCTGCTGCGCGACGGTGACGGTCAATTGATTCAGCCGTTGGTATGAGGCGTTATCTCAGGATGATTGAGCGCTGATCCGGATCTTCGGGAAAGACGCGGCCAGAACTGATGCACTGAAACATATGCTCAAAAACCAGCCCCGCCTTACCCTCCTCATTATAGCGGAAGTAATCATGGCCTGTGGGCCTATCGTAATCGGTGTTGATGTCATCGCAATCGGCCTGAAACACGTTTCGGGGTGTTTTGCGCATGTCTTCGGCCCCGCTATGGCCGAGGCGGCGGGAGGCCACTTTGTTTTTCAGATTCGCGGCCTTGCTGGCACGCAGGGCCAGGTCGTCAGAGGCATAGTACACGACCACGTTGCGTGACGCATGGCTGATCAGTTCACCGGGCTGACCGTAATGCAGTGTTTCGTTCACGACATCGGCGGCGACCATGAACGTGTTGCGCAAGATGAGCGGCACACCCGAAACCAGATCGTATTTATTCCACTCCACAAGTGATTGTCGCAGCACCCGGTTACCCATGGAATGCGCCAGCAGGTTGATCCGCTTGAGGCAGGGGGCAACCTTGGAGTCGTTGTCTGAGTTACGCCAGGTCATGAACTTTCCCAGCACCCGGGCGAAGGAACTCGCGCTATTATCAGCCGATTTCTGGTCATCCCAATAATCCTTGACAATGCCCATATCGTTATCGCAGGGCCAGATCAAAGGCACGACCAGCACTTCCTTTTGTTTCTTCGCATCGCAAAGATCCTGAAGTTCTTGCGTCGTTTCAAAAACGTATTCGGGCAGGTTGTTAAACCCGTGGATGTAGATCAGGAACTGGCGGTAATCGCTGTCCCTCAGGCGTTTGAGAAACTCCTGACTGCCAATTTCTTTGTGATTGCGCTGTTTTGTATCGCCCGTGGTCACGATCGGCCCGGTTTCGCAGAAAAAGACCGAGTTGCTGGACCCGTTATTGTCCATGTCAAAATTCCAATTGCGGCCTTTTCTGGTTTTAATGCTCTGCGTTGGAAAACGGTTGGTTATGAACAGCATGTCCTGGATCCTTTCAGTCACGTCAGCGGCATTTAGTTCCACTTACATACACATTTTAATTTAGGTACAGAAATAATTTTATTGTTTTCATCGGGAAACCTAATATATCTTGCAACCTCTTCAGTTGGGATTAGGGGGCTTGCGCAGGCAAATAAATCAAGCTCAAACTCAGGTGTAAGCGATGGAAGCGGCGGATGTATTTTCGCCTCTTTGCCTGGTTGAATGTCGTTAAGCCTAAACTCACGTTGTGGATTCCACCAACCATATTCACGCTCATACTTCTTAACTTGGCCCAGAACGTTACTGCAAACCCACAATGATTGTCGATCTCATCGCGGAGACCATACGAAACACACTTCTTTGCTAATAAGGAGGGAACCTCTAAAGTCCTCTGATCGATATCCTGAGCCGCCAATCGGGTCGGGAAAAGAGCCAGAAATATCAGAGATAAAGTAACATATCGCATTATATTATTTTTCATTATATGTCCCATCCCGGATGAACGCTTATAACATAAGGTGAAAGCTTATAATAACCGCCTTTCCCGCGCAACCCTTTTTTCTTTCAATAAGGTGTCCTGTTGATCCCGGTGAAGGAAGCTGGAATTACCGAACTTCAATCCCTTCAGGAGAGATCGAATGAACCTCCATAAGAATGCCAAACAGACACTGCGGGGTCGAGAGCGATTGATACGACTCGTGTTTAGCCCGGAGCGCGCCTCATGACTTGGAGGGATCAGCCCGCGAGCTTTGCGCAAATGGGTGGCGCGGTTCAACGCCAATGGGGTTGAAGGGTTGATTGATCGCTCGTCAAGGCCGCACCATTTGCGGGCAGTGACGCCCGAGCCGCTTGTCCGGCGCATCATCGTGCTGGCCTGTCACGCCTGCGCGATCTTAACCCGCGAACAGGTGCGCCGCTATGAACGCGAAGCCCCGGGCGACTTGATCCATCTCGACATCAAGAAACTCGGGCGGTTTGAACGCCCTGGCCACCGCGTGACGGGCGGGCGCACGCGCCAGTCTACCCCCCGCAGCCGAGCGATTGGCGGCTATGGCCGGGAATATGTGCATGTCGGCACTGACGACCATTCGCGCCTCTCCTTTAGCCAGATCCATTTAGCCAGATCCATTTAGCCAGATCCATGCCGATGAAAAAGCGCGCAGTGCTATTGTCCACCTCAGGGCCGCCGTTGCCTGGTACAAGCCTGGTACAAGCCTGGTACAAGCGGCTCGGTGTGAAAGTGACCCGTGTCATGACCAATAATGGCAGCTGCTATATCGCGAAAGCCTTTACCGCTGCTGGGTGGAAACTCATTAGTGTCGCGCTTTATGCGGCTCTGCTGGTGTCTGTTTTCGCACATGGTCAGTATTTTCGTTTGCTGCAAACCTATTAACTCAGTCAGGATGTTTTCCCCTGTCTTTGATGACAACCGTATGGGCCTGTCTTCTGAGTGTCCTAATGTTGAATGAGACGCTTTATCCGCGCTACATCATCGGGGCATTGCTGATCTTGCCCTGTGTCTGGATCATCGCCCGCTGCGGAACTGTTTCACCCGTGCAGGAGGACTGACAATGGCCAATAAGACTGTGCCGAAAGGGCTGAAGATTGCCGACTATATGACGATGATAGAAGATCCGCAGCGCCGCGAGGATTGCCAATGGGTGCTTGAGACCATGCAAGACATTTCAGGTTGGGAGCCAAAACTCTGGGGCGGAACGCTCGGCAGCGCCATTGTTGGCTTTGGTGAGTATCACTATAAATATGACAGCGGGCGGGAAGGTGACTTCATGCGCCTTGGCTTTGCCAACCGGGCGCAGAATATTACGCTCTACATTATGCCAGGATATGAAAGCATGGGTGACCAGCTGAACCGCCTGGGCAAGCATAAGACGGGTAAATCCTGTCTCTACATCAAGCGTTTGTCGGATGTAGACAAGGATGTTCTCAAAGAGATCATCCGTAAGGACATTGAGATTATGGCGGAGCGATATCCGCCGTCATGACACCGATTATCGACGCACCGTCTCCCAATCAAAATGAGCGCAAGCTGCCAGTGTCTCTGCTGGTGCTGCACTATACGGGCATGGAAAGCGGCGCAGCGGCGCTAGACCGAATGAGGAACCCGGACGCGCAGGTCAGTGCTCATTATATGGTTGAGGAAGATGGCCGGGTCTTCCGGATGATCGAAGAGGACCGTCGGGCTTGGCATGCGGGTGTTTCGGAATGGATGGGGATTACCGATGTGAACTCTGCCAGTATTGGGATCGAGATCGTCAATGGCGGGCATGATTTCGGTTTGCCTGAATTCCCGGATGTTCAAATCAATGCGCTAATTCCGCTCTGCAAGCGGATCATTGTGGACCATAATATTCAGCCTCAGGGCGTCGTTGGTCATTCTGATATTGTACCGGATCGGAAAGATGATCCCGGCGAGAAATTTCCGTGGAGCGGACTGGCTGCTGCCGGGATCGGTTTATGGCCAGGAGAGGGGAATGGGGATCGGCGCGTGCTGTTCTCTCCGAATGATCGTGATCGGGGGGTCGCAATTCTGCAGCGTGCGCTCGCCGGTATTGGCTATGCGGTCGAAATCGATGGCGTCATGAGTGAGTTGATGGTTGCGGTTATCCGTGCGTTTCAGCGACGATTCCGACAGGATAAAGTGGATGGCGAAGTTGATATGGAGACATTTGATCTCATCGTGCGTGTTGCGCAGATGGTCTGACAGTCTTCTATTCGGTCCGGGCTCGTTTAAGCACCCAGACACGGATGTAACTGGCGAGGCCCTGTTCGGGGCTTTGAGAGAGACGTCTGTCGTCAAGCCGCCGGATCAGGCCCGATACAGATATTTTTTCTTCCTGTGCAGCGCGGTTCACTTCGGCCCAGAACTCTGGTTCCAGTGCGACCGACGTCGCATGGCCATATAGAGAGATGGATCGCTTCTTCATGGTGCAGCCGCTTCGCCTTCGGTCGGGCCCATTGGATGCCGGGTCGGACGGCCATGCTTGTCGATGGCAACGAACACCATCCGGTCGATGGTGATGATACGGCGTTTCGTACGCAGCTCTCTGACGCTGCATTTCAATGTGATGGAGACGCGGGTCGACTCGACAATTTCCATCCCGATTTTGACGACATCACCGAGAAAGGACGGGGCTTCGAAATCCATTTCTAAAATATACTTGGTGAGGACGGGATCGGCACCGCTTTCGACGGCACTATAGACCGAGGCTTCTTCATCAATCCAGGCCATCAACCGCCCGCCAAACAATGTGCCCCGACTATTGAGATTGGTAGGCATGACAATGCGTCGGGACAGGAACTTCATCACGGTAGACCTTCCGTCTAAGGTATCCGGTCCAGCTTATGCCCATCCAGGCTCCGTGTCTGCGCCTCCCGGGTCGATTTTAATTGTGCCTTCTGCACCGTACTCAATCCATGCGCGATGCGGTTAGCCTCGGCCTGCTTCCTTAGCCTTGCGTTTGCACGCTTGTCTGAGATTGACGATACTCACTGCGGGGAAATCATTAATTCGGGCCGGACAACGGCGTCGAACTCAGCTTCGGTGACGAAGCCGAGCGCCACAGCTTCCTCGCGCAGCGTTGTTCCATTCTTGTGGGCTGTCTTCGCAACTTTCGTCGCATTGTCATAACCGATAGTGGGTGCGAGCGCGGTGACGAGCATGAGGGAACGGCTCAGCAGGTCGGCAATCCGATCTTCATTGGCCGTAATGCCGATGACGCATTTGTCAGCGAAACTATGAGACGCATCCGCCAGCAATGTGATCGATTGCAGCATATTATACGCCATGACCGGCTTGTAGACGTTGAGCTCGAAATGCCCTTGGCTGCCAGCGACGCTCATCGTTGTATTATTTCCCATGACCTGCGCATAGACCATTGTCAGCGCCTCGCACTGCGTCGGGTTGACCTTGCCGGGCATAATCGAGCTGCCCGGTTCATTCGCGGGCAGACTGATTTCGCCAAGACCGGAACGCGGACCGGATGCGAGAAAGCGAATGTCGTTGGCGATTTTGAATAGCGATGCCGCGACCGTGTTCAGTGCGCCGTGGGCGGAGACGAACGCATCATGTGCAGCCAAGGCCTCGAACTTATTCTCTGCCGTGCGGAAGGGGAGATTTGTGTAACTCGCAACTTCTTCGGCGAACGCTTCGGCGAAGCCCGGCTTGGCATTCAGGCCTGTGCCAACGGCCGTGCCGCCCTGGGCCAGCGGATAGAGTTCTTCCAGTCCGCGTTTAACCCGTTCAATGCCAAGATCGATCTGTGCGACATAACCGGAAAATTCCTGACCGAGCGTGATTGGGGTGGCGTCCTGCGTATGCGTTCGGCCGATCTTGATGATGTCTTTGAAGCCTTCCGCCTTGTCGTTGAGGGTGTTGCGCAGAACCTGCAATTCCGGAAGCAGTTTATGAACGATCTGTTCCGCAGCGCTGATATGCATGGCGGTTGGGAATGTATCATTGGACGACTGGCTGCGATTGACATGGTCGTTCGGGTGAATCGGGTCTTTGGAGCCGATCTCGCCGCCAAGGATTTCGATCGCCTTGTTGGATACAACTTCATTGGAATTCATGTTGGACTGCGTACCGGACCCAGTTTGCCAGACGGAGAGCGGGAAATTGTCGTCGAGCTTGCCTTCCGCCACGTCAGAGGCCGCCTGAACGATGGCGTCCTTCAGATGGGTGTCAAGGTTATCTGCCTTATGATTGGCGATGGCGGCGGATCGTTTGATAATACCGAGCGCCCGGATCAGGGCTGGCGGCATGGTTTCGATGCCAATCGGGAAGTTGATCAGCGACCGCGCTGTCTGCGCGCCGTAATATTTGTCAGACGGGACTTTAAGCTCGCCGAAGGAGTCAGATTCTGTGCGGTATTGGGCCATGCCGCGCCGTTAGCAGGGCCGCGGCAAACAGGCTAGGCTGTAGTGAAGAGTTAACTTTTATTTTCTATAATGTTCCTTCATTTTGTCAGGAGCGCACATATGTCTGGTTATCAGGAACTTACGGAGGAACAATGGAGCCGTTTAAAGCCTTATTTGCCTTATGGGAGCACAGGGAAACCGGGTCGCAACGCCAATAACAGGCTTTTCATTGATGCTTTGTTGTGGATGGCCCGTTCGGGCGGGCGTTGGCGCGATTTACCCGAACGGTTCGGGCGTTTTGACAGTGTCAAACGGCGTTATTATCTCTGGGTTGAGGCCGGGGTTTTAGAAGATGTCTTTAAGGCCTTGCGCACTCACGCTGATCAAGAGTGGCTGATGATGGATGCCACAATTGTGCGGGCGCATGCCCAAGCGGCCGGGGCGCGGCATAAAAAGGGGGGCCTGATGCCCACGCATTGGGGCGTTCCAAGGGCGGCCTGACGACAAAAATACATGGGCTGACAGATGCATTGGGTTTACCTCTGCGCCTGATAGCAACGGGCGGGCATTGTAGCGAAATGACGCAAGCCGCCGCCTTATTGGCAGGGTTTAAGGCGGATCATGTCTTGGCGGATAAGGGCTATGATGGCCGGTGCGTTATAGACGCGGTGAATGAGAGCGGGGCTATGCCCGTTATTCCGTCCCGGAAAAATGTGCGCAAGCCAAGGCAAACTGATATGGCTTTGTATAAGGAACGTAATATTGTCGAGCGTTTCTTTGGCTATCTCAAACAGTTCCGGCGTGTGGCTACGCGATATGACAAGCATATCCAAAACTATATGGGCTTCGTCTATATCGCAGCTATCAAAATCTGGCTCAAATGATTAATTCTTCACTACGACCTAGTCTCTCGGCGGGTTACTTCTTGCGGAAACTATCTAGGCTGACGACTTTTGGGCCGTCCTCTGCATCGGGTGCATTGTCTTCAGCGACGGGTTCAGATGGGGATTTGTCAGATGCCTTGGCCTTACCGAAAGCGGGTCCAGCATTGGACGCAGGCCCGAGACCAGTTTGTTCGGGGGCTCCGAGTGATGTGGTCGGGCTCAGACCTAGGACGGGTCCCGTTTCAAGCTCGGGTGGCGCGTCAAACGCAAGCGAGAAATCCACGCTGGGATCGTGAAACCGCGTAATGGCATGATAGGGAACGCGGAGATATTTAGGGATGCCGCCGAATTTGAGCGTCACTTCGAAATCATCAGCATTCGCCGCCAAGTCCCAGAACTGATGTTCGAGAACAATGGTAATTTCTTCGGGATATTTCTCGGCCAGAGAATCATCAATCTCTGCGCCCGGATAACGGGTCAGAAAGGTAATGTAGAAATGGTGCGCGCCCGGTAGACCATCCTCACGGATAACGCGCCGAATGGCGTCGCGTACGACACCGCGTAGCGCCAGGCTCCGCATCTGTTCGTAATTCATCAAGTCCTGACTCATGATGCTACCTTAGAGCGGCGCGGTATAGCGTCAACTGCCAAGCCTGTGATGAACTGCGAAAGCGTCGCAAGACAATCCTGATGATGACGTCTATGCAGGTCTGGATGAGCGAGATCCCCAGTATAGATAATGATAGAGGATTGTTCCAACCGCCTCATGCCAAGCCGCTGACTGGTCAGGAAACTTTCATCGAAGCGACCTGGAAATTCATCCGTAATCCAATCGAAGGATTTGGCACGCTCACCTATCGGCAACCGATCGTGACGGCGAAAATCATGGGGCTGACGCTCCACATTATTTCTGATCCGGTGGGTATGACGGATGTCCTGGTGCGTCACGTCGATAAGTTTACCAAGACGGCGATTGATGCGCGCATTCTGGGTCCTGTGACCAAGGAGGGCTTGCTTTCCGTCCACGGTGAGCAATGGAAACGGCAACGAAAGTCCGTCGCGCCGATATTTCGAAAACGGCACATGGCCGACCTAGCGCCGCTGATTGCCGAGGTGATTGCAGACTTCACAGCGCGGCTTGAACATCGACCCAAACTCGATCTGTCCACCGGGATGGCTGATTTGACGTTCGATGTTCTGTCAAAGGCATTGCTGGGGAATCCGAAAGGACTGGATCGGGAGCGTCTGAAACTTGCAACCCGCGCAGTCGTGACGGGGGTGGGCACATTGCGCCCGGATGATCTTCTGCCTTGGCCGCGCTGGGTGCCGCGCCCGATGACGTCCAGCGGATCGCGGGCGCTGAGACAGCTGAAACGGGCCGCCGATGATTTGATCTCAGAACGGACCGCTCACCCGGCAGATGATCTTGTCGGACTGCTGATTAATGCTGACGGTCTGAGCCAGAGAGAGCGGCGGGACAATCTGATCGGTTTCTTTATTGCCGGCCATGAAACGACGGCATTGACCCTGACTTGGGCACTTTATCTATTGGGACGTCATCGCATCACGTTAGAGCGTGTTCGCGCTGAAGTTCAGGAAATATGCGGAACAGAAAGTGTTAAATATGAATATCTCAACCGGCTTACTTTCACACGCGCGGTGATTGATGAGACCCTGCGCCTTTATCCGTCGGCCCCTATTCTAACCCGGGAACCGCAAGAACCCGTTGAGATTCTAGGGCGCACACTATGTCCGGGTGAGTCCGTCCTGCTCAACAATTATGTCATGCACCGGACCGAGCGTCTTTGGGATGATCCACTTCTGTTTGATCCGGACCGATTTCTTCGGGATCCGTCTCTTGCAGGAAAGGGCGCGCCCTATATGCCCTTCGGTGCTGGTCCGCGCATTTGCGTCGGGGCAGCTTTTGCGGTGATGGAGGCGATGATGGTCCTCGCGACATTGGCGCGAGACTTCGATATAATTGTTGCTGATGACGTTTATCCGCGACCGCTTATGACGGTCACGCTGAGGCCCGAAGGTGGCGCGCCAGCACGGTTAGAACGTGTTGTCCAATAGATCTCTCCCGCGAAAATCTGTACGCCTTGCGCTTCGATCTCCTTGAGCGGCAGACGATTCTCTTCGTCCATGCCAGCGTCGCCGGGTGTCCGTATGAATATACCCGATTTTTCTGCCTGCACGGCGATATGTGCATAAATAATGTTATCCGCGTTTCAATGAGCAGGGGTTTCAAAAGGTCCCCAAAAGTTAAGAAAAATCTCAAAAAGATGGACACCTCGAAGAACAGGGTTTTGGGGCCAGTATAGAGGCGAATTTTATAATCGGCTCTCAGGTCAGGCTTCATAGAGTGACGAATGCGTGTCCACAGGCGTATTTTGGCATGATTTTGGCCCGCATAAGTGGGGGGATCCGGATTTTGAACAGAATCAGGCTATGGGCTGTCGTCGCTCATGGAAAACGAGGCGGCGGAAGTTGTAGCTTAGGTTGGCCATGGTGATCCGGCCAGCGGCCCTGGCCTGGCCGATTGAGCGCCTGGCCGATTGAGCGGATCGTGATCGCCATCGGCCCTTTCTCATATCCGAACACATGTTCAACACAGGCACGGATGGAGGAGCGGGTCGCATTGCCGCGCCGAATGTGCTTTGCCATCGGTTTACCGCGGGGCTTCTTTCGATGGATGTTTGAACGATAGCCCTGCGCTTTCAGCCAGGCTTCGTTTTTGGCTGAGCGATAAGCTGTATCCGCCCAAACAGACTTTGAGCTGTTGGTGGCATCCAGAACCGATGTCAGTTCGTGCCCATCATAGCGGGCCGCATGGGTACAGGTCTCTCCCCGGACAAAGCGCCATTTCCGGTCAATACTGATATGGTTCTTGTACCCAAAGTGAGGGATGGAAATGTCGACAAGGCCTGCGTCCTGTTCCCCTTCTGCGGTCTTTCGCGCCCTGGAATAGCTGACCACCGCTCGTGCGTCGGTGTCTTTCTGTGCGGCCCTGGCAGGATCGCCCGCGCCAGATAGCGGACGCGCTTTCACCCGCCCTGGCCCGCTCTTTCTCTTCTTTCTTCATCCGTTGGCGCGGCGCTGACACCAAAGTGGCATCCACGATCTGACCTCCCGTGGGTTTGTAGCCGCGCTTGCAGAGTTGCTCTTCAAAAGCGGCAAACAGAGATTTGAAAGCACCAGACTGGGTCAGCTTTTCCTGGGTCAGCTTTTCACGGAACAGCCAAATCGTCTTTTGGTCCGGGGTCGGTTCACCGATCTCAAACCTCAGAAACCGCAGCCAACTTAAACGATCCCGGATCAGAAATTCCATCCGTTCATCACTCAGATTGTGCATCGACGCCAGAACAAGCACCTTGAACATCGTGACCGGATCATAGGGTGGCCGACCGCCCTTGGCGCGAACCCCATAACCGAGGGCTTCCATCAGAACAGTTCGGAAAGCCTCAAAGTCCACATGACACTCTAGCGCTTCAAGCGGATCACCTGTCGCCGATAAGCGAGCAAGATGATCCGACAAGTCAAACAATCCAGGCGCGTGCATCATAAAATCCTCCCAAAACCAGTAAATCAGATCACACCACAAAATGCATGGTTTTTAGAGGCCTCCAGATTTCCTGAGCAGAATTAGGAAGGCCATTTGGGGTGTTTGGTCAGGAAAAGTGGAGGGTTTCTGTTGCCAGCTACCCTCCGGAGCCCGCCTAGGGCGCTGAAGCCCTAGGAGTTAAAAGTCGGAATTGTCCGAGCTGCTTATGCAGCCAAGGCGAATTCCTCAGCAGAATTGTCATTAGCAATTACTGTTGTCGGGCCTTTAACGGGGCCCACACGAACGAAAGCTAACGTCTTTGGGCGTCTGTCGAAACTATGTCGGCCCCATGAAAAGCTCTCTCTATTCCGTGGAGAATAGTGAGAGCTTATGGTGGAGCCGCCGGGTACTGCCCCCGGGTCCAGTCCGCTTATTTCACGCGCGTTTATCGTCATATCTGGCAAGCCAGCCTCTACTATATAGGCTGGCAGCTATGAAATTTCCATAGCAAAAAGGCCGCCTCATGAGGTAACTTCCATAAGCAGAGATATTTGAAACGGCTTAACCAACCCGCCCAGCTCATACGCTTGGCATTGGCTTCGTAATCGCGTTTTGCTTTGTAGCCTTCCGTGGCCGCGCCGATGATGTTGCCGTTTAACGCTGCGCAACGCCAACGATGCTCGCCTGCCTTGTCTTTGTAGAATTCCCAAGTGTCGGACATCGCAATCTCCTGTGTATCTTGTGTGGACGTCATGGAGCGGCTTTTAACGAGGCCGAAATGGGCTCAGACGTTGAAACCTGACCGCCCTACCGTCATAGCGTGGGCATGGGACAAGCTACAGATTATCTTCGTCTGCTTGTGGCGTTCGACACGCGCAATGGCAGCGGTGACGAAATTGCCTGTGTGAACTGGCTGGCAGATCGGCTGCGCGCTCACAATCCTGATCAGATCATTGTCGAAACTGTTCCGCGTTCGCGGGGTAAGCCAGATAGCGCCTTTGTTCTTGCCAGTTGGGGTCAACCGGCTGTCGTGCTGAACGTGCATATTGATACTGTTCCCAGCGGAGAAGGGTGGACCGCTGATCCCTTAGAGCTCGTTATGCGCGGCGGACGCGCCTATGGGCTTGGCAGTGCGGACATCAAGGGAGCTGCCGCCGCTATCCTCGCCGCGTTGAATGATGTTGATCCGAAAAACGTCGCGATTCTCTTCTCCGGCGATGAGGAGCATGGATCAGAAGTCATGCCCACTGTTCTGGAACGCGGTTATCTGGAAAACATAACGCAGGCGGTCGTTTGCGAACCGACATCCTGCCGCGTCGGCCGGGCCCATCGAGGTATGCTGGCGATGAAGGCGACTTTTTCCGGACCGGGCGGCCATTCCAGCCTGGCGGACACAATTGAAGCGCCCCTGCTGCAGGCGGCGGATTTTGCGTCTAAGCTGGGCCTCTACAAACGCGATCATCTCAATTTCGGCCAAAAGCCGTTTCAGGGTCTGTGTGTGAATATCGGCGAACTTACGTCTGACGGGGCCTATAATGTCATCCCGACAATTGCCTCGGCCTGGATATCCATGCGGCCGCCACCTAGCGACGATGTGCAAATGCGCGAAGCCAACGTCACTGCCTTGGCGAAGGCCATCGCCGACGATGTGAATGTCGATACGATCGTTGCGTTTGAGCCTTTTGCCTGTCACGACCTCTCGGCTTTTGAACCCGTCTTTGGAGCGGATGAAGTTGTCGACTTACCCTATTGGACAGAGGCGGCTCAGATGAGTGAGACTGGAATCAACGCGATCGTCTTCGGCCCCGGTCATCTGGAACAGGCCCACCGGCCCGATGAATATGTCGAACTCTCACAGCTTCAGTCGGCGCAGAATCGCTATGCGGCTGTTCTAAGAGGCGACCTGACATGAGCAGTGTACGCCAGACAGTCCTGTCGTTCCTGTCGGCCGTCGGGGCGACACAGGAATCCCAATTCTATGCCGAACTCTTTGCGAAAGAGGACCCGGAACGGTTCGCGTTAATTATGCTGGATCCAAGGGTGCTCAAAAAACCACTTCTGGAAGCGCTGACGTCGAACTTGCAAATCCTGTTTAATCTTGGTCTGGCACCGACCCTGCTGATCGGTGCGTTTGATGATAATCGGACGTCTATCAAATTTCAGGCGCAGAGGCTCACTCGCGATCTCGATAGTTCCGGTGTGAAGGTCGCAAAGCTTGATACGAAAACTTACGGTCTGATCAGAGAAATCCGTCGTCGCGCCCAGGCCGGGATCATCCCTGTGCTGGAAATGACGGAGCGCTGCGGGCAGGGCGCTCTTCC
The DNA here is from genome assembly GCA_965205225.1 of Litorimonas sp. Lineage (GTDB taxonomy): Bacteria > Pseudomonadota > Alphaproteobacteria > Caulobacterales > Maricaulaceae > Litorimonas. The sequence goes on from CBDBFZ010000003.1 coordinate 1,194,822, forward strand.
GAAACTCATCAACGACTTGCGGCCGACCAAAATCGTCTCGCTACAGCCCTCTGGTGGGCTGGATGTAAAGGGTGTCCGGCGCCGTAATCTCAGGCTGGCTGAGATCGAAACCTTTATCGACGGGGGCACTCTGACTCCGGGACAGCAAAACTTCCTCCGCATGGTGCAGCGGATCGAGCAGGATGCAAATGAAGGCCGCAGAGCCTATGTTCTGGCCTCGCCGCTCAACCTGCTGAGTGAACTCTTCACAACCAAAGGCTCTGGCACCCTGATCCGGCGCGAGGCCGAAGTCGTGCGCCACGATAGTCTGGATGAGATCAACCACATCGAGCTTGCCGGTGCAATGGACCGAGCGTTCGACAGAACCCTGAACAGTCAATTTCTGAAACAGCCGATTGAAGCGGCTTTTCTGGAAGCGGATTACCGAGCTGGGGCAATCTTCACGCGCAAGGCTGACCAACCCTATCTTTCGAAATTCTGGGTTGTTCCCGAAACTCAGGGCGAGGGACTGGCGCGCGATGTGTGGGAGAAGGTTTGCGAAAATATTCCGGGTTTTTTCTGGCGTTCACGGGGAACAAATCCTTTCAATGACTGGTATCTGTCGGCCTGTGACGGCCTACAGAAAAACGGGGATTGGCGTGTTTACTGGAAAGGGCTAGAGGTTTCTGATCTACCGACCGCGATTCAAGCAGCCAGCACCGCTCCCAACGATTTCAAATCGAGTTCTTTATGACAATTTCCATCAATGCCGCCTTTGACTCTGGTAATATTGAGGTGGTCGATAGCGCCGATCCGCAAAATATCCGTCTACGCATTTGCAAGGACGCGCAGAGTGATTTTTACCAGTGGTTCCATTTCCGTGTTGCAGGCGCAAAAGGAATTCCGCTGCGGCTGGTGATCGAGAATGCGGGCGGGGCGGCCTTCAAAGGTGGCTGGGAAAACTATAAAACCTGCATGAGTATAGACCGGGAGGACTGGATCCGTGTGCCGACATCCTTTGCGGATGATGAGTTTGTGATCGAGCACACGCCAGAACTGGACTCTGTCTACTACGCCTATTTTGCTCCCTATACGATGGAACGTCATCACGATTTGATTGCGGACACGCTGTCTCATGACGGCGTATCCCTGTCTGTTCTGGGCCAGACGGTTGACGGACGTGACATGGATTGCCTGTCCATTGGTGAAGGAAGCAAGACGGTCTGGGTCATTGCCCGGCAGCACCCTGGTGAGAGCATGGCCGAATGGTGGATGGAAGGCTTCATTGCCCGCCTGACCAATCCGAACGATGTTGTCGCAGTCGAGATGCGCCGTAAAGTGCGGTTTCGGATCGTCCCCAATATGAACCCGGATGGCTCCTTTCGCGGCCATCTGCGTACCAATGCCGTAGGCGCGAACCTCAACCGCGAGTGGGACACACCGACGATGGAGCGCAGTCCCGAAGTGGTGCTGGTCCGCGGCGCGATGGATGCGGATAAGCCCGTCCTCTGCCTCGATGTTCACGGCGATGAGGTGCTACCCTATAATTTTATCGCGGGCGCGGAAGGAATTCCGGGTTACACGCAGAAACAGGCGGATAATCTTGAAGCCTTCCTGACAGCCTACAAAGCCGCCAGCGCGGACTTCCAGACTGAGGTCGGTTACGCCACGACAGCGCCGGGCAAAGCCAATCCATCCATGTGCACCAATCAGACGGCGGCGCGTTATGACTGCCTCGCCATGACATTGGAAATGCCGTTCAAGGACAATGCCAACGCGCCCAATGAGGCACGCGGCTGGAGTTGTGATCGCTGTGCGCAGCTGGGCAGTGATACGCTGGACGCGATGGCTGCTGTAATCGATCAGCTATAGGCTCAGCTTACAGACAGCTCGCATCCGACACATGTAACGATACGGATCGCCAGGCGTCTGCATCCATTCGGAACACATTGGATGATGTATAGCTATGCTGACAGTTTGACCCTTGGCTTGTTTAAGCGCAGCTTTCGCGTCGACATGCATCGGTGTTGATCCACCGCGGCCGCCGGGCCAGCAAGCCCGACTGAGCTTAATTATCAGGAGCGCTGCAAACAGTCGCGTCATATCCATTCTCCGCTTTGTACCATTCAATCAGAGATTAATGGTCCAGAGCGGAGGATTAAGTTTTGTTGAGCCGACTTACAGCCGGATGCGATCCACAATCTTGACCTGATTAATGGCTTTGATGGCATTGGCGGTATCGTCGCTGACATCCCCATCAACGCTAATCAGGCAGACGGCTTCGCCGCCCTGTTCCATCCGTCCCAATGAGAAGGTTGCGATATTGACATTGGCTTTGCCGAGGATGCCGCCGAGATCACCAATGAAGCCGGGCTTATCGTCATTGCGCACATAGATCATGTTCGGCGCGAATGCTGCGTCCATCGGCACGCCGAACAGGCGCACAATACGCGGTTCACCGCGATAGATGGTCCCGACAATCGCGAATTTGCGCATCTTGGTTTCAACCGTCAGGCGGATCAGGGATTCAGCGCGCTCTGCTTCGTCAATATAGCTCTCGGTCAGCTCGATCTCGCGTTCCTTGGCGAGCACAGGCGCGCTGACCATATTGACCTCGGGCATGGCGGTCTTGAGCAATCCGGCGAGTGCCGCCGCGCTGACAGGATTAGTATTCAGTTTGGTGATCCCGCCCTTATAGACGATCTCGATGGACTGGGCGGGCTCATGCAGAAGCTGACCCATCATGGTGCCGAGCTTGTCAGCCAGATCGACCCAAGGCTTGAGACGTGGCGCCTCTTCTGCCGAAATTGAAGGGGTGTTGATTGCGTTACTGATCGCGCCAGTCAGCAGGTAATCGGCCATTTGCTCGGCCACCTGGATAGCGACATTTTCCTGCGCTTCATTGGTTGATGCGCCGAGATGCGGCGTGGCAACAAAACCGGGCGTACCGAATAGTGGGTGTTCCTTGGCCGGTTCAACGGCGAAGACGTCCAGCGCAGCGGCCCGGACATGGCCTGCTTCCAACGCGTCTTTAAGAGCCTCTTCATCGACCAGACCACCGCGCGCGCAGTTGATTAGAATAAGCCCCTTGCGAGACATGCCGAGTCGTTCGCGATTGACGATGTTCTTTGTGCTTTCGACCAACGGGGTGTGTAGCGTGATCGCGTCGGCGCGTTGGAACAATTCGTCCAATTCGACTTTTCGCATGCCCAGCTCGACGGCCCGTTCAGCCGTCAAATACGGGTCGAAGGCAATGACCTTCATTTTCAAACCGAGTGCGCGTTCAGCAACAAGCGCCCCGATATTGCCGCAGCCAATAATGCCGAGCGTTTTATTGAACAGTTCCGTGCCTTTATAATCGGATTTCGGCCATTCTCCGGCCTGCGTCCGAACCGATGCAGAGGGGATCTGACGAGCGGCCGAAAACAGCATCGCGATGGCATGTTCGGCTGTTGTGATGGCATTGCCGAACGGCGTGTTCATGACGACTACGCCGCGATCCGTCGCGGCTTTGATGTCGATATTGTCAACACCGATTCCGGCCCGGCCAATCACTTTGAGATGGGTCGCCTGGCCGATGATTTCGGCGTCGGGACGTGTGGACGACCGAACGGCCAATCCGTCATAATCGCCAATGATCTTCATCAGCTCGTCTTTCGATAGGCCGGTGATGACATCGACATCGACGCCGCGGGCCTTAAAGACATCAACGGCGCGGTTGGACATTTTATCGGCAATAAGAACTCTAGGCATTATGTTTTCCTTTTTGCCAGTCATTGCGATTGATCACGCAAACATGGCATTCGTCCGGCCCAAAACGGCGCGGGCCTATGAGAGTAAAGCCCATGGCTTCATAGAGGCGATGGGCGTCGATGTTGTTTGAGAGAGGGGCGACCTAGACAGCCACAGCTCCGCATGTGCGAAAGCAATGGTCGAGCGCCTGAGTCATCATCTGACGACCATAGCCCTTGCTGATATCCTCTGCGGCGCCGATCCAGAGATCGATTCCCCAGACATTGGCTGGGCCATCGCCTCAGTAATGTGTCTTTTCCTCCCGACAGTCGATCATCTGAACGAAACCGATCAGCGTTCGTCCTGCGTTTCCGCAATAACCATGTTAGCCATGTCAGGCCGCGTGTGAGTTCCACGTTCCAATCAAAACGATTGAAGATCGGATTACCGGCAGCGTCAGCCACATGTCCGAGCGAATCCCAATGCCGCAGCCTGTCGCATCAGAAAGTTTCGCAAGTCTGATTCGAAGATTGGTCATGATTGAAGCTCGGAGACTTTCGTTTCGAACGCCCAGTCGAGCCAGGGCAGGACGGCTTTCAAGTCTTCGATGGGAGTGAGTCCGGAGACCCAGAGACGGAAGCCCGGAGGGGCGGTTCGATAAGCCCCGAAGTCCAGAGCCACATTTTCATCGCCCAGCAATGTGACGATCGATTTGGTGAAAGCCGCTTGCTCATCTGCGGACAGGGCCGCAACTCGCGCATCGATGATCTTGAGGCAGACGCCGGTATTGGACCTCTTCTCATCATCTTCGCAGAGATTTGCGATCCAGTCACGCTGTGCCGTCCAGTCCCAGATTGCTTTGGCATTGGCATCGGCGCGGTCATGCATACCCTGCAGTCCGCCATTGGCTTTTACCCAGTTCAACGCATCAAGATGATCTTCGGCGCAGAGCAGGGACGGCGTATTGATGGTCGCACCCTCGAATATGCCTTCGATCAATTTGCCGCCTTTCGTCAGGCGGAAGATTTTCGGTAGGGGCCAAGACGGGGTGTAGCTTTCCAGCCGCGCGACAGCGTGGGGGCTAAGAATCAGCATGCCGTGCGCCGCTTCGCCGCCCATGACTTTCTGCCAGGAATAAGTGACGACATCGAGCTTCTCCCACGGGAGATTCTGCGCATAGACGGCGGATGTGGCGTCACAGATGGTGACGCCGTCACGGTCGTCCGGGATGAAACTGTAATCGGCCACCTTGACGCCAGATGTGGTGCCGTTCGCAGTGAAGATCAGATCCTGTGATCCATCATAGGCGGAAAAGTCAGGCAGTTTACCATAGTCAGCGGTCAGCAGCGTCAGATCGTCCAGTGGCAGTTGCTTTTCCGCATCGGCCACCCAGATCTGCCCGAAATTTTCCCAGGCCGCGACGATGACGGGCTTCGGGCCGAGCATCGTCCACATCGCCATTTCTACGGCGCCCGTGTCGGACGCTGGGACAATGCCGATGCGATAATCGTCAGGAACTTGCAGGACTTCTCGGGTGAGGTCGATGACCTCTTTGAGTTTTGATTTGCATAGAGCGGAGCGATGAGAACGCCCCAAGGCGGCGTCTGACAAGGCATCCAACGACCATTTAGGACGCTTGCGCGTCGGTCCGGCAGAGAAACGGGGATTGGCCGGACGCAGATCCGGCTTGGAAATAGTCATTGTCATATCTCCGTCAGGTGCGTTTTTGTACACCGTTGAAGTGCGCCTCAGTGGGGAGGCATGGCCCACGCGGCGGATAGCGAGATGGAGTTGAGTGTCAAGTGACCGTGCTGAGACGGAGGCAGCGTTTAGTAGTCCGAATACCCATCTTCATCGCTCGCCAGATTGCCGAACTTGGTGAGTTCCGGCTGGAAGCTGAGCATGACGGAGCCGATGGGACCATGGCGTTGTTTCTGGATCAGGACTTCGGCTTTGCCGATGGCATTGTCCATTTTGGCCTGCCACTTCATTACGGCTTCCGGATCATCCTCATTCGGCTGTTCGCGGGCGAGGTAATATTCGTCGCGATAGATGAACATGACGACGTCAGCATCCTGTTCGATAGAACCGGATTCGCGCAGGTCTGAGAGTTGAGGACGCTTGTCATCGCGCTGTTCAACCTGCCGCGACAGCTGGGCCAGAGCGAGAACGGGAACATTAAGTTCCTTCGCTAAAGCCTTAAGACTTTGAGTAATCATGGTGACCTCCTGCACCCGGTTGGTCGAATTATTCATCATCGCACCGCCGGTCAGAAGCTGCAAATAATCGACCACAATCAGGTCCAGACCCTTCATCCGTTTCAGGCGACGCGCCCGCGCTGCCACAGCCCCGATGGACAGACCGCCCATATCGTCAATGTGCAGCGGGATGCGGCTGATCTCGTCGGCGGCGTCGCGTAGATGCTCATATTGTTTCGGGTTGATTTCGCCGCGGCGGATGCGGTGTGAGGGTACCTGACTGTGTTCAGCCAGTAGGCGAGTGGCGAGCTGTTCGCTGCTCATTTCCAGAGAGAAGACGCCAACGACGCCACCATTCATGGTTTTCTCAACGCCGTTTTCGTCGCGCTCAACTTTGTGCAGTTTGGCGACATGGAAGGCGATGTTCAGCGCCAGCGAGGATTTCCCCATCGACGGACGCCCAGCAAGAATCACAAGGTCAGATTTGTGAAGTCCCCCCAGGAGCCGGTCTAGCTCTTCCAGCCCTGTTGAAATGCCGGACAGCTGTCCCTTCCGCTGATAGGCGGCGGTTGCCATTTCTATGGAGTCGATCAACGCGTCTTCGAACGAGACAAAACCGGTCTGCGTGCCGCCGATTTCCGCCAGATTATAGAGCTGCATCTCAGCTTGCTGGATCTGCGCTGACGCGTCGTCGTCGCTATTTTGATCCTTGGCCGTTTCCTTCATCGTGTCGCCCAAGCGGATCAGCTCGCGCCGCATCGCCATATCGAAGATCAGCTTGGCATATTCGGGCGCAGTTGGCCCCGGCGGGGCCTGCTCCAGAAGGAGTGCCAGATATTCAACGCCGCCAATATCGGATAACGCATCGTCCTGACTGAACCGATTTTTCAGAACAATAGCGTCGGCCAGCTTGCCATGTTCGATCAGGCTCGCCATCGCCCGGTACATGTTGACATGCACGGGATTGTAGAAATGCTTGGCCTCGACGATTGAACTGACTCGGTGGTAGATCTCATTATCGTAGAGTAGGGCGCCCAACAGGGCCTGTTCAGCTTCCATACTGTGCGGCGTCGTATCGAGTTCGGTCTCAAATCCGTCCATGTCGTCATTGGTTGGGTCATAGTCTGGAATGTCGATTGTGTGGGCCATTGCGAAGCTGTGTCACGAGTCGATGGAGAGTACAGGCCGGAGTGCAGAAACTAGTCCCTATACATGTCCATAGGCTCTGAGTTTTGGGGAAAGTGGGGAAAGCCGGTGCGGATGGAGAGAGATTGTCCGCACCGGCGCTCGCCCCCAGCGAAGCCCGACCATCCTCTTGGGGGAAAGATCGCCAGGTGAAGGGGCTGTTTTTTACTCGGTGATGCGGCCAGCATGGGTCGATGACCGGGAAAGTTTGAGGCGAAATGGCCGATCGTCGCCATATTGGGCGGGATCAAGGCGCTGAAATCCGTGACGGTTTCAATTGTCGGAGACAGACCGCGCCTTTAAGCCCGGCAAATGACCCGGACGCGTCGCATCATCGGATTTGACCCCTCGCTTGTCTCCTGCGGCTGGGGCATCATTGATGTTGAAATCAATAAAACCCGCCACGTCGCACACGGCGTCATCAAACCGCCGCGTAAGGAACCGCTCGCCAGCCGCCTCTCTTTCCTCTTTGTCGCAGCTCAGGAGGCGATTGAGGCTTACTCTCCGTCCGAAGCGGGTGTTGAAGAGGTCTTCATGAAGGATAATGCGATGAGTGCGCTGAAGCTGGGGCAGGCCCGCGCAGCCTGCATTCTGGCGGCAACGCAATCCGGTCTGATCGTGGGGGAATATGCGGCCCGGCTGGTCAAGAAATCGGTCGTGGGAACGGGCGCCGCGGACAAGGCGCAGGTGGCTCACATTATGAACCTGCTACTGCCGGGCGCGAATGTAGATGCAGGCGATGCGGCGGATGCGCTCGCCATTGCGATCACCCACGCCAATCATTTGCGCTAGGCGATAGGCCTATTTTCGTTTGGGGTAGTGTGGGTGTACCGGGAAGGTGGGTTCCGGATAGGCACAACAGGTCACGGGTTTGGCAGAGACCTCAATGAAGATCTCTTTCTTGACATAGACTGTTTTTTCGACTTCGACGATTTTCTGGCAGTCGACATGGACAGGTTTTTCGACTTAAACGGTCCTGACCTGAGGAGCGATCATGATTGGCGGCGCATAGCAGCAGTTCTTAGCCATTGGCGCGCCGTAGCGTGAGTTTGCGGGTGACGCCGCCGGTGCACACGCGGATAGGCCGCATCCAGCGCTGGCATATCGGCCTGTCTGGTTTGTCGCAGCGCAGCCTGAGATCATGGGGCCTCACTATGCCGGCAGCGCACAGCAGGCAGGCTTTGACAGTCATGGCATCATCCCAAGTTTGATTCCCGGGCCAAGAATATGGGCTTATAGTTAAGTGGGCGATAATCCTGTTCTTTACAGAGACGGTATTCCTCAACGATCCTGTCTGTGTTGGCCCCTCTGTGTGTTAGTTGTGCACAACGAATCGGACAGGATGTAACGTCATGATCGGCATGATTTCCGGAACTTGCCTTATGGTCGGCACGGGTGAAGCGATCGTCGATTGCGGTGGAGTCGGCTATCTCGTTAGATGCGGTGTGCGCGCGCTTCACGAAATGTACGACGGCGAGCCTGTGCGTCTGCATGTCGAAACCCACGTCCGGGAGCAATCGATCACTCTGTTCGGGTTCTCCAGCGAGGAAGAGCGCGCTTGGTTCGAGCGGTTGCAGGCTGTTCAGGGCGTCGGCCCGAAAGCGGCGCTCGCTATTCTTGATATATTGACGCCCGGTGAGGTGATGAGTGCGGCGGCGCTGGAAGATAAGACGGTCTTTTCCCGAGCGTCCGGTGTCGGGCCAAAACTTGCGACGAGAATCGCAACGGAGCTGTCCGGAAAGCCACCCCCGATCGGGCGTGGTTTCACCTCTGCTTCCACGGCACCTAGTTCAGATGTTGTTGGCGACGCGGCGCGTAATGAAGGCCTGTCCGATATGCATCTTCGCAATGACGCGATCAGCGCGCTGGCCAATCTGGGTATCGGGCAGAGCGACGCGCTGCGCGCGGTTGCGGAAGCCTATCAGACCTTTGAAGGCGATCTTACGCTGGATGATCTGTTGCGGGTCGCGCTGAAACGGCTTGGCCCCTGATGAAAGACCGCTTATGCTCATCTGATACGCAACCGGGCGATGGGCGCGACCGTGCGCTGCGTCCGCTGACCTTCGTCGATTTTCGTGGTCAACAAAAGGCGATCTCTAACCTGAAAATCTATGTCGAAGCGGCACGCCGACGCGGTGAACCGCTCGATCACCTGCTGCTCTCAGGACCGCCGGGTCTCGGCAAGACGACGCTGAGTCAGATCGTGGCCCGAGAGCTTGGCGTGAATTTTCGTGCTACGTCAGGACCGATCATTTCCAAGGCGGGTGATCTGGCGGCGCTGCTGACCAACCTCGAACCGAATGATGTTCTGTTTATTGATGAGATCCACCGCCTGAACCCTGTTGTCGAGGAAGTCCTCTACCCGGCGATGGAGGATTATGAGCTCGATCTGATTATCGGTGAGGGGCCAGCCGCCCGCTCGATCAAGATTGATCTGGCTCCCTTCACTCTGATCGGAGCCACCACACGGGCGGGCTTGCTGGCCACGCCGCTGCGTGATCGGTTCGGTATTCCAGTGCGTCTGGAGTTCTACTCGAAACAGGACCTGACCGAGATCGTGACCCGTGCGGCGGGCAAGCTGGGACTTGAAATGACCGCAGATGGGGCGGTAGAAATAGCAGGTCGGGCCAGGGGCACGCCCCGTGTTGCCGGGCGGCTTTTGCGCCGTGTACGTGACCTGACGGAGCATCACGGCGTGCAACTAGTTGATGCTGCCGCGGCTGACGATGCGCTCAAACGGCTCGGTGTCGATCAGCTTGGCCTCGACACGCAGGATATGCGTTACCTTCGAACTCTGTGCGAGATGTTTGACGGCGGCCCTGTCGGTGTGGAAACAATGGGGGCGGCTCTGGCTGAGGCCCGCGATGCGATGGAAGATGTCGTCGAACCCTATCTGATTCAGCAGGGCTTTCTGATGCGGACCCCACGAGGCCGGGTCGCCACACCGCGCGCTTATACCCATATCGGTCTAGTCACCCCGACCGGTGCTGGTCCGACAGGCGATATGTTCGAAGATGGTCCGTAATATGGTGTTGATAGTGCTTGAGGCCGACGATGATACGCCGCCGCCCGGCTTTCTGCGCCGAACCGTGGCGCCAGCCGTGGCAATGGTCATCCTTTATGCCTCCATCCGGTCATTGCCTGCCTTATTGGTCAGTCAGACCCCGCCAATTGATGAGGGCGACTTACTGGAAGTCTTTGTCAGCAGCCTAGTCGTGTTCTCGCTTTTCGGTCTGTACAACGACTATAAAGCCAATCGAAAAGGACTGAAGCCGTGAAGACGGAAGACGCTGTAATTCCTGACCGGGACCGTCCGCCGCTCGGTTATTTTGAAGACCGGGAACACCGATTTCCAATCCGAGTGTTCTATGAGGACACTGATTTTTCGGGTGTGGTCTACTATGCCAATTATTTGCGGTTTCTCGAGCGGGCGCGGTCATCCTTCTTCCGACTGGTTGAGATCAGTCATGTTGAACTGCTGGACCGCGATCCGTCTCTGGCCTTCGTCATTCGCAAAATCACTCTGGATTATCGCAGTAGTGCGAAGATCGACGATGTTCTTTCGGTTGTGACAACCTACGATGTTTGCAAAGGCGCGCGGCTGCTGGTCAGTCAACGCATTGAACGCGACGGCAATATCATTCTGACGGCCCATAGCGAAGCGGCCTGTATCGATCTTGATGGGCGACCGCACCGCGCACCGAAGCCAATGATCGAAAAATTGCAACCTTATTTACTGAGCGACTAGTGGGGACATAGACGTGCTTGAAGGATTAGACTGGCAACCCATTCTCATTGCCGCGATTAGTATTATGAGTCTGGTCAACGGACTTTCCGTGTTTCAGAACTTTCGGGCGGATCGACCAGATGTCCGGATCGAACTTGTTTTCGATAAGACATGGATGTGGTGGCCCGAACTGATCGACCCGAACCAGATTGAATCTACTCGGCGTTATATTGTCGTAGGGAATCTCGGTCGATCCAATCATGGCCGGCGACTGACATCCATTTCGGATACGCAGTTGCGCATTCGTCAGCGGAATCTTTGCACGGCCACATCCTCGCTCTACGATATTCCGCAGCTTGAAATCGAACTCGATGGGGGGGTCGGCAACTGTTTCAAATCGAAACTGTCTTTCAGATATGTGGATTTTGCAGAGTTGGTGAAGCGATTTCCGACACTTGAAGACTTTGTGCTCAAAAACCTTGAGCGAGCGCCGGAATGAAACGTGATACGCTTTTCCTTCTGCCGCCCGGGTTTGAGGACCGTGGCCAGCGTCAATACTGCCCCGAATGTGCCGAAATATGGGGGGTCCTGGCCTATTACCCAATGATCCGAGACACTCTCAATTTCGTCTATCAGCCCGTGGCTCATCCTCGTTCTGGCCTTGTGGATCGACTCGGTGAGGGTCGGTGGAACTGTCCGACTTTGGTACTGGGTGGCGATAATCCCGACGGGCCGAATGTTCAGCATGCAAACGGGCAGCCTTACTTGGATAATGCCAAGGATATAGGCCGATATTGGGCCGCTCAGTACGGCACGGCACATCCGCGATAGACGGCAGGCCTGGCTTGGCTGAAAGTCCGATGTTTGAGCTGGCGGTCGGAAACCGCGGATCCGGTTGGCCGGCGGCGACCCGCAATCAAAAACGGAATTGAAACCACAAACCCAAGCCAGATTGCCGCATGACCCAAAACCCTCAAACACCAGATTTGACGATAATTCGGGGAAAGGTCAACTTTTGGGCAACAGTTTGGTTTTATGATTTCACAACTATGTTACAAATCGAAAGACGATGTGAAAAATCGTTTAATGTTGTTATGCTAACCTACTTGGAACGGCTGGAAGGGGAGATCATTTGCCGGTTCCGGGCTTAGCTCATTATCCACCTACTTTCATTCCATACGCCGAGAGCTTGCTGAGAGATTTTTATGATTGAGCCGACGCCTACCGCTCGCAATATCCCACTCCGCCACAGTGATTTCACGACTCTAACAGAGGCGCTGGACTATTCTGCGACAGGAGATACGGGATTCAACTATTTTGATGGTAAGGGCCATCTTCTGACGAGCCTGAGTTACGCAGACCTGCGCATTCAATCGATGGAACTGGCAGCGCGGCTCGTTGGATTTGCGCCAAAGGATTCTCGGATAGGCCTGGTCGCCGTATCGACGCCGGAATTCGCCGTCTTGTTCTTCGCCTGCCAATATGCCGGACTGGTTCCGGCTCCGCTGCCTTTACCTGTCACGCTGGGAGGGCGGTCTTCCTACGAGCGCCAGCTGGAACGCATGGCAGATACGGGTGATTTCTTTGCTCTGTTTGCGCCAGCATCCATGGAACCCATCATGAGCTCTGCTCTCAACGATACGGCGACACCAGTTTTAACGTTTGAGGATGTCAGGGGTTTGCCGAGCGGAGACATATTGCGCCCATTCGGCGCCGACGATCTTTGTTACATTCAGTATTCGTCCGGGTCGACATCGTCACCTAAGGGTATTCTCGGTACGCAATCATCGGTTTCGGCCAATTGTGTTGGTATTACGAAACATGGCCTCAAGATCAATGAAACTGATCGGGCCATGTCTTGGCTGCCACTCTATCACGATATGGGCCTGATAGGTTTTATGATTGCACCGATGATGGCGCAGCTCTCGGTCGATTTCATGGATCCGACAGATTTCACACGTCGTCCGATGAGATGGTTGAAACTGATATCAGATAATAAAGGTACGCTCTCCTACTCGCCGACCTTTGGGTACGAGCTTTGCGTACGCCGCTGGCGCGAAGATCGTGAACTGGATCTGTCTTCTTGGCGAGGCGCCGGAATTGGCGGCGATATGGTACGTCCAGAGCCTTTGACTAAATTCTCCGAATTGTTTGGCCCGATGGGTTTCCGCGAAAGTGCCTTCACGCCATCCTACGGCATGGCTGAAACCACTCTTGCAGCAACTTTTGCGCCTCTTGGCCAGGGTTTACTCACACATAAAATCGATATGCGGCGTTACGAAACTACGTCCGAAGCTGTCGAAGCCACGGATCTGACACCGGTTGTGGACACGCGTAGTTTTGTCGCTTGTGGCGTGAAACTTCCAGGTCATGAAATCGAAATTCGTGACGCTGACAATAAGGTTCTGGGCGAGGATCACGTCGGTCGCATCTGCCTCAAGGGACCGTCGCTCTCACTCGGTTATTTCCGCAATAGCCAAGCGACAGAAGCCGCCTTTTCCAAGGATGGCTGGCTCGACACGGGCGATCTGGGTTACTGGCATGATGGCCAGCTGATTGTGACCGGTCGCTACAAGGATCTGATTCTCTATCACGGCCGAAACATCTGGCCGCAGGATATTGAATGGGCAGCTCAAGCCGCCGCTCCGCACCGGTGTGGCCGCGCCTGTGCTTTCTCCGTCGGTGGCGCTGGCGATGAGAAGACAATCATGCTGTTGCTGGAATGTCGCACGCGGGACCCTAAATTTCTCAACGAAATCGAAACAACCGTTTCCGCTGCAATCCGACTGGAAGTCGGTGTTCCGGTGCAGCTCATGCTGGTTTCGAAATCGACCATGATCATCACATCGTCCGGCAAACTCTCTCGTGCGCGCGTGAAACAGAAATATCTGGATGGCGGGATTATCGACCTTCAGGCCGGGACAGTGCTCCGCGCGATCCAGGCTTGAACGGGTAAGACGCCGCGTTCACTCTTCCATTGCTGATCCGATTGCTGGACGCCTAGCCATTGGTTTGATAACGGCGCGGCAACTCATGCTGGGCCTTTGGATGCCTGGTTCTTGCTGCTAGAGACCCGCTGAAAGGGGACTTCATGCCGACAGACCTGCAAATCTTCGACAAGATATGCGAGCTTCTCAAGCCGTATAATATCAAGAACAAGCCGATCCTGCGTACATCGGGTATCATGTCCGATCTTGAGGTTGACTCAACCGCCGTTTTCGATCTGATCATGGAACTCGAAGATCACTATGATATTTCCGTTCCCATGGAAGTCATTAGCGACGTGAAAACACTTGGTGAACTCGTCAACGCCATCCAGGATCTGTTGCAGCAATGAGCGGCGCGGTCGGAGCGGATGCCGGGGGGAAATCCGGCCTGTCGATATTTAGTAAATATGACCTGCTCGAGCAGAGGGTTGATGTGGTCAACCGGATCGGGGTCGACCCGTTCGACATGACATTTGACGATATTATGGGCCCCACGCGGGGACGTATCGGAAACCGCGAAATCATCTTAGCCGGTACGAACAACTATCTAGGTCTGACCTATGATGAGGCTGCGGGCGAGGCCGCCAAAAACGCGATTGATCGTCATGGAACCGGTACGACAGGATCCCGTATCGCAAATGGCTCCTATGTTGAACATAAACAGCTGGAGCGCGATCTGGCGGATCATCTCGGCAAGCCGTCCTGCATTGTCTTCACGACGGGATATGTCACAAACTTGGCTGCAATGGCCGGTCTTGCGGGGTTGAATGACGTTATTTTCATTGATGCCGATGCCCATGCCTGTATCATTGACGGGACGAGGCTGGCGGGCACGACGACGGTTCGTTTTCGCCACAATAATCCGGCTGATCTAGACAAGCGCCTGGGCCGTCAGCCTATTCCGGATGGCGGGCACGCGCTGGTCGTCATCGAAGGGCTTTATTCCATGTTTGGCGATATCGCACCGATCGACGAATTCGTCGACGTCGCGCATCGTCACGGCGCCTATATCTATGTGGACGAGGCCCATAGCTACGGTGTGTTCGGTGCAACGGGCGCCGGAATCGCGGAAGAACAGGGCGTGCTGGATCAGATCGACTTCTATTCAGGAACATTTTCCAAGAGTCTGGCCTCTGTAGGCGGTTTCTGTGCGTCCCGATATCCAGAGTTCGAACTGCTGCGCAAGGTCATGCGGCCCTATATGTTTACAGCCTCAGCAGCCCCCTCCAACATTTGCGCGGCGCAGGCAGCGCTCGACGCAATCAAATCACGCCCCCATCTGCGGATCAATATCATGGCCCGCGCTGCGCAGCTGCATGATGGGCTGGACCGTATGGGATTTGATCTTTGCGCACCTGCCAGTCCGGTCATCGCGATCCGCCGACCGAATGAAGCGCAGGCGGCGATGGAATGGAACTGGCTCCTGAAAGAAGGCGTCTACGTCAATCTCGCCGTTCCACCGGGAACGCCGCAAAGTTCCAGCCTGCTGCGCATATCGGTGTCTGCGGCCCATACGGAAGAGGATGTGAACGCGATTTTATCGAGGTTCCGAGCCCTGAAAGACCACAGCTCTGAGATCATGAATGACATGATGCGTAAAATGGCCGCGCAATAGACGCCCCCTGCTGAGATCAGCCGAATGCGCCTCGGCGCCAGAGCTTCCATCCCAGCACAGGTGACCACAGGACAGGGTGCTTGCGCTGCGCGTCCGTCACTTCGAGCGACACGCCGGAATGCCGTTCAATTTTTCGAAGAACGTAATCCAGCCCGCCGTCAAACGTGGCTGCGCTGTTGAGAACGCAAATGGCCGCCACGGGCCTGCCGATAAGACGCCGCATCAGCCAGCGAACCGAAGAGCTGTTACCGCCATAATTCTGAACTGCGAAGCGCCCGTTATTCGGCTCTCCAAACAGGATGGTGCTTACAGCCTCATAACGATCCTGATAACGGGCAACGATTTCTCTGGCGCGACCATCATTGCTCTCAGGCCGTAATTCCGTTCGATAGCTCTCATAGAAAGCGCGGCTCCAAAACGCTTCGGCCGTGGCCGGACTGGCGAATAGAGGCGCTGTTTCTCCAGCCAGTTTACGGACCGCATGGGCGCGGGCCTGCACGATCCGGGACGCAACCCTATCGTCGGATGTGCCGAGCAGAGCGCAGGGTTGAGAGAATCGACCCCAAACCTGACTGAGAAAACTGTCCGCGCAGCGCCTCTCAAACTCACGCAGCGTAATAATGGAGTATTTACAGGTGGATAGGATGTCATCTTGATCTAGTTCCAGATAATAGGTAGCGGGTGGAATCAGGCGGTTCGTCAGGGCACGCCACGCGCCCGAAAGGCTAGGCCCGTGGGTCGAGCGGTAGCTGTCTACCAGTACATAGAAGTCGAGCATTTTCTTGGCATCATCCAGATCCCGCAAGCTGGATCCATAATAGACGAAACCGAGGACGCGGCCGGGATGCCGATCCCGGATCGCAGTCATGACGGCTTTCACGCGCGTCGGCGGGTCGAGCTGTTCAGACCGGATCAGATCCAGAAGCGGGTCCTGGTCGGCCATGCTCATCGGCGAATGGTAATGGGTCGGCTGACGCTCAGGCGGAAGGCATTGCCGGGTACATTGATCGGCTCTCCATCCATCATGATAGGTCCGGAATAGATGAACTCGGCTTCAGCCGCGTTCCAGCTGTGAAACCCATCTGGTCGTCGGTCCTTGTCCTTGAAGCCGACCCAGATCTCCGCAATGTGCCGGTAAAGCTTGGTGCAGCTGCCATCGACATAAGTCAGGCGCAGCTCGCCGTCTTCATCTCCCCAGAACGGATCGAGACCCATCGTGACCGACGGCAACGTCGTTGCGAGAATGCCTAGATGTGGACCTGCCAGTATTTCTCCGTTGATCCTAAGCGTGCAATCTGTTGCGGGCATCACGTTATCGCGCTCTGCGGCCACGGCTTTGACCAGCCCGCCCATAACAGCTGCGGAGCCGCCAATGCCGCGCGAATGGAGCTCATTCTTCGTATATTCCGTGACCATAGGCAGGGCACCGGTAGAGAACAGGAAACCGAACTGATCGGGCGCCCCGTCGCAGGATAGACGCAGAAGACGGGTTTGCAGCGCCTTTGGGTCTTCATGCAGGGTTTTAAAGCTAGACCGCCCAACGCTTTTCATGCCGA
Organism: Litorimonas sp.; assembly: GCA_965205225.1. Lineage (GTDB taxonomy): Bacteria > Pseudomonadota > Alphaproteobacteria > Caulobacterales > Maricaulaceae > Litorimonas. The sequence continues at coordinate 1,211,801 of CBDBFZ010000003.1, forward strand.
TGATCTTGGCAATCTGATTGGTCATACCGCCAGAGGCAATGGCGAAATCCGGAATGTCGTGTTTATCGCCAACTTGCCGCATGACTTCGCTCATCACGCATTGCACAGTTCCGTCACCACCTTCGATGACAATTAGATCAGATGTTTCCAGAGCAGCCGCGACCTGACTCGGCATCGCCTCGAATAAAGCAAGATCGAATACGCGGGCTTGATGCTCATTCGCATGGGTCGCCAGGCGTGACCCTTTCTTGCCGACGCGTTCCGAATGCGGATTAATGAAGATCGACGCAGTCATGTGCAACCTATAGCGCCTCAGTACGAGTCAGCAGAAACGCTGAAAGCAGGCCGAATGCCAGCAAGGGCATGGCAATCGCAGATGTAATAGCGATCCCGCCGGAGGCCGCAAACGTGGCCATTGCGCTGTCGATGATCAGAAAGACAAAGCCGAGCGTGATGCCCAGAATCAGCGTCCGGTCGCCGGTATCTTCACGTCCGGTCCGCTGCATTAAAGCCGCGCAGGCGATCAGCAAAATGAGGGCGGCGAGGGGGCGGGTCAGCCGGTGGGCGTGCCAGAAACCATAGGCAAAGGATGGTTTGGCGCCGCTATTCCCGGGTTTCATGAAATTCCGCATTTCCGACAGGGATAGGTCGCGCGGCTCTGCGGCAAGGCGCGCGATCGATTTAGGGGTCTGTGATGTTGTCCAGACGGCAGAGCCTTCCAGCACGCTGGCTTCGCGAGGTTCTCCGTCCGCTCCTTTGACATCAAGGCGGCGTACCCCTTCGAGCGCCCAACCTTCGCCCATGTAAGTCGCTTGATCTGCCCAGATTATGGCGTCGACTTCACCGACGTCATTGCGTTGGAAAATCTCTATCTTGGCAAGCGTTTCATAGGATTCCCGATCAGTCGCACGGACGATGGCGCCATTGTCTTCCAGCCATAAAGGATTGTCGGGTGTAATGTTCTTGATCTTATACTCGCCGATCCCCCACGCCTGAAGGGCGCGAACGGCGGGAGCGAGCGTGTAATCGATGAAGGTAATAGACAACATCGCCGATCCGAACACGATCGGGACAAGCAGGAAAACCTGACGGGTTGCGCTGATCCCAAATCCGAGCAGGGCGATGAGTTCGTGCTGACGGATCAATTTTATATAGGTCAGTAGGATTGCAACCACGAGAGTGAAGACGAAAATTCGGTCAAAAATAACCGGCGCGCGCAGCGCCATATATTTGAACGTGCCTTTGAATCCTTCGCCGCTGGCAACAATGTCCGCGCCGTTGGCCAGGCTGTCCAGAAGCCCGAAGACGACCAGAAAACCGAAGACGACTGTCAACCAAGTAAACAGAAAGGAACGGGGCAGGTAGATCGCGAATTTAAGCATGATGCTGATCTGCCGTGCCGCGTAGGCGATCTCGCACCTGTGTCAGAATTGCGCGGCCCTGTCCCTGCATATGGCTGATCCACTGGGCAAATGAGGTCAGGGGTGGTTGGCTCATCTTGAACGCACTTTTACGGAAGATAATGGCGGCAAAGATCGTCAGAACAGCGATGAGTCCCCAAATGCCAAGCCAGGGTGGAATTTTGCCTGCTGCGCCGAGCGATTGCGCGAATTCCAACCCCTTTTGCAGCGATAACAGAAACACTACGCCGACAATGATACCGGTCGAAGAGGGGTTCCGGCCATAGTTGATACCGAAGGGAACGGCGATGAAGGGCAGGATGAAGAGAAGAACTGTTCGAGCAATGCGCAGATGCAGGGCGGCGTTATTCGTGTTTCGGTCAATCTCTGTTCGCAGATCGCCTCTGCGGTTCTTGAACAGTTCGGACGATGTTAACTCGCGCTCATCATTGCCGCGAGCGCGGAAAGGCACCACTGTGGCTGCGCCTGCAATCGACGATCCGCCAAAGCCCAGATCGCCGGACAGGCGGCTATTGTCGATGATCTGATAGGCGCGGCCCGATCCCAGTTGCAGCACTGGGGCACCAGTCTCTTCACGGACAATCAGTTCGCCTTCATTGGCGGTCGTAAGGCGAAAGCCGGTCTGCTTCCCGTTTTCAGAGACAGCTTCGTAAATGAAGATTGGGCCGATCCCAGCATCGGGCTTGTCCGTGCCTCCAAAAAAGGTTCGGGTCCCAACCGTGGTAAAAGTACCCTCTCGCAGCGCCGCTGTAAAACTGGTCTGTTTCACAGTATTCTCGACAGTTCGGTACTGGTAGCGTCCCAGAGGCTGCAACCAGCCTTCGATCAGGATCGAACCGACCGCCAGAATGGCAGCAATGGCCAGAAAAGGCTGTGTCATGTGGGTCAGGGATACACCGACTCCGAGTGCGGCTGTCAGTTCGGATGAGCGCGAAAACCGATCCACGGTTATGATCGTACCCAGCATCAAGGCCATCGGAACGGCGATACCCAGATAGTGGGGCAGAAGCGATACAATCATATTGGTCGCATCAGACGCCGGTTTGGTCGATGTTGTGACGACCTCAAATATACGGAGCAACCGTTCAAGCAGGAGGACGCAACAGGCGAACACAACAAGGCCGCCAATGGCAATCGACGCCCTTTTGAAAAGATATGTGTTTAGACGTCCCAACCGATTCCTGCGATCCACACTTTGATAATGACCAGACTGCCCCATATTCTGACAGCGTCCAGCATGAAATGGTTCATGCAGGGCTCATCGCACGGGACCTATTGAAAAGCCATGATCAACGCAAATCGTACGAACAGACCCTACTGGAAATTTATCCGCAATGTTTCGCTGATCGGCGTAGGTGCTCTGAGCCTTGCCGCGACCGCGTCAGCGGCCGATAATGACGATGATGCCCAGGAGTCTCTCTCTGCAATTGGCATCGAACGCGGGCTCGAACTCTATGATCGCGACGCTGCTGATCGTTGCATTCTTGGCTATCACCAGATCCGGGTGACAGTGAATAATGTCACGGAAGAAGGTATTTTGAAGCTGGAGCTGTTCGGTGAGCAGGATTTTATGAAACGATCCGGCAAACTTCGCCGCATCCGCGTTCCAGCCGAAGCCGAGCCGATGCGGATTTGTATCCATGTCCCCGGACCGGGCGAATATGCTGTTGTCGCCTATCACGATAGAGATGGAGACCGGAAGCTGGATAAGAAATGGAATTTCACGCCGAAAGAGCCTTACGGACTGTCCAATAATCCGGAAATAAAATCTCTACGGTTTCCAAAATGGGAAGAAACACGGTTCGACGTCCCGATGAACGGCCGTGATATTGTCATCAATCTTGTTGACCTGAGCTAGATCCGATCGCCAAAGCGCCCGTTTAATCGACTGCACTTGAGTGAGTTCGTATGACGGATGCGTCATTTACAATAACCGAATCTGACACGGCCGATCCGGACTTCGTTTCACTGCCATACTCGCTCTATCGAGGCGAGCCGAACTGGCGTGCACCCTTGCGTATGGAGAGGAACGTTCAGATCAGCCAGAAAAACCCTGCGGTCAGAGCGATAACGCCTCGTTTCTTTGTCGCGCGACGGAATGGTCGCCCTGTTGGCCGTATCGCCGCGTTCATCAATCGTGCGCACGATACGCTGCATGGTCAGGACGTCGCATTCTTTGGCTATTTTGATTGTGAACACTCAGCCCATCTATCCGATGGGCTACTCAATGCTGCAAAGCGGTGGGCTCGTGATCAGGGGCGAACGAAGCTAATTGGTCCGGCCATGTGGAGCGTGAATGAGGAAGTTGGCCTGTTGGTGGACGGCTTTGATCATCCACCCGCCGTTATGATGCCCTATGGGCATCCGCATCAGGTTGAGGCCATCGAACGCAATGGTTTCTCCAAAGCCATCGATCTCTATGCTTATAATGCCGATCTCAGCCAGGGCGCACCGAAGGGCAGGCTGGCCGAAGGATTAAGGGCCAAGGCAGAGAGCGATCCTGGACTGACATGGCGCCCGATGAATACAAAAGATTTTATGGGCGATGTCCGGATGGCTCGAGAGATTTTTAACGATGCCTGGTCGGAAAATTGGGGGTTCATTCCGTTCTTTGAGGAACAGTTTGGGCATATGGCCAAGGAAATGAAGCCGATTATGTTCGATACGGGGTTTCAGATCGGCTTCATTGACGGCGAAGCTGCGGCATTTATCTGGATGATTCCGGATTTGAACGAAGTCGTCAAAGGACTCGATGGTCGCCTTTTGCCCTTCGGTTGGGTCAAGCTTCTCTATCGTATCAAGGCGAAAAAAGTCAGGAAGGGTCGGGTGCCCTTGATGGGTCTGAAGCGTAAATTCCACAAGGGGCGCCGGGGCGTGGCCTTGACGACAAAGATCTGTTCAGATGCGTTCGATGCTGGCCAAGCCCAAGGGTTCATCGAATGTGAGCTGTCCTGGATTCTGGAAGGCAATCGCAGCATGAGCGCGATCTGCGAGTTGGTCGGTGCGGATCTCTATAAAACCTACCGTATGGTCGAGGCAACGCTTTGAGACCCCGCGCTATCATTCTTGCGGGCCAGCGTCCCGGTCCGGACGCTATGTGCGATCATGCCGGCGTGATATATAAGGCGGATATTCCGGTTGCTGGAATTCCCATGGTCGACCGTGTCGCAAACGCCTTGCGCGGAGCCGATCTATCTGAACCTTTCCTCTTGTCAGGTTATCCGGAAAACCGCGCCGGGTTTGAACGGGTGACGGGCGGCAGGAGACCGGTCGACAGTGCGCTGATGGCAGCCCATAAAGGGCCGTTTCCAATTCTTTTGACAACCTGTGACCACGCTCTGCTAACGTCTGAAATGGTTGAGGTTTTTATTAACGTGTCACAGGCATCGAGCGCCGACTTTACCGTCGGGCTGGCAACAGAAACCGACATTCAATCGGCCTACCCAGCCACAAAGCGGACATATCTTCGGTTTGCGGATAAGGCCGTCAGCGGTTGCAATCTGTTTTATCTTGCCAATGAGCGCGCGCTGGGCGCGCTTCGGTTCTGGCAGGCAGCGCAGGATTTTCGCAAGGATCCCCTGAAACTGGCCAAGACAGTTGGTCTGGGGTTTGGGATAAAATATGTTTCCGGTCGGCTTACGCTTAACGGCGCATTCAAAGCGGTCTCGACCAAACTCCAGATTTCGGCCAAACCCGTTCTTCTGCCTTTTGCCGAATCTGCGATTGACGTTGACAAGCCTGACGATCTGGTTCTGGTCGAACACATTATCGCGGAGCGCGATTAATGGACATGTCGATCCATTGCAAGCGATCTGTCGGATCGCGGATTGCTTCCAACGCATCGCTTCTGTTCGGTGTTAAAGTCATTGGCGCTTTGCTCGGATTGATCAGCCTGGTCGTGACGGCGCGGGCGCTCGACAGTCAGGTTGAGTTCGGCATCGTTATTTTTCTCCACGCCTACATGCTATTCTTCGCTGAAATGATGACGTTCCAGTCGTGGCAGGCAGTCATCCGCTTCGGTTCAGACGATGTTAAAGCGAAAGACGGCGTGTCTTTTGCGCGCTTGGTGAAATTTGCCGCAACGCTTGACGCCGCCGCCGTTGTGCTGGCCTATATCGGCGCCATCGCCTTGTTCGGCGTGTTTGTCGCCATTGTGCAGGCCTTCCCTAATTTCTGGCCCGGGCATGACCAGATTGATCCCGCTAAACTGTTAGGACTTGTTGCAGTTTATTGTTCAGTCGTCCTGTTTCAGCAAATTGGTATGAGTACGGGCGTATTGCGTCTGTTCGACCGTTTCAGAGGGCTTGCTGGCGCTTGGCTGGTTATGCCTGCCGTGCGCCTTGTCGGCGTGCTGATCGCTGCTTATCAAGGATGGGGCATGATCGGCTTTATTGCGGCTTGGTATCTCGGTGCGCTAGCGCGTTATCTGGCGATTATCGCCCTGGGGTTGTCTGAGCTGGCCAAACGCGCCCTGTTAAAGCCAGTTTTGAACGCAAAAATTGATCTCATCCATCCCCGTAAAGGGCTTTGGGGTTTTGCGACGAAAGCCTATGTCGATAGCTCTCTAGCGGCTGGATTTTCTCATCTTCCAGTTCTGCTGATCATGGGTGTGTTTGGCCCTGTCTTCGTAGCCCTTTACAAGATCGCCGAGGAGATCGCCCGCCTGCTCTCGGAAAGCGTAAAACTGCTTGATCAGGTTATCTATCCTGAACTGGCGCACATTGTTGCAGCCGGGCAGGGCGGCCAGATTTTACGTCTGGTCAGCAAAGCTAGCGTCGTGGCGCTCGGGGCAGGATTAACCATTGCGGCGCTCGTCTACTGGTGCGGCCCACTCGTGGTCGACTCTGTGCTGGGTGCCGAATATGCGGGATCGGTCAACTTGACCGTGTTACTTGTTCTCGGCGCAGCGGTGTTTGCCGCTGTGGCCCCGCTCTATCCTGTTTTTTATGCCGTAGGAAAACCGGAACGTGCCATCTATGCGCGTGCGGCCGGTATTGCCGCATATATCGGCGGCTTCATTGTTCTGACAAACTGGCTTGGCGAAATTGGGACCGGCTGGGCCTGGCTGTTTGGCTATAGTGTGGCACTGGTCGCGGTCGTATTGCTGGTCTCACGCACTCTGTCGAAGCTGAACGGGGCCCCTTGCCCATGATCGCGATATTTGATCTGGATTATACTCTGACTCAGCGTGGGACGTGGGGGCGTTTCGTATGGCGAACCGTCAGGACACGGCCCTGGCTCTGGATACCGCTACTTTATGACACGATCCGGGATCAGATCGAATATAAGGCGGGTCGGCGACCGCGGGATGCCGTCAAACGGTCCGTGATGCGGTGGAGCCTTATGCGTCGTTCCCGCCTCGAATTGATTGTGATGGCCGAAGCCTTTGCGGATTCTGAAGTCAGAGACGGTTTGCGCCCCGGCGGACGGGCGGCCTTGGCCCATCACAGAGAAAAAGGGGATCATGTGTTAATCGCCTCTGCTGCAGTCGATCTTATCGTTGCGCCGATTTCGACGCGACTGGAGGTCGATGGTTATGTCTGCACGCATATGGCCTGGAATGGAGACCGGTTGGAGAACCGCTTTGCAACGGAGAATTGCTATGGTGATGCCAAACGCAAGGCAGTCGAAACCTATCTGTCTGAACAAGGACTGTCAGGGCCAACAATCTTCTATACCGATAGCTGCGCGGACTTCGCCCTCCTGCCGATCATGGACCGGACGATTGTCGTGGATCCAAAGCCGAAAACACTCAAGGATGCGACGGATTTGAACCTACCCATTCAGCATTGGTCTGAAACCGAAAATGGATTTGTTCCTTCGTCTGAGTGACGAAAATGTGAAGGAATTAACACAAGATGTGGATCCAAACCGTTCTCAGTTTATTCCGAATAGCGCGCCCTATCTCTCATATACTTGCAAAATCCGATGGATCGTCACTGAAGGTTGGGTATCTCTACAACCATGAAGTCCCGCATCAGGACTATTTGCCGGCACAAAATCTGGCCTTTGAAGATAGGTTCGACCTGACGACTGGGATCGTCCGAAAAGGCGGTCAATGCGATTGCAGACTGGCTGCGATGGGAGGCCATTACGGAATCCGGACTTCTCGCTGCTGAATAGGGTCTCCCAAATTGTGATTGGGCCTGTATTGTGATTGGACCTATACTGCGCCGGCATTAGAGCGTCGGACGCATAGTTAGAGTCATTTGGGGATTCCCTTTTGTTTGCATTCATGGTTCACCAGAATTGGAGGTGTATCATGCCTAAACCCTTATCCAACGATTTACGCGAACCTATTATTGTCTATAACTTAAAGTCCGATGCTCTAGGGGCCCTGTCATGAAACTGTTAGACGCATTGATGCGCCGTTTCGTGACGACCGGGCGGCTGACCATTATCGATCATGAGAGGACGCGCCACGATTATGGACCGGGCGGTGAGCCGTCGGCAACAATCCGGCTAACGGATCCCAAGCTCTATCGTAACCTGTTCCTGAATCCCGAACTTCATGCTGGGGAGGCCTATATGGACGGGACCCTGATCGTTGAAGAGGGCGGCATTCGAGGCTTTCTGGAAGTCTTTGCGCATAATCGGGACGGTCTTCGCAAAGGGCCGGTGCGGCGAAGGATCAAACAGCTACAGAAAACCTTCCGCCGAACCATGCAGCGCAATAAGCGCGATGTCTCAGCCAAAAATGTCGAGGCGCATTACGATCTTTCCAACGATCTCTACCGGCTCTTTCTCGACGAGGACATGCAGTATAGCTGCGCCTATTGGCCCCTCGATCAAAGAGAAAAGGGTGATATCACGCTGGAGCAAGCCCAACGGGCGAAGAAACGTCATATCGCGGCCAAGCTGCGGTTAGAACCGGGTCAGCATGTTCTTGATATTGGTTGCGGGTGGGGTGGTATGGCCATGCATCTGGCCCGCGAGCATGATGTCGATGTCGTTGGCGTGACCCTGTCAAACGATCAATATATATTAGCGCGTGAACGGGTCGACGCCGCAGGCCTGCAGGACCGGGTTGACATCCGCTTGCAGGATTACCGCGATTGTCAGGGACCCTATGACCGCGTCGTTTCTGTCGGCATGTTCGAACATGTCGGGGTCGGACATTATGCAGAGTTTTTTGGCAAGATTCGGGATGTTTTGACTGATGACGGGTGCGCCCTCATTCACTCGATTGGTCGCAGGGGCGGTCCGGGCACAACCGGGAAATGGATTCGCAAATATATTTTCCCCGGCGGCTACAGCCCCGCCCTATCCGAAACCTTCGCTGAAATTGAAAAGTCGGGCCTGTGGGTCACGGATATGGAAATCCTGCGGCTTCACTACGCCTGGACGTTGGCCGAATGGGAAAAGCGATTTCAGGCTAATCGCGGCGCTGTTGTGGCCATGAAGGATGAGCGGTTCGCTCGGATGTGGGAGTTTTATCTCATCATTTCGGAATTATCATTCCTCTATGGTAAACATATGAATTTCCAGATTCAGCTGGCCAAGGATGTGCATGCGCTACCATCAACACGGAACTACATGATGGACGGGTCGGGCGAGCTAGCTTAAGTGGCAGCGCCATGACCGATCCTGTCGAAAAACCCGAACATCTGAAAAAAACACGCCGTGCTTTCGTTAAGAAAACTGGCAAGAAGGTGGTTCGCAAGATTGCCGGTTTCCAGTCTTTACAGTCGAAAGTTCCGGACACACCAAAAATCGACAACGCCAACTTCCCGTGGCTGAAAGACTTCATCGATAATTGGGAAGTGATCCGTGACGAAGCGCAAGCCGTGCTTGCCTTCCGTGACGAAATCCCGGCATTTCACGAACTCTCGCCAGATCAGTACCGACTGTCACAGACCAAGAACTGGAAAACCTTCATCCTTTACGGTTTTGGTCAGCGAATGGAGACAAATACCAAGCTCACGCCAAAGACAGCGGACATTCTGGAAGGCGTTCCGAATTTACAGACCGCCATGTTCTCGATCCTCGCTCCAGGCTATCATATTCCGGCGCATAAGGGGGTTACCAAGGGGATACTGCGTAGCCATCTGGGCCTGATCATACCAAAAGATCGCGGGAAGTGCCGCATCCGGATCGATGATATGATCACGGCCTGGGAAGAGGGCGAAATTTTCGTTTTTGACGACACTTATGAACATGAAGTCTGGAACGAAACCGATGAGGAACGCGTGATCCTGCTGTTCGATTTTGATCGCCCGATGAAATTGGCGGGACGGGTGCTCAACAAAACATTCCTGCAGATCATGAAGCTGACGGCTTTCTATCAGGATCCGAAAAAGAACCTGCAATCCGCTGAAGACCGTATGGAGGCCGCTATCCGTCAGGCTGACGCCAATATGGAAGCTATGTCTGATCCGGCGGGTTAGGTCGCTCTGGATTATCATCCTCAGATAAATTTGCTCGATCTTGCGCCTGCTTCATGTCGAAGGGCATGGGTGGTGGCTGCTGCTGCTCGACGAAGGCAATGAATTCATGCGCGAAGATACTATTTCTGCCATCTCACCAATATCTGACGTTGCCCTCAAAGCTTTTCCGCTGGACTGGGAGGGACAATGCAAGGCCTTCAATTTGTCCATTGCTCGGACAAAGCCTCAGCCTGTCGCAGAACCGTCTGGATAGCTGCGTCCTGCAAATCAGGAGGGAAACCGTAGCGCCTCAGAATGCGCTTCACCAAGACTCGCATCCGTGCACGGGCTGAATCTCGACGGAACCAGTCTACCGAAATATTGGTCTTCAACCCATTCAAGAGCTCATGCGCTATGATCTTTAGCGTGTCATTCCCCATAACCTCAACCGCACTCTTATTTTGTGCCAACGCATCATAGAACGCGATTTCGTCGGCAGACAATCCCTCTTCCTCTCCACGATCTCTTGCCTCGCGAATATCTCGCGCCAAGGAAATCAACGCCTGAAGAACTTCGACAGTACTGATGGCATTGGTGTGATAACGGGCAACAGCCTCAGCCAACCGGTCTGAGAATTGCTTGCTCTCAACAATATTCGACTTGCTGCGTGATGTGATCTCGTCATTCAACAGTTTTTTCAGGGCTTCCAATGCGAGGTTTTTGGTCTCCATCTGCTCGATCTCAGCAAGGAACTCTTCGGACAAAATGGAGATGTCGGGTGATTTCAATCCCGCAGCCGAAAGAATGTCGACAATCTCGGTCGAGACTACCGACTTATCAATGATTTGCTGGACCGCCAGAACCTTGCCTATAGTCGAACTCCCGATTGCCTTGGAGGATTTCACCAACGCGGCGCGAATGGTTTGGAAAAAGCCGACTTCTACTCTTATCTTGCGCGCCTCATCACTAGCCGCCGCGAGAGAAAACGCCTTGGACAAAGCCAAAACAGCATCCTGATATCGGCGATGCGCTTTCTTTTTGGCTTCGTCTGATGTCTCTCGCTTCGCGGCTTGATGTTGTTTTGACAATATCCAGTCCAGCGCGCGCGCCATGACCGCCAACCGCTCTTTGGGTGTCCCGGTCAGACCCGCGCTGAAGTCAAACCCGTGGAACATGTCTTTGACGATGCCGAAGCGTTTGAGCATTTCAGCAATAGCCTCGGATTGATCAATACCGGCTTGCCTTTGGTCATTCGCCGAATACTGGCCTAGCGCGTTTTTCAGGTTCTGGGCAATGCCGATATAATCGACGATCAGCCCGGCCGTTTTGTCTGGAAATACCCGGTTTACCCTGGCAATCGCCTGCATCAACCCATGCCCTTTCATCGGCTTGTCGACATACATAGTGTGCATGGATGGCGCGTCGAATCCGGTCAGCCACATGTCACACACGATCGCCAACTTTAGCGGGTCATTCGGATCCCTAGTACGTTTCGCCAACAGATCGCGGCGGGCCTTGTTGCCGACATGGGCCTGCCAGTCCTGCGGGTCGGATGCGGAACCGGTCATAACGATTTTGACAGCACCTTCCTTATCATCGTCAGAGTGCCATTGCGGTCGCAGGGCGGTAATCTCGTTGTAAATCGCCACACATATTCGGCGGCTCATACAGACGATCATGGCCTTGCCATTCATGGCCTCAACCCGGCTTTCAAAATGCTGCACCAGGTCATCCGCAACCATCTTTAGCCGTTTTTCGGCCCCCACCAATGCTTCGACCGTGGACCATTTCCGCTTGAGTTTTTCCTGCTCATTCAGAGCCTCATCTTCGGTAAGTGCCTCGATCTCGGAATCGATTTGTGGTTTTTCGTCATCGGGCAGTTCTATCCGCGCAAGGCGGCTTTCATAATAAATCGGCACAGTCGCGGCATCCTCAACCGCGCGTGTGATATCGTAAACGTCAATATAGTCGCCAAACACCGCCGGAGTGTTCACATCGTCCTTTTCAATTGGCGTACCGGTGAAGCCGATGAACGACGCATTGGGCAGCGCATCACGCAGATTTTTGGCAAACCCATAGGTGATCTCTCCAGTCTTGCGGTCAATTCTTGCCTTGAAACCATATTGGCTCCGATGGGCCTCGTCCGCGATGATAATGACGTTGCGCCGGTCTGTCATTTTCGCATCCGAAAACTTCTGGATGGTGGTGAAGATCACACCGCCCGAAGCCCGGTTCAGTACTTCTTGCAGATTATCGCGGCTTTCGGCCTGCACCGGGGTCTGGCGGATTAGATCGCGGCACATGGAAAAGGTGCTGAACAGCTGGTCATCCAGGTCGTTGCGATCGGTCAAGACCACCAGTGTCGGGTTTTCCAACTCGGCCTTGCGTACCAGCTGACCGGCATAGAACGCCATCAACAGGCTCTTGCCCGAGCCTTGCGTATGCCAGATCACCCCTGCCTTGCGATCGCCATCTTCGGCGGTTGACCGCACTGTGCTTTCCACTGCGTTGAGAACAGCGTGAAACTGGTGATAGCCCGCAATGATTTTGATTGCCCCCGCGCCGCTATCACCAAACACAGTGAAATCGCGGATCAACTGCAGGAACCTCTCTTTTTCAAACACGCCCTCGATCAGGACTGCCATTTCGGGCTTGCCTTTGGGTGCCACATCCTGCCCATCCCTTGTGCGCCAAGGCATGAAACGTTCTTCTTTTGCTGTGAGCGAGCCGATGCGGGCCAGGAGGCCATCAGAGGTAACCAACACGGCATTGGCACGGAACAATGAGGGGATCTGCGCCTTATATGTCTGCAACTGGTTGTAGGCGCTGGTCAGGGTCGCGTTTTCCGCGCCAGGCTTTTTCACCTCGATCACCGCCAATGGCAGACCGTTTACAAATATCACAACATCCGGGCGGCGATGGTGACCATTTTCGATCACTGTCATCTGGTCAACGGCCAACCAGTCATTTGCATCTATCTTGTCGCAATCCAACAGACGAACCTGATCGCCGCGAATAGTGCCGTCCTCGGCGTAAAACTCAACATCCACACCTTCGACCAGCGCATGATGCAATCGGCGGTTTTCCTCGATCATTGAGGCACTTTCGGCTCCCATGATCCGCTTGATCGCCTCTTGCCGCGCTTCGGCCGGTATGTAGGGGTTGAGCCGTGCGACAGCGCTTTCCAGGCGGTCAACCAGGATCACATCTCCATATGATGCCCGTTCGGGCGCAGTGCCATCGGGACCGATCACAGAATCGGGAAGGCGTGTATAACCAAGCTCTTGAAGCTGATCGAGCAATATTTGTTCAACGTCAGCTTCTGAAAGGAAATCGGCCATTAGGTCGCGTCCGTGCGCCTATGTGCAGGCATATCAGCAACAATAATCTGTTTACTGGCATCATCGTAACAATAGTAGATCCGGAGACATCGTGACGGGTCTCTGGTATTTCCCCCGTTTTTGATGTGCCAGTCGGCCGAATATTTATTTCCCTGCCAATCAAACTCGAATTGGTCTCCTCCACAGTGAGCGTTCCGAATACCGGCCTCAACTTCTACCTCTCTGATTGAGCCTCCGCCTCCCAGAAAGTGAGTTCGACCAGTGCTTCCAAGCCACTTTAGGCAACGGACTACCAAACTAATGTCTTCAAACTTGGGCTTCTTTGAGTTTTTCCGCGCACGAGGTGCGAAAACAACTGAACCAGCTAGGTTTTCGTCAACCCATTTGGTGAACTGCGACCATTTTTCGGGCACATTGTCTTCGATTGATGCCGTGTCATCCTTTTCCTTCAACTGGCTGGTCAGGCTCTGAATTCTATACCCATACGATCGTGCCTGATCCTCTGCAGCCTCAGCTCGGTCAATTGCATTTTTGTGTTCGGCGTCAAAATAGTCTAGTTCTACCTCTCTCTCTTTAATCTCTCGTTCCAGCGCGTCGATGCGCGATTTCGCCATAGAAAGTTGCTCAGCTTCGCTGGCATCACCCATTTGTTCTTGCTGCAAGCGCAGTGAAGCATTTCGGACTGCTGCAAACGTAAGAATATTTCGATTTATCTGGGTTCGATGGATGCTTTCGTTGGCAGCAATTTGGCACATCAAACGTATGCACTGATCCCGGCCTTCTTTTTCCGACAAACGCTCAGCGACGATCAACCGATGGGAATATGGTAGTTCATCCGACGAGAACCCGGGTAAATATGCACGAACCGCCCCACCAAACACCGAGTGCATCCGTCCGAAATCTTTTGTGAGTCTCCATGTGAATTCGTCTGGGAGCACAATAACGCGGGCTAAGCCAGCAGTCGCGCAACCCAAAGCATGCGCATCGATCATTGGTTTTTCCCTATCCGGGCTATTGGCGGCAACTGTCAACACAATAAACGGGAGCGATCGAGTTTCGTCGGTTAACCCTTCTGAAAACTCCACATAGTCAGCTTCTGATTGGATTATCCAGGGTTCGGAGGAAACTGGGTACCTACCCCTTTCCAAGCCGACAGTCTTTGCCACCTGCTGCACAAACCCCGGCGTATGCGGAAGGATTTCTAGATTGCTTTCATTGGTGCTCACCATCAAACGAGCACTAAAGCGGGGTTGATCGCCTTTCCCAAGACCAACAACGACCTCTGTTGTCCAAACTCGTCCCGGCACCGTTTTGTCCGGATCATCCGCCCGAACAGCCCAAACGTCTGAGGCGTTGGTTTGAATGCGGACGCCGGTACTATTGCGTCCTCCGGCAAGATAATTGAACTCTTCAAAATCCCAGGCTTTCTGGGGCAGCTGACCCCCACATCGACGTTGAACCCATTTTAACACTTCCTGCCGTGCATCGCCTGCTGAATTCACGGGATCATTCCCAAGTAAGCCCCCTGCGACGCGCAACACCTCGATTTCAGTCACTGCACGGGGCATCGTGGCTCTGAGAGGCTGAAGTTTATCCCACATCGGATTGTCATTCATTTTTTTCTCCGTTTACACCAAGACAAATTCTGCCTGTTCGCGGCTCAACATTTCATATGGGCTGACGCAATGAAGCGCCAAACCTATGCAGGCGTCGGGGGTTTTGATTTTCTTGGTTGAATTCGCTGAAATTTCGTGGGTGACGATTGTGTATCCATGTGCCAGAGCATGAGCGACGAGCCAATAGTCCGCCACTTTCAGGAATGTGGTGACAGCCGCTTGATCATAGCTTTGATCGTATGCCCAGGCGCTTACAGTGCCAAGAGCGGCCAATACGGCGTCATCCGCAGGTAAGAAAAATGCGGACCCACGATCCTTGACCCAAGAGGTAAGCTCGTCTTCTCCCGATGCCAATTCATCGGCGACTTTTTCGATACTTGCCACGGTTCCTGCACCGTTTTGAACAACCAGCCATTTCCAAAATGCTGGACAAAAATCGAAGCCGTAATGCAGGTTTTTTGCCTGAATGAAGACGTTGGCGTCGAGCAGATATCGGGTCACATCATCACCCCGACTTCCCGCCCGAGATTGTTGAATGTCTCGGTTTTCTTCACGCCCAGCATACGGAATGCGTCGCGATATAGCGTCTGCCCTTCCAGCGTGCTGACAACCAGCGCTCTGGCAAAACGATGACTTACACGCGAAAGGGTGGTCCGGTAGAAATCCCCGCCTCCATTGAATTGTTGCTTGATTTCCCGCAACCGGTCTACCTCATCACGCCAAGCAGTATTGAATGCCAGGCGATCCAGTGCACCGGCATCCAGAAGACGACGCAGGATAACCAGCTTGCTGACCTTGAAGTGTCGCGCCAGACGACTCAGGGTTTGGTCGAGAACCTCATCGTCGCGGGTTTCAGCCCGGACGGCGGCGAGCGGGGCAAGAAGTTCAGCTGCTACCTTGTTGCACCAGACTTCTTCACGCCGGTACCCGGCCAGAGGGGCCGCGCTCGCGTTTGACAGGGCTGATGCACCCAGCCAGATATGTGCAAGTTCATGGGCCAGAGTGAACATTTGTGCCGCTTTGGAGTCCGACCCGTTGATGAACACCAATGGTGCCCGACGGTCGACAAGGGCAAATCCTCGAAACTCTTCTGTGTCCAATGGCCTGTTGTTGTTGCTGAAAACGACACCACTGATCATCACCAGAATACCAGCTTGGTCTGCTTGGCGAATGAACAACCTCAAGGCATCGGTCCAGGTGCCACAATCTCGACGCTCCTCCACGCTAAAGCCCAGATATGCGCGGATGCGTTCAGCCGCATCTTCAGGAGGTGTATCATCCAGCGTTGCGCTTCCGACGAATTCCAACTCCGGGTCCTGGTACAGGCGGGCAAAATCGGCGTACCAGCTTTGCCGCTCCTGGCAGGCATAGATCATTTCCAGAAGATTCGGGCTTGGTTTCGCCAACTGCCGCCCGTCCACGGTACGAAAATCCGGGATCGGTAAAGGTTCATCCGGCGGCTCGGGCAGAAACAGATAGCCGATTGGCACATGCACTGCCTTGGCGAAATTCTCCAACTGCTTCAGTGTCGGTAGCACTTCCCCTTCGAGCCATTCCGGAAGCTTGGCAAATCGCGCCTGCAGATCGTCCGGAGTCATCCGGGCGCGTTCGACCGCCCAGTTCAGCATCTCCGGTCTGACCGAAACACGGGTCATGCGACTTCTTCCTCCTCAGGCTCCGCCTCTCGACTGGCGTTCAGAGCCAGTTTGTAGGCTTCACGATCCACGCTAAACAGCAACTGCGCGAGTGAAATAGCCAGCTCGATTTCTTCCTTGTTGGGAAGCTTGACAATGACCAGCAATCCGCCTTCTTCATCTTCTTCTGCCACAAGCGAGCTATGCCCGTCTATCAGTGCATTGCCCGTTGCAAATCGTTCAAACGGTTCCAGCGTCAGAACTGGGTCGGGTTCGCGTTCCAGATAGGCCTCAAAAAAAAGGTGATGATCGCATCCGCCGCAAGGATGGCGGCTCGCCGGTGGTGGGTCGACAGCTTGGCCACGAACCCGTCCTTTCCATGTGATACCGTTCCGCCCTCATTGCGCAAGACACGCAGGGCGTCGGCCAGCTTGTTGTGCTCGCGGATCAGTTTCGTGAAAGCCCGGTCGCGTATTTCGCCAAGTTCCAATGCACGTGTGGCCAGCCCTAGCAACTCGCCCAGCGCAACATCGCTTCTGGTCGACTTTAACGGCGATGCCGGATCGTCCAGTTCTTCGATAATCAGACGGCACGCACATTCCACCAGACCCTTGGCAGCATCGATACAGGCGTCTCTGTCCTTGTTGAATTCGCTTTCCAGCGTTTCAAAGGTTTGTTGTAACATCGGTGCATGCGACCAGTGCGAACAAAACGCACGTATGCCCGGGGCCCAGTCAGCGGTCATCCCGCATCCTCCGCCATGCCCTCTGCCTCGAAAACGCGAATTTCACCCGACATGAGCTTGGGCAATAGCAGGTCGCGGGTCTGGGCGAGGGTGCGGGATTCTTCTTGGTTCTGTCGGATCAGATCAAACAATGGAGCAATCGAAGCATCAAGGGCAGCGTGGATGCCGGAACTTGCACAAAGAAAGGGGACCCTGCGCAAGTTTGCTTGATTTAGCTTTGGCTGGACCGCGCCCGTCACGAACGGGCGAATGTCCACTTGATCAAAGAAGAGTTTCAACTGCTCCACGCTAAACTCGCGGCCTTTGATTACATGCGCATGGTTATTGACCCAAATTTTACCCCAGACATACTGTGTGAACGGTCTCCCATCGATCTGTGCCACCGATCCATCTTCCCCCATCAGAAGTAAGGTTTCGTTGAATAGGAAGTCGTCAATGTGATCCATCACCGATGTTGCGCCATGATAGGGATATGGTCCTTGGCGTTTCGCGCGTTCCTGAGATGAGAGCGGCACCCGCTTGTGGTCGAATAGCTTGATGAGCTCGCCAACTGGCCGCACCTCCCACCCCTCCGGTTTCCCGTCTTCATCCAGCTTGTCCGGAAACAGGTTCCAGACCTCCTGTGCCAGATAGGGTTCGCGGGATTCATGTTTATTTTCCGCACCAGAGGCGCTCTGGGCCATCCTGGCGCGGACGGGGCCGAAATCAACGAACCAGTCGCGGAACAGCGCCTGCGCCATGGACTCCAACGTCGCATTCATCCGCCGGTTCAGCTCGATCTTGTCATCGAGCGCCCCGAGCGTGGCAGCAATGGCGCGTTGTTCGGGGAGGGGCGCGGCGGGAATCTCGAACTGCTCGATCATCCCTTTGGTAAGGGCATTTCTTGTCGCGCCAGATGCTGCGAGCCCAAGCATGTGTGCCTGCATCTCTGGCGACACCAAGAAGTATCGGAGAAACCGTGGATCGATTACTTCGGGTTTCGGTCGAATGATTGCGACATGCTGATTGACGCGGGCGGGTAGAATTTCAGGATTGACCTGACAAACTCTGGCCACGCTGTCACCTGTGATGTTCAGAAGAACATCTCTGGCTCGAACTTCGACGTTCGATAACTGGCCGGCTTGCTCCTTCGAAATGAAAGCGAGTCCACCTGTCGAAAATCGCTCTTTCAAGACATTTTGGCTGCGAATGAGCGAGAACGGTCCTTCTGCAAAGTAGGCCTCCTTGCCGCCACGCGGGGTGGCACCGCTGCCGATCTTCAGACAGTGATCGCCAAGACGAAGCCTATCCGTCACAGTCCAACCCCCGCCAACTGCGCCCGGATCGTCGCCGTCATCAGATCCTCAGCTTCGGTTTACTATCGCTGCGACGGGCTGCGCCGGGCTATCCCCGATAGCGAGTCTTGAAACTGTTTGTGATCCACGGCACTCTATCCCTCTGATTTCACAAGGAACATAACATGGATGCATATGACTTGTAAACTGAACCTAAATCAATAAGTCCTGAGCCTAGTTTGCACATTGTCTGACATAGCTCATACTATTGTTATTGGTTGGGCCACCCTCATATATAGGCCGACAAGCAACTTCGGAGAGGGCGTAGCCCCATGATAACACCAGAAGAAATAGAAATACTGAAAGAAACTCTCGGCAAACTGACTCACTATAAGGAGGACGATCTTGTTTCCCGACTCGAGTGGGGCGCGGTTACGTTTGAGGATTCCCGAGGTGACATTAATCTTGTGCAGTTCATTGCGGCTGACCTTGAGTCAATGCCGCTAAATTTCTTAACGACGCCTATGTCGCAGGCGATTCGCCGCGCTATTGATCAAGTCATCTCGGTGTTTGCCGATATCAACGTCTTCACGACGACCACCGGGGACGTGTCAGGCAGTCGGAAGAATATCGCCAACGAACTCCGCTCAGTTGCCGAAGAATTATACCAGAAGGCGAGTCCATGGATTTATCTCGCTTATAAGCAAGCCGATACCGCCAAGAATATTCAGCAGCTAAATGATCCCATTAAAGAGGCTGAAACTATGCTCGAAAATGCAAAGACGTCGGCCAAAAACAAGCTAAATTCTATAGACACGATTGTTCAAACAGCCCGTGAGGCTGCAGCGAATGTCGGTGTTACCACCTTCACCAAACAGTTCGGTTCAGAAGCTGTTTCACTTGGTAAACGATCAAAGAAATGGCTCGGGGCGACAGGCGTGTTTGCGGCCTTGACCATTCTCGCCGGCGTTTTGTTCTACTTCTGGCCCAAAGTGGGCGCAAATGCGGACGGTTGGGACACGCTCCGTAACATTGCCAGCAAAGGCACGATTATTGCTGTCCTTTTCACTGGTACAGTCTGGTGCGGTCATATCTACCGGGCACTGATCCATCAATCTGCGGTGAATCGCCATCGCGAACTGAGCCTGAAGACGTTTCAGGCATTCGTCCAAGCGACCGGAAACCCGCACGTTAAAGATGCTGTTCTGATGGCCGCGACAAAGACGATATTTGCTAATGTGCCTACGGGCCTTGTCAAGTCCAGCGGCGGCAATCCCGAAGGTGGTGTTCAATTCATCGGGGGTAGTAAGAATGCCACTGAAACAGTGGCGGAGCTTGCCGCTGACTAGGCAGCTTTTAGAGGGTCGGTCTCTGCCCTCCAGAACGGAAAGGGCAAAATGGAAAAGAACAGAGAAGTAACAGGGAAGAAAGCATCGTCGGTAGCAGCTAAAACTGTTCGAAACGAGTCAGTTAGCAAGGCCGCAAAATCAGTAGCGAGGTCGGGGATTAAGCCGCCCAGAATGGCGATGGACGAAGCCGAAATCCAGTTATGTCTCGCTCTGAAGTGGAAAGATTTTTCCTGTCACTGACTTTGGTTGCCGGCTATTCCCTATCATCATCACCTTGCAAATCTTTTGGAAAGCGGTCCCCTGCTCGAAACTGGCAGATAGTGCCGAGGGTGTCCAGGCAGCCGTCATTGCCCGGCCACCCCCGCTAGCCGCGCCCGGATCGTCGCCGTCAGATCCTCGGCCTCGGCAAACTGCCCGTCCAGCTTCGCCCGCAACTCCGCAAACCGCTGCCCGAACGGCACGCCGTCATCTTTGATCGCCTCAGTCCCGACATAGCGGCCCGGGGTCAGCACATGGCCATTGGCGCGGACCTCTTCCAGCCCGGCGGATTTGCAGAAACCCGGCACATCCTGGTAATCGCGGCCCTTGCGCCAGCGGTGATAAGTGTCGGTGATCCTGGCGATGTCATCATCGGTGAACTCGCGCCGGGTGCGATCCACCATGACGCCCAGCTTGCGCGCATCAATGAACAGAATCGCGCCACGCCGGTCACGTAGTTGTTTATCCCGCGCGATACCGTTTGATTTGTCCTTCGCCAGAAACCACAGGCAGACGGGGATCTGGGTAGAATAGAATAACTGCCCCGGCAGGGCGATCATGCAGTCGATCACCTCACCCTCGATCATCGCCTTGCGGATGTCGCCCTCACCCGACTGGGTAGATGACATGGAGCCATTGGCCAGCACCACACCTGCCGTGCCGGTGGGGGAAAGGTGGTGCAATGTGTGTGACAGCCAGGCAAAGTTGGCATTGCCTGCGGGCGGAATGCCGAATTTCCAGCGCACATCCTCGCGTAGGCGGTCGCCGCCCCAATCCGAGATATTGAATGGCGGGTTTGCCAGAATGTAGTCGGCGCGCACCTCGTCGCCGATAGTCGAAGCTTCCCATCCCTCGGGCTTTCCGTCTTCATCGAGCTTGTCCGGAAACAGGTTCCAGACCTTCTGTACCAGATAAGGTTCGCGGGGTTCATGTTTATTTTTCGCGTCAGAGGCGCTCTGGGCCATCCTGACGCGGACGGGGCCGAAATCAACAAACCAGTCGCGGAACAGCGCCTGCGCCATGGACTCCAACGTCGCATTCATCTGCCGGTTCAGCTTGATCTTGTCATCGAAGGACTTGAGGATTACCGCTAGATTTTTTTGCGTCTGCGTATCTGCTGGGAGGTGTACTTTAGCTTTATGCAGGTGATTTCTATTCACACCCGGAACGGCGGCTTTGTCTGAAAAACTGCGATAATTTATGGTTTTAGAAAATAGTAGATGAACTCGGGCCTATTACCTTTGAAATCCTGAACGTATAAAGTGGTGTTCAAAGGCCAGAAGTCGCACTCCGGATAGTAAACCTCGCCAATTGTTCCATATCTGCCCGTCACCACTCCTGGTCCCTTTACCTTAGCTTCATTATGGCTACCGGACACACCAGATGAAGATATGATCGGGACTTCGCTGTTCACCCTTTTTCTTTTCGGAAGATCATAACCCCTTTTCAGCTTTACGACATCACTAAGCTCCATTTCCTCCTAGGACATCACGCTCCCTCCGACACGTGCAAGAATATCTGCACGAGGGGTGTATTGATATAATAATTATTTCGCCCTGCGACTTTCTTGCCAAGTATACCGGCCTTGACCAGTTGACCCAAATATTTCGTTGCAGTCGGACGAGTAACGCCCAGGTCGTTCATAATATATTCAATGCGCGTATAGGGATGGCGAAAGAGATTGTTGATCAGATCCTGACTATATATTTTGTATAGCTCGGTCCGCACACGGATTTTCGTTTCCTGCATCAAAATTTTGAGGTCGTTGACAATACCAAGCGAGAGCCTGGCCGACTCTGTCACGGCCGTCAGCATATAGAGGATCCACGCCTCCCAATCGGCTGGCGCGCCATCATCATCCCGGATGGCCTGCAAAAGACTGTAATAGTCGCCCTTGTTCTGGTTGATGTACCGACTGAGATATAGGATTGGGATAGACAGCAAGCCTGAGCGCGTAAGGTAGAGGACATTGATAATCCGCCCTATGCGGCCATTCCCATCAGGAAAGGGATGGATGCTTTCAAACTGGTGATGGATCAACGCCATCTTGATGAGCGGGTCGAGATCGGACATCTCGTCCGTATTAATGAATTTTTCCAGTGCGTTCATATGCGCGACGATGGCGTCCGGCTCCTGCGGCGGCACGTAAACGATCTTGCCTGTCTGCTCATTCTTTAGGGCCGTGCCGGGTGTACGGCGAAAGCCGTCATCGCGTTGTTCCAGCCGTTGGAACATATTGATGAGAGCATTATTGGTCAGCACCCCTCCCTTTGCGCGCATGAAGTCAAAGCCTTCTTTCAAGGCTTTGCAATAGCGAGCGACTTCCTTAGCCTCGGATGAGGCGGGACCGTCCGGGAATAGCCTGGCGCGGAACAGCTCGTCCTGTGTCGTAACAATGTTCTCGATCTCCGCACTTGCCTTGGCTTCCTGCAGGGCTAGCGTGTCGATCAGGATGCCCTGGTTCGGAATGGATTGCGCTGCGCCTTTAAGCTCGGCTAAATAGCGGTGTGCAGGGGCCAGCGCTTTTAAAACTGGAACCGTTTCCAGAGCCTCAGGCGGTAAGGCAGGGATCGTATAAGTGGATTTCAAAGGCTCAGATGTCATGTGTCAAAAAACAGTAATTTTCTTTACATGTCCAGAAAACATATCAAGTTTTTTTGATTTTCTTTACATGCTTTGACGTCATGTAGAAATTTTTGCCATAAATGTTGCTATTCATCGGCAGGCTTTAGACGGGTCAATCGATCACGAATAACAGCTATCAAACGGTCACTTTCCTTAAACTGCGTTTCAAGCTCTTCTGTCAGGGTTGCAAATTTCTCCGCAAAAGGCGTGTCACCCTGCTCCACAGCTTCCGCGCCAACATAGCGGCCCGGGGTCAGCACATGGCCATTGGCGCGGACTTCTTCCAGCCCGGCGGATTTGCAGAAACCCGGCACATCCTGGTAATCGCGGCCCTCGCGCCAGCGGTGATAAGTGTCGACGATCTTGGCGATGTCATCATCGGTGAACTCGCGCCGGGTGCGATCCACCATGACGCCCAGCTTGCGCGCATCAATGAACAGAATCGCGTCACGCCGATCACGTAGTTGTTTATCCCGCGCGATACCGTTTGATTTGTCCTTCGCCAGAAACCACAGGCAGACGGGGATCTGGGTAGAATAGAATAACTGCCCCGGCAGGGCGATCATGCAGTCGATCACCTCACCCTCGATCATCGCCTTGCGGATGTCGCCCTCGCCCGACTGGGTAGACGACATGGAGCCATTGGCCAGCACCACGCCCGCCGTACCGGTGGGGGAAAGGTGGTGCAATATGTGTGACAGCCAGGCAAAGTTGGCATTGCCCGCGGGCGGAATGCCGAATTTCCAGCGCACATCCTCGCGTAGGCGGTCGCCGCCCCAATCCGAGATATTGAATGGCGGGTTTGCCAGAATGTAGTCGGCGCGCAGGTCGGGCAGTTCGTCCTTGTGGAAACTGCCTTCGGAATTCCAGCGAATGTCGGCATCAATGCCGCGCACCGCAAGATTCATCTTGGCCAGCCGCCAAGTGGTGTGGTTACTTTCCTGGCCATAGATGGCGATATCACCGATCCGGCCCTCGTGACTTTCCACAAAGCGTTCGGATTGCACGAACATGCCGCCCGAGCCGCAGCAGGGGTCATAGACGCGGCCCTTGTGGGGCTCCAGCATCTCGACCATGGTGCGCACGACCGAGCGTGGCGTGTAGAATTCGCCGCCGCGTCTGCCCTCGGACCCGGCGAACTGGCCGAGGAAATATTCATAGACCCGGCCCAACACATCGCGCGCTTCGCCCTCATCGGCCTTGAGGCGGATATTGGCGATCAGGTCGATCAATTCGCCCAGCATGATGGCGGATAGAGCGGGGCGGGCATATTCCTTGGGCAGAACACCCTTGAGGGATGAATTGACCTTTTCGATAGCCAGCATCGCGTCGTCGATGATCTTGCCGATCGTGGGTTGCTTGGCGCTGGCCTGAAGGTGCGACCAGCGGGCCTCTGTCGGCACCCAGAAGATGTTGTCGCCGCGGTAGACGTCTGCATCTTCGGCTTCCCACGGATATTCGGAAGCCAGCAATTCGGCATGCCTAGTTTCAAAACTGTCCGAGATGTGCTTGAGGAAGATCAGACCCAAGGCGACGTGCTTATAATCCGATGGCTCCATATTGCCGCGCAGCTTGTCGGCTGCTTTGAAGAGCTCTGCCTCAAAGCCAAGCGGGGCAGCATTGTTTGTCTGTTTGGCCATCAACCCTCGCTTTCAATACGCGACGGGGATATGCTGTCCCCAGTCAGTTTTTCAAATTCTTCAACCGCCAGAACAACGACCACGGGGCGACCATGCTTCTCAACCACCACAGGTTCAGAGCGGGTGAGGTTGATCATGCGGCTAAAGTTATACTTGACCTCTAGTTCAGATCGATGATCTCATAGCCCAGATCCGCCAGTCTTGCTTTCTGACTAGCTGCGTCGCCGACTACGACAATCCGCATCGCATCAGGGCGCATATGCGCGTTTGAAAGTGCCATTGCGTCAGCCTTTGTCATGGACTGAACACTCGCCATTTCCTGCGCGCGTATGTCCGCGGGCAAATCATTGCGGCTTATATCCTGAACGAGGCCGAGCTTATCGCCGAGCGTCTCAGTCTTGAGGGCTTGTCCCCGCATCAGCGATTTCTTGAGTTCTACCAGTTCTGCGTCCGTCATAGTGCGGCCGTGCTCGCCGACAATATCACGAATGATCTCAAGGCTTTCCTTGGTCGCATTGGTACGAACCGATGTGCGGACGACAAATGAACCCATATCCTTATCGCCTGCCGCGCCGGAGCGGATCCCGTAAGTATACCCCTTATTGACCCGAAGCTCTGTCATGAGCTTGGACGTATAGATGCCGCCCAGTGGGAAGTTCAGGGCATCAAGACGGGCATAGTCAGGATCTGTCGACGTCAGAGCTGGACGCGCCAGACGGATCACGGATTGTTTGGAGTCCGGGACATCATAGAAATAGATCTGCGTTTGATCGACCGATGTCATAGCGGGCCGAGGTTTCTCTGTTAGCTCACCATCCACCGGGTCAGCGATGGCGCCAAAGGCGCTCAGCACGCCTGCTCTTGTATAATCACCGACGATATTCAGCGTTGCCGTCGAAACATCGAAATAGTTGGTATGGAAGGCTTTCAGATCATCAAGCGTAACCGAACGAACCTGATCTTCCGTACCAGCACCCGCGACCGAGAGCGCGCTGCCAGCGGGATAGGTCAGTTTGGCCTCGGCCTGAGTGGCCAGAAAGTTCGGGTTTGCCTGCGCCGCGACAGAGGCTTGCGCATATTGTTCGCGTAAAGTTTCGAACTCATCTACATTGAAGGCGGGTGCGTTGATCATGTCGTTGACCAGTTCGACCGTGGCATTGAGATTACGCGCCAGCGTCTTGCCGCGTATGGTTGTATATCGGTTGCCCGTGAAAACATTGACCTCGGAGCCCAGATTGCCGAGTGCTTCCTCAAACGCCGCTGTGTCATGCGCACCGGCACCTTTGAGCAATAAATCGCCGAGTAGCGCGGCAACACCTGGTTTTTCGACCGTAGAACGGTTTTTACCGGCGTCGAAATCGATCGCAAATTCAATCAGTGGGACTTCATTCGACTGGATGCCGACAATGTCCAGGCCATTTGCGGCTTCGGCTTTCCAGATCGCTGGAACGGGGAGGGTGTAGGGTGCGCCGAAATCGGGTTCGACCGTCCGGTCAAAGGAGGACGGCGTCGGTTCGAAAATACGGGCGTCCGGATCATAGGGAACGTCCGCTTCCGCGCCTTGCACGACAATTTCTTCAACAACCGTGGCGGTTGTTGCGCCTTCAAGACCGAGGTCAAGATCACCTCTGGGAACAAAGGATGTCGCGACGTAATGTTGGCCTTTGATATAGCGGTTATACACATCCATAACGTCTTCAGTCGTTACGGCGCGAAGGGCTGCAATATCATCATCAAGATAACCGGGATCGTCGCGGAAGAGATTATATTCGGCCAGCGCAATAGCCTTGCCGAGCGCACTCTGAACTCCGTCATAGACGGCGACTTCCGCTTCGGTCTTGATCCGCTCAAGTGCATCTTCTGGAATGCCGTTCGCTTCGAACCGAGCAAATGCTTTTTCGATCCCGGGGGCAAGATCATCAATGTCTTCGCCGGCCTTGGGCGAAATGAACAGATAAAGCTCGCCTGCCAGTTCTTTGGAAGAGATAAATGTGCCGACATTGGTCGTCAGCTGGTCTTCATCAATCAGGACCTCGTTGAAGGGCGCGCGTTTCCCGTCGGACAGATAGGTCATCAATACTGTGAGCGCGTAGGAGTCTTCGTGATATTCCGGCACAGCGGGCCAGGCCATTGTCAGTTGTGGAACTTTTGCGAAACTGTCTTCGTGGATATAGCTTTTTGACTCCTGCAGCATCACAGCGTCAACATTGCGTTCAGCTTGACCCTCGCCAGATGGGATTTCGCCGAAATATTTCTCGACTAGATCGCGCGCTTCGTCGGGCTCAAAATCGCCCGTAATCGTGACAGTCACATTTTGCGGCGTATACCATTTGGCGAAGAAGTCTTTTGTGTCCTCCAGCGTTGCACTTTCTAGATCGTCCAGCGATCCGATAACCGTGTGATTGTAGGGATGGCCGAGCGGGTAGATGGCCTTATTGATGATATAGAAGTTATGGCCATAGGGTTGATTGTCGACACGCTGCCGCTTCTCGTTCTTCACAACCTGCTTTTCGCGGTCAATCACATTCTGATTGACGGTGTTGATGAACCAGCCGAGCTTGTCCGCTTCCGCCCAAATGACTTTTTCCAGAGCATCTGATGGAACCGCCTGAAAATATTGTGTCATATCGTTGGTGGTAAAGCCGTTCGTGCCTTCGCCGCCGATCCGTGTGTTCATCAGGTCTAGCCCGCCATAGCCGAGATTTTCGGAATCGAGAAACAGGAGATGCTCGAACAGATGGGCGAACCCGGTCTTGCCTTGAACCTCACGCGCAGACCCCACATGGGCGGCCAGGTTGATCGCGACAATCGGATCGGATTCATCGACGTGTAGGACAACATCCAGACCATTATCCAGCGTGAATTTTTCGAACTCAAGGGAGGGAAGATTGTCATCCTGCATATCTGGATCAACGACCGCACAGGCGGCGAGAACCAGAGTGGAGGCAAAAAACAGAACGTGCATTTTCATGGCATGGGTCCATGTTGTTTATCGGTAAATTACGTTTCCTATATGCGGCTGTTCCTCTGAATGCTAGGAGAAACCAATGGATGACCTACATGTAAGAAACGGCCTGTTCGTGCCCGCCAAGGCCCTGCATGTGGATGCTGTGCGTGGTTCAGGTCCGGGCGGACAATCCGTCAACAAGACCAATTCGGCGGCACAGCTTCGCGCGTATATTGATGCCTTTGGCTGGCCGGAAGGTCTGATCAAGCGTGTTCTGGATCATTCCGACAACCGCATCAGCGCGCCTCAGCGTGCGATTGTCATTCACTGCGACACACATCGTAGTTTTCATCGCAATCAGGACGAAGCACGGGACCGTCTCACGAGGTTGTTGCGTAAGGCTCTGCACCGCGACAAACCGCGCCGGAGCACGCGCCCCTCGCGCAGTTCGATCCGGTGCGCCGTGCAGGCGCAGAAGCACCGCCAAGAGATCAAATCCACGCGCGGGCGGATCGTGGAATGGTAGTTTTTCCGATGTCCCCAATCAGCACCGCCCGTCATTCTCTACCGACGGGGCTTTGCTGTTCTGAGCCAAATAACGCACTGGCTACAACACTTGCGATCTGCGCTGCGACTCGCTAAGGGGCGCACCGATGAACGCGGCTCTCTTCCCCTTTTATCTCGGGCCCTTTTTATTCTGGGCCCTTTTTATTCTGGGCCCTTTTTATTCTGGGCCCTTTTTATTCTGGGCGAGGCCGCTAATTACTTTTTAGAGACGGAGGCGACCATGGCGGTCCCTAAGAGTAAGATCAGCAATTCGCGCCGCGGTATGCGCCGGGCTCACGATAAGCTATCAAATCCGACCTATGTCGAGGACAAGGATAGCGGCGAATTGCGTCGTCCGCATCATATCGACCTGAAATCCGGCATGTATCGTGGCCGTCAGATTTTGCAGGCCAAAGACTAGTCTTTCCAGGCAATAGGTCAGAAACGGGATTTCCCATGGTTGAGATCGAAACGGTCTTCGCGCGCGAAATCCTTGACAGTCGGGGTAACCCAACCCTTGAAGTCGACATCACGCTCAGTGATGGCGGCTTTGGCCGTGCCGCCGTGCCAAGCGGTGCCTCAACCGGTGCACATGAGGCGGTTGAGCTTCGTGACGGCGACAAAGATCGCTATCTTGGCAAAGGTGTCCGCAAGGCGGTCAACAACGTCAATGACGAGATTGCCGACACGATCAAAGGTCTTGATGCTGAGAACCAACGCGGCATTGACGAAATTCTCAAGGAATTAGACGGGACGGAGAACAAAGCTCGTCTCGGTGCGAATGCGACGCTCGGCGTGTCTCTCGCGCTGGCCAAAGCTGTCACTGACAGCCAGCGGGTTCCGCTCTACCGCTATGTTGGCGGGGTCAATGCGCATGTCCTGCCCGTGCCGATGATGAACATCATCAATGGCGGAGAACATGCAGACAATCCGATTGATGTTCAGGAATTCATGGTCATGCCGGTCGGCGCGGAGAGCTTCTCGGAAGCACTGCGTTGCGGTGCCGAGATTTTCCATTCGCTGAAAGCCAAGCTCAAAGCGGACGGCCACAATATTAATGTTGGGGATGAGGGTGGTTTTGCCCCGAATCTGTCCAATACGCGCGATGCGCTCGACTATATTCTCAAGGCTATCGAATCGGCGGGTTACAGTGCGGGCGACGATGTTTTTCTTGCGCTTGATGTGGCGTCGACCGAATTCTTCAGGGACGGCCGCTATGAGTTGCAAGGTGAAGGCAAGAGCCTGACATCGATTGAGTTCGTGGATTATCTTGCCAAGTTGACCGATGATTACCCGATCATTTCGATCGAAGATGGTATGGCCGAGGACGACTGGGCCGGTTGGGTCGAGCTGCAAAACCGCATTGGCGATCGCGTTCAACTGGTCGGGGATGATTTGTTCGTAACGAACTCCGTGCGGTTGAAATCCGGTATCGACATGGGTGCCGCCAACTCCATTCTCGTCAAGGTCAACCAGATCGGAACGCTCTCAGAAACGCTCGATGCCGTTGATATGGCCCACCGCGCCGGTTTTACGGCGGTGATGAGCCACCGCTCAGGCGAGACTTCGGATACGACAATTGCGGATCTCGCCGTCGCGACCAATTGCGGGCAGATCAAGACAGGCAGCCTTGCGCGTTCAGACCGGCTGGCCAAATATAATCAACTGCTTCGTATCGAAGAAAAGCTTGGCGAGATGGCCCGTTATGCAGGTCGATCTGTCCTGAAGATCTGAACATTCAGCCGCGATTCGGGCTGAGTCTTTACCGAGTATAAACCCTGATCCGGCCATATCCGGCGGGTCATGTTGCGGGCCAAAATCAAATTGCCGGATTTCAAACGCCGCGCGCCTGCGGCAGCTTTGCTCGTCCTCTATCTCTATCTCGGTTACCATGCGCTCTCAGGCAGTCAGGGGCTGGTTCGGTGGATGGAGTATACGGAGCGGGCCAAGCATTTGGAGGTCAAGCTGGCCGCGTTGGAGGCACGCCGTGAGGCGCTGCAAGCTGATGTTGATCTACTCTCGGCCGACTCGCTTGATCTGGACATGCTTGATATAGAGGCACGGCGCAATTTGTTCGTGGCAAAGCCCGGCGAAATCACAATATGGCTTGACCCTTAGGCACGGCGTGTAAAGAAATACTCGGAATCCCGAAACAACACTCCTGACACCGCTGTCGAGGTGCCTAATGGCCACAAAATCAAAGAAACCAGCGAGCCCCGAGGTTCGCAAAACCGACAAGGATGAACTCCTTGGCTATTATCGGGACATGCTGCTGATTCGTCGGTTCGAAGAACGGGCCGGGCAGCTTTATGGGATGGGGCAGATCGCCGGTTTCTGTCATCTCTATATCGGTCAGGAAGCGGTTGTGACTGGCTGCAAGGCCTCGATGAAGGATGGCGATCAGATGGTTACGGGCTATCGCGATCATGGCCATATGCTCGCGCTCGACATGGATCCGAAAGGTGTCATGGCTGAATTGACGGGCCGGGCGACCGGTTATTCCAAGGGCAAGGGCGGTTCTATGCACATGTTCTCGTCCGAGAAGAAGTTCTACGGCGGCCACGGCATTGTTGGCTGCCAGGTACCGATCGGTGCCGGCCTAGCCTTTGTGAACCAGTATCTCGATAATAAAGCCGTCAGCCTCGCTTTTTTCGGCGATGGCGCGTCGAATCAGGGTCAGGTCTATGAGGCCTTTAACATGGCCAAGCTCTGGGATCTTCCGGTCGTTTTCATCATCGAGAATAACCAATATGCCATGGGTACGAGCGTGCAACGTGCATCCGCCGAAACGGAGCTGTTCAAACGGGGCATTTCCTTTGAAATCGAAGGGAAGCTGGTCGACGGGATGGATGTTCTGGCCGTGCGCGATGCCGCTGCAGAGGCGATCGACCATGCGCGGTCCAGCAAGGGGCCGATGATTCTAGAAATGAAGACTTACCGCTATCGCGGTCATTCCATGTCAGATCCGGCGAAGTATCGCTCGCGCGATGAAGTGACCAAGACGCGCGCAGATCATGACCCGATTGACGCCGTCAAAACCCGTCTGATCAAGGAGGGCTGGGCCGATGACGATGAGCTGAAAGCAATCGACAAGGACATCAAGGCCGTCATCAAGGAGTCGGCCGACTTCGCGATAGAAAGTCCTGAGCCTGATCCGTCCGAGCTCTGGACGGATGTTCTGATCGAAGCGGAGGCCTAGGCGATGCCCACTGAAATCAATTATCTTCTGTCCGCCGTTGCGCTCTACTTGCTTATGATTGTCTTTCAGGCCGTCGCGGCTACGGTTTCGGGCAAGGTGACGCTGGGCGATTTGCTTGGGCCGCGCGATAAACTTCCCGCTAGCGGCGTTTCGCAGCTCCATGCGCGGGCTCGCCGGGCTCAGGCCAACTTCACTGAAGGCATGGTGATGTTCATTCCGTTGGTGATGATTACTGTCTATTCAGCTCAAACCACGCCCATGTCTGCACTCGGTGCGACGCTATTCTTCTATGGCCGCTTGGCTTTTGCGCCGCTTTATTGGTTCGGCGTGCCGGTTTTGCGAACCGTCGCTTGGGCTGTGTCCATTGTTGGTATTCTTCTCTTGCTCGTAGGACTGATCACCTGATGGCTATCGATATTCAGATGCCGGCCCTGTCTCCGACGATGGAGGAAGGGACTCTCGCCAAATGGATGGTGAAGGAAGGCGACAGCGTTCAATCCGGCGACATTCTGGCCGAAATTGAAACCGACAAGGCCACGATGGAGGTCGAATCGATTGATGAAGGCACGATTGGTACGCTGCTCGTCGCGGAAGGTAGCGAGGGCGTTAAGGTCGGCGCGGTCATTGCGCAGCTTCTCGAAGAGGGCGACAGTGTAGATGACCTCGTTGCGCCAATGGACGCCAAAGGCGATGACAAGCCAGGGTCAACCGGGCCGACTCATCCCGAAAACGAAGCAGCTGACCGCGATGGATCTGAGGCGCATGCGTATGTTGACAAATCTGTGGCCAGCGACCCGGACATTCCGATCAATATCAAGATGGTCGAAACCACTGTTCGCGAGGCACTGCGCGATGCGATGGCTGAAGAAATGCGCCGCGACGAAACTGTTTTCGTCATGGGCGAGGAAGTCGCTGAATATCAGGGTGCCTACAAAGTCACCCGAGAATTGTTGCAGGAATTTGGTGCCAAGCGTGTCGTTGACACGCCGATTACCGAATATGGCTTTGCCGGTATCGGTGTCGGTGCCGCTTTTGGCGGGCTGAAGCCCATCGTCGAATTCATGACGTTTAACTTCGCCATGCAGGCGATTGACCATATCATCAACTCCGCCGCCAAGACGCTCTACATGTCCGGCGGTCAGATGCGCTGCCCCATCGTTTTCCGCGGCCCGAACGGCGCTGCATCCCGCGTAGGCGCGCAGCACAGTCAGGACTATGGCTCTTGGTACGCGCATGTGCCGGGGCTGCGCGTGATTGCGCCCTATGATGCGGCAGATGCGAAAGGTTTACTGAAGGCCGCGATCCGCGATCCAAATCCGGTCGTCTTTCTGGAGCATGAACTGCTCTATGGTGAAAGCTTTGATGTGCCGGACATGGATGATTTCATCATTCCCATCGGTAAGGCCAAGATCCGCCGCGAAGGGTCCGACGTCACGATCACAGCTCACTCCCGCATGGTGAAATTTGCGCTCGAAGCGGCGGAGATACTGGCCGAGGACGGGATTGATGCTGAAGTCATCGACATGCGATCACTGCGACCGCTCGACACGGATACAGTCATTGAGTCCTTCAAGAAAACTAATCGGATCGTCTGCGCCGAAGAAGGCTGGGGCCAGCACGGGGTCGGTGCTGAAGTCGCCGCACGGGTTGTGGCCGAAGCCTTCGACTATCTCGACGCCCCGCCCATGCGCGTACATCAGAAAGATGTCCCGTTGCCCTATGCCGCCAACCTCGAAGCACTGAGCTTGCCGGGGACGGACGATGTGGTGAAAGCGGCGAAAGCCGTGTGTTACAAGGATTGATCCAGACGATCATATCGCGTGCCAGCGAGATGGCTTATTTTTAAGAGGAGTGATGAAATGCGTTTGTCACGGAACCCATCAGCATGACTGCGCCTTCAACGATGAAGCCTCCATGTTTGTCGTGTCCAAAAATGATGACGGCGAGGAATATCTGCGCGTCTGGCCGGAAATGAGCGATGTGATTGTCAACTGGTCAGAAATGCCACGGCCCGATGCTCCGTCCCGCGATGGCGAAATCATGAATATTGACATGGCGGATGGCCGTATTGCGACCGTGATGTTCCGCTCTACGGATCGTTTCTACGATGCGCTGACATTGGTGAAAATCGATGGGCAGTGGGAGATCCCCTCCAAGGTCTTCGGCTGCCAAACTCCATAATATGCCAGCGCGGGCCTTTCAAATATCTATAGGCCTTGTCGCGCTCGCTTTCACGGCAATTTTTATATCGACGGTTGTTCCGGCCTTGCTCGCAGGCGGCGATCCTGTCGCTGCTGCGATGGTAGTATTTGTCAATCCATACACCTCTGTATATGCGTGGGATGCTATTTTATGCTGGGTTATTCTGACTCTCTGGATCCTGTATGAGTGCCATGCTCTTGGGATCAGGCAGGGCTGGATCTATATCCTGCTCGGCCTTGTGCTGGGTGTTGCCGTCGGGTTTGGTTTCTACCTGATCTTGCGGACACGAAATTTGAATTTGAAGGCCGAAAATGCCCATTGAAATCCTCATGCCCGCTCTCTCCCCGACCATGGAAGAAGGCACGCTGGCGACCTGGCTTGTGAAAGAGGGTGATATGGTCACCTCTGGTGACGTCCTCGCTGAGATCGAAACCGACAAGGCCACGATGGAAGTTGAGGCCGTCGACGAAGGCAGAGTGGCCAAACTGCTGGTCCTGGGCGGTTCCGAGGGGGTGAAGGTCAATGCACCGATTGCCCTGCTTCTGGAAGAGGGCGAGGATGCCAGCGCGCTGGACGGATATAGCGCGGGCGGGAATGCTGCGCTGAATGCTGAGCCCGCTGAGAACCCAAAAAATGCTCCGGCCATGAATGCCGGAGACAAACAGGCTGATCCGTCCCTGGTACCAGCTGCCGGGGCCTCTGACGGACAGAACAGAATTTTTGCCTCTCCGCTTGCCAAGCGAATTGCCAAGGACGCTGGACTGGATCTGGCATCCATTTCTGGTACCGGACCGAACGGGCGGATCGTGAAAGCGGATGTTGAGGCTGCAAAGTCTGCACCGCAATCTGCCACCAAAGCAGATGCGGCTCCGCAACCTGCTGCGGCGACAACGACCGAAGTGGGTCTACCGCGCGCAACCGAAGGCGCGGAGTCTCTCGCCCAAATGGGAATCACCCCGGAAAGCTACCGTCTGGAGCCGCTGGATGGCGTCCAGAAAGTCATTGCGCGCCGCCTGACATCGTCCAACGTCAATGTACCGGACTTCCCGATGACCATTGATTGCGAAATCGATGCGTTGTTGGGGATGCGCAAGGAATTGAACGAACAAGCGCCTGAGGGCGTGAAGATCAGCGTCAACGACATGCTGATCCGGGCCTGCGCTCTGTCGCTCAAGGTCGTGCCTGAGAGTAATGCCAGCTATACGGAAGACGGGATTGCCTATCACCATAATGCCGATGTGGCCGTGGCCGTGGCATCCGACCGGGGTCTTATCACCCCGATTGTCCGTCAGGCTGAGAATAAGGGCCTCTCAACGATTTCTAATGAAATGAAAGACCTCGCCGGTCGAGCCAGGGACGGGAAACTCAAGCCGCAGGAATATCAGGGCGGAAGTTTCTCGATCTCCAATCTTGGCATGTTCGGCATTCGTGAATTCGGCTCGATCCTCAATGAACCACACGGTATGATCCTGTCCGTCGGGGCCGGAGAACCACGTCCTGTTGTCAAGGAGGGCGCATTGGCAATTGCAACGGTCATGACTGTGACGCTGACTTGCGATCACCGGGTTGTCGACGGCGCAGCTGGGGCGCGTTGGCTGCAGCATTTCAAACGGTTGATCCAGAATCCGCTCACGATGATGCTGTAAAAGACATTCCCCTGAAGGTTGAGCGTCTGTCCTCACCAGAGCTTCGCATACGACCCGGCAACGGATTGGTATCAGCCATGCGCAGGCTGGGCGGATGGATGCAGCTTTCGCTGTATTCGACATGATCGAAATTCAGGAATTATCCGCTCCGCTCCGTTACGGCCACGCGTCAACCTGACCAGTAATTCTTCGGCAAATTACCCTGTAAATTTCCGTGTAAATCTGCCAAAGCGCCCACGCTAGAGTGAGGAATTTCATGGCCGATTTCGACGTTATCATCATTGGATCCGGGCCGGGTGGCTATGTCACGGCCATTCGCGCCAGTCAGCTTGGTATGAGCGTCGCCATTGTTGAAAAGGCAGATCTTGGCGGCGTCTGCCTCAATTGGGGCTGCATCCCGACCAAAGCGATGCTGCGATCTGCCGAGGTTTATCACAATATGCAGCATGCATCGGCCTACGGGCTGTCAGCAGAGACGGGTTATGATCTCAAAGCCATCGTCAAGCGTTCGCGCGACATCGCGGCACAGCTCTCGGCAGGTGTGAAACACCTGATGAAGAAGAACAAGATTACGGTCATTGCCGGTCATGCGTCGCTGAAAAAGGGCAAGGCTGCGCCTGTCGTCATTGTCGCTGGCAGGGACTATACCGCCGATCACGTGATCATTGCATCAGGCGCGCGGGCGCGGACCATTCCGTCAGCGGGATTTGAGCCCGATGGCAAATTTATCTGGACGGCCCGCGAAGCGATGGTGCCTGATACAATCCCGAAGCGTTTGCTGGTTATCGGATCCGGGGCCATCGGCATGGAGTTTGCCAGCTTCTTTTCGGCTTTTGGAGCAGACACAACTGTCGTCGAAATGATGGATCGAATCCTCCCGGCAGAAGACATCGAAGTCTCGACTTTTGCGCAGAAACAGTTCGAAAAACGAGGGCTTACCTTCAAACTCAATACACAGGCTTCCGTCAAAGCGGGTGCCAAATCTGCCACAGCGACCTTCAAGACGGGCGACAAGACAGACACGGCGGAATTTGACCGGGTCATTCTAGCCGTCGGTATTGTCGGTAATGTGGAGGATATGGGTCTGGACGCGCTCAGTGTAAAAATCGATTGCAGCCATATTCAGACTGACGAGTTTTCCCGCACGGGCGTGCCGGGGCTCTATGCCATCGGTGATGTAACGGGAGCGCCCTGGCTGGCGCATAAAGCGTCGCATGAGGGTATAATCTGCATTGAAAAAATCGCGGGTCAGTCACCGCATCCGCTTAATGCCAACCGTATTCCCGGTTGTACCTATTGCCACCCTCAGGCCGCCAGTGTCGGCCATACAGAAGCGCAGGCAAAAGAGGCCGGTTACGAGGTCAAGGTCGGCAAGTTTCCGTTTGTCGGTAATGGTAAGGCGATTGCGCTGGGTGAGGCGGAAGGTTTCGTCAAAACCGTGTTTGATGCCAAGACCGGAGAGTTGCTGGGCGCGCATATGATCGGTGCGGAAGTGACTGAACTGATCCAGGGCTACACGATCGCGCAGACGCTGGAGACGACGGAGCATGAGTTAATCGAGACGGTGTTCCCGCATCCGACTCTATCCGAAATGATGCACGAAGCGACGCTGTCAGCCTATGATCGGGTGATCCACTTCTAGTCCAGCAGAACGGCATCTCTATCTAAGGTAAGGGACGCGGTCTTCGCCCGAAACGAAGCCACGGGTCAAATCCGAACTATGGGTCACATCGGCTTTTCGACATAGGTCTAGGACAGCCAGGTCAGGGCGATGACGAAAGGCAAAGCGGCGCTACCCCGAGGTCGGGGAACCATTAAAACATCAGCAGCATGACGACCCAGTGATAGATGTACAGGCCGTAGGGAATGTCGTCCAACCGTTGCAGACCCTGAAGCTGGACACCTCGAAGAACAGGGTTTTGGGGCCAGTATAGAGGCGAATTTTATAATCGGCTCTCAGGTCAGGCTTCATAGAGTGACGAATGCGTGTCCACAGGCGTATTTTGGCACGATTTTGGCCCGCATAAGTGGGGGGATCCGGATTTTGAACAGAATCAGGCTATGGGCTGTCGTCGCTCATGGAAAACGAGGCGGCGGAAGTTGTAGCTTAGGTTGGCCATGGTGATCCGGCCAGCGGCCCTGGCCTGGCCGATTGAGCGGATCGTGATCGCCATCGGCCCTTTCTCATATCCGAACACATGTTCAACACAGGCACGGATGGAGGAGCGGGTCGCATTGCCGCGCCGAATGTGCTTTGCCATCGGTTTACCGCGGGGCTTCTTTCGATGGATGTTTGAACGATAGCCCTGCGCTTTCAGCCAGGCTTCGTTTTTGGCTGAGCGATAAGCTGTATCCGCCCAAACAGACTTTGAGCTGTTGGTGGCATCCAGAACCGATGTCAGTTCGTGCCCATCATAGCGGGCCGCATGGGTACAGGTCTCTCCCCGGACAAAGCGCCATTTCCGGTCAATACTGATATGGTTCTTGTACCCAAAGTGAGGGATGGAAATGTCGACAAGGCCTGCGTCCTGTTCCCCTTCTGCGGTCTTTCGCGCCCTGGAATAGCTGACCACCGCTCGTGCGTCTGTGTCTTTCTGTGCGGCCCTGGCAGGATCGCCCGCGCCAGATAG
The DNA here is from genome assembly GCA_965205225.1 of Litorimonas sp. GTDB lineage: Bacteria > Pseudomonadota > Alphaproteobacteria > Caulobacterales > Maricaulaceae > Litorimonas. The sequence goes on from CBDBFZ010000003.1 coordinate 1,249,240, forward strand.
CGGACGCGCTTTCACCCGCCCTGGCCCGCTCTTTCTCTTCTTTCTTCATCCGTTGGCGCGGCGCTGACACCAAAGTGGCATCCACGATCTGACCTCCCGTGGGTTTGTAGCCGCGCTTGCAGAGTTGCTCTTCAAAAGCGGCAAACAGAGATTTGAAAGCACCAGACTGGGTCAGCTTTTCACGGAACAGCCAAATCGTCTTTTGGTCCGGGGTCGGTTCACCGATCTGAAACCTCAGAAACCGCAGCCAACTTAAACGATCCCGGATCAGAAATTCCATCCGTTCATCACTCAGATTGTGCATCGACGCCAGAACAAGCACCTTGAACATCGTGACCGGATCATAGGGTGGCCGACCGCCCTTGGCGCGAACCCCATAACCGAGGGCTTCCATCAGAACAGTTCGGAAAGCCTCAAAGTCCACATGACACTCTAGTGCTTCAAGCGGATCACCTGTCGCCGATAAGCGAGCAAGATGATCCGACAAGTCAAACAATCCAGGCGCGTGCATCATAAAATCCTCCCAAAACCAGTAAATCAGATCATACCACAAAATGTACGGTTCTTAGAGGCCTCCAGCTTGGTATGCGGGCATAGGCGGCAAGCATGACGACTGTGGCCAGAAGCGCGTTCATCACACTTCGAGCGCAGGGCCATCGCGTAAGAGCCGACCCAGGCTCAGCCAGATTGGAATCCCGATCCAGTGAAATCCGATGCGGTCACGATAGGCGTAAATTGTCGCGCCAAGCCCATGAGCGATGCCGAAACGAACGATGTTCTCGACTGATCCTAGAAGGGTTTCGAGCAGTCCGAAGCTCTGTCCTATGATCCAAGCCAGCTTGGTAGCACGAACGCTTGGTAGCTCGAACTGCGCCAGAACCATCCATTTTCGCCGCATCAAACCCAGAGAAAACGCCGGCAGTGTCGCGATATAGCAGAATGTATAATACAGAAAGATCTGAGGCCCACCGGGTCTGCTCAATCTGCTCTACAAGCCGCTGAACGCAATCATGGCGCAACCTCCAAGTTCGGGGGGTTATCCCACTGCTGGCTGCGAGGATACAAATGTGCGGCTGGGCGGTTATTATGGCCCGAGAGGGTTTCAGGATGCACGCGGCCCCGTCGGCGATGCGGCGATCCATCCAAGGGCGCTCCGCGCTGACAAGGTGGCCAGGCATTGGGATCTAAGCGAGGAACTGGTCGGTTTTGACTGGAGTGAAACCCCCAAAAAAGACGGTTAGGTCTGCGCAGTCGGGTCTTGTGAATCCGGCGCGTTCGGGCCACTTACACCGGGCTATGGCTACGTTGATCGATATCAGCAACAGACCCACGCCTGCAAAACCCAGGCAAGATAAGGTTAGGCATCCGGAGAAAGCCAATCGGCCAGAGACCGAGGTGCTGCGCAAGCCGAAGTGGATCCGCGTCAAGGCTCCGACCTCTAAAGGTTATGCAGCGACGCGGAAGATCGTGAAAGACAAAGGTCTCGTCACGGTCTGCGAAGAAGCGGCCTGCCCAAATATTGGTGAGTGCTGGGAGAAAAGCCATGCGACCTTCATGATCCTGGGCGAGATCTGCACGCGCGCTTGCGCCTTCTGCAATGTCGCAACAGGACTACCGCAGGATGTTGATGCCTATGAGCCTAGCAAGATTGCCGAAGCCGTTTTTGAAATGAATCTGCAGCATGTCGTGATCACCTCCGTGGACCGCGATGATCTGGCCGATGGCGGGGCGCAGCATTTTGTTTATGTGATCGAAGCCATTCGGGCTAAATCACCGAAAACGACCATCGAAATCCTGACTCCAGACTTTTTGCGTAAAGGCGATGCGCCCAATCGCGTGATTGATGCGCGACCAGATGTGTTCAATCACAATCTGGAAACCGTGCCGCGCCTCTATCTGTCGATTCGTCCGGGCGCTCGCTATTACCATTCTCTGCGTTTGCTTGAGCGTGTGAAAGAGCGCGATCCTAGTCAGTTCACGAAATCCGGTCTCATGGTCGGCCTGGGTGAGACCAAAGAAGAAGTCATGCAGGTAATGGATGATATGCGCTCTGTCGGCATCGATTTTCTGACGATTGGTCAATATCTCCAGCCAACCCGCCGTCATGCCGAGTTGAAACGGTTCGTCACACCCGAAGAATTCAAGGCGTATGATACCATTGCGCGTGCTAAAGGATTTTTGATGGTCTCGGCCAGCCCGCTGACGCGGTCATCCTATCATGCCGACAGCGATTTTGCGCAACTTCGCGCGGCGCGGGATGCCAAATTTCAAGAAAGCGCATAGTGCCATCGGCGAACTTTCTGGAATGGGTTCCGCACGCACCCGACTGCGTGATGAGCCTTGTCACCGATGTCGAGCACTATCCGGACTTCATCCCGGCCATGACGGCGTTGCGCAAGACCAAGGATTTGCCGGACGGATTCGAGGCCGAGGCCATGATCAACTATAAGGGCATTGCGGAGATCTTTTCCTCACGCGTGAAGATCGATCAGGAGCAACGCCTTGTCACCGTTGAAAAGGCGCGTAAGGGCGGGCCCGTCAAAAAACTTCATAATCGCTGGCAGTTTCACGAACTGTCTGACGGATCGACCTTGGTCGATTTTCAAGTGGAGGTCCGGCTTGCCTTCCCGCTGGAGGCGTTACTCAAACAGAAGTTCGACAAAGCCCGGACAGTCATAAAAGATGTCTTCATTGAGCAAGCCGCCGGACACTGCGTGGTCATCGCGAGCGGCGGAGATGTCGATCTGGTGGCAGAAGCCACACATCTTGATCTATCCCACCGCCTCGCCTAGCGAGGGACTGACGGGCAGACTTCTCCAATCGCCCATCAGTTTTCGGGTTCTAGGTTCCCACGGCACTGAGAAGAGCGTGACATCCTCATGCCTTGCTAACACACCTCCAGACGGATTGCTGGCCCGGTGGACATCGTAGCTAAACGTGTCTTCAAGCCTGAGCGTCTGGGTGATCATTGCGTCCAGATCATTTTGTCGAACATTGTCGAGCATAAAATAAATGCTGCGGACTTTCGCGGGCCAACGCCCTTATTACTCATTGTCAGGGCAAATCCGCGGGGCGACAAGGTCCAGATATGATCAGCGGATATGCGTTGCTGTGTCCGTGTTGTAATCACTTCCAGTAGAGAGACGAGAATGGCGGCGATGGAAACCGCGACGGCAAACACTGCGGCAATTCGATCAAAGTCAAGACAGACGGGGTTTGGTGGAATTTTCTGTGGATTCTGGTTTCATCAATTACGATTCCAAGGTCCGTAGCAAAAGTTTCATGGCGTGCATGACAGCATGGTTACGCACGCGGGTGCGTGACCGGTCGGCGAAGACTTGCGTTTCACTGGTGACGCCATCGGATGTTGCCAAACCAAAACAGACCGTGCCAACTGGCTTGTCTGGTAATCCGCCGTTAGGACCGGCAATTCCCGTAATCGAAATTGCCAGATCAACCTTTAACCGCTCTCTTGCGCCCAGCGCCATATCTTGCGCCGTCTCCTCGCTGACCGCGCCATGAGCGCGCAACGTTTCACGTGAAACCCCGACGAGTTGTTTTTTTAGATCGTTTGAATACGTCAGAAACCCGCCCATAAAGACGGCGGAGCTGCCGGGCATGGCGGTGATTGCCGCTCCGAGTAAGCCGCCTGTGCAGCTCTCCACGACGCCGATGGTCACGCTTTTCTTCTGGGCCTGGTCCAGCAAGCCTTTCGACAGACGGAAAATATCGACGAGGATCGGATCCATCAGATGGGAAGTTCCATCGTGGCCAGCGCTTGTGCAGCGATGCCTTCCTTGCGTCCGGTAAAACCCAATGTTTCAGTTGTTGTTGCCTTGATAGAAACGCGGCCCACAGGAAGTCCAGAAATCTCCGCGACACGCTCGCGCATCGCCTGGCGATAGGGTTTCACCTTCGGGCGTTCACAGATGATCGTGAGATCAATATGGCGCAGCGTAGCGTCGGCATCACTGGCGAGTTTAAGCGCATGGCGCAGGAATTGGTCGGATTTCGCACCTTTCCATTGCGGATCAGAGGGGGAGAAATGGTCGCCGATATCGCCTTGAGCGACGGCTCCAAGGATGGCGTCAGTGATGGCGTGGAGACCAACATCTGCATCGGAGTGTCCGACCAGCTTATATTTGCTTTCGACCTCAATTCCGCACAGCCGGAGCGGCTTTTCGCTCACAGCCAACCTGTGTACGTCAAAGCCGGATCCAATCACACTTATGGTCGATGCAGACAATATGGCCTCAGCCTTGGCGAAATCTTCCGGCCAGGTCACCTTGAAATTACGCTCGGAACCGGGTGTGAAGGCCAGTGACAATCCGGCGTTTCTGGCTATCGCGATATCATCATGCGTCGTCGCATCAGGCGGTGAGGCGTCGAACGCCGCTTTTATCTTGGCATAATCAAAGGCCTGAGGCGTTTGAACGCGCCGCATCTGGTTGCGATCAACCGGATCGAATGCCTCTGACTTCAGCGCATCTGCAATAGGCAGTGCGGGTACGGCGCCGTCATGGGTTTTCAACGCAGACATGAGTGGCATGACAAGATCTGCATCGAGAAACGGTCGGGCTGCATCGTGAATCATGACAAAACGCGGTGGATCATCGCAGAGTGCATCCAGTCCGGCTCGAACCGAAGCTGTTCGGGACGTACCACCTGTTACGATTGTTGCACCCGGGAATAACTCAGCCGCCCGGTCATCACCGGAGGCTATGACAAGGACCGTACGGTTAAAGAGTTCCGTCGATACTGCATTTTTAAGCGTATGCGCAAGCAGTGGTATACCCCGTAATAACCTGTATTGTTTAGGAGTTTTCCCGCCGGCACGCTCTCCACGCCCAGCTCCGACTAAAATTAGTGCGCAGTCGGTCAAGAACGATCCTCTTCGGTGCTGAATTATTGTGCGCGGCGATGCGCTCCGCTAGGGCTCACCTGTGATGCCAAACCCAATCGAAATCGGCAAGCTGAGCTTACGCTCGCGCGTTCTTGTCGCGCCCATGTCGGGCGTGACTGATTTGCCGTTCCGGCGAATTCTGTCACGGTTTTCGCCTGGTGTCGTTGTTTCGGAAATGGTCGCGGGCGAGGGACTCGCCAAAGACGATCCAGAAAACGTGGCGCGCGCTGCGGGCGGTTCGGACATAAAGCCGATGGCGGTGCAACTGGTCGGGCGTGATCCATACTGGATGGCTGAAGGGGCGAAGAAGCTGGAAGCTGCGGGCGCCGAGCTCATCGACATTAACTTTGGGTGCCCGGCGCGGAAGGTCGTGACGGGCATGTCAGGCTCGGCTCTGATGCGGGAGCCGAACCTAGCCCGGGAGATTGTCGACGCTGTTGTCAAAGCCGTCTCAGCGCCTATTACCGTGAAGATGCGTCTCGGCTGGGATGATGACAGCCTGAACGCACCGCAGATCGCCACAGACGCTATCGCGGTTGGTGCAACCGCGATCACAGTACACGGACGGACGCGATGTCAGTTCTATGAGGGTGTTGCCGACTGGTCTGCGGTTCGGGCGACGCGCGAAGTGGCCACCAAACCTGTCTTCGTCAATGGTGACATCTCGGATGCTCAGAGTGCGCTTACGGCTTTGGATCAATCCGGCGCTGACGGCGTTATGGTGGGTCGGTCTCTGATTGGACGACCCTGGGCGTTCTCTCCAATTATGGCCGCTGTGGACGGAACGCCAAAGCCGAATGCACTGTCACCCGCAGAGAAGACGCGTCATGTGCTCGACCATTATCAGGAGATGTTGGCATTCTACCCCAAACGAAAAGCTGTTCGTGTGGCCCGGAAGCATCTAATTGGCTATGCGACTGAAGCGGGCCTCTCCGATGATGATCCTGTGCGTCAGCGCTTGGCGAGATCGGATGATCCAGACGAGGTTCGTACCATTCTATCGACCCTTTTTCCAATCAGAGACGGAACGCGGCATGAGCACATCTCTGATTGAGGATTGGCCGTTCCCGATGTTTCAGGTGGATGAGAGCCGGATCGTATTCGCGAATCTGTCGGCTCAGGAATGGACGGGCGACAGTCTGAAACGGATGGCTGGCAAATCCATCGCAGAGATTGTTAAGACTCAGCCGGATCTGGCTGAGCAGATGGCCAAATCACGCGATACGGCGACGGCGCTGACGACCCGTGGTTGCCAGGCGACATTGCCGAACGGCATTACGCTGACCTGTCATGTGACTGTCTATCCAATCGAAGGCGGATCACAAGGTGTCTCTTTCTGGCTAGCCGGTCCACGGCCGCGGGCCAGCGCGATGGGTGTGCCGGTTGTGTCTGGTATGGGGCGGATGATTGCCCATGAGCTGAAGAATCCCCTCGCGGGGATTAAGGGCGCGGCACAATTACTGCGGGAGGATGTGCCGTCGGAAGAGGGGCGAGCGCTACTCGACTTGATCGGATCAGAAATCGACCGAATCCGGCGACTGGCCGACCGTATGGAGACGCTGGGTGATAGGGATCCAGATCATATGGAATCGGTCAATATCCATACGGTTTTACGACAAGCACGGCGGATCGTTCAATCGGCTGAACCGCGCCTGATCTTCACCGAGCATTACGATCCCTCACTGCCGCATGCGGCGGGTGATGCGGATACGTTGATGCAGGCGTTGCTCAACCTAATCCGCAATGCTCAAGACGCGCTCTGCGATACGGAAAATCCCGAGATTGAGTTGATGACGACCTTCAGAAGCGGCGTGACAGGCCTCGGAGAGAATGGACAGCAGGGCCGACATCTCCCCATTCAGATCAATGTGACGGATAATGGACCGGGCATTGCGGATGATCTGCAAGACCATATATTCCAGCCCTTTGTCTCGACGAAGCGGGATGGGCAGGGCCTCGGCCTCGCGCTCGTGTCCAAGGTTGCCAAGGCGCATGGTGGTTTGGTTGAAGTCCGCTCCAAACCTGACCGTACGACATTCTCAATCCTCCTTCCCGCACCGACTGGAGACTACCATGAAATATGATGTTCTGCTCGCGGATGATGACGACAGTATCCGGCTGGTTCTGTCCAAGGCTCTGACACGGGCGGGACATACGGTGAGAGCGACCGACAATCCGCAAACCCTACTGAAATGGGCCAAGGCGGGACATGGCGATATCATTGTAACCGATGTGATGATGGATGGCCGCGAAGTTTTCGAGAGCCTGCCGACCCTGTCGCAGATGCGGCCTAAACTTCCCATTATTGTCATCTCCGCCAACAATACGGTCAACACAGCGATCAAGTCAGGCCAGCACCGTGTGTTCGAATATGTGCCGAAGCCCTTTGATCTGGACGAAATTACTAGCGCCGTAGCGCGGGCAGGTCAGACAGTGGGACCACGGCGGGTGAAAGTTTTGCAGGGGCGGGGCCTTCCGATGATCGGACGATCCGCCGCGATGCAGCCGGTTTTCCGGGCTGTATCGCGATTTGCAACGGCCAATCTACCTGTTTTGATCCAGGGGCCGGTCGGGGCCGGCAAGGATCTTGTCGCGCGTCTACTGCATGATGGCAGGCCGCGCCGGGAACGTCCGTTTCTACGCACGACAGAGTTTGAGAACACATCTCTGACCTTGCAGAAGGTCAATGGGGGCGATCTGTACATTGATGAGATAGCGGAACTATCGCCGACACAGCAGGAACGTCTATTGGCGTTCCTGACGGAAAGCGAGTTGATCCCTGCATCAGATCGACCGCGCGTGATTTGTGCAACGCGCAAGGATTTGCGGCGAGAGGTCGAGAAGGGTCGTTTTCGTGACGATTTGCTGTTCCGGATCAACGTCGCCGAAATCCGGATTCCACCGTTGTCGGTGCGTGATCGTGATACAATCGAACTGGCTGAAGCTTTTCTATCCCTCGCCAGTCCCAACCAGATGCGTCGGTTTTCAACCGATGCGCTTGAAGTTCTGCATCGCCATGAATGGATCGGAAATGTCAGGGAGCTCGAGAACATTGTCCGGCGTCTTGCCGTTCTCTATTCCGACGATGTCATCTCTGTTGACATGGTATTGCAGGAATTTTCCAAAGATATTCGCGCTAATGACACTGAAACGGACGCATCGGACAAGTTTGAACGGCAACTCGCCCTGGCCTGTCGGGCTCTGCTGAATGAAAGTGAGCCGAGTGAGAACAGTTCCCATTACCAAACGGCGATGGCCTGGATCGAACGCCCTCTAATTACCGAGGCCCTGCGCTTAACAGGCGGCAACCGGACTAAGGCAGCGGATCGTCTCGGTATTCACCGAAATACGCTGCGTACACGGTTGAAATCGCTGGACATGTAATAGTCGACAGATTTCAACTGTTGAAAACAGGTTACACTGCTGTAAACTTGCAACAGTCTTGTCCGGCGATTGACGCCGACGTTGATTCTGGAGCCAAATGGCTGATGCGCTGGCCATAGTCGAACCGCTTCGTACAAAGGTACGACGGTCGGTTGCCTCCCGGTCGACAGTTCAGCCTGAGACTGGACGCTTGCCACGCATCGCCCGATCTGTGGCGTTCGGGGCATTCTTCGTTTCGGCTATTGTGCTGACCATTCTGGGGGCACTGCTGAGTTTTAGTTCTGACGAAGCTCAGGTTCGAACCGCCTTCACAATTCTCAAGGCCAACATAGCGTTGATTCTCGCCATAGCCCTTTTCCTCGGATACCGGGTTCGCAAAACCCTGTTCGGTCCGGCTAGGCGTGACTCCGCGTCTCTGCTGTACCGGCGATTTGTTCTCATCTTCAGTCTCGCAGCTCTGCTTCCAGCCATCATTATCGGCGCGTTTTCGGCGTCATTGATCAGTCAGAATATCACAGGTCTTTTCGGGTCTGAAGTTCAGGAAAACATGGAAAGCGCTCGCGGTATTCTATCCGATTATTATGATCAGGAATTATCCGAACTGGCGACTGATCTAGCTCTTGTGCGGCAGACGCTTGACGACAGAAAATTCGGTGTCAGCGACCGGATATCACTGACGGCGGAGTTGCAGATCGTGGCGCGCGTTCGTGATCTGGATGCAGTTGTCCTTCTGCGGGATGATGGGCAGGTTTTGGCGCAGGCTCTGAGTCCGCGTGCACCTGCATTTGAGGTACCTCGTCCGGATCTGTTACGCGATGTTTCAGCCTCGAATGCGGAATTTCTCAACAATGATGAGACGAACTATCTGATTGCTTTGATACGACTGGCGCCGAATAGTGACATGCTCCTCTATACGGGCCGGAGGTTGCGGTCGTCTTCGAAAGTTCTATCCAATCTTCGCGGAATTGATGATGCATCTCTGAAGATCGACATGTTTACGACCAATCAGGTGCGCATGAACCGCATATTCGCGCTGATGTTCATCGAGACAGCTTTGCTGCTGTTGATGGCCGCAATCTGGCTTGGTCTTGTACTGGCTAACCGGATTATCCACCCGATTTCTTCACTCGTGACAGCAGCGGAACGCATCAGGAGCGGTGACATGAGCGCGCGGGTCAATGTGTCTGAAGAGTGGGGTGAGATTTCTGACCTTGGCAGAGCCTTCAACCGGATGACACAACAGCTCAACAACCAGCGCGATGAACTGGTGCGCGAACATGATGTTTCAGAACAGCGACGCCAATTTTCGGAGGCTGTTCTGTCAGGGGTACGCGCTGGCGTTCTCGGTTTGACAGAGAGCGGACGGGTGACCCTGATCAATGCATCAGCCGAACGGTTGCTCGGCTTGCCAGCCGAAGCTGCGCTTGATCGTCCCATTGCGGATCTCTTACCCGAATTCGGTCCGGCCTTTGCGCGAGCCCGTGAAAGCGTCACGAATTCGGCAGAAGATCAGATTGCCTATGAAACGGATATCGGGTCGATCAATCTGGATGTTCGGGTTGCCAGCTATCAGGGCGTGCGGCGCGATACGGGTTGGGTAGTCACATTCGATGACATGACGCGGTTGGTTGCCGCGCAGCGTCAGTCGGCCTGGCGCGAAGTCGCGCGCCGGATCGCGCATGAAATCAAGAATCCGCTGACTCCGATTCAATTGTCTGCTGAACGCTTGTCGCGGAAATATGGGCAGGTTCTGATTGAAGACCGTGACGTCTTTGACAACTGCACTCAGACAATCATTCGCCAGGTCGGATTGCTGGAGCGAATGGTGGATGCGTTTTCTGCCTTTGCGCAGATGCCCCAACCTGAATTCGAAGCTGTGAATCTCGCAGATATTCTGTCAGATGTTCTATTCGAGCAGGGTGTGGCGTTTCCTGAAATCAGCTTCAAACGGACCGAGATATCGCCCCTGCATCTGCCCGTGCGCGGGGATGAACGCCTGCTCACACAGGCGCTGACCAATATCTACAAGAACGCGTCGGAAGCCGTACTCCGCGAGGCAGATCATCACGATGAGATGTGGTCGGGACAGATAGAAACCAGTTTGCGTCAATCTGCAGGCCAGATTGAAGTCGTAATTCAGGACAATGGTCCGGGCTGGCCAATGACGGATATTGATCGCTTGCTCGAACCCTATGTCACCACGCGCGAAGGCGGGACGGGCCTCGGCCTGCCCATCTTCAAACGCATTATCGAGGATCATGAGGGTACGATCTCCTTGAGCCCGCGTGAGGATGGTTGGCCGGGTGCCCAGGTCGTGATTTCGCTTGAACGCGATGAAACACAGATAATGAATGAGGATGCTGCCGAATGACGATGAATGACCGAAATCTCTCCGCTCAGGATATACTCATCGTTGAAGACGAGACGGATATACGCTCTCTAATCGCGGGTATATTGCAGGATGAAGGGCATGAGACTCGGGAAGCCTCTACGTCTGAAGAGGCGCTTGATGCGGTACGCGCCCGAGAACCGAATTTGGTTATTCTGGATGTCTGGCTGAAGGGCAGCTCGATGGACGGGATCGAACTTCTCAATGTTTTGAAACAGAGTGCCCCGGACCTGCCAGTTATCATTATCAGTGGTCACGGTACGGTTGAGACGGCCGTTTCTGCGATCCGGAAGGGCGCCTATGATTATATCGTCAAGCCGTTCAATTCTAACAAGTTAATCGTGACAACAACGCGTGCCCTAGAAGCTGCTCAGTTGCGACAGGAAAACCGGGAACTGAAAGGCAAGACCACTTCTGACAACAGACTCATCGGTGACAGTCCACAAATCGCACAGCTTCGGCAGAAAATCATGCGGATTGCTTCGACTAATTCGCGTGTCCTGATCTCGGGTGCGTCAGGGACTGGTAAGGAATTGATTTCACGGCTGATTCACAGACAGAGTGGCCGGTCTGGCGGCCCGTTCAGAGCTGTAAACGCAGCGTCCATGGTGCCGGAACGGGTGGAAGAAGAACTGTTCGGTATTGAAGACCCGAATGGTGTGGAGAAGTCGGGACTTCTCGAACGTGCCCATAACGGCACGCTCTATATTGATGAAGTGGCAGACATGCCGTTGGAAACTCAGGGAAAACTGCTTCGTCTTCTTGTTGAACAGCGTTTTCAGCGCTTGGGTGGCCGGAATGATGTTCAGGTGGATGTCCGCGTGATCACCTCAAGTTCGCGAGATCTCGTCGAGCAGGTGCAGTTGGGGCTTTTCCGGGAGGATCTCTATCATCGCCTCAACGTGATGCCGCTTGAAGCGCCCCCTCTATCGGATCGCCGTGACGATATTCCGGCCCTCGTCGATTTCTTTATCGAACAGCTATCCTCATCGACCGGGCTGCCGAAACGGAAAATAGGAACCGATGCGATGGCTGCCTTGCAGGCCCATGACTGGCCTGGGAATGTCCGCCAGCTACGCAATAATGTCGAACGGTTGCTGATCCTTGCGACCGGAGATCCGACACAGCCCATTACCCTGTCGACGCTTCCCCCGGAAGTGTCTGTCGTGCGCGGCGGAGAAGCGCCCGGCGAGAATGAACGAATGATCGCGCTGACGCTTCGGGACGCACGCGAACATTTCGAGCGACAGTATCTGCAGACCCAGATTAACCGGTTTGGCGGCAATATTTCGCGCACAGCCAGCTTTGTCGGGATGGAGCGTTCCGCCTTGCATCGAAAACTCAAATCGCTAGGCTTGAACACGGGCAGCGGCACAGCCGCCGCACAGGCGAACGCCGATTAGGGGATGTTCGGTTTTGCGGCGTCTTGCCGCCGGACAAGCGAGGCCGGTCCATGCGAGTAATTATATGTGGCGCCGGGCGTGTTGGCTACGGTCTTGCCGCGCGGTTAGCTGTCGAGAACAACACCGTTACCGTGGTCGATACCTCGACTGATCAGATCCGTCAGATCACGACCGATCTGGATGTACGTGGTGTCGTCGGACATGGCTCGCACCCGGATGTACTCGTTCGCGCAGGTGTTGAAAATGTTGATATGTTTATTGCTGTGACCCAGTTTGATGAGGTCAATATGGTGGCCTGTCAGATCGCGCATTCTCTGTTCGATGTTCCGACAAAGGTCGCCCGCGTCCGAGCACAATCCTATCTTCAGGCCCAATATAACGATCTCTATTCGCGTGAGAACATGCCGATCGATATCATCATTTCGCCGGAGATTGAGATCGGGAAGGCCATCCTACGGCGCCTGTCCACGCCCGGTGCCTTCAATGTTGTGCCATTCGCTGATGGGTTGGTTCAATTTCTGGGCGTGTGTATCGGAGAGGACTGCCCGATTATTGATACCCCGATCCGCCAGATCCCGGACCTGTTCACAGGTTTGCATGCGGCAATTGTCGGGATAAGGCGAGATGGACAATTGTTCGCGCCTAAGCCGGATGATCCTCTGGAGATCGGCGATGACGCTTATTTCGTAACCCGGGCCGAACATGCACAACGGCTTCTTGAAGTCGTCGGAACGCGTGAGGCACAAGCGCGCCATGTTATTATTATTGGTGCCGGTAGTATCGGCACATATGTAGCCAGAGCTCTGGAAGATCAGTCCGGAGTTCGCGTCCGTATCATCGAGGCCAACAAGGTTCGGGCCGAAATTGCTGCTGCTGAGCTTCCCAAGACTGTCATCCTGCACGGCGATGCTATGGACTCTTCCGTTCAGGAAGAGGCTGGCGCCAGGACCGCCGATGTCCTGATTACGCTGACGGATGATGACAAGACCAATATTCTGTCTTCGATTCTCGGTAAGAAGCTGGGCGCCCATCACACGATCGTATTGTTGAATGAACGGCCTATGCAGGAACTGCAGAAGGATCTGAATATCGATATGGTTATCGATCCGCGTGTATCGACTGTATCTTCAATTCTTCGCCATGTTCGCCGTGGCCGCATTCTGGACGTCTATGCGATCGATCAGGGCGGCGCTGAAGTGCTGGAAGGCGAAGTGCTGGAAACGTCTATCTTTGCAGGCAAGACGCTGGGCGAAGCGGTTGTCGCAAATGACGTGACCGTCGGGGCGATCGTGCGCGACGGAACAGTTTTGATGCCGGACTCGACCCTCATGCTCAAAGAGGGCGACCGGGTTGTCCTTCTGGCCGAACGCAGCGCGCTACGCGAGATCGAGGCGTTATTCCGTGTCGGCGTCGAGCTCTACTGATCGAATGCTGTCCAACCGGACAGACGGAGCCTGACATTGCGACTCGTCAAGATTCTCCTCTGGCTAGGTTACTCGTTATTCACGAGCGCAGCCCTGATGCTGATTGCGGCGCTTGTCGCGCTCATTGCACTTGAAATTCGCAATGCTGGACTAATGGCCGTTCTGGCCGTTCTTTCTGCACTTGTTGGCGGCCTCATGATTACGGCCAGTTTCAAGGCCAAAACCAAAGAGAGTTCAGGCGAAGCCATCCTTTTCCTAATCCTTTACTGGATAGTTGTCCCCATCATTTGTTCGCTGCCTTTCTATATGCTGGGTGAAACGGAAGGACCAGTCACAGCCATCTTCGAGGGGGTTTCCGCAATGACAACGACAGGTGCGAGCACAATCGTTCCAGAGGATCAATCCAGAACATTGCTCTTTTACCGATCGCTCCTGCAGTTCTTTGGCGGCGTTAGTGTTGCAACATTTGCTGTCGTCATTCTCGCTGCACTCAACCTGACGGGGACAGGGATACACAGATCCGGGCTGTTCACATTTCGCTCGGGTGAATTATTCACCCGCTTCCTGGGTGTCGGCCAGCTTGTGACAGCGATTTATCTTTTCATTGCCGCGATTGCGTTTGTTCTGATGGTTATGGGGGGAACCGAAACATTTCCAGCACTCTGTCTTGCTTTGTCCGGTATTAGCACTGGTGGATTGCAGCCGTTCACGGGGCCAATTGCGAAGATTGTGTCGCCTGTATCGGCGATTGTGCTCGCCATGCTTTGCCTCATTGGAGCCTTCAATATTTCAATTCTCTGGGACTTTCTTCGCCTGAGGCGGATACGTGCTTTCCTCCGATTGTTTTCGCATGTTGAGCATCGCGGGTTGTTTGCGATTGCGGTGGGTCTTGTGCTGGTCACACTCATCTTTGCGGGCGTGTCAAATTTCGGTTCGGCTCTTCTGGACACGATTTTTTTCGTCAGTTCTGCTGGCTTTCGCTATGACGTAATCAGTCTCGATATGATCCCGTCGCCGATCCTGATCTGTGTGGCTTTGATCGGCGGATCGGCTCTGTCAACAGCGGGCGGGATCAAGGTCATTCGGCTTCTGTTGCTGTTTCGGCATCTGGGCACGGATATGGCCCGATTGTCGCACCCGTCTCGGGTCAAACCGATCGAATTTAGGGGCAATGTCATTGATGATGATGAGTTTCTGTCGATTTGGATGTATTTTTTTGGATATGCACTCTGCTTCGCACTGGGCGCGCTGGTGCTGGCCGCGTCCGGGTTGAATCTACAGGACTCAATGGCGACGTCCGCGGCGTCACTAGCCAACATCGGCCCGTTACTGGATATGACTCTACCGTCGTCGGGCTTGCGATATTCGGATTTCAGCGGTTTGCAAATGACATTGTCGGCCCTTCTGATGTTGATCGGAAGGGTGGAGGTATTAGTTATCCTATCGCTGTTTCTTCCCTCAACTTGGCGGCAATAATGGGCGAAACCTATTTCTAACCGTAGCTTGCTGTTTAATCATTTGCCTTTGGCAAAGTCGAAGCTATGAGTTCTCAAGAAATGATGAAGCGCTGCAGTACAATCTTTGCGGCCGATAAGAAAAAGCAGGTGGCCCCGATGTCGGATCGGAAACAGAATCTCCAGGACACATTTCTAAACGCTGTTCGAAAATCCAAAATGCCTTTGACGATCTTTCTCGTGAACGGCGTGAAATTGCAGGGCGTTGTTACTTGGTTTGACAGTTTTTGCGTTTTGCTACGCCGCGACGGCTCATCTCAGCTTGTCTATAAGCATTCGATCAGCACCATTATGCCGTCCGGCCCAATTCCGTTGTATGACCCGTCCGTTGACCACAAAGCGGAATAGATCTGTTTCTGATATACCGCGTAACTGAGGTCACCCATGTACGACCTTGAAGTCAAGATCGACCAGGCCCTTGTAGTGCATCCGCGGTTCAGTGATGCAAGGTCCGGTGATGCCGATTATGATCTGGAAGAAGCTGTGGGGCTGGCCGAAGCTCTAGGGGTCGCCTCTGTCGAGGCTCGAATCGTTCCAGTGCGCGAAGTCAAGGTCAGCAACTTTTTCGGCTCTGGCCAGATTGATGACATGGCGGCGGCGATCCATGCGCTCGCGCTCGATGTCGTTATCGTCAATGGAGAGCTGACACCGATCCAGCAGCGAAACCTTGAAAAATCTCTCAACGTCAAAGTGATCGACCGGACTGGTCTCATTCTGGAAATCTTCGGACTTCGGGCTGTGACAAAAGAAGGCCGACTGCAGGTTGAACTGGCGCGTCTCGACTATGAACGCTCTCGTCTGGTTAGAACATGGACGCATCTGGAACGACAGCGCGGGGGGTCCGGCTTTCTATCTGGTCCGGGTGAAACGCAAATCGAAAGCGACCGCCGCCAGATCAATGATAAGATCGACAAGTTGAAGTCACAGCTCGACGATGTGCGGCGAACGCGCGACCTGCAACGGGCCAAACGCAAGCGTAGTGATGAACGGATCGTTGCGCTGGTTGGCTATACCAACGCGGGCAAATCAATCCTGTTCAACCGCGTAACGACCGGCGGAGTCTTTGTGCAGGACATGCTGTTTGCAACACTGGATACGACGCATCGTATTCTGCCATTGCCCAGTGGTCAGGCGGTAATCATTTCCGACACGGTGGGTTTTATTTCGGATCTTCCGACACAGTTGATTACTTCGTTCAGGGCAACGTTTGAAGAAACGCTGGAAGCAGATGTCCTGCTTCATGTTCGCGATATTTCCGATCCGTTGAGTTTGCGTCGCCGTGAAGAGGTAATGGATGTTCTCGATCAGATTGGCGCCGGTCCGGATCACGGGCAGGCACTGATCGAAGTGTGGAACAAGGCGGACCTTCTGCCCCTATCTGAGCGGGATAATATCGAAAATCTGGCGGATCGCGCACGAACAGAAGCCTCACTGACGGATTCCTTTGTTGTCTCCTGCCTGTCGGGCGCAGGGATCGAAGATTTGCTTGCGGGCGTTGAAGAAGCGCTAACCCGAAGCGACGAAGTGCTGGATGTTATGATAACACCGGATGCATTTTCAGCCCGCGCGTGGCTGCATGAAAACGGCCATGTGATCGAAGAAGCCCCCGGTGAGGCGGGTGCAGTTGCGATGACAGTGCAGTTGGCGGAGAGCGACGCGGGAAAGTTTCGATCGCGGTTTTCCAAATTGGTAAACTAGCGGGTCAGACGGTCTTGTCGGTTTTCACAACCTGCCAATGGCTTTCCATCGCGTCCAGCGATAACCCTTTTACAGATCCGCCCACCCGGTCCTCGATCGCTTCAAACCGCCGCGTGAATTTGCTGTTGGCATCGCGCAGCGCGGATTCGGCATCAATGCCGAAATGCCGTACAAGATTTACGACTGAGAAGAGTAAATCGCCAGCTTCTTCATGCCGTTCCGCGTCAGAAGCGTCTCGCAATTCTCCAGCTTCTTCGACGATTTTATCGAACACTCCATCCGTGTTCGGCCAGTCAAACCCGACCTTGGCTGCGCGTTTCTGGAGTTTCTGGGCACGAATCAGAGCGGGCAGTGCAAGAGCGACGCCATCAAGTGCCTGTACGGAACGTTCTGCAGCTTTGATCGTATCCCAGTCAGAGCTGTCTGCATCGCCGAAAACATTGGGATGTCGCCGAACCATCTTGTCGACCAGCGTATCGACTACGTCATCCAGATTGAAAGCCCCGATTTCATCTGCCATTTTGGCGTGAAACAAGACTTGAAACAGCAGGTCGCCCAATTCTGATTTCAGATTCGGCAGGTTCGATTGATCAATCGCATCCTTCACCTCATAGGCTTCTTCAATAGTATAGGGAGCAATTGTATTGAATGATTGTTCCTGGTTCCAGGGGCAGTCCGCGCGCAACCGATCCATCAGCGCCTTCAGACGCGCATAACGCTCCTCTGGAAGGCCGCTCATGGCTTGGGCTGACGCAAGGCCCGCAGGATCAACGCTCCCAGCACCAAGGCAGAGACACCGTAACTTCCCCAGATAAAGACGGCATGTGGCCCCATATCGATCATAGTGCTTCCACCCGAGCTGTCGCAGCAGGCGCAAGTTTACGGGCCGCGCGGGCTTGCGCGATTTCAGCGAGCATGCCGCGCATTGTCAGCCAACCAAGCAGCAGCTTATAACCAAGCGCAATCAACAGGAGAGGGGTCAAAAGCTCAGGTTCGAGGCCGGGAGCACCGGGCTGACTGATCGTGGCTGATTGATGAAGGCTGTTCCACCATTCGACGGAAAATTTGATGATCGGAATATTTACCCAACCGATCATGGCCGTGATCGCCGCAAGGCGCGACGCGCGTTTCCAGTCTTCGACCACCTTCCAGATGGACATATAGCCAATATAGATAAAGAGCAGGATCAGAACGCTGGTCATGCGCCCATCCCATTGCCAGTAGGTGCCCCAGTCCGGTTTACCCCAGAGACTACCCGTAATCAGCGCGAGCGCAGTAAACGCTGCGCCCGGTAGGGCCAGTGACCGGGCCGCGAGATCGGCGATCGGATGACGCCAGACGAAGCTGATCAGACTGGCGAGCGCAATCGAACTGTAGGCCGCCATAGCGCTCCAGGCTGCGGGTACATGGACATACATGATGCGCACTGTATCGCCATGCTCGACCTCGCCCGGAGAGACGATCAGTGACTGCCAGAGACCGAGCGAGAGCACGACCAGCGCGCTCCAGCCGAAAATTGGCGTGAGCCAGCGGGCGAGACCGATAAAACGCTGCGGATTGGCGAAACGGGTAATCATCTATGCTGGGCCTCTATTCGCAGCCAGTGCGGCCACGGTTGCAGGTGTCCCTAACGCGATGGCGATGAAGCTCAAACCCGCCAGAATGCGAAATTGCACAGCGCCTATTCCTTCAGCGGCAAAGGCATTGGCGGCCTCGGTTCCAAAAATCAGCACTGGGACAAGTAATGGCGCTGTCAGGATGACGGCAAGAACAGCTGAGCCGCGTTGTGCGGCGAGAATGGCTGCCGTGACCGACGCATAGGCGGTAATCGCGGGCGCGCCGATGAGCAGCGACAGAATTGTGCCAATGATCGCGGATTCGTCCATGCTGAGTAGAAGGGCGAGCAGAGGTGTGGCGAGGATCAAGGGTGCGAGGCTCGTTATAGCAAATGACAGGCTTTTCGCCGTTGCAATGGCTAAACCCGATGCGCCGGAAAGATGCATTTGCGCCAGTGCGCCTGTTTCCTGATCCGGCTGGTAGAGGCGATCAAGACCGAGCAGGGCTGACAGGATCGCGGCGAGCCACAGTAGCCCGGGTCCAAGCATAGGCTGAGAGCCATCGAGCGCAATGCCGCAGATCAATACGAACAACGCCATGAAGGCCAGCGACAGTCCCGTCCCCGATGCTCCACGGACGGTGAATCGTAACTCCCGCTTTAGAATGGTGCTCATCATGCGCCCGGTTCCAACACGAGCTTTAGTGCTTCAACCCCATCAATAGGGACAGGCTGGTGGGACGCGATGATGGCCATACCGCCGTCTCTGAGATGCAGGCCAAGCGTTCCCGTCACCAAAACCCGCCCATCGTCATCCAGCCCGGCTAGCGGTTCATCCATAAGCCAGGCCCCGCGATCCGATGCTATAAGCCGGGCGAGTGAGAGACGTCGTCGTTGACCGGTAGAAAGGCCCGAGATTGGCGTGGCGGCGTGGCCGTCCAATCCGACGGAGGCGAGTCTGTCTTCTAGGGCCAGACCATCACCGCACAGGCTTTGCCAGAATGAGAGTTCTTCGCCGAGTGTCAATTCGGACCGTTCCGGGCCACGATGCGCAGCATATGAGAGGGCATCGCAGGAGGCGAGGGACGTCGCCCCACGAGTCCACAGAACAGTGCCCGAGTCCAGAGCGAGAAGATCGGCACATGCCAGCAAGAGTGTAGTCTTGCCGATCCCATTGGGTCCTGTCAGCCAAAGCGCCTGCCCGGGAGCGAGGGAAAAGTTAAGGCCGGAGATCAGGGTCATATGGCCGCGAGACAAGGCCAGGCCCTCAACACTTAGCCGGATGTCGAAACGCGAATGCATGGCAGCTCTATGGCGCGGCTTTACCGGAGAGTCACGACGTTGAAGCGAGAGGCTAGCATGTCTATCTAGGCGGTATGAAACCACCGCATCGAAATCGACGTCTTGGACTCATTGCTCTGGTAGGTGGGGGTTTGATTGTCGGCGTTGCGCTGATCCTGTCCGCGCTGAACGAGAATACACAGTTCTTCTATAACCCGGCTGATGTTCTAGCGGAGAATTTCGAGCCGAAGTCTGAAACCTTCCGGATTGGCGGGCTCGTTGTTGAGGGCTCAGTTAAACACTCCGGTATTACAATAACGTTTGATCTCGCTGATTTTGAACGACCTACACCGTCTCCGATCAAGGTGACTCATAGCGGCCAGTTGCCAAATCTGTTCCGGGAAGGGCAGGGCGTTGTGGTATCCGGTAGGATGTTGAGCGAGAATGAATTTTTCGCGGAGGACGTTCTAGCCAAACATGACGAAAACTATCAACCTAAAATAGATTATCAGGACGACATCGAAAGTTGATGGAGTTGTGGCGAGCAGCTCGGCAGATGTGGGGCACCTTACCGCTCGCCGTGTCCACCGAAGTGGACGACCCACATATGACAGGTCCAACCTGCTTTGGGCAGTGATTTACTGTGACGATGCTGCGTTAAGTTGCAATGTGGTTTCGGAAACCCTATTGAAGACAGTCATCTACTCGCCAGACTTATGTCGATAGATTTTGACGTTTTTCATTACGAAGTCAACTCCCATTTTACCATATATGCGAACTGGCGACCATTCAGTACGTGCGGATAGACGCTGACGTCTGTGCCATAGCAATGATCACACCCGCTTTGGCGGCGGCCTGGAATCGTTTTTGCTGAGCTTGGCCAACTTGACGTTCCTTTTTCAAGGCTTTCAGGCAGAATTCCGGCGGCTTCACTCTCTGAGAAGGAATAGTCCGACACATAGATATCCACATATCCGGGCCCACCCAGATTTCGTACAGTTGTGAATCCGACCAGCAAGGTCGCGTTCGTGTTAGCGAGCTGCCCGGGGCGTCGACTCCGCTATGCTGTTATATCCCGTGGCTGTGTGAAAACAGCCTGGGCAATGCGTCGATTTCAGTGGATTTAATTTAGGACAAGCTTTCCCCTTAGGCTTGGATCACCCGGATTAGTTTCTTCACTCCGAACATGCTGATCATCCGGCGGATATTATAAGCTAGAACCGATAGACTCATCTCTGTTTTGACGTTTTTGAGGCGTTTGGTCAGGAAGTGCGTGGCACCCATCCATGACTTCAGCGTCCCGAACGGATGCTCGACCGTCGCCCTTCGGATGGCCATGGCTTCCGGGAGGTCATTCAATCGCGTCAACATAGCGTCGATGATGTCCTCATTGACCCAGCGTTTGATCCGCCGTTGTTTCCCCGTCGTGCATTTGGCTTTGACGGGACAGGCCGCGCATTCGTCCGGCCAGTAAACTTGCATGTCCTTGCCCTGTTCAACTGACATGAAGCGATAGGTCATCTTCTGACCACCTGGGCATTGGTAACTATTGTCTTCGGGCTGATAGAGGAAGTCATGTTTGCCAAAGCGGCCCGCGGCTTTAGAGCCAGATGTGTAAGGCTTGGGCACGTATGTTGTAGCGCCCAGTTTCTCAGTCGCCATAATTTCTGCACCGCTGAAGTAGCCACGATCTGCAAAGACTGTAATGTCTTTTCGTCCAATGGCGGCTTGGCCTTGTTTCGTCATCTTTGTGAGCTGCACTTTGTCAGAGACAGTGTTTGTTACCTCATGCGCGACAATGAGATGGTGCTCGGTATCGACAACCGTCTGTACGTTATACCCCACCATACCAGCCTTTGTGCTGGTCGCCATAGCCACTGAGTCCGGGTCAGTTAAGGATACTTGTTTCTTAGAAGACGCGGCGAGATCATCTTTCAACTGTTGAAGCTCAGCCATCTTCTCACGCATTGACGTAATCTTTTCCTTGAGGCGTTCAGTCTTGGCCTCAGCGGCCTCGCCTTCCTGTAAATCCGTCGCGTCCAGTGCATGAAGGTATTTCTCTATAGAATGCTCAATCTGGCCGATGCGCCGCGTGAGCTTGCCGCGTGTGAAGTTCTTTTCTCTCGCGTTCACGGCCTTGAACTTGGCTCCATCAATCGCAACCATTGTGCGCGCGAACAGACCAACGTCACGGCAAAGAGTCACAAATTGAGAACAGGTTGATTGGATAGCGGTGCCGTTGTCTTTTCTAAAGTCAGCAATCGTTTTGAAGTCAGGTGCAAGCTTGCCCGTCAGCCACATAAGCTCAACATTACGCCCCGCTTCGCGTTCAAGCCTACGGCTAGATTGGATACAGTTGAGATAGCCGTAAATGTAGAGCTTGAGCAAAATAGACGGATGATAACCGGGACGGCCTGTCGCCTTGGGCCGGACGCGCTCGAAACCCATTGAGAGTAAATCTAGTTCATCAACGTAGGCATCAATGACGCGAACAGTATTATCTTCATCGATATACTCGTCCAGACTTTCAGGAAATAATATGGACTGATTTCGATCTTGGCCTTCAATAAAGCGCTTCACAATAAACCTCCGATTCAATCACCGGAACTATATCACAAAAAACTAACCGTTTTCACACAGCCACTCCCCTTTCCGATCAAATGGGCGTAGCTGCCTGACAGTCCAGGAAGAACTGTCATATTGGAGAGGTTGATGAAGTGGTCTGGCTCATCAAGCCGTCGATAATCGCTCTCGGGTACAAGATCGCGAATCTTGCCATTCTCGATAACGATATACTGGTCGGTCCGGGTGGTGCCCGCATCCGTGTCTATCATGGTCCCCGTATGAATGACGGTGACGCCGTTATCGGCATGACGGTTGGCCATAACGGGCACTGCGAAGGATTTAGCAAGCAGGAGCGAAAGAGCGAGCTTCATTCAGGACACCTGTGGTCGTTGGGCTAGTTTGCAGCTAAGCGCGGCGGCGATGCCATCGCAAGCGCAAATACCCCGAACGGCCTTGCCGGAGTCGGATCTGGTTATTATCGGCGCAGGCCTGTCCGGTTTGCTGACGGCCTGGCGGTGTTTGGACGTCAATCCGAATCTGACGCTTGCGATATACGAACGCGCAAACAAGATCGCTGGCGATCATACTTGGTCGCTCAACCTGTCAGACATAGCGCCAGAACTCCGGATCTGGTTCGACCCATTCATTGCCCAGCGCTGGCCACAATATGATGTTCGTTTTCCAGACCGTACCCGAACGCTGGAGATTGACTATGGTACGGGTGATTCTGAGACCTTGCGCCGCTGTGTGGAGCCTTTGGTCCAGTCTGGGCGGTTACGGCTTCATCTCGGTCAGAGCGCTCCGACAGGCAGCGCTGTCCCAACGATAGAGGCCACGGGATACCAGCCACGAGAGGATGAATTTCCGGGATGGCAGAAATTTGTTGGACATGTGATTCGGTGTGAGCAACCTCACGGGGTGGAGCATCCCGTCATCATGGATGCGACAGTGGAACAGATCGATGGCTATCGGTTCATCTATCTGCTGCCTTTCTCTGCGCATGAAATTCTGGTCGAAGACACGTATTTTTCAGACTCTCCGCACCTGTCCGAAAACGAGATCTGTCACAGAATCGAAGACTATGTTCAGCAGAAGAACTGGGGCCAGCACACCATTGTTCGAACGGAGAAAGGTGTCCTGCCCATGATGATGGCAACGGACCGCGATGGTGATAGCGCAAAAATTGGTTTAGGGGGCGGCTTCGCCGTTGCGGCAACCGGGTTTACAGTGCCGGTTGCGGTCGAAGTGGCGGATAGAATTGCGCAGGCGATTCGCCGCGATGGTCCTGCTGCGGCTCTTAATGCTGTCATCTCGGTCCGGCGTGATCATTTGCACCGTGAACGCTATGCAAGATGGCTCAACCGGATGTTTTTCCGGGCCGCGGAACAATCGCGGCGTTATGTCGTGTTGCAGCACTTCTATGGTCTGGGCGAAGGGTTGATAAAGCGGTTTTATCGCAATGATCTGACGCGATGGGACAAGGCACGTATTCTAATGGGAAAACCACCCGTGCCTGTGACCAAGGCACTGGCTAATTTTTCTGAATCCGACTTCATTCGGCGCGAACGTGCCAAAGGAAAACCGACATGACTGCAGAGATTAATCCGGCCGAGATTGCCGCGGCAAAGGCTGGCGGGAAACCAACCGCAATCGTAATCGGCGCCGGTTTTGGGGGTATTGCACTCGCGATCCGCTTGCAGACGATGGGCTTTGCCGTGACGCTCCTCGACAATCGCGACAAGCCGGGTGGCCGGGCTTATGTCTACGAAGAAGATGGTTTCAAGTTTGATGGTGGTCCAACAGTGATCACGGACCCGGATTGCCTACGTGAGCTCTGGGATATCTCTGGCAGTGAAATGGATGACTATGTCACCTTGCTCCCGGTTGATCCGTTTTACCGGTTGCAGTGGGAAGACGGCGATGTGCTTGACTATACGCAGAGTCAGGAAGCGCTTGAGGCTGGAATCGGTAAGCGCGACCCGGCAGATGTTGAGGGATATCGCAAATTTCTAGCCTACAGTCAGGACCTGTACCGCGAGGGCTATGAGAAGCTCGGCACGACGGCGTTTCTGAAATTTGACCAGATGATCAAGGCCGCCCCGCAACTCATACGGCTGCGCGCCGATAAAAGCGTCTATGCGATGGTGAGCAAATTCGTGCGCAATGAGCGGGTACGCCAACTGCTCAGTTTCCAGTCGCTACTTGTGGGCGGAAATCCTTTCAAGACAAGTTCCATCTATGCGCTCATCCATGCGCTTGAACGTCAGGGCGGTGTGTGGTTCGCCAAGGGTGGAACAGGTGAATTGATATCTGGAATGGTACGTTTTTTCAGTGAGTTAGGTGGAACAGTTAAATTATCTACTGAGATCACGGATATCCGGACCGAAGGGGACCGCGTCACGGGCGTAGAGGCTGCGGATGGTTGGTCCATGGATGCAGACCTCGTCGCCTCCAATGCAGACGTGGCCTATACCTACACACATCTTCTTCGAGGTCATGATCGTGGCAAGCGTTATGGAAAAGAGCTTAAGAAGAAGAGTTATTCCATGTCGCTCTTTGTGCTCTATTTCGGATTGCAGACCACGCATCCGGATATGAAACATCACATCATTCTTCTGGGGCAGCGCTACCGGGAACTCATTGCAGAGGTCTTCGGTAAAGGCCGGAAGGTTCCGGATGATTTTTCGCTCTATCTCCACGCGCCCTGCGTGACGGATCAGTCCATGGCGCCGGAAGGTTGCTCATCCTATTATGTCCTGTCACCCGTTCCGCACTTGGGTCATGCCGATGTGGACTGGGACGAATTTGGGCAGGCCTACGCCGACAAGATCCTCGACTATCTGGAAGAGCATTCCATTCCCAACCTGCGCCGTGACCTGGTGGTTCAGAAGATGCTGACCCCGTTCGGGTTTCGCGATGAGATGAACACACATCATGGCAGCGCGTTTTCGATTGAACCTATCCTGACCCAGTCGGCCTGGTTCCGACCTCATAATCGCGACGATGTTCTGGACAATCTCTATATCGTCGGCGCTGGCACTCATCCTGGTGCTGGGATTCCAGGCGTTGTTGGGGCCGCGAAGGCCACCGCAGGTGTGGTTGCAGACGATTTCGAGGCAGTTCTCAAGTGCCATGGATAACGCCCGGTTCACGACAAGTTGTCGCGCAACCCGCGGATGAGCTGCTAGAAGCCTCGCAATTCAACTGGAGGTCACTATGCCAAAGCTTCGCCTGCCGCTTCTTCTGACGCGGCTTTCCATCGTTTACTTTCTGTTACCCTGGCAGCTGATGCGCTTTTCACGGCCGGAAGCTGCCGATAATATTGCCAAGAAATACTACCATTTACCCGGTCTTTCGACCGGTGTGGGTTACGCGATTGGCGTGTTCTGGCTGGTTCTGCTGCTTGCTTTCCTAGTCGGATTCAAGAAACGGATCAGCTATGGTCTTGTATTTCTGCTGCATGCGGGTGCGATCATTATTGCCCTGCCGTTCTACATTCCGGGACTTGAAAACTTCAATCAGCTCTTCCTAGCCGCAATCCCCGCCGCGGCTGCCATGGGCTTGCTTTACGTGTTGCGCGACGAAGACACGCTCTTGTCGCTCAAATAGGCAAAGTTTTTTCGGGGTTGGCAATCCATAACGGATTCGTCGCCCGTATAATAAGTTCGGTTAGAATCTAAGATTCCTTGATGCTGATCTCTGCCCAGAATCGTCCCCTTGTGATTGGACATCCCCTTCAGCACTCCGGCGGTTACTGCCGCGGTCGCTTTTTATGTCCGTTGCCAATCCGATCAACCGCCTGACCAGGAACAACCAAGTGCGGTCGGTAAGCAGGATAATGATCAGGACAATCAGGGCCCATCAGACCGGGCGGGCGGGCCATCCGATCCAGATCAGCGCGACCAGGGTGAGAGGATAAAGCAGCATAGTGACGGCGAAGCGCGAGATCGCAATCAGCTTTTCCATCACGCTGCGAAGTTTCGCGGCAGGATGAGGTCGATCTGCGTCCAATTCTCTGTGGACAACCAATCTCCCTCCTTGGTGCGTTTCAGTACCGTGCAGGCGCCGGTGGGGTAGTCTACATTCTGGCCCGTGAAATGACCATGTAGATCTGCCCAACCCGGATTGTGACCCAGCCACATGAGGCGCTCAATATTGGGTTCGCCCTGGGCGCGGGCGACATTGAAAACGTCTGAAGGAGAGGCGTGATAGAATTCGCTGTAATAGTCCACACGCTGCGCGCCTGGGATGGCGCGGATCAAACGCATTGACGTTTCGCGCGTCCGCTTGGAATCGCTGGCCCAAATGGTCTGCGGTGCAAAGCCGCGCGCATGTAGCGTGTGACCCATAGCCGTGGCCGCGCGCCGCCCCCGTTTATTGAGAGGGCGTTCATGGTCCTTCATATTGGCATCAGCCCAGCTGGACTTGGCGTGACGCATTAGCAGCAGGTGAGTCAGCATGATCCTACATGACGTCAGTCGATTGTGTAGACAATCCCGAAGCGTGTAATCGTGTCGGTCTTCTCTGTCCCGAACGGTACGTCTGAGTGGTGGTCGATTCGGAAGGATGCAAGCGCTGCCAAATTGCCCATCAAGTTTGCTGTCAGGCCTGCTTCGCTCCAGAAATAGGTGTCTGAATCCGACCAGAGGACGCCGGAATCATTATAGGCGGAAACTTGCTCGTTGATCTTCCAATCGAAATCCGACTCGGCGTTTACCGCGAACTCATTACTTATGATGTCGAGCGCAGATGTTTGCGAGCGATAACCGACGCCGGTTGTGACGCTCCATCCGATCGGTTTCCCCTCGTAAATCGTATAGCCGAGGCCACCACCGACAAAGTAGCCGTCGGTGAACGCGCCGAAATCATCATAATAATAGTCAGCCGTGCCGAACCCGAAGATGCGGTCACTAATGTCGCGTTCCATCTGATAGCCTAGATTGAACCGTTCTCGGTTTCGAACATTATTTACCGTGCCGTAATCGGCGCTGGCCACGAATTTATGCCGCCATTGCTCGCCAACATTATCAAGTTTCAGCCCGACGCCGACATTTGTTGTATCCGTATTACCGGTCGTTCGGTTGGCGGTCAGTGAGGCTTCGCCAACCCAACCCGTCACGTCTTGAGCAAAAGCGAAGCTTGATGAAGCAAGGAGCGAGAGGGCGAGAGTCATTGTGCGTAACATAATGGTGTTTTCCTTGATGATTTGGGAAGCCTTTGGGAAAATAGCGTTAAGGCTCCCTGAATGACGCTGCACTTTACCCACGCGCCATGTCCCCTTATGGCGACCGCCAACAGCCCTATAACACCCATAACTCAGTCCGGTTTCACCCATGTTTGACCTCAAAGCCATTCGCGAAAATCCCGATACATTCGATGCCGCATGGGCGCGCCGCGATCTTGATCCGCAAACGCCAACCATCCTCGAAAAGGACATTCTGATCCGTAAGGCCAAAACCATGGTTCAGGAGGTCGTAGCGGCGCGCAACAAAGCCTCCAAACAGATCGGTGCGGCCATGGCGCAGGGAAACAAGGATGAGGCGGAGCGCCTTAAGACGGAAGTCGCCGGCGTGAAGAATGTTATCGTAGCGCTCAGTGCACAGCTTGAAGGCGAAGAAGCCATCCTGAACGATCTGCTCGCCAGTCTGCCCAATATTCCGGCCGACAATGTGCCTGATGGGGCTAGCGAAGAGGAGAATGTCGAGATCGCCAGATGGGGTGATCCGCGCAGCTTTGATTTCGAGCCGAAAGCGCATGACGATCTTGGCGAAGCGCTGGGGATGATGGATTTTGAAACCGCCGCTAAGATGAGCGGAAGCCGATTCGTGATCCTGCGCGGTGCTTTGTCCCGGATGGAACGGGCGCTAGCTGCGATGATGCTGGACATGCAGACGGGTGAGGGGTTCGAGGAGACGTCTCCGCCGCTACTGGTTTGGCCGAAGGCACTCTACGGGACCGGGCAACTGCCAAAATTTGCAGAAGATTCTTATAGTACGAATGAGCATTACCTCATTCCGACTGCTGAAGTCTCTCTGACCAATACGGTTCAGGACAGTATTCTGGATTCCGAAACTCTCCCGCGCCGCATGACGGCCCACACGCCGTGTTTCCGGAGTGAAGCCGGCTCTGCCGGGCGCGATACAAAGGGCATGATCCGGCAGCATCAGTTCAACAAGGTAGAGCTGGTGTCGATCTCGACTCCGGAGACCAGCGACGATGAGCATAAGAACATGCTGCGCTGTGCGGAAGCTGTAGTGCAAAAACTGGAATTGCCGTACCGCGTCGTCGAGCTCTGCACGGGTGATTTGGGCTTCGGCGCGCGCAAGACTTACGATATTGATGTGTGGCTTCCGAGCCAGCAGACCTACCGTGAAATCAGCTCAATCTCCAACTGCGGCGACTTCCAGGCCCGGCGCATGAATGCGCGCTATCGGGCTGGGAAGAGGGATAACCGCTTTGTCCATACGTTGAATGGCAGTGGTTTGGCCGTGGGCCGGACCCTGGTCGCTGTGCTGGAAAACTACCAGAACGAAGACGGCAGCATCACGGTGCCAACCACGCTGGTGCCCTATATGGGCGGCGTTGAGTGCGTGGAATAATAGACTGTCATCCCGGACGCCAAAGGCGATCCGGGACCTATCAACGGTTAGTTAAACAGACATTTTGTTCAGATGGGTCCCGGCTCTACAGTTCGCTTGGCCGGGATGACATTTTTAAAGCGGCGCGCAGGCCTCACTCAGCCAATCGGCGATCTCACCGTCCAGTTCCGGTCCGATCTCTTCGAGCACGCGGGCGTGATAGGCATCGACATATTGCCGTTCGGCGCGGGTTAGCATTTCAATATCGATCAGATCGCGGTGGAGCGGTGCGAGCGTGAGCGTGTGGAACCCGAGCATGGGCCGTTCGCCGCTGGGGATAGCCTCGGCCTCGGTAACATATTGCAGGTTCTCGATCCGGATACCGTATTCGCCTTCTTTGTAATAGCCGGGTTCATTGGACACGATCATGCCAGGTTCTAAAGCCACTGTGTTGGGTGTTTTGGAGATCCGCTGTGGCCCTTCATGAACACCGAGGAAAGCACCAACGCCGTGGCCGGTGCCGTGATCATAATCCAGGCCCGCCTGCCAGAGCGGATGCCGGGCAATGGCGTCGAGATTTGATCCGGTCGTCCCTTCTGGGAAGCGGATCACGGCCAGCGCAATGTGGCCTTGTAGAACCAGCGTATAGCGTTCGCGCATTTCCTCGGTCGGATTTCCAATGGGCACAGTGCGCGTCACATCGGTTGTGCCATCGACATATTGTGCACCGCTATCGACCAAATAGAGCGTGCCAGGAGCGAGGGGCAGGGTGGTCCCTATATTGACGCGGTAATGGCAGTGCGCGCCATTCGCGCCAGCGGCAGAGATCGTCTCGAAGGACAAGTCCCTCAAAACACCGGTCTGATGACGGAATGTCTCCAGTTTCACAGCAGCGTCGATTTCGTCAAATTCGCCGGACTGAGCATCCGTATCGAGCCAGTGCAGAAAACGGATCAACGGAACCGCGTCGCGGCGATGGGCGATCTCGGTTCCGCGAAGCTCAGCCGCGGACTTCTTCGCTTTAGGCAGCGCGATAGGATCCTGTTGCGCAAGAACCTCAGCCCCCGCGCGTTTGAGCTGTTGCGAGTGCCACGCTGAACTCGTGTTCGGATCGACCATGATGGTCTTGCTGGACCAGTTGGACATATCCTCGGCCAGCTTGGCGTCATCAATCACGCTGACTTCATTGCCAAGATGAGCGCGGACTGTGTCCGATATTTTATCCGGGTCGGTGTAGAGGCTGACATGGCCGTCAGCATTGATGACGGCGTTGGCCAACATGAGCGGTGTGCAACGCACATCAGAGCCGCGCAGGTTCAGTAGCCATGCAATTGAGGCTGGAGCCGTAATCATGGCGGCGTCGGCTTTGGCATGGGCGATGGCGCGTGCGATTTCGGCGCGTTTATCGGCGTGGCTCTGACCGGCCAATGTGTCAGTGTGTATGATAACAGCACCTTTAGGGGCCGCCGGGCGATCGGCCCAGACTGTGTCAATCGGATTGGTCTCGAGCGAGATCAGCTCCGCGCCAGCGCCTGTGACAGCTTTACGGATGGCGGCGATCACCTTGGGTGGATGAAGTTTAGGGTCAAAGCCGATCTTTTCGCCTTCGCGCAGATTCGCCCGGAGCCAGTTTGCGATCCCATCTTCCAGTCTGATATAATCGAACAGAGCGCCCTCAACCTGCGCGCGGACCTGAAGTGTGTAACGACCGTCGGTGAACATGGCAGCGCGGTCAATAAGGACGATCGCCGCCCCTGCAGAGCCCGTAAAGCCGGTGGCCCACATCAACCGCTCATTATGAGCGGGCAAATATTCATTATTATATTCGTCTTCGTGCGGGATCAGAAATCCGTCCAGCTCCAGTCGGTTCAGCTCCCCGCGAAGCAGAGGAAGATTGGCACGGCCCATTTGCGGACCGCCAACGACGTCAAAAGTCTGGATTGTCTGTATTGCTGTTTTGCTCATGTGCTTAGTCTAGGCGCTTCTAGGACCCAAGGAAAGCGACGCCCTGAAAATCAGCAGGTCCAGTAAATCAGCAGGTCCAGTAAATCAGCAGGTCCAGTAAATCAGCAGGTCCAGTAAATCAGCAGGTCCAGTAAATCAGCAGGTCCAGTAAATCAGCAGGTCCAGTAAATCAGCAGGTCCAGTAAATCAGCAGGTCCAGTAAATCAGCAGGTCCAGTAAATCAGCAGGTCCAGTAAATCAGCAGGTCCAGTAAATCAGCAGGTCCAGTAAATCAGCAGGTCCAGTAAATCAGCAGGTCCAGTAAATCAGCAGGTCCAGTAAATCAGCAGGTCCAGTAAATCAGCAGGTCCAGTAAATCAGCAGGTCCAGTAAATCAGCAGGTCCAGTAAATCAGCAGGTCCAGTAAATCAGCAGGTCCAGTAAATCAGCAGGTCCAGTAAATCAGCAGGTCCAGTAAATCAGCAGGTCCAGTAAATCAGCAGGTCCAGTAAATCAGCAGGTCCAGTAAATCAGCAGGTCCAGTAAATCAGCAGGTCCAGTAAATCAGCAGGTCCAGTAAATCAGCAGGTCCAGTAAATCAGCAGGTCCAGTAAATCAGCAGGTCCAGTAAATCAGCAGGTCCAGTAAATCAGCAGGTCCAGTAAATCAGCAGGTCCAGTAAATCAGCAGGTCCAGTAAATCAGCAGGTCCAGTAAATCAGCAGGTCCAGTAAATCAGCAGGTCCAGTAAATCAGCAGGTCCAGTAAATCAGCAGGTCCAGTAAATCAGCAGGTCCAGTAAATCAGCAGGTCCAGTAAATCAGCAGGTCCAGTAAATCAGCAGGTCCAGTAAATCAGCAGGTCCAGTAAATCAGCAGGTCCAGTAAATCAGCAGGTCCAGTAAATCAGCAGGTCCAGTAAATCAGCAGGTCCAGTAAATCAGCAGGTCCAGTAAATCAGCAGGTCCAGTAAATCAGCAGGTCCAGTAAATCAGCAGGTCCAGTAAATCAGCAGGTCCAGTAAATCAGCAGGTCCAGTAAATCAGCAGGTCCAGTAAATCAGCAGGTCCAGTAAATCAGCAGGTCCAGTAAATCAGCAGGTCCAGTAAATCAGCAGGTCCAGTAAATCAGCAGGTCCAGTAAATCAGCAGGTCCAGTAAATCAGCAGGTAAATCAGCCAGTAAATCAGCAGGTCCAGTAAATCAGCAGGTCCAGTAAATCAGCAGGTCCAGTAAATCAGCAGGTCCAGTAAATCAGCAGGTCCAGTAAATCAGCAGGTCCAGTAAATCAGCAGGTCCAGTAAATCAGCAGGTCCAGTAAATCAGCAGGTCCAGTAAATCAGCAGGTCCAGTAAATCAGCAGGTCCAGTAAATCAGCAGGTCCAGTAAATCAGCAGGTCCAGTAAATCAGCAGGTCCAGTAAATCAGCAGGTCCAGTAAATCAGCAGGTCCAGTAAATCAGCAGGTCCAGTAAATCAGCAGGTCCAGTAAATCAGCAGGTCCAGTAAATCAGCAGGTCCAGTAAATCAGCAGGTCCAGTAAATCAGCAGGTCCAGTAAATCAGCAGGTCCAGTAAATCAGCAGGTCCAGTAAATCAGCAGGTCCAGTAAATCAGCAGGTCCAGTAAATCAGCAGGTCCAGTAAATCAGCAGGTCCAGTAAATCAGCAGGTCCAGTAAATCAGCAGGTCCAGTAAATCAGCAGGTCCAGTAAATCAGCAGGTCCAGTAAATCAGCAGGTCCAGTAAATCAGCAGGTCCAGTAAATCAGCAGGTCCAGTAAATCAGCAGGTCCAGTAAATCAGCAGGTCCAGTAAATCAGCAGGTCCAGTAAATCAGCAGGTCCAGTAAATCAGCAGGTCCAGTAAATCAGCAGGTCCAGTAAATCAGCAGGTCCAGTAAATCAGCAGGTCCAGTAAATCAGCAGGTCCAGTAAATCAGCAGGTCCAGTAAATCAGCAGGTCCAGTAAATCAGCAGGTCCAGTAAATCAGCAGGTCCAGTAAATCAGCAGGTCCAGTAAATCAGCAGGTCCAGTAAATCAGCAGGTCCAGTAAATCAGCAGGTCCAGTAAATCAGCAGGTCCAGTAAATCAGCAGGTCCAGTAAATCAGCAGGTCCAGTAAATCAGCAGGTCCAGTAAATCAGCAGGTCCAGTAAATCAGCAGGTCCAGTAAATCAGCAGGTCCAGTAAATCAGCAGGTCCAGTAAATCAGCAGGTCCAGTAAATCAGCAGGTCCAGTAAATCAGCAGGTCCAGTAAATCAGCAGGTCCAGTAAATCAGCAGGTCCAGTAAATCAGCAGGTCCAGTAAATCAGCAGGTCCAGTAAATCAGCAGGTCCAGTAAATCAGCAGGTCCAGTAAATCAGCAGGTCCAGTAAATCAGCAGGTCCAGTAAATCAGCAGGTCCAGTAAATCAGCAGGTCCAGTAAATCAGCAGGTCCAGTAAATCAGCAGGTCCAGTAAATCAGCAGGTCCAGTAAATCAGCAGGTCCAGTAAATCAGCAGGTCCAGTAAATCAGCAGGTCCAGTAAATCAGCAGGTCCAGTAAATCAGCAGGTCCAGTAAATCAGCAGGTCCAGTAAATCAGCAGGTCCAGTAAATCAGCAGGTCCAGTAAATCAGCAGGTCCAGTAAATCAGCAGGTCCAGTAAATCAGCAGGTCCAGTAAATCAGCAGGTCCAGTAAATCAGCAGGTCCAGTAAATCAGCAGGTCCAGTAAATCAGCAGGTCCAGTAAATCAGCAGGTCCAGTAAATCAGCAGGTCCAGTAAATCAGCAGGTCCAGTAAATCAGCAGGTCCAGTAAATCAGCAGGTCCAGTAAATCAGCAGGTCCAGTAAATCAGCAGGTCCAGTAAATCAGCAGGTCCAGTAAATCAGCAGGTCCAGTAAATCAGCAGGTCCAGTAAATCAGCAGGTCCAGTAAATCAGCAGGTCCAGTAAATCAGCAGGTCCAGTAAATCAGCAGGTCCAGTAAATCAGCAGGTCCAGTAAATCAGCAGGTCCAGTAAATCAGCAGGTCCAGTAAATCAGCAGGTCCAGTAAATCAGCAGGTCCAGTAAATCAGCAGGTCCAGTAAATCAGCAGGTCCAGTAAATCAGCAGGTCCAGTAAATCAGCAGGTCCAGTAAATCAGCAGGTCCAGTAAATCAGCAGGTCCAGTAAATCAGCAGGTCCAGTAAATCAGCAGGTCCAGTAAATCAGCAGGTCCAGTAAATCAGCAGGTCCAGTAAAGCGGAACCCGGATCGATCCGATTGTCAAGCTCAAATCCTTAAATCCTAGTCGAAGGCTAACAAAGTCGCGAGGTTCTACCCATTTTTGCATAGCTCCGTTGGCAAGCTGTTGGTTCAGGTTAACGACTCGTCTCCCTACATACACGTCACTGAAAAAATTTGGGCCGTCGATGAGGGCGGCTCAGTAGAAAACGGAAGAGATGAAATGTCCTATCAATTCGATACAAGCCGCTTGCGCACGCAAACTAAGGTCGGTGGCGATGTGGCTACGGTCCGCCTTCTGGCTCGCCGCACGGTTCGGCAGAAGCGTCGGACGCAACGCGCGCTCTAGTGGTGGTGCCTCAATAGGTTGTTCTGATCCAATTTCAATCTGCTGATAGGTGTTTTATCCCTTACTCCCCCGTGCGGTCGATGCTCGTTATATATGTGGCTCCATCCTGACAAGGCTTGAGTGCGCTCGTTCGATGCGGCTTGGCTGCGAGCATAGGCCCATTCGCGCAGGATGGTCTGGCAGGGCGGTCGGGATGAAGCGCGATGAAGCGCTCAGTCTTGCCATTGGTCCTAGGCGTATAGGGCCGTGTGCGGATATGTTTCAGGCCAAGGTTGCGGCAAGCAGCGGCAAAGGCTTTCGAGATATAGCAGCTGCCATTATTGGTTATGGCACGGGTCACTTTCACACCGAGCCGCTTGTATCAGGTTTGTATAAGGCGACTGCGACCCTGAGGTGAACACTAGCACTGAGCGCTTTTTCATCGGCATGGATCTGGCTGAAGGAGAGGCGCGAATGGTCGTCAATGCAGACATGCACATATTCCCAGCCATACTCATCGCCGTTATCGAAATCTGGCTTAAATGATTGATTCTTGTCTACGAGCTAGCCATTAAGTCCAGCGCGATGAGGGTAGTTTATATGTTCAAGCCTTACGATTCTTCTTCTTTGGCATCAGCATTACATCTGTACGGCCTGCAATATGATCTGCAACCAAATTCGCTCAAAGGCTTTTCAGAGACATTGCAGCCCCTATCCTTTAGCGGTTCAACGCTGATAAATCCGGTATTCTCGGCAGATGCCCCAATTCTCGACTCCGCATCGTCTGCGCCGGATATGGGGGCCATGGGGGCCATGGCTGCCCTGTTTCAATCCAACCCGGCGATAATTTTTGCGCAAGCATTGTTCACAGCCATGGTCGATAATGGACATATCTTCGAAGCGCAGTCCAATGGCTGTGCCTGTTGCGGGCACGACCACGGGATGAATGCGAAAACGCAGATCATGAAGCTGAGCGATCAGATTCAGCAACTGCTCGATTCTGGCCTGAACATCTCTAACTTCAACACTCTGATCGGTTCCATTTCCGCACTGGGAGATGTCGACGCGGACATATTTGCCAATAGCCTTCAGGAAACGGCCGAGGCGTTCGCCGAAGCCATATTCGGTACAGCCAATGAGCCGGCCGATAGCGATCTGCCGGCTGATACAAGCACGACAGGCACCATCACGATTGGCGGCTCGGCGTCGGGCACGCGCGGGTCCGGAACGGATGAGGACTGGTATGCCGTCGAACTTCAGGCGGGCGTGCAATATACGTTCATCATGTTGCGGGATGGGGACAATCCGCATCAAGACCCGCTGTTGATCCTCTATGATTCTGCGGGCACTGAAATTGACCGCAATGACGATGTTGAAATCAATGGGGCTAGGATAAACAGCAACTCGTTCCTAACCTTTACGCCCGGCGAATCCGGCACATATTATCTTGGTGCCAGTGGCTGGGTGGCTACGGCGACGGGTGATTACACAATCTATGCCGAGGAAGGCAATAATCGCCCCGATTTCACGCTGGATCAAGCCGCCTTCTTTCTGACCAGTCAGTTCAACATTGAAGCGAAGTGGGACAAGACGGATCTGACCTACGATATTTCCGCTCTGTCCGACGGGGCCAAAACGCTCGCACTCATGGCTATGGACGCCTGGGCTGAGGTCTCGGGGCTGACCTTCACGGCGGCCGCATCGGGGGCCGATCCCGATATCGACTTTAACGAAGACACGCGTGCAAATGGTGGCCGGCAAGCCTTTACCCGTTCGACGATATCGACCGCCAATGACACGATAATATCGGCCACAGTCACTGTCTCTGCCAATTGGGACACCAATTCTGATGGTTCGGCCGATTATGCGCTGAACTCCAGACGCTACCAAACCTACCTCCATGAAGTCGGTCACGCGCTCGGCCTGGGTCATTCAGGCCTCTATAATGGTCCGCGTGTCGATGAAGCGGGCGTGAGCCACCATGTCTATAATCAGGATGCCTGGAATTACACGCTCATGAGCTATCGTGATCAGGGCGAAGCAGGCACTGGGACGCCGCGGCTTGTTCTGACGCCTCAGCTTGTCGACATTATCGCAATCCAGAATTTCTATGGGGCCAATGGGCAGACCCGCTCCGGTGATAATGTTTACGGGTTCAATTCGACGGAAACCGGCGTGTTGGATTTCGAGGGAACCTTCTTTAATCAGGGGATCCGCCCGCCATCACTCGCCATCTATGATTCTGGCGGCACTGATACGCTCGATTTCTCATCCTATTCGGCCAATCAGGTGATCAGCCTGGTCGAAGGCTCTTTTTCCTCGATCGGCGACAATATCAATACGGGCGACCCGGAAGACCCGCTGATCAACAATATCACAATCGCCGTGGGCACTGTGATTGAAAACGCGATTGGCGGCTCCGGTGATGACAGTTTCATCGGCAATGATTCGGACAATGTTTTTACCGGCAATGGCGGCAACGACACTTATGTGGGCGGTGCGGGCAATGATATGGTCATCCTGGCATTAAGCCAGAGCCGCTATATGATTTCTGTCGATGAAACGAATGAGGGTCGATTCCTTGTCATTTCCGGCGGAACGGAAGGCACGGACCGGATCAATCTGGCCGATGTGGAATTTGTCGGTTTCAATGGCGGGCAGACGATTGTGACAACCGAGTCCCTGGCCGACCCGATTGAGTTTGACGACGATGGTGACGGCATTATCGACCGGAGGGTCTACCGCAATGCGGATGGTCGCTGGGCGCGAGTGGAACAGGATTTGGACGATGACGGCACGATCGACCGGATCACTCACTTCGCGTTTGATGACGGCGGCACTCGGCGCGTGACCCGCAGGGATTTCGACCGGGATGATGACGGCATTATCGACCGGACGGTGCATCTGAATGCGGAGGGCCGCTGGGAGCGGTTGGAACAGGATTTGGACGATGACGGCTTTATCGACCGGATCACTCACTACGCATTTGATGACGGCGGCACCCGGCGCGTGACCCGCAGGGATTTCGACCGGGACGATGACGGCATTATCGACCGGACGGTCCATCTGAATGCGGAGGGCCGCTGGCAGCGGCTGGAACAGGATTTGGACGATGACGGCTTCATCGACCGGATCACTCACTATGCGTTTGATGACGGCGGCACCCGGCGCGTGACCCGCAGGGACTTTGACCTAGACGATGACGGGACTATCGACCGAACGGTCCATCTGAATGCGGATGGTCGCTGGGCGCGGGTCGATTTCGACGGTGATGGTGACGGCACGATCGACCGGATCCATCACTACACGTTTGATAGCGACGGCAGGCGGACCCGGACCAATTTCGACGGCGACGCGGACGGCACGATCGACCGGAGCGAGACCTACACATATAATGCGAATGGCAGGGTGAGCCAGACCGGTTTCGACGACAATAATGACGGCACAACCGACCGGAACGAGACCTACACATATAATGTGAATGGCAGGGTGAGCCAGACCGACTTCGACGACGATGCGGACGGCACGACCGACCGGAACGAGACATACACATATGATGCGAACGGCAATCTGATCCAGACCGACTTTGACGACAATAATGACGGCACGATCGACCGGAGCGAACGCGCCCCTTCCAGCCTAGACGGAATTAACGGCTTTACCCTGACTGGAATCGACGCGAATGACCAGTCCGGCTTTTCCGTCTCATCGGCGGGGGATGTCAATGGCGACGGCTATGATGATCTGATCATCGGGGCCCCTTTTGCCGACCCGAATGGGCGCTTTTCGGGTGAGACCTATATTGTCTATGGCGGGGTGAGCGCGCCGGGCATGGAGGGAATGCTGGATCTGTCAGCGCTGGACGGGACTAACGGCTTTACCCTGACCGGGATCGAAGGGGCTGACATTTCCGGTCGTTCCGTATCGTCGGCGGGGGATGTCAATGGCGATGGTTATGATGATCTGATCATCGGGGCCTGGAGGGCCGGCGGTTCGGGCGAGACCTATATTGTCTATGGCGGGGCAAGCGCGCCGGGCACAGAGGGCGTGCTGGCTCTGTCGGGTCTGGACGGGACCAACGGCTTTATCCTGACCGGGATCGATTTTCTTGACCAGTCCGGCTATTCCGTCTCATCGGCGGGGGATGTCAATGGCGACGGCTATGATGATCTGATCATCGGGGCCCCTTCGGCCGACCCGAATGGGGACAATTATGCCGGCG
Organism: Litorimonas sp.; assembly: GCA_965205225.1. GTDB lineage: Bacteria > Pseudomonadota > Alphaproteobacteria > Caulobacterales > Maricaulaceae > Litorimonas. The sequence continues at coordinate 1,287,633 of CBDBFZ010000003.1, forward strand.
AGACCTATATTGTCTATGGCGGGGCAAGCGCGCCGGGCGAGGATGGCGTTCTGGATCTCGGAGCGCTGAACGGCACGAACGGCTTTACCCTGACCGGAATTGCCGCGCGTGACAATTCCGGCATCTCCGTCTCGTCTGCGGGGGATGTCAATGGCGATGGCTATGATGATCTGATCATCGGGGCCTTTAGGGCCGACCCGAATGGGAACGATAATGCCGGCGAGACCTATATCGTCTATGGCGGGGCAAGCGCGCCGGGTGGTGTGCTAGATCTGTCCAGCCTGAATGGGACCAACGGCTTCATCCTGACCGGGATCGACGCGGGTGACAGTTCCGGCATTTCTGTCTCCTCGGCGGGGGATGTTAATGGCGACGGCTATGATGATCTGATCATCGGTGCTCATTTTGCCGGCCCGAATGGGAACAGCTCGGGCGAGACCTATCTCGTCTATGGCGGGGCGAGCGCCCCGGGCACAGGGGGCAGATTCAATCTCTCCACGCTGAACGGCACCAACGGCTTTACCCTCACCGGGATCGACGCGGGTGACAATTCCGGCTTCTCCGTCTCGTCTGCGGGGGATATTAATGGCGATGGCTATGATGATTTGATCATCGGGGCCTTTAGGGCCGCCCCGAATGGGGACAGCGAGGCTGGCGAGACCTATCTCGTCTATGGCGGGGCAAGCGCACCGGGCACAGGGGGCATGCTGGATCTGTCGGCGCTGGACGGGACCAACGGTTTTATCCTGACCGGGATCGACGCGGGTGACCGTTCCGGCACTTCTGTCTCATCTGCGGGGGATGTCAATGGCGACGGCTATGATGATCTGATCATTGGGGCCTCTGGGGCCGACCCGAATGGGGACAGTCAGGCCGGCGAGACCTATATTGTCTATGGCGGAGCGACGGGGACGGAAAGCCTCGTCCCGGTCACGGCGCAGGGCACGGCGGCGGCGGATAATTTCACCGGCAATGCCGGCGATGACAGTTTTACCGCGATTGCCACGGATGATGTAGTGCGCGGCGGGGCGGGCAATGACACTATCCGCGTCACCTCCCTTGACTTTGCGGCGATTGATGGCGGCACGGGCGCTGACACATTGGTGCTGGACGGGGCTGGCCTGGCGCTCGACCTGACCGGGGCGGGCCATGCCGGCGTGGACAGTGTCGAACTGTTTGACCTGTCCGGCACGGGGGCCAACAGCCTGGTGCTGGACGCGCTCGCCGTGTTTGACGTCACGGAGGAGCGCGAGGGCGGGGCGGCGAGCCTCGACGTGCTGGGGGATGCGGATGACAGGGTTGAGCTGAGCGGCAGTAACTTCGCCCTGACCGGGACGGCGGCGGAGGACGGCGTCACCTATAATATCTATAGGGACGGCAATGCGCAGCTGCGCATAGAGACGGGGGTGCAGGTGGTCACGATACCGGGCTTCACCTCGCCCGCCGCAGTCAGCGTGCGGGAGAACCAGACCGCAGCCTATGAGGCGGCGGCGACGGATGCGGATGGCGACACTCTGGTCTATAGCCTGTCCGGGACGGATGCGGCCCTGTTCATGATTAATGCCAATACAGGCGAGGTCAGTTTCATAGCGGCACCCGACTTTGAAGCGCCGAGCGATGATGGTGGGGATAATGTCTATGACATCACCGTCACCGCGTCCGATGGCACCAATAGTAGGAACCACAATGTCGCCATCAGGGTGACGAATGAAAATGACAATATACCGGTCTTCACCTCGCCCGCCGCAGTCAGCGCACAGGAGAACCGGATGACGGCCTATGAGGCGGCGGCGACGGATGCGGACGGCGATCCGCTGGTCTACCGCCTGTCCGGGACGGATGCAGCCCTGTTCAGGATTGGGTCCACTACAGGCGAGGTCCGCTTCAGGGTAGCACCCGACTTCGAGGATCCAGACGACGCGGACGGGGATAATGTCTATGACATCACCGTCACCGCGTCGGACGGCACTAATCGCACGGACCACAATGTCGCCATCACGGTGACAGATGAAGAAAATGATCCGGTCAACCTCTCCCGCCTGGACGGGACCAACGGCTTTACCCTGACCGGGATCGACGCGGGTGACCAATCCGGCGCTTCCGTCTCTTCGGCGGGGGATGTTAATGGCGACGGCTATGATGATCTGATCATCGGGGCCTGGAGAGCCGACCCGAATGGGGACAATAGGTACAATAGGGCTGGCGAGACATATGTCGTCTATGGCGGGGCGAGCGCGCCGGGGACAGGGGGCGTGCTGGATCTCGGAGCGCTGGACGGCACGAATGGCTTTACCCTGACCGGGATCGACGGCTATGACTATTCCGGCGCTTCCGTCTCGTCGGCGGGGGATGTCAATGGTGACGGTTATGATGATCTGATCATCGGGGCCAGGTACGCCATCCCGAATGGGAACTTTCAGGCTGGCGAGACCTATATCGTCTATGGCGGGGCGAGCGCGCCGGGCACGGAGGGCGTTCTCGATCTGTCAGGTCTGGACGGGACCAACGGCTTTACCCTGACCGGGATTGACAGGTTTGACCGTTCCGGCGTGTCCGTCTCGTCGGCGGGGGATGTCAATGGCGACGGCTATGATGATCTGATCATCGGGGCCTATTGGGCCGACCCGAATGGAGACATTGAAGCCGGCGAGACCTATATTGTCTATGGCGGGGCGAGCGCGCCGGGCACGAATGGCGTGCTGGATCTCTCCATGCTGGACGGCACGAACGGCTTCATCCTGACCGGGATTGACGGGGGTGACCGTTCCGGTCGTTCCGTCTCGTCTGCGGGGGATGTCAATGGCGACGGCTATGATGATCTGATCATCGGGGCCCGGGACGCCGACCTGATTGGGGGCAGAAGAAACGCCGGCGAGACCTATGTCGTCTATGGCGGGGCGAACGCGCCGGGCGAGGAGGGCGTGCTGGATCTCGGGGCGCTGGACGGCACGAACGGCTTCATCCTCAACGGGTTCAGCCCGTTTGACCATTCCGGTCAGTCCGTATCGTCGGCGGGGGATGTCAATGGCGACGGCTATGATGATCTGATCATCGGGGCCCCTTATGCCTTCCCGAATGGGGACCGCAGGGCCGGCGAGACCCATATCGTCTATGGTGGGGCCAGCGCGCCGGGCACAGGGGGCGTGCTGAATCTTGAGGCGCTGGACGGGTCCAACGGCTTTACCCTCACCGGGATCGACGCGCTTGACGAGTCCGGTCGTTCCGTCTCCTCGGCGGGAGATGTCAATGGCGACGGTTATGATGATCTGATTATCGGGGCCCGTTTTGCCGACCCGAATGGGGACAGTGAAGCCGGCGAGACCTATGTGGTCTATGGCGGGGCAAGCGCGCCGGGCGAGGATGGCGAGCTGAATCTCGGGGCGCTGGACGGCACGAACGGCTTCATCCTCGCCGGGATCGACGCGCGTGACCGTTCCGGCAGTTCCGTCTCGTCTGCGGGGGATGTCAATGGCGACGGCTATGATGATCTGATCATCGGGGCCAACAGGGCCAACCCGAATGGCGACAGTAATGCCGGCGAGACCTATGTGATCTATGGCGGGGCGACGGGGACGGAAAGCCTGACGCCGGTCACAGCGTCAGGCACGGCGGCGGCGGATAATTTCACCGGCAATGCCGGCGATGACAGTTTTACCGCGATTGCCACGAATGATGTGGTGCGCGGCGGGGCCGGCAATGACATGATCAGCGTTACCGCGCTTGACTTTGCGGCGATTGATGGCGGCACGGGCGTGGACACATTGGTGCTGGACGGGGCCGGCCTGTCGCTCGACCTGACGGGCGCGGGCCATGCCAGCGTGGACAGTGTCGAAATCTTTGACCTGTCCGGCACAGGGGCCAACAGCCTGGTGCTGGACGCGCTGGCCGTGTTTGACGTAACGGAAGAACGCGAGGGCGGTGCGGCGAGCCTCGACGTGCTGGGGGATGCGGATGACAGGGTTGATTTGAGCGGCAGTTCATTCGCCCTGACCGGGACGGCGGCGGAGGACGGCGTCACCTATAATATCTATAGGGACGGCAATGCGCAGCTGCGCGTAGAGACGGGGGTGCAGGTGGTCACGGTACCGGGCATCACCTCGCCCGCCGCAGTCAGCGCACGGGAGAACCAGACCGCGGCCTATGAGGCGGCGGCGACGGATGATGAAGGCGATCCGCTGGTCTATAGCCTGTCCGGGACGGATGCGGCCCTGTTCACGATTGATGCCAATACAGGCGAGGTCAGTTTCATAGTGGCGCCCGATTTCGAGATGCCGGGCGACGCGGACGGGGATAATGTCTATGACATCACCGTCACCGCGTCCGATGGCACCAATAGCACGAACCACAATGTCGCCATCAGGGTGACGAATGAAAATGACAATATACCGGTCTTCACCTCGCCCGCCGCAGTCAGCGTGCGAGAGAACCAGGTTGCGGCCTATGAGGCGGCGGCGACGGACGCGGACGGCGATCCGCTGGTCTATAGCCTGTCCGGGACGGATGCGGCCCTATTCACGATTAATGCCGATACAGGCGAGGTCAGTTTTATGGCGGCGCCCGACTTTGAGGCACCGGGCGATGATGATCGGGATAATGTCTATGACATCACCGTCACCGCGTCGGACGGCACTAATCGCACGGACCACAATGTCGCTATCACGGTGACGGATTACAATATACCGGTCTTCACCTCGCCCTTCGTAGTCAGCGTAGCGGAGAACCAGACCGCAGCCTATAGAGCGGCGGCGGCGGATGATGAAGGCGATCCGCTGGTCTATAGCCTGTCCGGGACGGATGCGGCCCTGTTCACGATTGATGCCAATATAGGCGAGGTCAGTTTCATAGCGGCGCCCGACTTTGAAGCGCCGGGCGACACGGACGGGGATAATGTCTATGACATCACCGTCACCGCGTCGGACGGCACCAATCGCACGGACCACAATGTCGCTATCACGGTGACGAATGAAAATGAGAATATACCGGTCTTCACCTCACCCGCCACGGCCAACGCGCAGGAGAACCAGACCGCAGCCTATGAGGCGGCGGCGACGGACGCGGATGGCGATCCGCTGGTCTATAGCCTGTCCGGGACGGATGCGGCCCTGTTCAGGATTGGGTCCACTACAGGCGAGGTCCGCTTCAGGGTAGCACCCGACTTCGAGGATCCAGGCGACGCGGACGGGGATAATGTCTATGACATCACCGTCACCGCGTTTGACGGAACCGATCGCACGGACCACAATGTCACTATCACGGTGACGGATGAAAATGAACCGATCAACCTCTCCAGCCTGGACGGGACCAACGGCTTTACCCTGACCGGGATCGACGCGGGTGACCAATCCGGCGTTTCCGTCTCGTCGGCGGGGGATGTCAATGGCGATGGCTATGATGATCTGATCATCGGCGCCGATGGAGCCGACCCGGGTGGGAACAATAGGGCCGGCGAGACCTATCTCGTCTATGGCGGGGCGAGCGCGCCGGGCAGGGACGGCGTTCTGGATCTGTCGGGTCTGGACGGGACGAACGGCTTCATCCTCACTGGGATCGACGCTTATGACTATTCCGGCGCTTCCGTCTCGTCGGCGGGGGATGTCAATGGTGACGGCTATGATGATCTGATCATCGGGGCCAACAGGGCCGACCCGAATGGGGCCAGTGGGGCTGGCGAGACCTATGTGGTCTATGGCGGGGCGAGCGCACCGGGCACAGAGGGCGTGCTGGATCTCGGGGCGCTGGACGGCACGAATGGCTTTATCCTGACCGGGATTGACGCGAATGACCGGTCCGGTCGGTCCGTCTCGTCGGCGGGGGATGTTAATGGCGACGGCTATGATGATCTGATCATCGGGGCCCTTGGGGCCGACCCGAATGTGGACAGTCAGGCCGGCGAGACCTATATCCTCTATGGCGGGGCAAGCGCGCCGGGCATAGGGGGCGTGCTGGATCTCGGGGCACTGAACGGCACGAATGGCTTCATCCTGACCGGGATCGACGCGCTTGACAATTCCGGTTGGTCCGTCTCATCGGCGGGTGATGTCAATGGCGATGGCGATGATGATCTGATCATCGGGGCCAGGTTCGCCGCCCCGAATGGGAACGATGATGCCGGCGAGACCTATGTCATCTATGGCGGGGCGAGCGCGCCGGGCACAGGGGGCGTGCTGGATCTGTCCGATCTGGACGGGACGAACGGCTTCATCCTCAACGGCATTGGCTCGGGTGACTATTCCGGCGTCTCCGTATCGTCGGCGGGGGATGTCAATGGCGATGGCTATGATGATCTGATCATCGGGGCCCGTTGGGCCGACCCGAATGGAGACAGTGGGGCCGGCGAAACCTATATCGTCTATGGCGGGGCGAGCGCGCCGGGCACAGGGGGCGTGCTGGATCTGTCCGATCTGGACGGGACGAACGGCTTTACCGTCACCGGGATCGACGCGGGTGACAATTCCGGCTTTTCCGTCTCGTCTGCGGGGGATGTCAATGGCGATGGCTATGATGATCTGATCATCGGGGCCAGGTTCGCCGACCCGAATGGGGACAGGGATGCCGGTGAGACCTATATCGTCTATGGCGGGGCCAGCGCACCGGGCACAGACGGTGTGCTGGATCTCTCTATACTGGGGACCAACGGCTTCATCCTCGCCGGGATCGACAGGTTTGACTATTCCGGCTCTTCCGTCTCGTCGGCGGGGGATATCAATGGCGATGGCTATGATGATCTGATCATCGGGGCCCATATGGCCGACCCGAATGGGGACAGTAATGCAAATGCAGGCGAGACCTATCTCATCTATGGCGGGGCGACGGGGACGGAAAGCCTGACGCCGGTCACAGCATCAGGCACGGCAGCGGCAGATAATTTCACCGGCAATGCCAGCGCGGACAGTTTTACCGCGATTGCCACGAATGATGTGGTGCGCGGCGGGGCGGGCGATGACACTATCAGCATCACCACCCTTGACTTTGCGGCGATTGATGGCGGCACGGGCCAGGACACATTGGTGCTGGACGGGGCTGGCCTATCGCTCGACCTGACGGGCGCGGGCCATGCCGGCGTGGACAGTGTCGAAGTCTTTGACCTGTCCGGCACGGGTACCAACAGCCTGGTACTGGACGCGCTCGCCGTGTTTGACGTCACGGAAGAGCGCGAGGGCGGTGCGGCGAGCCTCGACGTGCTGGGTGATGCGGATGACAGGGTTGAGCTGAGCGGCAGTAACTTCGCCCTGACCGGGACGGCGGCGGAGGACGGCGTCACCTATAATATCTATAGGGACGGCAATGCGCAGCTGCGCGTAGAGACGGGGGTGCAGGTGGTCACGGTACCGATCTTCTCCTCGCCCGCCACGGCCAGCGTAGCGGAGAACCAGGTTGCGGCCTATGAGGCGGCGGCGACGGACGCGGATGGCGATCCGCTGAGCTACAGCCTGTCCGGGACGGATGCGGCCCTGTTCACGATTAATGCCACTACAGGCGAGGTCAGTTTTATAGCGGCCCCCGATTTCGAGATGCCGGGCGACGCGGACGGGGATAATGTCTATGACATCACCGTCACCGCGTCGGATGGCGACAATAGTAGGAACCACAATGTCGCCATCAGGGTGACGAATGAAAATGACAATGCCCCGGTCTTCACCTCGCCCGCCGCAGTCAGCGCACAGGAGAACCGGGTTGCGGCCTATATGGCGGTGGCTACGGACGCGGACGGCGATCCGCTGGTCTACAGCCTGTCCGGGACGGATGCGGCCCTGTTCACAATTGATGCCAATAGGGGCGATGTCAGTTTTATAGCGGCACCCGATTTCGAGATGCCGGGCGACGCGGACGGAGATAATGTCTATGACATCACCGTCACCGCGTCGGATGGCACTAATCGAACGGACCACAATGTCGCCATCACGGTGACAGATGAAGAAAATGATCCGATCAACCTCTCCCGCCTGGACGGAACCAACGGCTTCACCCTGACCGGGATCGACGCGGGTGACCAGTCCGGCGCTTCCGTCTCGTCGGCGGGGGATGTGAATGGCGATGGCTATGATGATCTGATCATCGGGGCCCGGAATGCCGACCCGAATGGGGACAGTCAAGCCGGTGAGACCTATGTGGTCTATGGCGGGGCGAGCGCGCCGGGCACAGAGGGCGTGCTGGATCTCTCCATGCTGGACGGCACCAACGGCTTTATCCTCACCGGCATCGACAGGAGTGATCAATCCGGTCGGTCCGTATCGTCTGCGGGTGATGTCAATGGCGACGGCTATGATGATCTGATCATCGGGGCCAACAGGGCCGACCCGAATGGGGGTGATTCCGGCGAGACCTATATCATCTATGGCGGGGCGAGCGCACCGGGCACAGGGGGCGTGCTGGATCTGTTCGATCTGGACGGCAGCAATGGCTTTATCCTCACCGGCATCGATGCGGGTGACCTGTCCGGTGGGTCTGTGTCGTCTGCGGGGGATGTCAATGGCGACGGCTATGATGATCTGATCATCGGAGCCGATGGAGCCGAACCGGGTGGGGACAGGGATGCCGGCGAGACCTATCTGGTCTATGGCGGGGCGAGCGCGCCGGGCACAGGGGGCGTGCTGGATCTCTCTGATCTGGATGGCAGCAATGGCTTTATCCTCACCGGGATTGACGCGCGTGACCGTTCCGGTAGTTCCGTCTCGTCGGCGGGGGATGTCAATGGTGACGGCTATGATGATCTGATCATCGGGGCCTATGGGGCCGACCCGAATGAGGACAGTCAGGCCGGCGAGACCTATGTGGTCTATGGCGGGGCAAGCGCGCCGGGCACAGGGGGCGTGCTGGATCTGTCGGGTCTGGACGGGACTAACGGCTTCATCCTCAACGGCATCGGCTCGGGTGACTATTCCGGCGTCTCCGTCTCGTCGGCGGGGGATGTCAATGGCGATGGCTATGATGATCTGATCATCGGGGCCAGAGGGGCGGATCTTGCAGCTGGCGAGACCTATATCGTCTATGGCGGGGCGAGCGCCCCGGGCACAGGGGGCAGATTCAATCTCTCCACGCTGAACGGCATCAACGGCTTCATCCTCACCGGGATCGACGCGGATGACCGTTCCGGCATTTCCGTATCATCGGCGGGGGATGTTAATGGCGACGGCTATGATGATCTGATCATCGGGGCCCAGGATGCCGACCCGAATGGGAACAGTTCGGCCGGCGAGACCTATGTGGTCTATGGCGGGGCGAGCGCGCCGGGCACAGGGGGCGTGCTGGATCTCGGGGCGCTGGACGGCAGTAACGGCTTTACCCTGACCGGGATTGACGCGGATGACAATTCCGGCCGTTCCGTCTCGTCGGCGGGGGATGTCAATGGCGACGGCTATGATGATCTGATCATCGGGGCCTGGCTCGCCGACCCGAATGGGATCAGTAATGCCGGCGAGACCTATATCCTCTATGGCGGGGCGACGGGGACGGAAAGCCTGACGCCGGTCACAGCATCAGGCACGGCGGCGGCGGATAATTTCACCGGCAATGCCGGCGATGACAGTTTTACCGCGATTGCCACGGATGATGTGGTGCGCGGCGGGGCCGGCAATGACATGATCAGCGTCACCGCCCTTGACTTTGCGGCGATTGATGGCGGCACGGGCCAGGATACATTGGTGCTGGACGGGGCTGGCTTGGCGCTCGACCTGACCGGGGCGGGCCATGCCGGCGTGGACAGTGTCGAAGTCTTTGACCTGTCCGGCACGGGCGCCAACAGCCTGGTGCTGGACGCGCTGGCCGTGTTTGACGTCACGGAAGAGCGCGAGGGCGGGGCGGCGGCGAGCCTCGACGTGCTGGGGGATGCGGATGACAGGGTTGATCTGAGCGGCAGTAACTTCGCCCTGACCGGGACGGCGGCGGAGGACGGCGTCACCTATAATGTCTATAGGGACGGCAATGCGCAGCTGCGCGTAGAGACGGGGGTGCAGGTTCAAATACCACCGGTGGTCTTCATCTCGCCTGCCGCAGTCAGCGCGCGGGAGAACCAGACCGCGGCCTATGAGGCGGCGGCGACGGACGCGGATGGCGATACGCTGGTCTACAACCTGTCCGGGACGGATGCGGCCCTGTTCACGATTGATGCCACTACAGGCGAGGTCAGTTTTATAGCGGCACCCGATTTCGAGATGCCGGGCGACGCGGACGGGGATAATGTCTATGACATCACCGTCACCGCGTCGGATGGCGACAATAGTAGGAACCACAATGTCGCCATCAGGGTGACGAATGAAAATGACAATATACCGGTCTTCACCTCGCCTGCCGCAGTCAGCATAGCGGAGGGTCAGAGCGCGGCCTATGAGGCGGCGGCGACGGATGCGGACGGCGATCCGCTGGTTTACAGCCTGTCTGGGACGGATGCGGCCCTGTTCACGATTAATGCCAATACAGGCGAGGTCAGTTTTATAGCGGCACCCGATTTCGAGATGCCGGGCGACGCAGACGGGGATAATGTCTATGACATCACCGTCACCGCGTCGGATGGCCTCAATCGCACGGACCACAATGTCGCTATCACGGTGACGGATGAATATGAGCTCTTCAACCTGGACGGCACGAATGGCTTTACCCTGACCGGGATTGACGCGGGTGACCAGTCCGGCGCTTCCGTCTCGTCGGCGGGGGATGTTAATGGCGACGGCTATGATGATCTGATCATCGGGGCCAGGTACGCCGTCCCGAATCGGGACTTGGATGCCGGCGAGACCTATATCGTCTATGGTAGGGCGAGCGCGCCGGGCATGAATGGCGTGCTGGATCTCTCCATGCTGGACGGCAGTAACGGCTTTACCCTCACCGGCATCGACGCGGGTGACAATTCCGGCATTTCCGTCTCGTCGGCGGGGGATGTCAATGGCGATGGTTATGATGATCTGATCATCGGGGCCATTTATGCCGATCCGAATAGGGACAGTCAAGCTGGCGAAACCTATATCGTCTATGGCGGGGCGAGCGCGCCGGGCATGAATGGTGTGCTGGATCTCTCCATGCTGGACGGCACCAACGGCTTCATCCTCAACGGCATCGACGCGGGTGACAATTCCGGCATTTCCGTCTCGTCGGCGGGGGATGTCAATGGCGATGGTTATGATGATTTGATCATCGGGGCCAACAGGGCCGACCCGAATGGGGACAGTAGGGCCGGTGAGACCTATGTGGTCTATGGCGGGGCGAGCGCGCCGGGCACGGGGGGCGTGCTGGATCTCGGGGCACTGAACGGCACGAATGGCTTCATCCTGACCGGGATCGACTCGGGTGACAATTCCGGCTATTCCGTCTCGTCTGCGGGGGATGTCAATGGCGATGGCTATGATGATCTGATCATCGGGGCCCGTTGGGCCGCCCCGAATGGGTTCTTTTCGGGCGAGACCTATGTGGTCTATGGCGGGGCAAGCGCGCCGGGCACAGGGGGCGTGCTGGATCTGTCGACCCTAGACGGGACCAACGGCTTCATCCTCAATGGCATCGACGCGGGTGACGTGTCCGGCTGGTCCGTCTCGTCTGCGGGCGATGTTAATGGCGACGGCTATGATGATCTGATCATCGGGGCCCGGAATGCCGACCCGAATGGGTTCTTTTCGGGCGAGACCTATGTGATCTATGGCGGGGCAAGCGCGCCGGGCACAGGGGGCAGATTCAATCTCTCCACTCTGAACGGCACCAACGGCTTCACCTTGACCGGGATCGACGGGGATGACCAGTCCGGTTCTTCCGTCTCATCGGCGGGAGATGTCAATGGCGACGGCTATGATGATCTGATCATTGGCGCTTCTGAGGCTGACCCGGATGGGGACATTAATGCCGGCGAGACCTATGTGGTCTATGGCGGGGCAAGCGCGCCGGGCACAGGGGGCGTGCTGGATCTGTCGACCCTAGACGGGACTAACGGCTTCATCCTCAACGGCATCGGCTCGGGTGACTATTCCGGCGTCTCCGTATCGTCGGCGGGGGATATCAATGGCGATGGCTATGATGATCTGATCATCGGGGCCAGAGGGGCGGATCTTGCAGCTGGCGAGACCTATATCGTCTATGGCGGGGCAACGGGGACGGAAAGCCTGACGTCGGTCACAGCATCAGGCACGGCGGCGGCGGATAATTTCACCGGCAATGCCGGCAATGACAGTTTTACAGCGATTGCCACGAATGATGTGGTGCGCGGCGGGGCCGGCAATGACAGGATCCGTGTCACCGCGCTCGACTTTGCAGCGATTGATGGCGGCACGGGCGTGGACACATTGGTGCTGGACGGGGCTGGCCTAGCGCTCGACCTGACCAGGGCGGGCCATGCCGGCGTCGACAGTATCGAACTGTTTGACCTGTCCGGCACAGGCGCCAACAGCCTGGTGCTGGACGCGCTGGCCGTGTTTGACGTAACGGAAGAGCGCGAGGGCGGTGCGGCGAGCCTCGACGTGCTGGGGGATGCGGATGACAGGGTTGATCTGAGCGGCAGTAACTTCGCCCTGAGCGGGACGGCGGCGGAGGACGGCGTCACCTATAATGTCTATAGGGACGGCAATGCGGAAGTGCGCATTGAGAACGGGGTGATGGTCACCCTCGCTGCTACGGGGTCGCAAAGCGCCCGGTTCAAAACTGACGCCAAGATTGACACCAAGACTGAAACCGGGATCGATCCCGTGGCTGACCCCAGAACTGACACCAGAACTGATCCCGAGTCCGGAACGAGGCTGGACGAGGCGCTCATGAATAATGATCTATGGAATAATGATCCCTGGGATAATGATCTATGGGACGATTTATGGGCGAACGGGGTCAGGAGCCTGGATCAGCCAGTTCATATAGACGAGGATGCTATCCTCATTCCGCTTTCAGACTCGCTTTCTTTCGGTCCACTCGCATCAGGCCCGCTTCCGGGTCCGTGGGGGGATCTGATGTGTTGGCCCGGGCTCGAAAACCATCCGGCGATGCAGAACGATCTCGCCATGATCCTGCCGGAGATGGAGATTGTCACCGCTTATATGGAGGGTTTCTAACCACGGGTCAAACCCGGGACAAAGTCATGACCGAGACCGAGATCAAGACAGAGATCAGGATAGAGTCCGGGACCGTACCTGCCGGACAGACCTAGGTGACGTTCGGGGTCGATCTGTCACGCGGGGTTTCTCCGAGTGGTCGGCAACGAAACGGCTCAGCCTTGCCACCTCCGACCTATAGTGAAGGCGTCCTAATCAATGTTACGCTATGCTTCTCCCAATCAGGCCCCGGCGCATATCGGCATCAGCCTAGCGCAGCTCTCCGCATTTGGCGAGAGAGACCTGCATTCTGTAAACTTGGACACCTCGAAGAACGGGTTTTGGGGGCCAGTATAGAGGCGAATTTTATAGTCGGCTCTCAGGTCAGGCTTCATAGAGTGACGCATGCGTGTCCACAGGCGTATTTTGGCATGATTTTGGCCCGCATAAGCGGGGGGATCCAGATTTTGAACAGAATCAGGCTATGGGCTGTTGTCGCTCATGGAAAACGAGGCGGCGGAAGTTGTAGCTTAAGCTTAGCTTGGCCATGGTGATCCGGCCAGCGATCCTGGCCGATTGAGCGCCTGGCCGATTGATAGCGGAAGCTACTACGCGAAAGGCCAAGGACCTGACAGGTCCGGCGTTCAGATGTGTTTAACTTCTGCCGACAATGAATAACAGCCTGACGTAGCCAAGGGGCCGTCAGGCTCCCTGCTTTTCATTGGGGCTTTAAATAATCAAGGCTCTCCCTGAAAATCAGCTTGTCCAGCGTCAGATCAGATACAGCCTTACGGAGTCGCTGCTTCTCTTTCTCTAATACCTTCATCTGTTTGACTTTGGATGGCTCCATCCCACCAAACTTCTTGCGCCAGCCATAATAAGTGGCATCGCTCACACCAGCTGATCGGCACGCCGTTGCGACTGTTGCGCCAGACGCTAACTCAACCTCAATCTGCCGCAGCAACCGAATAACGTCCTCATCTGAAAATCTCTTCCTTGCCATAACAACTGTCCTTCCCACCAAAATTACTAAGTAAAAGATGGTCCAGTTCTAAGGAGCAAGGACACGGGAGACCTAGATGATCCCACCCTCTTAACTCTGCATATCATAGAAGAGAATTGTTTAAGCAGTGTTGTTCTCGACCAGTTCAGTGCTCGTGCCGGAAGCGGTTTAAGGTTGCATGACCAGTTTTGGAGCTCGATCAACAAAGAAGACGCCCCAGTGTTTCTCAGCCCCCATCGGATTATTCGGATCTCCCTTCCAAGGCTCATCGAACGCTTCAAAAAAGAAAATTGTTGTATTGGTTTTAATACCCCAGTCCAGCATTTCAGAAAAATAACGTTGTTGTTGTTCCTCTCCAGCCCGCTCACCGAATTCGGAAGCCGTCGTAGCCCATCCTGCCTCTAGAATTGAGATAGGCTTGACTGGAAAAGACTCATAAATTCTTTGCATATTCTCAAGCGTATAAGATAAACCGTCGTCAATCCCTCGACCTTCCCAAACTGGATAGGTGTGAATACCCAGGAAATCGACTTCAGCCGCGAGAGGCGCCCCTTCCTGCGCCCACCACTCATAATTGTCGGCGACAGTCACGTCCTGAGCAATCCGGCTTTTCACGTCTCGGACATAGTCAATGACCTGATCCAGAGGCACCATGTGGTCGTTCCAAGAGACGAGCGCTTCATTGCCGACATTGACGGCGACAACTATATCGCCAAACTCATTGGCCAAAGCGACGCCGCGATTGATTTCAGCAACATTTTTAAGCTTGTTTGCCACCAATTTTTCATCCGGGATGGGTTCGTCCAACCAAGGACAGCCTTCATGGTTACTGATTTCCGCATCCAGCCACATACCCAGCAACACTTTGATTGGCAGATTGTGCTCATGAATGAGCTCGAGCGTCATCCGGGAGTTTTCGCCTGAGTCATAGAGGCGAATAAGATGAAAATCATGGGCATCTAATATTTGCAAGTCTTCCAATATCTCTGCCCGGCTGGGGTTGACGGCACCTGCGCCCCTGTCAGGGTGCTGGCCCTCACGAAACCCTGAATAGGCCATGGCCATAACTTCACCTGCAACAAGGTTAGTAGACGGATGGATCGTCATACCCGGCTCTTTACTGTCAAAGGAGTCAATCGATGTGCACGCTGAAAAGAAAAGACAGAAGACAGAAGCAAGTTTCAGGACAGTAAAACGATTAAGTAAATTTCGGTCGCGCATCACTTTCCCATAACCCCCAATAAGCACCCACATCCCCCTCTTTAGCGACTTTCCAGGCCTCGTCAAATGCGGCAAAGTAAATGATATCTATGCCATCCTTATGCGCCCAATCATACGTCTCGATACAGTATTTTAACGCATTCTCAAGCGAAGGTATTGCATCCCATATGGTGTTCCGCGTGTCGGCCATCCCGTTTCCGCGATTATCACTTTCTTACCTTTCGCCGCCCTGACAGCCTGATGATACATGTCTTTCATGTAAACGAGCGCATGTTCTCGCGGGCGCTCTTCCCAGAAGGGATAGCAATTCACGAGGAGAACATCACAAGCGTCTGCGACTCGTGGGTGGTCACAAAATTTGAAGTAGGCATCGACATAACCATCTTCCTTCCCATCAAAACTACTAACTAAAAGATGGTCCAGTTTTAAGGGGCAAGGACAGCTTTCAGACCCGTTTTCTTTCGGTCCATTCTCATCAGGCCCGCTTCAGGATCCGTGGGGGAATCTGATGTGCTGGCCCGGGCTCGGAAGCCATCCGGCGATGCAGAATGATCTCGCCATGATCCTGCCGGAGATGGAGATTGTCACCGCTTATATGGAGGGTTTCTAACCGACGGACCGGACCCGGGACAAGGGCATGACCGAGACAGAGATCAGGATAGAGTCGGGGACCGTACCTGCCGGACAGATCGAGGTGACGTTCGAGGTCGATCTGTCACGCGGGGTTTCTCCGAGTGGCTGGCAACGAAACGGCTCGGCCTTGCGCGACATTGTCAATGACACGCTGACGCAAATCCCGGAACATCACTTTGTTCAGGAAACACCGCCACTGTAAGGGGAATCAAAAATCAAAACAAAAGGGAATCCCTGAAATCAATAGGACCTGAGCCTGACCACTATCCGTTTGCCGTTGCGGTTCACACGCTCTGGATTCTCAGCATGGTCTGGCTCGGCATTTATGCCGTAGTGCAGATTGCTCGTGTCTATATTCTTGGAACGCTGGGCAGGCGCTGGACCACCCGAATCATTGTCCTGATCGGCGAGGCGAAAGTCACAAAGGGCCCATTCGCTCTGATTCCTCATCCCAACTATCCGCTGGTGATCGCTGAAATTCTTGTCGCCCCAATCTCGTGCTCGACCCGTGGCAGGTCTCGGCTTATTTTTGGTGTGCTTAACACCGCCGTGCTGGTGATTCGAATTAGTGCGGAAGAGTGGCCTGGGCGAGCCGGGGCGCGAGCTGACAGCTAGACAGGCAGTCGTCTCTATGGTTGCTTGAAGTCGTAACGTCTTACGGAGTCTGATTATGTCTGATCTTGGTTTCACAGATGCCTCTTTCGATTTTCTCGCAGTGCTTTCGGAGAATAATAAGAAGGCCTGGTTCGATGAGAATAAGCCAACCTTTGAGGCGTGGCTGGAAGCGCCGCTCGAGGCGCTTCTGCTGCGCTTCGGGCAGAGGGCGCTTTAGATTTGACAGGCTGGCACCCGCGATGAAGTAAAGGCGGGAATGGCCGCGAAATAGGCCTAGTCGCGCAGTAACTCGTTCACGCTCGTTTTTTCTCGCGTCCGCGCATCGACGGTTTTGACGATGACCGCACAGGCGAGGCTGTGAGAGCCGTCTTTGGACGGGAGCGCGCCGGGCACAATGACGGAAAATGGGGGCACTTCGCCGAAGCTGATCTCACCGGTCTGGCGATTATAGATTTTGGTGCTCCTAGAAATGAACACACCCATAGCTAGGACCGCGCCTTCGCGCATGATCACGCCTTCGACCACTTCAGACCGCGCGCCGATGAAACACCCATTTTCTATAATGGTCGGATTGGCTTGCAGCGGTTCCAGCACGCCACCGATCCCCGCACCCGCGCTGATGTGACAGTTCTGGCCGACCTGGGCGCAGGATCCGACACTGGCCCAAGTATCAATCATCGTGCCTTCGCCGATGCGCGCGCCCAGATTGACATAAGACGGCATCAGCACCGCACCCGGCGCAATATGCGCCCCCCGGCGGACGGCACAGGGCGGGATCGCCCGGATTCTCGCCTTGGCGAAATCGGCCTCAGTCCAGCCAGAGAATTTGCTCGGCACTTTGTCGAACCAGGACCCGTTCGCCGGACCGCCGGGCATAATGATGTTGGCTTCGAGCCGGAAGCCAAGCAGCACCGCTTTCTTCAGCCATTGATGGACGATCCAGTCGTCACCTGTTTTTTCTGCAACCCGAAACGTCCCGTTATCCAGACCCGCAATGGCAGTCTCGACCGCCTCGCGGCGCTCCCCTCGCGTGTCAGGCGACAAAGCGGTGCGGTCCTCCCAGGCGGTTTCGATCAGATATTGGAGCTGCAATATATCGGTCGTCATGGAGCGGGCGCATAAGGCGGAGGCCCGGGTCTGGCAAGTCTGTCACAGGTCGGTCCTGACCCTGCTTGTCACTTTGCCGGGCTGAATTAGAATGGGGTGAGATTGAGGGCAATGACGATATTGAAATCGATGGGGACACGGACAGTGCAGAGAACAGCAACTCGTTCATAACCTTTACGCCCAGCGAATCCGGTACATATTATCTTGGTGCCAGCGGCTGGGCGGTGGCGGGTGATTACACAATCTATGCCGAGGAAGGCAATAATCGTCCCGATTTCACACTGGATCAAGCCGCCTTCTTTCTGACCAGTCAGTTCAACAATGGAGCGAAGTGGGACAAGACGGATCTGACCTACGACATTTCCGCTTTGTCCGACGGGGCCAAAACGCTCGCGCTCATGGCAATGGACGCCTGGGCTGAAGTCTCGGGGCTGACATTCACGGCGACCGCAGCGGATGCCGATCCCGATATCAACTTCAACGAAGACAATGGTGAAAATGGTGGCCGACAGGCCTTTACCGATTCGAGGATATCGGCCGCCAATGACACGATAATATCGGCCACAGTCACTATCTCTGCCAATTGGAACATCAATCCTGATGGTTCGGCCAATTATGCGCTGAACTCTTACCGCTACCAGATCTATCTCCATGAAGTCGGTCACGCGCTCGGCCTGAGTCATTCAGGCATTGAGCCAGAGCCGCTATACAATTTCTGTCGATGAAACGAACGGAGGCCATTTCCTTGTCATTTCAGGCGGAACGGAAGGCACGGACCGGATCAATCTGGCCGATGTGAAATTTGTCGGTTTCAATGGCGGGCAGACGATTGTGACAACCGCGTCCCTGGCCGGGGACGACTCAACCGTGACTATTCCCGCTGCACCTGTGGCATCTAGGGGCCTTGCGGGAACGAACCTGACGGAAGGGGCGGACTCGCAAGGGTTCTCCGATGCGGCTGAGGTGATTTACGGCCTCGGCGGCAATGACGGTCTAGTCATGGCAGGCGGGGACAACCTTTGCTGCTGAACCCTGTGCTGGCGCGGCTTGATTAGCGAACACGATTGCGGATTGTCAGCTCCGGCGCGCCCGCCTTAAGGCACCACTCAGCTAGCAGGATGTCGAGGTGATGACAATCGCGTCTGCATTGGCGTGTTCCGCGATCCAGTCATTGGTCGCATCAAATCCGTCCGCAATCAGCTGGAAGGCGATCAGCACTTCTCTAGGGGTGCGAATAGCTGTTGGTGACGACCCTCAAGGGCACAGCGTGCCGACGAGCGACCTTATAGGTCTCCTCGCGCACCGGGCAGGCCTCGGCGTCGATATAGATGTGTAGGCTCATCCATTCATACCTAGAAGTGTCATGGCGCGGTAACAATACTTTCATTCGTGAATGACTTGACGCAATTTCATGCGTGTTTATAGGGATTTGTATGAATACGAACTGGTCTGACTATCCCGTTTTCCTGGCTGTGTCGGAGGCTGGATCGCTTACGGCGGCGGGTAAGTCGCTCGGCATGAGCCAGCCGACCGTCGGACGGCGAATTCGCGCGCTCGAAGATCATTTCAAGACGCCGCTGATCAAACGCAAGGATGGACAGCTGATCCCGACCGTATTCGGGCAGAGCATACTGGATCATATTCGCCGCATGCAGGATGAAGCGGCTGCGATTGACCGGTCTTCGGCAACGTTGGAAGACAGTCTCTCAGGCGTTGTACTCCTGTCGGCGACGGAAGGGATCGGAACGGCCTGGTTGCCGGGCGTGATGCAGCGCTTTCGTACTGAACATCCCGATATTCTGATTGATATCGGGATTTCTTTTCAGAGCTACAACCTCGCCCAGCGTGAAGCTGATATCGCGCTGCGCTGGAATTCCCCGGGGGAGCAGAACTCGCTAATCGGACGCAAAGTTGCGGATGTGTCCTTCGGCATGTTTGCTAGCCCGGAATATCTGACCCTCGCCGGGACACCGGAAAGCCTTGAGGATATGCCTAAACATGACGGGGTAGTCGCCTCTATCATGGACGGTAAAATTCTCTGGATTTATGATCCCGATACGGATCAACCCATTCACATGCCGGGCCGCATCACCTTCAAGACTAATTCGATCTGGGCTTTCTATGAAGGGCTGGAACAGGGCTACGGGATCGGCATGCTGCCGCTTTGCGGCGCCTCTGCGCAGAGTCGTCATCTCATCCGCGTGATGCCGGAGCTGGAGCATAAGGAAGCGCTGTATCTCGTCGCGCATCAGGATCTCAAACGATCTGCACGGATTCGCGCCGTCTTTGATTATCTGGGCGAAGCGTTCCGTCAGGATAATGAGTTCTTCGGCCGTGGTGGCGAAAGCTTGTTCTCGCCGGGCCGCTTCGATATTGCCCCGCCATCTGCCTGTCGGGTCGAGCGAGAGCATTCTCATCTAACTGTGGCGGCGGAATAGAGCCAATTGTCGGTCGACGCGGCACGCGGTATTGTGATCTTGGCGAACGGCCCTCGCGCTCATATAGCCGCCTCATAATGAGCGCGACTGACGACACTATTGATTTCGGGTTTGAACAGGTCCGGACCGACGAAAAGCAGGGCCGTGTCCGGCAGGTCTTTGATTCCGTCGCGTGCGATTATGACCGCATGAATGACGCGATGAGCGTCGGTCTGCACCGAGTCTGGAAAGACATGGCAATCATCACGCTCAATCCGCAACCGGGCGAGCGTTTGCTGGATGTGGCGGGCGGGACCGGCGACATTGCGCGGCGTTTCATCAAGGCCGCAGGGGTGGTTCGGGATCGCCGTAGCGGCCAAGGTCTTCCGGATAAAGGGCCGACTAGCGCCGTTATTCTCGATATAAATGATAAAATGCTCTTGGCCGGGATTGATCCAAGGAAAGATGCGGGCCTCGACCTGAACCGGGTTTGCGCCAATGCTCAGAAACTTCCGTTCGATGACGCGCAGTTCGACGCTGTCACCATCGCCTACGGCATTCGCAATGTGACCGAACGGATGGCGGCGCTGCGAGAGTTTCGCCGCGTGCTCAAGCCGGGGGGCCGTCTTGGCGTGCTGGAGTTTTCCACTCCGCCGGAGACGCTGATCCGCAAACTTTATGATGCCTATTCCTTTGCCGTTATTCCGCGCCTGGGACAGGTCATTGCCGGGGACGGGGAGAGCTACCAATATCTGGTCGAAAGCATCCGCCGCTTTCCGAAACAGGATCAATTCGCACAGATGATGCAGGACGCCGGTTTCGCACAGGTCAAATGGACCGATTACAGCGCCGGGGTTACGGCCTTTCACATAGGATGGAAAATCGCATGAGCGACGACAAGAAAGTCTCTCTGGAAACCGTTGAAACAGCGAATATATCGTCCGTCCCGGAAGGGCGCGGTGCCCATAATAGTTTCTGGCTTGACTTCGGCCCGCTGCTGGTCTTCTTTGTCAGCTTTCACTGGGTCAAACGCACTCGTCCCGATGATGCCATGCTCATTGCGGCGGGTATCTTTGCGGTTGCTGCGGTCGCCGCGCTGGTGATCGGATGGGGCCAGCACAAAAAAGTGTCCGGCATGCTGGTGCTCTCGACCGCGATCATCGTGATTACCGCTGCATTGGCGCTGCTCGCCAACAATAAAATCATCTTCTACATGAAGCCGACCATTGTGAACATCCTGTTCGGGGTCGCGGCGATTGTCGGTGTGCTCATGGGCAAGAACATCATTCGTTTGATGATTGGTAGCGCCTTCACCTTGCCAGACCGGATCTGGGATATGCTGGCAATCCGCTGGGGTTTGTTCTTTTTTGCGATGGCGGTGCTCAACGAATTTATCTGGCGCACGCAGTCGGAAGAGTTCTGGGTCAATTTCAAAGTGTTCGGTTTCCTGCCGCTGACCATCGTCTTCACCCTGACCATGATCCCGCTGATCAATCGTCATGGCGGTCTGGACGGGCTCAAAAAGCGCAAAGACGGCTAACACCAAAGGTATATTAACCTTACCAAAGGGGTTCACTGGACCCCTGACTCCGCCTCTCTACTATGGCCATGAGACGCGAATTGGTTGCCCGATCACGTAAATCCTAAGGTTCGGGGGAGCGGAAAGTCAGTGCCATGCAGATTAGTTCACTCAGAGTGACCCGCGCCATCTCGCAGCCCGATCTGAGCCAGCGATATGCCAAGGCCAGTCCCAAGGATGCGGTCTATCTGCACCAGCTCGGTGCAGCACAACGCCACGGCATCTATCAACCCTTTGATGCGAATGCGCGCGAACTCAATGACTGGCTGCTATCCGTCCGTGCGGGCCGGGCGCTGTGTCGGGCCGGCTGGGATTGTTTCATGGCGAGCTCATCTGATTAGCTGTCTGATGCGGCGATACAACAGCGCAACGGCCTACCTTAGAGATTGAACCGCGCCGCCCCCTTGCTATAAGCCGTGCGAACATCCCCGCGCGCTTATAATAGGACATGATATGGCATCCTTGGACAGTTTCAGCTGTGAACGCGAGCTTACCGTCGACTCGAAAACCTACACTTATTTTGACCTGACGGTTGCTGAAGCTAACGGACTGGCCGGAATTTCCAAGTTACCGCGCTCACTCAAAGTTCTTCTGGAAAACCTGCTGCGGTTTGAAGACAATAAAACGGTCACCAAGACCGACATTGAAGCGATGGCGGCGTGGTTGACGACCCGGCGTTCTAGCCAGGAGATTGCCTATCGTCCCGCACGTGTGCTGATGCAGGATTTCACCGGCGTCCCGGCGGTCGTTGACTTGGCCGCGATGCGCGACGCGATGGCTACCCTTGGCGCCGATCCGGAAAAGATCAACCCGCTGGTCCCCGTTGATCTGGTCATCGACCACTCGGTCATGGTCGATTATTTTGGCACGGAAGACAGCTATAAGAAAAATGTTGAGCGCGAATATCAACGCAATGGCGAACGCTATGACTTCCTGAAATGGGGTCAGTCAGCCTTCGACAATTTCGCCGTCGTGCCGCCCGGCACCGGCATCTGCCACCAGGTTAATCTGGAATATCTGGCCCAGACGGTCTGGACGAAAGACGAAGGCGGCAAGACCTATGTCTTCCCGGACACGCTGGTCGGAACCGATTCACACACGACCATGGTTAATGGTTTGGGCGTGCTGGGCTGGGGTGTCGGTGGGATCGAAGCCGAAGCCGCCATGCTCGGCCAACCGGTCTCCATGCTGATCCCCGAAGTGATTGGGTTTGAGCTGACCGGTAAATTGCCGGAAGGGGCGACGGCGACCGATCTAGTTCTCCGGGTTGTGGAAATGCTGCGGGAAAAAGGCGTGGTCGGCAAATTCGTGGAATTTTACGGTCAGGGTTTGGATCATCTGGCGCTCGAAGATTGCGCGACCATCGCCAATATGGCGCCGGAATATGGCGCGACCTGCGGCTTCTTCCCGGTTGATACGGATACGCTGCGTTACCTCACGGCGACAGGCCGCAAGGAAGAACGCGTCGAACTGGTCGAAGCCTACAGCAAGGTGCAGGGCCTGTTCCGCACGGACGATGTGCCAACTTTCACCGACACGCTGCATCTCGACATGAGCACGATCAACCCATCCCTGTCGGGCCCCAAACGCCCGCAGGACCGTTTCGATCTGAAAGGTTCCGCCGATACGTTCAAGCTTATCATGACCGAGGATTTCGAGAAGGCCAGCGATGCGTCCAATCCAACCGCGGTTGAGGGTCATGACTTCACGATTGATCATGGTAACGTAATGATCGCGGCGATCACTTCCTGTACCAATACGTCCAACCCATCGGTCATGATGGCGGCGGGTCTGGTGGCCAAAAAAGCCAATGAGCGCGGCCTGACGGTCAAGCCGTGGGTCAAGACATCCACCGCGCCAGGCTCTCAGGTCGTTGGTGAGTATCTTCAGTGTTCAGGCTTGCAGGACGAGCTCGACAAAATCGGCTTTGATATAGTCGGCTATGGTTGCACGACCTGTATCGGCAATTCCGGACCGCTCGCGCCACCGCTGGCCAAGGCAATCGCCGATGGTGATCTGGTTTCCTGCTCGGTTCTGTCTGGCAACCGTAACTTCGAAGGCCGGATTGGCCCGGACATCAAAGCCAACTTCCTAGCCTCGCCGCCGCTGGTCGTGGCCTATGCGTTGGCTGGCACGATGCATCATGATTTCGACAATGATCCGCTGGGTCAGGACCAAGATGGCAATGACATCTATCTTCGCGATCTGTGGCCGACGTCGCAAGAGATTGCGGAAACCGTTCGCAGCTCCGTGACCCGTGATCTGTTCGTCAGCGAATATGCGGATGTGTTCAAGGGCGACGAACGCTGGGCCGACATTACGGTCGAAGGCGGCAAGGTCTATAACTGGAACCCGGCCTCCACCTATGTGCGCAACCCGCCTTATTTTGAAGGCATGGGAATCGACCCGGAACCCGTCCGCGATGTTGAGAATGCCAGTATTCTGGCGTTGCTCGGCGATTCGATCACGACGGATCACATCAGTCCGGCAGGGTCGATCAAGTTTGGCGGCCCTGCGGGCCGCTATCTGCAGGAACGTCAGGTCGCGCGCACTGACTTCAACAGCTACGGATCCCGCCGCGGCAACCATGAAGTCATGATGCGCGGCACATTTGCCAATATCCGGCTGAAGAACTTGATGGTGCCGGGGACAACCGGCGGCGTAACCAAACATGTCCCAAGCGGGGATGTGATGAGCATCTTCGACGCCGCCCAGCATTATAAGGCGGATGGGCGTGATCTCGTCGTCTTTGCGGGATCACTTTATGGCAATGGCAGCTCGCGAGACTGGGCTGCTAAGGGTACGATCCTGCTGGGTGTGCGCGCTGTGATTGCAGAGAGCTTTGAGCGGATTCACCGCTCCAACTTGATTGGCATGGGTGTGTTGCCGCTGGAGCTCCAAAGCGGCGATAGCTGGGGTGCTCTCGACCTGACAGGCGATGAGCTGGTGAGCATTGGCGGCATCAACACTATCCGTCCACAGGACGATATAAACGTCCACATCGCCATGACGGACGGATCGACCAAAAAGATCACCACCAAAATCCGGATCGATACGGGAAACGAGCTGGAATATTACAAGAATGGCGGGATCTTGCACTATGTGCTGCGCAATCTCGCCCGCGAGGACCGCGCCGCGGCCTAGGTCATAGTAAAGAATTAATCATCTACACCTGAAGGAAACGGAATGGCGTTATAATCACAGGCTTGAAGATAAGTACCAACCCGGTTACGATACCTCAGCGCCTGTCAGATGTCTGGAGGCGACATTACAATGAGAGCCGATCTCACATGGCTCACAAAGGCCGAACGCCGAGAGAATTTGCAAATATATCATCACTATGCCATAGTGATGATATGAAAATGGCCGCTGGATTCTAAAGCTCCACCTAGACCACCTAAACCAAGCACTTCATAACCGCTAAGCTCTAACTTAGCGGGTGGACCACCTCATCGGGGACAGCCAGATTGCGGCGCGCACAGGCGGCGAGGGCCGTATTGCGAAGCAAGCATGCGATTGTAATCGGACCAACCCCGCCTGGCACAGGCGTAATCGCGCCAGCGATGGGCTCAGCCTCTGCGAAGTCCACATCACCGACGAGGCGCGTCCCAGACTTACGCGTGGAGTCCGCAATCAGGTTGATGCCCACATCAATCACGCAGGCTCCTGCCTTGAACCAGTCGGCCTTGACCATGTTTGGCTGCCCGACAGCGGGTACTAGAATGTCTGCACTGCGGCAGACAACTGGCAGATTCTCAGTGCGTGAATGTGCAATAGTGACCGTGCAGTTCTGTTCGAGGAAGAGCAGGGCAGTGGGCTTCCCAACGAGGATAGAGCGGCCGATTACGACACAGTGTTTTCCCGTCAGGTCGCCAAGCGCTTTTTTTGCCAAAATTACGCAGCCTGTTGGTGTGCAGGGCCGTAAGCCCGGTTTGCCGAGCAGCAGTCGCCCTGCGCTGACTTCGGTCAGCCCGTCCACATCCTTGTTTGGGTCGATTTCTGCGATGACGCGATCACTGTCTATATGATCGGGTAGAGGGAGCTGGACGAGGATGCCGTCCACATCCGGATTGGCATTCAGCGCCCGCACCGTTTCGACCATTATATTCTCGGAAGTGTCAGCAGGCAAACGCCGTTCAAGGCTATTCATGCCGGTTTCTCGCGTGAATTTGATCTTATTGCGAACATAGACCTGACTGGCAGGATCATCGCCGACCAGCACGACAGCCAGAGTTGGCGCGATGGGTAAGGTCCTGATCGCTGCCGCGATATCAGCGCGCAGACTGGCTGCAACCTGTTTGCCGTCGATGAGATTGCCAGTCATGTCCAAATCTCCACGCATTGGTAAGGGTGAGGTCGTGTGATGCGCTATAGACATGGCAATGTACCGAAGTGAAGCAGGTTCCGTCATGGAACAAATCCGAAGTTACCTAAGAAGGGTTGGCCGTGACAGATAGACAGGCTGTTCTGGCCCGGCAAACGTAACTGTCGTAAACCATTCACAAAGGCGCGCTAGGGCGAGTCTTTCACAGATCCAGACGGCACCGATCCAGTGAGCGGAACCGTATCAGTAAGGACCGGAAGACAAGATAATGACAGTATGGGCTGCCGCACCGTCAATGCCGCTTGTCTGGCTCCGCCGGGGGTTACTGCTTGCCTTCACGGCGCTGGCGACTTGGCTCGCCGTCAAGTTGATCCTGGCTATTACCGCACCGTCGAGCCTGTGGGAGCCGGTCATGGTTGCGCGGTCCGAACCTTCTGTGGCTACGACAAGCCGAACCTATGACTTCAGCTATAATCCCTTCGCCGTTGGCACTGCTGATGCGCTTGAAACCCTCGTCATTGATCCGGCGGGTGACCCGCCGGAAACGACGCTCAATCTTGAATTAAAAGGGTTGCGGTCAGGTGAGAACGGGACGGTCTTCATTCGCACGCCTGACGGGCAGGAGGATAATTACTATATTGGTGATGAGATCATGCCCAACGTGATCTTGCGGGGGGTGTTCCCCAATTATGTTCTGATTGACTTGAATGGACAGACTCAGCGCCTGACCACCGAAGATGCTAAGTTGGCCCGGACGAGCGGATCTACTCAGGCCCGGACGGTCACCCTCCAGACCTTGCGGAGTGCCGATGCGGCGACTCTGCTGTCACAAGTCGATATCCGTCCCTATCTTGATATCGACCTCAACCGGGTCGGCGTGACTGTGACGCCGCGGTCTTCTGCCATTGATCTGTCGACATATGGACTTCAATCTGGCGACATCATTACCCGCTTCGCCGGACAGAGCCTGACCAGCGGCTTTCCAGACATTGCAGCGCTTCGCCATAGTGCCGGTTCGCGCCGCCCTGTTCTCGTGGATATTATCCGCGATGGTCAGCCCATGACGGTCACGATCAAATCTTCTTCATGATGTTCTCTCATGTTTCAAATCTAGGACGCGCCCTTCTGCTAGGGGCAGTTTTCGCCTTTGCGCCGCTGACCCCGGCTGTGGCGGCCGACGATCATATGATCAGTTTGCAGGAAGCTGATATTCGTGACTTTATTGACGATGTGTCCGTCGTGACAGGCCGGACATTTCTAGTCGATCCGCGCGTACAGGGCAAAGTCACAATCAGCAGCGAGACCGCGCTCAATGATCGGGAAATCTTCAACGTCTTCAAGGAAGTCCTGCGCGTGCATGGCTACACTCTGGTCCGGACACCGAATGGCGAATATCGCGTGACGCTGCTTCAGGGAAGCGCGCAGGATGCGCCGCTGACGACGTCGGACGGCATATCGGGACAGATGAGCACAGCCATTATCAAGCTGCGCGAGGCGGATGCCGCCGCTGCGGCCCGACTGATCAAACCGGTTATGCATAGTCAGGGACAGGTTACGGCCAACCCGAACGGGCGCGTGCTTGTTGTGACGGACTTCCCTGAAAATCTACGCAAGGCCCGGGAAATCGTGACTGCGATGGAAAGCAGTAATGTTGCGCGCGAAACGATCCAGCTACGCCAGCTTTCAGTCATCGACGCGCAAGAAGCGCTGACCACCCTTGGCGGACAGACCCCGTCCTATAAAGTTGTCGCTCTACACGCGACCAATTCTCTGATTATCGAAGCCAGTCCGGATGAAATGGTACGGCTGCGGCAGCTTCTAACGACTATGGACGTCGGTAGCACAACACCCCGCGGTGCCATCAGTGTTGTGCCCCTGAGATTTGCGAATGGTGCCGATCTGATCGAGATGATAACTGACTTGCTGCCAAGCTATGTCCGTGATGGACAGCCTGCCCCCACCATTGCCTATGATGCGGGCTCGAATACACTCATCATCTCTGCCGATGGAGAGACGCAGGCTGAACTCTCGGGACTGGTCCGCCGTCTTGATGTGCGCCGTCCGCAAGTCTTAGTTGAAGCGCTGATCGTGGAGATTTCTGACGTTGCAGCGAAGGAACTTGGCGTACAGTTCGCGCTTGGTGATACGTCGGGTCAGACGATCCCGCTTATCTCGACCAATTACACACGGAGCGCCCCGAACCTTCTGTCTCTGGCTGGTGCGCTGGGGGCAACAGGGAACGTGGTCGATGATGACATGCGGGCTGCCGCGCTTAATACGTTAACCGGTCTGGGCGGTGGTACGATCGGTATTGGCGGTCGCAGCGGCGATGTGCTGTTTGGTGCGATCCTGAACGCTGTAGAAACCGATGATGACAGCAATGTGCTCTCTACGCCGTTTGTCACTACGCTTGATAATCAGCCTGCGATCTTCTTGGTCGGCCAAGAAATCCCGATTACGAGCGGCGAGGCGCTGGGGTCGGCTAATGTGAACCCGTTCCGAACCTTCGAACGTAAGGATGTTGGTATTCAGTTGGATGTTCTTCCGCAGATCTCGGAAGGTGATGTCATTCGTCTTGAAATCAACCAGGAGGTCAGTTCGATTGCCGGAGTTACAACGTCTATCTCGGGCGATTTCGTGACGAATAAACGAAAGATCACGACGAAGGTTCTGGCG
This sequence comes from Litorimonas sp., assembly GCA_965205225.1. Classification (GTDB taxonomy): domain Bacteria; phylum Pseudomonadota; class Alphaproteobacteria; order Caulobacterales; family Maricaulaceae; genus Litorimonas. Next base: position 1,316,206 of record CBDBFZ010000003.1, read on the forward strand.
AATGACGGAGAAATCATCGTGCTTGGCGGCCTGCTCCGGGATGATGAGAAGATCGACATAGAGAAAATCCCCGTTCTGGGTGACATTCCGATTCTCGGTAATGCGTTCCGCTCCAAAGGGCGGACACGTTCAAAAACGAACCTCATGGTCTTCCTGCGGCCAACCATCATCCGTAATGCGGATGACGCTCGCCGATTGACACAAAGTCGGCTGAGCCGGATGCGGCTTGAGGATATAAATCAGAGCGGACGAGAACAGTCTAAAATCGATCAGATTCCAGTTGATCTGATCGCCTCAGAGCCGAGCAAGTGAGACGCGGTGTCCTGCTCGGACTGATTGTTCTGGCTGGGCTCGGCTCGCTGATCCGTTATTTCCCGCTGGCTTGGGCTGGTACGGCTTTGCCAGACGGTGTTGGAACTTATTCCGGGACGATCTGGAACGGACAGGTGGACAATGTTCCGCTGCTCGGGGTTGTGAGTGTCAATGTATCACTCAGGGGTGCGCAGCTGCAAACACCACCCGGTGAAATCATGTTCTCAGGGGATGTCAATCCTGGCGGCGTTAAGGATCTGGTGCTCTCCATGCCCATAGCCCGGCTTCCCATGTCTGACACTCGGCTGACAGATCTGGCCGGACGCATGTCGCTGCAAATTGATGAGGCAGTCATTGAAAACGGCGCCTTTGTATCTGTAACAGGCCAAGCATCTTCCGATGTACTGGCCGCCAACCGGACCCGCTTTCAATGGGCAGGGCCGACATTATCGGGGCCGGTCGACTATCTGGACGGGCGCTTCCGGGTTCAGTTGGACGGGCAGGATTCGTCGCAGGTCGTGTCAGCAACGATCATCACCGGATTTGACGGGGTCTACAGCGCGCAGATCAGCGTCACGACAACCGACCCAGCTGTGGGGAATGTCCTGACTCTATTCGGTTTCAGCCCATCGGATGCAGGTCGTTACTCATTGTCAGAACAGGGACGTTGGCGTTAAGGTCGCCGGAATGCGCATCTCATTCTATTTCTGCGTCCTTTTTCTACTGGGATGTGCAACGAACAACCCGCAAGCTCGGAACAGTCAGGATGGTCCTGCCGCGCCCGAAATTGCAGCGTTTGATTCCAGTCTGCTGGACGGGCTGGGCCCTCAGGTTCTTGCGCCGAGTGAGTGTGGACTGTTCGCCTGGGACCATATGGCTGAGCCTCGCTTCATCTTCTTCGCCACAGAGAATACGGCGCTCTACGCGCCGCGGGGTAGTCCCGCGCGAGCCCTCTCTCCTCAAGACGCGTTTCCATCGACACGCTACGGTCCTGTCCAGCTGACTTTGGGTCCGCCAGAAGCGATGGTTGACGGTATCCGGTACGCGTCGGCGCGACTTAAGGAAACTTTGGAAGATGGGTTCACCCGTATACAGCCTGTCATTGTTCTGCAGACATGTCAAAAGCTCGAAATTGGATCCGGCTAAAAGATAATCTGCGCGAACCAGACGGTTCCGATACCGATGGCAAGAAAGGGGCCGAAGGGAGTGCGCATGTCTCTCTGCTCCCCCTTCGGCAGGACATAGACCAATGCGCTGACACTGGCGATCAGCACAATGGCCGGTAGTGCCCAGACCCCGCACCATGCGCCGCCTGCGGACAATAGTTTGGCATCACCGCGACCAAGGCCGTCACGCTTTCGGATCAGGCGGTAGAGCACCTCGACAGACCAGAATACGCCATACCCTACCGCTGCGCCGAGGAGATGCATATAAAAGTCGATCGCTGTCCTGAAAGCCCAAACAAGTCCGGCGGCGATGAGCGGCAGGGTGAGGATATTGGGCAAACGATGCGTCGTCCAGTCAATGCGGGAGAGCTGGATCAGGGTGACTATCAGGATGATACCGCTTAAAATGGTCACACCTGTCATCATGCGTTTGCTTTATCCGAAAAGTTTTTGGACGGAAGCTACAAAATCCGCCATAGGCAGCAGGCCTTCCTCCCCGAATCCTGTTGCATTAAAAGGAGCCGCGCATGTCTGACACGCCCGATCTTCTGGAACAGCAAGACAGCATGCCGGATGAGGGATTGGTGACAGAAAACCCGCTTCTCTCCGCTCTGGATCTGACCAGCGATGAAGAGCTTCAGATCCGGCTTGAGTCGCTCCACCCCGCCGATTTCTCCGACTATCTCGAAGAACTGACAGACTTGCAGCGGGAGGAGCTGGTCACACGGGCACCCACGCTGATTACAGGTGAATTGCTGGCCGAGCTTGAGGACGATGTCGTTGAAGATGTCCTGCTACTGTTCGAACCTGACCAGATTGCTGATGCGCTGACCGAACTCGATTCTGACGATGTCACTCAGATTATGGAGGAGATGGAAGAGCACCAGCGAGAGGATGTGCTGGAGGCGATGGAACCGCTTGAGCGGGCTGGGGTTGAGGCGTCACTGGCCTTTGACGATGAGACCATCGGCCGCCTCATGCAGCGCGAATTTGTGTCGGCGCCGGAGTTCTGGACGGTCGGTGATATGATCGATCATATGCGCGAGGTCGGTGAAGATCTGCCCGAACTATTCTTCAACATCTATGTGGTCGACCCGAGCCTGAAACCGATCGGCTATGTCGCCGTGTCCAAGCTGATGCGCGCACCGCGAGACACCACACTTACCTCGCTGATGGAAATGAAAGTCTTCACCATCGCACAGGATATCGATCAGGAAGAGGCCGCCTATCTGTTCGAGAAGTATCACCTGATTTCAGCACCGGTCGTGGACTCGCAGGGCCGGATGGTCGGGATGATGACGGTCGACGATATTCTCGATATCATCCAGGACGAGAACAAAGAAGACTTTCTGGCACTGGCCGGTGTCAGTGATGCCGGGATTACGGACACAGCTTTATCGACTGTGCGCGCGCGTGCGCCTTGGCTGCTGGTTAATCTGGGTACAGCGATCCTCGCTTCCATCGTGATTGCGCGCTTCGATTATGCGATTGAACAGATTGTTGCGCTCGCGATTCTTATGCCTATTGTCGCGTCGATGGGCGGAAATGCCGGGACACAGGCGCTGACTGTGGCGGTGCGGGGGTTAGCGGCACGCGATTTGACGAAAGCAACGGCATGGCGGGCTGTTCGGCGGGAAGGCGTGTCGGCCTTGATAATCGGCATCATTTTCGCATTCGCGTTGGCCGGGATCAGTTTTGTTTGGTTCGGGGATCTGGAACTCGCCGCTGTGGCGTTCGTCGCTATGATTATCAATCACACTTTCGCAGGTCTTGCCGGTGTTCTGATTCCCTTGGGTTTAAAACGGGCCGGAGCGGATCCAGCGGTCAGTAGCTCGGTCTTTGTGACAACCGTGACTGACGTTGTCGGTTTTGTTGCTTTCCTTGGATTTGCAGCTGCAGTCCTGCTCTAGCCTTAGCGCTCACGCCGCGTTAGCAAAGCATTAACCATAGCCGCGCTCTCTTATCGCCTGATAGGCGAATGCGGCATGTCCCTTGCAACTCCCTTCGGGTGAACCGCGCAAGAGTGCAGCTATGACCAGAACTCTGTCTATTTCCGATACAGGCCTTCGCCTGATCAAGGCGTTTGAGGGCTTTCGACCCGTCGACCGAGAACTAGTCACTGGGGCGAGAGTTGTCGGCTATGGCCATAGGCTGGATTCCGATGATCCCGTCCGCATGTCCCGGAGCGAGGCCGAGGAGCAGTTGCTCGACGATCTCGAATCCATTGAAGAGATGGTCAATGATGAGGTTCACGCGCCTCTGAGCCAGGGTCAATATGATGCGCTCTGCTCGCTGGCGTTCAATATTGGACCCGAAACATTTCGGACATCGGATATCGTTCGAGCGATGAATAATGGTCGGATTCTTCATGCGGCCAACGGGTTCGATGTCTGGCGCAAGGCGACGATTAATGGGAAGACCTATGTCGTTGACGCTCTGATGCGTCGCCGGACGGCTGAAAAATCCCTGTTCCTACGGAATGAACCTGCGATTCCTGCCTCATCGGCCATGCTCGTTCCGAAGCCTGACTATTTCGCGCCTTTGGGACCGACCGATGACGGTTTACCGGAATTCACGGACACAGATGCAATTGGAATTGTCCCTAACGTTGCGAGTGATACTGACGAGGGTTTGCCGGAAACGAATGTTCTACCGCTCTCGAATGCCAATATTACCATAATCTCTGATGACAAATTCGATCTGGACGAGATTAACGGTAATGATCTTGACGATGACGGATATGACGATGCCTATGATGAAGGCATTGAAGACTATGGGGCCGACGATCTCGTCGATGATCAGATCAAGCTTGAGGGATTCCAAGGAGCCGGACCGAAGCCTGAACTTGATGAGGAACTGGGTTTAAATCTGGAGGTTGAGGACAATCTGGCTGTTCTGGGTCAGGCTCTTGACGGTGAGTCCCAAGATGAGAAGACGCCTGACAATAATACTGGCGACTCCATCGGTGATGAGGGTAACGATATCTATCAACTCCGGGTCGATGATGCCATCAAGATAGGTAATATTGAGGACGCGCTGGACTCGCCTATCGCGGTTGCGGCGGATTCACTGGGCGATCGCCTGAGTGCATTACTTGATTCAGACGAAGATGCGGAGCGGGATCCAGCTCTGGGCCTACCAGAATCACTGCTTCAAGCGGTCGAGACAGAGGTTGCAGACCCTGTTCTGGTAACAGATGCGGATGACAGCCCGGACTCAATTGAGACGGAAACTGCGCTGCGATCTAATCTCGTCTCCTTTCCAAAACGGGAAATCGTCTTGGAAAATCCTGTCGTCGAGGACGCGATTGAAACAGTTGAGACCCCGTCAGATGTGGTTTCCGTTGAGAACGATGGAGAGATTCTAATCATCGACAATCTCGCGGCAGATGATGTGATGTGTTCCAGTCGTGATACCGAAAACCCAGCCTTCGACCCCGATGGTGATCCGGTCGAAAATGCCATACGCTATTTGGAGCGGCAGGCGAATGCACGCGATGAGCAGAAAACCGGCGGCGGTCTCTGGGTGCCTCTAGCGCTAGGTGGGCTTCTCGTTGGTACGAGTGCGGTCATGATTGGGCGCGGCGCAACACAGGCTCTGGGTGCCTGGGGCCCAACGGCTGCGACGGCGTCGGCGATCACAGGCGGGATCCTCGTCCTGTTCACGATCTATGCGGCTGCACGGGGCAGATTTGACTAGCAATCGGTAAACGCCGTGATGTCAGAGCTTTAATTTATTTCGTTTACGAAATGACCGGCTCTAACCTCGATGCTACGGAGATGATTGAATGACGCCCCTCACTGCCTCTCGTAACACGGCGCAACCAAGCCATAAGGACCTGACGAGACAGGCTACGGCAACGCCGTCGTCGATGCTCAATGGCTGGACAGACGCGGAGACTCAGAAGTTTCAGAGTGAGATCATGACGTTTCAACATAGGCTTGAAGAGACAGGTCTGCTTTCTGACGAGGCCTTGATCAATCTAGAAGCTTCGAAAAACACAGTTTTTGTCGATGGATGAAACGAGTTTCGATCTCTTCAGCCCGTTTTGCGGGCATTTATGGCTGAGCGACCGTCTACGGGCCCATTGCGGCAGGTTGTTTTGCCGCTTGATAAACCGGACTATGCTCTGTTTTCTTCGTCGGAAGAGGTCCTGAAGTCGCGAAACGGGTTATCCGGCATATACCCATATTGGCACATGGGATGGCATAAGGAGGAACTTTCCTCTTCCATCGCTACTGACAGCGTTCTTTTCAGTTCAGGCGAGGACGGCCCGATCAGGGCGGATTTGCGCACGCCGGGTAGGATTGCAACATCGTAAAGTTCCGTGACCACGCCTTCAAATGTCATGGAATGAATGATCGTGCCACTCCGCAAGTCGATGAAATAGAGTCCACGTCGTGCACCGATCCTGGCCTCGTCTATTTTCCGCTGATCGGCAGGTCAGAAAATGTCTTGTTGCCACGTGACAGATCGACCCCGAACGTCACCTCGGTCTATCCGGCAGGCACGGTCTCTGGCTCTGTCTCGGTCATGACCTTGTCCCGGATCCGGTCCGGCCCACTGGTTAGGTTCAGGACTCATTAAATTCAATATGTGACGATGACTGCGATTGTGATTGTGGCCATGAAGATGGACACCTCGAAGAACAGGGTTTTGGGGCCAGTATAGAGGCGAATTTTATAATCGGCTCTCAGGTCAGGCTTCATAGAGTGACGAATGCGTGTCCACAGGCGTATTTTGGCATGATTTTGGCCCGCATAAGTGGGGGGATCCGGATTTTGAACAGAATCAGGCTATGGGCTGTCGTCGCTCATGGAAAACGAGGCGGCGGAAGTTGTAGCTTAGCTTGGCCATGGTGATCCGGCCAGCGGCCCTGGCCGATTGAGCGCCTGGCCGATTGAGCGGATCGTGATCGCCATCGGCCCTTTCTCATATCCGAAGACATGTTCAACACAGGCACGGATGGAGGAGCGGGTCGCATTGCCGCGCCGAATGTGCTTTGCCATCGGTTTACCGCGGGGCTTCTTTCGATGGATGTTTGAACGATAGCCCTGCGCTTTCAGCCAGGCTTCGTTTTTGGCTGAGCGATAAGCTGTATCCGCCCAAACAGACTTTGAGCTGTTGGTGGCATCCAGAACCGATGTCAGTTCGTGCCCATCATAGCGGGCCGCATGGGTACAGGTCTCTCCCCGGACAAAGCGCCATTTCCGGTCAATACTGATATGGTTCTTGTACCCAAAGTGAGGGATGGAAATGTCGACAAGGCCTGCGTCCTGTTCCCCTTCTGCGGTCTTTCGCGCCCTGGAATAGCTGACCACCGCTCGTGCGTCGGTGTCTTTCTGTGCGGCCCTGGCAGGATCGCCCGCGCCAGATAGCGGACGCGCTTTCACCCGCCCTGGCCCGCTCTTTCTCTTCTTTCTTCATCCGTTGGCGCGGCGCTGACACCAAAGTGGCATCCACGATCTGACCTCCCGTGGGTTTGTAGCCGCGCTTGCAGAGTTGCTCTTCAAAAGCGGCAAACAGAGATTTGAAAGCACCAGACTGGGTCAGCTTTTCACGGAACAGCCAAATCGTCTTTTGGTCCGGGGTCGGTTCACCGATCTCAAACCTCAGAAACCGCAGCCAACTTAAACGATCCCGGATCAGAAATTCTATCCGTTCATCACTCAGATTGTGCATCGACGCCAGAACAAGCACCTTGAACATCGTGACCGGATCATAGGGTGGCCGACCGCCCTTGGCGCGAACACCATAACCGAGGGCTTCCATCAGAACAGTTCGGAAAGCCTCAAAGTCCACATGACACTCTAGCGCTTCAAGCGGATCACCTGTCGCCGATAAGCGAGCAAGATGATCCGACAAGTCAAACAATCCAGGCGCGTGCATCATAAAATCCTCCCAAAACCAGTAAATCAGATCACACCACAAAATGCATGGTTTTTAGAGGCCTCCAGATGTCGGCCCGTCGATCATATCGTGTTGCAATGCGTCGCCAATCTTTGAGCCGCCCGAACATGGTTTCGACCTTATGGCGTTGTTATATTGTATTTTACAGAATGAAGTGGGAGAATTGCGCCCCTTTCGCGGCGGAATGCAGGCCGTGATACCTTTAGCCCTTAGAGCCACACGATAATCATCAGAGTCATAACCCTTATCACCGATCAGTGTGATGTCCGGCCCATCGGGCAGAACAGGATAAAGGATTTTCGCACCAAGATGGTCTGAGGTCTGACCCGCTGTTAGACATAGGGCGATCGGACGGCCCATTCCATCGCACACAGCGTGTAGCTTTGTGTTCAGGCTTTGTGTTCAGGCCGCCTTTAGTGCGCTCGATGTGACGGGGAAGTATCCCCCTTTTAAGAGGCTTGACGCCGTGCGATGGGTTTTGAGGTAAGTGGCATCGATCAGGAGTGTATCTGGTGGGCCATTATCTGCCGTCAGATAGCTGAAATCTTGTCGAAAACGCCCATCTCGGTCCAGCGACGGAAGCGGTTGTAAAGGGTCTTATGAGGCCGATACTCACAAGGGTGCATCGCGCCAAGGCAGACCATTTTTCAGAACAAAGATGATCCCGGAAATTACCTTGCGATCATCAACACGAGGCCGCACCATGCGCCAGCGGAAAGAAAGGCTCGATCTTCGACATCTGCGCTTCAGACAACCAAAACAAATCGCGCATCGCAAATCTCCTTTGCCATAGATGAATCACAAATCCCACAAAATGGGAAACCTTGAAATTAATAGGGCCTGAGCCTAGGTCGTAGTGAAGAATTAACTTTTATTTTCTATAATGTTCCTTCATTTTGTCAGGAGCGCACATATGTCTGGTTATCAGGAACTTACGGATGAACAATGGAGCCGTTTAAAGCCTTATTTGCCTTATGGGAGCACAGGGAAACCGGGTCGCAACGCCAATAACACTTTTCATTGATGCTTTGTTGTGGATGGCCCGTTCGGGCGGGCGTTGGCGCGATTTACCCGAACGGTTCGGGCGTTTTGACAGTGTCAAACGGCGTTATTATCTCTGGGTTGAGGCCGGGGTTTTAGAAGATGTCTTTAAGGCCTTGCGCACTCACGCTGATCAAGAGTGGCTGATGATGGATGCCACAATTGTGCGGGCGCATGCCCAATCGGCCGGGGCGCGGCATAAAAAAGGGGGCCTGATGCCCACGCATTGGGGCGTTCCAGGGGGGACGTTCCAAGGGCGGCCTGACGACAAAAATACATGGGCTGACAGATGCATTGGGTTTAGCTCTGCGCCTGATAGCAACGGGCGGGCATTGTAGCGAAATGACGCAAGCCGCCGCCTTATTGGCAGGGTTTAAGGCGGATCATGTCTTGGCGGATAAGGGCTATGATGGCCGGTGCGTTATAGACGCGGTGAATGAGAGCGGGGCTATGCCCGTTATTCCGTCCCGGAAAAATGCGCGCAAGCCAAGGCAAACTGATATGGCTTTGTATAAGGAACGTAATATTGTCGAGCGTTTCTTTGGCTATCTCAAACAGTTCCGGCGTGTGGCTACGCGATATGACAAGCATATCCAAAACTATATGGGCTTCGTCTATATCGCAGCTATCAAAATCTGGCTCAAATAATTAATTCTTCACTACGACCTAGCCTTCACCCGTTCGGTCGCGGTAATGTAGTATCGTCAGCGTGCCAATGTCGCGAACAGAGTCGCCAGATTGTCCCACAGCGCGAAATGCCAGCGCGCACGGATTTTACGGTCTGGCTCCCCGATTAGGGCGTGTAGCCCGCCCATCGTTTCGCCGACAGACGCATAACCCGCACGTTTCGAATAGGGTCTCATCTGCCCGTAACCGGACATGCGCACCATAATAAGGTCGGGATTCATGGCCGACAGGCCGTCGTAGTCCAATCCCTTATTTTTCCATCGTCCCGGGTCGGAAATTCTTGATCAGAATGTCAGCATTCGCAACTGAAGGCCTTCATCGCCGCCTGCCCGTTAGTCTGCCGCAGGTTCAGAAATACGCTCTCTTCGTTGCGTCCCAGTATTTCCTATGACAGTGGATAGCCCTCACGTCCTCAAACCCGCATTGGATCGTCAACACCGGGTTGTTCGACCTTGATCACTTGCGCGCCGTTATCGCCAGCATCTGACTGCAAAAAGGGCCAGCAATCAGCTGAGCTACTTCGATAACCTTCAAGTCGGTGAGCGTACCTTGGCGAGATTGGATCATTTGGACGGGTGGTTAAAGTCGGTCCGGGCGATAATCGTCGGTGCGGCGCAGACTTTCATTCCGCTCCGGCGCGACGCAGCCGATGACCCAGATGTCATAGACCCGGTGATCGAGCGCGCTGATCGCGGGCCGCGATCCGAACATCCAGCCGGAAAAAACCCGGGCACCGTCTTCGACTTCCTCGCCCGTTTCTTCCAGTTGGCGATCGTCAATCTGTAGAAAGGCGTATGTTTCCGGAAGTTCGGTCGGCGGCGTTTTTTCACAATGGCGCGCATGGATGGTCAGACTGCCAAACTCAAGCGAGTCGCCAATCGTAACCGTATAATCGAAGGTTCGCGCCGTGACCTTGTCGAGCGCGCGCAGCTTGACCGCATCGCCCATCAGATTGGGAATCGGCGTGGCGGCGCTGACCATAATCGGCATAGCCACCGCCGTAAGGCGTGTTATCCGGCGCAGCACGCTCTCAGTCGCCCGGAGTCCAGGCTTCGTAATCCGAGGCCACATCGTCACGCTGCGCTCCGCGGTCAAGCGAGCCCTTGGGCTTGTAGGCTCCCGGTGTTCCGGTCAGGTTCTTCTTGTGCGGTAACTGCCAGTCATGACGGCGTATATTCAGCTCGTCCGGCTTTTCGTCATATGTATGATGCAACCATCCATGCCATTCAGCCGGGACGGTTGTCGGGTCCGCATAGCTCTTATAGATGACCCAGCGGCGCTTACGGCCTTCAAATTCCGAGCTCACCGTCTTAGCCTCGTGATAGGTATTTCCGGACGCGTCCTCACCAACCGTCACGAAGCTGCGTTTAACTGAGAACAGCGTGCCCAGCGTTGCGCCGTTCCACCATGTAAAAAGCCGTTTGAAAAAAACCATGTGAGTCGGATCCGTCTTCGGTTCGCGCAGCTTATGCCTGCGTGCGGAACGCGCGTAAAGCATAAGGGTGACAGGAATATGGTCAGTTCAGGCCACTTTCAGTAGTAAATGATCTGTCAACCATTACTGACAAAACCTTACTTTCTTACCACTCCGTAAGTGGAGTTTTGGTCATTGGTCCACTTATGACCATCTCGTGCGCTACAACTCCCAAGCCACAACCTTCCGCGTTATGCTAGGCGCCGCGCTGCTCGCTCTGCCTCTGTCGGCAAGTGGGCAGTTGCGCGTAGATACGCGAATTGTTGCCTCGTCCAGCTCCTGCTCGCAGTGTGATCTGTCGGGCCAGCGCATGAATGGAATGACGCTCAAGAATTCCAATTTCGCCGGCTCGCTTTTCAACAACTCAAACCTGTCGGGTGGTAAGCTGCATGGCTCCGACCTTACCGGCGCGCATTTCCGCAAAGCGATGCTTTACGGCGTTACGGGCGAGCAAGTCATCATGCGCGGTGCCGTCATGGAAGATGCCACACTGACCGAGGCCAACTTGTCTCACTCTTCCATGCGGCAGGCCAATCTTCATCGCGCAGAACTGACACGCGGCACATTTAGCGACAATGATTTCCAGTCCGCCAATCTGGTCGGGGCCAATGCTGCCTCTGCGAACTTTACCCGGTCCAATTTCGACCGTGCCCGGCTTGATAATGCTGATCTGAGCAAAGCAATCCTAGATGCCGGCCAGTTTACAGGCGTGCGGTTCGGCTTTGCCAATCTGGAAGAGGCGTCTCTGAAGGAAACCAATCTGTCGGATGCCGATATGACCCATGTGGTCGGGCTTACGCAGGTGCAGCTGGATCAGGCCTGCGGTAATATGAACACTCGCTTGCCGGACAGTCTGAACCTGTCCTATTGCGACGATGCGATTGGCACAAAGCCGCGCGCCCATCCGCCGCGTCATCCACACCATATGCGAACGGCTATTCAGGGACTTGATCGGGCGATTCTGGATATTGAGACGTTGCTGGCTGTCGAAACCGACGCCCCAACGCGTTCGCGGCTACAGCGGGTTCATCGGGATCTGACGCAGTTCCGCGACGCGATCCGGCCTTAACCTGAACATTTATCCGGAATCCTTGTTCGGGTCTCTATCGGTCTCGTGCGGGAAAGATTTTACCTTTCACATTTGTGAGTCTGTATGTAATCTTGATATTTTCAATTATTGACGAGACAACCGTCCCATCAATCAGTTCAGGAAAGAAAAAATTTCCGTATAGCAATTCTGGAATTTTCTTCGAACAGGGACTCTGTGCCGCTTACATGTTTTACGGGTATTGCCAAGTTGTTTTTGCCGTTTCGGCTGGTCAGGGTTACGGGATGCAGATACCGTTTTCCAGGCCGCGCCTGAAAGGCTTTCGAGATATAGCAGCTGTCATTATCGGTCATGACACGGGGCACTTTCACACTGAACGCTTGTACCAGGCAATCGCGACCCTGAGGTGAACAATAGCACTGAGCGCTTTTTCATCGGTATGGATCTGGCTGAATGAGAGGCGAGAATGGTCGTCAATGCAGACATACACATATTCCCAACCATAGCTGCCAATCGCTCGGCCAAGCTCAAGGACTGGAGACGCGCCCACACCCGATATGACAGAAGAGCCGACATCTGCATGGCCGCAATTACACTCGCAGCTATCATAATCTGGTGGACATAATGAGTCCTGAGCCTAGGTTGTAGTGAAGAATTAATCATTTGAGCCAGATTTTGATAGCTGCGATATAGACGAAGCCCATATAGTTTTGGATATGCTTGTCATATCGCGTAGCCACACGCCGGAACTGTTTGAGATAGCCAAAGAAACGCTCGACAATATTACGTTCCTTATACAAAGCCATATCAGTTTGCCTTGGCTTGCGCGCATTTTTCCGGGACGGAATAACGGGCATAGCCCCGCTCTCATTCACCGCGTCTATAACGCACCGGCCATCATAGCCCTTATCCGCCAAGACATGATCCGCCTTAAACCCTGCCAATAAGGCGGCGGCTTGCGTCATTTCGCTACAATGCCCGCCCGTTGCTATCAGGCGCAGAGCTAAACCCAATGCATCTGTCAGCCCATGTATTTTTGTCGTCAGGCCGCCCCTGGAACGTCCCCCCTGGAACGCCCCAATGCGTGGGCATCAGGCCCCCTTTTTTATGCCGCGCCCCGGCCGCTTGGGCATGCGCCCGCACAATTGTGGCATCCATCATCAGCCACTCTTGATCAGCGTGAGTGCGCAAGGCCTTAAAGACATCTTCTAAAACCCCGGCCTCAACCCAGAGATAATAACGCCGTTTGACACTGTCAAAACGCCCGAACCGTTCGGGTAAATCGCGCCAACGCCCGCCCGAACGGGCCATCCACAACAAAGCATCAATGAAAAGCCTGTTATTGGCGTTGCGACCCGGTTTCCCTGTGCTCCCATAAGGCAAATAAGGCTTTAAACGGCTCCATTGTTCCTCCGTAAGTTCCTGATAACCAGACATATGTGCGCTCCTGACAAAATGAAGGAACATTATAGAAAATAAAAGTTAATTCTTCACTACGACCTAGGCTAAGTGAACATGTCCTGCAGGGTCCAGCCATCCGTGCTAAAGCCGAACACATCTGTCTGGAACAGGCCATCGGTCAAATCCGCCTTGAAAGGGGCGAGGTGATCCGCAAATTCGGACAGGTTCATCAGCGCTACGAAGTCGAATTCGAGACTGATGCCGAAATCCTGTGCCAATGCGTCCGAACTTTCGGATACGGGCGCCGAAAGATCGGCCTTTGCTGCCGTGCTTTCTGCGCTGCTCGCCGTCGTGAAGATGAAGTCGCTCTCGGACAGGTCTGCGATGGACAGATTGGACAGGACAAATTGCCCATTATCGCCATTGGCGATGATCACAAAATTATCACCATTGACGTCCGTAATATCCTGGGCACTTGCAATGAGGGTCTGGAAGTCTGTTACGGAGCTCGACAGTTCGATTTTGTCGATCCCGACCTGGAAATCCGCAATCCGGTCGGTGCCCGTTCCGACTTGGTAGAACACATCCGCGCCCGTGCCGCCCAGCACGATATTATCGCCATTACCGCCCGTGACCCAGTCATCCCCGGCCAGGGCGTTGACGACATCATTGCCGTCGCCGCCGTCCAGATTATCATTGCCCGATATATCGGCGATGACATCATCGCCCGCCCCGCCGCGCAGCGTGTCATTGCCCACCCCGCCAAAGATCGTGTCCGACCCGTTACCGCCATCGACGACATCATCGCCGCCAAAGGAATAGATAACGTCATTATCCGCACCGCCATAAATGGCGTCATTGCCGTCTTCCGCGACCAACACATCAATGCCAGCCCCGCCAATCAGCCTATTATTGCCCGATCCGCCAAAGATCGTGTCCGACCCGTTACCGCCATCGACGACATCATCGCCGCCAAAGGAATAGATAACGTCATTATCCGCACCGCCATAAATGGCGTCATTGCCGTCTTCCGCGACCAGCACATCAATGCTAGCCCCGCCAATCAGCCTATTATTGCCCGATCCGCCAAAGATCGTGTCGCTACCAGCCCCGCCAAAGATCAGATCATCGCCGCCCTCGGCATAGATCGTATCATTGCCGTCGCCACCGATCACCGTGTCATTGCCGTTGCCCGCGACGAGCACATCAATATCGGCACCGCCGTCGAGAATATCGTCGCCGTCACCGCCGAATAGGCGATCAATCCCGCCTTCGCCGTAAAGCTGATCATCTCCGTCCTGGCCGTAGATCGTGTCATTGCCCGCGCCGCCAAAGACGATGTCGTCCCCGCCCGCCATGACCAGACCGTCATTGCCGCCGAGGCCGTAAATCACCTCAGCCGCATTGGAGAAGCCTTGCGAGTCCGCACCTTCCGTCAGGTTCGTTCCCGCAAGGCCCCTAGGTGCCACAGGTGCAGCGGGAATAGTCACGGTTGGATCGTCCCCGGCCAGGGACGCGGTTGTCACAATCGTCTGCCCGCCATTGAAACCGACAAATTCCACATCGGCCAGATTGATCCGGTCCGTGCCTTCCGTTCCGCCTGAAATGAAAAGGAATCGACCCTCATTCGTTTCATCGACAGAAATTGTATAGCGGCTCTGGCTCAATGCCAGGATGACCATATCGTTGCCCGCGCCGCCCGCATAAGTGTCGTTGCCGCCATTACCGGTAAAAACATTGTCCGAATCATTGCCGATGAAACTGTCATCACCGGAGCCGCCAATCGCGTTTTCAATCACGGTGCCCACGGCAATTGTGATATTGTTGATTAACGGGTCTTCCGGGTCGTCCGTATTGATATTGTCGCCGATCGAGGAAAAAGAGCCTTCGACCAGGCTGATCACCTGATTGGCCGAATAGGATGAGAAATCGAGCGTATCGGTACCGCCAGAATCATAGATGGCGAGTGATGGCGGGCGGATTCCCCGATTAAAGAAGGTTCCCTCGAAATCCAGAACGCCGGTTTCCGTCGAATTGAACCCGTAAACGCTATCGCCGGAGCGGGTCTGTCCATTGGCCCCGTAGAAATTCTGGATTGCGACAATGTCGACAAGCTGAGGCGTCAGAACAAGCCGCGGCGTCCCGGTGCCTGCCTCGCCCTGATCACGATAGCTCATGACCGTGTAGTTCCAGGCATCCTGATTATAGACATGGTAACTCACGTCCGCATCGCTACTCGACCTATTATAGGGGCCTGAATGACCCAAGCCGAGCGCGTGACCGACTTCATGGAGATAGACCTGGTAGCGGTAGGAGTTCAGCGCATAATTGGCCGAACCATCAGGATTGGTGTCCCAATTGGCAGAGACAGTGACTGTGACCGATATTATCGTGCCATTGGACGTTGTCGAACGGGTAACGGCCTGCCGGCCACCATTTTCACCATTGTCTTCGTTGAAGTTGATATCGGGATCGGCATCCGCTGCGGCCGCCGTGAAGGTCAGCCCCGAGACCTCAGCCCAGGCGTCCATCGCCATGAGCGCGAGCGTTTTGGCCCCGTCGGACAAAGCGGAAATGTCGTAGGTCAGATCCGTCTTGTCCCACTTCGCTTCATTGTCGAACTGACTGGTCAGAAAGAAGGCGGCTTGATCCAGCGTGAAGTCGGGGCGATTATTGCCTTCCTCAGCATAGACTGTGTAATCACCCGTCGTCACCTCCCAGCCGCTGGCACCAAGATAATATGTACCGGATTCATCAGGCGTAAAGGTTAGGAACGAGTTACGGTTTGCCCTAACCCCATCGATTTCAACATCGTCATTGCGGTCAATTTCAGTGCCCGCAGAATTATAGAGGATCAGCAGCGGGTCTTCATGCGGATTGTCCCCATCCCGCAACATGATGAAAGTATATTGTACGCCCGCCTGAAGTTCGACGGCATACCAGTCCTCATCCGTTCCGGATCCGCGCGTGCCCGACGCCGAGCCGCCAATCGTGATGGTGCCCGTCGTGCTTGTATCAGCCGGCAGATCGCTATCGGTCGGCTCATTGGCTGTACCGAATATGGCTTCGGCGAACGCCTCGGCCGTTTCCTGAAGGCTATTGGCAAATATGTTCGCGTCAACGTCTCCCAGTGCGGAAATGGAACCGATCAGAGTGCTGAAGTTAGAGATGTCCAGGCCGGAATCGAGCAATTGCTGAATCTGATCGCTCAGCTTCATGATCTGCGTTTTCGCATTCATCCCGTGATCGTGCCCGCAACAGGCACAGCCATTGGACTGCGCTTCGAAGATATGTCCATTATCGACCATGGCTGTGAACAATACTTGCGCAAAAATTATCGCCGGGTCGGATTGGAACAGGGCAGCCATGGTCCCCATATCCGGCGCAGACGATACGGAGTCGAGAATTGGGGCATCCGCCGAGAACACCGGATTTATCAGTGTCGAACCGCTAAAGGATGGGGGCTGCAACGTTTCTGAAAAGCCTTTGAGCGAATCTGGTTGCAGATCGTTTTGCAGACCGTAAAGACGTAATGCTGATGTCAAAGCTGAAGAATCATAAGGCTTAAACATATAAACTTCCCTCATCGCACTGGACCGAATGGCTAGGTCGTAGACAAGAATCAATCATTTGAGCCAGGTTTGGATAGCGGCGAGTTTGACGAAGCCTCTATGGTTTTGACCAGGTTTGTCATATCGCGCTAGCCCCCGCCTGAACGGGCCATCCACAACACAGCACCAATGAAAAGCCTGTTATGGGTGTTGCTACCCTGTTTCCCTGTACTCCCACAAGGCTAAGTAAGACTTTGACCGGGTCCATTGTTCATCCGATAAGTTCCTGATAACCAGACAGACAGGTTCTCCTGACAAAAGACAGGAACATTATACAAAACAAAAGTCAATTCCTCACTACGACTTAGACATTTTATATGACGACGGACAGTCCACGCCGCCTAGTTGTTTTCCAACGGACTGACCAAAGCGTCTGCCACATCATCTGAGAGAATAAGACCAAGACCGAGAACAATCCCGGCAGTTACGGCCACTCCAATGATGACAGTATTCCCATTCAAGTTTGCCGCAAAGTCGGAGTCAAACTCATAGTTCCAATCATTTCCGGCGAGCATCATATATTCGTCGCCAGATGTGGTAACGCCCAATTCGAAAAGGCTGGCGCGCCGATAAATTTGCGGATCAGCTTGCCAATCCCTGTTCAGGTCCAGTGCCAAGGATAGCCGGGAAGAGTGGAGAGAATTTCTGCGATTCTGGCCGGACCAGTTCATGAATAATTTGATGCCTGCAAAAACTTCAGGCTGGTCCAGAGCGCTATCTTTGAAGTCAAGGCCGTAGCTAGGCTCGTTCCAGGAAGCATGAGTCTGAGCTTGCTGTGCTCTTGCGGGGGCACTTGCATACAATAACGGCGCAGCCAAAAAAGCCGCTATCCCCAGTTTCACCATGCTCACATCAATCTCCATCACAAATCTATTCTTGCAATCATAACATAAAACTGGGCGCGTGGCAACACTCTGCTCGACTTTTGGGAGACGAAGCGAAGATTATGTGAGCCGATATTCCCAATTCCAGAATATCACATGTCCAGCACCTTATTATGTACCAGTTTGATTTGGAGTTTCTGGGATAGCTGAACGCATATTCAGGGATTGGTGCAGCCTGATATTGTTATATTCTTTGAGCTACATATTGATGACGATTTGGGCGCAGGTCGACGCTTGTGAGCCACTCGGCATTCAGGACTTCATGACGCAAGGTTCCATTAAACCGCTCATTATAGCCATTTTCCCAAGGCGACCCAGGATAGATCTGTATAGGCTTAATGCCGACCTTACCCCACTATAAACTCAGAGCCGTTATCTGATCTTATATATTCCGGCTTACCGAGCTTGAGCAGGAGTGGATATAAGGCTTCCAACACATCCGCCGAGCTCATTCTAGGATTCACTTCTATGCAGAGAGCCCAACGCGTATACTCATCCAGAACTATCAACATCTTGTAAGATAGGCCAGAACTGAGTTTGTCGTGAACGAAATCTACGTTCCAGATATGGTTGGGGTATTGCGCCCTGAGCCTGATGATCGAGTTGTCTTTATGATACAATCGGTGACGTTTTTTGTGTCGCTTAGGAAGCTGAAGTCCTTCCTCACGCCATAGCCGTTCAACCTTTTTGTGATTAACGGCCCAGCTTTCCATAAGCAGAAGTGCAGCTATCTTACGGGAACCATATCGACTATATCGTAAGCTCCTTACTTCCATTGTTGCCAAGGCAAGAGGCCTACAAAAGCCGGAGCACATCAAATGATGAGGAAGAGTTGCGCTTGGTTTTAATCAAGCTGGCCTTACATTATGAGCGGAGTTATAGATTACACGGAAGAGTTCAAGCGCGAGGCTTCGGCGCAGGTTTCAAGGCAGGGTCATTCAGTTAAATCAGTATCAGATCGGCTGGTATTAGCCCGAAGTCGCTTTACGGTTGGGTCAAGCGTTATGGCGACGCATCCGGCAAGATACCGGATGTAGCGGATCAGTTTGAGATCAAGCGTCTAAAGTCCGAGCTTAGGCTTAGGCGCGTCACCGAGGAGCGCGACATCTTAAAAAAGGCCACGGCGTTCTTTGCAAAGGACCACGGGTGAAGTACGCCTTTATCAAAGCGCATCGGGATGAGTTCTCGGTACGCGCCATGTGCCGTGTTCTCAAGGTTCATACGAGCGGGTTTTATGCGTGGCTCAAGAACGGTTTATCCGCTCAAGCCAAGTCAAGCCAGACGTAGGCGTCGTTTGAGTGACCTTGTCAAGCAATCCTGGCTTGAGAGCGGTTGCGTATATGGCTATCGTAAAATCCATCACGGCCTGCTCAGCCTCGGTGAACGCTGTGCGCCCAACACGGTTGCGAAGCTCATGCAAAGTGAAGGATTATGGGCGCAAATCGGCTATAAACGCCGTCCCGGCAAGTATGGCACTCAACCTGCTGTCGTGGCAGCTAATCAGTTGCAGCAGGACTTCAACGTCACCGCGCCTGGCATTGTTTGGGTGACCAACATCCCTATATCCGCACGCATGAAGGTTGGCTGTATTTAGCGGCCGTCATCGACCTGTATTCGCGCAAAATTATAGGTTGGTCGATGCATTCATGGATGCAGACATTGCTCGCTTTGAACGCTTTGCTGATGGCCGTCTGGAGACGCAAACCGACAGACAAAGTCATCCTTCACTCCGACCAAGCTTCACAGTTTACTGACCATGATTGGCGTGAGTTCCTGGCGGAACACAATCTGGAAGCCAGGGTATGGACTCGATTGATCTAACATCTGATGGCGAAGATATGTAGCATGGCGAGGAAGCTGGTGGCATATTTTTCGGAGCGTGTTGCGAGGCGGCGCATATTCTTCATCTTACAGAAGAAACGCTCGACGATATTGCGCATGGCATAGGGGATTTTGTCATGGGCGATGGGATGGTGCGCATTGCTCTTGGATGGAACCACGCATACGGCTCCTTCATCGGCACCCTGTTGCCTGATTTTGGTGCTGCCGTAAACTTTGTTGGCAAGGATGGCGCGTGGCGGTGTTTCCCAGTTCAAAAAGACATTCATCAGCTGGCTATCGTGCACATGTCCACCCGAAATTGAGAGGCGCAGCGGACTGCCTTTGGCATTTAAAGCCGCACGAACCTTGGTGGTACGGCCGCCGCGTGAGCCGCCAATGTCCAGCCCCCATTTTATGTACCAGTTTGATTTAGAGTCTCTGGAACGGGTGGACGCATATTCAGGGACTGATGCGGTCTTATGTGATTGTACTGTTTGAGCCACATATTGATAACGATTTGGGCTTGATCAATGCTTGTGAACCATTCTGCATTAAGCACTTCATGACGTAGGATTCCATTGAACCTCTCGTTGTAGCCGTTTTCCCACGGTGAGCCCGGATAGATTTGTATGGGTTTAATGCCAACCTTACGCAGCCAAAGCTGGAGAGCTGCCGCGATAAACTCAGGCCTGTTATCTGATCTGATATACTCCGGCTTCCCGTGTTTGAGCAGAAGCGGATATAAGGCCCCCAAAACATCCGCCGAGCCCATCTTTGGCTTCACTTCAACACAGAGAGCCTGGCGGGTATATTCATCTAGTGCCGTCAACATCTTATAAGAACGCCCAGAACTCAGCTTATCGTGAACAAAGTCTACGCTCCATATGTGGTTCTGGTATTGTGGACGCAGGCGGATCACGGAACTGTCTTTATGATACAGCCGTCGACGCTTCTTATGGCGCTTGGGAAGTTGAAGGCCTTCCTCACGCCACAAACGTGGAGGCCTCTAAAAACCATGCATTTTGTGGTGTGATCTGATTTACTGGTTTTGGGAGGATTTTATGATGCACGCGCCTGGATTGTTTGACTTGTCGGATCATCTTGCTCGCTTATCGGCGACAGGTGATCCGCTTGAAGCGCTAGAGTGTCATGTGGACTTTGAGGCTTTCCGAACTGTTCTGATGGAAGCCCTCGGTTATGGTGTTCGCGCCAAGGGCGGTCGGCCACCCTATGATCCGGTCACGATGTTCAAGGTGCTTGTTCTGGCGTCGATGCACAATCTGAGTGATGAAGGGATGGAATTTCTGATCCGGGATCGTTTAAGTTGGCTGCGGTTTCTGAGGTTTGAGATCGGTGAACCGACCCCGGACCAAAAGACGATTTGGCTGTTCCGTGAAAAGCTGACCCAGGAAAAGCTGACCCAGTCTGGTGCTTTCAAATCTCTGTTTGCCGCTTTTGAAGAGCAACTCTGCAAGCGCGGCTACAAACCCACGGGAGGTCAGATCGTGGATGCCACTTTGGTGTCAGCGCCGCGCCAACGGATGAAGAAAGAAGAGAAAGAGCGGGCCAGGGCGGGTGAAAGCGCGTCCGCTATCTGGCCTGATGATCCTGCCAGGGCCGCACAGAAAGACACAGACGCACGAGCGGTGGTCAGCTATTCCAGGGCGCGAAAGACCGCAGAAGGGGAACAGGACGCAGGCCTTGTCGACATTTCCATCCCTCACTTTGGGTACAAGAACCATATCAGTATTGACCGGAAATGGCGCTTTGTCCGGGGAGAGACCTGTACCCATGCGGCCCGCTATGATGGGCACGAACTGACATCGGTTCTGGATGCCACCAACAGCTCAAAGTCTGTTTGGGCGGATACAGCTTATCGCTCAGCCAGAAACGAAGCCTGGCTGAAAGCGCAGGGCTATCGTTCAAACATCCATCGAAAGAAGCCCCGCGGTAAACCGATGGCAAAGCACATTCGGCGCGGCAATGCGACCCGCTCCTCCATCCGTGCCTGTGTTGAACATGTCTTCGGATATGAGAAAGGGCCGATGGCGATCACGATCCGCTCAATCGGCCAGGCCAGGGCCGCTGGCCGGATCACCATGGCCAAGCTAAGCTACAACTTCCGCCGCCTCGTTTTCCATGAGCGACGACAGCCCATAGCCTGATTCTGTTCAAAATCCGGATCCCCCCACTTATGCGGGCCAAAATCATGCCAAAATATGCCTGTGGACACGCATTCGTCACTCTATGAAGCCTGACCTGAGAGCCGATTATAAAATTCGCCTCTATACTGGCCCCAAAACCCTGTTCTTCGAGGTGTCCACGTTCAACTTTCTTGTGATTAACCGTCCAGCCTTCCATACGCAGAAGTGCGGCTATCTTGCGGTAGCCATAACGGCCATATCGCTTGGCCAGTCTGATTAAAGCCAAGCGCAGCTCTTCCTCATCATCTTTAGGGGCCGATTGATAGCGGAAGCTACTACGCGAAAGGCCAAGGACCTGACAGGTCCGGCGTTCAGATGTGTTTAACTTCTGCCGACAATGAATAACAGCCTGACGTAGCCAAGGGGCCGTCAGGCTCCCTGCTTTTCATTGGGGCTTTAAATAATCAAGGCTCTCCCTGAAAATCAGCTTGTCCAGCGTCAGATCAGATACAGCCTTACGGAGTCGCTGCTTCTCTTTCTCTAATACCTTCATCTGTTTGACTTTGGATGGCTCCATCCCGCCAAACTTCTTGCGCCAGCCATAATAAGTGGCATCGCTCACACCAGCTGATCGGCACGCCGTTGCGACTGTTGCGCCAGACGCTAACTCAACCTCAATCTGCCGCTGCAACCGAATAACGTCCTCATCTGAAAATCTCTTCCTTGCCATGACCATCTTCCTTCCCACCAAAATTACTAAGTAAAAGATGGTCCAGTTTTAAGGAGCAAGGACAAACGTTTTTTGAACAGGCACACCAGCTGAACCCTTCGCGCGGATTAATCTAAGGCGTCGTGTGTGGTGTGCGGGTAGAAGAGGTTGAAGACCCGCTTATGAGAGAAATTCGCTACCTCGATAAACTGATTGATGAGCTTGCCCGTGGCAAGAAGATAGGAAAAATCCTAAGATCGGTATAAGTTTGATAGTGTTGAAAAACTCCGTTCGTAAGTTGGTTTCAAGCGTTCATAATTTGGGACAAGTCTTCCCGTTTCCTAAGCGGTGCTCATTTTACGTCCATTCATATAAAGCTTAGCCATTTTGCGAAGGTTTTGGGTAGTGGCGGCGAGGAGGAATTCGTCATTGGCGCCGCAGGGGTCACGAAGTCGCAATCGGTCGAGTTTGAGGATGGCTTGAAGATGGGCAAAGGACATCTCGACCTTCTTTCTCTCATGACGCATAAAGTTATAATCCGGCGTGCCGCGTAGCCTGCGGGCGACATCTCTGGAGCTTTCATAAATAGAACGCGGCACCTTGCGCATCGGTAGCTTCGGACAGCACCGGGGTTTGAATGTGCAGGCATTACAGTCTAACTGTAAAGCTCGGTATCGATAAGTGCCATCTTTAGGAACGTTGCCTGCCGCTTTGGCTCTGCGTCCGGCCTGCCCCCATCTGGTGGTCCATCCGCTAAGTTAGAGCTTGGCGGTTATGGTCGCCCTGCTTTCGCGGCCCGGAACGGAGTGTAGGGGAGCGAAGGCAGGGCGAGGCAAGACTGTTTTCGGAGCCGGCGGTCGATAGCCGAGAGAGCTATGCGGCCTGATGATGTTGTAGTGCTGTCGTCAGTGTTCGATCAGTATCTGTGTCTCCTTTTAGGCTATAGAAGATTTCCCCGTTCAAGAGCTCGTTTCTCAGCTTGCCGTTGAAGCTTTCATTGCATTCGTTCTCCCAGGGACTGCCGGGCTCGATGTATAGTGTCTTCACGCCGATCCGCCCCAGCCAGT
Organism: Litorimonas sp.; assembly: GCA_965205225.1. Classification (GTDB taxonomy): domain Bacteria; phylum Pseudomonadota; class Alphaproteobacteria; order Caulobacterales; family Maricaulaceae; genus Litorimonas. The sequence goes on from CBDBFZ010000003.1 coordinate 1,339,481, forward strand.
CACGAACGGCTTGAGCCGTGAACTCGGCGCCGTTGTCGGATCGTATGTAATCCGGTGCGCCTCGCTGTGTGAACAGATCGGTCAAAACAGTCAACACGTCATCGTGCCTCAACCGTCGCTGCACATGGATCGCTAGGCATTCTTCGCGACGAAGCAGGGTCGTGATCCGGCGGTAGCCGTATCTCCCATACTGCTCTGCCAGCCGGATGATGTCGGCCGTGAGAGCCGCTTCGTCCACTCTCGAACGACGTGGCTTCCTCTGGGTGGATCGATGCTGGCCGAGGACACGACAGGCTCGGCGCTCAGAGACTTTGAGCGTGTCCTGCACATGATCCACGGCCAGACGGCGGCGCGAAGGGCTTAGTACTTTCCCTCGACAGCCTCTTTGAGGATCATGGCATCCAAGGTCAGATCGGACACGGTTTTGCGGAGCCGAAGGTTCTCCTTTTCCAGTGCCTTCAGCCGACGCGCCTGGTCGACCTTCAGACCACCATATTCGCGTCGCCATCGGTAATAGGTTTGCTCTGCAATACCAAGTGATCGACAGATGGCCTTCGCCTTCTCGCCAGCGGCCAGCCGGACTTCAGCTTCCCTGAGCTTCGCAATGACCTGTTCGGGGGTGTAGCGTTTCTCGCCATGATGAGCGCCTTTCCGAGCGCAAAATAGCCAAAACCCCAACTCTCAAAATGGACCACTTCTAAGGGGCAAGGTCATTACGGCCCCTGTAGATATTTGCAGCATCAGCCAATTCTAGAATTTGCACCGGGTCGGCCTGAAAAATCTAGCGTAGCGAGCTTGAAGCTTATCTATAAAAGCAAGGTCGCAGATTAGCTAAACCTCGACTTGGTAATAGTCGCGGTACCAATCGACGAACGCCTCTACACCCTTTCGAATTGGCATATTTGGACGAAAACCGGTCAGCGCTTCCAACAAGTCAGAATTCGCGTAGGTCTTTGCAACGTCCCCCAATTGTATCGGCAGAAGCTTCTTCTGAGCCTGGACCCCAACAGCTCTTTCAATCTCTGTGATCAAGTTGAACAACGAGATCGGATTTGCATTGCCGATATTCACCAATCTGTACGGCGCAACCGGAGACAGTGAATCAACTTCCGAAATTGGCGCGCCTCGGACAGGCGGACGGTCCAGTAAAAGTTCAATCGACCGTGTCAGATCGTCAACATAGGTGAAGTCGCGCGCCATCCGGCCTTGGTTAAAAACCTTGATGGGACGACCTTCAAACATGGCCTTGGTAAAGAGGAAAAACGCCATGTCAGGACGTCCCCAAGGCCCATAAACTGTGAAGAAGCGCAGCACAGTCGTCGGCAAATCGTGGAGATGGCTGTGGCTGTGCGCGATCAGTTCGGACGCCTGTTTGGTAGCGGCATAAATTGTCAGTGGGAAGCTGGTCTTGTCGGTCTCGACGAACGGGTACTGATCATTCGCGCCGTAAGCTGAACTCGTCGAGGCGAGGATGAGATGCTTCACCAAATGTTCGCGGCACAGCTCGATAACGTTGTAACTGCCCGTGACATTGGTGTCCACATAAGCGCGCGGATTTTCGAGCGAATAACGTACCCCTGCCTGAGCCGCGAGATGGACGACTCGGTCTGGTTTGAAGCCTTCAAAAACCCCCGATGTCGCATCAAAATCCTCGAGCGCAACTTGGTGCGTCGTAAAGCTGTCAAAGGGCGTCAGATATGCCAGTCGGTCATGTTTTAGCGACACATCGTAATAAGGTGTGATCGCATCAATACCGCAAACATCATGACCATCGCGGAGCAAATGCAACGCCAAATTCTGGCCGATAAAGCCCGCTGTGCCTGTAATCAAGATTCTCATGGGGCGCGAGTGTGAGTCTTGGGGGGCGCTGTCAAGCGCTCCAATAAGGCGAGACAGAGACGATCCCCTCACCCTGCAGAATAATCCGTTTGTCGCATCTCACTTCCACTGTTAGGCGGTGCCTCAGTAAATTTGCAAAAACTTTAGGTAGGCAGAATGTGCGGCATTGTCGGCATCATCGGGCGTGCACCCGTCTCGGACCGTCTGGTCTCGGGCCTCAAACGTCTTGAATATCGGGGCTATGACAGCGCTGGAATCGCGGTCAATGATGGCGAAACCGTGCAGCGCCGCCGTGCCAAGGGTAAAATCGCTAATCTTCAGGCACGTCTCGACGACGATCCGGTCGATGGTCATTCCGGTTTAGCTCATACACGATGGGCCACGCATGGTGCGCCGACTGAGACGAACGCCCATCCTCATCATGTCGGCCGGATCGCTCTGGTTCACAACGGCATTATTGAAAACTACAACGAAATTCGCTCTGAGCTGCCGGCGCGAAACTATGAGTCTGATACGGACACGGAAGTCGCGGCACATCTGATTGATGAAGGACTCAAGAACGGAAAACCACCCCATAAGGCGTTTGCCGACGCCATCGCGCGTTTCCGGGGCGCTTATGCCCTAGGCGTGCTGATCAATGGTGTCGATGACGAAATTTTCTGCACCCGGCTCGGTTCCCCTTTGGTGATCGGTATTGGTGATGGCGAGATGTACCTCGGCTCTGACGCTATGACGCTGGCCCCATTGACCAGTCAGTTGATCTATCTGGAAGAAGGCGACTGGGCGGTGTTGAGCCGCGAGACTGTCGAAATCTATAACCGGGACAATGTGCGGGTCGAGCGATCCATCACCAGCGTCAAGTGTGTGGATGAGATCGCAAATAAGGGCAAGTATGCGCATTTTATGCTCAAGGAAATTCATGAACAGCCCGAAACGCTGGTCCGGACCCTCTCGCACTATCTCGATCTGAGCGAGATCCAGGTCGATATGCCTGACGGGCTCGATTTCGCCCAGATTGACCGCATCGTGATTGTCGCCTGCGGTACGGCTTTCATAGCTGGTATGGTCGCGAAATATGTGTTTGAGCGCTTGGCAGGCATTCCGGTTGATATTGATATCGCGTCGGAATTCCGCTATCGTGACCCGGTTTTCAGCCCCAAAAGCTTGATGATTGTTGTATCACAATCTGGCGAAACGGCCGATACGCTGGCCGCTCTGCACTATGCCAAACTTTTCAATCTGAAAACCGCTGCCCTCGTCAATGTCATGAGTTCGACCATGGCACGCAAAGCGGACATTGCCATGCCGATCAAGGCTGGACCCGAAATCGGCGTCGCCTCGACCAAGGCATTTACATCGCAAACCTGCGCCCTGGCGGCTCTGGCCGTAGGCGCGGCGACTCAGCGGGGGCATATCGATTCGGATGCCGCCGTGGCGCATTGCCATGATCTTGCAACGTTGCCGCAGCGTGTTTCTAATGCTCTGTCCCAGAACACGATTATCGCTCAAACAGCCAAAAGTCTCATCACGGCGCGCTCCGTCTTCTTCCTCGGACGCGGCACCATGGTTCCGATTGCCCTGGAAGGCGCGCTGAAACTCAAGGAAATCTCCTACATCCATGCCGAAGGCTATGCTGCGGGCGAGCTGAAACATGGCCCCATCGCCCTGATCGAAGACGGTACACCCGTTATCGTAATCGCGCCAGAAGATGCGCTTTTCAAAAAGACGATCTCAAACCTGCAAGAAATCGCTGCCCGCGGGGCACGCGTGATCCTGTTCACTGACCCGAAAGGCGCTGAGGCCGCAAAATCTCTGACCGACGACATTGTCGTCCTGCCGGAAGCGACTCCTTTGACTGCGCCGATTGTTCAAGTGATCGGCCAGCAACTCCTAGCTTACTACACAGCCGTGGAACTCGGTACTGACGTCGACCAGCCGCGTAATCTGGCGAAATCCGTCACTGTCGAGTAGGCGGCGCGCCGTGACCGCACCGCTTCTTGTCATTGGCCGGACCGGGCAGCTTGCCAGAGCGCTCGCAGTCTTGGAGCCGGATGCGATCACCTTGCCGCGTGAGACGTTGGATGTATCAGACGGCCCGTCAATCTTCCGAACACTCGGGGACCTTCTCGACACACACACCGTCCGTGCCGTTATCAATGCGGCAGCCTATACGCAGGTTGACCAAGCTGAATCCGAAACGGCACTGGCTTATCGAATTAATGACGCCGCACCGGAAGCGATAGCGCAGCTTTGTGATCAACGCTCCATTCCTATGGTTCACATTTCAACAGATTACGTCTTCGACGGAAAGAGTAAGCGGCCATACCGTGAGGCTGATCTGACCAATCCCGCAAACGTTTATGGCGAGAGCAAACTAGGCGGCGAACGCAGAATCATGAACACCGTCAAGAAAACCGCGATCCTTCGGACCTCGTGGGTCTACGACCTACAGGGAAAGAACTTCGTCACCACCATGCTGCGACTGGCAGAGGAACGCGATAAACTGCGCATCGTTGACGATCAGATCGGTCGTCCCACCCATGCCATCACGCTCGCCAAAGCCTGCCTGTCTGCCATTGGCCATAACGGCCTGTTTCATGTCTCCGGGACGGGTGACCCCGTCAGCTGGGCGGGGTTTGCAAAAGAGATATTCTCGCTCGCAGGCAAGAGCGTCAGCATTGTGCCGATTCCGACATCCGAGTACCCAACGCCCGCGCAGCGCCCGGCATATTCTGTCCTCGATACAGCAAAATTCGAACGCGAGATTGGCCCGTTGCCGAATTGGCGTGATACGTTGCGAGAGACGCTCAGTCGAAGGGACTGACCCAGTGGGCAAAGGCCGGAGCATCCACATCCTTGCCGGACAGGACGGGAGATGTTGCGCCCAGACCCCAATCCACACTGGCACTGTCCCAGAGCACCGAACCATCCTGTTCTCTGGAATAGGTTTCGCTGACCTTATAGACGATCTCACTGTTCGGCGTGCGTGTGACAAAACCGTGGAGAAACCCAACGGGAATAAAGAGTTGGTGTGCATTTCCAGCAGACAGCTCAATCCCCACCCATTGCCCATAGGTCGCTGAAGAGCGGCGAACATCAACGGCCACATCGAACACAGACCCTGCGATGCAGCGAACCAGTTTATCCTGCGCGCGAGGCGGGGCCTGATAATGCAGACCGCGGAGAGTCCCAACTTCCACTGACAGGGAGTGATTATCCTGAAGGAAATTCATGGTTCGCCCGACAGCAGCACTGAACAGATCCTGACGGTAACTCTCCATGAACCAGCCGCGGTCATCGCCGTGACGTGTAGGTTCGCACAGGAGCAAACCGTCAATTGCAAGTGGTTTGATTTTCATGTTAGATCGCGCGGAATCTCGCCTTATCAAAGACTTTCAGGACCTGCGTCAGATCATGACCGCGCTTCAGGATCAACCCACCGGGCGCAATAACCGCATACTTTCCCTGACGGTTGCGCAATGCAGGCACTTTCTCAATCCGGTAGAGCGGGTGTTCAGATGCTTTTTGGAAGATGGAAAATACACAACGGTCCTGAAGAAAATCAATCGCGTAATCCTTCCAATCCCCCTTTGAAACCATTTGACCATAGACATTGAGAATAAATGAGAGTTCGCGCCGGTCGAAACTGACCTGAGACGGGGACCGGAGTCCGTTGCCAATCCGAACGACATTACTCATCACTAACCCCATAGCCTCCCTATATCCCATCTGGCAAAGATAATTCATGTGAAGTCAACATGGCGACTTCCTGTACAAACCGTAGGTTTGGCCACAATTTAACCCATCTTCGGGCTTTGTTGCAGGGATAGCGGCGATGTCGGGAGTATATGGCGGGATTGGCTTGGTTATTTTAGCCTCCAGGTCGAAACTGTTTGACGTCAGCGCCTATGTTTCAGATTTGGGTCTGTGCTAAGCGAAAGTTTTTGTTCATCTTCATTTCATGGAGTGAAGCACGAGAAAGACGGGACAAACATCCGGCGAGCGCATCGTCAAAGACATCAACCGCAAGACGCGCAAACGCTATTCAGCTGAAGAAAAGACCCGCATTGTGTTGAACGGGCTTCGCGGCGAAGACAGTGTCTCTGAACTATGTCATCAAGAGGGGATTATATTACCAGTGGCCCAAAGACTTCCTTGAAGTCAGTAAGAAACGGCTGGCTGGCGATATCACCCGCTAAGCCAATAGTTCTGAAGTCAAAGACCTGCGGTCTGAGGCGCGTGAGCTGCAGGAATGTGTGGCCGAACTGACCCTTGAGACCGTTTGCTCAACAAAAGCATGATCGGAAGTGGGGACGACGAAGAATGAGATATCCTGCCTCAGAAAAGCTTGAGATCATCCACCTGGTGGAGCGCTCATCGCACCCCGCCAAGTGGACGCTTGATAGGCTCGGCGTACAGCGCCGCACCTTCTACCGTTGGTATGATCGTTACTTGAACTCCGGTGAGGATGGCCTTGTTGATCGCGCGCCACATCCCGGCCGTATATGGAACAAGATACCGGACAGCGTCAGAGCGGAAGTTCCGGATATGGCGATCGACATGCCGGAGCTATCACCGCGTGAGCTGGCTGTGCGTTTTACTGATACTAAAGGCTATTTTGTGTCAGAAAGCTCGGTATATCGCCTTTAAAGGCCCATGATTTGAACTCTAGTCCGGCCTTCATTGTCATGAAAGCGGTGAGCGAGTTCCGTGACAAAACCACAGCCATCAATCAAATGTAGCCAACCGACTTCACCTATTTTGAGATCATAGGGTGGGGCTGGATGTATTTATCGACAGTGCTTGATAACTTCTCCCGTTACATCATCAGTTGGAAGTTATGCCCGACGATGGAGACCGGTGATGTCACTGATACGCTCAATATGGCTTTAGTAGCTTCTGGATGTAACCGAGCAAATATGGTTCATCAAGCACGTTTTCTGTCAGACAACGGCGCCAGTTACATCTCCGGTGATCTGGCAGATTATATCAAAGATAAAGGCATAAGCCATGTTCACGGAGCGCCGTATCAGCCGTAGGCACAGGGCAAAATCGAGAGGTGGCATTAGACGCTCAAGAACCGCGTCTTGTTAGAGAATTACTTCCTGCCCCATGACCTTGAGCGCCAGATCGAAGGCTTCGTGGAACATTATAATCATGAGCGTTACCATGAAGCCCTAAAAACGTCACACCTGCCGATGTCTACTTCGTCAGGGCTCAACCCATCATAAACAACAGAGAAAGGATCAAGAAGAAAACAATCGAACATCGACGCTTGTAATACCACAAAGCTATCACTTAATATCAACCAATAAGAGGAGCAAACTCTCGCTTAACCCAGACCCAAATCTGGGACATTTTATATGACAACGGACACAACAGGTTCGTGCGTTTGCAGATAGGACAGGCGCAACTCATCGGTCACTCTGCACAGAAATGCCGTCGCCCGCTTCGACGGTAAAGCGTGCGCCAAGCCGTTCAGTCATCGGGCCGCGCCAGTCAAACGGCGCATCCTCCAGCCAGACCCAGACAGGCTGATCAACTGTGAGCGTCATTCTGGCGCCCGCCGCCACTTTCGCTTCACGCTCCAGCCGCCTAAAGGCGCGGATCGCCTGCGTTTCCAACGTCGGTTCTCCAAAGCGGTCATTGAGCATCATGTCGAGCGATGGCCCATCTTGCCCGCGTGTCATCTCAACCACACCGAACCGAGAAAACGGCGCGATGCGAATACTGGCTGGGTCGATCTCTGCCATCTCTTCCATCAACCGGATCAGTGTTGAGCGCTGTTTTGACTGACGCAGATTGGGAAAATCAATAGCGATCAAGCCGCCCATGCCGCGCAGACGAAGCTGATCCAGTATAAGTTTGGCAGCACCGACGCTGCAATCCATGACTGTTTTAGCACCGCCCTTATCGACATCAACAGCGATCAATGCCTGCGTACGCTCTATGGTGATGCTTCCCCCACCCGGAATCGCCAATTTCCGTTCCGTCGCTGTATCAAACACGCCGACAGGCGCGTCTTCATAATCCAATCCGGGGAAGCGGCAATTCAGCCGTTCGCGCAAGGACAGGACCGAAACCGCGCCCGGCTTTTCCCGGCTGGGATCGCCCGCATACCGCAGGACAGGTCCCTTTTCGGCAATCGCTTCCTTGGCGACCGTCACATCGACCCGTTCACCTTCGGTCAGGCGCGGCAGGTCGCGCTGCGCTTTAAATGACAGTAAACCGTTTGGACCCATTCCGAGATTGACCCAGACTCCGCCCATCGACGCATTTATAGCAGTCACCTGCCCTGTCCATTGTTCCCCAATCCGTGGTTTTCGACAATCGGACCAACGGTTGAGATGAAGCTCGACCAGCTTACGGCCTTCATAAACGGCGGCGCGGGTCTCTCCGACAACTTCCTCAATGACGGCGCGGCGTTTCACGATGCAACGCCTGCCGCAGCCAGTAGGAGCCCTGTTTCATAGACGGGAAGACCGACAACGCCCGTATAGGATCCGGCGATATGGTGAATCAGCGTGCCAGCTCGCCCCTGTATCCCGTAACCGCCCGCCTTGCCGTGCCACTCTTTACTATCAAGATAGCGCGTCATGTCTGATTCAGAGAGGCGTTTCATCTTCAAGCGGGTCTCGCTGACCTTGGACCGTGCGACACCGTCCACATCAATGACGCAAACGCCCGTGAAGACTCTGTGCGAGCGACCACTCAGGAGCGACAAGCACATTCTGGCCTCAGACCGTTCCATTGTTTTCGGCAGAATACGGCGCCCGACTCCGACAATCGTGTCCGCAGCTAAGATCACCTGGCCCGGTTGCTCAGCCAGAGCTGCATGCGCTTTTTCCTGAGCCAAACGCAGGGCATGAGGCCCTGGGAGTTCGCCTGGAATCGGATCTTCGTTGATATTAGTGGAGTAAACAGCGTTTGGGGTCAGCCCAATCTGATCAAGCAAATATAAGCGGCGCGGGCTAGCGCTGGCCAAGATGAAACCGTCACCGGGCATGACAGGACATATCGGCTATTTAAAACGGTAGGTAATCCGACCTTTGGTCAGATCATAAGGCGTTATCTCGACCGTAACGCGGTCCCCTGCCAGAACACGAATTCGGTTTTTGCGCATCCGGCCAGCCGTATGGGCAATGATTTCATGATCATTGACTAACTTCACGCGGAAGGTGGCATTCGGCAGAAGTTCGACAACTTTACCTTCAAATTCTAGAAGTTCTTCTTTGGCCAAAACTGGTCCTTATGTATCGACGCACTGCATGGCGTTGTCTTTCGCGCCTATATAGGTCCTTTGTGCGCAACCGAAAGGGTAAATACATTAGCTTAGGCGATTGATCCGGTTCAATATGACGGTGCAGATATAGAGCGGTACGTGTCCATAGTCGCGCGAACGTCATGACTTCCGGTTGACGGGTTGGGCACTTCCCAGAGTTCGATAGGGGCGCGGTCTCCGAAAACCGCCAGCGCTGCCTGCCGCGAGTCTTCAGAGAATGTAACGACCCGGTCAAAGGAGCGATCTGTGAAATCCTGCAGTGAGCGCGGCTCATGCCCGCTCATGTCGATTCCGGTTTCTCTCATCACTGCAATCATCAGTTCGTCCAGTACATCGCCCGGATCAAGTCCGCAGGAGAGCGCGTCCAGACCCGCTTTTCGCGCCAGACCTTCCGCCATCGGCGACCGTACCATATTCAGCTGACAGACAAACAGAATGAGATCGCTCATGATGAGCGCCTGTGCAGGAAGCAGATCAGGGTGAAAAGGTGCCGGGATGTATTGAAGCTGATCTCCGCCTGGTGCCGCAGCGAATCGGTCAGTAGGCGCGAGCCTTCATTATGAAGTCCGCGCCGCGCCATATCGATCGCCTCAATCTGAGCAAAGGTCGCTGTGCGGATGGCATTGTGATAGCTTTCGCTGATCAGGAAATAATCTTTCACGATCCGTCGGAACGGCACCATTGACACGCTGAACTGTGCGCGCGGCACGCCCAGCATCGTGTTCACATCGAAATGAAGCCGCTGCGATTCATCCAGCGCCAGTTGAACCATATAGGGCCCTGATACCGAATTCAGGGGCATGAACTGATTGTCTTCGATCAGGTCGAAGACGGCAACGCGGCGCTCATGCTGCATTTCAACAGATGTGACCGGCAAGCTGGCATCATCGATGTGCAGCTCGGCGATGTGGTGGTCGCCCGTTTCGAAATCAGGCTCTGCCGTCACGCGGCATCGTGATCGGGATTTGAGCGGGTGCGGCGCGGCTCACCCGTATCGGCCATAATAAGATCCAGCCCCTCGACGTTCAGGCGCAGTGATCCGCCGCCAGCAAGCGTAATCGTTACCACGCCCGCAGGCGCGTCCACTGTCTCGAACGCAACATTGAGAACCACAATGAACGCATCGGGTTCTGTCCGGTCCACACCGTGGCTTTGCAGGGCCATGACACCGTCAAACCTGACGCCGCATTCAATTCGTTCTGTTGACGTGGTTTCATGCCGTAACCGTGTGAAACGGAGCGAGACAGATCGCGATACCGCATCAAACCGGATGTCGCCCACACGCAGGATAGCATCCTGTAAAGCACTCGCCACGATCTTGAGATCGTCCGCATCCGTCGCAATTAGTTTCAAAGTCATTATCCAGCCACTTCCCGGTTAAACTCAATCATCGGGAACACGTTTGATCCGCGCACCACATTGTCCGAGCTTTACTTCGATATGCTCGAAACCGCGATCAAGATGGTAGACGCGAGAAATGTGTGTTTCCCCGCGTGCGGCTAGGCCCGCATTGATAAGACTCGCTGACGCGCGAAGGTCCGTCGCCATCACCGGAGCCCCGGTATATTCGGACACACCGCGGACAATCGCTTCGCGGCCGCGAACCGTGATGTCCGCACCCATTCGGGTCAATTCGGGGCAGTGCATAAAGCGGTTTTCGAAAATGTTCTCGCGAATGATCGACACGCCGTCCGCTAACCCCATCAAGACCATGAACTGTGCCTGCAGATCCGTTGGGAAACCCGGATAGGCCTGCGTATCAATATCGACCGGCTTGGGACGGCCTGTACCGCGTTCAATCAACACCGAATTATCATCAAGCTTGACGCGAGCGCCCGCCTGCGCAATCAGGGGCCAGAGCGCACCAAGATGGTCGTGCCGAACCTGTGTCAGGCGGACAGAGCCCCCTGCCATTGCCGCGGCCAGTGCATAGGTGCCGGCCTCAATCCGGTCTGGAACGACGGAATATTCAACACCGCTCAGCTCGGTGACGCCTTCAATCCGTACCTCGGACTGCCCGGCGCCGCTGATATTAGCCCCCATCGCATTGAGACAGTTGGCCAGATCAATGATTTCAGGCTCACGCGCTGCATTCATCAGAACGGTTTCGCCCTTGGCCCGAACAGCAGATAGCAAGACATGCTCGGTTGCGCCGACCGAGACGAATGGAAATAAGATGTCCGCGCCGCGGAGCCCGCTCTTGACCGATGCGGCAACATAGCCCTGCTCCAGCTCGATCTTTGCACCCATGGCCTCAAGGGCTTTGAGATGAAGATCCACAGGCCGCGCGCCGATCGCGCAGCCGCCTGGCAGGCTCACACGCGCCTTGCCTTCGCGGGCCAGGAGTGGCCCCAGCACGTTAAAGGTCGCGCGCATCTTGCGCACCAGATCGTAAGGCGCTTCAGCACTGTTAAGCTTTGGCGCGTACAGCATCAGGGTCGATTCCTCCACTTCTTCGACTTGGACGCCCAGATGAGTCAGAAGCTGCTCCATCGAGCGCGTATCGCGCAGTCGTGGCATATTTGTGAGCGTGATTTTCTGATCCGTCAGCAGGCAGACGGCCATGAGTTTGATCGCGGAGTTTTTCGCCCCGCTGATCCGGATTTCACCGCGGAGGGGAAAGCCTCCTTTTATGACGATTTTATCCATAGGTTGGCGAATGACCCGGCAACGGGCCGCAATCAAGGCTATGGCGCGTCTTTTTTCGGGCTTGCTGATAGGGCGGTCTTCCGAGCGGTCGCTTTGCGGCGTCTCAGATTGGCGCGAAGCTGCTTTGCGAGCCGATCTTCGCGGGTCTTTTTCGGATTACTCTTTCGCTCTGACATAGGGGTGTTGTAGACACGCATAAGGGGTTTTCAACCGTCAGTGTGCGAGCTATAGCCCGGCGCCTTCGGCGGGTCCTCGTTGATCAAAGATCTGTTTTCCGGATCGCCGCGGTAGCTCAGTGGTAGAGCGCATCATTGGTAATGATGAGGTCGGGAGTTCAATTCTCCCTCGCGGCACCAGTTTCCTCAATGTATTCAATGAAATATCAGGATTGGTATAAAAGTCAAAAATGTAAGCCTATTGTAAGCTAACCAGACCTTTTCCATGTTTTACAGTAAAGGGAGGTTCCATCAAAACGCCGTGCGTAGCAGCTCTCTGGCACCGTGCTGGATCGCGGATTAGGTAAAAATGGAGGCCTCTAAAAACCATGCATTTTGTGGTGTGATCTGATTTACTGGTTTTGGGAGGATTTTATGATGCACGCGCCTGGATTGTTTGACTTGTCGGATCATCTTGCTCGCTTATCGGCGACAGGTGATCCGCTTGAAGCGCTAGAGCGTCATGTGGACTTTGAGGCTTTCCGAACTGTTCTGATGGAAGCCCTCGGTTATGGGGTTCGCGCCAAGGGCGGTCGGCCACCCTATGATCCGGTCACGATGTTCAAGGTGCTTGTTCTGGCGTCGATGCACAATCTGAGTGATGAAGGGATGGAATTTCTGATCCGGGATCGTTTAAGTTGGTTGCGGTTTCTGAGGTTTGAGATCGGTGAACCGACCCCGGACCAAAAGACGATTTGGCTGTTGCGTGAAAAGCTGACCCAGTCTGGTGCTTTCAAATCTCTGTTTGCCGCTTTTGAAGAGCAACTCTGCAAGCGCGGCTACAAACCCACGGGAGGTCAGATCGTGGATGCCACTTTGGTGTCAGCGCCGCGCCAACGGATGAAGAAAGAAGAGAAAGAGCGGGCCAGGGCGGGTGAAAGCGCGTCCGCTATCTGGCCTGATGATCCTGCCAGGGCCGCACAGAAAGACACCGACGCACGAGCGGTGGTCAGCTATTCCAGGGCGCGAAAGACCGCAGAAGGGGAACAGGACGCAGGCCTTGTCGACATTTCCATCCCTCACTTTGGGTACAAGAACCATATCAGTATTGACCGGAAATGGCGCTTTGTCCGGGGAGAGACCTGTACCCATGCGGCCCGCTATGATGGGCACGAACTGACATCGGTTCTGGATGCCACCAACAGCTCAAAGTCTGTTTGGGCGGATACAGCTTATCGCTCAGCCAAAAACGAAGCCTGGCTGAAAGCGCAGGGCTATCGTTCAAACATCCATCGAAAGAAGCCCCGCGGTAAACCGATGGCAAAGCACATTCGGCGCGGCAATGCGACCCGCTCCTCCATCCGTGCCTGTGTTGAACATGTGTTCGGATATGAGAAAGGGCCGATGGCGATCACGATCCGCTCAATCGGCCAGGCCAGGGCCGCTGGCCGGATCACCATGGCCAAGCTAAGCTACAACTTCCGCCGCCTCGTTTTCCATGAGCGACGACAGCCCATAGCCTGATTCTGTTCAAAATCCGGATCCCCCCACTTATGCGGGCCAAAATCATGCCAAAATACGCCTGTGGACACGCATTCGTCACTCTATGAAGCCTGACCTGAGAGCCGATTATAAAATTCGCCTCTATACTGGCCCCAAAACCCTGTTCTTCGAGGTGTCCAAATTGTGATGGCTGTTCAAATGGAAAACGGTAGATTTGTCCATAGTGGTATATCCTTTTCTCTCTGAGAATCGACGGCGTGTGAACACCGCCATGATATGCCGCCCAATTCAGGTCATCACCAACTTTCAGCTATATCTCCAAACTGGGAGTTTCCATTCGAATTCACATCAGTATGCAGCATGATGAGGAAGGGGTGCCGTCACTTGGTGCTTCATCCAGGCGAGCAGGGACATTCTTTTGCGCGCCTGCTGAAACGAGGGTTGCTCCAACATAATCCGTTTGAACCGGCGCCCCATCCGCAAAGGGATGAAGAACGAGGAAGCTATCGGTTTCGGCTATGACTTTGGGAATAATCAAGCTGGGTCCATTGCGAGTGATCCCGCTTAACTGGATCTGATTGGCTTTACCGTTTCCGAGCGTGATATCTGCCGGGTCTGGTGCTTGTGCGTGTTCTGAATAAGGGCGCGCGGAGTCTTCGGCGGCCACAGAACTGGCTGGTTCATTCACCGTATAGGTAAACAGAGCGAATGTTACGATAACGAGAGTTAAATATTTCATGAAAGTTCCTCCCACATGCGTCTAGGACTTGGCAAAACGCAGGTGTTGACTGAATTGAGGGGAATGATGTGACTGAAGTTTCATTCTCGACGACGGTTCCTGCCCTTGCTTCGCCACAATTGAGAGGCCTAGTTACTTAATAACATGGTAAGGATTGGAACGATGAGAGTCATGGACTGGGCGAGGGCGATAGCGCGCGATCCACGTCACTACCAAATCGCCATCCTGACTTCGCTGATCCTGATTGGCCTGTTCGCCTATAATTTCAGGCTGCCATGGTGGCATATTCTGGGATGTGTCGGCGCGACACTGGGCACACAGGCGCTGGCGGACCGGTTTATTGCGAAGCGTCCGTTTGATCCGCGTAGCCCGCTCATTTCGGCCCTTTCTCTGACACTTTTACTGAGGACGGGCAGTGTGAGCCTGTCGATCCTGGCTGGCGTTTTGGCCGTCGGGTCAAAATATGTTCTGCGCTGGGATGGGAAGCACATTTTCAACCCGGCTAATTTTGGCCTCGTCATCGTCAGTCTGGTGTTTGCGTCGGCGTGGATTTCGCCGGGACAATGGGGATCTACACCGATTTTCGCGATCTTGCTACTCGGCCTCGGTGGAATTGTCACCGGCAAGGCGAAGCGTTGGGACGTCAGTCTGGCGCTATTATTCAGCTACGCCGCACTCCTGTTTGGACGCGCGATCTGGCTCGGTGATCCGCTCACGATACCGCTGCATCAGTTGCAAAGTGGCGCGTTGTTGATCTTCGCCTTTTTCATGATTTCCGACCCCAAGACCACGCCGGATACGCGGCTGGGCCGGGTCCTGTTCGCCTGTTTGGTCGCCACGGTTGGCTTCTCGATCCAGTTTGATCTCTACAATAGTGCGGGTATCATCCTGGCCTTGATTCTGTGCGCGCCGCTCGTCCCAGCCATCGATCATTTTTCTCGTGGCCAACGCTATGCATGGCCACGCTTTTCATACCCTCACTCTGAAGGAGACTCTCATGTCCTCACGCCTGCTGAGTAGCGCGCTCGCGCCCCTGACACTGTTAACCGCAACGGTCATAGCCACAAATGCGTCGGCGTTCTGCGGCTTCTATATCGCCAAGGCTGACACCGACCTGTTCAATCAAAGCTCCAAGGTTGCGATGGTCAGAGACGGAGATCGGACGGTGATCACCATGGCGAATGACTATCAGGGTGAACCGGAAGAATTCGCGATGGTCATCCCGGTACCGACGGTCATCACAAAGGATCAAGTCCACATTAGTGATCCGAGCCTGCTGACCCATCTGGATGCCTACACGGCGCCGCGCCTGGTCGAATATTTTGACGATAATCCGTGCGATCGCCGTCAATATATGCAGATGGAATTTGTATCAGCGCCTACAAACGAGCCGGTCGTTGTGATGGCTGAAAAACGAGCAAAGGCTCTTGGCATAACAATCGAGGAGGAATTCACGATTGGTGAATATGACATCCTGATCCTGTCTGCCAGAGAGAGTAACGGTCTGCAAACCTGGCTTGAGGAGAACGGTTACAAAGTGCCGGAGAAAGCGCGCCGAATCCTCGGATCTTATATCAAGCAGGACATGAAATTCTTTGTAGCCAAGGTGAATCTGGAAGAGCGTTCGGAGAACGGCTCAGAGTTCCTACGGCCTATCGCGGTTGCGTTTGAAACACCGAAATTCATGCTCCCAATCCGCCTCGGTACGGTTAACGCGAAGGATGATCAGGACATGTTCGTCTATATGCTGACCCGCAATGGTCAGGTCGAGACAACCAATTATCGAACTCAGAAAATTCCAACCGGCGAGGAAATCCCGCCTTATGTGAAAGATGAGTTCGGCGACTTCTACAAGGCTATGTTCAAGACGGCGACCGACCGTGAGGGCGGTCATGGCGTGTTCATGGAATATGCATGGGATATGAACTGGTGTGACCCGTGCGCCGCCGATCCGCTGTCAGACGAGCAATTGCAGGAGCTCGGCGTGTTCTGGCTTCAGGATGGTTCTATCATGGAGACTCCAAAGATACGGCCGATCCGACCTCAAGCGAAGGACGTCTTCGTGACGAGGCTCCACATTCGCTATGATGCGGAAAGCTTCCCGGAGGATCTGAAGTTCAAGACAATAGGCGCTCGCGACAATTTCCAGGGGCGTTATGTTCTCAGACATGCATTCGACGGCGAGATGAAATGCGACGCCGCGACCGAATACAAGACCATGGTCAACAAGCGCCGCGAAACCGAGATCAAGACCTTAGCGAATCTAACAGGCTGGAACCGGAAAGGAATCCGGGAGAAAGTAGATGCCGATACGGGGTTCTTCGATATTCGCAACACGGCTCCGGATCACAAATGGTGGAGCCATATCTGGAAGAGCGAGTGATTTCGGTTCAGGTTCGCCAGCTCACGGCGCGATAATGGCGCAGGCGATACGACTGCCAGCCGCGCCCGTGGGCTGCGTTTTGTAATCATCTGCGGATGCGTGAATAATCAGCGCCGTTCCATTCTCGTCAAACAATGGTGCGAGTCCATCCCGTAGGGACAGGGTGACGCGTTCATTATATATGTCGGTGCTCACGACACCTGAAGCAGGCGCGTCGAAATTGCGCATATCGCCAGCATGAGGGTTCGGAGCGGTTGATTGGAAACCGTGGTTTGCGGCTACCGGATTGTAATGTCCGCCCGCGCTCTTGAAGTCTGGCGTATCGCAGGCCCCCGTTTCGTGGAAATGGATGGCGTGTGATCCTTCCGGGATGGCTGTGATGTCAAGCTGGATGCTGACGCCGCCCTCTGCTTCATCCGCAATTGTAGCTGTCCCGATTTCATTTCCTGCACTATTCATAACCGAGAATTGCTGGGTCATCAGGCTGGGGGTTGACGCCTCGTCAGTGAGGACACTATCCGCATTGATATCGGATGCGTTGTCTGCGCCGTAGCAGGCTGTCAAAGCCATCACTGCCGTTACAAATATAAGTTTTTTCATCGCGGAATCCTTTGGTTATATGTGATTATAGCAGAATTTTACGTCGAAAAAATGTCTTAATTTGATCTGCGTTCGATCCCGGGGTTTGTTTGTGAAACTCGCCTTCAGATGATAGGGTTTCAGTGACCAGAGTTACCGAATCGAGCGCGATGTAATTCGTGCTTTTTCAAGGCGATCGGCTAGAGGGTTTCATGTGAGCGATGATACGAAAAACCAGAACGACACGCCGCCTGAAAAGGAACCCGGTGTCTCTCAGGTGACCATCGAGGAGGAGATGAAACGCTCCTATCTCGACTATGCGATGAGCGTGATTATCAGCCGTGCGATCCCTGACGTTCGGGACGGTCTTAAGCCTGTCCACCGCCGCATTCTTTACTCAATGCATGAGAACGGGTTCACGCGCGACAAGGCCTATAAGAAGTCGGCGCGTGTCGTGGGGGATGTGATCGGTAAATATCACCCGCATGGCGATAGCGCAGTCTATGACGCGCTGGTCCGTATGGCACAGGACTTTTCCATGCTGTTGCCGCTGCTCGACGGGCAGGGCAATTTTGGCTCTGTCGATGGCGATCCACCTGCGGCGATGCGGTACACTGAGGTCCGAATGGATCATCCGGCCGCGCAATTGCTTGCCGATATCGAAAAAAACACCGTCAACTTTCAGGACAATTACGACTCGTCCGAGAGCGAGCCTGTTGTTTTGCCAGCGCGGTTCCCGAACATTCTCGTTAATGGCGCGGGCGGCATCGCCGTCGGTATGGCTACCAACATTGCGCCGCATAATCTGGGCGAAGTGATTGATGCCACGATCGCCCTGCTCGATGGCGAACTCACCGATGCGGAATTGCTGGAAATCATTCCAGGCCCGGATTTCCCGACAGGTGGCCTCATCATGGGTCGCAGCGGGGGGAAACAGGGCGTCATGACCGGGCGCGGGACTGTAACGGTTCGTGCCGTCGCCGAGGTGGAAGAGATCCGCAAGGACCGCTACGCCATCGTCGTTACTGAAATCCCGTTCCAGGTGAACAAAGCTTCGATGATTGGGAAAATCGCGGCGCTGGTGAATGAGAAGCGGATTGAGGGTATCTCTGCCGTCCGCGATGAGTCGGACCGTATCGGTATGCGCGTGGTTATCGAGCTTAAGCGCGACGCCGTCACTGAGGTCGTTCTCAACCAGCTCTACCGCTACACGCCGCTGCAGCAGAATTTCAGCTCGAACATGCTGGCACTGAACGGCGGTAAGCCGGAGCAGATGAACGTGCGGCAAATGATCGAGGCCTTCCTCGTCTTCCGCGAAGACGTTATTGCGCGCCGAACCAAGTTCGACCTTAGCAAAGCGCGGGACCGTGCGCACATCTTGGTCGGCTTGGCGACAGCTGTTGCCAATATCGACAAAATAATCCGGCTGATCCGCACATCCCCGAACCCGGCAGCGGCCCGTGAGGCGCTGACATCGCGGAGTTGGCCGGCGGAGCGTATGGGCGCGCTGATCCGTTTAATCGCCGACCCACGGTCCCGCCTTCAGGATGATGGGACTATTAAGCTGACGGATGAGCAGGCGCGCGCCATTCTCGACCTTCGCCTGCAGAAACTAACCGCGCTGGGTATGGAAGAAATTACGGACGAGGCCGAGAAACTAGCGACTTTGATTACCGATTTGCTCGAAATTCTACGATCAAGAGACCGCGTCCGTACACTGATTCGTGACGAATTGACTGAGGTGCGTGAGAAGTTTGCGACACCGCGCCGGTCCATCTTTATGGATGGCGGGTTCGACTTTGATGATGAGGATCTGATCGCGGTCGAGGATATGGTGGTGACGGTCACGAATGGTGGCTATGTCAAACGGACACTCCTCGATACTTACCGGGCGCAGCATCGCGGCGGAAAAGGCCGCTCAGGGATGCAGACCAAAGACGAGGATTTCGTCACCACGGTTTTTGTCGCGACAACCCACACGCCGATTCTGCTCTTCTCTTCCAGCGGCATGGCTTACAAGCTGAAGGTCTTCAAAGTTCCGCAAGGCGGCGCGGCAACGCGCGGTCGAAGCTTTAATCAACTTCTGCCCTTGGACGGGGATGAGAAAATTACGTCCATCATGGCTCTGCCAGAGAATGAAGAGGATTGGGCGGGTCTCGACATCATGTTTGCGTCCAAGTCCGGTGGTGTGCGTCGCAACAGCCTTGCAGATTTCACGCGCATCAATCGCAACGGTAAGATTGCGATGAAGCCAGACGAAGGCGATGGCATCGTCGATGTGCGTCTCTGCTCGGAACAGGACGACATTGTCCTTACCACATTGCTGGGACGGGCGATCCGCTTTCCGGTTACCGATGTACGCCGTTTCGTCGGCCGGACATCGTCCGGCGTCAGGGGTATCAAGCTGGGGCTGGGCGACGAAGTTATCTCGATGGCTGTCCTCCGGCATTTCGATGCGACCAGCGAAGACCGCACGGCCTATCTGAAACATGCCAATACCATGCGTAAGGCGCTGGGTGATGACATTGAAGACAGTTCAGAGGATGAGGAAGAGATCGAGAATGAGACGGCGCTCTCTGATAAACGTCTGGGCGAAATGGGAGCGGCGGAGCAGTTCCTGCTGACCATTGCAGATGATGGCCTAGGCAAGCGCGCGAGTTCCTATTCCTATCCGGTCCGAGGCCGCGGCGGGAAAGGTGTGATTGCGCAAAATCTGGATCGCGGCAAAACATCGGATGATGCTGAGCTGGTTCGCAGCTTCGTAGTCGAAAACGGGGACCAGATCATGCTGGTCACGGATGGCGGACAACTCCTGCGCACGGGTGTTGACAATATTTCGATTGTGTCACGCAGTTCCAAGGGAGTCTGGGTGATCCGGACGCGTGAGGACGAGCATGTTGTGAGCGTCGAGCGTATTGCTGAAACCGAAGAGGAAGATGACGATGCGTTCGGTGGATCGGACGAAAATGCCGCGTCTGAGTGCGGCCCAGAAGGCTGATCGGATACGCCCTCAAACGGAATTGTTTGGGGCCGGGCAGGTCACGTCGAATGTGTGAGCATTGTGCTTGGCCTGTTTCTGCAGATTACGAAGGTGGCTGGTCATCGCATTCGTATCGTAAGTAATGTTCAGGCAGCCAAGCGTGCGTTTCGTGGCGCAGTCAATGACGGCGGCAAGTGCGAAGGATAGGTGCCCGAACCTTCACCGATATGTTCCACGCCCTCACGGAAATCTGTGACCTCTTCTCGCCAGAAGAGTGCTGGAACTACTTCAAAGCTGCCGGATATGTCTCAGGTTAAAGGTCGGATGCTTTAGGGCGTCGGACTTTAAGTTATAGGCAATAATAGGTTCGTGTAAATTGTTGGATAAGGGTTTGGGCATGATACACCTCCAACTCTGGTGAACCATAAACGCAAACAAAAGGGGATCCCTAAAATGACTCTAAATAGGCATCCGGCGCTCTAAAGCTCGATTAACGCTAAGTTTCTTTACCAGTTGTTAGGCTAACCCAGCAACAATTGTTTCATGCTGCGGACATCGGGCACACTGATGCCCGGCATGATCCATCCCGAAGGGTTGGGTGAATGGACATAGTGGAGGGCATTATGGCCTATACAATGTTGGAAGTGAAAGAAGCAAACGACGCAATCGTAGACGCGGCGACTAAGGATGACCTGTTCAAGCTCGGCTTGATTTACTCAACCGATGTCGAAGATCGCGGCCCGGATTATGTCCAAGCGCATAAATGGTTCAGCCTCGCAGCAATGATGGGTTCGGCTCACGCCAAAGCCTATCGCGATGAAATCAAATTTGAGATGAGCCCGGAAGATCTGACGCTTGCCCAGAAAGCTGCCCGCGGCTGGATGGTCGAGCATCGCGAAATGATGGGCACGTAACAGTTTGGTGCCCAGTGGGTTTCCGGCGAAGCCGGAAGCAAACTGTTACGGGCTTATCACCGTCGTCCCAGTCCCGCCATCAGCGCCGAACTGGTAGCCGAGATTGAAATCGACAGGCAGGGCATTGCGGAAGTTCTGCATAAACTGCCCCACCTCTGCGGTGGTAGAGGACGGCACAAATACTATGTCGCTGCGGCGCAACTGCATTGTGTCATTATATTCGCGAATATTCAGCAGGCTGCCGCGAATATTAACGATCCGGAGCATCATCCCGTCATTTGGCGCGCGCCGAAGTAGGGCGACGTCCCGACCCTTTGCGGTCGGACGAATACCCCTGCCATCAGGATCGCTTCGAGCGCCCTGACGCGATTGTTCAGCGTATAGGTGCCGGGCTGGCCCACCTGCCCCCCGACATAGATCTGTTCAGGCGCGTCGGCTGTAGATATTTCGGGACTGTCGGGACACTTTCTGTAGAGTTTAATTTGGATTATGCCTAGTTGACAGGGTTTTATATGGATCTAAGTCAATTTATGGCAATGAAAAATCATTACTCAAAAGGATCGCACATTGAAGAGTGGTCATTCGCGACCAAGACAGGATTGATGAGTGACTGATCACGCCGATGCGCTCGAACTTCTCAGGCAGGCCCTCGGCAATGTCACCGCAGAGTTTCGGGAGGGGCAATGGGAAGCCATTGATGCCTTGGTCAACAGGCGAGAACGCCTGCTCGTCGTTCAGCGTACAGGATGGGGCAAAAGCTCGGTGTACTTCATTGCGACACGCATCCTTCGCGACCGTGGGCGTGGTCCGACGCTTATCATATCTCCACTCCTGGCCTTGATGCGGAACCAGATTGAAGCGGCAAAACGCCTCAGAGTCCGCGCGCGCGTACAATTCGACCAATAAAGAAAATTGGCCTGCAATCCGGAGTGCCGTTGTTCAGAATGATGAGGTGGATGCGCTCCTTATATCACCTGAACGCCTTGCAGACGAGAAGTTCGTTAAGGAGCTCCTGAATTCTATTGCAGAGAAAATTGGTTTGCTCGTGGTGGATGAGGCGCATTGCATCTCTGACTGGGGCCATGATTTTCGCCCGGACTATCGACGTCTGGTCAACATTCTGCAGAGCATGCCGGCTAATGTTCCGATCCTCGGCACTACCGCCACCGCCAACAATCGCGTGGTCGCCGATGTTCAAACGCAACTTCGGGACATCGATGTTCAGCGCGGAAGCCTGATGCGGAGCAGCCTCGCCCTACAGATTATCCAATCATTGACCGAGGCCAAGCGTTTGGCATGGCTGGCAGAACACGTAACATCGCTGCCCGGAACCGGTATCATCTATACGTTAACGGTGCGAGATGCGAAGCAAGTTTCAAATTGGCTACAGTCCCGCAAAATAGAATCCCAAGCATACTTCGGCGATTTATCGGACGCATTGCGACAGCACCTCGAACAACAGCTTCTGGATAACAAAATAAAAGTGCTGGTTGCGACGACCGCGCTCGGCATGGGATACGACAAGCCTGACCTTGGGTTTGTCGTGCATTATCAAAGCCCGGGCTCAATTGTCGACTATTACCAGCAGGTTGGCCGCGCGGGACGCTCTATAAACCATGCCGTCGGCATTTTGATGGCGGGGGAAAAAGACGAGCAGATTCACGAACACTTCAGAAAAAGCGCATTCCCGAAAGAAGAGTGGGTTCGCGAAATTCTTGCGGCGCTAGAAGAAAGTAGCGGCTTGAAGGTATCGCAACTCGAAAAAGCCGTCAATCTGAAACAGGGCCAAATTAAATATATATTGAAATATCTGTCGGTTGAAAACCCGGCTCCGGTGAGCAAGTCAGGCTCGCTATGGAGTCGGACCATTAATACCTACAATATGAATCACGACAAGATCAAGCGCCTGACTGGACAGCGCGAGACGGAATGGGACGAAGTCCGGCGCTACGTTGCAGATGAGGGATGCCTGATGGAATTCTTGGCAAGAGCGCTTGATGACAAAGATCCCCAACCCTGTGGAAAATGCGCCCATTGTCTTGGCCAACCGATAGTGCCACCAACCTTTTCTCGCGAAACTGAAATCTCTGCTACGCAGTATCTGAGTCAAGCTGAGCTTGAGTTGGAGCCCCGAAAGCTAAAAATACCTGAGCATTTGCGCCCGAGAACCGGTCGAATCCTATCGCGATGGAAAGATGACTGTTGGGGCCAGCTTGTTGCCGTAGACAAGCAGGCTGGCCATTTTCGCGACGAGCTCGTGCATGCTGTTGTTGAGATGCTTGAAGAACGCTGGCAACCCAAGCCAGAGCCAGAGTGGGTGACCTGTATACCCTCATTGAAAAATCCTGAGCTTGTTCCCGACTTCGCCCGCCGACTTGCGGATGCGCTGGGACTACCGTTCAAAGCGGTGGTAAAGAAGGTTAAGAGAAACGAGGAACAAAAAAAGCAACAGAACCAATATCATCAGCGTCGGAACTTGGACGGCGTTTTCGGTATTAAGGGATCCGTACCTACCGGACCAGTGTTGCTGGTTGATGATGTCGTCGACTCCCGATGGACACTCACGATTGTTGCGCGCCTTCTCTTAGAGGCAGGCAGTGGCCACGTTTTGCCTTGCGTTCTGACAACTTCTAGTCTTGGGGCATAGAATGAGCGTGAGCCTCCAAACACAAGCGGTGATGCTTCTTACAGTTCACTTTGAGAAGACCGTAACAAAGCCACTTTCGATCAAGGAGTGGGCCAGGTTCGCTCTCTGGCTCAGGGACCATAAGCTGGAGCCGTCGCAATTACTCAAGAAAGATCCAAAGTCCCTTCTTTCCGACTGGAAGGATAAGGAGGTCACTTTGGAGCGGGTCGAAGGCCTTCTTGATCGAGGTGTGGCGTTGGGCTTTGCATTGGACAAGTGGCAACAGGCAGGGCTATGGATTATCACCCGATCCGAGTCTGACTATCCGGATCGGCTGAAGCGCAAGCTGCGCTTCAAATCTCCCCCGGTGCTGTTTGGGTGCGGGGGAAAAATGCTTCTCAATAAAGGTGGAATTGCGGTGGTGGGATCCCGTGATGCCGATGAAGACGATCTGGACTTCTCATCGAACCTCGCCCGCACTGCTGCCGACCAAGGGCTGTCGGTGGTTTCTGGCGCTGCCCGTGGTGTGGACGAAAGCGCAATAATCGGCGCGCTTGAGCACGGGGGCACTGCAGTCGGTGTAGTGGCCAACAGCCTGCTGCACGCAGTAACATCTAGAAAGTATCGCGAACACTTGTCTGCCAATGATTTAGTTCTGATCTCTCCGTTCAAGCCAGAGGCTGGCTTTAACGTTGGCAATGCGATGGCGCGGAACAAGTACATCTACTGTCTTTCTGACGCCGCCGTGGTTGTGAACAGCACGCTGAAAAAGGGAGGCACTTGGAACGGCGCTATCGAAGATTTGAAGGAAAAGTGGGTGCCGCTTTTGGTGAAGCCAAAGGATAGCCCCAAATCCGGTAACAAGGCGCTCATCAAGATGGGTGCGCGCCAGTTCCCGAAGGACATGCCGACACTCTCGACTTTGTGGGACATTCACTCTGGCGAGGAAGCGACGAGTGAATCACAATTGCCCCTATTTTCCCCCGAGACGGAGAGCGCGTCGGCTGAAGCCAACATTACACGCGCGGCAATCGCTTCTGCGGGAGGAGAGGAGAAGTCCACTACGAAGCCCGAGCCTGACCGAAAGTCGTCGGAAGTTTCGCCCGTTCTCTACAATCTCTTTCTTCTACACATTTTGCAGTTAACGAGCAATGATCCGTTGAAGGCGGACGAAATTTCAAAGTGTCTAAAATTGGAGAAGTCGCAAGTGCATGCGTGGTTGAAGCGTGGAATTACGGATGGTCAAATAAAAAAAATCAACAAACCAGTTCGATATCAGTCGAGCGGTGAATATGATATTGATCGGGTAAAAAATATAGTGCTGACGTTCTTTCAGGAATAATCAAATCAGTTGTTCGAATGAAATTGGGTTGGTAATATGCTCCGATGCACCTCGGAATATGTATCTGGAAAATATTAAAAAATCCAAACTAGAGCATTCTCTGATTAATCATACGCAATAGCCTGCTGCATCAAGATAATTCCAGCATTACCGGTCTGGTCCGCGCTACTTTACGATCAAGCGTCAGGCGGTGCTGGCTATGCCCCAAGTTGTTCGATGATATTGGGGCGCTCTTTGCGGGAACGCGTATGGTGCTGGATTGTGAGCGCGATTGCGTAAAAACTTGTTCCGCTTGCGTTCTTGCCCTTGCGTTCTTGCCCCTGACTTGTTTTCAAAACAGGAAAGACTTGTTTTCAAAACAGGAAAGACGGACACCTCGAAGAACGGTTTTTTTGGGTCAGTATAGAGGCGAATTTTATAATCGGCTCTCAGGTCTGGCTTCATAGAGTGACGAATGCGTGTCCACAGGCGTATTTTGGCATGATTTTGGCCCGCATAAGTGGGGGGATCCGGATTTTGAACAGAATCAGGCTATGGGCTGTCGTCGCTCATGGAAAACGAGGCGGCGGAAGTTGTAGCTTAGGTTGGCCATGGTGATCCGGCCAGCGGCCCTGGCCTGGCCGATTGAGCGGATCGTGATCGCCATCGGCCCTTTCTCATATCCGAACACATGCTCAACACAGGCACGGATGGAGGAGCGGGTCGCATTGCCGCGCCGAATGTGCTTTGCCATCGGTTTACCGCGGGGCTTCTTTCGATGGATGTTTGAACGATAGCCCTGCGCTTTCAGCCAGGCTTCGTTTCTGGCTGAGCGATAAGCTGTATCCGCCCAAACAGACTTTGAGCTGTTGGTGGCATCCAGAACCGATGCCAGTTCGTGCCCATCATAGCGGGCCGCATGGGTACAGGTCTCTCCCCGGACAAAGCGCCATTTCCGGTCAATACTGATATGGTTCTTGTACCCAAAGTGAGGGATGGAAATGTCGACAAGGCCTGCGTCCTGTTCCCCTTCTGCGGTCTTTCGCGCCCTAGAATAGCTGACCACCGCTCGTGCGTCGGTATCTTTCTGTGCGGCCCTGGCAGGCTCATCAGGCCAGATAGCGGACGCGCTTTCACCCGCCCTGGCCCGCTCTTTCTCTTCTTTCCTCATCCGTTGGCGCGGCGCTGACACCAAAGTGGCATCCACGATCTGACCTCCCGTGGGTTTGTAGCCGCGCTTGCAGAGTTGCTCTTCAAAAGCGGCAAACAGAGATTTGAAAGCACCAGACTGGGTCAGCTTTTCACGGAACAGCCAAATCGTCTTTTGGTCCGGGGTCGGTTCACCGATCTCAAACCTCAGAAACCGCAGCCAACTTAAACGATCCCGGATCAGAAATTCCATCCCTTCATCACTCAGATTGTGCATCGACGCCAGAACAAGCACCTTGAACATCGTGACCGGATCATAGGGTGGCCGACCGCCCTTGGCGCGAACACCATAACCGAGGGCTTCCATCAGAACAGTTCGGAAAGCCTCAAAGTCCACATGACGCTCCAGCGCTTCAAGCGGATCACCTGTCGCCGATAAGCGAGCAAGATGATCCGACAAGTCAAACAATCCAGGCGCGTGCATCATAAAATCCTCCCACAACCAGTAAATCAGATCATACCACAAAATGTACGGTTCTTAGAGGCCTCCAGACTTGTTTTCAAAACAGGAAAGACTTGTTTTCAAAACAGGAAAGGCTGAAACGCAGAGAGGCGTTGATAGCCCTTGACGAAATTACAGCGACGATCGCCGAACCGGAGGCCGCAGATCGCACTTTCACCGATGCAATGTTGTCCCGCAGCGTGGCTGACGACTTGGTGCGGCAAATGGCGACAATCGACAGATTCACCTTGCCTAGACAAGGGGTCTTTGATTTGTCGACATTATCCAGCGAACCATTCCGCACAATGTTCCAGCAGGCTGATCGCTATGGGACAGACCGGGTAATTGGTTGGAATTGAATATTCCGATCGTTATCTGAAGGCACCTTTGCCTATATTATGCGCTTTCAGAACATGGGTGCGCTCGCCGCCAAGGACGCGCTGATACCACTGACGCTACGATACGATAGAACCTATAACGAGCGCAAACCTCACCGAGTTTTTCACAATTGGGGAAAAAGCGAAACGCAGGATGTGGTTGCTGGCATCTAGCAGAAGAACTTGGCCTTGAACTTACAATAGCGGATGAACAAGTGACTCATGCTCGCCGCTTGCGTTCGAAGATGGCCGCGAAGCTGACATTTATCTTGATCAGGGTTTTGGTCAGTGGGGATTCACGGTTCAATTTTCATGCGCTCCAGACAATCAAACAGAAAATTTTCTTGCTTTCAGTGGCGTCGCGCTAAGCATCATATGTTGCTCATCAGAATAGTTGCCAGAGCGATTCAATTTTCCCGCTATATTGTTCAAATATATAGAATAATTATTTTCTGATTTTTCCAGTTGTTATAGAAAAGGCAGCCTTGGAAGAGCAAATTTTTAACCTCAGCTAACTATAGCCATTGATTGTAAACATTACGGTAACAACCATGACGCCGAGATTACGAAAATACCCGATCAAAAATCGCATCGACCTGTTTCAGATGATAGCGATCATCGAACATATTGTCGATCTGCTCGCACGTCAGCAAGGCGGAGACCTCCGGATCCTTATGTAGAAGACCACGAAATGTGCCGTCGCCAGCAGTACCCTCCGTCCTGAAAAGTTCCCACACTTTCATCGCATTGCGCTGGACCAGGCGATAAGCGCTTTCACGTTGCTCGCCAGCTTGCGTCAGGGCCAGTAGCATCCGTTGACTGTTATGAAGGCCGCCCAGCCTGTCCATGTTGGACTTCATCTTGTCCGGATAGATCACCAGTTTTTCGATGATGCCCGCAAGACGGTGCAAGGCAAAGTCGAGATGAATGGTTGTGTCGGGTGCGATACCGCGTTCGACGGAGGAATGGCTGATATCACGCTCATGCCAGAGGGCGACATTTTCCATCGCCGGCATGACGGCCATGCGGACAAGGCGGGCGAGGCCAGTCAGATTTTCGCTTAGAACCGGATTGCGTTTATGCGGCATCGCCGAACTACCCTTCTGACCCTTGGAGAAAAACTCTTCGGCTTCGAGTACTTCCGTCCGTTGAAGATGACGGATTTCTACGGCGATGTTCTCAATGGATGATGCGACAATGCCGAGTGCAGCGAAGTATGCGGCGTGGCGATCACGCGGGATGATTTGGGATGAGACAGGCTCAATCGCGAGTTCCATTTTCTCCGCAATATACGCTTCGACTCTGGGGTCTATATTGGCGAATGTGCCTATAGCCCCCGAAATTGCGCAGACCGCAATCTCTTCACGGGCTTTGACCAATCGCTCGCGGCCGCGTTCGAACTCCGCGTAGAAGCGCGCAAGCTTAACGCCCATCGTTGTCGGTTCGGCATGGATACCGTGGCTGCGTCCAATCGTAATCGTGTGCTTATGCTCTTCAGCCCGTAGTTTCAGTGCGGCTAGAACACGGTGCATGCCGATGAGCAGGAGGTCGGTTGCGCGGGCCAACTGAACGGACAGGGTTGTGTCGAGAATGTCGGAACTGGTGAAACCCTGATGTACGAAGCGCGCATCCTCGCCGATGAATTCGGCCAAATAGGTCAGGAACGCAATGACGTCATGTTTGACCTCGCGCTCAATTTCATCAATCCGCGCGACGTCGAATTCTGCCGCGCTGCCTTTCTCCCAGATTGTGTTGGTCGCTGATTTGGGGATCACGCCTAAATCAGCGAGCGCATCGCAGCCATGCGCCTCAATCTCAAACCAGATGCGGTATTTAGAGGCCTGCGACCAGATCGCAGCCATTTCGGGACGGGAGTAGCGTTCAATCATGCCCGCGTTCTAACGAAAGCGCGGGCAGAAGAAAGGGATGGGCCCTAGGTTTTCCCAGAATTCCTTACTTCAGCTGCGGCCCAGTCCTTGGGCAAGGTTCTCGCCGTGATGAAGAAGAACAGAATGCTGATCGCATAGGGTACTGCCAGCCACGTCATGGATAAGCGTAAAGCTTGTTCTGGCCCGTGCTCAGGCGTTAGGGCCTGACTAATCAAACCGATGATTGTCGGACCCCCGCCCAAGGCGATCATGTTCAGGATAAAAAAGAACAGGGCCGTACTCATGGCGCGCATTCGGATTGGTGCCAGCGTCTGAGCCAGAGCGAAGGATGGTCCGAGATAGAAACCTGCTGTGAGTGTGTAGAGCGCAATCAGCAGAATATGAATCGTCAAGGAGTCGACCCAGAAAGCCATAGTCAGGGCCGGGACGCCAATCAGCAAGGCGACGCCGGGAAGCCAGCCATAGGCTCGAACACTCTTCTTGCCGAGACGGTCCGCCAGTTTGGCACCGAAATAAGTGCCAGGGCCGTAAGCGAGCGCGTTCAAGACGCCGAAGGCATACATGAGATTGCGGAACGATTCGGGCGCCATGACCTCCGGCTTCCACCGCGCGATATAATCAATGCCCCAGTTGGACACGGCGTAGCCACCAAAGCTGACAAAGGAGACGGCGAGGCACATATTCCACCAGCTTGGGATAGATAGCAGCGTTTTAAGATTCTGCCTGAAACTGGCCGGTTGAATGTCGGGATCGACCTCTGGCGCGACCTCTTTCGCGCCGCGTTTTGGTTCTGGGACAATCAGCATGAGGATGAGCGCGAGCAGAACGCCGGGTACGCCGAGAACAATGAGCACCCAGCGCCAACTAACGCCGTCCATGCCAAGTAACGTACCTGTGGCGAAGTATGCCAACATCACGCCAAACGGGATGCCCAGCGAGTAGATACCCAGTGCAGAGGCGCGTTCTTCTTTGGCATAAAGGTCCGAGATGATGGAGTGGGACGGCGGGCTACCGCCCGCTTCGCCGATGCCCACGCCGATCCGGGCAAAGAGCATTTGAGTAAATGTCTGTGCCAACCCGGTCAGAACTGTAAAAGCAGACCAGACGGCGAGAGAGATGGAGACAATCCGGACACGATTGAACCGATCAGCGAGCAAGGCGATTGGAATGGCGACGGTGCAATAGAGGGCGGCAAAGGCCAGCCCCTTGAGCCAACCAAGTTGAGCATCGGTGAATCCAAGATCTGCCTGGATAAAGGGTGAAACGACCCCGATGATCTGCCGATCAAGAAAGTTGAAGACATAGACGAGCGTGAGCAAGATGAGAACTGTCGATCGACTCATCGTTTTTTGCTTTTCTTTGCGCTCATCCTGTTCCTCTTTTGACGGGTTCATGGGGGGAGTTGGCGCGAAGGGTCAAGGTCAGAAGTTTAATGTGAGACAATGATTTTCATGAGGCTGTTTTCAGCCGCAAATGTCAAAATAGCCGCTGAATTACATCAATCCAAGCATCTTGAAGCTGGCCACATCTTCGCGCCCAATCACCAAATGATCATGAACGACAACATCGATAGCCTTGGCTGTCTCTATAATAGATTGAGTCAGTTCGATATCCTGTTGCGACGGAGTAGGGTCACCGGATGGGTGATTGTGAGCCAGGATGATCGCGGTCGCTTCGTGGAGGAGGGCACGACGCACAATTTCGCGCGGATAGACGGGCGCACGGTTTACCGTGCCGCGTCCCATGACTTCATCGGCCAGCAAGCGGTTCTTGCAATCAAGAAACAGAACGCGGAACTGCTCGCGTCCTTCGAATTGCATCGCCGCGCGGCAGTAATCGAGTAGCGTGTTCCAGCTTGACAGAACTGGGCGGTTCAACACAGAACTTTGGCCAATGCGGATGCTGACCTGTTGCAGCAGTTTTAGATGCCGGGCTGCGCCCGGACCGATGCCGGTCACCTGAGTAAGTTTCTCGACAGGTGCGGCCACGACTTCAGCGAGGTTACCGAAGGCGGCGATCAAGTCCTTGGCAATGGGTTTCGTATCAATACGGGGCAGAACCTGGAACAGGATAAGCTCGAGCAGCTCGTAATCGTCAAACGCGTCAGCCCCTCGACGTGCAAACTTATCGCGCAATCGGTCACGATGATCATGATAATGGGGTTTTGACGCCTTGCCTGGTTCAGGTGTCGGGGCGCTCGCGGAATCTGTAGATTGGCCGGCAGGTTCTACGGCTTTGTCGATGCTTTGCGTCGCCTGTTTAAAGAGTGCCTCGAACCCTTCCACTGCTCGCTCCCCGGCGGTTGGGCTTTTCTCAGGCGGCATAAGGCTTGTGCAAGCCGGACGGCGAGGTCGTGAAGATTTCGCAGCCATCTTTTGTCACACCGATCGAGTGTTCGAACTGTGCGGTCAGTTTCCGGTCGCGGGTCACGGCGGTCCACCCATCAGAGAGGATCTTTACGCCGGGCCTGCCGAGATTGACCATAGGTTCGATCGTGAAGAACATGCCCTCCCGAATTTCTGTCCCTTCGCCGGGTTGGCCATAATGTAGAATGTTAGGACTATCGTGAAAAAGCTGGCCCAGGCCATGCCCGCAGAAGTCTTCCACGACAGAGTAGCGCTCGCCTTCGACGAAACTCTGGATGGCGTGTCCGATATCGCCGGTCGTATTGCCGGGCTT
The DNA here is from genome assembly GCA_965205225.1 of Litorimonas sp. Taxonomy (GTDB): domain Bacteria; phylum Pseudomonadota; class Alphaproteobacteria; order Caulobacterales; family Maricaulaceae; genus Litorimonas. Next base: position 1,371,047 of record CBDBFZ010000003.1, read on the forward strand.
TACGGCTGCTATGCCAAGCATCAAAGCATCATATGTGATGCCCATCAACCGTTCCGAACGCCGGTTTGGTTCGCCCGCCGCATACATGCGAGACGTATCGCCGTGCCAGCCATCCACAATGACGGTCACATCTATGTTGAGTGTATCTCCATCCTTGAGCGGTTTAGTGCCAGGGATGCCATGACAGACGACATGATTGATCGATGTGCAGAGCGAATGTTTGTAGCCGCGATAGCCCATCGTTGCGGGCAGGGCCTCGTGATCCAGAATGAATTCAAGAGCCGCCTTATCGAGCGTCCCTGTCGTAACACCGGGCTTAACCAGCGTCGCAAGGTGGTCTAGACAGGAGGCGGCAACATGCCCCGCCTTTCGCATACCCTTAAAAGCGTCAGGGCCGTGCAGTTTGATAGCGCCGTCGCGTAAGGTCGGGGCGGCAGTGGCTTCAATATAATTCATGGCGGCGATGTAGCATCCCATTTCCAAATGGGCAAAAAAGAAGCGGCCGGTAGGCCGCTTCCAGTAAAGTGATATTTCAATATCGTTCTAGAAACGGAAGTCCGCACCCAGACGCACGTAACGTGGCGTTTGGTAACGTGTCGGACGACCATATTCTGAAAGATCAGATGTAAGGACGCCAGTTCCTGAGTTGACAGATTCAACACCAAATTCGCGACGATCAAGGACCGACTGGTCATTGAAAATGTTGAAAATGTCAGCCCGAAGTGTGAGCGTACCAACTGGGAGGTTTGGAACTGTGAAGCCCATCGTTAGGTCGATTGTTTTCTGCCAATCAGATTCGATTTGCGAACCGCGTGGTGTTGGAACGCCGATGCTGTGTTGTGGATGGCCCTTTTTTATTTTGGGCTATCATTTTGATTTCTTTGCAGCGCAATGTGCAGCATTACGCTTCCATTGCTTGCCCTGCGCGCATTGCTTTGCTAGTGCGCGCGCGACCGACGGGCAGGGTTCATTCTGCCGGTTTCAAGACACGCGCCGGATTGCTTTCGGCCTTTGATAACGGACACTCCATACGTGACTTCAGATGATGTCATTACGGGCGAAGCCCTAGATCGCTATGCGGAAGCGTTAATTGACCTGGCCACGGACGCTAAGTTACTGAATCGCGTGGAGAAAGATCTCAAATCCATAGCTCAGGCTTTCCAGGATAGTGACGATCTGCGGCGTATGGCCGACAGTCCTGTGTTTGCAATCGAAGATAAGGTCGCGGCTTTGACAGCCATCGCCAAAGCCGCAAAAACGAGCTCTCTGACGCAGCAGTTCCTCGGTGTCGTCGCCGCGAATCGCCGTGCAAGTGATTTACCTTCCATTATCGCCGCCTTTAACGCCAAACTCGCGCTGCTGTGCGGCAGTCAGATTGCCAAGGTGACATCGGCGACTAAATTGACACAGGCACAGCTCACTCAGCTTAAGCGGAAGCTCAAGGCAGAGACAGGTCAATCTGTCGAAATCGAAACAGAAATCGATCCGGACTTGTTGGGCGGCTTTGTCGTCAAACTCGGTTCACGCCTGTTCGATACCTCACTCAAGACGAAGCTCGAGGATATGCGTCTCGTTCTTCAATCCGCTTAATACCAGACGCCTGAAGCGCAGATATAAGACCTCAAAGGACTTCATTCATGGACATTCGCGCCGCTGAAATTTCCACAATCCTGAAACAGCAGATCAAGACTTTTGGCAAGCAAGCCAAAGTTTCTGATGTGGGCCAGATTCTCTCCGTCGGTGACGGTATCGCGCGCGTCTACGGTCTGGACAATGTCCGCGCCGGTGAAATGGTCGAATTTCCCGGTGGTATTAAGGGCATGGCTTTGAACCTCGAAACTGACAATGTCGGTGTCGTGATTTTCGGCGATGACCGGTCCATCAAAGAAGGTGATCAAGTTCGTCGTCTGGGCGAGATCGTTGACGTTCCTGTCGGCAAGGGGCTTCTTGGCCGCGTGGTTGATCCGCTGGGCAACCCGATTGACGGCAAAGGCCTGATCAAAACTACAGAACGCCGCCGCGTTGACGTCAAAGCGCCCGGCATCATCCCTCGTAAATCTGTGCATGAGCCGGTACAGACCGGCATTAAGGCCATCGACGCCTTGATCCCGATTGGTCGCGGCCAGCGCGAACTCATCATTGGTGACCGCCAGACGGGTAAGACCGCTTTGGCTATTGATGCAATCCTGAACCAGAAATCTGCGTTTGACGACGACCGTGATAATGACAAACTATACTGTATTTATGTCGTGATCGGACAGAAGCGCTCGACTGTGGCGCAACTTGTCAAGACGCTCGAAGAAAATGGCGCGATGGATTACTCTATCGTCGTGGCTGCGACGGCGTCCGAACCGGCACCACTGCTCTATCTTGCGCCGTTTGCCGGTTGTGCGATGGGTGAATATTTCCGTGATAACGGCATGCACGCCCTGATCGTCTATGATGATCTGTCCAAGCAGGCTGTGGCGTACCGCCAGATGTCTCTGTTGCTGCGTCGTCCTCCGGGACGCGAAGCCTATCCGGGGGATGTTTTCTATCTGCACTCCCGTTTGCTGGAGCGTGCAGCGAAGATGAACGAAGATAATGGCGCGGGGTCGCTGACGGCCCTGCCGATCATCGAAACACAGGGTAACGATGTGTCGGCCTTTATCCCGACCAATGTGATTTCCATCACCGATGGCCAGATCTTTCTCGAAACGGATCTGTTCTTCCAGGGTATCCGACCCGCCTTGAACGTCGGTCTGTCAGTCTCCCGCGTGGGATCCTCTGCTCAGATCAAGGCGATAAAACAGGTTGCAGGTCCGATTAAAGGCGAACTGGCTCAGTACCGCGAAATGGCAGCCTTTGCTCAGTTCGGTTCTGATCTTGATGCCTCCACTCAGGCTCTTCTGGCGCGGGGCGACCGCCTTACGGAACTGCTCAAGCAGCCACAATTCTCGCCGCTGGAAGTCGAAGAGCAGGTTGTTATTCTCTATGCGGGTACGCGCGGTTATCTCGCCAAGGTTGCTGTCGGCGATGTGCAGGACTATGAAGCCAAGCTGCTGAGCCATCTTCGGACCGAACAGACAGTTCTGCTCGGCGATATTGCGAAGCAGAAGAAGCTGACCGATGATATCGAAGGCAAGGTGAAGAATGTTCTCGAAGCGTTCACATCAGCCTATATGGCGGCCAAGGCTTAAGGACCTCGCATGGCCTCCCTCAAAGAGCTCAAAAACCGGATCTCCAGCGTCAAGAACACGCAAAAGATCACGCGTGCCATGCAAATGGTCGCAGCTGCGAAATTGCGTAAAGCGCAGGAAGCGACCGAGAGTGCGCGGCCTTATGCCGAACGTATTCGCGGCGTGATTGCCAATCTGGCCAGTTCGATGGGTGAGGGTGGCGACGCTCCGAAACTGCTCGTCGGTATCGACAAGCAGGATACGGTTCTTCTGGTTGTTGCGACGGCGGATCGCGGTCTTTGCGGTGGTTTTAATACCAATATCGTTCGTAAGGCGCGCGAAGAGATTGTCGCGCTGGAACGAGACGGAAAGACGGTTAAGCTCTACCTGATTGGTAAGAAGGGCTATGACCAGCTTAACCGTCTCTACCATGATAAGATCGTCAAATATATTTCGCTGAAAGAAGAGCGTACACTTCACGTCGGTATTGCGCGCGGTATCGGCGAAGATGTCACCGCCATGTTCGAGGTGGGCGAGTTCGATGTCGCCAAGCTGATCTATGCCAACTTCAAGAATGTCATGGAACAGGTACCGGTCGCTCAGACAGTTATTCCGGCTAATGCCTCAATTGAAGCTGCGGACGATGAATCGGCAGGTCTGGATCTGAACGGCGCAATCTACACATACGAACCTGACGAAGCCGGCATTCTCCGCATGCTTCTGCCGCGTTCTATCAATACGCAGATTTTCTCAGCGCTGCTGGAAAATCAGGCCGGCGAGATGGGCTCCAAGATGGCGGCCATGGATAATGCCACCCGTAATGCGGGCGAGATGATCGATAAGCTGACGCTGACCTTTAACCGGACACGTCAGGCGAGAATTACGTCCGAACTCATTGAAATCATTTCAGGCGCAGAAGCGCTTTAACCGCATAGCTGACAGGAAAGCCCCGATGGCGACTGCTACTAAGAACACGAACCCAAAGAAACCCGCCGCCAAAAAAGCCCCGGCTAAAAAGACCGCAGCCAAAAAAGCGCCCGTAAAGCGCGCCCCTAAGAAGGTCGTGAATATGAACCGAGTTGCGACTGGTAAAGTCAGCCAGGTTATCGGCGCTGTCGTTGACGTTGTGTTTGACGGCGATCCGCCGGAAATCCAGAACGCGCTGGAAACGGATAATAACGGCTCCCGCCTTGTTCTCGAAGTGGCTCAGCACCTTGGCGAGAATACGGTCCGCACCATCGCGATGGACGCGACGGAAGGTCTTGTGCGTGGTCAGGCTGTCACGGATTTGGCGGCACCGATCACCGTGCCGGTTGGTCCAGAAACGCTTGGCCGCATCATGAATGTTATCGGTGAGCCGATTGATGAACGTGGCCCGATCACGGCGAAAGTCAAAGCGCCGATCCACAAAGCGACCCCACCCTTCGTAGATCAAGCGACGGATACCGAAGTTCTCGCAACGGGTATTAAAGTTATCGACCTGCTTTGTCCTTATGCCAAAGGCGGTAAGATTGGCCTGTTCGGCGGTGCTGGCGTGGGCAAGACGGTTCTGATTATGGAACTGATCAACAACATCGCCAAACTGTTTGGCGGCTACTCCGTGTTTGCCGGTGTTGGTGAACGGACCCGTGAAGGGAATGATCTCTATCACGAAATGATCGAATCCAAGGTTATCAATCTGGACGGCGAGAGCCGCGCAACGCTCGTCTATGGTCAGATGAACGAACCTCCTGGAGCCCGCGCTCGTGTCGCTCTGACAGGTCTCTCGCAGGCTGAATATTTTCGCGACGAAGAAGGCAAAGATGTCCTGTTTTTCGTGGATAACATCTTTCGCTTTACGCAGGCCGGTTCAGAAGTGTCCGCCCTGCTGGGTCGTATTCCATCCGCTGTGGGCTATCAGCCAACGCTGGCGACCGAAATGGGCGTCATGCAGGAACGGATCACATCAACGCATAAGGGCTCGATTACGTCAGTTCAGGCTATCTATGTGCCCGCTGATGACTTAACCGATCCGGCACCAGCCACATCCTTTGCTCACCTTGACGCGACGACGGTTCTGAACCGGGCGATTTCGGAAAAGGGTATCTATCCAGCCGTTGACCCGCTCGATTCCACATCACGGATTCTGGAGCCGCGGATTGTGGGCCAAGAACATTACGCCGTCGCGCGTCATGTTCAGGAAATCCTTCAGCGCTATAAGGCTCTGCAGGATATCATTGCCATTCTCGGCATGGATGAGCTGTCGGAAGAAGATAAACTCGTCGTCGCGCGCGCCCGGAAGATCGAGAAGTTTCTGTCTCAACCATTCGACGTGGCCGAAATCTTTACCGGCTCTCCGGGTATCCAAGTGCCGCTTGAAGACACTGTCCGCTCCTTCAAGGGCGTCGTCGAAGGCAAGTATGACCATCTGCCGGAACAGGCCTTTTATATGGTCGGCGGGATCGACGATGTTATAAAAAAAGCGGCCAAGGTGGCAGCGGAAGCGGCGTAAGATCCCAAGGGGTTCTGGTTATGGCCGACACGTTCACATTCTCTCTCGTCTCACCTGAGCGCGAGCTGTTCTCAGGACAGGTTGATCAAGTTGATCTGCCGGGGACCGAAGGCAATCTCGGTATTCTGCCCGATCATACGCCGCTTATGGCCGCGATCCGGACGGGTGCGGTTACGGTCTATGCTGATGGTCAGGAAGAACAGTTTTTTGTCCAGGGCGGTTTTGCCGATGTGACGCCGTCTGGTTTGACGGTTCTAGCTGAACTCGCGACGCCGATGGCGGACGTCAATCGGGACGATCTGAAAGCTGAAATCGATAAGGCTCGGGCTCAGCTGGAAACTCTGAAGGGTGAGGGAGCTTTGGCCCTCCAGCAGCATATTGACGGTCTGGAAGCGAAACTTCAGCCATGACCAGCGGCCGCAAATGAACGTGTAAATCCGTCGGTGTCGTCAGCCTTTATCTGTTGCAGAAGCCTGTCGCGGAGCATTCTGATCTGATCCTGTTCCAGGTCGCCCCACGGAAGAGCTGTGTCAACCCCTCATAAGCTAGTCCGTCCGGATGGTGGGGTCGGATCACCCAGACAACCGACAAGTGCCCCTGCCAATTCTGCCTTGGCTTCGACTGTCAGTGTTTCAAATTCTGCGCCCTTCGCATCCTGCATGACTTCGATAGTCAAACCTGCGGGCGCACAGTCTGCAAATGTGAGAGATGAGAGTGCCGTGGCGACGAGCAGGAATTTTGAATATGTCATTACGACATGTTGGCCGACCGATTTGAAAACTCAAATCCCTGCGGGCTCAGGCTCCAGATCGTCAGCGTCTACAGACTTCACATCGCTCAAACGCGCCGCGCGATCTTCCTTCGTCGTTACAACCATCATGGCAACAAAGGCGATGAAAGCGAGCAGCGCGGCGACTAGGAACGGTGCGCCGGGTTTATAGATTGGCGCGGTCTGCGGATCAGCGAAGATATAGAAAACCCATGGGAAGATGAGCGGGCCAATCATCATGGCGAGTCCCTGTGCAGCGCCGATCGCGCCTTGCAATTCACCCTGCTCGGTGTCGTCAACACGAATACTCATCATGTTGGTGAGGGATGGGCCGTACAGCCCAGCCAATGCGGCAAAGGGGCCTGCTGCATAGACGATCCAGCCTTGATTGGCATTCCCCAGAATTACGTAGCCAAGCAAGGCTCCGCTGATGCCGATGAGGCCGGACCAGAACAGACCGATCTTCGGGACAATGATACGGATCAGATAGCCCTGAACAAAGAGACTGCCCAAACCAAAAGCCCCGAGAGAATTTCCGACATCTTTGGGCGCCCAGCCAAGCGCCTCCTGTGTCGAAAGCGTATAGGTGCTGGGGTAAACCGTGTGAGCCAGAGCCAGCAGAAAAAACACGAAGAGTAATCCCCGCACACCGGAGATACGGCTCAGACTTTTCAGCGTACCCGCAGCATTTGACCGGCGAATGTTAAAGGTCCGACGTTTTTCCGATTTATGAGTTTCGGGTAGAACCAGAACCCCGTAAACGAAGTTCAGAGCGCAAATCGCGCCTGCTGCAAAGAACGGCACGCGCGGTCCGAACTCGCCTAGCCAGCCACCCAGTACAGGACCGAGAATGAAACCTGTGCCAAAGACGGCCCCAACCAGTCCAAAATTCTGAGCTCGCATTTCCGGTGGGCTTACATCTGCAATATAGGCATTCGCTGTCGAAAAGGTCGCGCCAAACACGCCGGAGATCGCGCGTCCAAGATAGAGAATGGCAACCGTCGGTGCGATCGCCATCAGAAAATAATCGATAGCAAGGGCGCCGATGGAGAAGAGCATGACGGGTCTGCGGCCATATGCGTCTGACAATCCCCCCACGATTGGCATATAGATGAACTGCATGACCGCAAAAATGAACGTCATGCCGCCGAGGTGTAGAGCGATCTGGTTGTTTTCCAGCCCTGTCAGTGATTTAATCAGTTCTGGTAGAACCGGAATCATGATTCCAAACCCAATCGCATTTATGGCGACCGTGATCAGCACGAAGAGCAGGGCATTGCGATTTTTGAAGCTGGTCGACATGTACGGTGCTTAACTCAAGAGTTGGTCGCCGCATACTGCGCAAACTCAATCACAAGCCGCTCATAAACATCGCGTTTGAACGGGATGACTTTGGACGGTGTCTTGTGCAGCTTGGCCCATTTCCATTCTGAAAATTCCTGCGTTCCATGGCTGGTTAAATCAATGTGACTGGCATCACCGTGGAACCGGTAAGCGAACCAGCGTTGTTTCTGACCTGCATAGTTTTGCTCTTTTTTTGGGGCCATGCATTCTGGATAGTCATAGTAGAGCCAATCCTTGATCCGTCCGAGTGGAGACAGATGCGCAATGGTCACGCCGGTTTCTTCCCACAACTCCCGCAGCGCTCCGAATTCTGAGCGTTCCCCCTTATCAAGTCCCCCTTGAGGGAATTGCCAGCTATGCGGACCCGTTTTGCCGTAACGTCGTCCAAGCCAAACCTTGCCCTTCATGTCGAACAGGCAGACGCCCACACAGGGTCGATAATGGGACGGGTCACGGTTCATTTCAGGGTAGCCGTTGCAGGAACAAGAATTAGGTCGTCATCGAACAGGGTCGCGACCCATCCTTTAGCGGCGTCAAGTGTTTGCGGATAGACAAAACCAACGCCGATGGGTCCGGAACCGTCTTGCGAGGCGGCGATAAGCGCAGCGGGTTGTTGGTCAATCAAGGTCCTGTCCGGGAATAGGTCAATCACTCCAAACCCCGTGTGGTAAGAGAGAGATAGAGCCTGTGCCAGCGCAGGAAGCAGACGAGCGTCAGTCCAATCAGTATAATCAGCTGGCGGCGCAAAGATAGATTTCGCCTCACATGACCGTGCCGATTCATATGTTCGCTCTTAAGGCGAGCTGGGGGGATTAGTCGAGGTCAGACTGGGCGCCGAGTAGTGTTTGATACTGAGCGGATTTCAGGATGTCGATTGCGGTCCTTAACTGGAAATCCTCTGTTTCTGAAAAAGTCTCCGGCGGGAAGATGATAGCGTCATAGTCCTCTTCATATTCCGATCTATCTGCATTGGTCAGCGCATTGGGCAGGCTGTCCTCGCGAAACCGCCGCCGCAGCTCCCCGGTATCATCGAAAGCGGAAACCAGCAGATCCGGCATGATACCGCGGCCTTGAATACTCTTTCCGGACGGGGTGTAATATTTCTGCGTCGTCAGCCGCAGAGCGCCCTTGAGTTCGCTCATTGATTCCGTGTTTCTTAACAAGGGAATAATTGATTGCACTGAACCTTTACCAAAAGACCGCCGCCCAATAATGACCCCGCGCCCTCGATCCTGAATGGCGCCGGCAAGGATTTCTGCGGCGCTGGCCGAACCGGAAGAAATGAGCACGACAATCGGCGTTCCGGGCAGTAGTTCGCCGTCTTCTGCGTGATATCGTTCTGTATCCGTATCCTTGCGGCCACGAACCGACAGAATTTCGCCGCCATCCAGGAACAGACCCGATACGGAGACAGACTGCGTCAGCAATCCACCCCGGTTACCGCGCAGATCGATAATCAAACCGGGCAGCGGATCGCCCAACTCTGTTTTCAGCTCGTTCAGAGCCTTGGTTAGATCGTTGGTCAGTTCACTATTGTTGAAACTCTCGATCAGAACATATCCAAGCCCGTCTTCAATACGGTGACGGATGGCTCGGCCCTGCACTTGCTGACGTATAACAGTCAGGTCGCGCGGCTCTTGATCAGGTGTCAGAACAGTCACGATTACGGGATCACCGGCCAGACCTCGGATGCTTTCAACAGCCTCATCAAGGTTTTTGCCGAGAATGGATTGGCCTTCGACAGCCGTGATGAAATCTCCGGACCGGATACCTGCCTGGAAAGCGGGGCCTTCTTCCTGCGCGTAGTTAATCTTGATCATCCCGTCTTCCATCGTCACCTCGATACCAAGACCGACATATTCACGCCGTGCAGCCTTTTGCTGTTCGCTGAATGTGACAGGCGGAACATAACCGGAGTGAGGATCGAGCTTGGCGAAGGCCCCCTTAAGCGCGCCTTCAATCAGTGCTTGCGTTTCCACTGGCTCGACATATTCGGATTCTACAATGGTCAGTATATCTGCCATTACCTGAAGGCGGTCATAGGATGGCGGATCTATCTTGCTACGTTCATTGGCCAGAGACCAACCTCCAGCAAGAAGAGCGGTCAGGGATATTCCAGCGGCGAAGCTATGTCTGAGTGTCACTGGTTCTGCAGCTCGGCCAAGCGTTGGTTGTAATTGCCGGATTTGATCAGATCAATCGCACGTTGAAGTTGATAATCATCCTGAACGTCAAATCCTTCCGGCGGGAAATCGATGATAGTTTCCTCGGCATCCGGCTCATCCGCCGCATCAGCATCTTCATTCTCGATTGAGTTCGGTAGGTCTGATTCACTCAGACGGGCGTGATTCTCACCATTGTCAGGAATTGAAGAAATATAGAGGTCGGGGTCGATACCCGCCCCCTGAATTGATCGGCCCGCCGGTGTATAATAGCGCTGGGTGGTCAGGCGAAGCGCGCCGTCGCGGCCCCCTCGCAAAGGTATCAGGGATTGAACCGACCCTTTGCCGAAACTCGTCATGCCGATGACGAGGCCGCGGCCTCGATCCTGAATAGCGCCTGCCACAATCTCTGACGCCGAAACCGACGCTTCGTCGATCAGGACAATGATTGGCACGCCTCGAAGGAGTTGACCGGGTTCAGCACTGTAACTCTTCAGATCAGCCCCATCGCGTCCGCGCGTCGATACAACTTCGCCGCCATCCAGAAAAGCAGACGAAACTTTGATTGACTGATCCAGCAGACCGCCTGGATTGGTCCGGACATCAAGAACAAGACCCGGTAGCTCACCGCTAATTTGTCGACGAAGCTCAGTAATGGCACCTTCGAGCCCTGGAGCCGCCTTCTCATTAAACTGGCTAATGCGTATGTATGGGATACCGTCCTTGATGTCATAGGTTACGACTTCGCGGTTTACCTCGCGGCGGATGAGCGTAATCTCGCTGGGTTCTTCGCCAGCCCGGGCGATGGTAATCGTGACCGACTCGCCAATTTTTCCCCGGATCTTGTTGACAGCTTCGGTCAGGGACAGGCCCAGAACAGTTTCGCCGTTAATTTCGGTGATGTAATCGCCTGATTTAATCCCCGCTTCCTTGGCGGGCGTTCCATCGATTGGGGAGACGACTTTCACATAGCCTTCTTCCTGTGTGACTTCCATGCCGACGCCGACATAACGGCCGGACGTCTGCTCTTGCAGTCGCAGCCAGTCTTCCGGGTTGAAATAGGAACTGTGCGGATCGAGCGATTGCAGCATACCGTTGATTGCATCTTCGATCAGTTGCCCGTCTTCGACCTCGACGACATAATCGCTCCGAACCCGTGCCATTACATCAGCGAAAAGATCCAATTGCTCAAAAGTGTCGAAATAGGAGGGCTTTTCTACGGCCATCGCAGCCTGATTTGCCGCAGAAAAAGCAACTAGCCCCAAAGCGGCTACAGTTCCCACAACCGGCAATACATATTTCATCGCGTATCTCCTCACGGTTCAACACCTATAACCGGTTTCAAACTGTTTCCAGTCAAATTGCTGCGATTGCCGTGCCAACTTACCAGGGTTTAACTCCGTTTACCCATCCAGGGTTCTGGATCGATGGAGCGGCCATTGCGGCGTAGCTCAATATAAAGCGGTATTTGTCCGCTGGACCCAGGCATTGATCCGACGGGTTCACCCCGCCGTACCGTCTCATTCGTTCCGACATAAGTCTGCCCCAGCCCTGTCAGTAACAGGTGGTAGCCATCATTCATGTTCAGAATGACAACACGGCCGTAAGTCTTGAATGGACCCGCAAACTCTACCCGGCCTGCATAGGGTGCAATGACCTGTCCGCCGCTTCGAGCCGAATAGGTCTGCCCCTTTGCGCCGCGCCCGAAACCTTGTGTCAATCTGCCAGATACGGGACGGACCATACCGGCTTTGGATTCCGCGAAACGCGTTGTTCCCGGCGGTAGTTTGACCGGTCCTGCACCCGGCTTTTGCCCTGGTTTCAGGCGCGGCGAGATATCATCCGGAACGGTGCTGATCCGTTCAAGCAATTCGCGCAATGTGTCGGCTTCTGCGGCCAGCCGCGATACATCTGATCTGGCCTTGTCTGCCTCGGACTCGATTGACTTGCGAAGCTTTTCCTTGTTCGCGACCAGAGCTTCTGTGCGGTCGCGGCGACGAACCAGCTCAGCAGCATTGGCTTCCAGCTCGGTTTGCCGAAGCGCTGCTTCGTCACGCGTCCTCAAAAGATCGTTGTTGAGCTCCATCGTCACATTGGCACGGTCCTGTAACTGCGAGGATAGAAGATCGATCATTGTCGCGGCTTGGGCGGTGCGGATGACGTCGTCCGGATCCATCAAAGTAATGGCGCTCGGAGCGAGTTGAAGTCGTTGCAAAGACGCTAGCAATTCAAGCGTTTGATCCCGGTTTTCTTCCAATTCCGATTCCAGCATTCCAATCCGAGATGTTATCTCAATTAAGCTATCAGCCAGTCTTGCCCGTTCGCGTTCATAGGCTTGGGTCTGCCGTGTATCTCTTGCCAGTTCCGCTTTTAGCGCTTCGATTTCCCGGTGAACTTTTTCGCGTTCGGCTTTAAGCCGAGCTTCGGTTTTTCGGGCTTCAATTTCAGCTTGGGTCAGGGTGTCGAGTTCGCCGGCTTGCTGGGCAGAGGCTGGGCCAGCGAACGTGACAGCGAACGTGACAGCGAACAGGGCCAGAATTGATATGGCGAAGCGCATGGCACGCTCATCCTTGCCTCGCCGGGTCGCGTCAATCCTGCTTTTCAGCTTCACAGCTAGTCCCGATGGTAGGGGGACCCCGCCAGAATGGTCAGAGCGTGATAAATCTGCTCAGCCAGCATAACCCGTACGAGTTTGTGGGGCCATGTCTGAGTTCCGAAGGATATCTTTCTGACGCCGCTGGGCAGCACGGCAGGTTCAAATCCGTCAGCGCCGCCGATCAGGAAAATGGCAGAGGGGGTTCCGTCATCTCGTAACCGTGCCAAAGTGGAGGATAACTGTCTTGATGTGAGTGATTTTCCTCTCTCATCAAGGATAAAGATCGCGGCTCCGTTTGGAAGATTAGCGGTCAGTTTAGCCGTTTCGGCGGAACGATCCCGACATTTACCAAGCTCGACAGATTGTTCTTCGACGTCGAGAAAACCCAGCCCACGGGCGAGGGATCGGGCGCGGTCTCGATAGTCATTGACAAGATCACGCTCAGGTCCGGACCGCATAGTCCCCCCAGCGCGAAGAATCAGTTTCACTCGGAGGCGTCAGCGGGAGCTTGTTCAGCTCTAGTTTGCGGGCCATCTGGCAGCGAAACCGACCAAATTTTTTCCAAATTATAGAAGGCACGCACTTCAGGGCGGAAAATATGTAGAATGACGTCACCGCCATCGATCAAAACCCAGTCATTACCGTCCTGACCTTCCGTGCCGATATCCTTGAAACCGGCCTGTTTCAGACCCCGGATTACATAGTTGGCCAGCGCGCCAACATGACGATTGGATCGACCGGACGAAACGACCATATAGTCGGCAATTGATGATTTTCCGCGAATGTCGATCTCAATAATGTCCTGCGCGGAATTTTCATTGAGAATATCCCGGACATATGATGAGAGTGCGGTTGCATTGGTATGCAGTTCTTCTGCTTCTGGCGTACCAGCGTCGAGATAAGTCTTGTGGGCGGCATTGCTAGACAGGGTCTGTCTCCTTTTGAATCGATGGGCACATTAGCACATGAAATTCGCTCGGACTATGAGGGGTTCACAGCTCTTTGCGCACGGATTGCAGACGATGATATCGGGTTCAAGGGTAAGGTGAGATAGGCCCATGCGGGTGCCTCGCTATTCTTCAGCATATGGGCTTGGCTTTCGGGAATTCGTGCTCCTGCCATCTTCCGAGCAACGAGACCAAGACGAGTCCGGACTGGTTCACCTGGCCGCGCGATGACGGCGATTGGGACGAAAGAGAACAGGGTTTCCCACTCTTCCCAAAGCGGCATTTGAGCAAGGTTGTCGGCACCGATCATGTATACAAATCGGGTCTGCGGGTAGCGTGTCCTTAATTGCCGAAGCAAGTCGACCGTGTACCGGGTCCGGAGTCTAGTCTCAATATGACTTACTTTCATCCTGAAAGGAAGTTTGAGCGCCTGTATAGTTTTCGCGCGGTTACGGGCACTTGGCTGAGACGGCTTGAGCGGGTTTTGCGGACTGATGAGCCACCAGACCTGATCCAGACCCAATTCTCTCAACCCGGCATTGGCGACATGACGATGACCCGCATGAGCAGGATTGAACGACCCACCAAACAGGCCAATTGCCGGACCTGATCGGCGGTTCACGGACGCAAGGTTCCTTGTCCAAGAATTTGATATTTATAAGTTGTTAGATGTTTGACACCGACCGGACCGCGGGCGTGGAGACGTCCTGTCGCAATCCCGATTTCAGCTCCGAAACCGAACTCGCCACCATCAGCAAATTGCGTGGAGGCATTGTGCAGGACTATGGCGCTATCGACGTCTGCGAGAAAGCGTGCAGCGGCAGCTTGGTCGGCCGTGACAATAGCGTCCGTATGACCGGATCCGTGTTTCGCAATATGAGCGTGAGCCTCGTCGAGGTCTGCGACGATGGCGAGGTTGAGAATAGCGGCTAGATGTTCTGTGTCGAAGTCTTCAGCAGATGCCGACTTGATCCGTGCGTCTATCGCACAGGCGTCCCTGTCGCCGCGAACTTCGCAACCCACCGAATTCAGCGCCGATATCAGATCGGGAATGAAAGTTGCAGCAATCGCCCGGTCGATCAGGACTGTCTCGGTCGCGCCGCAAATCCCGGTTCGGCGCATTTTGGCGTTGGTGACGATATCTTTGGCCATGGCCAGATCGGCCTCTGCATGGACATAGGTGTGGTTGAGGCCGTCCAGATGAGCAAGTACTGACACGCGCGCATCGGTTTGCACACGAGAAACCAGACTCTTCCCGCCGCGAGGAATGATGAGATCGACCATACCGGATAGGCCGCGGAGCATATGACCGACTGCATCCCGATCCTGTGTTCCAAGCAGATATATGCAAGCCGCTGGCAATCCGGATATGCTCAGTGCGGCTTGCACTGCGTCGAAAATGGCGCGGTTGGACTGCACGGCCTCCGATCCCCCGCGAAGAATGACGGCATTGCCGGATTTCAGGCAGAGCGCGGCCGCGTCAGCTGTCACATTGGGTCGACTCTCATAAATCATACCGATCACACCGATCGGAACGGCGACCTTGAGGAAGTCCAGACCGTTGGGTTGTGTCCAGCTTTCCAAGACCTGTCCGAGCGGATCCGGTTGCTCTGCAATCGATATGATGCTCGCTGCAATGGCTTTGACACGGTCCGCATCAAGCGTGAGTCGGTCAATCATGGCGTTGGAAAGGCCGCGATCCTTGGCTTGGTCAACGTCACTTGCATTGGCAGCCAGAATAGTATCAGATTGATCCTTCAGCGCCTCAGCCATTGCTCGTAAAGCTGTCGTTTTTACCTCTGAAGACGCCATGGAAAGCTTACGCGATGCCGCGCGAGCAGCATGGCCTACGGCATCCATATAGTCCGATATTGAGACGAAATTGCCTGGCTTGAGTGTTGTCATAGCATCACCAGATTATCTCTATGAACCACGACGGGTCCAGCCGGATGGGTGATGTCTTCAGATCGTAGGCCACAGATCGGCGTAAGATCCTGACTGTCATAAGAGGATAGACCGCGCGCGATTTCCCGCCCGTCGGGCATCACAATTCCAACGGTTTCACCTTTGCTGAACTGATCTGTGATCGATGACAGACCAGCGGCGAGCAGGCTGCGTCCGGTCCGCAGCGCTGTCTCGGCCCCCGCATCAATAATCAGCATTCCGGAGGGAGAGAGACTACCGGCAATCCATTGCGCCCGCGCGCCTTTGGGATCGCTGGCGGCTCGAAAAATTGTATGTTTGGCACCACTTGCCAATAGGCCCAACGCACCATTTTTCGTTCCAGCGCAGATGATCATATCGCATCCCGCACTCATGCAGATCTTTGCGGCAAGAAGTTTGGTCGTCATTCCGCCTGATCCGACCCCGCTACCAGCGTTCGCGGTTCCGCCCATCGCCAGAATCGTGTCATCAATCAGGCTGACGGTCGCGATATGCTCGGCTGTATCTGACTGACGCGGGTCGGACGTATAAAGCCCATCAATATCGGACAGCAATATCAACAGATCGGCCCCGATCATCTGCGCTGTACGGGCGGCAAGACGATCATTGTCTCCATAACGGATTTCCTTCGTTGTGACTGTATCGTTTTCATTGACGATTGGCACAACACCAAGCTTTAGAAGTGTGCTTAAAGTCGCCCGCGCATTCAGCCAGCGGCGACGATTCTCAGTATCGTCCAATGTCAGCAACGCCTGGGCTGATCTATGCCCGAATGCTGCGAATGCATCGTCATAGGCGCGGGTGAGTATCGATTGACCCACGGCAGCACAGGCCTGTTTCTGGACCAATGACAAGTCTGATCTGTTCATCGACAAGGCGTCGCATCCCAGCGCCACAGCGCCCGAAGACACGACGATCACTTCTGTGCCATTCGATTTCAGAACTGAAATGTCACCGCAAAGCCGCGTGAGCCACGACCGGCATAAAACGCCTTCGTTCACCAAGAGAGCAGATCCGACTTTCACGACGATCCGTTTATATGCAGTCAGTTGGGTCACACAGGCGACCAGCCTTCGGTCTCGTCAATTTCGGGAGTGCGTTCAATGATCCTCCGCTTATCGACATATTGATAAATGGCGGAAAGCAGAGGCTTCAGGCCCTGCCGGGCGACAGATGAGATCAAAAAGACTGTCTGACCACACGCGGCCTCAAGCTCATCCTTTGCAGTGGCCAAATCATCATCATTGAGGGTTTCGCACTTTGTCAGAGCGACAATTTCCGGCTTATCTGTCAATTCTTCGCCATATGCATCGAGTTCCCCGCGAATAATGCGGTAACTCTTAGCGGAATCTGGCACCGTGGCGTCGACCAGATGCAAGATGGCGGCGCAGCGTTCAACATGGCCAAGAAAGCGGTGACCCAGACCGGCCCCTTCGGCCGCACCTTCGATCAGACCCGGAAGGTCGGCCAGGACAAATCGTTCCGCAGGGCCCAGATCGACCACGCCCAGATGAGGATGCAGGGTCGTGAAAGGATAGTCGGCCTGTTTGGGTTTCGCTGCAGATATAGCTGCGAGAAATGTTGATTTTCCGGCATTGGGGAGACCAACAAGGGCGGCATCAGCGATAACTTTCAAACGGAACCAGACCCAGCGTTCTTCGCCAGGCTCTCCTGGATTTGCTGTTCGGGGGGATTGATTGGTTGATGATTTGAACCGTATATTGCCCCAGCCGCCATTGCCGCCCTTGGCGAGCATGACCCTTTGCCCGTCTTCGGTCAGGTCAATCAGAACTTCATCGGTTTCTGCGTCAATTACCTGCGTGCCGATAGGAACCAGAAGCCTTTTATCCTCACCCGCAGCGCCCGTCCGGTCGCGACCCATGCCATGCATGCCTGTCCCGGCTCTGACGTGCTGACGAAAGCGGTAGTCAATCAATGTGTTGAGATTCTGAGTTGCTTCCACATAGACATGCCCGCCGCGACCTCCATCGCCGCCATTCGGCCCACCAAATGCGATATATTTCTCGCGCCGGAACGACACGCTACCGGCTCCGCCATTGCCGGAACGGACGTAGATTTTGGCCTGATCAAGGAATTTCATGGCGTGCTCTTAGGCTGTCCCGCAACAGGCGGCTAGGGGTGCCCGAAGCAGCTGAACGCTTCAATTGGAGAGTGTGGGTTCCAATGCGGCAAGGTCCTGCGTCTCGCTGAGGTGGTTTGACATAGTCGAAGACGTCAATGGTTTGCCGGGCTGCGCGCGCAACGCTATAACAGTCTTCCTGTCGTTCCCGCTTTTGAAAACCCAATTTGATCAGAAGCTTCGAACTGGCAGGGTTGTCCGTGAACACGCCTGCTATGATAGGCCGACGATGCTCACCCGCAAAAAGGTGAGCGAGTAGGGTGGTCATGGCTTCCTGCGCATATCCACGTCCCCAGAATGGTTGACCCAGCCAGTAGCCCAAGTCCCAACTATCTCCATCGCGCGTTACGCCAACGACACCGACGAAACGGCCTTGCGACAGGATAGTCCAGTGAAAAGCGCGGCCCGTAGCGGCCCGCGCCAGAAATATGTCGATCAGGCCCTCGACTGATCGTTGTGGGAATGGGTGAGGGAAGGTGCTCGTCATTTTGGCAATCGCGAAATTATTCGCAAGATCCGCAAAGGGCCTTGCGTCTTTCATGGTTAACGGGCGGAGGTGAAGGCGCTCCGTTTTCAATATGTCATGCATATCTGCCTCCGTCATTCGGCGGGCAGGGAGATTGGCAATAAAAAAGGGAAACCGGGCGATCCCGGTTTCCCTGCTTATTCGCATCGGGGTCGTCCTATCGGGCGACCCTTGTAAAAGAGTGGTCGCTACTCTGCGGCCTGCGTCATCGGTTCAATGTTCACATAGGTGCGATCATTGCGTTTTTTCGTAAACGCAACGCGGCCACCTTCCAGCGCATATAGCGTATGGTCTTTACCCATACCGACATTGACGCCGGGATGGTATTTAGTGCCACGTTGGCGAATGATGATATTGCCGGGAATGACGGCTTCGCCACCAAATTTTTTGACGCCAAGTCGGCGGCCTGCGGAATCGCGGCCGTTACTGGACGAGCCGCCTGCTTTCTTATGTGCCATGTCGGTCTCCTGTCATTCTCGATGGGGTCGGCGCGTGGGGTCTAACCCTTAATGCCCGTAATACGCACAACTGTTTCAAGCTGGCGATGGCCGCGTTTGCGGCGGTAATTCCGGCGGCGTTTCTTCTTGAAAACGAGGATTTTTTTGCCCTGGCGCTGTTCAATGACTTCGCCGGTAACGGAGGCGCCGTCGACCAGAGGTTCGCCGACTTTAACGTCACCGCCACTGCCGTGCATCAACACGTCACCGAAAGTGACTTTCTTGCCTTCTTCGGCTTCGAGTTTCTCGACAATGATGATGTCGTCCTCGGCAACCTTATATTGCTTGCCGCCTGTCTTGATGACTGCGAACATGATGTTCCGTCCTTACGATTTGCTCTGTCTGCTCTGCTCTGTCTGGCCAGAAAACAGTTCTGCCAACGAGCCCAAAAATTACGAAAGCCGCGCGTGCGAGAGACTCACCGGGCAGCAATGGCGGGCGAACTAGCCCTGTGCCCAAACACTGTCAAGCTAGACCGTCAGCCAGTCGTGGGTCAATTTGGATTTGATATGCCCAGCTTTTCCGGAATAGTGCCGTAGTTTCCATAGCTTAATAGCATGCGAGACGGGATATAGATCGGGCGAGACCGCATTCTTTGTAGAAGGGGGGGAAGCACCGCCCTGTTCCCTATCAGGAATCTGCCGTGCTTTTTTCGAACACTTTGTCACGGTGCCATTGCAGGCGCGCGCGGTGTTTGTCGGTCAGGCGAACCGGGGTCTGCCAGCGCAGTTCGGCGGCGGCAGCCTCGCTGAGCCGCGTCGACAGTTGCGGCACGCCGTCATCACCGAAGCTGACGAGGCCGCGGTCGAATGCCGCGTCCCACAGCGCCGATAATAGCAGGCCGTTATGCACGTCCAGTCGTTCGTCGTCGCTTTCGCAATCCTTCCATGGTCTGATGTGCGAGGCCCGGAGCAGGGCGTGATCGGTAATGCCGGTCAGCGGGCACCGGCCCTGCCAATAGCTGATCAGGCGGTCGCGGAAAATGCCCTGCCCAACGCGCTGCACCACCAGACGCTCTGCTTTGGTCGTCTTTGGCATCGCCTTCGTGCGGTGCAGGAATTCCCACAAGGGGGCATCAGGCAGGCTGACAGCAAGTTCGTAAATGCGTTGCATGGCTGCATAGAGGGCGGCAAGCGTGTCAAAGGTATAGCGGGCAAGGCCGGGGCCTGGCATATTGGCCGCAGGCGGCTCCAAATCCTTGATGACGCCGGCATGATCAAGGGCAAGGTACCATGGCCCCCGCGATCCTGAAGCCGCTAGCCAGATTGCCCCGTGCGCCGTGGTTGAGCCATAATGCCGCCAGCCGCCAGCCTCGCCATGGGAGCGGCGGAAACCGTTCTGGAACGCGGCCTTGTCGCATTCCTGGAGGACGGGGAAGGATTGAGGGGATTCGATCATGCCATCGCCATGGCTTTGAAGTCGCCGCTTGCCTCCATCCGGTCCCAGGATTCGAGCACGAGGCGGGCGGTGCGGTATTCGCCGTGTTGGCGGATTTCATTTTTCTTGAGCACGCGGAAAGTTTCGGAAGGGTAGTCGGGGCCTTTAATGTCGGCGGGGTCAAGGATGTAGCGTAATTCGTCGCGGCTCAGGCCATAGGCGCGGGCATAGAAGGCGTCGAGATCGGCGCGCAGGTGGGCGCGGCGGTCCTCATCCCAGGCGAAGGGCGGGCCGTCATGACCCAGGTCGCGGGCGAAGGCGGCGAGGCTGTGCGAGGTATAGGTGAGTTCGAGCACTTTCGGCGTGATGAAGGCGCGGCGCGGTTCCGTATAGAAACCGGGCGGCAGGATGGGGAGTTGCTCATAAATGAAGAAATTCAGGTTTGTCCCGCCCACTTTATGTCGTGCAGCAAAGTCCAGAGTTAAGGAGCACAGGTTTCCAATGAGCCCGGCAAGCTCCTCTGCGTCGATGTCAGATCCGAAAGACATCAATGGCAGGCTGTTACCCACGCCAACCTTTGGGAACACCGTTGCAATAACAGTTCTTTCGTCCGTTGCCCTTGCGATGTTGCGCCAGCCCATCAGCCAGTCGCGGTTCCAGCCTTTGGCGGCGAGTCGCGTGGCGACCTCATCCTCCGGCACCCAGTAGCGCGGGGCGAGCTCGAAATCCGGATCCCGTTTCCGCGCCGGGTCGATATCGGACGGGGGTTTTCCGCTTGCGTCATAGCCAGCCCAGCGGTGATCGAATTGGTGAATCATCTTGGCCTCGTAGAGCGGCACATATCGTTTCGGCTCACCGCCGGTCAGGGTGAGCGAGGTCGCATCGCTGCCCTCGACATCAAGCACACTCTGGGCGGGGTGGACGCTCTCGGTCAGCCAATTGGCACCATGGCGGATGAAGCCCGCGCGTTCCAGATCGGCGGCGGTGCGAAAAAGTTGGGAATCCGAGGTCATGTTGAACAGGCCCTGTCTGAAATCAACGCTCCATGGATTGCCCGTCTTGCCCGCGCCCTTATCGACCAACACTGGAGCGTTGGCGTAAATTTTTGCGGTCAGTTCCGCATCGGCGCGCGAACGAAAAACCGGGGCTGTTTTTGTGTTCGGGTTGATCGCGGCGATGGCTTCGGGCGAGAGGGTGAAATTGCGCTCCGGATCGGCCAGTTGCGCCGGTTCGGTCAGAAAGAAAGCGAAACGGGCGGCGGGTTCGTTGCGCCCAAGAGTCAGCAGAGCGAATTTGAAACTGCGATGAACGCCGATGAACAAAGGTGCAGAGTTCTCGAAATCGACCAGTTGCGCCAGCCGCCGCGCCTTTACGAGTCTGGCAAAGAATGGCGCCGTCGTGGCGTCGGTGGCGATTCCCGTCGGCACGATCACCCCGGCGCGGCGCCGGGAAAGAGCGGCGAACAATTCGGCGAAGAGTGCATAGGTGTTGACTTTTCCACGAGCAGTGAGGTCGAAGCGCCCGCTGGCGCGCGCAAACTCATTGCTGGACTCGAAGGCTCGCTTGTTGACCGTAAATGCTAAAAACACTTCCGGTTCCATCACTTCAAGACCGGCAATTGCCTGTTTTCGAGCAGCGCCTTTTAATTCGGCGATTTCGGGTTTTCGGGATGCGAAATACTCCTTTTCCGAAAGCTGCATCACCTCCCATGGCGGATTGCCCAGTACTAGGTCGAAACCGCCACGCCCCATGACATCGGGAAATTCCAGCGGCCAGTGGAAGGCGCGGGCGGACAGCGCCGCGTCGACCGCCATTCCGAATAGCGGTCCGAATGGCTGCACGCCCCGCAGATATTCCCAGAGGGTTCCTGAGGTCGGGATCGTTTCGGCACCCCGGCGCGGCAAGCCGCCAGGTTCGGCATGAGGCCCGCCCTTCCTCTTCGCCAATAGGAATGCCGATATGTAAAAATCGCAGGCCCGGGCCAGGGACCATGCGTTGGCCCCTCGGGAGGTTAGCTCATGCAGCCTTTTATCTTTCGCCTCAATCTCTTTGACCGTGTTTTCCGGCATATTGCGTAATTGCCCGAATTTACGCATGAAATCATGCTGCCGGTTAAAGCCGAAGCCCTCGGTGATGCGGTCCTGCTCTTTCTTCTCGCGCTTGTTTTTGCTCGCATAATGTCGCGCCACCTCCTTATCGTCGCCAGTCAGCGGCTTGTAGGCGGTATCGGGGATGCCATCCTCCAGCACTTTGAGATCGAAGACGCCAAGCAGCGCGTCGCCGCAGCGGATTTGCGCATCGAAGAAGCCGAGGGGAAGGCCGGGGTCCACCGTCTCGACCCAGAGCGCGACCTTGGTCAGCTCCACGGCCATCGGATTACGGTCCACCCCATGTAGGCAGGAGCGCGCGACATCGCGCAGGGCATGACGGAAGTCGGACAGAGCGGGCGTGCCCTCTTCTGAATCGGCAGTGCGGATTCGGGCCAGGCGTGTGGCGATGCGGCGGGCGGCAGCGAGCAAGAAATGACCCGATCCGCAGGCCGGGTCGATGACTGAGAGTTTCAGCAATGCCCCGGCAGGGTCATCCGCCTCAGCCTCGGTTTCATCAAGTACCGGCTCAAGCGCCGTGTCGAGCAGCGCCTGAACGAGGCTGTCGGGCGTGTAGTAGGAGCCGCTGGTCTTGCGCTGATTGCCTTTTCGCTCGGCCGCCTCGGAAGCGAAGATGAGGGTCTTGCCGTCATCGCCCAGTTGCGGCTGTAGTTCGAGCAGGGATTCATAGACTGAGCCCAGCTCCTCCGTCTCCATTGCGCGCCAGTTGACGGGGACCCTGCCGGTCTTTCCGGACAGATAAGAGAGGCGGTAAAGCGCCTGCATGAAGGCCTTGTTGCGCAGGCGGGCGGTTTCGAGATGGGGCAGCCTGTCGGCGGCGAAGAGGCCGCCAAGCGCCGGCAGGGCGAGCGCCTTCTGTCCGTAGGCGAGGGCGCGGAAGACGATCTTGACGCCTTCATAGCGGTCATGGTGCTTGTCCCAGGTCGCGGCGCGGATGCATTGTTTGCGCAGGGCCGCGAGAGAGTAACCTTGCCTATAAAGTGCGCGGGCGTCAGTCTTGGCGTCGGTGGGGTGAAGCAGGTTCCGGTCCTCGGCTACCATCAGGAAGATCAGGCGGTAGACGAGGCGCAGCAATTCGTTGAACCATTCGGTCAGGTTGACCTTGCCGGATTTCAGCCTGGTAGCGAGGTCGGGGTTGGCCTCAAGGAAACCAGAGCCGAGCACTTTGAGCGCGATCTGGACCTGGTCGGCAAGGCGATCCCGGGCCACTTCACCTTCCCGGGCGCCAGTGTCGCGCCACCGTTCCAGGGCGCAGTCTGTGGCGGGGGTACCTTCAGTTCCGAACCGGGACCGGTGGATCAGGAGCCAGAGGACGGCAAAGGATGCGATGTCCCCGTTCGAGAAGATCTGGGCGAGGTTAGCCTCGATATAGGCCGGACGGGTCAGCGAGGCATTGTCCCGCATGAGCCGGATCAGTGTGCCGTTGGTACCAAGCCCCCAGAGCGCCTCGTCATGTTCGTTCAGATAATCCTGCAACGCATAGGCTGGCGACCGGGAACGATCAGTGGAGAGGGTCGGGCTGCGCCGGTCCAGCCTCTCCTCGGTTGGGGGCACGACCAAAACCGGAACCCGCCCGCCCGCAAGCAAGGACAAAACCCCATCCGCCGGGCACAGATCATCGAAGCCGAAAGTCTCTTTAAGAAAGTCCCGGACAAAGCGCCGCGTAGCATTCTGTGTCGGCGTTTCGATCTTGGCGAATATATCGAAATGGGACTGTCCGACCCGGAAAGCCGTCGAGAATTCCTCGCGGATCGTCAGGCCTTTGCGAACGGAGTAGTCTTCCGGTGTCTGCTCCGGTGCTGCCAGCTGATTAATCTTGGCAATCATGGCGGGGGCGACGAGATTGCCCTCAAGGCTGAGCGAGGGCCATGCGGACATATCGGTAACGGGTTTGCGGGCCATGCCTACACCTCGCCGGGCACAAGGACGAATAATCCGATGACATCGGGCGGAAGCACGGTTTCAACACTGATGCGGGGTGCCGATCTCGCAGCTGCGCGCAGGCGGGCATGGTCCTCCGCGAGTTCCGCCGCTCGCCTGTTCACAAATGTTACCAGCGGTCCGGAAATGATTGCGGGCAAGTCCGACTTTGCAGTGTTTATCATCCGCTCTCTTGCAATTTGCGCAAGATCAGCAGTTGCTGGCATGTTCAGCATTTCACGCGCGGTCCCTCCGGTCGCTATAATGCTGTTCCCCTGAAGGGCAGCAATTGCAGCTTCTTCGGCGAGTAGCAGCCGTTCCTTGCGGGCGTGGATGGTGAGTTTGTAGCGGATGCGTAGAAGCAGGATGCGCGTCAATGCCGACACTGCCGGAGTCGGCCAGGCCCCGACACGCCCGATGCCAAGATCTGCAAGGGATTCCTGGTCCAGTGAAGCCTCGACAAGGCTTTCTGCGAGAGAGGTAGTTAGAGGATGGGTGCGCGTCAACAGGGACGTATCTGAAGGCGCAGGCTCGGCAGTGGCAAGCTTCACTGATTTCTCAAGCCCTCCTTGCCCGAGCTTTTCTTTCAGGCTCTCCTGCAGCGCGTAGACATGCGCAACTTGCAGATTTCCTTTCTTTTCGAGAGGCACGCCAAAGCGGGACATGGCGCGTTCGACGAACTGCCTTGCATCATCTGGCGAGCCGAGCAAGTCCTTAACCTTGTTCCATTCCGGTGCGACCTCGGCCGGTTTCATTGCGTTTTGTGCAAAGCGCGTACGGGATTTCTTCTCGTTCTCGCTCGCATCGCGCCAACGGGCTTCCATCGCATGTGTGCCGTCTTTCAGCCGTAAATCAAATGCCAGTTGCTTGTGGTCACCACGACGGAGCATCATCGCTGCCATCAAAGCGTCGGTGACGGGTCCGCGTTCATCAGGCAGCGGCACGGTTACGCCTGTTGCTTTCCGGATTTCTTCTGCTTTACGCAAGATCACGTCGAGGACAGCACCGTCGATGGCGCTGTCCGGCGAGAACATCATGATCGACCGGACGCATTTGGCGGGTTGACCAAAACGGTCCACCCGGCCTTCCCGCTGTTGGTGCCTCGTCGGGTTCCAGGAGAGGTCATAGTGGACGATAGTATCGAAGAGCTGCTGCAGGTTAATCCCTTCAGACAAGCAGTCTGTCGCTACTAGGATGCGCTGAACGTCTTTTTTACCCTCTTTAATCGACATTTCCGAGACACGGTCCCGTCGCTCGTCCGGTGTCAGCTGTCCGGTGACGGCCTCAATGGTCAGTTTCGGAAAAACCTTGCGCAGGCCGTCCTTCACATGCTCAGCCGTTGCTAGATATCGGCAAAATATAACCGGATTGGCGCCCGCTTTGATTAACGGCTTTAATGCGCTGACAAGCGCGTCAAGCTTGGGGTCTTTTGCGACCGAAAGACTGGACGCCTGATCCAGGAGCGCTTGCAGAGCCGGATCATTCGGGAAGATCATATTGGGCTCAACGTCAATAGCGTCTTCGTCATCGCCGTCCTCGTCGTAGATTTGTGGTTCCAAACGCTCCACTTCGTTCGAGGCACGGTTTCTTAGGGCGCTGAGCGCCGCCGCCGGGGAAGACCCCACGCACCGCATCAAGGCGAGGGTCCCCCAGAAAGCAAGCCGCTGATCTTTCTTCTTATCGCCAGCTTTCGACACGACTTCCAGGCAGTAGTCGATAGCGGACTCCTGAAAGGCCAGATGGTCGACCGAAAGGCGATAAGGGGACTCCCTTGTCTCATGCTTTGGAAAGGAGCGATCTTCGTCCCAGTCACCTTCGATAAGATCGACTCGCCGTCGCTGAACCAAGTGTCGCGCCAGGCGCTCGCGGTAACGTGCATTGTTGAAATCTACCGAGGCAAATTCTTGATCAATCAGTGACAGAAGGCGCGCGAAGGCTGCTTCATCTCCAGAGTGTGGCGTGGCCGTGAGCATGACGATCCTGCGTTCTCGATCCTCCGCGAGCCTCTGGAGCAAGTCGAAGCGTTGCTGCTTGCCTTTGTGTGTCCCGACGCAAGCATGAGCTTCATCAATGATGACAAAGTCAGGACAGGTCCGTGTAAAACCCTCCCGGCGCCTCTCGGCTTTGATGTAGTCGAGGCTGACGACCGTGAAGGGGTAGGCATCAAATAGCGTCTGCGCGAGTGGCAGGTTGCGTTCCAGCCTCGCGGCTGTGCCGGATGTGACCGTTTCGGCATCAATGCCGAAACGGTCCTTGAGTTCAGTAATCCACTGATCAACCAGATGCGGTGGACACAGGACCGAGAAGGCATCGACTTCGCCCCGATCCATGAATTCACGCAGGATCAGGCCGGCTTCGATGGTCTTGCCGATGCCGACATCGTCAGCGATCAGCAAGCGGGGCACCTGCAGGCGCAGGACCATAAGTAGCGGAACAAGCTGATAGGTTCGGGGTTCGAAGGTGAGCTGCGCGGCAGACCGGAAAGGCCCGGCACCGCGGCGCAGGGTCAGCCGAAGCGCATCCGCCAGAAGTGCCGCTTTGGCTTGTACGGTGGATCGCGCATCGTCAGGCAGATCAAATCTTGCGGCCGCCACGCTTGAGATCTCCAGCGCAGGATCAAGGATGACCACGTCATTCTCGTTTCCAGAAAGGGGGCGAAGCGCCAGGATAGCCTCGCGCGGGGCAGGCAATGTCACCCATTCCCGCCCCCGGGCGCGAACAAGATCGCCCGGCGAAAAACTTGGCATCATCGCTTACCCCTTTAACAGCTTGATGAGGTGTTCGGGGATAGCGGCGTGCGGAGACATTGGCAGCGAGACCAGTTCCCAACCTTTGTTCGAAGCGTCTTGAGACATTTCAGACGACACGAAGTTGGCTGTTGCGGCGACGCCGTGACCACGCCACGCAAATTCCACGTCGTTTCCGCCAAATTTGACGGGCATAATATCTATATGTGGAAGGCCCGCTTCTTCGAAAGCCCTCACCCACAGAGAGGCGGAACTCTCAAAGGAGGCGCGTGTCTTCATGAGTGTCTGTCCGCGAGCCAGGTCAATCAGAAGCTGGGCTACTTCTGAGCTGCTCCGATCTATCTGTTCGTGATCCGGTTGGTTGAAATAGGAGAGGAGACAATGATAGCAGCCACGCACACAGGCCTCATTCTTCTTCTCAGTCAGACAATTACTGTTTCCAGCCTCGATAGCTGCCTGGATGTTGTCAAAATGCATGAGTCCGAGTGCGGTCCGCGCAACTTCGCTGATCGCTTTGGGGTCATCGATCAGGCGGTTCAGGACCCCAGCGCCGCCCTCAGTCGCCTCATAGGCAAGGATTGCTCTGCGGTTATCACGCGCCGGCAACGGTTCGCCCAGAATTTCTCCTTCCTCAAGCTGATAAACGACTTCAATGCCTCGCATTAAGGCGTGCTGGACTGTGGTTATTGTTGTGGGCGTGAACGCCTCCGCTTCCCTGAAGCGAAGCAGAAGCGCATTCTTCCTGTCCCGGACGATTGGAACGATTTTGACGGGTCTAACGACATCGGGCGGCGTGTCGGTTTCCGCGTCTTCATCTTCCGCTTTTGCCCAATAGCCAGTCCGGGGATCGATGTTGAAGCCGAGGACGGTTTTGTTCCTGCGACGCTTCAGTCCCTTGTTGAGGCGGCTGATCTCGGCGCTGTTGGCATATTGAAGCGCGAGCAATGTGGTATCGCCGCATTTGAACTCAGCATTCGTGACCTGAAGCTGCCCGTCTTTCGTGGGCCAGGCGAACACTGTCTGGATGTCGAAGCCCTGGCG
Organism: Litorimonas sp.; assembly: GCA_965205225.1. Taxonomy (GTDB): domain Bacteria; phylum Pseudomonadota; class Alphaproteobacteria; order Caulobacterales; family Maricaulaceae; genus Litorimonas. The sequence continues at coordinate 1,398,814 of CBDBFZ010000003.1, forward strand.
CACCCGCTCTTCATCGTTGGCAGTAATGCGCTCGACAGGCGCTGCCTCGACATTGTCGATACGAAGCGTGCGTTTGATGGGCACTTCCCCGGCCATATGGGTATCACAGCCGTGACAGCGTTCGACCTCACCTTCATGACATGCGCCGCAGTTTGGACAGATGTAGATGTCTTTCGTGGCCAATTCAGACCCGTCGCCTTTATGCGCCTGAGGCGGGAGCTTGGCTTTCATGACACGGTAGGCCCGGCCTTCATGGTAGATCAAGCTGCGAGGGCCAAATTCGGAAATCGCCAAAAAGCGTGCGCGCGAGATAAACGAGCCGGTTTTCCCTTCCCCTGGCACAAATGCATAAAGTGGCAGGCGCGGGAAGTTATAGCCCGGAAGGAAACCTTCCGTTGCCAAATAGCGGTATGAGTAGAAGTCCGAGCCGTTAGACGCTTTGCCCTGTTCAAGGATCGTCAGCTGATCGCTGGCCTGCATTTGCGCAGTCTTGATCTTGCGGCGATCAGAGCGGGAAAGCCCTGTGATTTCTGATCGTGCGTTAGCCTCGGCCAGTTGCGTGCGCGCAGAGTCGTAAAGTTCTCGCCAGCGATTGAACGCACCATCGAACTTCCTTGGTGCGTTCATGGCAACGTCATCGACAAACTCCTCGGGTTCACCGATCCAGACTGGCACTGAACCGCCATCCGCCGCCAGGATCTGATCCAGAACCCGCTTCATGGGAGAACGTGCCCGTGTGGCCAGATCCGACTTTGAGATTACGGACAGAACTTCTTCTTTGAGCGGATAGTTTTCACCATTGAGATCAAGAATTTCGGGAATATTGGCAGACAAGGCCAGCTCCGCCTCCGCCAGCCACACGGCGTGCAGGTGCGAGCGCACCAACTCTTCGTTGGTGATATCGAGGGTGGGAGGGCGCACCACGCCCGCCACCATATCGTTGCGCCGCTCGAAGAAGTATTGGTCATGCGGCGAACCGGATGCGCAATAGGTCATCACGACCGCCGCCTGGCCCGAACGTCCCGCGCGGCCAGCGCGTTGGGCGTAGTTTGCAGGCGTCGGGGGTACGTTGCGAAGATATACAGCGTTCAGGGCCGATATATCGATGCCGAGTTCCATCGTTGGTGAGCAGAACAATGCGGGCAGAAATTGGTCGGACTCACCTGAATCTCTTATCTCGGCCTGATATTCTGAAGTGCTGAGGTTGGCGCGGTCATCATCTTCGAACCTGAATCGCCATTCCCGCCATTCCCGCTGTTTTTGCGAGACTTGCGCCGTATGCTCGCGACCCTCCAACCCCCAATATGCGCTTTTGCCAGAGGCGAGATCTTTGGCGATGGAATGGTAGAGATCATGAAAGTAGCGGTTCCCGTGCTTGCCCTTATCTGAAAGAGCTGCGCCCGGAACGAGCCTGACAGCCGACGGTGTCAACCGCCATCCCACCAAGTCCTTATCAAGTTCGATTGGTGCGACCAACCCTTCGTCTGCGAGCAGCTCAAGCAGACGCGAAAAGAATTCGAGATAATCTTCCTTTCCGAGTTTCGTGCCGATGACGCTCTTCTTGTTGATCAATCGCGCGATCCGCGAGTTATGGCCCGCACGCAAAAGCGTCTGTTCTTCACGCAGGCCGATGACGCCTTTTCTGCGGGGACGCAAAAGCAGGGACGAACGCCCGCGGGGATTTTCTTTGGCATCAATAGCCCAGGGTGAACGCAATAGGGATCGCGATTTCAGGGCGACGCTGTCAAGAAGCGTCAGGTCCAACGCTTCAGTGTTGACCGCGAGGCCCTCGACCATTGCGCCGAGGACACTCTTCAATAGGTCGGTGCATTTTTCCGCATCAAGTTTGCCCAGCACGGGCAAGATGGTCATTAACCGCTCGCGGTCCGAAACAACGTCCTTGAGGCCAATAAACTCAACATCCAGCAAGTTCAACACGAACAAGCTCGGATTTGTATATCGCCAACCACGTCGTAGATCTGTCCAGACACGATAAGCCAGAACCCTGGCAAGGGCTCGTTGTGCGTCCTCACGAATGACGGCACCCGAAGCAGGATTGAGCATCCAGTGAGCCCGAGTCTCCTCCTTGTTGGCAGAGGTGAAACCGAGAGCCCTGACCACCTTCAGTCCGAATTCGTCCTCGGTAAGACCTGTTGCCCCGGCATCAATGATTGCCCGCAGGATGGCCCCACGCAGCAGACTCACGAAAAGAAAGTCATTGAAATGACCGGATTGCAGGGCGGCATCCTGGCGGTTATCCGTGAATCCGAGAAGTTTTCGCTTGGTTTTCGGCAAGCGGTTTTCCCCGGCATTCATCCATTCAAGTGCACTAGAGGTCAGGAGTGTTGTTGCAGAACTGCGTCCCTCGCCGGACAGACCCGCCAGCTTGTTGCGTTCCCGCATCCCCTGATTTGGCTCATCTAGGCAGCATAGGCAAAACGCAAACTTGCCAGGAATGAACCAGAAATCCTTTCCTTCCGCGCCGCGCCGACCTTCCGTGCCGCGCCGACCATCCGGGCCGACCATATATGACACAGGTGCCCGCTTTTTCCGGTATGGTCTAAGGCGTTCAATACCGTTGCGCTCTTCCCTCCAACCCTCAGGGTAACTGTCCAGATCGCCGTTGAAAGCGAAGTCCGGATCATTTTCCGGAATCGGGCAAAGATATCCAGCAACATCGTCGTCTTCATCTGCTTCCAGCGGCGTGTCATCTATATTCCGGGGCAAGAATTTGATTTGATCGTCATTATCGCTCTTGGTGACGATATGATATTCGTGCCCGCAGTTGCGGCAAAAACGCGTCGGGTAGAGGCGATCCCCCGGGGAGTCCGGGTCCTCAAGCTGGCCTTCGAAGAGTACCGTGCGTGGATGCGAAGCCAAAGTCGTGAAGACTTCACCAGCGCCAGATATGAATCTGTGCAATTTGAACGCCAGAAATGCGGCTTCACCTGGTCCTCCACGTTTATGTTCGGGCAGGCTGACGTGGGTGAGGAACGCTTTGAGCGCTGCCCGACATTTGCCCGCCTCAACGCCGCTATCTTCGGCGAGGCGCTTGACAGCGTCCTTGAACGGGAGTGGCTGTGTGAAAACGGTTAGTTTTTTGTGATATAGTTCCGGTGATTGAATCGGAGGTTTATTGTGAAGCGCTTTATTGAAGGCCAAGATCGAAATCAGTCCATATTATTTCCTGAAAGTCTGGACGAGTATATCGATGAAGATAATACTGTTCGCGTCATTGATGCCTACGTTGATGAACTAGATTTACTCTCAATGGGTTTCGAGCGCGTCCGGCCCAAGGCGACAGGCCGTCCCGGTTATCATCCGTCTATTTTGCTCAAGCTCTACATTTACGGCTATCTCAACTGTATCCAATCTAGCCGTAGGCTTGAACGCGAAGCGGGGCGTAATGTTGAGCTTATGTGGCTGACGGGCAAGCTTGCACCTGACTTCAAAACGATTGCTGACTTTAGAAAAGACAACGGCACCGCTATCCAATCAACCTGTTCTCAATTTGTGACTCTTTGCCGTGACGTTGGTCTGTTCGCGCGCACAATGGTTGCGATTGATGGAGCCAAGTTCAAGGCCGTGAACGCGAGAGAAAAGAACTTCACACGCGGCAAGCTCACGCGGCGCATCGGCCAGATTGAGCATTCTATAGAGAAATACCTTCATGCACTGGACGCGACGGATTTACAGGAAGGCGAGGCCGCTGAGGCCAAGACTGAACGCCTCAAGGAAAAGATTACGTCAATGCGTGAGAAGATGGCTGAGCTTCAACAGTTGAAAGATGATCTCGCCGCGTCTTCTAAGAAACAAGTATCCTTAACTGACCCGGACTCAGTGGCTATGGCGACCAGCACAAAGGCTGGTATGGTGGGGTATAACGTACAGACGGTTGTCGATACCGAGCACCATCTCATTGTCGCGCATGAGGTAACAAACACTGTCTCTGACAAAGTGCAGCTCACAAAGATGACGAAACAAGGCCAAGCCGCCATTGGACGAAAAGACATTACAGTCTTTGCAGATCGTGGCTACTTCAGCGGTGCAGAAATTATGGCGACTGAGAAACTGGGCGCTACAACATACGTGCCCAAGCCTTACACATCTGGCTCTAAAGCCGCGGGCCGCTTTGGCAAACATGACTTCCTCTATCAGCCCGAAGACAATAGTTACCAATGCCCAGGTGGTCAGAAGATGACCTATCGCTTCATGTCAGTTGAACAGGGCAAGGACATGCAAGTTTACTGGCCGGACGAATGCGCGGCCTGTCCCGTCAAAGCCAAATGCACGACGGGGAAACAACGGCGGATCAAACGCTGGGTCAATGAGGACATCATCGACGCTATGTTGACGCGATTGAATGACCTCCCGGAAGCCATGGCCATCCGAAGGGCGACGGTCGAGCATCCGTTCGGGACGCTGAAGTCATGGATGGGTGCCACGCACTTCCTGACCAAACGCCTCAAAAACGTCAAAACAGAGATGAGTCTATCGGTTCTAGCTTATAATATCCGCCGGATGATCAGCATGTTCGGAGTGAAGAAACTAATCCGGGTGATCCAAGCCTAAGGGGAAAGCTTGTCCTAAATTAAATCCACTGAAATCGACGCATTGCCCAGGCTGTTTTCACACAGCCACGGGATAGGTTTTTTCCTTTTGAGCTCCAAACCGTCATCAAGCCCAAGTGCAAGCTCTACCCAGACTGCCAACGGGTGTTGCTTTAGAACTTCATCACTCAAATTGTCTGGCAATGATTGGTTCAGGACTGCAGCGAGGTCAGCCTTGGCGTCACCGAGATCAATGGAGTCATCTGTAGCGCGCTCCAAAGATTCATCAATGACCGCGTCCGGGCCAATCTCCGAGCCAAATAGACGCGTCGCAACCTTGGCCACTTCCCGTGCCCTGTTTTGTTCCGGGCCCTCTGACGCCATTGTTGCTGATGTGCCGATGCAAACCGGGGCCTTGTCCGGCGTACAATGATCGCGCAACCGTCGAACCAGCACAGCGATATCGGCGCCCTGACGCCCCCGATAGGTGTGAAACTCGTCGAGAATAAGGAATTTCAGGCCGAAGGCGTTGCTGATGACTTGAGAGTCCGGCTGCTGCTGACGGGTCAGAAGCAACTCCGCCATCATGTAATTGGTCAGAAGAATATCCGGCGGGTTATCTGCGATCTTCTGACGTTCCCCCGGGCTTTCCTGGCCTGTATAGCGCTTGACCACCGGTTTCAGATTGTCGGGCAATCCGGACTGGCTGATGAACTTGTCGATTTCCTTGACCTGACTATTGGCCAGTGCATTCATCGGATAGATGATGATGGCGCGGGTCTTTCGCGGTTTGCCGGAGCGCAGGGCACGGATAATTGTGTCCACGATCGGGACGAAGAAACACAGTGACTTGCCCGATCCTGTCCCTGTCGTGACGACATAGCTCTTGCCGCGTTTCGCTTTTACAATCGACTCGGCCTGGTGACGGTAAAACCGCAATGGGGTTCCATCGGAGCGGAAGACTTTGCCGGTCCCTTCGTCCAGGTTTCCTGAGTGAACCAGATCATCGACTGTCGGTCCGGAAAGATAGCGCGGATTCAGGGAGAGCAGGGCATCCGGCCAGAAGCGTCCCCCATCATATTCCTCATCAATTTCGTCTCTGAGATCGCGAGAGCGAATGGTACTGAATGACCGGGAGAACCGTTCGTAGGAGGTAATCAGGTGATGGTCGAATTCAAACGCGTCCATGGATCACCCTAAACGGTATAACCGGCTGGATATCGCCGGGGATAGCCCTGAAAAGGATAGCAGGGGGGCGCATTATATTCAATCAAATTGCGCGCAACACCGGATAGGATGTTATCCGGTTTGTCAATTTGGATCACAATATTAAACTTGTCGATAGGGCTGAACTGGCGGCGGCCCGAAGGCGGATGAGACGGGAGGGGCGACTAGCATAGGTTAAGCTGAGCATTCACACTTTATCACAGCTCTTACACCGCTCATGCAAAATATATTGGCGTGCTTGCGTACTTGACCCGACTCCGGGGCTAGCGCACGTCTGGAGAATGCTGACCAAAACGGCACATTATGACCTTTCGATTCAGGGGTACCGGCTCCAGGTGATCGCACATGGCATCTGGACGATCGAATCAGCTGCGTCAATTAATGATAAGCTGGAGCGTGATTATCACGCAGCAACCTATGAAGCTATTGATTATCATCTCGACGGAGTTGAAGATCTTGATACGGCTGGTGCTTACCTGTTGACCAAGGCCATGCGAGTTGGTGACGATGTTAAGGACTGGAAGCTGGTCGGCGGTACGGCGGCGCAACAAACCTTGCTCAGCGTCGCGGCCGATGCCCAAATGGGTGAGCCTCCTGTCGTACCCCGTCAATGGCATGAGACAATGGATCGGCTTGGCCGTGCGACAATCCGGTTCTGGGATGAATTCTATGCGACCCTCGCATTCTTTGGTCAGTTTTTTGCCATGTCCTTCCGGGTTCTCCTGAATCCCAGGCGCTTGCGCTTCAAATCCATCATCGCCTTAATGGAAGAGATTGGTCTGGACGCGGCACCTATTGTCGCCATCCTGTCATTCGCGATTGGGGCTGTCATCGCCTATATGGGCGTGAATTTACTCGGCGTGCTTGGTTTCTCTGTCTTCATGGTCGACCTTGTCGGTTTTTCCATGCTGCGGGAATTGGCTGTAGTGATCACGGCAATCCTCATTGCCGGTCGTTCGGCGTCGGCGTTCACGGCACAGATCGGCGCGATGAAGATGCGCCAGGAAATTGATGCGATGACCGTCATGGGGCTCGACACGTTCGAGACACTTGTCATTCCTCGTGCGATTGCCTGTCTGCTGACACTGCCTATTCTAACGTTTCTGGCGATGATGAGCGGCGTGCTTGGCGGGTTGATTGTCGCGTGGGTGACGCCCACGCAGATTTCGCCGATCCTGTTTCTCAACCGCTTTCAGGAAATGGTCGGTATCCAGCATTTCTGGGTCGGTATGGTCAAAGCGCCGGTTTTTTCGCTTGTGATTGCCATTGTCGGATGTCGACAGGGTTTGGCCGTAAGCGGTTCTGTGGATAGTCTGGGTTCGCGCGTGACGACATCGGTTGTGCAGGCGATTTTTGCTGTCATCCTGATTGATGCGATGTTCGCCATCTTGTTCTATCAGCTAGGTGTCTGATCGTGGACCGCAAAGACCCAATAGATATACCGCCGATCTCAGCGACGGGTATCCTGACACAGTTCGGACCGAATATCATTCATCAGGATCTCGATTTCGAGATTACACGCGGGGAAATTGCTGGTTTGGTTGGCGGTTCCGGTTCGGGTAAATCCGTTCTGATGAATACGTTACTGGGCTTGAAAGAGCCCGAAAGCGGCGAGATCCGATATTTCGGCAAGCTCAGATCCGATCTTGATCTTTCGGAAGAGATGCGGCTCAAGAACGAAATTGGAGTCCTGTTTCAGGGCGGTGCATTGTTTTCCTCGCTGACAGTCCGAGAGAACATTATGGTTCCCATGATCGAACATCTCGACATGCCCAAAATGTTGATGCGTGAATTGGCGGATATGAAAATCCATATGGTTGGCCTGCTGCCAGAAAGCGCCGTGCTCTACCCTGCCGATCTATCAGGCGGAATGAAGAAACGGGCCGCACTGGCCCGGTCATTGGCTCTGGATCCGCAGATTCTCTTTCTCGATGAGCCGACAGCCGGTCTCGACCCAATCGGTGCGCACGCATTCGATACGCTCATCCTCAGACTGCGTGATGCGATGGATCTAACGGTCCTGATGGTGACGCATGACCTCGATAGTCTCTATGCGATTTGCGACAAGGTTGCGGTACTGGTAGACATGCAGATTGCAGTCTATGATCGATTGGATGTGGTTGAAAAATATGACCACGAATGGGTTAGAGAATATTTCGGTGGGCCGCGGTCCAGAGCCGCATTGTCGACACCCGGTCAAAAATTGTGATCGGAATGAAAGGGGCGACGCCACGCGGCGCGACTACAGGGCTTTAGGGCATGGAAAAAAAAGCAAATTACGCTCTGATTGGCAGCTTTGTGCTTATCGCACTGGTCGCAACGGTCGGTTTTATTTTCTGGCTGACAGGGTCTGAATTTGATCAGCAATTTGATGAGTATCAGGTCGCCTTCCACGGCCCGGTTCGCGGCTTATCGCCGGGTTCCGAAGTCCGCTTCAATGGCATTAATGTCGGCGAAGTGACGACCATCCGTCTGGACAGGGATCATCCGAACACAGTTCTGGCCGATATTCGTATTGATGCCAATACGCCTGTTAACACGAAAAGCTATGCAGCGCTTGAACCGTTAGGGCTTACCGGTCTGAATTATATGCAAATTTTCTCTGGAGACGAAGAGTTTCCGTTAATCAAAAACATGCCTGAGGGTCGTGACGCCCGCAGGATAGAAGGGCGTACGGATCAACTCTCCAGCATTCTTGAGGGAGGTGGCTCCGTTGTCGAACAAGCGCAGATTGCCCTTATGCAGGTCAATAGTATTCTCAGCAATGACGCGATTGAGGACGTTCAAGGCACACTGCACAATATCAACCGTATCACAGCCGAACTCGACTTTTCTGATCTCAATATGGAAAATGTGAATGTTCTTGTTTCAGACGCGCGGGCGACCGTGAGAAAAGTCGGTGAGATGGCTGATGCGGCCCGGGAGACACTGGAATCAGTCGATGCTTTGATTGAAGCGGATGTACCGGTTCTATTGACCCGGATCGAAACGACGATGGGTAAGGTGGATGAAACCCTCAATGCCGTTGAGGGCACCGCGTCTCAGGCGAATGAGTTGATTGTCGACACACGGGATGCGATTAATCATCTGTCGAATGCCGGGTTGACTGATCTTGGAGAGACGGTTGATGCCATTCGGCGATTGGTTCTGTCGCTTAGCAGAGTTGCGGACGCTTTGGAACAGAGTCCGCTGGAATTCATCTCCGGTACTGAAGCCGATATTGTGGAGCTGCCCCAATGATTCGACTTGCAGCCTTGGCTCTCGCCGTGACCATGATGGTGACGGCGTGTTCCATCATTCCTGACCCGGCACCCGCCGACATCATTTATCGTCTGTCCCTGTCAGGTGACAGTGTCCAGCCTGATCCGGGCGCACGGGTTATTCGTGTCGATCGCCCCTCGGCGACCAACGCGTTCAACACACGCTCTATTATTGTGTCTCCGGATGGTCGTCGCCTATCGACCGCGGCTCAGGCCAAATGGCCGGAAAGCACGCCGACCATGCTGCAAGAATCACTGGTCGATGCCCTGTCCCGGGAAGCGTCTATCATCGGTGTATTGCCGCAATCCGGTACCCGTACGGATATGTGGGTCCATATCACAATCAAGAATTTCGAAGCCCAGTTTGACCGGGGTGAGGCGAGTGCGCCACTGGCCATCGTGAGATATACGGCGTCTCTGGCAAATGCCACGGATCGGCGTTTGATCGATACGTTTACGACGCGTCACGAAGTTCGCGCAGATGCGGCTAGGATTTCTGCCATTGTCGAGGCCATTGAGAAAGCCAATGACCTTGCCATGAAGGATATTGTCACTTGGATCATTGCCGCAGACCGTAAAGGTATGATCGAACAAGGCGGTGCACGGGTATCAGCGGAAGCGTCCTGAAACTTCAGGCTTGACGGCTACGGCGTATCCAGAACGTGATGGCGGTAATAGCAATCATGATTACGGCCAGCGATGACATGATATATTCGATTCGGTCATCGAACAATTCACCCAGGCCATGGCAAAGTCCGAAGATCACAATACAGTATAGGAGTGCAGTCAGAAAGATGACAGCGCAGAACTTTAGGTAGCTGACCTTGAAATACCCGCAAGCGACATAGACAGGGACGCGCGCCAAAGGCAGAAATCGTGCCGTCATGAGCGTGATTATAAGGTTGCGCTTCACTTTGTCGCGAAACTCCATGATGTGTTCCCGCTCGGCGTAGCTCCGTGCGCGGGCTGAGGTATGAGCGGCGCGTCCGATCCAGTACTTCCAGATGTCGGACAGGAACAGTCCGGCAAGAATGACAAAGAAGATGACAGGAAAATGGACGGCATTAGCTGCCGAGAGGGACGCTGCCGCGATGACAGCGGCATCTTCCTGAACGAATGGTCCAAAGAAGATGCCGAGATACAGAAGCCAGCTCGGGTCCATCATGAAAGGGGCTATGCGCGATTGATATTGCGCTTGTCTTAGGAAAAATCAGGAAAATCGTCGATATCAGCACGATACTTAGCTGAAATTAGACGTGGCTTGATTGTTGAAACCCTGTTCGCCGCGTGGCATAGCGCCGCGACCTTAAACCGAGCTCGCCCCAGACAGATCGGATAATACATCCCGGCGTCGACCGGATGCGCTCGTAATGCCTTAAGACTAGTCAGAGAAGACCTATGGATATCAAGGAACTCGAAGCCAATGGCCTGACCCGAAAATACCAGGTCACGGTCAAGAAAGAAGCGCTCGAAGAAAAGCTGGACGCCAAAATCAAGGAGATGCAGCCGCAAGTCTCTTTGAAGGGCTTCCGCCCAGGCAAGGTGCCGACGTCGCACATCCGCAAAATGTTCGGCCAATCTATCATGAAAGATGTGATGGAAGAGGTTTTGAACGAGAGCAGTCAGCAGGCGATCAACGACAATAAACTTCGCCCGGCCGGTCAGCCGCAGATTGATCTGCGTGCCAATGGGGAAGATGTCACGAAGGGTACGGCTGATCTCGAATATAATATGACTGTCGAGAGCATCCCTGAATTCGAAGCCGTCGATCCGACAAGCCTGAAGTTTACGCGCCTTGTGACCGAACTCGACGACGAAACAGTTGAAGAGCGCTTGAAGGAACTGGATGCCAGCCAGAAATCCTATAAAAAGAAGGCCAAGACCGCGAAAGCGAAAAAGGGCGATGCGGTTCTGATCGATTTTGTCGGTTCTATTGATGGCGAAGAGTTTGAAGGCGGGGCCAAGGAAGATCACCAGCTGGTCATCGGTTCAGCTACGTTCATTCCCGGTTTCGAAGAAGAACTGATCGGTGTGAAGGCCGGCGAAGATAAAGACATCGTCGTCACCTTCCCTGAAGATTATCAAGAGTCCGAGCTGGCTGGCAAAGAGGCTGTTTTCAAAATCAAGGTTCACGAAGTGCAAGGCGAAACAGACACCAAGATTGACGATGAATTCGCTCAGAAGTTCGGCATGGATGATCTGGACGCTCTCAAGAGCACAGTCCGTGAGCAGCTCGAATCGGAGCTTGAAGACCAGAGCCGTATGAAGCTCAAACGCGCCATTCTGGATGAGCTTGACGGAAAGCATGACTTTGAACTGCCTAAAGGCATGGTCGAAACCGAATTTGAAAACATCTGGACCCAAGTGAAAGCTGAAAAAGACGCTGGTCAGTTGGATGATGACGATGCAGCCAAATCAGACGAAGATCTCGAAACAGATTACCGTAAGATCGCAGAGCGCCGCGTGCGCCTCGGTCTCGTTCTGGCCGAAATGGGACAGAAAGAGACGATCAATATTTCGAATGAGGAACTGCAAGGCGCTCTGATTGCCGAAGCGCGCCGCTACCCTGGGCAGGAGCAGAAAGTTATTGAGTTCTATCAGAAGAATCCTCAGGCGCTGGCTCAACTCCGCGCACCGATCTATGAAGAAAAAGTAGTTGCCCTGATTACGGAGAAAGCAACGGTCAAAGACAAGAAAGTCGACCGTGAGACACTCTTCGAAGAAGACCCAATGCTCTAGAGCCTGGCTTTTTTATGGGTGATGGGTGGTCTTAACGTCTGAACTGAATAGGATGTGAGCGCTGTCCAGCTCTTGCGCGCAAGGTGTGCATCGCAATATAGATAAGACTGAACATCCGGCGTTCTGCCGGAACCATAAAGACCGGAAGTTCCCGAATGTATGATCCGATTGAGAAGCTGAACTCTGTCACCAACTATCTGATTCCGACCGTGGTCGAGCAATCGTCACGCGGCGAGCGGGCCTTTGATATCTATTCGCGTTTGCTGCGCGACCGAATTATCTTTCTGACAGGGCCTGTTGAGGACAATATGTCTGCTTCGATTTGCGCGCAGCTGCTCTTCCTCGAGTCCGAGAACCCGAAGAAAGAGATCAGCATGTATATCAACTCGCCTGGCGGCGTTGTGACGGCTGGCATGGCAATCTACGACACGATGCAATATATTCGCTGCCCCGTCAGTACAGTCTGCATTGGGCAGGCCGCATCCATGGGGTCTTTGCTCCTTTGTGCAGGCGATCCGGATATGCGCATCGCTCTGCCGAATGCCCGCATCATGGTGCACCAACCCTCAGGCGGTTTCCGGGGGCAGGCGTCTGACATAGAACGTCATGCGCAGGATATTCTCGCCATGAAGAAGCGTCTTAATGAAATCTACGTCAAACATACGGGCAAAAAATATGCGACGATTGAGAAGACGCTGGATCGCGATCACTTCATGATGGCTGAAGAGGCTAAGGATTTCGGTCTTGTCGATCATGTCTACGTCAAACGTGGCGGAGACGCATAATATCTCACAATACAGTTTAAGCTGTCGCTATTTTGGCGTGGGCGAACCAATAATCGGGCTTGCACAGATCTGATTATCGGTGTCGAATGGAGATTCGAAAGGCGGTGTTTACATAATGCTGTCATAAAGAGCCGAAAGCCAACCGTAATGTCGGCACTCGGATTACAGCGGGTTTGGTTGGCGTAAGCCGTATCGGGACGAGATATAGTATGGGCAAGACAACCACTGAGAGTAAAAATACGCTCTATTGCTCCTTCTGCGGCAAAAGCCAGCATGAGGTTAGAAAGCTGATTGCAGGACCGACCGTCTTCATCTGCGACGAATGTGTCGAGCTTTGCATGGATATTATTAAGGAAGAGGGGAAATCCTCTCTCTCTAAGGGTCGGGAAGGCGTTCCGACCCCACAGGAAATTTGCGATACACTCGATGATTACGTCATCGACCAGGATTACGCCAAACGCGTCCTCTCCGTCGCTGTACACAACCACTATAAGCGCCTGAACCACGCCGCGACGAATCCGGACGTGGAACTGGCAAAATCGAACATCTTGCTGATTGGTCCGACGGGTTGCGGCAAAACGTTGCTGGCTCAGACTTTGGCCCGCATTCTTGATGTACCATTCACAATGGCCGACGCGACGACACTCACAGAAGCGGGTTATGTCGGTGAAGATGTCGAGAATATCATTCTGAAATTACTGCAAAGCGCTGACTATAATGTTGAGCGCGCCCAGCGCGGCATTGTTTATATTGACGAAGTCGACAAGATTTCTCGCAAATCTGACAATCCTTCGATCACGCGCGATGTGTCGGGTGAGGGCGTACAGCAGGCGCTGCTCAAGATCATGGAAGGCACGGTTGCGTCTGTGCCGCCGCAGGGCGGGCGCAAACACCCGCAGCAGGAATTCTTGCAGGTCGATACGACCAATATTCTCTTTGTCGTCGGCGGCGCCTTTTCGGGTCTGCACAAGGTAATCGCCAATCGCGGTGACCAGGCCAGCATCGGCTTTGGCGGCCGGGTCAAGGACGAAGATAGCCGGACAGTCGGTGCCATTTTGCGTGATGTTCAGCCCGAAGATCTGCAGAAATTCGGTCTGATCCCTGAATTTATTGGCCGCTTGCCGGTCATCGCGACGCTGGCGGATCTCGATGAGGAGGCCCTCATCACGATCCTGACCGAACCCAAGAATGCGCTGGTGAAGCAATATGAGACTTTATTCGCCATGGAGGAGGTCAAATTGACCTTTACCGAGGATGCACTTCAAGCTGTCGCCAAAAGAGCGCTGGCGCGGAAAACCGGCGCGCGCGGTCTCAGATCTATCATGGAAGGTATATTGCTGGATTCGATGTATGATTTGCCGTCTTATGAAGGTGTCGGTGAGGTTGTTATCAACGCCGACGTCGTCGAGGGTGATGGTGAGGCAAAGCCGCTTCTGATCTACGCAGAAGCGCCTGCTGAAAAAGCGAGCTAGTCTTGCTGCGTTTGAATATAAAAAAAGCCGCCTTTGGGCGGCTTTTTATTGGATCGATTCGAGATTGCAACCGTCTCTTACCTGACTTGCGGTCTTGCACTCCTACCTCCGGTCTCCCACTTATCAAGGATAGAATACATAAGAGGCCCACTCGCTCATGACGCAAATCTTACCCGTTCTGCCGCTACGCGACATTGTTGTATTCCCGTACATGGTCGTCCCACTGTTCGTGGGTCGCGATAAGTCCATCAAGGCGCTGGAAGAAGTGATGCGGGCGGACAAACAGATATTCCTGCTGACGCAGCGCGAATCCACCGTTGATGAGCCAGCAGGGGACGATTTGTTCGCCTATGGCTGTCTCGCAAAGATCATGCAGCTATTGAAACTGCCCGACGGTACAGTCCGCGTTCTGGTCGAGGGCCAGACACGAGCGCAACTGCTGGCGCTTGGAGATCGCGATGGCTTCACGGAAGCCGAGATCGAGATCGTTATCTCTAAAGACGACAAGGCGAAATCCCGAGCCCTGGCCAAGGATGTACGCGAGGCCTTTGCCGACTTCGGAAAGGTCAATAACCGAATCGCCGATGAGGTCGTGAGTTCCGTTATCGATACGAATGATGCATCCAAACTGGCCGATGCTGTCGCCGTGCATCTTGGCGCCGATCTTCAGACGAAACAGGACCTTCTGGCAATGGCCGATCCAGCTGATCGCCTCGCCCGCATCATGGACGTTATTGGCGGAGAGACCTCTGTCCTAAAAGTCGAAAAGAAGATCCGCAGCCGTGTCAAACGCCAGATGGAGAAGACGCAGCGCGAATATTATCTCAACGAGCAGATGAAGGCAATCAAGAACGAGCTTGGAGACGATGAAGTCGACGAGATTGCAGATCTGACCGGAAAGGTCGAAAAGACCAAACTTACTAAGGAAGCGCGCGCAAAGCTCACTGCCGAAATCAAGAAACTCAAACAGATGAGTCCAATGAGCGCGGAGGCGAATGTCTCGCGCAACTATATTGACTGGATGCTGTCCGTTCCGTGGGGGAAAAAGAAGCGCGTACAGCGTGACCTTACCAAGGCGCAGACCATTCTGGATCAAGACCACTATGGCCTCGATAAGGTCAAGGAACGGATCATCGAACATCTTGCCGTGCAGACTCGCACGAAAAAGGTGAAAGGCCCGATCCTATGCCTCGTCGGCCCGCCCGGGGTTGGCAAAACGTCACTGGGAAAATCCGTGGCCAAAGCCACAGGGCGGGAATTTGTTCGCGTTTCTCTGGGGGGTGTGTGCGACGAATCCGAAATTCGCGGTCACCGCCGGACCTATATCGGGTCCATGCCAGGGCGCGTCATCCAGTCGATGAAAAAAGCGAAATATATCAATCCACTCTTCCTGTTTGATGAGATCGACAAAATGGGTAGAGATTATCGCGGCGATCCCTCGGCCGCGTTGCTGGAAGTGCTCGACCCAGAACAGAACGATACATTTAACGATCACTATCTCGACGTGGATTACGATCTGTCGGATGTGATGTTCATCACGACCGCCAACAGCCTGAACATACCACAGCCGCTTCTCGACCGGATGGAAATCATCCGTATTCCGGGATATACGGAAGACGAAAAAGTCGAAATTGCGCGCCGTCACCTAATTCCTGAACAGGTCAAGGAAAATGGGTTGAAGGGCGAGGAATTTATTGTCACTGATGACGCTGTGCGCGAGATCATTCGGTATTATACGCGAGAAGCCGGCGTCCGCTCGCTTAAGCGGGAAATTGCCCGCTTCGCGCGGAAGGCTCTGACTCTGATTATCAAGGATGAGACGAAAACCATTTCTGCGACTCCGGACAATATTGGCGATTTCCTCGGCGTGAAGAAACACCGGTTCGGCCGCACGGATACAGAAGATCAAATCGGCGTTGTCACCGGTCTGGCTTGGACATCTGTTGGCGGCGATCTGCTGACGATTGAAGCTGTGGCCATGTCGGGACGAGGCAAGATGACTGTCACCGGCAATCTGAAAGATGTGATGAAGGAATCTATCTCTGCGGCGAACAGTTATGTGCAGGCGCGCGCGCCCGAATTCGGTATCAATCCGCGCGAATTCCGGTCCCGTGACATTCACGTCCATGTCCCGGAAGGCGCAACCCCTAAGGATGGTCCAAGTGCGGGTATCGCCATGGTGACCGCCATGGTTTCCGTGCTCACTGGTATTCCGGTACGGTCCGACGTGGCAATGACCGGCGAGGTCACTTTGCGTGGCCGTGTTTTGCCCATCGGTGGATTGAAAGAAAAGCTGTTGGCCGCCCTTCGTGGTGGTGTGCGGACGGTTCTGATCCCTGAAGAGAATGAGAAGGACCTCGCCGAAATTCCGGATAATGTGAAGAATGAACTTCGGATCATCCCTGTTGGCTCTGTCGATGATGTCATTGAACATGCGCTTACCCACGCGCCTGAAGCCATTGATTGGACTGAAGACGATGCGGCGCAATTGTCTGGTATCCTTTTGGGTGGATCGCCCTCAATTGAGCCGAGGGCCCAAGCTCACTAAATGACGATCTGGGTGCAGGTTAAGCTGGCACTGAATGCCGCCGATCTGCAAAAATCGAGCTTTCATGAAGCCGGTAAGGGCAGTTGACCTTCAGCTTTTGCCGTCTCCAATCTGGCGGTTGCTTCGATCGGCACGGTTTGTTCGGAGCTTGCGGTTCTGTCTGATCGGAACCCGGTGAAGATTGACCGCCACCTGGCGTCGATCTGTTTCAATCTGACGGTCCAGCCGCAAGGCTGAACGCTTCCGTCAGTTTGGGATGATTTGGCCGCTCGCCGGGCTTAAAGCTTAAAGTGCTGGATTTGACGCGTGTGCTCGCGGGACCGGTCTGTACGCGAACTCTGGCAGGATTCGCTGTGGATTGATCTTCCGGGATGGTCAGAGCTGCTGGTTGAGATGGAAGTTACCCGGGAAAATCTCTGGCAACGCTTAATCTGAAAACCAAGACGGGCAGGGGCGGTTTCTTGAACTGCTCGAACAGGTTGATGCAGGTGATTCCGCCCGTGCTGCAGCTCGGCATTTCGGTGTCAGTGACAGCTTTGCAATCAAGCTTATGGCTCGCCGAAAAATGACGGGCGATATTAGGCTGTGGTTACATTTTAACTATTTGAGCCATAGATATATAGCGGCGCGTTTGACTGATCCCATGCATGTTTTGATGAGTTTGCCGAACATAAGTTCGAGCTGATTGCGCTCCTTATAGAGGTTTTTGTCGTAGGCGCGTTGTTCAAGATGGTTGGTTTTAGGCGGGATACAGGCCTTGGCATTATTATCATGGATAGTCTGAATCAGACTATCCGCATCATAGGCCTTATCTGCCAGGACATATTGGGTCTGCAAGCCTTCAATCAAACCCTGAGCCTGTTTCATGTCGTGTTCAAACTCTGGGCCTGCCTGAAATCGCAGGGGAAGCCCAAAATCTTCGCTTACGGCATGGCGTTTTGTGCCAAACCCGCCACGGTAGCGGCCCAAACACTGGGTTGTTTGGCTTTTTTTAAGCGGCGCGTCCGGAACAAAAGGTTTTATAATCGCCCATTGGCCATTGCGGAGCTCCTGTCGATCCATGATTTACCTCCAAAAGAAATCCATAAAAGTTAAAATGTAACCGCAGCCTAGGTCGTAGTGAAGAATTAATCATTTGAGCCAGATCTTGATAGCTGCGATATAGACGAAGCCCATATAGTTTTGGATATGCTTGTCATATCGCGTAGCCACACGCCGGAACTGTTTGAGATAGCCAAAGAAACGCTCGACAATATTACGTTCCTTATACAAAGCCATATCAGTTTGCCTTGGCTTGCGCGCATTTTTCCGGGACGGAATAACGGGCATAGCCCTGCTCTCATTCACCGCGTCTATAACGCACCGGCCATCATAGCCCTTATCCGCCAAGACATGATCCGCCTTAAACCCTGCCAATAAGGCGGCGGCTTGCGTCATTTCGCTACAATGCCCGCCCGTTGCTATCAGGCGCAGAGGTAAACCCAATGCATCTGTCAGCCCATGTATTTTTGTCGTCAGGCCGCCCTTGGAACGCCCCAATGCGTGGGCATCAGGCCCCCCTTTTTATGCCGCGCCCCGGCCGCTTGGGCATGCGCCCGCACAATTGTGGCATCCATCATCAGCCACTCTTGATCAGCGTGAGTGCGCAAGGCCTTAAAGACATCTTCTAAAACCCCGGCCTCAACCCAGAGATAATAACGCCGTTTGACACTGTCAAAACGCCCGAACCGTTCGGGTAAATCGCGCCAACGCCCGCCCGAACGGGCCATCCACAACAAAGCATCAATGAAAAGCCTGTTATTGGCGTTGCGACCCGGTTTCCCTGTGCTCCCATAAGGCAAATAAGGCTTTAAACGGCTCCATTGTTCCTCCGTAAGTTCCTGATAACCAGACATATGTGCGCTCCTGACAAAATGAAGGAACATTATAGAAAATAAAAGTTAACTCTTCACTACAGCCTAGTAATTTTAGATTGAATTGTTATTGAGAGAGCGGAATGTGAGAATAATTGAATGATACCAGACTATCAGACATTGATGTTGCCAGTGTTGCAATGTGCCGAAGCGGGGCCATTTCACATCAAAGATGCGATCAAGTGTCTGGCCAAAAAATATGAATTGAGTGACGATGAGCGTTCGAATCTCTTACCAAGTGGGAAACAACGAACATTCGAAAATCGGGTGAGTTGGGCAAAAACATACCTGAAACAAGCAGGCCTTGTTCGATATCCTAGTCGTGGCATCTTTGAGTTAACCGAAGAAGGCAAGCGATTGCTCTCGGAGGATATAGACCGCATCGACAACAATTTTCTCATCCAACGCTACGAATCTTTCCAAACGTTCAGAAATCGAAAGAACTCATCACCACAAGGTGACGATGAGAGCATATCTGAGATCGAAAACTCGGATTTTACACCAGACGAAATCCTTCGGGATGCTCACCGCAAGATAAATTCAGCTCTCGCAGCGGAATTGCTCGAAAGGGTGAGGTCATCCCAGCCGCAATTCTTTGAACTCTTGATAGTCGATCTTCTCCTGGCAATGGGGTACGGCGGCACATCCGAAGACGCAGCACGTGCTCTTGGGCAGTCAGGAGATAACGGTGTTGATGGTGTCGTCGATCAAGATCCACTCGGAGTGGACCAAATTTACGTTCAAGCCAAACGCTACGCTGAAGGCAACAATGTGGGTGCAGGCGACATCCGTGACTTCTTCGGAGCGCTTAACCTGAAGAAAGCCCAAAAGGGCATTTTCTTCACGACATCCGCATTTAGTCCACGCGGTGCTCAGACGGCCAAAGACCTGGGCATGCGCATCGTTCTAATTGATGGCATACAGCTTTCTAAGCTTATGGTTTTATACAATATTGGATGCCGGGACGAAGAAGTTCTGCATTTGAAGCGTGTCAATGATGAATATTTTGAGGGGGAATAATGGAGCACGTAGGAGAAATCGAAAAGCGTCTATGGTCAGTGGCCGACCATCTGCGCGCCAACTCAAATTTCGCAAGTAACGAGTATTTTCTCCCCCATGCTTTCAGCCGGTTTCTGCGCGTTAAAGATGAGTATGAAGATGGCGGTATCTCGGGCGGACATATGGACAGGCCCGATCTGAAGCACCTCATAACCGACAGTCTCTCACTTGACCGGTGGACCACCTAATAGGGGGCAGGTCACCGGTTAAGCCTTGAAACCTGTCTGTGATCGTGTCTGCGAAGGGTAAACCGCCATCCAACTGATCGCATCGTTCGGATTTCTGGTCGTTCTACAGCTCAGTTGCTGCGGATTTCCCGACCCTAATATCCACATACTCTGTCTATAAATGGGTGATCACAGCTTGGAACACGGACGCTAGGTCATCAGATGAAATTGGGCGTACCTGGGCCATTACCGTCAAGGGCGTCATTGTCAGTATGGCCATTAGGAGGAGGTGTTTCATGCCGAGATTTCCTCGAACAAAGGCCGGTTTTCGTTTGGCGCAAAGCATCAATCCGGTCTCGGAATGACTTACGCTCCATACATGTAATCACTTCCGTAAGAAGAACGCTCAGCGGGAAGCTCGGCTCAGCATCTAAGTCCTTCGCGACGATCGTTATCGCGCTCCAAATCCTGGTCAGCATGGGTATGAGTTTTTAACCCGAAGACATCAGCACGATTTGCTTGTGCGATGATCAATGACTGGCTTAGCTTCAACCAATCTATGGCCTTTCAGCTTCGAAACTGTCTGGCTGCCGCAGAATGGGAGTTATTTGACGGAGCCGCGATCCCCTTGATCGTGAGATCAGGATGATCGGTGAGTGCTTTCACGACCGGTGTATACCGAGGCGTCTAGACCGGATGTCTCTCTTTATAGAGCGCACCCGAATCTCCATCCAGCAGCTCAAGTAATCGCAGGAGTTGCGTGCCTGGGCCATCAGCAGGTTTATCTTTCAATAACAGCGCTAATATATAGGGCCTGTTATACATCAAGGTCAAACTTGAAATAGGGTCTGTTGGAACAGGCTGTGGTTAGGTGGGAAGCGGGATACAGGAAAACAAGTGGCGGGCGGGGCGGGATTCGAACCCGCGAAGGAGTCGCCCCCTTGCCGGTTTTCAAGACCGGTGCATTCAACCACTCTGCCACCCGCCCATCGGATTGACGACCTTGAGCCGTGTCGTGGTGGGCGCACTTTAATGCGGGCCGCTTCGTCCTTCAACTGTCAATCGCGTTAACCGCAGCCTAACCACAGGTCTTTGTATATTGTTACCTCTGTTTCCGAACCGTAGCTTAAGACCGATCCTGTAAATCGTTCCTCACTTATACGAAACGCGTGGCGAATGCCCGGACAGTTTCGGATTGAAATAGGTGAGGGTGTCGGAAGGCATCAAACGCATAAGTGCGGAAGAGGATTTGATGACTTGTATGACTTTGAAACTGGTAACACTGACGGGATTGGTGAGTCTCGCAGCGACGGGTTGCGCAACAACAAATATAACGAGCAAGACAGGCAAGGCTGCTCCGATTACCTATAAAATAGGGCAGGTCAGCGCTCAATACGCATCTTTGGATCTATCGAAACGCTCATCGCGTCCCGACCTTCCAGGCTTTGATACGGGCCCCCGCACACCAACACCGCCTGGCGGACAGCGGCATCGGTTCGACCCATCCAAGATCGACCGTCAGCTCTATAGTCACCAGAAAGTTGGCAAACGCTATACAATCATGGGGCAGTCCTACACACCCAAACATCAGCCGAACTATGATCAAGTCGGTGAGGCGTCATGGTACGGTCCAAAATTCCATGGCAAGCCGACGGCGACAGGCGAAACCTTCAATAAGCGCGACCTGACCGCAGCGCACAAAACACTGGCGCTTAATTCCATGCTGGTCGTGACCAATCTCGACAATGGCCGGGTTATTACTGTGCGGCTGAATGATCGCGGACCCTTTATTGGCGATCGCATTATTGATCTTTCGGAGGCCGCGGCAGAGGCTCTGGATTTCAAATCCAACGGACTTGCCAATGTTCGGGTTCAATATGCCGGTCCAGCGGATCCTATGGCCGCCGGACGGGTTGTGCCGCGCAGTATTTCAAGAGTGGCTGAACTGCCGCGCGAGAACATGGTCGAAGCTCCGCGTCGCCCGGAGCCTACGCATTCTTTGATTCCCGAATTCAAGGCCCCATCCCTCCCGGCTCCTATTGTGCCCGTTGCGCCGCGCCCAGCACCGGACACAGGCCTGCCGAGTGGAGGTGACATTACACTGACAATCAAAGGACCGACCCATATCGCCCGGTCCGATGATACTGATACAGAGCCAAAGTTCATCGCCGAACGGTTCGACACGAAATAGTCTGACCTGCCCGCCTTGCGGCGGCCACAGTTTCAGGGCATTCGAAGCTGACGTCATCCCGGCGTCCGTTTTTCGATTCCCGATCAGAGTATGCTTCGACCTTTTCTTCTCTCTCTTATTTTTCTTCCCGTGACCGCTTGGGGTGCCCCTCTGGAAACGGATGCAAAGCAAGCGATCATTATCGATCATGACACCGGTATTGTCCTGTTTGAAAAGGATGCGCGCCGACCGATGCCGCCCGCCTCCATGACCAAGATCATGACGGCCTATATGGTTTTCGACGCCCTGGAGCGCGGTGACATTCAAGAAGACACGCTGCTTACCGTCAGTGAGGAAGCCTGGCGCCGGGGCGGTGTTCAATCCGGATCCTCGACAATGTTTTTGGAGTTGGGATCCGAAGTCCCTGTTATCGATCTGATACGCGGTGTTATCATTCAATCTGGAAATGACGCCTGTATCGTTCTGGCAGAGGGTTTGGCGGGATCCGAGGATGCGTTTGCGCGGCGAATGACACAACGGGCCCGCGAAATGGGATTGCAAACGGCGACCTTTCGTAACGCCACAGGCTGGCCGGATGAAGCGCATGAAATCAGTGCATTGGATCTAGCGACACTGTCCAGAAACCTGATCACGCGCTTCCCGGACCGCTACAGCATTTATTCCGAGCGAAGCTTTACCTGGAACGGTATCTCCCAGGGCAATCTCAATCCTCTGCTGGGGCGATTTACGGGCGCAGACGGAATCAAGACTGGATCGACCTCCGTTTCGGGCTACGGCCTAGTTGGCTCTGCCAAACGGGACGGCGTGCGCCGGACAATCGTCGTCAATGGACTGGGCAGCCAGTCTGAACGCGTGGTGGCCGCGACCGATATCATGTCAGCGGCCTTCCGTGATTTTGATGTGCTGACGCTCTATCAGCCTGGTGATGAGGTTGGTGCCATTCCGGTCTATATGGGACAGGCTGAGGATGTCGACGTCGTCGTCCGAGACACGATTCAACTCGGCTTTCAAAGAATGGACCGTGACAACATCAAGGCCCGCATTGACTATACGCCAGCCCCTGCACCGGTTGAGGCCGGCAGCAAGGTTGCTGAGTTGATCGTAACCAATGGGGATGAAGAAGTCGGTCGTTATCCAGTTTACGCAACAGACGCCGTTGCGCAAAAGGGCTTCTTCGGCCGTGTCGGCGCATCATTGGTACAGAAAATCAGAGGGTAAGCGACCTCATGGCAGGACAGTTTATTACATTTGAGGGCGGCGAAGGCTCTGGCAAAACGACCCAGGCTAAACTGCTCGCTGATGCGCTGGAACGCGTCGGCGTTGAGACTATTCTGACCCGTGAACCTGGCGGGACATTCGGCGCAGAGTCGATCCGCAAGCTTGTCTTGGAAGGGACGGATGATCGTTGGTCGGGCATGACAGAGTTGCTGTTGATGTATGCCGCCCGGCTCGATCACGTTGAAAAATTGATCAAACCCGCGCTGGAACGCGATGCATGGGTCATTAGTGACCGGTTTTCAGACTCCAGTCTTGCCTATCAGGGTTATGCCCGGGATCTCGGGGCAGACAGAGTCCGCACCGTACATGACGTCGTCATGGAAGGGTTCAATCCCGATCTGACGCTTGTGTTTGATATGGATGTTTATCTGTCGTTGAAACGCGTAGAGACACGCGCGGCGCAGGATGATGAAGTTCTCACGCGTTTCGACAAGGCGGGCCAGTCGTTCCACACGACCATTCGTGGAGCTTTCCTAGATATTGCTAAAAAAGAACCGGGCCGGGTCAAAGTCGTCGATGCTGATGGCTCCCGCCGCGCTGTTCACGCGCGCATTCTGAACGCGTTGACGGCCCAGTATCCGGAATTTGCCGGGAAACTTGGTGGCGCGTGACGCGCTGGTAATATCTGAGCCGGATCGCTCCGAAGGCTTCTCTCACCCGCGCGAAGTCTATGATCTTCTCGGTCATGCGGATGCCGAAGGCCGGTACCTACAGGCCCATGCCTCAGGACGACTCCATCATGCATGGCTGATTACCGGACCGCCGGGGATTGGGAAGGCGACGCTGGCGTACCGGATCGCGCGTCACCGCCTTGGCGGTATGAGCCTGCTGGATCACAGCCTCGATATTCCAGCCAGCGATCCGGTATCGCAAAGAATCGAGAGTCAGGGGCATGGCAATCTCTCCATCCTACGCCGACCTTATGATCCCAAAAGCAAGAAGCTGAAACGCGATATACCGGTGGATGAAGTTCGCACCCTGGCCAAGTTCTTCCAGAGCACGGCCGCGGAGAGCGATGATTGGCGGGCCTGTATTGTCGACAAGGCCGATGATCTGAACCGGAACTCGGAGAACGGACTTCTCAAATTGCTGGAGGAGCCCCCCGCGCATACGCTGTTTTTACTATTGTCCGACCAGCCAGGACGACTTCTGCCGACGATCCGATCACGTTGCATGCATCTGCCCTTGCGATCCGTAGAGCGGGACGTGCTGGTGAGATGGCTCGCTGCCCGGACGGATGTACGGCCAGAATTCCAGCAGGCGACCATTGCCCTGTCACGCGGCGCGCCAGGCAAAGCCCTAGCCCTGGCCGGACATGTGGAGTCCGTGCTGCAACCCCTGAAACGGCTAATGCAATCTATGAGCGGAGACGGGGATGATATGAGCCTCGCCAAGACGCTGGCGAGCGCCAAGGAGGTGACGTCCAGAGCCCTGTTCTGGGACGCACTGATTGACACATTACAAGCGCAGGCCATTTTCACGGAGACAGGCCATTGGTCCGGGCCATTTGAGCCGATGCAGGCCTGTAAAGCCGCGTCAAGCTGGGCCGAAATGGCAGACCGTGCGCAGTCCACACGCAGTGCAGAGACAAGTATCAATCTTGATAAAACAGCCGCTCTGTTTGATTTGCTGAGCCGGGTACGCGCCGCATGATGATCGATAGTCATGTCAATCTGCATGGCGAGAAATTTGCCGAGGATATCGACGCCGTGATCGCCCGTGCGCATGCGGCGGGGGTCACGCATATGATAAATATATGCTGTAATATCAAAGACTTTAAATCTGTCGTGAAAGTTGCTGAGGATCATGCAAATATCTGGGCGACAGTGGGTACGCATCCCCATGATGCCAAGGATAATCCTGATATTACCGCAGACCAGCTGATAGACATGGCGTCCCATCCCAAGGTCGTCGGGATCGGCGAAACGGGCTATGATTTTCACTATGGTTATTCATCACAGGACGATCAGGTCAGGAACTTCGCGGCCCATGTTGAAGCCTCACGGCAGACACAGCTACCGCTTGTTATTCACACGCGTGAAGCGGATGCGATGATGCTGGAAACGCTTGAGGGTAGCGGGGCGGGGCGGGAGTATCCAGCGCTGCTGCATTGCTATACGTCCGGACCGGAACTGGCGGAGTGGGCAGCAGACGTAGGGCTTTACTTCTCAGTGTCAGGCATTGTGACATTCAAGAACGCCCACAATGTGCGCGACTATATCAAGATCATGCCTGACGACCGCATCATGCTGGAGACCGACTGTCCTTATCTGGCACCGGTCCCGTACCGCGGCTGGCGAAATGAACCGGCCTTTCTGCCGCACGTCGCTGAAGGCCTTGCTGCTGTGAAAGGCTGGACAGCTGAAGAAACGGGGAAACGCACCAGTGCGGCCGTCTTCAACCTGTTCAAGAAGATGAAGCCATGAGTCCGATATAATGAGTCTGGTTGCAACGATCCTTGGGTGTGGCAGTTCCGGCGGCGTCCCGCGTGTCGGCGGCGACTGGGGGGGCTGTGATCCGGCAAACCCCAGGAACCGCCGATCGCGTTGCTCTCTTCTGGTCGAGAAGACAGGCGAAGCGGGAACGACGTCTGTTCTGATTGATACGTCACCGGATCTGCGTGAACAGCTACTCTCCGCCAAGGTTAGACGGCTCGACGCCGTGCTCTATACCCATGATCATGCTGATCAGACCCACGGTATCGATGATTTGCGCGCCATAGCCTACCGTATGCGCTCGCAAATCCCGACCTATATGGAAGCCCATACGAAAGCGCATGTTGCCGAGCGGTTCGACTATTGTTTCAAAATGCCTGAAGGCCGCGTTCATCCGGCCATCTTGTCATTGCAGCCTTTGCTCGAAGACGGTCAGATCCTATCCCTCGACGGACCAGGCGGGTCAATTCAGATCGAGGTCATCACGGCCTCACACGGCCCGACGCCTGTGCTCGCCTTCCTGCTGGACGGACGGCTCGCCTACAGTCCGGATGTCTGGGACATTTCGGATGCCGCGTTGGACCGCCTGTCAGGGACTGAGATCTGGATCTGTGATGGCTTGCGCTACAACGATCATCCTACACATGCCCATGTCGACAAGACCCTTTCATGGATCGCCCGCACCCAAACTCGTCAAGCCATTCTGACGAACCTGCATATTGATATGGATTATGATGTGTTGGCAGGCGAACTTCCGCCAAACGCACAACCAGCTTATGACGGAATGACCGTTTCGATTGGTGAGTAACGTCTATTGAGCATTGTCAGCTGAATCCTCCTTTGAACGAATTTGCTAGGCTGTAGTGAGGAATTAACTTTTATTTTCTATAATGTTCCTTCATTTTGTCAGGAGCGCACATATGTCTGGTTATCAGGAACTTACGGATGAACAATGGAGCCGTTTAAAGCCTTATTTGCCTTATGGGAGCACAGGGAAACCGGGTCGCAACGCCAATAACAGGCTTTTCATTGATGCTTTGTTGTGAATAGCCCGTTCGGGCGGGCGTTGGCGCGATTTACCCGAACGGTTCGGGCGTTTTGACAGTGTCAAACGGCGTTATTATCTCTGGGTTGAGGCCGGGGTTTTAGAAGATGTCTTTAAGGCCTTGCGCACTCACGCTGATCAAGAGTGGTTGATGATGGATGCCACAATTGTGCGGGCGCATGCCCAATCGGCCGGGGCGCGGCATAAAAAAGGGGGCCTGATGCCCATGCATTGGGGCGTTCCAAGGGCGGCCTGACGACAAAAATACATGGGCTGACAGATGCATTGGGTTTAGCTCTGCGCCTGATAGCAACGGGCGGGCATTGTAGCGAAATGACGCAAGCCGCCGCCTTATTGGCAGGGTTTAAGGCGGATCATGTCTTGGCGGATAAGGGCTATGATGGCCGGTGCGTTATAGACGCGGTGAATGAGAGCGGGGCTATGCCCGTTATTCCGTCCCGGAAAAATGCGCGCAAGCCAAGGCAAACTGATATGGCTTTGTATAAGGAACGTAATATTGTCGAGCGTTTCTTTGGCTATCTCAAACAGTTCCGGCGTGTGGCTACGCGATATGACAAGCATATCCAAAACTATATGGGCTTCGTCTATATCGCAGCTATCAAGATCTGGCTCAAATGATTAATTCTTCACTACAACCTAGACTCAGGACCTATTGATTTGTGTTTTTAAGCGAATGGTGATTCAGAGTGTCAAAGGAGTTTTTCCATGTCTTATTTGTTCTGGTTGTCTGAAGCGCAGATGTCGAAGATCGAGCCTTTCTTTCCGCTGGCGCATGGTGCGGCCTCGTGTTGATGATCGGAAGGTAATTTCCGGGATCATCTTTGTTCTGAAAATGGTCTGCCTTGGCGCGATGCACCCTTGTAAGTATGGGCCTCATAAGACCCTTTACAGCCGCTTCCGTCGCTGGATCGAGATGGGCGTTTTCGACAAGATTTTCAGCTATCTGACGGCAGATAATGGCCCACCAGATATACTCATGATCGATGCCCGCCATTACATCACACTTTTTTGGAAGGAGGATGATAATATAACTAGACCCCACTCATCTCTGGGTCATCTCACCCCGCGTGAATACGCCCAAAATCAAAGCTTGCAACTCAGAGCCGCATGAGGTCAGAACAATCAAATGACTCTCTATCAGAAAGTGGCAGGAAGTGGGGGCGCAGGTCAGCTGCTAACGACTAGAGAAACGAGTCAAAAGGGGCTTTGGCATCGCTGAAGAAAGCATCATGGCCATGGCGGGCCTCCGCCGTCTCTATCGCGCCGCGCGACAGGTAGGAAAAGGCACTGACTTGCGTGCCGTCCTGATGGTAATCATCGACCAGCGCGGCGCTCATATGTCTGGCGGGTACACAGACCCAATCCACAATGTCTCGCAATTGACCACGCAGAGGTCCGTCAACGAACCAGCCCGATCGTTCGCCTTGAACATAGGATCGCTCTGGTCGCTCAATGTGACCAAGATTGGCCTGGAAAATCGTATGGATAACCCGAATCGCGGCATTGGGGGGTTGACACCAATGTGACAGGCAGGATGTGGCCATCTCATCAATATCGTGAATCGCATAGAGCACTTCCGGCAACCATGAGACCCAGACGGAACGGTCGCAAAGTCGGTGCTCCGCACAGAGCGCGTAAAGCATCTCTTCAAAACCAGCATCCTTCACATCAATCAGGATGCGGCAATCGCTATTATCATGATTAGCAATAGCTGTGAATAATTCAGGGGCGCTGGGCATTCGCCCAAAGTCGCCGCCTAAGTTGGGAAGATCGCGAGCTAGCACATCACAAATTTTATGGAGTTGTCCTTGCGAATCGCGTGCCGCTTCATCATGGGTGATGATTGGTGTGCAGCACTGCGTCAGCCGAATATCAAACTCAATTTGCTTCACGCCGAAGTCTAGCGCGGCCATCAACCCATCCATCGTACTCTCATGCGGAGCAAAACCGCGAAAACGATGAGAGATAATTTGGTCAAGACGAGCCATTCGGTTCGCCTAAACGATCACAGGGGGAAGGGGAATGGTGCCCGAACCTGGATTTGAACCAGGGACACACGGATTTTCAATCCGTTGCTCTACCAACTGAGCTATTCGAGCCCGTTTCCGAGGCGCGTCTATAGGGCCGCACCGCGGATGTGTCCACTGGGTATGCGAAGAGAAAACGCACTTTGGCAATTGATCAATCGCCGGTCAAATGTTTCAGATCTAAGGTATTTAACTCGAATGTGATGCACGTCACGATTGGCGTGAGTTTTTTCTTTGCAGTTGCGACTAATTCTCACTATGATGTCTGCATGTCACAAATGCCGACACGTCTAACCGACCTTGCCCAATCAACTTCGACCCGAATTCTGGGTTTCTCATCGGTTGATGAAAAGCTGGAAATCAGGTTACGGGATATTGGTTTTGCGGAAGGGGATAGGGTTGAGCCGCTCCACTTCGGTCTTTTCGGCCGCAATCCGATGAGTGTTAGATTGAACGGCGCCATTATCGCCCTTCGCCGTGAGGACGCGCAAGCGATTCTCGTGGAACCTGCAACCGCCTAGACGCCCATCATGAATCAGGTTGAAACCCAAACGCGGCCTGTCCGCCTCGCGCTGCTTGGTGCCACCAATTGCGGAAAGACTTCGCTTTTCAACGCTCTGACGGGTGGCCGTGCCAAGGTTGCCAACTATCCCGGTGTCACGGTGGAGTACCGTAAAGGCCTATTCGACCTGACGGACGACCGCACGGTTGAATTGCTCGACCTCCCAGGGGTCTATGGCGATACAGGCAAATCGATGGATGAGCGCGTTGCCATTGATGCGGTCAATGGCCGGCTCAATGATGAGCGTGCGCCTGATGCCATTATGTTCGTTCTAGACGCCGCTCATATTGAAACCCATCTGCACAATGTGCTTCAGGCCAAGAATTACGGTCTGCCTATCGTGCTCGTCCTCAACATGATGGATATGGCCGCTCGGGACGGACTGAATATCTATATACCGGCGCTCGAGCTGGAACTGGGTATTCCGGTTGTCAATTGTGTTGCGGTCAGAGCATCAGGCCGCGCGTATCTTCTCGATTTCCTAACGGACTGGTCTGGCGATGTAGCCCATGGCAGCGCACCCGTTCCGTCCAGAGAACCCGGCGCAATCCGCGATATTCAACAGCGTGCGCGATCTGCGTCCCGGCTCGCCATCTCCCGAATTCCACAGACTGAAACGATCACAAATCGGATCGACAAGATCGTTCTGCATCCGGTCCTAGGCCTACTGATTCTGCTCGCCATTCTCTTCGTCATGTTCCAAGCCGTCTATACATGGGCGGGTCCGGCCATGGATATAATTGGGGGTAGTATTGGTCTGCTGCAAACGACTGCTGCGGCTGTCGTGCCCGAAGGTTTGCTGCAATCTCTTATCGTCGACGGCGCGATTGCAGGCGTGGGCGCCGTACTCGTTTTCCTGCCGCAGATCATCATTCTTTTCGCCTTTATCCTTCTTCTTGAGGCATCCGGGTACATGGCGCGCGCGGCATTTCTCGTGGACACGATCATGGCCAAAGTCGGCTTGAATGGCCGGGCTTTCATTCCGCTGCTCTCCGCCTTTGCCTGCGCGATCCCCGGGATCATGGCAGCACGGACCATTGAACAGGAACGGGATCGGTTGACCACAATCTTGATTGCGCCGCTCATGACCTGTGCAGCGCGTTGGCCAGTCTACTTCATGATCATCGCGGCCTTCATTCCACAAGGTCGCGTGGGTTCATTTTCACGACAAGGTCTTGTCGCTTTCGGTTTGATCCTGGTCGGCATTCTCTTCGCCTTTATCATGGCCTTCATTTTCAAGCGAACCCTGTCCCGCGGGGAGGGCGACGGTCTGCTAATCGAACTACCCAGCTATAAGGTCCCCGTTTTCCGTGACTATCTTCTGGGTATATGGGACCGGGCGATGATCTTCGTGAACCGGGCCGGGCGGATCATCCTACCGGCTTCCGTTATCATCTGGGTGTTGACGACGTTTCCGCGAAATGCCGGGACTATTGGAGATAGCTATGCCGGGATGATCGGAAATATCCTCCTTCCGATCCTGAAACCGATCGGGTTCAATCTTGAAATGTCCATTGCCCTGATACCGGCTATGGCCGCTCGTGAGGTCGCGGTCTCCAGCCTCGCGACGATCTATTCGGTGCAGGGCGATGCGGTCGAAGGACAGATGTCTGCCGTCATTGCAAGCCAGTGGTCGATGGCCACCGGATTGGCTTTCCTAGCCTGGTTCGTTTTTGCGCCGCAATGCCTGTCCACTTTTGCGATTATCCGCAAGGAAACCCATAGCTGGAAATGGCCGCTGTTTGCTTTCGGCTATCTGTTCGTTCTGGCATATGCCGCCGCCGCCGCGACCTACTACACGGCTGTCGCCTTCGGTTTGGGTTAATCCGACAGAGGTTCGTCCACAATCGAAGGCGATTCCGACTATAGGAGAGCCTGATAAGCGGCGGAGTCCGGGTTAACCTCTTTGTAAAATCATGGCAGGAGGCGGCTATGATTGACCTTTCAAGAAGCCAGCTCGAACATCGTGATATGGCGAATGCGATTGCCGCCCTCTCAATGGATGCGGTCCAGCGTGCCAATTCCGGTCATCCGGGCATGCCGATGGGCATGGCTGATGCCGCAACCGTTCTGTTTTCCAAATTCTTGAAGTTCGATCCGTCTGACCCGAACTGGGCAGACCGGGATAGGTTTATCCTGTCCGCCGGGCATGGCTCCATGCTGATCTACAGCCTGCTGCATCTGACTGGCTACAAAGCCATGACGATGGATCAGATCAAGAATTTCCGGCAGTTAGGGTCAATTACGGCAGGTCATCCGGAATATGGCCATGTGCCCGGTGTTGAAACCACAACCGGACCGCTTGGACAGGGAATTGCCAACGCCGTTGGTTTTGCAATTGCTGAGCGTCATCTGAACGCGCGCTATGGTGACGAGCTTGTCGATCACCACACCTATGTCATTGCAGGGGATGGCTGCCTGATGGAGGGTATCAGCCAGGAAGCGATCAGCCTTGCCGGGCATCTGGCACTCAACCGCCTGATTGTGCTCTGGGACAATAATGATATCACGATTGATGGTCCCGTCTCTCTGTCGGATTCGACGTCTCAGAAGAAACGGTTCGAAGCGTCAGGCTGGAAGGTCATCGACATTGATGGGCACAATTCACAACAGATTTCCAGTGCATTGCGACGAGCCCAAAAATCCGATAAGCCGACCATGATTGCTTGCAAGACAATAATCGGGAAGGGCGCACCGACGCGTGCGGGGACTTCCAAGGCCCATGGCGCACCGCTTGGTGATGAGGAAATTACCGGAACGCGAACCGAGCGCGGTTGGGATCATGGACCGTTTGAAATTCCGGACTCTGTTTACAAGCTCTGGAAACGCCCGGGACTAAAAGGCCTTAAAGCGCATCGTGAATGGACGGATCGTCTCAACGCATCTAATCATCAGGCCGATTTCGAACGCGCCATGTCGGGCAGTTTGAATGAGGGTTGGCTTGAGACGTTCCAGGTCTACAAAAATGACGTGGCGGCTGATAAGCCGTCCATGCCGACGCGGGCAGCATCAGTTAAAGCCCTTGTGCCACTGACTGAAGCGCTGAGCGATATGATTTCGGGCTCGGCAGATCTGGAAGGATCAAACAAGACCAAAACGCCCGCGACGTCTGACGAAATCCAAGCAGGCCATTATGGCGGACGTTACCTGAATTACGGCATTCGTGAACATGGCATGGCCGCCGCGATGAACGGTATGTCTCTGCATGGCGGTATCCTGCCCTATTCGGGGTTGTTCATGGTTTTCATGGATTATTGCCGTCCATCCGTTCGTTTGGCCGCGCTGATGGAAAAGCGGGTGATCTATGTCGCAACGCATGATTCCATCGGTGTGGGTGAGGATGGTCCAACGCACCAGCCAGTCGAACATCTGGCCAGCTTGCGCGCGATCCCCAATGTCTACACCTACCGTCCGGCCGATGCGCTGGAGACCGCAGAATGCTGGGAGTTGGCTGTGCAACGCATGAGTGGACCAAGCGTCATGGTCCTAACCCGTCAAGGTGTTCCTGCGGTTCGTAACGATGCCTCGAAGAATTGGTGCGAACGTGGCGGTTATGTGTTGCGCGCAGGACATGGGGCAGACGATATCGTTCTGGTTGCGTCCGGTTCGGAAGTGCATCTGACGGTCCAGGCCGCTGAGCGGTTAGCCGGAGAGGATGTATCTGCGCGTGTCGTATGCGTCCCTTGCCTCGATCTATTCATGGATCAGGACGAAGACTATATCCGATCCGTACTGGGGCAGGATCTACCCAAAGTTGCCGTCGAAGCGGGGGTTCGTCAGGGCTGGGATGCGCTGATCGGACGCAGCGGCGCGTTTGTCGGTATGGATGGCTTTGGCGCGTCCGCACCCGGTGCCGATCTTTTCGAGCATTTCAGCATTACGGCAGACGCTGTCGTGAGTGCCGCAAAAGGTTTGCTCGATCGATGAAGAAACTGCCGGGAAATGTGTTTGTTATGGGGCAGTTGGTGCCGGCTCAGTTACAGACTTTGGTAGAACAAAGCGTCATGAGCTTCATCAATAATCGGTCCGACATGGAAGCGCCGCTACAGCCCCTGTCCGAAGAAATGGAACAAGCCTCTAAGGCCGTATCGCGCGACTATTTCTACATCCCGATGAGCGGCGGTTTGACGCCCGGACTGATCGAAGCGTCGATGACAGCCTATGAGTCTGCGCCTAGTCCAATCGTTACCTTCTGTGCCTCTGGCATGCATTCTGGGCTTTCGCACATACCAATTGGAATCGACGCTGTTATGCAGGCCATCAGCGATGCCGGTTATCAACTTGAGCAACTCCGCAATCCTCTGATGGCGTTTGCGGCAAGAGACCGGACCTGCTGAATATCGGCACATTCGATTCTTTTGGGGTACTCCCATGAGCGGCCTGATCGGGTCTGCCGTAAAGGCTCAGTGGGGTTGGCTGACTGAGTATAACAAAACGCTGTTCTCCAATGATCTAGTCGCCGCCATCGTGGTGACCATTCTTCTGGTCCCACAATCGCTCGCCTATGCATTACTGGCAGGCCTGCCGCCGCAAGTGGGGATTTACGCGTCGATCACGCCGCTGCTCGCCTATGCGGTGCTCGGTAGTTCGCGTCAGCTCAATGTCGGCCCGACGGCTGTGATCTCCCTGATGACCGCCAGCACGATCGCAGACCTTCCGGAGGAGCTTCGTATCGCCGGGGCAGCGGCACTGGCGCTTATGGTCGGGTTGATGCTGGTCGGCGCCGGACTGATGAAAGCCGGATTCCTAATGAATTTCGTCTCGCGCCCGGTCGTCTCAGCCTATATTACAGGCGCAGCACTTCTTATTATTATCAGTCAATTACGTCATATAATTGGCGTGGATGGCGGGGGTCGCACTGCGTTTTCAATGTTCAGCAATCTTAGCCGCCAGATCAGCGAGACAAGTCTGATCACGATTGGCGTCGGGGCGGTGGCCTTGATTAGTTTCTATCTGGCGCGAAAGAGCATTGCCTACCGCTTGGTCAAGGCTGGTGTGTCCAGTCGGCGGGCAAAGATGTTTTCCCGCATGGCACCCATTGTCATCATTGGCCTCTTCATCACAACAAGCTGGGTTATGGGTCTGGATCAGAAAGGGCTGCCTGTCGTCGGCAAAGTCCAGGGAGGGCTACCGCCGTTTCGGATTCCCTACGTCAAAACATCCCTGATTCAGTTATTGCTGATCCCAGCTGCCGTCATTGCCATTGTGGCCTTTGTTGATAGTACATCGACCGCTCAGGAACTGGCTGCACGTCGCCGAAGGTCGATCAACTCCAATCGCGAACTCTTTGGTCTTGGCGCGGCCAATATCACAGCTGGATTGTCGGCCGGCTATGCCGTGAACGGATCCATGTCACGTTCGGCGGTCAATGCCGTGGCCGGAGGCGAAACCCCTCTGTCAAGTATTATCGTCGCGATTCTGATGGCGCTGACGGCGATGTTTCTGACCCCGCTCCTGACGCCGCTGCCGCTATCCGTTCTGGCCGCGTTGATCATCATAGCCTGCCTTTCCTTGCTCGATTTCCGGTCAATATGGCGCACTTGGGTCTATTCACGCTTGGACGGGCTGACCGCAGTTGCGACATTTCTGA
The DNA here is from genome assembly GCA_965205225.1 of Litorimonas sp. Taxonomy (GTDB): domain Bacteria; phylum Pseudomonadota; class Alphaproteobacteria; order Caulobacterales; family Maricaulaceae; genus Litorimonas. Next base: position 1,433,683 of record CBDBFZ010000003.1, read on the forward strand.
CCGTTCTGGCACTCGGTGTTCAATATGGTGTTCTGGTTGGTGTGGTACTGGCAATGGCTTTGCATATTCGCACAACCGTCAATCCGCATATGCCGCTGGTCGGACGCTTTCCTGGTACAGAACATTACCGCGATGCCAACCGCTTTGTTGTGGAGACGAATGACCAAGTCAAAACACTCCGGATCGACGAAAGCCTCTATTATGCCAATGCTCGGACCCTGGAGGACCGAGTTGCGCAGATCGTCGCCGAGAATCCGGCGTTGACGGATCTGATCATGATGTGCACGGCGGTAAACCGGATTGATGCCTCGGCGCTCAGTTCGCTTGAAACCATCAATAATCGCCTCAAAGCCTCTGATATCAAACTTCATTTTTCCGATATGCAGAGCCGGGTGCGAGAACGTCTGTTCCGCTCGTCCTTCCTGGATCGACTGACAGGTCAAATATTCCTATCCCAGCATGAGGCCATGGAAAGCCTGCGTCCCGAGCCTGACTGGTCATTCCTAGATGATCATATCGACATTCACTGAGCCGACAGGTGCATCTGTGAAGGCTTGCGCCAGTTTGACGCCAGGGCTAAACAGATAGCTAACTAAAGACCCCAGGACGTTCGGCGGCGCGCAATTTTTGACGCGACCCTGCGATCGACAAGAAAAGAGACGGCCATGCCGGACGATGAGAAGTTCGGCTCCGAACTTGCACTTAAGCCTGCCAGCAATGGTACGCTAGGCGAGGACCGGAGACGGGCAAAGCGACATCCGCGTCGATCCTCGAAAGAACTGAGGCGCTATAAACGGTCGCAAGCCTTTGCGGCGCTCGATCTCGGCACCAATAATTGCCGCCTCCTGATCGCGCGGAAAACCACTGACGGTTTTCGGATCATTGACAGCTATTCGAAGGTGGTTCGACTCGGACAGGGACTAGCGCACTCCGGTGAACTCGCTCAGGACAGTATGGATGCCGCCGTTGAAGCGCTGAAGATCTGCGCACGGAAGATGAAATCCAAACATGTCAAACACTGGCGCTGTGTGGCGACTGAAGCCTGTCGCCGCGCGGGGAATGGATCGGATTTTCTGCAAAGGGTCAAGGATGAGACAGGCATAGCGCTCGAAGTCATTTCTCCGCGTGTTGAGGCGCGTTTGGCCGTCATGGGATGCCTGAAACTTGTCGATCCAACCAAAGATGTCGCTCTGGTCATCGATATTGGCGGTGGATCAACGGAATTATCCTGGGTTGATGTGCGTAAGCTTCAGGAAGATGATAGCCCCCGCATCCATCGTCCGCCGATCAGTGCCTGGGCGTCCTTGCCTCTGGGTGTTGTCACATTGTCTGACAATGTCCCGGAGCATGACGACCGTGAGTGCTGGTATGCCGATATGAAAATGGCGGTGCGCAATGCGATCAAGGCGCAGGGGTGTGACACACGATTTGTTCGGGTCTTTGAAGAGGGCCGTGGTCATCTGATCGGGACCAGTGGGACCATCACCTCACTCGCCGGTATACATCTCAAACTTCCCTACTATCAGCGGGCCAAGGTCGATGGCCTCTGGTTGCGGTCCCATGACGCGGTTGCTGTGGCACGTGACATGGCATCGCGATCTCCCGCAGATAGAGCCAAGGAACCCTGTATCGGAGAGGACCGCGCCCGAATGCTTGTCGCGGGCTGCGCGATCATTGACGTGATCTGTGAAATGTGGCCGTCCAAAATGATCCGGGTGGCCGATCGCGGTCTTCGTGAAGGCATGTTGATCGGCCTGATAGGATCGAAGACCAATTCTAATCAGCTCGCTTCAATGTCGAATATCGGGCGTGAGGCTGCAGAATGAGCGATAACCGGAAAATGAGCGGGGGCAAGCCGACGGGTGCGAAACGCACACGCCAGACCCAGCCTGAAGCCAATAATGTCACGCGTATGCTGCATAAAAAAGTGCGGTCCGCAAAAGGCCGCAAGATAAGCTCGAAACTCTGGATCGAGCGCCAAATCAATGATCCCTACGTACAGAAAGCCCGGGAATTGGGCTATCGGTCGCGGGCGGCCTTCAAACTCGAAGATCTGGATGATAAATATCAACTGATTGGCAAGGATGCGCTGATCGTCGATCTGGGCTGTGCACCGGGTGGATGGATGCAGGCAGCCTTCCAACGGGGCGCCAAACGCATTGTGGGCATTGATATTCTGCCCGTTGATGCGGTTCCAAACGCCGAAGTTCTGCATCTCGATTTCATGGCGGAAGATGCGCCCGATCAACTCAAGGCCCATCTTGACCGGGCGCCTGACCTTGTCATGTCCGATCTGGCTCAGAATACGACAGGTCATAAACAGACCGATCATCTGAAAACGGTCGCTCTCGTCGAGGCCGCGGCGGAATTTGCAATGGATGTACTCGCTCCGGGGGGATATTTTGTCACCAAGGTCTTCCAGGGCGGGACGGAAGAAAGATTTTTGAAACGGCTCAAAGCCCGGTTTGACTTTGTAAGACATGCCAAACCTGCCAGTTCCCGCAAGGGCTCACCGGAGATCTATCTTGTGGCAATGGGCTTTCGCGACTCCCTTTAGCGTTTGCGACTCATCTCGACCCCTGATAGGGGCAGCTCGCAAATGGAACGGAGACTCCTGATGGAGATTCGAGAAGGCCTGACCTTCGATGACGTCCTGCTGCAACCCCAGGCGTCCGATATTGTCCCCGCGCAAGCGCAGCTGAATACGCGGCTCACGCGCGGTATTAGCATGAACGTGCCTTTGATCAGCGCGGCCATGGATACCGTCACGGAAGCTCCGCTCGCCATCGCTATGGCGCAGATTGGAGGCATTGGCGTTGTCCATCGCAATCTGACGATTGACGAACAGGCCGAAGAAGTCCGCAAGGTCAAACGCTATGAAGCCGGTATGGTCGTCAACCCCGTGACAATTGCACCAGACGCGACCCGCGCAGAACTCGCGGCCCTTGGCAAGCGCCATAATGTCTCCGGTTTGCCCGTCACTGAGAAGGACGGCAAGCTTGTCGGAATCATCACCAACCGGGATGTCCGCTTTGCCGATGATCCGACGCAACTCGTCCGTGACCTGATGACGACGGATCTGGTCACGGCGAAAGTCGGAGTAACACAAGCTGAAGCCCGAACTCTCCTGCATAACCACCGGATTGAGAAGCTGATTGCTGTCGATGATAATTTTCGCTGCGTCGGTCTGATCACGGTCAAGGATATGGAAAAGGCGGAAAACTTCCCCAATGCGTGTAAGGACGGGTCCGGCAGTCTGCGCGTCGCAGCGGCCTCCACGGTCGGTGATGCAGGCTATGACCGCGCTGTAGCCTTGATTGAGGCGGGTGTGGACGCTTTGGTGATCGATACGGCTCATGGACACAGTTCAGCCGTTGGTGCACAGGTCAGGCGGATCAAGGCCGCCTATCCCGACACACAGGTCATTGTTGGCAACATCGCGACAGAAGCGGCGGCTCAGGACCTGATCGATGCGGGCGCAGATGCGCTAAAGGTCGGTATTGGGCCGGGTTCGATCTGTACAACCCGGATTGTTTCTGGCGTCGGCGTACCTCAGCTCACGGCGATCATCGATGCGTGCAAGGCTGCGACTAAGGCCGGCGTTCCAGTTATTGCGGATGGCGGTATCAAATATTCTGGCGATATGGCCAAGGCTCTCGCAGCCGGGGCTGACTCAACTATGGTCGGATCACTGCTCGCCGGTACGGAAGAAGCCCCCGGCGAAGTATTTCTCTATCAGGGGCGTCAGTATAAAGCCTATCGCGGCATGGGATCCATTGCCGCCATGGCCCGCGGGTCTGCCGACCGCTATTTCCAGAAAGAAGTGTCTGACTCGATGAAGCTGGTGCCTGAGGGGATCGAAGGCCGTGTCGCGTATAAAGGCCCGGTTGGACCGATCCTGCATCAGTTGCTGGGCGGCATCCGGGCATCGATGGGATATATTGGATCCGAGACAATTGCGGACTTCCACAAGAATGCTGAATTCGTCCGAATTACGGGGTCTGGATTGCATGAAAGTCATGTACATGACGTCCACATCGCCCGCGAAGCCCCCAACTATTCGATGCCCGGATGACGCAGTTTAGACCGTGAAACTGGGCGGGCGGATCGCAGCCGCGCAGGAGGTTCTGCACGATATCGGTACCCGTCGGACACCTGCGGCCTTGGCCTTACGTGATTGGGCGAAGTCCCATCGTTTTGCGGGATCTAAGGACCGGGCGGCCATTGGAAACATTGTCTATGATGCGCTACGTCACCGCAGTAGTTTTGTCTACCGAATGGATGATAACAGCCCGCGTGCCTTGGCGCTTGCTGGCGCTGTGTGGGGTTGTGGCGTTTCGCTCGAGCAACTGGATTTTGATGTTGAGGATCGGTATTCGCCGCCACCCCTCTCTGAATCAGAGCGGGCGTTGATCAGGGGCAAGATCAACCTCTCGGATGCGCCTGATTGGATTCAGGCTGATGTGCCTGAATGGCTGTGGCCCGCTTTCAAGAACAATTTCACCGATGATTCTATCGCCGAGGGGCAGGCGCTGTCAAAGCGCCCACCGCTGGATATGCGCGTCAATACGCTGAAAGCGCAACGCTCTGATATCGACACCGAGGCGCTGCCAACGCCGCTCTCTCCGATTGGGTTGCGCCATCTACCCGTCGATGGCTTTGGCCGTCATCCGGACGTACAATCGACAGCGGATTATCAGCGCGGCAAAATCGAAATACAGGATGAAGGCAGTCAGCTCGTCAGTCTGCTCTGCGCCGCACAACCAGGCGACAAAGTGCTAGATTACTGCGCCGGTGGAGGCGGGAAGTCCCTGGCGCTAGCCGGCGATATGGGTAATCGTGGCGAACTTTATGCTTATGATATTGATAAGCGCCGTCTGGCACCGACCTGGCAGCGCTCAGATCGGTCCGGGGCCTCGATCATTGAGGTGATCGCACCGCCGGCCGAGACTCTGCCGGGTTTGAAAGGCTCAATAGACCGGGTTTTAATTGATGCACCCTGCACGGGGATGGGTGCATGGCGGCGCAAGCCAGATGCGAAATGGCGCCTGACTGAAAATGCGCTCGAACGGCGCCGTAATGAACAGGTTACTGTCTTGGATCAGGGGTCGAAATTTGTTCGGCTCGGTGGATTCCTGTTCTACGTCACCTGTTCGATGCTGGCAGAGGAAAATGAGGCACAGGTTTATGCCTTTCTTGAGCGCAACAAAGGGTTCTCACTCTTGAGCGCCGGAGAAGTGTTTGAGGAACGGTTTGGTGTGGATGGCCCTAAACCCTGGTCCGAAGACGGGCTGACCCTGACAATGACGCCAGGATCGACCAGTACAGACGGATTTTTCTTCGCAGTGATGGAACGTAGCCAATGAGTGAGCAGCACGAGGACATCATTCAGCAGCATGAAAGGCTGTTGATTGTCGATTTCGGGTCACAGGTAACCAAGCTGATTGCCCGACGTGTCCGCGAAAGCGGCGTATATTCGGAAATCCATCCCTTCAACAAGGTCGACGCCGATTTTCTGACTCAGTTCATGCCCAAAGCGATCATCCTGTCGGGGGGGCCATCCAGTGTTGCGGATGCAGGCAGTCCCCGCGCGGATGCGTGTATTTTTGAACTCGGGCTTCCTGTTTTGGGGATTTGCTATGGTCAGCAGGTAATGGCGACCCAGCTCGGCGGGATTGTCGAGAAATCCGATGAGCAGGAGTTTGGCCGGGCCTATCTTGAGAAGACGGGGAATTCGCCGATCTTCAATGGTTTGACGGATCGCGAACAGGTCTGGATGAGCCACGGCGATCGCGTGAGTGATATGCCGGATGGATTTGAAATTATTGCGAAAAGTCCAAACGCGCTGCTGGCCGCCATCGCGGATGAGGCGCGTCAGTTTTATGGTGTTCAGTTCCACCCTGAAGTTGTCCATACGGAAAATGGGGCCCTTATTCTGCGGAACTTTACGCACGACATTGCAGGATTTGACGGCGACTGGACCATGGCCGCATTTAAGGATGAGATGATCCAGTCAGTGCGCGACCAGGTCGGCGACGGCAAAGTCCTTTGCGGATTGTCCGGCGGGGTCGACAGCTCGGTCGCTGCCGTTCTGATCCATGAAGCGATCAGCGATCAGCTGACCTGCGTCTATGTTGATACGGGCATGATGCGCAAAGGTGAGAGTGATCAGGTGACGGCTCTGTTCCGCGACTATTATGACATTAACCTGATCCATGTGGATGCCGGCGATGAATTTCTCGGCTTGCTGGACGGCGTTTCCGACCCAGAACGCAAACGCAAGATTATCGGTGGAGCCTTCATTGATATTTTTGAGCGCGAAGCCAAGAAAATTGGTGGTATTAAGTTTCTGGCGCAAGGAACACTCTATCCAGATGTGATCGAATCCGTGTCCTTTGACGGCGGGCCATCCGTTACAATCAAGTCTCATCATAATGTCGGCGGGCTACCCGAGCGTATGGATCTGGAACTGGTCGAACCGCTGCGGGAGTTGTTTAAGGACGAGGTGAGGGCGCTCGGTCGTGAATTGGGCTTGCATGCTGACTGTGTGGACCGTCATCCGTTCCCCGGTCCAGGGCTCGCCATCCGGTGTCCGGGGGAGATCACGAAAGACCGCCTTGATATCCTGCGCGAAGCCGATGCGATCTATCTCGATCAGATCCGCAAGCATGGACTCTATGGGAAAATCTGGCAGGCTTTTACGGTTTTGCTGCCCGTTCAAACAGTTGGCGTCATGGGCGATAGCCGGACATATGATTTCGTCCTGGCGCTGCGTGCGGTCACGTCAACAGATGGGATGACGGCGGATTATTACCCGTATTCGCATGAATTTCTGGGCGAGACAGCCACGCGGATCATCAATGAGGTCCGCGGCGTAAACCGGGTTGTCTATGACGTGACATCAAAACCACCCGGAACAATTGAATGGGAATAGGACGCTTAAAGCGCTCATTCAGAAGTTTTCAACGAGGCGAATTGTTGAAAAAGGCTGGCATATCGCCGCCAAAACCCATCGAGCCGTTTTTACCGCCTTTTGAGCCGTCCTTTTTCGACTGGGATAACCCGCTTTGCCGCCCTTGGGATGAGCTCCGTTTCGGTGCGCGGGAAGTTTCCTCGGCTTGCGTATTGCGCAGCGTGTTATCCGAAGATGTCTCGTTTTTTCGCGCGGGTGCTTTTCGGGTTCGCTGAGCTTTGGGTTTCTCCTGCGGCTTGGCTTCAGCTTTGGGAGCGTCGTCACGTTTCGGCGCCGTATTATTGTGCCGGTTCGTACCCCCGCTGGACTCGCTACGGCTGCGACCGGAAGATCGAAGTGATGACGACCTGCCCGATGAGCGGCCCCGTCCACCGCGACCTTCTCGGGAGAAATTTTCAATGTTCGGAACTTCGATTTCTTCAATCGAATCCTTGTTGATCAAATTTAGAATATTTTCATAAGTTTTTGAATCCAAAGGAGAAACGATCATGATCGTCTCGCCTTCTCGTCCCGCGCGTCCCGTTCGACCGATGCGGTGAATATAGTCTTCGCTGTGAAACGGAACGTCATAATTGAAGACGTGACTGACTGAGGAGACATCCAGTCCGCGCGCGGCAACATTAGACGCGATGAGATATTTGATCTCTCCAGCTTTGAACCGATCCAGAGTCTTAGTGCGCAGACTTTGCGCCAGATCGCTATGAATCGGTTCAGCGTTGAGCCCATGCTTATTCAAGGACTTTGCTACAACATCGACGTCGCGTTTGCGGTTGCAAAAAACAATGCCGCTATCGATGTCTTCCTGTTCCATGATCCAGCGTAGCACTATGCGTTTGACCTTTGAATCGCCAGATGGTGTCCTGATGATGCGTTGACGTACGGTCGCAGCGGTCGCGTTACGCCGCGCCACCTGGATCGTGACGGGTTGGTGCATGAACTGATCAACCAAGCGTTTGATTTCCGGTGGCATGGTCGCAGAGAAGAAGAGAACCTGACGGGTGAAGGGGGTAATCTCGAAAATACGCTCAATATCCGGGATAAACCCCATATCGAGCATCCGATCGGCTTCGTCGACAACAAGCGTTTGAACAGCTGTCATCAGGATTTTCCCACGCTCGAACTGATCGAGAAGGCGGCCCGGCGTCGCAATCAGAATATCAACACCCTTGGTCAGTTTCCGGTTCTGCTGGGCGAAGGATACGCCGCCAATCAGCAGAGCCATTTCCAGCTTCAGATATTTACTGTAGCTTTTTACATCCTCCGCGACTTGAGCGGCCAGTTCACGCGTCGGACAGACGATAAGGCACCGCGGCATCCGCGCCCGGGCGCGTCCCTTTGCAAGTTTGTGCATCGTTGGAAGCGTGAAAGCGCCAGTCTTGCCGGTGCCGGTCTGGGCAATACCCAGAACATCGCGATTTTGCATGGTGGCAGGAATGGTCTGAGCCTGAATAGGCGTAGGTGTTGCGTAGCCGATATCGTCCAGCGCTTTAAGGATTTTGGCGTCTAGGCCAAGCTCGGAGAAAGTCATCTCAACAGGTTCGTCTGGCGAGATTTCGGTCAGGGCGTCTTTGGAGCTCACGTTGGCGGTCTTTCGGGCCAGGCGCCGAGCATCATCGGTTTTGATGCGCGGCATCGCATGCGACTCACGCACGCACCTCTCAGGCCCGCGCACCCTACACGGGTGCTGCGTATAATCAAGCATCGCTGTAAGCTTTGACCGCTAGCGATATTTATACGGACGATCATCCTCAGCCAGCGGATTATACCGATCACGAAGGGCCGTCATGCGGGATTCAAGCGATAACGCTTCGCCGTCCTTATACATGGCAACAGGCGCAGATGAGGCTTCCAGCGGATCGCCGTCCCAGACCACCAATGAGGCGGCATTTCCAGCCCGTATGTTGCCTAAATCCACACCGAACCAACGCGCCGGCGTACCGAGTATCGCTTCCAGCGCGGCACTGCGCGGCAGGCCGTGACCGACCGCATTGCCAGCATGTTGCGCCAGACTCCCCGCCTTAACCACGCCAAGTCCCGACAGTCCGCCGATTGCGTAGTCCACACCTGCGGCCTCCAGAAATAAGACATTGTAATAGGACGCGTTGAGGGAGTCGAAACTGCTGGGCAGGTTTTCGAAGGGATCAATAATGACTTTGATACCAGCGTCCGCAATTTGAGCGACGACAAGATGCGCTTCTTCAGCTCCAATTACGATAATGTCGAGGTTGGCGAAATCCGCCTTGAGCGCGACAAGCGACAGCAGATCCGATGCGCGGCTGGCCGAAACCATGAGCGGGATACGGCCTGCCAGAACGCGGCGAAGCGCCTGGGCATCGCGGCGACGCAGGACATCGCCTTCATCCTGAGTGAGGAAATCTCGGCGAACATCGGCGAGTGCGCCGCGTAACTGTGCCATCGCTGCCGCGCGGGATCCACCTGCGAGCCGCGCACCCGTCTCGCCCAAGGCAACATGGACGAAGGCATCGCCATCAAGGATGGAGTCATCGGATCCATCCAGACTGGCCACCAGTCCTGTCCCGCCGAAAATTGTATCTCCGGTCGGGTTCGGGACAATTGCCGCATACATTACGCCGCGTCGACGCGCATTCGCGACATGCGCCGCACGGGGGTTGAAAGAATCTGCAGCCTGGAGCGATGCGGATGCCAAATCCGTATTCGCGCTGATATCATTCGTCGCACTTTCAGCCTCGACGTCGACCAAACCGAGCGTCGATCTGGATGCGATCATGCCAGGCGACACCCAGAGCCCGGCCATTACCTCTGCGCCATCAGGTGCCATGAGTGCGTCACCAATAGTCGTAATCTGACCATCATTCATGATGATGTCAGCCGTGCGCTCCATCCCATTGGGCGCTATCACGGTGGCATCGTCCAGGAACAGAGTTTGCGCGAAAGCCGAGGAGGCGGCGAGCAGAGCCGTGGCGATTGTAAGAAGAAAATGTTTCATCGGGCGATCTCCGTTCCGAGGCGGAAGTCGGATTGGGGTTTCAGTCCGGTCGCGCGGTCAAATAACAGTGCGCCGTCGAGGTAAACCTGATCGGGACGGGAGAAGGTTGAGAAGGGATCCCCGCTCCACAGTACCATGTCGGCGCGTTTACCGATTTCCAGCGTCCCTGTTTCGTCGAGAATGCCGAGCGCTTTTGCCGGATTGGTGGAGAGCCACGTCCAGGCTTCTGCTTTTGAGATATCCAGACCTGCTCTGTTGCCATTGGCGCGCGCCTTAGCGACTTCCTGATTGAGGCGTTGAATGTTCATGGCGTCATCCGAATGGATCATCGCGCAGGCGCCTGCCGCATGGACAAAAGGAATATTTTCCAGAATCCCGTCATAGCTTTCCATCTTGAAGCCGTACCAGTCAGCCCACATTGCCGCGCAGGTTCCATTCTCGGCCAGCAAATCGCCGATCTTGTAGGCTTCAACTGCATGGTGGAAGGTATTGATTTTATAGTTGAATTCCTTCGAAAGATCGATGATCTGTACCATTTCATCGGCGCGGTAACAATGCATCTGGATCAAAATATCGCCGTTCAGAACACCGGCCAGTGTTTCCAATTGAAGATCACGTGTGGGTTCATCACCATCCTCAATTTTCTTTTTATACTCAGCCGCCTTGATCCAATTTTTCCGATAACCGGCAATGTTACCCATGCGTGAGCCGGGTCCACCGCGGTCGCCGTAAACACGTTTCGGATTTTCACCGCAAGCCATTTTCAGAGTGTAGGGTGCGTCAGGGAACTTCATGCCCTGAACCGTGCGCGACGGCATGTTGCGAAGCGTCACGCCGCGGCCGCCAAACAGGTTTGCCGACCCAGGCAGAATATGCAGGGTTGTCACGCCGCCTTGCAGCGCTTCATCAAACCCGGGATCCTGCGGCCAGACACCGTGTTCAGCAAAGACTTCTGAGGTGATGGGCGACGTAATCTCATTGCCATCGCCGTGTGCGTTCACGCCGGGCGATGCATAATTTCCCAGATGGCTATGAATATCGATAATGCCCGGTGTCACGTAGCGGCCATCGGCATTCAGTGTGGTTGCGCCATCTGCACTTAAATCCATGCCGATTGCAGAAATCCGGCCATTCACGACGAGGATCGAATTGGCCGTGCTGGTTTCACCCGTTCCATCAATGATGGCCGCATTGGTGATAAGGGTCGAGCCGGACGGCATCGGTTCATAGGTACTCGGGAAAGCCGTCGGTAGTTCGAAGGCTGTGATCTCTTTCTTGTCATCCGTAGCGGAATTGCAGGCAACGATAAGGGCGGCGGATAAGGCGAGGCAGGTACGAAATGTCATCATGGCCTTATCCGTAACCAAGCTTTTGCTGCACGCAAGGATTACTCGAAGGCAACATCCAAAGAAAGTGCATGATCCAACTGTTCGCGATATTGCGCGCGCGTGATTTCTACTGCGCCGAGCGAGGCGAGATGATCGGTCATAAACTGTGCATCGAGCAGTACAAAGCCGCATTCCTGCAATCTCTCGATCAAATGCATCAGAGCGAATTTCGAAGCATTGGTCCGGGTCGAAAACATGCTCTCCCCAAAGAACGCACCGTTCTGACTGACCCCGTAAAGGCCGCCGACGAGCATTTCGCCATCCCAGACTTCCACCGAATGAGCCTCACCGCGCTCATGCAAGATCGTATAGAGCCATTCGATCCCGTAGCTGATCCATGTATCGTCGCGCAAATCGGCACAGGCTTCGATTATCTTTGGAAAAGCCTGATTGACGGTAACAGTCAGAGCGGTCGTGCGCGAGAATTTCTGCATCGATCGTGACGCCCGGAATGTGTCGATCTGGAAGACGGCACGGTGGTCCGGTTCCATGAGGTAGAAGGTTTCCGCATCACGGCTGTCAGCCATCGGAAAGACGCCGCGTCGGTAGCACTTGATCAGATCATTCGGTCCAAAACCACTCACGCGCGATCAGTCGACTCCGCTTTGAGTCTGGCTTTCAGTTTGCGCACATCCTGAGCCCAGAGAAATCCGAAGCTGACGGCTCCGTCGCGGCTGTGGACAGCATGGTGAAGGCGGTGCGCCTGCACCAGGTGCTTCATATATTTCCCCCGGGTTTTGACAAAAAAAGGCCAGCGCTGATGGACCAGACCGTCATGGACGAAAGCGTAGAGCAGTCCGTAAATCGTAAAGCCAAGTGCGATGAACCAGAGCGGCTGCCACCTTAGCGATCCAGCGATGAACAATCCCGCTGTGATAAATGAAAAACAGACGGCGTAGAGGTCATTCGTCTCGAACGGACCCTCGGTCTCACGGTGGTGGCTCTCATGCCAGCCCCAACCCGCACCATGCATGATATATTTATGGATCGTCCAAGCGAAGACTTCCATCCCGATCACGGACACTAGAGTGATGCCTGTCGCGACCCATAGACTCATGACGTTCGGTCCAGTTTGCGAGTTGGCAGCCGCCACCAGGGTTCATTCGGGTATAGATGGTGCTCATGGTGATAGCCGAAATGAAAACAGGTCAGCAGCGACAGCCAGCGCGGATACTCATTGGTTCGGGCCAGATGCTCATCCGGGAAGGCCTCTGCGTGACGGTGGGGCAGGTAGGTCCCGAAATAGAAGAGCTGAACGGAAGACAGGATTGCGGGAATGGCCCAGACTAGGACGAGATTGACATAGTGCGCGCCCAGCAGCGTATAGATCACGCCGATTGCCCCCAGAACGATGATTTGTCGCCAAGAAGAATAGCGCAGGAAGAATTTGAGGTACCAAGGCCAGAAATTACGCGGATTATCGGCATTGAAATCAGGATCCTCTGTGGTACCGGGCGTATCGTGATGCTGGTGATGGGCCGTGCGCATCGTCGACCAAGAGAAACCTGCATACCAGAACAGGATGATCCGACCGACCCAGGCGTTCAGATGCGGATGTCCCGGCGCAAAGGATCCGTGCATCGTGTCATGGGCGATAATGAACAGCCCCGTATAGAGCCAGAGCTGAAGCGCGATCAGGACTAAGGTCAGGATCCAGGGGTTGCCGACTGTGTGAAAAAAAAGCGCATAGATATGAGCCGCCAGCCAGACAGTCCCGAGGAGTCCTGCGTAAAGCGGCCCTCGGTTCAGGGCTATTTCTGTGTTGTCCGTGGCCATTCTATACATCAGGTCCCAAAAAGAATTCTGCCATATCCTAACTGAATTGTCTCATGCGACATACCGGTGAAATACTGTTGCACTTAGAGATTCCGCATAAAGGCGAATTGCTGGTCAAGTAGAGCCAGCAATGTATCTGTCTCAGTCATTCCAGCCCTCGACAAGGCTAATCTGGCATTGCTGAGATAGCCCTCCAGTAATGCCTTTGTTTCATTCATGGAATGCGTGGCGACCAGAGTTGTCTTTCCTTCATCACGGCTCGATGTTTTACCACTTTCTTCAGGAGTTTGTAGAATATCTTTAATGTCATCTAGCAGTTGAAATGCCAGTCCGACCTGGCGCGAAAAGTCTTTCAGTGCCGCCCGTTGCGCGGCGGGGCTAACGACTAGAATGGCAGCGGCGTCAGCCGCAAAATCGAAAAGTGCCCCGGTTTTAAGATGATTGACCCGTTCGATCTCAGGCTTTCTGGCCTGACCAGTATTGGCGAGGTCCGCCATCTGCCCCGCGATCAATCCGGTTGATCCCACCGCGTAAGACAAAAGATCGCACAGCTCGGCGCGCTGTTCGGCACTGAGGGCAGTATTTCGCGCGATCACGCTGAATGCGCGGTTCAGCAAGGCTGTCGCTGACAGGATCGCCGTGCTTTCACCGAAGGCGATATGGGTCGTCGGCTGGTTTCGGCGCAAATCAGCATCGTCCATACAGGGCAAATCGTCCAGAATGAGTGAGGCGGCGTGAACCATCTCGACAGCACATCCAACGCCCATAGCCGCAGCGAGCCGCGATGGATCCAGACCACAGGCGCGCGCCAGGAAGACCGTCAGCAGGGGGCGAAAGCGTTTTCCGGGTGAGAGCAGGGCATGGCGCTGCGCCGCGTGAAGTTGGCGCGGCCAAGTCTCGGGTGAGGGGATCAGAGTGGCGAGGCAGGCATCGACGCGGCTTCGCGCCGCTTCGATTTGCGAGAGCACATTATCGCCTGTCTGCATCGCTGTAACCGTCATTCAGACCTCATCGCACAGAGGTTGAGACGTCGCTAGGCCTCATGCGCGTTCATCATCCGTTTTTCATTGATCAGTTTGAGCAACCCAGCGGCGGCGCGGGAATCACACAGCACACGGTGATAACTGGTCAGATCAATCTAGAAATCGTGGCACAGATTCTTGAGCGAATAAGAGTGGTAGCCGGGATAGAGCCGCCGCATCGACGTGCAGGTAAAGATGGACACCTCGAAGAACGGGTTTTTTGGGCCAGTATAGAGGCGAATTTTATAGTCGGCTCTCAGGTCAGGCTTCATAGAGTGACGAATGCGTGTCCACAGGCGTATTTTGGCATGATTTTGGCCCGCATAAGTGGGGGGATCCGGATTTTGAACAGAATCAGGCTATGGGCTGTCGTCGCTCATGGAAAACGAGGCGGCGGAAGTTGTAGCTTAGCTTGGCCATGGTGATCCGGCCAGCGGCCCTGGCCGATTGAGCGCCTGGCCGATTGAGCGGATCGTGATCGCCATCGGCCCTTTCTCATATCCGAAGACATGTTCAACACAGGCACGGATGGAGGAGCGGGTCGCATTGCCGCGCCGAATGTGCTTTGCCATCGGTTTACCGCGGGGCTTCTTTCGATGGATATTTGAACGATAGCCCTGCGCTTTCAGCCAGGCTTCGTTTCTGGCTGAGCGATAAGCTGTATCCGCCCAAACAGACTTTGAGCTGTTGGTGGCATCCAGAACCGATGCCAGTTCGTGCCCATCATAGCGGGCCGCATGGGTGCAGGTCTCTCCCCGGACAAAGCGCCATTTCCGGTCAATACTGATGTGGTTCTTGTACCCAAAGTGAGGGATGGAAATGTCGACAAGGCCTGCGTCCTGTTCCCCTTCTGCGGTCTTTCGCGCCCTGGAATAGCTGACCACCGCTCGTGCGTCGGTGTCTTTCTGTGCGGCCCTGGCAGGATCGCCCGCGCCAGATAGCGGACGCGCTTTCACCCGCCCTGGCCCGCTCTTTCTCTTCTTTCCTCATCCGTTGGCACGGCGCTGACACCAAAGTGGCATCCACGATCTGACCTCCCGTGGGTTTGTAGCCGCGCTTGCAGAGTTGCTCTTCAAAAGCGGCAAACAGAGATTTGAAAGCACCAGACTGGGTCAGCTTTTCCTGGGTCAGCTTTTCACGGAACAGCCAAATCGTCTTTTGGTCCGGGGTCGGTTCACCGATCTGAAACCTCAGAAACCGCAACCAACTTAAACGATCCCGGATCAGAAATTCCATCCCTTCATCACTCAGATTGTGCATCGACGCCAGAACAAGCACCTTGAACATCGTGACCGGATCATAGGGTGGCCGACCGCCCTTGGCGCGAACACCATAACCGAGGGCTTCCATCAGAACAGTTCGGAAAGCCTCAAAGTCCACATGACGCTCCAGCGCTTCAAGCGGATCACCTGTCGCCGATAAGCGAGCAAGATGATCCGACAAGTCAAACAATCCAGGCGCGTGCATCATAAAATCCTCCCAAAACCAGTAAATCAGATCATACCACAAAATGTACGGTTCTTAGAGGCCTCCAGATTTTGGGATGACGGAAGCGCTGATCGATCAGCTCATATTCGGCCGAAATAAATCCATAATCGAAATTCATATTATGTGCTGCGATGATGGCATCGCCCATGAATGCGCGAAACCGTTCGGCCACGTCAATGAAGAGCGGTGTGCCGACCACCATCTCATTGGTGATGTTTGTGATCCGGGCGATGAAGGGCGGATGGAGCGCTGCGGATTGAGCAGGGTTTGGAATTCATCCACGACCTCCCCGCCATTCATTTTGACCGCCCCGATCTCAGTCAGGCGGTGTAGCCCCGGTTTCCCGCCGGTTGTTTTCACGTCGACGACGACATAGGGTTGGTCCGGATAAAAAGCCCAGGCAAAGTTAACAATTTTAACCGAAAACCCCACCAATGAGAGCTGTTCCAGGCAGGTCAATTGATTGCGACGCAAACTGTCACCGGCTGTCTTGACCTCGACAAAGCGAACGCGCCCATCATCAATCAGCATCAGGTTTGGAAACCTGTCCTTCGTACCCTGCTGCCAGTTCTGCGCCATCAGCCGAAGGAGATGTGCGCCGCCGCCTCTAGGGGCGTGCTGGATCAGAGCGGCGTTCTGACCGGCCACCGAGCTTCTACAACATTTGCTATGATGGGCCGTACTGCGCTCACAGAGCGGGCTTGGCCATGTCTCTACGGCTTCGAGGAGTCGTTGCGTGTCATGGTCAGCCCCGTGACGGAAATCATGCAGGGCCTCAGCATAGAAATAGGCTGTCCGCGCCTCTTCGACTGTCGCGAAGCTGACGGCGCGAGCCTCCGCATCGGGTAATCGGATAAGCTCCAGGTCTCTCAGCATAAACGCCTGCAGATTATCCTCATCCACGCGAAATAGAGGAACAGCATATATTGTAATGCCTCACGCCGTCCTTAGGCGACAAAGCACTCAGGCACGAAAGCGTCAGATCGGTCGATATGCATGGTCACCAGATCGATGAGCCTGTTCTTCTTCCATGACTTCCTGAATAGTGTCTCACACATTGTGTTGGCTATCAGGAGCGTCAGATCAGGTTTGGGGAGATTGATCAGCCAGTTACGGAACATGGAACCGCCGATTGTTTCGACGAATCTTGTGTCTCTGAGTATGGTCCATTGATCCGGAAGATCGTCAATTTCCTCATAGCGGAACTTGTCCGTACCGAAGACATATCCTCGGCGGTTGGCCATGCGGACATAGGCGCATTGTGCCGCATGGGGCAGGGCAGCGAACTGTGTCAGAAACTCAAGCTTATCCTTGCCCAGAAAATCGAAATTAGGCTTGTGACCATTTGCTATGAAGCGTTTGAAATTATTTAGATAATGGAACTGCGGCAGTTGTCGTGCCTGCCACGCCTAACCAGACTGAGCGCGCCGGAACCGGCGTTGCTCCGTGCGGATATAATCGCTCGTACGCGCTGTACCCACTGACTTATCCCCCGACTCACATGCACACTTGTCTCTAGATCTGTCCACAGCTCGCTGACCCAGAGTATTCCCAGTTTACATACCGTTTGTTCAGTATTTGTTCGCAGCATAGAGTTCGGAAGTCAAGAGCCGACCCACATTCCTTCAGCTCATGATTACCATTGAGACTTCAGACCATATCATCCAGATTTAGTCGAGCGTGATCGCTGTCTCAAAACCGGGAGGTTTGAGAGCCAGCACTGAACAATCGATGCTGTTCAGGATGGTCTCGGCTGTATTGCCCAGAAGCAACCCTAGCGCACCGACCCGGCCAACCGTTCCCATAACGATCAGATCTGAATTCAGCTTTTCTGCCATCTCCGGGATCGTCGCTCTGGCGCGACCATGTACGATATGTGTTTCGATATTCGCAGCCTCAAAAGCTGACGCGCCGAGGCGATGTCTGGATCGCTTCATTTGCAGATCGACCTTGCTACTGGTGTTATTTGCACAGATTTTCGCATATTCCGGGTAGGAATTGATACTCACCGGGATCAATCCAGCCGATACAATGCCTTCTCCGGGAATTTCAAAGACATTTTGATGACATCAAGCTGCCCGCGCGCCTCGTCTGCGATGGTCACAGTGGTCTCCAGGATTTCATCATTGAGGGTCGGCTCTATCTGTTCAATCTCAGGCGTATCAAAATACTCAAAGTCACTGTTGCCAGAACTCGTTTGAGAGGGTCGTTTTTCGCTCTTTTGAGCAGTAAAACCGGGCAGGGGCATTTGCGCAGGAGTTGAATGTCTTCGCTGACGAATAGACGATTACCGCTGCGCCCGCTTTGAGTGGCATTGGCAACGACCAGATCATGTTAATAAAGCAGCACCCGCTTGATCGCTTCAACATAGGAACGTTCGTCCATGACTTCGCATGTGACAGTAATCCCGTCAGGGATAGATTTGGCGAGCGCTTCAAGCTGGTTCAATCGATCCTTCCGAAGGGAATTGAAGGCTTCGGTCAATTCTGAATAGAACTGGCTCGACCCGATGGGGTGAATGAGCGTTGCAATGATACTGACAAGGGTAATCGACCCTGACTCGATGTCTGTCAACGCCAGAGCCCTGGCGCTGGTCGGATGCGATTGCCGTGTCCAATTCAGCATTACCCGGGCATGGAGATGCGCTTGGAATTAGAGAGATTTGTAGCAAGGGAAATGACGTTTGCCGATATCTCTGCGGCCCAGAAACTTGCTCGTGACTGTGTTGCCAAAACCACCAAGGGTGTTGATACGTTTTCGTGACATTCAAATTTGGCCTCAGGTACAATTTGAATTCAAGACGCAGATCACCGGTTCGTTTGAGAAAATGACGTCCCTGGCGAGCCTGACTCTGCCGGCAGGGCGGTCGTAATTGCAGACGCTAAATTAACTGGTGGACCACCTCACAGGGGCAGGGCACAAGCCTGTAGCTCTATTCGAAGATGAGTCGCCGGAGATAGGCTCCCACTTCACGCTTATCCATGCTGATACCGGCTTCAAGGGGTGATTTTGACTTTGAAAACCGTATTTCGAGATCAACATACTGATTCCGATCCATGGGATGAGGTATACGCCCTTTCATGATACTCTGTTTGTTTTCAACCGCTGAAGCGGTATCAACGATATCTACCAATTTACCGTCGAGCAGAATAGTTATTTCCTGTGAGTCGATGAAAGCCGGAACTGCAAAGTGATAAGTAATACCTTCGACAGGCCGGTTGACCTGAAATCGGCCTGTCATGGTCTTGCCAACGCCGAAATTACCGTACACACCTGAAACAGCTCCAATTTGACGCACGAAATCTTCAACCGGGATGCGGAAATTCTCACGATAGGCTTTCAGCGAAGTCAAAACATTGTTTTGCTTTTTCTCGCGCCTATACATGAATTTGATCATGGAATCGCGCTTGGCAAAATTATCCTTCAACTCACCAATATCCGCCTTGTCGAGCGTGTAACCCGGAACCATTCGTGATGGAAGTGGGCGCGGCACATAGATCGTGCTGTGCCTGTCGCCGGTTTCCTCGATAGGACGATCTTTCGTATACATATAGATCGTGAAGCTCTTGCGAGAGATATTCGGATTAGTCGGATGGCGGATCTGTTCGAAACCATGCCAGGAATACTCGTTTGTCTCGAACAAAATACAGCGGTTTTTGAGGGGCAGGAAGGTCTTAATTTCATCCGTCTCAGGCTCCCAGGGATTCTTATGGAGTTGCAAGGAACCGCCCCATTCCTCTTCCCACTCCTCATTAAGGTAGATGATAGCGTTAATGCGACGGTGATAGCCTGTGTTACGATGCAGATTGAAATCTATGTGGGGGTCCATGCTCTGACCGCCCAGGTTTTCGTGAGTCCCTGCGCCGTGATATTCTGGATCGTAAAGAAGCCCTTCAATCCCGGTCAGGTCGCGCATCAAGGCTTGGAAACCCTCACCGCGTATATATTCATCAATTTCACGAAAAGCCGGCCCTATGCCACAAACGTCGTGACAAGCATACTTGCGCTGCTTGATTCCGAACTCTGTCGTCATCCCCTCTTTGGGCGGAGACGGAAACTGCTTCAGTATGCGCGTAACAAGTCCGTCATCAAAGAAGTTGGGAATGTCGACATGCTTGAATGGCTGTGCCGCCGCGAAAGCCTTACGATAGGCGGTTTTATTCTCGGTGAGACTCGGATGTAGAATTTGAGAAGCTGTCATTGAATAAAATATCCTGCGAGCAATCTTAATAAATTATACTGCCCGGGATCATCTTGAGGTATGATCTAACGCAAGTCAATTGAAGGTATTGGCCATTGCAACAGATTAAGCGCATAATGCATATTATGAGAAATATATGAACATCCTAATCTGAACCCAATAGACGTTACTCATCATCGTGCTCCAAACGATAATTTAAAAACTGATCCACGCCCCCACTTCCTACCACTTTCTGGTGAGAGTCATTTAATTTCGACGAATTCGGCGGAATTGCGTCTGCAGCTTGACCTTGGAGATTCGTCCCTTACCTGGCTGACATCTCCAGCAAATGCCGCTAGCATACGGTATGATAAAATCTATTTTTGCAACCTCATCTCTCATTGCTCTCACGGCCTGCGGACAAGCAATAGTGCCCGCCAATGCTGAAACAGCATCTGTAGACGGCTGGTGTTTCAGTGGCGGGACGATCTACACCGCCAATGACGCGCAGCCGATGGCTGAAGCCGTCGCTATCGTAGACAGTAAAATCACCTTTGTCGGTGTAGATGAAGGCGACTGGTGCCCCGATGGCGCGGCGGCTTACGCGCTGAATGGCTATGCTCTATACCCAGGCCTGACGGACGCGCATGCTCATCTAATCGGAATCGGTAAGCGCGAGATGGAACTTGATCTGTCCGGCGTGACTTCTGTTCTTGAACTTCAGGATCTAGTCCGAACGGCAGCAAACGACACACCCTTCGGCGAAATCATATATGGCTATGGCTGGATCGAAACGCATTGGCCGGAAGGCCGCTTCCCCAACCGCGCAGACCTTGACGCCGTGACGGATCAGCATCCTGTCATTCTGCAACGCGCTGATGGTCATGCCTCGGTTGCAAACAGTCTCGCATTGATGCGCTCGAATATAGATGGAACGACCGAAGCGCCGTTTGGCGGAGCCATCAATCTCGACGTCGATGGTGAGCCCACCGGCATGCTGATCGATAATGCTCAGAATCTTGTCGCCAACCTTATCCCTCGGATGGACACGGAAGCCCGTGAGAAAGCTTTCCAGTTGGGATCAGACGTCTATGCGTCGCGCGGCTGGACCAACATTCATTCGATGAGCGTCGAACCGGAAAATATCAACATTATCAACCGCCTGTCGACTGACGGGACGATCGGGATTCGCGTTTATAATTCTATCGGTGTTCCAGAAAGTCGAGCCGGGGAAAAAGTTTCTGAAATGCGCGGCGATATGTCGGCAGAATCAGACCTCGTGACAACACGAGCAATTAAACTCTACGCTGACGGCGCACTGGGATCGCGAGGCGCTGCTCTTCTCGAACCCTATTCAGACGATCTTGGCAATTCAGGGCTGATAATACTTAAAAAAGAACGCGCCCTTCCCATCTTCAAATCCGCTCTTCGAAACGGTATTCAGGTCAATACCCACGCCATTGGTGACAAGGCAAATAAGGCCGTTCTGGACTGGTATGAGGAAGCCTTCGCATCGGTCCCGCTTGGCGAGTGGGCTGTATCCGAGCCCCGCTGGCGGATTGAGCACAGCCAGATCCTCGATGTCACCGACATTCCCCGGTTCAAGGCGCTCGGGGTCATTCCGTCGATGCAGCCCAGCCATGCGATCGGCGATCTTCACTTCGCTGTCGACCGTCTCGGAACCGATCGCCTTGCGGGCGCCTATGCGTGGCGCGCCTTGATTGATACCGACGTGATGATCGCAGGTGGATCGGATGCGCCCGTTGAGGTTGGTGATCCTCGGATCGAACTCCATGCCGCTATACAACGGATCGATCTGCAGGGTTACTCTAATGAAAACTGGGGGCTTGATCAACGGGTCACACCACAGGAAGCGCTGAAAATGTTCACTCTGTGGCCGGCTTATGCCGCTTTCGAAGAAGACAAGGTCGGTTCAATCGAAGTGGGTAAGCATGCTGATTTCTCAGTCTTCGACAAAGACATGCTCGACCCATCCGTAGAGCCGATGGATGCCGAACCCGTCATGACAATGGTTAACGGCAAGGTCATTTGGAGCCGCTAAGTTGATCATGACTCCATCATGAGGATGGAGCTCACCACGTCACCGGACGGTGCGGGTGCCAAAGTACTGAGCGAGGGGATAAGAACATTCAATCATGTCCCCACCTCGGATCTGGAACCCGGGAGTGTGGAAGTTCGGTTTTTGTCATGGCACATAATAAAGCTGGTGACGTTAAAGGTGATCGGTCTGCGCGCGACGTTCAACTGGAATACGCTGCACATTGAATTGCTCTGGCTTTCAGAGGAATGTCAGGGGTCGGGTATCGGCCAGCAGATCATCATAGCGGCAGAAGAGCGGGCCATCGAGCTGAGTTACCTGAATGCCTTCGTTGAGATGACAAGCTGGTAGGCTAAACCTAAACCCTTTTATGAAAAGGCCGGATACACGCTGGTTGCAACGCTAAAGGATCGACCGGTTGGGCAGGCATACGCCCCATTATCTGACCAAGAAACTACGCTCGCTTGAAACCGCTGATCCTTAGTCTCTGAAATTCTTGAATTGAACGGATTGTTTCAGGGCAAGGTCTTTTACAAACTGGATCGCTGCTTGAAGGTCATCGCGCTTTTTCCCGGTTACGCGGAGTTCCTCGCTTTTTATAACGACTTGACCTTTCAACTTTTATTCTTTGATTTTCTTAACGATTTTACGTTTCATATCACGGTCAATGCCTTCCTTGACGGCAATCGTCTGGCGCACGCTCGCGCCGGCCGCCGGGTCAACCTTCTGATAATCCAGCTGTTGCTGAGATGATCTGGATCAGCTCATACATCTGCGTCAGCTTGAGATCATCATCGGCAAAGATCTTGATGCCGCCGTCGACGACTTCAACCGTGCTCTTACTGCCCTTGAAGTCGTACCGGGTTCCCACTTCCCGCATCACATTCTGAACGGGATTGGTAACCTCGAACAGATCAACTTAACTCACGATATCAAATGACGGCATCGGGACCTCTAAAATAACTCGGAAAACGCCGCCCGAAAGCGGCGTTTAATGATCAATGTGAATGAGGTCGATCAGGCCTGCTGATTTGTGTACCCACGCAGTTCCTTGCGGGCGACTTGCATCCGGTGAACTGCATCCGGTCCATCAGCATATCGCAAAGCCCGCATCTGTATGAACATGCTTGCCAGCGGCGTGTCCTGACTGATCCCGACACCGCCATGCATTTGCATGGCTTCGTCAATCACCTTGAGCGCGACCTGCGGGGCCGCCACCTTGATCATGGAGATGTAGGGCGCTGCAGCCCGGTGATCGCCCGTATCCATCATGGACGCGGCTTTCAGGCAGAGCAAACGCGCCTGTTCGATTCCAATGCGGCAATCGGCGATGATATCATAATTCGCGCCCAGTTTAGCCAGCGGACGTTCAAACGCTTCACGCGAAGTGGCACGTTCGCATAATAGCTCTAGGGCGCGTTCGGCCTGGCCGATGGCCCGCATACAGTGGTGAATACGGCCAGGGCCAAGACGACCCTGAGACACTTCGAAACCCCGCCCCTCACCGATCAGCAGCGCGTCGGACGGAATACTGACATTCTCAAATTTCATATGCAGATGACCGTGCGGTGCATCGTCAACACCAAAGATCGTCATCGCGCGTAGTTTGGTAATCCCTGGCAAGTCAGCCGGAACAACAAACATGGAATGCTGTTTGTGCCGACGCGATAGATCATCACCCTTGGGCTCAGTGCGCGCCATCAGGATATACACTTTCGTGCGCGGATCCCCCGCACCGGATGACCAGTATTTTTCACCATTTAGAACCCATTCGTCGCCATCCTTGACGGCGCTGAACTCAAGATTGGTTGCGTCAGAGGAGGCGACATCCGGTTCTGTCATCAGATAGGCCGAGCGGATTTTACCGTCTAGCATGGGGTTCAGCCACTTTTCTTTATGCTCTTTCGTACCGTATTTCTCGAACACTTCCATATTACCGGTATCCGGCGCAGAACAGTTGAAAACTTCCGGCGCAAGATGTGTCCAGCCCATTTGTTCGGCCAGATGGGCATATTCGACCGTCGTCAGGCCATAGCCTTTGTTGGATGCGGTCAATCCTGTCTTGGTCAACCAGAAGTTCCAGAGCCCCTTGGACCTCGCCTTTGTTTTGAGTGCTTCCAGTGTTTCCAACTGCCACGGCGTATGCGCCCAGCGATCAGCCGCCATTTCCGTCTCGTGATGCCATTTGTCTTCAATCGGCAAAACATCGTTCTGAACCATGTCCCGAACTTCGGACAGTATCGGCTTGAGGCGCTCGGTTACGCCGAGACACATATTATCGCTCATGAAAATCTCCTAAAGTGTTCCGCTATTAATCTTGTATCGAGCCAGGCTGCCCAGTGTTTCAACGGACTTGTCCATAACCGCAAAGCGTTCATCCTGTGTTTGACCGCGGACATATCTTGCATGAATTTGCTGAATGATGACGGCGAGACGCCAGATGCCATAGACAAAATAATAGTGGATGTCGGACACATCATAGCCCGTCTTCTCGCTATAGCGGTCCGCAAATTCGCGGCGGCTCGGCATCCCGAGTGCTGCAGAAGGTTGCCGGATCATCATATGCATGGGCGCAGGGTCAGTAGCCTCGATCCAGTAGGACAGCGTATTTCCCAGATCCATCAACGGATCGCCAATGGCGCAGATTTCCCAATCCAGCAGTGCCGCAATCTGGCGGGGGTCTTTCGCCATCAAAATGGCGTTATCCACGCGATAGTCACCATGAAGCACCCCGACATTGCCAGACTCGGCAGGCATATTGTCTTCCAGCCATTTTTGGACATCGTCGAAGCGCGTGATGCCGTCGGTCCAGGCTTTGTCCCACCGTCTGTTCCAGCCTGTAATCTGGCGCTCGACATAGCCTTCAGGGCGTCCGAAATCTTCAAGGCCAAGTGCTTTCCAATCCAGTGTGTGAAGTTTTGCCAGTGTCGAAATGAAGTTTTCGCCCAGTTGCGCCATATCGCCAGCGGACCAGTTCCACTCAGCCGGAATGGTCTTGTGGATGAGCGGGCCATCAACCCGATTCATGACATAGAATTCCCGGCCGATTATGCTCTCATCATCCGTGTAGAATACCGTTTGCGGCACTTGGTCGAAGCCGGGCTTCAAATCGCGCATGATTCTGTATTCGCGGAACATATTATGCCCCGCTTTCGGTAACGGTCCGAAGGGCGGTCGGCGCAGAACAAGGCGACGAAACGGATAATCGATCGCGTAAGTCAGATTGGAATTGCCCGACGGATATTGCGTAACAGTCGGCGTCCCGGAGAGCCCATCGACATTGACCTTTAGAACCGCATCCACCGCGTCAATGTCGAGACCTTCACCTTTACGGACTTCGATTGTGGCGTTCTCGCCGGCCATCAGAGCGTCGCTCCGCCGTCAACAACCGTGCATTGACCTGTATAAAAGCTCGCTTCGTCCGAGACCATGAACAGGACGGCCCCCACCATTTCTTCGGGCTGGGCGAAACGTTTGATCGCCATAGTCGCGTCCAGATATTGCTGCACATTCGGTGCATTTTTCAGGGCAGACGCCAAACGTGTATCAACAGGTCCGGGCAGGAGGGCATTCACGCGAATGCCTTCACCCTTTTTGTCGTCAGAATATTCCTTGGCCATGCCCTGCGTCATGGTGATCAAGGCCGCTTTCGTCATGGCGTACACCACGCGCATCGGTGCGGGCTGTAATCCGTCAATAGACGCGACATTGACCACCGATCCGCCACCATCCCGCTTGAGCATGGGATAGGCTTTGGAGGTCAGGAAATAGGGCCCGCGCGTATTGACCGCAAAGGTCTTGTCATAGGCCTCTTCGGTACAGTCGTGTACTGGACCATAATGCGGATTGGTAGCGCCGTTATTGATAAGAATATCGAGGCGACCATACTCGCTTTGGATCTGTTCCAGAACTTTGTCATGATGGGACAGATCACCCAGATGCAATTTGGCAAAGCTAGCGCTTCCGCCTTTTGCCTTGATGTCATCAGCCACCTTGGTGCAGGCTTCCGGTTTACGGGACGTACAGACGACATGCGCCCCATGTTCGGCCAGACCATGCGCAATAGCTTCGCCAATACCGCGGGACGCCCCTGCCACAAGAGCGATTTTTCCTGTCAGATTGAAACGCGCCATAATCATCAGGTGTCCTTGAAAATGTAGGATTTGGTGGCTTTGAGTTTGGCCAGCATCTTGCGCATGCCATCCAGCCAGGCGTCAGGGTCGGCCGCACGGAAAGCATAATATTCACCGGCAACAGGGTGCGGCAGCACCAGGAACTTTTCATCCGCGATAGCCTGGCGCAATGCCTCAGCCACGTCGAACGGGTCGAGTAATTGTTCCCGCTGGCCAGAGAAATTCACACCCGCTGTCATATTGGTCCGGACATATTGCGGGCAAATACAATGGCTGTTGATCCCTGCATCGCCATGTTCGATAGAGATACTTTCAGCGAAAGAGACTGCGGCGTGCTTGGTCGCACTATAGCTGGCGAAGCCGACCTGGTTGAGCAGGCCCGCCGCTGACGCTGTGATGACAAACCGTCCCTCGCCCCGTTCCAGCCAGCCCGGCACAAGGCGGCGGGCGGCGTAAACATTTCCCATCACGTTGACCTGCCAGCTGGACTCCCAGCTTTCATTGGATCCGCCTGCGACGTGCGGGCCATTGCTTTCACTAATGCCGGCATTGGATATAAAAATATCGATGGCACCTAGGTCAACCTCAGCCTGATTGATGAAATCAACAACCGATGTTTCGGACGACACATCGCAAATATAGGCTTTGCTGCCGGACGCCTCGGCAGCCTTTACTGGAGGCGACAGATCGGAGAGCGCTACTTTCGCGCCCTGACCTGCGAACATTTCACCTATCGCGCGGCCAATGCCGCCTGATGCGCCTGTGACGGCGACAATCTTGTTTTTAAACATGAACGTGTCTTAAACAGCTTTATCCCGCGTGCAACCCGAAGCCAAGCGCTTCACATAGTCGATGAGCATGGCATAATAGGACACATTATGGGGACTGAAGAAGAAAGCTTATTCCGCGAAATGGGCGCACGCGATCAATCGGGTTTGCTCGACGAAGATGATGTGTCCCGAATGAAAACCAGTCGCTGACCTGTTTCTCCTGAGAAGAACCCATGAGCGGTCTGTTTTGTTACGCTTGCGGCAACAAGAATGATAATTACCATCGCTCAGTCTGGTCACTAAGTGTGGAACTGTTTCAGAGTCTGACTGCCTTCGAAGGCCGGATTTGATGCAGCCTGTACAGTTTTGTACAGTTTGATTCTCAATCCGGTCAGATGTCTCGCGCATATGCGGATGGTGCGCGCCAGAAATGGACCTCGCCCATGCGTCTGTTTCTCGCGACGTCGCTACTTCTGTTCGGTTATATCACGTGGCTGTGTGAAAACAGCCTGGGCAATGCGTCGATTTCAGTGGATTTAATTTAGGACAAGCTTTCCCCTTAGGCTTGGATCACCCGGATTAGTTTCTTCACTCCGAACATGCTGATCATCCGGCGGATATTATAAGCTAGAACCGATAGACTCATCTCTGTTTTGACGTTTTTGAGGCGTTTGGTCAGGAAGTGCGTGGCACCCATCCATGACTTCAGCGTCCCGAACGGATGCTCGACCGTCGCCCTTCGGATGGCCATGGCTTCCGGGAGGTCATTCAATCGCGTCAACATAGCGTCGATGATGTCCTCATTGACCCAGCGTTTGATCCGCCGTTGTTTCCCCGTCGTGCATTTGGCTTTGACGGGACAGGCCGCGCATTCGTCCGGCCAGTAAACTTGCATGTCCTTGCCCTGTTCAACTGACATGAAGCGATAGGTCATCTTCTGACCACCTGGGCATTGGTAACTATTGTCTTCGGGCTGATAGAGGAAGTCATGTTTGCCAAAGCGGCCCGCGGCTTTAGAGCCAGATGTGTAAGGCTTGGGCACGTATGTTGTAGCGCCCAGTTTCTCAGTCGCCATAATTTCTGCACCGCTGAAGTAGCCACGATCTGCAAAGACTGTAATGTCTTTTCGTCCAATGGCGGCTTGGCCTTGTTTCGTCATCTTTGTGAGCTGCACTTTGTCAGAGACAGTGTTTGTTACCTCATGCGCGACAATGAGATGGTGCTCGGTATCGACAACCGTCTGTACGTTATACCCCACCATACCAGCCTTTGTGCTGGTCGCCATAGCCACTGAGTCCGGGTCAGTTAAGGATACTTGTTTCTTAGAAGACGCGGCGAGATCATCTTTCAACTGTTGAAGCTCAGCCATCTTCTCACGCATTGACGTAATCTTTTCCTTGAGGCGTTCAGTCTTGGCCTCAGCGGCCTCGCCTTCCTGTAAATCCGTCGCGTCCAGTGCATGAAGGTATTTCTCTATAGAATGCTCAATCTGGCCGATGCGCCGCGTGAGCTTGCCGCGTGTGAAGTTCTTTTCTCTCGCGTTCACGGCCTTGAACTTGGCTCCATCAATCGCAACCATTGTGCGCGCGAACAGACCAACGTCACGGCAAAGAGTCACAAATTGAGAACAGGTTGATTGGATAGCGGTGCCGTTGTCTTTTCTAAAGTCAGCAATCGTTTTGAAGTCAGGTGCAAGCTTGCCCGTCAGCCACATAAGCTCAACATTACGCCCCGCTTCGCGTTCAAGCCTACGGCTAGATTGGATACAGTTGAGATAGCCGTAAATGTAGAGCTTGAGCAAAATAGACGGATGATAACCGGGACGGCCTGTCGCCTTGGGCCGGACGCGCTCGAAACCCATTGAGAGTAAATCTAGTTCATCAACGTAGGCATCAATGACGCGAACAGTATTATCTTCATCGATATACTCGTCCAGACTTTCAGGAAATAATATGGACTGATTTCGATCTTGGCCTTCAATAAAGCGCTTCACAATAAACCTCCGATTCAATCACCGGAACTATATCACAAAAAACTAACCGTTTTCACACAGCCACTCACTTTGCCGGACACACAAATCGTTGCACTTGGCGTGCCCGAAAAAACTCTGAAGATCGTAGCGCTTCCGTGATGTTCGGAAACAGCAAAGAGGATCGTTACGATCAACGGCTGCTGTCTTTCGTGCGTCAATCAGACTTGGTTCCGGTATCTCAGTTGGAGTCCTTCGTACAGGCCGACAGTTTCCTTCGCGGCCTGAGGGATGGTTTAAGTGACCGGCAGGATCCTGAATCCCTGCAACGCGCGATTGATGATATTGATGCCCAAATTGAGGTGGTGGAAGACACTCTCTGAAAAGAGGCGCTTATTCAGGCCCGTAAGCTGATGTCATTGCTACTCTGGATAGCGAAAGCCCTGACACCATCGATGAAGGAGGATCGCTCAACATTTCGGGGTTGGATGGGCAGACAATCAACCTGAACCGACAGGGTTTGAGCGAGCTTTATTCGCGTGTCTTACCGACCCACAGGTCATCAACGATCAGCTCAATACGAAGCTAAAATGAGCGATGTTTTTCATGATGCTCTTCGCCTATTTATCCGAGGGCGCGAAACGGCCATGTTCTATGACCATCTGGTTCACGCCGCCTATGTCCATACTTTTCGTTTCTCCTCCTATTCGTTTTCATCTTACTGGGTCAATTCACATCAATCCCGTGGCTTATATTCGCCTACACACTGATTTTATTGATTTATCTCCCTAAGTCGGCAAGATGCATGTCCAAACGTGGGCGATTTAAGTCGATCCTGACCGCCTATGGCGTTGGCTCCATCTATACATTGATCATGTTTTTCATCGGCGTTTTCATCGTCCTGCGAGCGCTACAAGGCATCGCATTTGAAATTAGCGAAGGGCAAACCGCAGCGTCTCCTTCCTTAACTGCCGAGCAGCCCATTAGCCACCCCCACAACCCACGCCCCCAACAGACGACTCAGGGACTTAGCCTGAGATCGCGGCGCGCGGTCACCGAACCACCACAGGGTTACAGTCGTTGCTGAGGAGACAATTGCTTACACAATCGACCCATCTTTGAGTGATTGCAAAAATCCAGACTGTTATCGGCCAGAGTAATAAGGTCAGGGTCGGACGAACAAAGAGTAGCGTATTGATGACCCAGCGCGACGTCCCACCAATCGTAGCATCCGCCATGATTGAGGCTTCCAGTCTGCGCCAACTTCCAGATTGAGCAACCAGCGCCAGCTTGGCTTTCATTTCCCGTGCCTTGATGCGCATATTCATTTCATATAGCTGCAACTCATGGGTCCATTTTGCCTACTCCTGCGCAAACGCTTGAAGACGTTCTAAAAATCCCACGACCCGGCCTAGCGCGGTCCCGATCAGGCCGAAGACACCGCCTAAGGAGGCGTCCATAGTGAGATTTGCTATGCTGGCCATATATCTGCCTCGCCTGTCTGGACCCGAACCATTGGCGCGTCAGCCTTAAGTCGGCGTGAATAAAGTGGACACCTCGAAGAACGGGTTTTTTGGGCCAGTATAGAGGCGAATTTTATAGTCGGCTCTCAGGTCAGGCTTCATAGAGTGATGAATGCGTGTCCACAGGCGTATTTTGGCATGATTTAGGCCCGCATAAGCGGAGGGATCCGGATTTTGAACAGAATCAGGCTATGGGCTGTCGTCGCTCATGGAAAACGAGGCAGCGGAAGTTGTAGCTGGGATTGGCCATGGTGATCCGGCCCGCGGCCTTGGCCTAGCCGATTGAGCGCCTGGCCGATTGAGCGGATCGTGATCGCCATCGGCCCTTTCTCATATCCGAAGACATGTTCAACACAGGCACGGATGGAGGAGCGGGTCGCATTGCCGCGCCGAATGTGCTTTGCCATCGGTTTACCGCGGGGCTTCTTTCGATGGATGTTTGAACGATAGCCCTGCGCTTTCAGCCAGGCTTCGTTTCTGGCTGAGCGATAAGCTGTATCCGCCCAAACAGACTTTGAGCTGTTGGTGGCATCCAGAACCGATGCCAGTTCGTGCCCATCATAGCGGGCCGCATGGGTGCAGGTCTCTCCCCGGACAAAGCGCCATTTCCGGTCAATACTGATGTGGTTCTTGTACCCAAAGTGAGGGATGGAAATGTCGACAAGGCCTGCGTCCTGTTCCCCTTCTGCGGTCTTTCGCGCCCTGGAATAGCTGACCACCGCTCGTGCGTCGGTGTCTTTCTGTGCGGCCCTGGCAGGATCGCCCGCGCCAGATAGCGGACGCGCTTTCACCCGCCCTGGCCCGCTCTTTCTCTTCTTTCCTCATCCGTTGGCGCGGCGCTGACACCAAAGTGGCATCCACGATCTGACCTCCCGTGGGTTTGTAGCCGCGCTTGCAGAGTTGCTCTTCAAAAGCGGCAAACAGAGATTTGAAAGCACCAGACTGGGTCAGCTTTTCACGCAACAGCCAAATCGTCTTTTGGTCCGGGGTCGGTTCACCGATCTCAAACCTCAGAAACCGCAACCAACTTAAACGATCCCGGATCAGAAATTCCATCCCTTCATCACTCAGATTGTGCATCGACGCCAGAACAAGCACCTTGAACATCGTGACCGGATCATAGGGTGGCCGACCGCCCTTGGCGCGAACACCATAACCGAGGGCTTCCATCAGAACAGTTCGGAAAGCCTCAAAGTCCACATGACGCTCTAGCGCTTCAAGCGGATCACCTGTCGCCGATAAGCGAGCAAGATGATCCGACAAGTCAAACAATCCAGGCGCGTGCATCATAAAATCCTCCCACAACCAGTAAATCAGATCATACCACAAAATGTACGGTTCTTAGAGGCCTCCAAGTTGGTTCGGCGCTTTTGACCTCAATGAGGGAATGTACAATTTGCCTCGGCGCAGTCCCGCATAGCCAGAATCAGCGATCGTCATCCGGCATTACCGGTAACTGTCCGCTGTTCCTGCGGGCACAGACGTTCCTGTCATCGGATAGTTGTGCCGCCGGTTTTGGATAAATATTCATGCTGCAAACATGACGGAACACTCATGACCAGGGACCAATCATTCGAAAGAATCAAAAAAACCCGCTAGGGTGAAGGGCTTCTCCGAATATGTTGAGGCGCTTTGGCGCGGATCGTTACTTAAATAGGCTCAGCTTCTTGGTTTTTCGCAACCAGATAATAGAATGCCAATGTCACTTGCGATTTCAGGCGTTGATCCTTCATTTGCCTATCCTTGAGACCCAGCTTTTTGGTTACAAAGCCATTGGCAAGCATCCGCAATTTCGATTTATCTGAACAGGTAACTAGTTGCTGTCACGCGACTTCAATGACACACCGCAACATTTGACGACGTTCTGAACAATGGTGCGAGAGGCGCGGGCACCATAAGCCTTCACCTTGGCATAGTAACGCTCAAACGCGGCGTCTTCCTTACTCGACGCTGCAACCTTCCTTTTTTGGCCGCTTGCCTTCGCCTTTATGGCGCTTTTTTCGCCGGAGCTTTCTTGGTGGCTTCTTTGCGGGCCCTTTTGACCTCATGGGAAGTCTTTACAGGTTCACCGGCTTTGCGCATCTGATTGCGATACCAGCTGACCGTAGCCGTAGAAGTTTTGGCTTCCGGCTTCTCAAACTGGACAGCAGCGAGGACTTCCTCATTGGTCGAGTCTTGGAGCAAGGCTTCTTTGATAATTGTCCCGATAGCACGGGGCGTCTTTTCGTCAGTCACTTCTTTTCTTCTCTTGGCAACAGCTTTCGTTTTGGCCGCTGCCTTCGCCTTTACGGGTGCTTTTTTCGTCGGAGCTTTCTTGGTGGCTTCTTTGCGGGCCCTTTTAACCTCATGGGAAGTCTTTACAGGTTCACCGGCTTTGCGCATCTGATTGCGATACCAGCTGACCGTAGCCGTAGAAGTTTTGGCTTCCGGCTTCTCAAACTGGACAGCAGCGAGGACTTCCTCATTGGTCGAGTCTTGGAGCAAGGTTTCTTTGATAATTGTCCCGATAGCACGGGGCGTCTTTTCGTCAGTCACTTCTTTTCTTCTCTTGGCAACAGCTTTCGTTTTGGCCGCTGCCTTCGCCTTTACGGGTGCTTTTTTCGCCGGAGCTTTCTTGTTGGCGGCTTCTTTACGGGCCCTTTTAACCTCATGGGAAGTCTTTACAGGTTCACCGGCTTTGCGCATCTGATTGCGATACCAGCTGACCGTAGCCGTAGAAGTTTTGGCTTCCGGCTTCTCAAACTGGACAGCAGCGAGGACTTCCTCATTGGTCGAGTCTTGGAGCAAGGTTTCTTTGATAATTGTCCCGATAGCACGGGGCGTCTTTTCGTCAGTCACTTCTTTTCTTCTCTTGGCAACAGCTTTCGTTTTGGCCGCTGCCTTCGCCTTTATGGGCGCTTTTTTCGCGGCCACCGATTTGGCTCTCTTAGTACTATCCGGCTCGCCTAATTCCGCTAGGCGGTTATCAAGATATTTCACACGCGCCGCGAGATAGCGGTTCTGCCATTCCAGCGCATAGGTGTCATTTGCATCGCTTGTTTTGTCAGTGTCGCCTTTGGGGACCTCTGCACTAGCCGCAAGTTTTGTTTTGAGGTCAGAGATTACCTGATTCCGGCCCGCCACGCGGCTCTCAAGATCCTGAACACGTGCCCGCAGACTATCGGCTTCGGCCCGCAAGGCACCCTCACCCTCTATCGAAAGATCGCCTGCGACCTTCTTGTAGGGCATGAGGAACGAGCCTAATAGAAACCCGATCACCCCGATGATGATCAGCGACGGAATGTTATAAAACGCTCCCATAAATTCAAGAATATTGTCCATGATCCTTTTCCTACTCGACTCTGCTCAGGATGAATTCGATACGGCGGTTCTGTTGGCCTTCGACTGTGTTATTATCGGTGATGCTCAGCTCATCCGTCATAATGCTACAGAGAATGCCGACTATTAGCAGAATAACGGCACTTAATAACCAGCGTCCCATTCATGCCTCCGGTAGAGAAAACTAGCCCGACACGGCCTCACCCTCAACCCGTAGCGGATGCATATCACCTTTGCAAACAACTAAATCGTATTGAGGCATTAATAATTTGGGCCAGATTTCGATAGCGGCGAGTTTGACGAAGCCCCTATGGTTTTGACCAGGCTTGTCATATCGCGCCAACGCCCACTGGACTTGTTTGAGATAACCAAAGACCCGTTCGATGATACTTACGTTCCTTATACATTACATTTCTTATACATGGCCATCTCGGTTTACCTTGGCTGGCGCGCCTTTTTTCGAGACGGAATCACGGGCATAGCCCCGGTCTCAGTCACCGATCTATAACGCACCGGCTACCCACAACAAAACAGCAATGAAAAGCCTATTATGGCGTTGCGATTGTCCGTCTTCATATAAAATGTCTCAGATTATGAGCCAGGTTAAGAGAAATTTTGTTCACCTCTTTGATTGATATTGAAGCGACACTTTGCGGTATTGCAAGCGTCGATGTTCGATTGGTTTCTTCTTGATCCTTTCTTTCTCTGCGGTGTAAAATGGATTGAACGCGTCCTAAGTAAACATCTGCGGGCGTCACATTGTTCAGGCTCTCATGATAACGCTCATAATTTTAATGCTTCACGAAGCGTTCGATCTGGCGTTCCAAGTCGCCAGGTAATAAGTAATTTTCCAACAGGATCCTGTTCTTCAGCGTCTGTATGCTGACATGCCCCCATGAGGTGGTCAGGCTCACAATGTCCCGGCGGCGCGCTATCTGCTCTCAAACTCACAGCCTGGTCAGCAAGGACTGGCCGACAAAGTCTATGATGCAGGCTGAGTCTATAAAACG
This sequence comes from Litorimonas sp., assembly GCA_965205225.1. GTDB lineage: Bacteria > Pseudomonadota > Alphaproteobacteria > Caulobacterales > Maricaulaceae > Litorimonas. The sequence goes on from CBDBFZ010000003.1 coordinate 1,468,260, forward strand.
CAATAAAAACAACGCCACAAGGTCGAAAATATGTTGGCCAAGTTCAAGGATTGGAGACGCGCCCACACCCGATATGACAAGAGAGCCGGCATCTTCATGGCCGCCAATCACACTCGCAGCTATCATAATCTAGTGGACATAATGAGTCCTGACCCTAAGCCGAATAATCTGGCTCGAATGTTTAACTGAGGTTCACCAAGCGCGTAATGGCATCGCCGAATTCTTGCTCCATTTGATCGACGACAGTCGCGACCGGAGGGGCACTCTTGATCTGTCCGACGCCCTGCCCCGCGCCCCAGATATCTTTCCAGGCTTTCTTGTCTGTGTTTCCACCAGAGCCAAAATTCATCGACGTCTTGTCAGCCCCTGGCAGATTGTCCGGATCCATTCCAGCTTTCTCGATGGATCCACGCAGATAGTTACCGTGCACTCCGGTGAACAAAGAGGAATAGACGATATCTCCGCTCGTACTGTTGATGATTTCCTGCTTATAATCCGGTGTTGCGTTCGCTTCTTCCGTCGCGATGAATCGCGTGCCGATATAGGCCATATCCGCCCCAATACCAATCGCGCCAGCTACCGAGCCGCCCGTGCTGATTGATCCTGATGCGAGGATCGGCCCGTCGAAAAATTCGCCGATTTCCGGGATCAGCGCGAATGGCGACAGCGCTCCCGCGTGACCGCCAGCTCCATTGCAGACAGCAATAATTCCGTCTGCGCCCATGGAAAGCGCCTTCTGCGTATAACGAATATTGGTCACGTCATGCAGAATGATCCCGCCATAGGAATGGGCCGCGTCATAGACCTGCTGATTGGCTTGAAGCGAGGTGATAATTATCGGCACTTCATGCTTCACGCAGATTTCCATGTCGTGCTGCAAACGGTCATTAGATGGATGGCAGATCTGATTGACCGCATAGGGTGCGACAACTGCATCCGGATTGTCATGCTGATACTGGTCCAGCTCCAGCTTGATCCGCACGATCCACTTTTCCAACATCTCTGCCGGGCGGGCATTGAGTGCTGGAAAGCTGCCGACAATACCCGCTTTGCACTGGGCAATGACGAGTTCGGGGCCTGAGACGATGAAGAGCGGAGCCCCAATGACGGGGATCCGGGTTTTCTTCAGAATATCGGGAAGCGCCATCGCCTAGTTTCCTGCCTGTGGTTCGTCGGTGCGAAAGTCAGTCTCAGCATTGGCAGCAAGCCAGGCCATGAGAGCAAACGCAGCAACATTCTCGGCAATGTCATCTGGGTCGATCTTGTCGAGTGTATCGTCGGGTGTATGGTGGAGATCAAAATAATCAGTGCCGTCTTGCTGGAACCGCATGGTTGGGACACCGAGCGCCGCTATCGGACCAATGTCTGGCCCGCCATTGGTCGGTTGGCTGCTCATGGGTAGGCCAAGCATAGCGGCAACGGCCTGAATGACATCAGCGCCTTCAGTCACACCGAGCTGGACTTCATAGGCGGGCTTGGAGCCAAAATCGGACTCGGTCGCAAGGACATGATTAGCAAGGTCGTCCTTATGCTGATCGCGATAGGCGAAGGCGCCGAGCAGTCCGACTTCCTCAGCGCCGTAAGCCACGATGCGAATGGTTCGTTTCGGCTTCAGCCCTGCTTCAATCAGGACTTGGGCTGCACCAGCGCTGATGCCGATCCCAGCTCCATCGTCAATCGCGCCAGTCCCAAGATCCCAACTATCGAGATGACCGCTAAGAAGCACGATTTCTTCTGGTCGTTCTGTACCAACAATCTCGCCAATGACATTGCCGGACGGTCGATCGCCAACGGCGCGGGGTTGAACATTAAGGGCCATCGTCACGGTCTCACCTCTCTCCAAAATCCGCTCCAGCTGATCGGCGTCAGGGGCTGACAAAGCGGCAATTGGAATTTTCGGCAGATCATCGGCGTACCGCATCTGTCCAGTATGCGGGAACCGGTGTGAGTCCGTACCCACGGAACGAATGACAACGGCCGAAGCACCCCTTTTAGCAGACTCGGATGCACCAGACCGGCGCTTCCGATTAGCTGGGCCATAGCCTGCGCCATTCGGAGCCTTCTTCATTCGTCCGGAAATAAAGACGATTTTTCCATCAAGACTATCCATTGGCGCGCTCTCAAGGTCTTCAAAGGTTGGGAAATAAGCGATTTCAGCGGTCACACCGCCGACCGGTGTTGCGACGGAGCCCCCGAGCGTGGTGAGCACCATCTCTTGCGGAAATGGACTAATAATCGTCGCTGTTTCGACACCGCGTTCCCAGCCAGAGATGGTGAAAGGCTCGATACGAACATTCTGCAATCCGATCTCCTTGAACTTAACGACGGTCCAGTCACGCGCCCGCGCTTCGGCTTCCGTGCCAGCGAGGCGTTGCCCAATTTCTGTCGTCAAGCCTTCAACAATGTCATAGCCCTGCGTCCCTGAACGAGCTGCGTCGAGGATCATTGTTTCGATTGTTACCTCCGTCATCATTGACGATGGCCCATCGGAAACGGGTGTGCAGGATGCGAGCGCAACGGCTGCGCCTCCCAGAATGGCCCACTGCTTCATGATTTTGCTGTTGAGTTTCATGCCGTCGTCTTCCCTTTCATGGTTTTGCGGGCTTGATAATCGTTCCAGCGTCGTTAGCAACTGAGTCAAGATGAATGGGAGACCTCCAATGACTAAAATTACCCTCATGGCGAGCACTTGCGCTGCATTTATATTCACAGCCTGCGCACCCAAAGCGGAAGAACCCGTTGAACCAGCTATCGATTCGTCGGCCTTGATTTCCGTCACTGACCTGGGCCGTCGTATTGAGACAATGTCGTCAGATGCGTTCATGGGCCGCGCACCCGGCTCTGAAGGCGGTCAGAAGACCATCGACTATATCATCACTGAAATGACAGCGGCGGGGCTGGAACCCATGGGCGAAAACGGCACCTGGCTACAAACTGTAGAGCTGACCGAAAGCACAGTTTCTCCGGACAGTATGATGATGATCAGCAATGGCGATGAAGCGTTGGTGACAGCCGATCAGAGTACTAATGCCGTCTTCTGGACCAAGCGGCTTGATGAAAGCATCGCTGTCCGGGACAGCGAACTCGTCTTTGTCGGTTACGGCGTAGTGGCCCCGGAATATGACTGGAACGATTATGAGGGACTCGATGTCGAGGGCAAGACTGTTGTGATTCTGGTCAATGATCCAGGCTTCGCAACACAGGCCCCGGACCTCTTCAACGGGGAGTCCATGACCTATTATGGTCGCTGGACGTACAAATTTGAGGAGGCTGGCCGACAGGGCGCGGCGGCGGCCATTATCATTCACGATACGGCCCCCGCATCCTACCCATGGGAAGTGGTCAGCGGCAGCTGGACTGGCCCTCAGAACGATCTTGTTCGCCCGGACGGCGGCGCATCACGGACACCGATTGAAGGCTGGGTGCATCTGAATACGGCGAAAATCATGTTCGATGCTGCGGGCCTGGACTTTGAAGAAATCTCATCCAAATCATCCGCGCCGGGTTTCGAACCGGTTGATATGGGCGAGCTTTCTCTGGATGCGGATCTGATCCAGACCGTTTCAATCGTGGAGTCTTCCAACGTCGCTGGCGGCATCCGGGGCACGACGCGCCCAGATGAATATGTACTCTATATGGCGCATTGGGATCATCTCGGGGATAGCGGTGCGGGCAAGGATCATATTTACAACGGTGCTGTCGATAATGCGACCGGCACGGCGGCGATCATTGAAATTGGCGAAGCCTTTGTAGAAGCGGGCGCACCGGAACGATCCGCCATGTTCCTGGCTGTGACGGCCGAAGAGTCAGGCCTGCTCGGCTCTGCCTATTACGGCGCGCAACCCCTTGTTCCATTGGCAAATACGGTCGGCGGGATAAACATTGATGCCATCCTGCCTATTGGAGAGACCAAGGATATTCTCGTTATCGGCTACGGCGCATCTGAACTGGAAGATCGGTTGAACACAGTTCTGAAACCGCGCGGCATGCGCATCGAACCCGACAATAACCCATCAGCAGGCTATTTCTACCGCTCCGATCATATCAGTCTGGCGAAGCTTGGTTTGCCCATGCTCTATGCAGGCGGCGGCGTGGACCATGTCACTAAAGGTACGGTCTATGGCGAAGCGTTCGATAAGGAATATACGGATCTCCGCTATCACAAGCCTGCCGATGAGTATGATAATAGCTGGGACCTGTCGGGGGTGAAGCAAGTCACGGAAATCATGTTCGAGCTTGGCTATAATCTGGCCGACAGTAATGACTGGCCAAACTGGTATGACGGCAATGAATTCCGCGCGCTACGTGACGGTCAACGCGGCACTGCGAGCGACTGAGCCCACTCATGCAGACCGTTATCTGCATGAAATGGGGAACCCGTTACGGTCCCGAATTCGTCAACCGAATGTGGGCGGCGCTTCAGCGTAATACGGATCGCCCGACCCGTCTTGTCTGCCTGACGGATGATGACACCGGAATCGATCCGATGGTTGAATGCCATCCGATCCCGGACATCAACCTGCCGCCAGACCTGATCAACACGCCATGGCGCAAACTGGTGCTATGGCGTGATCCGCTGGCGGATCTGTCTGGCGACGTCCTGTTTCTTGATCTCGATCTGGTCATCACGGGCTCTCTCGATGTGATGTTTGATTACGAGCGAGGCCGTTACTGTGTGATCGAAAACTGGACGCAGATGGGTCAGGGCAATGGTAACACATCAGCCTTCCGGCTTCCGGTTGGGAAATATGCCAGCATTTTTAATAAGTTTGAGGCCGATCCCGATCGAGTTTTGAGGGTATACAGAATTGAGCAACTCTATATATCGAAGGAAATCGATGACATAATCTTCTGGCCGAAGCTCTGGTGTGCGTCCTTCAAACACACGCTCTTACCGAAATGGCCGCTGAACTTTATCAAAGCACCCGAACTTCCGTTCGAAACCCGGATCGTCGCTTTTACGGGCAAACCGGATCAGGACGAAGCGCTGCGCGGTGAATGGCCTGTGAAAGCAGGCTGGAAGCGGCTCTATAAACATGTCCGGCCGACACCCTGGATTGCTGATCACTGGTGAGCACCTCAAGACGAAGCCTGCCCTTTTACTTTGGCGATCCGCATTATGGTGACATCTTTCCAGCTGAAGCCGTGATTCCAATCAACATTTTCGATGTCTCCGCAACCGCCCACATTATCAGGGAAAGTATGGCTTCCGGCCAGTTCCAAGTCCGGAAAAACGCCTTAGCCGAAACACGCCGGGTCATACTGGCGTGTTTCAATACGCTGCGCGCGGTCGCGACAGAGGTTGAGCGGATTTACAATCCCGATGCAATTCGGGGCGGTGTACTCCACGACCTCCATGCCTCGCGGGAAGCATATTCGGTCAAAGCCGTACAGGACGTACTATTTGTGGCCCAGTCACGCTGTAGTCGGCACGCCCATCCTCTCCAAATCGTGATGGAAGAATAAACCCTTCGCCCTTTTGCGCTAAGCCGTTATAGGGTTATCAACCAGACTTGTTATTAAATTACGCTTTAGAATATGTTTACCGGAGACCCGAATGTCCCAGCTGATCCATGTCCTCAAACTTACGGTGCTGACGTTTGTGTCGATCGGGGCGGGCCTTGGACTGACCGCAGAGACCGTTGCCAACGACACACCGTCCAGAGGCGTGGCGGGAAGTGCTACGGACGCCGTGGCGAAATTCCGCCAGCTTGGAACAGAGCTTCGATCACCCAACATCTACCGTTCGGCATCCGGCGCACCCGGGCCGGGTTACTGGCAGCAACGCGCCAATGTCGACATCGACGCAACGCTGGATGAGGGCGCGCGCCGCATCGTCGCCGAAATGGATATTGAGTATGTCAATAATTCGCCTGACACACTGACCTATATCTGGTTGGCGCTCGATCAACAGCGTTTTAAGGATGGTAGTCTTGCCCGGGAAAGCGCCACTGCCGCCGCCTCCGGCACCAGCCGCGGCGATGCAACCAGCGGCTCTGACCGCTATAGTTTCAGCCAGCTTCGCTACGAACATGCAATGGAAGACCGGGAATACGGTTTCGAATTTACGCAGATTGCGGACGCGAGCGGAAACGCCCTGCCTTATTTCATCAATGATTCCATGATGCGAATCGACTTGCCTGCACCGCTGGCACCGAATGCAACATTCGATTTCCAAGTCGACTGGGAACACAATATCATCGACGAAGTCTCCGTCGGCGGTCGGAGCGGTTATGAATATTTCGATGAAGACGATAATTACATCTTTGCCCTCGCGCAGTGGTTCCCGCGTCTCGCCGCCTACACGGACTATACGGGTTGGCAGAACAAGCAATTTCTTGGCCGTGGTGAGTTCAGTCTGGAATTCGGGGATTACGACGTCGATCTGACGGTACCGAGCGATCACATTGTCACGGCTACCGGCGTTCTGCAGAACCCGCGTGATGTGTTGACGGCCACGCAGCGCCGCCGCCTCAGCAACGTTGGAACCGATAAACCGTCCTATATCGTCACGCCCGAAGAGGCCGAAGCGAATGAGGAAAACAAGGCGAGCGGAACCAAGACCTGGCGTTTCGAAGCTGACAATGTCCGCGATTTCGCATGGTCAAGCTCGCGCAAATATATCTGGGACGCGATGGTGTTTGAACAGGACGATGCGGACAATCCGAGCGTTCTGGCGATGAGCTTCTTTCCGAAAGAAGCCGATCCGATCTGGTCGCAATTTTCAACCCAATCCGTCGTTCACACGATGGATGTCTATAACCGCTTTGCCTTCAACTACCCTTATCCCACGGCCCAATCCGTTAACGCATGGGAACGCGGCGGAATGGAATATCCGATGATTACTTTCAACGGATACCGACCCTATGATGATGAAACGTCCGGTGAGACCGTCTATTCGCGCAACACTAAATATGGCCTTATCGGAGTGATTATCCATGAAATCGGCCACATCTATTTTCCAATGACCGTGAATAGTGACGAACGCCGCTGGACCTGGATGGATGAAGGCATCAATACCTTCCTGGAATATATGGCTGAATATGAGTGGGAAGAGAATTTCCCGATCCGACGTAACATGCAAAATCCGCTGGATGAGATCACGCGTTACATGACTAGTTCCAATCAGGTTCCGATCATGACGCAATCCGACTCTGTGCTGCAGTTCGGACCCAACGCCTATGCCAAGCCGGCTGCCGCGCTCATCGTTCTGCGCGAGACCGTCATGGGTCGTGAAGCCTTTGATTTCGCGTTCCGCGAATATAGCCGACGCTGGAAGTTCAAACGCCCGACACCTGAGGATTTCTTCCGGACAATGGAAGACGCATCGGCCGTTGATCTTGACTGGTTCTGGCGGGGCTGGTTCTTCGGAACCGATTATGTCGACATGGCGATTACGGATGTTCGTGAATATCAGATCGGAACCAACGATCCGGATGTTGAGAACAGCATTGATCGGGATGAAGATCTGACGCGATATCCGGAAAATATCGTTCAGCGTCGAAACCGCGAAGAAGGCCGTACAACGCGCGTCGAGCGGTTCGATGACATTAACGACTTCTATAATGATAATGACAAGTTCGCAGAGACGAATGCCGACCGTAATAAGTTCACCAAATTCTTCGAAGGTCTCGAAGACTGGGAACGCGCGGCTTATGACCGGGCCCAGCAAGACGGAAAATATCTCTACTTCATCGATTTCGAAAATAAAGGTGGTTTGATTTCGCCTCTGCCCCTTACGCTGACCTTTGCAGATGGCACGTCGGAAGAGGTTATGGTCCCTGCCGAAATCTGGCGACGGGATAGTAAGCGGATAACGAAGCTGATTATTCGGGATGACCGAGTGCAGAGCATCCTGCTTGATGCGGCGCATCAAACGGCAGATGCCGATTACCGGAATAATGGCTTCCCGCAATCCGTCACATCTGATCGGCTCTCACTCTACAAATCGGATTCGAAACGGACCAGCATGATGGCCGATATGTTGCGTGAGCTGAAAACGAACGACAAGTCTGAGTCTACAAATGACGACGGGGCAGCCCTGCCGCTGCAACGCTCGGAAGGCACAGCTGACGACCCGGTCGATATTGTGGACCCCGCTGAGGAAGAAACCCCTGTCGAGGAAACCGAGAGTCGATCTACACTGCGCGAAACATTACGCCGGATGCCGGGTCATGACGACTAGGCGATCGCTTCTATGTGGATTTTGCGCCGGAACTCTATGCTGGCCTGAACTGGCACGGGCTCATCGCCTTGCGCGGACGGAAACCGCCGTGACAATCTCACCCAATGATGAGGTGTCCATCGTTCATGTCTATCATTTGCAGGATGCGCAATCCGCCTTGTTTAAAATCGGCTTGATTGATCGGCCTGATCTGGAGTCCCTGCGCGCAAGGGCTCAATTGGCGCTCTACACGGAGGCCAGTTTCACGCTGGCAGAGGGCGGAGTCCCCATTGAGCTCGAGATTATCGGTGCCGAAATCCAAGGCGACAGCGCCTATGTCTATCAGCAAGGCCTGATCGGTAACGGTGTCTTGAGCGTTGATGCCCGGATGCTGCGATCGCTACTCAAAGGGCAGAGCAATAGCGTCAATATTGTGCGCGGGGGCACAACGGTGACGCTCGATTTCTCTGGAGATGATGGCCCGAAACCAGTTGCATGAAGACCGCGCCCTGCCCTACCCTGCCCTAGGCGAGTCCTATGCTCACAATTCATCACCTCAATAATTCTCGTTCGCAAAGGATTCTCTGGCTGCTTGAAGAACTCAGAACGGACTATGACATCCGGCTCTACAAACGGGACGAGAAGACGAGCCGTGCGCCGACCGAGCTGAAAGCCATTCATCCGCTGGGAAAGAGTCCAGTCATCGAACATGACGATCTGATCATTGCCGAAACGGGCGCGATCATTGTCTATCTTCTTGATGCCTTCGGGGCTGATGAGGCAGGCAAGTGTCGTTTCCGACCCGAAAAAGGGACGCAGGACTTTGTCGATTATGTTCATTTCCTGCATTTCGCTGAAGGCTCAGCCATGTTGCCGCTTCTTCTGGCGCTCTATACCGGCTTTCTGGGTGACGTTGCTGCACCGATCCAGCCGGTAATCATGAACGAAATCAAGAAAGTTCTCGATTATTGCGAATACTCTCTGATCCGTAACACATGGTTTGCAGGCGATGAGTTGACGGGCGCAGACTTCAATATGATCTTTCCGCTCGAGACCGCCAAGGCTCGCGGACGACTTAAAGGATATGACGCTTGCAATGAATTCGTGCAGCGAGTCTGGGACCGACCGGCCTATCGTCGCGCGCTCGAAAAGGGCGGCGACTATGATTACGGGCCTCGGTCATGACACTCATCATCCGTATATTTTGTGTCGTCTTGCTGATACAGGTCGGGCTGCATCTGCTGCATGTGATCACATCCGGTGCGATAAGCTTTGAGGTTCTTGGTGCGAGTATTGATCGTGATTTTGTCCGTCTGACAACGGCTCTGATCGGACTTCATATAACCCTAAAATCATGACCGCAATCCCGTTCCATCTGGCTGCACCGATCCGTGATAAGGAAGAAGCCCGGCTCTTCTATCGCGATATAATCGGTTGTACTGTAGGCCGAGAGGCGGATCGTTGGATCGACTTCGATTTCTTCGGCCATCAACTCAGCCTGCATGTCTGCAGTGAGCCGGAGACGTTAGCCACCAATCAAGTCGACGGGAAAAACGTACCTGTCAAACACTTCGGTGCGGTTCTGCCGTGGCAAGGCTGGAATGACTTAAGAGATAAGCTCGTTACCGCTGACACCGATTTCATTATAGAACCCTATATCCGTTTTGAAGGCGAAACCGGTGAGCAGGCGACCATGTTCTTCCTTGATCCAAGCGGCAATGCACTGGAATTCAAGAGCTTCAAGAACCCTGATCAGCTTTACGCGACCTAGAAGCTTCGCCCGACAAAAACGCGCAACTGATTGTCCGCCGCATCTTTGGTCAAACCATGAAGCGTGCCAACATATAAATCAATATTGTCGGTCAAACCTAAAGCAATGAACGGACCGATTTCAGCGGTATTTCCGTTCAATATGCGAAGACCACTTGTGTCTCCGAAATCCACAAAACTATGAATACCAAACCGAAGACCTGATGCTGTCTTTCGTGACAATCCAAAACGTCCGCCAAATTTGAGTTCGTCCGTCGTTTTATCCGCAATCTGTAGCGTGTTCAGGAGAATGGCTCTCGCACGCCAACCATCCGGCAGAGACCATTGGTTGATCCAGTTTGCTCTGACTTCATCGGGACGCCCATCGCCGCGAATTCTTCCTTCAAAGCCTAAGCCCGATTGATAGTCGTTACTATCAGGGGTGACCTGCCAAACGGCCTCTGCCTTAATGAAGTCGAAACCCATCTCTGAGGATGTTGTTTCACGTGTCGCAACGATACCTCGAAGACGGATCTGGCTGTTCAGGGCCTTTTGATAATGGAACCGCTGTGACCAGCTGTCATCATCGAAATCAAATGCCAACCGATATTGAACTCCATGATCATCCGAATTGACCACTGGGCCGGAGACACCAGACGTATTCTGCGCCATAGCTAGAACGGCAAAGGCAAGCCAAAACCCTAGACCACATAGAATTCGCATCAAAAAATCATCTCATCTGGAAGCGGGATATGTTCAGTTTCGTCACCGTCGGGAACCGTCCTTGCCACCAGTCTTCTGCGGCTTGTCTGATCCGCTCTGGACGCGACGATACGAAGTTCCACCGTATATGGCGTTTGCCTAAAGGCGCTCCACCGATGACAGTAAGCTTTGTACGGCCCTGTGCCGTGATCAGATGGGTGCCGTCGCCAAGAATCGACAGAACGAATGTGTCAGACACCTCCCCATCAATGTCGGCACATCCCTGCACGACATAGATCGCCGATTCCTCTGCTGGCGGCAGGGTGATGGTGGTTCCATCAGGGAAGTCGACTTCACAATAGAGCGTTTCGAAAAACATCTCGACTGGAGATGTAAGCCCGAACGCACTTCCCATCATGACGCGAACCCTGGCCCCACCTGGTATGTCGGCTTCCGGTATGGGCGCGGCAGGGTGATGATAAAAGCTCGCTTCACGTCCTTCCTGGTCGTCTGGTAGCGCTAACCAGAGTTGCAGGCCATGCAGTTGATATCCCTTGGCGTGAAGCTCATCGCGTGTATGTTCACTATGAACGATACCACTTCCCACAACCATCGAATTGATCGCGCCCGGTTCGATCAGCAGCTATTGCCGAGATTGTCACGATACCAGATCTCACCTTCGAAGAGATAGGTGACGGTCGCAATGCCAATATGAGGATGAAGTTGGACGTCCATGCCCTCCCCGGTGCGTAGTCGACAGGTTCAAAATGATCGAAACACACCCAAGGCCCGACGGATCTATAACTAATCATGGGTAGCGCGCGCCGAACGGTGAACCTGTCGACTAATTCCTTGATCTTGGGTTTCAGGGAGGCTTTGATCGGCGCATCTTTCGGGGTAAACATGAATCGGAATTACAGAGAAAGTTTACTATGCTCAAGTTGTATGATTGCTCGACAGCCCCCTCGCCGAGACGCGCCCGGATGTTCCTTGCGGAAAAGGGGCTGGAATGGGAAACGATCGAAGTCGATCTACAGGCGGCGGAGCAGCTCAAGTCTGATTTTCTGGCCATCAATCCACGGGCAACCGTTCCAGCGCTGGTGACTGAGGACGGTGACGTGATTGGTGAGAATCTCGCTATCGCCGCTTTTGTCGAGGCGATCCACCCTGATCCACCCTTGATGGGGACCACGCCGATCGAGAAAGCGCGCATATTGGAATGGGATTTTCGTTGTACTATGGAAGGCTTGATGGCCATTGCCGAAATCCTTCGGAACAGTTCGCCACATATGAAGGGCCGCGCCTTGCCCGGCCCTCGCAATCTCGATCAGATCGCAGAGCTCGCAGAGCGTGGACGCAAGCGATTAAATTGGTTTTTTGAAGATGTCGAAGCACATCTGGCAAAGACTGAGTATGTTGCTGGCGAAGGCTATAGTCTTGCGGACATCACTCTAACAGTTGTCTTCGACTTCTCTAAGTGGGTGAAAGCGCAGCCGGGCGAGAATCACCCTGCACTGCAGACCTATATGGCACACATGCGCGAACATCCTTCATACAATCTTTGAGAGTTGAGTGTTAAGACCATGCGTATATGGATAGTAATATGACACGTATTTCGACTCCTAACGCTATTGCCGTGCCGAGAATACCCCGGCGCTGGGTCAAGGCCATTCGGCATTTCAAAAACCTCATCGCGGACAAGGAAGACACGTCTCAAGTCTTTCACATTACTTATGCGTTAAACGGAAGCGACCTCTATAAGAAATTTAACCAGTTCATCGCCCATCCGGAGGGACGCAAACGGTTCGAAGAACGTTGTTACCTACCGCCAATTTTGGATGACCGGAAGACATTGCGGGCCATGCCCAAAGGTTCCCTGGCCGATGCTTACTGCAACTTCATGGACCGCGAAGGCTTAACGGCGCAGGGACTAGTCGATGAGTTCGATAACTTCATCGAAGATATGGATGATACGCGTACACCGGAATTTAAATGGTATAATCACCGTTCACGCGACACACATGACATGCTGCATGTTCTGACAGGCTATGGCCGCGATGCGCTTGGCGAGACTTGCGTACTCGCTTACAGCTATCAACAGACATCTGGTCTCGGCATCCAATTCATTGCCTATATGGGCGCTCTGGAAGTGAAGCGCTGGGCCCCGAAAGGCGCGCCCGTCATCGGATCTATTCGCGAGGCCGCTCGGCGCGGAAAAGCGGCCAATAACATTATGCTCTATGATCTGCTGGACCTGTTGCCGCGCCCCCTCGAGGACGTGCGCGAGATGCTGAACATCCGACCCATGACGGTTTATTCAGAGGTACACCGGATGATGCGCGAGGCAGGTCTGGATCCCTATGAGGTTGTCGGCGGCACCGTTGTCGATCCTGTCGGTGCGTAGAGTTCCTTCAGGTCAGTTTTTCTATCCAGTCTTTCGCATCCGGCTGTTCCGATAGAAGTGTTGTCCCAGTCCACAAGTTCAAATCTCTCAAATTCGAAACCTGGGCTCACAGTGTATCCGACTAAGCAGTAACTATTGTCTTCGGCGCGCGCAGCGCCGAACCAGACTCCAGCCTTGATGACCATCTGCAGATTATCTCGGCCCAGCCTGTCGATATGGACCTGACCATCCGGCTCCAGAAAATAAATAGCCAGTTCCCCGCCTTTATAATGATGCCAGATTTCGTCCGCATCGACCTGTGGAACCGTGAGACCTCCAACCCGCTGAGCAAATAGAGTATAGCTGTTCCGGCAGATCGCCCACGCGCCTCGATCTGAACTGTGAGATCCGACCGATAGGTTTCCCGATAGAATCCGCCCTCCGGGTGCGGCTATAGCCCGTGGCGTTCAATGAGTTCGCTGGTTGTTTGCATCATGCGTATCCCTAAAGAAAAAGCCACCCACGAGGGACGGCTGCTTCAATCATTATGAGATGTCGGTCCTAACGGGTGTGTTGCTTCTTGCTCGGGATCAGACCTTCAATCTGAGCACGCTTGCGGGCAAGCTTACGAGCACGACGAACGGATTCAGCCTGTTCGCGGACACGCTTCTCTGATGGTTTCTCGTAATGTTTACGGGATTTCATTTCGCGCAGGATGCCTTCGTTTTGCAGCTTTTTCTTAAGCGCGCGAAGGGCCTGATCGACATTGTTCTGGCGGACGTAGATTTCGACCATGTGTCGATTCAACTCTCTTTCGAATAAATAGCACAAGGCCTCGGGTCGCCCGCGAGGCTTACGTTCGAGCGGGACATAGTGTCGATTCCCGCGATCCGCAAGATGTTTTTGCGGTTGGCAGACCCGGTGCAAACGCCATTTATTGTCCAGCCATGAACTACGATAATCCTACGTATATATCCATCGACGGGTTCCAGATTGCCACCTACCCGCATGGCCCTGAAGACGGCACGCCGATTATCCTGATCCACGGTTGGCCGGAACTCGCCTATAGCTGGTTCACCACTGTCCCTGCCCTGGCAGAGGCTGGTTACCGCGTCATCGCCTATGACCTGCTTGGATTTGGCAAAAGCAGCGCGCCACGCGAGGTGTCGCATTACGGCATGGCCAATCTGATTGGCCATCTCGAAGCCGTGCTAGATCACTACGATATTGATCGTGCCATTCTGTGTGGTCATGACTGGGGTGGCATCATCCTGTGGCACGCCGTTCGAATGCTGAAACCGCATCATTGCCGCCATTAGAATCAGCACACCCCATGTCGGACACGCGCCTGTCGATCCCATGATCATCCTCGAGAAACGATTCGGTCGGGAGCATTACTTTATCAAGTTTCGGGATCGGACAGACGCCATCGAAGCGCTCTACAATTCGAATCCGGATGCATTCTTCCGAATGATGTTTCGAACCTCTCCGAATGGGCTGAAATTGACCCCAGAATTGACATACCTTCCCAACCGCTTCGAAACTTATCTAAAGGTGGGCGCACCCGACAATGCGATATGGTGGTCACGCCAGCACAGCGCGCTGTCTATGCGGATGCATATGAACGCACCGGCTTTCTTTCGGGCATGAACTATTACCGCAATATAATGGCGAATTGGGAATTGGCTAAAGACCTGTCGACAAACATCGACGTTCTTTCGCTGATGATCAGCCTCGAAGACGACTTCTTCCTGCCGCCAAGCATGACGGAGGATATGGTGAAAACCGTGCCCGATCTGGCACGAATGACGATCCCGGATTGCAGCCACTGGGCCATGTGGAATGCCCCTGAGGACGTCAACGCGGCTATGTTGGCCTGGTTAAACCAACGCGGTTTCTGGCCTGTTCTCAATCGAAGTTGAGGACAAGTTAGACCCCTACTCCCACCAGTAGGGTAAGCGCTTGGCGTTGCCGGTCTCGACTTCATTCATCGTCGCGCTCTCATACAGACGCCCTCCGATCATGACATGGGTCAGGCTTTCAGCGTTCGCGATGTCGGCGAGCGGGTCCGCGTCCATGATAACGAGATCAGCCAGCTTCCCGGCTTCGATACTTCCAATATCCATGGACAGTCCAAGATGACGCGCTGGTTCTGTTGTGGCCGTCATCAACGCCTGCAGCGGGCTCATCCCGCCGCGCTGAAAGCTTTGCATCTCCCAGTGGGCGGCCAAACCCTCGCGCTGACCGTGAGCGCCGATACTGACGGGCACGCCGGCCTCCATCAACTTTTTCGAAACCGCCCCAGAAGGTACGTCCGCATAATCTTCAATTGGCGCCATCTGGCGACGCACGGACCGCGCTTGCAGAATTGTCGGAGGAACATGTTTCGACAGGATCGGATGTTTCCAGATATCGGTTGTCTGATAATAGTAATCCTCACCGCGGACCCCGCCATAGGTGACAGCCAAAGTTGGCGTATAGGCGACATTGGTTTGGCTATACATCTGGATAACATCGTCATAAATGTCCCAGACAGGCAGATTATGCTCGACTGACGTGTTGCCGTCCTGAACCAGCGCCATGTCCATGTGATATTGCGCCCCGCCCTCGGCAACGACCAGGACATTTGCCTCACGCGCAGCTTCGACCACTTGCTGGCGCTGATCACGGCGCGGCTGGTTATAGTTCTTAACAGCGAGAGCGCCCTGATTAACCAGCCGGTCCACATGTTCTTTTGCGTCATCGAAACTTTCGATGGACGCATAGAATCCCGGCGCTTTGGCTCCGTAAATCACTTCGCCAGTCGAATAGATGCGGGGGGCAAGAAGTTTGCCAGCTCGCTGCATTTCAGCGGCAGGAAAGATCAGTTCCGCGCTTGAGCTTGGATCAAAGATCGTTGTCACGCCGAGCGCCAATGTGGCCACCGTTTCCCAATTCTGTTGCGGCACGAGTCCAGACACGCCTTGCGGTCCATGTGCATGCGCGTCGATAAAGCCGGGCGTGACCGACTTGCCCGACAGATCGACCACCTTAGCGTTAGCGGGAATCGAAACATTCGCTCCCACAGATCGGATCCGGTCACCCTCGATCAGGATCGTGCCCTGTTCGACAACACCGCCATCATCGCTGGACATGGTGACAATGCGGACATTGGTCAGCGCAACGAGTCCCGTTGGCTTATTGGCAGCTACGCGCATACCAATATCGATTCCCGCTGTGACGGGCTCGAAATCATCATCAGCCAGCTGGGCTTTTGTGGCCGAGAATAGCGTTGATCCGAGCGTCCAGTGCAGTGTTCCGTTCAGACTCCAACTTGGATAGGTCGCCCCGCCCTCACTGATCTTCGTTACGGGGAGTGCCTTGGCGTTACGGCCCGCACTGACTTTATGCGGTCCGGGTAGAAGCGGCATAACGTAGAGATTATAGTTCTCACGGAAAGCAACCTGACGTCCGTCCGGGCTGACTACATAGGTCTGCGCCATCTTATTCATCGCATGAATGCGTTCTTTATTACCTGTCAGATCGACACTTACAAGCTGGCTCGCATCGTCGGCATATCGGGTGAAGAACAGACGGCTGTTCGATCCGTCGAAATGGGGGTCAGACCCAGACTTGGAGATACGTTCCGGCGCACCTCTGCCGACACGTTTTACATAAAGCCCCGTATCGAACGACCATTCGGGCGCGACCAGATTGCCGCCGCTGTGCTTCTCATAGGTGACGTAAGCCCCATTAGGCGACAGGCGGGGACTACGATAGTGGCCCGGCTCGGTCGTGACGTTCAGCACGTCACCCGTATCCCGTTGAATTCTGTAGATCGTCGCAAGCGCAGCATCATCCCAGGCTACAAAGACAACGGACCGTCCATCGCGAGAAAAGGAAGGTTGCAATTCCCGAATATCATCTGCCAGCTGCGTTAGACGTGTGATCTTACCCGTGCGTAAATTCCGGGTGTAAATCTTGCCAAGGCTCTCCAACAAAACTGTTCGACCATCAGGAGACACCTCAACAAAACGGGGCATTTTTATGTCAAATTGATCGGGAGAGACATCTGTGGCTTGCCGCGGCGCATCGAGAACTGGCCGCGTATCGGTTACGCGAAATTCAATGTGATCAATATTGTCTTCAGCCACATCGTAGCGGTGGATTTTGCCACGCGCCCAGAAGAAAATGCTGTTGCTGTCCGGGCTCCAATCCATATTTGGGTAGACGCCCGTAATCGCCCAGGTCTCCTGCATGTCCTGATCCAGATGATCGAAAATCATCCGTTCTTCGCCGCTCGACAGGTCCTTCAGGAACAGGCGGGACTGCGCGCGCACCCGTTTAACATAGGCCAGATATCTGCCGTCGGGCGACGGCGTTGGACGTACTGCACCGCCCGCACCCCCTGCGGCAACATCGGTCTCACCTGTTTCCATGTCATAGCGTTTGATCTGGAAAAGCTCTGTATTGGAATCCTGCGCATATTCGAAGATCGGACCGGGCGTGACATTCTGACTGTAATAGACGCCCTTGCCGTCCGGCGTGAACATGGGTTCACCAAGTTCTTTTTGATGCGCTTCTGAGGGGCGTTTTACGAGCTGTACACCGGAGCCGCCCTTGGTCGAGTAGAGCCAGATTTCACCGACACCCGCCGAGCGCGATGTCGTGAAGTGCTTTCGCGCCGCAATGAAATCACCAGACGGATGCCATGTCGCATTATTGAGTAGCCTGAAGGATTCCTTGGTCACCTGCTCCATGTCCGAACCGTCAATATCCATTGTCCAGATATTGTCGCCGCCCCCGCGATCCGATGTGAAGGCTAGGCGCGATCCATCAGGCGAGAAACGCGGCTGCATCTCCCACGCCATGCCAGAGGCAATGTTGGTCGCCGTACCGCCAGTAACAGGCACTGTATAAATGTCGCCAAGCATATCGAACGTGATCGTTTGTCCGTCGGGCGAGACATCGAGACTCATCCACGTGCCCTCGGTAACATCAATCTTAATGTCGCGGGTCTTTCCGGGTGGGTTAGTGACGTCCCACTTCGTCTTTTCCTTGTCAGCTCCGTTCTGAGCGTGTGCGATGTTTGCCGTGGTCAAAGCCGTGGACAACGCTACGGTACAAAGAAGTAATCTGCGAAACATGAGGATCCCCTTGCGAATTTCCTGACGGGGTAACACTCGACTAGCGGGACGTCATCACAGATCAGCCCGGAAACGGGGTGATCCACACGGAAAATGTCACTTAGAAAGGCAAACTCTTGCCTGGGGGGCGTCAAACCAGTCTACTTTGCTCCACAGCGGCACCGATAAATCCGCTAAAAAGCGGATGCGGGTCGAACGGGCGGCTCTTTAGCTCTGGGTGAAATTGGACACCGACAAACCAGGGATGGCCGGGAATCTCGACGATCTCAGGGAGGATACTGTCTGGCGACACGCCGGAGAACCGCAAGCCAACATCCTCGAGTGGCTGACGATAGTCGATATTGACTTCGTAGCGGTGGCGGTGGCGTTCGCTGATCTCATGCGTACCGTAGGTCTCTGCGACGAGTGAGCCTTCTGCTAGCAATGCGGGATAAGCGCCCAAACGCATCGTTCCTCCCAAATCAGTATTGGCTGTACGCTCGAAGCGCTCATTGCTGCGGGTCCATTCTGTCATCAGGCCAACGATGTTTTCGCCCTCGTCGCCGAACTCTGAAGAGCTGGCACTGTTAATATTGGCAAGATTTCGAGCCGCTTCGATGACAGCCATCTGCATGCCAAGGCAGATGCCGAAATAGGGGATCTGTTTCTCCCGAGCATATTGCACGGCCTTGATTTTACCCTCCGTCCCACGCTCCCCAAAACCACCCGGCACAAGGATACCATGCGCACCTCTGAGGACGGCTTCGGGCTCCATCGTTTCAAAATCTTCGGCTTCAACCCATCGAATTTTGACCTTCACCTCATTGGCAATGCCGCCGTGGACCAGCGCTTCCGTAATGGATTTATAGGCATCCGGCAGAACGGTATATTTGCCAACGATTGCAATCTTTACCTCTCCATCCGGATTTGACAACGTATTGTCGATTTCTTGCCACTTTGACAGATTGGCTTCGGGCGGTGTGAGGATACCAAAATGGTTGAGAACCTCACGGTCCAAGCCCTCCTCGTGATAGGTCAGAGGCACGGCATAGATTGAACTGGCGTCCAGACCCTGAATGACAGCATTCTCCCGGACATTACAGAAACGGGCGATCTTCTGACGCTCAGCCTTCGGGATTTCGCGCTCGCTGCGGCATAGCAATATGTCGGGCTGGATACCAATCGAGCGGAGTTCCTTGACCGAGTGCTGGGTCGGCTTTGTTTTCATCTCACCCGCCACAGCGATGTAAGGCAGCAAGGTTACGTGCAGGAAGCAGCACTGACTCCGTGGCAGCTCCTGACCCAGTTGCCGTAAGACTTCGAAGAATGGGAGACCTTCAATATCGCCGACCGTACCGCCAACTTCACACAATACGAAATCCACATCCCCGGCATCAAACAAGACGAAGTTTTTGATTTCATTAGTCACGTGCGGAATGACTTGCACAGTCGCACCAAGGTAATCGCCGCGCCGTTCCTTGGCGATAATGTCGGAATAGATCCGGCCTGTCGTAATATTGTCGCCCTGTGTCGCCGACACACCGGTAAAACGCTCATAGTGACCGAGGTCAAGATCCGTCTCGGCCCCATCGTCAGTCACATAGACTTCGCCGTGCTGGTAGGGACTCATCGTGCCCGGATCGACATTCAGATAGGGATCGAGCTTACGTAGGCGAACGCTGTAGCCACGTGCCTGCAGCAGCGCGCCTAGCGCCGCTGACGCCAGGCCTTTGCCCAGTGACGAGACGACTCCGCCTGTAATGAAAATATAGCGAGGCTGTTTGGCCATCAACACACCATCCCTGCGCCCGGCAAAGGACGCAGGATCGCGGTCTCACCAGTAGCGTTTACTCATCAGTGTCGGTGGGGTCCGCAGGCGTTGTCGCAGGCTCTTCCAACGGGACTGTCTCATCGGACGACTCGGCGGGTGAGGTCAAGCCGCCAACTTCGTTGTCCACATTATCCAGTGCACCGCTATCGTTATTTTCCAGCGCAAACACGACAGAGAGCAAAAGGGACAGAATAAGAAAAATTGTCCCGAGGATAGCCGTCATACGCGTAATGGACGTCGTGGCTGCACGCCCCGACATGAAACCACCGCCGCCGCCGCCGCCAATACCCAATGCACCGCCTTCAGAGCGCTGAATCAGAATCAGACCGGTCATAATGGCTGAGAGAATAAGAAGAATAACGAGCAGGACGGTGGACATATGAACTTCAAAGTGGACGAGTGGACGTCAATCAGACCGCGCCCATAAACCGGACGGGCGGCGGTTTCCAGCCTCAATGTCTGCCAGCTACATTCTGCCAGCTACATCGTGAAACACAATCGGCACGCCATTGGACGATCGGCTTTTTGGAAGGGAACACCCCATTTCTTGCGCCATCCCTTTGATGTAAGCCCGCCGAACCAGACCGCGTTTATAGGCCTGCCTGGCCTCTCGTTCATTACTGGCCGCACCGGATATAGCGCGAACCACCCCCCGGAACGGAATCAATATGCTGCCAATAGTGGACGATGTAGCGTTCAAGGCCGTTTGCTCACGGCGCAGGGCTTCATCTTCGGGTATGTCGAGA
The DNA here is from genome assembly GCA_965205225.1 of Litorimonas sp. GTDB lineage: Bacteria > Pseudomonadota > Alphaproteobacteria > Caulobacterales > Maricaulaceae > Litorimonas. Next base: position 1,488,940 of record CBDBFZ010000003.1, read on the forward strand.
TCGAACCCCAAGAGATCGTTCAAAGTAAGCAGATCAGCTTTGATCGCGCCGCAATTCGACGGGATATTGGCATAGGGGTTCTTCATCGTGGCTAGATATTCAGGGATTTCAATATTATCCAGACCAATATCATGAACGGGAGACTTCACGACCGCTTCTACGTTCAAGGTCTCTGCACCCTGAAACGTACCGCGATCCTTAGTGGATGCACAGGCTGCAAGCGACAGTCCCATGACTGTTAGGATGGCAATTCTGGATGATGTCATGGTGCGTAAACCTACTGCCTTTCGGCCTGGTGCGATAAACATGTGTTTTCCTTCTCCCAGCCCTGAATTAAAGCCGCCCTAGATAAGACCAGCCAAGGGTGAACTCGGATCGGCGTAAAGTTTCTTCGGCATCCGGCCAGCCAGATAGGCTTGGTGGCCCGCAATGACCGCATGTTTCATCGCCCGCGCCATGCGAATCGGGTCTTTCGCTTCGGCTATGGCCGTGTTCATCAACACGCCGTCACAGCCCAGTTCCATTGCGACAGTGGCGTCAGACGCCGTGCCGACGCCCGCATCGACAATGACAGGTACGGAGGATTGTTCGATGATCAGGCGGATGTTGACGGGGTTCTGAATACCCAGTCCAGATCCGATGGGCGCACCCAGCGGCATGATGGCAGCCGCGCCCAAATCTTCAAGTTTACACGCAAAGACCGGATCATCGCTGCAATAAACCATGATCTCAAACCCATCTGCCTTGAGTAGTTTCATGGCTCTGAGTGTCTCTTCCATATCCGGATAGAGATGTTTCGGGTCTGACAGTACTTCCAGCTTCACTAGATCCCAGCCGCCCGCTTCGCGAGCGAGTCGGAGCGTTCTGATCGCATCTTCTCCAGTGAAACAGCCTGCCGTATTCGGGAGATAGGTCGTTGTCGCAGGGTCAATAAAATCCACCAGCATCGGGGCTGACGGGTCCGACAGGTTCACACGCCGGACCGCAACCGTGATAATATCAGCACCGGACGCTGCCAGAGCGTCGGCATTTTGCTGATAGTCAGCATACTTACCAGTTCCGATTATTAGGCGGGATTGAAAGGTCTGCCCGGCAACAGTAAGGTTATCTGTTGAAATTTCAGACACTTACCCACCTCCGATAAAATGAATAATCTCAAGTCGATCATGATTTTCAAGGATCACGTCACCAAATGTGCTTTTCGGAATGACTTCGAGATTCCGTTCGATTGCGATCTTACGTTCGGGCAAACCCAGATGGGTGATTAGCGAAGCAACCGTCAATCTGTCCGGGAGGTCGTCATGATTTTCGCCGTTAATAATGAGATGCATCGCCTTACTATGACTAGCCTTCGATTGACCGCTTGTTGAAATGCGAACTGGGCGTTAACACGCATCCCTCGCTTCCGCAAAGGATCCAATGCCGAAAGCCATCCACATCATCAACGGCCCGAATCTCAACCTGCTCGGCACGAGAGAGCCAGAGGTTTATGGCTCGCAGACCCTCTCGGATATTGAAGACCTGTGTCGCGACGCCGCTCCGGATACCTGGATCACGTTCAGGCAATCCAATCTGGAAGGTGAACTTGTTGATTTCATTCAGGACGCAGGCAGAGATGCAGATGTTATCCTCATCAACCCTGCCGCCTACACCCATACATCGGTGGCACTGTACGACGCGTTGAAAGCGGTCGGCATTCCCGCGATCGAGATCCATCTGTCGCAACCCGCCGCGCGTGAGAGTTTCCGTCGTCGTTCCTTCGTTTCGGAAGCATCTGTCGGTACGATCAGCGGCTTTGGTGCAGAGTCTTATCTTTTAGGGCTGCAAGCCGCGTTGAAACTCGCTAAGGCAAGCGGATAAATTCCGACGGAGACATCCATGGTCGCTACCAAGGGCAGTAATGACCTTACGCTTGTCAAGGAACTTGCAAAAGTTCTTGAAGACAATGAGCTAACAGAGATCGAAATGAAAAAAGGAGACCTGAAGATACGGGTCTCCAAAAATGGCGGTCCTATGACCCAGCATGTGATGGCCGGGACTCCCATGGTGGCTGCGGCGGCACCAGCCGCCGCTGCAACGGCTCGATCGACGCCGATACCATCTGCGGCCCAAAAAGAAGAACATCCGGATACTGTGACGTCGCCCATGGTCGGCACTTGCTATCTGCGCCCATCCCCAGACGCCGACCTTTTTGCGGAGGTCGGGGCTCAGGTGAAAGAAGGCGATACAATCATGCTGGTCGAAGCCATGAAAACCTTCAACTCGATCACCGCGCCCAAATCCGGAACATTGTCCGCCGTTTTCATTGAAGATGTCTCTCCGGTTGAATTCGGCGATTTGCTCTTCCTCATCGACTAAGGCCATTCGACCGATGATCAGTAAGATCCTCATTGCCAATCGCAGCGAAATCGCCTTGCGTATACACCGTGCCTGCAAGGAAATGGGCCTATCGTCGGTTGCCGTTCATTCTACTGCAGACAAGGATGCGATGCATGTGCGTTTGGCGGATGAGTCAGTCTGTGTCGGCCCGCCATCCAGTACAGATAGCTACCTCAACATCCCGGCTATCATCGCAGCCTGTGAAATCACCGGCGCGGATGCGGTTCATCCCGGCTATGGCTTTCTATCCGAGAATGCCCGCTTTGCGGAAATCGTTGAGGCTCACGGCTTGACCTTCATTGGCCCTACGGCAAAGCATATCCGCATTATGGGCGATAAAATCACGGCTAAGGCCACGGTTGCGGCAGCGGGTATCCCGGTCGTGCCCGGCAGTGACGGGGAAATTCACGACTTTGCCGAGGCGAAGGAGGTCGCCAAAGACATTGGCTTTCCAGTCCTGATCAAAGCCTCTGCCGGCGGTGGCGGGTGCGGTATGCGGTTGGCTAAGATCGAGGCCGATCTCGATGAAGCCTTCCGTTCGGCCCAGACCGAGGCCGAAGCGGCTTTTGGCAACGGAGCCGTCTATCTGGAGCGCTATCTTAAGGGACCGCGTCATATTGAAATTCAGGTTCTTGCGGACACGCATGGAAACGTTGTGCATCTGGGCGACCGCGACTGCTCGCTACAACGCCGTAACCAGAAAGTTCTTGAAGAAGCCCCTTCGCCTGCACTGACCTCGAAAGAACGTGCTAAAATTGGCGAAATCACGGCTAAGGCGATCAAAGTCATCGGTTATTGCGGCGCTGGTACAGTCGAATATCTCTATGAAAATGGCGAGTTCTTTTTCATCGAAATGAACACAAGATTGCAGGTCGAACACCCAATCACGGAAGAGATCACTGGTATCGATCTTGTCCGTGAACAGATCCACGTCGCCTCTGGTCTGGCGCTGAATTACGAGCAAAAGAACATCAAGTTTAACGGTCATTCGATTGAGTGCCGCATCAACGCCGAACATCCGTTCACGTTTGCGCCCTCACCTGGCAAGGTCGAAGACTTTCACGCGCCAGGCGGCATGAATACACGTTTGGATTCAGGGCTCTATACCGGCTATAATGTCCCACCTCATTATGACAGCCTTGTCGGAAAGTTGATCGTCTGGGGTCATACACGTGAAGGGGCAATCTTGCGTCTGCGGCGAGCACTCGGAGAGATGGTCGTGTCGGGCATCACTACAAATAAAGCCCTTCACGAGACTCTGATCGAAGATCCGGAATTTCAGTCTGGCGACTATAACATCCACTGGCTGGAGAAGTGGCTCAAGGAGCGAGCGAGCGACTAATGTTGCTCGTCATCGACAATTACGACAGCTTTACCTTCAACCTTGTCCATTACGCCCAAGAGCTGGGCTCGGAGACAATGGTTGTGCGCAATGACGAAATCAACGTCGATCAAGCCCTCAGTTCAGGCGCTTCGGCTGTTCTTCTATCGCCCGGTCCCCGCACACCGGACGAGGCCGGTATCTGTCTCGACCTGATCCGCAAAGCGCCGGACGACTTACCGATGCTGGGTATCTGCCTTGGGCAGCAGGCCATGGGTCAGGCCTTTGGCGGGCGCGTCATTCAAGCGAAGGAAATCATGCACGGCAAGGTGTCTCCAGTTTTACATGACGGCACGGGTCTGTTTGAAGAGCTGGACAGCCCATTCGACGCGACGCGATATCACAGCCTCGCCGTCGAGCGTGACAGTCTGCCGGGTGAACTCCTCATCAACGGTTGGACCGAAGATGGTGAGATTATGGGCTTTCGCCACGCCGCCCGGCCAATCCACGGTCTTCAATTTCACCCGGAGAGCATTGCGTCCGAGAACGGTCACGCGCTGATCGCCAGATTCCTCAATATTGCAGGCCTGAGATGAGTTTTGATGCAGATATTCTGCAGACTCTCAGCCGGAATGAACGCCCGACCGAGACACAGCTTCGGGCCGCCTTAAGCGCAATCTTGGTGGGTGAGGCGCAGTCGGAACAGATCAGCGCTCTACTTCTAGGGCTTGAAATGATTGGACTTTCCTATCGAGAAATGCGCGTTGGCACGGAAGTCATGCGCGCCAATATGATCCCCGTTCACATAAAAGGCGACGTGATCGATATCGTCGGCACAGGCGGAACCGGTCTTCACACCCTTTCTATCTCGACGGCGACCGCCATTGTCTGCGCCGCAGCCGGGGCCAAGGTCGCCAAGCATGGCAACCGCGCGGCGTCGTCACTGACCGGAACGGCTGACACACTGTCTGAACTGGGTGTCAATCTCTCTGTTTCGCCCGAGCGGACGGCCGACATTATCACTGAAGCGGGTCTCGGTTTCCTCTTTGCCCCGAATCACCATCCGGCTATGCTCCACGTCGGACCTGCCCGGAAAGCGCTCGGTATCCGCACCCTGTTCAATATGCTTGGGCCTATGAGTAATCCAGCAGGCGCACGGCGACTGCTTTTAGGGGTATGCGATGATAGCTGGCGCCGCCCGATGGCTGAGGCATTGCGAGACACTGGCGTTGACCATGTCTGGATTGTGCATGGTCATGACGGAATGGATGAAATCACGACAACGGGGCCAACATCCGTCACTGAGGTGAAGGGATCTGAACTCACAGAGTTGACGATATTCCCGCAAAGTTATGGCTTTGAAATGGCGACGCTCGACAGCCTATGTGGCGGCGAGCCGGCCGAAAACGCTGCGGCCCTGACAGATTTGCTGAACGGGCAGTTCAGTGATTATCGTGATATTGTCGTTCTGAACGCAGGCACGGCCCTCATGATTGCTGGGATCGCCGATGATATTCCGACCGGAATCGACCTCGCAATCCAGGCTATCGATAATTTTAAAGCCCGCGATACACTTGCTGACCTGGTTGCGGCTACGAACGCATGATGGACGTCCCGGACATTCTGGCCAAGATCGCCGCCGATAAGGTCAATGAAGTCGCGGCGATTGATCGCGATTGGGTTGAGGCAACACTTCTAACTGTGGCTGCACCGCATGGATTTCAAATCTGTCTGAGCAAGAGCTCAGCGCCAGCCTTGATCTGCGAGGTCAAGAAAGCCTCGCCCAGCAAAGGGGTCATCCGGGAAGATTTCAATCCAGTCGATATTGCGAGTGCTTACCAAGCTGGCGGAGCCGCCTGTCTTTCTGTTCTGACAGATGGCCCCGGGTTTCAGGGTAGCAAATCCATCTTTGCCGACGTTCGGAATGCGGTCGATCTTCCCTTGCTTCGTAAAGACTTCATGATTGACCCCCTGCAGGTTCGTGAAGCTCGGGCCTTGGGCGCGGACGCCATTCTTGTCATCCTCGCCATGACCGATGATGACGTTTCGAAGCGGCTGATTGATGAAACCGAAGCGCTTGGCATGGATGTGCTGGTTGAAACCCATGATGAGACTGAACTGCAGCGCGCGATCGACCTCGGCGTGACCATGATCGGCATTAACAATCGCGATTTGCGTACATTCGATACAACGCTGGACACATTTGAGCGACTTGCTCCCCTGGTTCCGTCAGGCGCGCTGCTCGTCGCTGAAAGTGGTATTTTTACGCGCAATGATATTGATCGGCTGAGCGCTGCAGGCGCGCAGTCTTACCTCATTGGTGAGAGCCTGATGCGTCAGACTGATGTCAAAACGGCGACCCGCGCGCTAAGAGGCTTGTAAACGTTTCCTTGACAGAATCGGAACATTTGTGGAACAGATCACAATGTTGCTAGTTTGTTAAGGATATGGATATCACCATGCTGACCAAGAAGCAGAAAGATTTGTTGTTACTGATAGGTAACCGCATCCGCGCGGTTGGTGTTCCGCCATCCTATGACGAAATGAAGGATGAGCTTGGCCTAGCCTCCAAATCCGGCATCCATCGACTTATCACAGCCTTGGAGGAACGGGGTTTTGTACGCCGCCTGCCTAATAAAGCGCGAGCGCTCGAAGTGATCAAGATGCCTGAAGGCTTACAGAGAGACGAGCCTTTGGCCCCGATTGCAGCAAATGACAGTTTCGAGATTCCTTTCGTTGGCAAGATCGCTGCCGGACTGCCAATCGCGGCGATTGAAGATTCGCATAATTTGATGGCTGTTCCACCCAATATGCTGGGGAATGGTGATCATTATGCCCTCGAAATCGAAGGCGAGTCGATGACTGGCGCTGGTATCATGGACGGCGACGTCGTTGTCGTGCGCAAGACCAACACAGCCCGGAACAATGAAATTGTTGTCGCCTTGGTCGATCAGGAAGAAGCAACGCTCAAACGGATCTATAAACGCGACGGCATGGTCGATTTGATTGCCGACAATCCCGATTTCCCTACCCGAAGTTTTGGTCCCGACCGCGTTGAAGTTCAAGGCGTTCTGGTCGGACTCGTCCGGAACTACCAGTAGGTCACGTCCCGCGACCCCAAGGCCGTTTCCGACGTTTTTCCGAAAGAACGAAACTCACCCGAATGGGAGTGCCGAGACGCAAATGCAGGCCTCCGCTTTGACGAAGGGTTTCAGTGTCGACCAGCATGGCGCCGCATGCTCGTCTTGCGACAGGTCCAGCTTGGCGGGATGGCAGGATGACCAGATCACTATCCATACAGGCATCCGGCAGTTCGGACGGTTCTTCAATGACCGAAACCGTAACGCCTTTGACCGTAAATCGACACGCTAACACGTCGCACTGCGCCAGCACGTCGCGATAATCCACCCACTTCACAGTTGACAAGCCGCTGACTCTTGCAAACTGATCGCGACCATATCGGTCAGCCCGGAGGGATGTCGTTGCACCCCCGGTCTCGGTCAACAGGCTGACGCGGCCATCCTGATTGATCCGCAGATCGTAAGTCGGCGCGACCGTCCAGAACAGGAATGCCGTTAGCATCGTCAGGATACCAATTGCTGCGCTACGGCGCCTGCCCAGGCATGCACAGGCAAAGCCGAACCCATAAAGAGCAATAACCCAGGGTTGGCTCGCTTTGACCGTCCCGACCGCGCCAGGTAATCCGCTCACCCAATCGGCCACCTCTAACATGAAGCCGATCACCTGACTCATGGCGAATAGAGGTACAGACTCCAGATCCAGCGGCATGGCCATCAGCGAAACGATACCAAGGCCCATGACAAGCGGAAACACTGTCATCGCCGCCATATTGGCCAGCAATCCATATTGCGCAATTCGGCCAAAATGCAGCAGGGCAAATCCACTCGTAGCCAAGCCTGCGATTAAGCTAGTTCCGAACAGGGAACCGTAAAAACTCGTAATCCTGTCTAGCAAACCCTGGCGACGCCGGTGAGGCCGATAATCCTGCCATGCGCGAAAGATAACGATCATGGCAGCTACCGCAGAAAAGGACATCTGAAAACCGACGCTCATCAACGCTTCCGGACGAATGATAAGAGTCAAAAGCGCAGCGACGGCAACGGATCTCAGGCTGAGAACACGCCGATCAAGAATGACGGCAAGAAAGGCGATGCACACCATGATGTAGGCGCGCTGCGTGGCGACCGATGCCCCCGACAGGAGCAGATAGGCCGTTGCACAGAGAATGCCGATCATGGCGGCGATCTTGCGGACATCGCGGCCACGAGAAAGGCGCTGTATGGCCGCGAGAAGCATTGAGGCCACGACATAAACACCAAAGGCAACCATCCCCATGTGCAGACCGGATATCGCCAAGATATGTGCCAGCCCGGACGCTCTGAGACTTTCCGTCTGTGCATCGGGGATATTATCTCGAATGCCCGTCAGAAGTGCCGCTTGAAGCCCCGATGTATGTGCTGGTGCCGCGCTCAGCACTCGGTCGGAAATTTGGTGACGTATCGTGGCAATTCTGGCTTTGACCATATCGCGCAGGGATAGATTCGGTTCGAAACTCTGCGCATCAGAAATGGCAAATCCCGTACCTGCTAGCCCGTCAAAAAATGCCCGCCGTCCAGGATCATAACCGCTCGGTGTCGCTGGCCCCGGCAAAGGCCCGATCACAGCATTGACATGGACCCCCTCGCCAATCTGCAGGTCTGGGAAATTTCGTCCGACCCGGATCCTGACTGTAGACGGCACACCCGTATCCAGCACAGGGTCAATGCTGGCCACCTCAATGGAAAGCCGCCGCATCCGCCCGCCGGTTTCGACCCGCGATACCCACCCCTTCACATTCATCCTCTGTTCGAACGCGACAGGATTTGGCGACACCAGATGCGTGTGCACGGCTGACCATGAAAATCCTGCCAGCAGAATGGCAACCATCGCCATCATTGCGGACCAAGGGTAGACCAGACGAGACGCCAGGACGCAAACCGAGGCAGTTAGCAGGATTGATACAAGCCCTCCAGCTTCTGTTGGCCATGCGAAATAAACAGCAATCCCGACTCCGAACGCCATGATGGCGCTCTCAAATGATAACGCTGCGCCAATATGATCGGCCCAGAGGGGCCGATTTGCCGCTGCGAACATGCCGCTGGAATGGCTTCCAAATTCGATCATGATCTTGCATAAAGCGCGCGCTGGCGAATGTTACAACCGCCTTGAGAGAGAATCTCCTAGGTTGTAGTGAAGAATTAATCATTTGAGCCAGATTTTGATAGCTGCGATATAGACGAAGCCCATATAGTTTTGGATATGCTTGTCATATCGCGTAGCCACACGCCGGAACTGTTTGAGATAGCCAAAGAAACGCTCGACAATATTACGTTCCTTATACAAAGCCATATCAGTTTGCCTTGGCTTGCGCGCATTTTTCCGGGACGGAATAACGGGCATAGCCCCGCTCTCATTCACCGCGTCTATAACGCACCGGCCATCATAGCCCTTATCCGCCAAGACATGATCCGCCTTAAACCCTGCCAATAAGGCGGCGGCTTGCGTCATTTCGCTACAATGCCCGCCCGTTGCTATCAGGCGCAGAGCTAAACCCAATGCATCTGTCAGCCCATGTATTTTTGTCGTCAGGCCGCCCTTGGAACGTCCCCCCTGGAACGCCCCAATGCGTGGGCATCAGGCCCCCTTTTTTATGCCGCGCCCCGGCCGATTGGGCATGCGCCCGCACAATTGTGGCATCCATCATCAGCCACTCTTGATCAGCGTGAGTGCGCAAGGCCTTAAAGACATCTTCTAAAACCCCGGCCTCAACCCAGAGATAATAACGCCGTTTGACACTGTCAAAACGCCCGAACCGTTCGGGTAAATCGCGCCAACGCCCGCCCGAACGGGCCATCCACAACAAAGCATCAATGAAAAGCCTGTTATTGGCGTTGCGACCCGGTTTCCCTGTGCTCCCATAAGGCAAATAAGGCTTTAAACGGCTCCATTGTTCATCCGTAAGTTCCTGATAACCAGACATATGTGCGCTCCTGACAAAATGAAGGAACATTATAGAAAATAAAAGTTAACTCTTCACTACAACCTAGGCTCAGGACCTGTTAATTTCAGGAATTACCTTTTGATTGATCATTCCTTGCGGCAAGGGAGAGAGGTTGGCAGGAGGAAGAGACTATGAAGACTGGAAATATTATACTGTCAGCGGCCCTGGCAGCCGGTCTGGCTGTGGCGGCCTGTCCGACCCTGTCGGCGGCGCAAGCTCAGCCTGACTGCGCGGCCTGGAATAGTGAGGCGTTCTTCAAGGTGTTCAGCGTCGGGGATGTGCGGGCCTGCCTACAGGCCGGGGCCGATCCCAAGGCGCGGGGCAAGTATGGCGCCACCCCGTTGCATTGGGCTGCGAGGGAGGACGACGTTGGGGCCATTGCCGCGCTGTTAGAGGCCGGGACCGATCCCAAGGCGCGGGGGGACAGTTTTGACCTCACCCCGCTGCACTTTGCTGCGGCTGTTGGCCGTGTCGATGCCATTGCAGCGCTGCTTGAGGCCGGGGCCGATCCCGGAGCGCGGAACAAGGATGACAAAACGCCGTTTGATCTGATTGCGGAGGATTCGCCGCTGATCGGGACGCCGGCCTATTGGCGGCTGCATCAGGCCCGCTATGACTGACCGGTCGATCCTGCGTGCATCGGCATGGTCCTGTCTGGCTGAAATGGCGTGTCTCGACACCTCATACAGGGGTTTTCATACGGAGGTTTGATTGTCTCCGGCGCGGCCACATCAACATATGGTAGGATCAGCTATCATGACCAAAATAACTGAAACAGAAGATGGCTATCCTGGCCACGAAACGGGTCACATCAACAGAATTTCAAAACATTGCAGGTCGTTTCCCGGACGACGCCCGCAAAGAGCCGCCAGAGCCCGTGATGATCCAGACAGCGGGATGATTGAGGCCACAATACATCGCAAAGCACACCGCACGGCGTAAGGCGGGCTAAACTCCAAACGTCACGCCCGCGTCGATGGTTTGGCATCCGATCATAATGGGCTTTACCCAAGGCCAAACCAGCGATCATATTGGAGCCCGGATATTCTATCCGGCTCTGTCCGACGACGCGAAGATACGGATTGGTGATAAAGGTTGTGATCGTGATGCGTATCGCGCTGCGCTCAAAGACAAAGGGGTAACGCCTTGTATCAAAACGGAAATCCCCCGCAACTGACTGCAAAACACTCTATAAACAGCGCCATAAGGTCGAAAACATGTTCGCAAGGCTCAAGATTGGCGGAGGGTCGCAACACGATATGACCGTTGTGCTCACACCTTCTTCTCGGCCATACTCATCGCCGCTATCGTAATATACTGGATTTAATGAGGCCTGAGCCTAATGACCCGTCCCGTCCGCACCCGTTTCGCGCCGTCTCCAACCGGTTTTCTTCATATTGGAGGCGCTCGTACAGCGCTATTTAATCGCTATTTCGTTGACCATGTCGGCGGAGAGATGCTGCTCAGGATCGAGGATACGGATAAGGCCCGGTCCAGCGATGCAGCCACTCAAGCTATCATTGACGGCCTTGACTGGCTGGGTGTTCGCCATGACGGCGACATAGTGTTCCAGAGTCAGAACCAGGCGTCCCATTTGGCGGCAGCTGAAACACTTCTGAAGAGCGGGGCCGCTTTCAAATGCTATCTGAACCCAGATGAGATCGACGTCGAACGCGCCCATGCTAGAGAGGCCGGTACGGCATTCCGCTCGCCCTATCGCGATGAACGCGACGGCAAAGGGGACTTCATTGTTCGCTTCCGCGTACCCGACGGCTCTACTTCCATACAGGATCAGGTTCAGGGCGACATTATTTGGGATAATTCAAATTTTGACGATCTGGTCCTGCTGCGCGCCGATGGGACACCCACTTATATGCTGGCGGTCGTCGTCGATGATCACACTATGGGCATCACCCACGTCATCCGCGGCGACGATCACCTCATTAATGCCGGTCGGCAGCAACAACTTTACGGCGCGCTCGATTGGGAGGTCCCGATCTGGGCGCATGTTCCGCTTATCCACGGCCCGGATGGCAAGAAGCTCTCCAAACGTCACGGCGCACTGGGCGCAGACGCCTATCGCGATATGGGCTACCTCGCATCTGGCTTGCGAAACTATCTCGTCAAACTCGGCTGGGCGTATGGTGATCAGGAGGTCTTCCTCGACGATCGAGAGATTGCGCAGGTATTTACACTGGACGGCATCAATGCGGCTCCATCCCGGCTCGACTTCGACAAGATGGACCACATCAATGCTCAGCATATTGACGAGCTTTCCACAGATGCCTTACTCTCTGCTGCTGAGCCCTTTTTTCAGGCTGAGGTTGGCCTCGCTTTTTCTGACATTGTTCGAGACCGGATTACGCAGGCCTTGCCAACGCTGCGCCCTCGATCGAAAACACTGATCGAACTCGCGCAAAACGCAGCCTATCTATTTGATTGTCGGCCGCTTGAGATTACAGGAAAAACAGCCAAACCTCTACGCCGTGAAGGTACAGCGCCACTCGTCGCTGCTTTGACATCCCGGTTGGAATCCTTAGAAGACGCTTCGTGGACGGCAGACAGGTTGCAAACGGTTCTAACCGACTTCGTTGCTGATCAAGAGATAGGCTTTGGCAAGATTGGAGCGCCCGTACGCGCCGCTCTGACCGCTGGTGCTCCCTCACCGGGTCTGCACGAAGTTCTGGCCTTTCTGGGCCGAACCGAGACCCTCGGCCGTATAGAAGATGCAACGCCCCTTATGGGCTGAATTGAAGAGAGACATGGAAAACAAAGTCAAACAGATTGGTAAGTCTACAATTTCCATCAAGGTTGACGAGGGTGTAGAATTTCCCATCCTCTCAGGCTCGATGGGTCAACCCGCAATTGATGTTCGTGCGCTGTCCAAACAAACTGGGCATTTCACGTTTGATCCTGGTTATACATCTACCTGTTCGACAGAATCTCAGATAACCTTCATTGATGGCGGTAAAGGGCAGCTTCTCTATCGTGGCTACCCGATTGAACAACTGGCGGAACAATCGACTTTCCTCGAAGTCGCTTACCTGCTGGTCAATGGCAATCTGCCGAACGAGAGTGAATTCAAGACTTTCAATGACACGATCACCAATCACACAATGATTCATGATCAGATTGAGAGTTTCTTTCAGGGATTCCGCCGCGATTCCCATCCTATGGCGATGCTGACCGGCACGGTTGGAGCCCTGTCCGGCTTCTACCACGACGATCAACACACGACCGAAGATGAAGCCCGCAACATTGCGATCCACCGCATCATTGCCAAAATTCCAACCCTCGCGGCGCGCTGCTACAAGTATCGCATCGGGCAGCCGCATATCTATCCAGATAATTCGCTGTCATATGCCGGCAACTTCCTGCGCATGTGCTTTGCTGTCCCGGCTGAACCTTATGAAGTCAATCCGGTCATCGAATCGGCGATGGACAAGATCTTCATTCTTCACGCCGATCATGAACAGAATGCGTCGACATCGACCGTCCGATTGGCGGGTTCATCGGGCGCCAACCCCTATGCCTGTATTGCCGCCGGGATTGCTTGCTTGTGGGGCCCAAGTCATGGCGGCGCCAATGAAGCCGCGCTCAATATGCTGCGTGAAATCGGCACGGTTGACCGGATTCTGGAATATGTAGACCGCGCCAAAGACAAGTCTGATCCATTCCGCCTGATGGGATTTGGTCACCGTGTCTATAAAGCGACGGACCCGCGCGCCAATGTCATGCGCAAAACGACGCATGAAGTCCTAGGCGAACTTGGAATCAACAATCCGGTACTTGAGGTCGCGATGGAACTTGAGAAGATCGCGACCAATGAAGATTACTTCGTCGAACGGGGTCTCTATCCAAATGTGGACTTCTATTCCGGCATCGTTCTGTCCGCTCTGGGCTTCCCAACAGATATGTTCACCGTGCTCTTCGCACTGGCCCGCACAACGGGTTGGATCAGTCAATGGAATGAAATGTTGGAAGATCCGAGTCAGCGCATTGGCCGCCCACGTCAACTCTATACGGGTCCAACACAACGAGATTATGCTCCGATAACGAACCGCTAACTTAACTCAAAATCGAAATAACCGCGTCGGTCGCTCGGTCAGATGCGCTTCCAGACCCGGCGCTCATGCGCCGGGTTTCGTGTTTCAATCTCTCCCTGACGGCTTCGGCAATATCAGGGTTTCCGATTATATCCATTAATGCTTGGCTAGGCGCATCTGTCATGATGTCCTGCTGAACGAATTCAGGCATCAACGGATCATCCAAGTTGGTGTCAGCCGAAGCGGCCGATATATTAACCAGAGAGATGAAAGGTGGCCTGAACAATCTACGCGCCACAGCATATGTCAGAGGTGACAGCTGATACAGGACCACGGAGGGCACGCCTGCTGCGGCCAGCTGCGTCGTAATGGTCCCGGAACATGCAACAGCCCCGTCCATCGCCGACATCGCATCGACCAACTCACTTTGGTCGATCAGCCTAATGTCCCGTCCTTCGAGCCGCGGTTCAACCAGATGGCGGATAGGATCGGCGACAACACAGAGCGCCTGAAAATCGGGATATTCGTAGTTAAGACGATCATAAGCCAGAATGAGCGCAGGTCCGACACGTTCGATTTCCGAAGGGCGGCTGCCAAAAAAGAACCCGATGGTCATTGCGCCGGATTTCATTCCATGACGGCTAAGGAACGCCGTCCGGTCACCATTGGCATAATCCGTATCCAAAACAGGGTTGCCGACAAATGTCTGCGGCAATCCGGCCTTTTCAAAAAAAGGGGCGTCCATTTGCTGCGTCGACAGTAAATGATCGACATAGCGTGCCAGAATCCGGGCTCGTCCAGAACGCATGACCCAAACCTGCGGTGCGACATATTTGATAACATGTCCGCTAAATCCTCGTACCTTGAGCGCTTTCGCAACCCGAACCATGAATCCCCAATTATCGATCAACACCACAGCACGGGGATTGGTTTTCAAAATGATTTGAGTCGCTTCGCGAACTTTTCTGAGAACAAATCCATAGGCTTTTAGGCCTTCAACAAACCCCAGGATCGCCAGACCGTTTATATCCATCCGGCTGTTAAGACCTGCCTCTTTCAGGGACGATCCACCAATAGCAGAGAGTTTGAGGGTTGGATTTTTCCGATGCAGAGCGCGGGCAAGTCCAGCACCGAGCTGATCGCCTGATGGTTCAGCCGCGACGATAAAAATATCAGGTTGATCCACGGGGGGATCTCTTCGGTAGGCCAACGATAAACAGGCCATGTTCGTCTGCGCGACGGATTGTTTCAGCCCTGTCGATGACGAAAGCCTCGCTTGCATCGGCAATAATGCCCGCCAGGCCAGCCTGCGCTGCAAGTTCAACAGTTCGTGGTCCGATCGTCGGAAGATCGACTCGGCTGTCCTGACCCAGTTTAATCCGCTTGGCGAGAACACCCGCACGTTGCACTGAATTCCCGCGCAAGGCGACCGGTAGTGTTTCTACGCGCATCAACATGGCATCTGTTCCCTCCTGGGCCTCCACGGCCAGGACAACCCCATCGGCAACGACGGCGCCCTGCCCAATGTCCTTCTCTCCGATCAGTTCCGCGACCTCCATAGCGCGCTGAGCATCGTTGCAGTGATCCTTGGACATGGAATGTAAGCCGAGAGGACCGCCGCGCAAGAGCAAGGTTTGGCAAAGATCTTGCGCGGACACGATTCCAAATCCCTGTGATTCAAAAATTCCGAGAACATGTCGAAGCAATGCATCATCACCGGATTTAGCTGCGACAAGTGTACCCGGCAAATAGCGCGTGGCGCTCATATCAGGTTTGAAATTGGAAAAATTTGGGCGATGGACCGTTCCGGCGAGACATATATGAGTGACGCGGGCTTTTTTCAGCACCTTCATAATCTTACCGAACTTCGCCAATGGGAATCTCTGCGAGTCCGTGAAACGGCCGACTTTTGAATCCGGATCTATCTCGATAATTGTCAAATCCGCTTCGTTCTGCCGCACAGATTGGGCAACATAAACCGGCAGATCTCCACCACCGGCAATCAGTCCCACATGACGCTGACTGGACATAACTATCGCTGCATGTCTGGCATGGTCAGGTTCCGACCACTGTTCTGCGTCTGGATGAAGGCAATGATTTCCATGACCAGCGGTTCATCCTTATAGAGCCGAGTGGCGTCCTCAATCCGTTCAGCGAGTGTTCCTTCATAGGCGAACAATTGACGGTATGCCGCACGCAGGCGGTGGATCTGCGACCGACCAAACCCGCTCCGTTTAAGGCCGACTATATTCAGGCCCTGAAGGTTAGCCGCATTGCCCATTACAAGGCCGTATGGAATCACATCATTGATCACCAGTGCCATGCCCGCGATGAAGGCATAGTGGCCGATCCGCGTATTTTGGTGAACTGCGCACACGCCGCCAAGCGTTACATAATCGCCGACGGTAACATTGCCGCCAACCTGCGCGTAATTGGACAAGGTCACATGATTACCAACCTGGCATTCATGCGCGATATGCGAACCGACCATGAAATAGCAATCATCGCCAATCCGTGTGACCGGTTTTCCAACATCGGTTCCCGGGTGGATGTTCGCCATCTCCCTGAACGTGCAGCGATCTCCGATTTCGATGCCGATTTCCGCTTTCCCGGAATGTTTGAAATCCTGTGGCGGAGATCCCATGGAAACTTGAGGGTAGAGCAGGCAATCCGACCCGATTTTTATATTGCCTTCCAGTGTGACATGGCTAACGAGGTTGGTTCGGTCACCCAGCGACACGGACGGTCCAACCGTGCAGAATGGCCCGATCCCGACATCGTCTCCCAATGCCGCGCCAGGATCAACAATCGCTGTCGGATGGATAAGAGTGCTCATATCTTACAGATCATAGGTCAGCGAGCTGGCTAGAAACTTAATGTTTAAAGCTCTTACGCCATTACATTCGGCCCGACCTTTGAAGCGATAGATGTTCCGGCGGACATCGATGAGTTCGGCGTGAAGATCCAGGGTTTCTCCGGGAAAAACCGGGCGACGAAACCGCGCTTTATCTATTCCGGTGAAGGCCAAGAACGCATCGTCCTCGACCATGTCGCCTAGAACGCCGATCAACGCCCCGGTTTGAGCCACCATTTCAATCATGAGTACACCCGGCAGAATAGGTCGATCCGGGAAGTGCCCTCTGAAAATATCCCACTCGGGCGAAATATGAACCTGAGCATGGGTCGCCTTGCCATCAAATGACAGGACGCGGTCGACCAGCATGGCGGGCGGGCCATGCGGAAGGAGTTGAGACACCTTGTCCTTCTCGACCGGGAATGTGTGGGTCATTTACGTAAAGCTCGCTTCGCCTGTGCGACAATCTTCATATGTTCCCGGATCGGCATGGCAGGAATGCCCGACCATGTCTCCCCTGCAGGCACATCGTGCATCACACCTGCAAAGGCTGCGAGCCGGGCTCCAGCTCCGATCGTAATATGATCTGCAAGACCTGCACTTCCGCCCATCATGACGCCCTCTCCTATATCGCATGAACCTGAGAGGCCTACTCGCCCAGCTAGCATGCAAGCGCGTTCTAATACGCAATTATGCGCAATCTGGACCAGATTATCGATCTGGCAGTCATCGCCGATCTGCGTGTCACCCAGTTGTCCTCTATCTATGCAAACATTGGAGCCGATTCCGACTCTATCGCCGATCACGACCCGTCCAACATGAGGCACCGGACGAACGGTTCCGTCGGCACCGATCGCGATGCCAAATCCACTTCCACCGATAACTGTGCACGCACCGATCCGAACATCGTCCCCAATCACTGCATTTTCGATGACTGTGTTCGGACCAATGACAGCGTTATCGCCGATTGTAACGCCCGGTCCGATATGCACGGACGTATGTATGTCGGCCCTGTCTGAAATATGGGGAGATGTTTCGGTTCGGCGGACCAGAAAGTCTGTAACCCGGGCCAGTTGATATTTCGGGCGTTTGCAGATTATCGGGATAATATTACGTGCGGCGACAGCCTCGGCAAGATTGTCGGTGACGAAGCAGGCAGATGCCTGAGCAGTTTCAAGCCCGGCTGTATGGCGCCGACTTTCCAGAAATGTGATGTCAGAGGACTGGGACTCCGCCAATGAGGCAGGCTGACGGATAACCATCTCCCCGAATGATCCTTCAGGAGCGGACAAATCCAGTCTAGCACAAATCTCCGACACAGTCATGTCGGCATCGCGCAGGGCATAGAAACGCGTATCTATCATGAAAAATATATAAGAGGCGGAAGTCCGCCCCCCAAAACACGTCGCATGTCAGCAAGTAACGGACTCCTGTTGGCCACGATTATCCGCGGGGAAGTTTTTCACGAATCACCGGGACAGTCGTCATTTGCGCATTAAGACGGGACAGGACTGTCGTCGTGATGTCAGCCGGCTCACCGTAAATGACGAGCTGACGTTCCAGGACCACATCGGCATTCCGTTCCTTAGCGATCTGATCGATGATCGATTTGATCCTCGCATTCACAAGTTGACGGGCCTTGCCTTCGGTAATTTGCAGCTCTCTCTGTGCGATCGCCATTTCCTGCTGGAACGCAGCCGTATCTTTCTGATAAGTCTGAATTTGGGATTTCAGCACCGCATCGGCCAGGACTTGCTGCTGAGTTTTACCGTCAACAGCCACTTCAATCGATTTTCCGCGAGTTTGTAGTGGCTCTGCCTGGGCCTTCAATTGTGTGCCCGTCGTATCGGTCATCGATTTGAGCTGGCGCGTCACATGCTGACCGACGGCGCTATCATTGTAGACCTTTGCCGTGTCGACCACGAGGATTGTGCTCTGAGAAAAGGCGGAGGCGCTTGTGATTGCCGCAAACAGAGTTCCCGCAGCGGCTGTCATCGCGATGCGATAAGTGTGTTTGAAATTGAACATTCTAGAACCTCGTACGGGTTGTGAACTGGAACGATTGTCTGTCGTCGAAGGGTTGTTTAACAATCGGCTGCGTGAAGTCGAAGCGGATCGGGCCAAACGGACTCTCCCAGAAGATGCTGGCCCCTGCCGTTACGCGTGGATCAAGTGAATCGACCGTGCGCTGGCAAATGACACCCGGTGTCATGACACCTTCACAACTCACCCCCGACGTGAGGCCCGAAGTTCCGGGATCAATCACGATATTATACTGGAAGTCTTCATCCAGCAGGCCGACTGTGCCGATTTCAATGAAAACAGAGCCCAGAAGTTGCGGTACGCCAACCGGAAAACTTACCTCAGCTGCAGCTAGGCCAAACAGATTACCCCCCAAAGCCTGGCCCCGACCATCAACACCGCCGCTGGTCCCTGTCGGAATCAGAGTTGATCCGGAGTCGGCAACATAATTGATAACGCGTGGCCCAATACCGGCATTATCGAAGCCACGAAACTCGAAATTACCTTTGAAATAGCGATCATTGACTTGCACCGGATCGCCGCCCCAGCCGCGAATATAACCACCCGAGAGCGAAGCGGATGCGATAACGCCAGGGAATAATCCCTTGTAATAGTTGCTGCGTACGTCGGTCCGCAGATACCGCACATCTCCGCCGACACCGGCAACATCCTGACTGAAGCGGAAGTCAAAACCGCCGGTTGGCGTAATCG
This sequence comes from Litorimonas sp., assembly GCA_965205225.1. GTDB lineage: Bacteria > Pseudomonadota > Alphaproteobacteria > Caulobacterales > Maricaulaceae > Litorimonas. The sequence goes on from CBDBFZ010000003.1 coordinate 1,508,334, forward strand.
GATTGTTCCGGCGGTCCCAGACGAATGTGTAGCCGAAGATTGAAGACAAACGCCCTCCAACCTGCTGACACAGAGACAGAAGCTGCGTGTTCTGAGCCGTCAGTGTATTGTTGAGCGAACTTTGCAGTATCTGGTCACATTGGTTTTCCTGTGGAAACTCAATCGATCCGGATCGCAACGAATAGCGGCCAGACAGGTTCGTATTCTGGGTCAGCGGAAAGGTCAGACTGACTTGACCACCGGTTCGAGTTGATCGGAATCCGGTTTCATCCAGATAGTCGATAATAACGTCGAAAAGCTCAACACCCCCCGCAAGATTTCGTCCCAGAAAGCGTGGTTCTGTAAACCTGAGATCAATCTCACGGCGGGTTGACGAGGCCCTGATCACGAAGCGCATAAGCTGGCCGCGACCTCGAAGGTTTCGCTGGGTAATGGACAGATCAACCAGAAACACATCCGCAGAGGAGAACCCGGCCGAGAAAGACAGTTCACCTGTCGGCTTTTCGGTTACGCGGACTTGAATAACAGCGCGGTCTGACGACGATCCCTGCGTTTCCTCGATTTCGACTTCCTCGAAGAAGCGAAGCGCACTAACGCGATTTCGCGATCGATCCAGCAAAATCCGGTTGAAAGCATCGCCCTCAACAAGTTCCATCTCGCGCCGGATCACATAATCAAGCGTGGTGGTGTTGCCAACAATATCGATGCGTTCGATATAGACTCGCGGCCCTTCAACAACATTGAAGACAAGGTCGACCGTCTTGGTGTCACGATCGAGCCTCAAATCCTGCTGGATGTCCACGAAGGCATACCCGCTGCTCCCTGCAACGAAATTGAGTTGGTCAATCGCGGTTTCGATCTCGGAAGAATTGAAGATTTCACCTTCCGCGATATTGATATACCGCTCCAGAAAATTCTTGTTGAGAGCTTCCAGCTCGGTCTCGACGGAGATGTCCCCCCATCGATACTCACCGCCTTCATCCAGGGTGAAGGTGACGTAGAAATCTTCCTGATCTGGCGTCAGCTCAGCCACAGCCGACACGACCCGGAAGTCGGCGAAACCGCGGTTTGTATAGAATGTTCGCAACTGTTCCCGGTCGAATTCCAGACGGCCCGGATCATAATTATCGTTAGAGCTGAAGAACTTCCACCAGACCGATTCTGCCGTCACAATTTCCTTGCGAAGTTTGCGGTCCGAGAACTCCGAGTTGCCGATAAAATTGATGCGTTTGATCCCCGTGACCGGGCCTTCCGAGATTTCAAAAATCAGATCGACGCGATTCTGGGGTTGCTCGATAACCTTGGGTTCAACCGTCGCACCAAACCGGCCAGATTGGCGGTAAAGCTCGATGATTCGCTGGACATCTTCCTGAACTTGAGCCCGCGTAAAGAGCGAACGCGGCTCTGCATTGATTTCGTCATTGATCTTGTCTGACTTCAACGACTTGTTACCTTCAAAGATCACGCGATTGATGATCGGGTTCTCGATCACCTGGATCAGCACATTGCCATCGCGTGGGTCGATGATGACATCCGCAAACAGACCTGTCGCGTAAAGCGTTTTCAGGCTGAGATCGATGCGGTCTTCCGAGTAGGGATCACCCGGTGCGAAGAGAAGGTAGGACGCAACAGTGTTCGCTTCGACGCGCTGATTGCCGATAACCTGAATATTGCGGATACGAGTGGGCGGCTGGAAGGCGGGGGCCTGTGCCGCACCATCCGGCGGCTGAGACGTATCTTGTGCCAGCGCCGGCGCAGCCGCCATAACCATAGAAATGACGACGAACAGGACCAGGGAAAATATCGCCTGGCTCAATGACCATTGCCGTTCCGTCCATGTGTGGAGAAATCCCATTCGTGGCATTCCGGTTATAAGCTTCTGAAATAGCCGATGTCGTTGATGGTCAGGACAACAAAAAGCGCAAGTAACACAGCCATCCCTAACCTGAAACCGAGCTCCTGCTTTTTCTGACTCAATGGCTTCCCGGCGACGGCTTCATACGCATAGAAGACAAGATGTCCACCATCGAGCATAGGGATCGGGATTAAATTCGCGAAACCCAATGCGACTGATATCGCGGCGCCCAATTGCAGCATACGCAGAGCAAAGGCTTTTAACTTGTCGGAAAACGGTCGTTCCGTCTTGGCAACATCAACCGTCGATTTTCCGACCATCGTCGCAATCCGGCCGATACTGCCCAATTGCTTGCCATCTTCTTTTCCAGAGAAGATCCGACCGATATAGCGGCCTGTTGTCAAAATTGTGGTTCCGACCTGATGGGTCCCAAAGCTGAGCGCTTCAACAGGGCCATAGCGGCGAGTTTCCATTTCAGCGTATGGTGAAAGACGAACCCCGAATTGACCACGCGTCATGCGCCCCCCGATGAAATCCTTATCTTCGATAAGTCTTGGTGTCACCGTGATCTCAATCTGCTCTCCGCTCCGTTCAAGGACAGTATCGATCAGCGTATTGCTTCGCATCTGTATGTGCTGGCTCATATCGACCCAGTCGCGGATGATCCGCCCATCCATTTTAACAATGCGATCCCCAGGCTCTATTCCGGCTGAAGCCGCAGGACTCCCGTCTTCTACCTCCCCGATCAGGGCTTCCGGATGCAATGTACCGACCCATAGAACAACAATCCCAAACAGAATCACCGCCAGAATGAAATTGGCTACAGGCCCGGCCAGAACGACAAGAGCACGCTGCCAGACAGGCCGAAAGTGGAAAATATCGTTCACATCGCCTTGTTCGGCTTTAATGTCTTCGAGGGCTTCCATGTCTGGGTTCGACGCTGCGTCGGCATCACCTGCAAATTTTACATAACCACCCAATGGAATTCGCGAGATCATCCAGTTCGTACCCGACCTGGCCTTTCGCTGATAGACGGCTTTGCCGAACCCGATGGAGAACCGCTCAACCCGGATCCCAAAGAAACGGGCAACACTATAGTGACCTAATTCATGAAAGAAGATCAGCGCAGAGATTACCACGAAAAAGGACAAGACGGCGAGAAGGATATAAATGATGTCGGTAAGCATAATTTCCTGCGTTTGGACGTCCGTTTCCGGACACGCAAGGCGATTGCCCGGATTGGTTGGCGCTTACAAGTTTACAATATGCTCATGAGCAGTGGCGCGAGCTCGGCGATCAGTGCCAATGACAGCTTTCATATCGGTCGGAGTCTTTAGGAAGCTCGCCTCCCCAGCCAGACGATCCAGCACCTGTTCGCAGGTTTTCGCAATATCCAAGAAGCTGATACGGCCCTGCAGGAAGGCTTCAACAGCCACTTCATTGGCTGCATTGAGAACGCAGGCCGCCTGCCCTCCAGCCTCAAGCGCTTCGCGGGCGAGGTGGAGAGCCGGGAATCGCTGTAGATCGGGTTCGAAAAAAGTCATTTGCCCGATCCTGGCAAAATTCAAGGGTTCAACCGGTGTTGCCATGCGGTCTGGCCATGCCAGAGCATAGGCAATAGGCGTGCGCATATCAGGCGACCCCATCTGAGCCAGAACTGACCCGTCAAAATATTCAACCATGGAATGGATAATGGATTGCGGGTGGACGATAACGTCAATCTCTGAGGAAGGCTGGTTGAATAACCAGGTTGCCTCTATCAATTCCAACCCTTTGTTCATCAAAGTCGCCGAATCGATACTGATTTTCGATCCCATTCTCCAGACCGGATGGGCGAGCGCATCTTCCCTTGAAACCTGTTTCAGAGCCTCCATCGAAGTTTCGCGGAACGGCCCACCTGAGGCTGTCAGAATCAGTTTTCGAACTCCCTCAGGGCAATCGGTGTCCAGAACTTGAAAAATGGCGTTATGTTCGGAGTCTACAGGGAGCAATGTCGCCCCATGTCGCCGGATCGCATCCGTAAAGGTTTCGCCTGCACAGACAAGGCATTCCTTGTTGGCGAGGGCTATCGTGTTTCCCTGCCCGACCGCTGCCAGAGTCGGCTCGAGTCCTGCTGCGCCAACGATCGCCGCCATGGTTATGTCGGCGGAGCGCTTAGCCAAGTCTACAAGGCCATCCACCCCTGACAAGATCTCGATATCTCGACCGGAAAGCTTGGCACTGAGTTCGATCTCCAAGGTCGCGTCAGCGATTGCTACATGTTTCGCCTCAAACTGAATGGCTTGCTCGGCGAGCAAATCGATATTTCTATTTGCTGAGAGGCCAATGACCTCGAAGTCACCAGGTTCCGCTCGCTCGATCAGGTCAAGCGTATTTAGCCCGATCGATCCCGTCGAACCCAAAATCGTGATAGACCGCGTCATACGATCGGCCACCGATCCCCGATAATCATGAAGATAATAACACCACCGACGACAGCCGTCATCAGACTGTCCAGTCGATCCAGAAGCCCCCCGTGACCCGGCAGAATATCGCCCGTATCCTTTACGCCGATCCTCCGTTTCACCATACTCTCCGCCAAATCACCAATGACGGACAATATCACCAGTGGTATGGCCAGCATGGCCGAGAGCCGAACTGGTAGCCCCATGAACAGTCCCGCGATGGCCGCCATAGCGCACCCAGCGACAAGGCCCGAAACGACTCCCGACCATGTCTTGTTTGGCGACAGGGTCGGCGCCAGTTTTGGTCCGCGGAAAATGGATCCTCCGAAATAGGCGCCAACGTCGGCTCCGATAACCACAAGAATAACAAAGACAAGCTGGGTGAAACCGCGTGTGTCGAAACCGACTTCACTTCCGCGCAGTAAGATAATCACCACGGCCGGAACTATGACATAGGGAAGACCGATCCCGGTCCAGAACGGATCACCGCGCCGTAGTCTCTCCGCAATGGCAAACAGCGTCGTGGCAATCATGGCGCCAAAAGCCCAGAATAGAAGGCCCTGAGCAGCATAGAGCAGTGAGATCAAGAGACCAACCATCGCAAGCGAGAAAGCAATAACGGTTGCTTCCAAATCCGTCATCCGGATCCATTCATACATCATTCGCGCAGCGAAGAGCGCGACCAAGGCTGCCCACGCATACCCTCCAAAATAGAATGGTGCGAGGCAGACAAGAACGACGACGATGGCGGTGACCAGGCGCCCTCCTAATCCACTCCAGCGTGGCTTGATTGGAACATTGGCCATTATGCGACCTCTGTCTCGCCCAAAGCACCGAAGCGGCGGTTACGCCCGGTATATTCATCCAGTGCTGCGATCAGGTGAGTACGGTTGAAATCCGGCCACAAGATATCGGTGAATACGAATTCGGCATAGGCTGCCTGCCAGAGGAGGAAATTCGATACGCGCTTTTCCCCGCTTGTTCGGATAACAACGTCCGGGTCAGGCTGACCCGCCGTGTCGAAAAATTTTGCGAACTGGACTTCACTTATGTCAGACATGTTTTCTCCCGTAGCGATTGCACGCTGCACGGCTCGAAGAATTTCATTTCGGCCACCATAATTGAACGCAATGTTCAAATTGAAACTACGGTTAGCCTCGGTTTGTCGTTCCGCTTTCTCGATCATCTTCAGAACATCTCTGGGCAACCCCTCACGAGTCCCAAGAATTCTAATCCGGACATCTTCGCGTGATAACTGCGCCAGATCTACCTCGATATACTCACGCATCAGAGCCATGAGAGCAGCGATTTCAGCCCTGGGCCGAGTCCAGTTTTCAGTAGAAAAACTGTAAAGTGTCAGGTGTTTGATACCAATTTCAGAGGTATCTTCGACAATCCGGCGAATCGTCTCCACACCAGCACGATGGCCAAAACGACGCGGACGTTGGCGCGCTTCGGCCCAACGCCCATTCCCATCCATGATAATGGCGACGTGCTGCGGAATTGCGCCCCGATATGTTTCAACCTTTGCGATTGTTAGACCTGCATAATCTCTGAAGATTTCTGGCTCAGAGCGTCGTCGATCTTACCGACAAATTCGTCTGTCGCCGATTGAACATCTTTCTCATGCGCTTTTTGCTCATTCTCGCTCATCTCGCCATCCTTCTCGAGGCGTTTGAGTGTCGTCATGGCGTCTTTGCGGACATTACGAACAGCGATCTTGGCGTTTTCAGAATAGGTTCCGGCAACCTTCGCCAAGTCCCGGCGGCGTTCTTCCGTCAATGACGGCATGGGAATACGGAGCGTTGTACCGTCAGTCACAGGATTGAGACCCAGGCTACTCTGGCGCAGCGCTTTTTCGACGGCCGAAACCATGGTCTTATCCCAGACAGTGACAACCAGCATGCGCGCTTCCGGCACGGAAACGGATCCGATCTGGTGGATCGACATTTCCGAGCCATATACATTGACGACAACACCATCGAGAAGAGCGGCATTCGCCCGTCCGGTACGAAGCCCGCCGAATTCCTTCCGAAGGGATTCCAGCGCACCATCCATGCGCTTTCGATAGTCTGAGATCTTGAACGAGGTCATAAGCCTGTTCTCCATTGTCTATTAATGATTATAAAGGCCGAATCAGGCCTTTATAATGGTGGACGTACCACGACCTGCCATGACAGCATCCAAGCCACCTGTTTCATGCAGGGAAAAAACGATGATCGGAATATCATTTTCCCGCATTAGTGCGATGGCCGACGCGTCCATCACTTTCAAGTCATCAGATAACACCTTATGATAGCTTAACGTATCATAGCGCGTTGCATCGGGATTTATCTTCGGATCTGCATTATAGACGCCATCGACTTGCGTGCCTTTGAGAAGCGTATCACAATCCATCTCCGCCGCCCGCAATGCCGCCGCCGTATCCGTCGTAAAGTATGGATTACCTGTTCCGGCAGCAAAAATCACGACACGACCTTTTTCCATATGCCGAACGGCGCGGCGCCGGATGTAGCTTTCACAAACAGTCTGCATCGGGATAGCAGATTGCACCCGCGTCGCAACGCCGAGCTGTTCCAGCGCGCTTTGCATGGCGAGCGCGTTCATGACGGTCGCGAGCATCCCCATATAATCGGCCGTCGAACGCTCAATGCCCGTGGCCTGCGCCGAAAGCCCTCGGAAAATATTGCCGGAACCGATCACCAGGGCGATTTGCAATCCTTTGGCATGGCTCGCGGCAACCTCCCCCGCGATGCGAGCTACAGTGTCGGTGTCGATCCCGTAATCCTGATCCCCCATCAGAGCTTCGCCCGATATCTTCAACAGGACTCGGTTATATTTGTATTTCGATATCAGTCTCATTGCCCATCTCGTCATTCACGACTATCGGCAGCTCTATCGTAGCAAGGCCATATATCCAAGAAGCAGCACGTACAAAAAAGCTAGCTCCGGATTGCGCCGGAGCAGGCCATACACGTTTCGCAGACTTAACTAGGCTGCGGTTACATTTTAACTTTTATGGATTTCTTTTGTTTGCGAACACTGGTTCAAAACTTTCTTTTGGAGGGAAATCATGGATCGATAGGAGTTCCGCGATGACCAATGGGCGATTATAGAACCTTTTGTTCCGGGCGCGCCGCTTAAAAAAGAGCTAAACATCCCGATGTTGGGCCGCCCCCGTGGCGGGTTTGGCACAAAACGCCATGTCGTAAGCGAAGTTTTGGTGCTTCCCCTGCGATTTGAGGCAGGTCTAGGGTTTGAACACGACATGAAACAGGCTCATGGCCTGATTAAAGGCTTGCAGGCCAAAGATGTACTGGCAGATAAGGCCTATGATGCGGATAGTTTGATCCAGACATCCACGATAATAATGCCAAGGCCTATATCCCGCCTGAAACCAACCGTCTTGAATAACGCGCCTACGACAAAGATCTCTATAAGGAGCGCAATCAGCTCGAACCTATGTTCGGCAAACTCATCAAAACATGCATGGGATCCATCAAACGCGCCGCAATATATCTATAGCTCAAATAGTTGAAATGTAACCACAGCCTAATGCTTCAATACGACCTAACCTTTCAGGACAGCAACTTCTTCAGCAAAATTTTTCTCTTTTCTCAATATTTTCGCCGACAGTCAAGCGGACAAAACCCGCCAACTTGATGTCAGCACCAAGGGCTTTGCCTTCGTCTTCCAAGATTGTCTCGATAGACCGTTCGCCGTCCATCACGAAAATCTGAGTCGCCAATACGCTCTCCTTGAAGAACTTCTGCATGCGGCCATCGACCATCTTGTCGACGATGTTATCAGGCTTGCTGGATTCGAGTGCTTCCGCTTTCAGCATTTCACGCTCTTTGGCCACAAGCATCGGATCAAGATCCACAACCGTGTTTGCCAGAGGCGCCGTTGCTGCCACATGCATAGCGATTTTCTTGGCCAGATCGTACAGCTTCGCAACGTCACCGGACGATTCGAGTGCCACAAGCACACCGATCTTGCCCATGTCGGTCGCCACAGCATTATGAATGTAGGACGCCACAACGCCTTCAATCACAGCTAGGGCTTCCATGCGGCGGAAGGACATGTTCTCACCGATCTTACCACCGACCAGTTCCGTCAGATATTCAGTAACGGACTTTCCGCCTTCCAGTTCGGCAGATGCAAGGGCTTCGGAACTATCGAAATCCAGACCGCGTGTGGCGATCTTGGCAACTGTTTGCTGGAATATTTCATTCCGGGCCACGAAATCAGTTTCGGAATTGACCTCAACCACGACACCTTTGGTGCCTTTGGTTGCAGCCGCAACAAGACCTTCCGCAGCAACGCGGGCCGCCTTCTTGTCCGCTTTCGCGATGCCTTTCTTACGCAACCAATCGACCGCAGCGTCCATGTCGCCATTCGTTTCGTTGAGTGCTTTCTTGCAGTCCATAATACCTGCGCTGGTTTTGTTGCGCAGCTCTTTGACAATTGCGGCAGTTATCACTATGGGTCTCTCAATCATTGGAATGTAACAGGGTTCGCGCCGCAGATAGGTGCGGCGCGTAGCATTTTAAAGACGTAGTCGCCTTAGGATGCTTTTTCAGCTACCACTTGGTCGACTTTAGCGCAGGGTTGACCACCGGCTAGTATGTCTTTGGCTTGCTTGACCCATTCGCCGGATTGGATTTTACCACCCAAGCTGAGTGCCTCATCAAGCTCGCCAATCTTCCCATCCGAGAGATTGGCGATAACTTCCAACGAGGTGATACCGACTGCTTCAAGTTTTTCCTTATAGACCGGATCAATTCCGTCGATCAGCGCAATATCGCTCAGCGTGGGGACTATCGCCGCAATCTGCTCAGAGGTTGCGGACTCGGTCGTGAGTGGTTCAGCCGCAGGCGCTTCTGCCGGAACAGCAACTGGAGCTTCAGCTGCCTCAGGTGTAGCTTCTTCCGGCGCCGCCATATTCATGGCCATTTCCTCAGGGTTTTCGGACGCACCGATGTCCTGACCCAGAGACGCTTGAGCTTCTGTCATGCCGTCGAGGACTGAATCAGCCATCAGTTCGCAGTAGAGCTGGATGGCGCGCGCGGCATCATCATTGCCCGGAATTGGAATATCCGTTTCACCCGGATCGCAATTCGTGTCGAGGATGGCGACCACTGTAATGCCGAGACAACGGGCTTCTTTAATGGCAATGTTTTCCTTATTCGTATCGATCACGAACATCAGGTCGGGCTTACCGCCCATATCCTTGATACCGCCCAGAGTTCGGTCAAGACGCTCACGTTCGCGGGCCAGGTTGAGCAATTCCTTCTTGGTCAGACCAGCCTGGTTCGGATCCATGCTGTCCAGCTGTTTCAGACGCGCAATCGAATTGGACACAGTCTGCCAGTTTGTCAGCATACCGCCGAGCCAACGGTGATTGACGTAATATTGGGCGCAGCGCTTTGCCGCTTGCGCCACAGGATCGGATGCCGCACGCTTTGTGCCGACGAACAGAACGCGGCCACCTTTGGCAGCCACATCGCGAACTTCTTTCAGCGCCTGATGCAGGAGCAGAACAGTCTGTGACAGATCGAGAATGTGAATATTGGAGCGCGCGCCGAAGATGTACGGAGCCATTCTCGGATTCCAGCGGTGTGTCTGGTGGCCGAAATGGACGCCCGCTTCAAGCAATTGGCGCATTGAAAAGTTTGGAAGAGCCATGGATATCTCCTTCTTCCGGTTAGCCTAAGTGCGGGGTTGAGGGAGCCAGAAAACTATCTGGTCCCACCGGAACTGACGTTTGCGCTATATGCACAGGGCCAAAACCCGCACGCGAATTGATGCACCGCACATAGAGGTTTCAAATAGGCTCGCAAGGATAAAATTCAGACCCGGAATCGTCTGTCAAGCCACTATCTCTTCAATTGTCTCAATCGACTGGTTAGCCTTGAGCGCCTTACGAATATCCAGATCGATAGCCCACCGTCCCCTCAATCGCCATCGCGCTTCCCGCTCAGGTGTTAGCGGTACGGACAGTTCAATCACGCCCGAATGAAGATGCGGCGCATCGCGCAATGTGCAGAGCATCGCTTCAAGCTCATCCAGCGTTGTCGCCTCAGCATTGCGCAACCGAATTCGCAGACCTCTTGGCGGTGCCAGATCATCCATATCGGATGTCGACGCTGAGAGGAGCTGAACAGATTGAGCAAAGAAACGCGTATCGCCGCCCTCACCTTCAACACGAACCTCGCAAATCACCGCATTGCCAACACTCATGATCTCGCGTTTTTCGAACAGCAGATCTTCGCGTACAAAAAGCTCATATTCGCCTGTCGGGTCAGACAGGCCGAGATAGGCAAAGCGCTTGCCATGTTTGGAACTGCGTTCCTGACGGCGGCGGACGATACCCCCCATGCGGAAGTTTCTTTTTCCGGATACGGTTAGATCCTCAAGCCTGTCGGACAGTACGACCCTGTCACTCTGGTCCCGTATATGTTCATCGAGCGGGTGACCGCCAAGATAGAAGCCGACCGCGCCAAATTCATGCTCCAGTGCCTCAACCGTTGACCAGCCTGTTCTGACATTCAGATCTGGGTCCGGCGTCGCCCCCACAATGTCTCCAAAGAGATTGTCTTGTGTCGATTCCCGTTCCTGTGCCGCCAGAACGCCCACTTTCTGAAGCATTTCAGCTGAGGCGAGAGCCGTTGCGCGAGATAGGCCGAGGCTGTCAAACGCCCCTGCCCGAGCCAGATTTTCCATAGCCCGTTTGTTGATGATCCGCATATCCACGCGGCGAGCAAAGTCATAGATGTCCGTGAATGCTCCGCTGCTCTTTCGAACCGAAACGACATGTTTCATCGCCTCAAGGCCAACATTTTTAAGTGCGCCCAGCGCATATAGCACCTTCCCATCTGCGACATCAAAGTTTGCCATTGATCGATTGACGCAAGGCGGAAGAATGTCGACGCCGATCCGTTTCGCTTCTTGGAAGAAGAAGGCGAGTTTTTCTACCACGCTCAGATCGAGGCTCATGATAGCGGCCATGAAATGAGTCGGATATAAAGCTTTTAAATAAGCTGTCTGGAAGGAAATCAGTGCATAAGCGATCGCATGCGACTTGTTAAAGCCATACCCCGCAAACTCATTGACCAGATCAAAAATACCAGCGGCTTGCTGACGATCAACCCCGCGTTCCACGGCACCATCGATGAACTTGTCTTTCTGTAGGTCCATTTTCGCCTGGTCTTTCTTACCCATAGCACGGCGCAGAAGATCGGCATCGCCGAGTGTGAAACCCGACAGGATCTTGGCAATCTCCATCACCTGTTCCTGATAGATGATGATCCCGTAAGTCTCCTCCAGCAGATCCTTGAGCGCAGGATGCGGATAATCGATTTCCTGGCGTCCAAATTTACGTTCGATGAAGTCCGGAATGTTACGCATCGGACCGGGACGATAGAGCGAGATAATCGCGGTCAGTTCTTCAATCGAATCCGGTTTCAGCTTGCGAAGTGCGTCCCGCATTCCGGAGCTTTCCAACTGGAAAACTCCGGCCGTCAACCCTTTGGCGAGTGGCTTATAGGCGTCAGGCTGATCCAGACTGATTGTTGTGAGATCAATGGCGATACCATCCTTACGGAGCAGCCGAAGACATCGGTCAATCACGGTCAAAGTCTTCAGTCCCAGAAAGTCAAACTTTACCAGGCCGGCCTTCTCGGCCCATTTCATCGTGAATTGTGTGGCCGGGATTTCAGACCGTGGATCGCGATAGAGCGGAACCAGCTCTATCAGCGGACGATCGCCAATCACAATGCCGGCTGCATGCGTTGATGCGTTCCGGTAAAGGCCTTCCAGCGACAAGGCTGTGTTGAGCAGGCGTTTGACTTTTGGGTCGGAGCGCCGCGCGTCCTGCAGTGAGGATTCTATGTTAATGGCCTGTTGCAAGGTCACAGAGTTTGCCGGATTATTCGGAACCATCTTAGCCAGACGGTCAACCTGACCCAGCGGCATCTGCATCACCCGGCCAACATCGCGCACGACCGCGCGTGCCTGTAGCGTTCCGAAGGTAATGATCTGAGCTACTTGTCCGTCGCCATATTTGTTCCGGACATAGTCAATCACTTCCCCCCGGCGTTCCTGGCAGAAATCGATATCGAAATCCGGCATGGATACCCGTTCCGGATTGAGGAAACGTTCAAACAGAAGACCGTATCTCAACGGGTCGAGATCGGTGATAGTCAAGGCCCAGGCCACGACTGAGCCTGCACCGGAGCCCCGCCCCGGACCAACTGGAATGTCCTGTGTCTTGGCCCATTTGATGAAGTCCGAAACGATCAGGAAATATCCCGGAAACCCCATTTCAGTAATGATACCAAGTTCATAATCCAGCCTTTCAAAGTAAGTCTCGCGCGGCTCTGCCAGTTCAATGACTTCCAAACGCGCTTCCAGACCCGCTCGCGCCTGATCTGTCAGGATCTGGTCTTCAGACTGCGATCCATCTCCGAAATTCGGCAGGATTGGTGCGCGCTTGGGCGCGCGAAAGGCGCAGCGCTGGGCAATGACCAACGTATTCATCAACGCTTCCGGGATATCCTCGAACAGAGCCGTCATCTCTTCTGTCGATTTAAGATAATGTCGCGGTGTCAGCTTGCGACGATCCTGCTCCAGCACATAGGAGCCCTCACTCATCGCCAGCAACGTATCATGGGCGTCATACATTTCAGGGCCAAGGAAATAGGGCTCGTTGGTTGCCACTAAAGGCAGATCTAATCTATAAGCCATCTCAAGCAGCGCTGGTTCTGCCTGAGTCTGTTGCGGCAAGCCGTGACGTTGCAATTCGATATAGAGACGCTCTGGAAACAGGGCGACAAGCCGGTTCAACCAAAGCTCCGCTTCCTCAGGCCGTCCGACCGCGAGAAGTTGATTCAGAGCGCCGTCCAGACCGCCAGTCAAAGCAATGACTCCGTCTGTCCGCCCCTCAAAGGCGCTGAGCTTTACGTGGGGGACATCTGTCGAATCAACGTCGAGATAAGCCGCCGAGGATAGCGCCATCAGATTGCCATAACCGAGCTCACTCTGAGCCAATAGAACAACCGTTCCATCAGGGTCACACCGCAACTGACCGGGTTGGCGTTCACCCTCCAGATCGACCGATAGCGTGACGCCAATGATGGGCTGTACGCCGGCACCGCTCATCACCTCGGAAAATTCCAGAGCGCCGCAGAGATTATTGGTGTCCGTGATGGCGATGGCAGGTTGGCGGTATTTCGCCACACATGTTGCCGTTTCCTTCATCCTTAATGCACCTTCAAGCATCGAATAGGGTGAGCGCATTCTAAGATGAACGAAATCACGAGCCATCAATCTGATCTAACCTTCAAGCACCATCATCCAGACCGACATTATGATCACGAATGTTGCCAAAACGATAGCGGCTCAAAGGTCCTGCGCGAACTGCTTCATCAGGGTTATCCCCCTTTTCTCCTCTTATGTTGCCGCTTTGTTCTGTTTACTTTGTTCCAAAGCCAAGCAACTGGGTATAATTTCCCTAATTCATGGTTCAGACTTGGGGATAAAGTCGGCAGCGCTTGCCATTTTTGGCAGCACCGCTCACGAACGGATCATGAACGTCAATTTTCGTCCCCGTACCGCAACAGCTATCATCGTCGCGAATATGATCGGTACGGGCGTCTTTACGTCCCTTGGCTTTCAACTCCTCAACATCGGTTCACCCTTTGCCATTCTAGCCTTGTGGACGATTGGCGGACTAGCCGCCTTGTGCGGCGCTCTCAGCTACGCGGAGCTTGGCACACGCCTGCCCCGATCAGGCGGTGAGTATAACTTCCTCGGCGAAATCTATCATCCAGCAGCAGGCTTTGTATCGGGGTGGATATCCGCGACCATTGGATTTGCTGCCCCGATAGCGGCCGTGGCCATCGCCTTCTCCAAATATACAGCCGCCATTCTTCCATCCAGCCTGTCTTCGACCGTGCAGACTGCACTGGCTCTGGCCCTTGTCCTGTCGATGGCCGGATTTCACGCAAAGTCTCGGCGATTGTCTGGCGGTTCGCAAATCCTTCTGACCGCGATCAAGATCGGCTTGATTATCGGGTTTTGCATCGCGGGACTCATCATCATTCCTGATCCGCAGCCTGTCAGTTTCATGCCTAAATCAGGGGATGCCGGTGTTCTAACCTCACCCGCCTTCGCGATTGCGCTGATCTACGTCTCCTACGCCTATACCGGCTGGAATGCGGCAACCTATATTTCCGGTGAACTTAAGGATCCGCAGCGGTCCTTACCCCGCATTCTGGTAACGGGAACCCTGCTCGTCGCCATTCTCTACGTTGTTCTTCACATCGTCTTCCTGCGTGCAGCCCCGATGGATGCCATGCGTGGAAAAGTCGAAATCGGTTATATCACAGCACAAGGCATCTTCGGCGATAATGGCGGTCGGTTGGCGGGCGGCATGTTGGCCTTGCTTCTGATCAGCTCAGTTTCAGCGATGACCCTGGCCGGACCGCGCGCTTTGCAGGCTATAGGCGAAGATTTCCCGGTTCTGCGCTGGCTGTCCCGAACTAATAAGGATCAAGTCCCGGAGAACGCCGTTCTGTTTCAATCGGCTGTCGCGGCTTTCTTTGTCGTGACGCAGAGCTTTGAGACGATCATTATTTTTGCAGGGAGTCTGCTGGCGTTCAACAGCCTGCTCGCCGTTATTGGCCTGTTCGTGCTGAGACGGCAGCGTCCCGATGGCGATATCCCCTTCCGCGTCCCGTTCTACCCCATCGTGCCGTTAATCTATCTGGCGATCACAGCCTTCACGCTGATCTTTATTGTCACCACGAAGCCCATCACAGCTTTCGCGGCTGCAATCCTGATTACAGCCGGACTAATCTTCTATACGATAAGTAAGAGATTGGGCAGTCAGTAAGAGGCGGGCGTAAACGGAACGACGAGACCTTCACGCACCGTCAGCAACCGGTCCATATAGCTCGCCAGTTGCATATTATGCGTGGCAACCAAGGCTGCAACGCCCTCCTGCCGCGTGAATTGATAGAGCTGATCAAACACGGTTACGCTCGTGGCAGGATCCAGATTCCCCGTCGGTTCGTCGGCCAGAAGGATTTGAGGACGGTTAGCGAGGGCGCGCGCAATCGCGACGCGTTGCTGCTCACCGCCGGACATCTGGCTCGGATGGTGCGTCAGACGTTCAGCCAGCCCCATTGCGATCAAGAGTCGTTGAGCCTCTGCGCGCGCAGACATTGAGGTATGACCCGCGATCATTTGCGGCACCATGGCGTTCTCTTCAGCCGTGAATTCCTTCTGGAGATGATGAAACTGATAGACCATGCCAATCCGCTGGCGACGAATGGCTGTTCGTTCATCATCAGACAGCTTCAAACACTCCTTTCCATTGATGAAAACCTCGCCCGCATTAGGCTTTTCAAGTAAACCGGCCGCATGCAGCAAAGTCGACTTACCTGATCCTGAAGGACCGAACAGCCCGACCATTTCACCAGGGAAAATATCGATGTCTGCGTCAGCTAGCACTTTCAGCATACCGCCACCTGATTTGTAGGTGCGATGCAGATTTCGAACGGACAGAACCGGCCTAATCATAGCGAAGGGCCTCAACAGGGTCGATTTTCGACGCCTGCCAAGCGGGCCAGAACACCGCTGTCGTGGAGATCATGAAACCACACATAGCGACGGACGCCACTTCCGACCAGACGATTTTCACCGGGATCCGGTCCGTCAGCTTATACACTTCTTGTGGGAAGAGCTGCACGCCCATGATCCCTTCGATGAATTGCTGGATCGGATAGAGATTAAGGCAGAAGACAACACCAACGATCAAACCCACAAGAGTACCAAACACGCCAACGGTCGCGCCGCTCATCAGAAAAATCCGCAGGATCCCACCGCACGTCATGCCAATGGTCCGCAGGATCGCAATATCGCGAGATTTGTTCTTCACCAGCATGATCATGAAGGCCAGAACCGGGAACGCCGCGATCACGACGACAATTATGAAGATGAGTCTCATGGCGATCTGCTCAATGCGGAGCGCGCTGGCTGTAGACTGGTTGCGCTGTTTCCAGGTCGATTGATAGATAGGTTGCTGAGCCGCGTCGAAGATCGGTTCCCGCAATTCATCAATCCGGTCCGGATCGACCAGCCGAAGCTGGACGTACCCCCTGGTCTTCCCGCCCTCAAAGAGGAGCGTAGCTTCGTCCAGATCCATATAGATATAAGTGCTGTTCGTGACGTAGAGACCGACATCAAAAATAGCGCCGATCGTATATGATTTTCGAACCGGTACCGCCCCTGAAATCGTCTGCCTAAGGCGCGGAGAGTAAACGAGCAGTTTGTCACCTATTTGAACACCAAGGTCGATCGCCATGGCAGATCCGATGGCGATGGCTTGATCAGACCCGCTTCCCTCACCCAGTGAACTGAGATCGCCCTGAATGACACCATCGGCGATCAGTTCGAACGCCATCAGATCATCTTTCGCAATACCGATGACCTGCGCGAGACCAAAATCCCCCGCCTGAACCGGGGTGTAATGTTGGGTGAACTGAAAGGCGTTTGCAACGCCGGGCACGGTCTTCATTCGCGCTTCCAGGTCCTCAACCTGTTCCGGCGTCGGGTCCGCCTGCGCGGGCGAAACATAGATATGACCTTCACTGCCGATCGTCAGGCGGATCATGTCGGATCGAAAGCCGTTCATGATCGACATGATCGTAATCATCGCCGCAATAGCGAGCATGATGCAGGTAAAACTGATGAAGGCGATGAAGCCGACACCACCCTGATTTTTCTTCGCCCGCAGAAACCGCATCGCGATCATACGCTCGACGCTGCCAAAGGCCGGATTTTGCTGTGCCTCTGCCAAAATCTAAGCCGTTAACTTTGCAAGCGCGGCTTTGGGCGCAAGGTTTTCGCGTTCACCCGTCTTACGCGTTTTCACTGCGACAATCCCGTCTTTCAGCCCGCGCGGACCAATGATGATCTGATAAGGCAGGCCGATCAGGTCCATACGTGAGAACTTCACCCCGCCCCGATCCGACGTATCGTCATAGAGGGGGTCGAGCCCAGCCGCCTGCGCTTTTGCGTAAAAATCATCGCACGCTGCATCACACTCAGCGTCACCTGCCCGCATATTGATAATGCCCAGTTCAAACGGCGAGATTTCAGCTGGCCAGATAATGCCATTCTCATCATGGCTAGCTTCGATAATGCCGCCGACAAGACGAGAAACACCGATTCCGTAGCTCCCCATTTCGACCAAGTTGGGTTTGCCATCCGGTCCCATAACGGTCGCATCAAAAGGCTCGGAATATTTGGTGCCAAAATAGAAGATGTGACCGACTTCAACGCCGCGCGCTTCCATCCGCTTATTTTCGGGGATCGCGGCAAACGCCTCGGCATCATGCATCTCGTCAGCAGCTGAGTAGAAGGCTGTCCGTTCATCTACGATGGACTGCAGATCACTATCGAAATCAATATTTGTTCCCGGCGCATTCATTTCGACGAGATCGCGATGGGCGTAGACCTCACTTTCACCGCTATCGGCCAGTATGACGAACTCATGCGAAAGGTCACCGCCGATAGGACCCGTATCGGCTCGCATGGGAATGGCCTTCAAGCCCAGGCGCTCGAATGTGTTCAGATAGGCCACAAACATCTTGTTGTAACTCTTGCGTGCGTTCTCAGGTGTTAGGTCGAAACTATAGGTGTCCTTCATCAGGAACTCCCGCCCTCGCATGACCCCGAAGCGCGGACGCCGCTCATCCCGGAATTTCCATTGAATGTGGTAGAGTAGCTTGGGCAGGTCTTTGTAGGACCGCACGGAGCTAGAGAAAACATCTGTCAGCATTTCTTCATTCGTCGGTCCGAACAGCATGTCGCGGTCGTGGCGGTCGGTAATGCGGAGCATTTCCGGGCCATAGGCATCGTAACGCCCTGACTTTTTCCAGAGTTCAGCAGACTGAATGGTCGGCATCAACATTTCGATGGCACCAGCGCGATTCTGTTCTTCGCGAACGATCTGTTCGATCCGTTTCAGAACCTTATGACCCAGCGGCAGCCACGTGTAGATTCCGGCACTATTTTGCCGAACCATCCCAGCTCTGAGCATCAGCTGATGGCTGACAATCGTCGCATCCGACGGGGTCTCTTTTAGAAGAGGCAGAAAATAGCGTGAGAGTCGCATGAACCGCGCTTAGCGGCGTGTCTCATCGCGGGCAAGCAAGCGCTTGCAGCATTTTTGCTATTCGCGAAATCCAACCCAACGGCCCATATGTTCCCAGGTCACCCACCCGACTGAAACAATCAGATAGACAAGGATAAAAAACACGATGGCTAGGCCCGTCGCCCAAAGAACTTTGCGCGCCATGTTGGCCCGTGTCGGGGCGCCAGGTTCTGTTCCCGGCGAAACCTCATTCGCTTCCGCCTGTCCGCGCACACCAATTGGCAGAACGATGAAAAGAGAGAGCCACCAGAGGATCATGAACGTTGCAAGGCCGGTAAACCAATTCATGACAAACTCTATCCGCACTCAACGTTTGGCGTTTCCATCAGCTCAATCAAAACCCCGCCACTATCGCCGGGATGCAGGAAAATCACTAATGTGCCGTGCGCACCAATACGCGGTTCATTCAAGACACGCATTCCGCGCATCTCCATTGTGGCCTTGGCATCATGAATATTGTCGACCTCGAAGCACACATGATGCTGACCGCCCTTCGGGTTCCGCTCCAGAAACTTCAAAATGGGGGAGTTTTCCCCATAGGGTTCGATTAGTTCGACCTGCCCGCTGGGTAATGTCACGAACGCATAGGCCACGCCCTGCGGCACCAGGGCTTTGGGTTCTGTGATATCCGTAGCGCCCAACATGTTACGATAGAAATCGATCGCGGTGCCTATATTCGGTACAGCGATACCAACGTGATTGAAAGGTCCAATCATTTAAGCCACCTTTTTCACGATGTGCGCGTGTATTTCGACAATCGCGCGTTTGCCCGTGCGGTCACGTACGACGCGTTTGACGCGGTCGCGAAGCTTTTCCTCAATCGCGTCTTCATCCCGGCGTGCCTTTTGCGGTAATTCCCTGAATGCGTTTTCAGCCGCGTCAACAACCGCGTCCAGAAGGTCGTCCATGGCTTCACCGTCCAGACCTTCGGGGAAGCCGACGATCCGAGGTTCCGGTCCGCTGACGAGCTTTCCGCCGCCATTGACGACAACGCTGACGCCGACATGGCCCGCATAGGCCATTTTGCGGCGCAGACGCAGCCCATCATCGGTTGAAGAGACAATCTGTCCACCGTCCTCATACAAACGTCCCGAGGGGACGACATCGACAATGGTCGGGCCTTTTGGTGCAATGCGGATCATCTCACCATTGCGCCCCGGTATGGCCGTCCTGGCCCCGACAATTTTTGAGAAGCGGGCATGTTCGAGTAAATGGCGTCGTTCACCATGAACTGGAATCGCAATTTTCGGCCGGACCCATTCATACATGCGTTTAAGTTCATCCCGGTTCGGATGACCCGAAACATGAATCGGGCGGTCTTTCTCTGTCACGATCTCAACCCCATCATCCGCCAGCGCATTCTGCAAAGAAAAGATGCCAAGCTCATTTCCGGGAATGATCTTGGAGCTGAAAATAACGACATCGCCCTTTTTAAACTTTACGGTCCGGTGCGATCCGGCTGCGATTCGCGATAAAGCTGCTCTTGGCTCGCCCTGGCTCCCTGTGCAGAGATAGAGAACGTGACCGGCGGGCATAGCCGCGGCTTCGTCTTCTGACAGAAGGGGGCCAACATCGCTCAAAAGTCCGACAGCTTTAGCCGCTGCCATCATCCGTTTCATTGAACGCCCGATCAAGCAGACAGAGCGATTATTATCTCTCGCCGCATACATAACCGATTGAAGGCGGGCTACGTTGGAGGCAAATGTCGCCACGGCAACACCCCGACCATCATATTCACCGACCAGTTTGGACAATTCCAGACAAACGCCCTCTTCGGACCCGCTTTCGCCAGGCGAGAAAACATTAGTACTGTCACAGATCATGGCGTCGACGCCTTCATCCCCGAGCGTCGTCAGCGCAACTTCATCAATGGCGTCTCCAATTTGCGGGTTCGGATCGATTTTCCAGTCACCCGTGTGCAGCACCGTGCCCAGATCGGTCTTGATCACGAGCGCATTCGGTTCTGGGATAGAGTGATTCAGGCTGATCAAGTTGAAGTGGAATGGGCCAAGGTCAAAACTGCCCTCAAGTGGGATCTCGATCAGCTCGACTTCGTCCAGCAACCCTGCTTCCGCGAGGCGATCTTTCACCAGCCACATGGTAAACGGCGTCGCATAGACAGTACAATGCAGACGCGGCCACAGACGGGCAAGCGCGCCCATATGATCTTCATGCGCATGGGTCAGGACGATGCCTAGAAGATTGTGACGATGTTCTTCAATATAGCTCGTATCTGGCATGATGATGTCAACGCCGGGTGTCTCCGAATTGCCGAACGTGACGCCGATATCGACGATCACCCATTTCCGCCACGCTGGACGGCCATAGCCGAACAGGTTGAGATTCATTCCGATCTCACCGGACCCTCCCAATGGGAGAAAGGTCAGTTCTGTTTCATATTTGTCCATTCGGTCCGTTCAATTTCCAGATTTCCAGCAAACCCCGGATCGTCAAATCCGCATCATAATGCTGTATTGTTTCGCTCGCACCTTCGAACAGGCTGGCAACGCCGCCGGTTCCAACGACCGTGAAATCACAACCGCCCTCTTCGCGTATGCGGTGAACGAGGCCGTCTATCAGACCAATGTAGCCCCAGAACACCCCGGATTGCATGGCAGAGACAGTGTCCCTACCGATCACGGTCTCAGGCCGCTTGATTGCGATCCTTGGTAGTTGTGCGGCCGCCTCGTGCAGGGCCCGCATGGACAAGTTGATGCCGGGTGCGATGATACCGCCCTCAAAATGTCGATCCGCTGAAACAATATCGAATGTTGTGGCCGTGCCGCTATCGATGAGGATCAGAGGACCATCGAACACAACAGCCGCGCCAAGTGCATTGACTAATCGATCGGCCCCAACCTGTCCCGGATTATCCAGACGGACCTTCACGCCAAGATCCACATCAGACTCTCCGACAATAAGCGGTTCAACGTTCATATGACGTCGCGCAAAGTTTCGCAGATTGAAGAGAGATTGCGGAACGACCGTCGAGATAACGCAGTCCGAAATGTTTTCAAACCGTAGTCCGGCCATATGCATCAGTTGATAGAACCAGACCGCATATTCATCCGCTGTCCGAGCTGAGTCCGTCGCAATACGCCATTGCCCGGCCCAGCCCTCCTTGTCGTGAATGGCGAAGAGCGTGTTGGTATTCCCACTGTCGATGACAAGAAGCATGATGGCTATCCGAACGAAACGTCGCCCGAATGGACGCGCGTCTCTGTGCCATCCTCGTGCGTCAGGCACAACGCGCCATTCGGTCCCAAATCAGTAAATTGTCCGGTTTTTCCATTCACGTTGACGAGCTGGCCAAGATGGTGAGCCCGAGCTAGCCAATCTTTGCGAACAGGGTCGAACCCACAGGTTCGCAATGTGTCAACTCGCACCGTGATAGATTGAGACAGGACGGCCAGAACCGCTGCCGCGCCCGTAAACATCGGTTCCGCACGCTTCAGGTCAGATGGACGCATTTCCCTAACCAGATGGGTTGCCGGATAGGGTGTGTCATCAGGATGCGAGATAAGATTGATACCAATCCCGATCAGAAGCGCCTCGGGCTCGCGCTCTATCAGTAAGCCGCTGATTTTCGCACCGCCAACCAAAACATCGTTGGGCCACTTCAATGTCACAGGCTGAACAGGTTTATAGGTTGCCAATGTGTCCGTGATAGCGAGTGACGCGGCAAACCCAAATAGCGCGGAGGTCGACGGTTCGCTGTCATTGGGCATCAGGAGGCTAGCATATAGATTGCCGTGATCGCTGACCCATCGCCGGTCACGACGCCCCCGCCCCTGGGTCTGTAAGTCAGCCCGCACCCAAACGGGACCGCGGTCACCGGCCTGGTACAGTGTTCGCGCTTCGTCTTGAGTGGAACCGACCGTGTCGAGCTGGATAAACCGCAAGCTAGAACAGCGCCGCCGCCGCACTATCGAGTAAGCTCTGAGCCGGAATAATCACAAATGGCAACAGGATCAGCAGCGTCAGGATCAATGCGGATGATGTCGTAATCCAGCGCAGAGACCGCGGCGCGTCAACAAACTCCTGCGTGGATTCTTCAAACCACATCGTCTTGATGATCCGCAGATAATAAAAGGCGCCAATCACTGATACGATGAGTGCTGCGACGACAAGCCACCATAGATTCGCCTGCAAAGCCGGACTGAAGGCGTACCACTTACCGAACAAACCAAGAAAGAACGGAATACCT
The DNA here is from genome assembly GCA_965205225.1 of Litorimonas sp. Taxonomy (GTDB): domain Bacteria; phylum Pseudomonadota; class Alphaproteobacteria; order Caulobacterales; family Maricaulaceae; genus Litorimonas. Next base: position 1,531,064 of record CBDBFZ010000003.1, read on the forward strand.
GCGAGCGAGAAGAAAAAGACCGTCAGCACCAAAGCCATACCGCGATTGGTCTGAGACAGACCTGACAGATCCGTGATCTGCTCTACCATACCGTTGCGGATGCGCATTTGCAGGATTGCTGAGAACACACCGATGGATGTGACTACATAGATCGTCATGAAGATCAGCATACCTTTGAGACCCAGCACGGTTCCAGCGGCGAGCGGCACCAGCGCGTAGCCTATATTCGCAATCGAAGAGTAAGCCATCAGGCGCTTGATATTGCGCTGGCTGAGGGCACCGATCGCGCCAACAAACATTGACACGAGTGCCAGAGAGACAATGACTTGCTGCCACTGATCGAACACGCCTTCCAGAGGGCCGAACAGCAACCTCGCAATCAGGGCCATAGCGGCGAATTTCGGTACGGAAGCGAAGAAACCTGTGACCGGCGTCGGCGCACCTTCATAAACGTCCGGGGTCCACATGTGGAACGGAGCGGCCGAAATCTTGAACGCCAGACCGCACATCATGAAGACCATACCGCCAACGATGCCGACATTCAGTCCGTCCGTTTTGATGCCAGCCGCAATACCGGCAAAGTCAAGATGGCCGGTAAAGCCATAGATGAGCGACGCACCATAGAGCAGCAATCCTGAGGAGAGCGCACCGAGAACGAAATATTTCAGGCCGGCTTCAGAAGCGCGCAGGCTGTCCCGATTGAACGCCGCCATAATGTAGAGCGACAACGCCTGCATTTCAAGACCGAGATAAAGCGCCAGAAGATTATTGGCGCTAACCATGATCGACATGCCCAGCACAGCGTAAACCATCAGGACCGAGAATTCGAACCGGTCCAGCTTCTCAGCTTTGAAATAGGGGCGCGAAAACACCAGTGCGAGCGCAGCGGTCAGGCCAATGATCAGTTTGACGTAATGCGAGAAATCGTCGACAATCAGAAGTCCGTTGAACGGTGTGCCTTGCGGACGCCCCATAATAAACCCGGTTAGGGCGAATGCAACCAGCATGGCTATGGCGATCCAGCGCATCATATCGGCCTGCTTGTCACCTTTAACGAGCAGGCTCATCAACACGACGAAAATTGTTTGACTAGCGAGCAAAAGCTCCGGTGTCATGAGGGAGAAAGCTTCCACCTTAATTTCCCCCGACCAAGGCAGGCACAACTGTATCCGCTTGGAAATCGGCAATCAGTTGTTCAACACTTGCGGCAGTCACATCGGTTACAAGCGCAGGATAGACACCGAGTAGTATCGTAAAGAATGCCAGCAATCCGAGGATCAACCATTCCCGGCCGGTCACATCCGTTATGACATCAAGCTTCTCATTCACTTGTTCCCCGAAGATCGTCTCTCGGTACAGATGCAGCGCATACATGGCTGACAGGATCATACCCAGTGCCGCCCCCGCTGCGCCCCACGGATTGACCTGATAGGCACCGATCATGGTGAGGATCTCACCCACAAAGCCCGACGTGCCTGGAAGCCCGACATTTGCCATTGTGAACAGCAGAAAGAAAGTGGAGAAAATCGGCATACGCTTCACCAGACCGCCATAGAAGGCGATATCGCGCGTATGCATCCGGTCATACACAACACCCACGCAGAAAAAGAGCGCGCCGGAGACCAGTCCGTGACTGATCATCTGGAACAGGCCGCCCTGAATACCCTGCATATTGAAGGCGAAAATCCCCATCGTCACGAAACCCATATGGGCGACGGAGCTGTAGGCGATCAGCTTCTTCATATCCGTCTGCCGGTAGGCCACGAGCGAAGTATAAATAATCGCAATTACGGACAGGGCAAAAATCAAGGGTGCAAACTGGACTGAAGCGTCCGGGAAATAGGGAAGTGAGAAACGCAGGAAGCCGTAACCGCCAAGTTTGAGCAGAATACCCGCTAGGATGACCGATCCGGCAGTAGGCGCTTGAACGTGCGCGTCCGGCAGCCAAGTATGTACGGGCCACATCGGCATTTTGACCGCGAAGGAGGCGAAGAAGGCAAGCCACAACCAAGCTTGAACATTCTCTGGAATGTTGAGGTTCTTGAGCGCACGCATGTCTGTCGTGGAATCACCAAACTGAACACCGCTTTGCGCATAGAGCCATAGGATCGCCGCCAGCATCAGAACCGACCCGAACAGCGTGTAGAGGAAGAATTTATAGGACGCGTAGATCCGGTTTGCTCCGCCCCAGACGCCGATGATCAAGAACATCGGGATCAGGACCGCTTCGAAGAAAATGTAGAACAGAACCAGATCGAGCGCACAGAACACACCGATCATCAAGCTCTCAAGCAGCAGGAAGGCGATCATATAATCGGTCTTCCGCGACTTGATCGAGGTTTCGGACGCCAGAATACAGAGCGGGGTCAGGAAAGCTGTCAGCAGGATAAACAGGACAGAAATGCCGTTCACACCCATGCGGAAATCGATACCGCCGCTCAGCCAGGGCGCTTCTTCAACAAACTGAAAAGCTGGGTTGGACGTGTCGAAGTCGATGACCAGCACGACGGAGAGCAACAGAACGATCAGACTGACCAGCAGCGCCGTGCGCGGTGCATTGTGTTCCATCTGGTTGTGACCATCGGCCTGAGTCAGACGGGACACGAACGCCAGGAACAGCGCACCTATGAGAGGGATAGCGACCAACGCGGGAAGAATAGGCAGGTAAGAGAACATCAACTTACCCCTCGAAACCGTGAAGGCCAATGACGACCAGAACCGAAACACCGATCAACATGATGAAGGCATAATGGAAAACCTTACCGGACTGCAGTCGTGAGAGACGCCGCGACGCGCCCGCTGTGAACGCCGCGACACCATTCGGACCGAACCGATCGATAATACCAACATCCACGACTTTCCAGAACACGTCGCCAAGCCAGCGCGCACCGCGTACAATCGTGACTTCATAAAGCTCGTCAATGTACCATTTGTTTAGCAGGAACTGATAAATGGGCGAGCCGCCAGTTTCTGCGGCATGGGCAATACGCCGTTCCGTTCCGCCATTTCGATACATGAAGAAGGCTTGGACAAAGCCGAGCGCTGAAACGACCAGTGGCGAGAACAGAACCAAAAGTGGTAAGTGATGGCCGCCGCCATGATCGTCTCCAGCGTTCTCATACCCTTCAGCCGCCGTATAGAGATTGGTCGGGGTCATAGCAGGCTCCGCCCCGCCTTCGATCGGCAATGCACCGTGCCAGAACCCGTCATAGCCATACATGAAGCTTTTATAGAAAATCGCCCCGGCGAAGATTGCACCAATCGATAGAACGATGAGCGGAACGCGCATCGACAACGGGCTTTCATGCGTGTGTTCCAGCGTGTAGTGGTCGCTGCGGAAGCGCCCATGAAAGGTCATGAAGATCAGACGCCAGCTGTAGAAGCTTGTCATAAAGGCCGCGATGAGCCCCATCCAGAATGCGAAGACCGCCGCATTATTGCCGCCGCCCGCGCCCACTGCATAAGCGGCTTCGATGATGGCGTCTTTCGAGAAGAAGCCCGCAAAACCCCAGCCGAGCAGCGGCATACCAATACCCGTCAGGGCGAGCGTGCCGATAATCATGCCCGCATAGGTCCAAGGCACCTTGCGCCAGATACCGCCCATTTTGCGCATATCTTGTTCATGATGCAGCGCGTGAATAACAGATCCCGCCGCGAGAAAGAGCAGAGCCTTGAAGAAGGCATGCGTAAATAGATGAAACATGGCCGCGTTGTATGCGCCCATTCCAGCGGCGAAGAACATATAACCGAGCTGCGAACAGGTAGAATAGGCGATGACGCGTTTGATGTCGTTTTGCACCAGACCGACGGTTGCGGCAAAGAAGGCAGTGAACGCGCCCACGATCGTAATAAAGCCTGACGTAATCGGAGCCATTTCATAGATCGGGAATGCTCGGCAGACAAGGAAGACACCCGCCGTAACCATGGTCGCGGCGTGGATCAGAGCCGACACCGGTATCGGACCTTCCATCGCGTCCGGTAGCCAGACATGCAGGACGAACTGAGCCGACTTACCCATCGCGCCTATGAACAACATAATAGCAATGAATTCGATTGCATTAAAATTGATGCCGAGGAAATCAAGGCGACGATCACTGTTTTCGGCAATGGCCACGAACACAACATCGAATTCGACAGAACCGAAGACTAGGAAAATCGCCATAGTACCGAGGGCCAGGCCGACATCACCAACCCGGTTGGTTACGAAAGCCTTGATCGCGGCAGCATTGGCCGATGGCTTCTCATAGTAATAGCCAATCAGCAGATAACTGGCGAGGCCAACCCCTTCCCAGCCAAAGAAGAGCTGGATGAAGTTTTCGGACGTCACCAGCATCAGCATAGCGAAGGTAAAGAGCGACAGATAAGCGAAGAAACGTGGTTTATAGGTGTCCTCTTCCATATAACCCCAGCTATACAGGTGCACGAATGCGGAGACCGTGTTCACAACGATCAGCATGATGGCTGTCAATGTATCGATTTTCAGCGCCCAGTCAGCCTTCAATCCGCCAATATCTATCCACCGTATCAGGGTGATGGTTGTATCCGGAGCATCACCGAACCCGATTCTAACAAAGGCGACCCATGACAGGATAGCCGACAGGAACAGCAACCCCGTTGTAAGGGCCATGCTTGCCTTTCCAGGCAGGCAAGCGCCGCCAAAACGCGTACCAGCCAGACCGGCAATGATAGCGCCGATAAGCGGAGCGAAGACTATGGTTTGATAGAGCAAGAGATCAGCCCTTCATCAGGTCGATGTCTTCGACTTGGATGTTGCCGCGATTGCGGAAATAAATGACGAGGATGGCGAGACCGACAGCCGCTTCAGCAGCAGCAGTAGTCAAAATGAAGAGGGCAAAGATTTGGCCGTCAATCGGGTTCACACCAGCTGCGGCTGGCATGTGCGCTGAAAAAGCGACGAAATTGATGTTGACCGCCAGCAGGATCAACTCAACGCACATCAGGATCACGATGACATTCTTCCGGTTCACGAAAATGCCGAATACGCCGATCATGAACAGGACCGCCGCTACGATCAGGTAATGTGAAAGTCCGATTGCCATCATTCCCTTCCCAGCCGCGCGGGCTAACCGAGCCCCTGCCCAGGTTCGATATCAACAAGTTCAACACCCTCTTCGCGGGTACGTGCCATCTGCGCATTCGCGGCCTGACGACGCACACCGTCCCGGTCGCGCAGGGTCACAACAATCGCGCCGATCATGGCGACGAGTAAGACAAAACCGGCCGCTTCAAATGCTCCGGCATATTTCGTGTAGAGTACGGCCCCGAACGCTTCGAGATTGCTCATCCCTCCTTTTGCGGCGACCAAGGGACGACCGCCATCTGAGAAATAAGCGGCGCCGAGGAAAATCATCTCGATCAGCAGGATCCCGGCGACGATCGCCCCGATCGGCGCATAGGATAGAAAGCCTTTTTTCAATTCAACGAAATCGACGTCGAGCATCATGACAACAAACAGGAATAGTACTGCGACCGCGCCGACATAAACCATCACTAGAAGGAGCGCGAGAAACTCTGCGCCCATCAGAATAAACAGGCCCGCTGCACTGAAGAAGGTCAGGATCAGGAACATCACCGAATGCACGGGGTTACGCGCCGCAACCACCATGAAGGCGGCGGCGATTGTAACAGTGGCAAGAATATAAAATGCGATGGCCGCGATCACGTCTGGCTCTCTTCTTTTTGCCCGCTTCCGGAACACCGGAGGCGGAATCGCGCCACTTTAGCGGTAGGGCGCATCCATGGCTAGGTTCTTGGCAATTTCAGTCTCCCAACGATCCCCATTTTCGAGCAACTTATCCTTGTCATAGTAAAGCTCCTCCCGGGTTTCGGTGGCAAATTCATAATTGGGGCCTTCGACAATCGCGTCGACGGGACAGGCTTCCTGACACAAGCCGCAATAGATGCATTTGACCATGTCTATATCGTATCGTGTGGTGCGCCGCGATCCATCGGGACGCGGCTTCGCTTCGATGATGATGGCTTGCGCCGGGCAGATCGCCTCACACAGCTTGCAGGCAATGCAGCGTTCTTCGCCGGACGGGTACCGACGCAGGGCATGTTCCCCCCGGAAACGCGGGCTCAGTGGCCCTTTCTCGAACGGATAGTTTACCGTCACCTTCGGACGGAACAGATAGCGCATGGCGAGCCAGAAGGCGCTCACGAACTCGAGCAGCAGAGCCCCACGAATGAATTGTTTGACGCGGGACATTATGCAGCTCCCGTTAGGACAATAACGCCTGAGACAATCAGCACAGCGACAATAGAGGTCGGCAAAAACACTTTCCATCCCAGACGCATCAACTGGTCGTAGCGATAACGCGGAACGATGGCCTTCACCATGGCGAAGAGGAAGAAGATGAAGGCTGTTTTCAGGACAAACCAAAAGATACCGGGCAGGAATTGGAAGCCAATATCGATCGGCGCATGCCAACCGCCCAGAAACAAAATGACCATCATCGCCGACAACAGCATGATGTTCACATACTCGGCAAAGAAGAACATCAGGAACGGCGTGGAGGAATATTCAACCTGATAACCAGCGACGAGTTCTGATTCTGCTTCCGGCAAATCAAATGGTGGACGGTTGGTTTCCGCCAGAGCGCTGATGAAGAACAACACGCCCATATAGAACAGGATCGGCGTCAGAATGTAGTTCGCCAGACCTAAATCCGTCGACGGGTTGAGCCGGAACATATTCCAATTCCAAAAGCCACCGGCCTGCGTGTTCACGATCTCTGTCAGGTTCATCGAACCCGTAACGAAAATAACGGTCAGAATGATAAAGCCGATTGAGACTTCATAGGACACCATCTGCGCCGCAGAGCGAAGTGCGCCCATGAATGGATATTTGGAGTTAGAAGCCCAGCCGCCAATCATGATCCCATATACGCCGAGCGAGCTGATCGCGAGTACATAGAGGACGCCGATATTGATATTGGAGATGACCCAACCGGGCGCTACAGGAATCACGGCCCAGGCGAGAAATGCCATTACAAGTGCAATCAGCGGAGCCAGTATAAACAGGAATTTGTCAGAGCCAGCAGGCACGACAATTTCCTTGAAGAAAAATTTAAGTGCGTCCGCGATTGTCTGAAGCAGACCGAATGCACCCACAACATTGGGGCCGCGGCGCATCTGTACAGCAGCCCATATCTTCCGGTCCGCCAGAACTAGCGCAGCGACCAGCAAAGTTAAAACGATAATGAAACCAAACACTTGAAGAGTCTTTAGAAGAATCCAGAGACCCCAATTGGGCTCATCAGCAACAACGCCAACGATTGCCTGCAGGATCGGCATATTGATCAATTCGATCATTCTGCCGCCTCCGGATATGCCTTTTCATCCAGCACAGCGGAACACTCCGCCATGACGTTAGAGGCACGCGCAATCGGATTGGTCATGTAGAAGTCGCTGACCGGGTTTTTGAGCGACACATCCGACAGCGCACCATCCGTTCCCAACTGTGTCAGGTCGAAATCCGCTGCGCCCATTGCGCCTGGCGCATAGCCCAGTGATCCGAATGTGGGATGTTTATCGATCATCTGATCACGAAGGGCAGACTGGCTATCAAAAGGCAGGGTGCGGCCCAAAGCTGCGGAAAGAGCCCGCAGCACGGCCCAATCTTCCTTGGCCATGCCTTTTGGCGGTACTACGCGCGTACCCATCTGCACGCGGCCTTCCGTATTCACATATAGGCCATCTTTCTCAGTGTAGGCACAACCCGGCAGAATGATATCGGCGACATGGGCGCCTGCATCGCCGTGATGGCCCTGATAGACCACGAATGTATCTTTGAGACGCTCCGTCTCGAACTCGTCCGCGCCGAGCAGATAAATCGTTTCGATTTCTCCGCTTTCAGCGCTTGACAGAATATCCGCCATCGCCTTGCCGTCTTCACCGGGAATGAAGCCGAGGTCGAGACCGCCCACGCGGGCCGCAGCGCTATGTAAGACGTTGAACGCATTCCAGCCTTCGCGTAGAAACTTCGGACCGCTCATCAGATTGGCCAGAGCTGAAAGAAGGGCTTGCCCCTCTGCGCCAATCAGCACCCCTGCTCCAATAATGACCATCGGGTTCTCGGCTTTTTTGAGGGTTGATGCGAAACCTTTGCGAGCCCGGCTGAATTTGGCAAGGTCCGATGCGGATGTACCAACCTGATCATAATCATAAGTCAGATCGACGGTCTCGCCCAGTAGCCCGACGAAGAGGTCACCGCTGAGCCAGCGCTGACGGATGCGCGCATTGATGATCGGCGCTTCCAGCCGCGGATTTGTGCCGACCAGGAGGATCGCGTCCGCTTCGTCAATCCCTGAAATCGTCGAATTGAAGAGATAGGTTTCGCGTGCACCAGACCCGATGAGGCTGCCATCTTGGCGGCAATCAATATTCTGTACGCCAAGCGAGCCCATCAGCTCTTTAAGCGCATACATGGATTCCGCATCGCACAGGTCGCCCGCAATCGCGGCGATTTTGCTCGGATCACCCTTCAGTTTTTCAGCGGTAAACGCGAGAGCCTCATCCCAACCAGCCTGACGCAGTTTACCATTTTCGCGGATAAACGGGCGGTCGAGACGTTGTCGCGCGAGGCCGTCCCAGACAAACCGCGTTTTATCAGAGATCCATTCCTCATTCACATCGTCATTAACAACGGGAAGGATGCGCAGAACCGCGTCCCGGCGGCTATCAACCCGGATGTTTGATCCAACCGCGTCCATTACATCGACGCTTTCGACTTTGTCGAGTTCCCATGGTCGCGCATTAAAGGCGTAAGGCTTGGAGGTCAGGGCGCCGACCGGGCAGAGATCAATCACATTGCCAGACAATTCCGATGTCAGAGATTTTTCGAGATAGGTGGTAATAGCCGCATTTTCGCCGCGATTAACCAGCCCGATTTCCTGAACACCCGCGACTTCGGTGATGAAACGGACGCAACGCGTACACTGTATGCAGCGGGTCATGATCGTATTGACCAACGGCCCCATATGTTTGTCATCAACGGCGCGCTTATTTTCTTCGAAGCGAGAGAAATCACGGCCATAGGCTATTGCCTGATCCTGAAGGTCACACTCGCCGCCCTGATCACATATCGGGCAATCGAGAGGATGGTTGATCAGCAGAAACTCCATCACCCCTTCCCGCGCCTTCTTCACCAGAGGCGAGTTGGTCTTGATGTGGGCCGGACTACCGTCGCGGTTTGGGCGCAAATCTTTGACCTGCAACGCACAGGATGCTTGCGGCTTCGGCGCACCTTCCCATTCGACCAGACACATGCGGCAGTTACCAGCGACGGACAGGCGCTCATGGTAACAGAAGCGCGGAATTTCAGCCCCGCCATATTCCTCGCAGGCCTGCATCAGCGTATAATCTGCAGGCACTTCATGCTTAGTGCCATCGATCCTGATTTTGCGGAGGTCGGTCATAACCTATTCAGCTGCCTGCACGAAAACCGGACGCCTAGCGCGGTAGAGGTCTATACGATCTTCGATTTCATGACGGAAGTGGCGGATAAGGCCCTGAATCGGCCAGGCAGCTGCATCGCCCAGCGCGCAGATCGTATGGCCTTCGATCTGTTTGGTGACGTTGAGCAACATGTCGATTTCCTTTGTCTCGGCTTCACCACGCACCATACGCTCCATGACACGCCACATCCAGCCCGTCCCTTCGCGGCACGGCGTACACTGCCCGCAGCTCTCATGCTTATAGAAGTAGGAAAGCCGCGCGATCGCCTTGATGACATCCGTCGAATTATCCATCACAATAACGGCGGCCGTTCCGAGTCCGGACTGATGTTCGCGCAGCGCGTCAAAATCCATCAGCACTGTATCGCAAATTTCTTTCGGCAATAGCGGGACGGATGAGCCGCCGGGAATAATCGCTTTGAGATTATCCCAGCCGCTGCGAACCCCACCGGCATGGGTTTCAATCAGTGTTTTCAGTGGGATAGATAGGGTTTCTTCAACATTACACGGTGTGTTAACATGACCAGAGATCGAGAAGACTTTTGTCCCCTTATTATTATCACGACCGAAGCTGGCGAACCAGTCCGCGCCGCGGCGCAGGATCGTCGGCACCACAGCAATTGACTCGACATTGTTCACGGTTGTCGGGCAGCCATAAAGACCGGAATTCGCCGGGAATGGCGGTTTGAGGCGAGGTTGCCCCTTCTTACCTTCAAGACTTTCCAGCAACGCCGTTTCCTCACCGCAAATGTAAGCGCCGGCGCCATGATGAATATAGAGATCGAAATCCCAGCCCGTTCCACAGGCATTTCTGCCAATGAGGCCCGCCGCATAGGCCTCATCAATGGCTGCCTGCAGGCGTTGACGTTCAAATGTATATTCTCCACGAAGGTAGATGTAACAGACATTGGCCTGCATCGCGAAAGACGCGACGAGACAGCCTTCGATCAGCAGATGCGGATCGTGACGCATCATTTCACGGTCTTTGCATGTACCCGGCTCTGATTCGTCGGCGTTCACAACCAGATAATGCGGACGTTCGCCCACTTCCTTCGGCATAAATGACCATTTCAGGCCTGTCGGAAAACCGGCCCCGCCCCGACCCCGGAGTCCGGACGCCTTGACCTGATCGATAATCCAGTCGCGTTCTTGCTCAAGCATTTCGGACGTGCCGAGCCATGCGCCGCGATCACGCGCCGCATTTAGAGACCAATCCTGATGACCATAGAGATTTGTGAAAATCCGGTCTTTATCCTGTAGAAGCTGAGGCACAATCCTAGGCCTTGTCCTTCATTACGCGCTTACGTCGAACCGGAGCTCGCTTTGTGCCTTTTGGATCCGGCTTGGCTGCCGCCTTTGCAAGACCCTTCGCTTGCTTCACCCATTCGTCGCGCTCAATCCGACCCGGAAACTTATCGATGACAACTTCAACGGCTTTGATCTCCGACTTTTTCCAAGCCGCAATCTGCCGGAAGTAATAGACACCCTTATCGTTCAACTCGGATTCAAAAACCGGGCCGATACCCTTGATTTTCTTCAAATCATCCGGTGACCCATCGGTTGGACCATCGGTGTAGATGACCTGTGGTTTGGCCGTCGATGCGGTGCGCTTTGGGAGACCTTTTCTAGGGTCGTCTTCAACTAGTCCTTCGGTCAGATCACGGCCAAGGTTACTCGACCGTTTTTTCGGATCGGCGCTCGCCTTGCGTTTTGGATCAACCCATCCACCGCGCGTCGCGCGGCGCTCTTTCGGATCCCATTCGTAATAGTTCAGATCGACCGGCTTTTCGACGTTCGGCAGCTTCACAAGTTTCTGAACATGAAACGACCCTTGACCAATCAGTGTCTTCTTCCCGCCTTCAGGTGCGGAATTCAGACGATCAATCTGTTGAGGACCGCGCGGAACAGGTTTTCCTTCGGTTAGATTATCAATCAGAGCCTCGAACGATTCCGGTGTCAGGTCTTCGTAATATGGATCCTCGTCCACATCGGTCGAAATCTGGCACATCGGCGCATTGGCGCACGCACCGAGACACTCAACTTCGAGCCAGCTGAACTTGCCGTCTGCACTCACCGTGTTCTGTGGACCCACTCGTCGCTCCAGGACCTCTTTCAATGCGTCTGAGCCGCGCAGCCAGCACGGTGTCGTGCCGCAAAGCTGGATATGGAACTCCCCGACCGGAGCCAGATTGAACATCGTGTAGAAGGTCGCAACTTCATAAACGCGAATATAAGCCATGCCGAGCCTGTCGCCGATATCTCGCAGGATCATCTCAGGTAACCATCCAGCGGCATCCTTCTGGGCAATCCACAAAGCGGGAATCAAAGCCGAGCGCTGCCGATCAGTTGGATATTTCTTTATCCAAGCTGCAATGTCTGCGAGTGCTTTTGGCGACAAAGACACATCGGTTGGTTGGACGGAGGCAAGACGGCGCGCACTCATCGGTCGACCTCCCCGAACACGATATCGAGCGAGCCGAGAATGGCGGAAACGTCAGCGAGCATGTGACCCTTGTTGAGATAGTCCATGGCGGCAAGATGCGGGAAACCTGGCGCGCGGACCTTGCAACGATAGGGCTGGTTAGTTCCGTCGGCGACCAGATAGACACCAAATTCACCCTTAGGTGCTTCGATGGCAGCGTAAACCTCGCCCTTGGGCACTTTAAACCCTTCGGTGTAAAGTTTGAAATGGTGAATCAGCGCTTCCATCGACTGTTTCATCTCGGCTCGCTGCGGCGGAACAAACTTGTTGTCCTGAGTCATGACGGGACCATCCGGCATCATCGCAAGTGCCTGTTTCATGATTTTCACGGACTCATACATTTCATCGACGCGGCAAAGGTAGCGATCATAGCAATCGCCATTTTTGCCAAGCGGGATCCTGAAATCGAGCTCGCTATAGACCTCATAGGGTTGATTACGGCGCAAATCCCAAGGGATACCAGAGCCCCGGACCATCACGCCCGTAAAGCCAAGATCGTAGCAATCCTGTTTGGACACGACACCAATATCGACATTGCGCTGTTTGAAAATCCGGTTCTCTGTCAGCAGCATTTCAATTTCCCGGAGCTTCTCCGGGAATTGCTCACACCAGACCAGCAGGTCTTTGATGAGCACAGGCGGCAGGTCCTGATGCACGCCGCCCGGGCGGAAATAGTTGGCATGCATCCGCGATCCGCAAGCACGCTCATAGAACACCATCAGTTTTTCGCGTTCTTCAAAACCCCAAAGCGGCGGCGTTAGAGCGCCCACATCCATGGCTTGGGTCGTGATATTGAGCAGATGCGACAGAATCCGGCCAATTTCGGAATAGATCACGCGGATGAACGACGCCCGGCGCGGCACTTCGATGCTTGCGAGTCGCTCAATCGCCATGCAGAACGCATGTTCCTGATTCATTGGCGCGACATAATCGAGCCGATCAAAATAGGGGATTGCTTGCAAATAGGTCTTATGCTCAATCAGCTTTTCCGTGCCCCGGTGCAGCAGGCCGATATGCGGATCGACACGCTCGACAATTTCACCTTCAAGTTCCAGCACCAGACGCAACACGCCATGCGCGGCTGGGTGCTGCGGGCCGAAATTGATCGTAAACCGACGATCCTGCTCATCGGTGAGAAGGGCTTCAGTCGTGGCCATTACTCCATCGCCCCACTTTTCTCGTCACCGGGTAGCACATATTTCGCGCCTTCCCACGGGCTGAGAAAGTCAAAACTCCGATATTCCTGCTGCAAAGTGACCGGCTCGTAGACGACCTCCTTGCGTTCCTGATCATAGCGAACTTCGACAAAGCCTGTCAGCGGGAAGTCCTTACGAAGCGGGTACCCCTCAAACCCGTAATCCGTTAGAATACGGCGCAGATCGGGGTGTTGATCGAAGACGATACCATACATGTCGAAGGTTTCACGTTCATACCAATCGGCGTTCGGAAAGAGCGACACGATCGACATGACCGGTGTGTCTTCATCCGTCGTGCATTTCACTCGAATGCGGGCGTTATGGGCCATGCTGAGGAAGTGGTAGACGATATCGAAACGGCGGGCGCGCGCTGGATAATCGACGCCGCACAGATCAATCAGCTGATTGAATTTACAGATCGGATCATCCCGCAGAAAACCAACGATCTTGAGGATCGATACTCTACGAACAGTTATCGTCAACTCACCGAAACTCTCGGATATATCCCGCACATCATCGGCGTGATGCGCCTCAATATGATCCCTGATGTCAGCCCATTTTTCTTCTTCCTGACGAGTCATCGAATGATGCTCCCCTCGCGGCGGATTTTCTTCTGCAATTGAAGAATACCGTAGATCAATGCTTCGGCCGTCGGCGGACAGCCTGGCACATAGACATCGACTGGAACAATCCGGTCACAGCCGCGCACCACAGAATAGCTATAGTGATAATAACCGCCGCCATTGGCGCAGGATCCCATCGAAATCACATAGCGTGGATTGGGCATCTGGTCATAAACCTTGCGAAGCGCTGGCGCCATTTTGTTCGTCAAGGTGCCGGCCACGATCATGACGTCGGATTGGCGCGGGGATCCACGCGGTGCAAATCCAAACCGCTCCACATCATAGCGCGGCATCGAAGCCTGCATCATTTCTACCGCGCAGCAGGCAAGACCGAACGTCATCCACATCAGCGATCCGGTCCGCGCCCACGTCACCAGATCATCAGATGCTGCCGTGATGAAGCCTTTATCAGCCAGCTGGTCGGACAAGCCGTCAAAACCCGCATTGTGTAGGTCAGGCGAATAGGCCGCCGTACCAAGATCGCGCGCCGTCTTACCGTTCGGAGTCAGAATATTGGCCATATCGGTTTTCTTGACCTCCTATTCCCAGTCCAGCGCGCCGATCTTCCAAGCATAGACTAGTCCGGTGAACAGCTCCACCAAGAAGATGACCATGATGACCCAACCATAGATGCCAACGACATCAAGACTGACCGCAATCGGAAACAGGAAGGCGACTTCAATATCGAAAATGATGAACAGGATCGCAACCAGATAGAAGCGCACATCGAACTTCATTCGGGAATCATCGAACGCCTCGAAGCCGCATTCATAGGTCGAGACTTTCTCAGAATCCGGATCCGCGGGCGCAACGATCACCGGAACCAGAAGAAAAACAAGCGATAGAACCAGGGCGATAGAAAACATCATCACGACCGGGAGATATTCGGTCAGAAGATCAGGCATTCGAACCTCAAAGGCTTGGCTAAGGTCGCGCGAGCCGAAGTGACTCGCGGGGCCTTGAAATCGCTCTGAACCTAGTTGGGGACTTCTATCATTGCAACGGTGTAATCAGTGTTAATCAGGTGACAGACTGCGACGTTTTGGGCGATTAGCCTTTGAAACGTTATATAACTCCAGCCGATATACGCAACTGAAAATCGTTCGCAAGAAACTCGACCTATCTCAGCCTTGTTTCACTCATCCCAACCCGGCTCTCCTGGCCAGACTGTTATGCGGGCAATCAGTTCATCTTCCGATAGTCCGACCTCACTGACCGTACTCCCCTGCACGCTCATGCCCGCATCATGAATTGTCTGAGCACTGCCGGACTTGAAGTGATGCCATTCCGGAAGGTCCCGTCCCTCTGAGACGACGCGGTAAGCACAGGTTCGCGGCATCCACTTAAGTTCTGCGATACCGGATGGTTTCAGGATCACGCAATCGGGTACTTTCGCCTTTCGCCTCTCATAATCCGAACAGCGGCACGTCCCATTATCAAACAGACGGCAATGCACGTCAGTTGTATAGGTTTCGCCTGTCTCATCGTCTTCCAGACGAATCAGACAGCACTTTCCACATCCATCGCACAGGCTCTCCCACTCCTCTGTGGACAGATCTGTCATCGCCTTGGCTTTCCAGAAGGGTAGAGCGGGTTCAGTGTGAGTCATGATGAAGGCAGTTATCAAGCGAGCAAGCGGGTAAGCGTCATCCTATGGCCACCTATCGAACCGATATCAATATCGAGCAGAACTCGATCCGCAGATGCCGCTCTGCCTGGATTTTCGGCATTCTCGCTTTTCTGACTTGTCAACAGCGCCGCAACATTTGTTCTAAAGCGCCCGACCAAAACCTGAATTGTTTGGATTCCCTTGAGAGCTGATTTGTGATTCATTGTGTTTGAGAGGATGATTCATGTCAGCACCTTGGCCAGAAGCAGTTCGGGCGCGGTTTCAGACGTTGATTGAAGAAGGGTTAAGCGGGCGCGCGGCAGCGTTGCGCCTGAAGCTTTCACCGGACACCGGAGCGCGTTGGGGTCTTTCGATCCGACGAACCGGACGTGCCACAGGGCCGCGCGGCAAGGTCGCCCTCGTGGCAAGGGCAAGCTTGATACCCACCGGTCTTTTCTCGTCGAACTGATTGAACAGGACGGGGACATGACCATGCCTGAACTGGCCGGTGCGCTGGCCGGTGCGCTGGCAGACGCGACCGGCGTTCAGGTGCACCCTGATGCGATTGGCCGGTTCCTGCGCAAACGCGGTTTTACATACAAAAACGTTGATCGCCACCGAACGACGCCGCGCACGGGTAAGGAAACAAGGCGACGACTGGTTCGCTCATCGCTTGCCAGCAGTCTCGGCATAACCGGATCATCTTGTTTTCATTGATGAGACTTCAGTCAAAACGAACCTGACCCGCCAGCGCGTAGCTGGTCGCAGCGAGGAGAGCGGCTCGTTATGGATGCCCCTTTCGGGTCATGGGGAACACAGACCTTCATCGCCGGTTTGACGTCAGATGCCCTGAGATGCCCTGATCGCGCCGTGGGTCATCAAAGGCGCGATGGATGGCGAGGTGTCTTTGCGGCTTACATCGCACAGGTGCTGGTCCCTGAACTGGCACCGGGAACCGTCGTCATCCTGGACAACCTCGCCACGCACAAAACGCTGTCGCGGCCAAAGCCATGCGCGATGCAGGTTGCTGGTTTCTCTTCTTGCCCCCCTACAACCCGGACTTGAACCCGATTGAGATGGCGTTCTCCAAACTCAAAGCGCATCTGCGAAGGATAGGTGCGCGAACCTTCACCGATATGTTCCACGCCCTTACGGAAATCTGTGACCTCTTCTCGCCAGAAGAGTGCTGGAACTACTTCAAAGTTGCCGGATATGCCTCAGGTTAAAGGTCGGATGCTTTAAAGCTTTCATTATAGCCGTTCTCCCACGGACGCCGGCTGGAAAAGCTCTGAAAGCCTTCAAGCCTGTCGGAGAAAGTCGTCTTTCCGGAAAACACCCAGATCAATTCGGATGTTCCGATTATCGAATGCCGCTAAGGCGCTTGAAAAGGAACTCGAAAACGGCCACGGCATTCAGGACCTTCGGACTATTGCCTCAACCTGCAACGATCCTGACCTTATTCGCGGCCAGATATTTGCCTTGCTGGAACGCGAAAGTGCCGGATGGCGTGATTGAGTTCCTTGACTTTACAGGCATTCTCGACCGAGTCATCAGCACCGCAGAAGGATATCGTTCAGGTGATTCCAGCAGTTGACCTGCCTCGGACCTCTCCGTAGCTCGCGTCCATGTGTTACAAGATTGCTGCACTCTATAAATTTGTCAGCCTCCCTGATTTCGCCGACCTTCAACTTTGGGTGAAGGCGATGGGGGATCAACTGGACGTGAGCGGGACTGTTCTTCTGGCGACCGAAGGTATCAACGGCACTGTCGCGGGAGAACCTGAGGCCATTGATGCTTTGATAGCTTTTCTGCGGAGCGATCCTCGCCTTGCAGATCTCGATGTCAAGTTCAGCGAGAGTGAGGATCAACCGTTTCTTCGCTTCAAAGTCCGGCTCAAACGCGAGATTGTGACTCTCGGCATAGCGGGCACTGACCCAACGCGAACGGTCGGCACCTATGTTGATCCTGATAACTGGAACGACGTCATTTCCGATCCAGATACGGTCGTGATTGATACGCGCAATCACTACGAAGTCGGCGTCGGCAGCTTCAAGGGCGCGATCGACCCAATGACGGACTCGTTTCGTGATTTTCCAACTTGGTTTGCGCTGAATCGCGACCGACTTGAGGGCAAACGCGTTGCCATGTTCTGCACTGGTGGCATTCGATGCGAGAAAGCATCGTCCTACATGCTGTCAGAAGGTTTCCCGGAGGTGCTACACCTCAAGGGCGGTATTCTGAAGTATCTAGAAACACAGGATAAACACCAAAGTCTCTGGCAAGGCGATTGCTTCGTCTTTGATCAACGTGTCGCTGTGGGTCACGGCTTGTCAGAGACAGACTGGGAACAGTGTTTTGCTTGCCGCGTCCCTCTATCACCAGAGGATCGGACATCGAAACACTATATAGAAGGCGTCTCCTGTCGCCATTGTTTCCACCCGGAATCAGACCGGACAGGGTTCGAAGAGCGGCAGCGCCAGATTGAACTCGCCAAGATACGAGACGAGGCCCATCTCGGTCAGAAAGTATGAGCGGCCCAGCGTGAGCTTACCCATCCTCTATTCCTTTCGCCGCTGCCCCTATGCGATGCGGGCGCGGATGGCGCTGGATGCGGCCTGTATTCCGGTCGAGCACCGGGAAGTACGCCTGCGCGACAAACCTGATGAAATGCTGACTGCCTCCCCCAAAGGGACTGTACCGGTTCTGGTCATGCCGGACGACGAAGTCCTTGATGAGAGTCTGGACATTATGCTGTGGGCTCTCGCCCAGTCCGACCCAGATGGCTGGCTGGCTAAGGTCGATCAGGACCGATCTGATACCGAGGCATTTCTCGCAGGGTTCAAGGACCAACTGGATCGCTACAAATATGCAAGACGCTACGATCCATTTGTAGAGCGCGGGGTGGTCGATCTCGACAGGCGCGCTGACGCAATGTCTCTGTTGATGCAACTCTCAGCTCCGTTGCAGGACACCCCCTATCTACGCGGCACAAAACCCCGGCTGATTGATATGGCGACATTTCCATTTATTCGGCAATTTGCCGCTGTTGAATCTGATTGGTGGCACGAGACAGCGTCGAAGCCATTACAGCAATGGCTCAGAGACCTTCTGGAATCAAAGCGGTTTCAACGTATCATGACCAAACATCCTGTCTGGCAATCGGAACAGAAGAGTTAATGTTCACTGACAATTACGGTTATCAACACACGACTTAGCCGCGAAACTTGCCACGAGAGCCGAATTGATTAGCGGTGGAATTAAGAGATTCGTAGGACTTTAAATAGCTTTCGCCGATGACAGATGTATCCGGCCCATGCCGAGCCTAAAGGCAGCGTCGGTTATGCGCGACAATCCTGTCGAAACATTCGTGCGTATCGCGACGGCTGAAAGCTATGTGTATGAACGGGTCGGCGATCAGGAAGTTCATATCAGCCTGACAGGTATGTGGTGCGATCATGACCTGTCCCTGTCCTGGAATGCAGCGGAGGAACAGCTTTCACTGTTTATCCTGTTCGACGGGAAAGTCCCTGGAGGGAGATCTGACGCCATTTATCGCCTGCTCTCTTTGCTCAATGAGCATTTGAGCGCGGGGCATTTCGCTTATTGGCAACGGAACAGTGTGCTTGTCTATCGCCATTCTGTCTCACTCAGGGGCGGCGCAAAGATTTCCATCAATCAGGCCCTGGATGTGATGAGCCAGGCACTGGATGCAGCTGAACGCGGCTATCCGGCTGCGCAATATGTCATCTGGGCCGGTAAATCTCCCGAAGACGCACTCGCTGAAGCGCTTGTAGATATCGCCTCTCACAGTTAGCATAGGTCTATGAGGCAAACTCACCTGATCGTTGGCGCAGGGAATATGGGCGGTGCCCTGCTCGCTAGCTGGCTCAAGGAATCGCTGGTCAGTCCCAAAAACATCGCCATTCTCGACCCGTCTCCGGGCGTAGAGGCCGTTCACGCGATCGAACGCGGCGCCAAGCATTTTGGCAGCGTTGAAGACATCCCGAAAAATATCCATACCGTTCTACTGTCGATCAAGCCGCAGCTGTTTCCGGAAATCCGGCGACAACTGGCCAACGCCTTGAATGATGGCACCTTGCTCCTCTCAATCATGGCTGGCGTTTCCACGGAAGCGCTCAGAACCACATTTCCGAACGCCGATATTGTGCGCGCTATGCCCAATCTGCCTGCTGCTATCGGCAAGGGTATTACCGCCTATGTTGCAGATGATACGATGGCGGACAGCGTCATCGCAAATGCCGAGGCGCTTCTGGGTGCAAGCGGCGCTGTGATCCGTGTCGGTTCCAACGATCAGATTAATGCTGTGACAGCCGTTTCAGGGTCAGGCCCCGCCTATCTTTTTCACCTTTGCGAAACTCTCGGCAATGCAGGGAAAGCCGTTGGATTATCATCTGAAACTGCGGCAAAGCTCGCCCGGGAAACAATCATCGGCGCCAGCGCGCTTCTAGCCGAATCTGACAAATCATCAACAGAGCTTCGCGAAG
The DNA here is from genome assembly GCA_965205225.1 of Litorimonas sp. GTDB lineage: Bacteria > Pseudomonadota > Alphaproteobacteria > Caulobacterales > Maricaulaceae > Litorimonas. The sequence continues at coordinate 1,550,958 of CBDBFZ010000003.1, forward strand.
CTGTAACCTCACCCGGAGGGACAACGCAGGCTGCGCTTGACATTCTGATAGATAATGATGGTCTGGAACAATTGATGCGAAAAGCGGTCAAAGCCGCGTTTGAGCGAGCCCGCGAGTTGTCCAACTAGCGCGGCAACTGGATCGTCGCGCGCAGGCCGCCCTTCGGACTATCGTGCAGTTTCAGTCGCCCGCCATGCAGCTGGGCAATATCCCGGGCCACCGCGAGTCCAAGCCCAACGCCTTCGATATTCTGCGTACGCGCATCGTCCAGACGGGAAAATGGGCGAAGAACATCTTCACGTTTATGCTCTGGGATACCGCCGCCCTCATCATCGACATGAATGAAAATATACGAGTCCGTAAATTCAAGCTCTATCATAGGGTTTGTGGCATATTTCCGGGCATTCCCGACAAGGTTCAAGACAGCTCGGCGCAGCTGTTGTGGTCTGGCTTCGATTGAAACCGGCTCACTCATCTGAAACGGAATATCTTCTTCTTCCGCAATATTAGAGAGAACCATATCTACTCGCACGAGATCCGCTTCGCCTTGCTCGGCTCCATGCGCAAAATCGAGATAAGCAGACAGCATCGCTTCCATCTCGTCCAGATCGCGTTTGGCGTCAGCGATATCGGCTTTGCTCTCTGCCATCGCCAAGGCCAGCTTCAAACGGGTCAGCGGCGTGCGAAGATCGTGGCTGACCCCAGCCAACATCAGGGTACGTTGATCGAGATGTCGCCGAATACGCTGCCGCATCTTCAAGAAGGACTGTCCGGCGCGGCGAACCTCGACCGGACCATGCGGTTTGTAGGAACCAATATCCTGTCCCTTACCAAACGCATCTGCGGCGTCGGCAAGCTCGCTTATCGGAAGGCTCTGGCGGCGGATGTAGATGATGGAGATCAGTGTCAGCAGGATAGTCGCTGTTATCAGCCAGAAAATAAAGACGAAGCCCGTCGGCGCAAAAACACGGTCGCGGGCGGCATAGAATTGCAACACACCCTCATCCACCTGAACGCGAATGTCGATATGATGTGGATAGCGCGTCGTATCGAACCAGAATGGCTGATCGATGGCGTTCGATAAGGCCCGCCTGATCGATTGATCGAGAACCGAGAAGATATTACGGCGCCGCGACGTTGGCAGGCTCTCGCCAGGCTTTAGACGTACCGACAACTGCATGTCTGGGCGCAATAGCTTATCCAGCGCTTCTACATTTTCGAAGGTCGGTTCGCGGCCATAAAGCTGCGTCGCGACAGCGACATCGGCGGCGACGGATTCCGTCAGGTTCGCCGTCACCGTCGCCCAGTGCGCGTTAAAGAAGATGTAGGCGACGATCATCTGCATCACGGTAATCGGCAGAATGATAATAAGCAGGCTTCGTCCGAAAATCGATTTCGGGGCAATCTGGCGCAGAGTGAGTGCCATATCAGCTTTCGGGCACGGGCTCGGCGACCAGACGGTAACCTTTGCCCCTCACGGTCAGAAGATAGCGCGGTTCAGAGGGGTTTTCCTCCAGCTTACGTCGCAGCCGGGTCATCTGAACATCAACGGCACGTTCGCTGTCACCATTGACATTTTCGGACAGAACATACCGCGTCACAGTTCCGCCCCCCTGCCGTGCCAGCAGATCAAACAAGGTCGTCTCGCTCGTTGTCAGACGCACAATTTCACCGTCCCGTGTCAGAACGCTGTTGCGTAAATCATAGGAAAAGCGCCCGAACGAAATCTCGTCACTGACAGTCTTGCGGCCAGTTCGGCGAAAGATCGCATCCATACGCAAGAGAAGCTCTTCCGGCTCGAATGGCTTGGACAGGTAATCATCCGCCCCCGCCTTCAAACCCCGGATCCGATGCGCGGGGTCACCAAGCGCCGTCAGCAGAATCATCGGGATGTCCATATAAGCGCGTAGATCAGCAACAAGGCTTACCCCGTCTTTTCCCGGCATCATCACATCAACGATCAAGAGGTCATAGGAGAGACTCGTCATCTTTGCGTGCGCATCGGCGGCATCACGCGCCGTCGAAATACGGTAACCTGCCCGCCCCAGATATTTCGCAAGCAGGTCGCGAATCCTGTTATCATCGTCGATCACGAGCACATGCGTATCGCTACGCTCCAAATATGTTGTTTTCTGATCCAATTTTTACTCCTTTACCGTTCTTATGACTGTTGACTTGCTGCGCTCCAAGTCAAGAATAGGCGATTTGTGAGGAGAGCATCATGCTGGAAAAACCTTATCATGATCGAGATGGATATATCTGGGTCGATGGTGAATTTGTCGACTGGCGAGATGCCAAGATTCATATACTGACGCATTCTCTGCATTATGGCTCGGCAGTCTTCGAAGGCAACCGTGCCTATGAAAGCGAGATATTCCGGCTGACCGATCACTCGGCACGCCTGAAACGCTCGGCGGAATATCTCGGATACGAAATTCCCTACACCGAAGACCAGATCGATGCGGCCTGTCGCGAAACGCTCGCCAAATCCAGTCTGGGTGATGCCTATGTCCGACCTGTCGCCTGGCGTGGCTCAGAAATGATGGGCGTGGCGAGTAAGAATAATCTCATCCATCTTGCGATCGCGACTTGGCACTGGGGCAGCTACTTCCCGGACAAGATGAAGGGTATCCGCCTAATGATTTCGGACTGGAAACGTCCGGCCCCAGATACGATCCCCTGCAAGTCCAAGGCGGCAGGCCTCTATATGATCTGTACAATGGCGAAGGATAAAGCCACCGCAACGGGTTGGGAAGATGCGCTGATGTATGATTGTCGCGGCCGTGTCGCCGAATGCACCGGCGCGCATATCTTCTTTGTCCGTGACGCAGAACTGCATACACCGACCAATGATATTCTATTGGACGGCATCACATATGACACTGTGATCAAATTGGCTGAGAAACGGGGCATCACCGTTCATCGCCGGGATATTTATCCCAGTGAACTTCCGCATTTCGAACAGTGCTTCGTGGTCGGGACGGCTGCCGAAGTTACGCCGGTTCAGGAAATTCAGGGAAATCGCTACATCGTTGGCGATACTGTGAAACAACTGGCTAGCGACTATGATGCGCTGGTGCGCGGCAAAATCAGCCTGTGATTAGTCTTTGAGCGCGGTTCTCAGATAAAGCGAGCCCGTATAGACTGAGAGTATGGCCGCCAACCATAGAAGCGCTAAGCCGGTCATGCGGGCAACCGATGCGATATCCGGGATCAGCGAATCGATCGGCAGATAGGCGCGCGCCAGTACCCAGACGATCAGGGCGGCGATAGCCATCATCTCAAAGGCTGTTTTCCATTTAGCGAGTTTGGTTGGCCGCATCACCCGGCCTGTGAGGGCTGCATGTTCACGGGCTCCGGAGACGAGAATGTCGCGGAACACAATCGCCAATCCGGGCATTAGGAACAACCATTGCCCGCGGGCCGCGATCATGAAGGCGATCAGGCAACCCGCAACCAGCAGCTTGTCAGCAATCGGATCGATCATTCGACCAAAGCCGGTGACCACGCTCCAACGCCGAGCGAGAAACCCGTCCAGCCAGTCTGTGAACGCCGCGAGCACGAAGAGCGGCCCAAGAACAACCATTCTTGCGAATGGGCTTCCCCAGCCGAACTCCAGCGACAGAATACCAATGATAAACACTGGAATGACGAGAATTCGCAAAATAGTGAGCGCATTGGGCACCCAGTAAAACGGATGCCGTGCAGAGGTGGAAAGATCTGTCACGCGCCAACCTCGGATGAGTGCCAATGGGTCAGGATTTCATATCCGGAAATGATGGAAAACACTGCGGCAATCCAGAGCGAAAGTTCCTCCGCCATCCAGATATAGGCGATCCGGCGTTATAGACATCCATCGCCCGCTCCGTTCCGGCCCGAACCTTGTCGAGCCCTTGAGTCAATCAGGGCGAAGCGACGAGCAGGGAGACTACCCAGTATCGCAAAACCACCTTCCGCATTGGAGAGTTTATTATCCGGACAGCCATAGCGAGACAATTCATACCCTTTGATCAGACCAATCAGGATTTCACGAAACATGATAATCCCAACGGGGACTGCAAACGCCCAGCGCATATACCCATTACGATACAACATATACGATAAAGCAATCAGAATGCCGATAGTCAGTAATGTGTCTGCAATATCGTCAAGCCAGCCATATCGCCGCAAAGCACGGCGGGAACTTCCGCCAAACCAGTCATCGAATATGTCGGTTAAGGCGGCAATGATGAACAGGAAAGTGGTGAGAATGGCAATCTGGGGATCAGGCCAGTTCCAGAGAATGAGGGCCATGATAACCGGCATAATGAGCAGGCTGACAAGGGTCAGTCTTACAAGGGTCAATCTTACAAGGGTCAATCTTACAAGGGTCAATCTTACAAGGGTCAATCTTACAAGGGTCAGGCCGTCCACAAAAACACCGCCCGCAGGCGCGTCATCAATCGGCTTATTCGTGGAAGTAGTCATATATCTGTTGCGCCAGTTTTTGACTGACACCCTCCACTCGAGACAGGTCATCCAGGACTGCGTTTTTCACACCCTTGGCCGATCCAAAATGCGCGAGCAATGCACGTTTTCGCCCGGGGCCTATACCCGGGATACCATCTAGCGGGTTGGTTTTCATGTCCTTTTTTCGGCGCACCCTGTGCGTGCCAATTGCAAAGCGGTGCGCTTCATCGCGAAGACGCTGCAAATAATACATGGCCGGATTTCGCGGTGGCAGGGTAAAGGGTTCGCGACCATTCATATAGAATGTTTCGCGGCCTGCATTCCGGTCAGGGCCCTTGGCAATCGCCACAAGCGTAATCCGTCCAAGGATGCCCAGCTCATCCAGCACGCCCGTCACGGCGGATAGCTGCCCCTTGCCCCCATCAATCAACAGAAGATCAGGCCACTCCAGAGAGTCGTCTTTAACCAACCGGGAGAAACGGCGGTGCAGCACCTCACGCATCATGCCGAAATCATCATTAGTAATTTCCGCCGTCTTGATATTGAATGTTCGGTAGTCACGCTTGCGGAAGCCTTCTGGGCCGGCGACGACAAACGCTCCGATGGCATGGCTCCCTTGATTGTGGCTGTTGTCATAGACTTCGATCCGGTTCGGAGACTGGTCCATACCGAATAGCGTCTGTACCTCAGCCAGCAGCTTTATCTGATTCCGTGTTTCCGCAAGACGCCGCCCCAGAGCTTCCTCTGCATTGCGGCGAGCCGTATCGAGTAGTTTCTTTTTTTCGCCGCGTTGTGGCACCAGTATTTCAATCCTGCGGTCGGCGCGTTCCGACAGAGCCTGCTCGATCAATAGTCGGTTTGGCAGGTCATGGGATACGAAAATCTGCTTTGGTATCGGCTTATCCGCATAAAACTGAGCCATAAAAGCGTCGAGCACTTCCGGCGCACCCTGATCCTTGTCGTGACGCGGGAAATGCGCCCTATTGCCCCAGTTCTGCCCCGCCCGGAAGAAGAAGACCTGCACGCAACTATGACCTCCGGCCGTATGGATGGCGACAACGTCACCATCGCTAAATGTCCGTGGGTTGATTTTGCCGAGATTATTATCGTTTATCTTGGCGAGCGCACCAAGCCGGTCGCGGATCTCTGCCGCCTTTTCGAACTTCATCGCTTTGGACGCCATTTCCATATCGGACTGGAGACGTTGGCGCAGATTGTCCGACCGCCCTTTGAGGAAGTCCTCCGCATCATTGACCAGCTTGTCATATTCATCCAACGCAATCACACCTGTACACGGCGCGGCGCACCGTTTGATCTGGTATTGCAGACATGGACGTGTGCGCGTTTCGTAGATATTGTCCGAGCAGTTTCGCAAACGGAACGCTCGCTGCAATGTATCCAGCGTTCGGTTAACTGCCCCCGCGCTAGCAAAAGGACCGTAATAGTCCCCCTCAATCCTGCGCGCGCCGCGATGTTTTACCACTTGCGCCGCCGGATGGTTCTTGCGGACGAGGATATAGGGAAAGCTTTTATCGTCGCGCAATAGAATGTTGTAACGCGGCTTAAGCTTCTTGATCAGTTGCGCTTCCAGCAGCAAGGCTTCGACTTCGCTCTCAGTGACGACGAATTCCATATTGGTCGTCGCGCGGATCATGCGCTTGATCCGCGTTGGATGACGATCATAGCGCGTGTAAGCCGCAACCCGTTTCTTCAAATCCTTTGCTTTGCCGACATAGAGCACGCTGCCATGTTCATCGGTCATGCGATAGACGCCGGGCTTATTCGGTAAGCGCCGGACATAATACCGAATCCGCTCAGGCCCGAATAATGCCCCGAATAATACCTTGTCACTCCTGCGAGATTGCATCTGCGGCGCATGGCTCGGTTTGTCTGATTCGGGCGGGGTCACACCGGTAAATCTAGGAGTCCCCGGACTCCACTGCAAATGGCTGGAGCGTAGAAAGAATCAGCCGCTCCAAAGCAATCTCGTGCGTTGCCTCCAAAACCACCTGCGGGGCACAGCCTGCTATATAGGCTTCACGCCAACGTTCCAGACACAGACACCAGCGATCGCCAGCTTTCAGGCCCGGAAACCGATATTGCGGCATCGGCGTGCTGAGATCATTTCCCTTTGCTTTCGAGAAGGCCAGAAAATCATCCGTCATGACAGCACAAACAATATGTCGCCCCCTGTCCGTGGGACCGGTTTCACAACATCCGTTCCGAAAATATCCCGTCACAGGATCAACCGAACAGGATCGTAGTGGCGTTCCGAGCACATTGCGTGAGCGGGATTCGCTCATCTCGACTTCACAATTTCGACGCCTGCGGCATCAGCCTTGAGCAGTGCTTGTGGTTTCGCGATAGAGACAGCGACGCGTTTGACGCGTGCATCGGCACATAAGGCCCAATCCGCGATCCGTTCGGCCAGAGTCTCGACCAGTTGCACATGGGCTTCCAGAGCAAGTTCCTCGGCCTTGTTCGCCACCAGACCATAATCCAGTGTTTCATGCAGGCGATCCTGTTCGGGCAAGACCATGTCGCCCATATCCAGTTCAATGTCGATAATGACAGGCTGGGTGGCTTCATGCTCATGTGGATGAACACCGATACTGGCTTGAATAAGCAAACCCCGTACAAATATCCGGGTTGAGCTTTCGGGCTTGCGGCCAAATCGGCGGAAAACAGGACGACGCGTCATATCAAGGCTCAAAGTTTAAGTGCTGACCGCCATCCACGGCGATCATTTGTCCCGTAACGGATTGGGCTGACAGCAAATATCGAACAGCCGCTACGATATCATCTGGCGGAGAGCCATTGCCGAGCAATGTGCTCATCTTCTCGCGCTCAAAATCATCCTTACCCTGTATGAAGTTTCGCAGCGTCGGACCCGGTCCGATGGCATTGACCCGGACATCAGGAGCGAAAGCTTGCGCCATGGTTTTCGTGGCCCAGAGGAGCCCGGCCTTGGCGACACCATAGGTGAAAAAGCCTGGATCAGGTCTCAACATGCGCTGATCAATCATATTCACGATCGCGCCGCGGCCTGGTGTTTGCGCCGCGAACCGTTGCGACAGAGTCAGCGCAGCCCGGAGATTGACGTCGATATGATGATCAAATGTCGCATTCGTGAAGTCTCCCGCCGCATCATCATCAAAAGTCGATGCATTATTGATCAGTGCATAGATGGGGGATCCAAGCGCCTGTCTCGCCGCATCAATCAGGCCGTCAACATCACTGGGCACGCGCAGATTAGCTCTGACCGTTACGCCGCCAAGGTCTTTCGCTAAGGCTTCGGCAGGCGCAGACGATGTTTTGTAGTGAACGCAGACCGTCCAACCATCGCCCGCCAAGCCGCGTGAAATATGAGCGCCGATACGCGCCGCGCCGCCTGTAACGAGAACCGTTTTCATTCAGCCCAGACTCGCGCGCGTTCGCCGCAGGATGGTCGTCCGACCTCAACACAATACAGGCCCTCTAGCCGAGGGTCCAAATGTTGGAATATCCACTTGGCGATCTGTTCCAGCGCGGGCTGTTCCAGTCCCTGAACGTCATTGAGCAGGCTGTGATCCAGTGGAGCAACGACATCCTGGATGATCTGCTCGATCTTCCAGAGATCACGAATCCATCCCTTGTCAGCCTGGGCTTCGCCGCGCAGCGTTACCCGCCCCTTGAAGCTATGACCGTGAACCTTTTTGAACAGGTCATTCGCGTCCGCATGACCGAAATAATGGGCGGCTTCGAACTGGAAATCCTTTTCAATCTCGAACGGCATGGGCGTGTCACATAATGCCGCGCGCAATGGCGAGCATATAGAGAATATAGGCAATGACAAAGACCGCGCCTGTTTTCCGGCCGATCGGTTTTCGCGTCAGTACGAATAGCAGAAGGGCTATGGTTGCCACGAGCATGACCCAGAAGTCGAAAAGGAAAATCGAACGCTCAATCAGGACAGGCCCGGTCATGCCGGCTGCACCCATGACGGCTAAAATATTGAATATATTCGAGCCGAGCACATTACCTATTGCCATTTCCGAATGTCCGCGGGCCGAGGCCACGATAACAGTCGTAATCTCAGGCAATGACGTCCCGATGGCCACGATAGTCAAACCAATGATAGTTTCCGACACGCCCAGATCACTGGCCAGTTTCACGCCATTTCCGACGATCAGTTCACCACCGACAAACAAGCCGATGAGGCCGACCAGAACATAGACACAGTCAAGGAGGACCGATTTCGGAAGGCCGCTTTCGCCTTCTTCAATATCAGCCATTTCTTCGAGAATAACATCGTTCGCACCCGCCCGGGCCAGCATGAACATCCAGTATAGGTAAATAATGATTCCCGCAAACAGGATGGCACCCTGCCAGCGTCCAAGCGGATTACCCATAAAGGCGAGCAGGATGAACAGCACGGTCGCCAGAACGCAGACCAGCGTATTTCTGGCTACGCCGCTCATATTGGTCGGGATCGCCATGATAAGGGCTGGTAGGCCCAGAGCGAGTAGAATATTAGCGATATTGGAGCCGACGACGTTCCCCGCCGCCATATTCCCATATCCATCCAGCACCGCGCCGACGCTGATAACCAGTTCAGGGGCAGACGTCCCGAAGGCGACAATGGTCAATCCGACGAATAATGCCGGCACACCCCAATGGCGCGCCAGAGCCGCCGCACCGCGCACAAGAACGTCCCCGGCCACCACCAGGATGACCAGACCAAAAATCAGCAGCAGAATAGGGGCGAGGAGCGCCACAGGCTGTCGACCTTAATCAATGCGCTTCTTGTCGATGAAATTCAGCACAGCAAATATCACGAAGATCATGCCGAATGCGAGCAGAGCCGGGTTGATATGGAAAAATCCGAAGACGTTGACGCCAGCTTGGATGAGATTGGCCATGAAACATGTCCTTAAAATCGTAACGGAAAGGTCTTGTCTGATGACAAGATCGCTTTTGCAGCAATGTTCCGCGCCAATAGCGAACCCCTCGCCTTACGCCAACACCTGAATCCTATGTGGCGCTCAAACTGCCTTCATACTGAAAAACCGAAACATTCCTTGTCCGTGCGGTGTGCTTTGCGATGTGTCGCATTGATCATCAGCGTATCAGGGAGACCGTCCTGCGTTGCCAGGCCGCTGAAAATACGATCGAATACGCTCATCCCGGTCCAACGAAGGAAACGGTTGTTAAAGAGTTGAACCATAGGCCTTCGGCGTGTCCTGCCATTGCCAGCCGGTCTTCAGGACGTAGTCGATGCTGGAGATCACCTTGCGATCATCGACGCGTGGCACACCATGCGGTTCCGGAAAGTATGGCGATATATTCGCCATCCGAGCCTCGGACACAAAACAGATCATTCATGGCACCGCTCCGTTGGCGCCATGAATCAGAAACGGGAGCTCAATTTAAATCAATAGAGCCTGAGCCTAGGCATTGCAATTCGGGTCGTGTCTCGAGTTAGTGGAAGTTTGAAGGTGGCGTAATCGTCGGGTGAATCCAAACCATCCAACCGGCGGCAGGTACCGCTCACCGCCTGCGGAGGTCGGCATGTTTTCCATGGCTCTAATCACGTCCGCATTGAGTCATCCTCATTCGCGACCGATCCAGTAGGCTTCACAATGGGTTTTAATATCGCCGCGCAAAAGTCCGGACAGGTCGTGCGATGAAAAGATCTTGCAGGATTCCGGGGTCAGTAGCGCGCTATTCAGCCCCTGCTCAATACAGCGCGCCCATGGCGCAAGATAGCGGGCAACTGGAGGTCAGGATCGATGCCCAAAGCGAATATTGGTGTTTGGGTTTACAAGTGCATTTATTGCTCTGACCTGATACCAAATCAACATTATCTTTGCCAAAGTTGACCAAGCTTAAACGCCATAAAAATCTTTCGTTACTACTGCTTCACAAGCTAATTTAATCGCGTTGGTCATATCATGTTGTGACAACCCTTGCGCTCCGTTTGCTTCTTCCCCACGATATGCAGGAATGTGGATGAATCCGGCCTGCACATGCAGCGCCTTGCTCGCAATGAAATGCATGGCACCATAGAATAGCGCATTGCAAACATAGGTGCCAGCTGAGTAGGAGACCGCTGATGGGAGTTCGGCGTCTGTTAGTTGTTTTACAATACGGCTAACCGGCAGACTAGAGAAGTATGCAGGCGGTGCATCATTGATCACCGGGCAATCAAAAGGTTGTAGGCCCGCATTGTCAGGTATTAAAAAATTGCAATGATTGATTGCCACTTTTTCTGGTGTGATGGCTGAACGGTTTGCATTCAAGCCGAGACTAATAACAATATCAGGATTACTTTGTTCAATCGTCTCAATAATTATTTGAATTGCCGGTTTATAAGCGACGGGTAGGATTTTGGATTTGATCCTGGCGCGCTCGATTTCAACACCGTCTAGGGAAAGAGCTACATCTCCAGACGGATTAACTGTATTTCCATCAAATGGCTCAAAGCCAGTTATCAAAATTTTTTTCACCGGTTTCAACATTCAGGTTCCCTTTATTGTCTCCAGCGAACGATCCTTACAGGGAATATTCTTACGCTTTCAACACCAATGAGTTCTATTAAGGCTACGTCTGACGTCCATCAACCTCACGTCAACGCGACGCAAGGCGATTTTGAATGGTTTGAACACGGCGTTTATCAAGCGGGAAAAACCAGATCATCGCCGCCGCCGTAATATATAGAATGAATGGAATGACGAACATCGTCAAATACAAACCAGCTCTTGCCTGGGTTGTATTTTCTTGGTTCGCCTCATATCCAGAAAAAGCTAGAATGTTGAAGGATATACTGTAGCCGATACCAATAGTAAGCTTGTACAGAAGAACATAAATAGCGAAAAGGACACCCGCGCGGGCGACGCCATTTTTCATTACGTCATAGTCGGCAATATCCATCAAGACAGCGGGGGCAGCTATGAGAGATGCATATCCAACAGAACCGTTCAATATCATTAACATCATGAGCGGCCAAAAACCTGCCTCACCTCTAGGAACGAAAGCGATAGCGCACAATGCAAATGCGACAATAAAATGGGAGAACGCCCAGACACGATGCTTATTGAATTTTTTCAAGACAAACGGCCAAATGATCATGCAGGCGATCGATGTAAACTGTATCGTCGTAAATATTTGAGCGATACGATCGCTCAATTGAAGTTCCGTATCAATGAAAATCACAAAAGGAGCTGAATACATTCCCGCCGCCAGAAAGAATATTGCTATGACAACGGCAAATATCCGAAAAGGTTTGATTTTTGTGACTAGGCCAGAGAATGTAGAAAAAGAGAGCGGTGGCGTTTTGGCTTTGCGTTGCGGTTCGGGCGCAAACGCAAGTGTTAGGGGAACCAAAATTATAATGCCAGCGATCAACGCCAGAGATGCAAAGCGAAAAACGTCTCCGTCAAATTCTTTCGAAGCGAAAATTGGTAAAAGCGGGAGACTGTAAAACATTACCGCGCCAGCAGAGGAAAAAAACTGTCGAAAGAATGAAATACGCGATCTGTCATTATAGTTTTCAGCGAGATCCGCCCCCCAAGCTTGATGCGGTATCTCCACCATTGTCCATGACAATGTTACAACGATATACCAAAAGCCGTAATAAAGCAAACCGCTTTCCGCTGTTGGGTTGAACATAAACCATGTCGCGGGAATCGCCAGTAATGCACCGCCCATAACCCAGGGCTTGCGAGCGCCGAAACGCGTTTTCGTTCGATCAGACAAATAGCCGATGAGCGGATCGCTGAATGCATCAAAAAGTCTGGCGATTAGTGCGGCGGCGCCAAGTGCCGCGAAGGTGACTGTAGTCGTGTTGACATAGTAGTTGGGTAGAAGCTGTCCCATTGGTAAATGGAGTACAGCCATCGGAAGAACTGCCAGTGAAAACCAAAAATATTGAAGATTTGAATTTGGTTTGCCACGCATCTTTATTCATTAACACTCATTGTGAACGATCAACAACAACGCGTGTGGCGCTTTTAATAATTACTGGGTGATCAAGAATTTGTCCTTGCAAGCTACTAGACGAAGCGCTTGCATCCGAAGGCAAAGCTTGAATAATCTCCAGAACATTCATACCTTCCACCACCTTACCGAAAACCGCATACCCTAAACCATCAAGGCTTTCTTTAGAGGCGGCGTCAAGAACGACATTGTCCGCCATATTGAAGAAAAACTCTGAACTCGCCGTGCCCGGCTCAAACCTTCCGTAAGCAATTGAACCGCGCGTGTTTTTCAAACCTGTTTCATTAGTGGGTTCATGGACAATTGGATCTAACGAAGATGGTCGGTTGTCATCGTTAGCATATATTGGCTTAGCGCGCATGCCGTCACCCTTAATTCCGCCCTGCACGATACTGATCTCGGAATTTTCACCTGCATAAGCGGTCCGATAAAACTCAGCTCCATCGAACAATCTCTGATCAACGTAATTCAGAAAATTTGAAGTCGATATTGGTACCGCTTTTTCATCAAGCTCTACCATGATTGCGCCATGTTCTGTCTCAAGAAGCACCCTTGGGAGCGCTTTTTCCTTTTCGCTCACATTTACACTTTCTCCAACCCAGTCAGAAGCACTATTTCACTCATCAGAACCTTGAGGAAATTATCCATATCTAACCACTGTCTTGTGAAATAAAACGCGATAACTCAAATAATTACTCAGAGAGACACCGCATTCTAGTTAGTAATCGCCTGGCCTGAGAGGATTAGCCAGACGACCGTGCACAATTAAAACTTGTGTTCTACACCGACATAAAAGAACCGGCCAATGATATCGTAGAGCGGGCCGATATCGTTTCGCGGAATTGCCGTAACTTCTGTGACCTGCGGTAAGCGATTGAACACGTTATTCACGCCAAAACTAGCGCTCGTGCTATCGCTTACATTATAGGTGAACGTAACATCCTGATAGACCGCTGAATGAATGTTATTGTCGTCCCGAAATTCATCAGAAACGAGGTTATCGATGACTGACGAACCGATCAGTCGCGTACGGGAGTTCGCTGAAAACGGCCCATTAGCGTAATTAACCGTCCAATTCATACGTATTTGAGGGCGATCCGCTTCGCCAGCACGCTCAAGGAGTGTCGTTGCATCATTTGCATCGACGAGCTCGTCCTGATTGAATAAAAAACTCCCAAGATAGGTTAAATCAACTTCACCATTCCCAAACAAGTCGAACCCATAAGCTAACTCAACATCCAAGCCATTGGCGCTCAAATTACCTATATTGATCTCCTGCAAACTGACAACTTCAATACCAAAGTCGCTGCCACGCTGTATTTGAGCACAGAATGGATTATCGATTGTAGCAACATCGACGCATTGATCGACAATCCGTTGCCCACCTACACTGCTAACCGCATTTTGAATATCGATATCCCAGAAATCGACAGAGAGCCGAAGCCCATCGACAAAATTCGGCGTCATCACAACACCAACGGTTAGGCTATCTGACGTCTCTTCTGTCAAATTCGGATTGCCGCCGGAAAAGGACATCTTCTGGAAACCAGCATTCGGGTCCGCAAATCCCACCGGGATTTCCAGTGCTGCACAGTTAGTCGAACGATTTGTGGAACCAAGATTGATGTTATCCGCATCACATGGGTCAAGGATTGTGATAAATCCAGAACCACCTGGCGCAAACAACTCATTGAGGTTTGGTGCGCGAACGTTTCTTGAGCGCGTCGCGCGAATGCGAATATCTTCGCTTAACGCCCAGTCCGCTGCAGCTTTCCAGGCGAAAGTCGAGCCGATGGTATCGTAATCCGAATAACGGACTGCGCCTTCAATGTTGAATTCTTCAATCAACGGCACCTCAGCGATAATGGGAATGAGTGTTTCGGAATAGACTTCCCTGACGTTGAATGAAGCGTCACGATTTGGCGTTGCGGTAAACTGCTGGATATCTCCGCTTAAAATCAAACCATCATCTTCTGTTAAAATCGATTCTGTACGATACTCCGCGCCGGCTACGAATTTGACAGGACCAGCTGGCAACGAAATTAACTCACCGTTTAAATTACCACCAACGATAAACAATTGATTATTGATGTTTTGGAGACGTGTGTGATTTACAAAATCCAACGCTGCTGCACTTTCGCTGTTGCGCCCGAGTAGATTGATTGGAACACATCCGCCGGAAGGATCACGGCAAACGATTTCGCTGGGATCATTCGGATTCGTGATGGCATCAGCGGCCTGAAGCAATCGAGAGATTGATATAAGGTTTGCAGTTGAAATGTTGTTTTCGTAGTTACCCCGTTGAGCAAAAACGCTCCAAGACCAGTCATTCGAGAACTCACCCTCAAATCCGGCCGTAATATTTAGCGTTTCACGATCATGATTAGCGAGGGCGGGTCCAATATCGAACAGGCCTTTTGTTAATGTAAACGAATTCAGGCCATTGTCATCCATCAGCGCGCCCAGTTCTGCTGACACAAACGGATTATCTCGCATGATCGTTGGCGTAGCGGCACCGAAGAGTAACGTGATATTCTGTGCTACATCATATTCTGATTCTGTATAATCGAGTTCGGAAAAAAACCGTACATTATCGGTAATTTCATAACCCAGCGTGGCATAGCTGGAAACGATTTCTTGATCGCCAAAGTGTTGGAAAAAATCACCTGGGTTCCAACCATCACCGCCAATACCAGAGAAAGATGTACCAGTTTGCGCATCATGCATGATTGGGCGCAAACCCGGATCAACAGTGTATTTTATTTGACCTATAGTGAAAGCTCCACCATAAGCAAAATTGTTGAAGCGGACATCAGGAAATAAAATGTTGTCGAATATACCGTCATTCGGCCCAGTATTCTCTGGATTGGCGAGTGAAAACGGGTTGGTTCGAGAACTTGGCCTTTGGGAAAAATCAAGTTTACCCTGATTGTTGTAACTCACCGAAAGGGTTGCTGACCCGCGGCCATCATGAAAGTCTGTTCCGCCATAAGCGTTAAATGAATAAGAGTCGGCCCCGCCTCCTTCGGAAACGCCGCCACGCGCCGTGAATTGTAGTCCCTCGAAATCATCGCGCAAAACAATATTGACCACACCGGTCACAGCATCAGCACCGTAAACTGCGGAGGCACCACCAGTAACAATTTCAATCCGGTCCACCATGCCTGCAGGAATGGTGGAAAGGTCGATGCCGGCGCTGGACGAACTTCCGCTTACGCGACGACGCCCATTGACGACAACGAGCGTTCGGTTGGTGCCGAGCCCACGCAAATTGACAAGCTGCGCTCCGCCATCATCGGTGCTTGTCGCATTGGCTGGCGCAACGCCGACGTAAAAAGCCGGTAGTTGAGCGACGACATCGGCAATATTGTTCAAACCAGTTAAATTGATTTTTTCGTAATTAACCACCGTTGTTGGTGTCGGCGTATCAAACCCTGTTCTAGCAATACGTGATCCTGTAACAACAATTGTGTCATCCCCATAATTGGCGTCACCATCTTGCGCCAATGTTGGTGCCGAGACAAACAATACTGATACTAGCGCTAACACAGACCCTAAACTGGCTTTGCCCCCTTTCGACGCGACGAACATGCGATCCGCAAAGTAGGAGGCGCCGCCCATATGTTCAAAATATATCTCGCCGACCGAAGCTGGGTGATCTGTGAAAATCTTCATTGCCTATTCGCCTATTCCTTCCTTCTGCAATCAGACGGTAAGCGATGGTGCGAAGAATGATATTTGTCAATCGAGGGATCTGGGGGTACTTTTCAGGATGAATGTATGGGAAAAGTCACGTAACATGAGTCATCTTCCTCCGGTCAGTCGGAATTTTATGAAAGAAAATCTTACACTAGGTCGTAGTGAAGAATTAATTATTTGAGCCAGATTTTGATAGCTGCGATATAGACGAAGCCCATATAGTTTTGGATATGCTTGACATATCGCGTAGCTACCCGCCGGAACTGTTTGAGATAGCCAAAGAAGCGCTCGACAATATTACGTTCCTTATACAAAGCCATATCAGTTTGCCTTGGCTTGCGCGCATTTTTTCGGGACGGAATAACGGGCATAGCCCCGGTCTCATTCACCGCGTCTATAACGCACCGGCCATCATAGCCCTTATCCGCCAAGACATGATCCGCCTTAAACCCTGCCAATAAGGCGGCGGCTTGCGTCATTTCGCTACAGTGCCCGCCCGTTGCTATCAGGCGCAGAGGTAAACCCATTGCATCTGTCAGACCATGTATTTTTGTCGTCAGGCCCCCTTTTTTATGCCGCGCCCCGGCCGCTTGGGCATGCGCCCGCACAATTGTGGCATCCATCATCAACCACTCTTGATCAGCGTGGGTGCGCAAGGCCTTAAAGACATCTTCTAAAACCCCGGCCTCAACCCAGAGATAATAACGCCGTTTGACACTGTCAAAACGCCCAAACCGTTCGGGTAAATCGCGCCAATGCCCGCCCGAACGGGCCATCCACAACAAAGCATCAATGAAAAGCCTGTTATTGGCGTTGCGACCCCGTTTCCCTGTGCTCCCATAAGGCAAATAAGGCTTTAAACGGCTCCATTGTTCATCCGTAAGTTCCTGATAACCAGACATATGTGCGCTCCTGACAAAAATGAAGGAACATTATAGAAAATAAAAGTTAATTCTTCACTACCACCTAGTTCGACTTGCGAGTTATAGGTTTGCGCGGGCGTTTCGTCGCCGTCTTAGGGGCTGTTTTCTGGGTTGTCTTCTGGACTGTCTTCTGGACTGTCCTCTGGGCTTTCAGAGCGTCGATCTCGCCAAGGGCCGCATCCAGCCGGGCTTTGAGAACATCAAATTCGTCACGGGTCACCAGATCCATATCAGCCACGAATTTCTCTGCCTGCGACCGGGTCATAGCCTTGAGCTCGTCGCCAATACCCTTGGCCGCACCAACAGCATTGGCGACGAGGTTGGAAATATCCGCAAGGGGCTTGTTACGCGACTGCATAGTCAACTCCTGATGATTGACACTCTCCATTTAGGAAGGGCGAGGGGCGATTGCCAGTTGCGGCTTTCAACCCGTTACAGGCTCGGCTAGGGGACGCATATGTTAGCCCTGATCAATATTGTCGGAATCGACATTGTCGGATCGATTCTCTTCCCGTCCTGGCTCGACGAGACGGCATTTGAGATCGGGCCGATCAGCCTGAAATGGTATGGCATTGCCTATGTCGTCGGCCTTTTCGGGGCTTATCTCTATGCGGCCCGCGTGGCGGAGACCGCCAGATACTGGCTGCCCACCAGCCCAACGCGCGGACCTCTGATCGTGCCGACTCGTGATGATCTGTCTGACCTGATGATTTACGCCTTTATCGGCATTCTTCTTGGCGGCCGGATCGGCTGGGTGCTGCTCTATTCAACGGATATGATCTGGACATCCCCCGGCGATATCCTGAAGGTCTGGCAAGGCGGAATGAGCTTCCACGGCGGATTTCTCGGCGTCTGTGCCGGTGTCGGTTATGCGGCTTGGCGGAAGAACATATCCTATATGCGCTTCGCCGACCTGGTCTGTATTGGCGCCCCCATCGGACTTGGCTTGGTCCGCGTGACTAACTTCATCAACCAAGAACTTTACGGCCATCCGACCGAGATGCCCTGGGGCGTGATATTCCCGAAAGCGCCCGACAGTCTGCCGCGCCACCCCAGCCAGCTTTATGAAGCCTTTCTGGAAGGGTTGATCCTCTGGCTGATCCTTCGAATACTCACGACGCGGTTCAAGGCTCTGTCCAAACCCGGTCTGGTCACAGGTGCCTTCGTGATGGGTTATGGCATCTTCCGTTTCATGGTTGAGTTCGTGCGCACACCGGACAATATTCCGCAGTTCGGGATGCTGACGCGCGGTATGGCCTATAGTCTGCCAATGGTCTTTGTCGGTCTCGCCGTGATTATCCGGGCGGCGCGGCGCAATGCGGTCGAGCCAGCCTATGTCAGTGACGCAGACAATGTCGATCCTGCCTGAGGTGGACATGGACACGCCGCTCGCCAAGCGGATCAAAACAAAGATCAGCGACACCGGACCGATCAGCGTGACGGAATATATGACGCTGTGCCTGCTCGACCCGGTCGATGGCTATTACCCGACTCGTGATCCGCTGGGGTCCGAGGGTGATTTCATCACAGCCCCGGAAATCAGCCAGATGTTCGGGGAATGTCTAGGGCTCTGGGTGGTGCAATCCTGGCACGACCTTGGCAAACCGGAGCCTTTCAACCTGATTGAGTTGGGCCCCGGCCGCGGCGTCATGATGGCGGACATACTCAAAGCCGTCGCGCTGGAGCCGGGCTGTCTGGCTGCCGCGCAAGTCACGCTGGTTGAGGCATCCGCCGCACTCCAGGCGGTGCAGGCCAAAACACTTGGCCAGAGCGGCGCACACATCAACTGGGCAGACCGTCTCGACGCGGTTGATGATGCGCCCTGCCTTATCATTGGTAACGAGTTTCTTGACTGCCTGCCGATTCGGCAGTTCGTTTGCGCCGACCCATTTGCAGGCGACCGAGGCTGGAGCGAGCGCCGCGTAGGGGTTGATGACGGCCGACTGCGCTTCGAAACCGATGGGCAGCCTGCTCCGGTCGCTGTCACGCAGGCCTTCCCCGGAACTCATGACGATCCGCGCAAACACGACCTGCTCGAAATCTGCCCTGCATCTGCGCAACTGATCGACCACCTCAAAGACCGGTTCGCGAAAACATCCGGGCGCGCTTTGTTCATCGATTATGGTCCCGAAGCGACCGAATTTGGGGACACGCTGCAGGCTTTGAAACGGCATAAAAAGGTCGGTGTTTTCAGCGCGCCAGGTGATACGGACTTAACCGCGCGGGTGGATTTCTCGGGGCTGAAAGCGATGGCGGATAGAGCGAAACTCGACATTCATGGACCGATTGCCCAGCGCACCCTATTGTCGCGTCTGGATATCGACATTCGCGCCATTGCCCTGCTCCGTGGGACTAAAGACGCGCGTCCTAAACTGCTGCGTCAACTGCACCGCCTGATGGACGAAGATGAGATGGGGACATTGTTCAAAGCGATCTGTCTGAGTGCGCCCAACCTTCCAACGCCTCTGGCTTTTGCCGGAGCGGCCTGAGTCATGCATTACGCATGAAGCCATTGGCGAGCACCCACCCTGCCCTGAGCAGTCCACACGGCTTCTTTGGCCGTCAAGGCGGTGTTTCGGAAGGTGTCTATGCGGCTCTCAACGCCGGACAACGATCTGACGACAACCCTGATCATGTCATAATCAACCGAGCCCGCATTACCGAATGGCTGGGCGCAGAGACTGTGGTCAGCCTGGCGCAAATTCATTCCGCCGACATTGTCTTCATAGATACGGCACCGGATCACATCATTGAAGCCGACGGCCTCGTAACGATGACGCCTGGATTGGCCGTTTCCGTCCTGTCGGCTGATTGCGTGCCTGTCCTGTTTGAAGATGTCGAAACGGGCATTGTGGCGGCCTGCCATGCGGGCTGGCGCGGTGCGCTGTCCGGCATTGCCGAAAGTACCGTCGCCGCCATGGGCGAACTGGGCGCACATCCGGCCAGAATAAAGGCCGTATTGGGCCCCTGCATCAGCCAACCCAATTACGAAGTTGGAGAGGCGTTCAAGGCAATCTTCACTGAAATATCAGACGATTACGCACAATTCTTCAGCCTCGGCCCAACCGGCACCCCTCATTTCGATCTGCCTGGCTTTATTCTCTCTCGGTTAGGAGCGTGCGGGGTCGAGAATCGGCATTGGACCGGCCGCTGCACCTATGCCGATGAAGCCCATTATTTTTCCTATCGCCGCAACACCCATCAGAGCTTGAACGGTTATGGGCGCAATCTATCCGCAATAATGCGACCACACTGAATTGCGTCTGGCGGATTGGCCCGCTAGGGGGCGCGCAGCGACACAGGGATCAGGTCCATGAAGCTTATTAGCGGCACCGCAAACACCTCACTGGCACGTAATATTGCCGACATACTCGACGTTCCTCTGACAGATATCGACATTGAGCGATTCCGGGATCAGGAAATTTTCGTGCGAATCAACGAGAATGTCCGGGGCGAGGACATTTTCCTGATCCAGCCGACCAGTGCGCCGGCGAATGACCATTTGATGGAATTGCTGATCTTGATTGACGCGCTGGTGCGAGCATCAGCTAAACGGATTACGGCGGTTATTCCCTATTTCGGTTATGCTCGGCAGGACCGAAAAACGGGTGGACGCACACCGATTTCAGCCAAGCTTATCGCGAACCTGATCAGCAAGGCGGGCGCGGACAGGGTCCTTACTGTCGACCTCCATGCCGGGCAAATTCAGGGATTTTTCGATATACCCACCGACAATCTGTTCGGTCAACCGGTCTTCGTTGATGATATTAAGGATCAACTCAGCGCCAAGGACCGTGAGGATCTTATGTTTGTCTCGCCCGATACGGGCGGGGTCGTCCGAACCCGGGCGATTGCGAAAATCTTCAATGCCGATATCGCCATTGTCGACAAACGGCGGCCCAAAGCGGGCGAGAGCGAGATCATGAATATTATCGGTGATGTCGCTGGCCGGAAC
The DNA here is from genome assembly GCA_965205225.1 of Litorimonas sp. GTDB lineage: Bacteria > Pseudomonadota > Alphaproteobacteria > Caulobacterales > Maricaulaceae > Litorimonas. The sequence continues at coordinate 1,571,961 of CBDBFZ010000003.1, forward strand.
TGCATTCTCTATGACGATATCATCGATTCAGGCGGCACGATCGCCAATGCGGCGGCGACATTGAAGGATCACGGCGCAAACTCCGTATCCGCCTATATTACTCACGGCGTTCTGTCCGGACCTGCCGTGGAACGGATCGCCCATTCTGTGCTCAGGGAAGTGGTAATTCTCGACACTATCAGGCAGCCCAAACCCGTCATTGACTGCAAGAAGATCCGTGAACTGTCTTCAGCGACATTGCTCGGCGAAGCGATCCGCCGCATCGCCAATGATGAGAGCGTGAGCAAACTGTTCGGGTAGACCGAAATATCCCTCAGTAAACGGACTAGCCTCAATGAATGACGCAGTCCACAAAGACATTTGTTTCTGGGATCGCGCCGCATCTAAGTATGCGGCAACTCCGATTGCGGACATGGACGGATATAACAATATTCTGGGGGCTGTCAGCCAATGATTGAGTCAGGATAATGACGTCATTGAGATAGGTTGCGACACAGGCTCAACGGCTATCCGGCTGCGCCCCGGGCCTGACGATATTTGGCAACAGATATATCGACGGAAATGACCAGGATAGCGCGTGAAAAGAAAGGCGAGAAGAGCGCTCCCAACTTGGCTTTCGAAGTCGGCGATCCGGTCGCAACGAACTGGCCTGAGGCTTCCTGTGACCCGGCGGCCTGTTCATCTCTAAAACACCCTAACTGAAACTGATGAGTCCGATGATTCGAATAGCTATCCCGGCGATACAAATGATCGGCAAGGCGCCGTCGGTCACTGCGAAACTGACCCCGCGCCGCTGATGCACGCTCTTGCATCCATGCGACTCGTTCGCTAAGGGCGCGCGAAACTGGATTTTGGACGTCCCGAGTAGATGTCCGCGACCGCCCACTCAGATCGCTCTGGGGGCGGTTCATTTTTTAAAGAAGCAGGACAGATCCATGAGCGTTGTTCTTGACGTCATCGTTCGCGAAGACACTGGTACGGGTAATGCCCGTGAAGTCCGACGCAATGGCCAAGTGCCCGGCATAATCTATGGCGAGGACGAAAATTCCGTTCCTGTCGCCGTAAAAATGAATGAAGTGCTGAAAGCGCTCAATTCCGGCGATTTTCTGGGCTCGATGATCGAATTGTCCCACGAAGGCAAAAGCCAGAAAGTCTTTACCAAGGACGTTCAGTTCCACCCCGTCACGGATTTTCCCGTTCACGTCGATTTCTACCGCGTGACCAACAAAACCCTCATCGACGTGGAAGTAACTGTGAATTTCATTGGCGAAAAAGACTCGCCGGGCCTGAAAGAAGGTGGAACGCTGAATGTTGTGCGTTACAGCATCGAAGTGAAATGTCCGGCTGGCGACATTCCTGATTTAATCGAAGCCGATGTATCCAAGCTCGAGATTGGTGATGCGATCCACATTTCCGACATCACCCTGCCGAAGGGTGCCAAGCCGACGATTACGGACCGTGACTTCACTATTGCGACGGTTATTGCCTCACGTGTAGCTATCGAAGAAGATGAAGACGCTGAAGAAGTCGATGCCGGTGAAGTTCCGTCCATCGAGCAGAACTCGGGCATCGATACTGACGCCGACGAAGGCTAATGCTGCGCTGGCTCTTTGGTCACGCCAAAGAGACACAGGAGCCTGATCCTATGCAACCCTCGGACATGCATCTTTGGGTTGGCTTGGGTAATCCGGGCGCGAATCACGCGCTCGACCGCCACAATATCGGTTTCATGGTCATTGATGCGATTGCCGACGATCATGGCTTTGGATCGGAGCAGAGCAAGTTTTCGGGTTTGATCCGAACCGGGCAGATTGAGGGTCAGAAGGTTCTGGTTCTCAAACCCACAACATTCATGAATAAATCCGGTGTCGCCGTGCAAAAGGCGATGGCGTTCTATAAGATCGCCCTGGCTAATGTGACCGTGTTCCACGATGAGCTGGACCTCGCGCCCGGTAAAGTCAGAGTGAAAATGGGCGGCGGTCTGGCAGGCCATAACGGCCTATATTCCATCAACCAGCTCTGCGGTGGTTCGGATTTTCAGCGCATCCGCCTGGGCATTGGTCATCCCGGCCATAAGGACCGCGTGTCAGGCTACGTTCTGTCCGGATTCGCCAAAGATGAAATCGACCTGCGCGATGATATGAGCAACGGCATTGCTCGTTATGCTGCGCACTTGGCCAAGAGTGAAGCGGGTGTCTTCCAGACACGCGTCGCCGAATATATAGCAAGGTAAGCCATCATGGGTTTCAAATGCGGCATAGTAGGCCTTCCGAATGTCGGAAAATCTACGCTTTTCAATGCTTTGACGAAAACAATGAATGCACAGGCGGCGAACTATCCGTTCTGCACGATTGAACCCAATATTGGCGATGTTGCTGTGCCGGAACCCCGCCTCGACGTGATCGCTGAGATCGGCGGATCCGCGACCCGTATCCCGGCTCGTATGAACTTTGTCGATATTGCAGGCCTTGTTAAGGGCGCATCCAAAGGCGAAGGCATGGGCAACCAGTTCCTCGCCACTATCCGCGAAACCGACGCGATTATCTATATACTGCGCTGTTTCGAGGATGAAGATGTTACTCATGTCGATGGCCGCATCGACCCCATGTCCGACTTCGAGACCATTGAGACGGAACTGATGTTGGCCGATCTGGAAAGCCTTGAGAAACGCAAGCCTGGGCTCGAGAAGAAACTGAAACAGAACGACAAGGATGCGATTCAGACTATGCGTCTGATCAAAACTGCGATCGCTGTACTGGAAGACGGCAAACCTGCACGGACCGCCGGAATCGATGCGGATGATCAGAAAGCTTGGAGGATGCTGCAGCTATTGACCTCTAAGCCCGTTCTGTATGTCGCCAATGTTGACGAGAAGAGCGCCGCTAGCGGCAATGCGTTTTCGGACAAAGTTGTCGCTCATGCCCGGTCAGAAGGAGCCCAGGCCGTCGTCATTTCCGCACAGATCGAATCCGAAATGGCAGTCCTAGATGATGAGGAACAAGCTGAATATCTTGGCGCTATTGGATTGATGGAGCCGGGCCTAGACCGGCTTATCCAAGCGGGTTACGCATTACTCGGCCTGAAGACTTATTTCACGGTTGGCCCGAAGGAAGCCCGGGCGTGGACATTTCAGGAAGGCTGGACTGCACCGCGTTGCGCCGGCGTGATCCACGGTGATTTTGAAAAGGGTTTCATCAAGGCTGAAACGACAGCCTATGATGATTATGTCGCCAAAAACGGCGAACAAGGTGCAAAAAACGCGGGTAAGGTTCGCCAGGAAGGCAAAACCTATATCGTCAAGGACGGTGATATCATGCTGTTCAAATTCAACGTCTGATCAGTCGCCGTCAAAAGACACTAATGCCAGTAAAGGCACGCCCATTTTGCGGATCACATCCGCACCGCCCAAATCGGGTAAATTGATCAGGAATGCCGCGCCTGTAACCGTGCAGCCCGTGCGGTGAAGCAGTGATATCGCCGCCGCGCTCGTCCCGCCCGTGGCGATGAGATCATCAACTAGCAGAATTCTATCCCCCTCTCCCGCCGCATCGGCATGGATCTGTAGAGTGTCTGTGCCATATTCGAACTCATAATTCTGCTCTAGCGTTGCAAATGGGAGTTTTCCGGCCTTGCGGACGGGGATAAATCCGATCCCCAATTCAATCGCGACAGCAGTCCCAAAGATAAACCCTCGCGCATCAATCCCGGCAACGGCGTCGATTTTTACGTCGCGATAAGGCTCTGCCAGCTGACGGACGGCCTCCGCCAGCGCCTGTGAGTTGCTCAACAGCGTGGTAACATCCCGGTATTGAACGCCTGGTTTGGGAAAGTCCGGAACCGTTCGAATGGCGGCTTTCAGGTCATGCATTGACATCATCCGTATCTGGGATTGTGTGAGTCTCTGCGAAGGCCAGGACTTCCCATTCCTGGAAATGCTCATCTGCCATCAGTTCTGAAATATATGTGTCTGACCGCCGTGATCGCGGCAGTCCATAGCTTTCAAATCGCGTCGCAACCGGCGCATAGAACGCATCCGCGATGGACCAGTTATTGAACAGGAACGGACCGTCGTGACGCGACAGCAAATCATCCCACATCGTCACGATTGTTTCTGCGTCCTTGAGACAGTCCTTGGGCATATTGCCTTCTGTTCGCCGTTTCAAATTCATCGGGGCTTCGCGGCGCAACGCATCAAACCCTTCATGCATAAGATGTGTGACCCGGCGCGCCTCCACCCGATTCGCTTCGTCTTTAGGCCATAGGTTCGGCACCATTTTCGCGCAGAATTCAGCGATGGCGAGACTGTCTGGGACCCGCTCACCATTGACGTCAAGCACTGGAACCGTGCCTGCCGGGCTAATCTGCAACAGACGATCCTTGGAACCCGGCACATCAAGATCGACCATCTTCGTCTCGAATGGTAGTTCCATCTTGCGCATGATCAGCCACGACCTCAGCGACCAGCTAGAATAGTTATAGTTTCCGATGAAAAGCCTTAGCGCCATATTAATATCCTAACAGTTTCAGGGCCGCTAGAAGTTGGGGTTTCTCGGTCGAAAAACCAGATCTGACCCACAGGGCCTCCAATGCGGCCAGCGCCTTACCCAGTTGCGGGTCCTTGGGGACACCCGCCTTTATAAGATCAGCCCCGCGCAAAGGAAATATCGGCGGCGTCCAGCCAAGGGCCAGATCCGCAAGGACCATCCAGCGCGCCGATTTAATCGGATCGGTTGCACTCGCAGCTCGCAGCCGTGCACGGTCCAGAATAGTCTGTTTACCTGATCGGTAGATCGCCTGCATCCGGGCTCGCTCGCTCATATCAGAAGACAGGCTCTCACCGTCCGATGCCCACGCCTGCAACCGGTCGGCTTCCTTGTTCGATAGACGCAGCCGCTTAGCTAAAAGAGTCGCTGGCAACGGTTCCCGGCCCATCATGGCCATAAGTCGAAGGACTGGATCAGGCTTGATCGCTTCGCGCCCTTCCAAAGCGACGATATAGGAAAGACCATCTACATTGCTGGCTTCGGGCAGAAGCGTATCCAGTAATTCCTGTTGCAGCATGATCTGGACCGAACGGACTGGATCCGGTGCAGAGAGGAGCTTCTTAGTCTCGCTCCACACCCGCTCGGCAGAGAGTGTTTTCATCCCGCTACGATTGTTCCGGCAGGCGCCCAAGGCCTCTTTTGTGATCTTCGCGTCCTGGCCATACCAGGCGACAAATCGGAACAGCCGGAGAATGCGCAGATAATCCTCACGCACACGCTGATCCGCATCTCCGACAAAACGAAAACGGCGCGCTTCTATATCCACCAATCCTTCGCCGGTTGGATCAAAAATCTCGCCCGATTGATCGGCGTAGAGCGCGTTGACAGTAAAATCACGGCGCAGGGCATCTTCGGCCCAATCATCGGTATAGGCGATAACAGCGCGGCGGCCATCCGTTTCCATATCCCGCCTCAAGGTCGTGATTTCATAGGGTTTTCCGCCAATGACAGCCGTAATGGTTCCGTACGTAATGCCTGTCGGAACCGTCTTGATCTTCGCGTCTTTCAACAAAGCCATCACGGTTTCTGGCGCAATTTGCGTGGCCAGATCAATATCGGCAACGGGTTCGTCCCACAGCACATTGCGGACGCATCCGCCGACAAAACGGGTCGACCCATCTGGCAGTGCGGCTAGAATGGCTTGCACACCAGTATCGTCAATAAACGAAAGTGAGTGACTCGAATGGGGCATCGCCGCGTCATAGCGGAGCAGTGGCGGGCGACAAGACAGCAATCCGCCTTGTCTTTAAAACTTAAATCTCATCCATATCATTGAAAGCCCGGTTCCAGACGCGCCACGTCATCCCGGCTGTCATGCCCCAAATGTTACGCAGCGTCCCGTCAGGCCCTGTATAAGGCATATAATAGACTGTGTGCATCCGCCCTTCAAACGCCAGCTGTTTGGTCACATGGTTTGATGGGTCCATCAGAAAACCCAGCGGCACTTCGAAGACCTCCTCGACTTCATGGGGATCAATCGCGAACGCCGCCTCTGGATCAATGATCCCGGCAAAGGGCGTCACCCGAAAGTACCCGGCGGCATCGAAGGATGGAAGCCGCCCCAGAATCTCAATCCGCTCAGACCTGATGCCAATCTCTTCTTCGGTTTCTCGCAGGGCGGCATTCAGGACGGTTTCACCTATTTCGACCTTCCCGCCTGGGAAACTGATCTGCCCGGCATGATTGGGCATGGTTTCAGGGCGCTGCGTATAAATCAGGTTCCAGCCTGATGGTCGCTGTACAAAAGGGAGCAACACCGCCGCCAAGCGCTGTGTCTCGCGCGTAATCCGATGGGCTCCATCCTGAATCGGCGGCGGCAGGAAGGCACCGCGCAATCTTTGCTCAACCGAGACGTTCACCATATATGTGCGCCCTTGGGACCGAGCGGGAAAAACGTGCCGCCCGCCCAGACACCGAGCGTATCATCACGCTCGACCGCAAGCTCAACCAGCTCATAAAATACGGCGCGGTTAATGGCAGCCTCAAGCCGACCGCGAACCAGTATATAGGGGTCCGGTTCCAAAGTCTCGGCATCGGTTTCAACCCGAATCGGACACTCGGGACCTGCCTCAACGGTCTCATCGAAATTGGTCCTGAAAAAGAGACGCTGATCCTCGCCTTCATCCATTGCATCTACGCGAATGGCAAGAAAGGGGGCGCGCTCAACCTGTATACCCAGTTTCTCAACCGGAGTTACGAGGTAGGTCCGACCGTCCTCATCCTTGCGCAGCACTGATGCGAACAGGTCAATCAATCCCTTGCGCGTAATGCGTGATCCTTCATGCCACCACGATCCATCGGCCTTGATGACCAGATCCATTTCGCCGCAATAATCCGGATCCCATCGGTCCACAGGGCGCTGATCGCCGGACGTGTCGGCAAGCGCATCCATCAGATCCTGCAGAGAGAAACCAGCATCACTTTTTTGGGGCTTACCGCCATTTAACGTGCTTTCAGTGGTCATGGGCCTTTCCCGGCGGCACCCGCCTCGCTACGCATCTATCAAATACTATAGATACAGACACAGTATATGGGCCAGATGCTCGACACCATAGTTGATCCCGCAACAGAGAAAGCCGCGGCCAAAGCCGTCGAAACCCTGGCCAGCGTTCGTGAGAATATCGGCCAGGTCGTCTATGGGCAGGACCGTGTCGTTGATCTTGCTCTTGCAGCGATCCTGTCAGGCGGTCACGCCCTACTTGTCGGCGTACCCGGATTGGCGAAAACGCTCCTTGTCGAAACATTGGGGACAGTCCTAGGGCTGAAAGAATCCCGCATCCAATTTACGCCGGATCTGATGCCAGCCGATATTCTTGGGTCCGAAGTTCTGGATCAGGACGAAGAGGGTCGCCGCACTTTCCGATTCATCAAAGGTCCTGTTTTCACGCAGCTATTGATGGCCGATGAAATCAACAGGGCCAGTCCGCGTACTCAGTCAGCCTTGCTACAGGCCATGCAGGAAAAAGCCGTCACGATCGCTGGCGCGCGCCACGACCTGCCGAAACCGTTCCATGTCCTGTCGACACAGAACCCGATTGAGCAGGAAGGCACTTACCCTCTGCCCGAAGCCCAGCTCGATCGGTTCCTGTTTCAGATTGATGTAGAATTTCCGGAGCTTTCGACCGAAAGAGACATTCTCATTTCCACTACAGGCGCAACTTTGCCGAAATCGAAGAAGGCGATGACGGCCAAGGCACTGATGGATATGCAATCGCTCGTTCGCAAATTGCCTGTCGGCGAGAGTGTGCTGGAAGCGATTCTGACGTTCGTCCGGAATGCAAGGCCCGACCAATCGGACGACGAAACGGTCCGCAGCACGGTTGCCTGGGGCCCAGGCCCTCGCGCTGGACAGGCCCTGATGCTTGCAACGCGCGCGAAGGCCTTAATCGAAGGCCGGGTCGCCCCGTCCATCGACGATGTAATTGATCTGGCTGGGCCGGTATTGCGGCATAGAATGGCGCTCAGCTTTGCGGCCCGTGCAGACGGCGCAACAATCGATACAATCATTGAGCGCCTGAAGGAGCGGATCCGCTAGGCCCCATGCCGGTCGAGACCGCTCACACCCTACGACAGGATGCCGACCGGCTTGCTGGCGGCTATCCCGCTCTGCTGGCCGAGGCCGAACGCGTTGCCGCTCTCGTCGCTGCGGGGGTTCATGGGCGACGGCGTCCGGGACAAGGCGAAACCTTCTGGCAATACCGCCCCTACGATGTGTCAGATCCGGCGAACCGGATTGACTGGCGACGCTCGGCGCGCGGTAATGCTGTGTTTGTTCGCGATACGGAGTGGGAAGCTGCCAATTCAGTCTTTATCTGGCGTGACGGCGGAGCGGGTATGGATTGGCGATCGAGCAAATCATTGCCGACAAAACGCGACCGGGCCAGCGTGCTCTCTCTCGCTCTGGCTTCGCTGCTGATGCGCGGTGGTGAGCGCTGTGCAATCTTGGGCGAGAGCGAACGCCCCCGATCCGGACGCGTTGGCTACGAACGACTCGCGCTCCGGCTCGCCCATTCAAACGGTATGTTAGAACTTTTGTCAGGCAAACTCCCTGCTCACGCCAAGTTACTTATCGCCAGTGACTTCTTGACCGAGCCGGAGGCGTGGCCACAACGGCTCGCAGCTCTGGCAGCCCGGCCCGCATCTGGCGTGCTGCTGCACATTATTGACCCGGCGGAAGAGAGCTTTCCGTTCAAGGGGCGCATTGAGTTCCAGACACCCGGAGGCTGGCTCAAACCCTATCTGCTGGGACGGGCGGAGCGGGCCAAGACAGACTACCGCACACGCTTTCAGGCCCATTGCCAACGGATTGATGACAGCACCCGTCATCTCGGCTTTACCCTTATTCGCCATCATACGGATCAGCCGCCCGGACCTGCGCTCACGGCTCTTTATCAAGCGTTCGAAGGGACGCTGTAATGGGATCGCTGATCTTACTCGCGCCGCTCACACTGCTCGGCCTGCTGACTTTGCCGCTGGTCTGGTGGATATTGAAAATCAGTCCGCCAGCGCCAAAACGCCGCCTCTTTCCGCCCCTCGCCATTCTGATCGGCCTGGAAACGGATGAAGAAACGCCGAATGCCACACCCATCTGGTTGTTAATCTACCGCCTTCTCATGGTGACTCTAGCCGTATTCGCACTCAGCCTGCCCTTGCTGCAAGGTGATGATGCCGGAGTCGAACGACCCCTCACCCTGATTATAGATGACAGTGCCGCCGCTGCGCCCATCTGGGACGGTATCACGGACGAAGCCCGGCGCCGGGTTCGGGACGCACAGCGCGCCAATCAGGACATTGTCCTGTTGCTCGGAGCCGAACTGGAAACGACCCCCATACCAGCGGCCGAAGCGCTGCTACGCTTGCGATCTGCCACACCGCGATTGCGTAATCAGACCGCTGAGTTTCCGTCGCCGCCAACCGATCGGCAAACCGTCTATCTCTCCTCTGGTGTCAGTTTTGGTATTGAGGATCAGCTCTTGGACGGGCTTAAGCGCGCATCAGCAACAGTCATCATGCCCGAAAACATTGATACTGTTATCGTCCCTGGCGATGTGCGCGAAACGGCTGATGGGTTTGAGACAGACTGGTTCAGCGCGTATGGAAGACGCACCGCGATGGTCGAGGCGCTATCGGCGCGGGGCGACATATTGGCGGTCGAGCCCTTGACATTCGCGCCAGGCCGTTCGCTCGCAACTGCACAGATATCTCTTCCACCGCAACTCCGATCCCGGGTCGCGAGACTCCGGATTGCCAGAATGCGCGCCGGGGCGGCGACGAAACTGCTTGATGATGCGTTCGGGCGGCCGCTCGTCGGTGTGCTCGCGCCTCCATCCGGAACCTCCAGCCCGCTCCTGTCGGAAGATTTCTACCCTGAGCAGGCTCTGGCGCCGTTTGCGGATCTGTTCATTGGCAATGTTGAGTCCGTTCTCTCTCTCAATCCAACTGTCCTGATCATGCCAGATTCCATGAGTTCGGATGCAGAAGAAATTATCGACTATGTCGAAAATGGTGGTGTCCTGATCCGCTTTGCAGGTCCACAGATCGCGAATGTTCAGGATGATTTGTTGCCCGTCGCCCTGCGGCGCGGCGGACGATCCATTGGCGGCGCGCTCGCTTGGGAGACGCCGCAAAGTCTGGCTCCATTCGCCACCGAGTCACCCTTTTTTGGCCTCTCCATTCCGAAGGATGTCACTGTATCCCGGCAGGTTATGGCGCGGCCCGGTGCTGAAACTGATGCCCATACATGGGCACGACTGGAAGATGGATCACCTATTGTCACATCCGCTGTGCGGGGCGACGGCCGCGTTATCCTATTCCACGTTACGGCGGGACCTGAATGGTCAAATCTTGCGATTTCAGGGCTTTACGTTGACATGTTGAAACGCATACTGCCACTCGCAAAATCCCGACGGGTCATATCTGACACGACAAACGGCGCTTGGACCCTCGACCGGATGCTGGGTCCCTTTGGTGAACTTCGCCCTCCGCCACCCCGACCCGTGACGATTGACGACACGGCGTGGAACCAACGGCTGAGCGAGCTGACACCCGGCTATTACCGCTCGGGCACGCGCCAAAGGGCCGTTGACTCCATATCGAACCCTGAGGCGATTCAACCGTTTCCCACTGATGGTTTGAGCGTTCTTCGCGGCAGGTCGAGCGATCCACGCTCCCTCGCGGGTCTATTGCTGGGTCTCACTCTGGCGATGCTCGCCGTCGACATGCTCCTATCAGCAATTATTTCAGGCCGACTACGCCGCTTCGGCCCTGTTGCTGCCGCCCTACTGACTGTCTGCATCATATCTCTACCTCACGGTGCAGACGCCAATAATCGTGTTCGCGACTCTGCCCTCGGCCTACATCTGGGCTATATTGAGACGGGTGACGTTCGAGTGGATCAGTTGAGCGAGACGGCCATGGAAAGCCTGAGCCGTCAGCTCAATCTGCGCACGACAATCGAACCGGTTGGCGTTCACGGAGTCTCGCCTGACAGTGAGGGTTTGGAAATGTACCCGTTTCTCTACTGGCCCATTCGGCTAGACACACCAGCTCTGACTGAAGCCGAAAGGATCTCACTCAACGCTTATATAGCCGCGGGTGGGACACTGGTTCTGGACACGGCAGACGAAGCCGAGCGGTCCTTCCGGTCAGGTGACCCCCATCCCGGCCTTTCACGCGTAACCGAAGGTATCTCCATCGGACGATTAGTCAGAGTGCCCGAGGATCATGTGCTGACAAAGTCCTTCTATCTGCTACAGGTCTTCCCGGGACGCTGGGCCAATGGTCCGCTTTATGTCGAGGCGGATGGTGCCACCCAGGGCGGGCGCGATGGTGTCTCATCCGTCATTATCGGTTCGAACGACTGGGCCGCAGGCTGGGCGATTGATCCGGAGACCGGTACGCTGGTCGATCTGGCCAATGAAATACCGCGTCAGCGGGAAATGTCCGTCCGGTTCGGTGTCAATCTCGCCATGTATGCATTGTCCGGAAACTATAAAGCCGATCAGGTTCACGCGGCTGAACTGATCCGCCGTCTCGGGCGGATTGAAGAATGATCGAAGACATCCTGTCGCGGATCGCCTTTGATCCTCTTCTGCCTTGGCCCTGGGTCATCGCGCTCGTCGGAATCGCCTCTGCTGCGGCTCTACTTGCAGCGACGGCGCGGATGAAATCAGATTTTCAGAGGCTGCTCGCGGCCCTCTTTCTGGGCCTCGCTTTGAGCGGGCCGCAACTGGTCAGCGAAGATCGGCTCCCTCTGCCGGACTCGGTTATCCTTCTGAAAGACGGATCGGATTCCATGCAGCTCGGTGAGCGGTCTGATGTGGCCGACGCCGCTGAAGTCTCACTCCGCGATGCCTTGGCCGCTTCTGGTCCGGTCGATATCATTACGGTTGATGTTCCACCTGACGGGGACGGTACTCGGATGGCGCGCTCACTGAATGATGCGCTCGCCTCAGTCCCATCAGGCCGACTTGGCGGTGTGATTGCGCTCACCGATGGTCAGACCCACGATGTCAGTGAAGCAACCGCAGCGGCCATTCCTGAAGATATTCCGTTTCACGCCATGATCATTGGTGATCCAGAGGCTCGAGATCGCAGAATTTCTGCTGTCACAGCTCCGAAATTCGGTGTCGTTGGTGAGCTCGCCAATTTCGAACTCCGGGTCGATGATCCAGGATTTGACGGCGAACGCGCCCAGATCGAAGTTCGGCTCAATGGCGAGCGCAAAGCCCGATTTCCCATCACGATCGGACAAATCCTGTCGATCCCGCTCGAAATCGAACGACGGGGACGTAACACTGTCGAAATGACGGTCGCGCCAGCCGATGGCGGCGAGCTTACGCTGAACAATAATCTGTTCATCGCTGAAATCTCCGGGATCCGTGATCGTATGCGGGTTCTTCTGATTACCGGTGAACCGCATAGCGGCGGTCGGGCCTGGCGCAATCTGCTGAAATCCGATCCGTCGATCGACCTTGTCCAGTTTACGATCCTGACTCAACCACGGGTTAAATCCACGAATGCGTCGGAACGCAAGCTGTCCCTGATCCAGTTCCCGAGACAGCAACTGTTTGAAGAGCGGCTCGACGATTTCGACCTAATCATTTTCGATCAATATCAACGCCGCGCCATTCCGACGGTAGATGGCCGGACGCAACTAACCATTCCGCCGCGCTATTTCTCGAACATTGCTCGTTATGTCGAAGATGGCGGCGCGCTTCTACTTGCCGCTGGCCCCGCCTTTCCCACGGTCGACAGTCTTTTCCTGACGCCCCTCGTCAGTGTTCTGCCAACGCGACCTACCGGCGACATTACCGAAGAGGCATTCCGCGCAGAGTTGAATGCTAAAGGGCGACTTCATCCGATCACACGGTCTTTTGACGGGCGTGATGATCAGATCTGGGGGCCTTGGTACCGGGCCATCGGCAATGATCCCCTGTCAGGAAATGTTCTGATGGAAGGTCCTGACGGCACGCCCCTATTCATTATAGACAGGGTCGAAGATGGCCGGGTCGCCATGCTGATGAGCGATCAGGCGTGGCTGTGGGCGAAAGGTCATCAGGGCGGCGGCCCGTACAGAGAAATGTTCCGCAGGACAGCCCACTGGCTTCTGGGGGAACCGGACCTAGACGCCGAGACCCTGACCGCTCGCGCTGAGAACCAGCAATTGATCGTGGAACGGCGTACCCTTGGTGAGGTACCCGGACGAGCCGATGTCATTCTACCAAATGGTGCGGTGGCGGAAATCGAGATGATCGAAAACGAGCCCGGCTATTATTCCGGCACTCTGCCGCTTGATGGTCTCGGTGCGTACCGATTGAGCCACGGTGATCTGTCCACCATTGCAGCGGTTGGTATGCTCAACCCGATCGAATTCGCCGAACTACTTCCGACAACGGACATTCTGACGCCCATATCGGATGTCACTGGCGGCGTGACACGCATGATCGGTCTGTCGATTGACGCTCTGCCTGAAATCCGCCGGCTTCAGTCCGGTGCCATGGCGGGCCGGGACTGGATCGGAATACGCGATAATAATGCCTATACGGTCACGCGGTCCAAACGACGCCCATTGGCACCGCCTCTGGTCTTTTTCCTCGCTTTTTTCGCCTCGCTTATATGGGGTTGGCTAAGGGAAGCGACCTAGGCTCAGGCCCTATTGATTTCAGGGATTCCTTTTTGTTTTGATTTTTGATTCCCCTTACAGTGGCGGTGTTTCATGACCAAAGTGATGTCCCGGGATTTGCGTCAGCGTGTCGTTGACTATGTCGCGCAAGGCCGGGCCGTTTTGTTGCCGGCCACTCGGTGAAACCCCGTGTGACAGATCGACCCCGAACGTCACCTCAATCTGTCCGGCAGGCACGGTCCCCGACTCTATCCTGATCTCTGTCTTGGTCATGCCCTTGTCCCGGGTCCGGTCCGCCGGTTAGAAACCCTCCATATAAGCGGTGATAGTCTCCATCTCCGGCAGGATCATGGCGAGATCATTCTGCATCGCCGAATGGCTTTCGAGCCCGGGCCAGTATATCAGATCCCCCCATGGACCCGGAAGCGAGCCTGATGAGAGTGGACCGAAAGAAAGCGAGTCTGAAAGCGGAATGAGGATAGAATCCTCGTCTATATGAACTGGCTGATCCAGGCTACTGACCCCGTCCGCCCATAAGCCGTCCCATAGATCATTACCCCATAGATCATTATTCATGAGTGGGTCGGGGTTCATGAGCGCCTCGTCCAGCCTCGTTCCGGACCCGGGATCGGTTCCGGTGTCAGTTTTGAACCGGGCGCTTTGCGCCCCCGTAGCAGCGAGGGTGACGGTGACCCCGTCCTCAATGCGCACTTCCGCATTGCCGTCCCTATAGACATTATAGGTGACGCCGTCCTCCGCCGCCGTCCCGGACAGGGCGAATGAACTACCGCTCAGATCAACCCTGTCATCCGCATCACCCAGCACGTCGAGGCTTGCCGTCCCGCCCTCGCGCTCCTCCGTTACGTCAAACACGGCCAGCGCGTCCAGCACCAGGCTGTTGGCCCCCGTGCCGGACAGGTCAAAGATTTCGACACTGTCGACGCCGGCATGGCCCGCCCCGGTCAGGTCGAGCGCCAGGCCGGCCCCGTCCAGCACCAAGCTGTCCCGGCCGGTGCCGCCATCAATCGCCGCAAAGTCAAGCGCGGTGACGCTGATCATGTCATCGCCGGCCCCGCCGCGCACCACATCATTCGTGGCAATCGCGGTAAAACTGTCATCGCCGGCATTGCCGGTGAAATTATCCGCCGCCGCCGTGCCTGATGCCGTGACCGGCGTCAGGCTTTCCGTCCCCGTTGCCCCGCCATAGATGATATAGGTCTCGCCCGAATTTCTTCCATTCGGGTCGGCCTCTGGGGTCCCGATGATCAGATCATCATAGCCGTCGCCATTAACATCCCCCGCCGAGGAGACGGAGAAGCCGGAATAGTCAAACCTGTCGATCCCGGTGAGGATGAAGCCATTGCTGCCATCCAGCGCGGAGAGATTGAATCTGCCCCCTGTGCCCGGCGCGCTCGCCCCGCCATAGACGATATAGGTCTCGCCCGAGCTGTCCCCATTCGGGTCGGCATTAGCAGCCCCGATAATCAGATCATCATAGCCGTCACCATTGACATCCCCCGCCGAGGAGACGGGACTGTCACCAAAACTGATCTCCCTGAGGGTAAAGCCGTTAGTCCCATTCAGCGCTCTGAGATCCAGCACGCCATTCGTGCCCGGCGCGCTCGCCCCGCCATAGACGATATAGGTATCCCGATCAAAACTGGTCCCGATGATCAGATCATCATAACCGTCGCCATTGACATCCCCCGCCGATGACACGGAACCGCCGGACCCGTCATACCTGTCGGTCCCGGTCAGGGTAAAGCCGTTACTGCCGTCCAGCGCCCCGAGATCCAGCACGCCGTCTGTGCCCGGCGCGCTCGCCCCGCCATAGACGATATAGGTCTCACCGGAGCTATTCCCATTCGGGTCGGCCCGATAGGCCCCGATGATCAGATCATCATAGCCGTCACCATTGACATCCCCCGCGGAGGAGACGGACCTGCCGGAAAAGTCACCCGCGTAGATCCCGGTCAGGATAAAGCCGTTCGTGCCGTCCAGCGCCCCGAGATCCAGCTCGCCATCCGTGCCCGGCGCGCTCGCCCCGCCATAGACGATATAGGTCTCGCCGGCTAGACTGTCCCCATTCGGGTCGGCCCAGCTCGCCCCGATGATCAGATCATCATAGCCATCGCCATTAACATCCCCCGCCGACGACACAGAACGACCGGAACGGTCAAACACGTCGATCCCGGTCAGGGTAAAGCCATTCGTGCCATCCAGGTCGGACAGATCCAGCACGCCGTCTGTGCCCGGCGCGCTCGCCCCGCCATAGACGATATAGGTCTCGCCAGCCGAAAACCGGTCGGCCTCTGGGGCCCCGATGATCAGATCATCATAGCCATCGCCATTGACATCCCCCGCCGACGATACGGAAAAACCGGACTCGTCATCCCCGTCGATGCCGGTCAGGATAAAGCCGTTCGTGCCGTCCAGCGCCCCCAAATCCAGCACGCCATCCTCGTCGACCGGCGCGCTCGCCCCGCCATAGACCAGATAGGTCTCGCCAGCGTCCCTGTCCCCATTCGGGTCGGCCCTGTTGGCCCCGATGATCAGATCATCATAGCCATCGCCATTGACATCCCCCGCCGACGATACGGAACTGCCGGAACTGTCAAACGCATCGATGCCAGCGAGGATGAAGCCATTGCTGCCGTTCAGGCTGGAGAGGGCGACCCGCGAGATCGGCGGTGCCCCGGTCTCTGTGGTCCGGTCGATCCTGCCATCAGCGTCATCGTCAAAGTCGGTCCGGATCAGAGTGCCATTGGTGTTGTATATGTAGGTCTCGCTCCGGTCGATCGCGCCGTCCGCATCATCGTCAAAGCCCGTCCGGTCAGTCAGGCCGTCCGCGTCGTCGTCGAAGCGGGTCCGGATCAGGCCGCCGTCCGAATTATAGGTGTAGAACTCGGTCCGGTCGTTTGTGCCGTCCGCGTCATCGTCGAAGCGGGTCCGGGTCCGATTACCGTCCGAATTATATGTGTAGGCCTCGCTCCGGTCGATGGTGCCGTCGCCGTCAAAGTCGAACTCACTCCGGTCGATATTGCCGTCATTGTCGTCATCGAAGCGGGTCCGGGTCCGGTTACCGTCCCCGTTATAGATGTAGGTCTCGCTCCGGTCGGCTGTGCCGTCATTGTCGTCGTCGAAACTGGTCTGGCTCACCCTGCCGTCCGAATTATATGTGTAGGCCTCGCTCCGGTCGGTTGTGCCGTCCGCGTCATCGTCAAAGTCCGTCCGGTCAATGGTGCCGTCATCGTCGGTGTCAAAGTCGGTCCGGGTCAGGCTCCGAGTGCCATCCGCAGCAAAGCTGTAGTGATCGATGCGGTCGATAGTGCCGTCATCATCCGCATCCAGTTCCACCCGCTCCCAGCGACCGTCCGCATTCAGATGGGCTGTCCGGTCGATATTGCCGTCATCGTCCAGGTCAAAGTCGGTCCGGATCACGCGACCAGTGCCGTCGTCATCAACCGCGTAGTGATTGATCCGGTCGGGCGTGCCGTCGCCGTCATTGTCGAAGGCGATGCGGTCAATATTGCCGTCATTATCGTCATCGAAGCGGGTCCGGATCCGGTTGCCGTCCCCGTCATAGATGTAGGCCTCGCTCCGGTCGGATGTGCCGTCGCCGTTATCGTCAAAGTCGGTCCGGGTCAGGCTCCGAGTGCCATCCGCAGCAAAGCTGTAGTGATCGATGCGGTCGATAGTGCCGTCATCATCCGCATCCAGTTCCACCCGCTCCCAGCGACCGTCCGCATTCAGATGGGCTGTCCGGTCGATATTGCCGTCATCGTCTAGGTCAAAGTCGGTCCGGATCACGCGACCAGTGCCGTCGTCATCAATCGTGTAGTGATTGACCCGGTCGGGCGTGCCGTCGCCGTCATTGTCGAAGGCGATGCGGTCAATATTGCCGTCATTATCGTCATCGAAGCGGGTCCGGATCAGGTTACCATCCCCGTCATAGATGTAGGCCTCGCTCCGGTCGGCTGTGCCGTCGCCGTTATCGTCAAAGTCGGTTCGGGTCAGGCTCCGAGTGCCATCCGCAGCAAAGCTGTAGTGATCGATCCGGTCGATATTTCCGTCATCATCCGCATCCAGTTCCACCCGCTCCCAGCGACCATCCGCATTCAGGTGGACCGTCCGGTCGATATTGCCGTCATCGTCCAGGTCAGAGTCCCTCCGAATCACGCGATCAGTGCCGTCGTCATCAATCGTGTAGTGATTGATCCGGTCAGGCGTGCCGTCGCCGTCATCGTCAAAGGCGATGCGGTCAATATTACCGTCATTATCATCATCAAAGCGGGTCCGGATCCGGTTACCATCCCCGTCATAGATGTAGGCCTCGCTCCGGTCGATGGTGCCGTCGCCGTCAGTGTCGAAGGCGATGCGGTCAATATTGCCGTCATTGTCGTCATCGAACCGGGTCCGGGTCCGGTTACCGTCCCCGTCATAGATGTAGTCCTCGCTCCGGTCGATGGTGCCGTCCCCATCGTCGTCAAAGCGAGTCCGGGTCCGGTTGCCGTCCCCGTCATAGATGTAGTCCTCGCTCCGGTCGGCTGTGCCGTCGCCATCGTCGTCAAAGTCGGTCCGGGTCCGGTTGCCGTCCCCGTCATAGATGTAGGCCTCGCTCCGGTCGGCTGTGCCGTCGCCGTCATCGTCAAAGCGAGTCCGGATCAGGCCGCCGTCCGAATTATAGGTGTAGAACTCGGTCCGGTCGTTTGTGCCGTCCGCGTCATCGTCAAAGTCGGTCCGGTCAGTCAGGCCGTCCGCGTCAAAGTCGAACTCACTCCGGTCGAAATTGCCGTCCGCGTCATCGTCAAAGTCGGTCCGGGTCAGGCTCCGAGTGCCATCCGCAGCAAAGCTGTAGTGATCGATCCGGTCGATAGTGCCGTCATCGTCCGCATCCAGTTCCACCCGCTCCCAGCGACCGTCCGCATTCAGGTGGACCGTCCGGTCGATATTGCCGTCATCGTCCAGGTCAGAGTCCCTCCGGATCACGCGACCAGTGCCGTCGTCATCAATCGCATAGTGATTGATCCGGTCGGGCGTGCCGTCGCCGTCATCGTCAAAGGCGATACGGTCAATATTGCCGTCATTATCATCATCGAAGCGGGTTCGGATCCGGTTGCCGTCACCGTTATAGATGTAGGCCTCGCTCCGGTCGGCTGTGCCGTCGCCGTCAGTGTCAAAGTCGGTCCGGGTCAGGCTCCGAGTGCCATCCGCAGCAAAGCTGTAGTGATCGATCCGGTCGATGATGCCGTCATCATCCGCATCCAGTTCCACCCGCTCCCAGCGACCATCCGCATTCAGGTGGACCGTCCGGTCGATATTGCCGTCATCGTCCAGGTCAGAGTCCCTCCGAATCACGCGAGCAGTGCCGTCGTCATCAATCGTGTAGTGATTGATCCGGTCAGGCGTGCCGTCGCCGTCATCGTCAAAGGCGATGCGGTCAATATTGCCGTCATTATCGTCATCGAAGCGGGTCCGGATCCGGTTGCCGTCCCCGTCATAAGTATAGGCCTCGCTCCGATCGTTTGTGCCGTCTGCGTCATCGTCGAAGCGGGTCCGGATCCGGTTGCCGTCCCCGTCATAAGTATAGGCCTCGCTCCGGTCGGTTGTGCCGTCTGCGTCATCGTCGAAGCGGGTCCGGGTCCGGTTGCCGTCCCCGTCATAGATGTAGGCCTCGCTCCGGTCGGTTGTGCCGTTTGCGTCATCGTCGAAGCGGGTCCGGGTCCGGTTGCCGTCCCCGTCATAGGTGTATGCCTCGCTCCGGTTGATGGTACCATCCGCGTCATCGTCGAAGCGGGTCCGGATCAGGCCGCCGTCCGAATTATAGGTGTAGAACTCGGTCCGGTCGTTTGTGCCGTCATCATCGTCGTCGAAGCGGGTCTGGTTGATATTGCCGTCCGCGTCAAAGTCGAACTCACTCCGGTCGAAATTGCCGTCCGCGTCATTGTCGAAGCGGGTCCGGGTCCGGTTGCCGTCCCCGTCATAAGTATAGGCCTCGCTCCGATCGTTTGTGCCGTCTGCGTCATCGTCGAAGGCGATGCGGTCGGTTGTGCCGTCCGCGTCATCGTCGAAGTCGGTCCGGGTCCGATTGCCGTCCCCGTTATAGAGGTAGGCCTCGCTCCGGTCGGTTGTGCCGTCTGCGTCATCATCGAAGTCGATCCGGGCCCGGTTGCCGTCCCCGTCATAGATGTAGGCCTCGCTCCGGTTGATGGTACCATCCGCGTCATCGTCGAAGCGGGTCCGGATCAGGACGCCGTCCGAATTATAGTTGTAGAACTCGGTCCGGTCGTTTGTGCCGTCATCATCGTCGTCGAAGCGGGTCTGGTTGATATTGCCGTCCGCGTCAAAGTCGAACTCACTCCGGTCGAAATTGCCGTCCGCGTCAAAGTCGAAGCGGGTCCGGGTCCGGTTACCGTCCCCGTCATAAGTATAGGCCTCGCTCCGATCATTTGTGCTGTCTGCGTCATCGTCAAAGTCGATCCGGGTCCGGTTGCCGTCCCTGTTATAGATGTAGGCCTCGCTCCGGTCGGTTGTGCCGTCCGCGTCATCGTCGAAGTCGCTCCGGTCGATTGTGCCGTCTGCGTCATCGTCGAAGTCGATCCGGGTCCGGTTACCGTCCCCGTCGTAAGTATAGGCCTCGCTCCGGTCGGTTGTGCCGTCCGCGTCATCGTCGAAGTCGATCCGGGTCCGGTTGCCGTCCCCGTTATAGATGTATGCCTCGCTCCGGTTGATGGTACCATCCGCGTCATCGTCGAAGCGGGTCCGGATCAGGACGCCGTCCGAATTATACATATAGGTCTCACCCCGGTCGATGCTGCCGTCATTGTCGTCGTCGAAGCGGGTCCGGATCAGGACGCCGTCCGAATTATACATATAGGTCTCGCTCCGGTCGATGCTGCCGTCATTGTCGTCGTCGAAGCGGGTCAGGATCCGGTTGCAGTCCGAATTATACGTGTAGAACTCGCGCCGGTCGACAGTGCCGTCCGCGTCGTAGAACGTGCTCCGGTCGACAGTGCCATCATCGTCGGTGTCGAAGTCCCTGCGGGTCACGCGACCAGTGCCGTCGTAGAACGTGCTCTGGTTGATATTGCCATCATCGTCGGTGTCGAAGTCCCTGCGGGTCACGCGACCAGTGCCGTCGTAGAATGTGCTCTGGTTGATATTGCCGTCCCCGTCAGTGTCGAAGTCCCTGCGGGTCAGGCTGCGGGTGCCGTTCGAATTATAGCTATAGTGATCAATCTGGACCCGGGTACCGTTCGAATCAGAGATGGAGGTCTGTATCCGGTCGGCTCTGCCGTCCCCGTCGGTGTCGAACCCGATGATCTCGGTCCGGGTGAAATTGCCATTCGAAAGAACGGTGGAGACCGATCTGCTGATGACTCTGCCGTCATTGTCGTCGTTGACCTCGGTTGTCATGGCGGGAAATCTCCTACTGCGGATGTTGGAATTAACGGCAGATTAGAATGGCAAATTAGTCTGTAATCTGGCACTATAGCACTATAGCACTATAGCACTATAGCAATATAGCAATATAATTTTCCGGTTTGCTATTCATATCCTGCATTTTTCATTCCAATTGATTTTGGATACCTGTCTCACCCCGGATGATCACATAGCTCCTAGGCTCGGGCCCTATTAATTTGTGTTTTTAGGCGAATGGTGATTCAGAGTTTCAAAGGCGTTGTCGGCACGACCAACTTCGTCGGAAAATCGACCTTTGCAACCAGTAAAGACGTCTATTATGTCGGGTCGGTTCCAGTAAAGATCACCGATCAGGCGCTCGACAGTTCGATCAAGGTCCTGACCGTGACCACGCAAGTTGTGGATCTGACAGGAAAAGTCGTGACCGTGTCTCGCAACATTCAGGCGGCGCAACTCGACAATGAACTCATGAACATCCGTCGTGCCGGCAACATCATCTCTGTCACAGTTGATGCGTTCGGGTAATAACGGACCACCTGCGAACATGATTTGTTTAACCCGCTGCAAAATGCTACAATTTGGCAAGATGAGGAGAGGAGATTGACCCATGCGCTGCATATCCATTATTCTTGCTACGACTGCCCTTCTATTTGCCCCGCTGGGAGCCATCGCGAAATCCCACGGCTTTAAGACGACAATCGCAGCCCCCCTCCAAACGCCCGTAAAGATCGAAGTGGTTCTGTCTGAAGATCTGGCCTTCCGCGCTAACAATCTTCCAGAGAAACTCAGCGACCGGGGCGCTGGATCACGCGGCATTAACTCCGGTTTTTCAGGGAACGGCTTTTACGGTGATCGCTCTCTCTCGCGTCTTGTCGATGAAGTCCGCGAAGAATTGACCGAAGATTTCGCCAAGCGCGGCATTGCCATGTCGAATGATGCGCCGATCACACTGCGCGTCACACTCGAAGATGTGAAGAATAATCGTCCGACATTCGAACAGCTCTCCAAAGAGCCTGGTCTGAGCTTTCACAGTTTTGGTATTGGCGGTGCGGAGCTGAGCGGCGAACTTATAAGCAATGACGGCGGATCGCTCGGCACGCTCCATTACCGCTGGTTTGAATCCAGTCTTGACAATGACGGGTTTGATCGGGCCAAAGGTATCTGGACGGACGCTCACCGCGCCATTTCCCGCTTTGCGAATAAGACGGCGAAAGCTCTGTCCTAAGCTGCCTCCCGCTGTTCAGGGCACACCAATATATTTATGTGACTGAACGCTGAGCCGCCATTTCGGATGGTCGAGGCAGTGCCGGAAGGCAGCATTCGTATGGACGCTTCGGTTCGGATCATCGAGCGGCTGCAGGAAGAAATGCTCAAAACTCAGACTCTCGAACTGTTCAGGCTGATTCGCGGCTTGCGGGTAAACCAGTTTCAACTCCTGACCTGTAAGCTGAACCAGCAGGGCGTCCGCCTTCGGACTGACGCAGATCCAGTCAATATCGGCAGGCGCTGCAATCGTCCCGTTAGTTTCAACGGCGATCTTGAACCCTCTTTCTTTCAGAGCCTTGATCAAGGCATCATCCAATTGAAGCAGTGGTTCACCGCCGGTGCAGACGACCCAGCGGTCTTGCTGATCTGACGGCCAAGCCGCCAGAACCGCGTTGGCCAAACCTTTCGCATCGAAAAGACCGCCACCCGGTCCGTCAATCCCGACGAAATCAGTATCACAAAACGAACAGACTGCGCTGGCCCTATCTTCTTCCCGGCCACTCCAGAGATTGCATCCCGCAAATCGCAAAAACACTGCAACGCGTCCCGCTTGGCCGCCTTCGCCCTGAACCGTCAGATAAAGTTCTTTAACAGCATAGCTCACAGCGCCGCATACTCCGCCCATCCCTTGGCCCGTAATTCACAGGCCGGACAGTTATCGCAGCCATAACCCCACGCATGTAACGTGTCGCGTTCACCGACATAGCAGGTGTGCGTGTCCATGCGGATCAGCTCGACCAGAGGCTCGCCGCCCAATGTTTTTGCGAAATTCCAGGCATCCGCCTTGGACCGCGAGATGAGTGGCGTGTGCAGTGAGAAGGGTCGATCCAAGCCCAGTGAGATCGTGGTCATCTGTGCGTCCAAAGTCTCTTTGCGACAGTCGGGATAGTTTGAGAAATCAGCCTCGCACATGCCGGCAACCAAGTCGGAAAATTCCCGCCGCCATCCGATTGCCGCAGCATAGATCAGAAAAATGAGATTACGCCCGGGAACGAAGGTATTGGGAAGACCGGAACCCAGTGTTTCAATTTCCTGGTCTCGCGTGAGAGCTGTTTCACTGATCGCGCCGAGCCCAACCAGATCGACGACATGATCCTCACCAAGCCGATCTGACCACTCAGGAAACTGCTCCCGCATCAGGCCAAGGACTCGCTTTCGGACGGTCATTTCGACATTATGGCGTTGACCATAGGAGAAACCAATGGTCTCGACATGATCGAAATAGCTCAGCGCCCAAGCCAGAACGGTTGCGCTGTCCTGCCCACCAGAAAATAGCACGCCCGCTTTGGTTCGTTGCGTTGACATATACGGCCCTTAAGCACGCACTCACTCAGGCTCAAGCCTGATGGCCCGGCATGTGCATATCAGGTGTCATGCTGCACCGATTTAAAACCTCCCGTCCGAGCATTCACATCCTTCTCGGTTTCTGGCTCATATTGGAAGTCATCAGCATTCCTTCGGCGGCGCAGGTCACGATGAGGCTTGGCCCGAGGCTCGAACATGAAGTGTTTGTTTCCGAAATTCAGAGTTCACGGCCCGGTGTCACAACCTATATGGTCACACATAGCAGCCTTCTCGACGTCGCAACTGAGGGTATGGTTGGTGAACTGTCCATGCTGGTCCATAGAACTAAACCTTAGTCCCGCAGCCCTGAGCGCCATTGCGTGCGCCTCCTCGCTTCTGGCGAACCTCAACTCGTCTTCTCTGGGCAACCGGAACGGATCGGCCAGCTCGAAACCCGGATATTCACCCTGTCCTACAATGTGGGCACTGCTCCAGCCATCGAGTTCAAAGAGCGTATCGCGGCATCAGCTGCGATGTCTTGCGCCAGAGCTTAATTGATCGCAGCCAGAAATGCTTCGCCAAACCGTTCGAACTTGGTCTCACCGACTCCTGACACGGCCAGCATTTGCTCACGATCCATGGGGCGTTTCTGCGCCATATTGATGAGAGTCGCGTCCGAAAAGATGATATAAGCAGGTTTGCCGAGGCTGCGCGCCATGTCTCGCCGTAATCCTTTGAGTTTCACCAGCAATTCCTGATCTGCATCGTCGAGCATGTGCGGAGCGGCCTTATACTTTCGAACACGCTTGGACTTAGGCGCTTTGGGTTCAGTCATCAGAAATGCGCCGTCGCCCTCCGCCAGAGTCTTCCCTGCATCTGTCACGACCAAACGCCCATAACGCTGCATATCAACCTGAAGATAGCCGGTCGCGATGGCCTGCCCCACCAAGGATTTGAAAAAGCCGTCGCCCCAACGCTCACCTGTGCCGTAACTTGGCAGCCTATCATGTCTGAACTTACGAATTTTCTCGGTATCCGCGCCGCGAAGGACAGCGATGACATGATTGGCCCCGAACCGTTCACCAGTCTCTTGTACGGCTTGAAAAAGAGCGGTGGCTGCGTCTGTGACATCAATACGGTCCGGCGGATTCTCACAAACATCACACGATCCACAAGGTCCCGTGACCTCACCGAAATAGGTCATCAACACTTGACGCCGGCAGGTCGAGGCCTCGCAATAGCCCAGTAGCGCATCGAGTCGCTTATGTTCACGCAGCTGATGGTCTGGATCCGTATCTTCTTGTGTAATGAACTGACGTCGCATCCGGATGTCGTCGAGCCCGTAGAGCAGCACCGTATCGGCGGGGTTTCCGTCCCGGCCTGCACGGCCAATCTCCTGATAATAGGCTTCCAGACTGCTCGGCAGATTCACGTGGTAGATAAAGCGGATGTCAGGTTTATCGATACCCATGCCAAAAGCGATTGTTGCGACCATGACCACACCGTCTTCGGCAATAAAACGCTCCTGATTTTCAAACCGGATAGCGGCGTCCATCCCGGCGTGATAGGCTAGCGCCATGAAACCGTTCGCTTTCAAGAGCGCTGCATATTCCTCTGTTCCTTTTCGGGACAGAACATAAACGATACCGCTTTCGGTCTCTCGGCCTTTCATGAAATCAAGCAGTTGCGCGTTTCTGTTTACCTTCGGCTGAACCGTCAGAGAGAGATTGGGACGATCAAATCCCTGCACGATCATTCGTCCGTCTCCGCCATAGAGTTGCTCGGCAATATCGATCCGAGTGCCCTCATCAGCCGTGGCTGTGAAGGCCGCGATCCGCGCATCTGGGAATAGAGACTTAAGCCGGGATAGGTCCGCATAATCAGGACGGAAGGCTGGGCCCCATTTCGACACGCAATGCGCCTCATCGATCACAAATAGCGGTGGCTTTATTTGCGCCATGGCGGCCAGCATCCGTCCTGTCATCAACCGTTCAGGCGAGAGATAGAGCATATCAGCGTCGCCGCAGGCCACGCGCTTCCATTGCTCGATATTACGCTCCCGACCCTGTCCGGAATGGATGCAGGACACTCTGACACCATTGACGCGCAATGCCGCGACTTGATTATCCATCAATGCCACCAGCGGGCTGACCACAATCGTTGTGCCGTCCAGTAGCAGGGACGGAACCTGATAGCAGAGTGACTTACCGGAGCCTGTCGGCATGACGGCGAGTACATTCCGACCGGATAGAATCGTGTTGATTACATCCGCTTGTCCGGGACGGAAGTTACCATGACCGAAGACGGTTTTCAGAGCGTCGAATATGTCAGAATAGCGAGCAGGCATCGACCCTCACCTGCGATGGTTCGGATATGGGTTCAAGCCTGTGCGATTATCGGTTTCATTGCTTTCCACAGTCCACACGGCTTGATAGGTCCGCGCCGATATGGCCGACCATAACGACCTCATAGATCCGTCCCGTTCCGCCGGTGCTGGCTACGCTGCACAGGTAGAGCAGGACAAAGGCAAGCGCGAGCAGTCTCGTTCGCTTAGGCCTCTGATTAAGCTGTGGCCCTTTGTGCGCCGCTATCCGGGTCGGCTATTCGGCTTTCTGGTGTTTCTCATTCTTTCTTCCGTTTTCACATTGTCCCTTCCGGGCGTGTTGAAAGCGATCATAGATTGCGGCTTCTCAGACGATATTCCCAGTTACTGCACGCGTTTACCGGTGGACCCGTCAGCCGGTGTCAGCGGTTATTTCAGACTGGTTATCCTGTTCGCAATTTTGTTCGCGGCTTTTGGTGCGCTGCGGTTCTATTTTATCACAATCCTTGGACAGCGGGTTGTGGCGGACCTGCGGCGTGCGGTCTTTGATCGCCTGACCATCCTCAGTCCGCAATATTTTGAACGAGTCCGCACCGGCGAAGTTCTCTCGCGCCTGACAACAGATACGACTCTGGTCGAAACGGTTGTCACGGGCTCCATCTCCTTTGCGTTGCGATCCATCGCGACCATCATTGGCTCAGTGACTCTGATGTTCGTGGTTAGCTGGCAACTCGGCCTGCTGGTCGTCGCCGTCGGGGGCGTGATCGTGGCGATTGTGATCTTTGTAACGCCCATTATCCGCCACCTGTCCCGCGATGGTCAGGATCGGCTCGCAAAAGCCTCAGGCCGAGCCGGCGAAGCCATTGGGTCGATTCAGACCGTTCAGGCCTATACGCGCGAACAGCTGGAGCGAGACATGTTCGGGGCCGCGATTGAGCGCACCTACAATGTTCAGGCAAAACGTATCAGCGTTCAGTCCTGGTTGACCGCCGTTCTGTTTGCGATCGGCATGGCCGGAATTACAGGCATTCTCTGGTATGGTGCACAGCAGGTTATTGTCGGCAATATGAGCGGCGGCGATATCGGTGCCTTTACGTTTTACTCGATCATGAGTGTGTCGAGTCTGTCGTCACTGACCGAGACCTGGACAAACCTGCTCCGCGCCGCCGGGGCATCTGAACGCCTCGTGGATATCCTCGGGGAAGCCCCGTCCATTATTGGCGAAGACCAGCCAGGCCCAGCGGGGCGCATTGCCTTTGAAAGTGTAAGCTTCGCCTATCCCAGCCGCCCGGACGCGCGCGCCCTGCATGAAGTCAGTTTTTCAGTGGAGCCGGGCGAAACCATTGCGCTGGTCGGACCGAGCGGCGCTGGCAAAACCACGGTCTTCCAGTTGTTCTTGCGCTTCTACGACACTCAACAGGGCATCGTCAGAGTGGGCGGCGACAATGTCAGGCGGTTAGACCCGGAAGCTTTGCGCGCGCAGATCGCTGTGGTGCAGCAAGGTGCGCCGCTTTTCTCCGGAACTGCATTCGATAATATCGCATATGGCCGCGCCGGCACATCACGCGAAGAGGTCATTGCCGCCGCCCGCTCGGCATTTGCGCATGATTTCATAGAGGCCCTGCCCCAAGGTTATGACACTGATATTGGCGAACGCGGGGCAACGCTGTCAGGCGGACAAAGACAAAGGATCGCCATCGCCCGTGCTATTCTGCGCGACGCTCCGATTCTGCTGCTCGACGAAGCCACATCCGCGCTAGACTCGGAAAGCGAACGAGCCGTGCAACTAGCCTTTGAAACCTTGCGGCAGGGGCGCACCACCCTTGTTATCGCCCACCGGCTCGCTACCGTGCTGAAGGCGGACTGCATCATCGTTCTGGATCAGGGTCAGGTTGTGGAAACCGGTACGCATGCCGAATTGGTCGATCAAGGCGGTCTCTATGCGAGGCTGGCTGAACTGCAATTTAGCACTCACACGAATTAGGCTGTGGTTACATTTTAACTATTTGAGCCATAGATATATTTCGGCGATATATTGCGGCGCGTTTGACGGATCCCATACATGTTTTGATGAGTTTGCCGGACATAGATTCGAGCTGATTTCTTTCCTTATAGAGGTCTTTGTCGTAGACACGTTGTTCAAAATGGTTGGTTTTAGGCGGGATACAGGCCTTGGCCTTATCATCATGGAAGCCGCAAATCTTCGCTTACGGCATGGGGTTTTGTGCCAAACCCGCCATAGGAGCGGCCCAGACTTTGGGATGTTTGGCCTCTTTTTTAAGCGGCGCGCCCGGAACAAAAGGTTCTATAATCGCCCATTGGTCATCCCGAAGCTCCTGTCGATCCATGATTTACCTCCAAAAGAAAGCCTTGAACCAGTGTTCGCAACCAAAAGAAATCCATAAAAGTTAAAATGTAAACGAAGTTTAGAACAAATAAAGAACTTTTGTTGCGAAACGCTGCGAATTAGGTCATGTGTGGGTTATGCCTAAGCCTTCCTCCGTTTTTGTCTGTCAGTCCTGCGGGTCCGTTCACGGGAAATGGGCGGGACGTTGTGATGCGTGCGGTGAATGGAATACGCTGGTCGAAGAAGCAAAGAACCAGAATGCGACGCCCGCGCATAAACGGCGCAAGGGACGCGGCATAGAATTTGTCGATCTTGGCGGAGAAACGCGTGACGTTCCTCGTCTTATCACAGAGATTGGTGAACTGGACCGCGTTACCGGCGGCGGCCTTGTCCCCGGATCAGCCCTTCTTGTGGGCGGTGATCCCGGAATCGGGAAATCGACGCTCCTTCTGCAAACGGTTGGCGCACTCGCCAGGCAGGGCAAACGTGTCGCTTATATTTCTGGTGAGGAGTCTGTTGGTCAGGTACAGCGGCGGGCCAAACGGCTGGGCGTCGCTGATCAAGCGGTCAATCTGGCGTCTGAAACGGCGCTTGGTCCGATTCTGGACGGCTTGATGGCCTCCAGACCGAAGGTGGTTGTCATCGACTCCATCCAGACGCTCTGGACCGATCAGCTTGGCGCTGCACCGGGCACGGTAGCCCAAGTCAGAGCCTGCGCGCAGGAACTCGTACGGTTCGCCAAGAAATCCGGTGCCTGTGTTATTCTTGTCGGTCATGTGACGAAGGACGGGCAGATTGCGGGACCCCGCGTGGTCGAACATATGGTCGATGCCGTGCTCTATTTTGAAGGCGAGCGCGCGCATCAGTTCCGGATTTTGAGAGCCCACAAAAATCGGTTTGGTCCGACCGACGAAATTGGCGTGTTCGAGATGCGAGATACGGGACTGGAAGAGGTCCTGAACCCGTCTGCCCTATTCCTCGACGGACGCGGTGATGCGTCTAAAGGCTCCGCCGTATTCGCTGGGTTAGAAGGATCCCGACCCGTTCTGACGGAAATACAGGCTCTGGTTGCCCCGGCGGCCTTCGGGACCCCGCGCCGCGCCGTGGTCGGCTGGGACAGTGGGCGGCTCGCCATGGTCCTGGCCGTACTGGAAGCGCGCTGTGGTCTCAGCTTTGCGGGAAAGGATGTCTATCTGAATGTTGCGGGCGGCCTACGCATCAATGAACCTGCGGCCGATCTGGCGGTTGCCGCAGCGATCACCAGTTCAGCCTTCGATGTGTCTTTGCCGTCAGATCTCGTTGTTTTTGGGGAAATCAGCCTTTCGGGCGATGTTCGCCCTGTCAGCCGCGCCGACGCCCGGTTGAAGGAAGCAGCAAAACTGGGTTTCGAACGCGCCGTTGCGGCCGCGTCCCCCAAGCGGGAAGGACGTAACGACAATGCCGCTCTACCAATCATCGCAATCGGCTCTTTGCGCGATCTCGTCCGGCGTGTAGAAGTCGCTGCAGAAAGAGGTCCGGATACTCAGGAAAGCTG
Organism: Litorimonas sp.; assembly: GCA_965205225.1. GTDB lineage: Bacteria > Pseudomonadota > Alphaproteobacteria > Caulobacterales > Maricaulaceae > Litorimonas. The sequence continues at coordinate 1,601,805 of CBDBFZ010000003.1, forward strand.
GGCCGCCTGATATTGGATACTCATGCTCGCTCTTTCGCAACTTACCGCAGCGATTTCGGGCGATTCCTTTGAATTCAATGACTTCGACATAGCCGTTCTTGTCCTTTTGCTGATTTCCGGCCTCTATGCCTTCGCGCGCGGCTTTCTGCGCGAGATCATTTCCATTGCGGCTTTACTCTTTGCGGCGGTGATTACGCTGTTCGTTTACGGTCAGTTCCGATTCGCAGCACGTGACATGATTTCCCCAACGGAACTAGCCGATGGAATCTTGATCATCGGGACGGGTTTCATCGCTTATTTCATCGCTGTCATGGTCATGTCCAAGGTTGGCAAGATAATCGGCGGTGAAAAACCCGGTTTTATTGACCGGCTGCTCGGCGCCGGTTTCGGGATTGCGCGCGGATTGATTATCATTTCGCTGTTTGTGATGTTCTGGTCCGCAAATTATCGCGACTTGCTCGAAGCGAGCGAGTTCAAACAGTATATTCGCGAAAACCCGGCAAGCTTCCCGCTTGATGTCGTGGCGCGTATGCCCAAATCAATGCGCGAGCAGTTGGAAGCTGAACCGGTGGAACTCCCCGGCATTTTTGTCGGATCGACCTTTTATCCGCTCCTTGACCGCATCGGGGATGCGATCCGGGGCTTGCCTTTCGCCGATATGCGCTCATATGCCGAACGCATAAAGGATGGCGATATGGACGGGATTGCCCAGGAGATCCGATAATGAGCCAAGCCTCTGACATGAGTGTCGACCTCGAAGACGAGAATATTCGCGAAGAATGCGGCGTATTTGGTGTGTTCGGTGTCGATAATGCGGCCAGCTTTGCAGTTCTGGGACTTCATGCGTTGCAGCATCGCGGGCAGGAAGCTTGCGGCATCGCCACAACGGACGGGTCCATCTTTCACACAGAACGGCATCTTGGTCTGGTCGGTGATAATTTTACCGGTGATGATCCTTCCGAGCGCCTCCCTGGACACATCGCTATTGGACATGTTCGTTACTCGACAGCTGGGCAGACAGTATTGCGTAATGTTCAGCCGCTCTATTCGGAATTGCACAGTGGCGGCTTCGCCCTCGCCCATAATGGCCACATTACCAACGCCTATACAATAAAGAATTCGCTGGTCGAAAAAGGCGCCCTGTTCCAGAGCACATCCGATACTGAAGTGGTCATTCATCTTGTGGCGCGTTCGGGCGGTAAGGAATTTACGGACCGCTTTGTCTCCGCCATCCGCCAAATCGACGGTGGGTACGCCTTTGTCGGCATGACCAAAGACTGCCTGATCGGCGCACGCGACCGGTTCGGCATTCGTCCGCTCCTGATTGGCCGTATGAATGACAGCTACGTTCTCGCATCGGAAACTTGTGCCTTCGACATGATCGGGGCTGAATTCATCCGTGAGGTGGAAGCGGGCGAGGTTGTCGTCATCAGTGAGGACGGGATTCGCAGCTTTGTCGCATTCCCGAACACTGAAAAACGCCCCTGCCTGTTTGAATTTGTCTATTTCGCCCGGCCTGACTCCATTGTCGGCGGCAAGAGCATCTATGAAGTCCGGAAACGAATGGGTGAACGACTGGCGCAGGAAACACCGACCGATGTGGATGTCATTATTCCCGTACCCGATTCCGGCGTTCCCGCTGCGCTCGGCTATTCGCAGGAAACGGGAATCCCGTTTGAACTGGGCATCATCCGGAACCACTATGTCGGCCGCACTTTCATCCAGCCCACTCAGGGTATGCGCAACATGGGCGTGCGATTGAAACACTCCGCCAACCGGTCGATGATTGAGGGCAAACGAGTCCTGCTCGTCGACGATTCCATCGTTCGCGGAACGACCTCAACCAAGATCGTTCGCATGATCAAAGCTGCCGGAGCCAAGGAAGTTCATTTCCGGTCAGCCTCCCCGCCGATCAAATATCCCGACCATTACGGTATCGATATGCCAAGCGAGGATATGCTGATCGCGGCCAATTATTCGCTCGAAGAGATGACGCATATGCTGGAGGTCGATAGCCTTGGGTTCCTGTCTATCGAGGGCCTTTATTGGGCGATGGGAGAAGAATATCGTGAAGACGACGCCCCGCAATATACGGATCACTGTTTCACGGGGTGCTACCCCACGCCTCTGATTGATCAGGAACGCGAACTGGCGGGTGGGGGCAAGCAGCTCTCCTTCCTTGTGGAAGTTGCGTAGGTTTCATGACCGAACCTTTGGATGGACGCATTACCTTGGTCACAGGGGCCTCGCGGGGTATTGGCTATGCAGCAGCCAAAGCGCTGGCCGCTGCCGGTAGCCACATCGTTGCGCTCGCCCGAACTCAGGGCGGACTGGAAGATCTTGACGATCAGATCAAAGCGATAGGCGGCACTTGTTCACTTGTCCCGATGGATTTGCGTAAATTCGACCAGATCGACCATTTAGGCGGAGTTTTGAATGAACGTTATGGTCGCCTCGACGGATTGCTCTGCAATGCCGGTGTGCTGGGCGATATAACGCCTGCCAACCACACAACGCCGAAGGACTGGATGCGCGTCATCGATGTCAATATGACGGCCCCTGCCCGGTTGATCCGCTCCTTCGACCCTCTTCTCCGCGAAAGCGAGTCAGGCCGGGCCGTTTTTGTGACCAGTTCAGTTGCGCAGGCGCCGCGGGCTTATTGGGGGGCCTATGCCGCGTCCAAAGCCGGGATGGAAACCTTTGTTCGCTGCTGGGCCGAAGAGATTGCCCAAATTACCAACATAAAGATTAATCTGCTCAACCCCGGCGGCACCCGGACACAGATGCGAGCCAAGGCCATGCCCGGCGAAGATCCGAGCGGCTTACCGTCACCTGATGATATCGCGCCGCTCATTGTCGAGATGCTCAGCCCTACCTATCAAGTTCACAATGGCCGCATGTCCTATAGAGAGTGGGCGGCGAGTTGAAGTCAATGTTGCCTTCTGTTAGCCTTTGCGCTCATGGAGGACGCTAAGATGAAAAAGATTTTGATATTGGGGACGAGCCTGCTTGCGCTCACATCCTTGGCAGGCTGCGCGGATATAGCTGAAATCGACGAAACTGCAGACGCCGTCATTGAGGCGATTACCCCGGCGCCTAGATATTCCGCCGAAGCCTTCTTCATGACCACCAATTATGGTTTGCCAAGTAGCAATGGCCATACGTTCGGACCCGAAACGGGCGATATCCTGATCACCACCGATGAAACGGGCGTGTTCAACGCGTACCGGATGGACCCGAAAACAGGTGAGAAAACGGCCCTGACCGCGTCAACAATGAGCGCTGCGCGAGCCCTGACATGGTTCCCGGAGGATGAGCGTATGCTGTACACGCAAGATGGCGACGGTGATGAGCTCAACCATGTCTTCGTCCGGGAAGAAAACGGCACGATCCGGGACTTGACGCCCGGTGATAACGTCAAGGCAAGCTTTGGCGGCTGGACCGACGATAAGGCCGGTTTCTTCGTCATGACGAATGAACGGGATGGAAAATCTTTCGATATCTATCAATATAGTATGGATGACTACTCACGTACTCGACTCTACCAAAATGATGGCTTGCAGATCGACGCTATTAGTGGAGATGGGCGCTTTGTGGCTCTGACGAAGAACCGGACTTCCGCAGATTCGGACATCTATCTCGTTGATCTCTTTGCAGCCCACATTAAGCCACGACTCATTACATCGCATGAGGGCAATGTCGCTCATTCGGCTTATGGTTTCAGTCAGGACAATCAGACGCTCTATTACGCAACCAATGAAGGCGATGAGTTCACACGGGCTGTAAGCTATCATATCGCAAGCGGCGATCGCGAAGATGCCTATCGAGCGGACTGGGACGTCAATTATGTCGATGAGTCGCCGTCAGGTCGGTACATGATGGCGATTGTCAATAATGACGCCGCTTCAGAGCTGACCCTAACGGACACGGATTCGGGTGAAACCGTCGTTCTGAATGACCTACCGGACGGCCAACTGCGTAATATTCGCTTCAACGCTGATGAGAGCAAGATCGCATTCATCGTCAATGGTGACCGTTCACCATCCAACATTCACGTGGCGGATCTATCCAGTGGCGAACAATATGCTCTGACATCAGCCCTTAATCCCGAAATCGACGCGAACATGCTGGTTGACGGTAAGGTCGTCCGCTTTGCAAGCTATGATGGGCTGGACATTCCGGGCATTCTTTATCGTCCAAAAGGATCAACCGCCGAGACACAGGTCCCGGCCCTCGTCTGGGTTCACGGTGGTCCTGGCGGACAGAGCCGACTGGGTTACAACCCTACAATCCAGCATCTCGTCAATCACGGCTATGCCGTTTACGCCATCAATAATCGCGGCAGTTCTGGATATGGCAAAACTTTCTTCCATCTTGACGACAAGAAGCATGGTGATGTCGATTTGAAGGATGTGGTTGCATCGAAGGATTTTCTGGCTGGTAAAAGCTGGATCGACGAAGACCGCATTGGTATCATCGGTGGCTCCTATGGCGGTTATATGGTCGCGGCGGCGATGGCCTTTGAGCCCGAAGTCTTTGACGTCGGGATCAATATATTTGGCGTGACCAATTGGGTCCGAACGTTGGAAAGTATCCCTCCTTGGTGGGAAGCGTTCCGGGAAGCGCTTTATGACGAAATGGGTGATCCAGCGACCGATGCTGTCCGCCACCGCGCTATTTCACCGCTCTTCCATGCCGAAAACATCGTAAAGCCCCTGCTCGTTGTGCAAGGCACTAATGACCCGCGCGTCCTGCAGGTTGAGAGCGATGAACTGGTCGAAGCTGTTCGGAAGAACGGTGTATCCGTCGAATATGTCCTATTCGCTGATGAGGGTCACGGTTTCGCTAAGCGAGAAAACCGTGTGACGGCATCGACCGCCTATGTCGAGTTTCTAGACGAGCATCTCTAGAGCATTCTCTGATTAAGTAGGCCGTGGTCACAAATTAACATTTAGGGCTTCCTCTCTCCCGCCAAATGCGGAGAGCTGCGCCGGGCTGATGCCGATATGCGCCAGGGCCTAATTGGGAGAGAAGCATAGCGTAACATTGGTTGGGACGCCTTCACCGGAGAGGGGCTTGCCGACCTGGTGGGTGGCAAGGCTGAGCCGTTTCGTTGCCAGTCACTCGGTGAAACCCCGCGTGACAGATCGACCCCGAACGTCACCTCGGTCTGTCCGGCAGGCACGGTCCCCGGCTCTATCCTGATCTCTGTCTTGATCTTGATCTCGGTTTCGGTCTCGGTCATGACCTTGTCCCGGGTTCGACCTGTCGGTTAGAAACCCTCCATATCGGCGGTGACAATCTCCATCTCCGGCAGGATCATGGCGAGATCATTCTGCATCGCCGGATGGTTTCCGAGCCCGGGCCAGTATATCAGATTCCCCCACGGACCCGGAAGCGGGCCTGATGCGAGTGGACCGAAAGAAAGCGGGTCTGAAAGCGGAGTGAGGATAGCATCCTCGTCTATATGAACTGGCTGATCCAGACTCTTGATCCCGTCCGCCCATAAGTCGTCCCATAGATCATTATTCATGAGTGCGTCGTCCAGCCCGGGGTCAGTCCTGGTTTCAGCCACGGGATTGATCCCGGTGTCAGTCTTGGAGTCAATCTTGGGGTCAGTCTTGTATCGGGCGCTTTGCGACCCCGTAGCAGCGAGGGTGACGCTCACCCCGTCCTCAATGCGTACTTCCGCATTGCCGTCCCTATAGACATTATAGGTGACGCCGTCCTCCGCCGCCGTCCCGGTCAGGGCGAATGAACTGCCGCTCAAATCACCCTGTCATCCGCATCCCCCAGCACGTCGAGGCTCGCGACACCGCCCTCGCGCTCTTCCGTTACGTCAAACACGGCGAGCGCGTCCAGCACCAAGCTGTTGGCCCCCGTGCCGGACAAGTCAAAGACTTCGACACTGTCCACGCCCGCATTGCCGGGGCCCGTCAGATCGAGCGTCAAGCCCGCTCCGGCCAGCACTAATGTGTCCTGACCCGTGCCACCATCAATCGCTGCAAAGTCAAGGGCGGTGACGCTGATAGTGTCATCGCCGGCTCCGCCGCGCACCACATCATTCGTGGCAATGCCCGTAAAACTGTCATCGCCGGCATTGCCGGTGAAATTATCCGCCGCCGCCATGCCCTGTGCTGTAACCGGCACGAGGCTTTCCGTCCCCGTTGCCCCGCCATAGATGACATAGGTCTCGCCGGCCCGGAACTCCCCATTCGGGTCGGCCCAAGGGGCGCCGATGACCAGATCATCATAACCGTCGCCATTGACATCCCCCGCCGACGAGACGGAGGTGCCGGAATAGTCATCCCCGTCCATTCCGGTCAGGATAAAGCCATTCGTCCCGTCCAGCGCCCCGAGATCCAGCACGCCATCCTCGCCCGGCACATTTGCCCCGCCATAGATGAGATAGGTCTCACCGGCTTCCCTGCTGTCCTCATTCGGGTTGGCCCCATAGGCCCCGATGATCAGATCGTCATAGCCGTCGCCATTGACATCCCCCGCCGAGGAGACGGACCAGCCGGAATAGTCACCCGAGTCTATGCCGTTGAGGATGAAACCGTTGGTCCCATTCAGACTGGACAGATCCAGCACACCGTCCGTGCCCGGCGCATTCGCCCCGCCATAGACGAGATAGGCCTCGCCGGCATCACTGTCCCCATTCGGGTTGGCAAAAGGGGCCCCGATGATCAGATCATCATAGCCGTCGCCATTGACATCCCCCGCCGAGGAGACGGAGACGCCGGAACCGTCATACTCGTCGATGCCGGTCAGGGTAAAGCCGTTGGTCCCGTCCAGATCGGACAGATCCAGCTCGCCCTCCGTGCCCGGCGCGCTTGCCCCGCCATAGACAATATAGGTCTCGCCGGAATTACTGTCCCCATTCGAGTTGACAAAACGGGCCCCGATGATCAGATCGTCATAGCCGTCGCCATTGACATCCCCCGCAGATGAGACGGAAATACCGTAAAAAATGTCAAACAGACCCCGCCCTTTGATCCCGGTTAGGGTAAAGCCGTTGGTCCCATTCAGATCGGACAGATCCAGCACGCCCCCTGTGCCCGGCGCGCTCGCCCCGCCATAGACGATATAGGTCTCGCCAGCATAACTGTCCCTATCCAGGTCGGTAGTCGGGTCGGGCACCGGGGCTCCGATGATCAGATCATCATAGCCATCGCCATTGACATCCCCCGCAGACGAGACGGAACGACCGGAACGGTCATCCTCGTCGATGCCGTTGAGGATAAAGCCGTTCGTGCCATCCAGCATGGGGAGATTAAACCTGCCCCCCGCGCCGGGCGCGCTGGCCCCACCATAGACGACATAGGTCTCGCCGGTAAAATCGTCGGCCCCAGAGGCCCCGATTATCAGATCATCATAGCCGTCGCCATTGACATCCCCCGCAGACGATACGGAAACACCGGAATAGTCACGCTCGTCGATCCCGTTGAGGATGAAGCCGTTGGTCCCGTCCAGATCGGACAGATCCAGCACGCCCCCTGTGCCCGGCGCGCTTGCCCCGCCATAGATCACATAGGTCTCACCGGCGTCACTGTCCCCATTCGGGTCGGCATCAGGGGCCCCGATGATCAGATCATCATAGCCATCGCCATTGACATCCCCTGCGGACGATACGGAGAAGCCGGAATAGTCACGCTCGTCGATCCCGTTCAGGGTAAAGCCGTTCGTGCCGTCCAGGATGGAGAGGGCGCGCTCAATCCGGTCGATCGTGCCGTCCGCGTCATCATCAAAGCCCGACCGGTCGATCATGCCGTCCGCGTTGTCGTCGAAGCGGGTCTCTCTCACCCTGCCGTTCGGGTAATATGTGTAGGTCTCGCTCCGGTCGATCGTGCGGTCATTGTCGTCGTCGAAGTTGGTCCGGGTCCGATAATCGTTCATGTCGTAAGTGTAGAACTCGGTCCGGTCGTTTGTGCCGTCATCGTCATCATCGAAGCGAGTCTGGTTGATATTACCATCTGCGTCAAAGTCGAACTCACTCCGGTCGAAATTGCCGTCCGCATCATCATCGAACCGGGTTCGGGTCCGGTCGCCGTCATCGTTATAGGTGTAGGCCTCTCTCCGGTCGATAGTGCCGTCGTCGTCGTCGTCAAAGTCCCTCCGGGTCAGGCTTCGGGTGCCATCCGCAGCATAGGTGTAATGATCGCTCCGGTCGAAATTGCCGTCATCGTCCAGGTCAAAGTCGGTCCGGGTCAGGCTCCGGGTGCCATCCGCAGCAAAGCTGTAGTGATCAATCCGGTCGATATTGCCGTCATCGTCCGCATCCAGTTCCACCCGCTCCCAGCGACCATCCGCATTCAGGTGGGCCGTCCGGTTGATAGTGCCGTCATCGTCCAAGTCAAAGTCGGTCCGGATCACGCGACCAGTGCCGTCGTCATCAATCGTGTAGTGATTGATCCGGTCGGGAGTGCCGTCGCCGTCAGTGTCGAAGGCGATGCGGTCAATGGTGCCGTCATTGTCGTCATCGAACCGGGTTCGGGTCCGGTTGCCGTCACCATCATAGATGTAGGTCTCGCTCCGGTCGATGGTGCCATCCGCGTCATCGTCAAAGGCAGTGCGGTCAATGGCGCCGTCATTATCGTCGTCGAAGCGGGTCCGGATCAAGCCGCCATCCGAATTATATGTGTAGAACTCGGTCCGGTCGTTTGTGCCGTCATCATCGTCGTCAAAGCGGGTCTGGTTGATATTGCCGTCCGCGCCAAAGTCGAACTCACTGCGGTCGAAATTGCCGTCCGCGTCATCGTCGAAGCGGGTCCGGGTCCGGTTGCCACTCTCGTCGTAAGCATAGGTCTCGGTCCGGTCGGTTGTGCCGTCCGCGTCATCATCGAATTCCGTCCGGTCAGTCAGGCCGTCCGCATCGTCGTCGAAGCGGGTCCGGATCAGGTCGCCGTCCGAATTATATGTGTAGAACTCGGTCCGGTCGTTTGTGCCGTCATCATCGTCGTCAAAGCGGGTCTGGTTGATATTGCCGTCCGCGTCATCGTCGAACTCACTCCGGTCGAAATTGCCGTCATTATCGTCATCGAAGCGGGTCCGGGTCCGGTTACCATCCCCGTCATAGCTGTAGGTCTCGCTCCGGTCGGTTGTGCCGTCCGCGTCATCGTCGAATTCCGTCCGGTCAGTCAGGCCGTCCGCATCGTCGTCGAAGCGGGTCCGGATCAGGTCGCCGTCCGAATTATAGGTGTAGAACTCGGTCCGGTCATTTGTGCCGTCATTGTCGTCATCGAAGCGGGTCCGGGTCCGGTTACCATCCCCGTCATAGCTGTAGGTCTCGCTCCGGTCGGTTGTGCCGTCATTGTCGTCGTCGAAATTGGTCTGGCTCACCCTGTCGTTCACATCATATGTATAGGTCTCGATCCGGTCAGTCGTGCTGTCATTGTCGTCGTCGAAATTGGTCTGGCTCACCCTGTCGTTCGCATCATATGTGTAGGTCTCACTCCGGTCGATTATGTCGTCCGCGTCATCGTCGAAATTGGTCCGGTCCCGGTTACCGTCCGCATTTTGAGTGTAGAACTCGGTCCGGTCGGTTGTGCCGTCACCATCACCGTCGAAATCGGTCCGATTCAGGGTGTTGCTGCCGTCCGTATTCCGGTGAACCGTCCGGTCGATAGTGCCGTCATCATCGTCATCCAATTCCACCCGCTCCCAGCGACCGGCCTCATTCAGGTGGACCCTCCGGTCGATATTGCCGTCATCGTCCAGGTCGGCGTCCCTCCGGGTCACGCTCCGGGTGCCGTCGCCATCAAATGCGAAGTGATCGATCCGGTCGATGAAGCCGTCATCGTCCAGATCCAGTTCCACCCGCTCCCAGCGACCGGCCTCATTCAGATGGGCCGTCCGGTCGATCGTGCCGTCATCGTCCAGATCGACCTCCCTCCTGATCACGCGCCGGGTGCCGTCTTCATCAAACGCGTAATGAGTGATCCGGTCGATGGTGCCGTCATCGTCCATATCCCTATCCACCCGCTCCCAGCGACCGTCGTCATCCAGATGCGCGATCCGGTCGATATTGCCGTCATCGTCGAAGTCGAATTCAATCCGGTCTATGGTGCCGTCCCCGTCAGTGTCGATTGGGGTCCGGGTTCCCGTTTCCTGTGACAGGGTTGGTATGGTCTTAAACATGGCTGGCATGGCCCTACACTTCCAAATAAAGTGTTATTTAACGGTAGTATAAAATAACCTTGGCTGTTTATCAAGCGTTTCTCTGACGCCATTAGTGGAAAGACAGAATTCATCGCCAATCGGTTGTGGGGCATCCTCGGCTTTTGCGACGGGACGAAAAGTCAAATAGGCGTATGGGCAAAGTTTACAGAATGCGGGTCTCTCTCGCCATTGCGACTCGACGCCCGTGCGGACTATGGCCCCTGCATGATTCACCCGACCCGTTTATAGATGCCCAATAGGGCTGTTTTGCTGTATGTCCCGCGTCCATGTCTGCCATTGAGGCCGCTCTCCCTTTGGGTTTGCGCGAAGCATAGGCATTGAATGTTGTCATGATCTATCTCTACTTGATCTATCTCTACTTGTCGCGGAGCGGTTCCCTGCCCTTGATCCGGTTGGTTCGATCATACGGGTTCTCATCGGCTTTGATAATAAGGCGGATCGGAATTCCCGGTAGGTCGAAATCTTCCCGCAACCCATTGATGAGATAACGCCGGTAGCTTTCGGGAAGCTTATCTGCACGCGAACATTTCAACACAAAGGTCGGCGGGCGCGTTTTGGTCTGACTGATATATTTTGGCTTGATACGGCGCCCTGCGACAGCAGGCGGCGGATGTCTGGCAACTTTTTCAGACAGCCAGTCATTCAGGTCAGACGTCTTGACCTTGGCTGACCAGTCATTGTGAATATGTTCGATAACAGGCAGCAATTTGTCGACACTCTTACCCGTCAGACCAGAGAAGGTGACAACAGGCACGCCGCCAAACTGCGGTAGCAAACGTCCCGCCAGTTCGCGCAACGCTTTGGACATTTCAGACTTATTCTCGACTAGGTCCCATTTGGTCACGCCAATGACCATGGCTCGTCCCTCGCGTTCGGTCAGACTAGCCAGTTGCAGGTCCTGCTTATCAAAGGGCGAGGTGGCATCCATGAGCAGGACGACAATCTGAGCAAAGCGTAGCGCGCGAATCGTGTCCGAAACACTCATTTTCTCAAGCTTTTGCTGAACCTTGGCCTTCTTACGAAGACCGGCCGTATCATGAAATTGAACCCGGCGTCCCTGCCAGTCATGGTCTATGGTGATACTATCCCGCGTCACCCCAGCTTCCGGGCCCGTGAGCAATCGATCCCGGCCAATCAGCGTATTGATCAGGGTAGATTTTCCAGCATTGGGCCGCCCGATGATCGCGATGCGAACAGGGGTCTCACTGAAATCCATCGCTTCGGGCTCAGTCAGGTCGATACCACGGAGCTCCATCTCGATCACATCATTCAGATCAACAAAGCCAAGATTATGTTCGGCGGCAACCTCGACCGGGTCACCCATGCCTAGGGAATATCCTTCCGTGACACCCACATTCGAGGCAGAGCTTTCGACCTTGTTGGCCACGAGGATGATGGGCTTACCGCTCTTACGGACAAAGTCCGCGAAAATATGATCCAGCGCCGTCACACCTGTGCGTGCATCATAGACAAACAGGATAATGTCAGCGCCCATGACGGCAGTTTCCGTGCCGGCGCGCATTCGGGCTTCCAGCTTATCACCTTTGGCGTTTTCATAACCCGCCGTGTCCAGAAGGGTCATGTCATGACCGCGAATTTTAGACTTCACCTCACGAACATCACGGGTCACGCCCGGCGTATCATCGACTATGGCCAGCTTCTTTCCTGCCAGCCGATTGAAGAGCGTCGACTTGCCAACATTGGGCCGCCCAACTACCGCAATCCGTGGGATCCGGATCTTGACGGACGGGGCAACGCCCTCGTCTCCGAATTCGGTCACCGGAGCGCGATCAGCTTGGCTTTATCATTCAGGATATAGACCGTCTCATTGGCAATGATCGGCGCAACCATGACAGCATCACCAATTTTCCGCTCTTCCAAAATCGAGCCGTCATAGGGGTTCAGGATAATCATACATCCCTTAGATGACACCACAATGAGGCGATCGCCAGCCAATACAGGCCCGGACCAGACGATGCGATCCTTGCGCTTGTTGGGTTTCTTGAACATTTCCAACTGCTGGATCCAGATCACTGAGCCATCAATCTTCGACAGTGCGGCGACTTTTGAGTCCGTCGTCACCGTGAAAATGAAATCACCCGCAATCCAGGGCATACCAATAGACCCGGCAGGCTGTGACCAGACGCGCTGTCCAGTGCGGAAATCAAACGCCGTCATGACTCCCGATTGCGCCGTGGCGATGACATAGCCATCCGCGATAACCGGTCCAAAGGCGATGTCATTCAAGGCTGCCAGCGGCGTCAGCCGTGTGGAGGACGCCAGGGCATCCTGCCAGAGAACGCTGCCATTCTGGACTCGTAAGGCAACAACTTCGCCCGATGAGAAGGGTGTGATGACCGCTTCATTCTGCACTGCAGGCGCTGGAACGGTTAGCATGCGTGCCGTTTCGACAATCCCCTGATAGGTCCATAGAACAGCACCATTATCATTCGCGTCGAAGGCTATGATCTCATTGTCATCCGTAATCGCATAGACACGTCCGTCAGCGACGGTCGGTGCCGAATGGAGCGGGACGCGAACGCTCTTACGCCATATCTCAGCCCCTGAGGCCGCATCAAGAGCGATCAGCACGCCCAAACCAGACGAAACATAAAGGACACCGTCATCAAACGCTAAACCGCCGCCGACACCGTCCTTGTCCCGCCCAGAGCCATCAAGAAAAGATCGCGGGTCGCGAATCCGATCAATAATCGAAGTGTCCTTTGTCCGTGTTCGTTCAGTCTCGGAAATCTCAATTTTGAAATCCCAGAGGCGGCCACCACTAGACTCACTGAAAGCGCGAACTGTGCTGTCCGCATCCATGACATAGATAATGCCATTTGCGATGACAGGCGGCGCAGCGACGAAGCCTTTACGGTCAGAGCCATCGCCAACATCTTTTGACCAGATTTTCTGCAGGGAACCTGACGCGCCAGTGTGCTGTACGACATGGGCAACATTGCCACCAATTTGAGGCCAATCCGTATTCACATAGGCCTGCGGCAGAACAATCTGGTCCGGTGTGACTGTTCCGCCAAGACTCAGCGTGTCATTCAGTTCCAGAATTGAGATACGTCTTTCAGACCCGGCGACATCACCTTGATCGGGTCCATCACCGCCGTCGAACGGGTTAATTACATTCAGCGTTGAACAGCCTGACAGCATGGCCACAGCCACAATCGTGGCCCAGATTGGTTTAAGGCAAGTCGTCATTTTCAGAACCTTCTGGCGCAGGCAAAGTCGGTGTCTTGCCAACTGTTTCGGCCGTATTCGTCAGGATCAGTGCCTGTTCAGCACGGCGCGCGATTGTTTCGGGCACGCCTGGGGTCGTATCGAGATAGGCAAACTCGCCGCGAGCCCGCTCCATCTGGCCTTGGTTCAGGGCCGCTGTGGCCAGAAGCTCGCGAGCGAGGAACTCGTAAGGTGCTCCCTCTTGCGCAAGACGACCAACACGCTGCTCGACATCCATCCAGTCACCACGATTCGCGATAACATAGGCGGCTTTTAGCGATGCAAGCTGTGCGTGGCGCTCCAGGTCAAACCGGGCACTGGCGGCGTCGTAGAGCCGGATCGCCTCAGCGTCATTCCCGCGGTCCCCTGCAATGATAGCGGCTCGCATCAGGGACAGGCCCGCATATCCGTCAGGCGCAACATCAGCGAGCGACAGAAAAGCCCGACTTGCCTGATCCAGCTGACCCTCCTGCAGAAGCTCATCCGCTTCCAGATAGCTGAAAGCGGCCGCTCGTGCGGTCCGGTCGGAATCGTAATCCCGCCATTCAAGAAATGCGACCACGGCCACGACCGCGATCAAAAGCCCGATGATAAGAGGCCCGTATTTCCGCAGGAACTTGTTATAATCGTCCTTGCGAAGCTCCTCTTCGACTTCGGAAATGAAATCGATCATGATCGTCCCAGTTTTATGCCGCCATCAAAGATTATTCAGACGCGGCGGTTCTGGCGCTCGCTCTAACTTCGCACCCCACCGCTCGCAACCGCAATCGGCATGACGTTTCAGTCAGGCTAACCGCTCAATCCTTGAAAACGTAGAGGTTTTCCGGCCTCGGAAACGTCCGCGCCTTGACGTCATCGGCATATTGCCGGACGGACGCGTCAATCTGGTCCCGTAGCTGCCCGTATTTGTGCACGAACTTCGGAACTCGCGGAAATAGGCCCAACATATCCGGAGTTACCAGAATCTGACCGTCACAATTCTGCGACGCACCAATTCCGATTGTCGGAATATCGACGGCTTTGGTAACGCGCTCCGCGATTTCGGCTGATACACCTTCTACGACAATGGCGAATGAGCCTGCTTCTGCCGCCGCTTCTGCATTGCTTAAAATCTGGTCGGCGACTTTCTGCGTCCGGCCGCGCGCTCTGAAACCGCCAAGTATATGCATGGATTGCGGTCGCAGACCGACATGGCTCATCACCGGGATGCCGCGTTCCACAAGGTAGTCGATCGTTTCCGCGGCATAGGACCCCGATTCGATTTTGATCGCTTGACAACCTGTTTCCATCATGACGCGGGACGCTGACGCGAAAGCCGTCTCAGGACGGCCTTCATATGACCCGAACGGCAGATCGACGACAACCATCGCCGTTCTGGACCCGCGCATCACAGCCTGACCATGCATGATCATCATTTCCATGGTCACGCCGACTGTACTTGGCAGACCGTGGACGACCATGCCGACGGAGTCGCCCACCAAGATCAGATCGCAATGGGGATCGATAATTTCCGCCGTTGGCGCGTCATAGGCCGTCAGGCAAACAATAGGTTCGGCGCTTTTTCGATCCGTGATTTGCGGTGCGGTGACACGCCGGGTCCGGGCAACGGGCCGTGTATGCTGGCGATTTTTCGAAGGCTTCTGAGGATGAGACGACATCAGAGATCCGCCAGTTGGTCGCGTGGAAAGTCGAACACCGGATCAGCGCCGACGCGAATTGCATCCAGCAGCCCATCGGCAGTCGGCATGATCCGCAGCGCGTGGTAGCGAGCAAGGCTGGCCATGGCTGAAGACTGACCATCACCCGCATTCAGGCCCTGTGCCACTGTGCGAGCCAGCAATGATCCGCTTATCACTTTAGCGCAGAGTTCCAGATAAGGCGTTGCCACACTAAGCGCATCAAATTCGGAAGCATTCAGGACGATGTCAGTCGCCGTCGTCATGGTTTCCAGACCGCGGTCCATCGCTGCGGCGCAAACCGATAGATCAACACCCATCTGTCCGGAGGCTGATTTTAAGGGATCAATAGCACCCCGCAAATCAGCGACCAGCTGACGCATGGCCTCACCGCCGTCCCGGCGAAGCTTACGACCGATAAGGTCCATCGCCTGGATCCCATTGGTACCCTCGTAAATCGGCGCAATACGTGAGTCACGGTAATGCTGCGCCGCGCCCGTTTCTTCGACAAAACCCATACCGCCGTGAACCTGAACAGCGATGCTGGATACGTCGACGCCAATGTCGGAACCATAAGCTTTGGCGATAGGTGTCAACAATCCTTCCCGCGCATGGTTGCCAAGGTCAGACGATTCTGCCGTCGCAAGGCATATTGTCCGCGCCCCCATCAGCTTGGCTTTCATGTCGACCAACATACGGCGCACGTCAGGATGGTCGATAATTGCTGTGCCCGGATCTTTTCCTGGCGGAATGCCCTGAACTCGCTCCTGCGCATAATCGAGCGCTGCCTGATAAGCGCGTTCCCCGATAGCAACACCCTGAACGCCGACGAATAGACGTGCTTCATTCATCATTGTGAACATGCAGGCGAGACCGCGATTGACCTCACCTACCAGATAACCCGTCGCCCCGTTAAACTCCATTACGCATGTTGGGCTGCCATGAATACCTAGTTTATGTTCTAGCCCTATTGGCTTGAAATTATTGCGGTTTCCAAGGCTTCTATCGTCGTTGACATGATATTTCGGACATAGAAACAGAGAGATCCCACGTGATCCAGCAGGACTGTCTGGCAAGCGTGCCAGGACAAGATGGATGATGTTCTCGGCGCAGTTGTGATCGCCCCATGTGATGTAAATTTTCTGTCCCGTAATCGCGTAGGTGCCGTCACCCCTGTCTTCGGCTTTGGTCCGGATTGGACCGAGGTCAGAACCTGCCTGTGACTCGGTCAGGCACATTGCACCTGTCCACTCACCAGTCATCATTTTCGGCAGGTAGGCGGATTTGAGCGTGTCATTGGCGTGGGCATCAATCGCTTTCACCGCAGAGCTGGTCAGCATCGGACAAAGGCCCAGCGCCATATTGGCGGCATAAAGCATTTCATTCGTCGCCACGCTCACAGCACTGGGAAGGCCCATACCGCCGATTTCGCTCGGCATGGCGACCGTCTGCCACGCGCCTTTGACGAATTGATGATAGGCCTGTTTGAACCCTGGTGACGCAGTAACATCGATCCAGTCTAGCGTCGCAGGTGACTGGTCACCGTCCAAATTTGTCGGGGCCAGTACATCACGCGCGAAATCCGCAGCACCGCTCAGGATAGCGTCAAGAAGCTCAGGTGATGTTTCCCCAAACGCGCTAGACTGGCCAATGGCATCGAAATCGACACCATGACGCAAAAGGTAACTGATCGCATTGACGGGCGGTGTGAAACTCATTGGGGGCTCCAAAATATGCATCGCGGTTATGACATGTTCGCCGGTCCGCTCCATAGTAAAAAATTGACACATATCACGTTGCGAAACGTCATGTGTGCGCATAGATGGCCCTATGTCGCGTTCATGTTTTCTTGGTCTCACCGCCCTTGCCCTTGCCGCTTGCGGTGGTGGGGCAGATACAACAACGCAGCCAACTAATTCCGCGCCAACGCCAACAGCTTCGACTCCGGTCTCTCAGACGATAAAGTCAATGACGTCAATGGAACGCGGCGCAATCCTGTATAAGCGATGCCAGGCCTGTCACACACTTGAGCAAGATGGTCCTCATAAGGTTGGACCAAATCTATGGGGTGTTTTCGGGCGAACTGCTGGTACGCGTGAAGATTTCAACTATTCCAAAGCTATGGCCGGATCTGAGATTATCTGGAGTGACGAAACGCTCACGGCTTATATTGAGAAACCCGACGCCTATATACAGGACAATCGTATGAGCTTTGTTGGTGTCCGCAAAGCTGAAGATCAGGCCGCACTGGTTGCGTATCTGCGCGCTGAAACCAGCAACTAAAACTTCCGCCAATACCCGATCTTTACGCTAGTTTCGAGCACAGTGCTTTCGCCAGTAACAACAACTGCATACCCGATTTCGATGAAATCGCGCTTTCGGGTACGATAAACGGCGCTCGCCTCTACCTCCCATTGTCTCTGCCGGGCGATTGCGAACCGCTCATAGAGGCTCGGCTCAAAATTCGGTAGCACGGAGGACGACTTCGAAACCTCTGGCAGGAATGCCAGAAGTAGAATTAAACTTTATATTGTATTTTTATACCTAACACGTAATAATCATATTCATCTCGCCTTATGCAAGTCAAATGCTATAGCGCTGCGAGTCTATCATCTCGCCAGTCACGACTGCAAGGATCCGCCTTTCATGAAAATCGCCTTTAATGCGAGCCAGAAACCCGGAGCCAAAGCCGCCATGGATGGGTTCGTGGCGCGGTACGGAAATGTCGATGCTGGGGATGCCGATGTGATCGTCCCGATCGGCGGCGATGGTTTCATGCTGAAAACGCTACGCCGCTATACCTCACTGGTCAAACGGGGCTTGCCTGTTTTTGGCATTAATCGCGGTACCATCGGTTTTCTCGTGAACCGAATGGATATGGAAGATCTGCCGGACCGGATTCGCCAAGCCAAACACTCAACGGTTTCGCCATTGCAGATGGACGCGACGGCCATCGGCGGAACTGTTTCTGAACTTGCTTTCAACGAAGTGTCTCTCTTCCGGCAAACGCAGCAAGCCGCTCATATCAGGATATTTGTCGACGGTCAGGTTCGTCTGGATCATCTGATAGCTGATGGTGTGCTGCTCGCGACGCCGGCAGGGTCAACGGCCTATAATCTGTCGGCACATGGGCCCGTTATCCCTCTGGGGGCCGACATTCTGGCTCTCACACCTATTAGCGCCTTCCGCCCGCGTCGCTGGCGCGGTGCACTGCTGCCAAATTCCGCAAAAGTCAGGCTGGAAGTGATAGATCCGGAACGTCGGCCAGTTTCTGCAGTTGCTGACAATCAGGAACTCCGGCGCGTTACACGAGTCGATATCGAACAGGATCACGGGACGCGTATAACACTCTTATTCGATGCCGATCATGGTTTGGATGAGAGGATTTTACGCGAACAGTTCGCGACTTAAATCGCCTGGGGTCCAAGCCCCTCATCGAGCCAATCCATCCAGAGCTCATCGTGGATATCTGCGGCCGGATGAGTCGCCACACGATCACTCATGAGCCGCTGGAACTTTGCTCGGGATATTGATGCGCCCGCAGCTTCGTTCAATATTTCGAAACGCAGCGGCGCTGGCCATTACCAACTCACGTTCAGCTGCACTCAAACCGGATCGGTTTAGCAGAGCCGAGAGAGTGAACGGTCTGGAATCAAGGACGATCATGCCAGCTTTCGTTGCGGAAATTCCTACCCTTTGCACCAATGCCGTTTGGGCAAACCGCCAGTTACCCTGCCCAGCTACCCGCGCAATAGCTGAGCCGGTACGCTTTCCCGAATTGGCGAGGGGTGTGACATATGCAGCGAGCGCACCGCAGACGCCCAGCTGGCCCAGTTACGCGCACCCCTATCAGAGGCTATGCGTGCATGTTCTAAGGTTTCTGGTTTCATAACTTTATCGACCTTCGCTATTTGCAGGTCACTCAACTGCGCCGCGAGATTCTGAGGCATATCCTAACGGCACAAAGCCGCCAGCCTTATCAAGTTCATCCTGTTTTGCAAGCTCAACCAGATGTCCTGCATCGGCGGCCAGTGTTGCGACCACGGTCCGAGCACCCGAAACTAATAACGGCGTGACTGACCCGTTCTGAAAGACCTGGTCGCTCAATCTGGGCAGGTTCTTCGACAGCCTTAATGTAACGGCAAGCGCACGACGCACTTTTTCGGCAACGTCTCGGGACAACATGTCGAAAATCTAACACACTAATCTTTTTCGGCATCCGATAACGCCGCATCTCGAACCAATCTGCCGATCGCCAGCGTTGCAAGGGCGCGTCTTACCAAGCAGGCTGGTAACCGCTTTCTCAATCAAGTCTATATGGGCCCAACGCCACACTGCGCCTCCGAACGGATTTGACACAAAGCTAGAGTGGCAGGGTTAATCACCCATTACGAAATAGTTTGGTTTGGGATGAATGGTACCGCCTCCTGGATTCGAACCAGGGGCCTCTTGCGCCACAAGCAAGCGCTCTAACCTACTGAGCTAAGGCGGCATCCAATGCGCGCGCCCTTTAGACAAAGGGCGCAGTCGCTTCAAGCAGCGATTATGGCGAACCCACCACCTGACGGAATAATGTTTGGTTAGGTATGTTTTGGTCTTCTTGCTCCTCACTGTGTTTTTCGAGGTATTTTATGGGGCTACTGGGCCAAGGAAGGCCAATATGGTCCTCCTGGACGCGACTGTGCTGGGCTGAAAAGCGTTAAATCAAAATTCTATCCATGAGGCTTTGGCACGATATGCAGAAAGGCGTCGGTATCATGTTCGCTTTTATCAAATGATTTCACGCCTGTTCACGCCGTTCTATCAATCGCAAAATTCCGTTTTCCCGGTCATTCGAAATAACATTTTTCATCCGGCCAGTCAGATCTGGCCAATGAACAGGGGGCTGACCCAGCTTGTGTCGGAGTCGCTGGTCGCAACCGGGGCCTAGGCCGTAGCGGGCACAATCGTCACGCTCTCACCGCAACCACAGGCATCCGTCTGGTTCGGGTTCCTGAATATAAACTTGCTGTGCAAAAGCGTGGTCTCGTGATCAATCACGGCGCCAAGGATGAACAATACAGCCTTGGCATCGACGATGATTTTGACGCCATTATCCTCGACTACTGCGTCGAAACGCTCCGGTTCGGACACATAGTCCATCATATATTCCATGCCAGCACAGCCGCCATTCTTGACCCCAACACGAAGATAGCCCTCACCACGTTCATCCAAAATATTGTGGACCTGTTCGGCGGCGGCATCCGTCAGCGTAACGAGTTTGGGACGTGGGCGTCGAGTTTTGGTCAGGGTCTCGGTCATAGCATGTTCAGCTCCAGGCGAGCCTCCTCACTCATCCGGTCAGGCGTCCAGGGTGGATCAAAGACCATCGAGACTTCAACGCGGCGAATGCCGTCCACGCGCTGACAGGCTTCCTGCACCCAAATCGGCATTTCGCCCGCCACCGGGCAGCCCGGCGCCGTCAGAGTCATATCGATCAAAAGCGTTCGGTCATCTTCCAACTCGACCTTGTAGATAAGGCCCAGCTCATAAATATCAGTCGGAATTTCAGGGTCATAGACAGACTTCAACTCGACAACGACATCATAGGTAATCCGCGCAATTTCGGCATCGGTCGGTGGGTCTAATGGCGCGTCTGAGATATCCATGACGTCGCGCGTTTCGGCAACCACGACCGATTTGTCCCGCGCAGGAACAGGCCCAGGAACAGGCCCAGGAGCAAGCGCAGATAAGCTGTCAGTCTCTGCCGCCGCAAGGCCGGGGATCTGCGCATTGGCCAGTGCTTCCGCACGGCGTTCTCTTGCAGTTAAATCGTCCACCTGCTTTCCATATAGTACGTCTCCCTCATCCGAGAAAGACCACAGCCTTTTTAACCGCAGCAACGAAACGGTTGGCTTCCTCCAGCGTATTATAGACACCAAAGCTGGCCCGTACGGTGGAATGTACACCAAAGGCGTCCATGAGCGGTTGGGTACAGTGTTGTCCGGCGCGAACGGCGACCCCGTATTTGTCCATAATCTGCGCCACGTCATGGGCGTGAGCGCCTTCGAGATTGAAGGTCAGAACAGGACCTTTATCGGCTGTTTCGCCGAAAATTCGAACACTGTTCAGATCCCGTAATCCGTCCCGCGCCGCACGATAACAGGCCATTTCGTGCAGATGCACATCGCCCATGTCATATTGCGAATACCAGTCAATCGCCGCGCCGAGGCCAATCGCTTCCAGGATCGGCGGCGTTCCTGCCTCGAACTTGGCGGGCGCGTCCGCATAGGTGATCCGGTCCATATAGACGTCTTCGATCATCTCGCCGCCACCATTAAAGGGTTGCATGCGCTCAAAAATGTCAGTGGTCCCGTAGAGCGCACCGATGGCTGTCGGGCCGTAGAGCTTGTGTCCGGTCATGGCGAATAAATCGACACCGAGCGCCTGCACATCGACATTGATGTGCACGGCGGCCTGAGTGCCGTCTACAATCATGACCGCGCCTGCCGCCTTGGCCCAGCGAGCGATTTCAGCAATAGGATTGATCGTACCGAGTACGTTGGACATGTGAATGATGGAAACAATTTTCGTTTTAAAACCAATAGTTTCCTGGAACATTTTCATGTCAAGTGTGCCGTCAGGCAGCACATGGATAAATTTTAGCACAGCCCCGTAGCGTTCCCGCAGAAAGTGCCACGGCACGATGTTGGAATGGTGTTCCATCTGCGTGATGACGATTTCATCACCCGGCTCAATCATATGGGCCAGACCGTAGGCGCAGAGGTTGAGCGCTTCCGTCGCGCCGCGTGTGAACACGATATTGTCAGGCGATGGAACCTTCAGGAAGGTGGCGACCCGGCTGCGCGCCGCTTCAAACGCATCTGTTGTCTCATTGACCATGGTGTGTAGCCCGCGATGCACATTGGCGAAGCTGCTGCGCATCTGCCCGGCCATGGCCTCGATGACAGCTTCTGGCTTCTGCGCGGAGGCGGCATTATCGAGATAGGCCAGCGGATAGCCGTTCACCTCACGTGCCAGAATAGGGAACTGGCTACGGATGGCGTGGACGTCAAACGCATTCATGGGGCGAGCCGCTGATAAAGATAGGCCGCAACCAGTGCGATCACGGTGACAACTAGGATTTTGACAATCCAGCCGAGCAGCGGATCCTCCTGCTCCGTACGGCGCTGAATTTGCACCGCGATGAGCAAAAGGATCGCGGCGACGGCAGCGGCGCTGGCCAGACTCATGACTAGCTCTCCAGCCACGTGCGCACCAGCGCCAGCATATTTTCATCCTCACTCAGCCGGGCAGCGATGAAGGCTTCGATTAGCATGGCACGGGCCTGCCCTTCAGGAATTCCACGCTGCCGCATATAGAAGAGCGATTGCTCGTCCAGTTGGCCGATCGTATTGCCATGCGCGCATTCGACGTCATCCGCATAGATTTCCAGCTCTGGCTTGGCGTTGATCCTGGCTTTGTCGGACAACATCAGCGCGTCATGCCGCATTCCTGCGTCCGTCTGCTGTGCCAGGCGGCGAACGTGAAACTTGCCCTGAAACACGCCGCGCGATTTGTTCGTGACCACACCGGCCACCGTGTCACGAACCGTTGATCCCGGCACGGCGAAATCGACATAGTTGGTGATGTCGGCGTGGCGATTGCCGTCCAGCAGATAGGCTCCCGACATCTCGACTTCGACGGCGCCCATACAGGTTAAACGTGTCTCGAACCGCGTAAACGCTCCACCAAAGGTCAGCAGCGTCTGGCTGAAGCGTGCGTCGTCCCAGAGCGTCACATGCGCCCGGGCATAGCGAACGACGTCTGCGTCATCCTGCGAGATAAGGGTTCGTGTCAGCGATCCGCCCTCGCCGACCACGTAGCGCAGGTCGAGATTGACGAAGCCAGCCTCGCTTTCATGATGTTCGACAACGGACAGTGACGCGCCCTTGCCGACTTGAATCACGATCTGGGCGTTGCCCTGACGCAAGTCGCGCAGGACCAGAGGTTGATCGAACTTCGCCCCATCCGGCACTGTGATTTTTGTGGTGCCATTCGACAGGATCGACGCCATTTTAGTCATCGGGTCAGATCCTTCTGCGGGAGAGGCCTCAGCAATCTCAAGCCCGTCGAGGCTTGATAGACCAGGACGCAGCGGACCGGATAAGCCCTCAGGTTCACGCGCTTCGACGGTGGATTTCAGATCTGACCATTTCCACGCTTCCAGACCGCGGTGCGGCAGATGGGCAATGACATCATACATAAGCGTCATAGCCCTCTTTTTCGAGGGTTTTGGCGAAACCCGCCTCGCCGCTGGCCGCAATCTTGCCGCCCGCTAATACGTGCACCTGATCCGGGACAATATAGTCCAGTAGGCGTTGATAGTGGGTGATGATGAGCATGCCGCGATCCGGTGACCGCAGCGCATTCACACCATCAGCGACAATGCGCAACGCATCGACGTCCAATCCAGAATCTGTTTCATCCATCACGAGAAAGCGCGGCTCGAGCATCATCATCTGAAAGATTTCCATCCGCTTCTTCTCACCGCCGGAAAAGCCGACATTGAGCGGGCGGCGGAGCATCTCCGACGCGATCTTGAGAGACTTGGCGACATCGCGCGCGCGTTTCATGAAGTCCGGCGCGCTGATCTCATCTTCACCGCGCGTCTTGCGCTGCGCGTTCATGGCTGTGCGTAGAAAGGTCAGTGTCGGCACACCGGGGATTTCCAGTGGATATTGAAACGACAGGAACAAGCCCGCAGCGGCCCGCTCTTCCGGTTCCATCTCCAGCAAGTCCATGGATGTGCCATCGGGGCCATACAAGGTCACGGAGCCGTCCGTCACATCATAGCCGTCACGCCCGGTCAGCACATAGGACAGGGTCGATTTCCCGGCCCCATTAGGCCCCATAATCGCATGCACTTCACCCGCCGGGACGGACAGCGACAGGTCGTGAAGAATGGTCTTGTTCCCGTCATCGACGATCACTGTGAGGTTCGTTATTTCAAGCATTATTGTCTTTCTCATCCAATCACACCCACGCCCCGACAGGCGCGTCATATTTTGCGTCCACGACGGTTTCTCCGCTATTCTTGGTCCCGACAGGTTCAATCAGGAAAATCCAGCATTCCTCTTCCGCACGCGGGCGGTGACGGGTGCCTTTAGGGACGACGATGCATTCACCCTCGCCGACCACGACTGAGTAGAAATCTTTAGGTTCAGTTCCATCCGAAATCGCTGGTGATTCCGGTACCTCACTCTTCTCCGTTCCCCAGACAGAGCGTGGACGCTCCACGTCCAACGTGAAGACGCCCTTCCAGCAGAAGAACATTTCGTCCTCATTCGGATGGGCGTGCCAGGGATAGTCGCCCTTAATCTTGGCGAGCTGGAACGTCTGGCCGTTCAGTTCCGCGACCGTTTTCGGACGGAAATGTTCGGTAACCAGATCGAACTTCTCGGATATGTTGATTGTCTGGATCATTATCTCTCCTCTCGTCATTATCGGGCTTGTCCCGGCAATGACGAATTGGGTCTTATCCCTTGTAAGCCGTGACTTCGATTTCCACTTTCATTCGTTCGTCCACTAGATCGGCGATGATCATCGTCGCGGCGGGCAGGATGTTGCCGTAATGCTGGCGGATGACCGGTAGAACCGCGTTCATATACGCGCGGTCGGTTAGCGTATATTGAACTCGGATCGTATGCCCGAGTTCAAATCCGCCCGTCTTGAGCGCTGCCTGAATATTCGCAAACGTGTTCATCGCCTGCTGCGCCGGATCTTCGGGCAGATCGCCGGTCGAATAATCATAACCGACCGTACCGGACACGAAACACCAATCACCCTGCACGACAGCCCGACTCATGCTGTAAGTCTTCTCACCCTCGCTCAGCGTGATGAGTTGACGCCGTGGTTTCAGCGTAGGCTTTGGTTTGGATTTGACTTTGGTCATAATTCTGATCCTAAGAACAGAGTTCCGTTGTCCAGTCCTTAGTTGTATCATCACGGCGGCACTGGATGCGCGTTCCAAAATCGACCAGCGCGTCATCTGCGAAACGGGCGAAGGGTTCCTCGGCAGCAAGCGAGGCGTCTTTCAGACCGCTGCGGTGGATAACGAAAATCACATCCCCGTGTACATTGCACTCGGTCGCACTGACTTTGGACCCGGACCGAGCTTCGGAGTTATAGTAGAGAAGTAATTCGTCTTTCACGGCATAGCGCGACATACCGACCTCAATCGGAACGAAGCAGGCCATTTCGCGCGAGTAATCGCCCGGGTTCAAAGCCGGAAATCTTGTCGGCATGACCGATGTTTCGGGCACGACCGGCGCAACCATGTCGCGGACAATCTGTTCTTCAGGATCAAGCGGCTCCATGACCTCAGTGACTGCCGTATCACTCGGCATAAAGTCCGTCTCAGCAAACCAAATTTTCACAGTAATCATGGCCGCAATCACGCCGAGGCCGACGACACCGATGATCCAGATCAGTCTTTTTCGGCTGCGCGACTCAGGCATCAACCGACGCTTCCTTCGAGCGAGATCGCGACCAGTTTCTGCGCTTCAACCGCAAATTCCATCGGTAGTTTCTGGAGCACATCCCGACAGAAACCGTTGACTAATAGAGCTACCGCATCCTCCTCGGACAGGCCGCGCTGACGGCAGTAGAACAGCTGATCATCGGAAAGTTTGGAGGTCGTCGCTTCATGCTCGAATTGCGCGGTCCGTGTCCCGGATTCGATATAAGGCACGGTGTGGGCGCCGCACTGATCTCCGATTAACAGGCTGTCGCACTGGGTGAAGTTCCGCGATCTTGTCGCTTTGCGGTGAGCCGACACAAGACCCCGATAGGTCGAATTGGACTGACCCGCGCTGATTCCCTTGGAAATCACCCGCGATTTCGTATCCTTGCCCAGATGAATCATCTTGGTGCCAGTGTCGGCTTGCTGATGACCATTGGTGATGGCGATGGAATAGAACTCGCCCTGGCTATGATCGCCGCGCAGGATGCAGCTCGGATATTTCCACGTCACGGCAGAGCCGGTTTCAACCTGTGTCCAACTGACTTCGGAGTTCGTTCCGCGGCAATCGGCGCGCTTGGTCACGAAATTATAGACCCCGCCATTGCCGTCCTTATCGCCCGGCCACCAGTTCTGCACCGTGGAGTATTTCACTTCAGCATCTTTCAGCACGACAATCTCGACAATTGCGGCGTGAAGCTGGTTCTCATCGCGCATCGGGGCCGTGCAACCTTCCAGATAGGAGACGTAGCTGCCCTCATCTGCAATAATCAGTGTGCGTTCAAACTGACCCGTGCCTTGCGCATTCATGCGAAAATAGGTCGACAGTTCCATCGGGCATCGCACACCGGGCGGGATGTAAACAAATGAGCCATCTGAAAAGACGGCATTATTGAGCGTCGCATAGTAATTGTCTGCCACAGGCACAACCGAGCCCATATATTTGCGAACCAGTTCGGGATGGTCTTTCACCGCTTCGCTGAAGGAACAGAAGATAACGCCGTGCTTGGCGAGTTCTTTCTTGAACGTCGTGACCACAGACACAGAGTCGAACACAGCGTCCACCGCCACTTTCGGCGCACCTTTGACGCCCGCCAGAACCTCTTGTTCTTTCAGAGAGATACCGAGTTTATTATAGACTTCGAGGATTTCCGGATCGACTTCGTCCAGCGATTCCAACTCTTTCTTTTTCACTGGCGATGCGTAGTAATACATGTCCTGAAAATCGATATCAGGATAGTCCACCATCGCCCATGTCGGCTCTTCCAAGGTCAACCAGCGCCGATAGGCTTCCAATCGCCATTCCAGAAGCCATTCCGGCTCATCCTTCTTGGTGGAAATGAAACGAACAATATCCTCATTCAGCCCTTTGGGCGCAAACTCTTGCTCGATATCGGAATCAAAGCCGTATTTGTATTTGTCCGCTTCGAGCGCACGCACGCCCTCCACGGTTTCGGCTTCGATGCCATCTTTGACATTTAAATCATTCATCATGCGGCCTTTTGAGCCTTATACAGGTTTGACCACGCCTCTGAAAACGCTTGCACGTCATCCATTGTGTTGCCGGGACCAAAGCTGACCCGGATCGCGCCGGACAGCACATCTCCTATGCGGCCCATAGCGAAAAGAGCGCGGCTTTCTCCGACCTTTCCGCTGGAACAGGCCGTGCCAGTGCTAACGCTGAGCCCGGCCAAGTCTAACGCCATCATCGCCGTCATCGCGCGCAGGCCCGGCGCAGAGAAAAATAATGTATTGGGCAAGCGGTTTTCACCCTCACCAAAGATGACTGTGGCTGGGTCAACCGCATGGAGCTCTGCCGCCAGCGCATCACGCAATTCAGATAAACCTCTGAAACGATTATCGAGTTCGCGGACAGCCGCGCCAAATCCCGCAATTCCCGGAACATTCAATGTGCCAGCCCGGCGGCGGCGTTCCTGCCCCCCGCCGCGTATTAACGGAGTGAATGGAGCCTCGGGCGAGACATAGAGTGCCCCGACGCCCTGCGGCCCGCCAATTTTGTGCGCAGAGACCGCCACATAGTCAGCCGGGTAGCTCATGGAATATTTACCCAGCACCTGAACCGCATCGATCAGAACCAGCCCGCCCGCATCCTGCACAAGGTCAATGGCGCGGTCCGTATCCTGAATGACGCCCGTTTCGCTATTGGCCGCAACCAGAGATAAGAAAGGTCGCCCATCAACCGCGTCCCAGTCAGAAAGAATCGCGGCGAGCGCTTCCATATCCGTCTGCCCTGACGAGGTGGCGGGCAATAAAGTGACGCGAGACCCGCTGACTTCGGCGGCCATGATGGTCGCGGGGTGATCGAGCGAGGAGACGAGCAGATGTTTGCATCCGCTCTCCACGGCTGAGTGGATCGCCGTGTTCAGAGATTCCGTACCAGAGCCAGTAAAGATGACGTCCTGCGCGCATTGACCCATGGCCATGCCGACAGCCTCACGCGCTTCCGCGACGAGACTGGTTGTAGTACGGCCATGCGCGTGCTGCGAAGACGCATTACCAACAACCGTCATAGCGTGAGCGACGGCATCAATAACAGACTGCGGTGCCGGGCTGGTCGCGTTATGATCGAGATACACACTTATTTGATTTTTGCGGCTCATCGCGGGATCTCCCCATCGACAACCATCTGAACCGTCACAGTGTTCAAAAACCCACCAATATGGTTTTCAAGCGCACCCCATAGACTATGGGTCAGACATTTCGCCGTGCGGCCCGTGCAGCCAAGCGCCTGTTCCGGGTGGCAGCCATGGGCACGGACTTCTTCTTCTACAGCCGAAATAATGTCGGAGATCGGCATCTGGTCCGCAGGCCGAGTCAGAGCGTAACCGCCCGTTGGCCCTCGCTTGCCATCGACCAGACCCGCGCGGCGCAGATCCGAGAAAACCTGTTCAAGGAAGGGCTGACTCAGGCCTTGACGCTCACTGATCTCGTTAATGCGCACACGCGCACCCGGACCGCCAATAGCGGTTTGGGCAGCTAAATCAGCCACAGCCGTTACAGCTGTTCGTCCTTTTGCGCTGAGTTTCACGCCTATCCTGTCTCAACTGCCATTTATTTTGCAAATCGACGGCGCACTTGGTAGGGTTGGCCGGAATGCGATTGAAGCGGGGATCTATGATTTCCGACCAATTTAGTCAAGAATAACAAGCGCAAAACCGCAGCGGCATTTGCGCATAGCTCCGAGAGCCCGCCCTCTATGCCTGAAGTCATTTTTGCCGGTCCTGAAGGCCGTCTCGAAGGTCGTTATCATCCAGCCGACAATGCCGCCGCTCCCTGCGCCCTGATTCTGTCACCTCACCCCAAAGCAGGCGGCCACATGGATCACCGCATCCCTGTCGCCATGTATGAGCAATATAGGCGCCGCGGTTTCTCCGTCCTACGCTTTAACTTTCGCGGCATTGGCCGATCAATGGGCACATACGATAATGGTCAGGGTGAGCTGCAGGACGCGGCCTATGCGCTCGACTGGATGCAGAGCTTCAATCAGAATGCACCGTTTTCCTGGGTGTCCGGCTATAGTTTCGGTGCCTGGATCGGTATGCAGCTACTGATGCGGCGCCCTGAAATCGCAGGTTTCATTTCGATGAGTCTGCCAACTAACACCTATGATTTCAGCTTTCTGGCACCGTGCCCAGCCTCAGGCCTGATTACCTATGGCAGCGAAGACCCAATTGTCCCCGCCGACGATGTTGACCGCGTGGCTGAAAAGATCCGGGTTCAGAAGGGTCATATCATCAGCACACACAAGATTGAGGGTGCCGACCATTTCTATACTGAGCATCTGGAAGAGACAATGGACGTGATTGAAGACTATCTCAATGTCCATCTATATCCGAGCTATTCTCCGCCGCACGAGCCCCGGTTACTCGAAGGATAAACAATCTGACCTCCAACGGTCGTCTTCGGAAAGCTATTCGGCAGTCCGAGTATCACCTGAACAGCGAGATGGCAAACGCCTGTGCTTCGATGGCATCACCGTCCTAATCGAACGCCTCAGCAGGTTGGATCGAACACCCCAGCTCCAGCATGGTCATGATCGTGCGTTGCGTCGTCCGCCTCCAAAGATGATTACCCGGTCCGGACAATGGCCCATTTGCCTGATCGTACGAGCGGCCGAGGCGCGATGAACGCGCACAGTATTGTGACGACCCATTAAAACCGCACTGCCTCGGACACAGATCCGCCAAAGTCCAGACCACATCCTCTCTGCTCCAGAAAACTGTCGAGTGGACCATTGGCAGGACCCGTATCCGTTGCCAGGAGAGCCTCTCTATCGACAAGCATACATTACCCACTCCGCCCAGATTGAGGACCGCTGTGACCCCGGCCAATCTCGCATAATATTCACACCAACGCCTTATGTAGATGGGAGCCAGGGCGCACCCTGTCCGCCTGCCGTGACATCCTGTGGCTGTGTGAAACCGGCTCTGGGAGCATTACATTTTTTGGGATATAAATTGAGATACGCTCTTACATTAGGCTTGGATCATTCGGATGAGTTTCTTTCAAGCCCATCATGCCCAGATCGTAGAGAAGAATTAACTTTTATTTTCTATAATCTGGACACCTCGAAGAACGGGTTTTGGGGCCAGTATAGAGGCGAATTTTATAGTCGGCTCTCAGGTCAGGCTTCATAGAGTGACGAATGCGTGTCCACAGGCGTATTTTGGCATGATTTTGGCCCGCATAAGCGGGGGGATCCGGATTTTGAACAGAATCAGGCTATGGGCTGTCGTCGCTCATGGAAAACGAGGCAGCGGAAGTTGTAGCTTAGCTTGGCCATGGTGATCCGGCCAGCGGCCCTAGCCGATTGAGCGCCTGGCCGATTGAGCGGATCGTGATCGCCATCGGCCCTTTCTCATATCCGAACACATGCTCAACACAGGCACGGATGGAGGAGCGGGTCGCATTGCCGCGCCGAATGTGCTTTGCCATCGGTTTACCGCGGGGCTTCTTTCGATGGATGTTTGAACGATAGCCCTGCGCTTTCAGCCAGGCTTCGTTTCTGGCTGAGCGATAAGCTGTGTCCGCCCAAACAGACTTTGAGCTGTTGGTGGCATCCAGAACCGATGCCAGTTCGTGCCCATCATAGCGGGCCGCATGGGTACAGGTCTCTCCCCGGACAAAGCGCCATTTCCGGTCAATACTGATATGGTTCTTGTACCCAAAGTGAGGGATGGAAATGTCGACAAGGCCTGCGTCCTGTTCCCCTTCTGCGGTCTTTCGCGCCCTAGAATAGCTGACCACCGCTCGTGCGTCGGTGTCTTTCTGTGCGGCCCTGGCAGGATCATCAGGCCAGATAGCGGACGCGCTTTCACCCGCCCTGGCCCGCTCTTTCTCTTCTTTCCTCATCCGTTGGCGCGGCGCTGACACCAAAGTGGCATCCACGATCTGACCTCCCGTGGGTTTGTAGCCGCGCTTGCAGAGTTGCTCTTCAAAAGCGGCAAACAGAGATTTGAAAGCACCAGACTGGGTCAGCTTTTCACGGAACAGCCAAATCGTCTTTTGGTCCGGGGTCGGTTCACCGATCTGAAACCTCAGAAACCGCAGCCAACTTAAACGATCCCGGATCAGAAATTCCATCCGTTCATCACTCAGATTGTGCATCGACGCCAGAACAAGCACCTTGAACATCGTGACCGGATCATAGGGTGGCCGACCGCCCTTGGCGCGAACCCCATAACAAAGGGCTTCCATCAGAACAGTTCGGAAAGCCTCAAAGTCCACATGACGCTCTAGCGCTTCAAGCGGATCACCTGTCGCCGATAAGCGAGCAAGATGATCCGACAAGTCAAACAATCCAGGCGCGTGCATCATAAAACCCTCCCAAAACCAGTAAATCAGATCACACAACAAAATGCATGGTTCTTAGAGGCCTCCATGTTCCTTCATTTTTGTCAGGAGCGCACATATGTCTGGTTATCAGGAACTTACGGATGAACAATGGAGCCGTTTAAAGCCTTATTTGCCTTATGGGAGCACAGGGAAACCGGGTCGCAACGCCAATAACAGGCTTTTCATTGATGCTTTGTTGTGGATGGCCCGTTCGGGCGGGCGTTGGCGCGATTTACCCGAACGGTTCGGGCGTTTTGACAGTGTCAAACGGCGTTATTATCTCTGGGTTGAGGCCGGGGTTTTAGAAGATGTCTTTAAGGCCTTGCGCACTCACGCTGATCAAGAGTGGCTGATGATGGATGCCACAATTGTGCGGGCGCATGCCCAATCGGCTGGGGCGCGGCATAAAAAAGGGGGCCTGATGCCCATGCATTGGGGCGTTCCAGGGGGGGGGACGTTCCAAGGGCGGCCTGACGACAAAATACATGGGCTGACAGATGCATTGGGTTTACCTCTGCGCCTGATAGCAACGGGTGGGCACTGTAGCGAAATGACGCAAGCCGCCGCCTTATTGGCAGGGTTTAAGGCGGATCATGTCTTGGCGGATAAGGGCTATGATGGCCGGTGCGTTATAGACGCGGTGAATGAGAGCGGGGCTATGCCCGTTATTCCGTCCCGAAAAATGCGCGCAAGCCAAGGCAAACTGATATGGCTTTGTATAAGGAACGTAATATTGTCGAGCGTTTCTTTGGCTATCTCAAACAGTTCCGGCGTGTGGCTACGCGATATGACAAGCATATCCAAAACTATATGGGCTTCGTCTATATCGCAGCTATCAAAATCTGGCTCAAATGATTAATGCTTCTCTACGACCTAGACATTCAGGCAAAAAAAGTCCGGCTAAAAAGCCGGACTTCATATTCAAATGTACCGAAAGAGCTTAGTTGCTCATCATCGCTGTACCGACTTCGGACAGAGTGATCAGAAGTTCCGTACGACGGTTCAGGCGTTCGCGGACACCATCACCTGTTTGTACGATTGGTTCGGTTTCACCCTTACCTTCGGACGAGATCATCGCGGCATCAATGCCCTGACGAACAAGCTCTTCGCGTGCGTCAGTCGCACGGCGATCTGAAAGGTTCATATTGTAGGCTGCAGAACCCGATGTATCGGTATGGCCAACAACGCGGACGCTGTCGATGTTACAGAACTGACCAACATCCAGAATGCGGTTGATCGTGTTACGTGTCTCAGCAGACTGACTCTTGTCGAATTCATAGTAGATTAATTCTTGACGGAGCTGCTCCGGGCAGAGAGCAATGATTGGGCAAGAAGCCAGATCAGAAACCATTGTGACACCATCCGAACATGTGACCATCACAGGCTCAGGTGGGCAAAGGCCGAGATCTTCAACTTCAGTCACACCATCCCAACAGACAACTGTCATGACTGGACAAAGCGCGATATCGGTGACTTCAGTGACACCATCATCACACATGTAAGTCTTTGGTGGCGGCGGAGGCACATAGACAGGGGCTGGCGGTGTGCTGTCGCCAAAGCGATAGCGTAAGCCAGTCATCAGCATGTGAGCCGAAACGTTTTCGACAGATGAAGCCGCTGTGTTGAACAAGCCGCCGACGCTTGGAACGTTAGATTGTACGAAAGTACCTTCAACGTCGACATTGCCCATGTTCACATAACGATAATTCGTGTCCCAGGACAGATTATCAGTGATCGAATATCCCAAGCCAGCAATCAGGTTCCAGGCTAGGTTCTTGTCTGTATCATCGATGATACAAGCACGTGCAGTGCTAGCACCAACCGCTGGAGATGCACAAGCCGGGTTGCGAACGAGTACACTGCCGAGATCATTCACGAAATCCTGAGCAGAAATCGACACATTTCCTTCAGCGACACCGATACCAGCACCAACATAAGGCTCCCAACGACCGAAATCGCTAAAGTCATACAAAGCGTTGAGCATCCGAGTGTTGACATGAATGCTCGCTCCCGAGTTAGGTTGTCCGCCAATAGCGCCGAGATCATTGGAAAACGTGCTCGCATCCAGTTCGATGCGCCAATTGTTGCCAAAATCATAGCCAAGGCCAAGCGCAAGAGCGAGGTTGAGGGTGCCCCCACCTGACACGTAACCAGCGATACCATTGGGGGTTCCGTTTTGCAAAGAAATGTCGGCGTCGTTGACGATCCCATAACCAGCCTGCGCTTTAATGTAGACACCACTATCTTGTGCCGACGCCAGGGTCGGCGCAGCCATCAGAGCTGTGGTAGCCGCCGCAAATAGAAGCCTATGCTTCATGATATTCCTCCGTAAATGGTCCAAGCCATTAGTTTGATTTAGGTTTACGCACCCAATTGAGTCCGACTACTAGGATGTGTTGTCTACACGAAAGAGTTCCCAAATGCCAACGCTCTTGTTGGTTTTAAAGCTAATTTTTGAGCTATTTCACTCAAAACGTTGCAATTCTGCACCACCTATACGCGCAATTGTAGGCAATGATGCGGCAAAAAGTACATCTGTGGTACGCCCACACGGACTTGAACCGTGGACATCCTCATTAAAAGTGAGGCGCTCTACCAACTGAGCTATGGGCGCTTGCCACAAAGACTGAAAGCAGCGGACTCAGCCGGGCTGCAAAAGCGAGCGCTAACTAGGCGCGCGCTTATGTCTCGTCAACCTGTTTCCCCGTTTGATTTTCACCCCATGCAGCCCTAAATTCCGCAACAAATTGCGAGAAAGTTCCAGCACTTATCGCGAACCTGATTCGATCCATTAAGTCTTCAAAATAGGCGATGTTGTGCCAGGACAGAATCATCTGTCCCAACATCTCTTTGGATTGGATAAGATGATGCACATAGGCTCTGGAATAATCATACGATGCCGGGCAATCGATTGATGGATCGAGCGAGCTTTCATCCTCGGAAAATTCGGCGCGCTTGATATTATATGCGCCGGCATCTGTCCAAACCTGACCATGTCGTCCGGACCGGGTCGGAATAACACAATCGAACATGTCGACACCGCGATACACACCTTCAACAATGTCGATGGGTTTGCCAACGCCCATAAGGTATCGTGGGCGATCCTCCGGAAGATGCGACGTCGTGACATCGAGAACCGCGCACATTATGTCGTGCCCTTCGCCGACGGCCAGTCCACCAATAGCATAACCGCCAAAGCCGCCCAGAGCGATCAAGCGTCGTGCCGACTCGGCACGCAAATCCTCATAAACCGAGCCTTGAACAATCGCGAAGAGCGTCTGATCAGTACGACTCCCAAAGGCTGCCAGAGACCGCTCCCCCCAGCGCAAGGACAGTTCCATCGAGCTTCGCGCTTGCTCCGGCGTTACTGGAAACGGTGTGCACTCATCAAACTGCATGCCGATATCCGCGCCCAATTGTTCCGCTTGAATCTCCATGGATCGTTCAGGGCTCAGCATGTGTCTGCTGCCATCAATATGAGAGCGGAACTCAACCCCTTTCTCACTCATCTTCCGCAGTTTCGAAAGTGACCAGACCTGAAACCCACCTGAATCCGTCAGAATTGGACCTGACCACCCGCAAAACTTATGAAGCCCACCATGACGTGCAATCCGCTCCGCACCCGGACGAAGCATCAAATGATACGTGTTTCCAAGGATTATGTCGGCTCCGGTCTGCCGGACCTGGTCCATATAAACGCCCTTGACCGTCGCCGCCGTCCCAACCGGCATGAAAGCCGGCGTGGCAATGTTTCCGCGCGGCGTTCTTAACGTCCCCGTTCGCGCTCTGTCTTCGGACGCATCAATGTCAAAGGGGAAAACAGCCATCAGGCGGCGCGCCAGATCAGTGAGCTGTCGCCATAGGAGTAGAACCGGTATCCCGTATTAATCGCATGGCGATAAGCGGCCTGCATCCTGTTCAGACCTGCCAGAGAACTCACAAGCATGAACAGTGTTGAACGCGGCAGGTGAAAATTCGTCATCAATCCGTCGACAATCCGAAATTCATAGCCCGGCGTGATAAAGATATCGGTTTCACCGGATTTTACCTTGCCGCCTGAGGCTTCCAATGCGCGGAGCGCCGTGGTTCCAACGGCGACAACCCGCCGCCCGTCGGATTTGGCTCGCAGGATTTTCTCACTCGCCGTGGGGCCGATTTCAAACCACTCGCTATGCATGTCATGATTTTCGGTCCGGTCAGTCTTGACGGGCAGAAAGGTCCCGGCGCCAACATGCAATGTCAGCATGGCGATCTCAATGCCGCGCACCTCAAGCTTGTCGAGCAGTGCTTTAGTGAAATGCAGCCCAGCCGTAGGCGCGGCGACGCTGCCGGGATCTTTGGCGTAGATCGTCTGATAATCCATTTCATCCCGCGCATCCGCGTCACGTTTTTTAGCGATGTAGGGCGGCAAAGGTGTCCGGCCGTGTTTTGCTACGGCAAGATCAAGATCATCGCCGCTCAAGCTGAATGACAGCTCTGTGTCACCACACTCTCCTATCGCTGCAACCCTGGCGTCAAACCCGGGAGTAATTATGGCCTGATCCCCGACGCGAAGACGTTTGGTCGGGCGAATGAAAGCGCTCCAACGCTCCGGCGCCGTTCGCTTATGTAGATTGATGGTCAGCGATACATCACCGCCCACGCCACGGGTACGCGCAGGGCGGATTGCCGACAGCGCGGCGGGGATGACCTTTGTGTCATTGAGGATGAGAAGATCGCCTGGCTGAAGAATATCCAGCAGATCTTCCACCCTGTGATCAGACAGAGTCTCACTCACGCACAAAAGCCGCGCGGTTTCGCGCGGATCTGCAGGCCGAAGAGCAATCGCGCGCTCCGGTAGATTGAAATCGAAATCAGAGACGTCCATCGGTCGGATGGAGGGTCGCTAGGCGGCCACAGCCTTCACGATTTTTCCCGGATGGCCTGGCGGCTCACCTTTGGGCAGAGCGTCGATCATATTCATACCATCTTCGACTTCGCCCCAGACCGTATATTGACCATCGAGGAAGCGTGCATCGTCAAAGCAGATGAAGAATTGGCTTGAGGCCGAGTTTGGATTGGACGAGCGGGCCATTGAGCACACACCGCGCACATGTGGTTCCTTGGAAAACTCAGCTGGGATCTGCTTCTTGGCGCCACCCATACCGGTTCCATCCGGACAACCGCCCTGCGCCATGAATCCGTCGATGACTCGGTGAAAAGTCAGGCCGTCATAGAAACCGTCTTTTACCAATGCGGTAATCTGCCCCACATGTTTCGGAGCCAGGTCTGAACGCAATTTGATGGTCACATCGCCAGTTTCACCCGTTTGTGTATCGACGGTCAGGATAAGTGTTTCGGACATTATATTCATATTCCTTGAATTTTAGAGTGTTCGAGACGGAATCTTTATGTCACAGATATCGTCATAGGTTTGGGTTAAAATCCAGTTCGAGAAGGCATCAGACGCTGCATCTAGGACCTGCACTGTCGGACGGTTAGCCTCAGATAGATCAGCCGCGATCCGTACCCTGTTCATCTGATCGGGCACAAACCCCTCAGTCTGGCCTATGACACCTTCTTTAAATGAGGTCAGATGCTTACGCCCAATCACAGTGTTGCCCCAAATCGAATATTGAGAATCGAGGTGCTCGGCCTTGCCGCGCATGAGAAAGAACTGAGAATTGGCACTATTGGGGTCAGACGTCCGAGCCATGGAGGTGACGCCTGAGCAATGAAGGCCATAGGCGGCAACTTTTCCGTCCCGAGTCAGGATCGCTTGGCTGATCGGCTGCGTCGCAACGGGGAGTGATTTGTAGAAACCGGTCGCTATGACCGTGCGGCTTTCATCGCCGCCGCGAGCTGAAACCAGTGTCACCTCCATATCTTCGCCGCGGCGAAAATCGAATTCCGCTCCAATATTGGGGAGATCACTGTCACCGGTGCCATTCCCGTTCGACCCGTCACCCGTCTGGTTCATGAACCCATCAATCACGCGGTGAAACACGACACCATCATAGAAACCATCCCGCGCAAGCTGTTTGATCTGAGCCACATGTTTCGGGGCAATCTCGGGAAACAACTCCACACCGATCTGGCCATAGGCCGTGTTGATCAGCATCAGGTTTTCCGGCTCCACAGTTCGCCACGCGGATTCTGGAAAGGTTACTTCGCCCGCAACAATACCGTCAACGTAACTCTGGGAGGCATCATTGGAACAGGCTGGGCTAGCAATAGCCAGGACCGACAGGGTTGCAAATCGAAGTGTCATCTTCATGTAAATCTATCCTTCAACCGTTTCACGACTTCTGGAGTCACGAACTGCTCTACATTGCCACCCAGCCGCGCGATCTCTTTGACGAGTCTCGAGGCGATAGTCTGAAACTGCGGGTCTGCCATCAGAAAAACCGTTTCAATATCCGGATTCAGACGATCGTTCATCCCTGCCATCTGAAACTCATATTCAAAATCGGACACTGCCCGTAAGCCGCGGACTATCATGGACGCTCCGCAGGATTCAACGAAGTGAATCAGCAAGCCCTCAAAGGGCTTAACTTCAACTTCAATACGTTTCCGGAAGGGGGCAACAACATGTTCCACCATCTCGACCCGCTCATCGAGTGAAAAAAGCGGATTCTTACCGCGATTTTTGGCCACGCCGACGACAAGCGTGTCGCACAGACGCGATGCCCGTTTCATGATATCAAGATGCCCAAGGGTCATTGGATCGAATGTTCCCGGATAAAGGGCGATCCTGTGGGGTGTTCGTTTGCTCATTAGCGGGGGTTTACGTGACGAAATCGGCTCCGACTAGGGGAATAGTTGCCGCATCTTTGGTTGCTCTAATCCTCCTCGTAGACATGCTCTCGTACCGATTTCAGTTCTTCAACCATACGCTATAGCTTGGTTCGTGATATCGACGCCAGCGTCCGTAAGATCGCCCGTAGCTTCCGGTAGACATCCCCATCACCAGCCTCTTCCATGTCTGCGGCAATGACTTGCAACGTATAGCCTGCGCATCTTCGTCTGATTTATTCATCAGGCTTGCCGCCTAGTGACCCAAAGCCTTGTTTCTGCTGGCTTCCGCTTTGAATTCCTTGGCAGCGTTGAGAACGAATCGAGCTTCAACTGCATTCTTGCGATCATCGAAAACGGACATTTTTATTCCTCAGTAGAAATTCATGACACGTCTTCAGGGAACGCTCCACACAGATTGTGATGTTTTTATCGCCATTACAAAGCGGGTTTCGCTGCGACAAGCCGCATCTTCAGTTCGCAGACTTATCCTCTGTCCTAACTGACCACATGGCGTTGCCGCACGCGCCCCCTTCGTCTAAAGGGCGCTCTCACTGCATGGGAGCCCAGAGAGGGAGCATGGGCCAATGAGTCGTCGCAAGCAGATTTACGATGGTAAGGCCAAGATCCTTTATGAAGGGCCGGAGCCTGGCACGCTGGTCCAGTATTTCAAGGACGACGCCACTGCGTTCAATGCGCAGAAGAAGGCGACACTCGATGGCAAGGGCGTGCTAAATAACCGGATCTCCGAATTCGTCATGCTCCGCTTAATGGAAATTGGTATACCAACTCACTTCATTCGCCGCCTCAACATGCGCGAACAGCTTATCAAGCGCGTTGAAATCGTGCCACTTGAAGTCATCTGTCGCAACATCGCTGCAGGCACGTTGTCCAAACGTCTTGGAATTGAAGAAGGTGAAAAGCTGCCGCGTTCGATTGTGGAATTCTGCCTTAAACGCGACGATCTTGGCGACCCGCTCATTGCTGAAGAACATATCTATGCATTCGGATGGGCAAGCCAGGGCGAACTGGACGAGATGATCGCCATGACGCTGCGAATTAACGACTATCTGCAAGGCATGTTCGCTGGCATTGGAATCCGGCTCGTTGACTTCAAGCTTGAATTTGGCCGGCTGCAACATCCGGACGGCCTGGACGGTCACATGATCGTGCTGGCTGATGAGATCAGCCCTGACAGTTGCCGTCTCTGGGATATGGAAACCAACAAAAAACTCGACAAGGACCGGTTCCGCCGGGACCTTGGCGAAGTGACCAAAGCCTATACAGAAGTTGCAACTCGCCTTGGTATTCTTAAGCCCAACCCATCTTCCGCCAATATTTCCGTCATTTCCTCCAACGATTAGGCTCCCCCATGATTGCCCGCATTTATGTCGGCTTGAAACCCGGCGTTCTCGATCCGCAAGGACGAACGACAGCCAACTCCCTCAACGACCTGGGCTTCAACGAAGTCGTGGATGCTAAACAGGGCAAAGTTATCGAGCTTAAATTCGCCGAATCGGACGCGACTGCCGAGGCTGTTGAGGCCCGCGTCAAAGAGATGTGCGAAAGGCTCCTAGCCAATACGGTGATCGAGAGTTACCGCATAGAGCTGGATGAGGCATAACGTCGTGCAGACGGCTGTTATCGTCTTCCCTGCCTCCAATTGTGACCGCGATGCTGCGAGCGCTCTGAAAAAGCTGACCGGGAAAGCCCCCCGCATGGTCTGGCATAAAGATCCGATCATCCCTGAAGATGTTGGTTTCGTTGTCGTACCCGGCGGGTTTTCTTACGGCGACTATCTGCGGTCCGGGGCGATCGCCGCGAATTCGCCGGTCATTCAGGATCTCAAGCGCAAGGCCGAAGGTGGCTTGCCGGTTCTCGGTATTTGCAACGGATTCCAGATTCTGACCGAAGCGCGGATGTTGCCCGGCGCTCTCATGCGCAACATCAACCAGAAATTCGTCTGCCAGATTAGCCGCCTGAGGCTCGCCAATGCCGAAACGAGTTTCAGCAAACGTTATAACGCCAAGCACGATATCGACATTCCCATCGCCCACCATGACGGCAATTTCTTTGCCGACGATGACACACTGCGGCGGATCGAAGGCAATCGTCAAGTTGTGTTTCGCTATGTCGATAATCCGAATGGTTCGCTTAATGACATAGCCGGGATTATCAATGAAGCGGGCAATGTGTTCGGCATGATGCCGCATCCCGAACGTGCGGTCGATAAACTCCATGGCGGCACAGACGGCATCCCCCTGTTCAAATCCATCCTTGAGTCGCTGTAATGGCCCCCACCAATCCAACTGACACAATCACGCCAGAAATCGTCGCCGAGCACGGCCTGTTTAACAGAGAATATCAGATCATCCTTGACCTGGTGGGCCGCGAACCGAACCTGACTGAGCTCGGTATTTTCTCCGTTATGTGGTCAGAGCACTGCTCCTATAAATCGTCCCGGCGTCACCTCGGCAAGTTTCTGACCAAAAGCGACCGCGTTATCCAAGGTCCGGGGGAGAATGCTGGCGTTATCGATATCGACGATGGCGATGCGATTATCTTCAAGATGGAGAGTCATAATCACCCGTCCTACATCGAGCCTTATCAGGGCGCGGCGACGGGTGTTGGCGGCATCATGCGTGATGTGTTCACAATGGGGGCACGGCCAATTGCTCTACTGAACGCGCTACGCTTCGGCGCGCCAGATCACCCCAAGACCAAGAGCCTGGTTGCAGGAGTCATCACCGGGATTGGAGGATATGGAAACTGTGTCGGCGTGCCGACCGTCGGCGGTGAGACCAATTTTCATGAAGGTTATAGTGGCAACATTCTTGTCAACGCCATGTGTGTCGGCCTCGCCCGAATCGACAATGTTTTCTATTCTGCCGCCAAAGGCGTCGGCAATTCAATCTTTTATATCGGATCAAAGACGGGCCGTGATGGCATTCACGGCGCAACGATGGCCTCAGCTGAGTTCGACGATGACAGCGAAGAAAAGCGCCCGACTGTGCAGGTCGGTGACCCTTTCACTGAAAAACTTCTGATCGAAGCCTGTCTCGAACTTATGGCGACCGATGCTATTATCGCCATTCAGGATATGGGCGCGGCGGGTCTCACCTCTTCATCCATTGAGATGGCGGATAAAGGCGGCGTCGGCATCAAACTCAACCTGGATAAAGTACCTCAGCGCGAAGAGGGTATGACGGCGTATGAAATGATGCTGTCCGAAAGTCAGGAACGCATGCTGATGGTTATCAAACCCAGCAAAGAGCAGTTGGCCTTCGACATATTCGAGAAATGGGGGTTGGATGTCGCCAAGATTGGAGTCACGACGGACACGGGTCATCTTGTTCTCACGCAGGGCAAAAAAACCGTGTGTGACATCCCGATTGCGCCTCTCGCAGACGATGCGCCAAACTATGATCGCCCGCATGCGCCGACCCCGCGCCGTAATGTATTGGAGCCGCATCAGGTTCTGGAAACTGATGACTATAACGACGCCTTGCTACGCGTCATAACAGATCCTGATATGGCGTCGAAACGCTGGATCTGGGAACAATATGATCGTCACGTCATGGCGGACACAATTGACAGCAGTCAGTCGGGCGGAGATGCCGCGATCATCCGTATTCACGGAACCAACAAGGCCGTCGCCATTACAACGGATTGTACGCCGCGCTATTGCTATGCCGACCCCGTCGAAGGCGGGAAACAGGTTGTTGCCGAAACCTGGCGAAACCTGACGGCCGTTGGTGCGGATCCAATCGCCATCACGGATTGCCTGAATTTCGGTAATCCCGAGCGCCCTGAAATCATGGGTCAACTTATCGGCTGTATCGACGGCATGAACGAAGCCTGCCGGGCCTTCGACTATCCCGTCGTTTCCGGCAATGTCAGTCTCTATAACGAAACCAACGGCGTCGCCATTCCGCC
The DNA here is from genome assembly GCA_965205225.1 of Litorimonas sp. Classification (GTDB taxonomy): domain Bacteria; phylum Pseudomonadota; class Alphaproteobacteria; order Caulobacterales; family Maricaulaceae; genus Litorimonas. The sequence continues at coordinate 1,643,961 of CBDBFZ010000003.1, forward strand.
GACCCCCGCTGTCGGTGGTGTCGGCCTGATTTCCGATCTCAGCTATTTCAGAACACTTCAGGGCATGAAAGACGGCGACACGCTCATTTTGCTCGGCGAGACAGAAGGTTGGCTGGGAAGCTCGATCTATCTTCGCGCTTTGCACAACCGCGAAGATGGCGCTCCACCGAGAGTCAATCTGGCCGCTGAAAAGCGCAATGGCGACTATGTCCGCAAACTGATCAGAAATCGACGTGTCAGTGCTGTGCATGATCTTTCAGACGGGGGCCTTGCCGCAGCAGCCTGCGAAATGGCGTTTGCAACCGGCGTTGGCGTCTCCCTCACGAATTCGAGCGATCTATTCGCTCACGCGTGGTATTTTGGTGAAGATCAGGCGCGCTATCTCATTGCGACCGACGTTAATTCAATCAATCCAATCCTGACAACGGCTGAAGGTCTCGGGGTCAAAGCCCAGATCGTTGGCAAGGTTGGCGGCGACCGTATACAGGCCGCAGATGCGTTCGATGTCTCTCTTCAGGGGATGAAAGAACGCTGGTCGACCTGGATGCCAGATCTGATGAGCGGCGCGACAGAGACCGTCTGATGGCTATGGAAGGGCCGGATATTGTCGCCTTGCTTAAGGATGCACTTCCAGATGCGGAGATTGAAATGATCGATCTGGCGGGTGATAATGATCATTGGAAAGCGATCATCGTCAGCGAGATATTCCGAGGTCTGAGCCGTGTTGCTCAACACCAGCTTGTTTACAGCGCATTGGGTGACAGGATGGGCGGGGAGCTGCACGCTCTCGCCCTTGAAACTCGCACTCCCTAATAATTTTCTTGGCTTGAATTCGCTTGGGTCGATCCCCAGCTAAAGCGCCAACACTTCAGGAGATTCTTATGTCTGATAACCCCGCTCACGCGCAGATCAACGAGACCGTCAGCGCGAATGACGTTGTCCTTTACATGAAAGGCACACCGACATTTCCGCAATGCGGGTTCTCGTCAACGGTTGTCCAGGTTTTTGACTATCTGGGCGTAAATTATGCGTCAGTGAACGTTCTTGAAAACCCCGAAATCCGGCAGAATATCAAGGACGTCAACAATTGGCCGACCATCCCGCAGGTCTTCGTCAAAGGCGAGTTCATCGGTGGTTGCGATATCGTCAGGGAAATGTTCGAATCAGGTGAGCTGCGCACACTCCTATCTGACAAAGGTGTGGAGATGGCTGCATAGCATCCTCATCGACGTGTGACCTAGTTGCTGGCTTCCAGCTCTTCAGCGGTCATCGCAACCAGTTCGGCTTCAAGCTCTTCGCGGTTATTCTGCTCTACTTTCCCGGTGAGATAGATACGGTAGTAGCTGTCATTCAGCGTCGCAATCTCGTTTGCAAATGACCCGTTGCCTTCGCAGCGAATAACGCCAAGCTTCATGCCGTTATAGACTCGGGTATTGGCAGAAACACCTCGGATTGGGATGAAGCAGATCGTCCCGTCTGTCCGGTCCATGAACGGACCTGCTTTCATATTCGCAACTTGCTGCGTCGGTTACAACATCTTCGGTAGAGCCTGTTTCGATTTTGGCGGCTTCCGCCTGGGTTGCTTCGTCCGTGTCTTGGGAAAATGCGTCAGTAGACAGCGTCAGTCCGACAATGGCCAGCACTACGGTGATCCTAAAGTTAGGCATGATGGACTCCTGGAAAATCCGGTTAAGGCCTTCTATCATTTCAATTCGGCGCGAAAAAGGACTGCATCCATACGCATTGTGCAGGTCTCGTGCCAAGGTGCGAGGCCGCTCATCCCTATGAAACCAGATCGAACACATCATGATACCGCCCGCGCGAACGGCTATTCACGCATTTGCGGCGTGGACGAAGCTGGGCGCGGTCCGCTAGCGGGGCCAGTGGTCTGCGCCGCGGTCATCCTTGATGCATCATCCGTCCCGAATGGGTTGAACGACAGCAAGGTCTTATCGCCTTTGCGCCGTGAACGACTCCTAAACGCTTTGGCTCCATCGGCTCAAATCCGGGTTTCCGTCATTGAGCCGACGGAAATCGACGCCCTGAACATCCTCTGGGCGAGTTTGGAAGGTATGAGCCGCGCCGTGAACGCATTGGAGGCCGATTTTGCGCTGATCGATGGCAATCGTCTCCCGCCATCTCTACCCTGCCCGGGTGAAGCCGTTATTAAAGGCGACTCACAAAGCCTCAGCATTGCGGCTGCATCGATTGTGGCGAAAGTGTCCCGAGATCGATTAATGATCGAGGCAGACGCGCGTTATCCCGGCTACGGATTCGCGCAACATAAGGGATATCCAACGCGTGACCATATGAATGCGCTGCAGCGTCTGGGGCCAACACCGATACACCGCCGCAACTTTGCGCCTTGCAGTTAGCCTATCGGCTGGTCTAGAATGTCCGCTCGAACGGTTCGACATTGACCAGATAGCTATCCGTTTCCGGATCGATCTTGAATGTAAGCAGATCCGAGTCGGTTGAGTCGATCACCAGAGGGGTTTTACGGATGACGCAGCCCGCAATTGACTTCATGCGGCGCGAGATAGCCCCGTCTTTTCATACAATGAGTTCATGCCCAGATAGTGACGCAGCGGCGCGTTCAGAGGTCAGCTCGCGCCTGACCGGGCTGCAATCGAAGAACTATGGCGTCCGCTTCAAACGCTTCTATGTAAGGCAAGTCGACGTCTCGCATGTCGGCGTCACTGACAAGCTGCGCAGTGACATAACGCCAATTCACGATCCTGCGTCTACAAAAGTAGACCACAGGGCCACAAGGGCCTGAACAACGGAGCCGGAGTCTCTCACCGTCCAACGCACTGGCACGAGACAATCATGGGGCGTTTCAAGTCACCCCGGCAAACCTCCACTCATGACCAGATCAACACCCGCTTCCAGCCCCGACGTTACAAACTCTCTTCAATATCCTGTCGCCACGCCCGCTTAGACGCCTTTCGGTTTTGGCATGACTACGCCCTCAAAATGACCGTATGAACACACCAGACCAGAACTCCCTCACCCGTCACACAATAGCTTGGAAATACCTACAAAACACTTGATCACAGCCAAAGTTATATGACATTATGTCACACCTAAAATCATGTGACACGACCGCCAAATAATACCCATTTGGAAATGTAGGACCATGCCAGCCATGTTCAAGACCATACCAACCCTGTCACAGGAAACCCGGACCCCGATCGACACTGACGGGGACGGCACCCCAGACCGGATTGAGTTCGACCCCGACCAAGACGGCAATATCGACCGGATCGCGCATCTGGATGCGGAGGGTCGCTGGGTGCGGGTGGATAGGGATTTGGACGATGACGGCACGATCGACCGGAGCGAGGCCTACATCTATGACAATGCCGGTAACCGAACCCGGATCAATTTCGACCTGGACAATGACGGCCTGATCGACCGGACGGCCCGTCTGAATGCGGAGGGTCGCTGGGAGCGGGTGGAATGGGATGACGACGATGACGGCACGATCGACCGGACGGTTCACCGGAATACGGACGGCAGCAACACCCTGAATCGGACCGATTTCGACGACGATGGTGACGGCACAACCGACCGGAGCGAGTTCTACACTCACAACCCGGACAGCAACCGGACCCGGGTCGATTTTGACGACGACGCGGACGGCACTATCGACCGGATCACTCACTACGCGTTTGATGAAGACGGCAACCGGCGCGTGACCCGGAGAGACGTCGACCTAGACGATGACGGGACTATCAACCGGATGATCCACCTGAATGCGGAGGGTCGCTGGGAGCGGGTGGAATGGGATGACGACGATGACGGCACTATCGACCGGACGGTTCACCGGAATACGGACGGCAGCAACACCCTGAATCGGACCGATTTCGACGACGATGGTGACGGCACAACCGACCGGAGCGAGTTCTACACTCAAAATGCGGACGGTAACCGGGACCGGGCCAATTTCGACGATGACGCGGACGGGAACATCGACCGGGTCAACGTCGCGGAGAACCGGATTACGGCCTATAGAGCACCGGACGCGGATGGCGACATTCTAGGTCGTAGAGAAGAATTAATCATTTGAGCCAGATTTTGATAGCTGCGATATAGACGAAGCCCATATAGTTTTGGATATGCTTGTCATATCGCGTAGCCACACGCCGGAACTGTTTGAGATAGCCAAAGAAACGCTCGACAATATTACGTTCCTTATACAAAGCCATATCAGTTTGCCTTGGCTTGCGCGCATTTTTTCGGGACGGAATAACGGGCATAGCCCCGCTCTCATTCACCGCGTCTATAACGCACCGGCCATCATAGCCCTTATCCGCCAAGACATGATCCGCCTCAAACCCTGCCAATAAGGCGGCGGCTTGCGTCATTTCGCTACAGTGCCCGCCCGTTGCTATCAGGCGCAGAGGTAAACCCAATCCATCTGTCAGACCATGTATTTTTGTCGTCAGGCCGCCCTTGGAACGCCCCAATGCATGGGCATCAGGCCCTCTTTTTTATGCCGCGCCCCGGCCGATTGGGCATGCGCCCGCACAATTGTGGCATCCATCATCAGCCACTCTTGATCAGCGTGGGTGCGCAAGGCCTTAAAGACATCTTCTAAAACCCCGGCCTCAACCCAGAGATAATAACGCCGTTTGACACTGTCAAAACGCCCGAACCGTTCGGGTAAATCGCGCCAACGCCCGCCCGAACGGGCCATCCACAACAAAGCATCAATGAAAAGCCTGTTATTGGCGTTGCGACCCGGTTTCCCTGTGCTCCCACAAGGCAAATAAGGCTTTAAACGGCTCCATTGTTCATCCGTAAGTTCCTGATAACCAGACATATGTGCGCTCCTGACAAAATGAAGGAACATTATAGAAAATAAAAGTTAACTCTTCACTACAGCCTAAGTCGTTGACGCGACGATTTACAAATTCGTTCTGACTTTGATGCAAACGACGATTCCGGAACAGGCGATTGAGGGTTTCGTCCGGCAGCGAACGGACAGCTATCTGCCGGGATCGTCCCGTCCAACATCTATGACTGCGTGGACAGCCAAGTCGTCATCGGGGCCAATCAGGATACGGTATTTGGGCGAAAAATCCTAGGCGCGCCAGAGATGGCGCGTGATCCACGCTATGCCGAATCGCGCGAACCACAAGCGGCGTTGGACGCGCAGATTACAGACTGGACGTCACAACATGCAGCAGACGCGGTGCAGCGAATCATGGATGAACATGGCGTGCCGTGCAGCAAGCTCTACCGGACAGCGGATATGCTCAGCGACCCGCATTACGCGGCGCGTGGTGCCGTCGTGACGGTGGAGAGCGACCGCTACGGGACAGTGCCGATGCAGGGCGTGTTTTTTCCAAAGCTAGGTTCAGGCCTCATTAAATCCAATATGTGACGATGACTGCGATTGTGATTGCGGCCATGAAGATGTCGGCCCGTCGATCATATCGTGTTGCAACGCGTCGCCAATCTGGACACCTCGAAGAACAGGGTTTTGGGGCCAGTATAGAGGCGAATTTTATAATCGGCTCTCAGGTCAGGCTTCATAGAGTGACGAATGCGTGTCCACAGGCGTATTTTGGCATGATTTTGGCCCGCATAAGTGGGGGGATCCGGATTTTGAACAGAATCAGGCTATGGGCTGTCGTCGCTCATGGAAAACGAGGCGGCGGAAGTTGTAGCTTAGGTTGGCCATGGTGATCCGGCCAGCGGCCCTGGCCTGGCCGATTGAGCGCCTGGCCGATTGAGCGGATCGTGATCGCCATCGGCCCTTTCTCATATCCGAAGACATGTTCAACACAGGCACGGATGGAGGAGCGGGTCGCATTGCCGCGCCGAATGTGCTTTGCCATCGGTTTACCGCGGGGCTTCTTTCGATGGATGTTTGAACGATAGCCCTGCGCTTTCAGCCAGGCTTCGTTTCTGGCTGAGCGATAAGCTGTATCCGCCCAAACAGACTTTGAGCTGTTGGTGGCATCCAGAACCGATGTCAGTTCGTGCCCATCATAGCGGGCCGCATGGGTACAGGTCTCTCCCCGGACAAAGCGCCATTTCCGGTCAATACTGATATGGTTCTTGTACCCAAAGTGAGGGATGGAAATGTCGACAAGGCCTGCGTCCTGTTCCCCTTCTGCGGTCTTTCGCGCCCTGGAATAGCTGACCACCGCTCGTGCGTCGGTGTCTTTCTGTGCGGCCCTGGCAGGATCATCAGGCCAGATAGCGGACGCGCTTTCACCCGCCCTGGCCCGCTCTTTCTCTTCTTTCTTCATCCGTTGGCGCGGCGCTGACACCAAAGTGGCATCCACGATCTGACCTCCCGTGGGTTTGTAGCCGCGCTTGCAGAGTTGCTCTTCAAAAGCGGCAAACAGAGATTTGAAAGCACCAGACTGGGTCAGCTTTTCCTGGGTCAGCTTTTCACGGAACAGCCAAATCGTCTTTTGGTCCGGGGTCGGTTCACCGATCTCAAACCTCAGAAACCGCAGCCAACTTAAACGATCCCGGATCAGAAATTCCATCCGTTCATCACTCAGATTGTGCATCGACGCCAGAACAAGCACCTTGAACATCGTGACCGGATCATAGGGTGGCCGACCGCCCTTGGCGCGAACACCATAACCGAGGGCTTCCATCAGAACAGTTCGGAAAGCCTCAAAGTCCACATGACACTCTAGCGCTTCAAGCGGATCACCTGTCGCCGATAAGCGAGCAAGATGATCCGACAAGTCAAACAATCCAGGCGCGTGCATCATAAAATCCTCCCAAAACCAGTAAATCAGATCACACCACAAAATGCATGGTTGCCGCTTGGGCATGCGCCCGCACAATTGTGGCATCCATCATCAGCCACTCTTGATCAGCGTGAGTGCGCAAGGCCTTAAAGACATCTTCTAAAACCCCGGCCTCAACCCAGAGATAATAACGCCGTTTGACACTGTCAAAACGCCCGAACCGTTCGGGTAAATCGCGCCAACGCCCGCCCGAACGGGCCATCCACAACAAAGCATCAATGAAAAGCCTGTTATTGGCGTTGCGACCCGGTTTCCCTGTGCTCCCATAAGGCAAATAAGGCTTTAAACGGCTCCATTGTTCCTCCGTAAGTTCCTGATAACCAGACATATGTGCGCTCCTGACAAAATGAAGGAACATTATAGAAAATAAAAGTTAACTCTTCACTACAGCCTAGCGCTTCAAGCGGATCACCTGTCGCCGATAAGCGAGCAAGATGATCCGACAAGTCAAACAATCCAGGCGCGTGCATCATAAAATCCTCCCAAAACCAGTAAATCAGATCACACAACAAAATGCATGGTTTTTAGAGGCCTCCAGATTGGCACGTTTCAGTTCGCCCTCCGACAGTTCGGCCAGTGTCTCGCGGTAGGCGTCTGCAGAGTTGCGGATCATGTCGCGGTGCAGGCTCCGGATCATCAGCATATGTCCGCTGCGAAACAGGACGACATGAGCGCCGCAAAGCCGACCATAACGGCTGTGTGATCCAGCATCTTTTCATCTGCTCCGATGAGGGCCAGCAGAGCGAGAACAGTCATCGGCGTGAGCGCTGCGGGCCGCACTGTTCGGATCCGCCAGCAGCGCAGGCTTAGCCAGCGATCGGCAATAGCTCTGGGGCTCATGGACTCTTTATAGGACATTTGTCGGCGAACGGGAGTCGCGAACCTGCCCCGACTTGGCTAAGCTGACATTATGACCCGGACATCTTCCATAACATTTGATCTTCTCATTCGCGGCGGCATGATCGTCAATCATTCAGGCCGCTGGGCCGCTGATGTCGGCATTCGTGATGGCTCGATCGCCGCGATTGGATCGCTTGGCCAGGCCAGCGCAGGCGAGGTGATCGACGCCGCAGGCTTGCATGTTCTACCCGGCGTCATCGACAGTCAGGTCCATTTTCGTGAGCCCGGTCCGACACATAAGGAAGATCTGCGCGCTGGATCGATGGGCGCAGTGCTGGGCGGCGTGACAGGTGTGTTCGAAATGCCCAATACCAATCCGACGACGTCCACGGCAGCCATGCTGCAGGACAAGCTCGACCGGGCAGCGGGCAAAAAGGACCATGCGGGCATGTTCTGCAACCACGCCTTCTATGTCGGCGGCACACACGCCAATGCCGATCACCTGAACGAGTTGGAACGTCTGCCTGGTTGCTGCGGGATCAAAGTCTTCATGGGGGCCTCAACGGGCGATCTTCTGATTGCCGATGATGAGGGTTTGCGACGCGTGCTGAAGTCCATCAATCGGCGCGCCAGTTTCCATAGTGAAGACGAAGCCCGTATGGCGGAACGCCGCCATCTGGCGCGCGAAGGCGACTGGACCTCCCACACGGATGTACGTGACAAACAGTCGGCGATCATCTCGACCCAGCGCCTGATCCGCATGGCGCGCGAAGCGAAAAAACGCATTCATGTACTGCATATTTCGACGGCTGAGGAAGTGCCGTTGCTGGCCGCGAACAAGGACTTCGTCACATGCGAAATTCTACCCAACCATCTCTCAATCTATGGGCCCAAAGCCTATGAGCAGCTCGAAGGCCGGGTGCAGCAAAACCCGCCGATCCGGGATTACGAAAACGCTCAAGGCCTGTGGGACGGGGTCCGCAACGGCACATTTGACGTGATGGGGACCGACCACGCGCCGCATACACTGGAAGAAAAATCCATGCTCTATCCCGCCAGCCCGTCAGGTATGCCCGGCGTGCAGACCTTCGTTCCGCTGATGCTGGACTGGGTCAATAAGGGCGCACTGAGCCTGGAACGGTTCGTTGATCTGACCAGCCACGGCGTGAACCGGATCTGGGGGGTTGTCGGCAAAGGTCGCTTGGCTGCAGGCTATGATGCCGACATCACAATTGTCGATATGAAGGCGGTCCGAACACTGCGCGATGAGGATCAAGCAAACCGGTCCGGCTGGACACCCTATTCCGGTCGGGAGGTTCAGGGCTGGCCCACCCACACGATCATCGACGGACATATCGTGATGCAGGACGATACGATCATTGGCGAGGCACAGGGTAAACCCTACCGTTTCTCGGAGTGCCTCTGAAGGGGAAGAATGCAATATCCGGGTTGAAACGACACTTGTCGTTTATTATCATTTTTCAATAAGGAACGAGAGGAGACCCCAATGAAAACTCTATTGAGCGGCATCATGGGTCGTGTCTTTTTGCGATTGCAAAGGCGCCCGTTCCGGTACCTCCGCGGATTTATGTTTAAACAAATAGCTAAGACTATACATCGTTCCCTAACCCTACCCAAGCTGAATGAAGGCTGAACCCTGATATTACGGGCTTGCTGCCACCTATTTGTATTTAATGCTAAAAAGTCCGGTCTTTTTGGACCGGGGCTCCTTCAGCTCTTTGGCGGGTCGGCTGGATGGGATGGACCGGTCACCGATAAGACCGAATAAGGTTAGTGATCTGAATAACAAACCGTCTGACCGTGATAGTGGCCGCATCAATTGCAGGGACGGTAATCCCGGCGATCGCGGCGATTATTATAGGCCCACTTCACCCGGCGGCGTTCGTTCTTCAGATGATCCAGCTCATGGCTGATCTCGTTCAAACGACGCCGGATCCAGTGGCCGCGACGCTCATAGCGCTGACACTGTTTCAGCTCGCGGCGCTCATTGCGCAACTGGTCGATGTGGCGGTTAATTCGGCGCATATCGCGATCGTACTGGCGGGACGAATAGCCATAGCTGGTTTGACGGTTACGGTCGTTATAGCCACGATTATTTCCGCGGTATTGGACCGTCTGATAGGCAGGTTGGTGAGCGCTTATGCTCTGATAGGAGCCTATCGCCCGGACATTGCGGTAGATCCGGCCATCTTTTTCACAGTCGTTCGCGCCATCACCAATGACTGCGCCGATAATGCCACCAATGACGGCTCCGGCGATCGCGCCTTCAGTCTTGTCACTGCGTTCAGCAATTTCCTCGCCAAGGACCGTGCCGAGCGATCCGCCGATCAGGCCCCCCGCAATCGCGGCTTCAGTATCTTTGCATTTGCGGTACTCACCTGCCGACGCGACGGTCGGAAGGGCGAGGGCAGCTGCAGCCAGAGAGACAGCAGCCAGGGATTTTGTAAAAGTATTTCGCATGGAAACATCTCTTGGTTGGCTCGGGCTGGGGGAAATCCCGCCGATGAGTTATTCCTAAGAGATGTTCTTTGAAGCCACTCTGAGCCATGCGTTCATACGCGGTTTAAGCATGGTTAAGGATCATTGTCAGCCAAGACGCGCGCGACCTGTGTACCGGCCAGCCCGTCATAAGGCGGGTGCCCATTGCGGACGAATAGAGAGATAAAGTAGAGGAATGACAGTCCCATTGAAACCGCGAATAACGTCCAGCCCAATGGCGTTGGCGCGCTCCCGAACGGTACATTCATGCCGTGCCAGATGCCGGTGTGAGTCACTTCCCACGGCGCGAATTTCAGCATGTTTCGTAGAATGATCTGCGCTGGACGCCCTTTAAACCTCAGCTGGAGGACCCGCTTGCCAAGCGTCGCCTGACGCACAAACATCTCGCTGATAGTAAAGTATAGGTAGACGGGGAGGGTCAGCATTAGGAAAGCTTGGCCCTGCGCGAGCCATCGGGCTTTCGTCGTAAAGGCGTCAGGTATTTCGATAGCAAGCCAACCAAGGTTTGCAGCGCCGAACAGTGCCGCCATCCACAGCAGGATCATACCATAATCAATCAGATAAGCGCCGATCCGTTGCCATGGATGCTTCACGGCTTAGCAACACCATGTTTGCGGAAGAACAACCCCGCCTCATCAAGCGCCTCTCGGGCTTCCGGCAGGACATCGTCGAAGATCTGAAAAACATGGGGCATATGTGACCAAGCCTGCAGCTGGGCGGGTGACCCGGCGGCCTTGGCCTTGTTCACATACCGGACGGCGTCCCCGTAAAGCATCTCTTCCTGACTGGCCTGAACAAGGGTCGGTGGTAATCCAGATAGATCGTTGAAAATCGGACTGACGTCCGGATGTGACGGGTTGATCTTTGCTGCGTAGCGCATGCTTGCAAGCAAGACAGGCCTCGGTAGTTTGAGCAGCGGCCGAAACAGGGGCTGTAGCATCAGATCGGTTTCGATGTTCTGTTTGAAGGTCGGCGACGCGGCAGTGGCATCTGATGAGGGCGATAACGTATAGGCCGCGTCTGGCTGGCGCAGTCCTGCATCGCGCGCATAATTGATCATCATCAGGGTCAGATTGCCGCCCGCACTGTCGCCCGCGACGCCCAGCGCGTCGGCCGGGGCCGGACCGTCAGGCCCGTTATCCAGGATCCAGTGATAGGCTGCACGACTATCCTCAATCGTGTTACGACGCGAATTTTCAGGCATCAACCGATAGTTCGGCGTAAACACGGCACAAGCTGTACGCTTCGCTAGGTTCCAGGTGATAGGGCGGTGCGAAACGTCCGATCCCACGGTAAACGCGCCACCGTGTAGATAGAGGATGCGCCGATCCGGGTCGTAGCCCGGCAGCAAGGTCCAGCGCCCATGGACGGGCTGGCCATTCATTTCGAAAGTCACGTCGCGATATTCGGCGACCAGATCTGTCCGCGCCAGTCCAACCTGTTCGAACCGTTCGCGCTTATTCTCCCACCCGGTTTTTGCATTGGCCGCCTGGGCCGGCTTGATGAAGTTTTCCACCAGATAGTCATTCACAACATTAAGGCCATCACTGTCCGGATCCGCATCGCGGAACAGCGGCGGTGCCTGATCAAACGCCTTAAGATCTGTCCCGGACAGCCGCCGTGTCAGGCTCCACACCGCAAGGCCCAGAACGCCAGCAAAGACCGGGGGTATCAGAAGAAGATGAAGCATGGGACTTATCCGATTTGAGCGCGGTGCATCAGGAAGGCGTCGGCGAGCGCACAGGCGAGCATGGCTTCGGCGACGGAAACGGCGCGGATGCCGACACAGGGGTCGTGGCGGCCTTTGGTGACGACCTCGACCTCCTCGCCCTTGGCGTTCACCGAACGGGTCGGGACGAGCATGAAGGAGGTCGGTTTGATCGCGAGGCGCGCGACAAGCGTGTTGCCGCTGCTGATCCCGCCGAGAACGCCGCCTGAATGATTGGCGAGGAATTCGATCTGCCCATCAACGCCAATGCGCATTTCGTCGGCATTATCCGTGCCCTTGGCACGGCCCGCCGCAAACCCATCGCCGATCTCAACGCCTTTAACGGCGTTGATGCTCATCAGTCCTGCTGCGATTTCTGTGTCCAGCTTGGCGTAGACAGGCGAGCCCCATCCGGCAGGTACGCCGCCCGCTTGCACTTCGACAATTGCCCCGACCGAATTGCCTGACTTGCGAATATCGTCGAGATAGTCTTCCCAGCGTTTGGCAGCTGCGCCGTCCGGGCACCAGAATGGATTATTCGATGTCTCGTCCCAGTCCCATTTTGAGCGATCAATTGCCTGGTCGCCGATTGAGATGACGGCCCCGCGCACGGTCACGTCGCCAATAATCTTGCGCGCAATCGCCCCCGCAGCAACCCGCGTCGCCGTTTCCCGGGCGCTGGACCGTCCGCCGCCTCGATAGTCGCGATGCCCATATTTGGCATCATAGGTATAGTCGGCATGACCGGGGCGGTAGCGGTCCTTGATCTCGGAATAGTCCTTGGAGCGCTGATCCTGATTTTCGATCATCAGACTGATCGGCGTTCCCGTCGTCATGCCCTCGAATACACCGGACAGAATGCGTACCTGATCTGGTTCGCGGCGCTGGGTCACGAAACGCGACGTGCCTGGACGGCGCGCATCAAGGAAAGGCTGAATGTCGGATTCCGCCAGCTTAATACGCGGGGGGCAGCCATCGATGACGCAACCGATGGCCGACCCATGCGACTCGCCCCAGCTCGTGATATGGAACAGATGGCCATAGGAGTTAAACGACATGGCGGCTGACTTAACGACCTTGGCGGGTGAGGGCCAGTCATCAGTGATCATGTGCTTAGCTTTGTCGAGAACCGGAACTTTCCGGGCGGTGACCTGTTGCAAAAGACAGGCTAGTTGTCATATTCTGGAAGGAAGTTCGGTTGTTTATTGAACAGCGCTGGCATGAGTTTGTGCCATTCCTTCATTGCCTGCAAGAACGTCTTGCTGCCCAGGGCTGATTGCGGAAATGGCTGGTTATAGACCCATATATAGTGGTGCAGCGTCGTCCCCAACGCCTCGCCTGGTCGGAAGTGGTGTCTTTGCAGTAAAGATGCGAATGAAGATCCAGCGGGTCGCCCGGTCAATGGCCACGAAAAGGTAACGGCGATGGGTCTCATCAGCCATCTGGGGCAGGTATTTCACGTCGATGTGGAGGTGGCGGCGGTTCGGGCGCTGTCCCTCAACGTGGTCGTCGCTTGTTTATGCCGCCTGATTTGCATCATGCCCTCCGTCCCGACTACCCCTCAGAACAGACCTTGTCAGAAAAAGCGCAGATCGACGAGGATGAGTATTCGGAAACAATATCAAAGGTTGTGTGATTGGCCCGTTAGGATTCAGCCCATGCACTCGGGACCATCAAGGCCAGCCAGCCAATAGACAACAGCAGAAACCTTGCATAGCCGAAGATATGTTCAAACCTGTTCACGCAATCCCGCATAACCAAGTCTCCCTTTTGTCAGATTTCTATGTGATCAAGGTTGCGGCAACCTTACAACAATTATGAGTTCAAGGCTCTACACCCAATGCCTGCAATAAGGATACAGCCGTATTCATGCCTTGCTGCCAGGTTTGCACGCTTTGCTGCTTGACATTCAGGTTATTTCTTTGCTCGGTAATCAGATCAAACGCTGAAGCTGCACCTGTTTCATATTTTACCCGCGTGATCCGGGTCACATTATCCTGGGATTCTTCTTGCAGTTTTATAATTTCAATCTGACGCAAATTTGCTTCCTGATCAATTAAAGCCGCTTCAATCTCCTGCAAGCCGGAGAGAATAGCCGTCTCATAATTTAACACGGTCTGCTCAACGGTATTTTCACTTCTTCGCACAGTTCTTTGCCTGTCCCCGTTGTCAAGCAGGGTATTGTTAAGCGTCGCGCCCAAATTCGCTGCCAGTGCCGAACCGGAGAACAAATTCGAGAGCGAGACGCTGTTCGTGCCTGCATTTGCCGATAGCCCGATTGACGGATACCAGGCATTGCGGGCGGTATCCAGGGACAGATTGGCGGCAATAATGGATCGCTCGAAAGATTGTATATCCGGTCGTTGGGCCAAAACGATAGCGGGTGTCATTGGATTCAATCGGGGAATTTCAATGAAAGGATACGGAACCGCCTTGATATCAAGCTCTTGCGGCGGCATTCCCAGCAACAGTGCAAGATTATGCACAGACCTCTGACGAGCGGCACGGGCATTTTCCAGACTGCTTAATTGTTGCTGAATACTTACATTCAGTTGATCGACACTCAGCCTTGTGACCGCGCCAGCTTCCAGATTGACATCCGTCAAGCCTTTTTGCTGCCCGAGAATTTTGATCTGTTCTTCCTGCAAACGTATGAGTTCGTCCTGAACCCGAATGGAAAAATAGGTTCGCACCACTTGCGCGATGACAGAAATTTTCCGGATTTTCATATCCGTCTCGGAATCAAGAACTGACAATTCGTTTTGCGCAATATCGGTTTTTATGCGATCCCAGAAATCGACCTCATAGCGAACACTGCCATTGAATCCATAGGATTCTCTCAGTTTCCCCTGATCTGCCTGATCAAAAGATATGTCAGGTCCAGCAATATTATATACCGGACCCCGCCTGCTTTCGGAGGCTTCAAGTTGTATTCTGGTATTTTTCAGGGCTAACAATGTGGACTTTATATCGAGATTGCTGACAAGCGCCCGGTCAAGAAAATCCTGCAAAACAGGGTCTTTAAAGTCTGACCAATTGATGCTCCTGGGAAACATTTCATTGCTTGCCGCCTGCCATTGAGCAGGAATCGGTGCATTGATTTGCGACTCATTAATTTCCGGTACGTGCTGGCACCCGTTGATCAGCATCAGCAAAAACAAGCCGGTAAATGGTACTTTGACATGCTTCATTGACTGATCGCTTCAATGCTTTCACCGGGTTTTACAAACTGGACGAGTACAGGATGCCCAAGTTTTAACGGAAGGTCTCCCGCGGCAATGATCACTTCAATTGTCGGGGAACCGCTGTTTGAACTGCTGGAAAAGGCTTCAGCGATCCATGCTACAGTGCCGTAAAATTTCTCATCTCTATCTGACACTTTTGCAATCGTCACACCCTGCCCGAGAAATATGCTTTCAATCGTTATGTCATCAACGTTGACCCGGACTATTTTTTCGGTCGACGGCATCAATTCAAATGCTGTTGAAATACTGTTGGTCGTGACACCGGTTCCCGGTCTGATATTGACTGTGATGATGCGACCGTTCGCCGGTGCTACAAGTTTACGTTGTGCCAATTCAAACTTTGCCGTTTCCAAATTGGTTTCAAGTTGTTGTAAATCTATTTTTTGCGTTCGCAATGCAAGCTTTGAATTTTTTACGGCATCTACCTTATTGTCGTAGGCCTGTTGGGAAATGGCATCCTGATCATACTGGATCTTCGCCCGTTCAAGCTCTCTTTGTTTGATGTTCAAGTCAAGTTCACGCTGCTCAAGGGAAATTTGAGCCTTTTCCAGATTAATTCTTACGCTTTCCAGCTTGATTTTTTCATCGCGGTCCTCTTGTATAGCGAGCACCTGTCCTTCTGTGACTTGCTCTCCCTCTTTGACTAAAACCTCCTTGAAAGTTCCGGTGCGCGCTGCGGACAGGCTCATAATCCCTCCCTCTATTTCAACGAGTCCGCGTACAGTTGCAACAAAAGGTGTTTCGGGGACTGCGACCATCGGCATAGGAGTCTGCGCACGTCTGCGCCGGTCTGTTTCCATATTGAGATAAGCGGCGGTACCAATGAGAATGGCAATCAACAACCAGGTCCACATGGAGGTCAACAAATTTCGTATCACTGTCACGCCGCCATCCTATTTTTTCTGTCCGAATTGAGAATACCATCCTCAATTCCTATCAATCTGTCAGCATACCCCTGCAATCGTGAGTCATGTGTGACACAGAGCACCATAGCATTGTGAACCCGTGCCGATTTCCTGAGAAGTTTGGCAACCCGCTCGCCATTGGACCGGTCAAGTGCAGACGTCGGTTCATCACAGAAAATCAATCTCGGGGCCTTTGACAACATTCTGGCGATAGCTATGCGCTGATTTTCTCCGCCTGACATTTCCAGGGGCCTGGAAAAACTCCTTTGCAGAAGTCCGACTTCGTCGAGTGCCTGTTCAGCCCGTTTCCTGGCTTCTCTTTTGCCTGTTCCCATATAAGTCAGCGGTAGAATGATTTGCTCCAGAGCTGTCAGTGCGAGAAACAACCCCCCGGACTGGAATACGAAACCGCAATTCAGCCGTCGGAATTTATTTAATCTGCTCGGACTCAAGTCCCAGATTTTTTCGCCCAGAGCCGTAACCTGGCCACTTGTCGGTTTTTGCAGTCCGCTAATGGTAGAGACCAGAGACGATTTTCCCGAACCTGATGGGCCCATCAACAAGGTGAATTCACCTGGTGATAAGCTTAAATTAACATTATTGAGCGCAACAACTTTCTGGGCACCCCGCCCGAAAACCATTCGTAACTGGCGGGTCTCGATAGCAATATCCTGGCTCATCGCAGCAACTCCGCCGGCCTGACTCTCAAAACAACCGTCAGTGAAATCAGCCCGGCCATCAATGCAATAATCATTATCATCAGACTGACTCCGATGACGAGGCTTCGGGAAAAAGTCATTTCCAATCCAATATTGGCCAGCCAGAGTTGAAGAATCTGGGCGATACTAAAAGCAAAGGCGCAACTGATGATGCCGGTCCAGAAAGCTTGTTCCATAGCTATCAACGACATCCGCCATCTTGAAATGCCCAGTGCCCGTAAAGATGCAAATTCTGTTCTTTGAGCCTGAATGGCGGATCGCATCGTCTGGACAACGATGATAATGGCAATAAAGACTGCGAATGCGCTGGAAATAAAAAAACTGCGCACCGGGCCAAATTTCAGAATTTCTGAAAATCCCGTGTCAATCGCACTCTTGCCGGGGGTGACAACGCGGACACTGTGCCGCGCTAACATCGTCTCCAGCTGCTGCTTCGTCAATTCGCCTTTGGCAGGATCCTTTAAGCCAACCAGATATGAATTCACCGGGCCGGAATTATTTCCCTGCTCAATCAATTCAGCGGTACCGGTGGACATCAGACCATTTGTCCATGGTCCAAATGAGCCATCGAAAATTCCACCAACCCGAAGATCGCCTTTTTCATGGTCGATGAGATCGTCCAGTGTGAAACCGAATTGTCTGGCCGTGTTTTTCGTAACAATGATATATCCGGGTGTTTCCATAATTTGCCGGGACTGCTCACCGAAAGTTTTCGGGAAAGCGAGTGAATTTGTGCCCGCGTTTAAAACACGGAATGAGAGATTTTCAGGTGTACCGTTTTCGGTTAGGGAAATATTGGCCTGCTGATAGCCAAATCTTTCAACAGCTTGCACATTTGGATGTACCCATAATGCACTCTCCACAGCCGGAGACAAAGAGCTCTGGAAATTTTCTCTTCCCTCTTCAGAATCAAGAGTGAGGGAACGCCTGACGACAAGATCCGCACCCGAATCACGCTCCAGGGCGCCAAACCCATTCCACATTGACAGCACCATACCAATCTGCAGGTAAATCAAAAGCCCTGCAAGCACGAGTATGCTGATGGCTGCCAGGAACCGGCGCCATTCGTGACCAATATTTTTGCGAGCCAGGGAAGCCATCTGCCTGTCCATTTTTGGTGTAAGCTTTACTATCCATATCTTACATCAAGATGAAAGGTAGAGTATCCGGTTTTCGCCCGTCTGCCGCTGATAAAAGCCGACGGCGCGGGCCGGAGTTGAAAAAACTCGATAAAAACTATTTCAGTTTTTTTCCGTAAGGATCCCAGATTTCAACCGGTCCATAGTCCAGACTCCGGACACCATCCTCAATTTTTGATAAATCCCCAACGACAACCCAGGTCAAATTGTCCGGCTCAAACACGGTTTTCGCCATTTTATCGACATCCTCCAGGCTGGTGCCGTTCAGTCGGGAGGCCGCATTGGCGGCGTAATCATAAGGGAGTCCGTACGACGCAGAGCGGGCCATACTGGAGAGAAAAGCCACCGAGGTTGAATACCTTCCGGGAAGTGAACGGGACTGGCTTAAAACTTCTCTGTCAAGTTCACTTTGCATTGCCGGGCGCGATGATATGAAATCCTGAAATTCCTTCCTGATCTCGATCATGCTTTCCATCGTCTTGTCAGTTTGAACACCGCCGGAAACGCTTATGGATTGATCTCCGCTGTTATTCGGGTTCAACCGCGACCTCATACCATAACTCCAGCCCTTGTCTTCGCGGAGATTCATATTGATACGGGCTTCGAATCCGCCTCCGAATATTGAATTGACGAGACCAAGAGTTGTCGCTGTATCCCGGTCGTAGGCGGGTAAAGCCTGCCCGGCATAAATGGTGCTTTGTACGGCCCCCGGTTTATCTACAAGAATAACGCGGCTTGAATTTGGTCGTGCATGACCGATCACTTTTAATTGTGACTGCCCCTGACCCGACCATTTACCAATAGCTTTTTCCAACGTCGAGACTGCATCGGATAATTCCATATTACCGATCATATAAATAATCAGGTTTTCCGGAACGATTTCCCGTTCGAAAAAGGCAATGAGGGTTTCACGTTTCAGATTTGAAACAATCTCCTTGGTCCATATATGCCCTTTCGGATTGTCAACTCCATAGATCGCTCTGTCAAAGTACGCACCGGCCTGCCGTGAAGGGTCAGTTTTAACTCCGTCAAGCGCCACTTTCCAGTTTTCTATCTGCTTGTCGAGTTCTGCCTGCGGAAATGCATAATTCTCCAGCATGTCTGCAACAAGCTCCAGGGACTCCTCAAGGTAAGGTGTAAGAATTTGATAGCTGATGCCGCTTTGAACCTCGCCAGCCGATATCCCCGGCTGCATACCAATCTTGTCGAAAATAGTCGATAATTCATTGGCATCGTATGAGGTTGTCCCATCATCAAGCAACGCAAAAGCCGCCGGGGCCGCTGCAGTTTCATTCGCCATCTCGGCAAAACTGCCGGTCTGGAATTCGAAATAAATATTAATCAACGGCAAGGTTCCATGTTTGGCAAAAACAAGCTTTGCGCCATTGGATAATGTCGCCGTTTGCGCCTCGGGAAATGTGACATCGGAATCGACATTTTTGACAACGGGTATGGATGACCGGTCCGGCACATTTGTACCCGGTTTGTATTCCGGAAACGGCAGGACTGTCAGTTCATAATAGTTTTTGGAAAGATATGTGTTGGCGGCGGTTCTCAGGTCGGATTCACTGGCATTGTTCAACCACTTCAACTCTGTTTTATACTGTTCCGGATCCCCTGCGCTGAGTTCGCTGGACGCCAGAATGAAGCCGCGGACTGACGTGCTTTCCAACTGGCTTATGGTGCTCATATTCAGATCAAGCTTCGACGCTTCCAGAATGTCGCGACTGGGACCGTTTTTCAGATATTCAGCGATTTCGTCATCAACAATACGGCGCACTGTTTCTACATCTGCATCTGGTTTCAATAACACGTTGACAGTAAAAACCCCGCTTATATTGCCGCTATACGCACTGGCCTGCACACGTGTAGCCAATTTCAGATCATCGACAAGCTTTTTGTAGAGCGGTGCATTTTTGTTATTCACGAGAGATTCCGCCACCAATTGCATTAGATTCGCATCCTTTGATCGACTTGGTGGCAATAGCCAGACGCGGTTCAGGGCCGTCTGCGGGACCGTATCATACATGACATCAATCTTGTTTTGCGCAAGTTCCGGTACCCATTGCTTGCGGGAGGCCAGCGCTTCGCCGGGCGCGGCCTCACCAAAATATTTTTCGACCTTGGCCCTAGCTGTTTCCGGAGTCACATCTCCGGACAGAACCAGAAAAGCATTGGCAGCCCCATAGTATTTTTTGAACCACTCATGCACGTCTTCTAGGGACGCATTGGACAAGTCCTCCATAGACCCGATTGTGGAATGCCTGTAAGGATGACCGACAGGGTAAATGGCCTCGCTTATGCGTGGGAAAACCTTAGCGTAAGGACGGTTGTCGCCCTGGCGTTTTTCATTTTTGACAACGCGGCGTTGTTCATCCAGCGCAGCCTGGTCAATAGCACCAAGCAAATGACTCATCCGGTCACTTTCCATCCATAATGCCATATCCAGTGCAGCTGTTGGCACAGTAGCGTAATAATTTGTACGGTCAGGATCTGTCGTCCCATTCATTCCTGTGGCCCCGGCCTCCGTAAAGGGGGAGAAATATTCCCCCTCCCTGTTTTCTGAACCCTGAAACATTAAATGTTCGAACAGATGGGCAAACCCGGTTTTTCCCTGTGGTTCATCAGCGGACCCGACCTTGTACCACATACCGACAAATACGGTAGGAATGGAATGATCAGAATGAACCAGGACCTTGAGACCATTATCCAGAGTAAATGACTGGTATGGAATATCGATCTGATCGACGAGCGATGCTGTTGAATTTGACGCATTGATATCCGGCGAAGGATTTTGGGACCGGGTACATCCCGGCAACAACACAGAGACACAAATTGTGACGATCAGCCCTTTAATAATTGGAAACGAAAAAACATGCATGGGATTGTCCTGCTCCTGAATTTACCAATCAGGCTATGATCAAACTGCCTGTATCAGTTCACCCTTGCACTAGATCAGTTCATCCTTGCACGAACCTTACCAGGAATCAGAAATGGATCGACAAAAAGAAACCGGGACCATCCCGTTCGTTTTACAGGGAAAAATTCCCGAGGTCAGTCGTCAAAGCTAAAATCGTATGTGAGTTCGACAAAGAACACACGGCCACGCAGATCGATACGTGTTGTATCATAAGGCTGACCATTCGATGACAGCATGAACGGGAAATCCGCATTCAGAATATTGCGACCGCCGGCGCGAACTCTCAGCCCGTTACCGAATGATTTTCGCACAGACATATCGATCACTGTACGGGAATCCACCTCCATATTCGGGATTGGCGGGAAAGGAAAATCGGCCTCATGATCCGTATTCAAATATCCGGGTGTACGCGTGACATAAAGATCCGCAGACCAGTCATCCTTGTACCAGTTCAGGCGTCCCTGTAGTCTTGATTCATCTATCCCGATAGATTCCCCTACAAAACTGGCTTCAGTACTTCCCTCAACAGCCTGGTCAAATTGTTTGATGACATAATGAAGGTTCACACCCGGTTCAAAGATCCCGTATTTGGTGTCAAAATTATGGGAGAGATCAAAATCGATGGTTTCACTAACACGACGCGTAATGTTTACCGGCCTGTTTATGGACCGAAGCAGATTGCGCCCATCATCACGGATAAAGAACTGCTCCAGGTTTCCGTAAACTTCTGGCGGCAAAAGTCGACGGAGTTCACCGCTACGGGCAATCCGGTTTTTAAAGTCAATCCTGGAATAAGCGACGTCAAAACGCAGGCCGTCAACCGACGGCGGTGTCAAGGTCAATCCCAGATCTATGGTGTCCGATGTTTCCGGTTGCAAATCAATATTAGGGCCGAATTCGCTAACCGCATTTCGAACGAAACTTCCGAATAGCGGGTCAAACGCGCCCCGGGACGACTCACCATCAATCGTTGAAAACAAGTCCGAAAAGGCCGGTGCGCGAAATCCTTCCGACCAACTGCCACGCAGCCTGAAACCAGCGACCGGGACATAGGAGAATCCGAGACGCGGACTGATATTATCAAACTTGGCTGTGACAATATTGGGATCTCCATTGTTATCGTTACCTTCCGCCCCCTCGGTTGTATATTCATCATAGCGGGCCTGCGCGGTCAGGAACAGGGATTCGCCGAGTGATGAATTACTATCGGGACCAATGACCGGAATCGAAAGTTCTCCGAAGACAGAGTACAGATCACGTTTCGGTTGCGGAACTCCGATAATTTCAGAGGCACCAGCCGGTAGGCTTTCCCGGCGCCATTCACCACCAGCGACATAGCTAACTGCCCCTGCCGGGAGGTTGAAAGCTTCACCTGTCAAATAGCCGGTGAGTTCCTGTAATTTAGTCCCATCTGTTAACATGCCAGTTGGAATATATAAATCCGCTAACGAAGAATTTTGCCCGGTACCATCACCGAACAGATTGACGGCAACATCGCGCTCTGTACTCGCCAATAAGGCCTCAATACGATCTTCCGTTTCCGGATCAAGGCCGCCGCTTCCAAAAAAATTGAGCTGCTCACTAAATCCTGTGCTTTCGGACTGCGTATAATCAACAATAAATTTTATATTATCGGAAATTGCGTAATCAAGTCCGACATTGAATCTGAGCTGCTCGTTAGTGGAAAACTGCTCTGGTGCCGGTAACAACCCGGCGGCAACTTCCGTTGCCGGGTCATAATAGACAAAAACCTGCTGCCCGAACGGGTTAAACGCGTTTGACGCGGGAACCGGGATGGCACCACTTGCCTGAACCGACACTCTGGAATTGGTTGTGCTTTCCGTCCACAGGACATCACCGCGAAGCTCAAGCTTACTGCCGATTTCCTGTATCAGATTTACGGAAACCGACCAGTCCTCTGTTCCACCGCCGGCATTTTCGTTAATGAAACCCACCCTGTCATCCTGCGCGACGGCGACAAAATCAGTAGCGACCGCACCTCGTCCATCATTACCTACAGGTAGAATGATGGCATCTTCAGGAAAATCAAACCTATCAAAAACGACACCACCGGAACGTAAAATAAAGGGGCTTCTGAAATCATAGGCCTCGTCCCCGCCAAACAGGTTACGATAGTCGCGCGTGACATAGCCCGTTTTGGCATTATTGATCGGATTGCTTTTGGTATAGCTGACCGTGCCGGTGATATTCCCGCTGTTCCAGCCATAACCACCGGTTGCAGACGCATTATACTGGTCGGCATCGGTATTACTGTTTTCGTACCGGCCGTTCAGGGACAGTCCCCGGTAATCTTTTTTCAAAATAAAGTTGATAACACCCGCGATCGCATCCGCACCATAAATTGCCGAACCGCCATCAAGGTTAATCTCGACCCGTTCGATTGAAGCGGCCGGAATATCCCGGATATTGGCAAAAAAATCCTGTTCACCCGCTGCGCCTGCAATCCGGCGGCCATTCACCAGTACAAGCGTATTTGCCGAACCCAGTCCGCGTAAATTGGCGGTTGAAGTTCCAAGCCCGAAAGAACCGAGACTGACATCGATTCCATCACTAATCTCAATGTTGGTTGTATTGGAAATAGTGGAGAAATTCTGAGGGATGGTCCGCAGGATTTCTTCGACAGTTGCAACGCCCCTGGCCTTGATCTCTTCAGCCGTGATCACTTCAATTCTAGCAGAGGGATCCGCTTGCAAAAGGCGTGTACCGGTGGAGACGACTTCTTCGTCATATCTGGTGGTTTCAGCCGGACGTTCCGGGGTTTCTGTTTCATCCTCGGTTTCCGGAGCCTCCTGCCCGGCAGCACTCAATGGCAAAGCTGTTGCGATCAGCGCGATAGCCGAGGCCTCAAGCAACCGTTTTCTGATATTTGTGATCTGCATGTTCCCCCCTAGATTTGCATTCCGAGATAAACACTTGACATTACATCAACCTTACATAACGGAAAATTTCAAGTTTTTTGATTGGGGCATGCCTAGTTGATTGGCTCCGCATAGGATCTAAGTCACTGTATGCAATGAAAATCATTATTCAAAAGGTTCGCATCTGTCCGAGCGCAAAATTCGGGGGGTCGTTCGCTGCTTCGCCGCTGATCTGACAGCCCTGCAAACAGCCCAACTGACAGGGCTTAACCGTAACACCATCAACCGGATCTACCGCGCTCTTCGCGAACGCATCCATTGGGCCTGCGAGGCGGACAAACCCTTCTTCGGCGTGGGCGAGGTTGATGAAAGCTATTTCGGCGCAACCCGCGTCAAGGGCAAACGCGGGCGCGGGGCCTATGGCAAGACCACCCTGTTTGGCATCTACGAACGGGCCGGGCGGGTCTATACCGAGATCGTGCCAGACTGCTCCAGAGCCACCCTACAGGGGATTATCCGGGGTAGGGTTAACCCGTCTTCCATCATCAACTCCGATGGCTGGCGCGGCTATAACGGACTGGTCGATATAGGCTATGGTCATTATCGGGTAGATCATTCCAGGGACGAGTTCGCCCAGGGCCCAACCCACATCAACGGCATCGAAGGCTTCTGGGGGCTGGCCAAGGTGCGTCTAGCGAAGTTTAAGGGCGTTCCAAAACACACCTTTCATCTACACCTGAAGGAAACGGAATGGAGATATAATCACAGGCTTGAAGACAAGTACAAAACCCTGTTACGATACTTCAGAGAAAATCCAATCAACTAGGCAAGACCCTTTTGATTTTACCATTGGCCATACGCAATTTCTGTAAATCGGAATCTTACTTCACCGCTGCCGTTAGCAAATCGTGGCTGTTCGTTTTTTCCATCCCATCCTCTTTCATTGTCTTGTCAGATGGTCGCGGATGACCTTTCGCTGTTGCAACGGGAAAATCCAACTGGAACTCCGCCCCGCCAGCCGGTAAATTCCGCGCCGTGATTGCTCCGCCATGAATTGCCAGTATTTCCTTGACAATTGCCAGTCCCAGTCCATGACCCTGCCTGTTTGGCGGAAATTTCAAATAAGGCTCAAATATCCTATCCGATTTATCAACCTGAATACCCGGACCTTGATCCGTGATTGTTATTGTCCCGTTTTTAGCCAAACGCATTGTAATGACGTCACCCTGTTTACTGAATGAAATAGCGTTATCAATAACATTGGCGATTGATGTTACGATCAAATCACGTTCGCCATTGACCCGAACGGTATCATCGTCACAGAGCAATTCCAGTTTTACTGCTTTATCCAATGCCACAGGTACGAGAAGCGCGATAGTTTTTTTGCACACTTCCAGTAAATCGACCGATCCGGCATTCCCCAGATTAAAAGTTTTAAGCTTGGTTAGACGTAATAATTGTTCAATCTGCCGGGACATTCGCCGCACGTCCTGTTTGAGAGCGGTACTGAGATCGTTATGCGGCAGCTTTTCCAATCGCGTTCTTAATATCGTCAATGGAGTCCGGAGTTCATGTGCAGCCGATGCCAGAAAGAGGTTATCCTTTTCGCGTGTGTCGTTAATTCTCTGCATCATTTTATTCAGGGAATCGACCAGAGGTAAAGTTTCAAATGGTAATTTATCCTTGGATATTTCCAGCTCCTGATGCCCCAGCCTGAATTTTCGGGTCTCGCTTTCAAGCCGTTTAATGGATAAAATCGCGCGACAAAATATATAAAATGCGATCGACAATAATCCGATCGCAACAATGACATATTCCTTGATCCATTCGAATTTGAATTTCGAAAAATATGACCGGTAATACTCACTCCGGGTATATGTCGCAGCATCAACACCGTAAATTTCCATATAATATTTATAATCCGGGCAATTGGACATGTGTACATAGCCAAATTTACCTTGTTCCGTGAATGGCAGACTGACTCTCGCACTTTCCTTGCAAACTAGACCTTGTCCACTCAGACTCTCGCCCATAAGTGCAGGAGCGTTCTCCAGTTGAGTCCGAACATCGGAAAATTTTGCGCTATAAGACGCACCACCAATAGATACAGTTTCACCTGCCCGATCGACATAGAGACGGAAGTTAGGATTGGCCTGCTGCACTTTCATGATAATTTGGCTCTTTTTCAGGTTTTCCAACGGTGAGGACTTATCCTCGATGGTTGTATAAATTTCACCCATCAACATTGACCGTGCATAAGAACTGTCTTCATTCAATTTAGAGTATTCAATTGCAGGTGCGAGCAGGAACTGCGCAATAGCCAAACCAGCAAAAACAATACTGAGCACACCCAGTTGCGCCGTCAGTGACTTTCTCAAACTCCAAATATAGCTAATCATCAGATTCAGTTTTCAATATATAGCCAACACCGCGTACAGCATGAATTCTGGCTCCGGATTTTCGTAACTTCAACAACGTGCGGATACGTGACATATGAGCTTCGATTGCATTCGATTTAATCTCATCATCATAGCCGTAAACCGCAGCTTCAATTTTTTCCCTGAGCACGACATGCCCGGCTGAACGGATAAGAACTTCAAAAATAGCGAGCTCGCGCCTTGAAAATATAACAACCTCATCATGTATCTGGATTGTTTTAGACTCTCTGTCATAGCGCAGCTTTCCGCATTTATAGACGGTCTGCTTGCGCGAGACAGGACGCCTTAACAAAGCCCGGATACGTGCCAGTAATTCTTCTGGCTCGAAGGGTTTAACCAGATAGTCATCTGCACCAACATCAAGCCCCGTCACTTTATCTGACAAATCCCCGAGGGCCGACAAAACCAGAAACCGGTTATCCATGCCCTTCTTACGGGCAAAAGAGACAAGATCCAAACCGTCACCATCGGTTAGCAACCTGTCAAGAATCACGAGTGCATAATCGTGACTGCGTAGAGCTTCTTTGGCAAAATCCAGATCAGGTGCAATGTCAAAAATAAATTTTTGCCGATGAAGAATATCCCCGAGCAGCTTTGCGATCTCGGGTTCATCTTCAACAAGAAGAATGCGCACCTTGCCCTAACCTCCCAAATTCAATTTCTGTTTTGCCTGTTGCTCGACATTTATACGGCGACCAAGCTCTGACGCAAATTTGCGATCACCGGCCTGTTCGGCAATACTTTTCATCTCTAGCAAAACCGGTAATTGGCTACTCGCCGACAGGGACGCTTTCCCGGTTTTCAGCGCTTTCCCCATGCCTTCTCTATCTGCCATATTTCGCAGTAAAATTGATTTTTGAGAAGCCGATAAAGCCGCCAAGTTTAACGCTTTATTGGCAAGTAATTCAGGCAATGCCGAATCAAGATTAACGGCCATGATTGACAGATTGTGCAGGGTTTTTCCGGATATATCAGACTTCCGTGCAAACTTGCGCGCTACTTTTTCAAATGAAACTACCGCGCTTTGTTTATGATATGTCGACAGGCTGTGAATGGCGATCATAAGCATTTCGGTAACGGCTGCACGGTCAAGATTATCCTCGTCCAGCATTGCAATCATTCCGGTAACAGAATCTTTCAGCCATGTCCCTGTATCCGACCAGGTCGAAGTAGAATTGGAAGACGGAAAGATAACATTATGATTGGCAATCAACTCTTCGGTTCGTGAATGATCATATGTGCCCGGAAATGAATTGCTTTCGGCAATATCTATAGCATAAAGCCCGACCAGATTCTGGATAATCCGGCTAGCATTGTATGTGAGTTGATTCGCCGGAGCCGGACCTTTATCTCCGGTTTTGGTTGCCGAAATACGCTCAAAAACTTTCCGAAGCAGAGATAATCCCTTTTCGGTGTCACCATCTAGTAAATGTGCCCGTATCAAATAGGCTGTTTTCTTGATTTCCCATATAGTCGGGTTTTCAGGTATATTTGTAACATCGGGTTGAATAGACTTCAGGGCTTCAATTAAAGATGTTTTTTGCCGGGTTTTATCAAGCTCACCGACTAGAAATACTGTGTATAAGGCTTCGGCTTCTTGCCTGAAATCAGCTCGACGGGCCATTTTCAGAATGGTTGCGGTCAATTCACGTGCTTGCGCCTGTGGCAGGTTCTGCCGAATTTCATCCAGTATTTCCGGCAGGGAAAATAAACGAGCCTGCCGGGGAAGATTTTGTTGCCTGAACTGGTCTTCCGATGAAAGGAATTCCCGATGATTGATCTGCCGGCTGACCAGCAATAGATAATTTTGTGCGGACGCTTCATACTTACCCATCAAGGCATGCAGTCTCGCGATAGCCAGAAACTGCAAATCACCGGGAGAGTGCACGCTATTGGCACGCTTGACAAAACTCTGATAGACATTTTCCGACGGTGTGTTGCCGGCACCAGCACTCATCAGCATCCAGAGCGTAAAATCATGATTGTTGATTGTTCCTTTTTGCAAGCGCGCTGTAAGTGCGCCTAGTCTTTTAGCCTCCAATTCCGGGTTCGATTGATAAGCCTTGGCCAATAGTATGTAAAGATCGGCCAGGATAGGCTGCAAATCCGGTGTGACAGATTGAAGGTATTTTTCAATCTCGTCAATATTCGCGGGAAATGCCATGGCCTCCTCAATCAGAGGACGGCCCTCAATGGTGTCTTCAAGATTCAAAACATCTGACAGGGTTTTAGGAACTAATGAATTTGTCCCTTGATTACGCCCCCAGATAATACTCGCATTCAAATTATCTGACGTTAATTTGCTTATACTTGCATACAACGGCAATCGCTGCAGTCGGGAAAGCTGAAGATTATCGCTAAGGTTAAGGATACTTCGCCACATAGCGCGCAAATTGCGGCGGGATTGTATCCCGTTTTCCTCCACCAGATCCTGCTGGAGTTTTCTGGCATATTTGAAGATAGGAGGTTGAGACCCCAAAAAGTTGAAGGCTTCATTATTTTCCATGAATTTTAAAAATATAAACTCGCCACTACCAAACGAATTTCGGCGTCGATCCTCCCGGGCTTTCGTTTGCAATGCAGCCAGTATTTCATTATCGGACAAATCGGCACCGCCATCCTGAGCGATGGCAAGAGCATCATTAAATTGTTCCGATTTAACATAGTGTAAATACAGGGCCGCCCGTGTATAACTATCGTCAGGATTGTCCTTATAATAACGTGACAAGCTGTTTTCAAAATCCGGTATTTGCCCTTTTGCCAGATAGGCGGATATTGTATCCAATGCGTAATTCGAGGATTCTGGAAATTTTCTCGCGAACACAGGTGCCGTATTGGCAACCCTGTCCAGTAATTCAGGGTTGCTGGCAAGGTTATATCGGCTCTGTTCCGGCAAAATAAGTGTATAGAGAATATCCGCATGTTTTTCATTGACCCGGTCATCATCCTGCAGTTTTCCGACCCGCTTTTCAAACTCCTGATCAAATTGAGAGATATAATCAATACCGGTAAAGCCTAGATTATTTAAATTGATTCCAGAACCTGATGCCTGTATCGCAATAAATATATCCAGTGCTTTCGATATATTTCCATTGCGCAATGCCTCCAGGTATCCAGGAATATCGGCTTTCAGGCCTGACTTGCCCTGCCAAGATTTTGCGACCTGAATCAAGACATCAATATTGTCACCGGGGACGGTATTATCGAAAAAAATCTGCAAAGGGGCATCGACCATAAACTGGTTTTTATAATCGATGATGCCGATATATTTCTCCAAGGCCGCAAATACGCGCTGCTTTTGTGCAGAACCCAACCTGGATTTCAGAATAGAGCGGGAAACTTTGGGCACTTGCGATGAATAGAGAAAGTCCACATTTGGTATGTTTTCGACTTGCTCTTCCAGATACGCAATTTTCTCTTCAAGATCGTAATTACTTTCAACATAATTCCAGATTCCGGAATCAGGAAAAAAACGCCTTTTTTCCTGTGCTTTTTTAACTTCCGGATCATTTCGCAGTTGCCGGAGTTCTTCCCGAGTTAAAATTGAAGCGCCCAATATCTCCTCAAGACTTTTGACAAATCCGGCATCCATATCATAAAGATCAAACAGGGATAATTTGTGTTGTTTGAGCGTGGTTACAGAACCATTGAGAAAACCTTCAAATTCGACCGGTTCCAGAACTGACCGCGCATAAGCAAGACCATCACGCAATTTCCCGTTTTTAATGCGCTCAGATAAAACATTTCGCAATACAGAAGAATTGCCTTCTATTTTCGTAAGCCGGATAAGAAGTTCAAAATTATTATCACTTTTGGCCTTTTCCAGCTCTTTTTCGAATAATGTGTAAGCACCGGTCGTGCGAGCGGCCGGTTGTTCTGCCGCCATTGTTTCCAATCGCTCGGCGAATTCCTCCTGTCCCCAATCCCGGTAAAAACCGATGACTTCTGCAAGAGCGGCTTGATCCGTTTTAAACTTGTCAAACAATGCCAAATCTATTTTGGCGATTTCTTCAACATGATCACCCCGTCTCGCCGATCGGCGCATAAATTTTGCTAAATGATTGAGACGAGAATAAGATTTAAGCGACAGAAGATCGCTCTGGTTTTCCACCTGGAAAATGCGTTGCAGTTCAGCATCAACCAGTGTCCGTAACTCTTTTTGGTGTTCATCATAAGCACTGCTGTCAGGAGTCAGGGAAATTAAATAGCCTTGAGCCAAGGTTTCAAAATATTTGCGATAGTTGCGGTTTACACCTGTATCGATTGCTTCGGAAAACGGGGGTTGAGCAGCACCTGATTGCGCCTCCGCGTTTTTCAAGATTGAAGGTTGCCCGATTAACAGCACCTTCAATGCCCTGAAATAAAGCCGGTTTGCGACATCATCCTCGCCGGTGATTTCACGGATCAGTCCGATCTTTGCCAGCAGATCCAGATCACTCCGGTTTACGCTTAATGCACGGTTATAATATGCCAAAGCCT
This sequence comes from Litorimonas sp., assembly GCA_965205225.1. GTDB lineage: Bacteria > Pseudomonadota > Alphaproteobacteria > Caulobacterales > Maricaulaceae > Litorimonas. Next base: position 1,674,538 of record CBDBFZ010000003.1, read on the forward strand.
GATCGGGATAGTCCGCTTTTTCAAAAAGCTCCGCTTTGGTTTTATCAATGTCAATCAGGCCCGTAATGTCATTGATCATGTCAAGGGAACGGGATGCCGCGACTGTATCGCCTTCTTTGAGAAGTGTTTTTCCAAGATCAATAAAGACATCCGGCGGGAGTTCCATCTGCAAACCGATAAGCCGGCGTCCATAGGTAAGCTTGCGTTCGATATCCCCACTTCCTGTATTAAACCCGCCAAAACCGGAATTTGCAGACGACAATGTAACCAGCTCGCGTAAAATGGATATTCGTCTGATCCCCGCCTGGGATAAAGAGTTTTCTATCGCTATGAATTCCCCTTCCTTATCCCGTAATTCCTGGGCAATATTAGAAAGAAGCTGGTAAAGATAAAATTTGTCGGCGCGCCCCGTAATGCGTTCGAGAATAATCCGGTGCGCCCATTCAAACACCAGGCGATGATCATCCTGCAGACTACTGCCGAAAGAGCGGGCCCCTATCATATTTATAATACCGTCAATGGCGACAACAAACGTGTTGTCGTCCTTCGCATGTTCAGCAACATATTGCAGCATGGTAACAGCCTTGTCACGGTGGCCCGTTGATTTCATAAGCTCAGCCATTAGCAAAAGGTTATCACTGTTTTCCGGATTTTCCGCCAACGCACGCCTATAGCTTTCAATGGCTTTGTCGTTAAAACCACCCATTGACAAAATTCCGGCTTCAAATTCACCGCTAACGGCGTCTACGGCAAACTCTCTCAATTCCTTAAGCCAACGCTGTATTTCAGAAAACCGGTGACTAGCGTTCTCAGCCAGATCATTGGACAATAAATTCAGAATAATATTTTGAATATATTCAAACCTGTTATCCTGATCGAGCTCATATAAGCTACGCATGGTTTTGTCATAAGCCTTGTAATCATTCAGAACGAGATAAACTTGAGCAAATTTATCAAGTTTTTCCTTTTCTCCGAGGTTTGAATATTTCGCGTAATCCGCAATGACCTCTTCGGCCGAGGTGACATCCCTAACACCTGTGTATATCTGCGTCAGAAGGTGCATTTCGTTCTGGGTGATTGTATTGTCGATCAGTTTTTCTTCGAGCGCAATGGCAATGTCCGCCAGCTGGTTGAGTTCGGCCGCGAGCAGCATTATCGATTGCTCGGCAAGGTTACGCCGTGCTGCGCTATTCTGCTCGTTCCAAATTTCCTTCCAAGTGTTCAAGGACTCCTGCTTTTGCCCGACGACATTATATAACCAGGCCAAACGCAGTTTTTCGTCATAACCTAGGCCATCCTGAGACTCTTCAAGTGTTTTATAAATTTTCAGGGCTTTTTCAGGTTTGTTCAGCCGTTCATATCCATCTGCAATATCCCGAATCTCGGACGCATTCGCAGGAATTATCTTTTCAAGCCTTTCAAGGATCCGCGTGGCCTCCTCGTCCTGCCCGTTCCTGAAATAGGTTTCAAACAGGAACATCAAAGGGGCAATGTCTTCAAGAGTACGAGACATATATTGATCGATCATGGAAATAGCTTCGTCCATGAAGCCCATTTGCACCATCACCTGCCCCCCTTCGAGAAGAGCAAATACATTATCCTGATTATTACGTTCGAGAAGCTGCCAGACAGCCAGGGCCTGATCCGGTTTCGCGATATTCTGGTAATGGCTTGCCAGGCCAATATACCATTGTACAGTTTTCGGATCAGTATCGATGAGGGATCGGTATTCTGCAACCATATCGTCCGGACGACCCGCGGCCTCATACAATTTTATGAGTCTAACCCGCACTTCGGCACTGGTTGGCCCGCTGTTCAAATTTTTATATATCGAGATTGCTTTGTCATATTGTCCGGTTTCATCGAGAATATCGATGCGAAGCCGGTTTAATTCCTCAGTCAGATTGTCAAGTAAAGTTAACTTTTCCAGAAGAGTGTTCAGATCATCATTCTTACGGTAGCCTTCCGCCAGAACTGACAGAGCATAAAGTTTATCGGCCCTCGCACTTGCCGTCACATAGGCCTGCCAGCTTTCAGCCTGTGCCAGCGCATAATCCTGACTCATGATCGCCCATTCGGCTAACCTTACATGTTGCTGGAACAGTTTTCCCTGTTCAGGATCAACCTTGAACAATCTGGTGGCTCGATCAGGCCTGCCCAACAATGCCAGCGCAATGGCGGCGCGATTTTTGAAAGCCTGATCTCTGGAAGCAGCTAATTTTTCAAGCGCAGCAACATTTTTATCATCGACATTGATCATCGTCAAGCGGATACGAATAAATTCCTTGTCTGCTTGCGAAAGTGTTTTTGCGGCAGCCCGTTGATACCATTTGATGGCTTCCCGAGCTTTCCCCGTCGCATCCAGAAGTCGGGCTTTTAACAGCAGACCGTCGGCATTTTCACTGAGTTTCAAGCTGGAATCTACGGAATTGAGAGTGTCTTCCACAGAACCATACTTCCATTGCATATGCGCTATCGTTTTCCAGGCATTGGCTTTTTCCGTTTTGCTTGTTAATGAAGACTGGATTATGGTTTGGAATGGTTCTATCGTTTCTTCCAGATCACGCCCTTCAAGTATAAATTCCCCATATACTTTATCGACCAGAGGCAGGTTCAGCGTTTCCGTACGGCTGAAACTTTGTACAAGTTTGTCTATACTGGTCTCGGCCTGTGCAGACTGGACATGTATCACAGCACAAAAGCCCAGGGCAAAAATTCCACCCGAAAGCACATGCTTCAAACTGCGGCGGCGTATCCTGCCTCCCAAAACTCTTGTCTGCGAGAATGTGCTTGTCATGCTGTCCTCCAAGGCCAGCGACGATATACAATATCGGCGAGGTAAAGGGCTAAAGCCGCTAATAATAAAAAGGGCCATAAATGTGTTACGATATAGGAGAGTTCGCCTCTTCCGGCTCGCAAGGACCAGGCCGAACGATCAGTCGCTGATAAACTTATCCCTGCTGTAAGGCTGCTCAATGCATCCAGGTCCAAAGCATCGAGCGGGTCTATCTGACGCTCCTTCCTGAAATTCGAATAGGCCGCATTTGCGACAAGTTGTGAATGTGTAAATGCACCTTGCACTCCAACTGCCTCACTTTTTATCAACAGCCTGATATCTTCGTCAGGTCTGGCCTTAAATTCGGCCTCAAACAATCCCGGTGCATATTCAATAAATGAAATTGACTCCACATCTCCGGCGACAACCCCGTCTGCAGTGACGTGGTATCCGACCGGAATCAGGGCATTATTGAGGTCGTGCCGTTCTGCATAAACGGACAGAGTTAATTGCCGACGCACAGTGCGAACATCGAATGGCATATTATCATTAGCCGTGCGTGCAAGAAGGCGACCGAGAAATTCTCCGTAATCACTCCAATCGTTCCAGTCCGCTGTTCCCGTACCGAAAGGTTCACTCATCAACGCTGTTACCCGTCCGACACCATACCGCCAACTTGCCAATACGGGTTTTTCGCCAGCCTTTTCCTTAATCAGGATTTCTGCACCGTCACGAGGTTTGACTTCAACAAAGCCATTGAGCTTTGGCAGGGCCTCCACTGCAAAATCACTCCACCAGCTATGTCCGCTTAGCGGTATGAGCTCATAATCACCCCGTTTATACATGGGCGGCTTTTTTGTGGATGGTTGTTTAAAAATCAGCTCAACCAAATTGAACTGGTCTCCCACCGCATAAAATCTGCCCTGGCCCCAGTTAGCGATATCGGACATAACAAGATTGTGCCCGCCCTGCCCGACCAGTATGGTTGAAACATTGATTTTATCTTTGGCAATCCGGCGCAACATGCTCTCATAATTACTGTCTTCGACTCCGGCATCCGTAATCAGAATAATATGCTTGTACCGGGTATTCACATTCTTCAACCCGAAATAGGCCTCCTGTATTGCCGGATATAGCACGGTCCCGCCAATGGCTTTCATTCGCCCGATTGCCCGATCGATCTCGATCTTATTGGATGCAGGCTGCATAGGGATTGCCCAATGCTTGGCCCCGTAAAACTCGACAATACCAATACGGTCATGGGGCTGCATTCGCCGGACGGCTATACGCCCAAGCTGCTTGGCAAGCTCAATACGCGTTCCAGCCATGGAACCTGAGGTGTCGAGAATTAGCGCCAACCCGACGCTTGGATCACTTTTATCCTCATTACCATAAATCTCAACGGGAAGCATATCACCGATATCGGTCAATCCGTATCCACCGTCACCGAAGGCAGCCTCCCCGCCGCTATGAAAAAGGCCCAGCCCGTCATTAACAACGGCACTTTTGAGGTTCTGCCGGGCGGCATCGCTTAAGTACCGGGCCGGCAAATCATCCATTATGACGACGTCATAGTTGGAAAAATTGAAAGCTGCATGTAAATCTGCAAAAGGCGCACTTGAAACTTTAAAAGCATTGCCCAGCATTAACTGTAGTTGGTCCTGGGCTCCAATTTGACGTTCCCCCAGATAAAGGACTTTGACTGGGTTCTGGACGGGAATTATTGTGCGAACACGGCTCTCGGTTTGCGCACCTGTCAACTGAACTGTTACATCATGGAATCCGGGTTGATCGAAAGAAAAAGAGACTGGAACACTTGCGCGACCATCGCTGTCAAAGGTCTGGCTTTGCGCAATCACATCACCATCCTTAACAAGTTCAAGACCAAACCCGCTGCCTGCACCGATCACCTCGACCGTGATCCGGGTATCTTCGCCAATACGAACCGCCGGTATGTTTATATCGCCCAGAAACGGGCCAAACTCTGCCGATGCAACTTTATATGTGTGCACCGGTATCTTTCGAACATTGAGCTGGTCGACCGCCATTCCCCAGTCAAGGTCGGTTGAAAGCCCGTCTGTGATTAGAGTTACAGATCCGCTGGCTCCATAGGGAATGGATTGAGCTGCCAACTCCAAAGAATCGCTGATAGGTGAAGTCCCATTTTCACTCTCCTCCATTGAAATAGATTCACTTGTTACAGGATCGTTCCCGGAATCTCCAAACTGGATGAGTGTAACCTTTCCCTTGTCACTAAATGTATCCAGTAGGGTTTTCGCCACATCCCGCCCCTTGCTTTTACTTTCTACGGACAGGCTGGAAGATTGGTCTACAATAACAGCGTGATGTTCTTTTGTAAGCGATGTCAGCAAAACCGGGCGCATCAGTGCCAGAATCACTAACACAAATAATACAGTCCTTATGAACCCATGAATAACCGTTCCTGGCCTGAGTCTACCAAACCATAATGCGGGTAAGAATAAAAGCAGAACGCCAAATAGTGGATAAATGAATGAAAGCTGCATAAATTGATTCCAAAATCAAGGCATCAAGCCGCGCTGATACAAGACCCACTCCACCACCAACAGAAGCAGGACTCCCAAAAGTATCCAAAGAACAATCCCGGAAGAAGACGTAATCGCAGCCTCAGTAACGGACGATTTCTTTAGTTCGGCTCCAACCAAACCGCTCGATAACGGGCGGTTAAGCAAAGATACCTGAAAGGTTTCTTCGCCGGACACTGCTTTAACTTCGCCGGCCCTAGCAGGAATATATTCAGCACCCAATACATTAAAAGCGCCGCGATCCGCTGGAGCCAGAGACAGCTCTCCCGAGCGGTCTTTCAGGGGCTTGCCAACGGCCAGATAAGGGTACCAGGGATGCGAACCCTGCAGCCATCTGACAGATTTCGACACAAAAATAGGAAAGCTGCGACTATGAACAAAATTATAGTCTTCGTTCAGAAGAGCCTCCCATACTTGGACACGCTTGTCGTTTGCCTGATTAACCGATACGCCTATCGGTTCATTCATCTTGCTGGCAAGCCCGGTCACATCAATCTGATCAAGCCCCAAACCGGATAAACTCCGTTCTAACGCCGTCTGCGCCGATATGTCACCGGTGTAATTGATATTGAAAGCCTGTTGGCCGTTCTGACCAATGAATTCCAAAGCCGGTAGCCCTTCGCCCAGGGTTTCCCCGTACATTCTGACAACAACATCGCCGTCCGAAAACACCCGATTGATCCCTTTATCGGCTTCGAGTGCCCTCACAACAACTGAACTTAAAGCCTCAGAGATCAAAACGTCAATAACGTCACGACCAGGCAGGTTGAGCGCGGCTTTATTGTCAAAGGCAATATCATCCCTGGATAGAAGTTGCGCAGTTAATACACCGCCATTGCCGGGCACATTTCTTAAAACAAGGCTGCCATCCGGGCGACGGATACGTTCGATATCACTTATGACCTGACCATCAATCCGAACCTCAAGGGCTTCGTAATTAATATCCGCCCCTTGAGTACCGTCGAGGCGTATAAGTACGTCCACTTCGTTACGACGTCCCGAACTGGCATCGCCTATGCCCAGTGCCGTAATTCCGATATTGACAATTTTATCAGTATTTACGCCCACCCTTCGAATTTGAATATGATCCGGCAAAGTTTCCAGCGTATCCTTGGAAACAGGGGCATTTCCATAAACGATTACATTCGTTTTTGTTTTAGCCTGTGCACCGAGTGGAATGAGTCTAAGATATTCATCCAGGGAAGATAATGAAGCTTCGGGTTTCAAACTTTCGAGATACCTGTTCAGAAGCAATTGATCTTCACCGCTGTCTAATATCTTCAGATTATATGCCCCGCCCCAAACAACTTCCCGGTTATCTTTCGGAAGGTTTTTTACATCATTGCGCAATTTAGCGACCGAACGCTCAAAATCACGTTTCCCTGAATTATAAGCGGATCCATCGAGAAACAGTACATAATAGTCGCCGCTATTATCCTTGTCAGTCGTCGGATGCGCAAAACCAATCCACAAAAGAGCAGCAATCAGCAAAGCGAGAAGATAAGCCAAGGGATGACGGAATTTCCCCCGAAAAACACGCACAGGCGCTTCCTGAACGGCCATTTTCCAAAACATAGTTGTCGGAATGGTCAGTTGACGGTGCCTAATCCGCAAAAACTGTAGTAAAAACAGGGATATTGCCAGACCCCCAAGCCCGGCAGCGACCATCAACGGAGACAGGTTGGAAAAATTCATACCACCAGACTCCCCGTTTCAAATAATTGCGACAACTGCTCCAAAACATCCTTGTCTGTATCCAATCGCACCAATCCCGCGCCCTGTGCGCGAGCGAAATCGATTAACTTCTTGTTGAATTCTGAATAAACTTCCTTGTAGCGGGCAACCACAGCTGGTGTAACGGATACATCGACCGTATCCTGCGTTTCACAATCTGAAAGCCGGATATTACCTTGTATATCGGATAATTGGGTGGGGTTGGCATCCTGCTCTCTAACCAATTGCACCAGTACTAGGCGATGTCGGCTGATATTGAGAACCGAAAACACGTGCTCGAGTCCGGACGGATCAAAAAAGTCGGACACGATAATCATAAGACCCGGCCGCCTGTTATGGCTAGCAAATTGCCGCAAAGCCAAAGCCAGGTGGGACTGACCGTCCTCACTTAATCCGATCAAATGATTGGCAAATCGCAACAAGCCGCTCTTCCCGGACCGCGAATTAACTTTATGGGACAAGTCGCTGGAAAAAGAATAAAGAGACACGCTGTCATGCTGTTGCATGCTAATTGAGGCTAGCGCCAAAGCTGTTCTCAAACCGGCACCAATGCGAGGTATATCGCCAAAAAACATGCTTTTTGAAACATCGACAAAAATATAAACCGGTAAATCACGACGCTCTTCGAATTTCTTGATGAAGATGCGTCCTAACCGCCGGTAAATGTTCCAGTCGATTGCACGTGGGTCATCGCCTGCCACATAAGGTTTGTAATCGGCAAACTCCATTCCGAAGCCATGCTGGATAGAAACCTGATCAGCCTGTCGCCCACCGCGCGCAACTTTTCTCGCTAAAACCTTGAACGACTCAAGGCTTGCAAGAAAATCCGGATCGAAAAGTTCTTCAAATGTCAAGGGTTTTTCCGGCATATGACTCCCGGTTCAAATATCAATCGACAGAATGTGGTAGTTTAATTTTGTCCAAAACATCATCGATAAGATCATCTGTAGAGATTTTATTGGCCATTGCCTGAAAATTGGGAATGACCCGGTGCCGGAGCACTGGCTTTGCAATGACCTTAATATCATCTGTACTCACCGCAAACCGGCCATTAAGCAGAGCCTGAACCTTACCTGCAAGCATCAAACCCTGCACACCGCGCGGGCTGGACCCCAAAGACGCAAACATATTGATCCGTTCCGTGGCATATTCCGTCCCCGGCTGAGTCCCCATTACCAATCGGATAGCGTATGTTCTGGCCGCATTAGGCACAGGTACGGCGCGAACGGTTTCGCGCATCTTGTTGATGGTTTTTCCGGTCGAAACCTGCCTAATATCGACTTCGGTCGCACCGGTAGTGCGGTCAATGATCGCATGATAATTTTCCTCACTCGGATAACCGACAACCAGTTTAAAAAGGAAACGATCCAGTTGAGCTTCCGGCAACGGGTAAGTGCCTTCCTGCTCCACCGGGTTTTGCGTTGCCATGACACAATAAGGCTCTTTCATCTTAATCGTGCGCCTTCCGATCGTGACCTGCTTTTCCTGCATGGCTTCAAGCAGAGCTGATTGAGTTTTCGGCGTCGCCCGATTGATCTCGTCTGCCAGAACCAGACTTGAAACCAAAGGACCTTCTTGAAACACGGGCTCAAACCCACCGCCTTCTGTTTCCGTCAGCACGGTTGTGCCCTGAATGTCAGCCGGCATCATGTCGGGCGTAAATTGAATACGCGAAAAGTCCAGATTGACGGCTTTACTGAGTGAACTCACAAGCATGGTTTTCCCGAGACCGGGAACTCCCTCAAGTAGAACATGCCCACCTGACATGAGAGCGATCAGAACGCCTTCAATGACATCCTCCTGTCCGACAATCATTTTAGAGATTTCAGTCTTGATCTTGCCAAAAGTATCAGCAAATTCTGTCGCTGCCTTTTTACTGCTTGCCGTTGAAGTCTGTTTAGCTTTTGTATTCATAAGTCGTCCTTACCTTCTTCCCGAGTTTGTTTATTGCTGGAGAGAAAATAGTCCCGCACTAAATTTTTCATCCAGGGTGATAATTGTTTATGAGCTATAAATCCCATAGATTCATCTCTCGCCTGACGCTCCTGTGCCGCTAAACCTTCGACAAACTTTTCCTCGGCCTGCCCCTGCTCGCGCTGTACTTTTACGCGCCCAGGATTGTTCCTACCCTGCAGCCGGTCCGGCATGGGAACACCCAGAAGCATTGCGGCCACCCCCCGGGTTTTCTTCAAGCCTCCAGGCCCGCCTCTTCCATTGGCATCCTTGTTTTCCTGATTACCGGTACCCGAAGGCGTCAGGGAACGATTCGCCGGGGCTTTACGCTCACTAATGGATGGCTTGCGGGAAGACCCGGCCTTTTGTTCTTCATCTTCTTCTTCATCAGCCTCATCACCATTGTTATCCGTATTCGAATCATCATGCTGAGCCTTGTTCCGAGTTGCCGGATAATCGGATGATGATGGTTGCTTGCCAGTTGCGCCACCCTTGCCCCCGGACACGCCGCTGGCGGATTTATCATTTTCTTTCTGTTCTTCTGCCGGGCTGGTATTTTTCTTGTTGTTTGTGGCTTCACTTGGCTTTTGCTCCTGCTTTTCCCCGGATTTCCCACTGGCATCCGATTGGGAACTGGCACTTTGATTTTGCTGGACACTGGCAGCAGGAGCTGATGATGCCGTCTGCCCTGATTGCTTGTTGGCATCAGATACCTTTTCATTACTGACGGGATTACTATTCGGTTGATCCTCTTTAGAATCTGCAGGTGTTTTTTCCGCCAGTCTGGGTTTGGCCTGATTTGACGCCTGTTCTTCCGGTGGTTCTAATTCCCCGGTTACAGCATTTTGCGCAATCGGAACAAACGGATCAACATTATTCCCGGAAAGTATCCGGTTTTGGCCCTGGCCAAGTTGCCAATCAATCTGCCCGAGCCATAAGGAAAGCAATAATAGGGCAAGTGCAACACCGCCTAACCAGCCGTTCTGCACGCGCATTGCCGACCTGCCCAGATTAACTTCGGGCAACTGCATACTCATAGCCGCATCGACACTTGCGTCAGCATTTTCTATGGCCGCGCCGTAAAAACCTTGATGTTGGCCAGATGCGACGAATTCATCTGCGGTCTGTAGCCTGTCCTTCAAACCAAGTTTTTGATCATACAGCGCCAGAGCAATGCGGCGATCAACTTTGTATCGGGAAAAAAGGATTGCCGTATACGTCATTACCAATCCGGACGGCACAAGGATAAACAGAAGCAAGGTCGGCAGCAAAGAAAACGGCCAAAGTACTGTGCCTATAATGAAGCTTGCGAGAATCAAAAGTAAAACCAGCGCTGGAAGAACCAGTGAAAACAGCGACAATTTCAATATGGCCGCCTCAAAGCTCTCTTTCAGCACCCATTTGCGTAGATGCATTGCACCTTTTCTGGCAATTTGATCAAGTTTTTCCCGCAACGCTCTCATTCCACGTCCTCCAGCAATAAGGGATCATCGAAATCGAGCTTCGACTTCAGCCGCTGCATGCCAGCTTTCGCACTCTTCAGAATCTCTGGTGACACAGTGACATATTTTGAAGTTGTGCGCTTATAATTGGAATAGGCCCGCCTGTGTCGCCCCATCGCTTCATATGCCCGGCCAAGTTCATGTCGCACAAAGCCCTCTTTATCCGGGTCCCCGTTAAAGGCTGCTGCGAAAATATATTTCCAGGCCGTCTTGTTTTCTCCCGCCGCCAGATACCGGTCGCCCAAAACCATCTGCAAATCCTGCCGTACGGCCGGATTTTGCGAGCGGCCAATATATTTCATCGCCTCCTCGGCCAGTTTTATGGTGAGTTGAGAGTATTTTTCCCTAACTTTAGGCGTATAGGTGACTCTGAGAAAATCGGAAATATAATCAGTTTTACGCCGATCTTTAACCGCAGTCAGTCCAAATTGGACAGCCTGAAACTGTTCACCGAATGACCGGTTCTGATCCATGCCTAAATCGAATAGAATTCCGGCAGCTTGTTCAATATTGCGATCCCCATTATGTTCTGCAAAATACGAAACCAAACCTTCGTAATCTTTGGAGGAAGCCGCAGTATAAAAGTCAAAATCTGCCTCTGAAAAATTTGAATCTTTAAAACGCTTAAAGGCAACATAATTCTGACTGGCATTGACTTCAAACTTATAGGCCAACAACAGGCTGAGACCGGACCGGATCAGAATGTTGTCCGGAAAAGGCACGGACTCGATAAGCTTCAGCGGCGGCAAGCCCTCTTGTCCTTGCGCTTTAGCCTTTCTTATAGTGTCCTTGAAAGGGGCTAACGCAACGATTTCATCCGCATATTGCTGTGTGATGTCGATTGGATAAAGGGCCGACATGCCCGAGAGCCTTAAACTCTGGCTCATATGACCGATGTAAATATTGTCGCCAGCGCTGGCCAGCAATTTGTTCACATATGTATGGTACCCATCGGTTTCCAAGACCATGTAAGCGGATGTGTCTGAACCATCGCTGAGCGGCAGGTATAATTTGTCAGCATGGGTTTTGACGTTTTCAATAACCCGGTAGCCCGCTTCTCTAGCTAGGTTTGCGTCCTGGTCTGTTGGCGCAGACAGGGTAAGTGTCCCCTCTTCCGAGTCCACACTGAGATTAAATTGTTTAAGTAGCGGAAATCCGACACTGGCAACAACATCCACATTCTCCAATTCCACATCATAAAGAGAGGTAATACGGCTAAAGGTTTGCATAGGGGGAGTTCCGTCTGGATAAGGAACAATTTGGTCGCGAGGGATCGCCAGGCTGAAATCCGGCCCCAACACTTTTAACGTGTCCTCCCCTTCACCGAAGCGCACACCATCGTAAATGTTATCATGAATGATGAATGCATCTTCGGCACCGATATCTACAATTATATGTGTGGGCTTTTCAAAATACCGTGTTCGCAAAATCACCGGGATGAGAATGCGATCTCCGATAAATTTTGCCTCGATTGTCCCTCCATTTGCCCAGGCTACAGTCGGACAGATAGCGACGGAGATGACAATTATAATTGCCAAAACAAATAGATATATATTCCTCGAGAATTGCACTATTATGAATCTTACATCCTTGTATATCAAAGCATATAACTTATCAAGATTGCACAGACATTACGGCTGGCTCTCTGGTTGCTGCCCCTCGGTTGATCCGGTTAAGCTCCATACCCCAGTCTCCGGTCGACAATATCAAGTACTTTCAGCACTGCTTTGACGTGATCTGGTGAAAGTGGTCCGATTTTGGTTTTAGTTTTGCAGCGGTTTTCTTGAGAAGGAGAAAACCCAATGGCACGAAGAAGAAGACGATATTCCACACAGCAGATTGTTGCGGCTCTTAAGCAAGTCGAGTTGGGCTTGCCTGTCGAAGATTTGACTCGGCAGATGGGCATTACCGAGCAGACTTACTACCGGTGGAGTGAAGCGGAGAGAAATTGATCGGGGATTGATTTCCCTCGAACAAGTATGCTGGTCTGGAATCGGATCAGCCTTGAGAGCTTAAACAGCTAACTGACGAGAGTGCGAGGCTAAAGAAGCTAGTGGCTGCGCTGAGTTTGGACAAAGTCGTCTTGCAAGATCATCTGGCCTGTCATTGATCCACTGGATCAATGACGTTCGGCCTCCTATTTCAAAAAAGTTTCCCGGCCTTCGCTCATGAAACAGGTTGTCGATTATGTGGTGCAGACCCACCGTTACAGCCAGCGGAGAGCCTGCCGTCTGACCCGCCAGCATCGGTCCACTCAGCGCAAGCTGCTGACACGTGATCCTCGCACCGCGCTCAGGTAAAGAATGCGGGAAATCAGCCAGACGCACATTCGATATGGCTATCACTGAATCCATATCATGCTCAAGCGTGAAGGATGGGATGTCGGCAAGCACGTCGTATATCGCCTTTATCGCGAAGAGGGCCTGTGTTTACGGCGCAAACGACCTCTCAGGCGAAAGATGTCAACGCATTGATCCGCCCGACCATTGCCAACCAAAGCTAATGCAACCTGGTCAATGGACTTTATGTCGGATCGGCTTTCTAACGGATCAAAGATACGCCTCTTGGCGGTCATTGATGTATTGACACGAGAAGCTTTAGCTATTGAGGTTGGGCCGAGACTTCGCGGTGAGAACGTGGCTCATGTGCTGAACAAGCTCGCCTATCTTCATGGCCGGCCAGATCGCATATTTTGTGACAATGGTGCCGAATTTACGGGTCAGGTCATCGATCTCTGGGCCTACACTCACAAAGTCAAGATGGACGTCTCCCGGCCGGGGGCGCCGACCAATAGCGCGCACATAGAATCGTTCAATGGGACTGTCCGAGATGAACGTCTTAATGTGAATTGGTTCCGGAGCGTTGCGGAAGCTCAGCGCCTGTCAAATATCTGGAGGCGACATTACAATGAGAGCCGACCTCACATGGCTCACAAAGGCCGAACGCCGAGAGAATTTGCAAATATATCATCACTATGCCATAGTGATGATATGAAAATGGCCGCTGGATTCTAAAGCTCCACCTAAACCAAGCACTTCAAACCGCCAAGCTCTAACTTAGCGGGTGGACCACTTAATCGAGGCAGGTCATTATTGCAGGGCTCAAACCGCACAAGAACTTGACAGCGATGCATAAAGTCTCGACGCGCAGCTCCATGAAGATAGCCTCCTGGAACATCAATTCGGTTAGGGCGCGCATGCACGCGCTGACGAAGTGGCTGGAGACGGCCAAGCCTGACCTGCTGTGCCTGCAGGAAATCAAAACGGTCGACGAAGGTTTTCCGCGCATGGAAATCGAAGCACTGGGCTACCATTACAGTCTGCATGGTCAGAAGAGCTATAACGGTGTGGCAATCCTGTCTCGGCAAACCCCTGAAGAGGTTCGGATCCGGCTTCCCGGTGACGATGCCGATAAGCAAGCCCGCTATATCGAAGTCGTCCTGCCCGGAAAATCAGGTGTGGTTCGCGTTGCGTCTATCTATCTGCCCAATGGCAATCCTGTCGGGGAAAATGGTGACCGCGAGAAATATCGCTACAAGCTTGATTGGATGCGGCGCCTTAAGGATCATGCCGCAGACCTACTTACTTATGAAGAACCGCTTATCCTTGCGGGCGATTATAATGTCATTCCGCGAAATGGCGACACGCATGACCCCGAGAGGTGGTGGGGCGATGCCCTGTTCCGCCCGGAAACGCTGGCGGCCTTCCGCGCCATCAAAAACCTCGGCATTTATGATGCGTTTGAAGTGCTGGATGGTCGCGACGGACAATATTCATTCTGGGACTATCAGAGCGGTGCCTGGCCAAATAATCTCGGTATCCGCATTGATCACCTGCTCTGCTCCGCTCAGGCGATGGACCGGATCGTCGATGTGAGCATCGACAAGCTCGTCCGCGACGGCGAAAGGCCCAGCGATCATGTGCCGATTATGGGGCAATTTGAATTGTAGCACGCTGGGAGACGGCGGATCGCCTACCCGTTCACAGCCGTGCTGCACCGGATTGGGATGCTCGACACGCTTCCGGAAACGGATTGGGACGGCGACTTCATTCTGTCGAGCCAGGTCTGGACGACGGCCCGTGATCTCGCGCGTTTGAAATAGCTTTATTTGCAGGACGGCGTCTGGAACGGCAAGCGCATCCTCCCTTGGAGCGATTGCGTCTCTGCCGCAGCCCCGCCGCAATCCTGGGGCCCAGCCGATGAACCCAAGGATGGACATCGCGGTTATGGCGCGCAGTTCTGGCGCTATCTCGACTATCCCGGCGTTTCGAACGACACCTATGCCGCACTCGGCAATCGCGGACATTTTCTAATCATTGTGCCAAGCCGAAACGTGGTGATTGTCCGCTGCGGCTATAACTATCGTAGCGACTATTTTGAAGGGCCAGCCTTCACAGAGGTCATTCTGGAAGCCCTGAACGGCGATAATTAAACCATAAAAAGGCCCCGCCGAAGCGAGGCTTTCCCGATGTTTACTGGTCCAGGAAGCTCCGGAGTTTCCGGCTTCGGCTTGGATGTTTAAGTTTGCGCAGCGCCTTGGCTTCAATTTGGCGGATCCGCTCGCGGGTTACGCTGAACTGTTGGCCGACTTCTTCGAGCGTGTGGTCAGTATTCATCCCAATCCCGAAGCGCATGCGCAGTACGCGTTCTTCGCGCGGGGTCAGAGATGCCAGAACCCGCGTTGTGGTTTCGCGCAGGTTGGACTGGATCGCGGCTTCAATCGGCAGGATCGCATTACTGTCCTCGATGAAGTCACCCAGCTGACTGTCTTCCTCATCCCCAATCGGTGTTTCCAGGCTGATTGGCTCCTTGGCGATTTTCATAACCTTACGGACTTTTTCCAATGGCATGGAGAGTTTGGCCGCCAGCTCTTCCGGCGTCGGCTCACGGCCGATTTCATGCAGAATTTGACTGCTGGTCCGCACGATCTTGTTAATTGTCTCAATCATGTGAACCGGAATTCGGATCGTGCGCGCCTGATCGGCGATTGAGCGCGTAATAGCCTGACGGATCCACCAGGTTGCATAGGTCGAGAATTTATAACCACGGCGATATTCAAACTTATCGACTGCTTTCATCAGGCCAATATTGCCCTCCTGGATCAAATCCAGGAACTGCAAGCCGCGATTAGTGTATTTTTTCGCAATCGAAATCACGAGACGCAGATTGGCCTCAACCATTTCCTTCTTGGCCTGACGCGCTTCGCGCTGACCTTTCTGGACGGTCTGGACAATGCGGCGGAATTCGTCGACCGGCAACCCAGTTTCTTTGGCCATTTCGGCAATCTCGACGCGGATGTTTTCAATCGTCCGGCTTTCACGATCGATAAAGCGATCCCAGGCGTCAGATTTACCCTTCTGATCGTCCAACCAGTTGGGATTCAGCTCGGCACCCAGATAGGCTGCGAGAAATTCCTGCCGTGGCACGCCATTACCGTCCGCCAAACGCATCAGCCGGCCCTCAAGCGAGATGAAACGTTTATTGATGTGGAAAAGTTGCTCAACCAGCGCTTCAATCCGGGCATTGTTGAGCTGCAACCCCTTGATCTCTTCAACGATCCGGTCAGAAATTTCCTCATATTCAGCCCGCTGCGGCGCGCGCAACTTCTTGCCCTTAAGCCGCGCGGAAATGATCATCTGCTGCAGCTTCTGGAACCGGGTGAAGTCTTTCGAAATCCGGTCGAGTTTCTCCATGATGCCTTCGCGCAAGGCGGCTTCCATAGCGGCCATGGAGAGGTTGGTCTTATCTTCTTCCTCATCCGTATCGTCTTCTATCGGTTTTTCGCCCGGCGCATAGTTGCGTTCAGGCAATTTGAGTTTACGCTCTTCCGCCAGGCTCGGCAGATCGCCTTCCTGCGCTTCCAACTCACCCTTTTCAATTTTCTCACGGCGCACAGCCAGGTGCGAGCGGTCTTCCTGAACATTACCGATGGAACGGTTATAGGTTGTATCCAGATCGATAATTTCACGCAGCAATATGGCGCCTTCGGCCAGCTCGTCACGCCAAATCATCAGAGCTTCAAAAGTCAGCGCGCTTTCGCACAGCCCCATGATCATCGTGTTACGACCGGCCTCAATCCGTTTGGCAATGGCGATTTCGCCTTCGCGCGACAGCAGTTCAACCACGCCCATTTCGCGCAGATACATGCGCACCGGATCGTCGGTTCGGTCGAGTTCTTCCTTGGAATTCCCGCCCTTGACCACTGTGGTCTCAGTCCGCGCCAGCGTCTTGGACCCCAGCGTTTCCTCTTCCTTCTCCTCATGGACAGAAATGCCCATTTCAGAGAGCACCGCCAAGACAACCTCAATTTCCTCGGCGGAAATACCGTTCAGGTCGAGATGCTGGTTCAGCTCTTCAGTTGTGAGAAGACCCGATTTACGGGCCTTGGTGAGCATACGCTTGACCTCAAGATTATCGAAGTCGAGACGGCTCTTGGGTTTTGTAATGACGTCCGTATTGGAAATCTTGGAATCGGCCTCAGCCATGTATGTCCGTCTCCCTGTCGCGTGCCGAACATGTCGCCGTTCAACCCGAACAAACTCACATAGCCTTCACGTCCGGCATCGGACACCAAGGCCATAAATGGATTACTCGCGCGCTCGTGTCTGAGCTCGCATGAGGCGATGCATCGCCTCAGCATTATCTTTGCGAATCGTCTCGGCCATCCTCGACCGTGCATCGGTGGAACCTGCGTCTGTTCGAACGTTGTCCATAAAGGTGCCAGCTTCACTCATCCAGATAGCCGCGCGATCGCCGTTTTCCGCATTCGCACCCCCCAAGGCAGCCGTGATCAGCGTCCGTCGGGACAGGATAGTGCGTAATTCCTCCTCCAATCCGTCTTTTGACATATGCGCATGCAACCCGGTGATTTCAACCGCTTTTGCCTGACGCCAGTAGCACAAAATTGACCGTTGCAAGGCGGCATACGCCGGATCGTCGAATTCAAGGCCAAAGATGGTCTCATCGACCTTAGACAGCAGCTCGGGGAACAGCACAATACCCCCAACCAGGGTCTGCGCCTGCCGGAAATTCCGGGAGAGTTTAGCGGCGCCCGCAGCGACCAGTGCCTTATCGGCCTTCTTCTCGCGCGGTTTGCGACGATTCAGTGTCCAGACACGACCAAACTGTTTGTCGAATCGACCCAGCAGGCTCGCCTCATATAGTTCGCGGACCGTTGGATCCTTAATCCTGCGCAGCACATCATAAAGCCTCGATTTCAGGCCAGCCTTGGCTTCAGGTGTGATGAGTGGTTCCGTCTCGGCCTCGCCGCGCCACAGCATATCAACCAGCGATACACTGGACTCCAGCAGGTTTTGAAAGGCCGTGGCACCCTCGGCCTGGATCAGATCATCCGGATCCTGCCCTTCCGGCATCATTACAAAACGCAGGCTCTGACCGGGTTTCAGCAGCGGTAAGGCGCGCTCAATAGACCGGTAAGCGGCGCGGAGCCCAGCCTTATCACCGTCAAAACAGAGATAGGCATCAGGCCCGGCCCGCCAGAGCAAAGAAAGCTGATCTTCGGTCAACGCTGTGCCCATCGGCGCGACCGCATGACGAAATCCCACCCGCGATAGAGCGATAACATCCATATAGCCTTCGACAACGATCATGCCGCGCGACCCATTCTTTGGATCGAGCAAGGCCGCGCGAGCGCGGTGATAATTGTAGAGAAGCTGCCCCTTGGAAAAGAGCCATGTTTCCGGTGAGTTCAGATATTTGGCCTTCGCATCCTTATCCATCGCGCGACCACCAAATGCCACAATCCGCCCACGACTATCATGAATCGGGAACATGATACGGTTGCGGAACCGGTCCCACGAACTCTTTCTGGTCCCTCGGCCTTTATCGTTCGGTTCAATCAGCAATCCCGCCTCGATCAATTGGCGTTCTTCGGCCCCTTCCCGGATCAGATTATCCTTAAGGGACGAAAAACTATCCTCGGCGAAACCCATACCGAATTCTTTCGCGGCTGTTTGCGTGAGTCCCCTGCCCTTAAGGTAGGCCCGGGCCGCCTCACCTGGTGTGCGGTAGAGTGATTTCTCAAAATGGTCCGCCGCGCGTTCCATCCAGCTGATGGCCGCCTTGCGTTCCTTTGCACGCTCTTCAGCCTGTGGATCGGATTTGGGCAGCTCCATACCCGCCATCTGAGCCAGCTGCTCCACCGCTTCTGGGAAGTTAAGTCCTTGAACTTCCATTATAAAACTTATTGCATCGCCATGTTTTCCGCTGGAAAAACAATGGTAAAATCCCTTCTGATCATTGACGAAGAAAGAGGGTGTTTTCTCATTTGTGAAAGGCGACAGGCCTGCGAATTCCCGCCCTTGCCGACGCAGCTTCACATGTTTACCGACCACATCCGAGGGCCGGACACGGGTTTTCAGTTCTTCAAGAAAAGCTTCGCCGAAACGCACCTGTCGACTCTACTTCGAATCAGGCGGTAGTGCGAGTCATGCCACCATATGTTTCGGACGACCAGCATTAGGCGTGAATCCGTAAACCGCCTCATCCGGCAGGCCCTTTTCCAAAAAACGACGGCAGGCGATCAACCTGTCCATGTGAATGCCAGTCTCAACGCCCATCGCATGGAACATCTGCACCAGATCTTCGGTCACGATATTGCCGCTTGCGCCCGGGGATGCCGGGCAGCCGCCGAGTGAACTATCGAACGTCTCAATCCCCTCCTCCCAAGCTGCAAAGGCATTGGCGAGGCCTTGGCCATAGGTATTGTGCAAATGGACCGACTTCACCCGCTCTGCCCCCGCAACCTCGCATGTGCGGCGGATCAGCCGTTTGACCTGCACCGGATTGGCGTAGCCGACAGTGTCAGACAGGCCAAGCTCATCCACGCCCGCCTTGACAAGGCGCTCGGCTAGCCGCAGGATAGTCTCCTCAGACATCACACCTTCAATCGAACATCCGAAGGCGGTTGACAAGGCCCCTTCAAAAGATGGGCGCTGGTTCTTTGGTTGCTCTGATATCAGTTTGGAAATTTGGCGGACATTATCGACAGCCTGATCGTGGGTTTGACGCAAATTCTTGATCGAATGCGTTTCTGAAACCGACAGCGGAAACCCCAGCGCGTCGACACCTGCCGCAATGGCACACAGGTTCGGCACCAAGGCCAGCACGCGCAAACCCGGTAATATCTCGGCATGCGCGACCATCTCCGCCGTGTCAGCGAGTTGTGGGAACAGCTTGGGCGGAACAAAGCTGCCGACCTCAATCTCACGAACACCAACTTCATACAGCGCCGTGATCCAGCGTTTTTTCACAACCGATGACATCACGCTGCGACAATTCTGCAATCCATCACGCGGGCCGACTTCGGAAATGGTGATCTTATTGAGCATGTCACGCTTTTCCTTCACTTCGGCTCTGGTCGGTTTGACCGCTATCAAGATAGGGTCGACTAAAGTTTGGCGAAAGGCACTCCATGACCAAGAGCACTCCACCCGAATCTACAATGGTTCGATCCGACAAGACAGCGCGCGAGATTTTCGAGGACATTCACGCCAATCCGGCCCGCACGCAATTCGGATTTGGGGAGCGTGTTGCCATCGTGAATGTCGATCCGCAGAAAAGCTATACGCGCCCCGATCTCTACAAGACCGCTTACGTCACCGATCCCCGCCAGATGGAACATACGGACCGGATTAGCCGAAAAGCGCGCGATAAGGGCCTGCCCGTCGTCTGGACCCATGTCGCCTATATGGACAATGCGGCCGATGCGGGGGTGTAGGGCACGCGCACCGATACGCCAGACAGTTTGCAAAACATCAAGTTCGACAGCGACCGCACTGCGTTCGACGATCGCCTGCACATCGACCGCGCCGTTGACGCCGTCTACACGAAGCGCATGCCCAGCGCCTTCTTCGAAACGCCACTAGCGAGCTTTCTGCGCTGGCACAAAATCGACACGGTCGTCATTACGGGTGGCAGTACGTCCAGCTGCGTCCGCGCCACTGCGGTCGACAGCCTATCCTACGGCTTTCGAACCATCGTCCCTATCGAATGCGTCGCCGACAAACATGAGAGTTACCATTTCGCCAATCTGACCGACCTGCTGATCAAATATGCAGATGTGGCCGAGGTTGATGCGTGGCTGAACCATTATGAAGCCTGACCCCAACCTCTACGATTACTGGCCCTATGCGGGTCGACAGAAGATCGTGTGGCCGGGCGGGAAGGAGCTCGCCTTCTGGATCGCGCCGAACATTGAATTCTACGAATTTATGCCGCCAACCAATCCACAGCGTCAACCCTAGCCCAATGCCATTTCGAATGTTCAGCAATACAGCCAGCGGGATTTTGGAAACCGGGTTGGGCATCAGCGATTGATGGAGTTGGTCGATAAATACGGTCTTCGCGGTTCGGTCAGCCTTAATATCGCACTCTGCGACCATCATCCAGAGATCATTGAGGATTGCGTCGCCCGTGACTGGGAGTTCTTCTCTCACGGTATCTATAATAAGCGCTATTCCTACGGTCTGTCGCCGGAGCAGGAACAGGTGGTCTTAACCGACTCCATCGCAACGGTCGAAAAGGCGTCAGGTCAGCGCATTCGCGGTTATCTCGCCCCGGCCTTGACCACACCGAACACACGCTGGATTTGATCGCGGAGAATGATTTTTGGTACTCTTGCGACCTGTTTCAGGATGACCAGCCGCAGTCGCTCAAGACCAAGACCAGCAAGCTCGTCTCCATACCTTATTCGCTCGAGGTAAATGACGTTATCACCTATTCCGTCATGGGGTTCGATCCGGACCGCTATACCGACATGCTTAATCGGAATTTCGATCAATTGCTGAAGGAAGGCGAGCGATCCGGCACCGTCATGTGCATCCCGCTCCATGCCTATCTGGTCAGCCAGCCGCACCGTATCCGACCATTCGAAACCGCGTTGAAACACATTATGGGGCATCGCGATGATGTCTGGTTCGCAATGGGCCGAGAGATCGCGGACTATTACCGAGGGCATTACTGGGATCAGGCTGTGGCCGATATTAACGCGCGCGGCGTCGCAACGGGTGGAACGGGGTTCGCAGCGTAATGGATCAGACCTACCTCATCTATCCCAATCGCAAGCACGGCCAGGATCACAATTTCTATGACTGGCAGCTATCGTGAGACCGGTTACCCGTCCAGTGGAAGGGCGGTGCGAAGGTCGCTCTGTCCTTTATTGTGCCGCTGGAATTCTTTCCGCTCAACCCGTCTGGCGTGCCGTTCAAACATCCCGGCGCAATGGCAACGCCCTATCCGGATCTGCGCCACTATACGGTGCGCGACTATGGTAACCGGGTCGGCGTTTACCGCATCCTTGAGTCGCTTGGCGATATTCAAGCAGGCTTTGCGGTCAATGCGGCCGTGGCTGAGCGCTGCGCTCCGCAGAAGGCCGTAACCGGACAGGTCGCCGCGCCCATGCCCGCCCGTACATCCGCTTGGGCGAGTGGCTGTGTGAAAACGGTTAGTTTTTTGTGATATAGTTCCGGTGATTGAATCGGAGGTTTATTGTGAAGCGCTTTATTGAAGGCCAAGATCGAAATCAGTCCATATTATTTCCTGAAAGTCTGGACGAGTATATCGATGAAGATAATACTGTTCGCGTCATTGATGCCTACGTTGATGAACTAGATTTACTCTCAATGGGTTTCGAGCGCGTCCGGCCCAAGGCGACAGGCCGTCCCGGTTATCATCCGTCTATTTTGCTCAAGCTCTACATTTACGGCTATCTCAACTGTATCCAATCTAGCCGTAGGCTTGAACGCGAAGCGGGGCGTAATGTTGAGCTTATGTGGCTGACGGGCAAGCTTGCACCTGACTTCAAAACGATTGCTGACTTTAGAAAAGACAACGGCACCGCTATCCAATCAACCTGTTCTCAATTTGTGACTCTTTGCCGTGACGTTGGTCTGTTCGCGCGCACAATGGTTGCGATTGATGGAGCCAAGTTCAAGGCCGTGAACGCGAGAGAAAAGAACTTCACACGCGGCAAGCTCACGCGGCGCATCGGCCAGATTGAGCATTCTATAGAGAAATACCTTCATGCACTGGACGCGACGGATTTACAGGAAGGCGAGGCCGCTGAGGCCAAGACTGAACGCCTCAAGGAAAAGATTACGTCAATGCGTGAGAAGATGGCTGAGCTTCAACAGTTGAAAGATGATCTCGCCGCGTCTTCTAAGAAACAAGTATCCTTAACTGACCCGGACTCAGTGGCTATGGCGACCAGCACAAAGGCTGGTATGGTGGGGTATAACGTACAGACGGTTGTCGATACCGAGCACCATCTCATTGTCGCGCATGAGGTAACAAACACTGTCTCTGACAAAGTGCAGCTCACAAAGATGACGAAACAAGGCCAAGCCGCCATTGGACGAAAAGACATTACAGTCTTTGCAGATCGTGGCTACTTCAGCGGTGCAGAAATTATGGCGACTGAGAAACTGGGCGCTACAACATACGTGCCCAAGCCTTACACATCTGGCTCTAAAGCCGCGGGCCGCTTTGGCAAACATGACTTCCTCTATCAGCCCGAAGACAATAGTTACCAATGCCCAGGTGGTCAGAAGATGACCTATCGCTTCATGTCAGTTGAACAGGGCAAGGACATGCAAGTTTACTGGCCGGACGAATGCGCGGCCTGTCCCGTCAAAGCCAAATGCACGACGGGGAAACAACGGCGGATCAAACGCTGGGTCAATGAGGACATCATCGACGCTATGTTGACGCGATTGAATGACCTCCCGGAAGCCATGGCCATCCGAAGGGCGACGGTCGAGCATCCGTTCGGGACGCTGAAGTCATGGATGGGTGCCACGCACTTCCTGACCAAACACCTCAAAAACGTCAAAACAGAGATGAGTCTATCGGTTCTAGCTTATAATATCCGCCGGATGATCAGCATGTTCGGAGTGAAGAAACTAATCCGGGTGATCCAAGCCTAAGGGGAAAGCTTGTCCTAAATTAAATCCACTGAAATCGACGCATTGCCCAGGCTGTTTTCACACAGCCACGCGATCTATCAGCTCTTCGACACGAAGGACGGCGAACAGGTCTTTGTCGGCGTGGTATCAGACGGACAGTGGAAGACACTCTGCAACGCGTTCGGGCTGGAGCACTTACTCGAAGACCCTGACTCGGTCGAAAACCGTGATCAGGTGGTCCATAAGGATCGTTTCCTCCCGGAGATTGAAGCTGCCTTCAAAGCGTTAACCAAAGTTGAGTTGATGGGAAAAATCGAACATCTCGGCCTGCCTTTCGCACCGATCGGAAAACCGGAGGACATGTTCGACGATCCGCACCTCAATGCGTCAGGTGGCCTGTTTGATATGGTGCTTGAGGATGGACGACAGGCCAAACTTCCGGCCCTGCCCGTTGCGCTGAACGGGGAGCGTATCGGCCTGCGTCATAATCCACCCAAAGTCGGCGAACATACAGACGAGGTGCTGCGGGAAGCTGGATTATCTGACGCGCAGATCATATCCATGCGGGCTGATAGATTGGCAGGCTAAGCCGCGCCGCCTTTCGGGAAACCCCCGGCTCGGCTGACCATACCGGGTAGCGGTTTCTCCATCACGCCCGAGAGCCAGTGTGCCGTCTCGATAATGGTATCCAGATCATAGCCCGTCGCATAGCCAGCCCGCTCCAACATATAGACTACATCTTCAGACGGCACATTGCCGGTTGCATTGGGCGCAAAGGGGCAGCCGCCAATCCCACCAATCGACACGTCGATGGTCTTGACCCCCGCTTGCAGAGCCGCATGGACATTGGCGAGGCCGGTATTGCGGGTGTTGTGAAAATGCGCACGCATGAACAACTGTGGCAACTCTCGCACGAAGCGCTCGAACATTGAACTGACCTGCCACGGATTCGCCACCCCGATTGTATCGGCCAGCGCGACGTCTTCAAATCCAGCGTCCGCGAAACGGTGAACCATGCGGATGACTGTGTCTTCGGCTATTTCGCCTTCGAATGGACAACCAAAGGCCGCGGCAATCGTGACGTTGACGGTCCGGCCTGCAGCTTTCCCTTTCGCCGCCATGGCGCACGCCATCTCGACGGAACTGTCTCGGGTTTGATTCTGATTTTTCGTCGCGAATGTGTCGCTCGCGGCGGCCACAAGGCCCAGTTCGTGAACATCCGTCTTGAGCGCCCGGTCCACACCGCGTTCATTCATGACCAGACCGATATAAATCGTATCCGTGTCTGTCGGGAGGCCAGCAATCACAGCCTCCGCATCCGCCATTTGCGGAACATATTTCGGGTGCGCGAAACTTGCGACTTCTATTCGTTTAGCGCCTGCCGCGAGCACCCGGTCGATCAGGTCGAGCTTTTCCTCTGTCGAGAACAGACGTGCCTCGTTCTGCAACCCGTCACGGGCCGTCACGTCCAGAATTTCAATCTTTGGCATAGAATCCGTCCTGTTAGAGGTTCATGCCGCCGTCGACATCAATCGCCGCGCCTGTGATAAAACTGGCTTCATCAGACGCGAGTGAGGCCGCCAGCAACGCGATTTCTTCCGAACGGCCATAGCGGCCCAATGCCGTCATCTGCACCATCATATCGGAAAATTTTCCATCGGAAGGATTCATGTCCGTATCAATGGTCCGAGCTGAATCGCATTGACGCGGATGTTGCGCGGTCCAAGATCGTGCGCCCACCCTTCGGTCGTCGTGGTCACAGCTGCCTTCGTCACGCCATAGATTGCACCGCCCGGAGCAAGTAGTCGGTGGGCGTTGATGCTGCTCATCACGATCACGGATACGCCCTCTTTTGAGCAAATGTATGGCCGCGGCATAAACGCCGTCCACATTGACTTTGAACAGTCTACGAAACTCTTCGAAGTCAGCTTCGGCGATATGTCCAAAATTGGCGATTCCGGCATTATGACCCCGAATGTCGATGCCGCCCATCGTCTTGGCAACCTCAAGATAAGCTTGTGCGGAGGCGGGTTCGGACGCGTCAACGTTCACCGCGACGGAAGAACCGTCAGCGCCTTTAATGTTCTTCACTAAAGCCTCGGCTGTGGCTGTACTGCTATTACAGGTCAGGATTGTCCGTTGTCATATAAAATAATGTCCCAGATTTAGGTCTGACTAAGCGAGAGTTGGCTCTTCTTATTGGTTGATATTAAGTGATAGCTTTGTGGTATTGCAAGCGTCGATGTTCGGTTGTTTTCTTCTTGATCCTTTCTCGTCTGTTGATGATGGTTTGAGCCTAACCGCAGTAGACGTCAACTGGCGTCACATTGTTCAGGCTCTCATGGTAGCGTTCGTGATTATAATGATCGACGAAGCGCCCGATCTGCTACTCCAGATCTCCCGGTAAGAAGTCGTTCTCCAGCAGAATGCGGTTCTTCAAGGTCTGGTGCCATCTCTCGATCTTACCTTGGGTTTGAGGGTGATATGGCGCGCCTCTGACGTGGCTTATCCCTTAATCCTTGATGTAATCTGCCAATCCTTCAGAGATATAAGAACTTTCATTGTCTGAGAGCAGTCGCGGCTTGTGCACGACATGGGCTTGATCACAGCCGGAAGCTTGGAGTGCCATGTTCAGCGTCTCTGTCACATACGAGGTCTTCATGGGGCTGCGCTGATGATGTAGCGGGAGAAGTCGTCGAGGATTGTCGACAGATACATCCAGCCCCAGCCGATGATCTTGAAGTAAGTGAAGTCGGTCTGCCACATTTGGTTCGGAGCCGTCGTTTTATCCCTGAACTCATTAGGCTAGGTCGTAGAGAAGAATTAATTATTTGAGCCAGATTTTGATAGCTGCGATATAGACGAAGCCCATATAGTTTTTGGATATGCTTGTCATATCGCGTAGCCACACGCCGGAACTGTTTGAGATAGCCAAAGAAACGCTCGACAATATTACGTTCCTTATACAAAGCCATATCAGTTTGCCTTGGCTTGCGCGCATTTTTCCGGGACGGAATAACGGGCATAGCCCCGCTCTCATTCACCGCGTCTATAACGCACCGGCCATCATAGCCCTTATCCGCCAAGACATGATCCGCCTTAAACCCTGCCAATAAGGCGGCGGCTTGCGTCATTTCGCTACAATGCCCGCCCGTTGCTATCAGGCGCAGAGCTAAACCCAATGCATCTGTCAGCCCATGTATTTTTGTCGTCAGGCCGCCCTTGGAACGCCCCCCCTGGAACGCCCCAATGCATGGGCATCAGGCCCCCTTTTTATGCCGCGCCCCGGCCGATTGGGCATGCGCCCGCACAATTGTGGCATCCATCATCAGCCACTCTTGATCAGCGTGAGTGCGCAAGGCCTTAAAGACATCTTCTAAAACCCCGGCCTCAACCCAGAGATAATAACGCCGTTTGACACTGTCAAAACGCCCAAATCGTTCGGGTAAATCGCGCCAACGCCCGCCCGAACGGGCCATCCACAACAAAGCATCAATGAAAAGCCTGTTATTGGCGTTGCGACCCGGTTTCCCCGTGCTCCCATAAGGCAAATAAGGCTTTAAACGGCTCCATTGTTCATCCGTAAGTTCCTGATAACCAGACATATGTGCGCTCCTGACAAAATGAAGGAACATTATAGAAAATAAAAGTTAACTCTTCACTACAGCCTAGGGCCTTAACCGCCTTGGCCTCTTTTTTGTTACACTTTTCTTGTAGTCTGCTAGACGGTCACAATGACCGAGGCTTCACTACTTAAGCGCTTGCGTAAGTCGGCTAAGCGGGCTTGGCGGCCAGATGATAGCTGCGATGAAACTCATGCAGATCGCATATAGTATCATTGCAGGCCAAAATAGTTCAAGCATCAATAGACAATATTCACGGGAATGCCAAGATCGGTCTGTCTCTACAGAAGCATCATTCGCCTGCTCAGCTAAGCTCTCGCAATCCTTACTTGGTCTGAAGCCCGCTCTACCCGCTCATCCGC
The DNA here is from genome assembly GCA_965205225.1 of Litorimonas sp. Lineage (GTDB taxonomy): Bacteria > Pseudomonadota > Alphaproteobacteria > Caulobacterales > Maricaulaceae > Litorimonas. The sequence continues at coordinate 1,701,975 of CBDBFZ010000003.1, forward strand.
CCTTCTATCAGCACGTCCACGACGCTCGGATCGGCGAGTGTGCTTGTATCGCCGAGATTACCATAATCATTGGCGGCGATTTTGCGCAGGATGCGGCGCATGATCTTACCGGACCGGGTCTTGGGCAGACCGGATGAAAACTGGATCAGGTCGGGACTGGCAATGGAGCCGATTTCGGTGCGGACATGCTGGACCAGCTCGGCTTTCAGCGCATCCGTTTCCTCCGCCTCCACCGTCGTCGTGACATAGGCGTAGATGCCCTGCCCCTTGATATTGTGAGGATAGCCGACGACCGCGCTCTCCGCGACCAATGAGTGTGATCCCAATGCGCTCTCCACCTCGGCTGTGCCCATGCGGTGACCTGAAACATTGATGACATCGTCCACCCGGCCCGTGATCCAGTACATGCCGTCATCGTCGCGGCGCGCACCGTCGCCCGTGAAATAGCGGCCGGGATAGGTGGAGAAATAGGTCTGCTCGAACCGGGCGTGATCACCATAAATCGTGCGCATTTGACCCGGCCAGCTGGTCTTCAGGATGAGGTTACCTTCGGTTGCTCCGGTGAGTGTCGTGCCGTCCGCATCGACCAGTTCCGGCGCGACTCCGAACATGGGGAACGTCCCTGCCCCCGGTTTCATCGGCGTGGTACCGGGCAACGGCATAATCATCGCCCCGCCCGTTTCCGTCTGCCACCATGTGTCAACGATCGGGCAGCGTCCGTCTCCGACCGTATGGAAATACCACTCCCAGGCTTCCGGGTTGATCGGTTCTCCGACCGTACCCAGCAATCGTAGACTGCTTCGCGATGTCGCTTTCACCGGACCATCGCCTTCGCGCATCAGGGCGCGGATCGCCGTCGGGGCCGTGTAGAACAGCGTCACCTGATGATCGTCGCAGACCTGCCAGAAACGCGACATATCCGGATAGGTTGGCACACCTTCAAACATCACCGTCGTCGCGCCGTTCGCGAGCGGGCCATAGACGATGTAGGTATGGCCCGTGATCCAGCCAACATCGGCGGAACACCAGTAAACATCATCATCTTTCAGATCGAAGACATAATCGTGTGTCATCGCCGCCCAAACCAGATAGCCACCACATGTGTGCAACACACCCTTGGGCCGCCCGGTTGAGCCCGACGTATAGAGGATGAAAAGCGGATCTTCTGCGCGCATCGGTTCCGGCGGGCAGTCAGCCGCGACCGAGGCCTCCGCCTCATGCAGCCAGACATCTCGGTCCGCGTCCCAATTGACATCTGCACCCGTCCGGCGAACGACCAGTTGCGTATCGACACTCACGCCCGCCTTTGCCGTGATCTGACAAGCGGCGTCAGCATTGACCTTGAGCGGCACGGTCCGTCCACCCCGCACCCCTTCATCGGCCGTGATCAGAATGTGGCTGTCACAATCGACGATCCGCCCTGCCAGCGCTTCAGGCGAGAAGCCGCCAAATACTACCGAATGCACCGCCCCGATCCGGGCGCAGGCCAGCATCGCGACAGCTGCCTCTGGGATCATCGGCATATAGAGCGTAATCCGGTCACCCTTACGCGCGCCGCGCGCCTTGAGCACATTGGCAAAGCGGCAAACCTGCCCGTGTAATTCACGATAAATCAATGTGCGCGACTGTCCGGGCTCATCACCTTCAAACAGGATCGCGACCTTATCGCCGCACGTCTTCAGATGCCGATCCAGACAGCTCTCCGTAACATTCAGAATACCGTCCCGGTACCATTCAATCTTGACTGGGCGCTCGAAGGACCAATCCCCGACATGGGTCGGCGGGGTCATCCAGTGAACACGCTTGGCTTGATCGCGAAAGAACATCTCTCGGTCCGTGACAGATCGATCGTAGAGCGTGCGGTAGTCAGATGGCGTCAGGTTGGAGGACGACGCGAAGTCAGCGGGAACAGGAACGGAATTATTGGTCATGAAAATTGTGTAGCGGACAGAACCTGATTTGCAACGTTTCAAATTGACGTCTGTCTCGGCTGGCGGCTCTATGTTCTTACTCCTTAAAAATTGTCCATTTTAAAAGTTAGAAATTTGACTATTTTGTGTCTGAAAGCTTCGCCTATCGACGATTGAAGGCCCATGACTTGATCTCAAATCCCGCCTTCATCGTCATGAAAGCTGCGCGAGTTCCGTGACAAAACGACGGCTCCCAACCAGATGCACCGGAGCTGAGTTACCGGCTTCGGCGCGCTCGAAACTGGCTGTACCGGGCGCCAGATGGCATGCGGAGCAAACTCCCGACCACCCCGGTCATGCAAGCCAGCAATGGTGATTTCCTGACAGAGGTGGTGAAGGCTGGGCTGGGCCTTGTCATCCAGCCCGACTTCATTCTGTGCGATGCGGTACGCGCCGGGCAGCTTCGTCTGCTCCTGCCAGACTATATATTCCAGACTATACTCGATGCCCCGAATATCTATGCGATCTGATCGTCTACCCGGCATATGCCCCGCCGGGTTCACATACTTATCGACATGCTGGCCGACCGGTTTGGCGGAAAGCCGCTCTGGTTTCTGAGGCCGGATAGCGTCAGATCTGAACATTGTGACAAGTTTGCTACAGTCAGACTGCAATTGTGCAGGCGGCATTACAGACATGACTTAGGTCAAATTGGCGCATTTCGTCGCCCGACATAGATGATTCACTATCTTATTGTGAAAAGGGGACCATCCAGTGAAAAAAACCAATATTCGATCAGGGCTGACCGGTTCTGCCGCCGCCGTAGCACTCGCGCTGCTCATCGTATCACCCGCAGCCGCGCAGCTGGTTGACGATGAAATCGTCGTAACCGCGCGCCGTGTGCAGGAAACACTATGAGCCAGATTTCGATAGCGGCGAGTTTGACGAAGCCCCTATGATTTTGACCAGGCTTGTCATATCGCGCCAACGCCCGCCGGACCTGTTTGAGATAGCCAAAGATCCGTTCGATAATACCGACATTCCTTATACATTACGTTCCTTATACAAGGCCATCTCAGTTTGCCTTGGCTGGCGGCTTTTTTTCGGGACGGCATCACGGGTATAGCCCCGGTCTCAGTCACCGCGTCTATAACGCACCGGCCATCATAGCCCTTATCCGTTCAGACAGGATCCGCCTTAAACCCTACCAATAAGGCGGCGGCTTGCCTCATCTCGCTCCGGGGCGCCCGTTGCTATCAGACGCAGAGGTCAACTCAGGGACATCTGCCAAGGCATCTGTCAGCCCCTGTATGTTTGTCGTCAGGCCGCCCTTGGAACACCCGCCCGAATGCGACCCCCGTTTCCCTGCGCTCTCACAAGGCCAATAAGACTTTAACGGGTCCATTGTTCATCCGTGAGTTCCTGATAACCAGACAGATGGGCTCTCCTGACAAAAGGCAGGAACATTATACAAAACAAAAGTCAATTCTTCACTACCAACTAGGCTCAGGCCCTATTAATTTCAGGGATTCTCTTTTGTTTTGATTCCCCTTACATTGGCGGTGTTTCCTGACCAAAGTGATGCCCCGGGATTTGCGTCAGCGTGTCGTTGACTATGTCGCGCAAGGCTGAGCCGTTTCATTGCCAGCCACTCGGTGAAACCCCGCGTGACAGATCGACCCCGAACTCACCTCAGCCTGTCCGGCAGGTACGGTCCCCGACTCTATCCTGATCTCTGTCTCTGTCTCGGTCATGCCCTTGTCCCGGGTCCGGTCCGACCCACTGGTTAGAAATCATCCATATAAGCGGTGACAATCTCCATCTCCGGCAGGATCATGGCGAGATCATTCTGCATCGCCGGATGGTTTTCGAGCCCGGGCCAACACATCAGATCCCCCCACGGACCCGGAAGCGGGCCTGATGCGAATGGACCGAAAGAAAGCGGGTCTGAAAGCGGAATAAGGATAGCATCCTCGTCTATATGAACCGGCTGATCCAGGCTCTTGACCCCGTCTGCCCATAAGCCGTCCCATAGATCATTACCCCAGGGATCATTATTCCATAGATCATTATTCATGAGGGGGTCGGGGTTCATGAGCGCCTCGTCCAGCCTCGTTCCGGACTCGGGATCGGTCCCAGGGTCAGTTCTGGGGTCAGTCCTGGGGTCAGCCACGGGATCGATCCCAGTGTCAGTCTTGGGGTCAGTCTTGGGGTCAATCTTGGCCCGGGCGCTTTGCGCCCCCGTAGCAGCGAGGGTGACCATCACCCCGTTCTCAATGCGCACTTCCGCATTGCCGTCCCTATAGACATTATAGGTGACGCCGTCTTCCGTCGCCGTCCCGGTCAGGGCGAAGTTACTGCCGCTCAGCTCAACCCTGTCATCCGCATCACCCAGCACGTCGAGGCTCGCCGCACCGCCCTCGCGCTCTTCCGTGACGTCAAACACGGCGAGCGCGTCCAGTACCAGGCTGTTGGTACCCGTGCCGGACAGGTCAAACAGTTCGACACTGTCGACGCCGGCATGGCCCGCGCCCGTCAGGTCGAGCGATAGGCCAGCCCCGTCCAGCACCAATGTGTCCTGGCCCGTGCCGCCATCAATCGCCGCAAAGTCAAGCGCGGTGACGCTGATAATGTCATCGCCGGCCCCGCCGCGCACCACATCATTCGTGGCAATCGCGGTAAAACTGTCATCGCCAGCATTGCCGGTGAAATTATCCGCCGCCGCCATGCCTGATGCTGTGACTGGCGTCAGGCTTTCCGTCCCCGTCGCCCCGCCATAGACGATATAGGTCTCGCCGGCTTCACTGCCCCCATTCGGGTCGGCATCCTGGGCCCCGATGATCAGATCATCATAGCCGTCGCCATTGACATCCCCCGCAGACGAGACGGAATGGCCGGACTCGTCACCCCGGTTGATGCCGGTGAGGATAAAGCCATTGCTGCCGTCCAGACCCGACAGATCCAGAACGCCCCCTGTCCCCGGCGCGCTCGCCCCGCCATAGACGATATAGGTCTCGCCGGAACTATCCCCATTCGGGTCGGCCCTATGGGCCCCGATGATCAGATCATCATAGCCATCGCCATTGACATCCCCCGCAGACGAGACGGAATAGCCGGAATTGTCACCCGCGTCGATCCCGGTGAGGGTAAAGCCGTTCATCCCGTCCAACATGGAGAGATTGAATCTGCCCCCCTGCCCGGGCGCGCTCGCCCCGCCATAGATCACATAGGTCTCGCCGGCCCCGCGGTCCCCATTCGGGTCGGCCAATCTGGCCCCGATGATCAGATCATCATAGCCATCGCCATTGACATCCCCCGCCGACGATACGGAGAAGCCGGAAAAGTCAGATGCGTCGATCCCGTTGAGGATGAAGCCGTTCGTCCCGTCCAGCGCCCCGAGATCCAGCACGCCCTCCGTGCCCGGCGCGCTCGCTCCGCCATAGACCACATAGGTCTCGCCGGCATTATCGTTCCCATTCGGGTCGGCCCAACGGGCCCCGATGATCAGATCATCATAGCCATCGCCATTGACATCGCCTGCCGATGAGACGGACCAACCGGAATTGTCAAGCACGTCGATCCCGGTCAGGGTAAAGCCGTTCGTGCCATCCAGCGCCCCGAGATCCAGCTCGCCATCCGTGCCCGGCGCGCTCGCCCCGCCATAGACTAGATAGATCTCACCGGCGTCACTGTCCCCATTCGGGTCGGCCCTAAAGGCCCCGATGATCAGATCATCATAACCGTCGCCATTGACATCCCCCGCCGACGAGACGGACCAGCCGGAACCGTCACCCGCGTCGATCCCGGTCAGGGTAAAGCCGTTGGTCCCGTCCAGACCTGACAGATCGAGAACGCCCTCCGTGCCCGGCGCGCTCGCCCCGCCATAGACCACATAGGTCTCGCCGGCCGCACTGTCCCCATTCGGGTCGGCCCCTCTGGCCCCGATGATCAGATCATCATAACCGTCGCCATTGACATCCCCCGCCGACGAGACGGAGGAGCCGGAACGGTCACGCGCGTCGATCCCGGTCAGGATGAAGCCGTTGGTCCCGTCCAGACCCGACAGATCCAGCACGCCATTCGTGCCCGGCGCGCTCGCCCCGCCATAGACGACATAGGTCTCGCCGGAACTGCCCCCATTCGGGTCAGCTCTATCGGCCCCGATGATCAGATCATCATAACCGTCGCCATTGACATCCCCCGCCGACGAGACGGAAGAGCCGGAATTGTCACCCGCATTGATCCCGGTCAGGGTAAAGCCGTTCGTGCCGTCCAGGCTGGAGAGGTTGATCGGATCATATCCATCTGTCACCGTGATGGCGACATTGTGGTCCGTGCGATTGGTGCCATCCGACGCGGTGACGGTGATGTCATAGACATTATCCCCGTCCGCATCGCCCGGCACGTCGAAATCGGGTGCTGCTATAAAACTGACCTCGCCTGTAGTGGCATTAATCGTGAACAGGGCCGAATCCGTCCCGGACAGGCTGTAGACCAGCGGATCGCCATCCGCGTCCGTCGCCGCCGCCTCATAGGCTGCGGTCTGGTTCTCCCGCGCGCTGACTGCGGCGGGCGAGGTGAAGACCGGTATATTGTCATTTTCATTCGTCACCGTGATGGTGACATTGTGGTCCGTGCGATTGGTGCCATCCGACGCGGTGACGGTGATGTCATAGACATTATCCCCGCCATCATCGCCCGGCGCTTCAAAGTCGGGCGCCGTTATAAAACTGACCTCGCCTGTAGTGGCATTAATCGTGAACAGGGCCGAATCCGTCCCGGACAGGCTATAGACCAGCGGATCGCCTTCATCATCCGTCGCCGCCGCCTCATAGGCCACAACCTGGTTCTCCAGCGCGCTGACTACGAAGGGCGAGGTGAAGACCGGTATATTTTCATTTTCATTCGTCACCCTGATAGCGACATTGTGGTTCGTGCTATTGGTGCCATCGGACGCGGTGACGGTGATGTCATAGACATTATCCCTGTCCGCGTCGCCCGGTATCTCGAAATCGGGTGCCGCTATAAAACTGACCTCGCCTGTAGTGGCATTAATCGTGAACAGGGCCGCATCCGCCCCGGACAGGCTATAGACTAGCGCATCGCCATCCGCATCCGTCGCCGCCGCCATATAGGCTGCGGTCTGGTTCTCCTGCGCGTTGGCCGTGGCGGGCGAGGTGAAGACCGGTATATTGTCATCTGTCACCGTGATGGCGACATTGTGGTTCGTGCGATTGGTACCGTCCGACGCAGTGACGGTGATGTCATAGACATTATCCCCGTCCGCGTCGCCTGGATCCTCGAAGTCGGGTGCTACCCTGAAGCGGACCTCGCCTGTAGTGGACCCAATCCTGAACAGGGCTGCATCCGTCCCGGACAGGCTATAGACCAGCGGATCGCCGTCCGCATCCGTCGCCGCCGCCTCATAGGCCGCAACCTGGTTCTCCCGCGCGCTGACTGCGGCGGGCGAGGTGAAGACCGGTATATTGTCATTTTCATTCGTCACCCTGATGGCGACATTGTGGTTCGTGCGATTGGTGCCATCCGACGCGGTGACGGTGATGTCATAGACATTATCTCCGTCCGCGTCGCCCGGCATCTCGAAATCGGGTGCCGCTATAAAACTGACCTCGCCTGTAGTGGCATCAATCGTGAACAGGGCCGCATCCGTCCCGGACAGGCTATAGACCAGCGGATCGCCTTCATCATCCGTCGCCGCCGCCTCATAGGCCGCGGTCTGGTTCTCCTGCGCGTTGGCCGTGGCGGGCGAGGTGAAGACCGGTATCGTGACCACCTGCACCCCTGTCTCTACGCGCAGCTGCGCATTGCCGTCCCTATAGACATTATAGGTGACGCCGTCTTCCGTCGCCGTCCCGGTCAGGGCGAAGTTACTGCCGTTCAGCTCAACCCTGTCATTCGCATCCCCCAGCACGTCGAGGCTTGCCATACCGCCCTCGCGCTCTTCCGTTACGTCAAACACGGCCAGCGCGTCCAGCACCAGGCTGTTGGCCCCTGTGCCGGACAGGTCAAAGACTTCGACACTGTCCACGCCGGCATGGCCGGGGCCCGTCAGGTCGAGCGCCAGGCCGGCCCCGTCCAGCACCAATGTGTCAGCGCCCGTGCCGCCATCAATTGCCGCAAAGTCAAGGGCGGTGACGCTGATCCTGTCATCGCCGGCCCCGCCGCGCACCACATCATTCGTGGCAATCGCGGTAAAACTGTCATCGCCAGCATTGCCGGTGAAATTATCTGCCGCCGCCATGCCCTGTGCTGTGACCGGCGTCAGGCTTTCCGTCCCCGTCGCCCCGCCATAGATCACATAGGTCTCGCCGGCCTGACTGTCCCCATTCGGGTCGGCGAACCCAGCTCCGATGATCAGATCATCATAGCCGTCGCCATTGACATCCCCTGCCGAGGAGACGGAGAAGCCGGACTGGTCATGCGCGTCGATCCCGGTCAGGATGAAGCCATTCGTGCCGTCCAGCGCCCCGAGATCCAGCACGCCCCCTGTGCCCGGCGCGCTCGCCCCGCCATAGACGAGATAGGTCTCGCCAGCCCGAAAGTTCCCATTCGGGCCGGCCCAACGGGCCCCGATGATCAGATCATCATAGCCGTCGCCATTAATATCTCCCGCCGAGGAGACGGAGCTGCCGGACCAGTCACGCGCGTCGATCCCGGTCAGGGTAAAGCCATTCGTGCCGTCCAGCGCCCCGAGATTCAGCACGCCCCCTGTGCCCGGCGCGCTCGCCCCGCCATAGACGATATAGGTTTCGCCGGCCGTACTGTCCCCATTCGGGTCGGCGTACCTAGCCCCGATGATCAGATCATCATAGCCATCGCCATTGACATCCCCCGCAGATGAGACGGACCTGCCGGAATTGTCACGCGCGTCGATCCCGGTCAGGATGAAGCCGTTGGTCCCGTCTAGACCCGACAGATCCAGCACGCCGTCCGTGCCCGGCGCGCTCGCCCCGCCATAGACGATATAGGTCTCGCCAGCATAACTGTCCCCATTCGGGTCGGCCCTGTTGGCCCCGATGATCAGATCATCATAGCCGTCGCCATTGACATCCCCCGCAGACGAGACGGAAATGCCGGATTGGTCATAAAAGTCGATCCCGTTGAGGGTGAAGCCGTTGGTCCCGTCCAGCGCTCCGAGATCCAGAACGCCATCCGTGCCTGGCGCGTTCGCCCCGCCATAGACCACATAGGTCTCGCCGGCTTCACTGTCCCCATTCGGGTTGGCCCTAAAGGCCCCGATGATCAGATCATCATAGCCGTCGCCATTGACATCCCCCGCCGAGGAGACGGAGTTGCCGGAATAGTCACCCGCGTCGATCCCGGTCAGGGTGAAGCCGTTGGTCCCGTCCAGACCCGACAGATCCAGCACGCCTCCTGTGCCCGGCGCGCTCGCCCCGCCATAGACAATATAGGTCTCGCCGGCCCCACCGTCCCCATTCGGGTCAGCTAATCTGGCCCCGATGATCAGATCATCATAGCCGTCGCCATTGACATCCCCCGCCGAGGAGACGGAACCGCCGGAAACGTCAAACACGTCAATCCCGGTCAGGATAAAGCCGTTGGTCCCGTCCAGATCGGACAGATCCAGTACGCCCTCCGTGCCCGGCGCGCTTGCCCCGCCATAGACGAGATAGGTCTCGCCAGCCCCTCTGTCCCCATTCGGATCGCCCCCAGGGGCCCCGATGATCAGATCATCATAGCCGTCGCCATTCACATCCCCCGCCGACGAGACGGAAGAGCCGGAACGGTCATCTTCGTCGATCCCGGTCAGGATGAAGCCGTTGGTGCCGTTTAGGCTGGAGAGGGCGCGTTCGCTCCGGTCGATCCTGCCGTCATTATTGTCGTCAAAGTCGGTCTGGATCAGCCTGCCGTTCGCATCATATGTGTAGCTCTCGCTCCGGTCGGTCGTGCCGTCATTATTGTCGTCAAAGTCGGTCTGGATCCGGTTGCCGTTCGCATCATATGTGTAGCTCTCGCTCCGGTCGATAGTGCCGTCATCGTCTCGATCGAAATCCCTTCGGGTCAGGCGACCAGTGCCGCCGCCATCAAACGCGTAGTGATTGATCCGGTCGATGAAGCCGTCATCGTCCAAATCCTGTTCCACCCGCGTCCAGCGACCGTCCGCATTCAGATGGACCATCCGGTCGATATTGCCGTCACCGTCGAAGTCGAAGGCTATGCGGTCGAGATTGCCGTCAGCGTCGTCGTCAAAGTCCGTCCGGATCCGGTTGCCGTCCGAGTTGTAAGTAAAGCGCGTGTTTCGGTCGATAGTGCCGTTCGCATCATCGTCGAAGCCGGTCCTGATCAGATTGCCATTGCTGTTATACGTGTATGTCTCGGTCCGGTCGGTCGTGCCGTCATTATTGTCGTCAAAACTGGTCCGGCTCACCCTGCCATTCGCATAATATGTGTAGGTCTCGTTCCGGTCGATATTGCCGTTCGCATTATCGTCAAAACCGGTCTGGTTCACCCTGCCATTCGCATTATATGTGTAGGTCTCGCTCCGGTCGATATTGCCGTCACCATCATCGTCGAAATCGACCCGCTCCCAGCGACCGTTGGCATCCAGATGGACCGTCCGGTCGATAGTGCCGTCATCGTCGTCGTCGAAGTCGGTCCGGGTCACGCGCCGGGTGCCGCCGTCATCAAACGCGAAGTGAGTGATCCGGTCGATGAAGCCGTCATCGTCCAAATCCTGTTCCAGCCGCTCCCAGCGACCCTCCGCATTCAGATGGACCGTCCGGTCGATCGTGCCGTCATCGTCCAGGTCGGCGTCCCTCCGGGTCACGCTCCGCCTGCCGTCTTCATCAAACGCGTAGTGAGTGATCCGGTCGATGAAGCCGTCATCGTCCATATCCTGTTCCAACCGCTCCCAGCGGCCCTCCGCATTCAGATGCACCGTCCGGTTGATAATGCCGTCATCGTCCAGGTCTATCTCCCTCCGGGTCACGCGCCGAGTGCCGCCGTCATCAAACGCGTAGTGAGTGATCCGGTCGATCGTGCCGTCATCGTCAGTGTCGAACTCAACCCGCGTCCAGCGACCATCCGCATTCAGATGGACCCTCCGGTCGATATTGCCGTCACCATCGTCGTCAAACTCAATCGGGTCGGCCAGGGCCGCGGTTGTCACAATCGTCTGCCCGCTATCGAAACCGACAAATTCTACATCGGCCAGATTGATCCGGTCCGTGCCTTCCGTTCCGCCTGCAATGACAAGGAAACGACCCTCATTCGTTTCATCGACAGAAATTGTATAGCGGCTCTGGCTTAATGCCATAATGACCATATCATTGCCCGCACCGCCCGTATAAGTGTCATTGCCGCCATTGCCGATAAAAACATTATTCGAATCATTGCCGATGAAACTGTCATCACCGGAGCCGCCAATCGCGTTTTCAATCACAGTGCCCACGGCGATTGTGATATTGTTGATTAACGGGTCTTCCGGGTCGCCCGTATTGATATTGTCGCCGATCGAGGAAAAAGAGCCTTCGACCAGGCTGATCACCTGATTGGCCGAATAGGATGAGAAATCGAGCGTATCAGTGCCGCCAGCATCATAGATGGCGAGTGATGGCGGGGGGATCCCCTGATTGAAGAAGGTCTCCTCGAAATCCAACACGCCGGTTTCCGTCGAATTGAACCCGTAAACGCTATCATCGGAGCGGGTCTGTCCATTGACCCCATATAAATTCTGGATTGCGATAATATCGACAAGCTGAGGCGTCAGAACAAGCCGCCGCGTCCCGGTGCCTGCCTCGCCCTGATCACGATAGCTCATGACTGTGTAGTTCCAGGCATCCTGATCATAGACATGGTAACTCACGCCCGCTCTATCGACATCTCGACCATTATAGGGGCCTGAATGACCCAGGCCGAGCGCGTGACCGACTTCATGGAGATATGTCTGGTAGCGTCTAGAGTTCAGCGCATAATTGGCCGAACCATCAGAATTGGTGGTCCAATTGGCAGAGATAGTGACTGTGACCGATGTTAGCGTGTTATTGGCGGTCGATCTCGTCACAGCGGCAAAGGCTTGCCGGCCACCATTTTCACCATTGTCTTCGTTGAAGTCGATATCGGGATCGGCATCCGCTGCGACCGCCGTGAAGGTCAACCCCGAGACCTCAGCCCAGGCGTCCATCGCCATGAGCGCGAGCGTTTTGGCCCCGTCGGACAAAGCGGAAATATTGTAGGTCAGATCCGTCTTGTCCCACTTCGCTTCATTTCTGTACTGACTGGTCAGAAAGAAGGCGGCTTGATCCAGCGTGAAGTCGGGGCGATTATTGCCTTCCTCAGCATAGATTGTGTAATCACCCGTCGTCGCCATCCAGCCGCTAGCACCAAGATAATATGTACCGGATTCGCTGGGCGTAAAGGTTAGGAACGAGTTGCTGTTTACTCTAGCCCCATTGATTTCAACATCGTCATTGCGGTCAATTTCAGTGCCCGCAGAATTATAGAGGATCAGCAGCGGGTCTTCATGCGGATTGTCCCCATCCCGCAGCATGATGAAAGTATATTGCACGCCCGCCTGAAGTTCGACGGCGTACCAGTCCTCATCCGTTCCGGATCCGCGCGTGCCCGACGCCGAGCCGCCAATCGTGATGGTGCCCGTCGTGCTTGTATCAGCCGGCAGATCGCTATCGGCTGGCTCATTGGCTGTGTCGAATATGGCTTCGGCGAACGCCTCGGCTGTTTCCTGAAGGCTATTGGCAAATATGTTCGCGTCAACGTCTCCCAGTGCGGAAATGGAATCGATCAGAGTGTTGAAGTTAGAGATGTCCAGGCCGGAATCGAGCAGTTGCTGAATCTGATTGCTCAGCTTCATGATCTGCGTTTTCGCATTCATCCCGTGGTCGTGTCCGCAGCAGGCACAGCCATTGGACTGCGCTTCGAAGATATGTCCATTATCGACCATGGCTGTGAACAATACTTGCGCAAAAATTATCGCCGGGTCGGATTGGAACAGGGCAGCCATGGTCCCCATATCCGGCGCAGACGATACGGAGTCGAGAATTGGGGCATCCGCCGAGAACACCGGATTTATCAGTGTCGAACCGCTAAAGGATGGGGGCTGCAACGTTTCTGAAAAGCCTTTGAGCGAATCTGGTTGCAGATCGTTTTGCAGACCGTAAAGACGTAATTCTGATGTCAAAACTGAAGAATCATAAGGCTTGAACATATAAACTTCCCTCGTCGCACTGGACTGAATGCCTAGCTCGTAGACAAAAATCAATCATTTAAGCCAGATTACGATAGCGGCGATATAGACGAAGCCCCTATGGTTTTGACCAGGCTTGTCATATTGTGTTGCGACCCTCCGCCAATCTTTGAGCCTTGCGAACATGTTTCGACCTTATGGCATTGCTATACACGGTTTTGCAATAGCTCGCCGGAGATTTACGACCCTGACGAGGCGGAATACAAGGTGTTATGCCTTTGGCAGAGAGAGCCTTGCGATAGTCATAACTGTCATAGCCCTTGTCACCTATCAGTATTCTGTCACCTATCAGTATTCTGTCACCTATCAGTATTCGGGCTGCTTCTGGCAGAGTTGGATAAACTATCCTGGCCCCAATGTGGTCACTGATCTGTTCTGCCGTCAGACACATGGACACCTCGAAGAACAGGGTTTTGGGGCCAGTATAGAGGCGAATTTTATAATCGGCTCTCAGGTCAGGCTTCATAGAGTGACGAATGCGTGTCCACAGGCGTATTTTGGCATGATTTTGGCCCGCATAAGTGGGGGGATCCGGATTTTGAACAGAATCAGGCTATGGGCTGTCGTCGCTCATGGAAAACGAGGCGGCGGAAGTTGTAGCTTAGCTTGGCCATGGTGATCCGGCCAGCGGCCCTGGCCTGGCCAATTGAGCGGATCGTGATCGCCATCGGCCCTTTCTCATATCCGAAGACATGTTCAACACAGGCACGGATGGAGGAGCGGGTCGCATTGCCGCGCCGAATGTGCTTTGCCATCGGTTTACCGCGGGGCTTCTTTCGATGGATGTTTGAACGATAGCCCTGCGCTTTCAGCCAGGCTTCGTTTCTGGCTGAGCGATAAGCTGTATCCGCCCAAACAGACTTTGAGCTGTTGGTGGCATCCAGAACCGATGCCAGTTCGTGCCCATCATAGCGGGCCGCATGGGTACAGGTCTCTCCCCGGACAAAGCGCCATTTCCGGTCAATACTGATATGGTTCTTGTACCCAAAGTGAGGGATGGAAATGTCGACAAGGCCTGCGTCCTGTTCCCCTTCTGCGGTCTTTCGCGCCCTGGAATAGCTGACCACCGCTCGTGCGTCGGTGTCTTTCTGTGCGGCCCTGGCAGGATCGCCCGCGCCAGATAGCGGACGCGCTTTCACCCGCCCTGGCCCGCTCTTTCTCTTCTTTCCTCATCCGTTGGCGCGGCGCTGACACCAAAGTGGCATCCACGATCTGACCTCCCGTGGGTTTGTAGCCGCGCTTGCAGAGTTGCTCTTCAAAAGCGGCAAACAGAGATTTGAAAGCACCAGACTGGGTCAGCTTTTCCTGGGTCAGCTTTTCACGCAACAGCCAAATCGTCTTTTGGTCCGGGGTCGGTTCACCGATCTCAAACCTCAGAAACCGCAACCAACTTAAACGATCCCGGATCAGAAATTCCATCCGTTCATCACTCAGATTGTGCATCGACGCCAGAACAAGCACCTTGAACATCGTGACCGGATCATAGGGTGGCCGACCGCCCTTGGCGCGAACCCCATAACCGAGGGCTTCCATCAGAACAGTTCGGAAAACCTCAAAGTCCACATGACGCTCCAGCGCTTCAAGCGGATCACCTGTCGCCGATAAGCGAGCAAGATGATCCGACAAGTCAAACAATCCAGGCGCGTGCATCATAAAATCCTCCCAAAACCAGTAAATCAGATCATACCACAAAATGTACGGTTCTTAGAGGCCTCCACATTATACAAAACAAAAGTCAATTCTTCACTACCAACTAGGCAAAAACCTGCATCAGCAAGGAGTTGATCAGGTAGTTTTGCACCCACCAGATTGCGATCAGAGCCAGAATGGGCGACAGATCAAACATGCCGAGATTGGGCAGGAGTCGGTTCTGAAGATCTCTGAAAGGCTGGAGAATCGGACCTGTGATGGTCCGGATGCCGTGGTAAATCTGCGGTGCAACCTGTCCCCGTATGTTCAGAATTCCAAACATGAAGAGCCAGGACATGACGACTTCAATGAAGATCACGAAGGTCATAAAGCTCAGGATCATCGAAATGATCATGAGAATGGATTGAGTGAAAGTCATAAAGGCGAACTAACCACCGCAGCGCGGTCTCGCAAGCGTGCAATCACGCCTCGCTGAAAATCAGCCTTTCTGGCTAACCTTGTAGATGGTCAGAATGTTCGCTTCGATACATTCAATGATTGAACTCGCAATATCCTTGCCGGAGGCCTTTTCGATCTCTGCCAATCCGGGAGAGGAATTGATTTCCAATATTTTCGGACCTGAATCGGACCTGAGAATATCGACACCTAAGACATCCAGTTTGAGGATTTTCGCAGCGCGAATAGCGAAACGACGCTCTTCCTTGCTGAGACGAACCATTTTGACGAAGCCGCCCTGATGCACATTGGACCTAAAGTCCCCCGCCGCCGCAGTTCTCATTATGGATCCGACGACCTTACCATTGACGACGAATGCGCGAATGTCCGATCCACCCGCTTTCTTGACGAATTCCTGCACAAGGAAATGGGCGTCGAGACCGCGAAAAGCATAGATCAACGCCGAGGCGGATTGGATTTACGTCTTTCCGCCAGCATCACGCCGCGCCCCTGTGTGGACTCCAGCAATTTCACGACAGCTGGACTTCCGCTAACGAGATCGAGAATATCTTTGTCGCGCGCGCTCTTTGCGAACGTTGTGGTCGGCATTCCGAGGCAGTATTGGGCCAGAAATTGATGCGCGAGCAATTTGTCGCGCGACTTGCCGATACTATCAGCCTGGTTCAGGACGTAGACACCCATAGCTTCGAACTGGCGAATGACGGCCATGCCCTAGAATGTGATGGAGGCACCGATTCTGGAAATGATGGCATCATACCGATCCAAAGGTTTGCCCCGGTAATGCACTTCGAGCTTATGGGCGTTAATCAACATGTAGCAGCGTGACGTGTAGATCATCTCAATCGTATGACCGCAGGCTTCAGCGGCCTCAATCATCCGTCTGTTAGAATGATTCTTCAGGCTTTGTGTCAGTATGCCGATGCGCAAATATCTGTGTTGAACGGTAGATTTGCGGCGTTTCTTGTAGACGGAATAGGATAGCTCATTCTGAATGAAGCTTTCGGTCGGACGAACGCTTTATCGCCCTGAATTGCTGATCGACCTATGAGCATACGATAGCCCATGGTTTCGCGGTTGGTCAGGCTGATTCCAATCGGAAACGCCTTGTCACCTATCATTGTGTTGGACTGGACAATGTAGCGAAGTTCCTTTTGCCAATTTGAGGACGTGATGGATCTTTTGTCTGTCACGCGAGCCAAGCAGACCATTTCGATGGACGGATCGTCCGGATTTAGATGCATGATGAAGCGAACTTGCGGTTTGGCTTCTGAGCCGAATGGTTCGATTCGAACCGCGTGTAGTGCAGACGTCCGCGCGCCAGTGTCGACTTTCGCTTTGATGGCGGGCAGACCAAGATCTGGCAAAGCAACCTATTCTTCCAAACCTAAGGGATACTTTGGCGGTTCAATTACTCGTTCGTCATGAGAGTTCTTCCTAGTGCGTCATCGCACAGCTTGTAGCGCGGCCTATTACGCAGTAGTCCCGATGGCGAGCAGTAATAAGAATTATCCGGGAAATCTCTGTTCATGAATAGTAACGAACCAAACGCCACAAACGATCCCATTGAGCGCGAAAGCATGGCATATGATGTTGTGATCGTTGGCGCGGGGCCCGCCGGTTTATCGGCAGCGATCCGGCTGAAACAGCTGAACCCGGAAACATCGGTTATCCTGTTGGAAAAAGGGTCGGAAGTTGGCGCGCACATTCTTTCTGGCGCTGTTCTGGACCCGATCGGATTGGAAACGCTGCTCCCTGATTTTCGCAACGATGCGTCATGCCCGGTAAAGCAGGATGTCACATCTGATCATCTGGCTGTTCTCGGCAAAGCCGGATCGCTCCGCTTGCCGAATTTCATCATGCCACCCTTAATGAGCAATCATGGCAAATATATCGTGTCGATGGGTGCTGTAGCCCGCTGGATGTGCGAGCAGGCCGAAGCGCTCGGTGTTGAAATTTTTCCGGGTATGTCGTGTTCGCAACTTATCTACCGGGAAGATGGTAGCTTGAAGGGCGTTGTCGCAGGCGAATTCGGCTACGAGAAGGACGGCTCAAAAGGTCCGAACTATGAGCCCGGAATGGAACTACACGGGAAATATGTGTTCCTCGCCGAAGGCGCGCGTGGATCACTATCGCAGATCGCGATGAAGACCTATAACCTCAGAGACGGTGTTGAGCCGCAAAAGTTCGGCCTTGGTATGAAAGAGAGCTGGGAGATCAAACCAGAGAATCACCAGGCCGGGAAAGTCTATCATTCGATCGGTTGGCCGCTGGGTATAAAGCGTGGAGGTGGTTCTTTCCTTTATCACGCTGAAAAAAATCAAGTTTTTCTAGGCATGATTGTAGATTTAAACTATAAAAACCCTCACATTTATCCCTATATGGAATTCCAGCGCTGGAAGCACCATCCGGATATTGCCGCTGTGCTCGAAGGCGGAAAACGCATTTCCTATGGCGCGCGAGTTGTGACAAAGGGCGGGTATCAGTCGATCCCTCATGCCGCCTTCCCGGGCGGGGCTTTGCTGGGTTGTGCAGTTGGCCTTGTGAACTTACCCCGGATAAAGGGTAATCAGAACGCGATGCTCTCTGGTATCGCCGCAGCGGAAGCCGCGAACCGCGCTTTGAAGGCTAGGCGCTCCGCAGATACGCTGTCCGACTATGACCGTGAAATTCGTGACGGAGCGATCGGGGCGGATCTTCGTCCAGTTCGTAATGTTGCCGCGCTAAATGGCCGGTTCGGTCCGTTCCTTGGCGGGATGTTGATGGGTGGCCTCGATATGTGGATGCAAACCCTGTTCAAGTTCAGCCCATTCGGCACGTTGTCGCACAGGAAGAATGACGCGAAATCGACAGGGAAGGCGGCGGATCATAAGCCGATTGATTATCCCAAGCCTGACGGTGTTCTGTCGTTTGATCGTCTGACCAATGTAAGCTTTACCAACACCTATCACGGCGAGAACCAACCGAACCATCTGAAGTTGATTGATCAGAGCATTCCGATCGACGTCAATCTACCCGTCTTTGACGAACCGGCGCAGCGCTATTGCCCGGCAGGGGTTTACGAAATCGTGATTGAAGAGGGCAAGGATCCGTCGTTTGTGATCAATTCTCAGAACTGCATCCATTGCAAGACGTGTGACCTTAAAGACCCATCCGAAAATATCGTCTGGACTGTCCCGGAAGGTGGCGGTGGTCCGAATTATGCAGATATGTAAACCATCGACTATCGGTGAAATCTGACCGATTTGTTATGGGCGGGGCCTGTCGGCTTGGCGATCATCCTGTTAGAGGTCATGCATGACATTTCGTTCTCTGCTTCTCGCGGTCGCCATTGCCGTAATCCCTTTCAGCTCATCCTTCGCCTCGGAAACGGCTGTCGAAGCCGAGCGGGCCCGCATACTGGGAGACTATCTGTCAGGGAGTTATGCTCGCTACCTGAATGATCCCAAGGCTCAGTCACAATTTTTCCGGGACGCATTTACTCTGGCACCTACGGATAACCGTCTGGGCCGGTTGGCCGTCTCTTCGGCATTGTTTTCCGGGGACCAGAAACTGGCGCGTGATACAGCTCAGCGTCTCTATCGTCAGGATAAAACGGAGAGCATGTCACGCGCAGTCCTGAGTGTGGATGCGTTCGCAAAGGGCCGGAGTGCGCTGGTCCGCAAATATGCCACTGACCCGACCGCCGATATCACAATGAGTTTGGCCATGAAAATCGTCCTTGGGTGGACGTTGGTCGACGAGGGCAAGAATGATGCCGCTCGCAAAATCTTTGCGGATATGGTCGGAGCAAGTTATTTTGAGACTCTCGGGCAACTTCAACTGGCGAAACTGGAAGGTCGACTGGGCAATGTCGATGCGGCGAATGCGGCGTTTGATGTCGTCGAAAGTCGCGGTGCTCCCTCTCTGGAATATGTATTGGCTCGCGCTCGATTTGAGACCGCGAACAAGATGCGTGATCAGGCTGAAGCGAGACTGCAGGCTCAAATCGCTGAAAACTCAGCTGCAGATATTGGCCCGGTTGGAGACTATCTTAACAGGCTAAGATTGGGCAAGCGTCTGCCGAAGCTGTCCGTACGGGCTGAGGCATCCAGGGCGTTGACCGATCCGTCCTTTGCATTTTTCGTGCGGAATAATTCTGTCGAAGGAGCTGAAACCTATCTGCGGTTTGCTCGCTGGATAGATCCTGATTTTGACCGTGCCGCGATCTGGCTGGCCGGATTACTGGAAGAAACTCATCCGGTTATGAATGATGCCACGCGCGCCGAAATCGTTTCACTTTATCGATCGGTGGAAGAAGCGAGCCCTTATTTCGTCAGCGCACGTCTGGGCGAAGCCAATCAGCTTTTCGATCAGGAACTGGACGAAGCAGCGCTGCAGATCCTCGAATCTCTCTCAGGAAGCCATCCATCCTATTTCACACGCGAAGCCCTTGGACGGGCTCGTTTCTTCCGCGAAAACTGGGAGGAGGCGCTGCCCTTCTACACACATTTGGTGGAAAGTTTGTTGGAAGAGGCCCTCAGAACGAACCCGGAGCCGCTTCGGCTGCGTGGTATCATTTATGAGCGTTTGGGCATGTGGCCGGATGCGGAGGCCGATTTTCTGCGTGTGCTTGATTACCAACCCGACGATGTCGATACGCTCAACTATCTTGGCTATACTTGGGTGAACCGCGGCGAGAACCTCACGCGCGGATTTGAATTGATCGAACGCGCCATAGAACTGGAACCGGACTCTGGTGCCATCACCGACAGTCTCGGCTGGGCGCATTACAAGCTCGGTCAGTATGAGGATGCGAAAAAATATCTGGAAAAAGCGGTCGTGCTGACGCCCTATTCGGCGACAATTGTCGATCATCTCGGCGATGCTTACTGGAAGCTGGGCCGCAAGCGCGAAGCGATCTATCAGTGGCAACGGGCACTGGAATATGATGCAACCGACGAAGAAATAATCGCGATCCAGACAAAGCTCGACAGCAGATCTGACGCCATTCCCGCGCAGTAGTGGGCTGAACGTTATGCTATGCCGTGCCAAGATTAATCTGACACTGCATGTCGGCGCACTGATAAAGGCAGGGCGATGGATGGGCTACCATCCGGTCGAAAGCCTTGTCGTCTTTGCAGATTATGGCGACGAGATAGAGTTCGAACCCTCAGACATACTGGTTATAACAATAGATGGACCTTTCGCAGATGGGCTAACGCCTGGACCGAATAACCTTATTGCGCAGGCGCTAAAGGCCAGCGGCGCTCCACCGCAGAGGGTGACCCTGACGAAAAACCTTCCATTGTCATCGGGCCTCGGAGGCGGATCAGCCAATGCCGCCGCTGTGCTGCGTATGTTCGACCCTGAAGGACAAGTTGATGCTGGCGCGATTGGGGCTGATATATCGGTCTGCAGGATATCAAGAACGAGCAGGATGGAAGGCGTTGGCGATGTCGTCACAGAACTGCCAGGAATGGGGCGAATTGCGGCTGTGCTCGTCAATCCAGGCATTGCCCTGTCTACAGCGAGAATTTTCGCACGTTATGATGCTTCGTCTCCCCCGGCGCAGCCAGCAAGAACTGCGGTAGATGGATGCCTGCTGGAATGGGCTCGCTCAGGAGAGAATAATCTGCAAGCCGCGGCCCTGATCGAGGCTACAATAATTAAGGACGTTCTGGATAAACTTTCCGAACAAGCCGGGTGTCAGATGGCTCGCATGAGCGGATCAGGTGCGACCTGTTTCGGCCTGTTTGAGACAATGGAGCAGGCCGAAGTCAGCGCAAAATTCTTGAAGACAAAAGGGTGGTGGTCAGTTGCGGCCTGGTTGGGGGACGCGGCGTGATGGAAACGCTAAGCCCTTTCGCCATGATCATCGTCCCGATCATTGGACTCGCTTTTTTCGTGTCGCTCGCGATCACAGGCTTTGCCCGCCTGGGCGGGCTTGGCGATATACCCGACCAGCGATCCAGTCATTCGCGGGTTACGCCGACGGGCGGCGGTCTCGGCATTATTGCAGGTGTCGGCGCGGCAATATTGGTCGCTGCGATCTTTCATCAGGACTGGATCATTGCTCAGCCGGGGAGTGCCGAAAAATTGGCTTCCCTTTTGTCGCTGACTTTTGCTGTGTCGTTTATCGGATTAATGGATGATCAATACGGCTTGTCAGCGAAGCTCAAATTTGGTCTCATATTGGTGATTTCTGTATTGGCCGCGAATGCGGTTGGTTCCGTCACAATGCTTCCCTTCAGCGGGCATCACATCTATCTTCTCTGGTGGTCGGGGCTGGCCGGAACGATCCTTTGGCTGTTCACGGTCAGCAATGTAGTGAATTTCATGGATGGCATCAACGGCATGTTCAGTACATCTCTGGCTGTTGCGAGCACGGCTCTATGTATGTTGGCGCTGAAGGCTGGTGCACCGGTAACGGCATTGATTTCGGGATCGCTGGCAGCAGCATTGTTCGGCTTCCTGCCCTATAATCTGCGCGGTAAAGCGGTCGTGTTTTCCGGGGACTGTGGTGCACTCGGTGCCGCTTTTCTCTATGCAGGATCGGTTCTGTTCCTGGTCCATGAACAATCTGAACTTCGTCTGCTCTATGCCGGACCGCTGCTGATAATGCCGCTATTGACGGATGTCCTTGTCACTCTGGTTCGAAAGCCCACCAAAGGGATCTCGCTTCTGGCCCCTCACAATACACATCTTTATCAACGCTGGGCGCGGCGACGTGGTGGTCATGTCGGGGTGACACTTATCTATGCGGGCGTCGCTGTCCTAATGGGGCTTCTGGTTCATGATGCCTATGACCGGGGAACCCTCGGATCAATGTCGGGGCTTGGGATCTTATCGGGATTATTTGTGTGTCTCTATGGGGTGCGTTCAGCGACGCTGCCAGACTAGCTAGCGGCAGCCTAAGACGCGCGCGAGACGACATAGGCTGCGAGGTTCTGAAGGCAATCGCGCAGAGGCGACGCTTCGAATATATCCAGTGCCTCAATCGCTTCGACAGAGAAGCGCCGCGCCATTTGAATGGTTTCGTCCAGCGCGCCTGATTTCCGCAGAAACGATACGGCCCGTTGCAAATCAAGATCGTCCTGATCGCGATCGACGACCACCTTGCGCCAGAAATCACGCTCTGCCGCATCCGCTTTCTCTAGCGCGCGGATAACGGGCAAGGTCATCTTACCTTCACGGAAATCATCACCGATCGACTTGCCGAGTGCAGCCTGCTGTCCACCATAATCCAGCGCATCATCAATCAGCTGGAATGCCAAACCCAGCTTCAGACCATAATCGCGCAAGGCCGCCCGCTTATCTGTGTCCAGCCCGGCAATCACAGGCGAGACCTCTGTCGCAGCAGCAAAAAGCGCCGCCGTCTTCGCCTTGATAACATCCATATAATTTGTTTCAGTCATGGCGAGGTTGCGCAAACTGGCGAGTTGTTGAACTTCGCCCTCAGCAATGACGGAGGCGGCATTGGACAGAATGCCGAGCGCTTCCATCGATCCGGTTTCAACCATCAGATTGAAGGCTCGGGCAAACAGGAAATCACCAACCAGGATCGAGGCGCTATTCCCCCAGATCTGATTGGCGGGTTTCTTGCCGCGGCGCAGGTCAGACTCATCGACGACATCATCATGCAGAAGCGTGGCAGAATGGATAAACTCGACGGCAGTGGCCAACTGGTGATGGGCTTCGCCCTCATAGCCACACAGCCGCGCCGTTGCGACGGTTAGAAGCGGACGCAAACGCTTACCGCCAGCACTGACGAGGTGCTGAGCAAGATCGGGAATCAGGCTGACGGGCGAGTGCATCCGTTCCAGAATGATCGCATCAACGGCGGCCATATCGTCCGCGCTGATCGCCCATAGCTCCTGTGCCGGTGAAAGCGCGTCATCGTGCTGTATCTGAGCCGGAGCAGTCAAATCGGAATACCCTTAAACTATGTTCGTTAGTTAAGAGCGTGGCCGCTCTCGCACAAGTGACAATGAGGTGTGGGATCATAGATTGCATTTATAACGCAGCAAGCCGACATATAAGTTATGATCACGCTTATCGTTACGACCAACCCCGCCACGATTTCCTTTGCCGAGGCTGTGCTTCGAGATGCCCAGATCGAATGTTTCGTGATGGACCAGAATATGAGTGTGCTTGAGCCCGGCATCATGATTCCGAAACGCGTTATGGTGCTCAAGGATGATCTGGAACATGCCCGCCAGGCCATTACCGACGCAGGAATCGGCGCTGAGCTCGCCGACTAGGCTCAGGATATATTGATTTGCATTGAGGTGCCGTTTCTGATTCATGGTGCCAACGGAGCGGTGCCATAAATGATCTGTTTTGTTGTCCGAGGCCCAGATGGCGAAGATATCGCCATACTTTCCGAAGCCGCATGGGGTGCCACGCGTCGATGACCACAAGGTGATCTCCGGCATCGTCTACGTCCTGAAGACCGGCTGGCAATGGAAGGACGCGCCAAAGGCATCACACCCTGTATCCCGCCGAGCCGACGGCGCAAGCCGCCAACCACCTTCTGCAAAATGCAATACAAACAACACCACAAGGTCGAAAACTGGCATAAGACGGGACATGGTGTTACGGCGCGCCGCCTGATTTCCCAGACGAACATGCGGGCCTGATTCATGGACCTCAATACTGATCTGATCCTGACACTCTGCGGCATTCTGGTCTGTGCCGGACTGGCTTTTGTTGGCATCCGGAAACGGTTCACGGAAAATCAGGATATCCGGCCTTACCGTATGCCCTGGATGATCATCGCTCTGTTCGCCATTGCCGTGGGTTTTATGCTCTTCGTCCACCTTGTGAACATATTCGGGTTTGAAACTGGCGGACGCCGCTAGGCGGGTCACCTATCTGCGCCGCGCACCCATTCTCATAAAACGGTTTGTTAACACTGTTGGCGAGAAAAGACGCCATCTGCCCCCTCATTCGGAACGCACTTCCGGGACAATCGTTGGATTGGCTAGGAGGTTAGAATGGACGATTACAGAAAAAGCCCAACATTCGACACATATGGCGAGATCGATATGGTCTCGAACCAGACCTATCATAGCGAGATACCCGGTGACTGTTCGCACGACCAGCGCCAGCGCAACAACCCAGTCCGTCCATCGCCACTGATGCCAGAGTCCGGCCGCGACAAATGAACCAAACCACAACAAAAGAAAACCATCAATATGCCTTCGAACTGGTCGGCGGATTCATGCGCTTCGCTGGCATAAACGGGGTCGTCAGCCTCTCGCATCCGGGCATCTGGACTATGTTTACGGCCCGACCGCGCGGCAATGAAAACCAACAGGAAGCCATAGGCGTGGATAAATTCTGCCAGCCCATGGCTATGAATGTCGCCGCAAGCACAACAATCAACGGGCTGCTTCGCTCATTGCGTGCATCGCCAAAGGTTGAGAACAGGATACGCGTCAGAAGCCATCCGACCCGCCCCCGTCAATCGCAATCCCTACACGATAGAGGCCATCATAGGCAATCACATGCGCCCAGTCGAAGGTCCCGGTAACCAGCGCAATCGCAGCCCAGACGAACGGAAAGGCCAGATCTTCATTCAGGCCGGCTTCCGATGTGAGGGCGATCCGCGTTAGATCTTCGTCCTTGCCTAGACCGCCAACCTGAGCTGACCGGGCAAGCACAGGATCGGTTGGAGCCAGCGCCGCGCCGAGCAGGACTGCGCCTGCAGCTCAGAGCCAAGCGGCGAGATATTTGGAAATCCGAGACTGGTCGCAACAGCCCCAAGCCCGATGTAAACTGCGGGAAGATTGATGTGATAGCGCCAAGCAGGACCTGGCTGCAATGTTAGACCGAAAAGCGCGAACCCGACCAGCGCATAGACGCTGTCGACTGGATTAGAGAGCAGAGCCTCAATGAAATTACTGCTCATTTCGATATCCTGAAACTCACATCATTGTCTTTTTACGGAACCTCGACTGAGTAAATCCGTTGAATGATCTGGAGGACGCTATGTCAAATCATTTGCAAGATAGAAGGGCCGACATGCATCGCGGAAAAGATGATTCATCAAAATTTGGGGTAAAAAACCTCATCATCGGTGGAGTTCTCGTGGCTGTCATCGCCGCAATTCTGGTCCTGGCCTAAGCCCTGCTGCCAGTGTCAGGCACAAGCGCACAGCCCAGT
Organism: Litorimonas sp.; assembly: GCA_965205225.1. GTDB lineage: Bacteria > Pseudomonadota > Alphaproteobacteria > Caulobacterales > Maricaulaceae > Litorimonas. Next base: position 1,727,382 of record CBDBFZ010000003.1, read on the forward strand.
CCGGGTCGATAGATAGCGCGGTTTGACACACGCCCGCCGAGAACCTCAACTGTCACCGCAGCCTCTTCCGGGATGAATGTCATCATCGAAATATCTTCAGTAAAATCAGCCTTACATTGATCCAGCGTTAGCTCCGCAACGTGAAGGCAGGAGCACATCTTCTTCGCCCCATAGGCCGTACCGATCTGCGCAAATTCGAGCTGCGGACGTAACCAGAACAGGTAAGCCGCACCAATGGCGGCAATCAGCAGGACAGTGATCGCAAGAATAACTTTGACGACACTCATAGGGGCTTCCTAAAGATGTGCCTATGATTAGGTCGAGTCTTATATCCTTTCTTCTTTGTACGGCGTCGCCAGCCTTAGCGAGCGATTTGGTTCCGCTACCGGTTCAGGCAGATGATATCGCCTGGCCTATGCCGGACTGGTCAACAGCCTCCCTGTCCCAAGATCAACAGTCTAAACTCGACGCGCGGCTAGATCCGGTTTTCGCGACAGAAATCGGGGAGGGGCTGGGCGAAACGCGCGGCGTTGTCGTCATTAAGAACGGCGCCATGGTCCAGGCGCGCTACCGAGACGGGATCACACCAGAAACACGCCATGTTAGCTGGTCAGTCGCGAAATCTGTCACACAAGCCTTGGTCGGGCGCGCGGTCATGACGGGGCTGATTGAGTCGATCGACGACTCCATGCCCGCAGCCTTTGACGATGGTGACCCGCGCGGCAAGATCAGTTGGCGGCATTGGCTGCAAATGCTCGACGGTCTCGACTATGCCGAATACGGCGTTCCAGGTCTTGAGAACGACGCCACGCAGATGCTCTACGGTCCGGGCCGCTATGATGTGGCAGCGCATGTGCGTGAACATTTTCCGCTCGCTCACAGCCCGGGTGAGCACTGGAACTATTCGACGGCCACCTTCCACCTGATCGCGCGGGCTTTGCAGGCCAAACTGCCTGGCACTTGCCTGATGGCAGGTGAAAACCCCCGCACATGCAAAGCCAATCCAGAGGTCATGAGTGACTGGGTCGATCAGGTTCTGTTCGGTCCCCTTGGTCTGGACGCCGTCGAAGAGTATGATGCGGCGGGTACAATGCTGGGCGGTTCCAATGTCTATATGAGTGCCGAAGACTATGCGAAATTCGGGTTGCTGTTCCTGCGCGACGGAATGTGGGGCAGTGAGCGCCTGCTACCCGAGGGCTGGGTCGATTTCGCGCGCACCAATCCGGACAGCAGCGATGATAATGGCTATGGTGGAGGCTTCTGGCCTTCACCGGAAAACCCCGACAATTCTGAGATTAACTTCACCGCCCCGTTCGATGCCTTCCATGCCGGCGGTCGGGAGGGCCAGATCATCTGGATTATCCCGTCTCGCGATCTGATCTTCGTGCGGGTCGGTCTCATGTCTGACACGGCAGAGAACTGGAATGCACTGTTCCAGCTTGGCCAGGATATTGGCGTGATATTGGACCGGCCCTAGTTCCTTACTGAAACCGTAATGCCATCTTCTGTTTATCCATGATATGCGATGGGACGGGGCGAGGATGGAGGCCAAGATGAATTTTGGCAAAATAGCGTCGGTTACTGTCTGCATTGGCTTGATGACCGGACCGTTGATGATGGTCGCAGCAGATGCTTCTTGAAACCGGTCCCAGCGATAATTCCAGCTATCCCCGGATGGTGTTCATCAAATATATTGTCGGCGATGCCGTCACGGTCGCTTACAAAGCCTATACGCGCTGAGTTTATTCGGGTTCCAGACTCGACTCCAGCCGCATTAATACAGGCCTGTTTGAACGGCCCGGCGACAACTCTGGCCTAGATCGAAGCCTATCAAGCCCGTGAGCTGACGCGCGGCGCGGCGGCGAGACTTCAGGTATCACACATTTCTGCATCAAGGGCGTTCCGAACTGGAAAGCGGACAATCGCTCAACCTATCTAGACCCAATTTTCGACGGCATGCCCCACGCCGCGGCACTTAATAATTAGACCTCAGCGCCTGTCCCTACCTTTCTAACCTTTAATCAACGCCTCTCATATTTGCATTGACTACAGTTGTAATCACGCTTAACGGCTACAGATGTAGTCGATAATGAAGGGCTTGAGATGCAGCGGCGAATTGCCAAATCCGAACTGGGTGTGATGGATGTGCTCTGGATGCGTCCCGGCCTCGCCGCCAGCGCAGTCCATGCGGCTCTGCCGCTTGGCGATGCTCGGTCACTGCAAACTGTAAAAACCTTGCTCTCGCGACTCGTCGACAAAGGTGCGCTGCGATCCGAGCCCGACGGTCGCCGTTACCTCTATCATCCGCTGATTACCCGCGACGACTATGCCGCCAGTGCCACAAAACGTTTTTCCGAGCATCTTTTTGGTGGTCGCGCCGCTCCAATCGTTGCTCATCTCGCGAAAGGAGACGGACTCTCAGATATGGATATAGCTGAGCTGGAAGCAATTATCCGGGAGCTGAAACGCCGTGACTGATACGTTACTCACCACGGCCATCGCAGTTAGCGCCCTCCTAGCGCTAGTTTTACTGACCCGCCGCGCCGTTGCTCGACAATTCGGAGCCCGGGCCGCCTATGCGCTCTGGCTATTACCCGCCTTACGTTTGGTTATGCCGTCTATACAATTGCCAATTAGCTGGTTTCCAGCCCTGTCAACGCCGGCTCCTGTACAACCCCCGTCCACATCTAGCTGGACCATTCTTTCAACCCCGCCGGATACAAGCCCTGTCCTCATCGTGACAGACCAGCCAGACATTATTGTGCCGTTACTCATTTCGATTTGGGTTACCGGAATTGTCGCGGGTGTCATCTGGGCACTTAGGTCTCAATATATGCAAGCGCGCCATCTTCGCCGAACCACCCTCGCCGTGCCGGATAACTATGCGGACGACATCCGCCGCGCCGCTAGGTTAGCGGGCTTATCCAAGACGCCCCTTGTCAAACTTAGCACGTTAGACGACGGCCCGTTAATCTGTGGGTTGATCCGCCCTGTAATCGTGCTGCCAAAAGACTTCACGACGCGGTTCACACTGACGCAACGGCGCCTAGCTCTGCTTCATGAGATGACCCACATACGCCGCGGTGATCTGTGGACAGCCAGCGCAATGTTGGTGTTCCGCCTCGCCATCTGGCCAAACCCGCTTGTCCATTGGGCCTGGCCGCGCTTTCGCGCCGATCAGGAAGCAGCCTGCGACGCCACTGTACTGCGCCGGGCCGGAGAAACCGCCCGTGCAGACTATGCCGAAACATTGCTGACAGCAGCCAGAACAGCCGGGCGTGCCACCCCGGCTGCTGGGACAGGGCTGACCCTGGACCTTCATCATCCCATAAAGGAGAGACTTATGACCCTGGGAATCAACACAAAGAAAAAACATGATGTCACGCGGTGGGCCCTCGCGGCCATGCTGCTCGCCGGAACCACGCTGAGCGCTCCGCTCAGCCTTGCTGATGATCAGGCCCCCACGCCGCCCAACCCGGAAACAGCTCCAACAGCGCCCAAGGTCGTAACCAACAAAACGATGCGCATTGTTGTCAGCAATGACGGGAACGGAAAGAGCTTCGAAGTCCGCGAGGATAACGGTGTCAAAACTTATCTTCGGGTCAGCCACGACGGCACGACCGAAAAGCTCACGCGCGAAGAGCTGGAAGCTGAGTATGGTGTTGATCTTAGCGCCTTGGCGGGTCCTCGCGCGCCTGACGTTATGCAGAAAATCATCGTGCTGCGGAAGTCTGACAATGCTGAAGATAGCTCTTACGAGATTAAGATCGAAAATGACGTCAAACGCGCGTTCCGCATTGCGGCTGATGGCACACGAACCGAAGTCAATATCGACGAAATTGGCGAAATCGCCGAGATTGATGTCGAAGTTCTGGGCGACACACATGCCTTTGCCTTCCCTGATCTGCCCGATGGTCAAAAGCGTCGGTTCATACATTCGGAGGATGAGATAAGTGTCTGGGTTGATGGCGGCGAAGAAGAATTTCCATTCGCATTTGGTCTACGTCTGCCTGGCGCTGAAGGAATTACGGCAACCGAAGCCCGTATGCGTACGGCCCAATCCATAATCGACGCGACTGATCGAATGATCGAAGGCATGCGTAAAGACGCGGACGGTGCAGCCGATAAGAATCTTCGCAACGCTGAACGCGAATTGAGAAAAGCGCGTAAGGCGCTCGACAAAGCCATGGAAGCGGTTCGGAAAAGCGAAGAGCGCTAATCATCGCTCCACAATGATCATCAAGGTTTTGTCTTAAACCTTGGTCACACGATGACGCCCCGCTTTGTACCCCCGAGCAGGGCGTTGCTATTGACGTGATCTGGGAAAATAGCTATAATGAAAGCTTCAATGGGACGCTCAGAGATGAACTCTTGAACGGAGAGATCTTCTACAGCCTGAAGGAGGCGCAAACGTTGATCGAACGCTGGCGACAGCATTATAACACTATCCGGCCGCACAGCTCGTTAGAGTACAAACCACCGGCTCCGAAAACAAATCTTGCCTTGCCCTTCCGGACTGCCCTGCACTCCATTCCGTTTAGCCTAGAAGGTAACCGTAACCGCCAAGCTCTAACTTAGCGGGTGGAATATCTCATGGAGGCAGGTCACAATCCCTGAAACTCTAAATCAAACTGATACATAAAAAGGAGCTGGACACGTTCAACAATCTGTTACCCCTCCTCCAATGGCTGAAAACTTCGCAAGTGCCGCCGCAAATGACTTCGAGAGAGGTTCAGACGATGGTGAATTTAGAGTGCCTGATAATAACAACGATCAATAGCACAGCGGATGATCAAAATTGAAATCATGGAAATGGATCAGATTGACAATAGAAGTGGCGCATACTCACATAGTCGTAGAGACATATTCGATGATGATAGTTGTTATTAAATAACAATCAAGAAGATGAAAGCCCCGCAACACATGTTGTCATACCACGAACTGTTGTTGCATCCAACTCAGGTGTGAGTTGATTAACCTTTGAAACCAGAAACGCTAAAATTATAGCTAGTCCATCGGCACGAGCCTTCGACTTATCTTTAACCCATTGAAAAACAAACTCCCCTAGAGCAATCTTGACTCCTTCGTCCGTGGACTCTGCAATAGGAGCAATAGGAGCTTTTGGTAACTCCACTTTTGATAGTGCTTCGACAAGTTGCGTTAAAGAGGGAGGTGTTTCATTATCAATTGCAATTCTAACCAACTCAATCGCATTAGACATTGCACAAAATGCTTCGTTTTGTGCCTTAATACCTAAGGCCAGTTTTGTACGACTTTGTTGAGCAACGGGAATAACAGCCTTTAATGTATTCGTTGGGGTAGCTTCATTTTGCGCTTTAGTTAAGAATAAAAACAGCAAATCATCAAGTACATCGTAACCAGAACGATCAATTCTAGAATTAGTGGTGGATTTTTGTGCTGCCATGTAAATCACAGAATTTTTATCATAACCGCTAACTAATAAAATCTTATTTAATTCTTGTAAGCCCGTATTTAATATTTGATTGGAGCGAGAAGTAAGGTCTCGAAATGTATCAGCCTTCCCTGCAATGCATGTCAAAGCAGACATTCCCTTAATACGCAGTCGTGCTCGGTCAAACGGTTTGAGTTGTGTCGCGGTCGCAACACCTGCAGCACTAATAATCGCGGAAGCTTTAATGTTATTCGGGTGAGCTTCAAATCCAGCAAAGGCGAGAACCATTGCCGCAGCACTTGCCGTAATACCATTTATGAATGTGCCTTCCCTCGCTAGAGCAGTGGCATCTCGATGAAGGTTATTGTGTAAGTTTTTTAGTTTCGTGTAATTGACATTGAAGCGAGCATCGCAATTAGTATTTTTAGAAACATTGCAATATTGATCAGCTGAAAGCTTAAAAGTTGGCGGTGTTGAAATGCCTGTGCTGGCACAAGAAGCCAAAAGTAGGCTGCTCAAACCCAAAATATTATACTTCATAATATCACTCTATCGCGATTTTCATTATCGGTTAGATAAGCCAATACCAATCCACTGTCGAGCGCGTTCTAGAAGGTTTTTCTACGCATTCTGTTTTCGACTTGGGTCGTCATCCAAAATGTTGTTTTATTCAATGTAGTAAATGTAATGTGTTCTCACGTTAAAATTTATTAATTTTAGGATCAGCGATTGATCTGCCCCCATGAGGTTGTCCATCCACTAAGTTAGAGCTTGGCGGTTAGCGGGTTTTATCCAGCTCGGACAGGACATAAATTTATTAATCAATGCCTTTCCGTATCAGAAGTTTGGCGTGCAGATGGGGTAAGTGACGGAGATATCAAAACCCTCTATCGTCCGGGTGAACTTGATGCCCCGTGCCTTACGAACAGCCTGTTCACCGCACCAAAGTCTCGTTGATAAAATCAACCGTCACGGCTTATGGCGATGAAGTCGCGCTAAAGCCGGGCATGACCCTCCAAGGCGACATCATCACGGCTAACCGCTCCCTGGTCGAATGGATGCTTGACCCATTATTCTCTCTGAAACGAAGCTAAGATGAGTGACCCACATAGCTTTCATCAGCAAATACTCTTAAGGCGCTTCAAATAAGAAACTGGGCACAGTTAGGAGCCGAAACCAACGATTTACAGCGATGTTAGGTAAGAATAAGCCTAATGAACCAATCAATAATCGGCGTGACCAAGTGCTTGAAAAGATTGAATTTTAGTTGCATATCTGTGAAAATCATGGTGGGCAATACTGGGATCGAACCAGTGACCCCTACAATGTCAATGTAGTGCTCTACCGCTGAGCTAATCGCCCCACGCACGATGTCCGAAGCGTACCAGATACTGTCTGAAAACACTTGGAAGGCCGTGCCTATAGTCGGGTCATTTGCGCCTGACAAGACCTCTATTCCCCCTGCTTACCGAGCAGCGATGTGAGGGCTAAGCTCACTCCATGAATCGGTTTGGCTAGCTCTGTTAACGGCGATGGCACTGCACAATACTGTCACGGCGGCTAACAATCCGTTGACGCGAGCAGAAAAATGTGGTGGCTGTGTGAAAACAGCCTGGGCAATGCGTCGATTTCAGTGGATTTAATTTAGGACAAGCTTTCCCCTTAGGCTTGGATCACCCGGATTAGTTTCTTCACTCCGAACATGCTGATCATCCGGCGGATATTATAAGCTAGAACCGATAGACTCATCTCTGTTTTGACGTTTTTGAGGCGTTTGGTCAGGAAGTGCGTGGCACCCATCCATGACTTCAGCGTCCCGAACGGATGCTCGACCGTCGCCCTTCGGATGGCCATGGCTTCCGGGAGGTCATTCAATCGCGTCAACATAGCGTCGATGATGTCCTCATTGACCCAGCGTTTGATCCGCCGTTGTTTCCCCGTCGTGCATTTGGCTTTGACGGGACAGGCCGCGCATTCGTCCGGCCAGTAAACTTGCATGTCCTTGCCCTGTTCAACTGACATGAAGCGATAGGTCATCTTCTGACCACCTGGGCATTGGTAACTATTGTCTTCGGGCTGATAGAGGAAGTCATGTTTGCCAAAGCGGCCCGCGGCTTTAGAGCCAGATGTGTAAGGCTTGGGCACGTATGTTGTAGCGCCCAGTTTCTCAGTCGCCATAATTTCTGCACCGCTGAAGTAGCCACGATCTGCAAAGACTGTAATGTCTTTTCGTCCAATGGCGGCTTGGCCTTGTTTCGTCATCTTTGTGAGCTGCACTTTGTCAGAGACAGTGTTTGTTACCTCATGCGCGACAATGAGATGGTGCTCGGTATCGACAACCGTCTGTACGTTATACCCCACCATACCAGCCTTTGTGCTGGTCGCCATAGCCACTGAGTCCGGGTCAGTTAAGGATACTTGTTTCTTAGAAGACGCGGCGAGATCATCTTTCAACTGTTGAAGCTCAGCCATCTTCTCACGCATTGACGTAATCTTTTCCTTGAGGCGTTCAGTCTTGGCCTCAGCGGCCTCGCCTTCCTGTAAATCCGTCGCGTCCAGTGCATGAAGGTATTTCTCTATAGAATGCTCAATCTGGCCGATGCGCCGCGTGAGCTTGCCGCGTGTGAAGTTCTTTTCTCTCGCGTTCACGGCCTTGAACTTGGCTCCATCAATCGCAACCATTGTGCGCGCGAACAGACCAACGTCACGGCAAAGAGTCACAAATTGAGAACAGGTTGATTGGATAGCGGTGCCGTTGTCTTTTCTAAAGTCAGCAATCGTTTTGAAGTCAGGTGCAAGCTTGCCCGTCAGCCACATAAGCTCAACATTACGCCCCGCTTCGCGTTCAAGCCTACGGCTAGATTGGATACAGTTGAGATAGCCGTAAATGTAGAGCTTGAGCAAAATAGACGGATGATAACCGGGACGGCCTGTCGCCTTGGGCCGGACGCGCTCGAAACCCATTGAGAGTAAATCTAGTTCATCAACGTAGGCATCAATGACGCGAACAGTATTATCTTCATCGATATACTCGTCCAGACTTTCAGGAAATAATATGGACTGATTTCGATCTTGGCCTTCAATAAAGCGCTTCACAATAAACCTCCGATTCAATCACCGGAACTATATCACAAAAAACTAACCGTTTTCACACAGCCACTGTGTGTGTCAGACACTCGGGCAATGCCTCTGCATCGTCGAACGCCATCCGCAGGACAGTTTCGATTATGATCTGCTCGCGATCAAATTCGCACGCTATGGGAGCCGGGGACAAGCGGAACTGCTCCGCCGACACCGATGCACGGGCCAATCCTACCGACCTTTTAGCGCTATCTAGATCACCGAACCTGATCGCTTAAACAATCATCCAATGAAACTCATGGACTCGCCGCGCTCCCATCTATCCCAAATATCTGACTGCTGTTTGTTAGTGAAAAAGGGTCGTGATCGTCTCGCCATAATATCACTCCATCTTCAACTCATATTGTTAAAGTGTTGCGGCGACCCATTGAACTCACAACGTCTTCCGGATAATAGCCTGTTGATGAGTATGAACGGTCAAACTCCTGTTCGTCTTGCACCGGACGGAGCGGTTCGCCGAGGATGTTCAGCTGGACCACAACCCAGCCCAGGTACCGCCCTGTCTCTGGCCGGCGGATAATCAGGAACAGATACACAGTGAGTTATTCCGAAGCAACCGTCCTGCGCGCGCTGGGAAACATAAGCGATCCGACAACGGATCGCGATATTGTTTCCGCTGGACGATTATCCGAACTCCAGCATGTGGATGGCCGTTTGCGTGTCATTCTGGCGCTCCCGGAGGATATAGCGCAGGATCAGGGCTTGGCACTGCGCGACAAGGTCGAAACAGCTCTGACAGTCCTGCCAGGCGTTGATCAGGTTGCCGTACTGCTAACGACCCACCGCGCTGCGCCCCCGCTCAAACAGATGCCGCCAAAACGCCCAAACCGCAATCCGCATCCTAACAAGCGCCCGAACGGCTATCAAGGCGATGCGCATGTCGCGAAGACGCTGGCGATCAGTTCTGCCAAAGGCGGCGTCGGCAAATCGACTGTCACGATTGGTCTGGCGCGAACCCTGGCGACTCAGGGCCACCGCGTGGGCGTTCTGGACGCCGATATTCATGGACCGAATGTACCGACATTGCTCGGCTTATCCAAACAGCTCGGCACGCGTGAGGTCGAGGGGCGGCGCCTGATCGTTCCGGCAGAGAGCGACGGTATCAAATGCATCTCCATCGGCCTGCTAACCGGTAGTGACGAGCCTGTGATCTGGCGTGGACCGATGGTTCAGGGAGCGATTGCCCGCATGCTCTGGGACACAGATTGGGGCGCACTCGATCTGCTACTCATCGATATGCCGCCCGGAACGGGCGATCCACAGCTGGGATTGGCGCAGGACATCGAACCCGACGGCGCGGTCATTGTCACAACTCCACAGGATCTGGCCTTAATGGATGCGCGAAAAAGTGTCGCCATGTTCGACAAGGTCGATATCCCCGTCATCGGGTGGGTCGAAAACATGGCACTGTTCACCTGTCCGGATTGCGGGGCTGAGCACCGGATATTCGGAGATGGCAATCTGGATCTTGAGGCCCCTAAGCTAGGGAGCTTGCCCCTGTCGATAAAGACGCGCAACGCGAGAAGTGGATTTTCCTCCCTAGCCGAGGCTTTGCTTCGCCGCCTTGCGTAACGTCACGCCCCACATCACCCAGAGCCAGAATATCTTCGGACCCACAACCAGATAGTGCTTCCAGAGCCGCTGAGGCTCCGCTCCAAGACGATAGAGCCATTCCAGCCGAGCTTCCTACATCCATTTGGGCGCGCGAAAAACGCGCCAATCGATGACTTCGGCATGACGTAGCGTTCCATATATTGTCGGTTTTGACGTCCCCCTATCTGCGCTGGAGCAACCAGCGGAATAACAGTATTCGACCTGACGACCTGTGTGTTGACTGCATTCACGATTTGCGCCCTTCCCGTTCAAAGACAGGGCATACGCACTCACCGTGAAAATCACGTTAGCGATCCGTTCAGTCAGCATTTACCATACGGGTTTAATGTCAGCGTTCGAGCGAGACTGCAAATCCGGCAGATTCAGCCCTGAGCGCGGCCAAAGGCGATTTCCAGGCGCTGGATCTGGTCAGCAACAGTATTGCCGGTTTGCGCCGCTATGGTCCCGTAGAGCGACCGGTCCAGACGCATGATACGCTCATAGATAGATTTTGAGCGTGCGCTGAGAGCAAGCAGACGAGAGGGTAGTCCGTATGCCTGATCGGCAATCGCCGAGAAGGACAGATCATCCTCGGGTTGGACCTCTGGGACAAGACGGTATTTCTCTGCACGGGCTTCCGTTAGGCTCATATCCCCTTCTTTCAAAGCGCGCTGAACCAGAAGCCAGCTGGCAACCTGCATCAGGCGCGTTGTCAGGCGCATGGATTTAGACGCATAGGTCAGCGCATCATCACGCTGCAGACGTTTGGAATCTTCACGACCTGGGCCGTCCAGATAGGCAGCTGTTTCCTCGACCATATCCATACCTTCACGAAAGGTTCGCGCGAACAATTCTGATCGCGTGAACTGCAGCAGGCGATCTTCCGCCTGGCTTGTCATCGGATCGCGTATGGCAGGCACGGCAGGCTTTCGTTGAGGCGGCATGAATCAGTCCGGAGGCATCAGATGTGTATCGCGAATAGATAAGCTTGCAAGCCGCACGCCATTTCGCCACGAAACTGCAAACGAATCATTCTCTTAAGATTGTTTTTTGGAGAACAGGGCATCCGCAGCCGTTTTTTCGCGATTTTTCTTGTCCAGTTCACTCCGCAACCGCTCGATTTCCGATGTGTAGACCACAATCCGCGTTTCGAGTTCATGGACCGACAGGCCGTAGAAATCGTCTCCGATCCGATAAGTCGCTACATCGCTCGGGTTTGGCTCTAATTCATCCATAGCTCGGTGCTCCCATGCCCCAATCTCTTGCTAATCAGACTATAACCGCTTAACTATCAATTTGTCGATAAGGTGGGCGCGCCGAAATCGACGCCCCGGCCCCGCAGTGAGCGGGGTTTTTCATTGGGAAAAGGCAGGCTGGGTTGAACATCCAAGACGCCACATATGAGCGCATTGCGACCGAAGGAGACACACATGACCAAGATTTTGATGCCCAAGGCGACCGCGGTTTGGCTGATCGATAATTCGGCCATGAGCTTCAAACAGATCAGTGAATTCTGTGGTCTGCACATTCTGGAAGTCGAGGGCATTGCCGATGACGATGTCGGCCAAGGCATTCGCGGTGCCGATCCGATTGCTAATGGGCAGGTTTCACGTGAGGAAATCGAGAAAGCCGAAAACGATCTGAATTACGCGTTGAAGCCCAACAGATTTGATGCGGACGAGCTCCCCCAGCCGAAGAAACGCGGACCCCGCTACACCCCGCTGTCGCGCCGTCAGGACCGTCCGGATGCTATAGCATGGCTGGTACGCAATCACCCTGAAATCTCTGACCTACAGATCAGCAAGCTGATTGGTACGACGAAGCCGACGATCAAGTCGATCCGCGAACGCACGCACTGGAAGATCAACATGATTCAACCACAGGATCCGGTCAGCCTTGGCCTCTGCAGCCAAGTCGATCTGGACGCCATCGTGAAGGTCGCGGCTGAGAAGAAGGCCAAGGAAGACGCCAAAAACCAGGTTGAGGGCGGTGAAACGCTGAAACCCGCGCCTGCACCGGAACCCGTTGAAGAAACCTCCAAGGCCGATCTGACGCTTGAGAATCTGTTCAAACCACAGGACGTGTAGCGTTTGCGCATCTGCACCAAGTAAGCTGACCCTTTAACAAAGGGGCCTCTGCGGCTTCAAATTGCTGACAAAGGCTTCGTTTTTGGCGAGGTCTCAATGGGATGCTACGAGATCCTTGCCCCCAACAAGCGGTTCCTACAATGCGGAGAGGTGCTGGGTGATTGCGAGACGTATTGTGAGGACGACTTATACACCATTCGGCCACTTTTACGAAACATCGAACGTGATCTGCCGCAATGCAAGCTTGCTCAGTGTCTATGATCGTCAGACCATTCTAAGAACTTTTACTGTACCGAGACCAGCGGGACTGGAGGTTTATCTACCCAGTGGAGTTTCAACTCATCTCGTGATCGCTCCCAGATTCTTCACCCCTGAAGGACTCGTAAACTATAGCTTCGATCATTCTTCGATGTGTGGGCAAAACGAAACCACGGAAAACCACATATTGATGGTACCGTTCTACGGTGCCTTGTTGAGCGCAACGGTAAATTAGTTATGACGACTATAGGCTATGGCTCCGATAGAGGTGGGTTTCTCAACTGGCTAAACAATATTGTGGGACCCGCTATATTCGACAATTTTGACAGGAATGCGTTTGTCTTTACAGGCTTTACGCGTCAAGGATGCTAGATATGGGAGTTAAAAGAACGAGTATCGGCTTCTGCGCAGTCGTCGGACTAGCTTTATCTGGCTGCGCTGATTTTTTCTACGAACACACTCCTGCTTTCTCGGTAGCCATATCCGCAGATGCTCGGGGTTGCCGACTTGGAGCAAAAAGTGATAAACTCTTTCGAACTGAACGGTCTAAAACTGATCCAATATAATTCTATTCCAGGCAAGTGGTCCTATTTTGATCGTGATGAATACGGACGCCTTAGCCTTAGTGTCTGGGGCTATGATGATCCGGCGAAAATCGATCTCTCCTACTTCCATCATCGTTTCAAGAGCCTGCATCAATCGTGTGACACAAAGTTAGAGCAATTTTATTATCACTTGATGAAATTGACAAAAGGATTGATATGGCAATCCGTCACAGACTCGATTTAAGCGATATTCTGCAAGTGTGCGAGATCGAATCTACTATATGGTAAATCATAGCGCTTTTATATTGATCCGCTCGGTTTTTGTTCAGCACTATACTTGGCCTAATGGCAACAACTTTGCCGACATTGTCAGAGGAAACCTCCTTTGAACGTATGTGTTAGGGGTATCCCATGATGCACAATCAGTTTCGCTATTTCAAAACATGTCGTGACGTGATCCAGCTGGTGGTCGAGCCCCAAACCAGCTTATCATGAACTTCCACAACCCCGAAGACGGTCGGTCCGCCTCGTAGGCCCAGTAGGTTCGCTCGCGCAGAGCTCGATAGATGCGGTTGATGGTCCAGCACAATGCCGATCTTCTCCTCAGCTGAATAGCGTTATCGGGTCTTGCGTTTGATGTCTTCGACAATCCGTCGATCCAGTAGCGCACCCGTGAGGTGTTTGGTGCCGAATTTCAAACCTGATTCTGTTTTAAGATAAGTATCGCGAACTGTGCCCCAGCTAAGTTGTTACTTCACAGCAGAACAACTGCATGCCTCTCGTAATATGTTGACTCAGCTTGCCCACTGATTTTTTTCTGAACGATAACGTTGCTGGCATAACGCTGTCAACAGGGCCGTGCGATACTGAGGATGCCACTGAGACAGGAGTTAGAAATGACCGAAAAAACACCCACCGGAATCGTCTTCACACCGATCCGGCCCAGCCATTCTCGTACGGCCTGAGCCGTGAACTCAGCATCATTGTCCGATCGGATGTGCTTCGGGGCAGCTCGTGAGGATTTTATGATGCACGCGCCTGGATTGTTTGACTTGTCGGATCATCTTGCTCGCTTATCGGCGACAGGTGATCCGCTTGAAGCGCTGGAGCGTCATGTGGACTTTGAGGCTTTCCGAACTGTTCTGATGGAAGCCCTCGGTTATGGGGTTCGCGCCAAGGGCGGTCGGCCACCCTATGATCCGGTCACGATGTTCAAGGTGCTTGTTCTGGCGTCGATGCACAATCTGAGTGATGAAGGGATGGAATTTCTGATCCGGGATCGTTTAAGTTGGTTGCGGTTTCTGAGGTTTCAGATCGGTGAACCGACCCCGGACCAAAAGACGATTTGGCTGTTGCGTGAAAAGCTGACCCAGGAAAAGCTGACCCAGTCTGGTGCTTTCAAATCTCTGTTTGCCGCTTTTGAAGAGCAACTCTGCAAGCGCGGCTACAAACCCACGGGAGGTCAGATCGTGGATGCCACTTTGGTGTCAGCGCCGCGCCAACGGATGAGGAAAGAAGAGAAAGAGCGGGCCAGGGCGGGTGAAAGCGCGTCCGCTATCTGGCGCGGGCGATCCTGCCAGGGCCGCACAGAAAGACACCGACGCACGAGCGGTGGTCAGCTATTCCAGGGCGCGAAAGACCGCAGAAGGGGAACAGGACGCAGGCCTTGTCGACATTTCCATCCCTCACTTTGGGTACAAGAACCATATCAGTATTGACCGGAAATGGCGCTTTGTCCGGGGAGAGACCTGTACCCATGCGGCCCGCTATGATGGGCACGAACTGACATCGGTTCTGGATGCCACCAACAGCTCAAAGTCTGTTTGGGCGGATACAGCTTATCGCTCAGCCAAAAACGAAGCCTGGCTGAAAGCGCAGGGCTATCGTTCAAACATCCATCGAAAGAAGCCCCGCGGTAAACCGATGGCAAAGCACATTCGGCGCGGCAATGCAACCCGCTCCTCCATCCGTGCCTGTGTTGAACATGTCTTCGGATATGAGAAAGGGCCGATGGCGATCACGATCCGCTCAATCGGCCAGGCGCTCAATCGGCCAGGGCCGCTGGCCGGATCACCATGGCCAACCTAAGCTACAATTTCCGCCGCCTCGTTTTCCATGAGCGACGACAGCCCATAGCCTGATTCTGTTCAAAATCCGGATCCCCCCGCTTATGCAGGCCTAAATCATGCCAAAATACGCCTGTGGACACGCATTCGTCACTCTATGAAGCCTGACCTGAGAGCCGACTATAAAATTCGCCTCTATACTGGCCCAAAAAACCCGTTCTTCGAGGTGTCCATCTGTTCTGGGGCGTAGCGTTTTCTCGCCATAATGTGCGCCTTCAAGCGCAAAATAGCCAAAAACTCTAACTCTCAAAATGAACCACTCTAAGGGGCAAGGCCAAGCCTTCAATCAGACCATGAGTTGTTTCATGTCATGTTCAAACCCCGGGCCTGCCTCAAATCGCAGAGAAAGCCCCAAATCTTTGCTTACGGCATGGCGTTTTGTGCCAAACCCGCCACGATAGAAGCCCAAACACTGGGATGTTTGGCCCTCTTTTTTAAGCGGCGCGCCCGCCGTGTGCTTATGGGCACGAATGACTGTACCCTCACGTTGTATCCAGTCCATCTTGCGTCCTGTATCAAAGCTTGGCAATAGCCTCTATGATCGCATTATCCAACCAGCGGTAATATCGCATCTTAATGGTTTGATATTGGCCATAGGCTGGCGGCCGGAGGCGTTGACGTCGGCCGGGCTTAGGGCGCGGGCGTTCTTGTCTTCGGGACGGTCAGCGTGAGTCCGCGCTACCTCGCATATAGAAGCCACCGGTGCGGGTTTCCATCAGGGCGGAGAGCGAAATATCTTCCTGCTTGAGGAAACCGCTGCTTGGCAATGTGCCCTCGCGAACCATTTCGATCACGGCCACGACAGATCCTGCCGTCGTCCAAGCGATGGCGGTACGGCTCTTGCCCGCAATCATCAGCGGTTTGTAAGCGCCAACAAATTCCTTGCGTGAGAGCTTGCCGTCAATATCGCCTTCTGCGGCGATATGAACATAGACTACGTCCTGATTGACCGGCGGCTTGGCGTTGATCAGGATCTCGCCCGCTTTCTCGCGGTCTTTGCGCATCAGCAGCTCATGGAAGAAAAAGTTCATCAGATCGAAGTGACCCGGATAGCGCATGGTTTTATAATCCATATTGGCGACCTGGCCGAGATAGGTCTCACACATTGTGCCGAGCCCGCCCGATGTGGTAAAAGCTTCTAACTCCAACCCATCGATGAAGATTTTCTCGCGCCATTCCATAGCCGAGACCATCTTGCGCTCGCCGTCCTCGATGACTTCGCAATCATTGAGATATTCGTTGACCACACCCTCGGGCGACCAATTGAAGGCATAGCCCATCAGACCGGTCGGATTCTGCGGTAGCGCACCGACGCGCATGCGGCAGGATCGGCACTCGTCAAATTTGGCGATCAAATCTGCCCCGACAATACCAACAAACCCGGGCGCGAGGCCGCACTGCGGCGCAACCAGTCCTTTGGACGTCTCGGCCAGTTTGCGGACATGGTTCGTAGTGGGCACGTCTTCGGTCAGGTCGAAATAATGAATACCCGCCACATGAGCAACATCGGACACGCCAATATTCAAATGGTAAGGCAGGCAGGACAGAACAGCGTCCATGTCGGCGAACAAAGCGCCGAGCGAAACAGCATCCGTCACATCGATGCGGAGAACCTCATGCGTATGATTCTTGGGGTCAGCATTTATGTCGACACCGATGACGGTGAAATCACTATCGACCAGCAATTGCGCAGCCAATGCGCCAACCTTGCCAAGACCGAGAACGGCGATGCTCTTCATGGGGCTCTCCGAGATAGAAAGCGCGCGCTTTGCCAAGGTTAAATGCTTTTGTCATGGTAGGAATTAGAGAGTTTGCAGGGTTTTTGCCTGCAAGGCGGTTAAGCCAACGCAAAGAATTTAAGATCCCTCATATCCGGCTTCAAGCAAAATCTGACTGGCCACGGCTGGGCGGTTGGAATAGGCGTCGCGCATTCGGGCGATATCTGCGTCCACGGGGTCACCCAGCACAATCCGTGCATATCAAGCGTGTCCAACCGGGCGCATCTTGCGAGTTTTCGGCAAAGCGAACCGCAAGACCATCGACCATACCCCGAATCATCACGGCGCGATCCGCCTCCGTCATATCCATTGCCGCTGCGATATCCTCCTGCGAGAGGACGCGCAGAAGCGCTTCGGCTTCAGCGTGAAAAGCTGGATCGTCCTGTAAGGCCAAAGCCCGATCATAGGCCCACGTATAGAGCATCCATCCTAGCGGGTCGTCTGCACGGTCCATGGCAGGACGCGCTTCAAGTTGGCGTAACAGACTGTCTTCTTCGGATACGCGCTGCACCAAGGATTCAGGATGACCGACGACGCTGTAGATCGCCGCACCACCGCCCAGCAGAGCGATGGCCGCGATGAAAGCCAAAACACGTCCGCCGCCTCCTGTGTCTGCCGTCTCAGCCTTGAGAATTTGACGCTCCAAGGCGAGTTTTGCTGAGGCTTTCGTGTCAGAATCGAGATCATCCCGACCCTCCAGCGCGTCGAGTTGCTCGAAATACTCGGTAAGTTCGCCGCTGTCAGTCTCGACTGGGCCGACAAAGGCTGGCGCAAGAATAAGAAGTGTCGCCAGAGCGGCAATGATGAGCACAATCCAGATCATGGTCCCCGCAGTGCCTCCAACCGCTTCCGCTCGGCGTCGGATAAATCGTCCATCGGGGTCAATTGATGCATGCGACGCAGGGACACAAACCAGAACAATCCGATCAGCACAGCAACCACTGGCGCGAACCAGAGCACGAGTGTATTTCCCTGCACGGGCGGTTTGAGCAGAACATAGTCCCCATAACGGTCGCGCATCAACGCAGTCACTTCAGCTTCGGTTGATCCGCTGGCCAATTGCTCGCGGACCAAGGCGCGCATGTCCGCCGCCAATTCGGCATCCGACTCCTCAATCGATTGGTTCTGACAGACGACGCAGCGCAGCATGCGGCCTAGATCTCGGGCGCGAGTCTCAATTTCAGGCGATATGCTGACCGATGTTTCAGATGGCACCGCGTCAAGCTGAGCGAAAGCAGGAGATGCTGCCAATAATAGGATAAATATAAGCACTCTCATTCCGCCGGGACCGTATTGAGGGCTACCGCTCGCACAGGTTTGGGTAGACGCAGTCTCTGGTCCGCCATGCTGATGAAACCCGCCAGCGACATGAGCAGCGCGCCGATCCAGATCCACAGCACGCCCGGTTGATAATAGGCGCGGATAATGACGCCGTCTTCATTGCCGCCTTCGCCAATCGCCGCAAACAGCATAGCCCCGAGTGACAATTTAAATCCGGCTTCTGACGTGAACATTTCTCGCACCGGATAGTAGCGGCGTTGGGTAACGAGGCTGGCTATACCGCGCCCATCCTTCGTCACGTCAACCGTTCCGGTAAGATATTGGAAATTGTCGCGAGTGCCTTGCTCTGTCCCGTTCAGCGTGAAGGTGTAACCCGCCACCTCCAGACTCTCGCCCGCAGCCAATCGTGCGACATTATTCTTGGCGCCAATACTCATTGCCGTCACACCAACGGTAAAGATTGCGACGCTAAGATGCGCCAGGACAAACCCCCAAGTACCGGCAGGCTGGGTTCTCAATCGTTCCCATTGGAAACCGGTGCGACGATGGATCGACGCAATTGTCCCAGCCGTCAGCCACGCTGCGAATCCAAAGAACACCGCGCCAAGCACAGAATCGCCGAGAATATAGGTCAGCACGGCGATGACAGCGGAAAATAGTGCTACCTTGATCAGGACCGAACGATAGCGCGCTAAATTGTCTTCTCGCCATTTAAGCATGGGCGCGATCGCCATGATAGCAATCAGCGCAATCATCATCGGTGCGAAAACGGCATCGAAATAGGGTGGTCCGACGCTGATCTTCTCTCCCGTCGTGGCCTCGACGAAGAGCGGATAGAATGTTCCGAGAAAGACTGTTGCCGTCGCGATGACGAGGACAAGATTATTGACGACCAACCCGCCTTCCCGGCTGACCAGATTGAGCTGGGCGTGACGTTGCAGCGTATTGGCGCGCACTGCGTAAAGCGCAAGCGCTGCGCCGGTATAGAATAGCAGCAAGGCCAGAATGACCACACCACGCGCAGGATCAACAGCAAAAGCGTGGACACTGATTAGAACGCCGGACCGGACCACAAACGTCCCGATCATCGAGAGCGAAAAGGTTGAAATAGCGAGCAGAACCGTCCAGTTGGCGAGGCTGTGACGTTGTTGAAGGCTCAAGATTGAGTGGAGCAGCGCTGTGCCCGCGAGCCATGGCATGAAGGACACATTTTCCACCGGATCCCACATCCACCAGCCGCCCCAGCCAAGCTCATAATAAGCCCAGACGGAGCCGATTGTGATGCCGAGCGTCAGAAAGCTCCATGCCAGCAGTACCCATGGCCGCAACCAGCGCGCCCAAACCGCATCCACACGCCCTTCTATGAGCGCCGCAACGGCAAATGAGAACGTCAGACTGAACCCGACATATCCGATATAAAGCAGTGGCGGATGGATCGCGAGACCAGGATCCTGCAGGAGCGGGTTCAAACCCATGCCATCAAGCGGTATGGGATCAAGCCGCTCAAACAAGTTGGACGTGAACAGCAAAAAGCCCATAAAACCCGCCCCGAGCAAGCCCTGCACGGCTAGCGCGCGCGCCTTGAGCGAAAGCGGTAAGGCCTTGCCAAACAGCGGCACCATCGCGCCGTAAACACCCAGAATGACGACCCAGAACAGCATCGAACCCTCATGGTTCGCCCAGACACCGCTGATCTTGTAGAGCAGCGGCTTCATTGTATGACTATGCTTAGCCGCCAAAAGGACAGAGAAATCCGAACGCAGGAAAACGAGGGTCAGCAAGGCGAAACTCGCCACCAGCAAAGCCGCCTGCGCCAGCGCCGCCCGTTCAGCGAGTGCCATGGCTCGGCCATGTTTCATCTGTGCCCCGATCAGTGGGATCGTCCCCTGAAGCAAGGCCACAATGAAAGCGAGGATCAGCGCAATATGTCCGGCTTCGGCAATCACAGTTGCCGCCTAGCGGTCGAGGGCCAGCGCGGCAATGACGGGCGTCACGTCAGAGCGCCGTAATTGTCTATAATGGCTATTGGCCTCGCTATCCGGGCTACCAGCTGCCGACATTTTCCATATCCGTCCATGGGGCTTTGGGCGGCAGAGCGTCACCTCTTTGCAAAAGCTCGATCGAGATCCCGTCTGGAGAGCGGACAAAGGCCATACGCCCATCACGTGGCGGACGATTGATCGTCACGTCCTTGGACTGTAAACGCTCGCAGGCGGCGTAAATATCATCGACACGGTAAGCGAGATGACCAAAATTTCGACCACCTGAATAGGTCTCGCCACCATCCTCCTTCGGCCAATTATAAGTCAGTTCAACCATGGGAGCCTTGGCGTCTTTGGCGCGCACCGCATCGCCGGGGGCTGCGAGGAAGATTAACGTGAAACGACCACCTTCATTATCGTAACGGGTCATCTCTTCCAGACCGAGCGCGCCGCAATAGAAATCCAGCGCGGCATCTATGTCCGCCACGCGAACCATTGTGTGTAGATATTCCATCGCTATTCCCGCCTCAGCAACCATTCGGTGATCCCGTTTCCTGTCCAGTGGCTCATGAAACGGGATTTAATGTCCGCCGGGTCATAAGGACCCTTGACCCAGTCTTCGAATGTCACGTCTGGATGATCAGATTGATATTTGAGAAATTCCTCAAAAAAGAAGTCGAGTATGCCAGTTTTGCCGTGGCGCACATGCCGATAGCTGAAAGATAGCTGGTCAATGGCCTGCTCGATCGTGTCACCCATGCGGAAGTGACGGTAGAGAACGCCCATGATACCGGTCCGGTCTGCACCGCTTTTGCAGTGCATGACAGCAGGATACTTGATCCGCTCAAACATGTCTTTCGTGCCCAGCAGACGCTCCTTGGAATGCACATCGCGCGAATACATACGGTAATTTTCGAGCGCGATACCATGCTGTTCGCAGGCCTCTTCCTCCAGAAGATAGAAGCCCTTGGGCGAAGGCCCGCGCAGATTGATGACCGTTTTGATCCCCTGATCCGCCCAGACTTGAATACGTTCCGGCGAGGGCTGGTTCTCGCGGTACATGCCACCGCCAATATCGTGGCGGTTGGCGAATCGTTTGCGCAGAAAACCGTGATCACCCCAGGTCAGATCATAGCGGGCCTGTTTACGATCCTTCGGATCGTTGAGGTCCAATCCCTTATTTTCTTTGGAAGGTTTGTCACCTAAGTCCGCCATATCGCCCATCTGATAGTGAAGAGGGCCGTTAACAGGGAAGGCAATTGTGTTCAAACGCTTGATGCGCTCCAAGGCTATGCAAGCCACGCTCGGCGGTCTCGTCGCGCTGTGGATGACACTGGTCAAATATACAACACGCTGGGAGATCCTTTATCCAGAACGGGTGGAGCCGATCATCAAGGGCGGTAACGGCGTTATCGCGCTGACTTTCCATTCGCGCTTCCTGCTGCTGACCAGTGCCTGGAAACGGCATTATCAGCACCCGCATGTACTGATCTCACGCTCTCGCGACGGGGCCGTTGTCGCCTGGACGTGTCATTGGCTCGGTCTGTCAACTGTACGCGGATCAGCCAAGAACGCGACTAAAACCAAGATTAAAGGCGGTGGCAAAGCCGGACGCGAAATTCTGGACGCCATCGACAATGGCGGCTGCATTGTCATTACGCCGGATGGACCCAGAGGCCCGCGCCAGCACGTCCCGATTGGACCGTTCCGGCTCGCCCGCCTGTCCGGTGCCCCGGTCCAGCCCTGCACGTTCTCGGTCGCCAGACGGCGCCAGTTCGATAGCTGGGATCGCTTTATCCTGCCCTTGCCATTTGGCAGGGGACGAATCGTCTGGGGCACGCCCGTAGAAATTGATCCTGACGCCAGTGATGCTGACATCGAAGTGACACGGACCCGTGTCGAGGCCGAGATGAATGCCCTGATGGCTGAAGCGGATGCCGCACTAGGTCACGCGCCGGTGCTGGCAGCATGAATGTCTTCAACACCTCCTTCGCCTACAGGCTGGTCACGTCGCTGATCGGGCCGTTCCTGCCGCTGTTGATTCGCAAGCGGATCAAGGACGGCAAGGAAAACCCCAAGCGCGTAAAAGAACGCTATGGCCGCAGCGATTTAGTTCGCCCGCCCGGTGAGCTGATCTGGCTACACGGTGCCAGCGTGGGTGAAACTCAGATGCTGCGCCCACTCATCGACCGCCTTCTGGAAAAACCAGATCGGCACATACTGGTCACGAGCGGCACACGAACGTCTGCCGAGCTCTTGGTGGAGCAATTGCCTGAGCGGGCGATACACC
This sequence comes from Litorimonas sp., assembly GCA_965205225.1. Lineage (GTDB taxonomy): Bacteria > Pseudomonadota > Alphaproteobacteria > Caulobacterales > Maricaulaceae > Litorimonas. Next base: position 1,749,876 of record CBDBFZ010000003.1, read on the forward strand.
AATATCTGCCGCTTGATACGCCGAGAGCTACGGCGCGTTTCGTGGCCCACTGGTTTCCAAACCTCGCCATCTTTGCGGAGAGCGAATTATGGCCCAACCTCATCTGGACGACTGAGCGAGCCGGTATTCCGCTTGCTCTGATCAATGCCCGGATGAGCGACGCCTCTATCGCCGAGTGGCGAAAACGTATGTCCCTCGGGCTGTCCGTCTTAAGTGCGTTCGATAGAATTCTGGCAGCCGATCGACGGACAGCGAACGGCATTGCAGAGCTGGCACAGCAGGCCGTGCCCGATATTGGCAGTCTGAAGTTCGATGCCGCTGCGCTTAGTTTCAATATGGGCGAACGCGACCGCTTGCGTAAGCAGATCGGTGAGCGTCCGGTCTGGCTCGCCGCGTCGACACATGAAGCTGAGGAAGCAGTGTTTCATCGGTTTCATGACAGAGTTTCTGACGCATTCATGATCTGGTTGCCCCGCCATCCAGCCCGCGGACCTGATATTGCCGAGGCTCTTGGTGCACCAAGACGGTCGGCCAGTCAGGACCCATCCAGCGCAAATGCCTACGTGATGGATACAATGGGCGAGATGGGACTTGCGCTCGCGCTTGCGGATGTATGTGTGCTGGGCGGATCGTTCGACTCCTCCCTGATGGGACACAATCCGCTGGAAGCGGCGCGTGCTGGTGTACCCGTCATTAGTGGCCCTTATCATGCCAGCTTTGTTGACCTGTACCGGAGTATGATCGACACCAAATCTGTTCTGATCGCTGACGAAAATGAAACTGTTCGCTTGATCCATGATGGTCTATCCGGAAAGCTAGACGAGGTAACGGCCAACGCGACTCAGTTTGCGGCTAATAACACCGGATCACTCGACCGGACCGTCATGGAGTTGGAGCAGTTGCTGTGAGGCCGCCGGAATTCTGGAACATCCGAGAGGGCCATGAAAGCGCGCCAATGATCCGCACGCTGTTGCGCCCAATCGGCGCTATCTATGCGTGGTTTGAGCAGCGGCGGCACGCGCAGACCCAGCCGCTTGATCCCGGCGTGCCTGTTATCTGTGTGGGTAATGCTACTCTAGGCGGAACCGGGAAAACGCCCGTGGCGATTTACTTGCTCAAGAGCCTGCGCCGGATGGGCGTGAACGCCCATGCCTTGACGCGTGGTTATGGTGGACAGCTGAAAGGACCAATTCCGGTCACGCCGCGCCATACATCTGAAGACGTAGGCGACGAACCGCTTCTGATCGCCCGGGCAGGTCCCGTTTGGGTCGCAGTCGCCCGCGACGAAGGTGCGGTTGCCGCCGTATCGGAAGGCGCAGACGCGATCATCATGGATGATGGTCACCAGAACCCGCTGCTGCAGAAAACTCTGTCCCTGCTGGTTGTCGACGGCGAAGTCGGCTTTGGCAATGGCTGCGTCTTCCCAGCCGGACCACTTCGTGAGCCCCTGCTGGATGCGCTAGACCGAACCGATGCCGTGATTTTGATGAAACCCGAACCCGACTATGAGATCGATCTGCATCTGGCCGAACAACTGTCCGGCCAGATCGTCATCCCGGCCTATCTTGCCCCAAAGTCTCAGCCGCCCAGCGGACGGCTCTATGCCTTTGCCGGGATCGGGCGGCCCAATAAGTTCTTCGACCAACTGCGCCGATTGGGCGCGGACCTAGTTGAGGAAATCCCCTTTGCCAATCACCACTGCTTCTCTGATACGGAAATCGAAGGCCTATTCGTTCTGGCGTCAGAATATGACGCCGCATTGATTACGACCGAAAAAGATCATGTCCGTCTTCCATCGGGCTATCGACGCGGAATCCATGCCTTTCCAGTCAAAGTCCGGTTCGAGGACGAGTTGACGCTTCGCAGATTGCTGCATCCCATCATCAACCGTGCAGCGACGCTGCCGCCGACAAGCTGATGGCCGACAAGATTACAGTCGCGCACCGGGTCGAGGCCTTCGGCTATGATGTCGTTACAGGGCTTTTGCGCCTGCTGCCTTTCGCTTTCGCATCGTGGCTTGGAGGCGTGATTTTACGCGAGATCGGTCCTCTGACATCAAAGCATAAGATCGCGCGGACCAACTTGAAAATTGCTTTTCCGAACGCCGATGCCGCTGAGTTGAAACGCCTACTGTCTGCGCAATGGAACAATACCGGACGGACGTTCGCCGAGTTCCCGCTCACCGACCGAATTCGCGCGTTCGAAGTCCCGTCTCGTGTCACCGTTGAGGGACTCGACATCTTTCTCAGCCACGCACCAGCCATCATCGCCACAGGTCATTTCGCCAACTGGGAAGTCATGGCGATCGTCCTGACTCAATCGTCCAGCTCGGTCCGCATCACCTACCGTAAGATCAACAATCCGCTGATTGACCGCCGCGTCCGCAAACAGCGCGAGGCTTATGGCACAAAATTCCTTGTGCAAAAGTCGGCGCATCGCGGCGGACGGGAATTATTCGAAGCGTTGCGCGGCGGCGAATCGATCGCCATCATGAATGATCAGAAATTCAATACGGGTCTGAAAATTCCGTTCTTTGGCGTTAATGCCATGACAGCGCAGGGCACCGTACGACTATCATTGAAAACTGGACGACCGATTGTACCGATGAGCGTCATTCGAAACAAATCGACCTTTCATGTGCGCTTTTACCCGCCCTTGGAATGGGATCGCGTCGGTCAGCGCCAAGTCGACGTGACAACGGGCGTGAAGGCCGTCACCCGTTTTATTGAGGACCGGATTCGCGAAAACCCGGCACAATGGTTCTGGGTTCATCGCCGCTGGCCGAAACCTCTCTATCGGATGAAAAAATGAAACATGTCATGATGTCTGTCTTTTTCGCAGGGGCCAGCCTGCTAACGGCCTGCCAGCAAGCTGCCGAGCCACATCCTGTGGTGGTTGCGCATGTGGATGCGTTCAATGCTCGTGACTTTGACGCGATGGAGCGCGTCGAACACCCGGATATTGAATGGCTCACCGTGAAAGACTCCGATATCACAGTCGATGTCAGCGGACGTGATACACTGACCGAAGTTGTCCGGAGCTATACGGCATCTAACCCAACTGTGATGGGCGATTTGAGGGATTGGAGTGTGAACGGCAATTATGTCAGCGTGACCGAAACCGCCCGATGGACAGGTGAGGATGGTCTTCAAAAAGCCCAGAGTGCATTGACAGTCTATCAGCTGGAGAACGGTTTAATCCGTCGCGTCTGGTACTATCCAGCTGTTCGCGAATAAGAATAATACGCCCTATTAACCGACAGTCCCAAGCACACTTGCAAACCGCCGAATTATCACCTAGTCTCTCCTTAGGTTTATTTGAGTCGAATTGAGAGGGAATTTACCATGACGAAGACATTGCTGAGCGGCACAGCCGCCCTGGCCATCCTGCTTGCAGCTCCTAGCGCCTTTGCTCAGGACGCCATGACAGATGAAGCCATGACGGATGAAGCCATGACGGATGAAGCCATGACGGATGAAGCCATGATGGATGAAGCCATGACGGATGAAGCCATGACGGATGAAGCCATGACGGATGAAGCCATGACGGATGAAGCCATGACGGATGAAGCCATGACGGATGAAGCCATGATGGATGAAGCCATGATGGATGACGCCATGATGGATGACGCCATGATGGATGACGCCATGACGGATGACGCCATGACAGATGACGCCATGATGGATGACGCCATGACGGATGACGCCATGACGGATGACGCCATGATGGATGACGCCATGACGGATGAAGCCATGGTGGATGAAGCCATGGTGGATGAAGCCATGACGCTGTAGACGACGACGCGGACGCGGTCGACATGGATGTGGACGTCAACGCGAATGCGAGCGCAACAGTCGCCTGCCCGGAAGGCACCGAAGCTCAGAACGACGGCACCTCCTGCATGGGCACAGGCGACTGGTCACCAGAAGACTAGCCTGCTCTGGTGATATGTGAATTGCGAAGGGTTTCCAGCGATAGCCGGAAGCCGGTTTTCTTTAGGATGAACGCCGCCCACACTTTGCGTCCCATTCTTCAAACTCATGGGCGATGCAGCGTTCAATGAGTTTTCGCCAGACAGGTTCGGCAATATCGGCGGACAGACCCTGTGCCCGCGCCTCACCCAGCACTTTGCTGACCACATCTTCGATCCGGTCAGCATCATAGACAGTATCGCGGTTTGGTTTTATCCGCGCCGCCGCATTCACGTAGCCCTGCCTGAGCACCAGCAGACGCACCAGTTCGCGATCGATCGCATCCACGCCCTCACGGACATCGATCATGGTTCGGCACTCTTCAGGCTGCTTAGCCATGATCGCTATGCTCTTTCGGCCAGTCCGTCAGCAATTCTGGATCAAGATTACGCCCGCGCCATTTCAGGCGCCAGCAGAGATGGGATCCCGTTGAACGGCCCCGGGTACCGACTGTTCCGATCTGCTCGCCCTGTTTCACGGGCTGACCCGCTTCGACCAAAACCGTGTCATTGTGAAGGTAGTAGCTGATCAGACCTTGCCCGTGATCGATCAGGATCAGAGACCCTTCGAAATACATGTCGTCATCAGCCATGGAGACGATGCCGTCAGCCGAGGCGAGGATCGGCGTGCCCTTGGGCGCGGCCAGATCAACACCGAAGTGAGGTCGTTTCGGCTCGCCATTCAGGACGCGCTGTGCCCCGAAATTGGTTGTCTTTATATGGTCAGCGACGGGATAGATAAATCCATCCTTGAAGCCGATTTCTTCAACGTTCGACGCAAACCCGATCTTTTTGCGTGCGGTCGCTGTGCGGATGCGCGTCAGCTCTTCTTCCGTATACTCGCTGACCATGTTCTTCGGCAGACCATCGATCCGGGAAATGTCATAGTTTCGCGGCTCTATGGTGAAATTCACCCGGTGCTCACCAACACGGACAAAGGCCGCGGGTTCATCGCGGTCAAACCCGATGATAATGACTCCGTTTGCGTCCGCTTTCTGGACATATGTGTCGTCCTCAGCCCGGCCAATTTCCACAGCGGCATCGGGAGCGGTTCTGCAAATGACCATCCCGCCCTGTTGGGTAATGCCGTGGCAGGAAAGACCAACAGATTTTGAGGCACGCCTGATTGTTTCCTCTATCCTAGATTTGATTTCGTCCGTCGTCACAGGCGGGCAATCGCTAGTGTCAGCGCATTTTCTAGAAACACCAAAGAACAAGCCCGCCCCGTCTTCGATGGTACCTTGATGAGAAACTACAAACTCGTCAGGCTTGTCATGTTCTTGCGGAAGCTGCGCTTTGGCTATTCCAAAGGCCACCAAGACAAAAGTCGCAATTGTCAGGATTGACTTCATACCGCGCCTGCCCGCTGAAAGCCCGTCAAAGCCGCCCCTGCATCCTTATAGGCTTCCTGCCGCTCATCGTTCCAGTAGCGGAGTTCTTCCAGCGGGATCTTTTCACCCGATACGGCGCAAGTGACATAGTCGCCGCCTTCAAGTATGGTAAAATCATTACTGCCAAAGTGGAGCTGGGCTTCACCCTGTTTCTGAAAGAACATATTCATGCCCTCGACATAGAGGCCGCCGCCGAAATTAAAACAGCGGCACTCAGAATAGCCCAACTCAGAACAGAGAGGGTTGTGGGTCACCAGGTCTGGTTTTTCGGGTTCTCGCCAATTTTTTACGCGTTGTCGCCCCTTCAATTACGGCCGACCGTTTGCCATCGGCAAATATGAGGGACACGGACTGACCCGGCTGCATCGCTTCCGCCGAACGGATAACAGCGCCATTTGCACCCGTAACCATCGCATATCCCCGTGCCAACACGCCCTGATAGCTATAGGCATTCAGCAGTGCAGACGCCTGATCCAGTCGCCGTACCTTGTCACTCAGATTCCTTCGACTTGCCATCGCCAACGCCTCAGCCGCACGCGCAATATCTTTCGATTGATCATCGACCCGGCAACGTAGCTGTGCAGTTCCGCTGGATGTAAGCCTGGACCCCAGCGAACCTAATTTGGTGACCTTGGGATCAAGCAACCGCTCCAGAGACGGCAGCCTTGCAGCATCCAACCGTTGATATGGCGGTCCCAGAATGGTGTTCAAATTGGGCAAACGCGATGCGCTGAACCGAACCTTGCGGTCTTTCACGCTGCGCCGTAACCCGCGCGTCAACCGCAGGCCGAGATCCGCGATCGTTTCCAGCCAGTCGTCGCGCACGGGCACCGCGACTTCTGCCGCTCCGGTCGGTGTCGGGGCTCGTTGGTCCGACACATAATCGATTAGCGTCCAGTCCGTCTCGTGACCGACGGCGGAGATCAAGGGAATAGCCGAATTCACAGCGGCGCGAACAACGATTTCCTCGTTGAAGCACCAGAGATCTTCCAGCGACCCACCGCCGCGTGCCACGATCAGCACATCCGGTCTTGGGAAACCCTCCGCATGGTTGAACCCGGTAATGGCTCCGGCAATTTGTTGTGCCGCTTTATCGCCCTGAACCAGGACGGGCCAGACCAATACGTGAGCGGGAAAACGGTCCGAAACACGGTGCAGAATATCGCGGATCACCGCGCCTGTCAGTGATGTCACGACGCCGATCGTCTTGGGCATGAAGGGCAGTGCGCGTTTTCGATCCGCTTCAAATAAACCCTCAGCGGCCAAGGTTTTCTTGCGCCGCTCCAGCAGCGCCATCAGCGCACCTTCGCCAGCCAGCTCCATGCTCTCGATCACCAGCTGATAGTTGGACCGGCCCGGATAGGTGCTCATCTTACCTTCGACGATCACTTCCATGCCTTCCTCAGGCCGCATGGACAGGCGGGACATGGTTCCCTTCCAGATGATCGAATTGATAACCGCGCGATCGTCTTTCATGTCCAGATAGCAGTGGCCGGATTTGGCAATCGTGACACGGCCCAGCTCTCCACGCACCCGAACACGCCCGAACGATTCCTCAATCGTGCGTTTGATGTTCCCGGCCAGCTCCGAGACAGTGAATTCAGGCGTATTGGTCACAAGCTGCCTCTCTACCGCCAATGTCATCGCGGACAAGGTTGGATTATCATATGAGTAAGGCTTAAGCCCTGCGTGTGAATCCCTTTGCCATCATCATTGCTGCCGCTTTTTTGACCGCCATCATCTCTGGCCTGTTCGGCATGGCAGGCGGTCTTGTGTTCATGGGCGTCATCGCCATTTTCCTCTGTGTCGCCGAAGCTATGGTGGTCCACGGCGCGGTGCAGTCCGTATCCAACAGCTATCGGGCATTTCTACTCAAGGATGATGTGCGCCGAGACATTCTGGGATGGACGGCTCTTGGCGCTCTGCCCGCCGCCTTGCTGATGCTCTCCGTCAGCTTCCTGCCCTCCAAAGCTGAACTTTATCTGGCACTCGGCCTCCTCCCGCTCCTGCTATGGTTACCCAGACGATGGCTCGCCGGAGATGCACAGAAACCGGCCCATGCCGTACTGTGCGGCGCTATGGTAATGGGATTGAATCTGTCCGCCGGCGTAGCGGGACCGGCACTGGACTTCTTCTATGTAAAGACCCGCCTGACGCGGCAGCAGATTGTCGCGACCAAAGCCGTGACCATGTTTGCCAGCCATCTGGTCAAGATGGTCTATTTCGGCATCCCGCTCGCGCGCGGCGCAGGTCTCGCGGGGCTTCCACCCTGGTGGGTATTTGCCGCGGCCATTCCGGCTGTCATGGCTGGGACATTTATTGGAACGCGGCTACTGCACCGCTTCTTCGATGTTGGGTTCAAGCGTTACACCCGCATCCTCGTGACCGTGATAGGCGGGGTCTATGTCTGGCGCGGCGTGTCGCTACTCGCTTTTGCCTGACCGAGCCGGGTGTAGAGCGCGATCCCTGACAGGGTGATCAATGTACCAATGCCGTCCCAGACCCCAAAGGGTTCGCCCAACACAATGATGGCTGCGACAATCGTCGCGAGCGGGCCCAACCATACCGAGAATCGCGACCAGTTGCGCCCCGATCCGTCCAATGGCGATATTGATGAAGAAGCTGGGCAGCAGGGTACAGAAAAGCGCCAGAATGATCGCGATGAGCCAGATCTCACGCGGCAGTCGCAAGGCTTCGATCATGCCGTCCAGACCACCACTGGAAATCAGAAAATGGACCATCAGCGCGGTGGCCGCGCCTATCATGGCCAGACAGGTAAACAACTGCGCCCAATCCGGTCGACAAACCCCTTTGCTATCAGCTGGAACAGCGCAAATAACGCGGCACAGAGCAAAATCAGTCCAATCCCGAACCAGAAGATTATCGGACTGCGTGATATCCCCGCCGACGAAAATAACTGCCAGGCCCGAATAAGTCATTGAGACCGACGCCAAACTACCCTTGGTAATCCGTCCGCCAAAGAAGAGCGCGCCGAAAATCATCACAAAGGCGGGATAGGTAAAGAGCAGCAGTCGTTCCAGCTGGGCTGTGATATGCTTGAGGCCCTGAAAATCCAGAAAAGTGCAGACATAATAGGTCAGCATCCCAGCTAGCATGGCCGCGCCTGTTTCCCGCCATCCGATCCGGCACTCACCTGCACGCCGCGCAATCAGCAAGATCGCGACATAGACGGGGAACGACAGGCCATACGCAACATCATCAGCGTCACCGTAGGTAAGTCGGGAACGACCTCATAAACCATTTTCACCAATACAGCTTTCATCGAAAACAGGACGGCGCCGGTAATACCCAGCACAATTCCGACTCCGTCGAGCCGAGCGGCCCCGCCGGGTAAAACGGCCTCACCCATTGCTGCTGTACTTTGCACTTCCCGGAAGGAGGTCTTCATTTTCGGCGCACGCGGAAAAAGTTGCGGAGTTGATCTGCCGCAACGTCCGCACCCAGACCCGTATCAACCTTTGGACGGTGATTGCAGGACGGCACATCAAAGAATTGAACCCCGCTTTCAACCGCGCCGCCTTTCGGATCGGAGGTAGCGTAAAGCAAACGCGCAATCCGAGCATTGGCGATAGCCGAGGCGCACATGGTGCAGGGTTCCAGCGTCACATAGAGCGTATGTCCTGGCAGGCGATAATTGCCGATAGCTTCACAGGCTATCCGGATTGCCAGCACTTCCGCATGCGCCGTCGGATCATGCCGCGCGATCGAGGCATTGGCGGCTTCCGCCACAATCTGTCCGTCCGCATTGGTGATGACCGCGCCGACGGGCACTTCGCCAACCGCAGCCGCAGCTTGCGCTAGCGCTAAGGCGCGGTCCATATGCGCGCGGTCGCTGTCATGAATAGTCATGTCGCGCTATGTGTTGGGATAGACCTATGGTCAAGCCAGAAGACAGTTCTGAGCGGATCGCCAAGCGCCTCGCCCGCGCGGGTGTTGCGTCCCGCCGCGAAGCCGAACGGGTGATTGAAGCGGGCCGCGTCAGCGTCAATGGCAAGCGCTTGACAACGCCGGCGTTCAAGGTGACCGCGAAAGATCGGATCGAGGTGGATGATAAACCGCTCGCCGCTATAGAACCGACCCGCCTCTGGCGCTATCACAAGCCGCTAGGACTCGTGACCAGTCATAAAGATGAGCGCAACCGGAAAACAGTGTTCGATTTGCTGCCGGAAGAGATGCCGCGCGTCATCAGCGTCGGACGGCTAGATTTGACCAGCGAAGGTCTGCTGCTGCTCACGAACGACGGAGAACTGGCCCGGCAGCTAGAACTGCCCAGCACGGGGTTTAGTCGCAAGTATCGCGCGCGCGCCTATGGCAAGACTACGCAGGAGAGGCTCGACACACTCAAGGCTGGCATTGAAATTGACGGCGTTAAGACAGGGCCCATCAAAGCCACGCTGGAGAGCGAGCGCGGCGATAATGTCTGGGTGCAGATCGTGATCCGCGAAGGCAAGAACAGGGAGGTACGGCGCGCGCTGAAGATGCTGGACCTGCACGTGAACCGCCTCATCAGAACCAGCTACGGACCCTTTCAATTGCTGAGCCTGCAACGTGGCGCGGTTGAGGAAGTCAAACGTAAGACCATCCGCGATCAACTGGGCCACCTGATCGAGATTCCACCGGAACAGGATCGTCATAAGCGCAAGCCAGCCAAACGCGGCACCCATGCCTCAGCCAAGGCCCGGACAGATGTAAAACCGAGCGCGAACAGAAAACCGGGCGCGAACAGAAAACCGATCGCCAAGGACGCGGCCGCGCAAAACGCCAAACGTCCCCCGCCTAAAAAAAGAGCCGCACGACAAGCGGCAAACCGTCCCAAGTCGAACCGATCCAAGTCGAACCGATCCAAGTCGAACCGATCCAAACCGACTCGCAGATGAGGATCGTATCTGGAGATAATCGCGGACGCACCATTGCCACGCCGGACGGACGCAACACGCGCCCGACGAGCGATCAAACCCGCGAGTCAATCTTCAACATTCTTGATCATGCCGATTGGTCCCCGCCGCTTGACAGCGCAATTGTCATGGACGTTTTTGCGGGCTCCGGCGCGCTCGGGCTGGAAGCGCTCAGCCGCGGCGCAGATTTCTGCGTTTTTGTCGAACGCCACCCGCAGGCCCTCGCCGCGATCCGTCGCAACTTTGATCATTTCGGGCTGGGCGATGAAGCCCGCATTCACCGATTTGATGCTACAAAACTGAAACTCGCGCCCGGCAACCGTCCTAAACCCTTCACCCATGTTTTTCTGGATCCCCCCTATGGCAGAGGACTCTGGTCGCCTGTGCTGCGCCGCTTGCCGCAATATCTGGCGGAAGACGGGGTCGTGATCCTTGAGGAAATGCGGGACGCGGAGATCGCGCCGAGAGGCTGGGACATTGTGTCCGACAAGATATGGGGCACGGCGCGCGTGCTGTTTCTGATGCAGACTTAAGTCAGAACGCCGTTAACCTGATCATTCCCTATTCCTGCTAAATGGCGATCTGGGAGGGCTGAAAGGTGAACGATCTTATCGAACAGGCAACATTATTGATGATGACGGACCGCGCGCAGGATCAATCGATCAGAGACGAACTGATATCACCGCCGCCCGAACAACCGTTCAATATCCGCCAGCTTCAGTTCCACATAGGTCGGGCGGCCATGATTGCATTGACCCGAATGAGGCGTCGCTTCCATCTGGCGTAGCAGCGCATTCATTTCCTCCGCCATCAGTCGGCGCCCGGCCCGGACGCTGCCGTGGCACGCCATCGTGCCGCAGACATGTTCGAACCGTTCCTTGAGCGAAAGGGCTTCATCATATTCCGCCAGATCGTCGGCGAGATCACGCAGCAAGCCTTGCGCATCGACCTTGCCCAGCAGTGACGGTGTTTCGCGCACCAGAATTGCCCCCACGCCAAATGGCTCTAGGATCAATCCCATTTCGGCTAGCTCTTCGGACCGTGCCAGCACGCGCGCCGCATCCGTCTCGCCCAACTCAACAATATCCGGGATCAGGAGAGCCTGACGCGTCACGCCGGTGCCGCTCATCGCCTGCTTCATCCGTTCATAGACCAGCCGCTCATGCGCAGCATGTTGATCGACGATCACAATGCCGTCTTCCGTTTGTGCCACCACATAGGTTTCGTGCAGCTGCGCGCGGGCCAGACCGAGCGGGTAATTCTGCGTCGGCTGCGTCGGCTGCGCGGGCTGCGTCGGCTGCGCGGGCTGCGCGCCGGCGTCGCCCGCCGCTGGATCAAAAGGTTGCGGCACGTCATGCGCTTCAACGCGCGCGCTCTGACCATCCAGCAGATGCTGCATATCGGGTGGTGGGGCGGAGAATGGCTGGGGCGTATAGTCACGCTGATAGGCATATGCGCCCTGACCCGTCATCTGCCCGGCCTGGATTCGACCCAGCGCATAATCCGACACGGTCGTGCTGGCGCGGTGCCCGGCATCAGCCAAGGCATGGCGCAAAGCCGAGACGATCAGGCCGCGCACGACGCCGGGCGCACGGAACCGGACTTCAGTCTTGGCCGGGTGGACATTGACGTCGACCTGTTCCAGCGGAACATTGAGGTAGAGCACCGCGACTGGATGACGGTCACGGGCCAGAAAGTCCTGATAGGCCCCCCGGATCGCGCCGAGCAGCAGCCGATCCCGCACCGGGCGGCCATTGACGAAGAGAAACTGGTGCTGAGTATTGCCGCGCGAGAAGGTCGGGAGACCTGCATAGCCCGACAGGCGGATATCATCGCGTGTCTGATCGACCGCGACGGCATTCTGCCCGAACGCATCACCCAGAACATTTGAGAGCCGGACCAGACGCCCCTCATCGTCATCCGTCTGAGCGGGGAGCTTGATCGATGTTCGCACTTGCGAGCCTGCTGTAAAGCCAATGCCGGGGTTGGCCATGGCGAGGCGTTTGACAATATCTGAGATTGCAAGTGCTTCCGAGCGTTCGGATTTGAGGAATTTCAGCCGGGCCGGGGTGGCATAAAACAGGTCCCGGACTTCGATCCGTGTGCCTGGCAGGCCAAGCCGAGGGGCAGGGCGGATTGCGCTGGCGACACCATTATCGACCTTGACTTCCGCGGCTTCACTGGCGTCCGCAATCTGACTGGTCAGAGTCAGGCGGGAAATGGAGGCAATGGAGGGCAGAGCTTCGCCGCGAAAGCCGAGCGAGGCGATATTGAGCAGATCCCATTCACCCGTGTCAGACGGTTTAAGCTTCGAAGTCGCGTGGCGTTCCAATGCAACCGGGATATCATCGGCGCTCATCCCGTGGCCATCATCGGTCACGATAATCAGGGTGCGCCCCCCATCTTCATACCGGATATCAATTTGCTGCGCGCCGGCATCGATGGCGTTTTCGACCAGTTCCTTGATGACGGAGGCTGGACGTTCCACGACTTCGCCCGCCGCAATGCGGTTGACGGTCTGTGCAGGCAGTTTCTGGATGGTTGGACGGGACATCAAGCCACGTCCATAAACTGATTCAGAACGCTCCGCCACAGCGGCGCACAATGAAGCGTGTTAGAGACCGGGAAGTTTGGCCTTTGACGGACGACGCGTCACGCGAACTTCGCCGCCGCCGGTGACGCGGTTAATCGAGTCCAGACGCTGTTGTTCGGATTCGGCATCAAGCGGTGCAGGATTGCCATCCCCGTCAAATTGCTGACCGTCACGCCAGAACAGGATGCGGTTGGTCAGGGAAGCTGATTTCCGTTCAACGGAATTCTGACCATCAATCTTTAGGCGAATTTCCTGATCGGTGCGACCGACACCGGCCCGCGTGAGCAGGACGATCTCACCGCGCGTTGGTTCAGTCGGGTCGACTTCACCTATCATGGCTTCGCGGGCGGATTGCTGAGAGTAATTGTTGATCAGCGAGCTTTCGCCGGGTGCAGGCGGACGAAGGTTATACTCTGGCGGGACGATCAGAGGCGCATTGGTCAGAATGTTGAATTCATTCGGAGCATCCTTGCGTAGGCCGAGTGCATTGGACGCGGACGCACATCCTGACAGGGTCAGCATGGCAGCAGCAGCGACCATAAGGGCTATGTTAGCTTTCAACGACATGAGATAATCCCGTAAGTTTCTGCTTGCGCCTTTAGCGAGCCCGGCCGCGCCCGCCAAGTGAGCAGATCGTCATTTAACAGCACGGCCCGCTCAGCGCTTCGCCTCGCGTTCAACCAGCCAATCCCGAACTAGGGCGATCAGAAGCCCGATAATTCCGATTGTGATCGCCGAATCGGCAATATTGAACACGTAATTGAACCCGATGTCAGAGGCGTTGATGAAATCCGTGATCGCGCCAAACAGAGCACGGTCGATCGCATTGCCGACCGCGCCACCAATCACGAGGCTCAGCGACAGCCGGGAAAATCCATCGCGGGCACTGGTGAGCGCGCTCAGAAGAAAGCCGACCATGATAATGGCAAAGAGGAGCAGGCCCCAGCGTTTGAGCGGCGAATCGCCCTGCAGCAAACCCCAACTGACCCCTTCATTGCAGAGCAGCGACAGATCAAGGATGGGACTGACTTCGCGGGTCACATTGATCTGCGGCTCTGTGGCGCAAACGCTTATGGTCTTATCAAATGCGCGTGTCGCAGCCCATTTTGTCGCTTGGTCAATAATGACCACGCCAGCGGGCAATCCCAGCCCGTAACCAAGGGGGATATGACGCAATTTATCCATAACGCTCATGACGCGGCGGCCTGCCACGACCAGCCCGCTACATCAAGCGCCCACGGAACAGTGACCGGATTTAAGCAAACATATACTCAACTGTGTTGATGACCATTCTTTCATTGGCGAGGCGATATGGGCACGTTAAAGCCCACAGAGTCTGCCCACACGTCGGAACCACCGGCGGACAGGCCTTGCAGGGAACATAACGACATGGTTCGCCAAACCCGCCCGACACATATTGGCCCTATACGACGCCCGCTCTGGTCACCGTTACTCTGCGGCGCCGCATTGCTGGTTGCGTCTCCGGCATTCGCTCAAGTGGAAATCACGGATGAACGCACTGCGCCCATCGACACGGCAACCGCTGGCGATGGCGGCACACCATCCGACGTGATCATTACGTCCACAGGATCTGTTGTCCTGACGGATGCAGGTCCCGCCGTGACCCTCAATTCTGACAATGATCTGACCAATAATGGCGCGATCACGATTACCGATGTTGACGGGGCGACCGGGGTTTTGCTGGAAGGCGGCGCGGATCGCAACTTCATCCATTCCGGCACGATCACGATCAATGAGAATTTCGACCAGGCCAGTACGGATGATGATCCGTTGAACGACACGCCCTTTGCCTCAGGCACAGGCCGCACGGGCATTCTGATCTCAGGCGCATCGCCCTTCACCGGGAATATCACGCTGGATGATATGTCGGCGATTATCATTGAAGGCAATCAAAGCTATGCTGTCGATCTATCGAATACGCCGATTGGCGCAGGACTGGACGGCAATCTGGTGACCGAAGGTCGGATTCAGGTCCGCGGGGATGATAGTGCGGGTGTCCGCATTGGCAGCAATGTCACGGGTAATGTGTCGAGTGCCGGAATATTCGATATTGCCGGTACAGGCTCCGCAGCCTTCGATATCGGCGCAGATATTGGCGGCGGGTTTGCGTCAAGCAGCACCATTTCGAATACAGGCTTTCGCTTTACCACGCGCGTTCCATTCAACCCCGATTCTATAGCAAATCGGCTTGATCTCGGGGCCGAGGATCTCGGCCAGGCCGGATCTGCCATTTCGGTCGGCGGCAATGTTGCACGCGGCATCAATCTAACAACGCGGTCTGTCACGACAACAGACGCAGACGGTGTCGAAACAACGACCATTGTCGCTGTCAGCAACATCACTCAGAATGGCTCCGCTCCGGTGATTCTTGTTGATGGCAATGGCACGCCCATTATGATCGGAACGGTTTCAGCCATTACCGACCCCTCAGCCGACGGTTTTGACGCGGACGAGCTTTATGCCTTCATCAATCTGGGTACAATTGCCTCTGCCGGTCTGTATGATGACTTTGATGCCACAGCCCTCTCCGTCGCCGACGCGACATTGGAGGGCGGCATTCTCAATTCGGGAACCATGCGGGTCGAAACCTTTGTCGGAGCCGTTGAGCGCCCGATAGAGGGTGTCGAACTTGGCACGGGTCTGGCGCGCGTGATCGTGCTGGGTGACAATGCGATTGCCGAACGTCTAAATAATACCGGCATCATTATCGCACAAGCGTCCGAAGCCTCCGATGAAGTCTATTTCGACGCAGACAATATCCCGACGCCGCGTCCCGTTATCGCGACCGCCATCGACATTGGTGCCAATGCGCAAATGAATTCGCTGGTGAATGACAGCGTCATAACAGCCATTTTGGTGGGCCGTAACGGCACAGCGACTGTTGTCAGTGATACATCGGGAACATTGTCTAACATTGTCAATCGTGGCTCTCTGTCCGCATCAGCCAGCAATTCCGATCCTGATGGCAACCAGGACACTGATTTTACCCTGATCGCGCTCGATCTCTCGAACAATATAAGCGGTGTGACCTTCCTGCAGGAAGGTCTCGTGGATACTGATCCTGACGATGATGCGACCCCACTGACGCCGCAGACACTCGGCGAAATCCGGCTTGGATCTGGCAATGACTCGATCACCAGCACAGCCGGCCTGATCGCCGGGGATATTGTTTTCGGGACTGGAGACGATGTTTTGTCGCTCACGGATTCGAATTTTGCCGGCTCGATTTCCAATCAGGGCGGACTCGATATTGACGTTACCAATTCAACTCTGGCCGTAACCAATGGTGCCCCGGTTTCAATTACATCTGCCACATTTGGCGATGGCGCTATTTTCAGCCCCGTGATTGACGGCGACACGGGCCAGGCCTCAACGTTGCAGGCCAGCGGCGCGATCAGCTTTGCCAATGGCGCGCAAATCAACCCGATCCTGCGCAACATCATCAATGCCGACATGGTTGGCAGCAGCGGGACCAGTTTCAATCTAGCGACAGCCGCAAATCTGACCGTTGACGATATTGACGCGCTCAATGCCGCAGATGATGGCAGTTTCCTGTTCGATACAGTGTTTGCAGTGGATAATGACGCGCTCATTATTACGGTTGATCTACGCGAAGCCTCGGCACTCGGACTTGACCGGGCGCAGATCGGCTTGGGTGAATCTGTCTTTGGCGCGACGTTGCAAGCTTTGCAGAGCAACCGTGACCTCGGCAACGAAGTCGCGAACCTTTCGACTTCCGGCGAGTTCTACGCGGCTTACAACCAGCTCCTGCCGGAATTTGCCGCCGCAGCGCGTCAATTTGTTGTCGCCAATTCGGACGGCGCTGTGGGTGCCGTCGGCAACCACCTTGATGCGGCGCGCCGGTCCCCCGATAAACCCGGGGGGGCCTGGATTCAGGAATTCGCCTATTTCGCTGACCGTGACCTGGCAGGACTGTCCGAACAGTATCGCGGCGAAGGTTTTGGCTTTACCGGCGGTTTGGACACTGAACTGGGTCCGTTCCACGCCGTTGGCGTGAATCTGGGCTTTGCATCGACCGAAATTGAAGATGTGGTCGGGGTTGATGAGCCGCTTGATGTCACAACAGTTTTGGCGGGCCTCTATGCGGGTTTTGCCGCAGGAAATTTTGGCATCGACGCCTATGTCGGCGGTGGCCTCAACCAGTTTGAGCAAAATCGCCGCATTCGGATCGGTACATTTTCCGGTGAGAGTTCCGGCGCATGGGACGGCACACATCTGTCAGGATCGCTTCGCGCGGGCTATGATATTACGATGGGTAAGAAGTTCTGGGCCCGCCCCGTTATCAGCCTCGATTACCTTCGCCTGACCGAAGATGCCTATGAAGAGACAGGCGATCTGGGTGTGGCTTTGTCCGTCGACAAGCGCATGTCGGAACTCGGCTCCGTGTCTGGATTGCTGAATTTCGGAGCGGAGTTTGAAGGCCGCCGGACGTGGATCCGCCCATCAATCCGTGTCGGTTACCGCAATGAATTCCTGTCTGACCCGGTCCTCACGAGCTACAGATTTGCCGGAGTCAATAATGCAGCGCTGGCCGAGACCATCTCAGCTGACTTCCCGTCGTCTAGTATCCTCGTCGGCTTCACAATTGCCGCCGGATCCGGATTCTCATCGGTCGGGTTTGACTTTGACAGCGACATTCGCGACGGCTTCATCCGCCATACAGGACGCATTGTTGTCCGGCTGCTCTTCTAGCCTCTCAAATAGCCCCTACCTGTCCGGTCTCGCCGAGCGTTTCGGCGCGCCGGACGACCATACAGCCGATATCGCTATAGGTGCGCTGAGCTCGGCCAGCGCCGAAGAGCTTCCCGAACTTAAAGCCCGCTTCGCGCTGGGCTGGTCTCATCTGGCGCTGGGGCAATGTCGGCTCTTCAAAGATCTTGGCCAGTTACAAAGCATGTTCGCCGACCGAGCCATTGATGTCGCTTTGCAGTCGGCCTGGCAGAGCGAAAAACTGTCCGGCTCGCCGACAGGTCTTTTCATTCTCGGCCTTGGTAAACTCGGCGGAAATGATCTCAATTTCTCGTCGGATATTGATCTGATCGCCTATTTCGATCCGGATCAGGCGCCTGTCTCCAAGGCTAAAGGACAGAACTATGTGCTCGACCGGGTGATGAAGCGGATGACGCGGATATTGATGCCGCCCAATGATCCCGATTTCGTTTACCGTGTCGATTGGCGATTGCGGCCAGAGGCGTCTGTCTCTGGCCTGACGATGAGCTCGCACAGAGCCGTAGATTTCTATTATTTCCGGGCCCTGCCCTGGCATCGTCTGGCCCTGCTGAAAGCCCGAACAGTCGCGGGAGACAGAGATGCGGGAGAACATTTCCTCTCTGAACTCTCGCCATTCCTGTGGCGGCAGAATCTGGACTTTAGGACAATTGATGAACTGGCCGCGCTAAAATCCAGAATCAATCTGGAACATCCCCATCTGAAGCGCGAGCGGCAGCAAGGCGACCCGATCCTCAGCCAGCCACTGGGCTTCAACGTCAAATTGGGGACAGGCGGCATCCGGGAGATTGAGTTTATCGTCAACGCGCAACAGCTTATCTGGGGCAGCAAACATTACGCGCTCCGCACGACCAATACGCTGGATGCTCTCACCGTATTATCGTCGGAAGGACATTTGGACGCGACAGACGTAGACGCGCTGAGCGACAGCTACCGCGACCATCGTCAGCTTGAAAACGCACTACAGATGATGCGCAACGGGCATGAGCATGTGCTGCCAGACACAGACGAAGTCTGGGCGCAGATAGCCGCTCTGATGGGGCAGGACCGGCAGGCGCTGATGGACCAGGCCACCGCCCATCGTCATCAGGTCCATGAGCGCTTCACCGCCATGTTCGAGATCGAAGACGCCCCGGATGTTACCCCGCAAACCACACCGTTCTCAGAGGTCTCGCAAGCCATTGTTGATAACTGGACAGCTGGGTTTCGCCGACAGGGAGTCAGGACGACTCGGCGCGGCAGGCTGGAACCGCTCGGGGCCGCGCTTGCCCGTCGCGTCGCACAGGCTGAAACGCCAGACCTAGCCGTGCAACGCGTCGACGCCTTCCTGAACAAACTATCCCGATCTGAACAATATCTCTCACTCTTGGCAAGCAACCCCGCCTTGCTGGACGCACTGATCGATCCATTGCTCTATAGTCCGCATATGTCGGTCCTGTTGGAACAGTCACCGCATATCATAGACACTTTCCTGGATCCGTCTCCGCCCAGCGCCAGTTTCGTACTGGCCGAGACGGACTATGAGACGCGGCTGGAGCGGCTCCGCCGCTTTGTAAATGAAGGCCTGTTCCAGACCTATCATGAATTTCTAACCGGACGGCTGGACTGGCGCGGCCTGGCGGGCGGTCTGACGGGACTGGCGGAACAGGCGATTGAGACGGCCCTGACGATCGCGCGCCATGATCTGGGCGAACCGGACCTTGCCATCGCTGTGCTCGGTCTCGGCAAATTGGGCCAGCGCCTGATGCTGCCCCAGTCCGATCTCGATCTGATCTTTCTGTTTGATGACGGGGTGGACCGAGATCTGGCGACCAAGGCGGTCCGGCGTTTGCGTACGATCATCACCACTCCCCTGCGGGAGGGGATCGCCTATGAGCTCGACATGAGGCTGCGGCCTTCAGGCCGATCCGGGCCTCCGGCTGTCACGCTGTCAGCGTTCAAACGTCATCATCTGGAAGCAGCGCGTAGCTGGGAACATATTGCGCTCGTCCCGGCGCGGGTCGTGGCGGGCACGCCAGCTCTGGGACAACAGGTTGAGGCGGTGATAACCGAAACGCTGGACCGTCCACGAGATCCTGAGCAATTGTTCTCGGATGCGCATTATATGTGGGGCAAGATTGCCGATGAACGCATCGGGGATGTTCCGCCGGACTGGTTTGACACAAAGCTTCGTCGCGGCGGCTTGATGATGGCGGATTTCTGGGACGCGGTTGCTACTCTGACAGGCGCAGAGCGCCTGATTGACGCCCGCGAAGCCTGGACCGAACTCATCTATTGGGAGCGGCTACTCGGCCTGACGGGCGCGCCCGTGGAGAGTGTGCCGGAGCGCTATGCCGCCCGGTTGCCGGACGCGCTTCCGAACTACCAGAGCGCGCTTGAAGCCCGCATCATATCGGCTGTTGCCCAATATCCGGCTCCGGCTCTGAACGAGACGATGGTTCCGATCCGCTGGCAGGCTTAGAGCGCTTCAGCGCGCTGACATCATTAACTCTTTAAACCTTGCCGGGACGACGAATAGGCTCATATTGACCACCTGATTCACGCTTCGTTCCCCTAATTGGACACTTCTATGCCAGCGGCTCGCAAGACAGTTTCGCTTCTTGATCCGACAGGCAAAGCTGCTGAGTCGAGCTACTCCGCAAAGGACATTCAGGTTCTGAAAGGGCTTGAGCCTGTTCGGTTGCGCCCAGGCATGTATATTGGCGGGACCGATGATCGTGCGCTGCATCACCTGTTTGCGGAAGTCATAGACAACTCCATGGATGAAGCCGTCGCTGGTCATGCATCGCGGATTGAAGTCCATCTGGACACTGACGGTTATTTATCCGTGACCGATAATGGACGCGGCATCCCCATCGATAAACATCCGAAATATACAGATAAATCAGCCCTCGAAGTCATCATGACCGAGCTGCATTCCGGCGGGAAGTTTAGTGACGGTGCCTATGAGACATCGGGTGGCCTGCACGGTGTGGGCGTCTCGGTCGTCAACGCGCTGTCAGACTTGCTCGAAGTCGAAGTCGCCAAAAGCAAGCAACTCTACCGCATGCGCTTTCAGCGCGGCAAGGTGATAGGAAAGCTCGAAAAACTCGGCCCTATCAATAACCGACGCGGTACAACCATACGCTTTCACCCGGACCCGAAGATTTTCGGTAAAACGGTCGCCTTCCGTGCAGCCCGCCTGTTCCAGATGGCGCGCGCGAAAGCCTATCTACAGCCCGGTGTCGAGATCCGCTGGTCCTGTGATCCATCTAAGATCAAGAAAGGTAGCCCGACCCCGACAGAGGCTGTTTTCCATTTCCCGGGTGGTCTAAAGGATTATCTGTCAGAGACCATCGGCATCAAACCCACTCTGACTGAAATTTTCTCGGGTCGGTCCAAAAAAGATAGCGGACATGGCCGCGTTGAATGGGCCGTAACATGGAGCCCGGCTGGATATGGCGAAGCGGACAGTTTCGTTCGTTCCTACTGCAATACGGTCCCAACCCTTGGCGGCGGAACCCATGAGCAGGGCTTTCGCGCGGCTATTACGAAGGGGTTGCGCGCCCATGCAGAATTGACAGGTATGGGCAAGAAGATGAGTCATGTCACACCGGACGACGTCATGTTCGGCGCTGGCGCGCTCGTCTCTGCCTTCATCAAGCAACCGGAATTCCAAGGTCAGACCAAGGACCGGCTGTCCAACATGGAAGCCTCCCGTATTGTCGAGAACGCCATTCGGGACCCGTTCGATCACTTTCTAGCCTCACGCCCCAACGAAGCGCAGACGCTGCTGGAATGGGCGATTGAGCGCGCAGATGAGCGTCTGCGTCGCCGCAAGGCACGGGACATCAAGCGCAAAAGCGCAACCAAGAAGCTCCGCCTGCCCGGCAAGCTCGCCGATTGCTCCCAGCGGGGCAGTGACGACACGGAACTATTCATTGTCGAGGGCGACTCTGCGGGTGGCTCTGCCAAGCAAGCGCGCAACCGAAAGACGCAGGCCATTCTGCCGCTCAAAGGTAAAATCCTGAATGTGGAAAGCGCGACGAACGACAAGATCGCGCGCAATTCAGAAATCAATGATCTCTGCACAGCGTTGGGCATCGGGCTCGGCAAGAAGTTCGACCTCGATGATCTGCGCTATGAACGCGTGATTATCATGACCGATGCCGATGTGGACGGCGCACATATCGCCGCCTTGCTCATCACTTTTTTCTTCCGCCTGACGCCCGGGCTGATCGAAGCTGGCCGGCTCTATATGGCAATGCCGCCGCTTTATAAGATGAGCGCGCGTGGCAAGACTGTCTATGCGCTGGATGATCTGCAACGCGCCGAACTGATGGAAACCGAATTTAACGGTCGCAGCAAGGTCGATATTGGCCGCTTCAAGGGCCTTGGGGAAATGAACCCGTCCCAGCTTAAAATCACAACCATGGACCCAATAACCCGGACGCTGGCCCGCGTCGTGATCGACGAGTCCGATAGTGTGACGACTGAATCTCTGATCAACACACTGATGGGCAAGAAGGCGGAACTTCGCTTCGAATATATTCAAGAGCATGCACAGTTTATGGATGCGGTTGAGGTCTAGCGGCGTTCCTGTCTCGCCGCTCTATTGTCGCTGACGGCAGCGTGTGCGAGCATCGACAACATATCATCGCCGATACAGCCCGACACAGCCCGACACAGCCCGACACAGCCTGACACATCGGGCTGCGCCGGGATGATAAGAGGGATTATCCTAATCTCGATCAGCCAGCCTGTCAGATCATCGGTGACCGCTTCATCGGCTCAATAACGGGTCAGATATCGAACAGCATGATATCCGCATCGTGGATGAATGACCACATCCCGTCGTCAGCCGCGTAACTCCGATATTCCTCTCCATCGACACTGTCCCCTTTCGGGAAGTCGTCCATGTCGAAGCGCAGCCTGTCCACACCACCGTCCTCAAGCCAAACCGATTTCGCCGGATTGCCATTGCCCGCAAAGACAAAGCTATCTGGGATGGTCGGTTTAGTGGTGCGGTCGGTTGTGCCGTCATTGTCATCGTCAAAGTCAGTCTGGATCAGATTGCCGTCCGAATCATATGTGTAGGCCTCACTCCGGTCGGAGTCGCCGTCATTGTCATCGTCGAACTCGGTCCGGATCAGGTTGCCGTCTGAATCATACATGTAGGCCTCCCTCCGGTCGATTGTGCCGTTCGCGTCGTCGTCGAAGTCGGTCTGGATCACCCTGCGATTTATATCGCGCGTGTAGTGCTCAATCCGGTCAACGGTGCCATCATTGTTATCGTCGAAGTCGGTCCGGATCACCCGGCTGATATTCCCGCCTGCCTGGTGCGTGTAGTGCTCGGCGCGGTCAATGGTGCCGTCCGCATCGTCGTCGAACTCGGCCCGGTCGGTGACGCGGTTATTGTTGTCGTCGAAATAGAATACGATCCGGTCAGTGGTGCCGTCCGCGTCATCGTCGAACTCGGTCCGCTCATAGACGCCGTTCCCGTCATTGTCGAAGTCGGTTCGGATCAGCCTGCCCCGCGCATCGTATGTGTAGATTTCGCCCCGGTCGTTGATCCCGCCGGACACGGCGTCGGCGTCGTCGGAGAACAAGGTCTTGGTCACCCTGCCCTCCGCATCGTAAAAATATTGCTCCCTCCGGTCGGCAATTGCGTCACCATTGTCGTCGAACTCGATCCGGGCCAACCTGCCGTTCGAGTCGTAAGTGTAATTCTCCCTCCGGTTGAGTAAGCCGTTCCCATCGTCGTCGAAGTCGGTCCGGATCAGCCTGTTGTTCCCGTCATAGCTATAGGCCTCGACCCGGTCGATGCTGCCATTATTGTCGTCGTCGAAATCGGTCCGGAAAACCGTCCTGCCGATTGTGTTGTAGGAGTAGGTCTCGGTCCGGTCATGGGTGCCGTCCGCGTCGTCATCGAACCAGATCCGGGTCAGGTTGCGATTATCGTCATAGCCGTAGGTCTCGATCCGGTCGATGGTGCCGTTCGCGTCATCGTCGAATCGGGTCTGGTACAGGTTGCCCCGCGCACCATACTCATAGGTCTCGATCCGGTCGAAATTGTAATCACCGTCAGTGTCGAACCCGGCCCGGTCGATGATGCCGTCATTGTCGTCGTCCAGGTCGGTCCGGATCCGGGTACCGTCCGCGTCATAAATGAAGGTCTCGGTCCGGTCAGTGGTGCCGTCCGCGTCAGTGTCGAACCAGGCCCGCTCGATCCTGCCGTCCCCAGTGTCGTCGAACCAGGTCCGGATTAGCCTGTTGTTCGCATTATAAAAATAGTACTCAGCCCGGTCGGTTGTGCCATCCCCGTCGTCGTCGAAATTGATCCGGGACCGGGTGAAGCGCGAACTATATTCGTACCTCTCGATCCGGTCGGTGGTGCCGTCATTGTCATTGTCGAAACGGGTCTGGATCACCCTGCCGAGCGCATCGCGCGTGTAGAACTCACTCCGGTCATGGGTGCCGTCATGGTCGTCGTCGAATCGGGTCTGGATCACCTCGCCGGTCGCATCGCGCGTGTAGTTCTCAGCGCGCTGAGGGTTGTTGTTCGCGTCGAGGAAATCGACCGCGAGCAAGTTGCCCGTCGCACCGCCATAGCCGTAGCTCTCGCCCCGGTCGATGCTGCCGTCCCCGTCATCGTCGAAACGGGTCCGGAACAGCATGTTCTGGAAATTATATTCGTGCCTCTCGCCCCGGTCGGAGGTGCCATCCGCGTCGTCGTCGAAATCGGTCCGGATCAGCCTGTTGTTCCCGTCATAGCTGTATGTCTCGATCCGGTCGATGGTGCCGTTCGCGTCGTCGTCGAATCGGGTCCGGAACAAGTTGCCCCGCGCACCATACTCATAGGTCTCGATCCGGTCGGTGGTGTTATCATTGTCGTCGTTAAAACGGGTCTGGTTGATGGTGCCGTTCGCGTTATATGTGTAACTCTCGGTCCACTCGAAATTGTAATCCCCGTCAGCGTCGAACCCGGCCCAGTCGATCCGGCCGTCATTGTTATTGTCTAGGTCTGTCCGGATCCGGGCACCGTTCGCGTCATAAATGAAGGTCGCGGTCCGGTCAACGGCGCCGTCCGCGTCGTCGTCGAACCCGGCTCGGTCGATCCTGCCGTCCCCGTCATCGTCGAACCAAATCTCCTCATTGACGCCGTCATTGTCCTCGTCGAACCCGGTCCGGTCGACCCTGCCGTCCCCGTCATCGTCGAAGTCGGTCCGGATCCGGTTGCCACCCTCGTCGAGCGTGTAACGCTCGCTCCGGTCGATCCTACCGTCCCCGTCATCGTCGAAGTCGGTCCGGATCCGGTTGCCACCCTCGTCGAGCGTGTAACGCTCACTCCGGTCGATATTGCCGTCCCCGTCGTCATTGAAGTCGGCCCGGGTCCGGTTGCCGCTCTCGTCGAGCGTGTAACGCTCGCTCCGGTCGATGGCATCGTCCCCGTCGTCATCAAAGTCGATCCGGGTCCGGTTGCCGCTCTCGTCGAGCGTGTAACGCTCGCTCCGGTCGATGGCATCGTCCCCGTCGGTGTTGAAATCCCTCCGGTCGATCCTGCCGTCCCCATCGGTGTCGAAATCGATTTGGGTCACGCTGTCCTGATCATCAACTATGGCGCGCCCGATCCGGTCGAGATTACCGTCCCCGTCGTCATCGAACCCGACCCGATCAACAGTGCCGTCATTGTTATCGTCAAAGTCGGTCCGGATCAGCCTGCCGCTCTCATCGAGCATGTAGAATTCGTGCCGGTCGTGGGTGCCGTCAAAGTCATCGTCGAACTCGGTCTGGATCCGGTTGCCGTTCTCATCATATGTGTAGTCCTCGATCCGATCAGGCTCGAGGTTCGCGTCATCGTCGAAATTGATCCGGACCAGCCTGCCGTTCTCATCAAATGTGTAGACCTCGGACCGGTCGGTGGTGCCGTTATTATCATCGTCGAAATTGATCCGGACCAGCCTGCCGTCACTGTTGAGCGTGTAACGCTCAATCCGGTCGGTGGTGCCGTTATTATCGTCGTCGAAATTGGTCCGGATCCGATTGCCGTCACCGTTGAGCGTGTAACGCTCGCTCCGGTCGGTGGTGCCGTCATTGTCGTCGTCGAAATTGGTCCGAGTCCGGTTTCCGGACTCATTATAAAAATAGGTTTCAGCCCTGTCGATGGTGCCGTCCGCGTCATCGTCGAAATCAGTCCGGGACAGGTTGCCCCGCGCACCATACTGATAGGTCTCGACCTGATCGATGGCACCGTCCCTGTCGGTGTTGAAATCGCTCCGGTCGATGGTGCCGTCCCCGTCAGTGTCGAAATCGATTCGGGTCAGCCTGTCCCCATCATCAACTATGGCACGCCCGATCCGGTCGATGGTGCCGTCCCCATTGTCGTCGAACCCGATCCGGTCAACGGTACCGTCATTATCGTCGTCGAAATCGATCCGGGTTCGGGTGCCGCTCTCGTCAAACGTGTAGGCCTCGCTCCGGTCGGTGGTGCCGTCATTGTCGTCGTCGAAATTGGTCCGGATCAGCCTGTTGTTATCGTCATAGACGTAGGTCTCGCTCCGGTCGGGTATGGCGTCATCGTCGTCGTGAAAATTGGTCCGGATCAGCCTGTTGTTATCGTCATAGACGTAGACCTCGCTCCGGCTGACGGTGCCGTCCGCACTGTCGTCGAACTGGATCCAGACCAGCCTGCCCTTCTCATCATATGAGTAGATTTCACTCCGTTCGGTGATACCGTCATTATCGTCGTCGAAATTGGTCCGGCTCACCCTGCCGTTCCCGTCATAGATGTAGGTCTCGCTCCGGTCGACGGTGCCGTCCGCACCATCGTCGAAACGGGCCCGGACCTGCCCGTGCGCAAGGCGCGAATAGTATTCGATACGGTCGGTTGTGCCGTCCGCGTCATCGTCGAAGGCGGTGCGGTCGGTGATGCCGTCATTATCTTCGTCGAAATCGGTCCGGGTTCGGGTGCCGCTCTCGTCAAGCGTGTAGGCCTCGCTCCGGTCGGTGGTGCCGTCATTGTCGTCGTCGAAATCGATCCGGGTCAGGGTGCCGCTCTCGTCGTAAGTGTAGGCCTCGCTCCGGTCGGTTGTGCCGTCCGCATTATCATCGAATTCAGCCCGGTCGGTGGCGCCGTCATTATTAGTGTCGAAGTCGGTCCGGGTCCGGTTGCCGTTCCCGTCGAGCGTGTAACGTTCGCTCCGGTCGATATTGCCGTCCGCGTCATCGTCGAACCCGGTGGTCGTCAACCTGCCGTTCGTATAGGTATAGGTCTCGCTCCGGTCGGTGGTGCCGTCATCGTCGTCGTCGAAGTCGGTCCGGTCGGGCGTGCCGTCGCCGTCAGTGTCGAAGGCGATGCGGTCAATATTGCCGTCATTATCGTCATCGAAGCGGGTCCGGATCAGCCTGCCGTCATCGTTATAAATGTAGGCCTCGCTCCGGTCGGCTGTGCCGTCGCCGTCAGTGTCAAAGTCGGTTCGGGTCAGGCTCCGTGTGCCATCCGCAGCAAAGCTGTAGTGATCGATCCGGTCGATAGTGCCGTCATCGTCCGCATCCAGTTCCACCCGCTCCCAGCGACCGTCCGCATTCAGGTGGACCGTCCGGTCGATATTGCCGTCATCGTCATCGTCAAAGCGGGTCCGGATCAGGCCGCCATCCGAATTATAGGTGTAGAACTCGGTCCGGTCGTTTGTGCCGTCATCGTCATCGTCGAAACGGATCTGGTTGATATTGCCGTCCCCGTTAGTGTCGAACTCGCTCCGGTCGAAATTGCCGTCCGCGTCATCGTCAAAGCGGGTCCGGATCAGGCCACCGTCCGAATTATAGGTGTAGAACTCGCTCCGGTCGTTTGTGCCGTCATCGTCATCGTCAAAGCGGATATGGTCGATATTGCCGTCCGCGTCAAAGTCGGTCTCACTCCGGTCGAAATTGCCGTCCGCGTCATCGTCAAAGCGGGTCCGGGTCCGGTTAGCGTCCTCGTCGTAAGTGTAGGCCTCGATCCGGTCGATATTGCCGTCATCGTCGTCGTCGAAGGCGGTCCGGGTCAGGCTCCGTGTGCCATCCGCAGCAAAGCTGTAGTGATCGATCCGGTCGATATTGCCGTCATCGTCTGCATCCAGTTCCACCCGCTCCCAGCGACCGTCCGCATTCAGGTGGGCGATCCGGTCGGGAGTGCCGTCGCCGTCAGTGTCGAAGGCGATGCGGTCAATATTGCCGTCATTGTCGTCGTCGAAATTGGTCCGGATCCGGTTGCCGTCACTGTTATAGATGTAGGCCTCGCTCCGGTCGGCTGTGCCGTCGCCATCGGTGTCGAAGGCGATGCGGTCAATATTGCCGTCATTATCGTCATCGAAGCGGGTCCGGATCCGGTTGCCGTTCCCGTTATAGATGTAGGCTTTGCTCCGGTCGGTTGTTCCGTCGCCGTCGTCGTCAAAGTCGCTCCGGGTCAGGCTCCGGGTGCCATCCGCAGCAAAGCTGTAGTGATCGATCCGGTCGATATTACCGTCATCGTCCAAATCCAGTTCCACCCGCTCCCAGCGACCGTCCGCATTCAGGTGAGCCGTCCGGTTGATATTGCCGTCATCGTCCAGATCGAAATCGATCCGAGTCAGGCTCCGGGGGCCGTCATCATCAAAGCTGTAGTGATCGATCCGGTCGATATTGCCGTCATCGTCCAAATCCAGTTCCACCCGCTCCCAGCGACCGTCCGCATTCAGATAGGCGATCCGGTTGGGCGTGCCGTCGCCGTCAGTGTCGAAGGCGATGCGGTCAAGATTGCCGTCCGCGTCGTCATCGAAGCGGGTCCGGGTCCGGTTACCGTCCGAATTATAGGTGTAGAACTCGGTCCGGTCGTTTGTGCCGTCATCGTCATCGTCGAAACGGATCTGGTTGATATTGCCGTCCCCGTTAGTGTCGAATTCGCTCCGGTCGATATTGCCGTCATCGTCATCGTCAAAGCGGGTCCGGATCAGGCCGCCATCCGAATTATAGGTGTAGAACTCGGTCCGGTCGATATTGCCGTCATCGTCATCGTCAAAGCGGATCTTGTTAATAGTGCCGTCCGCGTCAAAGTCGGTCTCACTCCGGTCGAAATTGCCGTCCGCGTCATCGTCAAAGCGGGTCCGGATCAGGCCACCGTCCGAATTATAGGTGTAGAACTCGCTCCGGTCGTTTGTGCCGTCATCGTCATCGTCAAAGCGGATATGGTCGATATTGCCGTCCGCGTCAAAGTCGGTCTCACTCCGGTCGAAATTGCCGTCCGCGTCATCGTCAAAGCGGGTCCGGGTCCGGTTAGCGTCCTCGTCGTAAGTGTAGGCCTCGATCCGGTCGATATTGCCGTCATCGTCATCGTCAAAGCGGATCTGGTCGATATTGCCGTCGCCGTCAAAGTCGAACTCAATCCGGTCGATGGTACCGTCCCCGTCAGTGTCGATCGGGATCCGGGTTTCTTGCGCCATTGTCTGTTCTCCTCCCCATATTCGGGCCCATATTCGGGTTCGAAGCCATGTTGGATTGCAATTTATGCCGCATTTCCAAAACGGCGTACTGTTTGACGGGAACATCACCTGATGTTGCCTGTTTAAAAAGCGCTGCGGGCCAAGCTACGCATTCTGACATATCAGCGCATCTATTCTAACATATTCGCCCGGTATTGCCAAATTGTTTGTAGCTATAGTTGTTTTGCCGTTTTGGTTGGTCAGGTTGTGGCTGGTTAGGGCGATGGGTTGAAGGCGATGTCGTGGACAGGCTGCGCCCTCGTCCCGGGATGATAAGAGGGATTATCCTAAGGCCTGTTCTCGATCAGCCAGCCTGTCAGTTCGGTGACCGCTTCATCGGCTCAGATGTCGAACAGCATGATATCCGCATCGAGGATGAATGACCACATCCCATCGTCAGCCGCGTAACTCCGATATTCCTCTCCATCGACATTGACACGGTCCTCTTCCGTGAAGTCGTCCATGTCGAAGCGCAGCCCGTCCACACCACCGTCCTCAATCCAAACCGATTTCGCCGGATCGCCATTGCCCGCAAAGACAAAGCTATCTGGGATGGTCGGTTTAGTGGTGCGGTCGGTTGTGCCGTCATTGTCATCGTCAAAGTCGGTCTGGATCAGATTGCCGGCCGAATCATATGTGTAGGCCTCACTCCGGTCGGTTGTGCCGTCATTGTCATCGTCAAAGTCGGTCCGGGTCAGGTTGCCGTCCGAATCATATGTGTAGGCCTCCCTCCGGTCGGTTGTGTCGTCCGCGTCGTCGTCGAACTCGGTCCGGATCACCCTGCGATTTATATCGCGCGTGTAGTGCTCGATCCGGTCAGTGGTGCCGTCATTGTTATCGTCAAAGTCGGTCCGGATCACCCGGCTGATATTCCCGCCTGCCTGGTGCGTGTAGTGCTCGGTGCGGTCAACGGTACCGTCCGCATCGTCGTCGAACTCGGCCCGGTCGGTGACGAGGTTATTGTTCTCGTCGAAATAGACCACGATCCGGTCAGTGGTGCCGTCCGCGTCATCGTCGAACTCGGTCCGCTCATAGACGCCGTTCGCGTCATTGTCGAAGTCGGTCCGGATCAGCCTGCCTTGCGCATCGTATGCGTAGATCTCCCTCCGGTTGGTGATCCCGCCGGACACGGCGTCGGCGTCGTCGGTGAACCAGGTCCCGGTCACCCTGCCCTCCGCATCGTAAAAATATTGCTCCCTCCGATCATTGATTGTGTCACCATTGTCGTCGAACTCGATCCGGATCAACCTGTCGTTCGAGTCGTAAGTGTAGATCTCCCTCCGGTTGAGTAAGTCGTTCCCATCGTCGTCGAACTCGATCCGAGTCAGGTTGCCAGACAAGTCGTAAGAGTAGCTCTCGCTCCGGTCGAGGGAGCCGTCCGCGTCGTCATCGAATCTGATCTGGCCCACCCTGCCGGTCGTGTCGTTGTCGTAAGAGTAGGTCTCGATCCGGTCATGGGTGCCGTCCGCATCGTCGTCGAATTGGGTCCGGAACAGGTTGCCATTCATGTACGCATAGTTCTCCCACCGGTCATAGGTGCCGTCCGCGTCGTCGTCGAATCTGGTCTGGAACAGCCTCCCGCTATCATAATACTCATAGGCCTCGATCCGGTCGAAATTGAAATCCCCGTCAGTGTCGAACCCGGCCCGGTCGATGATGCCGTCATTGTCGTCATCCAGGTCGGTTCGGATCCGGTTGTTCGCCTCGTCATAAATGAAGGTCTCGGTCCGGTCAGTGGTGCCGTCCGCGTCAGTGTCGAACCAGGCCCGCTCGATCCTGCCGTCCCCAGTGTCGTCGAACCAGGTCCGGATTAGCCTGTTGTTCGCATTATAAAAATAGTACTCAGCCCGGTCGGCTGTGCCGTCCGCATCGTCGTCGAAATTGATCCGGGACCGGGTGAAGCGCGAACTATATTCATAGGTCTCGGTCCGGTCGATAGTGCGGTCCCCGTTGTCGTCGAAACGGGTCGCGATCACCCTGCCCTGCACATCGCGCGTGTAGTGCTCGCTCCGGTCGGCATCGAAATCCCCCGCTTCGAAGAAAAGGGTCCGGATCACCTCGCCGGTCGCATCGCGCAGGTAGTTCTCAGTGAGCTGATGGTTGCCGTTCGCGTCGAGGAAATCGACCACGATCAAGTTACCACTCGCACCGCCATACCCGTAGCCCACGCTCCGGTCATTGGTGCCGTCCGCGTTATCGTCGAAACGGGTCCGGACCAGCATGTCCTCGAAATTATACTCGTTTGTCTCGATCCGGTCGATGTTGCCGTCATTGTCGTCGTCGAAAACGATCCGGCCCAGCCTGTTGTCCACATTATAATTGTAGGTCTCGATCCGGTCGATGGTGCCGTTCGCGTCGTCGTCGAATTGGGTCTGGGACAGGTTGCCCCGCGCAGCACCATACTGATAGGTCTCGATCCGGTCGGTGGTGCCGTCATTGTCGTCGTCGAAACGGGTCTGGTTGATGGTGCCGTTCGCGTTATATGTGTAACTCTCGGTCCACTCGAAATTGTAATCACCGTCGGCGTCGAACCCGGCCCGGTCGATCCGGCCGTCATTATTATTGTCTAGGTCTGTCCGGATCCGGGCGCCGGTCGCGTTATAAATGAAGGTCTCGGTCCGGTCAGTGGTGCCGTCCGCATTATCGTCGAACCCGGCCCGTTCGATCCTGCCGTCCCCGTCATCATCGAACCAGATCCGCTCATTGACGCCGTCATTGTCCTCGTCGAACCCGGTCCGGTCGATGGTGCCGTCCGCGTCGTCGTCGAATAAGGTCCGGATCCGGGCACCGGTCGCGTTATAAATGAAGGTCTCGGTCCGGTCAGTGGTGCCGTCCGCATTATCGTCGAACCCGGCCCGTTCGATCCTGCCGTCCCCGGTGTCGTCGAACCAAGTCCGGATCAGCCTGTCGTTCTCATCATAAAAGTAGCGCTCAGCCCGGTCGGTTGTGCCGTCCACGTCGTCGTCGAAATCGGTCTGGATCCGGTTGCGATTATCGTCATATGAGTGGGTCTCTATCCGGTCGGGCGTGCCGTTTGCATCGTCATCGAAACGGGTCTGGTACAGGTTGCCCCGCGCACCATATTGATAGGCCTCGCTCCGGTCGATATTGCCGTCACCATTATCGTCGAACCCGGTCCGGTCGACATTGCCGTCCTCATTGTCGTCGAAAAGGGTCCGGATCAGCCTGTTGTTCGCATCATAAAAGTAGACCTCGCTCCGGTCGCCTATAAGGTCAACGTTGTCGTCGAACTCGGTCCGGACCAGCCTGCCGTTCTCATCATAAAAGTAGAGTTCACTCCGGTCGGTGGTGCCGTCATTGTCGTCGTCGAAATTGGTCCGAGTCACCCTGCCCTGATCATTGAGCGTGTAGATCTCGGTCCGGTCGATGGTGCCGTCCGCACCTTCGTCGAACGCGGTGCGGACCTGCACGCTGTTCGGAATGCGCGAATGGTATCCGATCCTGTCGATGGTGCCGTCCGCATTATCGTCGAAATTGGTCCGGTCGATGAAGCCGTCATTATTGTTGTCGACCGCAGTCCGGATCCGGGCGCCGCTCTCGTCGAGCGTGTAGGCCTCGCTCCGGTCGGTGGTGCCGTCATTGTCGTCGTCGAAATTGGTCCGGATCCGGGCGCCGCTCTCGTCCAGCGTGTAGGCCTCGTTCCGGTCGACAGTGCCGTCATCATTGTCGTCGAAAGTGGTCCGGGTCCGGGCTCCGCTCTCGTCGAGCGTGTAGAACTCGTTCCGGTCGACAGTGCCGTCATCGTCATCGTCGAACCAGGTCCGGATCAGGCCACCGTCCGAATTATAGATGTAGAACTCGCTCCGGTCGATGGTGCCGTTCGCGTCAGCGTCGAAATTGGTCCGGCTTACCCTGCCGTTCTCGTCATAGATGTAGGTCTCGCTCCGGTCGATAGTGCCGTCCGCATCGTCGTCGAAGCCGGTGCGATCGATGATGCCGTCATTATTGTCGTCGAACGCGGTGGTCGTCAGCTCACCGTTCGTATAGGTATAGGCCTCGCTCCGGTCGGTGGTGCCGTCATTGTCGTCGTCGAAATCGGTTCGGATCCGGTTGCGATTATCGTCATATGAGTGGGTCTCTATCCGGTCGGGCGTGCCGTCATTGTCGTCATCGAAACGGGTCTGGAACAGGTTGCCCCGCGCACCATATTGATAGGCTTCGCTCCGGTCGATGGTGCCGTCGCCATCGGCGTCGAAGACGATGCGGTCGATATTGCCGTCCGCGTCAAGGTCGGACCCGATCCGGTCAATGGTGCCGTCATTGTCATCATCAAAGTCGATTCGGATCCGGTTGCCGTCCCCGTTGTAAGAGTAGGCCTCGCTCCGGTCGACAGTGCCGTCGCCGTCAGTATCAAAGGCGGTGCGGTCAATGGTGCCATTATTGTCATCGTCGAAGTCGGTCCGGGTCCGGGTGCCGCTCTCGTCGAGCGTGTAGGCCTCGCTCCGGTCGGTGGTGCCGTCATTGTCATCATCGAAATCGGTCCGGGTCCGGGCGCCGCTCTCGTCGAGCGTGTAGGCCTCGCTCCGGTCGACAGTATCGTCCGCGTCATCGTCGAAATCGGTCCGGATCCGGTTGCGATTATCGTCATATGAGTGGGTCTCTATCCGGTCGGGCGTGCCGTTTGCGTCGTCATCGAAACGGGTCTGGAACAGGTTGCCCCGCGCACCATATTGATAGGCCTCGCTCCGGTCGGGCGTGCCGTCGCCGTCAGTATCAAAGGCGGTGCGGTCAATGGTGCCATTATTGTCATCGTCGAAGTCGGTCCGGGTCCGGGTACCGCTCTCGTCGAGCGTGTAGGCCTCGCTCCGGTCGGTGGTGCCGTCATTGTCATCGTCGAAATCGGTCTGGGTCCAGATACCGGACTCATTATAAGAATAGGTTTCAGCCCGGTCGATGGTGCCGTCATTGTCAGCGTCGAAATCGGTCCGGCTCACCCTGCCGTTTCCGTCATAGATGTAGGTCTCGGTCCGGTCGATAGTGCCGTCCGCACCGTCGTCGAAGGCGGTGCGGTCGATGATGCCGTCATTATTGTCGTCGAACGCGGTGGTCGTCAGCCTGCCATTCATATAGCCGTAGGTCTCGCTCCGGTCGGTTGTGCCGTCCGCGTCAGCGTCGAACCCGGTGGTCGTCAGCCTGCCATTCGTATAGGTATAGGTCTCGCCCCGATCAATATTGCGGTCATTATCATCGTCGAAACTGGTCTGGCTCAACCTGCCGTTTGTATAGCTGTAGATCTCTCTCCGGTCGACATTGTCGTCCGCGTTATCGTCGAAGCGGGTCCGGATCAATTGGCCTTCCAGATCATAAGAGTAGCCTTCGATCCGGTCGATGGTGCCGTCATTGTCGTCATCGAACCTGGTTCGGCTCAACCTGCCGCCCGAAAAATAGTTGTAGTTCTCGATCCGGTCGATATTGCCGTCCGCACCGTCGTCGAACAAGGTCTGGGTCACCCTGCCGTTCGTCGGATCGGTTATGAATATCTCGCTTCGGTCGGTGATGCTGTCACCATCATCGTCGAAGTTGATCCGGACCAGCCTGTTGTTCCCGTCATAGCTGTAGGCCTCGCTTCGGTCGATGATGCCGTCATTATTGTCGTCGAAGCGGGTCCGGGTCCGGTTGCCGTCACCGTCATAGATGTAGGCCTCACTTCGGTCGTTGGTGCCGTCGCCGTCAGTGTCGAAGGCGATGCGGTCAATATTGCCGTCATTGTCATCGTCAAAGTCGGTCTGGATCAGGTTGCCATCACCGTTATAGATGTAGGCCTCGCTCTGGTCGATGGTGCCGTCGTCATCGTCGTCAAAGTCGGTCCGGGTCAGGCTCCGAGTGCCGTCGTCAGCAAAGCTGTAGTGATCGATCCGGTCGATAGTGCCGTCATCGTCCGCATCCAGTTCCACCCGCTCCCAGCGACCATCCGCATTCAGGTGGACCGTCCGGTCGATAGTGCCGTCATCGTCCAGGTCAGAGTCCCTCCGAATCACGCGAGCAGTGCCGTCGTCATCAATCGTGTAGTGATTGATCCGGTCGGGCGTGCCGTCGCCGTCATCGTCGAAGGCGATGCGGTCAATATTGCCGTCATTATCGTCATCGAAGCGGGTCCGGATCCGGTCGCCGTCCCCGTTATAGATGTAGGCCTCGCTCCGGTCGGTTGTGCCGTCGCCGTCAGTGTCAAAGTCGGTCCGGGTCAGGCTCCGAGTGCCGTCGTCAGCAAAGCTGTAGTGATCGATCTGGTCGATATTGCCGTCATCATCCGCATCCAGTTCCACCCGCTCCCAGCGACCATCCGCATTCAGGTGGACCGTCCGGTCGATAGTGCCGTCATCGTCCAGGTCAGAGTCCCTCCGAATCACGCGAGCAGTGCCGTCGTCATCAATCGCATAGTGATTGATCCGGTCGGGCGTGCCGTCGCCGTCATCGTCAAAGGCGATGCGGTCAATATTGCCGTCATTATCGTCATCGAAGCGGGTCCGGATCCGGTCGCCGTCCCTGTTATAGATGTAGGCCTCGCTCCGGTCGGTTGTGCCGTCGCCGTCAGTGTCAAAGTCGGTTCGGGTCAGGCTCCGAGTGCCATCCGCAGCAAAGCTGTAGTGATCGATCTGGTCGATATTGCCGTCATCATCCGCATCCAGTTCCACCCGCTCCCAGCGACCGTCCGCATTCAGGTGGACCGTCCGGTCGATATTGCCGTCATCGTCCAGGTCAGAGTCCCTCCGGATCACGCGGTCAGTGCCGTCGTCATCAATCGCATAGTGATTGATCCGGTCGGGCGTGCCGTCGCCGTCATCGTCGAAGGCGATGCGGTCAATATTGCCGTCATTATCGTCATCGAAGCGGGTCCGGATCCGGTTGCCGTCCCTGTTATAGATGTAGGCCTCGCTCCGGTCGGTTGTGCCGTCGCCGTCAGTGTCAAAGTCGGTCCGGGTCAGGCTCCGAGTGCCGTCGTCAGCAAAGCTGTAGTGATCGATCCGGTCGATAGTGCCGTCATCATCCGCATCTAGTTCCACCCGCTCCCAGCGACCGTCCGCATTCAGGTGGACCGTCCGGTCGATAGTGCCGTCATCGTCCAGGTCAGAGTCCCTCCGAATCACGCGGTCAGTGCCGTCGTCATCAATCGCATAGTGATTGATCCGGTCGGGCGTGCCGTCGCCGTCATCGTCGAAGGCGATGCGGTCAATATTGCCGTCATTATCGTCATCGAAGCGGGTCCGGATCCGGTCGCCGTCCCCGTCATAAATGTAGGCCTCGCTCCGGTCGGGCGTGCCGTCGCCGTCAGTGTCGAAGGCGATGCGGTCAATGGTGCCGTCATTGTCGTCATCGAACCGAGTCCGGGTCCGGTTGCCGTCCCGGTCATAGATGTAGGCCTCGCTCCGGTCGGCTGTGCCGTCATCATCGTCGTCAAAGCGAGTCTGGATCCGGTTGCCGTCCCCGTTATAGATGTAGGCCTCGCTCCGGTCGGCTGTGCCGTCCGCGTCATCGTCAAAGCGAGTCCGGATCCGGTTGCCGTCCCCATTATAGCTGTAGGCCTCGATCCGGTCGATATTGCCGTCGCTGTCGTCGTCGAAGCGAGTCCGGATCAGGCCGCCGTCCGAATTATAGATGTAGAACTCGGCCCGGTCGTTTGTGCCGTCATCATCGTCGTCGAAGCGGGTCTGGTTGATATTGCCGTCCGCGTCAAAGTCGAACTCACTCCGGTCGAAATTGCCGTCCGCGTCATCGTCGAAGCGGGTCCGGGTCCGGTTGCCGTCACCGTCGTAAGTATAGGCCTCGCTCCGGTCGATGGTGCCGTCCGCGTCATCGTTGAACTCGCTCCGGGTCAGGCTCCGAGTGCCATCCGCAGCAAAGCTGTAGTGATCGATCTGGTCGATGATGCCGTCATCGTCCACATCCAGTTCCACCCGCTCCCAGCGACCGTCCGCATTCAGATGGGCGATCCGGTCGATATTGCCGTCATCGTCC
The DNA here is from genome assembly GCA_965205225.1 of Litorimonas sp. GTDB lineage: Bacteria > Pseudomonadota > Alphaproteobacteria > Caulobacterales > Maricaulaceae > Litorimonas. Next base: position 1,786,964 of record CBDBFZ010000003.1, read on the forward strand.
AGGTCAGAGTCCCTCCGGATCACGCGAGCAGTGCCGTCGTCATCAATCGTATAGTGATTGATCCGGTCAGGCGTGCCGTCGCCGTCATTGTCGAAGGCGATGCGGTCAATATTGCCGTCATTATCGTCATCGAAGCGGGTCCGGATCCGGTTGCCGTCACTGTTATAGATGTAGGCCTCGCTCCGGTCGGGGATGCCGTCCGCGTCATCGTTGAACTCGCTCCGGGTCAGGCTCCGGGTGCCGTCGTCAGCAAAGCTGTAGTGATCGATCTGGTCGATATTGCCGTCATCGTCCACATCCAGTTCCACCCGCTCCCAGCGACCGTCCGCATTCACGTGGACCGTCCGGTTGATATTGCCGTCATCGTCCTGATCGAAATCAATCCGGGTCAGGCTCCGAGTGCCGTCGTCATCAAAGGTGTAGTGATTGATTCGGTTGTTTGTGCCGTCACCGTCATTGTCGAAGGCGATGCGGTCAATGGTGCCGTCATTGTCGTCATCGAACCGGGTCCGGTTGCCGTCACCGTCATAGATGTAGGCCTCGCTCCGGTCGATGATGCCATCCGCGTCATCGTCGAAGCGGGTCTGGGTCCGGTTGCCGTCCCCGTCATAAGCGTAGGCCTCACTCCGGTCGATGGTACCATCCGCGTCATCGTCGAAGCGGGTCCGGATCAGGCCACCGTCCGAATTATAGGTGTAGAACTCACTCCGGTCGTTTGTGCCGTCATCGTCATCGTCAAAGCGGATATGGTCAATATTGCCGTCCGCGTCAAAGTCGGTCTCACTCCGGTCGAAATTACCGTCCGCGTCATCGTCGAAGCGGGTCCGGGTCCGGTTACCGTCCCCATTATAGATGTAGGCCTCAATCCGGTCGATATTGCCGTCCGCGTCATCGTCAAAGCGAGTCCGGATCCGGTTGCCGTCCCCATTATAGCTGTAGGCCTCGATCCGGTCGGTTGTGCCGTCGCCGTCAGTGTCGAAGGCGATGCGGTCAATATTGCCGTCATTATCGTCGTCGAAGCGGGTCCGGATCAGGCTGCCGTCCGAATTATAGGTGTAGAACTCGGTTCGGTCGTTTGTGCCGTCATCATCGTCGTCGAAGCGGGTCTGGTTGATATTGCCGTCCGCGTCAAAGTCGAACTCACTCCGGTCGAAATTGCCGTCCGCGTCATCGTCGAAGCGGGTCCGGGTCCGGTTACCGTCACCGTTGTAAGTGTAGGCCTCGCTCCGGTCGGTGGTGCCGTCATTATTGTCGTCGAACGCGGTGGTCGTCAGCTCACCGTTCGTATAGGTATAGGCCTCGCTCCGGTCGATGGTGCCGTCATTGTCGTCGTCGAAATCGGTCCGGATCCGGTTGCGATTATCGTCATATGAGTGGATCTCTATCCGGTAGCGGGTGCCGTCGCCATCGGCGTCGAAGGCGATGCGGTCGATATTGCCGTCCTCGTCAAGGTCGAACCCGATCCGGTCGATGGTGCCGTCATTGTCATCATCAAAGTCGATTCGGATCCGGTTGCCGTCCCTGTTGTAATAGTAGGCCTCGCTCCGGTCGACAGTGCCGTCGCCGTCAGTGTCGAACTCAATCCGGTCGACATTACCGTCGCCGTCAAAGTCGAACTCGATCCGGTCGATAGTGCCGTCCCCGTCAGTGTCGATCGGGGTTCTGGTTTCTTGCGCCATTGTCTGTTCTCCACCCCATACACGGGTTCGAAGCCGTGTTGGATTGCAATTTATGCCGCATTTCCAAAACGGCGTGCTGTTTGACGGGAATAATCGCCTGATGTTACCCGTTTAAAAAGCGCTGCGGGCCAAGCTACGCATTCTGACACATCAGCTCATCTATTCTAACATATTCGCCCGGTATTGCCAAATTGTTTTTAGCTATAGTTGTTTTGCCGTTTTGGTTGGTCAGGGTTGCAGCTGATTAGGGCTATGGGTTGAAGGCGATGGCGTGGACAGGCTGCGCCCTCGTCCGGGATGATAAGAGGAATTATCCTAAGGCCTGTTCTCGACCAGCCAGCCTGTCAGTCCATCGGTGACCGCTTCATCGGCTCAGATTCAGATATCGAACAGCATGATATCCGCATCGAGGATGAATGACCACATCCCATCGTCAGCCGCGTAACTCCGATATTCCTCTCCATCGACATTGACACGGTCCTCTTCCGTGAAGTCGTCCATGTCGAAGCGCAGCCTGTCCGCACCATCGCCCTCAATCCAAACCGATTTCGCCGGATTGCCATTGCCCGCAAAGACAAAGTTGTCCGGGATGGTCAGTTTAGTGGTGCGGTCGGTTGTTCCGTCATTGTCATCGTCAAAGTCAGTCTGGATCAGGTTTCCGTCCGAATCATATGTGTAGGCCTCACTCCGGTCGGTTGTGCCGTCATTGTCATCGTCAAAGTCGGTCTGGATCAGATTGCCGTCCGAATCATATGTGTAGGCCTCACTCCGGTCGCGGGTGCCGTCATTGTCGTCATCGAATTCGGTCCGGATCAGATTGCCGTCCGAATCATATGTGTAGGCCTCGATCCGGTCGAAATTGAAATCACCGTCGTCGTCGAACCCGGCCAGATTGATGATGCCGTCCGAATCATATGTGTAGACCTCGCTCCGGTCAGTGATGCCGTCATTGTCATCGTCAAAGTCGGTCAGGATCAGATTGCCGTCCGAATCATAGGTGTAGGTCTCTATCCGGTCGAAATTGAAATCACCGTCAGTGTCGAACCCGGCCCGGTCGATGATGCCGTCATTGTCGTCATCCAGGTCGGTTCGGATCCGGTTGTTCGCCGCGTCATAAATGAAGGTCTCGGTCCGGTCAGTGGTGCCGTCCGCGTCAGTGTCGAACCAGGCCCGGTCGATCCTGCCGTCCCCAGTGTCGTCGAACCAGGTCCGGATCAGCCTGTTGTTCGCATTATAAAAGTAGTACTCAGCCCGGTCGGCCTCGCCGTCCCCGTCGTCATCGAAATTGATCCGGGACCGGGTGAAGCGCGAACTATATTCATAGGTCTCGCTCCGGTCGATAGTGCCGTCCGCGTCGTCGTCGAAACCGGTCGCGATCACCCTGCCGAGCGCATCGCGCGTGTAGGTCTCGATCCGGTCATGGGTGCCGTTCGCGTCGTCGTCGAATCGGGTCCGGATCAGGTTGCCATCCGAATCGTAGGTATAGTTCTCGCTCCGGTCTACCCCGCCGTCCCCATCGTCGTCGAAGTCGGTCAGGATCACCCTGCCGTTCTCATCATACCCGTAGAGTTCGTACCGGTCGCGGGTACCGTCATTGTCGTCGTCGAAACGGGTCTGGATCAGCATGTCCTGGAAATTATACTCGTATATCTCGGCCCGGTCGATGGTTCCGTCATTGTCGTCATCGAATTCGGTCCGGATCAGCTTGTCGTTCTCGTCATAGCTGTAGGTCTCAATCCGGTCGGCGGTGCCGTCCGCGTCGTCGTCGAAATCGGTCCGGGTCCGGTTGCGACTATCGTCATAGTTGTAGGTCTCGATCCGGTCGGCGGTGCCGTCATTGTCGTCGTCGAAACGGGTCTGGTTGATGGTGCCGTTCGCGTTATATGTGTAACTCTCGGTCCATTCGAAACTGAAATCACCGTCGGCGTCGAACCCGGCCCGATCAATACTGCCGTCCGCGTCATCGTCGAACCCAGTCTCGATCACCCTGCCGAGCGCATCGCGCGTGTAGGTCTCGCTCCGGTCAACGACGCCGTCCCCGTCGTCGTCGAACTCGGTCCGGATGATCCGGTTGCCGCCCTCGTTGAGCGTGTAACGCTCGCTCCGGTCGGTGGTGCCGTCCGCGTCATCGTCGAAATCGGTCCGGATCAGCTTGTTGTTCTCGTCATAGGAGTAGGTCTCGATCCGGTCGATGGTGCCGTTCGCATTGTCATCGAAACGGGTTCGGAACAGGTTGCCTCTCATACCGAATGTGTAGGTCTCGATCCGGTCGAAATTGAAATCCCCGTCGTCGTCAAACCCGGCCCGATCAATGATGCCGTCATTGTCGTCATCCAAGTCGGTCCGGATCCGGGCACCGTCCGCGGCATAAATAAAGGTCTCGGTCCGGTCAGTGGTGCCGTCCCCATCGTCATCGAACCAGGCCCGCTCGATCCTGCCGTCCCCTGTGTCGTCGAACCAAGTCCGGATCAGCCTGTTGTTCGAATCATAAAAATAGTGCTCAGCCCGATCGGTTGTGCCGTCCCCGTCATCGTCGAAATCAGTCCGGATCCGGTTGCCGCCCTCGTTGAGCGTGTAACGCTCCCTCCGGTCGGTTGTGCCGTCCCCGTCATCGTCGAACCAGGTCCGGTCAATAGTGCCATCCCCGTCATCATCGAACTCGGTATGGGTCAGGCTCCGGATGCCATCGTCATCATAGGTGTAGTGATCGATGCGGTCGAAATTGCCGTCATCGTCCGTATCCAGTTCCACCCGCTCCCAGCGACCGTCCGCATTCAGGTGGACCGTCCGGTCGAAATTGCCGTCATCGTCCAGGTCGACGTCCCTCCGGATCACGCGACTAGTGCCGTCATCATCAAAGGTGTAGTGATTGATCCGGTCGGGCGTGCCGTCCGCGTCATTGTCAAAGGCGATGCGGTCAATATTGCCGTCATTGTCGTCATCGAAGCGGGTCCGGATCCGGTTGCCGTCAACGTTATAGATGTAGGCCTCGCTGCGGTCGGCTGTGCCGTCATTGTCATCGTCAAACCCGGTCGTCTGGATCAGGCCGCCGCCGTCCGAATTATAGGTGTAGGCCTCGCTGCGGTCGGCTGTGCCGTCATTGTCATCGTCAAACCCGGTCTGGATCAGGTTGCCGTCCGAATTATAGGTGTAGGCCTCGCTCCGGTCGGTTGTGCCGTCGCCGTCAGTGTCAAAGTCGGTCCGGGTCAGGCTCCGGGTGCCGTCGTCAGCAAAGCTGTAGTGATCGATCCGGTCGATAGTGCCGTCATCGTCCGCATCCAGTTCCACCCGCTCCCAGCGACCGGCCGCATTCAGGTGGACCGTCCGGTCGATATTGCCGTCATCGTCCAGGTCAGAGTCCCTCCGGATCACGCGACTAGTGCCGTCGTCATCAATCGCATAGTGATTGATCCGGTCGGGTGTGCCGTCGCCGTCATCGTCAAAGGCGATCCGGTCAATATTGCCGTCATTATCATCATCAAAGCGGGTCCGGGTCCGGTTTCCGTCAACGTCATAGATATAGGCCTCGCTCCGGTCGATGGTGCCGTCGCCGTCGGTGTCAAAGTCGCTCCGGGTCAGGCTCCGAGTGCCATCCGCAGCAAAGCTGTAGTGATCGATCCGGTCGGTTGTGCCGTCATCGTCATCGTCAAAGGCGATGCGGTCAATATTGCCGTCATTATCGTCATCAAAGCGGGTCCGGATCCGGTTGCCGTCCGAATTATAGGTGTAGAACTCGGTCCGGTCATTTGTTCCGTCATCATCGTCGTCGAAGCGGGTCTGGTTGATATTGCCGTCCGCGTCAAAGTCGAACTCAATCCGATCGAAATTGCCGTCCGCGTCATCGTCGAAGCGGGTCCGGGTCCGGTTGCCGTCACCGTCATAGATGTAGGCCTCGCTCCGGTCGATATTGCCGTCGCCGTCATCGTCGAAGCGGGTCCGGGTCCGGTTGCCGTCACCGTCATAGATGTAGGCCTCGCTCCGGTCGATATTGCCGTCGCCGTCATCGTCGAAGCGGGTCCGGATCAGGACGCCGTCCGAATTATAGGTGTAGAACTCGGTCCGGTCGATATTGCCGTCCCCGTCATCGTCGAACTCGGTCCGGTCAATGACGCCGTCATTGTCGTCATCGACTGCGGTCCGGGTCCGGATCAGCCTGTTGTTCCTGTCATAGGAATAGGCCTCGACCCGGTCGACAACGCCGTCAAGGTCGTCGTCGAACCTGGTCAAGAACAGGTTGCCATCCGAGTCGTACCTATAGCTCTCGCTCCGGTCGGCCCCGCCGGCCCCATCGTCGTCGAAGTCGGTCCGGATCACCCTGCCGTTCCCATCATATCTGTAATTCTCGTACCGGTCGCGGGTGTCGTCATCGTCATCGTAGAAATCGATCCCGATCAACTCGCCGGTCGAATCATATAAGTAAAGTTCGTACCGGTCAGTGTCACTGTCCGCGTCGTCGTCGAAACTGGTCCGGGTCAGGAGGGTGCCGGCCGAATTATATGTGTAGGTTTCGCTCCGGTCGATAAGGGAATCATTGTCATCGTCGAACCCGGTCCGGCTCAGCCTGCCGTTTGAATCATATGCATATTCTTCGTATCGGTCGATGAAGTCGTCATCGTCGTCGTCGAAACTGGTGAAGATCCGCTGGGTGCCGCTCGGATTATACATAGAGACCTCGTACCGGTCGATGGTGCCGTCCCCGTCATCGTCGAAGTTGGTCCGGAGCAGGTTGCCATTCGAGTTGTACATGTAGCTCTCGCTCCGGTCGGAGATGCCGTCCCCGTCGTCGTCGAACTCGATCCGGTCAATGGCGCCGTCATTGTCGTCATCGAACGCGGTCCGGGTCCAGATGCCGTTCCCGTCGAGCGTGTAGGCTTCGGTCCGGTCGGTTGTGCCATCATTGTCATCGTCAAAGTCGGTCTGGATCAGGTTGCCGTCCGAATCATAGGTGTAAGTCTCGATCCGGTCGAAATTGAAATCCCCGTCGGCGTCGAACCCGGCCCGGTCGATGATGCCGTCATTGTCGTCATCCAGGTCGGTCCGGATCCGGGCACCGTCCGCGTCATAAATGAAGGTCTCGGTCCGGTCGATGGTGCCGTCCGCATTATCGTCGAACCCGGCCCGTTCGATCCTGCCGTCCCCTGTGTCGTCGAACCAAATTAGGTCGATGACGCCATCCCTGTTCTCGTCGAACCCGATCCGGTCGATGGTGCCGTCATTGTCGTCATCGAACCGGGTCCGGTCGATAAGGTCGTCCGAATCATAGGTGTAGGCCTCGCTCCGGTCGGTTGTGCCGTCACCATCATCGTCGAAATCGGCCCGGATCCGTCTGCCATCCCCGTCGGGCGTGTAACGCTCGCTCCGGTCGATTGTGCCGTCCCCGTCATCGTCAAAGTCCGTCCGGTCGTCAAAGCCGTCCCCGTCATCGTCGAACCGGGTCTCGCGCAGTATGCCGTTCGAATTATAGCTATAGGCCTCGCTCCGGTCGATATTGCCGTCCGCGTTATCGTCGAACCGGGTCCGGGACACGTTGCCGTTCACATCATACAAATAGACCTCATTGCGGTCGGACGTGCCGTCATTGTCGTCGTCGAAATCGGTCTGACTCAGCCTGTTATTATCGTCATAGCTGTAGATCTCGCTCCGGTCGGTTGTGCCGTCACCATCGTCGTCGAACTCGCTCCGGTCGGTTGTGCCATCATTGTCATCGTCAAAGTCGGTCTGGATCAGGTTGCCGTCCGAATCATAGGTGTAAGTCGCGATCCGGTCGAAATTGAAATCACCGTCAGTGTCGAACCCGGCCCGGTCGATGATGCCGTCATTGTCGTCATCCAGGTCGGTCCGGATCCGGGCGCCGTCCGCGGCATAAATAAAGGTCTCGGTCCGGTCAGTGGTGCCGTCCCCATCGTCATCGAACCAGGCCCGCTCGATCCTGCCGTCCCCTGTGTCGTCGAACCAAGTCCGGATCAGCCTGTTGTTCGAATCATAAAAATAGTGCTCAGCCCGGTCGGTTGTGCCGTCCCCGTCATCGTCGAAATCAGTCCGGATCCGGTTGCCGCCCTCGTTGAGCGTGTAACGCTCCCTCCGGTCGGTTGTGCCGTCATTATTGTCGTCGAAATCGGTCTGGCTCAGCCTGTTATCATCGTCATAGCTGTAGGTCTCGCTCCGTTCGATATTGCCGTCCGCGTTATCGTCGAAATCGGTCTGGCTCAGCCTGTTATCATCGTCATAGCTGTAGGTCTCGCTCCGTTCGATCCTGCCGTCTCCGTCCTCGTCGAACTCGGCCCGATCAATTGTACCGTCGTTATCGTCGTCGAAATCGATTCGGGTCAGCATGTCCTCATCATCAACTATGGCGCGCCCGATCCGGTCGATGATGCCGTCCCCGTCGGCGTCGAACCCGATCCGGTCAATGGTGCCGTCATTGTCATCATCAAAGTCGATCCGGATCCGGTTGCCGTTTCCGTCATAGATATAGGCCTCGCTCCGGTCGGGAGTACCGTCGCCGTCAGTGTCGAACGCGGTCCGGGTCAGGCTCCGGGTGCCATCCGCAGCAAAGGTGTAGTGATCGATCCGGTCGATATTGCCGTCATCGTCCACATCCAGTTCCACCCGTTCCCAGCGACCGTCCGCATTCAGGTGGGCCGTCCGGTCGATATTGCCGTCATCGTCCAGGTCAAAGTCGGTCCGGGTCACGCTCCGAGTGCCGTCGTCATCAAAGGTGTAGTGATTGATCCGGTTGGGCGTGCCGTCACCGTCATTGTCGAAGGCGATGCGGTCAATATCGCCGTCATTATCGTCATCGAACCGGGTTTGGGTCAGATTGCCGTTTCCGTCATAGATGTAGGCCTCGCTCCGGTCGATGGTGCCGTCCCCATCGGAGTCGAACCCAGTCCGAGTCAGGGAGCCGTCATTACTGATCATGTATTCCTCGATCCGGTCATAGTCGTCGTCGAACTCGGTCCGGATCAGCCTGCCACTCTCGTCGTAAGCATAGGTCTCAGTCCGGTCGATGGTACCGTCATCATTCACGTCGAACCCGGTCCGGGTCAGGCGACCAGTGCCGTCATCCGTGTAGTCCTCGACCCGTTCGGGGAAGCCGTCCGAATCATCGTCGAACCCGGCCCAGATCAACCTATCCTGCGCATCAAACGAGGAGTACTCCCTCCGGTCGGTATTGCCGTCATCGTCGTCATCGAACGTGGTATGGGTCTGGGTGCCGTTCGCATTGTAAGTAATAAATGTGGCCTGGTCGATATTGCCGTCATTGTCGTGGTCGAACGCCATATAGGTTAGGTTGCCGTTCCCGTCATATCCGTAGGCCTCGCTCCGGTCGATGGTGCCGTCCGCGTCATCATCGAAGGTGATGAGGTCAATATTGCCGTCATTGCCGTCATCGAAACGGGTCTGGATCCGGTTGCCGTCCCCGTTATAGATGTAGGCCTCGCTCCGGTCGGTTGTGCCGTCATTGTCATCGTCGAAATCGGTCCGGATCAGCCTGTTATTATCGTCATAGCTATATTCCTCGATCCGGTCGCCAGTGAGGTCCGCATTGTCGTCGAAACGGGTCGCGATCACCCTGCCGAGCGTATCGCGCGTGTAGGTCTCGATCCGGTCAACGGCGCCGTCCCCGTCGTCGTCGAAGTCGGTCCGGATGATCCGGGTGCCGCCCTCGTTGAGCGTGTAACGCTCACTCCGGTTGGTGGTGCCGTCCGCGTCATCGTCGAAATCGGTCCGGATCAGCTTGTTGTTCTCGTCATAGGAGTAGGTCTCGATCCGGTCGATTGTGCCGTTCGCATTGTCATCGAAACGGGTTCGGAACAGGTTGCCTCTCATACCGAATGTGTAGGTCTCGATCCGGTCGAAATTGAAATCCCCGTCGTCGTCAAACCCGGCCCGATCAATGATGCCGTCATTGTCGTCATCCAAGTCGGTCCGGATCCGGGCACCGTCCGCGGCATAAATAAAGGTCTCGGTCCGGTCGGCTGTGCCGTCGCCGTCGTCGTCAAAGCGAGTCCGGATCAGGACGCTGCCCGCATTATAGGTGTAGAATTCGGTCCGGTCGTTTGTGCCATCATCATCGTCGTCGAAGCGGGTCTGGTTGATATTGCCGTCCGCGTCAAAATCGAACTCACTCCGGTCGAAATTGCCGTCATCGTCATCGTCAAAGCGGGTCCGGGTCCGGTTACCGTCCGAATTATAGGTGTAGAACTCGCTCCGGTCGTTTGTGCCGTCATCGTCATCGTCAAAGCGGATATGGTCGATATTGCCGTCCGCGTCAAAGTCGGTCTCACTCCGGTCGAAATTGCCGTCCGCGTCATCGTCGAAGCGGGTCCGGGTCCGGTTACCGTCCTCGTCGTAAGTATAGGCCTCGCTCCGGTCGGGAGTGCCGTCGCCGTCATCGTCAAAGGCTATGCGGTCAATATTGCCGTCATTGTCGTCATCGAACCGGGTCCGAATCCGGTTGCCGTCCGAATTATAGGTGTAGAATTCGGTCCGGTCGTTTGTGCCATCATCATCGTCGTCGAAGCGGGTCTGGTTGATATTGCCGTCCGAATTATAGGTGTAGAATTCGGTCCGGTCGTTTGTGCCATCATCATCGTCGTCGAAGCGGGTCTGGTTGATATTGCCGTCCGCGTCAAAATCGAACTCACTCCGGTCGAAATTGCCGTCCGCGTCATCGTCGAAGCGGGTCCGGGTCCGGTTACCGTCCGAATTATAGGTGTAGAACTCGCTCCGGTCGTTTGTGCCGTCATCGTCATCGTCAAAGCGGATATGGTCGATATTGCCGTCCGCGTTAAAGTCGGTCTCACTCCGGTCGAAATTGCCGTCCGCGTCATCGTCGAAGCGGGTCCGGGTCCGGTTACCGTCCTCGTCGTAAGTATAGGCCTCGCTCCGGTCGGGAGTGCCGTCGCCGTCATCGTCAAAGGCTATGCGGTCAATATTGCCGTCATTGTCGTCATCGAACCGAGTCCGGGTCCGATTGCCGTCCCTGTCATAAATGTAGGTCTCGCTCCGGTCGATGGTGCCGTCACCATCGTCGTCAAAGCGAGTCCGGATCCGATTGCCGTCCGAATTATAGGTGTAGAACTCGGTCCGGTCGTTTGTGCCATCATCATCGTCGTCGAAGCGGGTCTGGTTGATATTGCCGTCCGCGTCAAAATCGAACTCACTCCGGTCGAAATTGCCGTCCGCGTCATCGTCGAAGCGGGTCCGGATCAGGCCACCGTCCGAATTATAGGTGTAGAACTCGCTCCGGTCGTTTGTGCCGTCATCGTCATCGTCAAAGCGGATATGGTCGATATTGCCGTCCGCGTCAAAGTCGGTCTTACTCCGGTCGAAATTGCCGTCCGCGTCATCGTCGAAGCGGGTCCGGGTCCGGTTACCGTCCTCGTCGTAAGTATAGGCCTCGCGCCGGTCGGGAGTGCCGTCGCCGTCATCGTCAAAGGCTATGCGGTCAATATTGCCGTCATTGTCGTCATCGAACCGAGTCCGAATCCGGTTGCCGTCCCCGTCATAGATGTAGGTCTCGCTCCGGTCGATGGTGCCGTCACCATCGTCGTCAAAGCGAGTCCGGATCCGGTTGCCGTCCGAATTATAGGTGTAGAACTCGGTCCGGTCGGTTGTTCCGTCATCATCGTCGTCGAAGCGGGTCTGGTTGATATTGCCGTCCGCCTCAAAGTCGAACTCAATCCGATCGAAATTGCCGTCCGCGTCATCATCGAAGCGGGTCCGGGTCCGGTTACCGTCCTCGTTGTAAGTATAGGCCTCGCTCCGGTCGGTTGTGCCGTCCCCATCAGTGTCAAACTCAATCCGGTCGACATTGCCGTCCCCGTCAGTGTCGATCTCGATCCGGTCGATGGTTCCGTCCCCGTCAGTGTCGATCGGGGTCCGGATTTCTTCTGCCATTGTCTGTTCTCCTTCCCGTATGCGGGCTCGAAGCCATGTTGGATTGCAATTTACGCCGCATTTCCCAAGCGGCATGCTGTTTGACGGTAACATCGCCTGATGTTGCCCGTTTAAAAAGCACTGTGGGCCAATAAGCTACGCATTCTGACACATCAGCGCATCCATTCTAACATAGTCGCCCAGTATTGCCAAATTGTTTGTAGCGACAGTTGTTTTGCCGTTTTGGTTGGTCAGGGTTGCGGCTTGTTAGGGCTACGGGTTGAAAGCGATGGCGTGGAAGCACTCAATAATATGCTGATCCTTGCCACTGAGACAATGATCTAGGGCTTGTAGACGCGCTTCATCAGTTTTGAGAGCAGCGGTCGCGGCAGGTACTTGGCTGCGAGGGCAGCCACGCGGTTTGATGTGCCTGGCACGCGAAGGGCTCTGTCTGATCGGTAAAATCTGAGCAGATCGTCGGCTATGGAATCCACATCGGCGAGCGCGCCCTGTAAGTTTGACAAGGCCTCGATCTCAGTCATTTCCGTCTTGATTCCGCCCGGCGCAAAAACACCGACACTGATGTCACCGTCCCACTCGGTGCGCAGGGCCAGGCCGAAATTCTGGATGAAAGCTTTTGTCCCGGAATAGACAGCCTGATAAGGCAAGGCGATCAACCCCGCGAGCGAACCGACAAGCACGATCCGGCCGCCCTTCAGCGGCACAAACAGAGCGCGGGCTATACGCACATTCGCCATGATGTTGGTTTCGACCATCGCAGCATCAGACTGGTCGGTCCCGTCAAGAAAGGGCTCAACCGATGTGATTCCGGCATTGAGCACCATGCCGTCGAGCGATCCGATGGATGAACAAAAGTCAGCGATGGCCTTGGCGTCCATCAAGTCAAGCACGCGCGGCTCTATGCCCGAATGAGCATCTGCGAGGTCCTGCAGACGGTCTCCACGCCGTGCCGTGGCGACGACCTGCGCGCCCTCACCCGCCAATTTCAGCACCAGCGCATGCCCCAGCCCCGAGCTTGCGCCCGTGACGAGAATGCGTTGAGCGATGAGCGGCTTCACAGAGTTAGAGCTGCGGATTGATGAGGAATTTTTCGCCGGTCCGCTTGGCATTATAGCGTCCGACAATATCGGCCTTAAGCGTATCAGCAAGGCTGATTTCGTCCGTATAGGTACTGGCGAATGTCGTGGTCAGCTCGTCCGCAACGCGTTTGCGCAGACGGATCGCCATTTCCATGCCAGCCTTGGCCAGGAAGTTTGGCAGCAGCCAACCGCCAACACCCCAAGCCATACCATATCCGCGAGTCAGCATCGTCGGTGATGGATCCAGCGCGCCGTAGAGATAGACTTGTTTGTGATGAATCGAGCCATAGATTGAATAGGCCCCCGGCGTCCGCGCGGCCGCACCTTCCATCGCTGTCAGAATATCGGATCCAAGCCGTCCGCCGCCCGTCGCGTCAAAGCCCAGCGTGGCGCCGGTTTCATGAACCGCGTCGATCAGATGCGCCATGAAATCATCATGCGACGAATTGATCACATGAGTTGCGCCAATGTTTTTCAGAAGAGCAACCTGTTCGTCCTTTCGAACGATATTGACCAGCGGCACTCTGTCAGCCTTGCAGATCTTAACCAGCATCTGACCGAGATTGGACGCTGCCGCCGTATGCACAATCGCTGTGTGGCCTTCATTGCGCATTGTTTCGGGAAAGCAGAGCGCCGTCAGCGGATTCACAAAGGACGACGCACCGTCGCGGGCGGTATTGCCTTCGTTCAAAGGCAGGACCTGCATGACTGGCACTGCGCGGTATTGTGTATACATGCCGCCGCCCATCGCCGCAACCGTGCGGCCTATCAGGGCCTGCGCCGCATCGCTGTCGCCTGCGGCCACAACTGTTCCCGCCCCTTCATTGCCAATCGGCAGAGCCTGACCGAGGCGACCCTTCATCATGCGCATGCCCATAGGCGGCACGGGGGCAACCAGAACGTCGCCATTATTGGACGCATCGGTCATGTCGGAATAACCGAACATAACGCCGTGATCAGATGGATTGATTGGTGCGGCTTCGACCCGGATCAGAACTTGATCGGATTTTGGGACTGGCATCGGTTTTTCAACCATTTCCATCCGTAATTGACTGTCTTCAGTGACGGTCGAGATCAGGCTCTTATAGGTTTTTGGCAGACTCATGGGGGCTCCTAAGGGTTTTCGTTTATGACTTCGTGCATGTGCCTAGCCGTTTGCAGACTTGACCTCCACCCTTGTCCTGCGCATTGCCAGCGGTCATGGATGGTTCATGAGCGTCAAGTCCTACATCATATCGCGCTTAGTGGAACGGATTTTGAGCCCGGCGCGAGGCGAAATGTCGCGATTTTCCAAAGGTTGAGGTCTTTCTCGATCCAAGCTATCCCTATTCCCAACTTCTGAGCTCCGTGCTGCCAGCGCTTGAGGCGCAGTACGATATCGACCTTATGACCCACATGATTGCCCGCACAGTGATGGTGCAGCGCCTGAGCGAGCGGCGCTGGCGCGCTATGCCGAAGTTGATGCCATGCGTCTGGCAAACAAGGCTGGACTGATCGTCCAACTCTCACCGCAACCGTCTGCAACCAGTATTGAAGCGGCCGACGCCCGGTTGCGCGCGCTCGGCCATTACCAGGGCGGGATGATCCATTATGGCGGTGAATGATATTGGGGCTGGATCGGCTGCACTATCTGGAGGGCCGTCTGACACATATCGGTGTTCGCCGTGACGACGCCCGGACAGCTCGATTTTTATACCGCCAATGACGCCGACCGGAAACGGACCATCCAATCAGGTTCTGCATTAATATCTGTCCTTCCGTTCTCCTTATACAGCTATCTTTGCCGCGCGAGTCGCGGCACTGGCCGAAACCTATCAGGCTGAGTTTTGCTTGCGCTTTGTTCTTCCTATGGTGATGTCGAAGCCTCCCTGTGCCGAAACTCAAGCAGCAGTACATCATCCACGACACAGCACGCGAAGCACATCGACTCGGCATTCCTTTCGGTCGTATCAGCGACCCTGTCGGTCGTCCCCCGTCGAACGCGGTTATGCTGTTCTGCCCGATGGGCCGGACATCACACTGATCGGTGATAAGGGCTATGACTCTGATGATTATCCTGCGGCCCTAAGGGCTAAAGGTATCACGGCCTGCATTCCGCCGCGAAAGGGACGAAACTCTCCCGCTTCATTCTGTAAAATACAGTATAAACAACGCCATAAGGTCGAAACCATGTTCGGGCGGCTCAAAGATTGGCGAGGCATTGCAACATGATATGATCGACGGGCCGACATCTTCATGGCCGCAATCACAATCACAGTCATCGTCACATATTGGATTTAATGAGTCCTGAACCTAGCCTGTGGTCACGTCATGCCCATGGAGCCAATCCAACCGACTGCGGATAATTGACGGCGCGACCTGACCCGCCAGCCACATCGGACCATAAGTCATCACCTGCGCAGGCAGTGTTCGTTTGTGAAATGTCTTCGCATTGGCCCGTGACCTCGCCTGTACGCGTGACGTTCGCGGCAGTCGCTGTGCCGCGTAGATCTTCAGCGCATCTTGAAGTGACCGACCTGGATCGCTGATCGCGGTCGCCAGCACCCACGCATCCTCGACGGCCATGGCCGCACCCTGGGCCAGAAAAGGTAGCATGGGATGCGCAGCATCCCCGAGCAGGGCCACACGCCCATCTGTCCAACGCGCAAGCGGCGGTCGATCATAAAGTGCCCAGCGGAAGAGAGTGTCATCCGGAACCGCGTCGATCAAGCGCGTGATGACCGGATGCCAGCCAGCAAAATCCGACAGCGCCTCTGTCTTGCTGCCTTGCTCTGACCAGCCCTCTCCAACAGGCTCATTGCGTTCAACCACGCCGACAAAATTTGCCATCTGCCCAGACCGTAGCTGATAAGTCACAGCATGGCGACCGGACCCCATCCAGACACAGGCCGTCGGGTCTGGCGCATTTGCGCCTAGCAGATTGATCGGCACAGTCGCGCGCCACGCCACATTACCGGTGAAAACCGGTTGGTCAGGTCCCAACTTCCATTCTCTTACGACCGAGTGGATTCCGTCCGCACCAATGAGTAAATCACCCGTCTCGGTCGATCCGTCGTTCAGCGTAACGCTGACAGACGTCTCATCCTGTTCAATATTGGCGACAGTCGCACCTAATCGCAGCTGCGCGCTAGAGTCGGTCGACAGGCTATCATGCAAAGCGGCGATATAGTCCGCGCGGTGAAGATGTAGATAGGTCGCGCCCCAGCGCTTATGGCTCTGCGAGCGAAGCGGAACCGTGAAAACTGTTCGTCCGCTACGGCCCATACGCGCCTGTATATCGGTCGGCTCAACCGCATCACGGCCAATCCGATCCGCCAGACCGAGCGCCCGGAAAACCTTCATCGCATTGGGCGGCACTTGAATTCCCGCCCCAACGTCGTCAAAGACATCCGCCTGTTCCAGCACAATAACATCATGCCCGAAATGTGCGCAACTCAGCGCGGTGGTTAGCCCACCGATACCCCCGCCAGCGATCAGGACTTTCATCAGCCCGCTGCCATACAGGCTCGCCCCCTGTCCGGCTCCGCGGCGCATTGATAGACTTTGACATAGTCCACGATCATCTCTGCCGGGAAGGTGCCAGCGTCTATACCGCCTACATTGGCCCCTTCCGGCCATCGGCCACCGACAGCGAAATTCAGCATCACATAGAAATCCTCATTGAAAGGCGCGTTCGGGTCCTCCGCTTTTGTAATGCTGTCCGTGAACCAGTTATCTGAGGCGACGCTGTAGAAGCGTTCATTGTCGACGAACCAGTCGATACGGCCTTCGCCCCATTCCACGGCATAGATATGAAACTGTTCGCGCGGTGGCCCGGCCTGTCCTGGTTGCGCCGTCAGCGCCCGCCGTTTGTCGACATGCCTATTGTCAGGCGAGCGCTTGCCAAAATGAATGGCGCCGGAGGACCGGTTTTCAATCGTCCCGCCTTCACACTCATTGCAAGGCGCGCCGAGATTGACGGCTTCCATAATATCGATTTCACCCGATAAGGGCCATCCGCCATGCACGCTATATTGCGGCATCATCCAGAAGGCTGGCCAAGCCCCCTGCCCGGTCGGAAGCTTCATCCGCCCTTCAATCCGGCCATAGGTCCAGAATGCAAGATCTCGCGTTCTGACCTTGCCAGACGTGTAGGGCTGCGTGACGGTGTCTCCCGGATAATCCGGATGTTCCATATGTACGCTCGGTCCGGAATGCTCACCCGGAGCCGCTTTAAGGCGGAGATAGCCGTCTTCCACACGGACATTCTCAAAACGATCAACATAGCATTGACGCTCCGCGTTTCCGCCGCCCCAGCAGGACACTTCCGGCGCCCATTTGGTCCGATCGAGTGTGTCTCCATCGAAGTCGTCTGCCCAGATCAGGGTCCAGCCCCGATCTGCGAGACTGTCCTCGGGACTGGTGAGTTGGTCCAGAGACACTGGATCGTGTATGGCGCATCCGCTCAACGAGATGGCAAAGCAAAGAATGGCGAGGTCAATAATATATCTCATACAGGCGTGCTCTACCTGACGCGTCCAGACAATTCTAGCCTCACCTCTTTAGCGCGCCGCCCAGCACACCCGATAAGGCTTCGATATAGGTTGCAAAAACCTCTTGTCCCGCCGGGTCTTATGGACGGCTCAAGAAATCGTTCCGGCGTATCGCGACACGCCATGAAAAAACAGGATCAAACGTCATGGCTCTTATCAAAATCGCCTCTGTCAGACTATGGTGCGAATTTTATGAGCCCGTTACCTAGTCGCGCCGCATGACATCTACTGTCGCGTGATCGATTCCGAACGTGTCGACCAGCCGCGCCTTGATCGCCCGGTTGACAGGCGCAAGCCGCACACCGTCTTCGACATAGGCATTCAACGTCAACATCGGCCGTTCCGGGGTAATGCACCAAGCATGCACATGTTCGACCGATTGCAACCCTTCGACAGACCTGACCAGATCCGCGGCTATGACGTCAGTATCGATGCCCTCTGGGGCACCTTCGAGCAGAATATGCGCACTCTCCTTCACCAGCCCCCAAGCCGACTTCAGGATCAGCAGCGCCACCAGAACTGACAGGATTGGGTCAGCTGCGACCCAGCCTGTCGCCATTATGGTCAAAGCAGCCAGGATTGCCGCCGCGCTTCCCAGCAGATCACCCAGCACATGCAGCATTGCGCCGCGAACATTGAGGTTGTGCGTATCGGCCCCCCGGAGGATCTGAAACACTGCCAGATTTACCAGAAGCCCGGCAATGGCAACCCATAACATGAGACCCGCCAGAATTTCGCCGGGATATCTCAGCCGTCCAAACGCTTCCCAGACGATCCATCCCGCCACGGCAAAAAGTGTCAACCCGTTTACGAAAGCCACCAGGATCGAGAATCGATCATAACCGAATGTAAGCCGCCGCGTCGCGGGGTGCTGAGCGATCACAAATCCGCCCCAAGCCATTGCCAGCGCGGCGAAATCGATCACCATATGCCCCGCGTCGGCAATCAGAGCCAAGGACCCGGATATCATGCCGCCGACAATTTCGACCATTACGAACAGGCCTGTCAGAATAACGGCGATACCGACTCGGCGGCGGTTGGACTCATTCACGGTCGGGGCGTGACTATGACCATGATGGTTATGATCATGGCTGGAATTGGCAGGGTCGTGGTGATGGCCGCTCATATCTGACCTTTCGCGGTCCCATGCAACATTCGCAAGAGATCAGGTCGGTTCGCAGCTACCAATCACTGGCGAGAGCTCAAGAGGTTTTGGCTGTTTTTGCGTAGAAGCTGGGAAATGGCGTCGACTCTTGAGATAGAAACGCAATCACTCGGCGAACTTGGACATCTCGAAGAACGGGGTTTTGGGGCCAGTATAGAGGCGGATTTTATAGTCGGCTCTCAGGTCAGGCTTCATAGAGCGACGCATGCGTGTCCACAGGCGTATTTTGGCATGATTTTGGCCCGCATAAGCGGGGGTTTCTGGATTTTGGGCGGAGTCAGGCTACGGCCTGTCGTCGCTCATGGAAACGAGGCGGCGGAACTTGTCGCTGAGATTGGCCATGGTGATCCGGCCCGCGGCCCTGGCCTGGCGCCTGGCCGATTGAGTGGATTGTGATTGCCATCGGCTCTTTCCCGTACCCGAACACATGTTCACCGCAGGCGCGGGTGGATGAGCGTGTCGCCTTGCCATGACGGATGTGTTTTGCCACCGGTTTGCCGAGTGGCTTTTTGCGATGGACGTGCGGGCGATAGCCCTGACGATATCGGGGAAGATGTGACGTGCTGAAGCTCTGTAAGCAATCAGGCTTGGCGTGCTCAAGAAAAAACCCTGCCTTATGGCAGGGCTTTATTGTCATCAGTGTCGGGCCGGATTTCTTCGGTGGTGGGCATGGTTTGATGTCCTCTCCTATCCGGTGCCTGACTGAGTGGCAGACTGTCAACTCGCCGCTATGCCGTGTTTTATATCAGAAAATATCAGGCGGGTCAGATATCGATCAGCATGATATCCGCATCGACGAGGAATGACCATGATTCACCGTCATCACCGTCATCACCGTCAGCCTTGAACGCGAAACTCCGATATTCCTCTCCATCGACATTGACACGGTCCCCTTCCCTGAAGTCGTCCATGTCGAAGCGCAGCGTGTCCTCAACATCTCCCTCGATCCAGACCGGCGTCGCCGGATCGCCCGCAAAGACAAATGCGTCCGTGATGGTCAGATCAGTGGCGCCGTCACCCCCGCCCAGCTGGACCAGTTCAAGCCCTGCATGGTTCGGAAAATCCCCGCTATAATCATCGTCGCCTCCATACTCAACCTTGTCTAGATCACCGTCACCGTCAATGTCTAAATCCTGACGGTATCTGTCAGCCGTACCTCCCGGATACCATATGTAGTCGACCCGATCGATGTTGCCGTCCGCGCTGATGTCGACGTCGGTCCGGATCCGCCTGCCCTCCGAATTATACGTGTAGGCGTAGGTCACGTCGACGAGGCGGCTGTCCCTGTTGTAAGTGGTGGTAGTGATCCGGTCGATAAGGCCGTCCGCATTGTCGTCGAAAATGGTCCGGATCGGATCGTAGCCCCTATCATAACTATCGCTATAGTTATAATGACGGGTCTCGCGCCGGTCGATGGTACCGTCCGCGTCATCGTCAAACTCGTTCTGAACAATCCTCCCCTGGAAAGTCCTGATTTCGATCCGGTCGTTGGTGCCGTCATTGTCGTCGTCGAAATAGGTCCATAGACGGACGGGCGCACCACTATAGGTGTAGGTCTCGCTATAGGCGTAGGTCTCGCTCCGGTTGGCGGTGCCGTCATTGTTGTCATCAAAATCGGTCCGCAGCAGACGGCCGTTCGCATTATAGGCGTAGGTCTCGCTCCGGTCGGCGGTGCCGTCATTGTTGTCGTCGAACTCGCTCCTGTCGGTGGTGTCGTCATTGTCGTCGTCGAAATCGGTCCGCAGCAGACGGCCGTCCGCATTATAGGCGTAGGTCTCGCTCCGGTCGGCGGTGCCGTCATTGTTGTCGTCGAAATCGGTCCGCAGCAGACGGCCGGACGCATTATAGGCGTAGATCTCGCTCCGGTCGGCGATGCCGTCCCCGTCCTCGTCGAACTCGCTCCTGTCGGTGGTGTCGTCATTGTCGTCGTCGAAATCGGTCCGCAGCAGACGGCCGGACGCATTATAGGCGTAGATCTCGCTCCGGTCGGCGATGCCGTCCCCGTCCTCGTCGAACTCGCTCCTGTCGGTGGTGTCGTCATTGTCGTCGTCGAAATCGGTCCGCAGCAGACGGCCGGACGCATTATAAGCGTAGGTCTCGCTCCGGTCGGCGGTGCCGTCATTGTTGTCGTCGAACTCGGACCTGTCAGTAAGGTCGTCTTTGTTGTAGTCGAAATCGGTCCGGGTCAGCCGGTCTCTTTCGTCATAACGATAGTACTTGATCCGGTCGATAAGGCCGTCAGCATTATCGTCAAACTCGGTCCGGGTCAGCCGGTCTCTTTCGTCATAATGATAGAACTCGATCCGGTTGATGATGCCGTCACCATCCGCATCCCAGTCTCGCTTTGTCACCCTGCCATGCGCATCGAAGTGGACCGTCCGGTCGATGGTGCCGTCCCCGTCAGTGTCGAAGGTGGTCTTGGTCAGGCTCCGGGTGCCATCGTCATCAAACGTATAGTGATTGATCAGGTCGATGGTGCCGTCATCGTCCACATCCCGTTCCACCCGCTCCCAGCGACCGTCCGCATTCAGATGGGCCTTCCGGTCAATCATGTCGTCATTGTCGTCGTCGAAATCGATCCGGGTCCGGTTGCCGCTCTCATCGTAAGTGTAGATCTCTCTCCGGTGGATTATTTGGTCACCATTGTCGTAGAACTCGGTCTCGCTCCGCCGGCCCTCTTTAAACTTGTACACCTCGCTCCGGTTGATCTTGCCGTCACCATCATCGTCGAAATCGACCCGCTCCCAGCGACCGTCCTCCGCATTCAGGGAAACCGTCCGGTCGAAATTGCCGTCCGCATCATCGTCAAACTTGATCTTGATCTGCCTGCCATTCTCATCATAGCAATAATGCTCGATCTGGTCGATGGTGCCGTCATCGTCCTGATCGACCTCCCTCAGGGTCACGCGCTGAGTGCCGTCCTCATCATACGCGTAGTGGGTGATCTGGTCGATGGTGCCGTCATCGTCCGCGTCCAGTTCCACCCGCTCCCAGCGACCGTCCGCATTCAGGTGGACCCTCCGGTCGATATTGCCGTCCAAATTATTGTCAAACCCGATCTCGATCAGCCTGCAATTCTCATCATAACTATAGTACTCACTCCGATCAATTTCGCCGTCCGCATCATCGTCGAAATCGATCTGGGTCGGCTTGTCATTGGTCATAATTTTATATCCTCTCCTTCGGTTACCTGACGGGGAAGTGTCAGGCTGTCGGGTCAGCCGCCATGTCCTGTTCCTATGCGCCCGCCTCGATTAAGAGCGAATCCGCCTCTCCCGGCGGATCAGATATCGATCAGCATGATATCCGCATCGACGAGGAATGACCATGATTCACCGTCATCACCGTCATCACCGTCAGCCTTGAACGCGAAACTCCGATATTCCTCTCCATCGACATTGACACGGTCCCCTTCCCTGAAGTTGTCCATGTCGAAGCGCAGCGTGTCCTCAACATCTCCCTCGATCCAGACCGGCGTCGCCGGATCGCCCGCAAAGACAAATGCGTCCGTGATGGTCAGATCAGTGGCGCCGTCACCCCCGCCCAGCTGGACCAGTTCAAGCCCTGCATGGTTCGGAAAATCCCCGCTATAATCATCGTCGCCTCCATACTCAACCTTGTCTAGATCACCGTCACCGTCAATGTCTAAATCCTGACGGTATCTGTCAGCCGTACCTCCCGGATACCATATGTAGTCGACCCGATCGATGTTGCCGTCCGCGCTGATGTCGACGTCGGTCCGGATCCGCCTGCCCTCCGAATTATACGTGTAGGCGTAGGTCACGTCGACGAGGCGGCTGTCCCTGTTGTAAGTGGTGGTAGTGATCCGGTCGATAAGGCCGTCCGCATTGTCGTCGAAAATGGTCCGGATCGGATCGTAGCCCCTATCATAACTATCGCTATAGTTATAATGACGGGTCTCGCGCCGGTCGATGGTACCGTCCGCGTCATCGTCAAACTCGTTCTGAACAATCCTCCCCTGGAAAGTCCTGATTTCGATCCGGTCGTTGGTGCCGTCATTGTCGTCGTCGAAATAGGTCCACAGACGGACGGGCGCACCACTATAGGCGTAGGTCTCGCTCCGGTCGGCGGTGCCGTCATTGTCGTCGTCGAAATCGATCCGCCGCAGACGGCCGGACGCATTATAGGCGTAGATCTCGCTCCGGTCGGCGGTGCCGTCATTGTCGTCGTCGAAATCGGTCCGCCGCAGACGGCCGTCCACATTATAGGCGTAGGTCTCGCTCCGGTCGGTGGTGCCGTCATTGTCGTCGTCGAAATCGGTCCGCAGACGGCCGTCCGCATTATAGGTGTAGGTCTCGTTCCGGTCGGCGATGCCGTCCCCGTCCTCGTCGAACTCGCTCCGGTCGGTGGTGCCGTCATTGTCGTCGTCGAAATCGGTCCGCAGACGGTCGCCCGCATTATAGGTGTAGGTCTCGCTCCGGTCGATGATGCCGTCCCCGTCCTCGTCGAACTCGCTCCGGTCGGTGGTGCCGTCATTGTCGTCGTCGAAATCGGTCTGGATCACCCTGCCGTTCGCATCATATGTGTAGGCCTCGCTCCGGTCGGTTGTGCCGTCCGCATTATCATCGAATTCAGCCCGGTCGGTGGCGCCGTCATTATTAGTGTCGAAGTCGGTCCGGGTCCGGTTGCCGTCCCCATCGAGCGTGTAACGTTCGCTCCGGTCGATCCTGCCGTCATTGTCATTGTCATAATCGGTCCGGATCAGATTGCCATTCTCATCATATCTATAATACTCAGTCCAGCCGACCGAGGCCTCCACCCTATACCTAGTAAAAAAGCTCCGGTCGATGAGACCGTCCAGATCAGTGTCAAAATCTCTCCGATCCTCCCTACCATTCTCATTATAATAAGAGTAACTGATCTGATCGATGGTACCGTCCACGTCATTGTCAAACTCGGTCCGGACCTTCCTGCCATTCTCATCATAATAGTAGTGAGAGATATGGTCGATGGTACCGTCCACGTCATTGTCAAACTCGGTCCGGGTGGGATTGCCATTCTCATCATAATAGTAGTGTTGGATCTCGAAGATGTCGCCGCTGACCCGGTAGCCCTCGTACCGGTCGATATTGCCGTCCCCGTCATCGTCAAACCTGACTTTGATAGCATTGCCAGTATTACCATGATAGGTGTAGGCCACGCTCCGGTCGATAGTGCCGTCCGCATCATCGTCAAACCCGGTCCAGACCTCCCTGCCATTCCCATCATAATGGTGGTGCTGGATACGGTCGATAGTGCCACCACCACCACCGTCAATCTCGGTCCGGATCAGATTGCCATTCTCATCATAATGGCGGTGCTGGATACGGTCGATCGCGCCATCATCATCCGTGCCACTTTCCCGCCGCGTCACATTGCCATCGGCGTCATAGTGCAGGGTCTGATCGATCGTGCCATCATCATCCCTGTCCCATTCGGTCCGGATCAGATTGTCATCAGTGTCATAGTGCAGGGTCCGGTCGGCATGGCCGTCCCCGTCCCTGTCAATCCGGGTCCGGATCCGGATCCCATTGACGTCATATAAATAGTCTTCGGCCCGGTTGATCGTGCCATCATCATCCCTGTCCCATGCTCGCCGCGTCACATTGCCATCGGCGTCATAGTGCAGGGTCCGGTCAGTGTTGCCGTCGCCGTCAGTATCAAACTCGGTCTGGATCCGGTTACCATTGACGTCATAGCTATAGGTTTGGATCTGGTCGATCGTGCCATCATCATCCCCGTCCCGTGCCCACCGCGTCACATTTCCATCGGCGTCATAATGCAGGGTCCGGTTGATCGTGCCATCATCATCCCTGTCCCATGCTCGCCGCGTCACATTTCCATCGGCGTCATAGTGCAAGGTCCGGTCAATGTTGCCGTCGCCGTCAGTATCAAACTCGGTCCGGATCCGGTTGCCATTGACATCATAATTATAGGTTTGGATCTGGTCGATCGTGCCATCATCATCCCTGTCCCATGCCCACCGCGTCACATTGCCATCGGCGTCATAGTGCAGGGTCCGGTTGATTGTGCCATCATCATCCCTGTCCAATTCGAGCCGTGTCACATTGCCATCGGCGTCATAGTTCAGGGTCCGGTCAGTATTGCCGTCGCCGTCAGCATCAAACTCGGTCTGGATCCGATTGCCATTGACATCATAGCTATAGGTTTGGATCTGGTCGATCGTGCCATCATCATCCCTGTCCAATTCCTGCCGTGTCACATTGCTATCGGTGTCATAGTGCAGGATCCGGTCGATCGTGCCATCATCATCCCTGTCCAATTCCCGCCGCGTCAGATTGCCATCGGTGTCATAGTGCAGGGTCTGGTCGATCGTGCCATCATCATCCCTGTCCCATGCCCGCCGTGTCAGATTGCCATCGTCGTCATAGTACCAGATCCGTTCGCTATTGCCGTCCACGTCATCGTCAAACTCGATCCGGTCGATCATGCCGTCATCGTTGTCGTCGATTTCAGTCCGAATTTCACCAGGTCCAGGCATGGCTCCCACCTTTTCTGTTTAGCCGGACGTTATAGCAAATGGATAAGCTTGACAAGGGGCCTGCGTCCTGTTCCCCTTCTGCGGTCTTTCGCGCCCTAGAATAACTGACCACCGCTCGTGCGTCAGTGTCTTTCTGTGCGGCCCTGGCCTGGCGCCTGGCCGATTGAGTGGATTGTGATTGCCATCGGCTCTTTCCCGTACCCGAACACATGTTCACCGCAGGCGCGGGTGGATGAGCGTGTCGCCTTGCCATGACGGATGTGTTTTGCCACCGGTTTGCCGAGTGGCTTTTTGCGATGGACGTGCGGGCGATAGCCCTGACGATATCGGGGAAGATGTGACGTGCTGAAGCTCTGTAAGCAATCAGGCTTGGCGTGCTCAAGAAAAAACCCTGCCTTATGGCAGGGCTTTATTGTCATCAGTGTCGGTCCGGATTTCTTCGGTGGTGGGCATGGTTTGATGTCCTCTCCTATCCGGTGTCTGACTGAGTGGCAGACTGTCAACTCGCCGCTATGCCGTGTTTTATATCAAAAGATGTCAGGCGGATCAGATATCGATCAGCATGATATCCGCATCGACGAGGAATGACCATGATTCATCGTTAGCCTTGAAACTCAGATATTCCTGTCCATCGACATTGACACTGCCCTCTTCCTTGCTGAAGTCGTCCATGTCAAAGTTCAGCGTGTCCGCACCATCGCCCTCAATCCGGACCTGGGACCCCGAAGCGCCCGCAAAGACAAACGCGTCCGGGATGGTCAGTTCAATGCCTTTACCCCCGCCCAGCCGGACCAGTTCAAGCCCGGCATGGTTCGGAAAATCCCCTTTGTACTCAGAGGCACTTTCATACTCAGCCTGGTCCAGATCACCGTCACCGTCAGTGTCTAAATCCTGACGGTATCTGTCAGCCTCACCTTCCGGATACCAGATGTAGTCTACCTGATTGATATTGCCATCCTCATCATAGGCGTAGGTCTCGCTCCGGTCGATATTACCGTCCGCATCATCGTCAAAGTCGCTCCGGGTACGATTACTATCCTCATCATAGGCGTAGGTCACGCGCCGATCAATGGTGCCGTCCCCATCTGTGTCAAAGTCGCTCCGGTCGATATTGCCGTCCGCATCATCGTCAAAGTCGCTCCGGGTACGATTACTATCCTCATCATAGGCGTAGGTCTCGCGCCGGTCGATGGTGCCGTCCGCATCATCGTCAAAGTCGCTCCGGTCGATATTGCGGTCCCCATCTGTGTCAAAGTCGGTCCGGATCAGCCTGTCGTCCGAATTATACGTGTAGGCGTAGGTCAAGTCGACGAGGCGGCCGTCCCTGTTGTAAATGGTGCTATGGGTCCGGTCGATATTGCCGTCACCGTCCAATTCGAAAGTGGTCCGGGTCGGACGGTGGTCCTCATCATAATCATTGGTATAGGTATAATAGCGGGTCTCAATCCGGTCGGGATCGCCGTCAATTTTGTCGTCGTCGTAGAACTCGATCTGAACAATACTCCTCTGGGAATGGACAGTCGTGACTTCGATCCGGTCGATGGTGCCGTCATCGTCTTCGTCGATTTCGGTCGTGATCGCTTCGCGATCCGCATTATAGGCGTAGTGCTCAATCCGGTCGTTGATGCCGTCTGCATCATCGTCAAAGTCGGTCCGGATCTTTTTGCCATCCGTATTATAGACGTAGTGCTCAATCCGGTCGTTGATACCGTCATCATCCTTATCCCGGTCTCGCCTTGTCACCCTGCCATCCGCATTGAAGTGGACCGTCCGGTCGATATTGCCGTCATTGTCATCGTCGAAATCGGTCCGGACCTGGTTGCCGCCATCATCAAACGTGTGGTGACGGCTCCGGTCGATCGTGCCGTCATCGTCCACATCCAGTTCCACCCGCTTCCAGCGACCGTCCGCATTCAGGTGGACCCTCCGGTCGATATTGCCGTCATCGTCCTGATCGACCTCCCTCAGGGTCACGCGCTGAGTGCCGTGCTTATCATACGCGTAGTGGGTGATCTGGTCGATGGTGCCGTCATCGTCCGCGTCCAGTTCCACCCGCACCCAGCGACCCTCCGCATTCAGGTGGACCCTCCGGTCGATATTGCCGTCGAAATCATTGTCAAACCCGATCTCAATCCGCCTGCAATTCTCATCATAACTATAATACTCAACCCGGTCGATGATGCCGTCCGCATCATCATCAAACCAGATCTGGGGCGGTTTGTCATTGGGCATGGTTTGATGTCCTCTCCTATCCGGTGCCTGACTGAGTGGCAGACTGTCAACTCGCCGCTATGCCGTGTTTTATATCAGAAAATATCAGGCGGGTCAGATATCGATCAGCATGATATCCGCATCGACGAGGAATGACCATGATTCACCGTCATCACCGACAGCCGCGAAACTCCGATATTCCTGTCCATCGCCATTGACACGGCCCTCTTCCCTGCTGAAGTCGTCCATGTCAAAGTTCAGCGTGTCCGCACCATCGCCCTCAATCCAGACAGACGTCGCCGGATCGGCGGGGGTCGCAAATATAAAACTGTCCGCAAGGGCCGGATCAGGATGATCCGCCCCGGCTTGACTCAAGACGGCCTGACTCAAGCCGGAACCGGATGATTTGGCGTTCGAGCCGCGCGTCTCGTAGGTAACGATAAGGTCGATGGTGCCGTCCGCATCACTGTCAAAACTGAGCCCGATCAGAAAGCCATACTCATCATAGTCATAGTGAGTGATCTTGTCGATGGTGCCATCCGCATCATCGTCATACTCGATCATCCGGAGCCGCCTGCCATTCTCATCATAATGGTAATGCTGAATCCGGTCGATGGCGCCATCCGTATCATCTTCAAAGTCGCGCCGGTCGATCTTGCCGTTCGCATTATAGGCGCGGTGCTCAATCCGGTCGATGGTTCCGTCCGCATCATCGTCAAAGTCGGTCCGGATCAGATTGCCGTCCGAATTATGTGTGTGGGTCTCGCTCCGGTCGATGGTGCCGTCCGCGTGGTCGTCATATTCGTTCCGGTCGATATTGCCGTCCGCATCATCGTCAAACTCGGTCTCGATTATCGTGACATTCGGTTGAGCAGCATTATAATAGGAACGTGTGTATGAGATCCGATCGATGGTACCGTCATTGTCATCGTCAAAGTCGGTCTTAACAATACCCCCACCAAAGCCCCAGAGAATCCTGATTTCGCTCCGGTCGGTGGTGCCATCATTGTCGTCGTCGAAATAGGTCTGCAGACTGCCGCGCGCACCATATTCGTAGGTCTCTCTCCGGTCGGTAGTGCCGTCATTGTCGTCGTCGAAATAGGTCCGCCGCAGACGGCCGGACGCATTATAGGCGTAGGCCTCGCTCCGGTCGGTGGTGCCGTCATTGTCGTCGTCGATTTCGGTCCAGTCGGTACGGACGTCCCGGCCATCGGCAAAATGGGTCCGGTCGATATTGCCGTCCGCATCATCGTCAAAATCGGTCCAGAACAGATTGCCATCCTGATTATAATGGTAGTGAGCGATATTGCGGATAGTGCCATCGAAAAGGTAGGTCTCAATCCGGTCGGTGGTGCCGTCATTGTCGTCGTCGAAATCGGTCTGCAGCAGACGGCCGTCCTTATTATAGACGGAGGTCTCGCTCCGGTCGGCAATGCCGTCTCCGTCCTCGTCGAATTCGCTCCGGTCGATATAGCCAGAATCGAGCTGGTCGATGGTTCCGTCCGCATCATCGTCAAAATCGGTCAGGATAAGATTGCCATTCTCATCATAATGGTAGCGCTCAATCCGGTCTATGTCGAGCGAAAAGACCACATCATCGGCAAACTCGGTCCGGATCAGATTGCCATTCCCATCATAATAGTAGTACTCCATCCAGCTGTCCCGGTAAAAGTTGTCCACGAACTGCGCATCAAAACGGCTCCGGTCGATGGTACCGTTCGCATCATCGTCAAAATCGATCCGGGACGGCCAGCCCTCCTCATCATAATAGTAGTGAGTGATACTGTCGATGGTGCCGTCCGCACCATTGTCAATCTCGCCCCGGATCTTCCTGCCATTCTCATCATAATAGTAGTGAGTGATCCGATCGATGGTGCCGTCCGCACCATTGTCATAATCGATCCGGGTGCGATTGCCATTCTCATCATAATGGTAGTGAGCGATACTGTCGGTGGTGCCATCATCATCCGTCGCGCCATCATCATCCGTCGCGCCATCATCATCCGTGCTATTTTCCCGCCGCGTCACATTGCCATCGGCATCATAGTGCAGGATCCGGTCGATCGTGCTATCATCATCCCTGTCCAATTCCTGCCATGTCACATTGCCATCGGCATCATAGTGCAGGATCCGGTCGATCGTGCCATCATCATCCCTGTCCCATTCGGTCCGGATCAGATTGTCATCAGTGTCATAGTGCAGGGTCCGGTCGGCATGGCCGTCCCCGTCCCTGTCAATCCGGGTCCGGATCCGGATCCCATTGACGTCATATAAATAGTCTTCGGCCCGGTCGATCGTGCCATCATCATCCCTGTCCCATTCGGTCCGGATCAGATTGTCATCAGTGTCATAGTGCAGGGTCCGGTCGGCATGGCCGTCCCCGTCCCTGTCAATCCGGGTCCGGATCCGGATCCCATTGACGTCATATAAATAGTCTTCGGCCCGGTTGATCGTGCCATCATCATCCCTGTCCCATGCCCGCCGCGTCACATTGCCATCGGCGTCATAGTGCAGGGTCCGGTCAGTGTTGCCGTCGCCGTCAGTATCAAACTCGGTCTGGATCCGGTTACCATTGACGTCATAGCTATAGGTTTGGATCTGGTCGATCGTGCCATCATCATCCCCGTCCTGTGCCCACCGCGTCACATTGCCATCGGCGTCATAGTGCAGGGTCCGGTTGATCGTGCCATCATCATCCCTGTCCCATGCTCGCCGCGTCACATTGCCATCGGCGTCATAGTTCAGGGTCCGGTCAATGTTGCCGTCGCCGTCAGTATCAAACTCGGTCCGGATCCGGTTGCCATTGACATCATAATTATAGGTTTGGATCTGGTCGATCGTGCCATCATCATCCCTGTCCCATGCCCACCGCGTCACATTGCCATCGGCGTCATAGTGCAGGGTCCGGTTGATTGTGCCATCATCATCCCTGTCCAATTCGAGCCGTGTCACATTGCCATCGGCGTCATAGTTCAGGGTCCGGTCAGTATTGCCGTCGCCGTCAGCATCAAACTCGGTCTGGATCCGGTTGCCATTGACATCATAGCTATAGGTTTGGATCTGGTCGATCGTGCCATCATCATCCCTGTCCAATTCCTGCCGTGTCACATTGCCATCGGTGTCATAGTGCAGGATCCGGTCGATCGTGCCATCATCATCCCTGTCCAATTCCCGCCGTGTCACATTGCCATCGGTGTCATAGTGCAGGGTCTGGTCGATCGTGCCATCATCATCCCTGTCCCATGCCCGCCGTGTCAGATTGCCATCGTCGTCATAGTACCAGATCCGTTCGCTATTGCCGTCCACGTCATCGTCAAACTCGATCCGGTCGATCATGCCGTCATCGTTGTCGTCGATTTCAGTCCGAATTTCGCCAGGTCCAGGCACAGCTTTCACCTTTATCTGTTTTGCAGGAGAGGGATCTCTTGGTTTAAAATCGCATAACATACATATTATGGCCTGTCCAATTTAAAAATCATGGCCTGTCCAATTTAAAAAGAGTCTTGCCTAGTTGATTGGCTCCGCATAGGATCTAAGTCACTGTATACAATGAAAATCCTTATTCAAAAGGTGGACACCTCGAAGAACGGGGTTTTGGGCGAGTATAGAGGCGAATTTTATAGTCGGCTCTCAGGTCAGGCTTCATAGAGTGACGAATGCGTGTCCACAGGCGTATTTTGGCATGATTTTGGCCCGCATAAGCGGGGGGTTCCGGATTTTGAACAGAATCAGGCTATGGGCTGTCGTCGCTCATGGAAAACGAGGCGGCGGAAGTTGTAGCTTAGCTTGGCCATGGTGATCCGGCCCGCGGCCTTGGCCTGGCCGATTGAGCGGATCGTGATCGCCATCGGCCCTTTCTCATATCCGAAGACATGTTCAACACAGGCACGGATGGAGGAGCGGGTCGCATTGCCGCGCCGAATGTGGACACCTCGAAGAACAGGGTTTTGGGGCCAGTATAGAGGCGAATTTTATAATCGGCTCTCAGGTCAGGCTTCATAGAGTGACGAATGCGTGTCCACAGGCGTATTTTGGCATGATTTTGGCCCGCATAAGTGGGGGGATCCGGATTTTGAACAGAATCAGGCTATGGGCTGTCGTCGCTCATGGAAAACGAGGCGGCGGAAGTTGTAGCTTAGCTTGGCCATGGTGATCCGGCCAGCGGCCCTGGCCTGGCCAATTGAGCGGATCGTGATCGCCATCGGCCCTTTCTCATATCCGAAGACATGTTCAACACAGGCACGGATGGAGGAGCGGGTCGCATTGCCGCGCCGAATGTGCTTTGCCATCGGTTTACCGCGGGGCTTCTTTCGATGGATGTTTGAACGATAGCCCTGCGCTTTCAGCCAGGCTTCGTTTTTGGCTGAGCGATAAGCTGTATCCGCCCAAACAGACTTTGAGCTGTTGGTGGCATCCAGAACCGATGTCAGTTCGTGCCCATCATAGCGGGCCGCATGGGTACAGGTCTCTCCCCGGACAAAGCGCCATTTCCGGTCAATACTGATATGGTTCTTGTACCCAAAGTGAGGGATGGAAATGTCGACAAGGCCTGCGTCCTGTTCCCCTTCTGCGGTCTTTCGCGCCCTGGAATAGCTGACCACCGCTCGTGCGTCTGTGTCTTTCTGTGCGGCCCTGGCAGGATCATCAGGCCAGATAGCGGACGCGCTTTCACCCGCCCTGGCCCGCTCTTTCTCTTCTTTCTTCATCCGTTGGCGCGGCGCTGACACCAAAGTGGCATCCACGATCTGACCTCCCGTGGGTTTGTAGCCGCGCTTGCAGAGTTGCTCTTCAAAAGCGGCAAACAGAGATTTGAAAGCACCAGACTGGGTCAGCTTTTCACGGAACAGCCAAATCGTCTTTTGGTCCGGGGTCGGTTCACCGATCTCAAACCTCAGAAACCGCAGCCAACTTAAACGATCCCGGATCAGAAATTCCATCCCTTCATCACTCAGATTGTGCATCGACGCCAGAACAAGCACCTTGAACATCGTGACCGGATCATAGGGTGGCCGACCGCCCTTGGCGCGAACCCCATAACCGAGGGCTTCCATCAGAACAGTTCGGAAAGCCTCAAAGTCCACATGACACTCTAGCGCTTCAAGCGGATCACCTGTCGCCGATAAGCGAGCAAGATGATCCGACAAGTCAAACAATCCAGGCGCGTGCATCATAAAATCCTCCCAAAACCAGTAAATCAGATCACACAACAAAATGCATGGTTTTTAGAGGCCTCCATATTATGGCTTGGCAACTTAAAGAAATTGAGGCGATAGCTGATCTGGTTCAGTCAAGCGGAACTTGTCGCTGAGATTGGCCATGGTGATCCGGCCCGCGGCCCTGGCAGGATCGCCCGCGCCAGATAGCGGACGCGCTTTCACCCGCCCTGGCCCGCTCTTTCTCTTCTTTCCTCATCCGTTGGCGCGGCGCTGACACCAAAGTGGCATCCACGATCTGACCTCCCGTGGGTTTGTAGCCGCGCTCGCAGAGTTGCTCTTCAAAAGCGGCAAACAGAGATTTGAAAGCACCAGACTGGGTCAGCTTTTCTTGGGTCAGCTTTTCTTGGGTCAGCTTTTCACGGAACAGCCAAATCGTCTTTTGGTCCGGGGTCGGTTCACCGATCTCAAACCCCAGAAACCGCAGCCAACTTAAACGATCCCGGATCAGAAACGCCATTCGTTCATCACTCAGATTGTGCATCGACGCCAGAAATTGATGATTCGAGCAATAAATTTCCATTGACAGCGCTGTCAGTGTGACTCTCTGGCAACGCTTTCCCAGCATTTTAACAGATATGTGGCAAATAGACGCCTTAGGCGTGACAGAGATCAAAGCTGCGCTATAGATTGTTCGAGGGTGAACACACCCTATGCAATAATGAGCGGCAATTCGCTCAGGGAGAAAAATTCATGCAAAATTATAGCCGAATTGTGGCCGCCCTTCTGACTTCGACCATCCTGGCAACAGCTGCCTTTGCGCAGGATGATAATGCGTCAAACACGAGCAGTTTCGAAGAAGACGTGATTATCGTCGAGGCTACGCGGCGCGCGTCAGACATTCAGGATATTCCCATCGCAGTGACGGCTATCACTCCCAAGCAGCTTGAACGTCAGGGTATTACGAGTATCAAGGATCTCGCCTCCGTCGCACCTGGGTTCAACATCCAGTCGTCTCAGACGGAGACCCAGGGCACGTCGATCCGAATTCGCGGCGTTGGTACGACCGGTAACAATATCGGCCTAGAATCCGCCGTGGGAATTTTCATTGATGGTGTTTATCAATCCCGCCCGGGGATCGCACTCGGCGAGCTGGTAGACGTTGAGGCCATTGAGATGCTGCGCGGCCCACAGGGCACACTGTTTGGACGCAATGTGACCGCCGGCGCACTCATCATCAGGACCAAAAAACCTGAAATGGATCAGACAGGCGGTTTTGCCAACCTGACATACGGCAATTATAACATGGTCAATCTTCAGGGCGGAGTGAACATCCCTGCAAGCGAGAACCTGGCCTTCCGGGCCACCGGATCCTTCCATCAACGCGACGGCTTCTTGACGTCATCCGTCGATCCGGATGCCGAGAGTCACAATCGCAATCGGTTAGTTTTGCGCGGGCAAGCGCTGTGGGAGCCGACCGACCAAACCAGCCTCCGGTTGGTCGCGGATTATCAGGACGTTGATGAAAATTGCTGTGCCGCCGTCACGCTGTCAGCCAGTCCTAACCTGACGACAGCTCAGCGCGACGCACGTTTCCCGGTCCTCGGTTTTGAAGATTCTCTGGAAGCCCAGATCTTCAACGACCAAGAGTTCATCAACAATGTCGAAAGCTATAATTTCTCGGCGGAACTGAACCATGATTTTGGCGGCGCGACGGGTACCGTCATCCTGTCCTATTCGGATTTTCTCGGAAATTCCGCACAGCAGGATTTCAATGCGGGTCAGCAATATTCCGTGGGTGGGCTGACCGTCCCGGCACAGGACCGCATGTCATTTGATGACATTCAGACCTTTACAGCTGAAGCCCGCCTCCAGGGCGAAGCCATGGACGGACGTCTGGATTGGCTGGTCGGTGGGTTTTACGCACAGGAAGATATTGTCGAAGAATTCACACTCGGTCTCGGCGCGGATTACAGTGCCCTGGTCGGGTCTGCCAACTTCCCTATCGGACCTGTGTCTTCATCTTTCCTCAGCCTCTATGCCGGAGCAGGCGCGTTCATACAGCAGCTGCAACTGGGTAATCCCGATCCAACGTTTGCCCCATTATCGGCAAATGGCCAATATGCGAGAAATCGTTTCGAGCAGGACGCTGAAAGCTTCTCAGTCTTCACCCATAATATCTTCTCTGTCACGGATACAGTCGACCTGACACTGGGTGCGCGGTATGTGGACGACACGAAGAACGGATCGTATGATCAAGTGGCTGTTGGAGGCAATAGCTGTCTCGCAGCGGCGACATTCCTGGCGACGGGATCAGCGGCTGGGGCCGGTGATCCCGCCTCTGGAGCCGCGATAAGTGCACTCGGTGCGGCAATTGGACCGGCTACACTCGGTCTTCTTACCAATCCAGCTCTGATCGGCGGTGGTGGTTTCCTGAACTGCTTCCCATTTGCGTCTCCGGCCATTGGCTCAGGTTTTATTCCGGACGCTTTCGCCTCCCTGCCCTTCATTCCGCAGGAGTTTGCCGACACATTCTCCGACGATGAGCTGGTCTACACGGCCAAACTATCCTGGGAGCCTAATCCGGATCTGTTGATCTTCGGTGGCTTTACGCATGGCTACAAGGCGGGCGGCTTCAACCTCGACGCATCAGCGGCTCAAGCGGGTGCAGATCCGAGATTCGTCTCTGAACTGATCGACGCCTGGGAATTCGGCTTCAAGAAAACACTGGCCGATGGTCGCTTCCGCTTCAATGTCACAGGTTTCCATCAGACAATGGATGATTTCCAGGTGCTTGAATTCACCGGAACACAATTCCAGACCTTCAATGTTGATGACGTGTCTTCCAAAGGTGTGGAAGTTGAGCTGAACGGGCGCATATCAGAAGTCGTCTTTATCAATTCTGGCGTGACTTATGCCAATGCCAACTATGGCGAGGACTGCGACCGAGGCGGGACGATTGCTCCGGCAATGCTGCTCTGTGACAACATCCTGACCAACGCACCGAAATGGTCGTCCGTTCTGGGTATCACCTATGACGGAGATTTCCTAGACACGGATTGGGGCTTCCTGGCCAACGTCAATATGAACTATCAATCCAGACGACGGACCTCGACCAACCCATCAACGATTGTCGGCGGCGCGGTTGTGCCTGTCGATTTCGATTATCAGGACGGTATTGCCAAGTTTAACGCGCGCGTTGGATTTACAATGCCGAACGATCTGGTCTCGATTGAGTTCTGGGGTCTGAACCTCACGGATGAAATCACCCGCGGCATTACCTTCAATACCGCTGTTCAGGGCGCGTCTCGCTCTGCCTTCCTGGAGCCACCGCGTCAGTATGGCGTGACGTTGCGGACGCAATTCTAAAGCCGCATCAGAACTGAATGGAGGGTCGCAAGCTTACCGGTTCGCGACCCTTTTTCGTTTCCGCTACTGATAGAGCGATCGATAAGAAAAAGAGATAACTGTCATGGTCCGTATCAATCCGAAGAAAACGATATCCAAGGCGGGCGATGCTAAAGCACCAACCGCCAAAGCGCTTCAGGCCGCGTTCAAGGCACAGAGAGACGCATTTGATGCCGCCCCCTACCCGTCATGGGAGGTTCGCAAGGCCCGGCTTGAGACACTCCGTGATGTGCTGCGAAAATATGAAAATGACATCAAGCAAACCATCTCGGACGATTTCGGACATCGCTCCAAAGTCGATACCGACTTGGGCGATATCATTATGGCTTACAACGACATTCATAATGCTCTGAAAGAGACACCGAAATGGATGATGCGGCGTAAGCGGGCCACATCGCTGAGCTATAAGCCTGGCTGGAACGAGATCATCCCGCAACCCATGGGCGTGATCGGCATCGTCGTGCCGTGGAATTATCCACTTGGATTGGCGACTGGTCCAATAATCGGAGCGCTCGGAGCCGGCAATCGCTGCATGGTCAAGATGAGCGAATATACACCAAAATTCTCAGCCCTGTTCAAGTCGATGATTGAGGAAGTGTTTGAGCCAGACGTCGTCTATCTCGCCACGGGCGGTGTGGATGTTGCGACCGCTTTCACCCGTCTTCCCTTCGATCATATGCTTTTTACAGGCTCGACCAATGTCGGGAAAATCGTCGCGAAGGCCGCAGCCGAAAATCTTGTACCCTGTACATTGGAACTCGGCGGCAAATCGCCCGTGCTTATTGATGACAGCGCGAAGATGGATCTGACAGTCATGCGCATCGTCCAGTCCAAGCTTCTCAATGCGGGTCAGACATGTATCGCCCCGGACTATGTTCTGATGCCTCAGGCCCGGATCGACGCATTTTCCGATGCCATGATTAAACAGGCTGAAGCGATGTATCCGACATTTGCGGGCAATGACGACTACACATCTGTGATCGCCGACTCTCACTATGCCCGCCTGCAGACCCTGCTGGAGGACGCAGAAAATAAAGGCGCGAAAATCCGTGTGGCTGGCAATGACAATAAACAACAATTGGCCAAGGAGCGCCGCATTCCGTTGACCGTCGTGACTGAAACAACCCCTGACATGAAGATCATGCAGGAGGAAATCTTCGGCCCGCTTCTGCCTATCGTCCCATCAGAAACCCTCGAAGATCAGTTCGCCGCAGTGCAATCCAAGGATCGACCACTGGCGCTGTACTGGTTTGGGGATGACGATGCGAAGCGCGACCGGGTCCTCTACGAAACGCATGCGGGCGGCGTAACGATCAATGATTGCGCCTGGCATTTTGGTCAAGAAAGTATTGGATTTGGCGGTATCGGACCGTCCGGCATGGGCGCTTACCATGGTGAAGCCGGCTTTGAGACCTTCAGCCATATGAAGGGTGTTTTCCACCAGAGTACGAGCGGATTGTTTCATGCGCTTAAGCAGAAAATGATGGCGGATATGATGCCGCCTTATACTGAGGGTACGCAAAAAATGCTCGTCCGAGTCAAAAGCATGGCAGGCATCAAATAGATGGCTGACAATTATGACTATATCGTCGTCGGCGCTGGGTCCGCTGGGGCCACACTCGCGGCGCGTTTGTCTGAAGATCCTAATGTCTCTGTGCTCTTGCTGGAGGCTGGCGGCACACATCGTCATTGGTCGGTTCGCATTCCGATGGCGATGATTGTCAACCTGATCATTAAAGACCGGGACTGGAAGCTTGAAACGGTCCCGCAGAAACAGCTGAATAATCGCCTTGGCAATCAGCCGCGCGGCAAGATGCTGGGCGGCAGTTCGGGTTCCAACGCCATGATCTATATTCGCGGTCACCGCGAAGATTATGATAATTGGGCACGGATGGGCGCAGACGGGTGGAGCTATGATGAGGTCCTGCCCTATTTTAAGAAGAGTCAGAACCGCGAATCTGGTGCCAGTGACTATCACGCCCAAGGCGGGCCGTTAAATGTCGCGCCTTTGAGAAGCCCGGCTGAGATCAACGACATTCTGATCGAAGCCGGTCGTCAGCTTCAGATTCCGATCAATGAGGATTTCAATGGCGAAAGCCAGGAAGGTCTTGGCTATTACGAGGTAACGCAGAAGGACGGCGAACGGTGGAGCACCGCGCGCGCGTTTCTTGACCCGGCAGAGGATCGACCCAATCTCACAATTATTCAACACGCGCTGAGCGAAGAAATCCTGATCGAAGATGGGCGCGCTGTGGGTGTCCGCTACCGGATTACAAAAGGTGAAAAGCGGACACTCACCGCCCGCACATGCCGCGAAGTCGTCATATCGGCCGGGGCGTTCGGGTCTCCACAACTTCTATTACTTTCCGGTATCGGCGATAAAACAAATCTTGATCCGCATGGGATCAAACAGGTCGCGCATGTGCCGGGCGTCGGTCAAAATTTTCACGACCATATCGACATCACACTCTGCTATAAATCTAAGCTCAAAGATCTGTTGGGGAATTCGATTGGCGGTACATTCCGCCTGATCGGAGAAATTCTCAAATACCGCAAAAACCGGACCGGTATGCTGACCACCAATTATGCCGAGTCAGGTGGATTTCTTTATACGGATCCGTCCGAACCTTCACCGGACGTCCAACTCCATATGGTCAGAGCCATCGTCGATGATCATGGCCGCAAGCAGCATCTGGGATTGGGTTATAGTTGCCATGTCTGCGTCCTGCGGCCGAAGAGCCGCGGCACGGTGACATTGGCCAGCACGAACCCTGAGGATGCGCCCCTGATCGACCCAGCCTTTCTCGAAGACGAACGCGATCTGAACACGCTCGTTCGCGGCGTGAAGCTGCTGCAGCGCATCTTACGCGCTCCTCCTTTCGATCGCGCCAATGCCAAATCGCTCTACGCAGCTGATAGTAACGACGAGGCTGAAATTATCGCCGATATCCGAGCGCGCGCCGATACGGTCTACCACCCCGTCGGGACGTGCAAAATGGGCGTCGACAAAATGGCGGTTGTGGACCCGCGCCTGCGCGTTCAGGGCGTTGAGGGTCTGCGCGTCGCTGACGCATCCATCATGCCGCAGATTGTCTCCGGCAATACTAATGCCCCGTCCATCATGATCGGTGAAAAGGCCGCCGACATGATCAAAGAGGACTGGACCAACCGAGACCAAGGAGCTTCGCTTGCGGCTAAATAGATTTGGGGCACTCGCCTTCCTTCTGATCGCGGCTCCTGCCCATGCGC
Organism: Litorimonas sp.; assembly: GCA_965205225.1. GTDB lineage: Bacteria > Pseudomonadota > Alphaproteobacteria > Caulobacterales > Maricaulaceae > Litorimonas. The sequence continues at coordinate 1,825,848 of CBDBFZ010000003.1, forward strand.
AGGAGGTCAGCCCATTTGTCACGCAGGCCCATGCCGAAGCAGAGGCTCGGCTTGATTTTACCGATCAGCGGGATTTCGATCGAGCGAGACGGGGGTTTCTGGGCACATCCGACATCCTTCCCATTCCCGGCCCTGAAGGCTCACCCCTACCGACCTTTGATCCAGAGAGCCTCGACTTTCTGAAAACCGAACGGCCCGGAACTGTGCATCCCGCTCTGTGGCGGCAATCGCAACTCAATGCGATGCACGGATTGTTCAAAGTGACGGACGGTATCTATCAGGTGCGCGGGTTTGACCTGTCGAACTTGTCCGTGATTGAAGGCGACACAGGATGGATCATTGTCGATCCCCTTATCACGCGTGAAGCGGCGGCAGCGGCCCTGAAGCTGATCAATGATACGCTGGGCGAGCGGCCTGTCTCTGCAATCATTTTCACCCATAGCCATGTCGACCATTATGGCGGCGTATGCGGGGTTTTGCCGGACACGGGCGACATCCCAATCATAGCGCCCGCCAATTTCGTTGTGGAATCCGTCTCCGAGAATGTCCTGGCGGGTAATGCGATGAGCCGCCGGGCCTCCTACATGTTCGGCGGTTTGCTGACCAAAGGTCCAGACGCCATGGTCGGCGCAGGTCTTGGTCCGGGCATCAGCACCGGAACACCCGGTATCGTAACTCCCACGATCGACATCACAGACAATTTTGCAACGCATATAGTCGACGGGGTGGAAATGGAATTCATGCTGACACAGGGCGCGGAAGCCCCGTCAGAATTCATGTTCTACATCCCGGAACACCGCGCCTTTATGCAGGCTGAGATCATCAATCACACGCTGCATAATCTCTACACGCCGCGCGGGGCCAAGGTCCGGCATGGACGGCTCTGGTCTAGCTATATCGACATGGCCATCCAGCGTTATGCCGACCGGACAGACGTGTCTTTCGGATCACATCATTGGCCAGTCTGGGGCGAAGTCGATGTGCGCAATTTATGGGTAGGGCAGCGTGATCTCTACCGCGTCATCCATGACCAGACAGTGCGCCTGGCCAATCAGGGATATACGATCAACGAAATCCCGGATCTGATCACCTTGCCAGACAGTGTGACCAGCGAGTTCGCCAATCGCGGCTATTACGGCACCGTCAGTCACAATAGCCGCGCGCAATATAATCTCTATTTTGGCTATTTTGACGGTAATCCAGCCAATCTTGATCCGCTCACGCCCGTGCAGGAAGGTCAGCAGTTTGTCGACTATGCGGGCGGAGCGGATGTGCTGCTTGTAAAAGCACGCAGCGACATAGCAGACGGTCAGTTGAAACGCGCGGCGACCGCACTCAACCATCTGGTCTTTGCCGATCCTGGCAATCGGGACGCTGCCAATTTACTGGCCGACGTCTATACACAGATGGCCTTTGCCTCAGAAAGTGGCCCTTGGCGTAATTTCTATCTAACCGGCGCACAGGAACTGAGAACTGGCATCGCGCCACTCCCCGTTCCAACCACCGCCAATGCCGATACTGTCAGCGCCATTCCACTGACCATGATTTTCGATCTGATGGCGGTTAGGCTGGATCCGGACAAAGCAGAAGACGACCGAGCCATAAACATGGTGATGACAGATACAGGAGAGACAGCGCATCTATTCGTCTCGGGCGGCGCACTGCATCACCGGATGGGCATGACGGACGAAAATGCGCCAACCCTCACCATCTCTCGCGAGGATTTTGACCGATTGAACCTTAAACAAACCAGCATCGTCAGATTGCTTCTGAGCCGCAAGGCGAAGCTGTCCGGCAATCCGTTCAAGATCAAAGCCTTCTTCGCCCAGATAGAAGAACCGCCCTTCTGGTTCGAAATCGTCCGGCCCTGATCAAGCAAAGCAATTGAAGGCAAGGCTTTACAGCGCCGCCCGGTGCAGTCACTCCGAACCTATGTCGAATGAAACTCTGAAACTGGCGCAGCACGTCCTGCGGAAATGGCTGACCGGTCACACCTGATCCACGTCCTCAAACAGACAATATGATCAACAAGAGAGACCTAATGGACAGACCCACTTATCAGACGATGATGCGCGGCGCAGGCCAACCTCTCTTCCTTGGTGCGGCATACGGATCCTTGGTCCGGACCTTCTAGTAAGATAGGGTCATGTTTTTTCAACTTTCTCTGGGCACGCTGCTACTCATTTTAACGATAGTCGTCGAAGTCTTTTTTATAGATGTTGCCATCAAAGGTCTGACGCATTTCGGGCCTAGACTTTCGAAGAGTAAGTCAGCATTCGGGTTCATCATAGCTTTGACTTGCACCGCTCTGTGGTTGTTGGCTGCACTGACTGTTGCAACTTGGCTTTGGGCCATAACCTTTGTGATCCTTGGGGTATTTGAGACTTTGGAGCTCGCACTCTATTTTTCGATGGTGTCGTTCACAACGCTCGGTTACGGCGACGTGACCTTGCCGGTCGATATCAGGCTCCTATCAGGATTTATCGCAGCTAACGGGTTGGTGTTGTTCGGGCTAAACACGGCTTTTCTAATTGAAGTGATGGCTCGCTTCAGGGGGGAGAACACGTAGATGGAAACTACATTGTTCCGGGTCGATAGTTTTTTGGCTTTCACAGAAAACTTTTTGGTCAGCTCACTGAGTTCTTGACTGGCAGCGAAATAGAAGCATTCCAGTGAGAATGGAGAATAATCACATGAATCGTATCCTATTGCGCATCGGGTCAACTTTGGCTTTGGCAACATTCTTGTTGGCTTGCTCGGGGGAGCAGCTGGTTGAAGAAGCAGAGGTTATTAGGCCAGCCAAGCTCATTGAGTTGACGTCAGAATCTAATGTTCGAACCTTCACGTCCCCAGCCGTCATCAATGCATCGAAATCTGCTGATTTGACGTTTCAGGTTGGCGGAGAACTCACCCAGCTCTCGGTGCTGGAAGGTCAAGAGGTGCGCCGAGGGGAAGTCATTGGTAGATTAGATCAACGCGCCTATCGAAATGAAGTTGCTCAGGCGAGAACCGCTTTTGAGTCTGCTAAAGCCGAATTTGATCGAGCCGACCGTCTAATCGCCGCAAATGCCATCTCTCGGTCAACATATGATCAGCGCAAGACGCAACTTGATGTAGCTCGGGCACAATTGGATACTGCCAATAAAGCTATCGAAGACACGGTTTTACGGAGTCCGTTTGCAGGCGTTGTTTCCACCAAGCATGTTTCTGAATTCCAGAACATTCAGCCGCTCGAAGCGATTGTAACCATCCAGACGACAGGTTCTGCCGAAGCGGAAGTAAATATCCCTGCGTCATTGGTTGCGCAATCTGGACGTATGAATATTACCGATACAGTCGTTGTACTCGATTCTGCGCCAGATCAGCGCGTGCCAGCAAGTTTCTTATCAATTTCAACTCAAGCGGATCCTCAGACACAAACCTATCGAACCAAGTTCGGATTCACACCTCCAGATAGTTTAACAATCTTACCAGGAATGTCTGGACAGGTCATTTCTACAGCAATTATCGTCGATGAAACCGGTCAAGAGGAGCAAATTAAAGTACCTCTTGGGGCAATTCTGACCGAGGGGGAAGCTCAGTATGTGTGGATTGTCGATTCAGAAACGATGACTGTTTCACGACGTGAAATTGAGATCGGGCCCAACATTGGGTCAGAGCTAGTCGTCGAGAGTGGGCTGATCGTTGGTGATACCATCGTTGGCGCTGGGGCCTCTTACCTGCACGAAGGCATGCAGATTCGGGCATACGAAAACTAGACCATGGTCAATCCCGCAGAATTTGCGATTCACAATCGCCTGATCAGCTTCCTTGTACTGGCTGCCACTATGATCGGTGGATGGTATGCCTATGAAAATATGGCTCGTTTCGAGGATCCAGAATTTACGATCCGGACGGCTGAGATTATCACACAATATCCTGGCGCGTCCCCCGAAGAGGTAGCCAATGAAGTTACTGAGCCTCTGGAAACGGCCATTCAACAACTTCAAGAAGTTGATGAAATTCGATCTGTTTCTTCGGATGGCTTGTCGAGAATTAGCGTCGATATTCTCTACGAATTCTCGCCCGACAAAGAAGCTCTTCAAACAATATTTGCGAAAGTTCGCAATAAAGTCGGCGACGCACAGATCCAACTGCCCCAAGGCGCTGCGGAGACAATCGTCAATGATGACTTCGGCGATGTATATGGCCTGAACTATCTTCTCACTGGCGAAGGCTATTCTCCCAAAGAGTTACTAGACTATGCCAAACGGCTTCGGATCAACTTGCTCACCGTCGATGGCGTCGGGAAAGTCGCGATCAATGGCGATCAGCGCGAAGCGATCTATGTCGAAATTTCCCGGCAGTCTGCCAACGCACTCGGGGTCTCCGTTAATCAGGTCTACAATGATCTGGCGCAGCAAAATTCCATCGTCTCCGCCGGTAATGTCCAGGTCGGTGATCTTCGCCTGGCCATTACGCCAACTGGTGCAGTCGACTCGGTCATTGCGATCGAGAACATCGTCGTCGCGACAGGCAGTGAAGGGCGCCTAGTCTATCTAAAAGACATTGCCGATGTCAGTCGAGACTATGTGGATCCGCCGCAACTGGTCATGCGTTGGAATGGGGAGCCTGCAATTGGTGTCGCTGTGTCGAACATCACAGGTGCCAATGTCGTGAAAATGGGCGAAGGCATTGATATAAAACTCAATGATATTCGCGACCAGCTGCCAATCGGTATGGAGTTGCATGAATATTACCATCAGGGTAAAATTGTCAAAGTTGCCGTTAATGACTTCGCGATTAATGTCGTGCTCGCACTTGTCATCGTGCTGGTTACGCTTCTGATATTCATGGGGTTGAGGTCAGCCGTCATAATTGGTGCAGTATTGCTATTCACGATCGCGGCGACGCTGGCGACAATGTATCTGATGAGTATTCCCATGCACCGCATTTCCCTCGGCGCGCTGATCATTGCCTTGGGCATGCTCGTCGATAACGCCATCGTTGTCACGGAAGGCATTTTGGTCGGCACGAAACAGGGACGTCGAAAACTCGATATTGCCAAAGAAGTCGTCAACAAGACGAAGTGGCCGCTATTGGGCGGAACACTTGTCGGAGTGATCGCTTTTGCACCCATCGGATTTGCGCCAGGCAGCACGGCGGAATATACAGGGCATCTATTCTGGGTAGTGATGATCTCTTTACTGTTCTCTTGGGTGTTTGCGATTACGGTCGTACCATTCTTCGGAGATTTACTGTTCAAGGAAAGTACTGATGCCGGTGTGACTGAGGTCACCGATGGCCAGTTCATGAGGACCTATAAGTCCTTCATGCGCGGCGTGCTAAAAGCACGATGGGTTGCGATCGGGCTGACGATGGGATTGTTTGCAGTCGCAATGTGGGGCTTCCAATTCGTGAAGCCGGGTTTTTTCCCCGCTTCGACCACGCCGCAAATTGTAGTTGATTATTGGCTTCCTGAGGGAACAGACATTTCGGTGACAAGTGCCGACATGTTTGAGTTGGAAGATCAACTCGCTGCTATGGACGGTATTCAGGACATTCAGACACTGGTCGGTGGTGGAGGTCTCCGTTACATGTTGGTTTATGCGCCTGAAGCGCCGACCAGCTCTTATGGGCAATTTCTGCTCAAGACTGAGAGTTATGATGTCATCAGCGGTCTGATACCGCAAATTCAATCAGTGATAGATGCGAATTATCCCAATGCTCAGGCGAAAGTCTGGCAGTTCCAGCTTGGCCCAGGCGGAGGCTCTAAAATTGAGGCTGAATTCGCGGGCCCAAATCCGGTTATTCTCCGTCAACTCGCAAATGAAGCTAAGTCGATTTATGCGGTCGATGGCCGGGCGATCTTGATCAGAGATGACTGGCGACAGCAACGCCCCGTGATCGAACCGATCTACAACGAAACGCGCGGACGTCGTCTGGGTGTTTCGCGTGAAGACGTCGCCAATGCAATTGCGACGAATTTCAGGGGGCGGACTATTGGTGTCTACCGGGAAGATGATACGCAAATTCCCATTATAGCTCGTGCACCAGCGGCTGAACGCTCCGATGCGCTCGATATTCGCGGGATACTCGTGCCAAGTCAGACGACAGGGCAAGTTGTTCCAATCAGTGAGGTTGTGGACGGGTTCCGGACGATATGGCGCGACGGACGGCTCAAGCGTGTTGACCGTATTCTGACGATCAAAGCACAAGCTGATCCGGTCGCTGGCGATCTTGCATCTGACCTGTTCTCGCGAGTACGTCCGCAGATCGAAGCTATGGACTTGCCGCCGGGTTACACGCTGAATTGGGGCGGTGAATATGGCGACAGTGCGGAAGCCAACGGAGCGCTCGCGAAGACGATTCCGTTCGGTTTCTTGGTGATGGTTCTAGTCGTGGTCGTTCTGTTCAACGCAATCCGCCAGCCTATAGTGATCTGGTTGGTTGTGCCGCTGTCTTTGATTGGTGTGGTCTTTGGTCTGGTGGTCACAGATACGCCACTTGAGTTCATGGCCATCCTAGGCCTGCTTTCGCTCTCGGGATTGTTGATCAAGAACGCTATCGTTCTGGTCGACCAAATGGATATTGAAATTAAGGACGGTAAAGCTCGGTTTGACGCGATCGTGGATTCGGCTGCCAGCCGTGTCCGTCCCGTGATGATGGGATCATTGACGACCGTTTTAGGGGTTATCCCATTATTCGGGGATGCCTTCTTTAAGTCCATGGCCGTTGTGTTGGTTTTCGGACTGTCATTTGCGACCGTCCTGACCTTGGTTGTCATCCCGGCTCTTTATACGGTGTTTTTCCGCGTTAAATCAACCGAAACAGCTTAAAGGATCGACCCTAATGCGAACTCTCAGTTATCCGGTTTCCACATTGGTTCTGGCCTCAATTTTATCGGCTTGCGCAACGACTGACGTTGAGAGTGTTCGGGGAAAAGCCGCGATTGAAGCCAAAGCGAGTTTACCGGACCTACCGATGAATTGGCAGACAGTCGCGACGGAAGTTGGTGATGTTGATGTGGGATGGGTGGCGGTTTTCAATGATCTTGTTCTCAGCGGGCTTGTCGCTGAGGCTCAGGCGAATAATCGTCAACTTCAGGTTGCTGCGGCAAACGTAGATCGCGCACAAGCATTAGCCCGCCAAGCTGGTGCGGCCTTGTCCCCTCAGCTCGGATTGAGCGCTGGCGGGGGCGCTTCAGGCAATCTTGATGGAGCGTCCTTAGGTAATCTAAACCTAGGCTTACAAGCGAGTTGGGAGTTAGACATTTGGGGCCGAATTCAATCGGGCGAACAAGCGGCCTTCGAATCCACCGAGGCCGCCCGCGCCGATTATACCTATTCTCAACATTCATTGGCTGCTGCCGTTTCGCGCGCCTACTTTCTCGCGATTGAGGCGAAGCGCCAACTGGAGCTAACCCAGAAAATTGTGGATGTATTGGATGACACCCGCAATATTGTTCAGGTTCAGTTCGATAACGGCGTTGCTAACCAACAAGACCTATCCTTAATTAATTCAGATGTCGCCTCAGCGCGAGATAGTTTTGAAGCGGCTAAAGGAGCTGGCCGTAATGCCTTAAGGTCACTGGAGGTCTTGCTAGGTCGATATCCCGGTGCCGACATTGATGTCAGAAATAGTTTGCCTCCCATTCCAGCACCTCCAGGTGCGGGCATCCCATCTGAAATTCTAGAAAGACGGCCTGATCTTGTTGCGGCAGAGCGCCGTATTGCTTCAACGATCAATACAGTCTATCAAGATAAGGCGGCAAAACTGCCAAGCATATCTTTAAGCAGTTCATTAGGAGGATCATCAAGCGCTTTGTCCAGCCTCCTTAGCCCGACTAATTTGGCTTGGAAAGCGGCTAGTAATCTCCTACTTCCAATTTCAGACGGCGGGCGCGCGGATGCGCAAGTTGATTTGGCTACCGCCGATCAGCGAGCAGCTGTAGCGACATATGCTCAAACCGCACTGCAGGCGTTTAGTGAGGTTGAAACGACGCTTGATGCAGGGGTTGTTCTACGAAATCGCGAAATCGCTCTGACCGAGGCTGCTAAAGAAGCGGAGATTGCACTCAACATCGCTCAGCTAAGGTTTGATGAAGGTGAAACGGACCTTCTTAATGTTCTTCAAATTCAGCAACGTCTGTTTTCTGCGGAAGCTAATCAAATCGCCATTGAGAGGGCTCAACTTGATCAATTTGTTAGCCTGAACTTGGCGCTCGGTGGAGAGTGGAATTAGCGCCAGAAGATCGCCAACCTCCACGAGTTGCCCCTCCGTCACGGCGAGTTCGACCACTGTGCCAGTGCGCGTGGGGAGGATGGTTGAGATGCCCTTGTCGGGTATGACTGTGCCGAGGGCGGTCTTGACACGAGAGTAGGTGGCTAAGGAGAGAAAAATAAAGGCGGCAGTGAGGTTGGCGAAGAGTAGGTAACTAGTTGCTTGCCATGAGATCGGGATCGCGATGAAAGTTTCTCCATCTAAGCGACCAGTAGAATCAACTTCGGAACGAAACATTTTTAATCACCGAGATTGGTCTAAACATCTAGTTGACGAGCCACCCATGCAACTAAAGGAAGTAGGGAATCTACAACAATAAATGTACAAGAAACTGAAAAGTAAGAAGTTTTAACTTTATGAGAGCCATGGAATATCGAAATAGTTACAATACCAGATATTCCAGCATAGGCTGGCCAAGTCGAGAGAAAATGGCCTTGGTTCATAGAGATAAAAGCTGTGAGAACACCAATAAAAAGAAGTACAATCAAGGAGTTTTTGGCGCTTAGATTTCCAAATTTAAGGTTATACATCGTCGCGATGCCTATTAAGTGGGGTGCCTCAAAGAATTGAGGCACCCCAGTTAATCATTGATTATTCACCAGAACCAATTCTGTGCGCGATATCCGATCGCTCCGCCAATGACAGCACCTGCGACCACACCAGCGGTTGCGGCGACTGGTCCAGCAACACTGGCAAAGATTACTCCGCTCTTGCTAAAAAGATCGTCGCTCTCTTCCATAACGTCTTTTTCAAAATAGAGTTCATGTCGATTACTTCGACACTATTGCAATAAAAATGCCTCCCCCTATGTCAATTGTATCCATCATGAAAATGATCTCGTTTCTGCCAATCTGCTAGCAATGTGGCGCGTCAATGGCCAAACGAAAAACAGCCCGCCCCAAGGGGCGAACTGTTGATAGATTAGAGATGGCGTAATCGCGCTACCAGATTTTGACGCGCTGCTCCGGCGGGATATACATGGCGTGGTCCGGGCCAATATCGAAGGCTTCATACCAAGCATCGACATTCCGGACGATCCCGTTGGCCCGGAATTCGCCGGGACTGTGCGGACCATTCTTGATCTGCTGCGACAGGGCCGCTTCGCGCCACTTGATGGCCCAGACTTGCGCCCACGCCATGAAGAAACGCTGATCGCCGGTAAAACCATCAATAACCGGAGCCTCTTCGCCGTTCAGTGACCGCTTATAGGCGTCATACGCTATCGTCACACCGGTCAAATCACCAATATTCTCGCCAAGCCCGAGGTGGCCATTGAGGTTTTCACCCGGCAAAGGTTCAAAAGCGCTATATTGGTCCGCTAGGCCTGCCGCCCGCGCTTCAAACCCGGCGGCATCCTCTGGTGTCCACCAGTCACGCTGGATTCCGTCACCATCGGATTTACGGCCCTGATCGTCAAAACCGTGACCCATTTCATGGCCGATAACGGCGCCGATACCACCATAATTGACGGCTGGGTCTGCATTGGGATCAAAGAAGGGCGCATCCAGGATCGCTGCCGGGAACACGATTTCATTCAGAATGCTATTGTAATACGCATTCACAGTTTGCGGGGTCATGCCCCATGCCTCGCGGTCAATCGGCTGACCAAGATCGCCGACCTGATCGTCCCAAGCCCAGACGCGGGCGCTTTGAACCGTCCCGATCAGATCGTCGCGGTCCACATTAAGACCCGCATAGGTTTCCCACTTATTCGGATAACCGATCTTCGGATTGAACTTGGACAATTTATACTGGGCTTGCGCTTTCGTCTCATCACCCATCCATTCGAGATTATCGATCCCGTCTTTGAATGACGCGCGGAGATTTTCGACTAGCTTTTCCATTTGCCCCTTGGAGGCGGGTGGGAAATGCTCGCCGACATAAACCTTGCCAACCACTTCGCCAAGCGTGCCGTTGACCTGCTCAACGCCGCGCTTCCAGCGAGGGCGTTGTTCTTCCTGACCGCGAAGTGTTGTGCCGTAAAACGCGAACCGAGCCTCATCGATAGCGGATGGAAGATATGCGGCATGATTGCCAAGCAAGGAAACCGTCAGATAATCGGCCAGGACCTCGACAGGAGTTACGGCAAAGACATCTGCGGCGGCATCAATAGCCGTATTTTCCCGCACGATCAGCTCATCGACATCACCAAGTCCAAGATTATCAAAGAATCGCTGCCACGCCATGCCAGGCGCCATCTCAATCAAAGCATCCAGCGTCATCTTATTGTAAGTCAGATCGCGATTACGGCGCTTTACCGGCTCCCAGAAATTCTCTGCCAGAGCAGTTTCGAAATCCATGATCGCCTGGGCGCGAGACTCAGGGTTGTCGACGCCGACTTCCGCGAGCATAGTTGCTACGTAATTCAAATATCCAGCACGGATCTGATCGGCGCGATCACCTTCATCAAAATAGGCGTTGCGGTTTGGAAGGCCCAAGCCAGATTGCGAGATGTAGACGATATGTTCGTCATTTTGTTTGGCATCAATATAGACATAGGGATTGACCGGAGCCGCCAGACCCAGAGCCGGGTCGGACATCAAATCCACAATATCATCCCGGCTTTCAGCGGAGCGAATTCGGTTAATAACAGGCCGGATCGGATCGAGACCAGTTGCCTCAATCGCGTCCGTGTCGAGATAGGCATTGTAGAAGTCACCGATACGCTTCTCATCGACGCTGGGGTCAGCCTTGGCAGCCGCTGTTTCAATGATCGCGCGAACGCGGATTTCAGCCTGATCGCGGAGACGATGAAACGCGCCATACGTGCTGCGATCCGCTGGAATTTCCACCGAGTCGAGCCACGTGCCATTCACATATTGAAAGAAATCATCGCCAGGATCGACGGTCCGGTTCATGTTCTCAGTCGCAATTCCGAACGACCCAAGTTGAGCGGCCTGAATTTCGACTGGAGCTTTGAAAGTCGCTGGAGCTTCGAAAGTCGCTGGCGTTTCTGCCGTGTCGACAGAACTGGTTTCACTGCAAGCGACAGCAAAGAGCGATAGCAAGCTGGTACCTGTCATCAAATAACGATTCATCTTACGTCCTTTTATTCAGCCGGAAGCGGCGCAGGTTTAGGTCCGCCAGTTGACGGAGTCTCAAGCTCAAAATCGTCCAGAGCGAGAGCAAGCTCAGGGTCATATCTGGCCCCTAGCGGTGGGTATTTTGTCCCGTTCCAGAGCCCTTTGAAGAAGCGATTTATGTCCACACCGATGCCGTACATAGCTGGCACCAGCATCAGGGTCAGGAAAAAATCGAACAGAACACCAAAGGCGAGCGCGACAACCATCGGTTTCAGGAACTCTGCCTGCGGGCTGGTCTCGAAAAGAATCGGGATCAGGCCAACAAACGTTGTGACCGATGTCAGCAGGATAGGACGGAAACGTGCGACACAGGCATCCAGCATAGCCTGATAGGCTCCGACATTTCTTTGCCTTAGACGGTTCACATAATCGATCAGAACAAGGTTATCGTTCATCGCCACCCCGGTCGCAGCAAAGAATCCGAAAATAGAAAACATACCGAACGGAACGCCGGTGACGATGTTACCAAAAATCATACCGACAGCTGCAAAAGGCAGCGCTACAAGGATCAGCAAAGGCTGAGCATAGGACCGAAACGCAATGGCCAGCAGAATATAGGTGGCCAGTAAGATGGCGATGAGACTGATCTTGAGCTCAGTCACGAAATTATTTTCAATTTCATCTTCACCAACCGTCACGCGGCTTGCACGCGGATGGCGTAATTCCCACTGCGGGAAGAAGTTTTCGTCCATATCCTTACGGATTTCGGCAATACGGGTTTGCTCACCGCGAATGCGTGCGCCAGTATATTCAACTCGTTTACGATCACGGCGATTAACTCGGCCGATACCCTCGGCGATTTCCACATCCGCGACGGAATAGAGCGGGACTTCGACACCATTCGCCGCGCGGATGCGCAAATTATTCAAACTGTCGAAACTATCGCGCGCGGCTTCCGGATAACGGACCATCACGCGAACATCTTCACCATTGCGGGGAAGACGCTGCACCTCCTGACCGTAGAACGCCTGGCGAACCTGACGCGTAACGTCGGCCAGAGTGATACCGAGCGTTTCTGCACCCGGTTTCAACGTGAAGCGAATTTCGCTGGCTGAACTTTCTAGCCCATCCCACGCATTGGAAATATCGGGATAGCTTTCCATGTGGTTTTTAATGTCCAGAACGGCGGCCCGAAGATCATCTTCATTGGTCGCCGCGACGCCGTAGAACAAACCGCCGCCCTGTCCGGATCCGCCTTCGGTAAAGCCATAGGTTACCCGGAACGCGTCAGGGATTGGCCCGACATATTCTTCCAGCTTGTCGGCAATATCCTTGGTCGAAATGCGCCGACGCGCATCAGTCGCAGCGAGACCCAGATAGCCTTCAATCCCGCGTCCGGCAGCAATTGTGCCTGGTTTGTCAATAATCGGACCCGGAATGTCGAAGTCCAAGAGCGCGTTTTCGTTCAGTTTCTTGATACCGGCATCTATTTGATCACGGGCCTGATTAACGCGTTCGAAAGATGTGCCTTCCGGGAAGCGTGCATTGACGCTCACCATGTCGCCTTCGACTTCGGGGATAAAGGCCGTCGGCGCGACCCCCGTAATCAGGAGAGAGAAAGCCATGATCATCATGCCGATGAAAGCGGACAGGGTGATGTAACGCCAGCGGATGAGCATCGCGACCAATGGCCGGAAAACTGTCTTGGCAAAGGTAACCAGGCTCTCGGCAATCTTGTTCTGAAGCGCGAGCAACTTGTTCGATGAAGGCTCAACATGTGTCATGAGTCGCAAGTGAGCCGGCAGAATGAAAAAAGCTTCGATCAGGGAAAACACCAGAACGGCCACAACCACGAGACTGATTTGACTGAAAATCGCCTGAATTGGACCTGACATGAACAGGAAGGGCAGGAACATGATGATTGTCGTGACGACGGCGAAAAATACGGGTTTGGCGACCATGTAGGCCCCACCAACCGCAGCGCGTTCGCCTTCAATTCCATTTTCATTGTGCAAGTGAATACTCTCGCCCACGACAATGGCGTCATCGACGACAATCCCGATCACCAGCAGGAAAGCGAAGAGTGAAATCATGTTCAGCGTGATGCCAATGTGAGGCGCAATCGCGATCGCGCCCATGAAGGCGGCGCCGATACCGACCGTCACCCAGATCGCGACTCTGGGACGAAGGAACAACATCAGGATGATCAAAACAAGCGCCATCCCGGTCAGCGCATTGCTACCGATTAGCTGCATCCGGCTGTCAAACATCACGGATCCATCGAACCAGATGCTGAAGCTCAGGTCCGGCGGAAGACGATCCCGCACATCCTGTTCAAACTGCCGGATAGCTTCACCGGACTTAGTGATGTTCATGGAGTCCGGCGATTGGACGCGGAAAATAGCCGTGGTTTCGCCCGCAAATTTGGCATCGAAATCATCTTCGGAAAAACCATCAATGACGGTTGCGATATCGCGCACTCGCACGGTCCCGCCCTGAGCGGTCTGCCGAACGATAATATTGTTGAACTCATCAGAATTATTGGCGAGATTCCGGGCTCGGAGCTGTAGTTCACCGGCGGTCGTCTCAACCGTGCCTGCGGAGAGGTTCACTGACGCGCCAGAGATAGCTTGAGATACCTGACTGAAGGTCAGCCCATATCGGCGTAGCGCTTCTTCAGATATTTCGATTGTAACCTGTTCATCCTGTTTGGAAATCTGCTCCGTTAGCTGAAGGCCGGGAAGCTTCGACAGCTCCTGCCTGAGCTGTGTGGCTTCGCGCTGCAGCGTCAGCCGATCCATGTTGCCATATAGCGCAAGATACATGATATCGGCGCGAGCATCCCAGCGGAAAACCTGTGGCCGGAATGCGTCCGGCGGAAGATTCTGGATGGCGTCGACACGCCCCTTCACCTGATCAAGCATCTTTTCTATATCGACGTCGATCTTGGTGCGAATATTCACATTGGCGGAGCCTTCGCGGGCATTACCTTCGATATAATCAATACCGTCAAGGCCATCGACGGCCTCTTCGATGCGGACAACTAGCTGTTGTTCAACATCGCGCGGCGACGCGCCCGGCCAGGAGACGCTAACCGACATGCCATTGATCGTTGTTTGCGGAATGAACTCGCGCTCAAGACTGAAATAGCCCCAGATGCCACCGAGGAACATGAGGGCCATAAGGAGGTTTGCCGCAACCGGATTGCGGACAAAATATGTGATCAGCTTTTTCATTCTGACGACCCTCCATTGTCACCGCCACTATCGGCCTCATCCGTGTCGGTGTCATCTGACGATTCCGTGTCATTTCCCGACCCGCCTGGACGTTTACCGCGGTTTTTCATCCATTCCGGCTCTTCCGGTTCCACCAGAACAGTGCTGGGATCGTTGACGTCCAGAACCTTAAGGGGAATCGATACCCGAGACCGCTCCATGGGCGACAGGACAACCAGTTCACCCGCTTCTAGGCCCGAAGAGAGCACCGCGCGCTGCGGTGTGGCATCGAGCACGACAACCTTCCGGATCGAGGCCTTGCCCTTTGTATCAACCGTATAGATTTCGTCTTCGACCCTCAGGCCGTCCCTTGGAATGACAATGGCGTTTTCGAGCAACTTGCCCTCGATTTCCGCATCGACAAACAGCCCCGGCGCGATCGGAACCCCGTTGCTGGATGCGCCAGATCCATAAGGATCGAACACTTCGGCAATGGCGAAGAGTGCCCGCGACTGGGTATCATATGCCGCATCCGTGCGCATGATGCGCCCGGCCCATTCCTGACGAACACCGCCAATGGTCGTGGACAGCTTAGCCAGAGGCGCTGAGGCGCGATCTTTCGCGACATAGGCAATCGAGAGATCGATCTTGGCCATATCCGCATCCGTGAAAGGCAGACGGACTTCAACAATATCGGTCGAGAAAATGCGGCCAAGACGCGAACCCGGCGTAACGAATTGTCCGATATCCGAATTCTTCGACCGAACCCGACCCGCAAATGGTGCAACAACGGAGGTCCGCGTCAGTTGTAACTTGGCATTGTCAAGATCAGCGTGAGCCGCCTGCAATGCCGCCTCAGCCTGTTGGCGCTGAGGGACCCGCAATGCCAGCTGGCTTGGCTCACCGCGCCCGAGATCTTCATAATCGGATAGGGCGATTTCACCTTCGGCCACCTCACGGGTCAAAACCTGCTGGGCCTGTGCAACGCTGGCCTCTGCCCGAATGACAGCGACCTGATAATCGCTAGGATCCACACGTACGAGCGTTTCGCCCTTACGGAAAATTCCGCCCTCGATAAAATTCGGGGAGACATAGACCACCTTGCCGCCAACCTGCGGTACAAGATCAATCTCCGTCTGAGGACGCGCTTCGCCCTGGGTCCGGACGAACAGACGTACGTCCTGGCGTTTGGCATAATCGGCCATCACGGCCAACGGCGTAAAGGGCCGACGATTTTCTTCCGGTTCAGCAGTCGCGTTGATGATGGCAATCGCCGCCATCGGAAACATCAGCAATACCAGAATCGGCAGGAGAATGGATTGGATACGGCGGCTCAGTTCGCGGCGCGGTTTGGGCTTGCTCAGCCGAATAGCCAGCAAGATTGAGACAACGCCCAGAATTAGGAAAAGCACCAGCAGGATTAATTCAGCGACCGGAGGTTTGGCCTCTTCGCCGCCACCTCCGCCAGCCAGGATAAGCGCTGCAAGACCGAAAACAAAACCGATCGGAACAATGACAAGAGGAACCCGTATGAGCCCCTTGTTCCCGACGCCATCATCCTCTGGCTCCAGCAATCCATCAGGATCATCATATGAATCTATAATTTTAGCAGTCATAGCAAGGTAAATCCTAGAAATTCAATCGGTCGGTTCATTTTCTTGTAGATCGGATGGTCGCTCATATCCCGCCCCTCCTAGAGCAACATGCAGGCGGACACGATTGGAAAGTCGTTCGGCTCGTGCAGAAATAATTTGACCTTCAGCATTGATGCGGCGTGATTGCGCATCAAGCAGCTGCAAGATCGTAGCCAGACCTTCTGTATATCGCAGCTCCAGTCGCTCTTCAGCCATGATAGCTTCATCAAGCGATATCCTTAAAGCCGCTTCTCGCGCTTCCAGTCTTTTCTCAGCATCCAGTGCATTCTCAACCTCTTGATAGGCTGTGAGTACGGTTTCAGCATATGTTTCGATTTGAGCTTCCAGCTGCGCCCTCTGAGACGCAACCTGTGCCTTCAACCGTCCACCCTGGAAAATCGGCGCCACCAGTGATCCCCCTATTTGTATGGCCAGGTTCTTGAGGTCGAACACATCGCCCACGGAATTAAGCGCCTGATCACCAATACTCCCATCAAAGGATAGACTCGGATAGAGCGCCTTTCGAGCGACATCAACATTCAGCCCTGCCTGAGCAATACGACGCTCGGCAGCGATGACATCGGGACGACGTGCCAGCATATCAGCGGGCGTTCCAGCCCCTGCAAATACTGGCAAGACTGGAAGATCGGAGGGGAGCGCAATATCGGCATCCGGATAGTCGCGAACCAGTGTCTGAACACTGCGAAGCGTTGCATCCCTCAGCTGGAGCCGAGACTGTTCCTGCGCCTGAGCATTCGCAATGGAAGAGCGTGCCAAACGGACATCTGACGAACCCGTCAACCCGCTTTCAAACCGTCGCTGAGTAAGCCGCAGAGACCGTTCCTGCGTCCGGATTTCTTCCGCCGACAGATCGACAAGCAATCCAGCTTCGATAGCGTCGAACCAACCGACCGCCAAACGGCTGGTAACGGACAGTTTCAACGCCGCTATATCGGCGGCCGACGCCTCAATTCCTTCACTGTCTGACGCGATCTGATCGCGTATCCGGTTGATCAAATCCAGTTCCCAAGACGACGATAAACTGATGGCATATCGTGTCGAGCCTGTATTGAAACCTACGCCACCTTCGGACCGTGTGACAGACGTACTTCCGTTCAAAGTGGGATTAAGATCGGCGCGACTCACACGCTTGCGAGCAAAAGCCTGATCAAGCTGCGCTAATGTACGGCGTAAAGATGGATTATCCGCGCGGGCCTTGGCGACCAGTTGCGAGAGATCTTCATCACCGAAACTTTCAACCCAGTCTGTCTGAGGCAAGTCCTCGGGGGCTGGCTCCGCCCAATCGGACACGGTCGGCACCGCTTTGGACAGGTCCACGACAGTTGGCTCAACCGGATTTATCACACTCGCGCAGGCGGAAAGGCTCACCGCGATCGCGATGACAGCTGCCCGCGCTAGCCCTCTGTGATCAAGCATCGAATGTCTTTCCCGCATGTGTCCTGCGCCTTTTCGCATATTGGTTCGCAGAGACTCAGCAAAAGAGCCTCCAACTTACTGACAAGCAAACCAGATCATTTTCCGCAAGTCAACAAAACTTTATCGAAAAACAATAATTTATTTAAAACTCGCTTACTGAGGCCTTAATGCAGGGCAAGATCGCAGGCGAGTGTGATTTTTGTCATCTATGTGAAATGAGACCTCACCAGAGGGTGCAATACCTTTACGACGGGGCTGCACTCTGGACGATATCGGTTTGATCGGCCACTAGGTCGTTATGGAGATGGCCAACCCAATCGAAAAAGAAGCTCAGCATGCCTTGCGCGGTTCGGACATTGTCGTGCTATCTGCGCTTGCCTTTGTCTCAATCGCCGGAATGGCGGCTCTGGCGCGCGTTCCACTGCCGATTGGACTAGCCGCTCTGGCGACCTTTCTGGTCACGGCGTGGATATTCTTACGACTGAGCCGGGTTGTAAGAGCTGCTCGTACGGGCCTCCCGACAGATTCCGATGCATTTCTGTCCGGTGCACGCTTTGCCGCGACCCTGACCGATGCCCTGCCCCAAGCCATCGCCGTACTGGATCGTGATGGCCGGGTAATTCACGCCAATCCGATGGCCCGATCACTCATCGAAATGGACACGCTGGGGCGTCCGTTGAGCGTCTATGTCCGAGATTCTGGTATAACGGACCGTCTGACCACGGCTTTGGCTGGCTATACTCCCGAACCCCTTATGGTGCACCGCGAAGTCCCTGCAGAGAGCTATATCTCTCTGCTCTTCTCGGCCGTAACGCCCGTGGAAGACGGGTCTGGACGAATGATCGTACTGGTTGTCATGAACGATGTAACGGAACTGGTTCTTGGCAATCAACGCCGGGCCGATTTCCTGGCCAATGCGAGTCACGAACTTAAGACGCCTATGGCCTCGATGCTTGGCTATATTGAGACGTTACGGGGTCATGCCAGAGATGATCCCGAAGCACGGGAACGGTTCCTCGGCATCATGGCACAACAGGCCGAGCGCATGCAGCGCCTAATCCGTGATTTGCTGTCTCTGCGCCGGATCGAACAGTCCGAACATATTGCACCGACCGAAACCGCCGATCTCGATCTTTCAGTCCGCGCGGCTATCGAGTCTGTCGCACCAATGGCAGAGACTCGCGGCGTAAAACTCAAATACAGGAAGAAAAAGCGCTCGATCGTTCCGGGACATCAGGACGAAACGATACAGCTCTGTCTCAACCTGATCGAAAACGCTACTAAACTGTCGCCAGCAGGATCGACAGTCTATATTACGCTGAGCCGATTTGATCAGTGGAAACCCGGCATTCTGTTTGCAGATGGTTATCTACCAGAGACAGCGACAACCCGCGCCATCAATCCGGCACCAACCAGCCCTCTGCCCATCTATATGATCACTATTTCAGATTCGGGACCCGGATTCGCCCGCGAACATCTGCCTCGTATTGGCGAGCGGTTCTACCGCGTGGCAGGCGATCTCTCATCGCAGGAAAAGGGAACGGGTCTTGGCCTGGCCATTGTCAAACACATAGCCCGTCGTCACCGCGCAGGCCTGTATGTGCGGAGCGAAAAGGGCGAAGGGACTGAGTTCTGCCTTGTCTATAAGGAGAGTGCCTCTGCCCCGAATTCACCCTCTGTGAGAACAGTCGTCGAAAGAGCTGAGACAAAAACCGTTTAGTCACATTACCGTCGCAAACTTGTCATCGTAGCATTCCATAGGCTATTCCTTAAGAATCATTGGCTTGCCGAACATCCGGTGACCACTGTCTGGGACCGTTCGCATGAACAGTTTGGCCAATCATATTGTCAGCGGGTACGATAGCGACCTCAATGAACTGACCACTAGCCTGTCCAATCTCGGCAGTCTCGCCGAAGGCATGGTAGCAGATGCCGTGCGCGCGCTTAAGAATCGCGACAGTTCTCTAGCTCGATCCGTGATTGAGCGGGACCGACAGGCCAATAGCTTCCAATCCAAGATCGATAGCGATGCCATGCGCATTCTGGCACTCAGAAACCCTATGGCAACGGATCTAAGGCGGACAATTGGCGCCATTCGTGTAGCGGCCGATCTGGAACGGATTGGCGATCTGGCCGAGGGTATTGCCAAACGGGCTATCAATTTGAATGATCAGAACCGGATAGATTTGACGCATGGCGTCGAGCGTATGGGGCGTCAGGTAAAATCACAACTATCAGCCGCGCTGGATGCATTTCTACGGGAAGATACGAATGCGGCCATTCAGGTCTGGACTGCCGATTTCGACATTGATGAAATGTACAACTCCATTCTGCGTGAGTTGCTGACCTATATGATGGGTGATCCCACGATGATTAATGCCTCGACTGCCTTGCTGTTCGCCGCGAAGAACCTCGAACGGATCGGAGATCACACGTCCAACATCTGCGAGGTTATCTATTTCACCAGCCAAGGTAGTCAGCTGATCGACGATGATGCCGTTCAAGCCCTACTCCGAAAGCCAAAATAAACCCGTATATCCACCGTTAGACAATAAGAGACTGTCATGAAGCCCTATGTTCTGATCGTCGAAGACGAGGATGCTCTGGCCACGTTGCTCGAGTATAATTTCGGCAAGGAAGGTTTTGAAACCTCACTGGCGATGGACGGTGAAGAAGCGCTTCTGCTGGCATCTGAACGGACACCGGACCTGATCCTTCTCGACTGGATGTTGCCAAAACTGTCGGGAGTTGAAGTCTGCCGCCGCCTGCGTCGCCGCAAAGAAACCTCAAAAACACCGGTCATCATGTTGACCGCACGCAGTGACGAAACCGATCGGATTACGGGTTTGGATTTTGGTGCCGACGACTACATGATCAAGCCATTTTCAATGCCTGAACTGTTCGCTCGCACGCGGGCTCTGATGCGCCGAACCAAGCCAAGTCTGCTTGAGGATATCATTCGGATTGGCGACATTGAAGTCGACAGTCAGGCCTATCGGGTCAAGCGCGACGGCGAACTCATCCATCTGGGGCCAACGGAATTCCGCCTGCTGGATCATTTTGCCCGGCATCCGGGGCGTGTCTTCTCTCGCGAACAATTGCTGGATGCTGTCTGGGGACGCGATGTCTATGTTGAAGCACGGACAGTCGATGTTCATATTGGACGCCTGCGAAAAGCGCTGAAGCGCACAGGCAAAGCTGACCCGATACGAACCGTCAGAAGCGCCGGTTATTCATTCGAAGGCGTTGAATAGGCGCGCTGGGGCTAGCCCATCACGCGAGCTTGCTGCTTTTCAGCATCACGGGCCATGCGGCGCGCCCGGACGCGTTCATAACTATCAAGGGCGTCGAGCTGATGGCGTAAATCGACGGCGATATCGGTGGTCTGGCTCATGATATCGTCAAGCGAGCGGCGCAAATTCTCTTTCCGGGCAAAGACCGACTGGGCATAGCTTCCATAGGCCACATAACCGTCGCGCTGCTCATTGGCATCGACTTGATTTTCTGGCACGCTGTCTAACAGTTTGCGGATCTGACACTCCAGATCCTCGCGCGTGGCTTCGAGCACGGCAATCCGCTTCTGCAGTTCACCGACACGAAACTGCGTTTGCTGGATCTGTTTATCCGTCATCTGTGTCATGAATCCTCCCCGTTCACCTATATCATCCGTATTTCCCCGGACCTCATTTCGAACAGCTATACAGCTATAGAGTGTCAGGCTTTCAACCTCGTGAAGAAACGCGGTTAAGCCTTTTCAAAGATCGACGGAGCAACGCCCGGCATATTTCAAAACTCGTCCCGCCTGCGGATCAGAAAACACAAATCAATGGGTGTTATATTTGTTAACTTCTGATTTACCGGTTTCCTTTAGCGGTGAGGCTCCATTAACCATGCTCCGTGAGCGAGCCGGTTAAGTGAATCGCCTAGGAGGGAATGGACAATGCGGGTTCTTCTGATTGAAGATGATATGGCCACAGCACAGGGCATCGAATTGATGCTCAAGACTGAAGGCTTCAACGTTTACACGACCGACCTTGGTGAAGAGGGCGTCGATCTCGGTAAACTCTATGATTATGACATTATCCTTCTGGACTTGAACCTGCCGGACATGCCCGGCTTCGAGGTCCTCAAGACATTGCGGCTTGCCAAGGTGCAGACGCCGATCTTCATTCTCTCCGGCACGAACGATATTGAAACCAAAGTCCGCGGCCTTGGCACTGGTGCCGATGATTACATGACCAAGCCCTTCCACAAGGATGAACTCGTGGCCCGCATCCACGCAGTTGTCCGGCGTTCCAAAGGCCATAGCCAGTCCATCATCACAACCGGTGACATTAAGGTAAATCTTGACGCCAAGACCGTTGAGGTCGGCGATCACCGCGTCCACCTGACTGGCAAGGAATATCAGATACTGGAACTGCTGAGCCTGCGTAAGGGTACCACACTGACCAAGGAAATGTTCCTCAACCACCTTTATGGCGGCATGGACGAGCCCGAGCTGAAAATCATCGATGTGTTCATCTGTAAGCTACGCAAGAAACTCGCAGCCGCAACACAGGGCGAGCACTATATCGAAACCGTCTGGGGTCGCGGCTATGTTCTGCGCGATTACACTAAGGACAGGATGAGCGCCTAAAGCGCGTCCCTCTTCCCGCGTCGCTAGTTTCGGCGTATGAAACCCTATCTGCGCGGCGAGGTTTTTTATGGACTCATGATGTTTGGCGTCAGCGCCTATGAGACAGATATGAGTTTGGTCTAAGCGAGAGTTTTGTTCATCTTCATTCACGGAGTGGAGCATGAGACAGAGTAAACAAACGTCCGGCGAACGGATCGCCGAAGACATCAAACGCAAGACAGGCTAACGCTATTCAGCTGAGGAGAAGATCGGCATTGTGCTGGATGGGCTGCGCGGTGAGGGAAGTGTCGTGGAGCTGTGCCGACAAGAGGGCATCGCGCAGGGACTGTATTACAAATGGTCAGACGGCGATTCCTCGCTAAGGATCGATTTTAGAACCTGATTAGTTTTCGAGAGATCATCCATGAGCGAGTCCCCGAACACAAATTTTAATCAAAAGTCGCTTATGATTGTGTGTGGCTTCTGCGGCACGAAGACGAGCGGCGAAGTGCGAGGCTATACCCAGCTTTGCAAGAACGTTTCCACCAAGACTATTCGGGGACCCAGATCCGACGGATTTCTTCTTCTCCGATGTCTCCATTGCAACGAAGGAAACCTTGCCGAAGTCAAAATCGATAGACGTGTCTCTGATATGACCATCAACCTGGAGTCCCGTGCGACCAGCGAGGCTCACAATCTTTCGAACAGCGTAAAGCTTGTCAGGCAGTGGCCGAGCCACAAAAAACCCAAGCAGCTTCAAGGCGTCCCGCTCAAAGTCCAGACAGTTTACGACCAATCTCAGCGTCTCCTGACTATCCAGCAGGGCGACAAAGATTTTTACGAGCCTGCAAGCACCAACTTCCGTAGGACGCTTGAGCTGGCGTTGAAGTCTCTTGGGCGTACCGAAAAAACGCTCCACGCCAAAATCAAGGGCATGGCGGACGAGAGAAAAATTCCGGATTCTATGGAGAAAATGGCCACCGCTATACGTCTTGGCGGCAATGAAGCCACCCACAACTCCCCTCTTCCTAGCGATCAGGCCAAAGAGGAAGCCGTCGACTTGGCCGAGTTTACAGAACTTTTTCTGACGTATGCTTTCACCCTCCCCAAGCGAGTCGAAGACTGGCAAAAGCGCGCAGACGCCAGAAAAGCCGCCACTGAGAAAAAGTAATAGGCTGCTCATGCCCATCGCCCTGCTTCCCGATAATCGCCCATTTGGACAGGCTCGTCGGGATATTCGACTCCATCGACAACTTCGCCCCGAAGATGACAACTAGACGTCTCTCGTCACGCAACAACACCCCCTCCTGCTCCTGACCTGCCCGCCCAGCGCATTGAAAAGACCGGCGACCCGCGCGCAGCCACGGAGACCATCCTTAAAATTCGCGGCGCGGGCCTCTGACGCGGCTTAGAAATCCAATTCCAAGGGCGATCCGCGGTCAAATGCCGATTGCAGATCGGATGGGATATCGCTGCCGCCAGTGATGATCACTTCCTTGGCGTCGGTTCGGCTGCCTGCTGCGATAGAATAGGATAGGTCAACCGTCTCAAAGTTGCCAAATGCGAACATCCCGCGCACGCCCGGCGTGTCATTCAGCGATAGGATGAAGCGCCCCTGCAAATCATCCAGCACAGCGGCGAGACGGCGAAAGGCCGCCTTGTCAAAGGGCGCATCATAATCATTCTCACAGTCCCAATAGGGCGGATCAAGATAGAAGAGCGCCCCCGGCCGGTCATAGGTTTGGATGAAGAGCTCAAAGTCCAGCGCCTCAATCGTCACGCCCGACAGGCGCTCATGCGCGTCCTCGAGCATGGGTGCGCGACCTGGGTGAGATCAAACCGGGCACCTCGGCCGACCTTGCGCATGGCAAAGTTCTGGCCCACCACCTTGCCGCCAAACGCGGTGCGCTGGAGATAGAGAAAGCGCGCGGCGCGTTCCAGATCCGTCAAGGTCTGAGGATCGGTGCGTGCATCCGGAAAATGTCAAGCAAACCTATACCGCAGCCATCGTCCTGAAGACCTCTTCATCAAGTTCACCTTCCCATTTCGCTACTGTGCACGCAACAGCAATATCCCCGGTGACATTGGTCAGCGTGCGCATCATATCAAGCAACCGGTCAAATGGCAGGATAAAGGCTATGATCAGTGTGCTTTGTGCATCCGTCACGCCAATTACAGATAGAACGGTGGCCGCGAGCAACAAACCGGCCGACGGAATCCCGGCCGCACCAATGGACGTCAAAACTGCAGTCAGAGCAATCATAATATAACCGCCAAGGCTGACGTCTATGCCAAGCGCCTGTGCTGCAAACATGGCAACAATGCCGAGATAGATCGCCGTGCCGTCCATATTGATGGTTGCACCCAGAGGCAGAACCGAAGCCGCCACAGCTTTGTCAACCCCGAGATTATTTTCTGCACATGATATGGATACTGGCAGGGTCGCATTGGAAGAAGCGGTTGAGTAGGCGACACCCTGCGCATCCAGCACCCCGTAAAAGAACCGCGCCAGTGGCAGTTTTAAAATCGTCTTCACGATCAGTCCGCCATAGACGAAAATAATGTGCAAAATACACGCAAGATAAAGAGCAACGGCCAGCTTGCCCATATTGGAGAGAATCGCCAGACCCTGATCGGCCAGCACCCAAGCCATCAACGCAAACACTCCGAGCGGTGCCAATTCCATGATCAGCATAGTGATTTTCATCACCACTTCCGAAGCGCTTTCAAAAAAATCACCGACCGGTTTCCCACGCTCACCAACCAGAAGAACCCCGACACCGATCAAAATCGCGAAAAAGATGATTGGCAAAACATCACCGCTAGCGAAGGCCCCGATCGGATTGGTCGGTATGATGGCGAGCATGCGCTCGACCACACCGCCGACAGCGGCACCTTTGGCAAGTTCGTCCTGTGCCGTACCCATGGCCACGTCACTGGTTGCAAGATTTTCAACACCGAGACCGGGCTGAAAAATTATGCCCATCACCAACCCCAGAACGACCGCAAACAGTGTGGTCAGAAAATAGAGTGCAATAGTTTTTACACCAAGTGAACCTAACCGTTTTGGATCCCCCATGGCGATCACTCCAGCAACCAGCGTTGTTGCAATCAGTGGCACGACAAGCATTTTAATCAGGCGGACAAAGGCATCACCAAACGGTTTCACCCATGTTGTGATAATCTCGGAAAAACCGCCATAATAACCAGCCAGCCCGACAATCATACCAAGCATGAGCCCGATCAGAACCCGCTTCCACAATGTAATCGCCTGCCATGACTTCAACATGCCTGTCTCCTTTGTTTTTTTGCGCTGCGGTTTCAACGGATCGCCGCAACACATTGGCCTAACCGCTCAGCCGATGTTTCATAATCGAGGGTCTTTCCGGGACACTCGTTGAGAGCTCTTGCTATCCCATTTAATTTCGCTTGGCTACAGATCGATAGATCAGTGCCTTTGGGTAAGTATTGCCTGATCAGTCGATTGGTGTTTTCGTTAGAGCCACATTGCCACAGACTATATGGATCACAGAAGAAGACATCTACAGCCATCGCCATAGTAAATTGCTTATGCGCTGACATCTCAGGCCCTCTATCCCATGATAGGGATTTGTAGAGCTCCTTGGGTAGTTTCTTTGCGTGTTTGGTGAAGCCGGAGTGACACTACCCGTTTCTTTCCCTGCGACTTTAACAAGCATGACATAGCGCGAATGACGCTCAACAAGTGTGGCGATAAAGCTCTGCTTTGACCCGACTATCAGATCCCCTTCCCAATTTCCTGGGACGGCCCGGTCTTCTGCTTCCGCGGGTCGTTCCGCACCGGCGCTGTGGAACAAAGCATAAACGATTGAATCAAAAGTAGATTTTCTGGGGTTTAATCTTGGACTGAACCACCGTTTCAAGGGTACAGATGTGATCGAAACCGAGGATTGTATCGACCGTCACCCCATCTTCGGACAATGGCAGACGAAGCCAGAATTGCGCCATATGTGAGCCTATAGGCGTATTGGGCTTAGTCACGCCATGAAATGGGCGAGCTTGATCGATCACCATATCAAGGACGCGATGCCAATAATCGGCACGGCAGCCAATAGGTAGATCATCGACATGCCGCCCTTGGATCTCATCCCCGTAAAAGCGCCAGAAACCTGTACCCGCGAGGCGAAAGAAATAGCGGTGCCCTGCATCCGTTTCGGCGACGTGCCGCTCGGTCAGCGTGACCATCGGTAGCTGCGCGGTGATCTCGCCCGGATCAATGTCAGCTCGCGAGGGAAGCTTTGAGCCTTGGCATTTACGGCGCCAGTAATCGTAGAATTCCTGTTGTTGTGGAAGCACCATCTGATGCCGCAACGTGTTTCCCTTGATCACGATTAGTCCCCCGGTCCCGGTTCATCGTCTTCCTACGAATCAAACCATCAGGGATCGGCGAATCGGCGACAAGGGTTTGTTAACCATAAAGAACCGTCAGGAGTCGTCTTTCGCCTCGTTTTTGATTCGGAGGCGATTCGTTTCGGGTCCGTCAGCGTGATAAAGGACGTGAACGGCTGCGCCGATCAGGTTCTAGGCCCAGGCCCTATTGATTTCAGGGATTCCCTTTTGTTTTGATTTGTGATTCCTCTTACATTGGCGGTGTTTCATGCCCAAAGTGATGTCCCGGGATTTGCGTCAGCGTGTCGTTGACGATGTCGCGCAAGGCTGAACCGTTTCGTTTTCGTTGCCAGCCACTCGGTGAAACCCCGCGTGACAGATCGACCCCGAACGTCACCTCGATCTGTCCGGCAGCTACGATCCCCGGCTCTGTCCTGATCTTGGTCTTGGTCATAACCTTGTCCCGGGTTCGGTCCGCTGGTTAGAAACCCTCCATATAAGCGGTGACAATCTCCATCTCCGGCAGGATCATGGCAAGATCATTCTGCATCGCCGGATGGCTTTCGAGCCCGGGCCAGTATATCAGATCCCCCCACGGATCCGGAAGCGGGCCTGATGAGAGTGGACCGAAAGAAAGCGGGTCTGAAAGCGGAATGAGGATAGCATCCTCGTCTATATGAACTGGCTGATCCAGGCTACTGACCCCGTCCGCCCATAAGCCGTCCCATAGATCATTACCCCATTGATCATTATTCATGAGCGCTTCGTCCAGCCTCGTTCCGAACTCGGGATCGGTCCCGTTGTCAGTCTTGGGGTCAGTCTTGGGGTCAGTCTTGGACTCGGCGCTTTGCGCCCCCGCAGCAGCAAGAGTGACGGTGACCCCATCCTCAATGCGCAGCTGCGCATTGCTGTCCCTATAGACATTATAGGTGACGCCGTCCCCGCCGCCCCGCCATAGACGACGTAAGTCTCGCCGGCATTACTGTCGCCATTCGGGTCGGCAAAAAAGGCGTCGATGATCAGATCATCATAGCCATCGCCATTGACATCCCCCGCCGATGATACGGAGATACCGGAACGGTCACTCGCGTCGATGCCGTTTGAGCGACTGAAACAATTTTCCATCTTCCAGGCAGATGATGTGTGTATCGGTCAGAGACTCCGAAATTGGAACGGTGGGTTTTCTCGCTAGTTTCAGACCGTCTTCACGCGGCGCATCTCTCAGGTTGTTATAGATCGTTCGTGCAAAAGCAGGAAAATCACCCGCAGAGACAAACATAATGATTGCCGACATAGAATGCCAATACTTGCGCACTCATCGCCAACAAAGGGTTGGAATCGGCTTTGTATTCAAGATCCTGCGACATAGGCCAGGATCAGAACAAAAATGAGAACGGTAGCTGTCAACACAGCGGGGAGTCCAGACGGCGCAGCCTGGCTTAGCGTACCTGCCGGTGAAAAAACGTGGTAGAGATGTCGTCCGATATGCTTCATCCCGCGAGCACGCCAGGCTGACATGCTGGCAGACAGACGCGTCCAGACGGCGTCCGCCCAGACGGCGATATTCTTGCCAGTTCGGCGATAGAGAATATCGGCATCCACAATTTCCGCACGGCGTTCTGCCGGATAGAGCTTATATCGTTTGAGCAGGTTGAAGGCGAAAATAGCGGCGAAGAGGAGCTGCAGCTGGAAGACCACATGATCCCATGTGTAGGGCTTGTAGTTGGTTGTGTAGGGCATGATCGAATAGAGCAGCTCATATCCACTCCAAGGCCAGGCTAGAACGATGCAGAGTAGAGCCGCGAGACTCATCGCCACCAGCATGTTCCAGGGTGCTTCCTTCACCCACCGCCCGCTATCATGAGCGAAGAAGGTGAAGTAAGGCACTTTGATACCGCTATGTTCCATGACGCCCGCAGAAGCAAACAGCATCATTGCGAACGGAATCCAGAGATGTTCTTCCAGCGCAGCAGACAGGATCATCGCCTTGGTGACGAAGGCGGCCAATAGCGGGAAAGCTGCAATTGACCCGGCCCCGATCAGGCAGAGAATCGTCGTATAGGGCATACTTCGGAAGAGGCCGCCCAGTTCAGACGCTTTTGCTGTGCCCGTCCGGTACATAACCGCACCGATACTCATGAAGAGCAGGCTCTTAAATATGACATGTACAAAAACCTGTCCAACAACACCGTTTATGGCCATTGTGGTACCGATACCAATGCCTGCGACCATGAAGCCCAGCTGATTGTTAAGGCTATAGGCCAGAACCCGGCGCAGATCGTTTTCGATAACGGCAAAGAAAACCGGGAAACATGTCATAATGCACCCGATCCAGATCAATAGATCTGTTCCCGGAAACGCGCGCGCCAGTGCGTAGATGGCGAATTTCGTTGTGAACGCGGACAGGATGACAGTGCCCGTGATCGACGCTTTCGGATAGGCATCCTGCATCCACATGTGCAACATTGGGAACCCTGCTTTGATTCCCATGCCGATTAGTAAGAGCCAAGCGCCAGGGGCATTGATGCCGATATAGCCGAAGATAAAGTCACCGCCGTTCGCGCCCGCATACATCACAGCTCCGGCCAGCAGCAGGACGCCTGAGAACACCTGAATAACGAGATAGCGGATACCCGCATGATACGCCTTGTCCCCGCCCTGCCAAATCAGGAAAACGGAACTGATCGCCGTCAATTCCCAAAATACAAAGAGTGACAGCATGTCGCCTGACAACACACCGGCAATGGCTGCACCTGTGTAGACCAGCGCGGATGAGTCCGTGATCCAAGACTTTTCATGCAACGCATAGACTGCGTTGATAAACCCAGCGAGGCAGAACAAGTAGCCCCAGACGACCGACAAATTATCAATCCGCAGCGTTGTCAATGTGATGCCGCCAACATCGAACTGTCCGGCAATCACTTCCGTACTATCGTAAATATTGAAAATCATGACCGCAGCGAAGATCGGCGCTAGAATAGCGAGCCCTTTACGCAGCGAATTAGCTGGCATGACCCCGCAAATCAGACCTGCGAGGATAACCCAGAGACCCGGATTGATCTGATAGAAGTCGATCATGTGTAGCCTCCAATCAGAGGATCACGCACGTCAGGATCGGCTGGCGCTAGATCTTCGGCGTTCTGACCAATCGGTGTATTACCGCCATCGGTAAGCAACAGGGGGTCGGTCGAATAATCAGGATCTGGCAAGCCACCCTCCCCGTAAAAAGTCTCAGGCCTGGCCAGAAGACGAAAGAGAACCGGCGCAGCGAAAACGATGAATGAGTAGGCCAGAAATCCAAAAATCGCCCAGCTACCGGGAATAAACGCATCACCGATCATCTCAAACGGCGCGGGATGTTTCTGCGGATGGAAGACACCAATGATCGAAGCGAGGATCAATCCGGCGAGTGGCAGCCAGATAAAGTTTCTTTTGACCTTGGTGTCGCCTAGAAAAAGAAAAGGTCGGGCAGCGGGATGAATCTGATCCATCTCGTCTTTATGCGGAGTCGTCATATAATCGGCCCCAGAAAGTGAATGACCCACGGCGCAGCGAAGAACAGGACAAACGTCCCGAATGCCGTAATGACTGGCGGGATAACCACCCATCGATGTTTCTTGGCTTCCAGCGCAATAACATCATCAGTCGCCGGGTCGGCTGACGGTTTCATGAACCCGCGAATAGCGATCGGCATGAGATAGAGGATGTTGAGCAGCGACGAAACGATTAGCGCCGCCATCAGCACAGCTTTGCCGGAATCCAGCGCCCCCCACATCAGGTAAAATTTCGGCCAAAACCCGCCAAAGGGCGGAATACCTATCAGGCTGACGCTCGCAATGAAGAACGCGCTGAATACCCAAGGTAACTTGCGCCCGAGACCATCCAACTGACTGACATTGGTCCGGTGCGCGATGGTGTAAATCGCCCCTGCCACCATGAAGAGCGTGATCTTGCCCCAGGCGTGTATGACGATCTGCAAGCCGCCGCCCATAATGCCCCAGCTAGTCGCGAGCATCGCGCCAAGCGTGATGTAAGACAGTTGCGAAACGGTCGAATAGGCCAGCCGCGCTTTCAGATTGTCCTGACGCAGCGCGATGATTGATGCGGCCACGATTGAAAAGGCGGCGATCCAAGCCAGCCAGCTTGAGCTCGGTGTGACTAGAGTTAGATCCGTTCCGAATGTATAAACGACCACTTTGAGCATGGTGAAAACACCCGCCTTCACGACGGCCACGGCATGAAGCAAAGCCGAAACCGGTGTTGGCGCGACCATGGCGTTGGGCAGCCACGGATGAATCGGCATCAGCGCAGCCTTGCCGATTCCGAAGGCAAACAGGACAAGTAGAGTTGAGCTGGCCAACATCGAAACATCAGCTGGGAAGACGCCGCCTACCACAAAATCCGTGGATCCAGCAATGACCTGCGTTCCGATGATTGCCGGCAGCAACAGCCCAAGCGACGTGCCCATCAGAATCAGCGTATAGATCGTCAGGCCGCGCCGGGCTTTGGCATCACCCTTATGGCTGACCAGCGGGAACGTGCTGATCGTCAACGCTTCGTAGAAAATGAATAGCGTGATCAGATTGGCTGATGCCGCAATCCCCATTGCCGACGCAATCGCAATGGCGACGAAGGTAAAAAAGCGAGTCTGATTTTTCTCTTTATTACCGCGCATATAGCCCAGCGTGAACATGGAGTTCACAATCCACAGCGACGAGGCAATCGCAGCAAAGATCGCGCCCAGCGGTTCCATACGGAATTTAATCTCAAACATACCGGCAAAACTGCCGATCAGCAGTTCAGGCCGGGCCCCGCTAGCAACCAGGCCGCAAAGATAAATAACATTGGCCAGCAAGAGCAGGCCTGCAATGAAGGTGACCCCTTCGCGCAGGTCTGGCGAACGTCCGGCAATCGGGATGATCGCCGCCGCTGCCAGCGGGATCAGCATCAACAGCGCAATCGCCATTTCCGGACCGTAACTCATAGTCCACCACCCGGTATCAGGGCGCGCGCTGCGTTCTCAGAAATATCCGTCAGGAAAACATTGCCGCGAATACCGATAAAGATCGACATCAGAGCGAGACCCACGAGGGGAATCAGCATCAGAAGCGGCGCCTCATTGCGTTTCAAAGCAACGCCATCGACTGTCAGAGGCTCGCGGAAATAGGCGATCATCATCATTCGGCCCATATAGAATAGCGCGATGATCGAGGTCACCATGATCATGGCGACCGCCCACCACCAGCCTTTTTCGGCGGCGGCTTCCGCCAGCGCTACTTTCGAGACGAAACCAGCCGTGAACGGTACACCGATCAGGCTAAACGCGAGCACGGTAAAAGCTGCTGCTGTGATTGGCATGGTTTTGGACAGGCCTGCCATATCGCTAATGCGGGTAATCCCGAACCGATACCACATGGCTCCAAGAGCGAGGAACAGACCCCCTTTAACCACGGCATGATTGATGAGGTGCAGATAACCGCCCGCCAGTCCCGCAACTGTCAGAATCCCAATGCCGAGCAACATATAACCGATCTGCGCGACGGATGAGAATGCCAATGTTCTGCGCGCATCTGTCTGGAAGAAAGCTTGCAACGAACAGAAAATCATCCCGGTCACAGCCAACCCGGTCACGATGTAAGTCAACACGACCGCAACATAATCGAAGCCTGGGTCGTACACGGTGAAACAGAATCGATAGAGTAGATAGAGGGCCGCTTTGGTTGCCGTCGAGGCAAGGAACGCCGTCACCAAGGTCGGACTATATGCATAGGCGCCCGGTAACCACGTATGCAGAGGGAACATGGCAAGCTTCAGACCCAGACCGACGACGATGAAGCCGAATGCGACCTGTGCCACGCGTGAGCCGCCGTCCAGATTGGCGAGGATGGAGCGCATATCTTCCATATTGAGCGTCCCAGTCTCGGCATAGAGAAAGCCCACACCAATCACAAAGAACGTTGCGCCGATCGAGCCCAAGATCAGATAATTGAAGGCGGCAGACAGGGCCCGCCGGTCACGGTTCGCCCCCATTGCCACCAGCGTGTAGGTACTGATTGAACTGACTTCGAGAAAGACGAAGACGTTAAAGGCATCGCCTGTAACGACGATGCCCATCAGGCCCGCAATACAGAGCAGGAAGGCTGCATAGAACGGCCCTGATCGCCGACCTTCCACCTCGGACTCCACCGCAGGTTCGGCATAGATAAGCGTCGCCACAGCCATCGCGGCGATCAGCAACAGAATCGGCGCATTCAGCGCGTCAATCCGCAGAGAGATACCGTAAGGCGGCTCCCAGCCGCCCATTTCGTAGATGATTTCATCAAGCCCGGTCTGGGTTTGCAATACGACAAACGCGGCGACGGCGACAAGAACCGCGACGATAAGCGCGACCAGCCAAGCCAAGCGCCGGACATTTGGCAGCATCGCCACAACCGCCGCCATCAGCAGCGGCAGAACAATCGCGAACGCGACAGCATGGGTTGAGAGCCAGGTCATCAGCGCTCTATCCCCTCAAGATTATACTGGAAATCTTGCTGTTCGATCACGTCCATCTCAATGGTTTGGTAGACCTCGCGGATGCGAACCGTTAGCGCGAGGCCAACGGCCAGCGTTGCCACGCCGACCACGATGGCCGTCAAGATCAGGACATGCGGCAGCGGATTGGAATAGAGGATCTCACTGCCCCGTCCCGGTAGGATGTAGATCTCCCCTGATGCAGCCATCTGAACCGGCTCAATGAAAGCGGTATGTTCGTCATAGCCGCTTTTGGAACTCGGATCCTTTTCGAGAATCGGCGGTTGCCCGGACGCAATCTTGCTGAGCGTAATATACAGAAAGAAGACCGACGTCTGGAAGGTCGACAGACCCACCAGTTTCTTGATTAGATTTCGCGACGCGAACACGACATAGAGCCCGGTCATCATGAGGATAATGACGACGACATAATTGAAATGCGAAAAAAGGTAATCCACGCCTACCAGTCCTCTTCACTGGTTTGCGGTTGGCGCGAACCGAACGCGTAGAAAATCGCAATCATCACCGATGTGACCGTGCAGAACACGCCCAGCTCCACTGCCAGAATACCCCAATGCTGCCCATGAATGGCATCATGGGCCAATACGGAATAATTCAGAAACTCTCCGCCCTGGAACCATGCGACGACGCCGGTTCCGCCATAAAGCAGAACGCCGAGGCTCATACCGATACGGATCAGAACGGGCGGAAACGCGCGCTTGGCGTTTTCGAGGCCGAATATCAGGGAATAGAGAATGACAGAGGCCGCTAGTATAACCCCCGCCTGGAATCCCCCGCCCGGTCCGAAATCGCCGTGAAATTGAACATAAAACGCAAAGAGTGCAATCAACGGGGTCAGAAATTTGGCAATGACGCGTAAAAGGACGTGCGGATCATGGTTCATGATGCACCTCCTTCATACCGCGTGATGGATAGCGGTGAGCCAAGTCTGGACTGCCCCCACCCCCGCCAGAAGATTTGCCGATCCGGTCACTGGAAGCCGCTTTGTCTGCGGACCCGGTTGGAGCAGGTGATTCGGAGAGTTTCCGGCCCATAACCTTTGCCCTGTATCGTCCGGCATTGCCGTCCAAACCCAAGAGTAGAAACACGCCGAGACCTGCGGCAAAGATCACAATGACTTCACCAAATGTATCATAGCCCCGATAGGAAGCCAGCACAGCTGTCACGACGTTGGGAACATCGACCTCGACCGCTGTCCGGGCGAGGTAATCTGTCCCGACATAGCTGTTGGCTGGGGAATTGACGTCCCCATAGGACGGCAGATCGGGAACCGCGTAGAGCATCGCGATACCAGCGATCAGTACAACCGCCAGCGGACCCCATTGCCGCGACATTGGTACAGGAGTCGATTCGCGGTCTGCCAGCAGCATCGCAGCCAGCATCAAGACAGTCGAAACGCCCGCACCAACAGCCGCTTCGGTGAACGCAACATCTACAGCATCCAGCGTCACGAACCAGGCCGCAGCCACGAGAGAGTAAACGCCCTGCATCATGACGATCGCAAAGAGTGAGCGCATCCGGACGATGGCAAAGGCAACAATGACAAGCAGCGTCAGCAACCCGATGTCGAGCAACAGGGTGGAAATTAGCGGAGAAGTTGGGGCGGCCCCGATAATGTTCTTGATCACGTGTTATCCTTCAGGGACGGCGCACGCCAGCGGCCAAGCTTTGGTTTCTCACCCGCTTTATAGGCGGCATGGGCAACCGCATGCGTCGCGGTTGGAGACGTGACGAACAGGAAGAAAGCAACGAGCAACAGCTTGACGATGACCTGCCAGTTATTTGACTGGAGCATCAGTGCGAATAGGATCAGCTCAGCGCCCAGCGTATCGGTCATGCCCGCCGCATGAAGGCGCGTGTAGAAATCTGGCAACCGGATCACGCCCACCGTACCGGCGAGGACAAAAAATAAGCCCCCTGATAGGCTGAGGACAGTCACTATATCCCGTACAAAGGCAAGAATGGCGCCGCCGTCTATACCCGCACTGACAGTGTCGCGAACGACCGGCTCCGCCGCCAAGACGATTGCCATGATAATTGTGAGCATATGTCCGATCACGACCCGTCCTCAGAATCATCGGCGTCAGGCAGACGACCAAGATCGACCGTCAGCGCTCTGTAATTGAAGAATTTCAGCACGGCGATCGTCGCGATGAAATTCATCAGAGCGTAGAGCAGCGCAATATCGATCCCGTAAGGACGGTCGATAATGAAGCAAAAAACGCAGAGAAACAGGACTGTCTTAGTGCTGAAACTATTGACTGCCAGCAGGCGGTCATAAAGCGTTGGACCACCAATCAGCCGGGTCAGCATCAGCCCCATCGCGACGATCAGAAACAAGGTCACCGCCAGCATGATATAGTGCATTACGTCACTCATTGGGCGTATTTTCCCCGATAGCCCAGGCCGAGCGTTGCCCCATTTCAATAAAATTTTCCGGCGCGCTCATCTCGGAGAGAAGTGCATGGACGAGAATGTGATCTTCCGCCATTTCGATCGAGACCGTGCCCGGCGTCAGCGTGATCGAATTGCCGAACATGGTCTTGGCTAGATCGCTCTTCCCTTTGGTCGGAATTTTTGTGAGAGTCGGCGAGATTTCAAGATCGGGCGATAGAACAGCGCGAACAACGGCGATATTCGCCCTAACAATTTCCACAAGCAACCAGCCAAAATAGGCGAGCGTCTGCAGCAAGGACATGTAGGGCGATGTTTCACGATCCAGAATTCGCATCCGCACGGAAATCAGCATAACAAGCCCGATCGAGATCGCACCCAATGTCAGGATAAGGGGCTTAGTATATCCCGACAGGATCCACCAGGTGGCCGCGAGTGCAAAAAGCAGGATGGTGGCAAAACGCAGCATTAACCGGCTGTTAGCGAATGCTAACCGGACGTTAAAGTGGAAAACAGACGAAATTGCTAATCGTCAACCTCACTCGGTGCGGCATTTGGGCCAATCGGTCCCTGTGCATAACCTGCAAGCACATTGTATCAGTTTCGCTATATTGGTCTCATGGATGCGTCTTTGCGATCTCTGCTCGACTGGTATGAGCGCGCTGGTGTGGAAACGCCGAACTTGCCGCTAGCTCGGTCGGTTCGTCGTATTCGGACCAAATCTCTCGAATCGCCTCCGTCACCGACGCCCAAATCAGAGACGTTTTCAGCGTCCGATCCTGCGCCTATCGCTGCAGCCTGCAAGACCATCGCTGAGCTCAAGACCGCACTTGACGCTTATGACGCGGGTGCATTGTCAGACGGCGCGCGGCAGGCCGTTCTGGCGCGGGGCAATCCTGATGCTGAGTTGATGGTCATTGGCGAGGCCCCTGGCCGCGAGGAAGATCAAGCCGGTCTGCCCTTCGTCGGTCGATCCGGGCAATTACTGGACCAGATGCTCGGCGCCATCGGTCTGGGCGCGGATGATGTCTATATCGGCAATGTCTGTTTCTGGCGTCCACCGAATAACCGCAAGCCAGATTTGGACGAGCTGGAACTTTGCCGTCCTTTTGTGAATCGTCACATCGAATTGGTAAAACCCAAACTCATCTTCTTGGCAGGTGGGACGTCCATGCAGGTCATGACCGGCGTCACTGGTATCATGCGCAATCGCGGTCAGTGGCAGACAATCAATATCGGCACAGCCGAGATTCCAACCTTGCCGATCTATCACCCAGCCTTTTTGCTGCGTCAACCGACCTTGAAAGCCGAAGCTTGGCAGGACTTACTGACGTTGCGAGAGCGCCTGACTGCCCCGACCCAGAACTAGGCGGCGTGGACAAATTGTTTGACGCGAAGCTGCCTGCTTGATTCAAGGCTGCCTTTGGGAGGCAAGCTTGAGCCGAGGTGATCTGAGCGAAACAGAGTGGCGCATTTTGAAGGCCTTGCTTCCGACGTTGGAGCGAAGCCGGGATATGGGAGATCGTTTCTGTCACCTTGGCCGAGATTATGGCGGACAGTGGCCACACGCTATGATCAACTCGCCAACAGCTTCCTCAGCATGGTCCACATTGCTACAGCCAGATAATGGAATGGCTCAAATTTGTCCAAACCGCCTAATGTCCGCTTTCGCCGCGACGCCACGCCATCAGTCCATCCCCGTCATCGACATCCGTTAAAGTCCGCAGCTTCCCCACGCGACCCTTCAGCCGGGCTTCCAGATCCGAGAGAGTTTGCTCGCTCGACCACCGCACCGTGTCAAAAACATCACGACGTAAGGGTGCCCACGTACCCATAAGCCAGAAACCGCCGTCACTGGCAGGGCCAAAAACAGCCGAGTTGGACCGTAGCACACGCAGCGCATCGGCAATATCATTAGCTGTCACCTGCGGGCAATCCGTCCCAATCACGAGGACCGGGCGGCGAGGGCCGGCGAAAGCCTGAGCGAGGCGCAGTGAAAGAGACCCGCCGGGTTGGGCTATTTGCGTAAAACCTGCCCACGCCGGGACGGATCCAACGGCGTCATCCGGCGCAACATAGAGGATCGTATCCCACCTCGGATCAGTGACATTACGCAGAATTCGGGCTGTCATGGCACGGTAGAAGCGTTGCGCATGGGTCGGGCCAATATCGCGGGCCAGCCGTGTCTTAGCTGCACCCATCATCGGACGCTTAGCGAAAATATACAATTCAGGTCGCATCAGCGCTGATAGGCCCCTAGCAACTCTTTGATTGGCGCGCCGCGCTTATATCGCCAAAGTAGAGTAAGGTTACGGGTTCCCCGCACCCATAATCCGTCGCGCCAATACGCTGATACATCCGTGGTGAGGGCTACAGGCAAAGGTCGAAGGGTCGCCATGTTTCGAATCCGTTCAATCAAATCGACATCCTCGAACAAAGCCATTGGCTCATAGCCTCCGACCTGTTCGTAGAGCGCCCGCGAGATCAAAAGTCCCTGATCTCCATAGGGCAAGCCCAA
The DNA here is from genome assembly GCA_965205225.1 of Litorimonas sp. Taxonomy (GTDB): domain Bacteria; phylum Pseudomonadota; class Alphaproteobacteria; order Caulobacterales; family Maricaulaceae; genus Litorimonas. Next base: position 1,863,848 of record CBDBFZ010000003.1, read on the forward strand.
CGCAGCGCAGCGCAGGGCTACAAGCCGATTCATCAACCACGCCTTGATGCCAAACGCCGCCGCCTTGAACCGGAAATAGCGCGGATCGCCGTCTTGGATGGCGGTCTCAAGAACGAGTTTCCACTCATCAGGCAACTGACTGTCCGCATGCAGAAACAGGAACCAATCATCCGCCTCACCTGTCAACGTCGCCAATTTCGCGCCAAGGCGAAGCTGCGAGCCCCGGCCTGTTGTGCCCACTGCCAATGAGGCCCCCGCCGCCGCCGCCGCCGCCAAAGACCCATCGGTCGAGCCGCCATCCGCGACAATGATGCGTTCGCCGTTCAGCTGTGGAAGCAACTGCAACAAGCCTGCCTGCGCCTGAAAAGTGGGGATGATAACGATCAACACGAAACCGCATCTAGCTCTCTCTCAGGCAAAGAAAAAGCCCGCCCCTTTCCGAACCCGTCTTTGACGCCTCAACCCCGTCGCAAACCGCCATCGCCGTTTTGACGGCACCACAGCCCATCAAGATATCTTCGACGTGATTGTCGCGATGGTCATCACGGCGGGCCTTATGGAGGAACCTGTACTTTATACAGACAGTCCGCACCTTAAGGCCAATGCCAACAAAACCCGATTTGCCCAAAAGACCGTTCAGAAGTCTCGGTCTGATGATTGGGATGGTTTGAATGCTGCGGTCAGGTCAGACCGGGCCGATCACGGCAAAAAGCCGATTGAAGACAAACCTCGCCAACCCGTCTCTAAAGAAAGCCAGATCAGCCGGACCGATTGGGGCAAAGCCATTTATGAACGCCGAAGGGACACTGTTGAGCGATCCTTTGCAGATGGCAAACGGCGTCACGGTCACCGCCATGCCCGCGTCCGGAGCCTCCTACATCTCAAACAATAATGCCGACGCGCGGCCACAACCCAAAACATCAAGAAAATCGCCCTCACCCTCACAGCAAAGCGCAAAAATAGCGCCGCATAGACGCACCGCAAAGACGCCAAGACAGAATGGCACTTGAAAACCAACATCTAAACCGACCCAAAACAAAACCTCGCCTAAAAAAGACGAGGCTTGTCAGTAATCTGAAGCACCCCAAAAGGGGCGCTTTTCGTCTGGCTGGGAACTCTTAGCGTGAATAGAATTCGATCACGAGGTTCGGTTCCATCTGAACCGGGTAAGGCACTTCGTCGAAGCTGGGGACGCGTGCAAATGTTGCCTTCATCGCCCTGACATCAACACCGATATATTCGGGCACTTCACGCTCTGGCAGTTCAAGCGCTTCGAGGACGAGCGCCATTGTCTTGGACTTTTCGCGCACTTCCACGACGTCGCCAGGCTTGACCCGATAGGACGGAATATTGACCTTCTTGCCATTGACCAGAACATGTCCGTGATTAACGAATTGACGCGCGGCGAACACGGTCGGCACGAATTTGGCACGGTAGACAACAGCGTCAAGACGGCGCTCAAGCAGGCCAATCAGATTTTCGGACGTGTCGCCCTTCATCCGAGTCGCTTTATCATAGGTTCGGCGGAACTGTTTTTCCTGGATGTTACCGTAATAACCTTTGAGTTTCTGCTTGGCGCGAAGCTGCGTACCGAAGTCAGACATCTTGCCGCGGCGTGTATTCGCGCCGTGCTGTCCCGGAGGAGTCGAGCGTTTATTCACAGGTGACTTTGGACGTCCCCAGATGTTTTCCCCCATACGGCGATCGATTTTATATTTGGTGGAGTGACGCTTGGACATAACGGCGCCTTTTCTATCCTTCGTGGGCCGGCTCCCAATAGTCTAGAGCGATTGCAACGGCGGCGACGCGAATATCCCGTATTGAAGGCGGGCGACATAAGGCAGCAAACCGTGAAGTCAACAGGGCATGACACGTAGCGCGTCGGGTGTATGGGATCGGAATGAACCGCCCGCAACCCATCGATTCCCGTGCTGGATTAATGTCTGGCCTGTCAGCCTATCTCATATGGGGCTTGTTCCCGATTTACTTCGTCGCAACGAAAGCGGTCCCGGCCCCAGAAATTCTCGCTCATCGAATCCTCTGGTCCCTGCCCTTTGGATTGCTCATCCTACTGTTCAGAAAACAGATCACCGACACGATCAAAGCGATCCGGAAGCTGCGCACACTGGGCCTGCTCGCCCTTACCTCAATCAGTCTTGCCGCGAATTGGGGCATCTATATTTACGCCATCCAGATCGAGCAGATCTTCCAAGGTAGTCTGGGGTATTATATCAACCCGCTCATCTATGTTCTGGTAGCCGTGCTATTCTTCGGGGAACGCCTGTCTCGCTTGCAAGGTCTCGCCATTGTGCTGGCGTCTATCGGCGTCCTCGTTCTTACAATCTATGGTGGACAATTCCCCGTTATCTCAATCTTTCTCGCCGTCAGCTTCACCATTTACGGTGTGCTTCGAAAATTGATTAATCTCGGCGCCATGCCCGGGCTGTTCATCGAAGTTCTGGTTCTGATCGTTCCAGCCATGCTCTATCTGGGTTGGCTCTGGCAAACCGACACGCTCGTTTTCGGCACAGACGCAGCACTGAGTGGGTTGATGATCGCGGCAGGACCCATCACGATTCTACCGCTTCTGGCCTTCACCTTCGCGGCCCGGCACATTCGTCTATCCACGCTAGGTGTCCTGCAGTTCGTCGGACCGACAATGCAGTTTCTCTGTGGCATCTATTTCGGCGAGCCTTTTACGACAGCTCATGCCATCTGTTTCGCGTTGATCTGGGTCGGTGTGATCCTGTTTGCCTTGGACGGTTGGCGCGCTAGCCGGCTAGCATATGTGCAATAAAAATACCGAACGCAAACAGGACGAAGTGAATCAGGATTTGCTGGAAAACCAGAAAGGCTCCATCCAGAATCATATTCTGATCCGGTGCCTGGGGTTGTTCGCGTAGAGCCCTGCGCCGCGGCGCAAACAATAGAATTGCTGAAACAACTGCAACGGCAAGGACGAAAGGAAATATATATCCCAGAAAGCCAAGCGCAAAGCTGACGATCAGAGTGAGATAGGGCACGTATTTCATGTCTCAGGCTTCTTTTCTGGTTCGGGCATCATTTCTAACTCGGATCGGCGTTTCCGATTAATGTGATGGCCGCGCCCCCGCGACAAGGCTTTTACGATTCCGCGAAAGGTGCGGACTTCTTGTTCCGTCATCCGCGCCCGCGTCAATGGCGCGCGAATATTGTGGCGCATAAGCTCTTTCTTCGACACTGGATAGAAAAAACCGGCTTCTTCCAGTTCCGTTTCCAGATGGTCAAACAATCTCACCAGATCCTCTCTCGGGGCAACCGCCGACAACATATCGTTAAACGTGTCGGGTACACCCTGCCCCGCAGCATACAGGAAGGCGAAGACGTTGACGGCCTGGGCCAGATTGAGGGACTGAAAAGCCGGATTGACGGGATAGGTCAGGATCGCGTCCGAGAGTGCGACATCCGCATTGGTCAACCCGGCATTCTCCGAACCAAATAATATCCCGGTTCGCGTTCCGTTTGCTTCCAGAGCGCGCAGTCTTGTTCCAACACCATCCACACCGACGACGGGCAGTTCGATCTCGCGACGTCTGGCCGTTGCGCAGAGAACATAATTCAGATCCTCAATCGCTATATCTGTGGTCTCGAATAGCGTTGCGTTTTCCAGAACAGATCGCGCGCCAGCCGCGAGCGTCTCTGCCGCCGGGTTGGGCCAACCCTCGCGCGGGGCCACGAGCCGCAAATCCGTCAGACCGAAATTGAGCATTGACCGGGCCGCCGATCCGATATTCTCTCCCAGCTGAGGATTTACCAGAATTACGGCCGGTACGGTTCCGCTCTGTCGACTGACAGCGCGGCCCAACTGGTCATGCAGGTCTTTGCCGGATTTGTTCGCGCCCATGTGATCGCTCCCGGATAGGTCTTTAACTTCAAGCGGGCTTTGCTATACGCGACTACAACTTTCCTAAAGCGCTTACCGCACATTCGATAGATATAGAGGACTTCATGGCCAGAATTAAGGTGAATAACCCCGTCGTCAATATGAATGGCGATGAGATGACCCGCATCATCTGGGACATGATCATTGACCGTCTGATCGAGCCCTATCTCGATATCGACCTGCTCAACTATGATCTGTCAATCCAGTCACGCGACGCGACGTATGATCAAGTCACTATTGACGCAGCTCACGCCATTCAAAAACACAATGTCGGCATCAAATGCGCGACCATCACGCCGGACGAACAGCGCGTTGAAGAATTTGACCTGAAGAAGATGTGGCGCTCGCCCAATGGCACAATCCGCAACATTCTTGGCGGCGTCGTGTTCCGCGAGCCGATCATCTGCTCCAATATTCCGCGCCTTGTTCCCGGCTGGACCCAGCCAATTGTTATTGGCCGTCACGCGTTTGGCGATCAGTATAAGGCCACCGACATGGTCGTTCCCGGCCCCGGTACTGCGACAATCAAGTTTGAAGGCGAAGACGGCGAAGTCATTGAACACAAGATTTTCGACTTTCCGGGCGGCGGCGTGCTGATGGGCATGTATAATCTGGACGAGTCGATCCGTGACTTCGCCCGCACCTGTTTCAACTATGGTGTTCAGCGCCGCTGGCCCGTCTACATGTCAACCAAAAATACGATCCTCAAAAAATATGATGGTCGCTTCAAGGACATCTTCCAGGAAATCTACGACGCGGAATTCGCCGACAAATTCGCGGAATTTGGCGGCGAGTATCAGCACCGCCTGATCGATGACATGGTCGCCGCGGCCATGAAATGGTCTGGCGGCTATATCTGGGCCTGTAAAAACTATGACGGCGACGTGCAGTCGGACACGGTTGCGCAAGGCTTTGGTTCACTCGGCCTAATGACGTCCTTCCTGCTGACGCCCGATGGCAAGACGATGGAAGCGGAAGCCGCGCACGGCACGGTCACGCGCCACTATCGCAACCACCAGAAAGGCGAAGCGACGTCAACCAACTCCACCGCATCCATCTATGCCTGGACGCGCGGTTTGGCTCACCGCGCCAAAATTGATGACAATGAAGCATTACTCAAATTTGCCGTTGGTCTGGAAAACATTGTGCGAGAAACGATTGAGGGCGGCCAGATGACCAAAGACCTCGCTCTTCTCGTCGGTGACAAGCAAGGCTGGCTAACCACAACAAATTATCTCGAAGCGATTGCCGAGAACCTCGAAAAGAAAATGGCCCAGGAGGGTCTGTAAACATTTACCGTGATGCAATGACTGTTGCTGCGAGGAGCCCTGTCGCTGCGTAACTTATATCAGTTTATCGTATCGTGTATTTACGCCTAGAACCTCTTTGATTTTACCAAAGTCATTCTCAACCAGAAAGTCATTCTCAACCAGATGGCACCAGTTATACATCTTGACCTGAGCCCAAACTTCCTACCATTTTCTGGTAGAGTCTCCAACAACTAGGGAGACAGATATAAAGCGATCCCATTTCAGCAAAGATCAGATTATTGCAATTAAAAGAGCAGGAGAACGGCTTGCCGACGAAGGAGATGTGTCGGCGGCATGGTTTTAGCTCGGCGACGTTTTATAAATGGAAGGCCAAGCAACTATGGTGGGCTAGACGTATCCGACGCCCGCAAGCTTAAAGCCTTGGGGCCTGAGACCAACAAGCCTGAGACCAACAAGCCTGAGACCAACAAGCTCAAGAAACTTTTGGCCGAGCAGATGCTTGATAATGCCATGCTTAAGGACATTAACTCAAAAAGTGGTGACGCCCGAGGTCAAGCGGGAAGCTGTGGCTCATCTTTGTGACGCTCATAAAGTCAACCAGCGTCGGGCGTGTGATGTTCTGGACGTGGATCGATTGACCGTACGATATACCAGCGTTCGACTTGATGATGCTGATCTCAGAGAGATTATTCGGAGTGTTGCCCAGGCGCGCCGCCGGTTCGGTTATCGCCGCATTGGCGCGATCATTGACTCAGAAACATAATTCAAAATTCGGATCCGAGAGCTAGGGTTTGCTCTCTCAACCATGTTTTTGTCTCACCGCACTCAATGAGTGGGCCTAATCGTGTAAAAATTTCTTTGTGATATTGATTCAACCAACATTGCTCTTTTCTAGTCAACAGATCAATGTCGATCAGTCGACGATTGAAAGGCACAAAAGCAAGCGGTTCCAAGCTCAGCCAACCGGTTTCTTCTTCAACAACCTCACATAGATTTTCGTGCCGAATGCCGAATTCACCAGGCCGATAGAAACCGGGCTCATTGGTGAGCGTCATTCCGGCTTTCAAACCGACGGGCGTGCCAGCCTTTTGCAGACGTTGAGGGAATTCATGTACGCTGAGATAATGCCCGACGCCGTGGCCAGTGCCATGGTCATAATCGAGCCCGTGCATCCATAGTGGTATGCGCGCCGCCGCATCGAGCGCATGCCCGAACGTCCCGCTCGGAAACATTTGTGTGGCCAAGGCAATATGGCCCTTCAACACGATTGTTGCGGATTTTCGGACCGCATCCGGTGCAGGCTCGAAACACCAGGTCCGCGTCGTATCTGTCGTGCCGCCGCGATTGAACTGAGCCCCGCAATCAAGGAGGTAGATTGTTTGACCTTCAATTTTCGCGCCGCCTGTTTCAGGTGCCGCATAGTGGGCCAGCGACGCATTGCCGCCCACCGCAGAGATGGTTCGAAAACTGGGGCCGGTATAGTCATCAATCTCGCTGCGCAAGCGATGTAGTTCTTGCTCGACAGATAGTTCAGTAATGATCGCACCGTCAGCAACGGATTGCTCCAACCAGTGCAAGAGATGGATCCAGATCAAACTATCGGCCTGGGCAGCACTGCGAAGAGCGGCAAGTTCAACTTCGTTCTTGATTGCTTTCAGGTCCGTAATCGGACTTCGAGCCAACAGGAAAGTTGCGCCTTGGTGCTTTGCCACATCGCAGGCTCCTTGCGGCCCCTGCACAGGATCGGTCAGAAGGCGCTGGCCGGATTTCACCTGATCGTGCATGATTGCGAGAAAACGATCTGACGCATGAATGCTTACCTTAGGACCATCTGCCCAATGCGGACTGGCCTGTAAGGCGGCTATCTGATCCGCAGCAACAAACACGTGAACCGGTCCGGACTGAGACAGCAACATACGTGCGCAGATCACCGGGCAATATTCGAGATCACATCCACGCAAATTCAGCAGCCAGTTCACATTGTCGGGCTGAGTTTCGACGAGCCAGTCGATGCCCAGTGCCTGCATTTTTTCCCGCGTACGTGCAATCTTTCCGGCATGGGCCTCGCCGGCCCACGCAACAGATTGCGGCAAGGCGGGCGACGATGTTTTCGCGGGTCGATCCTGCCAGGCAATGATAAACGGATCGGTTTGTGCTGGTACGCAGGCTGCTCCGTTCTCCTGACAAACCGGCTGAAATCTCTGGAACAGATCTGGTGTCAGTATTTCTGAATCGTAACCGATTTGCCATCCCTGCTGCGCATGTTTGGCCAACCATATTTCCGGCGGTGCATCATAGAGGTGCTGAATCTTGATAAGGTTGCCGTCTGTCTGATTTCCGGCCTGTTCCGTATAACGCCCATCCACGAACAGGATCACGGTCTCATGCGTGACAATCGCGAGCCCCCAGCTGCCGGTGAAACCCGTCAACCAAGCCAGGCGTTCGTTTGCCAGCGTGACATACTCAAATTGCTGATGGTCCCAACGCGGGACGATAAACCCATCCAACCCCTGTATCCGCACCGCTTCACGTAATGCACTGAGGCGCTCGGGGCACCATCCAGCGGCAATGTCATAGATCGTGTTCATGCTGGAATCTCCTTTGTGGTGGCCGCCGATTTGGGGCGCGCCATTTTCGGGGCAAGATATCGGTTGAACAGGAACAGAATCGCCATGGTCACCACGGACAGACTCGCGAACATCGCCCACATGGTGAATGGCTGATTAGCCTTTAGCGCAATCACCTCATACGCCCAGCCTGACATGATTCCGGCGAGAAGATAGCCAATCGCGAGCGACACGAAGTAATAGCCCATGAACAAGGCGGATTGCTCTTTTGGAGTCGTCAAGGCGACATATTCTTGGCTCTTCGGTGAAGCGAGCATTTCGCCAAATGCGAACACTACCATGCTGGCAATCACCAGCGTACCGCCAATGGCCACGCCATGCGCAAAACCGCCCATGAGGAAGGAAATGCCGATTATTGCCGTGCCTGCAATCAGAATTCCGAATGGCGGGCGCCCTTCAGCCCACCGACTGACCAGATACTGAAATAGGACAATAGAGATGAACCCGATGGAGATGACATATTCCGGGCTGACCTGTCGGTACTCAGACGCCCATATTGCGGCGAGTTGTTGGGGTGTTGTTTCACCGCTGGAAAGTGCAAGAAGTCCTGCATCTAAGATATCTTCCGGCACTCTGACCTGATACTGCGCTAGGTCTCTCACAAGCGCCAGGCCGGGCTCCACGGCACTGCCTGACAATTCGCCCAGACGTGCCGCCACCCCCTCTACATCAACCGGGGACAGGAAATTGGCAAAGGACCCTGACCATTGCGCGATAAATCCGATCAAGTCGGACGTGTCGACAAAATCACGGACATAGAGCGGCAGGGTCAGGAAAATCTGATTATAAACCGCCCAGAAGATCGAAAGCGCCAGCAAATAGATCAGAAATGGCGCATTCCCCACCCGGAGCGGCTGCGTGAACCAAGCGCGCGCAGAACTGCTCGCAAACTTGTTCCAGAGCAATTGTATCCCGCACCAGATGATCACAAACAGGCCGTAGCCCGGCCAGCTGACCCAGCCCCCACCGGCGACCATCAGACCAAGAATAAGCGGTACCACCAGAAGAATAAAGCGGCCATTTCCGATTACCTCACCCGCATCGGCCAGCGCAGTGCGGAGTGGCCGACCCTCTGATTCAGTTGTCACATCCTTTTCCAGGAAGAAGAGCGCGATCAGAAGATTGAGGCCAATCGAAATGCTGGAAAGTGCGAAGACATGATCCCAGCTGATCGCCCGGACATAGCCCGCAATCACAGGCCCCAGAAAACCACCGACATTGACCATCATGTAAAAGATCCCGAATGCCCGACCGCGATTTGCGTCATTCGCAGATCGGGCGACGGTACCAACCACTAATGGTTTGAAAATCGCGGCCCCGAGTGCCACCAGCATATAGACTAGGAAAAAGGGCCAGAACGTTTTGACCTGGCCGAGCATGAAATAGCCTGGCGTCAGAATCGCGAAGGCGATCAGAAACATGTGGCGGTAACCGATACGATCACCGAGCGCACCGGTAAGCACAGGCAAGACATAGACAAAGAACGGGATTATACCTTGCAGGATACCGCGCTGCTGTTCCGAGAATCCGAGTCCCCCCGCCGCTGGCGATGCGCTCATATAGAGGGATGATACAGTGAAAAAACCGTACCAAGCGATTCGTTCGAATATCTCAAGAATGTTGGCGACATAGAAAGCCCTAGGAAAGGACATTTCATCTTTTTCTGTCTGCAAGGCTTCACCTCATAAATTGTATCCAATATACTATATCCAGAATTGAGCCGATGATCTAGACCGTATTAAGGGACAAATGAGAGGATTGACCATGCTTGGAGATCGAGTCAAATTTCTTACCGCACTGGCAATGACGGTGGTGGCTGCTTGCGCGCCCGCCTTGGATCAAAGGGCCGATGTTCCCGCCTCTATATTCGAGGGCCGAACGACCAATACCTATCATGGTACAACCGTCCTTGATCCTTATCGCGCGCTGGAGGATTGGAACAATCCTTCGGTACAGGCCTGGAGTGACGGCCAAACCGAACAGGCCAATCGTTGCCTGACCTCGCTGCCCTATCATGCAGAGATCAAATCCGACCTGATGGCGCCGCCAGCAGATTCCAAAACAGCAAATCTGTCTTCGCTGTCAATGACCAATGGAACGATATTCGCCCTCAGATCAGTCACCGAACTGCAACAGCCGCAACTGGTCAGAGGAGCCTCTCTGGCAGATCTCGCCACTGTCAAACCGGTCTTCGATCTCAATATGTTTGATCCCTCCGGTGACACATCCATCATCTGGTTTAAGCCTTCGCCGGATGCTAGCAAGGTTGCGATCGCCCTGTCCGAAGGTGGATCGGAACGCGGCACACTTCATGTCATCGATCGGCAGATGGGTGAGATGCTGGAAACCCGAATCCCCAATGTCTATAATCCGACCGCAGGCGGCGACCTGTCCTGGTTTGTCGATTCCAGCGGCTTTTACTATTCGCGTTATCCCGTCCCTGGCGATGCGCACGAAGATGATCCGAGCGCCTGGATCAAACTCTATGCTCACAAAATCGGTGAGAATTGGACGGCGGACCCCGAACTGCTGGGTGATCGGTTGAACAAGACGTCTCAGATAAGGCTCGTTCGGGAGCCGCAATCCGGAGATTTAATCGCCTGGCTGCAGGATGGTGACTCCGGCCTTTTCTCTCATCTACGTCTGACAGGTGCCAGTGACTGGGACGAGATCACCAATTACGCTGATGGTCATTTCCAGCTGATCCCGGCTGATGATGGCAGCGCCTTTCTGCTCTCCAATGCCGACGCGCCGAAAGGCCGGGTTCTGAAAATTCCGGGCGGCGGCACCCTAACAGATGCCGTGGAGATTATCCCCGAACAGGCCGATGCCAGCCTCTCTCACAGCTATTATTCCCACACCTCCCCCACCGGGGTCTGGCATGGCGGGCGGCTTTATCTGAAATATAATATTGGCGGCCCATCTGAGCTGCGTGTGTTTGATGGCAATGGGCAGCGTATCGACATTACGGGCCAGCCTGCTGCCGCGCGCCTTACTCAGCTGACGCCGCTCGCAAATGCGGTGTTATTTGAATCTGAATCCTATACGCAACCCAATCGGTGGTTGCAGATTGACGCCAATAGCACGATGGTTGATGTCTCGGCATTATTACAATCAGAGCTTGCAGGTAATTGGTCAGATATTGCGACGACACGCATGATGGCAACATCAAAAGACGGAACGCAAGTACCGGTCACACTGCTTCACCCAACAGATCTAACAGCCGACACACCGCGCACCCTGCTCGTCTACGGGTATGGCGGCTTTCGTTACAATCTGGAGCCGCAGTTCAAGTCCGAGTACCGCACATTGCTGGATCGCGGCATGTTGGTCGCCGAAGTGAATTTGCGCGGCGGCGCCGAATTCGGAGAGAATTGGCACGCTGGCGGTGCGTTGCTCAATAAGCAGAACGTGTTCGATGATTTTGCCGCAGCGATCATGCACTTGCAGACGGCTGGCTATACCAGCCCTCGACAAACCGCGATCATGGGGGTCAGCAATGGCGGTTTGTTGGTCGGCGCCATGCTGACCCAATATCCGGACCTGTTCAGCACGGCGATTGCCAAAGTCGGGCTCTATGACATGCTGCGCGCCGAATTGGATCCGAACGGAGTCTACAATATTCCGGAATTTGGCAGCGTCACCGATCCTGAGCAATTCCGCGCCCTGTTGGCCTATTCTCCCTATCATCAGCTGCGCGACGACACGCCATATCCAGCCGTCCTGTTTACCACCGGGGCAAATGATCAACGGGTCAATCCAATGCATTCACGCAAGATGACCGCACATATGCAGGATGCGACCAGCAGCAATCGTCCGATCCTATTGCGAGCCAACCGCACCGGCGGCCATGGGCGCGGTATTTCGGCTGATGCGCACGCCGTGGATGTTGCAGACACATTTGCTTTCGCGCTCGCTTTGACCAACGATGTCCCGATCACTGATGCCTGCAAACGTCCCTAATTTTCAAGATATTCATAGATTGAGAGCATGATCATGACCCAAACAGACCGTCCAGCGAATATCTCACATGTCGAACGCCGTGACCGACTTAAACAGTTGCGTGCCAATCTGGCCGCGTTCGGATCTGATGCTATCATCCTCACGCCAGGCTCGAACATGCGCTATTATTTCGGCCTTGGTTGGGGCGAAACCGAACGGCTCGTCTGCGCAATCGTCACCGCAAAATACACCATCTTCATCTGCCCGAAATTTGAAGACACAGCCCTATATGCAGCGCTGCCAGAACCAAGCGAATATGCGTTCTGGGAAGAGCATGAAAACCCTTATCGCCTGGCCGCGTCCATTCTCACTGATAATGGTGTTACTAGGGTGGTGCTCGACCCAAACTGCACATTCGGACACGCGACTGGCCTGAGCGAAGCATACGGTCAGGGCATCGGTTCTGCCGCGCCCATCATTGCCCCGCTACGTGCACGCAAATCTAGCTCTGAGCTCGCCCTGCTAAACGCTGCGAAACAAATCACGCTCAATGTCCATCGGAAAATTTTCGAATGGATCAAACCCGGTCATCATGTGAGCGAAGTTCGTCAGGAGATTGATCGCCTTCACCGCGTTGCGGGTGCCGATAATGGCAGCTATTTCTGCGCCGTTCAGTTCGGTGAGGCGACGTCACATCCACATGGCGTTCCAGGCGACCCGACGCTCAAACGCGACGAACTCATCCTGATCGACACCGGCTGCACGCTTGACGGATATCATTCCGATATCACGCGCACCTATGCGCTCGACAAGCAGAGTGTGCAGGTTGAAGATCTGTGGCAGCTGGAAAAGCGCGCGCAGCAAACTGCGTTTGAAACCGCGCGCCCCGGCCTGCCTTGCGAATGCGTTGATCTGGCCGCCCGAAAAGTACTTGAAAGCAGCGGCCTCGGCCCGGACTATGCGCTCCCCGGATTGCCGCATCGCACTGGTCACGGGATTGGCCTCGATATTCATGAAGGCCCCTATCTAGTCCGCAGTGATAAAACACTCATGGCACCTGGTATGTGTTTTTCCAACGAACCCATGATCGTAGTCCCGGATTGTTTCGGAATTCGGCTTGAGGATCACTTTTATTTGACCGCGGATGGACCTATCTGGTTTACAGATCCTCAAACTGACCTTTATCAGCCTTTCGACCGATAAACCCGATAAAGCTGCGAGGTGACTCAGATAAAACTCGCAAATCGGGGGGCCGTCCTGCGCTGCTAGGCCGCTGACAATATGGTCGAATATGCCCCATCCGGGTCTAATGACGGAAATGGTTGTAAAGAGTTTTGTGAGGACCATAGGCCTTTGGCACGTCCTGCCATTGCCCGCCGGTCCCCGGCTTTATCCTGATCTCTGTCTTAATCTTGGTCTTGTCCCGGGTCCGGTCCGCTGGTTAGAAATCCTCCATATAAGCGGTGACAATCTCCATCTCTGGCAGGATCATGGCGAGATCATTCTGCATCGCCGGATGGTTTCCGAGCCCGGGCCAATATAGCAAATCCCCCCACGGACCCGCAAGCGAGCCTGATGCGAGTGGACCGAAAGAAAGCGGGGCTGAAAGCGGAATGAGGATAGCATCCTCGTCCATATGAACTGGCTGATCCAGGCTCTTGACCTCGTCCGCCCATAAATCGTCCCATAGATCATTATTCCATAGATCACTATTCCATAGATCACTATTCCATAGATCACTATTCATGAGTGGGTCGGAGTTCATGAGCGCCCCGTCCAACCTGATCGTTCCGAACCCGACGTCAGTTCTGAGATCAGCCACGGGATCAATCCCAGTTTCAGTCTTGGTATCAGTCTTGAACTCGGCGCTTTGCGACCCCGTAGCAGCAAGGGTGACGCTCACCCCCGCCTCAACGCGCAGCTGCGCATTGCCGTCCCGATAGATATTATAGGTGACGCCGTCCTCCGCCGCCGTCCCGGTCAGGGCGAAGGAACTGCCACTCAGATCAACCCTGTCATCCGCATCCCCCAACACGTCGAGGCTCGCAACACCGCTGGCGCGCTCCTCCGTGATGTCAAACACGGCCTGCGCGTCCAGCACCAGGCTGTTGGCCCCCGTGCCGGACAGGTCAAAGACTTCGACACTGTCCACGCCGGCATGGCCCGCCCCAGTCAGATCAAGCGCCAGACCGGCCCCGTCCAGCACCAATATGTCCTGGCCCGTGCCGCCATCAATCGCCGCAAAGTCAAGCGCGGTGACGCTGATCATGTCATCGCCAGCCCCGCCGCGCACCACATCATCCGTGGCAATCCCTGTAAAACTGTCCGCGCCGGCATTGCCGGTGAAATTATCCGCCGCTGCCGTGCCCTGCGCTGTGACCGGCGTCAGGCTTTCCGTCCCTGTCGCCCCGCCATAGATCACATAGGTCTCGCCCGAACCGCCCCCATTCGGGGCGGCCCCGGAGGCCCCGATGATCAGATCATCATAACCATCGCCATTGACATCTCCCGCCGCCGACACGGAAAAACCGGACACGTCACTCGCGCCGATCCCGGCGAGGGTAAAGCCGTTATTGCCGTCCAGATCGGACAGATTCAGTACACCAGCTGTTCCCGGCGCGCTCGCCCCGCCATAGATGACATAGGTCTCGCCAGCCAGATTTATCCCATTCGGGGCGGCCCGATAGGCCCCGATGATCAGATCATCATAACCGTCGCCATTAATATCCCCCGCCGAGGAGACGGAGATACCGGAATTGTCATTCGCGTCAATCCCGTTGAGGATAAAGCCGTTCGTCCCGTCCAGCGCCGACAGATCCAGCACGCCCCCTGCGCCCGGCGCGCTCGCGCCGCCATAGACGACATAGGTCTCGCCGGCCCTGCTGACCCCATTCGGGTCGCCCCCCCTGGCCCCGATGATCAGATCATCATAGCCATCGCCATTGACATCCCCCGCCGAGGAGACGGAGATACCGGAATTGTCATTCGCGTCAATCCCGTTGAGGATAAAGCCGTTACTGCCGTCCAGCGCCCCGAGATTCAGCACGCCCCCTGTACCCGGCGCGCTCGCGCCGCCATAGACGACATAGGTCTCGCCCGAGTTGCTCCCATTCGGGTCGGCATTCCTGGCCCCGATGACCAGATCATCATAACCATCGCCATTAACATCCCCCGCCGACGAAACGGAAAAACCGGACTGGTCAGCCGCATTGATCCCGCTCAGGATAAAGCCGTTAGTCCCGTCCAGCGCCGACAGATCCAGCACGCCGTCCGTGCCCGGCGCGCTCGCGCCGCCATAGACGATATAGGTCTCCCCGGCCCTATTGGCCCCATAATAGGCCCCGATGACCAGATCATCATAGCCATCGCCATTGACATCCCCCGCCGAGGAGACGGACACGCCGGAACGGTCATTCGCGTCGATGCCGGTCAGGGTGAAACCGTTGGTCCCGTCCAGATCGGACAGATCGAGCACGCCCCCTGTGCCCGGCGCGCTCGCCCCGCCATAGATCACATAGGTCTCGCCGGCATAACTGTCCCCATTCGGGTCGGCTCTGTTGGCCCCGATGACCAGATCATCATAACCATCGCCATTGACATCCCCCGCCGACGACACGGACCAACCGGAAAAATCATTCGCGTCGATCCCGTTGAGGATGAAGCCATTGGTCCCGTCTAGCGTGGAGAGATTGAACCTGCCCTCTGTGCCCGGCGCGCTCGCCCCGCCATAGACGACATAGGTTTCGCCGGCCCTGCTGACCCCATTCGGGTCGCCCCCCCTGGCCCCGATGATCAGATCATCATAGCCATCGCTATTGACATCCCCCGCCGAGGAAACGGAAAAACCGGAACTGTCACCCCCGTCGATGCCGTTGAGGATGAAGCCATTCGTCCCGTCCAGGCTGGAGAGGGGAACAAACTCATTGACATCCGTTACCGTGATGGCGACCGCCTGCTCTGTGTCAGTTGTGCCATCGGACGCGGTGACAGTGATGTCATAGACATTATCCCTGTCCGCGTCGCCCGGCGCCTCAAAGTCGGGTACCGCTATAAAACTGACCTCGCCTGTATTGGCATCGATCGTGAACAGGGCCGCATCCGTCCCGGACAGGCTGTAGCGCAGCGGATCACCCTCCGCGTCCGTCGCCGCCGCCTCATAGGCTGCGGTCTGGTTCTCCCGCACGCTGACTGCGGCGGGCGAGGTGAAGACCGGTATCGTGACCACCTGCACCCCTGTCTCTACGCGCACTTGCGCATTGCCGTCCCTATAGACATTATAGGTGACGCCGTCCTCCGCCGCCGTCCCGGTCAGGGCGAAGGAACTGCCGCTCAGATCAACCCTGTCATCGGCATCTCCCCGCACGTCGAGGCTCGCCACCCCGCCCTCGCGCTCTTCCGTCAGGTCGAACACGGCCCGCGCGTCCAGCACCAGGCTGTTGCCGCCCGTACCGGACAGATCAAACAGTTCGACACTGTCGACGCCGGCATGGCCCGCGCCGGTCAGGTCGAGCGACAGGCCGGCCCCGTCCAGTACCAAGCTGTCCGCGCCGGTACCGCCATCAATCGCCGCAAAGTCAAGCGCGGTGACGCTGATCATGTCATCGCCCGCCCCGCCGCGCACCACATCATTCGTGGCAATCGCGGTAAAACTGTCATCGCCGGCATTACCAGTGAAATTATCCGCCGCCGCCGTGCCTGACGCCGTGACCGGCACAAGGCTTTCCGTCCCCGTCGCCCCGCCATAGACGATATAGGTCTCGCCAGCTTCACTGTCCCCATTCGGGTCGGCCCTAAAGGCCCCGATAATCAGATCATCATAACCGTCGCCATTGACATCCCCCGCCGACGACACGGAGATACCTGAATCGTCAAACGGGTCAATCCCGGTAAGGGTAAAGCCGTTGCTGCCGTTTAGCGCCTCGAGATCCAGCACGCCGTCCGTGCCCGGCGCGCTTGCCCCGCCATAGATGACATAGGTCTCGCCGGCCGCACTGTCCCCATTCGGGTCGGCGTATCTGGCCCCGATGATCAGATCATCATAACCGTCGCCATTGACATCCCCCGCCGCCGACACGGACCAACCGGAATAGTCATTCCTGTCGATCCCGGTGAGGGTAAAGCCATTCGTGCCGTCCAGCGCCCCGAGATTCAGCACGCCCCCTGTGCCCGGCGCGTTCGCCCCGCCATAGACGACATAGGTCTCGCCGGCCCTATTGTCCCCATTCGGGTCGGCGTATCTGGCCCCGATGATCAGATCATCATAACCATCGCCATTGACATCCCCCGCCGAGGAGACGGAGATACCGGACTGGTCAAACACGTCCATCCCGGTGAGGATGAAGCCGTTGCTGCCGTTTAGCGTGGAGAGATTGAACCTGCCCTCCGTGCCCGGCGCACTCGCCCCGCCATAGATGACATAGGTCTCGCCGGTCTGACTATCGGCCCTATAGGCTCCCATGATCAGATCATCATAGCCATCGCCATTGACATCCCCCGCCGACGAGACAGATCGACCGGAACGGTCATAGGCGTCGATCCCGGTGAGGGTAAAGCCGTTGCTGCCGTCCAGCGCCCCGAGATCCAGCACGCCCCCTGTGCCCGGCGCGTTCGCCCCGCCATAGACGACATAGGCCTCGCCGACCTGACTGTCCCCATCCGGATCGGCCCCCCTGGCCCCGATGATCAGATCATCATAGCCATCGCTATTGACATCCCCCGCCGAGGAGACGGAAATACCGGAAAAGTCACCCGCGTCGATCCCGGTGAGGGTAAAGCCGTTGCTGCCGTCCAGCGCCCCGAGATCCAGCACGCCCCCTGTGCCCGGCGCGTTCGCCCCGCCATAGACGACATAGGTCTCGCCGGCGTCACTGTCCCCATTCGGGTCGCCCCCATTGGCCCCGATGATCAGATCGTCATACCCGTCACCATTCACATCCCCCGCCGACGAGATGGATCGACCGGAACCGTCACCCGCATCGATCCCGTTGAGGGTAAAGCCGTTGCTGCCGTTCAGACTGGAGAAATTGAACCTGCCCCCTGTGCCCGGCGCGTTCGCCCCGCCATAGACGACATAGGTCTCGCCGGCATTACTGTCCCCATTCGGGTCGCCCCCATTGGCCCCGATGATCAGATCATCATAACCGTCGCCATTGACATCCCCCGCAGACGATACGGAAAAGCCGGACTGGTCATTCGCGTCGATCCCGTTGAGGATGAAACCGTTGCTGCCGTCCAGCGAGGAGAGAGGGATCAGATCATATTCATCTGTCACTGTGATGGCGACATTGTGGTTCGTGCGATTGGTGCCGTCAAACGCGGTGACGGTGATGTTATAGACATTATCCCTGTCCGCGTCGCCCGGAGCCTCGAAATCGGGCGCCGCTATGAAACTGACCTCGCCCGTATCCGGGATGATCGTGAACCGGGCCGCATCCGTCCCGGACAGGCTATAGACCAGCGGGTCACCCTCCGCATCCGGTGCTCCATAGGCCGTAATTTGGTTTTCCGCGACGTTGACCCGGTCGATATTCCCGTCCGCGTCATCGTCGAACTCGGTCCTGGTCCGCCTGCCATTCGTATAAAAATAGGCCTCGCTCCGGTCGGTGTTAGTGTCCACGTCATCGTCGAACTCGGTCCGGATCAACCTGCCGTCAGTATCATAGGTGTAGGTCTCTATCCGGTCGGTTGTACCGTCCGCGTCATCGTCGAAATTGGTCCGGAGCAGCATGTTACTGTTACCCGACGAACTATAGATGTAGGTCTCGATCCGGTCGGGTGTACCGTCAAAGTCGTCGTCAAATCTGGTCTGATTCACCCTGCCGATCGCATCATATGTGTAGGTCTCGCTCCGGTCGGGCGTGCCGTCAAAGTCGTCGTCATATTCGGTCCGGTCGATTGTGCCGTCATTACCGTCATCGAAGTCGGTTCGGCTTCGCCTGCCGTTCGTATCATATGTGTAGGTCTCGATCCGGTCGATTGTGCCGTCCGCGTCATCATCGAAGTTGATCCGGTTCCGGTTGCCGTCAGCATCATATGTGTAGGTCTCGATCCGGTCGGCTGTGCCGTCACCGTCATCGTCGAACTCGCTCCGGTCGGTTGTGCCGTTCCCGTCATCGTCGAACTCGGTCTGAACCAGGGTGCCGTCAGCATAGCTGTAGCTCTCGCTCCGGTCGGTTGTGCCGTCCACGTCATCGTCGAACTCGGTCCGAACCAGAGTTCCACTCTCATCATACGTGTAGCTCTCGGACCGATCGGTTGTGCCGTCTCCGTTCTCGTCGAGCGCGGTCCGTGTCAGGTTGCCGTCATCATCATAGGTGTAGGTCTCGATCCGGTCGGGCGTGCCGTCAAAGTCGTCGTCGAAACTGGTCCGGACCACGTTGCCACTCGCATCATAGGTGTAGGCCTCGCTCCGGTCGTCCGTGCCGTCATTGTCGTCGTCGAAGTCGGTCCGTGTCAGGTTGCCACTCGCATCATAGGTGTAGGTCTCGGTCCGGTCGAAAATTCCGTCCCCGTCATCGTCGAAATTGATCCGCCGCGGGTTGCCGTTCGCATCATAGGAATATCGCTCGATCCGGTCGTTTGTGCCGTCCGCGTCATCGTCGAAATTGGTCCGGAGCGGCCTGTTCCTGTTACCCGACGAACTATAGATGTAGGTCTCGATCCGGTCGGTTGTACCGTCAAAATCGTCGTCAAATCTGGTCTGGTTCACACTGCCGATCGCATCATATGTGTAGGTCTCGCTCCGGTCGGCTGTGCCGTCTGCGTCGTCGTCGAAGTCACTCCGGCTCAGCCTGCCGTCAGTATCATATGTGTAGGTCTCGATCCGGTCGGCTGTGCCGTCCGCATCGTCATCGAAGTCGGTCCGGACCAAGTTGCCACTCTCATCATATGTGTAGGTCTCGCTCCGGTCGGCTGTGCCGTCCCCGTCCTCGTCGAACTCGCTCCGGTCGGTTGTGCCGTCCGCATCGTCGTCGAAGTCGGTCCGGACCAGGGTGCCACTCTCATCATATGTGTAGGTCTCGATCCGGTCGGCTGTGCCGTCCCCATCCTCGTCGAACTCGCTCCGGTCGGTTGTGCCGTCCGCATCGTCGTCGAAGTCGATCTGGACCAGAGTGCCGTCAGCATAGCTGTAGCTCTCGCTCCGGTCGGCCGTGCCGTCCCCGTCATCGTCGAAGTCGCTCCGGTCGGTTGTGCCGTCCGCACCGTCGTCGAAGTCGGTCCGGACCAAGTTGCCACTCTCATCATATGTGTAGCTCTCGCTCCGGTCGGCTGTGCCGTCCCCGTCATCGTCGAAGTCGCTCCGGTCGGTTGTGCCGTCCGCACCGTCGTCGAAGTCGGTCCGGACCAAGTTGCCACTCTCATCATATGTGTAGCTCTCGCTCCGGTCGGCCGTGCCGTCCCCGTCATCGTCGAAGTCGCTCTGGATCAGGGTGCCATTCTCATCATATGTGTTGTCGACCTCGCTGACATCCGTTACCGTGATGGCGACCGCCTGCTCTGTGTCAGTTGTGCCGTCGGACGCGGTGACGATAATGTCATAGACATTATCCCCACCATCATCGCCCGGCGCCTCAAAGTCGGGCGCCGCCATAAAACTGACCTCGCCTGTAGCGGCATCAATCGTGAACAGGGCCGCATCCGTCCCGGACAGGCTGTAGACTAGAGTGTCACCATCCGCATCCGTCGCCGCCGCCTCATAGGCTGCAGTCTGGTTCTCCTGCGCGTTGGCCGTGGCGGGCGAGGTGAAGACCGGTATATTGTCATTGTCATTCGTCACCGTGATGGCGACATTGTGGTCCGTACTATTGGTGCCATCGGATGCGGTGACGATAATGTCATAGACATTATCCCCGCCATCATCGCCCGGCGCCTCAAAGTCGGGCGCCTCTATAAAACTGACCTCGCCTGTATTGGCATCAATCGTGAACAGGGCCGCATCCGTCCCGGACAGGCTGTAGACTAGAGTGTCACCATCCGCATCCGTCGCCGCCGCCTCATAGGCTGCAGTCTGGTTCTCCTGCGCGTTGGCCGTGGCGGGCGAGGTGAAGACCGGTATATTGTCATTGTCATTCGTCACCGTGATGGCGACATTGTGGTCCGTACTATTGATGCCATCCGACGCGGTGACGATAATGTCATAGATATTATCCCCGCCATCATCGCCCGGCGCTTCAAAGTCGGGCGCCGCTATAAAACTGACCTCGCCTGTATTGGCATCGATCGTGAACAAGGCCGCATCCGTCCCGGACAGGCTATAGACCAGAGTGTCGCCATCCGCATCCGTCGCCGCCGCCATATAGGCTGCAGTCTGGTTCTCCTGCGCGTTGGCAGCGGCGGGCGAGGTGAAGGTCGGGGCATTGTCATTGTCATTCGTCACCGTGATGGCGACATTATGGTCCGTACTATTGGTGCCATCGGACGCGGTGACGATAATGTCATAGACATTATCCCCGCCATCATCGCCCGGCGCCTCAAAGTCGGGCGCCTCTATAAAACTGACCTCGCCTGTATTGGCATCAATCGTGAACAGGGCCGCATCCGTCCCGGACAGGCTGTAGACTAGAGTGTCGCCATCCGCATCCGTCGCCGCCGCCATATAGGCTGCGGTCTGGTTCTCCTGCGCGTTGGCCGTGGCGGGCGAGGTGAAGACCGGTATATTGTCATTGTCATTCGTCACCGTGATGGCGACATTGTGGTCCGTACTATTGGTACCATCCGACGCGGTGACGATAATGTCATAGATATTATCCCCGTTCGCGTCGCCCGGCGCCTCAAAGTCGGGCGCCGCCATAAAACTGACCTCGCCTGTAGCGGCATCAATCGTGAACAGGGCCGCATCCGTCCCAGACAGGCTGTAAACTAGAGTGTCGCCATCCGCATCCGTCGCCGCCGCCATATAGGCCACGGTCTGGTTCTCCTGCGCATTGGCCGTGGCGGGCGAGGTGAAGGTCGGTACATTGCCATTTTCACTCGTCACCGTGATGGCGACCGCCTGCTCTGTGTCAGTTGTGCCATCGGACGCAGTGACGATAATGTCATAGACATTATCCCCGCCATCATCGCCCGGCGCCTCAAAGTCGGGCGCATCTATAAAACTGACCTCGCCTGTATTGGCATCAATCGTGAACAAGGCCGCATCCGTCCCGGACAGGCTGTAGACTAGAGTGTCGCCATCCGCATCCGTCGCCGCCGCCTCATAGGCTGCGGTCTGGTTCTCCGCTACGCTGACTGCGGCGGGCGAGGTGAAGGTCGGGGCATTGTCATTGTCATTCGTCACCGTGATGGCGACCGCCTGCTCTGTGTCAGTTGCGCCATCGGACGCGGTGACGATAATGTCATAGACATTATCCCCGTTCGCGTCGCCCGGCGTCTCAAAGTCGGGCGCCGCCATAAAACTGACCTCGCCTGTATTGGCGTCGATCGTGAACAGGGCCGCATCCGTCCCGGACAGGCTGTAGACTAGAGTGTCACCATCCGCATCCGTCGCCGCCGCCATATAGGCTGCGGTCTGGTTCTCCTGCGCGTTGGCCGTGGCGGGCGAGGTGAAGACCGGTATATTGTCATTGTCATTCGTCACCGTGATGGCGACATTGTGGTCCGTACTATTGGTACCATCCGACGCGGTGACGATAATGTCATAGATATTATCCCCGTTCGCGTCGCCCGGCGCCTCAAAGTCGGGCGCCTCTATAAAACTGACCTCGCCTGTATCGGCATCAATCGTGAACAGGGCCGCATCCGTCCCGGACAGGCTATAGACCAGAGTGTCGCCATCCGCATCCGTCGCCGCCGCCATATAGGCCACGGTCTGGTTCTCCTGCGCATTGGCCGTGGCGGGCGAGGTGAAGGTCGGGGCATTGTCATTGTCATTCGTCACCGTGATGGCGACCGCCTGCTCTGTGTCAGTTGCGCCATCGGATGCGGTGACGATAATGTCATAGACATTATCCCCGCCATCATCGCCCGGCGCCTCAAAGTCGGGCGCCTCTATAAAACTGACCTCGCCTGTATTGGCATCGATCGTGAACAGGGCCGCATCCGTCCCGGACAGGCTATAGACTAGAGTGTCGCCATCCGCATCCGTCGCCGCCGCCATATAGGCTGCGGTCTGGTTCTCCTGCGCGTTGGCCGTGGCGGGCGAGGTGAAGACCGGTATATTGTCATTGTCATTCGTCACCGTGATGGCGACATTGTGGTCCGTACTATTGGTACCATCCGACGCGGTGACGATAATGTCATAGATATTATCCCGATCATCATCGCCCGGTGCCTCAAAGTCGGGCGCCGCCATAA
The DNA here is from genome assembly GCA_965205225.1 of Litorimonas sp. Classification (GTDB taxonomy): domain Bacteria; phylum Pseudomonadota; class Alphaproteobacteria; order Caulobacterales; family Maricaulaceae; genus Litorimonas. The sequence goes on from CBDBFZ010000003.1 coordinate 1,886,902, forward strand.
AACTGACCTCGCCTGTAGCGGCATCGATCGTGAACAAGGCTGCATCCGTCCCGGACAGGCTGTAGACCAGAGTGTCGCCATCCGCATCCGTCGCCGCCGCCATATAGGCTGCGGTCTGGTTCTCCTGCGCATTGGCCGTGGCGGGCGAGGTGAAGACCGGTATATTGTCATTGTCATTCGTCACCGTGATGGCGACATTGTGGTCCGTACTATTGGTACCATCCGACGCGGTGACGATAATGTCATAGATATTATCCCCGTTCGCGTCGCCCGGCGCCTCAAAGTCGGGCGCCGCCATAAAACTGACCTCGCCTGTATCGGCATCAATCGTGAACAGGGCCGCATCCGTCCCGGACAGGCTGTAGACTAGAGTGTCGCCATCCGCATCCGTCGCCGCCGCCATATAGGCTGCGGTCTGGTTCTCCCGCGCATTGGCCGTGGCGGGCGAGGTGAAGGTCGGTACATTGCCATTTTCACTCGTCACCGTGATGGCGACCGCCTGCTCTGTGTCAGTTGTGCCATCGGACGCGGTGACGATAATGTCATAGACATTATCCCCGCCATCATCGCCCGGCGCCTCAAAGTCGGGCGCCTCTATAAAACTGACCTCGCCTGTATTGGCATCAATCGTGAACAGGGCCGCATCCGTCCCGGACAGGCTGTAGACTAGAGTGTCGCCATCCGCATCCGTCGCCGCCGCCATATAGGCTGCAGTCTGGTTCTCCTGCGCGTTGGCCGTAGCGGGCGAGGTGAAGACCGGTATATTGTCATTTTCATTCGTCACCGTGATAGCGACATTGTGGTCCGTACTATTGATGCCATCCGACGCGGTGACGATAATGTCATAGACATTATCCCCGCCATCATCGCCCGGCGCTTCAAAGTCGGGCGCCTCTATAAAACTGACCTCGCCTGTATTGGCGTCGATCGTGAACAAGGCCGAATCCGTCCCGGACAGGCTGTAGACTAGAGTGTCACCATCCGCATCCGTCGCCGCCGCCATATAGGCCACGGTCTGGTTCTCCTGCGCATTGGCCGTGGCGGGCGAGGTGAAGACCGGTAATGTTGTCGTGACCGGGATTTGAACCTGCACCCCGTTCTCAATGCGCAGCTGCGCATTGCCGTCCCTATAGATATTATAGGTGACGCCATCCTCCACCGCTGTCCCGGTCAGGGCGAATGAACTGCCGCTCAGATCAACCCTGTCATCCGCATCCCCCAACACGTCGAGGCTCGCAACACCGCCCTCGCGTTCTTCCGTGATGTCAAACACGGCCTGCGCGTCCAGCACCAGGCTGTTGGCCCCCGTGCCGGATAGGTCAAAGACTTCGACACTGTCCACGCCGGCATGGCCCGCCCCAGTCAGATCAAGCGCCAGGCTGGCCCCGTCCAGCACTAATGTGTCAGCGCCGGTGCCGCCATCAATCGCCGCAAAGTCAAGCGCGGTGACGCTGATATTGTCATCGCCGGCGCCGCCGCGCACCACATCATCCGTGGCAATCGCGGTAAAACTGTCATTGCCGGCATTGCCGGTGAAATTATCCGCCGCTGCCGTGCCTGATGCTGTGACCGGCACCAGGCTTTCCGTCCCCGTTGCCCCGCCATAGAGGATATAGGCTTCGCCGGCCCCACTGTCCCCATTCGGGTCTGCCATATGGGCCCCGATGATCAGATCATCATAACCGTCACCATTGACATCCCCCGCCGACGACACGGCCCGACCGGACTGATCAGCCTCATCAATGCCGGTCAGGATGAAGCCGTTGGTCCCGTCCAAATCGGACAGATCCAGCACACCCCCTGTGCCCGGCGCGCTGGCCCCGCCATAGATGACATAGGTTTCGCCCGCACTGTCCCCATTCGGGTCGGCCCGATAGGCCCCGATGATCAGATCATCATAGCCGTCGCCATTGACATCTCCCGCCGAGGAGACGGAAAAGCTGGAACGGTCATCCGCGTCGATCCCGGTGAGGATGAAGCCATTGGTCCCGTCCAGCGCTGACAGATCTAGAACGCCCCCTGTGCCCGGCGCGTTTGCCCCGCCATAGATGATATAGGTCTCGCCAGCATCACTGTCCCCATTCGGGTCGGCATTCCGGGCCCCGATGATCAGATCATCATAGCCGTCGCCATTGACATCCCCCGCCGACGACACGGCCCGACCGGACTGGTCATTTGCGTCGATCCCGGTCAAGGTAAAGCCGTTAGTCCCATTCAGATCGGACAGATCCAGCACGCCCCCTGTGCCCGGCGCGCTTGCCCCGCCATAGACGACATAGGTCTCGCCGGCCCTGCTGACCCCATTCGGGGCGGCACTGCTGCCGATGATCAGATCATCATAACCATCGCCATTGACATCGCCTGCCGAGGAAACGGAGACCCCGGAAAAATCATAGGCCTCGATCCCGGTGAGGATGAAACCGTTACTGCCGTCCAGATCGGACAGATTCAGCACGCCATCCGTGTTCAGCACGCCATCCGTGCCCGGCGCACTCGCCCCGCCATAGATCACATAAGTCGCGCCAGCATAATTGTTGCCATTCGGGTCAGCCAGATCGGCCCCGATGATCAGATCATCATAGCCGTCGCCATTGACATCCCCCGCCGAGGAGACAGACCGACCGGATTGGTCACCCCCGTAAATCCCGTTGAGGATAAAGCCATTGCTACCGTCCAGCATGGACAGGTCCAGCACGCCGTCCGTGCCCGGCGCACTCGCCCCGCCATAGACCACATAAGTCTCGCCGGCAGAACTGCGTCTATTCGGGTCGGCTCTGTTGGCCCCGATGATCAGATCATCATAACCGTCGCCATTGACATCCCCCGCCGAGGAGACGGAGAAACCGGAACGGTCACCCGCGTCGATGCCGTTAAGGATGAAGCCGTTGGTCCCGTCCAGATCGGACAGATCCAGCACGCCCCCTGTGCCCGGCGCGCTCGCCCCGCCATAGACCACATAGGTCTCGCCCGAGCTGTCCCCATTCGGGTCGGCACTGTTGGCACCGATGATCAGATCGTCATAACCGTCGCCATTGACATCCCCGGCAGATGAGACGGAGATCCCGGATTGGTCACCTGCGTCGATACCGTTGAGGATAAAGCCGTTTGTGCCGTCCAGACTGGAAAGAGGGATCAGATCATATTCATCTGTCACTGTGATGGCGACATTGTGGTCCGTGCTATTGGTGCCATCCGACGCGGTGACGATAATGTCATAGACATTATCCCCGCCATCATCGCCCGGTGCCTCAAAGTCGGGCGCCTCTATAAAACTGACCTCGCCTATATTGGCGTCGATCGTGAACAGGGCCGCATCCGTCCCGGACAGGCTATAGACCAGCGCATCGCCATCCGCATCCGTCGCCGTCGCCATATAGGCTGCGATCTGATTCTCCGCTACGCTGACTGCGGCGGGCGAGGTGAAGACCGGTATATTGTCATTTTCATTCGTCACCGTGATGGCGACATTATGGTCCGTGCTATTGGTGCCATCGGACGCGGTGACGATAATGTCATAGACATTATCCCCACCATCATCGCCCGGCACTTCAAAGTCGGGTGCCTCTATAAAACTGACCTCGCCTGTAGCGGCGTCGATCGTGAACAGGGCCGCATCCGTCCCGGACAGGCTGTAGACCAGAGTGTCGCCATCCGCATCCGTCGCCGCCGCCATATAGGCCGCGGTCTGACCCTCCGCCGCATCGACCGTGGCGGGGGAGGTGAAGATCGGTATCGAGACCACCTGCACCCCCGCCTCAACGCGCAGCTGCGCATTGCCGTCCCTATAGACATTATAGGTGACGCCGTCCTCCGCCTCCGTCCCGGTCAGGGCGAATGAACTGCCACCCAGATCAACCCTGTCATCCACATCCCCTAGCACGTCGAGGCTCGCCACACCGCCCTCGCGCTCCTCCGTGACGTCAAATACGGCCTGCGCATCCAGCACCAGGCTGTTGGCCCCTGTGCCGGACAGGTCAAACACCTCCACACTGTCCACGCCAGCATGGCCCGGGCCCGTCAGGTCGAGCGCTAGGCCAGCCCCGTCCAGCACCAGCCGGTCAGCGCCCGTGCCACCATCAATCGCCGCAAAGTCAAGGGAGGTAACGCGTATTGTGTCATCGCCCGCGCCGCCGCGCACCACATCATTCGTGGCAATCGCGGTAAAACTGTCATCGCCGGCATTGCCGGTGAAATTATCCACCGCCGCTATGCCCTGCGCCGTGACCGGCGTCAGGCTTTCCGTCCCTGTCGCCCCGCCATAGACGACGTAAGTCTCTCCAGCCGCACTATCCGCCTCGGTGGCCCCGATGATCAGATCATCATAACCGTCACCATTGACATCGCCCGCCGACGACACGGAAGTGCCGGAAAGGTCACCCGCGTCAATCCCGGTGAGGATGAAGCCGTTCGTTCCATCCAGGTCGGACAGATTCAGCGCGCCATTCTCGTCGACCGGCACGCGCGCCCCGCCATAGATCACATAGGTCTCGCCCGAGCTGTCCCCATTCGGGTCGGCCCTGTTGGCTCCGATGATCAGATCATCATAGCCATCGCCATTGACATCCCCCGCCGATGAGACGGAAGAGCCGGACACGTCATTCACGTCAATCCCGGCGAGGGTAAAGCCATTCGTCCCGTCCAGCGCTGACAGATCCAGCACGCCCCCTGTGCCTGGCGCGCTCGCCCCGCCATAGACGATATAGGTCTCGCCGGCAGAACTGTCCCCATTCGGGTCGGCCCCACTGGCCCCGATGATCAGATCATCATAGCCATCGCCATTGACATCCCCCGCTGAGGAGACGGACACGCCGGAATAGTCACCCCCGTCACTCCCGGTGAGGATGAAGCCATTCGTGCCGTCCAGCGCTGACAGATCGAGAACGCCTCCTGTGCCTGGCGCGTTCGCGCCGCCATAGATCACATAGGTCTCGCCCGAGCTGTTCCCATTCGGGTCGGCCCTATTGGCTCCGATGATCAGATCATCATAACCATCGCCATTAACATCCCCCGCCGATGATACGGAGATACCGGAATTGTCACCCCCATCGATGCCGGTGAGGATAAAGCCGTTCGTCCCGTCCAGCGCCCCGAGATCCAGCACGCCATCCGTGCCCGGCGCGCTCGCCCCGCCATAGACGATATAGGTTGCGCCAGCTTCACTGTCGGCCCCATCGGCCCCGATGATCAGATCATCATAACCATCGCCATTGACATCCCCCGCCGAGGAAACGGAAGAGCCGGAATTGTCACCCGCGTCGATGCCGTTGAGGATGAAGCCATTCGTGCCGTCCAGATCGGACAGATCGAAAACGCCATCCTCGCCCGGCGCGCTTGCCCCGCCATAGACGACATAGGTCTCGCCAGCCCGGCTGTCCCCATTCGGGTCGGCCCCAAAGACCCCGATGATCAGATCATCATAGCCGTCGCCATTAACATCCCCCGCCGAGGAGACGGAAGAACCGGAATAGTCAAACGCGTCGATCCCGGTCAGGATGAAGCCGTTACTGCCGTCCAGTACCCCTAGATCCAGCTCGCCCGCCGTGCCCGGCGCGCTCGCCCCGCCATAGACGACATAGGTCTCGCCGACAAACCTGTCCCTATTCAGGTAGGCTCTATTGGCCCCGATGATCAGATCGCCATAGCCGTCGCCATTGACATCCCCCGCCAACGATACGGAAAAGCCGGATTGGTCACCTGCGTCGATCCCGTTGAGTATAAAGCCGTTACTGCCGTCCAGACTGGAGAGGGGAACCAAATCATTGACATCCGTTACCGTGATGGCGACATTGTGGTTCGTGCTATTGATGCCATCCGACGCGGTCACGGTGATGTCATAGACATTATCCCCGCCATCATCGCCCGGTGCCTCAAAGTCGGGCGCCTCTATAAAACTGACCTCGCCTGTATCGGCATCAATCGTGAACAGGGCCGAATCCGTCCCGGACAGGCTATAGACCAGCGCATCGCCATCCGCATCCGTCGCCGCCGCCATATAGGCTGCAGTCTGGTTCTCTTGCGCGTTGGCCGTGGCGGGCGAGGTGAAGACCGGTATATTATCATTGTCATTCGTCACCCTGATGGCGACATTATGGTCCGTACTATTGGTACCATCGGACGCGGTGACGATAATGTCATAGACATTATCCCCGCCATCATCGCCCGGCGCCTCAAAGTCGGGCGCCTCTATAAAACTGACCTCGCCTGTATCGGTATCGATCGTGAACAGGGCCGCATCCGTCCCGGACAGGCTATAGACTAGAGTGTCGCCATCCGCATCCGTCGCCGCCGCCTCATAGGCCACGGTCTGGTTCTCCTGCGCGTTGGCCGTGGCGGGCGAGGTGAAGGTCGGGGCATTGTCATTGTCACTCGTCACCCTGATGGCGACATTATGGTCCGTGCTATTGATGCCATCGGACGCGGTGACGATAATGTCATAGACATTATCCCCACCATCATCGCCCGGCGCCTCAAAGTCGGGCGCCGCTATAAAACTGACCTCGCCTGTATTGGCATCAATCGTGAACAGGGCCGCATCCGTCCCGGACAGGCTATAGACCAGAGTGTCGCCATCCGCATCCGTCGCCGCCGCCATATAGGCTGCGGTCTGGTTCTCCTGCGCATTGGCCGTGGCGGGCGAGGTGAAGGTCGGGGCATTGTCATTGTCATTCGTCACCGTGATGGCGACCGCCTGCTCTGTGTCAGTTGCGCCATCGGACACGGTGACGATAATGTCATAGACATTATCCCCGTTCGCGTCGCCCGGCGCCTCAAAGTCGGGCGCCGCTATAAAACTGACCTCGCCTGTATTGGCATCGATCGTGAACAGGGCCGCATCCGTCCCGGACAGGCTGTAGACTAGAGTGTCGCCATCCGCATCCGTCGCCGCCGCCATATAGGCTGCGGTCTGGTTCTCCTGCGCATTGGCCGTAGCGGGCGAGGTGAAGACCGGTATATTGTCATTGTCACTCGTCACCGTGATGGCGACATTATGGTCCGTACTATTGGTGCCATCGGACGCGGTGACGATAATGTCATAGACATTATCCCCGTTCGCGTCGCCCGGCGCCTCAAAGTCGGGCGCCGCTATAAAACTGACCTCGCCTGTATTGGCATCAATCGTGAACAAGGCCGCATCCGTCCCGGACAGGCTGTAGACCAGAGTGTCGCCATCCGCATCCGTCGCCGCCGCCATATAGGCTGCGGTCTGGTTCTCCTGCGCGTTGGCCGTAGCGGGCGAGGTGAAGACCGGTATATTGTCATTGTCATTCGTCACCGTGATGGCGACATTGTGGTCCGTACTATTAGTACCATCGGACGCGGTGACGATAATGTCATAGACATTATCCCCACCATCATCGCCCGGCGCCTCAAAGTCGGGCGCCTCTATAAAACTGACCTCGCCTGTATCGGCATCAATCGTGAACAGGGCCGCATCCGTCCCGGACAGGCTATAGACCAGCGCATTGCCATCCGCATCCGTCGCCGCCGCCTCATAGGCTGCGGTCTGATTCTCCTGCGCGTTGGCAGCGGCGGGCGAGGTGAAGACCGGTATATTGTCATTGTCATTCGTCACCGTGATGGCGACATTATGGTCCGTACTATTGGTACCATCGGACGCGGTGACGATAATGTCATAGACATTATCCCCGCCATCGTCGCCCGGCGCTTCAAAGTCGGGCGCCTCTATAAAACTGACCTCGCCTGTATCGGCATCAATCGTGAACAAGGCCGCATCCGTCCCGGACAGGCTATAGACTAGAGTGTCGCCATCCGCATCCGTCGCCGCCGCCATATAGGCTGCAGTCTGGTTCTCCTGCGCGTTGGCCGTAGCGGGCGAGGTGAAGGTCGGTACATTGTCATTGTCATTCGTCACCGTGATGGCGACATTATGGTCCGTACTATTGGTGCCATCGGACGCGGTGACGATAATGTCATAGACATTATCCCCGCCATCATCGCCCGGCGCCTCAAAGTCGGGCGCATCTATAAAACTGACCTCGCCTGTAGCGGCATCAATCGTGAACAAGGCCGCATCCGTCCCGGACAGGCTGTAGACTAGAGTGTCGCCATCCGCATCCGTCGCCGCCGCCTCATAGGCTGCGGTCTGGTTCTCCGCTACGCTGACTGCGGCGGGCGAGGTGAAGACCGGTAATGTTGTCGTGCCCGGGATTTGAACCTGCACCCCGTTCTCAATGCGCACTTCCGCATTGCCGTCCCTATAGATATTATAGGTGACGCCATCCTCCACCGCCGTCCCGGTCAGGGTGAATGAACTGCCGCTCAGATCAACCCTGTCATCCGCATCACCCAGCACGTCGAGGCTCGCAACACCGCCGGCGCGCTCCTCCGTGATGTCAAACACGGCCTGCGCGTCCAGCACCAGGCTGTTGGCCCCCGTGCCGGACAGGTCAAAGACTTCGACACTGTCCACGCCGGCATGGCCCGCCCCAGTCAGATCAAGCGCCAGGCCGGCCCCGTCCAGCACCAATATGTCCTGGCCCGTGCCGCCATCAATCGCCGCAAAGTCAAGCGCGGTGACGCTGATCATGTCATCGCCGGCCCCGCCGCGCACCACATCATTCGTGGCGATCGCGATAAAACTGTCCGCACCAGCATTGCCGGTGAAATTATCCGCCGCCGCCGTGCCTGATGCTGTGACCGGCGTCAGGCTTTCCGTCCCCGTTGCCCCGCCATAGATCACATAGGTTTCGCCAGCATTCCTGTTCCCATTCGGGTCACCATAACGGGCCCCGATGATCAGATCATCATAACCGTCGCCATTGACATCCCCCGCCGACGAGACGGAAAGGCCGGAAAGGTCACCCGCGTCGATCCCGGTCAGGATGAAGCCGTTGGTCCCGTCCAGGTCGGACAGATCCAGCACGCCCCCTATGCCCGGCGCGCTCGCCCCGCCATAGACGATATAGGTCTCGCCGGCATTACTGTCCCCATCCGGGTCGGCCCCAGAAGCGCCAATGATCAGATCATCATAGCCGTCGCCATTGACATCCCCCGCCGATGAGACGGAAGAACCGGACTGGTCATCCTCGTTAATACCGGTCAGGGTGAAGCCGTCACTGCCGTTCAGAGTGGAGAGATCCAGTACGCCCCCTGTGCCCGGCGCGCTCGCCCCGCCATAGACGATATAGGTCTCGCCGGAATCCCCCCCATTCGGGTCGGCATTCCGGGCCCCGATGATCAGATCATCATAGCCATCGCCATTGACATCCCCCGCAGACGAGACGGAAAAGCCGGAATTGTCATAGGCGTCGACCCCGGTCAGGATGAAGCCATTCGTCCCGTCCAGCGCCGACAGATCCAGCACGCCGTCCGTACCCGGCGCGCTCGCCCCGCCATAGATGATATAGGTCTCGCCGGCATTACTGTCCCCATCCGGGTCAGCCCCAGAAGCACCAATGATCAGATCATCATAGCCGTCGCCATTGACATCCCCCGCCGATGAGACGGTAGAACCGGAATTGTCATATTCATCAATGCCGGTAAGGGTAAAGCCGTTGCTGCCGTCCAGCGCCCCGAGATCCAGCACGCCCCCTATGCCCGGCGCACTCGCCCCGCCATAGACGATATAGGTCTCGCCGGAACTATTCCCATTCGGGTCGGCCCCATAGGCCCCGATAATCAGATCATCATAGCCGTCGCCATTAACATCCCCCGCAGACGAGACGGAAAAGCCGGACCGGTCACCCGCGTCGATCCCGGTCAGGGCAAAGCCGCGCGTGCCGTCCAGCGTGGATCGATCCAGCACGAGATCTGCGCCCGTCGCTCCGCCATAGACGACATAGGCCTCGCCGGGCCCAGGGGTCGTATCATATTCGCCCTGCACAGCGCCAACCCCAAATGCCCCGATGATCAGATCATCATAACCGTCGCCATTGACATCCCCCGCCGAGGAGACGGAAAAGCCGGCATTGTCAAGTTCGTCGATCCCGGCGAGTGTGAAGCCATTGCCGTCCAGCGCCAGCCTCGACAGATCCAGAACGCCGTCTGTCCCCGGCGCGCTCGCCCCGCCATAGACGAGATAGGTCTCACCCGAGCCGTCCCCATTCGGGTCGCCACCAGGGGTCCCGATGATCAGATCATCATAGCCGTCGCCATTGACATCCCCCGCCGAGACGGAACGGCCGGATTGGTCAATCCGGTCGATCCCGTTGAGGATGAAGCCGTTCGTGCCGTCTAGGCTGGAGAGGTCCAGGCTGGAGAGGGGAACCAACTCATTGTCATTCGTCACCGTGATGGCGACCGCCTGCTCTGTGTCAGTTGCGCCATCGGACGCGGTGACGATAATGTCATAGACATTATCCCCACCATCATCGCCCGGCGCCTCAAAGTCGGGCGCCGCCCTAAAACTGACCTCGCCTGTATCGGCATCAATCGTGAACAAGGCCGAATCCGTCCCGGACAGGCTGTAGGCTAGAGTGTCGCCATCCGCATCCGTCGCCGCCGCCATATAGGCTGCGGTCTGGTTCTCCGCTACGCTGACTGCGGCGGGCGAGGTGAAGACCGGGGCATTGCCATTTTCACTCGTCACCGTGATGGCGACCGCCTGCTCTGTGTCAGTTGTGCCATCGGACGCGGTGACGATAATGTCATAAACATTATCCCCGTTCGCGTCGCCCGGCACCTCAAAGTCGGGCGCCTCTATAAAACTGACCTCGCCTGTAGTGGCATCGATCGTGAACAGGGCCGCATCCGTCCCGGACAGGCTATAGACTAGAGTGTCGCCATCCGCATCCGTCGCCGCCGCCATATAGGCTGCGGTCTGGTTCTCCTGCGCGTTGGCCGTAGCGGGCGAGGTGAAGGTCGGAGCATTGTCATTGTCATTCGTCACCGTGATGGCGACCGCCTGCTCTGTGTCAGTTGCGCCATCCGACGCGGTGACGATAATGTCATAGATATTATCCCCGCCATCATCGCCCGGCGCCTCAAAGTCGGGCGCCTCTATAAAACTGACCTCGCCTGTAGCGGCATCGATCGTGAACAAGGCCGCATCCGTCCCAGACAGGCTATAGACCAGAGTGTCACCCTCCGCATCCGGTGCTCTATAGGCCGTAATCCGGTTCTCCGCGACGTTGACCCGGTCGATGTTCCCGTCCGCGTCATCGTCGAACTCGCTCCGGTCGGTTGTGCCGTCATTGTCGTCGTCGAAATTGGTCCGGATCAGGTTGCCGTCCGAATTATACGTGTAGGCTTCGGACCGGTCGGTTGTGCCGTCTGCGTCGTCGTCGAAATTGGTCTGGCTCACCCTGTCGTTCGCATCATATGTGTAGGTCTCGGACCGGTCGATCGTGCCGTCCGCGTCATCGTCGAAATTGGTCCGGTCCCGGTTACCGTCCGCATTTTGCGTGTAGAACTCGCTCCGGTCGGTTGTGCCATCACCATCACCGTCGAAATCGGTCCGATTCAGGGTGTTGCTGCCGTCCGTATTCCGGTGAACCGTCCGGTCGATAGTGCCGTCATCATCGTCATCCCATTCCACACGCTCCCAGCGACCCTCCGCATTCAGGTGGATCGTCCGGTCGATATTGCCGTCATCGTCTAGGTCTTCGTCCCTCCGGGTCACGCGCCGGTTGCCGTCTTCATCAAACGCGTAGTGAGTGATCCGGTCGATAGTGCCGTCCGCGTCGTCGTCAAAATCGACCCGGGTCCGGTTGCTGTCCGCATTGTGAGTGTAGAACTCGCTCCGATCGGTTGTGCCGTCACCATCTTCGTCGAAATCGATCCGGTTGATGGTGCCGCTGCCGTCCGTATTCCGGTGAACCGTCCGATCGATCGTGCCGTCATCGTCGTCATCCCATTCCACCCGCTCCCAGCGACCCTCCGCATTCAGACGGGCCGTCCGGTCGATCAGGCCGTCATCGTCCAGGTCGAAATTGATCCGGACTCGGTTACCGTCATCGTCATCGTCATAGATGTAGGCCTCGCTCCGGTCGATCGTGCCGTCATCGTCCAGATCGACTTCCCTCCGGGTCACGCGCTGGGTGCCGCCGCTGTCAAACGCATAGTGAGTAATCCGGTCGATGGTGCCGTCATCGTCCAAATCCCTATCCACCTGCACCCAGCGACCGTCCGCATCCAGATGCGCGATCCGGTCGATATTACCGTCTTGGTCGGGGTCGAACTCAATCAGGTCGATGGTGCCGTCCCCGTCAGTATCGACCTCGAACCGGTCGGGGATGCCGTCCCCGTCAGTATCTATCTCGGTCCGGACTTCCTGTAATAGGGTTGGTATGGTCTTGAACATGGCTGGCATGGCCTTACATTTCCAAATGAGTATTATTTGACGGTCATGTCACATGACCTTGGTTGTGAATCAAGATAATAATTTCTATCTGCATGATAGGTCGGATCGAGAGTGGCGCGAAAACCTATCAGATCACTGTGGCGTGCAGCTGCGCGTTTGGCTGAAATCGAGGTGAAATATGTGGGTGTTGCGATTGGCAGTCACCCGTTTTTCAACGACGCATTGCGTGGCGTATCCTTTGTTGCGCGTGGACGCGATAAAGCGCAGCTGCAAAATGTTGAAACTGACCTCAACACTCTTGTCGCTAGCCTGACGTGCGGTTAGATAAGCGCTGTTCGCGGGCGTGGTGGAATCGGTAGACACGACAGACTTAAAATCTGTTTTCCGCAAGGAAGTGCCGGTTCAAGTCCGGCCGCCCGCACCAATAATCTCTATCTATATAACTTAAATCATTAATATAAATATATAATTATTGCTTTGTGCGATTGACTGACATCAACAAATCTCTGTTTTTGGGCATCATTCTGGGCATCAATGTGTTATAAAGCCAGTATGAGAGACCAAGATAAATACTTAAGGCAGCGAGGCAGTACATACTATCAACATCGAGTGCCTAAAGAATACAGTGATTTTGACGACCGTGGTTATATCAAAAAATCTCTCAAGACTTTGTACCTTGAAATTGCTCGAACCAGACGGGACGCTTTGGTTAAAGCTGACGATATTTTTTGGTCAAGTGTGGTAGGCTTTGCAGACCGTACAGTAGCAAATTCGATAAAAACTCTAACTCTCAAAATGGACCACTTTTAAGGGGCAGGTCAATTAATTAAGCACGATCAGACGTCGGTGAGCGGTTCTGTAAAGGGTGGGTTAAGAGAGGCCTAACGGAGAAGCTTAATCGATCGGGCTAGGTCTTCAGGAAGATTGGCCCATGCTTTGTCGGCCGTAAGTATTTTAGCGCCCAGCCGCAGACCGAGCGCCAGACAGGATCGATCGCCGAGCGATAATCCAAGCGAGCGTGTTTGTGGTCGTAAAAGTGCTGTCTGAACCGCATCAGCGGTCGTGAATTGCTCTACTCCCAGCGGCAAGTCTGCCAGCAGCGCATCCAGATCTTCCCCAGTCGCTCCCTTGTGCATCAGCACAGTCATCACCTCTGCAAGATTCACCGTGGAGATCACACCGCCAGCTAACGAACTTGTGGCCTGATCGGATTCTGGCTCGTCAAAGACAAGCGCAAGAACAACAGAGGCATCGAAGACGGTCGGCATCTAGCGGGGTCAGCTAGATCTCATTCCGCGATTCTTCGCGGCGCATCGTACTCAGGTCGTCAGTGGCTGGCGTGTCGGTACGAAGACGGCGGAAGCGAGCCTGAATGGTACGTACTTGGTCAAGCTCCGTCCGGATGACACCCTGCCCGTCCACGATGTCGAGCATTAACTGATGCCGTTCCCCGCGTGCCAACCCAAGGGCTTTCCGAAAGGCTGCCGGCAGCACCACGCGACCGTTTTCCTGAACTGTAACCTTGTAAGACATAAAGCAGGTATGTGCCATATAACCTAAAATGTCAAACATAGATATCTGACTTAATACACTGATAATGGCATATCAATGCATAATGATTGATTATTGTTGGAAATCGCCCATTTTGTAGCCTACAATCAAGGGTTAAGATGTGGGGATTTGTGTCGTAGACTTGATTTCTTCCATCGCGAAATGCGCACTAACAGCGTTGAGTCCGCTTACTCTGATGAGTCTTTTATATATGCGATCATAATCGCTGACGTCGCGCACCACGATCTTTAGCATATAATCGAGTTCACCAGCCATTCGGTAAAAAGAAACGACTTCCGGAATTTTTTGAACGAGAGCAGAAAACTCTGCCAACCATTCCACGTCGTGACGTTCCGTCGTGACAGTGACGTACACAGTTTGACCAAATCCGAGTGCTTTGGGGTCAACAAGCGCAACCCGAGCCTTAATAACACCCGCCTGCTCCATATCTCGGATACGAGTCCAAACAGGTGAACGCGATAGGCCAACCTGTTGAGAGATTTCGTCCACTGTCAGGGTCGCATCTTCCTGCAAAAGCTGGAGAATCTTCCGGCTGTGAACATCTAGTGTAAGATTTTCTTTCATAACAAATTCCGACTAACCGGAGAACGATGGTTCATAGTTACGTGACTTTGTCCATATATTCATCCTGAACGGAACCCCCAGACCCCTCGATTGAGAGACATTGTTCTTCGCGCCATTGCTTATCGTCTGATTGCATAAGGAAGGAATAAGCAATGAAGATTTTCACAGACCACCCAGCTTCGGTCGGCGAGACATATTTTGAACATATGGGCCGTGCCTCTTACTTTGCGGGCCGCATGTTCGTCGCATCGATATGCTGTTTCCTACACGGCGTTTTCCCGTTTCTCTTTCAGGTAACCGGAACGCGAGCAATAAACCATTTGCACCAACGTATGGTCACACATCGGCACAAATCCCACCGCACGTTGGGGCCTATGAAAGGTACCTCTCTCGAAGCAGCAGAGTAGCCGCACCAGACGTTCCGACCCGACGCCCTTATGTTTTCTGAACCCTACGCGCAACCCACAGCTAACGTCGCGCTGCGGCTCCGCCTTAAGGCGGGCTCTGCCCGATTGTTTGAGCTCTTGCCTGGCATAGCGGTGGCGTTCATGGCCACGCTCGGCGCTTACATACTTTCAGACATCGTCAGTGGACCAGTCATGCTATATGCCATCATCGTCGGCATGACGTTGAATCCCATTCTACACAAAACAATAACTGAAGCGGGTATCCGCTTTTCCGCAAAAAAAGTGTTGAATGTCGGTGTGTCTCTTTTGGGGGTTAAGATTGCGCTCGTTGATATTGCGGGGCTTGGGTTTGAGGCAGTCGCTCTCGTCCTGCTATGTGCTAGCGGGACGATTCTCACTGGTATCGGAGTGGGACGTTTGCTCGGCTTGAAGTCAGATCATGCTGTCTTGTCCTCCGGCGCAGTCGCAATTTGCGGGGTATCAGCTGCTATGGCACTTTGCGCGGCTCTGCCGCAGAACAAGGAAAGCGAGCGGAACACATTAATCACCGTCATGGGTGTTACTCTCCTTGGAACCGTTGTCATGGTTGCCTATCCGGCTATCTCCCACTTTATGGGATTGTCTGAGACGCAGGCCGGGATTTTTATCGGGGCAACAATCCACAATGTTGCGCAGGTCGTCGGCGCAGGCTTTATGATCTCGGAAACCGCTGGTGACACGGCTACCATCGTCAAGCTTATGCGTGTCGCTTGCCTCGTACCTGTCATCGCAATCGTCACGCTGACTTATAGTCGAAATACAAAACAGCCGCCGAAGCAGGCTGAAGCGAATGTCTGTACCCGCACTCGACCACCGTTAGTCCCTAGTTTCTTGATCGGCTTTGTTGCTCTTGTTGCAATGAGCAGTCTCGGCCTGATTCCTTCGGCCCTAAGTGCGGTTTTGTCTGACCTTTCGGGTTACGCTCTGGTCATGGCTATCGCCGCTCTGGGGGTCAAAACCTCACTGCGAGACCTGTTCGGAGTTGGTGGGTCGACCTTCCTTATACTCGTTGTACAGACGGTGCTCTTGGGCGGTTTCGTGCTAGCAGTCGTAATTCTGACACCTTTCTTCGCCTAACATCTCAAGACAGGTTCCATATCCTCCAATACGACCCCCGCACGAGACTATGATGGAAGCCATTTGTAGGGAAAAGTTCATACACTGAAGCTAAACTGACAGATTATCGGCAGTAATTTGCGGAACTGTCAGATCAGGGCGGAATTTCTACAACTCAAAGGACTATTCGCCCGTCTCTATCCCCGCCTCAGCATTGATTTCAGTATCTGAACTTGTCGAGGTCTCGGCTGGATCTTCACCTAGGTTCAGATCCATAATCGTGACCGTTCCACGGCCGGATCGGCTTATTAAACCCCTTTGACGCAGATTACGTTTCTTGATAATGACCTCTTGTAGCAGTCGCGCCACATCTTGCGAGATCGCCCCTGTTCCATCTGTGCTGGACGCAAGAGCGCTATTGCCGCGGCCTGCGGTTAGATCACCAATTGTGTCTTCATAGGGTGCGATCCGGATCGTTTGCCCTCTATTAATCTCGTCGGCAACCTCGGGGCGTGCATAAAGTAGCATATGCCGTGTCAGGTTCTGTTCCCAGTCTTGAAAATAGTAGGGTCGGGCTTCCTCATACAAGGCTGAAACACTGAGCCTGTCGCCACGCCGTGAGAAACCTCGAAGTGAATTCACAAAGTCCTCGGCATTATTTCCAAGTAATTGCCAGACAGAATCGCGGTTGTAGGCCCAGCGCGGTAGCAGCGGGCTACCAATGTCACCGCGATAGAAGCCGTACATGACTTCACGCATATCCCAGTTCGAATAGACGATCTTTTCCCGGATATCGCGTAGAGAGAGATTGACGCCATTGACGGTCAGAAACTTTGCGTCGTGAAGCGGATAATCAATACCATCCACTTCAACCTTAATCCGACTCGGCTTTGTCAGCGGATAGTTCTGCGCGATTTTTTCGATGACAGCAACATTGTGCAGATTGAACCAATAGGCTAGCTGCTCATCCTTGTTCATAGATGTCAGCGGGTATTGTCCGCCCAAAAATTGCAGATCCATGCGGTAATCGGTCAGGCTGTCCTTGTAGGCATCAGACAGGAATTCATAAGTCAGACGTGAGCCTTCCAGTCGAAGGGGGGATGTATGGCCGCGGATCATTCGCGTACCAATTTGAGCTTGGGGTCTGCTGGAAAGCTCCCGCGCGGAGGGGCCGAAATCCAGAACGACGTTTGAAAGAGCGTCATTCCAGATATCATAATTAAATCGATTGCCATTCAGGCTAGGGTCAGGGCGGAACATCGTGGTAATGGGGTCATCGGGTTCGGCGATGACAGTCGCTCCGGGCGATATTATATCAAAGTTGGCAACGACGGGAACCGCAGCAAAACAGCTCAACAAAAGAGTCGTACCCAGTAAGGTTGCTTGACGAGTTGTCACGACGCTCTCCAGAGTAAAAGGGTGTTATTGATAAACGATATATCTATAAGTGACAGTTTTGTCAACCATTCTTACGACTCAGCAACGTATTGTTGGTGAAAAAGCGCGCCTCAGAAGCGGAAGAGGCACGCTGAATATGTTTGTATATCAGGGACTTAAAGCCCACCTGACCCACAATCACTTTTCAAAAAGCTAATCATACGCGGATAGGCTTTCATTTTATGATCATATTTCAAAGTATCCGAAAAGTGATCCGCATTCTTGAGTTTTATATACTCGAAATCCTTACCTGCATCTTCCAGAGCTTTGACATATTTTTCGGCGTGTCTGACCGGGACCCGTTGATCGATCGAGCCGTGGATGAGCAGCATAGGCACATTGACTTGACTCACGACTTTAATCGGGTTGATAGAATCATCCCAGAAGCGAACCTGCTCAGTTTCCTGCCAACCATCGAGACGGTTCCGGTAATAGTTCACCTGTTGCAGATTATCAGCAACGGGGGCGCCGGAAATGACGCACTGATAGAGATTGGGTGAGCGGGTCGCCGCAATTAGTGCCGCGTAGCCCCCATAAGACCAGCCGAACATCGCTACACGGTCTTTGTCGACAAGACCCTCTTTAATCAAATGCAGAACACCGTCATCCTTATCATCCTGCATTTTTTTGCCGCCTTCGCCGCCATTGATGAAGGCCGACTTATAGAAATCAAGGCCGTAATTGGTGGATCCACGATACTGAGGTTGCAAAACCATGTAACCATTATTGGCCAACATTTGACCCCAATCATCATACATTATGACTTCGGAGACGAACGGACCACCATGCGGCATAACAATGAGCGGATGTGGGCCTTTACCTTTGGGAACGGTCAGATAACCGTTGATTGTTTTTCCGTCTCGGGCGGTCCAGTCGATATACTTAACATCAGAAAGACCTTCGGCTTTCAGAAGTCCATTAACGCTCCCCATGGCTGAGAATTGACCTTTGTTGAACAGATAAAAGGACCCTGGGTCTCGTGGGCCACGATTCTGTATGACGAGAACATCTCCACCCTTAGATCGGCTGGTGATGTTGACGTAATGCGCATTAGGAATTACGGCTTCGAATTGTTTGATAATCGCTTCTTCTTCCGCATCAAACCATTCACGATGCCACTTGTCTGTACCGTATAGGACACCTGTGACTTTGCTAGGGTTAGTGTAGGGATTGGAATGGCGGATAGTTTGACCTAATTCGACCTTATCATGGCGAAAAACCAGATCTTCAAAGCTCTGTGTTGTCAGGTTAAACTTCCACAAACCTTCCCGATCTTCGCCGTTATGGGCAATGATATAGATGCGATTTGGATCATCTTCGACCAAGCCGCCATAGTTAAAACTTTCAGGGCTCTCAATGCTCCGACGATAATACTCTTTCCACCCGCTTCCACCGACAGGTCGGTAGAGATAAATAGTTTCGTCTGGGTCGGATACATCAACGGCAAAACGGGGATTACCTTCCGGATCAAACCGATAGCCGGTCATGTCTTCATTGCCCTTGAGGACAAGTTGCTTGCTACCTGTTTTCAGATTGTACCGAAAGAAGCTGGGCGCGCGGAACCCGGAATTCCGGTCTGGCGCAGCCACAAAGCGTACCAGAACATGATCGGGTTCATTGATCAATCCATTGACGAGGGAAATGTTGAAATCATCAGAGTTCAACTCTGAAAAGTCGCCGCTATGGACAGAAAAGAGGGCGAGTCTGCTTTTATAGGCACCCTGGTTGAATCCCTTGATCCGTTTACTGACCTGATCTCGGAATGAAACGACCATTTCACTATTGCCGACCCATGAGAAATTACGCAGATCCATTGACGCAGCACCGACGCGTTTGGGTTCTTTGCTCATATTACCGGTTTCATAAATCTCGATAATATAGTCACCCTTCTGGCTTTGAGCTTTCCGAAAGGCGACATATTTGCCATCAGGAGACACTTCGAGATTGCTCATGAAGGCTGGTGCCGCCCAATATTCCATGGGGTAAGGTTCAGATACTTTGGCAGAGGATGTAGTCACTGGCAGGGCCACCATGCCCACCGCCGCAATGCATGATAAGAGAATGGATTTCATTGAAGAAGGCTCCCGAAAGTTACACCCGATCCTTGAGAAGTGGTTTAGGACAGAAGTAGTTTGGCATAATTCGTGCCCGATTCAAGGTTGTTCAGACAGAAACTTAAACACATTATAGTGACATAAGCACTCACAAACCACGAAAAAGGGCCCCAACCCGGAGGTTGAGACCCTGATATTCGGAGCAATCTGTTAAGCAAGTGCTTAGAAGCGCTTGGAAATGGATGCAAAATATTCGCGCCCATCCAAATCGTAACCGTTACCGATCGGTGTATTCGAAACTGCGAAGACTTCATTCGAGTCGACTAACGGGGGCTCTCTGTCGAAAACATTGGAGATACCGGCACGAATTGTCCATGTGTCCGCGTCATAACGAATGGATGTCGAATGCGTGAAATAGTCACCGGCGAACCCAACATCACGACAGAATATAGGCGCGGCACAGGTGTTACCGGTAAAGCCGGTGTCGCGCGTATCCAGCGCGTCACTAAATGGGTCAATTGCGTCTTCCGGTTGCTCAACGTCGCCAACATAGCGCGTCTGCCATGTGAAGCGGAATTTTTTCCAATCTAGTGAGGTCGTAGCCGACCCTGTCCATTTTGGGAAGCCAAACTCACCAGCATCCTCATCATCGAGAAGCATGCCATCATCTCCGATGAAAACGCTGGAGCGTTCGATCAGATGGTTGGCGCGCAGGTTCAGATTGAATCGCATCGGCTCCTGAAAAGCTGTGAAGTCTTTCGAGAACTGACTGTTAATATCCAGACCACGAACGGTTTGAAAGTTCAGGTTGATAAACGCGCCATCAATATCGCTGATCAAGCCACGCGTCGTAGCCGGATCGCTCGTCGTAATCCTGTCACAGAAAGCGGATCGAATACCATCGTCACGTGTGAAGCAATCGTTAACGATGAAGGTGGCAGATGGGTCTATCACGGTATCGGCCACTTCGATGTCGTAATAGGTAGCACCAATGTTCAAATCGAACGTCTCGAAAAAAGGCTGCGCAAAGGAGAAACCAGTTGTGAATGACTTGGATGTTTCTTCAGTCAGATCCAGAGATCCCCCACGAAGGATTTCCACACTTGATGTAACCTGTGTATTTCCGAGTGTCGCATCGGTCCCGACCGTCAATGGATCACGACCTTCACGCATGCAATTGTCAAACACAAATTGCTCGCGTGTATCCAAAGTCGGGTCATAGACGCCATTATCGTAGGCGTCGTTCGGAACCGCGCATGGGTCAAAGATGGTATTGAAACCAGATTGTCCGGCAAGGAAGTTTTCGCGCAGGTTTGGTGCGCGGAACGATGTCCCGTAGCTGGCTTTCAGCAGCAGCGAGTTGACCGGACGCCAGCCACCCTTAACAGAGTAGGTAAAGGCGGCACCATAGAATTCTTCCTCCGTGAAGCGTCCTGACAGATTGACTTCCAGATTATCAAAAAAAGGATAGTTAGCGATCAGCGGGATATCGATCTCGGCAAACAATTCCTTGATCGTCTTCTCACCAATGGCACCTGTGTCGGAGAAGAAGCCGAAAAACAGACCATTGGAGGCTTCGGGAGATGGCAGCGAGGTGATTTCATCCTTGCGAATCTCGAAACCTGCGGCCACGCCGATCGGACCCGCGCCTGTCCTGCCGACATTGCCAGTGATAAGGCCGGAGAAGATCGTTTGCTCATAGACCGTATCGAAAACCCGCGTTCCAAACACATAGTCGCGTTCGGCCGAGCTTGCGAAATCACCAATGGGGCTGCCCAGAACGCTCTCATTGAACAGATCAACGGGGACACAACCCTGTGTCACGTCAGGTAACAGCAGATCCGGATTGGCCAAACCCGACGTGTCACATGGCGTGAGGGTCGGCGGGAAGCGAACG
Organism: Litorimonas sp.; assembly: GCA_965205225.1. GTDB lineage: Bacteria > Pseudomonadota > Alphaproteobacteria > Caulobacterales > Maricaulaceae > Litorimonas. Next base: position 1,908,190 of record CBDBFZ010000003.1, read on the forward strand.
CCTTGGTCGTAATCATCAGCCAGATCGTCGCCATTATTATCGATAATGCCATCGCCATCGAAGTCGGCGGATGGGTCAATACCTAGGGCGAAGGCAAGTTTGTCTTCACGAATACCTAGGGTGACAGAGTCACCATCGGCACGGGAATAGGTTCCAGTGACTTCGAAACTCCAATTGTCAAAAAGATCACCGCTCATCCAGGGTAGATCACCGCGAACACCACCGACCAAGCGTAATTGATCCTGCGTGACGTCGAAATTTGTCCGGTCACCACGGATTGCCGTAATCGGCACAGTAGGCAGATTGAGGCCGCTATTGAAACCCGTACGACCCAGCAATGTGACCTCTGCGGCCGCACAGTCATTATTAGCTAGGTTACATGGGTTGAACGGATTGCTGGCCGGGACGGTTGGGAAGAGTTGGAAAGCACCGGTATTGTCGGCGACGATCTCGGCGCGCGTGAACAATGCTTCGTAGAATGGCGTGATGTTCGCTTCGCCTTCAAACGTATATTCACCATAACTCATGATACTGAAGCGTTTCTGCTCGGAAATGAAAGTCCGTTCCGGATTGGAGCCGTTGACATTGACGTCCTGAAAATCGACGTCGCGAATACCGTCACCATTGGCGTCTATATCGACACCGCCTGCGGTTGATTCGCTGTAATCCGTGATACCGGAATTCCCCATGCCGGGCTGGAAGTAAACACTGCCATAAGTCTGGAATGGGCTGAAAATACGACCGGATATACCTGAAACCTTACAGGCATTGTCTGAAATAGTAACGCCCGGCGTCCGGTCTTCGACGAACAAACGATCAGAAATACCGAGAGTGAGGATTTCACCCGTTTCAGTGATTTCATAATGTGTGTCACAGCCCGCGAGGAAGTCACGATCTTGAATCTGAATTTCATCACGGAAGTCATATTCCGCACCGAAACCGATGAAGCCGCGATCAGAATTCATGCCCCAGGAACCGTTAATCGTGTAGTCATCACCGCCCCCGCGCGGGTTGGCATTACCGGAGGCGAAGACTTCAAAACCTTCAAAATCCTGTTTCAGGATTACGTTACCTACACCAGCAACGGCATCCGAACCATAGATGGAAGACGCGCCGTCCAACAGCAGATCATAGCGTTCGATCAGGGAGCCCGGGAGAAGATTGATGGAGGGGTTTGACGGTGCACCTTCAACACCGGCCGGGGCCAATCGGCGACCGTTCAGCAGAAGCAGGGTGCGACTGGCACCTAGGCCACGCAGGTTCAGCGTTTGCGAACCCGGACCATTGTCCAGAACGAAACCCTGGAAGGTTGCGTCGATTTGCTGACCAGAGGCGGCCTCGGATCGCTGAAGAATGGTGGACGGATCAAACAGGCCGATATCTTGCGACAGTTCGGTTGAAATGACCTGTAATGGAGAGATGCTGGAGAATGTATCACGCTTAATCCGGGAACCCGTTACGATCACAACATCGCCGCGTTCTTCAACCACATCCTCATCTTCATCCTCATCCTCATCAATTAGGATTGCTTCAGCTTCATTATTTCCGATTTCAGGATCAACATCTTGCGCATTGGCGATGTTTGTTGACGCTAGGGTCAGCGCTGTCGTCAACATGAGTGCACGAGAGAGCTTCTCATTGATTGTCCGATTTGATGTCGTCATTTTTGATCTTCCTGCGGTTATTTCCATTTTGCGTCAGTAAGCGACCGAAACACTTTAGCAAATTCTAGGATTGGATGTTAGCAAATTTTAGGATTGGATGCAATATATTGGATGTTGTTGCTTTAGTGTCACACATTAGCACTTAGAAATTCCGATTGATTCCGTTAGACGGATCGACAGGAGTGAATAGAGAGAAGGAAGGCAGGACATGCTGACCAAGAAAAGTGCGCGTGCGAACCCGCTTGGGTTTGAACGATTGAGTATAGCTGATCGCTTAGCCGAGCATTTGCGAACGCGAATTCTGTCAGGTGACTGGTGCGAAGGATTTCCATTGAAACAGGAATCCATCGCCGAAGAATATGAAGTCAGTCGAATGCCAGTGCGCGAGGCACTGCGTCAACTGGAAGCTGAGAACTTGATCATTATTCACCCAAATCGCGGTGCCGTCGTGGCGGGACTCTCTAACGCCGATATTGAAGAACTCTTTAATTTGCGCGCCGATCTCGAGTGCAATCTGGGTGCTCAGGCGCTCTGCAATGCAACTGATACAGATGTATCTACTGCTGAAGAAGCATTGGATTCTATGCGCCAGGCAGGTTCAAAGGAAAATCTGTCATATTGGGGCGCATTGAATTGGAATTTTCACGAAGCTCTGTATAAACCTGCAAACCGTCCGCACAGCTTGTCTATCGTTCGGGGATTGAACCAACACACAGGTAGATACGTGACCATGCATCTTCTTCTCGGTGATGATTCTTATGAAGAAGCTTACCAAGAGCATTCGCATATCCTCAATGCTTATAAGACTAAGAACAAAACGCTGGTGAAGCGGATGATCAAACAGCATATTCTCAATACGAAAGCCGATCTGCTTGCAGCGTTGAAGAGCGGTTAGTCCGCGTTTTCGTTTTCCTCGCTCTTGCCGAACAGATAATCCGGCGGCGGCGTGCCGTGCAGGCTCTCGACAAAGAAGTCGAGCCGGCGACGATTGAAATAGTTATTATCGTCCAGGAAATGATCTTCGCCGGGCACAATCAACATCTCAAAATCCTTGCCTGCCGCAATCAGGCGATCCACCAGTTGCAGCGTCGCCATGGGGTGAACATTCTCATCCAGCTCGCCATGAGCCAGGAACAAATCGCCCTTGAGATTATCTACCCAGTTGAGGTTCGAATTGTCCTCAAGCTTGTCATGATCAATCGGGAATCCGAACCAGTTCTCATTCCAGATGGCTTTGTCCGAGCGATGGTCATGATTGCCCGAGGCAGAAACGCCCGCTTTGTAGAAGTCAGGCTTGCGGAACAACGCGCGTGCTGTGTCATAACCACCGGCCGAGAAGCCATAGATTCCGACACGGTCAATGTCGATCCAGTCATATTGTGCTGCGAGCTGGCGCAGCGCGGTCTCGTGATCATCCAGACCGACCAGATTGAGGTTCTCGAATGAAGGTTGCAAAAAGGCCCGGCTACGCCGGTTGGTGCCGCGGCCATCAACGGTCGCGACGATGAACCCGGCCTGCGCCACCGATAGCGCCGTGCGTCCGAAAACAGCGTCAGAGAAACTCTTGGGCGTCATCACATAGTGTGGACCGGTATAGATATTGTCGATGAGCGGATACGACTTGTTCGGGTCGAAATCTGCAGGTCTGTACCAGGCGCCGAATAGTTCTGTTTCACCATCCGCAGCGACAGCCTGGAAAGGTGTCGGCAGCGAATATCCAGCCTGAGTGAAACCAGAGATATCGGCTGATTCGAGATCCATCAGGATGTCTCCGGTGCTGCCATCGCGCAGCACGGTGCGCGTTGGCGTGTCCATGGCGGACATATTGTCAACAAATACAGATCCATCGGGCGCGACGCTGATATCGTGATCAAGCGGCTCCGGCGTGAGTAGCGTCAAATCTCCACCCGACGACGGCGTGCGATAGAGCGTCCGGAGATAAGGATCGCGATCACCTTCACGGCCACTGCCGACTATGAACAAGGTAGGATTGATCTCACCGACGGTCCTCACGACGTAGCGGAAGCGCCAGTCGCCGACGGTGATCTGGTTCAGCGCGTGAGTGGTCCCATCGATAGCATAAAGATGAGACCAACCGGTGCGATCAGACATCCAGAAATATTGATCGCTTTTTTCGTTATAGTTCCACCAGTGGCCATAATAGTCGATAATATCCGGATTGGTGTCGCTAAAAACAGTTTTCGATTGACCGGTCGCCGGATCTATTTCGATCAGGTTGAGTGACTGATAGTCCCGCGCCGGAATGACCGTGAACAGGCGCTGATCATCTTTCGACCAGTTATAGTTCGGCCCGTAATAATAGAGGATCGGTTGCGGTGGTAGATCGAAATCGATGCGTGTATCGGTTTCAAGATTGAAGAGCATACCCGTCGCGGTCGGCACGGTTTCGTCATTTGTCAGAGCATAAGTATAGGTGACCGTGTCAGCGCGCAGTCCACCGTCCGGCGGGACAGCACGCGTCAATGTGAGCGATCCAGAGCCTACGGTATCGATACAATAGGCTGTCAATCGGTTGGAGTCTGACGCCCATTCAACGTCTGCCGAATACCATTCCGCAGGATCATAAGGTGTGCGCAGCAGATTACGCGGGTTGGGTAGGCGCGCGCCGCATCTTTTCGTGTCTGACCCTTCGGTCGTCAACTGGCGGGTTATGCTACCATCGCGATTGCGAAGGTAGATATTATTATTGTGAAAGAAAGCCTGCCATTTACCATCCGGTGAGGTTGTGCCTTCTGAATCTTCGTGTTGTTCTTCCCGGTTCAGCGTGCCAGTGCCGAGATCGTAGTGCCAGCTCTCATCTTCTGCGTTGAACGTGATCGCGGAAAGGTCATCTTCGACTGAAATTGCAGTCAGCGGTAGATCGGTGGCTGCGAAGTCGATCTCCAGAGCCGCGTTGAGTTTCTCGGCCAATTCGGCGTGATCAAACAACGCGTTGCGGCTGCGGTCACTCGTATCAATCAGGACCCATCCCTGTCCCGAGGCGGTGTCCCGGCGATACCAGAAATGCTGACCTGTTTCGCCGATCCAGGTCACGGTGATCCGCGCATTGTGTACGAGGTCATCGATATTCTGTGGGAGTGCCGCTTCCGCACGCGCATAGGCATCAGCGTCAGGTATAATTTTCGCAGAGATCGGCGCGGGGGACGTGGCGTTCTGTGACGCATTCGTGCATGCGGAGAGCGCCAATGCTGATGCGCTGGCAAACAGAAACATATTCAATATTGGGCGCGGCATGGTCGAGCTCCTTTAAGCGAGTTGATACGCAGTTTTGATGATCGTATAGAATTCGCGGGCATGACGACCTTGCTCACGTGGACCATAGCTTGATTCTTTTCGACCACCGAACGGAACGTGATAATCCACGCCGGCTGTCGGCAGGTTGACCATGACCATGCCGGCTTTCGCGCACCGTTTGAACGCTTCTGCGTATTTCAGTGAATTGGTGCAAATGCCAGCTGATAAGCCGAACGCGGTTTGATTCGCCATATTGATGGCTTCATCGACGCTCGCGACTCGGATAATGCTGGCAACAGGGCCGAACACTTCATCGCAGTTAATTGTCATATCTGCACTGGTGTGATCGAAGAGCGTGGGTGCGATGAAACAACCTCGATCCGATGTGGCGGGCAGGGCAGAGCGCGCTGTTTCAGTGCCGCCTTCTGCGATGGCCAGATCAACGTATCGCTGCACTTTTTCTGCCTGAACGACATTGATGACCGGGCCGATCTGTATTCCTTCACCACGTGGGTCGCCGACTGTCAGTGCAGTAACAGCTTCGCCTAGGCGCGTCGCAAATGTGTCGGCGATTCCCTTTGTCACAATCAATCGAGACGAGGCCGTGCAACGTTGTCCGGTTGAGAAGAAGGCACCATTCAACGCGCAATTTACGGCGATATCGAGATCAGCATCATCAAGTACGATCAACGGGTTCTTGCCGCCCATCTCAGTTTGTACGCGTGCGCCGCGCCGGACCGCCGTTTCGCGAACCAGCGCGCCAATTTGCGCTGAACCCGTGAAGCTGATCGCGGCAACATCGGGATGCTCCACTAAGGCTTGCCCAGCGACAGCGCCTTCTCCGGTAATGAGGCTCACCGTACCAGATGGTAACCCGGCGCGCGATAGGATTTCGATCAGCGCAACAGCGCATCCGGGCGTAATCTCCGAGGGTTTTAACACCGCTGTATTGCCATAAGCCAACGCTGGCGCAAGTTTCCAGGCTGGGATCGCGATGGGAAAATTCCAGGGTGTGATTATGCCGATCACGCCAATAGGTTCACGGGTAATCTCGATTTTGACTCCAGGGCGAACAGAGTCGAGAATTTCGCCGTCCTGACGCAGGCATTCGCCTGCATAGAATTTGAAAATCTGACCGGCGCGCCCAACTTCGCCGATGGCTTCGCCCAGTGTCTTGCCTTCTTCACGCGCCAGTAGGTTGCCGAGATCCTCCTTGCGCGCCAGCAGCTCGGTGCCAGTAAAGTCGAGCACGTCGAACCTTTGTTGCGGTGTCGATTGCGACCACACGTCAAATGCGGTGTGCGCGGCCATCACAGCGTCATTAACCTGCGTTGCGCTAGCTAGGTGAGACAGGCCGAGACAATCGGACAGATCAGCCGGATTCAGATTCTCAATTGTGCCAGCGCCTTCGACCCACTGACCATCGATATACAACTTGAATTCCGTCATGTGCTTGTTCCGTGCTGAATGTTGGTCAGATCACTTGAAACCCGTGTTTGAACGGGTCGCGTTGATCCACAAAAATCGTGTTGAGCCCGGTCATGCGTGCCCAACCGGCAATGCTGGGACGGATGGCCGGCAAATCGCCGATCGTGGTGTCGCGTTCGTGTCGTCCACGAAAACAGCTGCCAATATAGCTTTCATGGATGAATGTTTCGCCCGGCTTCAGATCGCCCCGCGCTGCCAATTGTGCCATCCGCGCCGAAGTGCCCGTGCCGCACGGGGAGCGATCGATGGCCTTGTCGCCATAAAAGACAGCGTTGCGGGCATGCGCGTCTTCCGCATGTGCTGGGCCGGTCCACATGACATGGCTAACGCCATTGATCGTCGGGTCTTCGGGGTGCAGACATTCCACGACTTCGCGGGCGAGCGCGCGAATGATCGGGCTGTAATGGAGTATATCGGCGGCATTAAAATCGTCAAGCCCGGCAAAGTTTTTCTGCGGTTCGATAATGGCGTAGAAATTGCCGCCATAGGCAATGTCGAAGACAATTTCGCCGAGCCCCGGGCAGTCTATTGCAACGCCCTCATGCGCGAGATAGCTCGCAACATTCGTTAATCGAACCTCGTCAATATATTCGCCCGATTGCGTATAGGTGACATCGATGCGACCGGCCGGGGCATCCAACCGAATTCGCCCTAGCTGCTTTGGTTGGATCAATCCATTTTCGAGGGCCAATGTGATCGCACCAATTGTGCCATGGCCACACATTGGCAAACAGCCACTGGTTTCGATGAATAAAATGGCCGCGTCACCATCTTCGGACGTCGGCGAGTAAAGAAAAGCACCGGACATCATATCATGGCCGCGCGGCTCAAACATCAGCGCATTGCGAATCCAGTCATGCTCCTTGAGGAAATGCTGGCGCATCTCACTCATGTTTGCACCATACAGGACCGGCGCCCCGCTAGTGACCAGTCGCACGGGATTGCCGCAGGTATGGCCATCAATGCAGGAAAAGACGTGGCGGTTCGACATGATCTCCAGCCGTTCGCTTATGCCGCCGCCGCAACAAGGCTCGGACGGGTCGCCCTCGCGTCTTTGATCATTTTTATCACGGTCTCACGACTGGCACCATCAAGCGTCCAGCGCGGTGGGCGCACGCGCTCACTACCGCGACCGACGACCTGTTCGGCAAGTTTGATGCATTGAACCAAGTCTGGCTGCGCATCGAGATGAAGGAGTGGGAGGAACCAGCGATAAATCTCGAGCGCCTTTTCGAGCTCACCTGCCTGAACCAGGCTCCAGATTTGAAGAGACTCTTTTGGGAAGACATTGGTCAGGCCAGAAATCCAGCCACATGCGCCCAGCAGCAGCCCCTCGAGCGCGACATCATCGAGGCCGGCAAATATCTTGAAACGATCGCCGCAGGCATTGAACAGATCGGTGAAGCGGCGGGTATCTTCGGCCGATTCCTTGATCGCGACAATTGTTTCCACATCGTGCCAGCTGGCGACGGTCGCGACCGGAATGTTCACGCGATAGGCTGCTGGATTGTTATAGATCATGATCGGTAGATCGCTGGCGCTGGCAACACTTCGAATATGCAGATCGAGCTCGCGCTCGCTCGGCATGTAGGACATAGCTGGCAAGACCATAAGGCCATCGACGCCCAGTTGCGCGGCGTCCCTTACATAGATCTTTGCAGTTGTGGTTGTGAATTCGCTAACCCCGGTAATGATCGGCACGCGTCCGCCAGCGACTTCTATGATTGCCGCCAGAATCTGGCGTTTTTCATCGGCCGAATGCGAGTTGTTTTCACCCACCGTGCCGAGCGCGATTATGCCGTGAACGCCGTCTTTGATCAGGCGGTCAATCATGGTTTGGGTACTGTCCAGATCGACATTCAGGTTTTCGTCATATTGAGTGGTCGTAGCCGGAAATACACCGTGCCAATCTACGTTCATTTCCGCTCTCCGTTTGGTTCAAGTTTCAAGTTTCAGGCCGCAGCTTTTGGACGCAGTCATCAAGATTGACATATTGGATACAATATCCATTCTTGGGAAGTCAACGCTCGAATATGAGAAAGAGAGTTTTCATGAGCAGTTCGTTCGATTGCGATGTGGCCATCATTGGGGCGGGAATCATTGGTGTAAGCGCGGCGCTGCGATTGGCGCGGCGTGGTTTGGATACGGTTATTGTGTCGCACCCGTCGCATCTCTCTTGCTCTAATGGAAATGCTGCACACATCGCGACGGAGCAAACGCGCCCACTCGCGGAGCCATCTGTTTGGGTGAACTGGCCGGAACGCTTTTTTGGTTCATCTGCGCCCGCCTCAATTCGACTGAAAGATATTCCTTTTGTGGCACCATGGGTGCTCAAGTTCTTAAGAGCAACCACAGACAAGCGCGCTGCCAAAGGTCAGCACGCCTTGAATGTGTTGATGCGAGATGCACTGTCATCACTTCAGGGTTTGGCAGACGAGACGGGTCAGGGTGACCTCATTAAATCAAGCGGCCATCTGGTCGTACTGGAAGACGAAAACAAACGGCCAGCGTTTCAGCGGATGCTCGATCATGCGCGTTGCGAGTCCCTGACCTCGATTGAATCCACGTCCTTGGAGACGAAGCGATTCATAGAACAGATGCTCGGGCGTAGAATCGACCAAGCTGTGCAATATCAAGGAACCGGATCTGTGGTGAGCCCAGGGCGGTTTCTGGACGGCATTTTTGACGCGGCTTTGGCGAGCGGCGCGCGCCACCTGGAGTGTTCGATTGAGCGTGTGAGGACCTTACCTTCTGGATTTCACTTGGCGGGGCGTACTGCAGTGCTGACGTGTCGCCGATTGGTGCTGGCGGCAGGTGTGGATTCGCGCCCCGTTGCGCGTCAACTCGGTCTGAACCTGCCGATGATCGCTGAACGTGGTTACCATCTCGAGTACGAAATTGATCCATGTCATTTGCAGCTGCCGCGTGTTCCGATTGTCTCATTCGACAGAAATATCATTGCCAGTCCTGTGGACAATCGGTTGCGCGTCTGCGGTTTTGTGGAGTTTGCTGGATTGAATTCACCTTCGACCAAGTCACGTACTGTTCGGTTGAACAAACGTGCACGCAAATTTGCACCGGCGTTGACCGCCATGGAGCCATGCCAATCGTGGATGGGACGACGACCCACGTTACCGGATTACTTGCCCGCGATCGGGTGGAGCGCGCGACAATCGGGACTATTTGTGGCGACAGGTCATCAACACCTGGGATTAACGCTCGCCGGAACGACGGCAGAACTCATAGAAGACGCCTTTTGCGACAAGGGCGACGTTCGAATGCCAAATGCCGTACATCCAGATCGATTCAGCTAATAACGAGGAAACTCAGGGCGCAGCAGGAATTGGTGAGAGCATTATTTGAGGACAATACAATGAGCACTGATCAAACCATCGAAATCGTTCATTGCCATGCATGCGGAGAGGTGGGCGATGTCATCGTTGGAGGCGTTGAGGCTCCGCCCGGTGAAACCATCTGGGATCAATCGCGCTGGATCGCGCGTGACGAACGGTTACGCAATATCGTTCTCAACGAGCCGCGGGGTGGCGTGTTTCGGCATGTTAATCTTCTGGTGCCGCCTAAGTATCCCGATGCGGATGCGGCTTTCATAATCATGGAACCGTGCGATACGCCGCCCATGTCTGGGTCGAACTCTATGTGCGTCGCGACCGTCTTGCTTGAAACCGGGCGCGTACCCATGCTCGAGCCACAAACGCATCTGCGCCTTGAAGCACCTGGGGGCTTGATTGATGTCGTCGCTGATTGTGAAGGCGGCCGTGTAAAATCCGTGACGGTCACCAATCATCCGAGTTTCGCCGCCAAACTCGATGCTCAGATAGATGTTGAAGGCGTTGGCTCGATTACCGTGGACACGGCTTATGGTGGCGACAGCTTTGTCATTGTCGATGCGCCGTCACTTGGATTTGAGATTTGCCCAAATGAAGCGCGCGATCTCGCCGCGTTGGGCGTGTGTATCAGCGATGCCGCATCGGATCAGCTCGGTTTCGTGCATCCTACAAATCCCGACTGGCAACACATCTCGTTTTGTCTGTTTGCAACTCCGGTTGAAAACGGGGTGACGCGGCACGCTGTGGCAATCCGACCAGGGAAGATAGATCGTTCTCCAACAGGCACGGGCGTATCTGCAAGACTGGCTGTCTTAAACGCGCGCGGAGAGGCAAATGTTGGCAGCGAACTGTTGGCAAAATCGATCATAGGATCTGAGTTTACCGGGCGGCTTGCGTCGATCTGCGATCTGGCTGGGCAACCAGCAATCATTCCAACCATTCGGGGGCAGGCCTGGCTGTTTGGCAAATCATATCTATCGGTTGATCCGAACGATCCCTGGCCTATGGGGTATCGTGTATCGGATACTTGGCCAACCAACTAAACGGGCGGGGATCAACTTTCGAAATGGCGGGCATAAAATACATTGGCTGGGCCGACGAACTTCATTTTACGCTACGCGGCATGGTGGAAGCCTTGCGTGAGGGCCATGCTCAACCGGTGACCGGCACAACCGATATGCTGACCCCAATGGAGGGCGGCGAAATCTTGACGCGCGCAGCGGCGATTGCCGGCGTCGGCGCGGGTACGAAGACGGTGACGATTCGACCGAAGAACCCTCAAGGCACACCGCCTTTCCCAACCGTCCAGGGTGTGTTTGTGTTGTTTGATCCAGACTCAGGTGAACCCAGAGCAGTGATCGATGGGGCTTTGTTGACCAAATGGAAAACCGTCGCTGATTCGATACTCGGGGCGTCTCTCTTGGCACATCGACACGTAAGGTCCTTGGCCGTCATAGGTACAGGACCCATGGCAACATCGTTGGCTGAAGCGTACGCGCAGACATATGAGACACTCTCGGCCATCCGTGTCTGGGGTCGAACAAAAGCCAATGCAGAGCAACTTGCGCTCCGATTCGGGGAAAGGGCAATGCCAGTCGACAGTATCCGCGCTGCAGTAAGTGGTTCGGATATTGTAGTCAGCGCAACAGCGGCGCGCTCGCCAATCATTTCAGGGAAGTGGATTAAGCCCGGCACGCACATCGATTTGGTTGGGGCGCATGGACCGAACATGCGAGAAGCCGATGATGAGTTGATCAAACAATCTAGCTTATTTGTTGATTGCCGGGAGACAGTGATCGATCACATAGGAGAATTGATTGAACCGATAGCATCGGGTGCGATCGTCCGGGAGCACGTTCGAGGCGATCTATATACGCTTCTCGGCGCCCCTCCCTATGCCCGAAGAGTTGATGAGATCACGGCATTCAAGAACGGTGGTGGTGCTCATCTCGACGTCATGGCTGCAAATTACATGATCGGAGAAGTTTCAGAATAAGGACACGATATCAGGTGCTCTCATTGCGCTGCAAAAGGAAAGCGATCTCGGTTCGATTTTTCAATCTTGATTCCAATTTGAATGCGAAATGGCTATCGTATGTTCAGCGCTGTGGAAATCTGCTACCTCGACGACAGGAAATGTGTGCTCGAACTCATCGATGTCGTCGAATTGTGACGTTCTCCAGCAAACACATCTTTCGATGGTTTCGTTACACTTGGCGTTCTATCTCCGATTTTCTGACTCAGACCTGTTCATACACGTGGCGTGGAATCGAGTTGCGGCAAAGTCAAATTCATCGCCTTCTGTCGACGAGGCAATTTTATCCTCTAAACTCTTCTTACCCGACGAAATCGAGTTGCAATTTGTCGAAATTGCGACTATATTTATGCGCTTTTCAAGTATTTTTGAATATGCTAACGTGCCGGAATCGTAAGTGTGACAGAGGGCTAAATGATGATTTTACGTGGTGTGATTGGTGTTCTGTTGGCGGCGATCTTGTCGCTGCCTGTATTGGCTCAGGCGAAAGACTCCGAAGACGCTTCTCCGCTTTCAAGTTCGAATTTTGAGGCCTTCAATCTACGCAATATCGGCCCTGCCTTTATGTCAGGCCGCATTGCGGACATCATCATCGTCCCTGATGATCCCGCCACCTGGTATGTCGCCGTCGGATCGGGAGGGATCTGGAAGACCGAGAATGCCGGGACGACCTGGACGTCCTTGTTCGATGGACAAGGGTCTTATTCGATCGGCTCGCTTGGGGCCGATCCATCTGACCCAAATCGCATCTGGGTCGGGACCGGCGAAAACCATGGCGGGCGTCATAACGGTTTCGGCGATGGGATCTATGTCTCCGGTGATGGTGGCACCAGTTGGGATAAGAAGGGGTTGGAAGCCTCTGAACACATTTCGAAAATCATTGTTCACCCAGAAGACCCGAACACCGTCTGGGTCGCCTCGCAAGGCCCGCTTTGGTCGCCAGGGGGGGAGCGCGGTGTGTACAAAACCACCGATGGCGGAGACACCTGGATCAACGTGCTTTCGGCTGGTGAATATACCGGTGCCACGGATCTGGTCATTGACCCACTCAACCCGGACCGTCTGTACGCTGCGATGTGGCAACACCACCGCACGGTCGCCGCTTATGTTGGCGGTGGTCCAGAAAGCGGTCTGTGGAAGTCTGATGATGGCGGCGAGAGCTGGACAGAACTGAAGACGGGTTTGCCAGATGGAAACATGGGCAAGATTGGTCTCGCCATTTCACCGCTTCAGCCAGATGTGCTCTACGCTGCGATTGAGCTTGATCTGCGCGGAGGCGGTGTTTGGCGGTCGAACGATCGTGGCTCGAGTTGGGAGAAAAAATCTGACATGGTCAGCGGCGGAACCGGCCCGCACTATTATCAGGAACTCTACGCCAGCCCGCACCATTTTGATCGCATCTATCTGGTCTCGAACACATCGCAAATCTCAAACGATGGCGGCTCGACCTGGACCGATCTGAACAATGAATACAAACATGTCGACGATCACGCGATCGCCTTCCGACCGGATGATAGCGAGTACATCATGTTTGGTTCGGATGGCGGCCTGTATGAGAGTTATGATCATACAGCAACTTGGCGATTCATCGACAACTTGCCAGTGACGCAATTCTACAAGGTCGCGGTGGACGATGCCGAACCATTTTATTTTGTGTATGGCGGAACCCAGGACAATAATTCACAAGGCGGTCCGTCGCGTACCGACAATGTGCAAGGCATTCGAAACTCAGATTGGTTCGTGACCCTGTGGGGTGATGGACACCAGTCAGCGACTGAGCCTGGCAATCCGGACATCATGTATGCCCAATGGCAACAAGGAAATCTGACCCGCGTTGATCGCACGACGGGCGAGTTCATTTACATCAAACCACAGCCTGAGCCGGGTGACGCCATCGAGCGTTGGAACTGGGACGCGCCGATTCTGGTCAGTCAGCATGAACCGACGCGGCTTTATTTCGCGTCGCAACGCGTCTGGCGCTCGGATGATCGCGGCGATAGCTGGACCGCAATTTCCGGTGACCTTACCCGCGATGAGAACCGGTTACGCTTACCGGTTCAGGGACGTCAATGGAGCTGGGAAGCTGGTTGGGACATCTATGCGATGTCACAGTACAACACGATCACTTCACTCGGTGAATCCCCGCTCAATCAGGATCTACTCTATGTCGGTACCGATGATGGGTTGATCCAGATCACCGAAGATGGCGGTCAGACATGGCGTCGCCTCAAGGTTGGGCGCCTACCCGATGTGCCCGACTCCGCTTTCGTGAACGATATCCGCGCCGACCTTTTTGACGAAAATACAGTGTATATCGCGCTCGATAATCATAAATATGGAGACTATAAACCCTACCTTCTGAAGAGCACTAATCGCGGGCGCACTTGGCGAGACATAACCAGCAATCTCGAAGATCGGCACCTGGTCTGGCGCGTCGTGCAGGATCACGTGAACCCAAACCTATTGTTCACCGCGACTGAATTTGGGTTGTTCTTCACGCTCGATGGCGGCAGAAAGTGGGTAAAGCTCACCGGTGATGCGCCAACAATTTCATTCCGCGATGTCACCATTCAACGCCGAGAGAATGATTTGGTGGCAGCAAGTTTCGGACGTGGTTTTTTCATCGTTGATGACATTTCACCTCTAAGAACACTGACCGAAGATAGTCTCAAACAGGAAGCAATGCTGTTCGCCGGACGCAACGCGCTTTGGTACATTGAACAGCCTTCGCTGGCCTTTTCCGAAGGCGGGTCCCAAGGGCACGGATATTACCGCGCGCCGAATCCACCCTTCGGCGCGAACTTCACTTATTATCTGGCCGAAGATCTTCCATCTTTGAAAGAGCAACGGGTGGAACGCGAAAAGCTGCGGATAGAAGAGGGCGACAACACACCGTTCCCGAGTTTTGACGCGATCACATCAGAATTGCAGGAAACCACCCCAACCATTTGGTTGACGATTCGGGATGCCGATGGTAATATCGTGCGTCGTCTCAAAGGTTCGGCAAAGAAAGGATTTCACCGAGTCAATTGGGACTTGCGATACCCACGCCAGAGCGCTGTCGCGGCAGACAACAATCTGGAAGAAGAGCCCACCGGCTTCCTGGTCACGCCTGGCGACTACACGGTGTCACTTGCAAAGCGGGTGCGCGGTCAAACCACCGAGTTAGTTGGACCACAATCGTTCACCGTAGAGCGTTTGCGTGATGGCGCGCTGCCGTCACAGGCAGATGCGGTGGAGTTCTGGGCCGAAGTGTCTGAATTCGACCGCGCCGTCACCGCCGTGGACGTGACAGTGGGCGAGCTGGCGAGCAAGCTCAATCTGCTCGCCCTGGCAACGGAGCGTGCCGTGGGCGGTGATCCGGTACGCCTAGACAATCGCTTGCAGAGCATTCGTGCCGAAACGAATGCGATCACCGAGTTGGTTAGCGGCAATGCCGCGCGGAACGCGATTTATGAGCGGACCCAACCGACGGTGCGCAGTCGGCTTGGTGTGGTTCTCACCGGTGTCGATCGTTCAACTTATGGGCCGACTCAAACCCATCGCCGTCAGCTGCAGATTGCCAAATCCGAGTTCGATGCGATCAAGCAGCGCCTGACGGTGCTCACCGAGACCACCATTCCGGCCTTCGAACGAGAGCTCATTGCGGCGGGGGCGCCATGGGTTCCGGGCGGGAAAATCCCTTAGATTGAGTCGCGTCGATGCAATCGGTTCCCTAGTTGCGTCGGCGGTGTGCTTGCGTGTGAGGGAATTATCAAAGGAAAATCGAATACTGTATTCGTGCTTCGGGAGCGAAACCCACGCTCATTGATTTCATGAGGGTTTTGCTATGTTGCTCCCGCCGAAATCGAGGCTCGAAGTGTCGATTTAAGTTCCTTTGACAATCCTCTCGACCTCTTGAACTTGCCGCATAGAAACCTAGAATGCTCTTATATCATTATTAAATAACATTGCAATACACTGAAATACTGTCTATCTCAACTCCTGATCTACTAAGCTAAGAATTTTGACACGCCCGCTGATGCTTCTGAAACAGACGCCCGACTTCCAGTCGCCGTGCTTTCGGGTTTTCTCGGTGCCGGGAAAACAACCCTGCTCAACCGAGTGTTGAACAATAGGGACGGCTGGCGCGTCGCTGTAATCGTCAACGATATGTCGGAAGTGAGCATTGATGTTGATCTCGTCAGAACTGGCTCCGAACTCAACCGCACAGATGAAACATTGGTTGAGATGTCGAATGGTTGCATTTGTTGCACGCTGCGCGATGACCTACTGGAGGAAGTACACAAGCTGGTCGAAGAAAAGCGATTTGATTATCTGTTGATTGAATCAACCGGAATTTCCGAACTGCTGCCCGTTGTCGCGACATTTGATTTTCGCGATGACCACGGCGTCAGCCTTTCGGACATCGTGCGAGGCAACACCATGGTCACTGTGGTCGATGCCGTGAACCTGCTACGAGATTATTCAAGTCACGACTTCTTCAAAGATCGCAGTGAAGCCCTCGGCGACGAGGACGACCGCACTCTGGTTTACTCGTTGACCGACCAAATCGAGTTCGCGGACATTGTTGTGCTGAACAAAGTCGATGATGCAACCGAGAGGCAGAGATGGATGCTGCTCGCAAAATCATTCGCAGCTTGAACACCGATGCGAGAATCCTCGAGGTGAATTATTCGGATGTACCGTCATCCTCGATTTCGACACAGGATTGTTCGACTTTGCTAAAGCAGAAACGCATCCAATGTGGGCGAAGGAGTTTTACGGGTTCGCAGAGCATGTTCTCGAAACAGAAGAATATGGAGTAACATCGTACACTTATCGGGCGCGAAGGCCGTTCGACCCGCAGGCAATTCACGACTTACTGAATGATGATCTGCCGGGCGTTATCTGCGCCAAAGGTCACTTTTGGATTGCGACTCGCCCAGAATTGTCCGTTATCATATAAATTAGCACAGATTGTGTGTCAGGCTAAGGGCGACTTTGCTCATCGAGTTTGTTGATATTAGGCGACTGATGTACAGTAGTGCAAGCGTCGCTTCTTGATCGTCTCTCGTTTGATCCTATCTCGTCTGTTGATGATGGCTTGAGCCCGGCTAAAATAGGCATTAGCGATAGTGATCGATGAAGCACCCGATCTGATGCTTTCAGTCTCCTGGTAAGAAGTCGTTCTCCAGCAGAATGCGGGTCTTCAAGGTCTAGTGCCATCTTTCGATCTTGCCTTGGGTTTGAGGGTGATATGGTGCACCTCTGACGTGGCTCATCCCTTGATCCCTGATGTAATCTGCCAGTCCCTCGGAGATGGAAGAGCGTCCATTGTCGCAGAGATGTTGTGCTTTGTGTACGATATTGGCTCGATCACAGCCGCAAGCCTGGAGCGCCATATTCAACCTATCTGTGACATCTGAAGTTTTCATAGCAGAACAGAGCTTCCAGCGGATGATATTAGCGGGGAAGTCATCCAGTATGGTTGAGAGCTACATCCACCCCCAACCAATGATCTTGAAGTCGGTTTGCCAGATCAGGTTCGGTGCCGTTGTTTATCCCTGGACTCACTGGCCGCCTTCATGACGATAAAGACTGGACTGGTGATGAGGTCATGCGCTTTTGAAAAGCCGTTACACTGAGCTCTCAGAGACAAAGGAGCCCTGCGTGTCCGTGGACCGGATTGCCAGCTCCCGAGGCGATAGCTCTGGACCCTGAAGGGCAAGATCAAGACGGTCGGAGAGGACATTGTCCGGTATCTTGTTCCAGACCCGTCCTGGGTTGGGACCGTGATCGACAAGCCCGTCCTCGCCATAGGGAAGATACTGATCATACCACCAATAGAAGGTTCGCCTCGGCACACCCAGCTTGTCCAGTGTTTGCTGGGCGGGGCGATAGGAGCCGTCAACTCATTTGATGACCTCCAGCTTCTCGGATGCAGGATATCTCATGCGGCCTTTCCCCCATCCCCGAGCATGTTTTTTGAGCAGGCGATTTTCCAAGGTGAGCGCCGCGACGCACGCCTTCAGCGCCCGCGCCTCTGAACGGAATTCCTTGACTTCAGCCCATTGGCATGGCGTTCGAGAGCTGGTTCTAAGGAATACGTGATTGCGACTGGCTCTGAGATAGATATCCAACACGAGGGGTGTGGCAGCGAGCGCATGCTCTTAATAGACTATGATGGCGCAGAAAGACGCGTCACATTCGATCTCGAAACAGGCGATCTACAAATCTTAGAGTCGGCGGAGAAAACGCCTGAGCCGACTGCCCCGATCCACATAGTTTTGGTGCACAATGAATTCACCACACGTATCGAGTAGCAACAGCTTTACACCAACATTCTGTTCGTATCTCTGGCGTTCATCATTACCGGGACGGATTATTTGAAGGCCAACATTTCTACGATTGTCGGCGCTTTGTATGAGTTTGATGATCCACGTCGCGATTCAGGCTTCAGTCTGTTCTATATGGGGATAAATCTCGACTCGCTGCTCTCTTCGCTCACTTGCGGCATTATTGGAATCGCCTGGGGTGGAAATACGGGTTCGGCCTAGCTGGCATCGACATGCTGCTAGGATTGATCGTGTTTATCTGGGGGGCAGAAATTTCTCGATGGCAAAGCCAAGCCGTCCCATCCGGAGGTTCTGGAAAACCAGTCTTCGGGCCAATCAACGTGGAGTTAGCGTGCTATCTTACCGACATCGGGGGGATCGCGGTTTCGATGTTATTGATAATGAACTCCGAACTCATACCTGAGTGGTTTGTCGGCACGCTTGGTATAGCCTTGTTCCTGAACTTGATCAGCTACGCTTTGGTGAAATTGAGTGAGGCTGAGCGCAACCAGATGTTTGCGGCGATTTACTTTGTTCTCGCGCAGATTCCGTTCTGAGCGCTGTATGAGCAAGCAGGATCGTCACTTATGCTTTTTACCGCCCACACCTGGTCGACAAAGAAATGTTCGGATGGAACGTCCCGACGCCCGTATTCCAGGTCCTGAGCGCCGGTTACATCGTCCTGTTCGCGCCAATCTTTGCTTGGATGTGGATCAATCTTGGCAAACGTGGATGGGAGCCTTCGACGCTCGTCAAATTCGCTATCGGCGTTGTATTGGTTGGATTCGGCTCCTTGTCGCTTGTGGGCAGGATTGGCATTTCGGGAACGGCCAGCATGACCTCGGTTTATTTCATATTTCTGATCTACTGGATCCATGCGAGCGATGAGTGAACTTATGGTCTCTCCGGTCGGATTGTCAACCGTGACCAAAATGGCGCCTGCGCGTGTTGTCGGCATGACGATGGGGGCTTGGTTCCTGTATACCGGACTCTCCAATTATCGCGCCGGCATCATTGCGCGGACAACCGGTGCTGAGACGATTAGCGGACAGGTCACCAATATCGCCGAAGCGAAAACCACTTACGGAAGCATCCTATCTCAACGTCGCATACGTGGCGATGGGAATGGGACTAGTCATGCTGCTGATATCGCCGATCATCAAGAACTGGATGGATGACCGCCGGAGCTGAAGATTTCGAACCTGCCACCACGCGCCGTGAAAGTAAAATCGCCATGGCGCGCGAACTCATACGAAGCGAGTGGGCATTAAACGGGGCGTTGAGCATTGTAGAAACCGAATAAATTGTATATTGGATCCAAAATAGCAAGATAGCTGCGCATAAGCGTGGCATCAATGGGAGAATGAAGATGAGTTGGTTCAGAACAGTCAGAATTGGGCTTGAGCTGGTACTCGCAGCTGGCGTAATGGGTCAGGTATCCTTTGCTCAAGAGGCTCGCGATGCGGGCGACGCTTTTGGCAATCTCTCCATGCGCATGGTTGGGCCGGGTCATACGTCGGGGCGAATTTCAGATTTCGCATTCGATCCGGAGCGCACGAGCCGATTTTTTGTTGCGGTGGCGTCTGGCGGCGTTTGGCGGACGGAGAATGCTGGAACCACTTGGACACCTGTCTTTGATCACCAAACTTCATATGCCACGGCCGATGTCGAATTGAGCCCATGGGACTCAAACGAAATCTGGGTCGGAACGGGAGAGAATAATAATCAACGCTCTGTCGGCGGTGGTGACGGCGTTTACCGCTCAGTTGATGGCGGTGATAGCTGGACCCATGTCGGGCTCGCAGACTCAGGGCATATTGGTCAAATCCAGTTTCATCCGACTGATCCTGATACAGTATTCGTGGCTGCGCTTGGCCCACTTTGGTCGGATGGTGGGGATCGCGGATTCTACAAAACGAGTGATGCTGGGGAGACTTGGGAAAAGCTACTGGATCTGGACGCTTTCACGGGCGCCAATGAATTCGTCATCAATCCTGACAATCCAGACGAAATGATTGTTTCCACGTATGAGCGCTATCGGCGCACCTGGGCCGTGATCAATGGAGGCCCAGGGTCTCGAGTCTACAAAACCACGAACGGCGGCGAGACTTGGGACGTGTTGGGCAAGGGGCTACCAGACAATGTCGATCTGGGCAGAATTGCGTTTGGTTGGACAAATAACGATCCGCAAATCATCTATGCGTCCGTGGTCGGGCAAGATGACGTGGGTGGAATTTACCGCACTGAAAATTTTGGAGAGTCCTGGGAGAAGCGCTCAGATCGAGGGACAAATGACAGCGCCTATTATGGCGAACTGACGGTTGATCCAAATGACAGTTACCATTTGATTCTGATCGATACCTGGGCCTGGGAATCCTTTGATGGTGGCGAGAGCTGGGCGCAGATGGACTATGACCATCGTCATTCGGACGATCATGCGATCTGGTTCGACCCCGATGATAGCCGGCATATCTATGTCGGTGGCGATGGCGGCATCTACGAAACCTGGGATGCAGGCAAGACCTACAGACACATTCAGAATCTGCCTGTAACGCAATTCTATCGGGTAGCCGTGGATAATTCTGCACCATTCTACAACATTTGCGGCGGTACGCAGGATAATAGCTCACTATGCGGACCGTCGCGGACGGACTTGAACCACGGGATCGTCAATTCCGATTGGGAAATTATTCTGGGCGGCGATGGGTTCGAACCGCAAATCGATCCTGACGATCCCAACATCATCTATACTCAGTACCAGTATGCAGGTCTGGTCCGATATGATCGGCGAACAACGGAAAGGTTGTCGATCGTTCCGCAACCTAGTTCGGGCGAAACCGCATATAATTGGAACTGGAATGCACCGCTTCTCATCTCGCCGCACAATTCGAAACGGATCTACTTTGGTTCGCAGAAGATATTCCGTTCGGATGACCGGGGTGAAACCTGGACCATTTTGCACGACGATGTCAGCCGTGGGGTCGATCGCAACCGGCTGAAAATTGGCGATCGCATCTGGTCAGTCGACGCGGTGCGCAAGAACTATTGGACGTCCTTTTATGGATCCGCCATCTCCATCGCTGAAAGTACCCTGCAAGAGGGCCTGCTCTATGTCGGCACGGATGACGGGATGATCCACGTGTCTGAAGATGGCGGTGAGACCTGGCGCGCCACCTCCAGACTTCGCAGCGTACCCGAAATGACCTATGTCTCCAAGATCATCACCTCTTTGCATGATGTTGACACGGCCTATGCCGTTTTCGACAATCACAAGCGCGGTGACTTCAAGCCGTATGCCATGAAAACAACCGATCGTGGCCGTACCTGGTCAGCGATTGCCGGTAACTTGCCGATGCGCGGATATGTTCACGCCATCGCAGAAGACCATATCGATCCCGAACTACTATTTGTGGGAACCGAGTATGGGGTTTTCTTCACGCAAGATGGTGGGCGCGACTGGAATGAATTGACGGCGCTCCCGACCATTGCCGCGCGCGATATCGAGATTCAGCGTCGCGAGGATGATCTGGTCATCGGGACATTTGGGCGCGGAATCTATGTGCTTGATGATTACACGCCTCTGCGAACCAAAGCGGCCCAGTTGAGTGCTGCTGAACTTACCAGTTTCCCAATCCGCGACACATTTCTTTACGTTGAAGGTGATCTTTGGGGACCGTGGGGCGGTGGCGGAAAGGGCGTTCTGGGTGACAATTTCTTCAAAGGAGAAAATCCCCCGTTCGGAGCTGTCATTTCCTATTACTTGCGCGACGGCTATCCCTCCAAACGAGAGGTCCGTCGAAAGGCTGAACGTGCCATTGAGGCCGAGCGCGGGGATACACCTTATCCGTCTTGGGCGACCTTGCGCGCAGAAGATCGAGAGCACCCGCCGGCAATCATAGCAACCATTCGCGACGATGCAGGTAATGTTGTTCGACGACTTACGGGAGAGAGTGGCAAGGGACGACATCAGATGATTTGGGATTTGCGCTATCCATCAACGCGTCCCATTGATGATCTTGGAGCCGGTTCTTCAGGTGGGCGTTTCGTAGCGCCGGGGCGTTACACAGTCCAACTTTCGAAACGGGTTGATCGCGTCGAAACCGATCTCGGCATGCCACAGGGTTTCGGTGTAAAGTCGCTACAAATTTCACCTGAAGAAGCCAGTGGCTCGGCACGAACGGAACTGGTCGATTTCCAATCTCGTACGGCAGAGCTCCTTCGCATGATCGAGGGCGCAGATCGAACAACCGAAGAGATCCGAACGCGATTGGCTAGTTTGCGTCTAGCGTTGCAATCTTCTCCCGATCTCGCCTCGAACCATGTCGCAACCTTGGATCGTTTGGACGATCTCCTTTACAAGATCGATCGCAAACTGAACGGTGACAGTACCATCTCTGACCGGTTTGAACGCACGCCTTGGTCTTTGCGTACCCGTATCAATTCGATTATCGAGGGGCATTGGGACAGCCTGTCACCCGTGATCGGCGTGCATCGGGAGTCGTTTGAGATTGCTCAGGTGGAAATGACAGATCTGGTTGATGAACTGGCGACGCTTGACCAAAATGTCGTTGAATTCGAAAGACAAGCCAACCTACTAAATTTGCCTTGGACACCCGGACGTGTGCTTGTGGCGTCATCCGAAAATTGACAAAGAGAACGGGTGAGGTGAGCGCGAGAAACGCGTCGTAATCCGGGGTCGGATTGTTGAGCACAGGGTTTGCGTGTGAGAAATGAAAGTGAGTCTGAAACGCCTTTTGCGCCAAGTTCATTATTGGCTTTCCCTAGCCGTGGCGGTTCCGGCGGTGATCATCTTTGTGGCGGGTATTTTACTGATGCTAAAAAAGGAAATCGCCTGGATTCAACCGCCGACGACATCCGGTATTGTTTCGAATGAGGTGCCCGAAATCAGCTTTGAAGAAATGCTCGATGCCGCGCGCCAGCATCCTGAGGCAGAAATCAGGGAATGGGCCGATATTGATCGTATCGACCTGCGGATTGGAAAAGGTGTTGCCAAGCTGCGCGCCAATTCAGGCTGGGAAGTGCAGGTCGACACCCATAATGGTGAGGTGTTCAGCGTCGCCTATCGGCGCTCTGACCTGATTGAACAGATCCATGACGGGTCGTTTTTCTCAGGCGTGGTAAAGTTATACATTTTCCTGCCCACGGGTATATCGCTGACCCTGATGTGGGGAACGGGACTCTATCTGTTCCTGCTACCAATGTTTCGGAAAAAGAAGAAGCCAGCTGCAAGACCCTAAAGCGTCAGCCGGAGTTGGAGACGCAATTCGAAATTTGCCGCGGCATCACTCACTCCGATGAGCGCATTGACGCGATGGGAAAGCCTGTCCGCCAGCGCCCGTGGCTGTGTGAAAACAGCCTGGGCAATGCGTCGATTTCAGTGGATTTAATTTAGGACAAGCTTTCCCCTTAGGCTTGGATCACCCGGATTAGTTTCTTCACTCCGAACATGCTGATCATCCGGCGGATATTATAAGCTAGAACCGATAGACTCATCTCTGTTTTGACGTTTTTGAGGCGTTTGGTCAGGAAGTGCGTGGCACCCATCCATGACTTCAGCGTCCCGAACGGATGCTCGACCGTCGCCCTTCGGATGGCCATGGCTTCCGGGAGGTCATTCAATCGCGTCAACATAGCGTCGATGATGTCCTCATTGACCCAGCGTTTGATCCGCCGTTGTTTCCCCGTCGTGCATTTGGCTTTGACGGGACAGGCCGCGCATTCGTCCGGCCAGTAAACTTGCATGTCCTTGCCCTGTTCAACTGACATGAAGCGATAGGTCATCTTCTGACCACCTGGGCATTGGTAACTATTGTCTTCGGGCTGATAGAGGAAGTCATGTTTGCCAAAGCGGCCCGCGGCTTTAGAGCCAGATGTGTAAGGCTTGGGCACGTATGTTGTAGCGCCCAGTTTCTCAGTCGCCATAATTTCTGCACCGCTGAAGTAGCCACGATCTGCAAAGACTGTAATGTCTTTTCGTCCAATGGCGGCTTGGCCTTGTTTCGTCATCTTTGTGAGCTGCACTTTGTCAGAGACAGTGTTTGTTACCTCATGCGCGACAATGAGATGGTGCTCGGTATCGACAACCGTCTGTACGTTATACCCCACCATACCAGCCTTTGTGCTGGTCGCCATAGCCACTGAGTCCGGGTCAGTTAAGGATACTTGTTTCTTAGAAGACGCGGCGAGATCATCTTTCAACTGTTGAAGCTCAGCCATCTTCTCACGCATTGACGTAATCTTTTCCTTGAGGCGTTCAGTCTTGGCCTCAGCGGCCTCGCCTTCCTGTAAATCCGTCGCGTCCAGTGCATGAAGGTATTTCTCTATAGAATGCTCAATCTGGCCGATGCGCCGCGTGAGCTTGCCGCGTGTGAAGTTCTTTTCTCTCGCGTTCACGGCCTTGAACTTGGCTCCATCAATCGCAACCATTGTGCGCGCGAACAGACCAACGTCACGGCAAAGAGTCACAAATTGAGAACAGGTTGATTGGATAGCGGTGCCGTTGTCTTTTCTAAAGTCAGCAATCGTTTTGAAGTCAGGTGCAAGCTTGCCCGTCAGCCACATAAGCTCAACATTACGCCCCGCTTCGCGTTCAAGCCTACGGCTAGATTGGATACAGTTGAGATAGCCGTAAATGTAGAGCTTGAGCAAAATAGACGGATGATAACCGGGACGGCCTGTCGCCTTGGGCCGGACGCGCTCGAAACCCATTGAGAGTAAATCTAGTTCATCAACGTAGGCATCAATGACGCGAACAGTATTATCTTCATCGATATACTCGTCCAGACTTTCAGGAAATAATATGGACTGATTTCGATCTTGGCCTTCAATAAAGCGCTTCACAATAAACCTCCGATTCAATCACCGGAACTATATCACAAAAAACTAACCGTTTTCACACAGCCACGCCCCTTTGAGGACACCACCGACCGAGTGGCGCTGGGTGTGAAATGACCCGAACTCTGCGGTCGTATTGTAGCGGTTGAAGACTTGCGCCCCGATCCGTGTATCTGGCGTGAACTTCCATGTGGCTTCGCTACGCGTTTCTAGTGCGAAGCCGTCGCTCCGGTCATCCCCGAATTCCTTTGACGCCAGACCAACCAGGCGCAATTCAAGCCCATCAGATGGTTTCCAGCCATTGAGCCAGGCCACCCGCACGCGTCCAGGCCCATCATTGCCATCAGGTAATCGTCCGCGAACCTGGATCGCGCTATTCCAGCTATGCTCGCTTGACGCAAACTGATGCATTACCTCCACGGCAAAACGACGATAGCGGTAATCGCCGCCACGATCATTGAAGACTACGAGCGCGCTGACTCGCCACCGATCCGCCACTCCGCAGCGATAATCGAGTCGGTGAGCGAAGCCTTCATTACCGTCATCAAATGCACTGCCTGCCGCTAGCCCGATCGACGCGACCGGCTTGATAACTGGACTGGAGACGGAGCCGGTGCCTTGAGCTGTGGCGGCGCCGCTAAAACCGAACGCGGCAACGAGCGGCAAAGCGACATGTGTCATCAGTGCAAACCACCGGGGCAGAACGTGAACGTCCTTAATTCTTATATCATTCCGTTTACCGCGTGCTTTGTCCGGAGCTGAGTGTTCAATCTTATGAAGCACCGGTAAAACTCAGTCGCAAAACCAGCATTGTTCCTCCACACCGGCGGATCCAATCGGGCTACCAGGCGGGGGAGACAGCTCCAAGCGCTCGACACTGACGCCCCCCGCATCGAAATACTGATTTATACGGCTAGCAAGCGCCCTGAAGTGTTGCTTTTGTTGCTCTGATCTCGCCGCGCGGCGACGCGAGAGTCGATCGCGAATGGTTGTGAGCCTTACGTCGATTTTGCTCGCAACCTCAAACGAAACATCTGGGTTGGATGATGTAGAAATCAGGTGCTCGATGAACCGACTTTGGATGGTTCGTGCCAGCGCCTCGTGGCGGCTTGTGCCCGTAGTCGCAAAGACCGCTTCGTCGATTTGAGCAAGCATATGCGAGAGAGAAAAGGCGCTTTCAGATCTTTGCTCGAACGCAGTCAGGCGTTCCAGGCGTTGCGGCGCAAGCAGGGCGTTGAAGGATAAGTCTGTTGCGATGGCTGCAGACGTTGCAAGATCGAACACCGGCCCCGTGCGAGACGGAAACACTTCCATCGACTGACCGCCGCCTGCAAATCCAACATCACCTGGCGTCAGAAAATTCAAGACATGGTCCGGTAAATCCAAGCGATTTGGATTCAAGGTGTCCAGGATGACCGACAAAGCTCGTTGCTGATCTTCAACGGGTACCGGTATTCCCGGGCCTGGATTAGCGCCGTTCACTCCGTAGCTGAATTCCAGACCGCCGATATACTTGGCTGCGGCTGCAACCTGATATCGGTGGTAAAGATATATCGGCACAATGACGGTGTTGAGATCTGATGTCGGACGCCCTTCAGCTAGGCGATCCAGTCCAAAATCTTTGAGTGCAATCTCTCGCACTCGGAGTGTTTCTTGCAGGGTTTCGATGGCATCATCGCCATTATCCCAAACCGAACCATAGGGGTGAGCGGTTGCACCGGAGCGGCTATGCTGATCGGCAATGAAACGCAATCCGCTCGTCGCCGCCTCGGCAACGAGGGTATCCAGCTGACCGTCTTCATCACTCGCTTCGGGGAATTCAGAGTACAGCCATTTGACGGTGAAGGTGTCCCAAACCCCAAGACCAGATGCGTATGCCTCGGAGAAATCAAGCGTACCGTCGACGTGTGGACGGATATACGGGGCAGGGTAGTCCATGACCGATGCACGATCATTCGAACTTGCCGCAAAATTATGCGCAAATCCGAGCGTGTGCCCGACTTCATGCGCGGAGAGTTGTCTTATCCGAGCGAGAGATATCTCAATCGGGTCATCGGCGTGCCCTGTACCGGTATTTGCAACCCCTGCTAGGCCTTCGAATATCATTCTGTCCTGCCGAACACGCTGCGACCCCAAAATGACGTTGGCTTTCAGGATCTCACCGGTTCTTGGATCTGATACACTGCCACCATATGACCAGCCGCGTGTTTGTCTGTGGACCCAGTTGATGACGTTGTAGCGAATATCCAATGGATGTGCATCGTCCGGCAAGAGTTCGACGCGGAAGGCATCTTCAAAGCCTGCCGCTTCAAAACCTACGGACCACCAGGACGCCCCTTCAATCAGGGCGTCACGAATTTGAGCGGGTGCCCCGGGGTCCACATAGAAGACAATCGGCTTCTTGACCGAGCCTGAGGTGAGGCTCGGATCTACTCTCTCCAACCGAAATCGCCGTGACAATCTTTGCACGATTGGCGCCCCGAGCTCGCTTGAGAAGTCATAAAACCCCATCCCGATATTTGCGGTACGCTGATCGAACTTGCGTGTGCGATATCCACCATCTGGGAGTCGCACGAAAGAATGATGGCTTGACAGCGTGATTGAGCGCGCGTCAGGAGCGGTTGCTCGCGTCTGAGCGTTCGGACGCGCTGTTGAGAATGTAAGAAAAGCATCGAGCTCGACATTGTCGGGAAAGACCAGAGCGTTCTGCGTGTCAGGGAACGATCGCTCGGCGTCCAGATTGTAGGCATGTGCATCTTCGCCATGCTTGAGAGCGCTGGCGACGTCCAGTTGATCGCGGAGCAGGAAGCCTGAAAGATCGATCAGAAGTTGTCCTTGATCATCGGTTGAGAGAATTTCAGTGGTCCAAAGGAATGAGGTTGCAAATGATTGGGCAACGGCCTGTTGCTCGCGAGGGTTTTCAGAAGAGGCACGATATCGCCAATTTTCTTGTTCGGCGACGACGCGGTTACCAATCTTCCGAAATCGAACGATCACGCCGCTATCCGCATTTCCGCGATCCAGCCCGATCGGATTAGAGCCAAGGCCGCCCGTCAATCCCGACGAATAGATGAACCGAATGGAGAGTCCGTCGCTTACGGCTGGAGGGAGCACGGCCAGGATGCGTCCTTTGTCCTCATCGACATAAAGATCGATAAATCCTGGCTTGTGGTCCAATGAAATAGACACGGATTCGAACGTGTATGATTCCTGCGCTTGCGCGTATTGAACGCTCGCGAAAAACAAGATCAGCAAGGCACCTAAGATTCGCATTTTACCTCCAGTTCGGATCCATGTGAACGACCCAGCTCTCTTCGTGCAGTTCACGTGATTCGTGTGACATCATTTGTTTGCCGGGAGCTGACCGAGTTTATCAATCGAAAGAAAGGTATGAGCCGCTGTCCAACTAAGATGTGGCGCGTTGAGCGCGTCTCCCGATAGCGGGCGGTAGTTCTCATAGAACAGGTCATTCGCAAGAAATCCTTCGGCCTTTTGAAACTGCCTTGCTGGCCTGCTCCTTAAAAGTGGTCCATTTTGAGAGTTAGAGTTTTTGGCTATTGAAGTGTTTGGTTTAGGTGGTCTAGGTGGAGCGTTAGAATCCAGCGGCCATTTTCATGTCATCACTATGGCATAGTGATGATATATTTGCAAATTCTCTAGGCGTTCGGCCTTTGTGAGCCATGTGAGGTCGACTCTCATTGTAATGTCGCCTCCAGATATTTGACAGGCGCTGAGCTTCCGCAACGCTCCGGAACCAATTCACATTAAGACGTTCATCTCGGACAGTCCCATTGAACGATTTGATCTGCCCCTCTTAGGTGGTCCACCTTTTAAGTTAGAGTTTGGCGGTTATGGTCCGCCCTGTTGGCCTGACCGGAACGCAGTGTAGGTCAGGCCAACAGGGCGTGGCAAGACCGTTTCTGGGGCGGGTGGTTTATAGCCGAGAGAGCTATGCGGCTTGATGGTGTTGTAATGGTGCCGCCAACGTTTAATCAGGATTTTTGCCTCCTTGAGCGTGTAGAAGATTTCTCCATTTAAAAGCTCGTCGCGAAGCTTCCCGTTGAAGCTTTCATTGTATCCATTCTCCCAAGGTGACCCAGGCGTGATGTAAAGCGTTTGAACCTTCCATTTCTCACGCCATTCACGCACCGCTATGGCTGTGAACTCAGATCCATTATCTGAGCGGATGTACTCCGGCGGTCCATACCTAGTGAATAAGTCAGTGAGAACAGCCAGCACATCATCATGTTTGAGGCTCCGTTGCACATGGATAGCGAGACATTCCCGTGTGTACTCATCAATGACAGTGAGCATACGAAAGGCTCGACCATCATGGGTGCGGTCGGCGACAAAGTCATAGGACCAGACATGACCCTTATGTTGAGGTCGATGTCTGACGCAGAGGCCGTCATTAAACCATAACCGCCCGCGTTTAGGATGTTTTGTGGGACTTTAAGCCCTTCACGCCGCCATATACGTTCAACTCTTTTGAAGTTGACCGTCCAACCTTCTCGCCTGAGCAAAGCTGTAATCCGACGATAGCCATATCGGCCATATTCTGAAGCCAGGCGGATAATGTCAGCTGTCAAAACCGCTTCATCATCTCGGATGACCATCGGTTTTCTTTGCGTAGAACGGTGCTGACCTATCGTCTTACACGCGCGTCGCTCGGAACATCCAAGCGCCGCCCGCACATGATCGACAGCCAATCGGCGGCGTGCAGGGCTTAGTACTTTCCCTCGATAGCCTCTTTCAAGATCAAAGCATCCAGAGTGAGATTGGAGACCGCTTTGCGCAGCCGTTGGTTCTCTTTCTCCAAATCTTTTAACCGACGAGCCTGCGAGACTTTCAAGCCTCCATACTCACGGCGCCAGCGATAGTAACTTTGTTCTGATACGCCAAGGGATCGACAGATCATACCTGTCTTCTCGCCTTGAGCTAATCGAACTTCGGCCTCTCGCAGCATCGCGATAATCTGTTCTGGGGTGTAGCACCTTCTAGCCATAATGTGCTCCTTCAAGCTCAAATAGCCAAATCTCTAACTTTTAAAATGGACCACTTTTATGGGGGAAGGCCAAGTTATGGTTGCCCTTATAGGCTAACCGGAACGGAGTGTAGGGCAGCCCGGAAGGGCAAGGCAAGATCGTTTTCGGACCGGCGGTTTGTATCCTAACGAGCTGTGCGGCCGGATAGTGTTGTAGTGCTGTCGCCAGCGTTCGATCAGTGTCTATGCCTCCTTCAGGCTGTAGAAAATCTCCCCGTTTAGGAGTTCATCTCTGAGCGTCCCATTGACGCTTTCGTTATAGCCATTTTCCCAGGGTGACCCTGGCTCGATGTAGAGCGTCTTCACGTCGATCCGGCCCAGCCAGTCTCGGACAGGCTGAGCTGTATCGGGTTCGTGGTCCTGATGTGCTTCCTGTGTTCCGCCGGAAAATCGTAGACAGCCAGCAGCGTGTCACGGTCCCGATCAGCTTGGTTTGACGCTGGTCCTCTCATATTTCACGCTGCATATTTCAACGAAGAGATTGAAGGTCGCGGCGGCTTCTTTCATAGCTGTTTACCCTGTTAGTCTTAAAGTCATCTTGAGGTATATTTGCCTCAAATCAGATTTCACTATTGAGGTTTTATACTAAAAGAGTTAACTTAAGATAATAAGATTTACTATCTTTCTTAATAATAAGAGAACTAGCTGAGCTTGCCCTAACCCCTTTCTCAAGAGGTTAAGACAGTATTAGTGAGCTTAGAATTCCAAGCTATTAAAGGCAGCATCAGCTTCCTCTTCATGGCTCTTACGAGTCTCCTTAGTCTCATTAGATTCATCAGCGACTCTACGGATTTCCAAACCAAATCCAACAAAGTCCTGTTTGGTCTTGATGGCTTTGATCTGCTTATCACTAAGTCCCTTAGTCTCTTCAAGAGTGAGAGCTTCATGGGAATCAGGCAAATTATTATAGCCAGGAGCCATAATATAAGCTTCACCAGGTTCAAGCTTTTGCCCAATAGAGTGAATTTCCATAATAACTCTATTGCTCATAGCATTAACCCGGTTAAATTCTTCACTAGATGTAGCGGTCTTATCGCTAACATTGAAGAATCTTATAGGCTTGCCAAACCCAATCTGAGTGATTGTGCCCTTATCAATAAGGACGGTATTCACCCATTTGTCTGACTTTTCAAACTCTCTGACATTAGCAGCACCGTTGGGCGCATTATAGCGATTTCTCGGGCTTCTTCCACTTGTCTGAATTGATTCGTAGGACATGTTACTTCTCTCGGTTATTTGGTTCCAATTAGTTGGAACTTTAGTTGAATATTCTATATTGTCGGACATATTCTGACTCTCAAAAAGCTCCCTATATTCGGCAAGCTCCTCTTCGGTCGAAGAGTGACCTAAATCCCACATATCTTGCCACTGCTGCTTGAGTTCGTTTGCGTCTTCTTCGGCCTCGGCGGCGAGCACCACAGCAGTCTCCCCATTCTCGCTGAAGCCGTTGACCGTCAGGTTCCCAGAGCCAATTGCCGCAGTGGCTTTCGCCTCCGCACTCGAAGACCATAGCAGATACATTTTGGGGTGAAACCTGCGAGCCAGCATTAGCTCAACCACGCGAAGCTCGCTCCCCGCCAACCCAGCGATATATTCCAACGCTTCTGGCTGGGTAAACGCGTCATCCAATCCGACCACCCATCTCGACCTCTCTGGAATTCCGCCCAACGCTAATTTGAGCGCTTCCACCCCAGGCAGAGTTGCGTAAGCAACGGCAACGTCAAGACGGTCGAATTGTCCTGTCCCGCAAGATGCAGATAACGCCTTCTCTAACGTCTGGTTTCCTGCACCACCTTGCGAGATCAGCGTATGCTTCACAGTGAACTACCAAACGAACTTGAGAGTGAAAATTTGGTTATTGGGGCATCCCCCTTATGCGAGGAAGATACACACACAGAGTAAGATGTCTAGGTCGTAGAGAAGCATTAATCATTTGAGCCAGAT
The DNA here is from genome assembly GCA_965205225.1 of Litorimonas sp. Classification (GTDB taxonomy): domain Bacteria; phylum Pseudomonadota; class Alphaproteobacteria; order Caulobacterales; family Maricaulaceae; genus Litorimonas. The sequence continues at coordinate 1,940,139 of CBDBFZ010000003.1, forward strand.
TTTGATAGCTGCGATATAGACGAAGCCCATATAGTTTTGGATATGCTTGTCATAGCGCGTAGCCACACGCCGGAACTGTTTGAGATAGCCAAAGAAACGCTCGACAATATTACGTTCCTTATACAAAGCCATATCAGTTTGCCTTGGCTTGCGCGCATTTTTCCGGGACGGAATAACGGGCATAGCCCCGCTCTCATTCACCGCGTCTATAACGCACCGGCCATCATAGCCCTTATCCGCCAAGACATGATCCGCCTTAAACCCTGCCAATAAGGCGGCGGCTTGCGTCATTTCGCTACAATGCCCGCCCGTTGCTATCAGGCGCAGAGCTAAACCCAATGCATCTGTCAGCCCATGTATTTTTGTCGTCAGGCCGCCCCTGGAACGCCCCAATGCGTGGGCATCAGGCCCCCTTTTTTATGCCGCGCCCCGGCCGATTGGGCATGCGCCCGCACAATTGTGGCATCCATCATCAGCCACTCTTGATCAGCGTGAGTGCGCAAGGCCTTAAAGACATCTTCTAAAACCCCGGCCTCAACCCAGAGATAATAACGCCGTTTGACACTGTCAAAACGCCCGAACCGTTCGGGTAAATCGCGCCAACGCCCGCCCGAACGGGCCATCCACAACAAAGCATCAATGAAAAGCCTGTTATTGGCGTTGCGACCCGGTTTCCCTGTGCTCCCATAAGGCAAATAAGGCTTTAAACGGCTCCATTGTTCCTCCGTAAGTTCCTGATAACCAGACATATGTGCGCTCCTGACAAAATGAAGGAACATTATAGAAAATAAAAGTTAACTCTTCACTACAGCCTAGGTCAGCGCAGTTCAGATAAAGAAAAGTCTGCCAGATCCCAGATCGACGGGCTTTATTATTCATCCTAAAGCAAACTGATTTAGTTCAGGTTCTGCTCTTGCGCCCGGCGCATCATCTTATCGCGGAACATGCCGGCAAAGTCGGGAATATCGAGCATGATCGGCATATGGCCACCATCCTGAGTGATGTCGGACAGGATCTTGCGAGCGAACGGGAACAGAATGCGCGGGCATTCGATCATCATCAGTGGCTGGATCTGCTCCATGTCGACATTCTGGATCTGGAACAGACCGGCATAGTCCAATTCAGCGATAAAGACGGTTGTTTCATCGCGCATGGCATGCGCCTTGATCCGAATGCTGACCTCAATCGTGTTGTTTTCGCTGATTTGCCGGCCAATGCGTAAATCAATGGCGACTTTTGGCTGAGGCTGGCTGGCGCGAAGCGAATCCGGTGCATTCGGATTTTCGAAGCTCATATCTTTGACGTATTGAGCCAGCACATTTACCATAGGCGCACCGACGGCGTCCGCAGCGGGCTCTGCCTCGGCAGCGGTTCCGCTCGCTGCAGGCGCATCGCCGTCAACGGCGATATTTAGGTTGCTTTCGTCGACGGCTTTGCTTTTGTCAGTTTTGGTTTTTTTGGGCGTTTTCGCCATGATGGTCTCGCAGCTCTGTCGTGTTAACGGGTGGAACGAATTGTCGCGCACCCGCTATCACGGGCAGGAAGCCGGGCGCAACGCCAAGATGCGCTAAAGACCTCAGGATTGCATGGAAATGTCGACTTACAAATGTGCGCCGCGTCCTTATATAACGCCTATGTTCGAAGTCGTTCTCTACGCCGCAATCGCCACTGTGATCTGTGTGGCCTTCTATTCGGTACTGGGTAAGTCGGTGGGCCGTGGCCCGAATGACGCGTTTAAACCGGATGAGGTCTTCGGAAAATCGGATCGCCCCCGCGACTGCGATGACAGTATGGCCTTGGCATCCGAAGAATCTGTCGAGGACGAAATTGGCCTCGGAACGATCGCCCGGGCCGAGCCTGATTTTTCACCGGGCCGGTTCATTGATGGGGCGAAGACCGCCTATGCGATGATTCTGGAAGCGTTTGCCTCTGGGGATCGCGGTACGCTGCGCGATCTGTTGAGCGATGATGTCTACAACATCTATGATGCGGCGATCAAAGACCGGGATGAACAGTCACTGACGCAGGTCACGGATCTGGGTCGTCTGCGGACCAGCCAGATCAAGGGCGCGCGCATCGAAGATGGAATCGCTTATATCAGAGTGTTGTATGAAGCAGACATCGCTTCAGCGCTTCGTGATGCCGAGGGTGAATTGGTCGAAGGTGACCTAGACACATTGGCCTCAATTTCAGAATATTGGACCTATGAGCGCCTGATTGGATCCAGTGACCCGGCATGGCGCCTGTCTGATGTGGAACCGTCCGAGGGCGACGCCTTACCCGCTGACCCAACACCCGACACGACCGCGCCCAATACAGACGCTTGATCATGGCCCGCCTGCGGGACGTCCACGCTGTTCTGAGTCTCTGTATCGCGGTGAGCCTGTCGGCTTGCGCGACGACGAAAGGTCCGGTTGATCTGGACCCGAATCGGACCGTTATTGCGAACCCCGTACCGGCCCCACCGCCTGCCCCTCCGATTCCGGCCCCGCTGCCTGCGCCAAGCGAGCCGCCGCCCGACCTTATTGTCGAGGCGTCGATCATTGAGAGCTCTGAGCCGTTTAACACATTGTCCGGCTGGGTGGAGGCCGATCATCAATCCGCGCTGGAGGCATTCCGACGCAGCTGCGAGGCCCTGCTGCAAGCCGATCCGGACGACCCACTCAATCCAAATCTACCGCTATATGGCAATTATGGTGATTGGACCGAAGCCTGTGAGGTTGCTCAGCAGGCAACGAAAGCACGGTCTTTTTTCGAGACCCTGTTCGCGCCGCTTACTCTGTCCACACCGGACACGGACGAAGGCCTGCTGACCGGCTATTATGAACCGGAGGTCGACGTCCGGGTGGAACCGGGTGACGTTTTCTCAACCCCTATTCTGGCTAAGCCAAAGTCCAGATCCGTGCAGAATCTGCCGCGTGCCAAGCTGGGTTCGAACAGTGCCCGCGTGATCGCCTATGGCCGCCCGATCGATGTGTTCTTCCTGCAGATTCAGGGATCGGGTCGCTTACGCTATGGTGACGGCCGAACATTGAGAGCGGCCTATGGCGGTAATAATGGCAAGCCTTACCGATCCATCGGGAGCGTTCTGATCGAGCGCGGAGAATTGAGCCACAACCAGTCCGGCAAGCGCAATATTGAAGCGTGGATGGTCGAAGCCGGGCCGGAACAGTCTCGCACCCTGATGAACGAAAATCCGCGTTATATCTTCTTCGCCGAACAGGCCATTGCTCCGGGCGAAGGGCCACGCGGCGCGATGCAGGTCCCGCTGACGGCGATGGGGTCCATCGCAGTTGATCCCCGCTTCCATCCTTACGGGATGCTCGCTTGGCTCGAAACTCGGCTGCCCCAGTCGCCAGGCGACTATACAGGCGATGATGCCGGACTTCTGGTTGTTGCGCAGGATACAGGCAGTGCGATCAAGGGTGCGCTGCGCGGCGATCTGTTCTTCGGGACAGGGAACGAGGCCGGTGCGTTGGCCGGGGTTATGAAACATCCTGTGCGCTGGACGGTTCTTGTTCCTAGAGCACTGATCCCGACACCGTCACTGAAACCCGATCCCGTTTCGTGACGCGGGCACTCGACCCATCTGAGCGTCTTGTCTGGAACCGAGGGTTGCCCGGACGGTTAGCCCACGCCGACGTCCGCATGGCAAGGGCGCTGTGTGGCCTGATCTGGCCCCGGATCCAACCCGCGATGATTTCAGCGCCATGATGGGCCTGCCGCCGTCCAAGCCCAAACGTCCGGCTTCACAATCGGCTCCGGTCCCATCGGCTACGGATCGGGGCGTGCGCCGCAGCAAGGTCAACATCGACGCTAGGCTTGATCTTTACGGTATAACCCAGACGCAAACCTACGCAAACCTATAAGACGCTTTCGACGTCCATCTTCCGCTCGGCGAAGCGCGGCGGACGACGCTGCCTGCTCGTGATCACGGGTAGAGGTCTCCGGCTAGAAGGCCTTTTGCGGACCCCCAGTTGCCGGTCTGGCTCAACAGCCCTGAACTGCGTCCCATGATTGATTACGATCTATGCCCTGGCCCATGCGCGGCATGGAGGCGCGGGCGCGCGGTACGTCTTTTTTTGCGCTTGATGCGATCTCGCTTTCGCGGCAGGACACGCGAATGGAACATCTCTACCTTACTTCCGCTGCCGCACTTGCGACCTGTTCTCCTGCAGCGACGGTGGACCCGTCTGCTCAGCTTGTAGTTCAGACACCTGCTAACTATGCAGCGACAGGTCTCGCCGCTCAGAGTTTACCGGATCTGGCGGCGATGCTGGAAAAGGGCGAGGCGACCGCGGCTCAGCTGACGCAAACATATCTCGATCGGATCGATGCGATTGATCGCAACGGCCCGCGCCTGCAATCCGTCCTTGCGCTCAATCCGGATGCGATGGCACAGGCGGAGGCCTCGGATACACGCCGCGCGGCGGGCAAAATGCTCGGCCCGCTCGACGGCCTGCCCATTTTGATGAAGGATAATATTGAAACGCTAGACCCGGTTGCGACAACGGCGGGTGCTTATGCGCTCAAGGATAATATTACAGGCCGGGATAGCCCGCTGGTCGCGGGTCTGCGCACGCAGGGCGCGGTCATTCTTGGTAAGACCAATTTGTCGCAATGGGCCAATTTCCGCTCCAACGATTCGGTCTCTGGCTGGTCAGCCGTCGGCGGCCAGGTCCGTAACCCGCACATGCTGGACCGCAGCCCTTGCGGCAGCTCGTCCGGCTCTGGCGCCGCGATGGCGGCTGGACTGGGCGCTGGCGCGGTCGGCACTGAGACCAACGGCTCGATCATCTGCCCGTCCAATGTAAATGGCATTGTTGGGTTCAAACCGACCGTCGGTGTCGTCAGCCAGCAATATATCGTCCCGATCAGCTCGACTCAGGATACGGCGGGTCCGATGACCCGAACCGTTCGCGGCGCGGCCATGATGCTGGACGCGATGGCAACGGATGGGAGTTCTGGCTATGCTGCCGGGCTGGACGTAGACAGTTTGCAGGGCAAACGGGTCGGCGTGCTGCGCTTCTCGCAAGGCAGCGCGGATGTTCAATCTTGTTTCAACGCGGGTTTGGCGGCAATGGGCGCGGCCGGCGCAGACCTAGTCGAGATCGAAAATTTCGAGCTTGAGGATGAGAATTATGGCCGGGATGCGTTCGGTGTCCTGCAGTGGGAATTCAAGGCGACCCTCGATGAGTATTTAGCGAACAGCCCGGCCGATATTCCCGTGCGCTCACTGGAAGAGGTCATCACCTTCAACCTAGCCGAGCCGCGTGAAATGGCCGTATTCGACCAGAGCATCATGGACATGTCCAACAACCGTTCCGGTCTTGATGATCCGGACTATCAGACGGCCAGGGCCAATATTCTGCGCGCGACCAGAGAGCACGGCATCGATGCGATGATGGAAAACTATGACGTGGATATGCTGGTCAGCCCGTCGGGCCCGCTCAGCTCTCGCGTCGATCCGGTCAATGGCGATACCTGGCCGTCATGGGCGGGCGCAGGCTATCTCGCCGCCGTGGCAGGCTACCCACACATCACCGTGCCGATGGGCGCGGTTCACAGGGTTCCGCTCGGCTTCTCCATCATGGGCAGCGCCGGTCAGGATGCCGCGATCCTGAGCTATGGTTATGCGCTGGAACAGGCGACGCAGGCCCGGGTCAGTCCAACCTATCTGCGTGATGCCTATGACGTGCCGGAATTGAAGGCGGCGCTGGAGCCTGTGCGCTAGCGCTGCGTTTCACTATGAGGCAATCACTTCTGAATGGTGAAGGTCTGATAGAGAGAGCCGTCACCATAACCGGTCAGGCACGTCTAGGATAGGTGTAGCGATTACCGCGCGCCTCAAACAGCTACGTACCCCCGCCCAGAAGAATGGCAGGACGTTTGAGCCGGAGCTCATCGATCAGTCCGGCCCGCGCCAAACTGCCCGCCAGTGCTCCGCTCCGCAGAGATAGATCAGTTCTGCGCCGCGCTTTTTAAAATTGCGAACACAATCACACGCATCCGTGCGGATGATCTCGACAGATCAGTCGCCCGGCAGCGTGATCGATTTTGACAGCACGAGAGTGCGCATATTCGGATAGGGATTATCACCGGGCTCAAGCCCGAACCCATAGCCAAATGGACACCTCGAAGAACGGGGTTTTGGGGCCAGTATAGAGGCGGATTTTATAGTCGGCTCTCAGGTCAGGCTTCATAGAGCGACGAATGCGTGTCCACAGGCGTATTTTGGCCCGCATAAGCAGGTATTTCGGGATTTTGGGCGGAGTCAGGCTACGGTCTGTAGTCGCTCATGGAAAACGAGGCGGCGGAACTTGTCGCTGGGATTGGCCATGGTGATCCGGCCCGCGGCCCTGGCCTGGCGCCTGGCCGATTGAGCGGATTGCCATCGGCACTTTCCCGTACCCAAACACATGTTCACCGCAGGCGCGGATGGAGGAGCGGGTCGCATTGCCACGACGGATGTGTTTTGCCATCGGTTTGCCGCGTGGCTTTCTCCAGTCGGTTCAGCTCCCCGCGAAGCAGAGGAAGATGGAGGCCTCTAAAAACCATGCATTTTGTGGTGTGATCTGATTTACTGGTTTTGGGAGGATTTTATGATGCACGCGCCTGGATTGTTTGACTTGTCGGATCATCTTGCTCGCTTATCGGCGACAGGTGATCCGCTTGAAGCGCTAGAGTGTCATGTGGACTTTGAGGCTTTCCGAACTGTTCTGATGGAAGCCCTCGGTTATGGTGTTCGCGCCAAGGGCGGTCGGCCACCCTATGATCCGGTCACGATGTTCAAGGTGCTTGTTCTGGCGTCGATGCACAATCTGAGTGATGAACGGATGGAATTTCTGATCCGGGATCGTTTAAGTTGGCTGCGGTTTCTGAGGTTTGAGATCGGTGAACCGACCCCGGACCAAAAGACGATTTGGCTGTTCCGTGAAAAGCTGACCCAGGAAAAGCTGACCCAGTCTGGTGCTTTCAAATCTCTGTTTGCCGCTTTTGAAGAGCAACTCTGCAAGCGCGGCTACAAACCCACGGGAGGTCAGATCGTGGATGCCACTTTGGTGTCAGCGCCGCGCCAACGGATGAGGAAAGAAGAGAAAGAGCGGGCCAGGGCGGGTGAAAGCGCGTCCGCTATCTGGCGCGGGCGATCCTGCCAGGGCCGCACAGAAAGACACCGACGCACGAGCGGTGGTCAGCTATTCCAGGGCGCGAAAGACCGCAGAAGGGGAACAGGACGCAGGCCTTGTCGACATTTCCATCCCTCACTTTGGGTACAAGAACCATATCAGTATTGACCGGAAATGGCGCTTTGTCCGGGGAGAGACCTGTACCCATGCGGCCCGCTATGATGGGCACGAACTGGCATCGGTTCTGGATGCCACCAACAGCTCAAAGTCTGTTTGGGCGGATACAGCTTATCGCTCAGCCAAAAACGAAGCCTGGCTGAAAGCGCAGGGCTATCGTTCAAATATCCATCGAAAGAAGCCCCGCGGTAAACCGATGGCAAAGCACATTCGGCGCGGCAATGCGACCCGCTCCTCCATCCGTGCCTGTGTTGAACATGTCTTCGGATATGAGAAAGGGCCGATGGCGATCACGATCCGCTCAATCGGCCAGGCCAGGGCCGCTGGCCGGATCACCATGGCCAACCTAAGCTACAACTTCCGCCGCCTCGTTTTCCATGAGCGACGACAGCCCATAGCCTGATTCTGTTCAAAATCCGGATCCCCCCACTTATGCGGGCCAAAATCATGCCAAAATACGCCTGTGGACACGCATTCGTCACTCTATGAAGCCTGACCTGAGAGCCGATTATAAAATTCGCCTCTATACTGGCCCCAAAACCCTGTTCTTCGAGGTGTCCAAATTCACAGGTCGCCCGGCCCATCACCTCGATGGCATAGTCGGACAGGCGCTCAAAATAATCGTTAACCATCGAACTGGACTGCGGAAATTGGGAGACGTTGCTGCGCCCGGCCCGGAAATATACCCGTCAATGGAGACGGGTATGTCGTAAATGAGATTCTGACATGAAAAATTCCGCCCATGTGGTCATGGGATCAAGTGGAAAGATACACGGCTGCTTCACGCCTTGGCGCGACCGCATCAAGTTGGCTTTCCGTTAGAGGATCACTGTCAGTGCACTCCTTTAAGAGAAGTCTAGAATAGGCTTACGATAGGGGCGACGCAAGCGGGCTAAACCCTTATATCTGTCTCAGGTCGACTTGATCGGCCTGCCCATCTCCCGATCTTTCACAAATTGTTGTTCAGTGATGGACCCGCCGATCAAGTCGGTGGGAGCCATTGGGAGCAAAAGTCGAACTCAGTATTATAAAATAAACTTGCTCAGATCCCGATCCTTGGCGAGTTTGCTGACGGTCTCTTTCACATAGTCTGCGTCGATTTTGAGGGTTTCGCCGCTTTTGTCCGTGGCAGTGAAGCTGATTTCGTCGAGCAGGCGTTCCATCACGGTGTGGAGGCGACGCGCGCCGATATTTTCGACGCTGCCATTCACCTGCGCACTGATTCTGGCGATTTCGGCGATGGCGTCTTCCGTAAAATTGAGCGTGACGCCTTCGGTCGCCATCAGGGCCGTATATTGTTTGATCAGGCTGGCCTCGGGTTCGGTCAGGATACGGACAAAGTCTTCTTCGATCAGAGCGCGCAGCTCGACCCGGATCGGCAGGCGACCCTGTAGTTCCGGGAGCAGGTCTGACGGCTTGGCGACGTGGAACGCGCCGGAGCTGATGAACAAGATATGGTCGGTTTTGACGGGACCATATTTGGTCGAAACTGTTGTCCCTTCGATCAACGGTAGCAGATCGCGCTGCACGCCTTCCCGGGACACATCGCCGCCGCGTGCGTCGGGGCGGGCGGTGATTTTATCAATTTCATCCAGAAAGACGATGCCGTCTTCTTGGGTCAGTTCGACGGCTTCGCGTTTGATCGCATCCTCATCGATCAGCTTATCGGCCTCTTCGGACAGGAGCGGTGTGTAGGCGTCGCGGACCTTCAGCGTAACCATCTTGGTTTTCCCCATTTTTCCAAACATGGAGAACAGGTCGATCATTCCCATGCTAGACTCCGGCTGACCCGGAATGTCCATAACCTGGAAAGGGGAGACTGTGTCCGCCAGTTCCAGTTCGACCTCTGTGTTGTCAAGCTCGCCCGCGCGCAGTTTCCGCCGGAACGCCTCGCGCGTGCCGTCTCGCGCATTATCGCCAGCCAGCGACTCAATGATGCGGTTTTCTGCGGCCGCTTCGGATTGAGCTGTGACGAGGCCGCGTTTCTCATCCCTCAGGAGCGTGATCGCGGCTTCGACAAGATCGCGGATGATCTGTTCCACATCGCGGCCGACATAGCCGACTTCGGTAAATTTGGTCGCTTCGACCTTGAGGAATGGAGCTTTAGCCAGTTTGGCAAGGCGGCGGCTAATCTCGGTTTTGCCGACACCGGTCGGGCCAATCATCAAGATGTTCTTGGGCGTGACTTCGGCGCGCAGGCCGGGATCCAGCTGCTTGCGCCGCCAGCGATTACGCAGCGCAATGGCAACAGCACGCTTGGCATCGCTCTGTGCGACAATGTGGCGGTCAAGCTCGGACACGATCTCCCTTGGCGTAAAAGAGGCTGAAGTAAAGGAAGAAGCGTGATTAGTCATGGTGCCGATGTGGTGGCTGCCCCCGATCTATCAAGTCGCATGACTGTTTCGGGCCGATTCATAGGGCGGTGGAAGACGTGCCATTTCGGCAATGCCCGGATCAGCTGATTGCGAACCGGATGCCAGGCCACGCTGAGCACAGCGGCGTCGAGCACCGATGGATGCTCCAGGAGAACATTTTCCGTCTCTTGCGGATAGATGTTCACGCCGCCTGAAATGATCATATTGGCCTTGCGGTCGGTCAGGAACAGATAGCCATCTTCGTCGACATGTCCGACATCGCCCAGGGTAGAGCGGTTGGTGTGACGGGCGTGGTAGGCGCGCTGCGTTTTGCCGACATCGCCGTGATATCCGAAATTACTCTCGCCCGCAAAATAGACCGTGCCCGTTTCGCCCGGCGACAGGTCTTCACCAATTTCGGAATCGCAGATATGGATGGTGCCGAATACGGCCTTTCCGACGGATCCCGGTTTCTGCAGCCATTCCTGCGTGCTGATGAAGGTGAGACCATTGCTTTCGGAACCCGCATAATATTCCTGCACAATGGGGCCAAGCCAGTCAATCAGGGCGCGGCGATCAATGGCGAGGTCGATTAGGATGATGATCGCATCGCGCTCTGTGAACGCCAGGCTCGGGATCAAGTCGAACAGCAACTCTGATTTGGCCATGACGACCTGTCCGACCAAACCGTGAATCAGCAACGGCGTGGAGAGAAATGTAACCAGAAGGTATTGTCGGCAAACCGCGTGCGGCGATGGCTGTCCTACGTGTCATAGGCCAACGCCGTCGCAAATACGGCCAGTCCGGACAGGATCAGCACGGTGCCAATCCGCGCGCGCAGAAAGTCCGGCGCGATCTGAGCCAGCACCGCGAAGAGCAGATAGATCAGCGAAACAGCGATCAGCGCAATGCAGAAGGGCAGATGGATGCGGGCATAAAACAACGCCATCGCTCCGGCAGTAATCAGCGCCTTCGCAGTTCATCCGTGTTTCACCCTGTCAACTAGGCAAGGCGGTCTTCATCTATGCCGCCCGCCATCCGTCATCGCGATCATAAGCTTGCCGACAATATCGCGCTCGCCGCGTGCTTATGGGCATGAATGACTGTACCGTCGCGTTGTATCCAGTCCATCTCCGCGTCCTTTATCAAAGCTTGGACAATAGCCTCTATGATCGCTTTATCCAACCAGCGGTCATATCGCATCTTAATGGTTTGATATTGGCCATAGGTTGGCGATATGTCCCGCCACCGTTCCCCGGAACGGGCGAGCCACAGCAGAGCATTGATGAATTTACGCCCGTCATTACGCGGCCCGCACTTGCCTTTGCGTCCGCCCGGAACAAAAGATTCTATAATCGCCCATTGGTTATCGCGGAACTCCTGTCGATCCATGAGTTACATCCAAAAGAAAGTCTTGAACTAGTGTTCGCAAACAAAAGAGATCCATGAAAGTTAAAATGTAACCGGAGCCTAGGCTGTAGTGAAGAGTTAACTTTTATTTTCTATAATGTTCCTTCATTTTGTCAGGAGCGCACATATGTCTGGTTATCAGGAACTTACGGAGGAACAATGGAGCCGTTTAAAGCCTTATTTGCCTTATGGGAGCACAGGGAAACCGGGTCGCAACGCCAATAACAGGCTTTTCATTGATGCTTTGTTGTGGATGGCCCGTTCGGGCGGGCGTTGGCGCGATTTACCCGAACGGTTCGGGCGTTTTGACAGTGTCAAACGGCGTTATTATCTCTGGGTTGAGGCCGGGGTTTTAGAAGATGTCTTTAAGGCCTTGCGCACTCACGCTGATCAAGAGTGGCTGATGATGGATGCCACAATTGTGCGGGCGCATGCCCAAGCGGCCGGGGCGCGGCATAAAAAGGGGGGCCTGATGCCCACGCATTGGGGCGTTCCAGGGGGGGACGTTCCAAGGGCGGCCTGACGACAAAAATACATGGGCTGACAGATGCATTGGGTTTACCTCTGCGCCTGATAGCAACGGGCGGGCATTGTAGCGAAATGACGCAAGCCGCCGCCTTATTGGCAGGGTTTAAGGCGGATCATGTCTTGGCGGATAAGGGCTATGATGGCCGGTGCGTTATAGACGCGGTGAATGAGAGCGGGGCTATGCCCGTTATTCCGTCCCGAAAAAATGCGCGCAAGCCAAGGCAAACTGATATGGCTTTGTATAAGGAACGTAATATTGTCGAGCGTTTCTTTGGCTATCTCAAACAGTTCCGGCGTGTGGCTACGCGATATGACAAGCATATCCAAAACTATATGGGCTTCGTCTATATCGCAGCTATCAAAATCTGGCTCAAATGATTAATTCTTCACTACGACCTAGAGCCACGCCGGTCTTTGAGGTCTTGGCGGCGGAAGAGCGTGGCAGGCTGATCCTGGATCCACGCCAGAATGGCGGCGGGTCCACCGATGCCAATCAGGGTCTGTTTTCATATCTGATCAATAAACCCCGCTGCATGAAACTGCGCGAAACCTTCAAAACGCTCAATCACGATGCCTATACGGACTATACCAGCACGTGGGAGACACGGGCTATCAACCCGCCCCACATCGCGTTCAAGAAGATTGATATTGGTGAGTTCGAGCTTCGCCATGTTCTGTTCGATGCAACGGGCAAGATCAACCCTGCGAAAGTCCGGTTTGAAGGTGATCTGATTGTCCTAACGAGTCGAGGTAACTCCTCCGGCAGAACCAACCTGATTTCAGCCTTGCGGGCAGCCCGCGATGTAACGTTGATTGGCGAAAAACCGGCGGCAATCCTGCAGACCCGACCGCTGGCACACTTTTATTTCTGACATTGCCCGAGAGTGGTATAAAACTGCGTATTCCGATCATTCGGTTCACCAACAATGCGGGTCCCGTGGAAGACGGAATTGGATTGGAATCGGACGTCACAGCGCCGTATACTGTAGATAGCCTGCGGGCGGGACGCGACCCGGCGATGGAAGCGGCCCTGCTGCAGATCGAACAATAATCTACGATCAGAGTGAGTGATCGTCTCTGCTAGGACGCGAACATGCGTTGTCTCGCCTATTGCCATGTTCCCGGCGCTGATTATGAGTTGCCCTATGAGCACTGCCCCAAAACTCACCCCATCCAGCCTTGCAGCCCTCTTATGCGCGCGCATCTGCCACGATCTTGTCAGCCCAGTTGGGGCGCTTGGCACGGCGATCGAAATTCTTGATGATGACGGGAATGCCGATATGCATGATGATGCGCTGGAGTTGATCAAATCGAGCTCGCGGCGGGCGGCCGCGAAGCTGAAATTCCTACGCTTGGCTTTTGGCGTTGGTGGATCGGCTCCCAGCCAGATCGGCGGAGACGAAATCCGTACATTGGTAAACGACATGTTTGCCGATGCGAAAGCCGATATTCTGTACGCTTTTCAGGATGAGACTGTCGAGAAATCCCGAGCGCGACTACTCCTCAACATGACAATGCTGGGTGTACAGTCTGTCCCGCGCGGTGGCGAAGTGAAACTTACTGTGACCGATGATTCTGTCTCTGTTCACGCGGCAGGACCGCGGGCTAAGCTTGATGAAACCGTACAGCAGGCTCTGCTGGGGCGCGTCCCCGAACACGGGTTTGATGGTCGATCGATCCAGCCATTCTATTCCGCCATGATGGCCCGCGAAGGCGGCGGACAGCTCGTTGCATCGAGCAGCGAAGAGAGCGTGACCTTCCAAACCGACTTTCCGGTCTGAGCATAGATCAAGAGGGATTCGGGGAGTGGGCAGGCATCTCACTGAAACATTATGATTATACGCTCTGAAAACGTCACTATTTAGTACGAGGTTAACTCTTTTACGGAAGAAATGACGGCACTTCTGATGCCGACCATTATGACCGGAATTTTGTCACACCCATGCGACTGAGACAGCCCATACCTGACCAGCCAGGCACATCGGCGCGACGCTCGGTCTCGATCGGTCGGTCCGCGACAGACAATTATTGGACGGAAGGGGATGATCTGACGGGCGCGCAGCATTTCTGTCAGGCGGTCAGATCCGAAATGGTCGCCATTATCCACGCCGAACGTCCATCCAGACCAAATGTACCCTTAGCCAGAGGCCGGGATCTCGTTTGGCTGTGCGAGCGGCTGATGATCATTCAGCGCGAGGCCAAACGCGCCCGCGCGCGCGCCGTCTACAAAAGCGCTCAGGATGTGTTGGGCCTCATTCAGCGCCGAAACGCTCATATGCCCATTGATTGGACCCGTGTGGATGGTCAGCTGTTTGTGCTCAACAAACTTCTGGGTCAGTATGAAGAGGGGCTTTCAGATCTCGAATCACTGAACCAAACCCGGGCTTCTGACACCGGCGTGCCTGATTTGATCGAATTTGATCCGGTGTATGAACTGGCGAAGACCACGCTGGTCAGCCTGCTACACCATGCCAGCGAAGCAGAGAAGGTGGCTGTGATGCGACTGGCCGAAATTGACCTGAGCCCCGTCATCGAACAGACCGCAAACCCAGTCGTTTCAGCACCCGATGTGACTAAGGCCCCCTTTGCGCCGCGCGCTGGAACTACGCCAGACCCTCAAGATCCACACGGAATTCCAATCGAATGGATCATGTCGGATCTGGTCCAGCGCCTGCTTTGCGTCGGCAGAGAATATGGTAAAATCCTGTCCGTGTCCCACTCGCTTGACGACGTGCATGTTGCCGACGGCACGCTTGCCAATGTCAATGAGAGATTATTCGAACGTCTGTCTGAAGTGATCGCGGTCAGCCTGCCCTTGCAGGGCGTCGGCCGCCTCGACCTCGACCCTTCACCCTCTGGATTAATGGTTTCAGGATCCGGTTTCGCGGCCTTCGACATTCCCCTGCCTGAGCGCGTCTTCGAGACGGGCGAAGCCCCTACCACAGCGCCCACATCCCGAATCACGGATGACACAGAAGCCGACTTACGCGCTCATCTCGCGACCTTGATGGATGGGGGCGTGCAAACCCTATGACCCGTCGTTGCCTGATTATCGACCAGTCCCCGATGGTGCGCCGGGTTGCGGCGCGTATTATTCGCGATCTGGGTTTCACCGTGGATGAGGCCCGAACGGCAAGCGAAGCGCTAGAGCTCTGCAAAAACCATCCAACCGATGTTGTAATGCTCGACTGGAAAACGCCTGATATGGACGGCGCGGCTTTCATTGCTGACCTGAGAACCATTGCCCAGAAAACCGGCACCCCCATGCCAACCGTTCTGTTCTGTACAGCCGAACGCAGTATTGAACAGATTGTCAGTGCGCTGAAAGCTGGCGCAACCGAATATATCATGAAGCCGTTTGATTCCGATATCATCGAATCAAAGTTCGCATTGGCCGGTTTGCTGGATGGGGATCCTGCGACATGCGCGATGCCCTGAGTCTCAAACCCACCTATTATGAGGCCTTGCGGCGGTTGGCCCTTCAATTGGCGAGCGTCCGTATGGGCTCGGATCACGCCTTTCTGGTCGAAACACGCCTGTCGAGCCTCGCGCGGAGTGAAGGGTTTGAATCGCTTGATGCCATGGTCGAGAAACTGTTCGCCGTCGATCAGGCGCGCTCGGCGACCCAGGTCGTGTCGGCTCTGGCTGAGCGCGATATGCGTTTTAATCGTGATTCGGCTTCGTTCGATGCCCTCTTCGATGTCGCTCCGCACAATTTGGCGGATAAGCGCGGCGGCGGACGCATCGACATTCCGTCATATGGCTGCGGGTCGGGTCAGGATGTCTATTCCGTGGCAATGCGCTCAAGGCGAGCCGATGCGCTTGGCTAGACAAATCTCCACATTATAGGTGTCGACTATCCCAGCCAAGCGCTGGAACGGACTCGGCTCCGGGCTCAACCGATTGGATCGCTGCAGATCACCTGCGCGAAACATTACGTGGCTGTGTGAAAACGGTTAGTTTTTTGTGATATAGTTCCGGTGATTGAATCGGAGGTTTATTGTGAAGCGCTTTATTGAAGGCCAAGATCGAAATCAGTCCATATTATTTCCTGAAAGTCTGGACGAGTATATCGATGAAGATAATACTGTTCGCGTCATTGATGCCTACGTTGATGAACTAGATTTACTCTCAATGGGTTTCGAGCGCGTCCGGCCCAAGGCGACAGGCCGTCCCGGTTATCATCCGTCTATTTTGCTCAAGCTCTACATTTACGGCTATCTCAACTGTATCCAATCTAGCCGTAGGCTTGAACGCGAAGCGGGGCGTAATGTTGAGCTTATGTGGCTGACGGGCAAGCTTGCACCTGACTTCAAAACGATTGCTGACTTTAGAAAAGACAACGGCACCGCTATCCAATCAACCTGTTCTCAATTTGTGACTCTTTGCCGTGACGTTGGTCTGTTCGCGCGCACAATGGTTGCGATTGATGGAGCCAAGTTCAAGGCCGTGAACGCGAGAGAAAAGAACTTCACACGCGGCAAGCTCACGCGGCGCATCGGCCAGATTGAGCATTCTATAGAGAAATACCTTCATGCACTGGACGCGACGGATTTACAGGAAGGCGAGGCCGCTGAGGCCAAGACTGAACGCCTCAAGGAAAAGATTACGTCAATGCGTGAGAAGATGGCTGAGCTTCAACAGTTGAAAGATGATCTCGCCGCGTCTTCTAAGAAACAAGTATCCTTAACTGACCCGGACTCAGTGGCTATGGCGACCAGCACAAAGGCTGGTATGGTGGGGTATAACGTACAGACGGTTGTCGATACCGAGCACCATCTCATTGTCGCGCATGAGGTAACAAACACTGTCTCTGACAAAGTGCAGCTCACAAAGATGACGAAACAAGGCCAAGCCGCCATTGGACGAAAAGACATTACAGTCTTTGCAGATCGTGGCTACTTCAGCGGTGCAGAAATTATGGCGACTGAGAAACTGGGCGCTACAACATACGTGCCCAAGCCTTACACATCTGGCTCTAAAGCCGCGGGCCGCTTTGGCAAACATGACTTCCTCTATCAGCCCGAAGACAATAGTTACCAATGCCCAGGTGGTCAGAAGATGACCTATCGCTTCATGTCAGTTGAACAGGGCAAGGACATGCAAGTTTACTGGCCGGACGAATGCGCGGCCTGTCCCGTCAAAGCCAAATGCACGACGGGGAAACAACGGCGGATCAAACGCTGGGTCAATGAGGACATCATCGACGCTATGTTGACGCGATTGAATGACCTCCCGGAAGCCATGGCCATCCGAAGGGCGACGGTCGAGCATCCGTTCGGGACGCTGAAGTCATGGATGGGTGCCACGCACTTCCTGACCAAACGCCTCAAAAACGTCAAAACAGAGATGAGTCTATCGGTTCTAGCTTATAATATCCGCCGGATGATCAGCATGTTCGGAGTGAAGAAACTAATCCGGGTGATCCAAGCCTAAGGGGAAAGCTTGTCCTAAATTAAATCCACTGAAATCGACGCATTGCCCAGGCTGTTTTCACACAGCCACTTACGTTTCGGGACATGCACCTCATGTCCGGATCCAATCAGATGGACCCTTATCACGTCGTCATGTTCTGGGGCTCACATGATCACTACAGCCAGTCCGCCCGTATCCGCGTGATCCATAGCCTGAGTAAGGTTATACGCTCCTATGAGTATCTGATCCTGTCTTCAAACGAAACTTTGAACAACACCATTACGGGCTGGAGCCGATCCCCGATTTGCTGGGCGTTTACCGCAAGCCTGATACCGAAATCGAACCGGTTTTGCTGGGCGGAAAGTCACCTAATAGGCAGACACATTTCGAGAGCGCCAAAATATATACAGGCATGACAGGCTGAATCCTTCATTGCGAAAGCCACAGTCCGGCCTTAGGGAGCGGCGATCCGTTTTTCCGCCTTTTCTGGACCCGTTTCCATGAGCGATATCTCCATCAGTGATTTTGAGACCACTCGTCGCGGCTTTCAGGCTGAGATCCAGGCCGCTGCTGATCTGGCCGCGCTTGACGCCATTCGTGTTTCTGCGCTTGGCAAAAAAGGCGAGATTTCAATGATGATGCGCGGGCTTGGCAAAATGAGTCCTGAGGAAAAAACGGTGATGGGTCCGGCGCTGAACAAACTTAAAAACGATGTTGTAGCGCTGGTTAAAACCCGCAAAACTGCGCTTGAAAATCAAGCCCTCGACGCAGCACTAGAATCCGAAACAATGGATATGTCCCTGCCTGTAACCCGTACGGTCGGCACGCTCCACCCTGTTCAGCAGGTGACGGAAGAAATGGCCGTCATCTTCTCCGACATGGGGTTCTCCGTGGCCGAAGGTCCGGACATTGAAGATGATTTTCACAATTTTACGGCGCTGAATTTTCCGCCGGGCCATCCGGCACGCGATATGCACGACACCTTCTTCATAGTACCGGATGCGGATGGCGAACAGAAAGTGCTGCGCACGCACACCTCGCCCGTACAGATCCGCACGATGATGAGCACGACCCCGCCCATCCGCATCATCGCACCGGGTCGGACTTACCGCTGCGACTCAGACCAGACCCACACACCGATGTTCCACCAGGTCGAAGGCCTGGTGATTGGCGAGGATATCCATATGGGCCACCTTAAAGGCTGCTTGATGGATTTCGTCTCGGCATTCTTTGAGATTGATGTCGATGTACGCTTCCGTCCGCACCATTTCCCCTTCACCGAACCGAGCGCCGAAATGGATGTTCGCTATGAACGCGATGGCGCGTCGATCAAGATCGGTCAGGGCGAAGACTGGCTGGAAATTCTTGGCTGTGGCATGGTCCACCCCAATGTACTAACTGCCTGCGGGATCGACCCGGACGTCTATCAAGGTTTCGCCTTCGGCATGGGCGTGGACCGTCTCGCCATGCTTAAATACGGCATACCGGACCTGCGCGACATGTTCGCCGGTGATCCCCGCTGGCTCGGCCATTACGGGTTTTCTCCGCTGGTTCAGGCGAGCCTGGAAAGCGGGTTGTCGTGATTGGACTTAAGAACCTTCTTTGCATGACAATCCTCACTCTCAGTTTAGCCGAGACGGTAGTAGCCCAAGATTCTTCCGACCCAGTAACAATTGTCAGCTGTGGGTCGTCTACCGGCCATGCCTATTTTCACTCAGGCGGAATAATTGGTGAAGATGATGCTGGATGGAGCCAGGATGCTATCGGAAATGGCTCACTCATCGTTCAACTAGATGGCGAGGACTTTGATCTAATATATCGGGATCAAATCGGCTTAAATTCTGCTTCCGACAATGGAGCATTTATAGTTCCCACACACTATGATGAATCCTCTTTAGTGCTCATTGTGACATACCCTCAAAATGGGAATACTGAAGTTTACAATTTCCAGAAACTTAGATTCTCAAATCCTGAGGTTTCATGGACATCTACAAAAGTTGGCGCGCTAATAAATAAAAGCAGCGTTTTCTACGCAAAGTGTCAAAAATAGGCCTTTAGAAAATGAAATTTACTCTCTCCTGGCTGAAAGAGCATCTCGACACGGATGCGAGCCTCTCCGAAATCGTCGATGCCATGACCATGGCGGGCCTTGAGGTTGAAGAGGTGATCGATCCGGCGGCAGCTTTGTCTGACTTCACAGTCGGTCACGTTTTGACCGCTGAAAAACACCCGGGGGCTGACAAGTTGAAAGTCTGCCGTGTAGCGACGAAAGACGGCGAGCAGCAGATCGTCTGCGGCGCGCGCAATGCACGCGAAGGTCTTTATGTCGCCTTCGCCCCGCTCGGCACTTACATTCCGGGTGCGAATTTCAGCCTCGACAGGAAACCGCGCAAGATCCGGGGCGTCAAAAGTTTCGGCATGATGTGTTCGGCCGACGAACTGGACACCGGCGAAGACAGTGACGGCATTATCGAACTTCCCGAAGCTGAGGTCGGCGCCTCCGTTGCTGACGTGCTCGGCCTCAATGATCCGGTCATTGATTTCGAAGTCACACCAAACCGTCCCGACTGGCTTGGCGTGCGCGGCATTGCGCGCGACCTAGCCGCTGTCGGCATCGGGTTACTCAAGCCAGAAACGATCAAACTGGTCTCAGCCAGCATCGACAATGCGCAAAGCGTGTTGATCGAAGCGCCTGACGCCTGTCCCACCTTTATCGGCCGCGTCGTGTGCGGCGTGAAAAATGGCCCCAGCCCGAAATGGCTGCAGGGCAAGTTGAAAGCGATTGGGCTGCGCCCGATCTCTGCGCTAGTCGATATCACCAACCTCATGACCGTCGATCGTGCCCGCCCGCTGCATGTCTATGACCTCGCCAAGGTTGAGGGCAGCATCATTGCGCGCATGGGCGAGAATGAAACATTCAAAGCGCTGGATGACAAAATCTATACGGCGACTGCCGATGATGTGGTCATCGCCGATGAACGCGGCATTCTTGGTCTAGGCGGTATTGTCGGCGGCGAAAGCTCCAGCGTGTCAGCGAATACAACGGATATATTGATCGAATGTGCGGTGTTCGACCCGTTCACCATTCGCCGATCGGCCAAACGTCTCGGTGTAAACTCGGACGCGAAATACCGGTTTGAACGCGGCATTGATACGGGCTTCATGCGGGACGGTATGGAGATGGCGACACGTCTCGTTCTGGACCTCTGCGGCGGCGAGGCCAGTACGGTTGAGGTCGCAGGTGCGATTCCGGATGAACCTGATTCCGTCATCTTCGACCCCGTTCGTGTTGAGCAACTCCTTGGCTTCACGCCGGGCGACGACGAGATATTGCGTATCCTAAATACGCTTGGTTTCGAGAAAACAGGCTCTGATGTGCCGTGGCTGTTCAAAGTCCCTACTTGGCGGCGCGATGTGACTCTGCAGACTGATCTGGTTGAGGAAATCGCCCGGATTGTGGGCTTTGATCAATTACCCGCAACGTCCCTGCCGGACCTGCCCGGACGACGCGAACCGACAGCCACTCTGACCCAGACTCGGACACGGCTAGCGCGCCGCGCTCTAGCTCTGCGCGGCCTGTCGGAAACTGTCAGCTGGTCCTTCGTTCTGGATACACATGCACACGCATTTGGCGGCGGCGAGGCGGCGCTTCACCTCGATAATCCGATCAGTTCGGACCTGAATGTCATGCGCCCCTCAGCCCTAATCCATCTGCTATTGTCAAGTCAGAAAGCCGCCGACCGGGGCTATCCCGGCGCAGCCTTGTTCGAGCTGGGACCGGTCTATCGTGGCACGGAGCCGGGGGATCAGTCTTTGACACTCGCCGGAATTCGGCGGGTTGAACCGGGCCGCGATTGGACTGGCGCTGACCCCATCACCGCGCTGAATGCCAAAGCGGATGTTCTGGCAGCCCTGGAAGCGATGGGCGCAAATACGGATAATCTGCAACTGTCCCAACCCACGGGCGATTATTGGCACCCGGGCCGGTCAGGTCGATGGCAAATGGGGCCGAAGAATGTTCTCGCTGATTTCGGTGAGCTGCATCCGCGCGTGCTGAAGGCCATCAGCATAGACGGACGCGTGGTCGCGTTTGAGATCTGGCCCGAAAATCTGCCTACCCCTCGTAATAAGGCAAAGGGGAAGAAAATGGTCTCCAAATCAAAAGGCGTGCTGGCGCTCTCTGACCTGATGCCGATCCACCGTGATTTCGCCTTCATCGTGCCGGATACGCTGGCCGCGGGCGATTTGATCCGAGCTGCAAAAAGGGCAGACAAGGCTCTGATCAGCGACGTGTCCCTGTTCGATATTTATGCCGGAAAAGGCATTGAAGATGGATATAAGAGCCTGGCGATTGATGTCACACTTTTGCCGCGAGACGAAACGCCCACACACGCACAAATTGAGATCATTAGCGCGAAAATTGTTAAAGCCGTGGAAAAACTGGGCGCGCAGCTGCGCAGTTAGCACAGACCGTCCTTGTATGTATTGACTGCGGGGTCATCGAATTCACTGATCACAGTATCGATGTCCCGGTGAATATTACCCCCGGCAATGTCGTCGGTCTGCGTCCTGTAAACAAGTTGCGACGCGCTTTCATTGTCTCAGCTTAGCACTTTCGCATCCGCAACAGCGCGTTTGCAACCTCAGGATCGGCTTTCAGGGCCGCGGCGGTGCTCTGGCGAGCGCCCGCTATCATTTTTTGCTGCGTCATAATCCCTGTTCCTTTGGCGGTATCGCTAGGCTCAGACTTTCTTAATTTCAGGGATTCCCATTTTGTGGGATTTGTGATGCGTGATTTGTTTTGGCTTACAAAGGAGCAACTGGCTCTGATAGACCCGTTTTTCCTCTGGCACGCGGGGTTTCCGCGTGTCGATGATCGGCGCGTAGTGTCCGGGATTATCTCTATCCTTAAAAATGGCTTGCGTTGGTGGGATGCACGCTTGTGAATATGGCCCTCACTAGACCTTGTATAACAGGTTCAAACGCTGGAACAAAATGAGTGTTTTCGATACTATATTCAGTCACTTGGCCGCATTAGGCGCGCCACCCGATACATTGATGATTGACGCCACGCATCTCAAAGCCCACCGGACAGCTTAAAGTCTGCTTAAAAGGAATGTTCCCCGCCATATCGGGCGCACTAAAGGCGGGTTGAACTCCAAACTCCATGCCATTGTCGACGAACACGTGACCTGCCCCCTTAAAAGAGGTCCGATTTTGGTTTTAGTTTTGCAGCGGTTTCTTGAGAAGGAGAAAACCAAATGGCACGAAGAAGAAGACGATATTCCACACAGCAGATTGTTGCGGCTCTTAAGCAAGTCGAGTTGGGCTTGCCTGTCGCGTATTTGACTCGGCAGATGGGCATTACCGAGCAGACTTACTACCGGTGGAGTGAAGCGGAGAGAAATTGATCGGGGATTAATTTCCCTCGAACAAGTATGCTGGTCTGGAATCGGATCAGCCTTGAGAGCTTAAACAGCTAACTGACGAGAGTGCGAGGCTAAAGAAGCTAGTGGCTGCGCTGAGTTTGGACAAAGCCGTCTTGCAAGATCATCTGGCCTGTCATTGATCCACTGGATCAATGACGTTCGGCCTCCTATTTCAAAAAAAGTCTCCGGCCTTCGCTCATGAAACAGGTTGTCGATTATGTGGTGCAAACCTACTGTTAACAGCCAGCGGAGAGCCTGCCGTCTGACCCGCCAGCATCGGTCCACTCAGCGCAAGCTGCTGACACGTGATCCTCGCACCGCGCTCAGGTAAAGAATGCGGGAGATCAGCCAGACGCACATTCGATATGGCTATCGCCGAATCCATATCATGCTCAAGCGTGAAGGATGAGATGTCGGCAAGCACGTCGTATATCGCTAAGAGAGTCTGAGTTTATCGCGGCAGCTCTCCAGCTTTGGCTGCGTAAGGTTGGCATTAAACCCATACAAATCTATCCGGGCTCACCGTGGGAAAACGGCTACAACGAGAGGTTCAATGGAACCCTACGTCATGAAGTGCTTAATGCAGAATGGTTCACAAGCATTGATCAAGCCCAAATCGTTATCAATATGTGGCTCAAACAGTACAATCACATAAGACCGCATCAGTCCCTGAATATGCGTCCACCCGTTCCAGAGACTCTAAATCAAACTGGTACATAAAATGGGGGCTGGACAGTTTTTCCTACCAGTTGGAGGCCTCTAAAAACCATGCATTTTGTTGTGTGATCTGATTTACTGGTTTTGGGAGGATTTTATGATGCACGCGCCTGGATTGTTTGACTTGTCGGATCATCTTGCTCGCTTATCGGCGACAGGTGATCCGCTTGAAGCGCTAGAGTGTCATGTGGACTTTGAGGCTTTCCGAACTGTTCTGATGGAAGCCCTCGGTTATGGGGTTCGCGCCAAGGGCGGTCGGCCACCCTATGATCCGGTCACGATGTTCAAGGTGCTTGTTCTGGCGTCGATGCACAATCTGAGTGATGAACGGATGGAATTTCTGATCCGGGATCGTTTAAGTTGGCTGCGGTTTCTGAGGTTTGAGATCGGTGAACCGACCCCGGACCAAAAGACGATTTGGCTGTTCCGTGAAAAGTTGACCCAGTCTGGTGCTTTCAAATCTCTGTTTGCCGCTTTTGAAGAGCAACTCTGCAAGCGCGGCTACAAACCCACGGGAGGTCAGATCGTGGATGCCACTTTGGTGTCAGCGCCGCGCCAACGGATGAGGAAAGAAGAGAAAGAGCGGGCCAGGGCGGGTGAAAGCGCGTCCGCTATCTGGCCTGATGATCCTGCCAGGGCCGCACAGAAAGACACAGACGCACGAGCGGTGGTCAGCTATTCCAGGGCGCGAAAGACCGCAGAAGGGGAACAGGACGCAGGCCTTGTCGACATTTCCATCCCTCACTTTGGGTACAAGAACCATATCAGTATTGACCGGAAATGGCGCTTTGTCCGGGGAGAGACCTGTACCCATGCGGCCCGCTATGATGGGCACGAACTGACATCGGTTCTGGATGCCACCAACAGCTCAAAGTCTGTTTGGGCGGATACAGCTTATCGCTCAGCCAAAAACGAAGCCTGGCTGAAAGCGCAGGGCTATCGTTCAAACATCCATCGAAAGAAGCCCCGCGGTAAACCGATGGCAAAGCACATTCGGCGCGGCAATGCGACCCGCTCCTCCATCCGTGCCTGTGTTGAACATGTCTTCGGATATGAGAAAGGGCCGATGGCGATCACGATCCGCTCAATCGGCCAGGCCAGGGCCGCTGGCCGGATCACCATGGCCAACCTAAGCTACAACTTCCGCCGCCTCGTTTTCCATGAGCGACGACAGCCCATAGCCTGATTCTGTTCAAAATCCGGATCCCCCCACTTATGCGGGCCAAAATCATGCCAAAATACGCCTGTGGACACGCATTCGTCACTCTATGAAGCCTGACCTGAGAGCCGATTATAAAATTCGCCTCTATACTGGCCCCAAAACCCTGTTCTTCGAGGTGTCCGTTTCACTCGCTGCTTTTACTTGAGCAGCATTCAATTTATTTCGTGCTCGTGGCATCTTTCATACTTCTATTCATACTTTTAGTCTGGGATAGGGGTGATCAAGGTGGGAAACTATGGGAAGTATATCGAAAAAATCCAGTAAAAACAGGAAAGTATGAGGAAGTCAGGGATTATGAGGATACATAGTTAGGCGGACTTTGACTCCACCAGTCCTCTCTGCTGCGAACACCTTAAACTCGGCAGCACCGTAACTCTCGCGTAGTTTCCTTAGGTTAGACCCATGAGAGACCGATCTAACGTCCATCATTCTCGCAATATCCGTCTTTTTCGCTAGCGGGATCAACTCCCGGTATGTCTTAAAGTAGCGAAAACAGGTTCTGAATCATAGGCATATGACTTTACACTCACCGTGTCGCATTTGCATCTGACAATGCCACCCGTGCCATTTTTGGGTCGCCGGGAGCAAGTCGAGAACTATGTCGCAATGTCGAATCACTGAAATGCGATATACCTACGGCCTTGTTCAAGCGCTCCATACACGTAGGAAAATGGAGGCCTCTAAGAACCATATATTTTGTTGTGTGATCTGATTTACTGGTTTTGGGAGGATTTTATGATGCACGCGCCTGGATTGTTTGACTTGTCGGATCATCTTGCTCGCTTATCGGCGACAGGTGATCCGCTTGAAGCGCTGGAGCGTCATGTGGACTTTGAGGCTTTCCGAACTGTTCTGATGGAAGCCCTCGGTTATGGGGTTCGCGCCAAGGGCGGGCAGCCACCCTATGATCCGGTCACGATGTTCAAGGTGCTTGTTCTGGCGTCGATGCACAATCTGAGTGATGAACGGATGGAATTTCTGATCCGGGATCGTTTAAGTTGGCTGCGGTTTCTGAGGTTTGAGATCGGTGAACCGACCCCGGACCAAAAGACGACTTGGCTGTTCCGTGAAAAGCTGTTCCGTGAAAAGCTGACCCAGTCTGGTGCTTTCAAATCTCTGTTTGCTGCTTTTGAAGAGCAACTCTGCAAGCGCGGCTACAAACCCACGGGAGGTCAGATCGTGGATGCCACTTTGGTGTCAGCGCCGCGCCAACGGACGAAGAAAGAAGAGAAAGAACGGGTCAGGGCGGGTGAAAGCGCGTCCGCTATCTGGCGCGGGCGATCCTGCCAGGGCCGCACAGAAAGACACTGACGCACGAGCGGTGGTCAGCTATTCTAGGGCGCGAAAGACCGCAGAAGGGGAACAGGACGCAGGCCTTGTCGACATTTCCATCCCTCACTTTGGGTACAAGAACCATATCAGTATTGACCGGAAATGGCGCTTTGTCCGGGGAGAGACCTGTACCCATGCGGCCCGCTATGATGGGCACGAACTGGCATCGGTTCTGGATGCCACCAACAGCTCAAAGTCTGTTTGGGCGGACACAGCTTATCGCTCAGCCAGAAACGAAGCCTGGCTGAAAGCGCAGGGCTATCGTTCAAACATCCATCGAAAGAAGCCCCGCGGTAAACCGATGGCAAAGCACATTCGGCGCGGCAATGCGACCCGCTCCTCCATCCGTGCCTGTGTTGAACATGTCTTCGGATATGAGAAAGGGCCGATGGCGATCACGATCCGCTCAATCGGCCAGGCGCTCAATCGGCTAGGGCCGCTGGCCGGATCACCATGGCCAAGCTAAGCTACAACTTCCGCCGCCTCGTTTTCCATGAGCGACAACAGCCCATAGCCTGATTCTGTTCAAAATCCGGATCCCCCCGCTTATGCGGGCCTAAATCATGCCAAAATACGCCTGTGGACACGCATTCGTTACTCTATGAAGCCTAACCTGAGAGCCGACTATAAAATTCGCCTCTATACTGGCCCCAAACCCCGTTCTTCGAGGTGTCCAAATGAATAGACTCCAAGTCTCTGGGGTCTTGGATTAGTTATCTATTGTGAACTCAAGCCTTTCTTTACGATGTAATCCTGTCGTAACACTGTCGGAAACCGTCCAAAGAATGATATGCATTGATAAAGAATGGAGATTAAGCAGTCATGTATCGATCAATCAAAGTTGTAGGAGTTTCGTGTTTAGTCCTTTCGTCCTGCGCTACACCCATCGCGACCTCAGAAACCGCTTCACCCGAATTTTCGGCATTTCCCGGTTATTCCGGAATTTATGAGGGAATGACCCTTAAGGTGGACGAACGGTTTGATTTGTTTGATGACACTTTATGGCGCACAGGAGACGGCGCCGTCGGCGGCGAGTCCATGTGCCGCTTTCAAGAGAGCGGTGTGCGCGTAGAGGATGGGAGACTAATTCTCGAAGTTCGCAAGGAGGATGTTGCTCCGGGTTGGTCAAATGATCACGAGCAAGAAAAAGGCCCGTACGATTACAGCTGTGGTGAAGTGCGGACCGTTGATGATCGGAAATTTCTCTACGGTCGCATTGAAGCGCGCATGAAGGCCCCCAATCGAGATACGTCGTCAGGTTACATCTCGTCCCTTTTTACCTATCGATTTGATAAAGATCCGGATTCTGAGACGTCAGAGTCAACAGAGTGGGAAGAAATTGATGTGGAGTTGGAAGGCGGACGCCCAGACAAGTTCCAGGCAAACCTAATTTACGGCAAGGACACATGGGAGTGGTGGCGGACCCGTCAGTATGGAGCGTGGGAAGAAAAGATCGTTGTCGGTCCGGTCGATGAGTGGCGAGTTTTTGCCATTGAATGGTTACCAGACGCCATTCGTTGGTATGTCGATGGAGAGCTGGTGAAAACGCTCTCGCAAATTGATCTAGATTGCGATCCAGAGTGCAAGGCTCCGCAAGAATTCCCAACTCCTATTCCGAATAACCCGACAACGATCCTGATGAATTTCTGGATTCCCGTTGATGATGTTCAGGATTATTTTGGAGGCAATAAAAAACGGAATCAGTACCCCATGACCACGGAATATGATTGGTTCCGCTACTATGAACTGGACTCACACCCGAACGCGGAGTAACCCTATTAGATTCATGCCGGGGCGGGCTCCGCTCGACGCTTATCCAGTTCCATGCGGATTTCATCGGCTCGGGCTTCACTCACATCATAATCTCTCATCATCCACATGGCGAGTAATGCGCCCGCAATCGGAACGAGGCTGTAAGCGCGCCGCATACCATCCATCGCGCCGGGGGCTTGGGTTGTTGCATTGGCATCAAACCCTGTGAACCACATGATTAAGCCGCTCAGAGCCCCCGCAATGGCGACGCCAAATTTGACCATGAGCCAGTAAAGCGCCCCGAATGTGCCCTCACGCCGGGCGCCCGTCTTTAACTCATCCAAATCGCACACATCGGCCGTCATAGACATCATGAGTGTGAAAAGCCCACCAATCCCGAACGCATAGAAAGGAATCGGGACCAGCATCATGATCGGGTTGTCGGGCTGGAAGAACCACCAGAACATCGCGTAACCAATGATTGAAATCGCCTGAGTGAGCAGGAATGTCATTTTCTTTCCCAGTTTCATTGACATGAAGGTGATGACCGGGATCACTAGGAAGCATGTCGCTAGGGCACTGATGGTCCCAAACCAGGCTGGCCAGTTGCCAGCGGCATCCGCATCACCCGCAAATAGGTGGTGAACCACGATGAAGAATGTAAAGGCACCAACGGTTTGAAACGAGCTGAAAACCAGGAGCGTTGCGGCACAGAGCTTTCTAAAGGGCTTTAACTCCAGAACCGATCTAAAACCGGTCAGAAAAGTTTTCTGGTTTTTTTTGAGATTGTCCAAACTCAGATCTTCAAGATGATCATCGTCCTTTGAAGACGGGCTGGGAATGAAGATAGCCGGTATGATGGCCAAGATCAGACAGCCTAGTCCCACCCAAATCGAGACGTTCCGGACCCCTTCCGCCGGGGAGTTAAACAGATCCGCATCGTACAGAAGCGGCCAGAACCAAGGCACGATCACCCAAGCCCATTGTCCGATCCATTGAGCGACTGCCATCAGGCGTGTGCGCTCATGGAAGTCGTTACTCATCTCATACCCAAGCGCGATATAGGGCGTCGCAAAGACGGTAAGGCCAATATAAAAGACCAGAGAGCCAATCAAAAAGTAGGTGAAATTAAACGATAGGCTATTCGTCTCATACAACTGCCACATGGCAATGTATGATAAGCCAGCGATGAAAGCGCCAATGACGATATAAGGTTTTCGACGACCATATTTGGACCGCGTATTATCAGTGATGAATCCCATGATTGGATCAAGGATTGCGTCCAGTAATCGAGGCAGGAAGAACAGAAGTCCCCAAAGGAGAGCGGGAAACCCTAATCCCTGAACTAGGACAACCATGAATACGCCCAGTGCTGCCGGAAACATCTGATTGCCCAGCATTCCGGCACCATAGGCGATCTTGTGACCCAGTGGCACAGAACTGCGCTTCCCAACATTTTCCATGTTGATCCTCCTTATGTTTACGCTAACATTGGCAGAATAAATCCAGTTGGACAAGTCTTCAATGACCACAAAGAGTCATGGATGTCCGACGTCAACTTCATCAAGAGCTTTGTTCTGCTTGAATTTTTCGCGAAGCAGTTTGACTGCTTGTCACTGATGTGAGGGGTAAATGACAGTAGAATCACACGGTCGAGCGGGTGAGCCGCCGATGGAAACTCCTGCAAAAATACCGACCGAATACATGGGTGAAGCCATTGAAACTCGAATCTCAGACCTTTTGTCCGAGATGACCCTTGCGGAAAAGGTCGGGCAGTTGACGCAGTTTTCCGGCTTCCACGATGTGACTGGTCCGGCTCCGACCGATTGGCAAGCGGAGCAGAAGCATCACCTTTTACAAAGCGGTGTGATTGGCTCTATGCTCAACGTCGTCGGAACTGAAGACATTCGTAACTATCAGAGATTTGCAGTTGAGAATTCCCGTCTCGGCATTCCCATGATGTTTGCCTATGATGTCATTCACGGTCAGAAAACAATGTTACCAATTCCGCTTGGGGAAGCGGCCAGCTGGGATATTGGTCTTATAGAAGACAGCGCTCGGGTAGCTGCAACCGAAGCCGCGGCTCAGGGGTTGAACTGGACATTCGCTCCAATGGTTGATGTCTCGCGAGAACCCCGATGGGGTCGGGTGATGGAAGGAGCTGGAGAGGATCCTTATCTGGGCAGTCTGATCGCTGAGGCACGGGTTCGTGGCTTTCAGGGCGATGATCTTTCAGCCAAAGATACGATTCTCGCCACAATCAAACATTTTGCGGGTTATGGATTCGCGGAAGCTGGCAAAGAATATAACACAGCTGAGGTAAGCCACGTTACACTTCAAAATGTGATCTTGCCGCCATTTCGAGCGGCTTTGAAAAACGCCAACCCGCGATCTGTCATGAACGCATTCAACACGGTGAATGGTATACCGGCTACAGCCGATGCCGAGCTTCAACGTGACTTCCTCAAAGGAGAATGGGACTTTGATGGTGTCATTGTTTCAGACTGGGGGTCCGCCTTGGAGATGATCGAGCACGGCTTCGTCGCCAATGAGAGAGAGGCGGCAAAGATTGCCATTCTTGCAGGCTCTGACGTCGATATGGAATCTTACGTCTACCTCGATCATTTGGAAAACCTTGTCGAGACGGGTGAAGTGGATGAGGCTATTATCGATGATGCCGTGCGTCGCGTCCTGCGCGTCAAGTTCGAGCTTGGTCTGTTTGACGACCCCTATCGCTACATCGATAGCGAGTGGGAAAAAACGCAACTCATGTCGGACGTGCACTTGGATAAGGCTCTACAGATTGCGCGAAAATCTATTGTCTTACTTAAAAATGACCAAAATATGCTCCCACTGACGCGGGAGAAAACTATCGCGCTGATTGGAGCTTTAGCTGTTGATCAGGATGCGCCTCTGGGGAATTGGCGCGCACATGCAGAGAAGCATTCAGCCATGTCTGTCATGGATGGGTTTGATAAGGCCGGGCTGGATTATGTTTATTCCTATGGTGTGCGTATCCAATATGGCGATGGCAATTTCGAGTATCCTGTGCATCTGAATGTAGATAATAAGGACGGTTTCGACGAGGCGGTCGAAGCCGCCAAACAAGTCGAGCAGGTCGTACTGGTCATGGGCGAAACAGCGCACATGTCCGGAGAAGGACGAAGCCGGGCTGACATTGGATTGCCGGGATTACAACAAGAGCTTTTGGAGGCGATCCATGCCGTTAATCCCAACATCGTGCTCGTCGTCATGAGTGGACGCCCCTTGGTTTTAACCTGGGCAGATGCGCACATACCAGCGATTATCCAGACTTGGCATTTAGGGCACCGGAGCGGCGAAGCGATCACCGATATACTGACGGGTAAGGAGAATCCGAGTGGAAAACTCCCTATGAGCTTTCCACGATCTGTCGGCCAAGTTCCAATCTATTATAATCATCTGAATACAGGCCGCCCCGGCCCTCGCGACCAAGTAACTTGGTCTCACTATTCCGATGAAGACAATAGCCCACTCTATCCTTTTGGATACGGTCTCAGCTATTCTTGGTTTGATTACAGAGACTTGGTAGTTGATATCCAAAAGGACCGTATTTCCGTATCTTTCAGTGTACAAAATATGAGTGACCGTGATGGCGAAGAGGTCGCGCAACTCTATATCCGTGACCGTGTTGCGAGAGTCACACGTCCTGTGAAAGAACTTAAAGATTTCTCCAAACGTTTCATTAAATCTGGAAGTCTGGAACGCTTCGAACTATCTCTGTCCGCAGATAAGCTCGGCTATATTGATGGACAGGGCAACTTCTTTCTAGACCCTGGAGAATTCGATATATTCGTCGGTAGTTCCTCTAACACACGTTTGCATTCCGTAATTGATTTGACCTACGAGCAAACGAATTCACTTATTAAAGCAAGGTCGCAAGGAATATAGAATTGAAATTTTCAGTTCATGAAGCTGTGCTAGGCTTCCACTGAGCCGCTAGAAAGCGCGATAATTGTTCAATACCCGTTTCTAGGGCTTCCCGGTTACCTAGGCTGTAGTGAAGAGTTAACTTTTATTTTCTATAATGTTCCTTCATTTTGTCAGGAGCGCACATATGTCTGGTTATCAGGAACTTACGGATGAACAATGGAGCCGTTTAAAGCCTTATTTGCCTTATGGGAGCACAGGGAAACCGGGTCGCAACGCCAATAACAGGCTTTTCATTGATGCTTTGTTGTGGATGGCCCGTTCGGGCGGGCGTTGGCGCGATTTACCCGAACGGTTCGGGCGTTTTGACAGTGTCAAACGGCGTTATTATCTCTGGGTTGAGGCCGGGGTTTTAGAAGATGTCTTTAAGGCCTTGCGCACTCACGCTGATCAAGAGTGGCTGATGATGGATGCCACAATTGTGCGGGCGCCTGCCCAAGCGGCCGGGGCGCGGCATAAAAAAGGGGGCCTGATGCCCACGCATTGGGGCGTTCCAGGGGGGGACGTTCCAAGGGCGGCCTGACGACAAAAATACATGGGCTGACAGATGCATTGGGTTTAGCTCTGCGCCTGATAGCAACGGGCGGGCATTGTAGCGAAATGACGCAAGCCGCCGCCTTATTGGCAGGGTTTAAGGCGGATCATGTCTTGGCGGATAAGGGCTATGATGGCCGGTGCGTTATAGACGCGGTGAATGAGACCGGGGCTATGCCCGTTATTCCGTCCCGGAAAAATGCGCGCAAGCCAAGGCAAACTGATATGGCTTTGTATAAGGAACGTAATATTGTCGAGCGTTTCTTTGGCTATCTCAAACAGTTCCGGCGTGTGGCTACGCGATATGACAAGCATATCCAAAACTATATGGGCTTCGTCTATATCGCAGCTATCAAAATCTGGCTCAAATGATTAATGCTTCTCTACGACCTAGGCTGTAGTGAAGGATTAACTTTTATTTTCTATAATGTGGAGGCCTCTAAAAACCATGCATTTTGTGGTGTGATCTGATTTACTGGTTTTGGGAGGATTTTATGATGCACGCGCCTGGATTGTTTGACTTGTCGGATCATCTTGCTCGCTTATCGGCGACAGGTGATCCGCTTGAAGCGCTAGAGTGTCATGTGGACTTTGAGGCTTTCCGAACTGTTCTGATGGAAGCCCTCGGTTATGGGGTTCGCGCCAAGGGCGGTCGGCCACCCTATGATCCGGTCACGATGTTCAAGGTGCTTGTTCTGGCGTCGATGCACAATCTGAGTGATGAAGGGATGGAATTTCTGATCCGGGATCGTTTAAGTTGGCTGCGGTTTCTGAGGTTTGAGATCGGTGAACCGACCCCGGACCAAAAGACGATTTGGCTGTTCCGTGAAAAGCTGACCCAGGAAAAGCTGACCCAGTCTGGTGCTTTCAAATCTCTGTTTGCCGCTTTTGAAGAGCAACTCTGCAAGCGCGGCTACAAACCCACGGGAGGTCAGATCGTGGATGCCACTTTGGTGTCAGCGCCGCGCCAACGGATGAAGAAAGAAGAGAAAGAGCGGGCCAGGGCGGGTGAAAGCGCGTCCGCTATCTGGCCTGATGATCCTGCCAGGGCCGCACAGAAAGACACAGACGCACGAGCGGTGGTCAGCTATTCCAGGGCGCGAAAGACCGCAGAAGGGGAACAGGACGCAGGCCTTGTCGACATTTCCATCCCTCACTTTGGGTACAAGAACCATATCAGTATTGACCGGAAATGGCGCTTTGTCCGGGGAGAGACCTGTACCCATGCGGCCCGCTATGATGGGCACGAACTGACATCGGTTCTGGATGCCACCAACAGCTCAAAGTCTGTTTGGGCGGATACAGCTTATCGCTCAGCCAGAAACGAAGCCTGGCTGAAAGCGCAGGGCTATCGTTCAAACATCCATCGAAAGAAGCCCCGCGGTAAACCGATGGCAAAGCACATTCGGCGCGGCAATGCGACCCGCTCCTCCATCCGTGCCTGTGTTGAACATGTCTTCGGATATGAGAAAGGGCCGATGGCGATCACGATCCGCTCAATCGGCCAGGCGCTCAATCGGCCAGGGCCGCTGGCCGGATCACCATGGCCAAGCTAAGCTACAACTTCCGCCGCCTCGTTTTCCATGAGCGACGACAGCCCATAGCCTGATTCTGTTCAAAATCCGGATCCCCCCACTTATGCGGGCCAAAATTATGCCAAAATACGCCTGTGGACACGCATTCGTCACTCTATGAAGCCTGACCTGAGAGCCGATTATAAAATTCGCCTCTATACTGGCCCCAAAACCCTGTTCTTCGAGGTGTCCACAACCTAACCGTGGACGTTTATAGTTCAATGATGGTTCCTGTGTGCGGTTGAGACCGCAGCATAAAGGGCATGTGTGGTCGTACGACTTCGTCGCAGATCGGACCCATGACGGCAGAGCCTTCCGCATGTTGACAATCATTGACGAGCACAGGCGGGAGTGCTTGGCGATCCATGTGCAGAGAAGGCTCCGGCACGACGACGTGCTGGCCGTGCTGACGGAGCTTTTCACGCAGCGAGGAGCCTCGAAGCACATCCGGTCGGACAATGGTGCCGAGTTTACAGCTCAGCCTGTCCGAGACTGGCTGGGCCGGATCGATGTGAAGACGCTCTACATTGAGCCAGGGTCACCCTGGGAAAATGGCTATAATGAAAGCTTCAATGGGACGCTCAGAGATGAACTCTTGAACGGGGAGATCTTCTACAGCCTGAAGGAGGCACAGATACTGATCAAACGCTGGCGACAGCACTACAACACTATCCGGGCGCACAGCTCGTTAGGATACAAAACACCGGCTCCAAAAACGATCTTGCCTTGCCCTTCCGAGCTGCCCTACACTCCGTTCCGATTAGCCTAGAAGGGCAACCATAACCGCCAAGCTCTAACTTAGCGGGTGGACCACCTCATCGGGACAGGCCAGTCGCGGCGACCCATTGAAATCACACTGCAAAGCAGCAGAGGCGTGGTTTACCCTCTATATAGAAAGCGTTTGGATCAAGCTCTGAACCCTGGAAATCTATCTCAATATTGCCGAGTGGAGCCGACGGCATATTCGGCGCAGAAGCCGCCGCGCAAGCACGGTTTGGCAAGCTACGGTAGGCCTGTCACGCGATCAAGCTACGCTGCTCACCGCCATACTGCCGAGTCTGAATAAATGGCGCGTGAACTCACCCGATCCCTATGTGCGCGGCCAAGCCAATACGCTGTTACAGCGCCCCGGGTTGTTGAGGGGATCGGCTGGATCGTTACGTTCTTGAACGCTAGCTCAACACGCTGAGCAGCGCGTCCGCGATCCCCGGTATATTGCTCACATTCGCGCCAGCAATGTTAACGCGACCGGAATTGGTCATATAGATTGCATGCTCTTCGCGCAAGCGAACAGCTTGATCTTTCGTCACCGGAAGCATGGAAAACATGCCGTTCTGGTCGATCACGGCACGGGCGATCGCTTCGCCGCCTTGCACATTGAGCGCTTCGGATAGCAGTTGTCTCAGACCGTTTATACGCTCCCGCATTTCAGTCAGCTCGTCCATCCACATGCGCTTCAGATCACCATTGCCAAGGACGCGCTCAACAATCTGTGCGCCGTGATCGGGCGGCATGGAGATTAATGTGCGTTGAATGGCACCAAGGCGGGACTGGATAATAACCGCCTCATCCGGATTATTGCAAACGACAGCCAGAAGTCCGACCCGTTCCTTGTACAGCCCGAAATTTTTTGACGCTGAGACGGTGAACAGACTTTCCGCACAGTCGCGGACCACAAGCCGCAATCCGTAGCCGTCATCGTCAATCCCGCGGCCAAGACCCAGATAGGCCAGATCAATGAAAGGGATGAGTTGCCGCGCTTTCATGAACGGTACCAAGCGATCCCATTTTACATGCGTGAGATCAGCGCCTGTTGGATTATGGCAACATCCGTGCAGCAGGATGACGTCACCCGGCTTAGCGTTCGCATCCAGATGCACCAGCATATCGTCAAAATCAACGCCGAGCGTATCGCGATTATAATAGGGGTAGGTCTCGAGTTTTAGCCCCGTTGAGCCGATCAGCGGGGTATGGTTGGCCCAGGTCGGGGTTGATACCCAGACCGTCACATCCGCCGCCGCCGTATGGACGAGTTGTGCGCCGAGCCGCAACGCGCCTGATCCCCCTGCCGCTTGGGATGAGGCGATGCGCCCGCTACCCAGTACTGGGTGATCCGCACCGAGTACGAGTTCGAGCATGGCATCTCGAAATCCGGCCCGACCCGTCGTGCCAATATAGGTTTTGGTTTTTTCTTCACCAAAGATGATCTCTTCGGCTGTTTTCACGGCGCGCATGATTGGTACCGTTCCGGTCGCATCCTTGTAGACGCCGACGCCCAGGTCCACCATGGACGGACGGTCATCCGCCTTACATTGCTGCATCAGCGCCATGATGGCATCGGGCGGAAGCGAGTCGAGATGGTCAAACATGCATGCGCTATAGCCCAATTCCCCGCAGCCAACCAGCCCGTTCCGAGGCCAAATTGAAGGTTTCACTGACTGTTTCAGTCGGTTAGCGCAAAGCCATGCACACCGTCGTTCGAATTATGTTTCTGCCGATCTTATTCGGGTTGGGACTAACGGCCTGCACAGATCAAGCGCAGCCGCTGAATGTTGGACACGAAAGGCCGGATCCGGCTGATTTCGACGCCCCGGCTCTGTGGGGCGACATTCGCGACACTTTCGATCTGTTTTACGTCTATCGAGATGATCGCGGGTTTGACGCCAACCGATATCCTGGACCGCGTTGGCGCTCTGGTCAGCAACGCATCGGACCATCCCGAATTTCGCCGTCAGTTGCACCGCGCCACCTATGTCTTTACCGATCCGCATCTGGGGGTCGGCCCGGTTGATGATAGTGATTTCAACATCATTCCAACGTCATCGGATCTGCAGATCGATCATCGGGCGGGACTGTATTATATTTCTGATGTTCGCGCAGACTCTGCGGCATATGAAGTCAGCATCCGTCTCGGCTGGACTCTGGAGACCATGAACGGACAGCCGACCCACGATCAATCCCTCGCGGTCTTCTCAGGTTTGGTCGATACTCCAACGGATGCGCAGCTTGACTATTTGGGCACACTGTTAGCCAATGTCAGGCGCGTCGGCGAACGGCAATTGAGTTTCTCGATACCGCAAGCAAGGCGAGACCCGCCGTCTAACCCTCGCCAATCCGAGAGGGCAGACCCGCGCCGTCATGTCACGAGATGTAGCGTATCTCTTTACCGCAGGGTGATGTGATCGCCATACTTCGCGTCAATAATCGGCTGGGCGACAATGATCTTATCACCGCGTTCGGTGCTGTCATCATGGATTTTGCAGAGGTTGATGGGCTGATCTTTGATCTTCGCAATACGCCGAGCGATGGCTACTCGGAAGTGGGCCGCTCTATAATGCGGCATTTCACTGAGACCGTTCAACCCTTCCAGATCCATACGATTCCTCCGCTCAACCGTGAATTCGGTGTGCCACGCCGTTCCGTGGAACAGGTCTCACCGCGCTATCCCTATTTCGACCCGAGCCGAACTATTGTTATTGGCGGCCATTGGACTGACAGTATGGGCGAGAGCATTATTATTGGACTGGATGCGATCGGTGTCCATAGCATTGCATCCTACATGGATGATCTGCTGGGCGCGACGAGTCAGTTTTCCTTCGCGGACGGCACGATCAGCCTGTCGATCCCGACCGGGGCTCTGCTTCATGTCGATGGTACGCCGCGTGAGGATTTCGTAGTTGATCAATCTCTCTCCTCAGCAGACCGCGGTGAAAACGTAGGCGATGCGGCCTTAGAGGTCGCCTTGGACTATCTTTGAAATCAGTAGCGCCGGCACGTCCACAGCAGAATCGAGATTAACCCTTGGCGCGCCGCCGGGCATGCGGCAGGTGAAGCAAAATGACCGCATGCCTTCAACAGGCCGCGAGGGGAGACATCTAGGAGGATATAATGGAAACTTTCGCCAACTTAATGGAAATCTTTAACGGAATTGTCTGGGGGTTCCCCATGATGGTCCTGCTATTGGGGACCGGCCTGTTCCTGACCATCGGCATGCGGGGCCGGTCGATCACCAAGATCATTTACGGTTTTAGCCAACTGTTCCGGAAACGCGGCGCGAACACCGATGAGGGTGACGTATCGCCTTTTGCAGCCTTAATGACGGCATTGTCGTCCACGGTTGGGACGGGCAATATCGCCGGTGTCGCGGCCGCCATCGCCATTGGCGGACCGGGCGCCGTCTTCTGGATGTGGATGACGGCGATCCTTGGCACTGCGACCAAATATTCCGAAGGCGTGCTCGCCGTGCGTTACCGTGAAATCGATGCCAACGGAAATCGCGTGGGTGGACCAATGTATTACATCAAGAATGGCCTCGGACCTAAATGGCTATGGTTGGCAGGCGCATTCGCCCTGTTTGGCATGATCAGCGCGCTTTCGACCGGGAACGCTGTCCAAGCCAACTCCATCGCTGATGCCCTGAAAAGCCAATACAGCTTCGATCCGCGCTGGGTTGCGCTGATCTTGTCTCTGCTCGTCGCTGGCGTCATTTTTGGCGGCATTAAACGCATTGGCGTGGTCGCTTCCCGCCTCGTGCCCTTCATGGCATTGCTCTATATTTCCGCTGCCCTGATCGTCATTGGAGCCAATGTTAGCAATGTTCCCGCTACCTTCCGCCTCATCTTCAAGGGTGCGTTCGGCGCGCAGGAAGCCGGAACAGGCATCATCATCGGTCTGATGATGCTGGCCATGCAAAAGGGCATTGCTCGCGGCCTGTTCTCCAATGAGGCTGGACAGGGCTCTGCGCCGATCGCTCATGCAGCGGCTCAGAACAATGACCCCGTCAATCAGGGCATGATTGCCATGCTCGGTACCGTGATCGATACATTAATTATCTGTACCATTACGGCACTGGTGATCCTGACATCCGGCGTTGTCGGCGCGGATTGCCTGGCCAGCCCAGCCATTCTCGAAATTCTCGAAACGGGGTCAACACCGCCTGGATGCGAAATCGGCGTTCCACTTACGGCTGCAGCCTTCGAGGCCACGCTGGTCGGCTTCGGAGCTCACATCGTGACGATCTGTCTGTGCATCTTTGCCTTCACCACTATTATCGGCTGGTCCTATTATGGCGAACGCTGCACGGCCTTCCTGTTCAAGGAAAAGTCGATCCCTGTTTTCCGCGTCTTCTGGGTACTGGCGGTATTTGCTTCGACCTTCGCACTGGCGTTTGAGACGGGGGAAGACAATATGGTCGTCGCCACCTTCTGGCTGATCGCGGATAGTCTGACAGGGTTGATGGCTCTGCCCAACCTGATCGGCCTGGTCCTGCTGTCACCGATCGTGTTCAAACTGACGAAGGATTATTTCGACAAGCTGAAGGAAGCAAATGACGGGTTGATTGATCAGGACGATTTACCGCGCGGTAGCTAACGCCTTCAATCTGTCACTATCAGCGGACCTTCGTGCGGCTTAAGATTGCTGACAAAGGCCTCGCTTTTGGCGAGGGTTTTCACAATGGGTTATGCTACGAGACCCTTACCCCCAACAAGCGGTTCTTGAGAGGGTGACATTTGAGCGTTTAAGGCCTACAGGTCTCTTGCGTCGCAAGATTGAGACCGTGATCGATTTTTCTTTTATCCATGAGCGCGTGCGGCCGCTCTAGTGTTCTGATGATGGCCGTCCGGTCCCGAATCCGACTTTGATGTTCAAAGCGCGGCTAATTGGCTATTTGTTTGGCATCAGGTCTGAGCGTCAACTGAGGTGTGAAATCGAGGTCAATGTGGCCGACTGTTGGTTTTACGCTTGAAGCTAACCACACCTATCTTTGACGCCTCAACCCCGTCGCAAAACCGCCGCCGTTTTGACGACACCACAGTCCATCAAGATATCTTCGACGTGATTGTCGCGCAGGCCATCACGGCGGGCCTTGTGGAGGTACCTGTGCTTTATACAAGCAGTTCGCACCTTAAGGCCAATGCCAACAAAACCGATTTGACAAAAGACCGTTCAGAAGTCTCGGTCTGATGATTGGGATGACCTAGACGCTGCGGTCAGGTCAGACCGGGCCGATCACGGCAAAAAGCCGATTGAAGACAAACCTCGCCAGCCCGTCTCTAAAGCAAGCCAGATCAGCCGGACCGACCCCGATGCCGGATATATGGTCAGGGACGGCCAGTCCGAGGGGGTCTTCGACCGGGATCACCACCCCGTTCAGGACCAGGATCGACCGTCGCCATGTCTGGCAGAACACTCGGGACAAAGTCGGCGCGCATCGCCGGACCGATTGGGGCAAGGCCATTTATAAACGCCGAAAGGACACTGTTGAATGGTCCATTGCGGATGCCAAACAGCGTCACAGTCACCGCCATGCCCGCGGGCGGGGTCTCCTGCATCTCAAACAACAATGCCGGCGCGCGGCCACAGCCCAAAACATCAAGAAAATCACCCTCGCCCTCACAGCAAGGCACAAAAATAGCGCCGCATAGACGCGCCGCACAGACGCCAAAACAGAATGATATTTGAAAACCAACATCTAAACCGACCCAAAACAAAACCCCGCCTCAAAAAGACAAGGCTTATCAGCAATCTGAAACGCATCAAAAGGGGCGGGCTTTTTGTGATTGAAAGCATATAAGCCTACGCATCCGCAATCGGCATTGTGTAATTCAGGGCCAGTCGCCCGCCATCCGCATAGATGCACTGGCCGGTGATGTAGCTGCTCTCATCCGACAGAAGCCAGGACGTCACCGCCGCAATTTCATCCGGCAGGCCCGGACGGCCCATCGGGGTACGAGACAGAACCTTGTCCATCGCCGCAGGATCGGAATTCACCTTCGTTAGCATTTCAGTCTTGATCGAGCCCGGCCCCACCGCATTGACGCGGATGCCATAGGGCGCGAGTTCAATGGCCATGGCCCGTGTCATCTGGCGCAAACCGCCCTTCGAGACTGTATAGGCAAGATAGTCCGGGATCGCGACTGTATCATTGATGCTGGACATATTGACGATGGCGTAGGGCGGCTCGTTCAGACGCGAACGGTCGTCCCGGTCCTCAATCTCTTTGACCATATGCTGCGCCACGGCGCGGCTGACAAGAAACGGACCGCGCAAGTTGACGGCAATATTTCGATCGAAATCTTCGATCGAAATATCAAGCGACCCACCTTTTACAGCAATCGCAGCATTATTCACGAGGCCGTCAATCCGTCCGAAAGACGACATCGTCTCCGCGATCAGATTGTGGACCTTGAGCGGGTCGGACACGTCCGCTTCGATGAAAACAGCCCGGTCATTATCGGCAGCGAGGTCCTTGGTCGCGCGGAACCCCGCATCCGTGTCCATATCCGTCAGAACGACGCGGTGGCCGTCCTCAACGAGACGTTGGGCACAAGCTAGGCCGATACCCTTGGCGGCCCCAGTAACAATGATGACGCGATCAGACATTATGAATTCCAAAATTACTACATTATGACAATCAGCCTGTCGGCCGATTGACTCCATGATTTCAAGAAACGTTTGGCAACGGTTCACCGGACCTTCACCTAAAACTCCGTTTCGTGAGAATCACATCTGCATCGCCCAGCCTTCTACATCCATGGCGGCCTGACGGACAGCTTCGGACAGTGTCGGGTGAGCATGGCACGTGCGGGCAATATCTTCAGATGCTGCCTTGAATTCCATCCCAAGGCAGATCTCGTGGATCATGTCCCCTGCCCCCGGCGCAATGATGTGACCTCCAAGGATTTCGTCCGTCTCGGCATGCGCCAGGATCTTCGCCAAACCATCCGTTTCATGGTTGCAGCGCGCTCGGCTATTCGCGGTCAGCGGGAACTTACCGACCTTGTATGGCACGCCAGCGTCTTTGAGCTCTTCTTCGGTTTTACCCACGGAGGCGATCTCAGGGAACGTGTAGACCACGCCGGGAATGACATTATAGTTCACATGACCCGACTGACCCACGATTGTCTCGGCAACCGCGACGCCTTCTTCCTCGGCCTTGTGAGCCAGCATCGGGCCTTCGGTGACATCACCAATGGCGTAAATACCATCCGCTGCCTTCCAGTGATCCGTCGGAATGAAGCCGCGGTCCGTTGTCTTGATGCCGACATTGTCCAACCCCAGATTGTCTGTAAAGGGTTTGCGGCCAATGGCGACGAGCACGACGTCCGCCTCAAAGGATTTCTCTTTCCCGCCAGCGGCGGCTTCGGACTCGATCTTGACCGTCTTACCCTTACCATCGACGGCGGTGACCTTGCGGCCCAGTTCAAACTTCATGCCCTGCTTCTTGAAGATTCGGGCGGACGTCTTGCGGATTTCTTCATCCATGCCGAGCAGGATCTGCGGCAGGTATTCGATCATGGTCACGGGTGCGCCCAGTCGACGCCAGACCGAACCGAGTTCCAGCCCAATCACGCCGCCGCCGATGACAATCATGGATTTGGGAACACTCGACAGTTCCAGTGCGCCCGTCGATGACACGATCTTTTTTTCGTCAATCTTGATGAATGGCAGCGAGGCCACTTCAGAGCCTGTCGCAATAACGATATTCTTCGTTTCGTAAGCTTTCCCATCAACCTCGATTTTACCTTCACCGACGATCTTACCAAACCCGTGAATGTGATCAACTTTGTTCTTCTTGAACAGATATTCGATCCCGGACGTCAGGCCAGTCACCACCTTGTCTTTTGCGTCGATCATTTTCGGAACATCGGCACTGACTTTGGCGCTCATGCCCATAGCCGCAAAATCTTTTTCGGTTGTCTCATACAGCTCAGTCGCGTGCAGCAGCGCCTTGGACGGGATGCAGCCGACATTGAGGCATGTGCCACCAAGTGTTTTTCGGGTTTCAACGCAGGCCACCTTCAAACCCAGTTGACCACAGCGAATGGCGCAGTTGTAACCGCCCGGACCGCCGCCAATAATGATTACGTCGTAAATGTCGGCCATGTGGATCTCCGCAGGAAAAGGTCTGAGCGAAAAGAGGTCGAAGCGAGCGTTTAGTCCGGGCTTGCCGCAAACTCAATGGTGTGCGGCGGCTTCAAACGAATTTGACAGGGCAAGACGTTGGGTTTTGCAGCGATGACCCTCTAGCCCATATCAGCACCGAGCGTGCGCATATGCGTGAAAAATTCAGGGTAGCTTGTTGCAATCATGCTGGCATCGTCAACCTTTAGTACACCCTGCTTGCTGACAAGCCCCAGAATGAGCGCACTCATCGCGATTCGGTGATCATGATAGGTCTGAACAGTCCCTCCGCCCGGAACGCCCCCCCCTGTCACAGTCATACCGTCGTCCCGGTCTTCAACCCGAACGCCATTGCCGCGTAGCAAGTCGGCTGTCGCC
The DNA here is from genome assembly GCA_965205225.1 of Litorimonas sp. Lineage (GTDB taxonomy): Bacteria > Pseudomonadota > Alphaproteobacteria > Caulobacterales > Maricaulaceae > Litorimonas. Next base: position 1,982,961 of record CBDBFZ010000003.1, read on the forward strand.
GCAATCCGGTCGCTTTCCTTGACCCGCAACTCATGAATTCCGTTCATGACCGTATCACCCTCAGCGACGGCTGCAGCCACGGCCAGGATCGGATATTCATCGATCATGTCAGCCGCGCGCGCCGGGTCGACCACAATCCCGGTGAGGCGGGAGTGGCGTGCACGGATATCAGCGGCGCGTTCTCCGCCCCCGATTTCGCGTTCATTCTCGAACGTCAGATCGGCACCCATCTGGATCAACGCATCATATAGTGCGGTCCGGCGCGCATTCATCATCACGCCTTCCAAGACCACGTCCGAACCCGGTACGATTAATCCCGCAACAACTGCGAAAGCTGCAGAGCTGGGATCACCCGGCACATCAATATGCGTCCCGCTGAGCGTTGCGGGACCGTCCACGGATACGACCGACCCGTCACAGCGAACCGGAACACCAAAGGCCTGCAACATCGTCTCTGTGTGATCCCGCGTCGGGTGTAGTTCTCGGACGGTCGTTCGCCCAACTGCGCCAAGGCCTGCCAGCATAATGCAGGATTTGACCTGAGCGGATGCTTTGGGCGGCGTATAATCGATAGGCTTGAGCTGACCGTTCGAGCGGATAGTGCACGGCAACCGCCCTCCCTTCTGAGCCTCGGCCTGCACGCCCATCAGGCGCAAGGGATCCAGAACACGGTTCATCGGTCGGGATCGCAGGCTGTCATCGCCGGTAAAGGTCGCTTCAAGCGCGAAAGCGCTGGCCACCCCCATAATCAGGCGCACGCCCGTCCCGGCATTGCCGCAATCAATCATGGTGTCAGGCGTTCGCAATCTATCGGCTCCGACACCGTCAATGGTCCACTGATCCTCGCTCGTTCGCGTAACGACGGCTCCGAGCGCCCGCATGGCCCTGGCTGTGGCGAGAATATCATCCCCCTCAAGCAGACCCGTCACCGTGGTGCGGCCGCTGGCGATGGCACCCAGTATGATAGACCGGTGCGAGATCGACTTATCGCCCGGCGCGCGGACATGCCCGGTCAAGGCTCCGCCCGATCGGCTTTCGGCATCAATTCTACCGACTTTAGGCATGCTCACTGTGTGTTCCTGGTCCTGCATATTGACAGCGTTAGCGGGACCGCTAAAGACCCGCAAATTCATCTGGAGCAGGCCCGTAGGCCCGACCCGTCCCAACTGCAAGAGAGCAAAGGGCGAAACTGCCCATTCAAGCCCGAGGCAAACCCGATCATGGCCGCAGCCAAGTCCAAAAAAGAAGAACGTGCCGAGAAACTCGGCACAAAACGCGCTTGCCCCGAATGCGAAGCAAAGTTCTACGATCTCAACAATAACCCTGCCGTCTGTCCGATGTGTCAGAACAGCTTTGATCCAATCGAACTGGATCAGCAGGGCAGCGTACTGGCGTCACAGTTGAAATCTTCCAAACCCGACCCTGAAGATGAGGATGAGGATGAGGATGACGAACACGAAAACACAAACACGACCGAAGTCAATGAAGAAGATATCGATGAGGAAGAAGAAGCGAAAGAACTCGAGCTTGACGGCGACGATGCCGCCATCATCGGCGGCTCCTGCGATAGCGACGACGAAGAAAATCCAAACTTTGGCAATCTTGATGATGACGAAGATGAGGATGCCGCTCTGGTCGCTGACTATGATAATGAAGACGATCTCCCTCCTGGAGAGGGCGACGATGATGATGACGATGATGTCGATGATGATATCGACCTCGATACTTAAGCATCATCACAGGGGGACGGTGGTTGAGTTTCACTTCGCACCAACGCAATATCCCGCTTGACCTTCAGCGCGGTTCAGCCTTAAGGCGCACCGCCTTTAAGCCACCCATGGCGCTGCTTTGGACAGACAGGACTGACCCGATCAGTCAGCCCCCATTTCAACTGGGAGCCAACCGGACGGGGCCATAGCTCAGTTGGCAGAGCGCTTGCATGGCATGCAAGAGGTCAGGGGTTCGACTCCCCTTGGCTCCACCAGTCCTCTCTCAGGTCAACACCATAATCTCCCTCGCCTCGGAATAAATGTGGAGGCCTCTAAGAACTGTACATTTTGTGGTATGATCTGATTTACTGGTTGTGGGAGGATTTTATGATGCACGCGCCTGGATTGTTTGACTTGTCGGATCATCTTGCTCGCTTATCGGCGACAGGTGATCCGCTTGAAGCGCTGGAGCGTCATGTGGACTTTGAGGCTTTCCGAACTGTTCTGATGGAAGCCCTTTGTTATGGGGTTCGCGCCAAGGGCGGTCGGCCACCCTATGATCCGGTCACGATGTTCAAGGTGCTTGTTCTGGCGTCGATGCACAATCTGAGTGATGAAGGGATGGAATTTCTGATCCGGGATCGTTTAAGTTGGTTGCGGTTTCTGAGGTTTCAGATCAGTGAACCGACCCCGGACCAAAAGACGATTTGGCTGTTGCGTGAAAAGCTGACCCAGGAAAAGCTGACCCAGTCTGGTGCTTTCAAATCTCTGTTTGCCGCTTTTGAAGAGCAACTCTGCAAGCGCGGCTACAAACCCACGGGAGGTCAGATCGTGGATGCCACTTTGGTGTCAGCGCCGCGCCAACGGATGAGGAAAGAAGAGAAAGAGCGGGCCAGGGCGGGTGAAAGCGCGTCCGCTATCTGGCGCGGGCGATCCTGCCAGGGCCGCACAGAAAGACACTGACGCACGAGCGGTGGTCAGCTATTCCAGGGCGCGAAAGACCGCAGAAGGGGAACAGGACGCAGGCCTTGTCGACATTTCCATCCCTCACTTTGGGTACAAGAACCATATCAGTATTGACCGGAAATGGCGCTTTGTCCGGGGAGAGACCTGCACCCATGCGGCCCGCTATGATGGGCACGAACTGGCATCGGTTCTGGATGCCACCAACAGCTCAAAGTCTGTTTGGGCGGATACAGCTTATCGCTCAGCCAGAAACGAAGCCTGGCTGAAAGCGCAGGGCTATCGTTCAAACATCCATCGAAAGAAGCCCCGCGGTAAACCGATGGCAAAGCACATTCGGCGCGGCAATGCGACCCGCTCCTCCATCCGTGCCTGTGTTGAACATGTGTTCGGATATGAGAAAGGGCCGATGGCGATCACGATCCGCTCAATCGGCCAGGCGCTCAATCGGCCAGGGCCGCTGGCCGGATCACCATGGCCAAGCTAAGCTACAACTTCCGCCGCCTCGTTTTCCATGAGCGACGACAGCCCATAGCCTGATTCTGTTCAAAATCCGGATCCCCCCGCTTATGCAGGCCTAAATCATGCCAAAATACGCCTGTGGACACGCATTCGTCACTCTATGAAGCCTGACCTGAGAGCCGACTATAAAATTCGCCTCTATACTGGCCCAAAAAACCCGTTCTTCGAGGTGTCCACTTGAAATTACGGCCCTCAATCAGGCTTATCTCGACCGGGGTGAGTTGCGTGTTGAAACGCTGGATACAGGCACGACCTGGCTCGACACCAGGACTCACCGCTCACTGCTGCAGGCGTTCAACTTCGTCGCAATTATAGAGGAATGTCAGGACCGCCGGATCTGCTGTCCAGAAGAAATGGTATGGTGCAAAGGCTGAATCTACAATGCCGGGGTCGCGCGCGCGGCAGAGCGCTTCGCGAAATCCAATTATGGCCACTACCTGCTCAGCTTGCTGGATTAGCGCCTATTCCTCCCGGCCTGCACGGCGCATCGCGTCAATAGCTGGTTGCATCAGATAGTTAAGCACTGTACGCGAATCCGTCTGCATGAAGGCTTCCGCAGGCATGCCTGGAACGAGCGTGAGCGTGTCGGACAGGCGCGACAGTTGCTCGGGCGGCAGCTCCACTTGCACTTCGTAATAGGGAAAGCCTGTCTCCGGATCAACCAAGCGGTCGGGCGAAACACGAACGACCGAGCCGTTCAACTCCGGGGTCGACCTCGCATTGAAGGCGGAAAGGCGCACAGTTGCCTGCTGACCCGAATAGATCTGATCAATATCGGCAGGCTGCACCTGCGTCAGGATGATGAGTCTGGCTTCGGACGGAATGATCTGCATCAGCTCTGCAGCGGATTGAACGATTCCCCCCGTCGTCGTGATCGTCAGATTATGCACAGTACCGCTGACCGGAGCTGTAATCAGTACGCGCCCAGCCTGAGCCGAAGCAGCCGTCAATTGCTCGCGATAGTTGGCAACTTCGGCTTCCGCGAGGCGTAATTCAGCTAACACTTCTGCCTGTAAGTCACGCTGAACTTGAGAGATTTGCCCACGCGTTTCCACGATCTGCCCGCGCAATCTGTCAATTTCGGATTGCCGCGACTGCACGTCACCTTCGAGGCGCAGCTGCTCGCGTTCGAGCGCAAGAACGGCCGGTTTGCCGAGAAACCCCTTATCGACAAGCGTTTGTTTCGCCGTGCGTTCTTCGGTCAGCTTAATGATCTGAAGGCGATTGGATTCGATCAGGGCCCTGAGTCCCCTGATCTGACTTTCAGACTGGCCCAGCCGTTGCTGTAACTGCCCGACCTGTCCCAGCATGGCGGCACGGCGCGCGGCGAACAGGCTACGTTGCCCGTCGACGGCGTTTCGCACGCGCGGATTGGTGCCCGCCGCATCTAATAAATCCGGAGGAAAATCAATTCGAACCAGACCGTCCCGCTCCGTTCTGAGCCGTTCGACCCGGGCTCGGGTCTCATTCAGTTGAACTCGAACAATTTCGCGCGACGCGTCAATTTCGGTCGGGTCGAGCTGGATCAATGGATGCCCGACTTGAACTTGGTCCCCATCACGCACGAAAATTCCACTGACGACGCCACCGTCCAGATGCTGGATCAGGGCCGGCTTGCCCTCGACCGCGACAAAGCCTGGCGCAATGACGGCGCCTTTGATCTTGGCCACTGCCGACCAGCCAAACAGGCCCAGAACCAGAACAGCCACGCCAATATAGCCAATGCGCAGATAGAGGAGATAGTCTCTCTCCGGCGCACGCAAAGGCTCGCTGGCGGCGCTCTTAAGCTGGGCTTCAAAGCCTGATGGTAGGGGTGCGTTCATGACGACCCGCCAGGGCGATTGGTCCCAGAGGGCTGGCCCAGCACCAACGGACCCGTATTGCCGCCCGTCAGGGAAAGAGACGGCGTGACGAGCTTGGGCGCTGCACTCTTTTTGGCCGTCGCCGATTTTTTCTTCTGCACCGCACTCCGTAAAGCTGCGAGAACTTCATCCTTGGGGCCAAAGGCTTCCTGCGCGCCGTCACGCAAACTCAGAATCAGATCCACAGCAGCAATGGCTGATGGGCGGTGCGCCATGACAATGACGCTCGCCCCATTGGTCTTGGCGGCTGTGATGGCCTTGGTCAGCGCCTGATCACCCTCATGGTCAAGATTGGCATTCGGCTCGTCCAGCACGATGAGTTTCGGTGAACCGTAGAGAGCCCGCGCCAGACCGATTCTCTGAGTCTGACCGCCTGACAACACCGATCGGCCGACACCGACATGGGTTTCATACCCGTCCGGAAGACGCAGGATCAGATCATGCACGCCGGCCCATTTGGCAGCTGCCACAACGCTGTCATCAGTTCTGGCAGGATCAAACCGGGCGATGTTCCCTGCAATCGTACCATCGAAAAGCTCTACAGCCTGCGGGAGATAGCCGATGTGCCGACCGACTAGTTCGCGGTCCCATTGATCGAATGTCGCCCCATTAAGACGAACGGATCCACGCTGCGGCATCCAGACCCCAACAAGCAGGCGCGCAAGGGTCGACTTGCCGGATGCGCTCGGCCCGATCACGCCAAGACCCTGACCCGGTTCGACTGAGAAATTCAGACCTGACAGCACCGCTTTCTCTGCCCCTGGCGGCCCTGCCGTGAGCCCTACGACGGTGATGTGACCCGTCGGATCGGGAAGCCGCGTTGACTGAGGACGATCAATTTCGCGCAAGTGGAAGTCATTCAGCCGATCTAAGGCATCCCTGGCCTGACCGATATTTCGCCATTGACCGATGATCATCTGTACTGGCGCCAGCGCGCGTCCCAGAATTATGGACCCCGCGATCATAGCGCCGGGACTGATGATCTGCTGGATCGCCAGTGCACCGCCTGCGCCCAGCATGGCGGACTGCAGAAACATGCGAAATGCTTTGGTGAAGGACGCCGCGCCGCCGGAACGGTCTGACGCCGCAACGGTCTCACGGGCGCCTTCTGTATTGAACTGGGCCCAGCGGGCACGAATGTTTTCGCCCATACCCATCGCCTGAATAGCTTCGGCGTTCCGCTGAGCCGTCCCCGCAAAGGCCTGCTCCGCGCGGCGCAGTTTCAGACTTTCCATCATTGGTTTTTCAGTCCGGCGACTGGAAATCCAGGCCGAGATGAAGATGATGGCGGACCCGATCACAGCAAGCACGCCCAAAGTCCAGTGCAGAAAAAAGATCAGCAAAATGAAGAGCGGAGCCCAGGGCAGATCGAAAAACGTGCCTACAGCGGAACCTGAGAGAAATTGTCTCAGCGTGCCAATGTCTGACATGGGCTGGGCGCGCGACGCCTCCCCGCCCCCAGTAGACTGACGAAGCCAAGGCGTGAATGTTCTGGAAGTCATAATGTCTTCAAACTCGTCAGCGATCCGGACAAGCACGCGCGAACGCCAGAAATCGAACAGGCCCATGAAAAGATAGAGCAGCAGCATCGCGGCGGAGATAAAGACCAACGTCGCCATCGACCGACTCATCAGGACACGGTCATAGATCTGCAACATGTAGATCGGGCCGGTCAGCATCAGCAGGTTCACGAAGAAGGAAAAGATCCCGACGCCTACGAAGCCGGATCGCGCACGGGCCAGCACATGACCAACCGGTGAGCGCAAACCCGTGCGGTCAGCGGCGTTAACCCCTGATCGCGAGGCATTATCTACCGTCTTGACTCTGGCCATTGACTATCCCGATCCGTCCCGCCTGCACCAATGCAGGTCAGAACAATCCCTTAGGGCCCAGCCTACCAGGTTGCAAAGCTGCAGTTCAGCCGATATCCACTCGCCAAGTCCCAAGTCCACTGGAACGTGTCCAGAGCCCGTTCGAAAATTAATGCAAAACAACACTGTTTTTGCCTTAGGAACCGTGGACCCGATACGGGCGAAACGCTAATGCGAAACTTTAATGGCAGGGTTTTCCCCGATTTTTTCGGCTCCGAAGATTCGATCAATGTCTGGTAGGGAACCGTTCACAATCATTCATGACCAGCGCATTTTCATTATCGACGCCCTCTCGGTCAGCACGGTCCACGCCCTATCGGGTCCTGTCGTTCGCTCTGGCGGCGGCTGCAACTCTGACGGCAACTCTGGCATCACCCGCCTTTGCTCAGATCAACCCTGACCAGACAGCTGCGGGCACTAACCGCGCGTTGAAGCTTGCGCCTGACAGTCCTTTCCGTGGCCCGGATGTCATCTATCTCGAAGCTGATGAGCTCATTAATGACGAGGCCGCCAATCTGCTGACCGCCATCGGTGAAGTGGAAGGCCGGTACCAGGACCGCACGCTGCGTGCCAACCGCGTCGAATATGATCTCAATACGGGCCTGATTCTGGCCATTGGTGACGTCGTTCTGATCGATGCAACAGGCGATGTTCAATATGCCGACAAGCTGGAGCTCTCAGACGAACTTCAGGCCGGGACGGCCGCAAACTTCACAGCTAGGCTGGCGACAGGCGCGATAACCGCTGCACGCTTCGTCACGCGCGATGATGATGGCGAGTTCGAGTTTTTCAACGTCACATATACAGCGTGTGAACCGTGCAAGAACAGCGAAGGGGAAACGAAGAATCCGACCTGGAGATTGTGGGCACGGCGCGTCAAGCAGGACGCTGAAAGCCGGACCATCCGCTATAATGATGCGGTTCTGGAATTATTCGGCCTACCAATCTTCTATACGCCCTATCTGGCCCATCCGGATCCGAGCCAGGACCGGGCATCAGGGCTTCTGATCCCAACGATCGGCAATTCAGGATCGCGCGGTTTCACGACCGTTCTGCCCTATTACTGGGCCATAGACGATTACTCCGAAGCAACGATCACACCGCATATCTACTCCAAGGTCAACCCGCTGCTTAAAGTCGAAGCGAGACGCAAATTTCACACAGGCAAAATCAATTTCGCTGGATCTGTCACGCACGGAACCCTGTTCGATCGGAATGGTGAACCACTGGACGACCCGAACCGTTTCCGGTTTGCGGGTGATGCTGAGATGGGTGCAGAGACGTCGAGCCATTTCTTCATCGATGGTTACTTCAAACCCTCTAACGTCTGGAGCTATGGGTATACTGTCATGCTTCAGACGGATGACACCTATCTGCGGCGTTACGATCTGGATAAGACATTCAAGACCAATGGCCTGATTGAGAACGAACCGCTGCGAAATACCACCCAGGCTTTCCTGGCCGGGCAAGAAGACAATTTCCGTATCTCCGCCGTCGCCCTTGGATTTCAGAATCTCAGATCGCGATATCGCGAAGACGAAACAACCGGACTGATTTCCGTCTCTCGCGATGAGAACAAGGTTGTGCCGATCATCGCGCCCCGTGTGCAAGGTGAGTATTATATTTATGACCCCGCTCTTGGCGGCCGAATCCGTTTGTTCGGCAATGCCAGCTATCTGACCCGTGACACCGGCAGCGATTACGGCAGAGCGACCGCCGGCGCAGAATATTCAAAGACCTGGATCGCGCCCGGCGGCATGGAAATCAAACCCTTCGTCTGGAGCCGGTTCGACAATTACGACATTGAAAGCGATGCGGGCACCAAGATCGGGTTTAGCCGCACGATCGGCCAAGCTGGAGTGGATCTTCGATATCCGTTCATTCGCCGCAGTACATCTGTTGATCTCATCATCGAGCCCAGAGCCTTATATACAGAGAGCTTTGGTGACGCCAAGCTGGATGAATTTTTCGACTCTGCGGATGGCTCTCTTCTGATTGAAGATGGCAACTCATCCGATCTGGATGCAGCTTTGCTGTTCGAGCCCAATAAAGCCAACGGTTATGATTTCTTCGAAGAGGGTCGCCGGGTCGATCTTGGCGCCCGTTTCGCGGCGCGCTGGGACATGGCCGGACGATCGAGTGAAGCTGCAATCTTCGCGGGTCGCAGTTTCAGTGACGGGACCACCAACCGCTTTGCCGCTCAATCCGGTTTATCGAGCGGTAGTTCGGAATATATTGCCGAACTGGATCTGAATCTCGGAGGCTTCTTCAAATCCAACAGCTGGGTGCGCTATGATGAAGACCGCGACGTGTTCTCGCGAATTGATTCAAGAGTCAGTTTGAATACAAAATTCCTGAGCCTGTCCGGTCGGTACTATACTCTGAACTTGCCGACGCTGACCGTCATACCTGGAACTCCGCAAGAGGAAATATCCGGCGGCATCGTGATCAGACCGTTTGACGGCTGGTCTCTTGGCTATAACGCGGTTCACGATTTCGACAGGGATGTCTCCAGGACACAACGCGCAACCCTTGGTTACAAGGACGATTGTACCTTGGTGGAGATTTACTTCCAGCGTCAGGATTTCGACAATGATGTCATCCGCAACAACAATACGCTCGGCATCCGTCTTACACTTGCGACGCTGGGTAATCTCGGCAGCAACTAAGCCATCTGTCGATTTGTCGGCTCATTTATCCGACAAAGGCTTTTTCGATCACGAATTCGCAGGGTTCGGAGTTTGACCCCTCTCTGAGGCCAAATCCTGCAACCAGCTTCGCCGTATCTTCAATCATATCCTTGGACCCGCAGATCATAACCCGATCATTGGCCGGATCGAGCGGGGGGGTACCCGCAACCTCGAACAATTTACCGGTTTCAATCAAGGTCGTGATTCGACCCCTCAGCGGATGATCTTCGCGCGTGAGCGAAGTGATGAGCTTCAGCTTCGGTGACCCATCCTCATTCACGACCATGTCCCCGACTAGCAGATCATTGATAAGGTCAGCGATCAGGCGTTGCGAATATTGCAGCTCGTCAGTATAACGACAGGTATGGATCACAATGACCTCGTCATAGCTTTCATAGGTTTCAGGATCTCGAACCAGTGATGCGAACGGCGCAAATCCGGTTCCGGTTGAGAACATCCACAACCGTTTACCGGGCAGGAGCGCGTCCAGGACCAGCGTGCCGACAGGCTTGCGGCCGAGAAGAACCGTATCGCCAGGTTGAATCTTTTGCAGACGAGAGGTCAGCGGACCATCCGGCACCTTGATCGAATAGAATTCAAGCTTCTCGTCCCAGGCCGGTGAGGTAATCGAATAGGCCCGCATGATCGGGCGCTTCTGCTCTTCGGTCTTGGGCAGACCGATCATGATGAACTCGCCTGTGCGGAATCGAAAAGACGGCGACCGGGTAATGGAAAAGGCAAACAGACGATCCGTGAAATGCTCGACGTCGAGCACAGTTTCCTCTGTGGAAGCATTAGACATTGAACGAAGCCTTTCCAGGGCGATTGACGCGCAGCGCGGGGCCTCTAGCGGGACATGTGCGCTGGTTCAATAATCGATATAGAGAACACGTGTTCTTTATATAGAACGAAATTGAGTAGATGCCATCACGTTTTAGATAGCGCATTCACGGTTTTTTTTGGACCTAGCTCAAGACGCCATCAACCCTGACAGTTAAGAACAAACTATGACTGAGCTGCGACTCCAGACTGAATTCCCCGACTCTGACCGCGATGACTGGCAATCGCTCGCTGAGCGAGGCCTTCGCGGAGCCGGATTCGAAACACTGATCAGCCAGACTGAAGACGCTGCGACGCGCGGACCATTATTCGACTCCGGCGACAGGCCCACTGACCATGCGCCCCTGCCACGCAGCAGATCGCCGTTATTAAAGGGGCGTCCCTGGCATATTTGCACACCCGTCAACGACGCTGACCTGGCATTTGCGAATGAGCAGGTCTTGGCTGACCTGAAAGATGGTGCCAGCGCCATCCGGATTTCCCGATCCGGATTCACGCGCCGCGCAGAGATTCGGCGCGTCCTAGAAGGCGTGCATCTTGACCTCATCCCACTCATCATCACATCCGATAGCGACGCGGCACCACTCATTCTGCAAATGGATGAATTGACCAACACGCCCGTGACGCTTGGTCTTGACCCCCTCGGAGAGAAGCCGGACTGTCCAGAGACATGGCGCGCCTTTACATTCAATGCGGCTGCCATCAACGAAGCGGGCGGCACCGACGTTCTGGAACTTGCCGGGTTTGCAGCCACCACAGCAGAAGGGTTTCGGCGTCATGGGCCAATTATTCATGCGCATATGAGTGTCCTCCTCAGTGTCGGAACAGATGCGCATCTCAACATCGTCAAAATCCGCGCGGCTCGGCGCATTTATTCCAGCATTGCCGGGGCGTTCGGTATCGAAGACTCATCCCTTCCGGTCCATGCCATCTCATCCTTGCGCATGATGCAGAACAAGGATGCATGGACAAACTTACTTCGTACGATGAACGCAGGGTTTGGTGCCGTGGTGGGTGGGGCGGACTTTCTGACTCTCCGTCCCTTTACGGACACGCCGGACGATCGCCACCTCGGCAGCACCGCACCCTTCAGCTACCACATCGCACGCAATCAGCAGCTCTTGATGATGGAAGAAAGTCATCTCGGTCAGGTTCAGGACCCCGCCTATGGCAGCTATTTCCACGAGCGACTGACCGAGGATCTGGCCCAGGCGGCCTGGTCCAAGTTCCAGCAGATTGAAAGCGACGGAGGGATCCAGCCCTATCTGATAAGCGGGTCTTTCAATGCCGACTGCGATAGCGCAACTGTGGAGCGTTCAGAGCGCGAAAACCCCATTCTTGGGGTTACATTACATCCGACCGACGATGTCCCTGCACCGGAGGTTCGCCAATGACTCTCGACTTCACCAAAATTCCGCTTGGACCCGCACTATCTTCTGATCGCTCCGGGGAAGCTTGGGACTCGCCCGAGGGGATCGCGATCAAGACGGCCTACGGCCCGGGCGATGTGACCGGCCTCGACAATCTCAATAGCTATCCCGGCCTCGCACCCTATGTGCGCGGCCCCTACCCGACCATGTATGTCCAGCGGCCGTGGACCATCCGGCAATATGCGGGTTTCTCGACAGCGGAAGACAGCAACGCCTTCTACCGCCGCAATCTCGCTGCAGGACAAAAGGGCCTGTCGGTCGCGTTCGACCTAGCGACGCATCGGGGTTATGATTCGGACCATCCACGTGTGCTTGGCGATGTTGGTATGGCAGGCGTGGCCATCGATTCCATCTACGATATGCGGGTTCTTTTCGACGGTATACCACTCGACAGGATGAGCGTGTCGATGACAATGAACGGTGCGGTCCTACCGATTCTCGCGCTCTACAGTGCCGCCGCCGAGGAACAGGGCGTCGTGCTGGAGAAACTCTCAGGCACGATCCAGAACGACATCCTCAAGGAGTTTATGGTCCGCAATACCTATATTTATCCACCTGTACCGAGCATGCGAATCATTGGCGATATCTTCGCGTACACGTCCGAGCACATGCCCAAATTCAACTCGATCTCGATTTCCGGCTACCATATGCAGGAAGCGGGCGCGTCAGCGGATATTGAGCTGGGCTATACCATTGCCGATGGGCTGGAATATATCCGCACGGGCCTTGCCGCCGGGATGGATATTGACCGTTTTGCGCCGCGCCTCTCTTTCTTCTGGGCCATCGGCATGAATTATTTCATGGAAGTCGCGAAGATGCGTGCCGCACGGCTGCTCTGGGCCAAGCTGATTAGTCCTTTCGGGGCCGAAAACCCGAAGTCGACCATGCTGCGCACGCACTGCCAGACATCCGGATGGTCGCTGACGGCACAGGACGTGTTTAATAATGTCGGCCGGACGCATATTGAAGCGATGGCCGCTGTCGATGGTCATACGCAAAGCCTGCACACCAATTCGCTCGATGAAGCGCTGGCTCTGCCGACAAATTTTTCAGCCCGGATTGCGCGTAACACACAAATATTCCTGCAGACGGAGGGCGGCCACACGAAAACGATCGATCCATGGGGTGGCAGTTATTATGTCGAAGCGCTGACGCATCAGTTAGCTGAGAAGGCACTGGCCCATATACGCGAAGTGGAAGCATTGGGAGGCATGGCCAAAGCGATCGAGGCCGGTATTCCAAAACTCCGCATCGAGGAGTCCGCCGCCCGTACGCAGGCACGTATTGATAGCGGCGCGCAGACTGTCGTCGGCGTGAACAAATATGTCATGGACGAGGATCGTGAAATCCCGATCCTGAAGATTGATAATGCTGCCGTCCGCCAAGGCCAGATTGCCCGGTTGAAACAGCTGAAAGCAGATCGTGACCCGGGCGCTGTCGCCGATGCGCTCGACGCACTGACGCGGTCAGCGGGGACCGGTAACGGGAATTTGCTTGCGCTCGCCGTCGATGCAGCTCAGAAAAAAGCGACTGTTGGCGAAATTTCTGACGCGCTGGAAAAAGTCTATGGTCGTTTCGAAGCCAAGCCCGCGGGTGTTACTGGCGTATATTCATCCGCCTTTGATGCCCGCAACCCAGCCTATGCTGAAGCGCTCTCCCGCGTGCGAGCCTTTTACGAACTGGAAGACCGAAAGCCGCGAATCCTGATCGCTAAAATGGGTCAGGATGGCCATGACCGTGGCCAGAAAGTTGTTGCGACGGCCTTTTCCGATCTTGGCTTCGATGTTGTCATCGGGCCGCTATTTCAGACGCCTGAGGAAGCAGCAATACTGGGCATTCAGAACGATGTCGACATTGTTGCAGCCTCATCCCTTGCCGCAGGTCACCTGACGCTGGTGCCGGGTTTGAGGGACGCACTCGCGGCGCAGGGCCGCTCCGATATCCTTATCATTGTCGGCGGTGTCATCCCGCCCGAAGATATAGACACGCTCAGAGACATGGGCGCAGAAGCCGTCTTCCTGCCCGGGACAAATATTCCAGACGCGGTTCTGGAGGTGCTGGACGTTGTGAATGCAAGGGTAAGCCAGGGTGCATAAAGACCACGCCAGTCGCTGGTTACTGAAACTCCAGCCGCTCCTGCGAGGCAAAGAAGAGAGACGCGACTTCACTGTCTTTGATACTATCCTCTGGCGATAGAGACAGAATTATGCGGATTGTCTGTTTGCGATCGACAAGGGCCGTTTCGAAATCAGCCTCGATTTTGGCGAGGGTTCCCCGGATGTCAAGATTGCGCATCAGCGATTCGTAGATATCCACTCGGCCCATCAGGAAGTAGCTTTCATAGAGGACCTTCGACGCGATTTTCTCATGGATGTCGCGATAGGCGAGCTGCTCCAACATTTTGTCGACGGGTTTGACGATAAAATCGAGCTCCTCGCGGACGGATGGCATCATCAGAAACAGGCGTTTTACCTTGAGAAACTCTCGCTCAATCGCGTCGATCTTAACCGGGTCGGCAGCATGGTTGGTGACGATAATGATATCGATATCGGATCCATTGACCGGCACATCCAGCGTCGCATGCATCCGGCACGTATCGTGAGCGAGAAAATAGGCAATATCGCCAGATAGGAAGACAACGCAATGTTCGTTGATTTCTTTCTTCAGGTCAGAACTGAGTTCCAGTAAAGCCTGCCGTGCGCGGCTGAGTTTTCGCAGGGAAATCGTTCTGAACTTGTTGGCCATTAAGGTCCCGCCTTCGACCGCCGCCACGCTCTGCTCTGGAAGATAGATCAGGCTGAAGGTCAGGAAATCACGCAGAATGGACGGCGACAGGCGGAGCATATTGTCTCGCTTGATGTCATAACGCAGATAGTAACGCGCACAGTTACGAACGCGGATCCGGTTCGATGTGTAACAGGTTCGCCATAAATCGATTGGCGGGATATCCGAAAACCATTCCGAGAGTTGATATCCCGAGGTCGGACCATTCTCGCGCACGAGATCGCAAATGCGATCGGCCACTGACGTCGCATCTAGGTCAGCACTCGGTCGTGGCAGCCTGTCGGATTCGCTCATGGACGACATATTGCACGGCGTGGCGGGAACTGTATAGCCTATCTCGTCACGGCGACACGTCTCTGTTAACGGTCAGGATTCAATGAGCAAAACCGCACTGATCACCAGTATTACGAGACAGGTCGGCGCCTATCTGGCGGAGATCCTGCTCGCCAAGGGATATATTGTTCACGGTCTCAAGAGCCGCAGCTCGTCCTTCAATACGTCCCGCATCGACCATCTCTATGTCGATCCGCATGAGGGCGATGGCCGCTTCCATTATGGTCGGTGGCTGTGTGAAAACAGCCTGGGCAATGCGTCGATTTCAGTGGATTTAATTTAGGACAAGCTTTCCCCTTAGGCTTGGATCACCCGGATTAGTTTCTTCACTCCGAACATGCTGATCATCCGGCGGATATTATAAGCTAGAACCGATAGACTCATCTCTGTTTTGACGTTTTTGAGGCGTTTGGTCAGGAAGTGCGTGGCACCCATCCATGACTTCAGCGTCCCGAACGGATGCTCGACCGTCGCCCTTCGGATGGCCATGGCTTCCGGGAGGTCATTCAATCGCGTCAACATAGCGTCGATGATGTCCTCATTGACCCAGCGTTTGATCCGCCGTTGTTTCCCCGTCGTGCATTTGGCTTTGACGGGACAGGCCGCGCATTCGTCCGGCCAGTAAACTTGCATGTCCTTGCCCTGTTCAACTGACATGAAGCGATAGGTCATCTTCTGACCACCTGGGCATTGGTAACTATTGTCTTCGGGCTGATAGAGGAAGTCATGTTTGCCAAAGCGGCCCGCGGCTTTAGAGCCAGATGTGTAAGGCTTGGGCACGTATGTTGTAGCGCCCAGTTTCTCAGTCGCCATAATTTCTGCACCGCTGAAGTAGCCACGATCTGCAAAGACTGTAATGTCTTTTCGTCCAATGGCGGCTTGGCCTTGTTTCGTCATCTTTGTGAGCTGCACTTTGTCAGAGACAGTGTTTGTTACCTCATGCGCGACAATGAGATGGTGCTCGGTATCGACAACCGTCTGTACGTTATACCCCACCATACCAGCCTTTGTGCTGGTCGCCATAGCCACTGAGTCCGGGTCAGTTAAGGATACTTGTTTCTTAGAAGACGCGGCGAGATCATCTTTCAACTGTTGAAGCTCAGCCATCTTCTCACGCATTGACGTAATCTTTTCCTTGAGGCGTTCAGTCTTGGCCTCAGCGGCCTCGCCTTCCTGTAAATCCGTCGCGTCCAGTGCATGAAGGTATTTCTCTATAGAATGCTCAATCTGGCCGATGCGCCGCGTGAGCTTGCCGCGTGTGAAGTTCTTTTCTCTCGCGTTCACGGCCTTGAACTTGGCTCCATCAATCGCAACCATTGTGCGCGCGAACAGACCAACGTCACGGCAAAGAGTCACAAATTGAGAACAGGTTGATTGGATAGCGGTGCCGTTGTCTTTTCTAAAGTCAGCAATCGTTTTGAAGTCAGGTGCAAGCTTGCCCGTCAGCCACATAAGCTCAACATTACGCCCCGCTTCGCGTTCAAGCCTACGGCTAGATTGGATACAGTTGAGATAGCCGTAAATGTAGAGCTTGAGCAAAATAGACGGATGATAACCGGGACGGCCTGTCGCCTTGGGCCGGACGCGCTCGAAACCCATTGAGAGTAAATCTAGTTCATCAACGTAGGCATCAATGACGCGAACAGTATTATCTTCATCGATATACTCGTCCAGACTTTCAGGAAATAATATGGACTGATTTCGATCTTGGCCTTCAATAAAGCGCTTCACAATAAACCTCCGATTCAATCACCGGAACTATATCACAAAAAACTAACCGTTTTCACACAGCCACGTCGTCTAACGGACGCAATCAATTTGATCCGCGTCGTGCAGGAAACTTAGCCAGACGAGATTTATAATTTCGGCCCCAGTCCCATGTCATGGTGAGTTTCGAGACGCCGGAATATATAGTGTGGGTTCAACGGGTCGTCGCAACACATTGGTCGAACCGCTCAGCCGGTGTTTCATAATCGAGAGGCTTTCCGGGACGCTCGTTGAGAGCTCTTGCTATCCCATTTAATTTCGCTTGGCTATAAATCGATAGATCAATGCCTTTGGGTAAGTATTGCCTGATCAGTCGATTGGTGTTTTCGTTGGAGCCACGTTGCCACAGACTATATGGATCACAGAAGAAGACATCTACAGCCGTCCCCATAGTAAATTGCTTATGCGCTGACATCTCAAACCCTCTGTCCCATGTCAGGGATTTGTAGAGCTCCTTGGGCAGTTTCTTTCCCTGCGATTTTAACAAGCGTGACATAGCGCGAATGACGCTCAACAAGTGTGGCGATAAAGCTCTGCTTTGACCCGGCTATAAAATCGCCTTCCCAATGACCGGGTACCGCACGATCTTCTGCAGGTCGTTCACGGATGGAGACAACCTCGGTTATTTGGCCCAAGCCGTCTCGCTTGAGGCTGGTGTGACGTGATCGACGGATCGTGCGACGACTGGCCCGCAGGTGAGCCATGAGCTCTTTCTTCAGAACACCGCGTGCCTGTACATGGAGGCTTCGATATATAGTCTCATGCGACACGTACTTCGCGCTGTCTCCCGGATAGGTTCTCTTTAGCCAGCTTGCACAGCTTGGGGCGCGTGTTCGTTCCCAGGCGGCTTTGTCAGCACTGTTCGCACCGCTCAGGCTGCCACGCAAAAGCCGGAGATTTATACGTCCTGGCGACAGGACTTTGCCGTTGAAGGGTATGACGTTGTCAGCTTTCATGCTGGCAAGCCAGTCAAGGGACGATCCGATTATGTGACGCGTTACAAGAATGTGGTATGGCTGTTCGACACACAGGCCAATCTCGACCTGTTCCTGATGAATCCGGAAGCATTCGAGCCCCAATATGACAGCGGTTCCGCGGGCGATATGTGAGTAGGCGCTGAAATCGAGGAAGATCTGAAGACCAAAACCGATGGTTTCGATCGTGAAATCTGTCGGGCTGGCGCTGCTAATATATGCATAGACCGAGTTGACGTAGGGCGCGATATTATCGGCCAGCACGAGTTTCTTAAAGAAGCCGATGATGATCTGATGCAGTCCAAAGCGGAATCCATCCGGTGTAAAGCGCGTATGATTCAGAAATTGCGGCAACAACCTGAACGCCTGTTCGATCGGACCCGCGACCAGCTGAGGCAAGAAGGATACGTAAGCGAGAAAGGCCAGGTAGTCCTTAGTTGGCTTCGCTTGCCCTCGATAGACATTGATTGAGTAGGACATGGACTGAAACGTGTAGAAAGATCCCCACCGGCAGGATGATCGACAGTGTCGTCAGATCGGTCTAAATACCTAGAGATTTGGCCATGTTCCGGAAGCTATCAACGAAAAAGCCAGCATATTTGAAATAGCCTAGCAGGGCGAGATTGCTGAGAATTGACGCGGCCAGAACTCAGGACGATCTGCATGTCCCGCAATATTTATCAATCAAATGTCCGGCGACGAAGTCGACTGTCGAGGAAAAGACAATCAACGCCAGAAAGCGGTAATCCCAATATCCATAGAAAATATAGGACGTTGTCAGAACAATCAGGTTTCGCAGCAACAGCGATCTGATTGTCAAGGCCTGAAGATAGTAGACGACAAAGACGACTGCGAAGAAAAGGCCGAAGGTTTCAGAGATGAAATTCATGAAACCCGACGCCGCCTCAGCCTGCTTTCGCAGAACAGGTACGTCAAACCGCAAGTCCTAGACCTCATCTTCCACGGTTTCATTTTCATGGGTTAAGTGTAGGTACAAATCTCAACTGCTATCATCCGGGGCGTCTGAAGATCCATCGCGCCTAGCCTGGCTGAAATGTCGCGAGACTGTCTTGAAAGTTTGACGGTTTTGCGCCATGGACGCGCCATCGCGAAGGGAAGCGCAGTCCACCAGTAAATAAGGGGGAGGAGGAGCGGCCAACTTCATATATCGCGAGGGGAAGCGTTGGATTTGAGCCCGATTGACCGGGACACTATTCGGCGGCCAACTTCAGGACTTGAAAACTCAGGGAGACCTGACCGCCAAAGGTTGGGGCCAGACCAAACATGACACTCTATCTTATCATCGGCGCGGCGTTGATCGCTGTGCTTTACGGGATCATCACCCGTGCCAGCCTGATGAAGGCCAGTACCGGCAATGAACGCATGAACGAGATCGCTGGCGCGATCCAGGAGGGCGCGAAAGCCTATTTGAACAAACAGTATAAGACGATCGCCATTGTCGGCGTCTTCGTGACCATCCTGCTATTCGTTCTGTTCCAGAACCTGATCGCTCCGGTCGGCTTCGTCATCGGTGCGGTTCTGTCCGGCATTGCCGGTTATGTCGGCATGCTGGTGTCCGTGCAGGCCAATGTCCGCACGACCGAAGCATCGCGCGACTCATTGGGCGCGGGCCTGAACATCGCCTTCAAGGCCGGCGCCATTACGGGCATGCTCGTGGCGGGTCTTGCTCTGCTCGGTCTGGCCGTCTATTACATGATCCTGACAGGCCCAATGGCTGCGGACGCACGCGGCGTGATTGACGGGCTGGTCAGCCTGTCGCTCGGCGCATCGTTGATTTCAGTCTTTGCACGTCTCGGCGGCGGTATCTTCACCAAGGGTGCAGATGTTGGCGGCGATCTCGTCGGTAAAATCGAAGCGGGTATCCCCGAGGATGATCCCCGCAACCCGGCGACCATTGCGGACAATGTCGGCGATAATGTCGGCGACTGCGCAGGTATGGCGGCTGATTTGTTCGAAACCTATGTCGTGACCATTGCGGCCACCATGGTTCTGGGCTCGATCCTGTTCGCCAGTGTCGGCGTTCTAGCGTTGTATCCGATGGCGATTGGCGCAACCTGTATCGTAACATCGATTGCGGGCACATTCTTCGTGAAGCTCAGCAAGGGCTCCACCAATGTCATGAGTGCGCTTTATAAAGGCCTCATCGCCACGGGCGTTCTGTCCGTAACCTTCATCGCCGGGGTCACACATTATGTGCTTGGCGGGTACGGTGAGGTCGTCGGCACGCCGTTCACAGGCATGGATCTGTTCTGGTGTTCTGTCGTCGGTCTGGTCATTACCGGCCTGATCGTGATGATCACCGAATATTATACCGGCACGAAATATCGCCCGGTGAAGTCTGTGGCAGAAGCCTCTGAATCCGGTCACAGCACGAATGTGATTGCAGGTCTCGCCGTCTCAATGGAAGCAACCGCTATTCCGGCGCTGATCATTGTGGCGGGCATCATTATCACCTTCAGCCTGGCCGGTCTTTATGGCATCGCCATCGCGGTCACGGCCATGCTCGGCGTCGCTGGAATGATCGTTGCGCTCGACGCCTTCGGTCCGGTGACGGATAATGCGGGCGGTATCGCCGAAATGGCAGAACTGGATCCGGAAGTGCGCAACACGACCGATACGCTGGACGCCGTTGGCAACACGACCAAGGCCGTGACCAAGGGCTATGCCATTGGCTCCGCCGGTCTGGGCGCGCTCGTGCTTTTTGCCGCCTATTATCAGGACATCCTGTATTTCAGCGCGCAAGACGGCAATTCGCTCTCCGGCGTTACAGTCGATTTCAGCTTGACCAATCCCTACGTGATTGTCGGTCTGTTTATCGGCGGTTTGCTGCCTTACCTGTTCGGTGCATGGGCAATGCAATCCGTTGGCCGCGCAGCCAGCGCGATCGTCGAAGAAGTCCGCCGTCAGTTCAAGGCGGATGCGGGCATCCTGAAGGGCACATCCCGTCCGGACTATGCCAAGGCTGTCGATCTGTTGACCGGGGCTGCGATCAAGGAAATGATCAAGCCGTCTCTGCTACCGATCTTGTCCCCCATCGTGCTGTTCTTTTCGATCCAGTTCATCGCGGGAACCGGACAGGCGCTGGCCGCGCTCGGCGCGATGCTGATGGGCGTGATCGTCACGGGCCTCTTCCTGGCTCTCTCCATGACCGCGGGCGGCGGCGCATGGGACAATGCCAAGAAGTATATCGAAGATGGTCATCACGGCGGTAAGGGTTCGGAAGCCCACAAGGCTTCCATCACGGGCGACACGGTCGGCGATCCCTATAAGGATACAGCCGGCCCAGCCGTGAACCCGATGATCAAGATCACCAACATCATCGCACTCCTGCTGTTGGCTGTCATCGCTCACTAAGCGGCAATCTCGACGAAGAACGCGGAGGTCGCCCTTATAGGGCGGCCTTTTTCCTGCCGGACTGAAAGCCGGTCAGTTCCGGCGCGCGATCATTTTTCCGTCCTCGTCAGGCTTAACGCTGACTGAAGAGGGGAAGGTCGCCGTATCAGACAAAATAGTTATGTTCGACCCGCTTCTGATCTCCACATCGGTTTCGAATTTGGCATTTGTACCGTCCGGAAACCAGATGACCAGACGGTCGAGATCGCCCGAATTGACGATGGCATCCTCGAATATGCCCGAGGTTGTCTGTTCTAGATCGAATTCGAATTCCACCAGCGTCAGTTCCGGCACGGATTTGGTCGAATCCGTCAGAATGCTGCCATCGTCCGTATAGACCATCCGTCCTTTGCTAACGAATTCGTCGCGGGAAATCGTCCCCGAAGCGTCTAGGTCCAGCACACGCATCACGCTGTGCGGCACGTCGTCTGGGCTTGGCCACAAGCCGTGTTCGATGGTGCTCAGCGTGCCGTCTCCGTCGATGTCGCGAACCGTAAATATGTCGTCATCTGTCGGATCGCTCAACATCAACAGATGACCCAAAGCCCAGACTCCGCCAGTAGCCATAAGTAAGGCCGCGCTCAAGCTACCCAGGGCCACGAGCCAGAAGCGCTTGCGCGTTCGCGCCCGCCAAGCCGACGAGAAATTGTCCGCGTCGGCCCGCCTCACATAACCCCGGATAAACCGCCGCAGCGCCCCAGACGGCGTATCGCCCTGGCTGTCGCAGGCTTCCGCAAAGTCCTGCTTTTCCGTATATCCGAGCCGGATTTCCAACCGCTTGCTCTTCTTTTCCTGAACCATACGTTGTCGCTCCGTCGTTCCGCTTCCCTGTCATCGGACGACGCTACGCGGCGCTCAAGCCAAACCGTGTACGGACAGGACTTTCACCTGTCCGGGCTTTGCGTGCGGACTGAATGGTTCGCTGCATAAAAAGCCGCCCGAAAAGGGGGCTCAGATTGCTGATAAACCCGTCTTTTTTGAGGCAGGGTTTTGTTTTTGGGTCATGCCTATTTGATTGGCTCCGCATAGGATCTAAGTCACTGTATGCAATGAAAATCATCACTCAAAAGGTTCGCATCTGTCCGAGCGCAAAATTCGGGGGGGCGTTCGCTGCTTCGCCGCTGATCTGACAGCCCTGCAAACAGCCCAACTGACAGGGCTTAACCGTAACACCATCAACCGGATCTACCGCGCTCTTCGCGAACGCATCCATTGGGCCTGCGAGGCGGACAAACCCTTCTTCGGCGTGGTCGAGGTTGATGAAAGCTATTTCGGCGCAACCCGCGTCAAGGGCAAACGCGGGCGCGGAGCCTATGGCAAGACCACCGTGTTTGGCATCTACGAACGGGCCGGGCGGGTCTATACCGAGATCGTGCCAGACTGCTCCAGAGCCACCCTACAGGGGATTATCCGGGGTAGGGTTAACCCGTCTTCCATCATCAACTCCGATGGCTGGCGCGGCTATAACGGACTGGTCGATATAGGCTATGGTCATTATCGGGTAGATCATTCCAGGGACGAGTTCGCCCAGGGCCCAACCCACATCAACGGCATCGAAGGCTTCTGGGGGCTGGCCAAGGTGCGTCTAGCGAAGTTTAAGGGCGTTCCAAAACACACCTTTCATCTACACCTGAAGGAAACGGAATGGAGATATAATCACAGGCTTGAAGACAAGTACAAAACCCTGTTACGATACTTCAGAGAAAATCCAATCAACTAGGCATGACCCTTGTTTTTTTATGAGAGGCTTGCTTAACCGACGATCTGATCTTCCGTGAAGAACTGAGCAATTTCCTCGGCTGCCGTTTCTGGCGCGTCTGAACCGTGAACCGTGTTCGCATCAATAGATTCGGCAAAAGCTGCGCGGATCGTACCGGCTGCGGCTTCAGACGGGTTCGTAACGCCCATGACGTTGCGGTAGGCTGCAATGGCGTTCTCGCCTTCCAGAACCTGCACGACAACAGGACCGGACGTCATGAATTTGACGAGATCACCGTAGAAGGGGCGCTCGGCGTGAACTTCATAAAAGCGCTTGGCTTGAGCGTCCGTCATCTGCACGCGGCGCTGGCCGACGATACGAAGACCGGCATCCTCAATCATTGCGTTGACCTTGCCCGTGAGGTTACGCTTGGTGGCGTCAGGTTTGATAATTGAAAAAGTGCGTTGCACGGCCATTTGGACATTCCTTTGTGGCTGTTGGGCCTTCTGAGGTTGTGAGTAAATTTGCGCGGCCCCTAATCCGGGATGACCTGCAATTCAAGCCATGTTAGCGGCGCGCTAATCGCACATTTTTGAGCCATGCTTCATATCAATGATCTGACATTCCGAATAGAGGGCCGACCGCTCTTCGAACAGGCGAACCTCACTATAGACCAGGGCCAGAAAGTCGGGCTGGTTGGACGTAATGGCACCGGAAAATCGACCCTGTTTCGTTTGATAAAGGGTGAGATCGCCCCGGATGACGGATCAATCACCATGCGCAGCAATATGCGTCTAGGCTGTGTTGATCAGGAAGTTCCGAGCGGACCCGAAAGCCTCATGGAAACCGTTCTAGCGGCGGATACGGAACGGCTCGCTTTAATGGCGGAAGCCGAAACGGCGACCGACCCCATGCGCATTGCGCAAATTCATACGCGGTTGGGCGATATCGACGCCTATACGGCAGAAGCACGGGCCGGTTTGATCCTGTCAGGCCTTGGCTTTGACGGGCCGGACCAGCTGCGTCCTTGCGCAGACTTTTCCGGTGGGTGGAGAATGCGCGTCGCACTGGCCACCATGCTGTTCGCGCAGCCGGACATACTGCTGCTCGACGAGCCGACCAACTATCTTGACATTGAAGGCGCGCTCTGGCTGGAAACCCATATCCGCAAATATCGCGGAACTATCTTCGTGATTTCACACGACCGCGACTTCCTCAACACGGCCGTCACGCACATCGCCCATCTGCAATATGGCAAGATGAAGATGTATTCCGGCAACTATGAACAGTTCCAGCGCCGCCTCGCCGAGCGCAACCGGCTGGACATGGCGTTGGTTGCCAAACAGGAGGATGAGCGCCGCAAACTTGAAGCCTTTATCACCCGGTTCAAGGCAAAGGCCTCCAACGCCAAACAGGCACAAAGTCGGGTGAAGCGTCTGGAAAAGATGGAGCCCATCGCAACATTGGTCAGTGATCCCATCGCCCCTATCAACCTGAGCGGACCTGAGCACCTGTTATCTCCGCCCATGGTTCGCTTCGATGAGGTCGCTCTGGGATATGGCGAAACGACAGTTCTGAGAAACCTCAATGTGACTGTTGATTCTGATGACAGGATCGGCCTTCTGGGACGCAATGGTGAAGGTAAGTCAACCTTCGCCAAGGGGTTACTAGGTATCCTGCAAGCGCAGGACGGACGTATCCGCGCGCACAGAAAAATGCGGGTCGGTTATTTTGCTCAGCATGAGGTCGATGCTCTCAATGAATCCGCATCTGCCTATGATCATGTGGTCAAACTCATGCCTGATGCCACCGAAGCGGAACGCCGCTCCTGTCTGGCGCAATTCGGCCTGGGTGCCAAAAACGCCGAAACGGCCGCCGGTGATCTATCCGGCGGAGAAAAGGCACGGTTGATCTTCTCTCTGATCGGGTTTCATAAACCGCATTTGCTGGTACTCGATGAACCCACAAACCATCTCGATATTGACAGCCGTGAAGAGTTGGTACGTGCGCTGAACGACTATTCGGGCGCTGTGCTGTTGATCAGTCACGACCGGGCCCTCTTGCAAGCCACAACCGAACGTCTTTGGATGGTCGGCGATGGAACCGTCACGCCGTATGACGGCACGCTGGACGATTACAGGAACATGCAGGTTGAACGCGTGCGACCTAGCAAAAAACCAAAGGTCGATACCGGCCCCTCCAAAGCAGAGGAACGCAAAGCGCGAGCTGATGCTCGCAAAGCGCTCGCTCCGCTGAAGAAAAAAGCTGCAACTTTCGAGAGAGATCTTGAGAAATACAATGCAGCTATAAAGCGGCTCGACATAAAACTGACCGAGCCAGGTCTTTTCGAGCGCGACCCGGATGGAGCCACACATCTCGGACAGGACAGAGCACGCACTGTCGATTTGATCGATACACTGGAAAATCAGTGGCTTGAGGCGCTTACAGACTACGAAACCGCGAAAAAAGACGCGGATTTTTAACAAACCGTGATCTTGATCTCCTCGTTATTGTGGTCTTGTTTCTCCTGAAACCAATCGTGCCCGCATTTCGCCTCATTTTCGGCAATAATCGAACTCTACTGAGTGGCCGCGTGAGAATGAGGACGGGATATGTTCCAGCAGAGACTGATCCGTGATGAAGACGTCCTCATAATGCTCGAGGCACTGGCTTTTCTGATTCGGTAATCAGATCCGCCTGCCCGGCCACCTGTCCCCCTCACATCTGCGCAAGAATCAGGACCTTGACACATTCTCCACGTATCTGCACCATTACGAAATCAAACAGCGCAAATGCGAAGCGGACGGTGTTCCGTTTGACCCTGACGGACCGTTACGGGTTCCCAATTCGTCCAAATCGTCTATTAGCAGGCCATGCTGTCCGTGCTCGACATATTCCGGATTGGTGTGGGGCCGTCCTCTTCCCACACGGTGGGCCCGATGCGTATCGCGGCGTGCTATCGCCGCCGCCTGACAAAGAAGGCATTCACTCCCGACCGGATCGAGATGGTGTTTCGCGGCAGTCTTGCGTTCACCGGCGACGGACATGGCACGTTCCGCGCGGCCAAACTTGGCTTTCTCGGCTTCGTGCCAGAGACGATTGACATGACCAAGGCTGAAGCCGCACTGAACGAAATGGAAAAAACGGGGCGCGTGCCAGATGGGCCGCAGGTCATTGTCACGGTCGATTACGAAACTCCGACCCGGCTGCATCCCAATGAAATGGTCATGATCGCTTGGTCGAGAGACAAAAAACTTGACAACTGCACCTATTATTCAACCGGCGGCGGCTTCATCGCCAGTCACGCTCAGCTCTCAAGGCCCGTAAAGGATGATTTGGTCCGTGTAGGTGACGCGAGTCCCTATAGGTTCAGCTCGGCTGAGGAATTGCTCACAATTTGCGAGCAGGAAACCCTGCCCATCGCACAGATCATCCTCGCCAATGAAGACGCTAAACGTCCACGCGAAAGAACGCTCGCCCGGATCGACCACGTCGCCGCCGTGATGATGCAGAGCGTCGATCGCGGCCTCTCGGCGTCCGGTCTTTTGCCCGGCTCGCTTAAAGTGCAGCGCCGCGCCTACAAACTGTGGCAAAAACTCACCTCTGCCCCGCCCAATGAACGCGAAGCTCTGTTCGACTGGCTCAATGTCTACGCAATGGCGGTGAATGAAGAGAACGCCGCGGGCGGTCAGGTCGTGACCGCGCCGACCAACGGTGCCGCCGGGATTATCCCGTCCATCATCCGCCATTATTGTCATAATGAAGACGGCACGCGGCAAACCGAACAGACACGGCGCTTTCTGCTGACCGCGGGCGGAATTGGACTACTCTACAAGCAGCGCGCGTCCATTAGCGGTGCGGAGATGGGCTGTCAGGGTGAAGTTGGCGTCGCCTGTTCCATGGCGGCGGGCGGGCTCTGCGCGGTCTGGGGTGGCAGCCCCGAACAGGTCGCCAGTGCGGCGGAAATCGGCATGGAGCATAATCTCGGCTTGACCTGCGATCCGGTCGGCGGGCTGGTCCAGATCCCCTGTATCGAGCGCAACGCCATAGGCGCGGTCAAAGCCGCCAACGCCGCCCGCCTCGCCCTCCACGCCCCCGGCCAGATGATCGTCAGTCTCGACGCCGTCATTGAGACGATGCGGCAGACGGGACTGGATATGAGTAGCAAATATAAAGAAACCAGCCAAGGCGGACTGGCGGTAAATGTGATTGAGTGTTGAGCTTGAATAAACGCGCTGTGATCATGGCATCAAGACACAACCCGGCACAGCCTTGCAAAATGATCGTCCCAGCCAACATCGTGATGACCCGCTTGCAGAAATCCGTCTACCGCTTTCTTGAACCCGCTATGTTTCAGGTAAAGAAGCATCACTCCCTTCATAGGCGCCAACACCCAGCGGCACGTCATCTCGACTCCTTTCAGATCCTGATGCGTGAACGTATGAACGAGCGTCTGGGGTGGATCAAACTCGGCAATTTCACCCCAGCATAACCGCGTCTCCTTCTTACCAAGCGTATTGGTGACGACTGCGTAGACCCCACTGGCTTCAAGATCAAATTCCCCTTCGTGGAACCAGATGGCCAGGCGGTCTTTCTCTGTCAAAATTTCCACACATGTTTAGGCGGCGCTTTGAGTATGATCGTTTTTTAAAGGATCAGACGAGTCATGAAAGTCTTTCTCTACAGCATCTATAGCTGTTTTCAGATCAGTTCCCAAAGCGCGTCCAGTGGAATTACACTGTCCCACTTATTCTGCGTGGTGCCATATGGCAGATCGCAAAGGATGAGATCGACTGACTGATTAGGCAATCAGCCATTACGTCGAGACAATCTCCTTGGTGAATTTTACCGCCGAGATATCTCATCGCTTGGGTTTTCCGAACGAAGCGCCGCCAGCCTCTGCCGTTGCTAGGCGAGGCACTTCTTCCCGCTCTTGGGACGCTAGGAATTTCACGATGGCCTGCCTTCCAACCCACGCAATCGAGCGGTCAGTTCTCGCCGCAACTTCAATGAGCGCTTCGTATTCTTTGTCTTCAAGATTGACTGTAACTCGATTCTTAGCTGCCATCGCCACTCCCCTTTTGCAGCATCTTGCAGCATTCTGAGGCACTTTTGCAATGAGAAAGAACATATGGGGAACATACACGATCCATATGGATCTGAGCAAGTCCCCAGATCGCGCCGCGCAGGGGGTGTCACAGTAGGCAACCCGATGTTGGCTATTGGGTACCCATTCCATAACAAATTACGAAAACCGACGGCCACAATTTGTCCGTAACCAATAACTAATGATGCGCTCAAATGCCTCGCTGCGCTACGAATACATTGAAATTTAAAGATTTTCAACTGAGTTCAGTCGGGCAAATTTTCTGGTCATGGACGCGCAATGAGAAACGGGCTGGACCCGACACACTGTTCGCATGCCGAAGCTGATAACAGGCAAAGCCAAACCTGGCGTCTTAGGGCTGGCGCAGCATGCCAATGAAACGGTTCGCCGTTTTTGGTTAAAATCCTGTTTATGGGCTGTGCCGATGATCTTCCAGTCGTCGAGATTGCCATCCTGCATCCGCGTGAAACTGGCCTACTGACCTTCCACATCTGTGTCCGATTTGAACTATGCGCAGCCCTGCCGTAACGGGTTCCGGAAATGTGAGGGGTAAAATAGCTGCAAGCCGTTTCAACGACGAGGCTAATGGTCTCGCTCTCTCAAATCCTCAGCAATCCATTATCGATCAGCCACCGGTTCACAACTGTGTCGAAATATTCGTAATAGACCGCATTATTAATGTGGCCGTAGACGTCATTATCATTCCAACGCGTCGGAAACTTCAGGCCACAGGCGTAATCGGCGCGTGTTTCCAGCTGCAGTCTCCCCGGGACTTTATTTTCAGAGGTGCGTCTCACGCGATGGTTTCGTAAATTCTGACAATGTCGGCGCGGGTCATCTCGCGCGGATTATTCCGCAGGACACGATCCTTCAGGATCGCGTCGTCTGCCAGCATCGGGATTGCATCTTCGTTGATATTCACATCGCGCAACCGCCGGGCCACGCGAACATCGTCCTGAAGGCGAAGAATGTCGTCAATGAGCGCGCCCGGCGTGTCGCCGACCCCCAGATCGGTCGCGATTTCACTGTACCATGTTTTGGCGCGGTCTTTCTGTGCGTTGAACTTCAACACCTCGACCATGACTAGGGAGTTGGAAAGGCCGTGCGGAACATGAAAGAACCCACCCAGCGGATAGGCAAGGCCGTGCACGGCACCGACAGGGGCATTGCTGAACGCCTGCCCGGCCAGCATGGCTCCGATCAGCATATCTTCGCGGGCTTCAATATCGCCGGGCGAATTTACCGCCCGGCCAATGGCGCGGGTGAGTTTGCGCAGAGCGGACAGGCTGAGCGCATCGCTAATCGGGTTCTTGCGGTGGACCGAGGTATAGCCCTCAATCGCATGTACCATTGCATCGATACCCGTGGCTGCCGTGATGTGGCCGGGAAGATCCAGCGTCAGGTCGGCATCGAGAAGAACTCTGTCAGCATAGAGCGGATCGGATACGACAGCATTCTTGGATCCTTTGTCGGTGGTGATGATCGCGACATTGGTCACCTCCGATCCGGTGCCAGATGTAGTGGGGATCAGCAGCAAGGGCAGTCGAGATCCCTGCACGATATCGACTCCGTATATATCGGGCAGGGTGATATCATTGTCAGCAAGAAAGGCGATGAGTTTAGCCGTATCCATCGGGGATCCACCGCCAAATCCGATGACGAGGCCGGCCCCGAATTGTTGTACAGCATCTGCCCCTGTGATCACCACATTTTCGGGCGGATCGGCGGCAACATCGTCGAAAATCATCACCTGATAGCCTGCGTCCCGGAGTGCGGCGAGTCCGGCATCGAGCAGACCAAGCGAGCGCACGCCCTGATCAGTGATGACAGCGATACGTTTGTTGCGCGGCAGATCCGCGACGTGAGCGTCAAGACGCGCTGTGCCGCCACGTTCAATGCGAATGTCCGAGACGGTTCTGAAACTATGCATCAATGCGTCTCCTCGTTCCGATACCGGGTGGTGTCTCTGGCGGGCCAGCAAAACATTGGGCAATGCGCATCCAGTGTTTTGCGGTGTCTACCACAGTTTTCAGGTCAATATCACCGTCACCAATATTGCGGCATTGAGTGACGACTTGGCAGAAACTTTCCGCCGATCCATCAATGCGGTTGCTGTACTGCGCTTCATTCCATTCCTAGATCGCACCACTCGGCGTGGTAAGATAGACATAGAGCTTTGGCTTGGGTGGTTCCAAACCATTGACCCGGAAACTCCAAGAATAGGTCGTCACCCCAATATGGGCGACATTCTTCAACCGGTCACCATTGTTCCGGCCTATACCTAGAACATCATAGATTGCCTGCGCATGGGCCCAATGTTCCATCTGCCGGGCGATGATACAAGACTGAGCGGACATGTCAGGCCCGAACCATTTCACGCTTATGCCAGGATCCGCTGTCGTAAAGCGAGCCGCCATGTCTGGGTAGAGATCCCGCCACGCGCGATAGGTTTCCGAGGTCGATGTTTCGCCAAACCAGGCGCGCTGCAATTCTCGGTGCCCTTTCGCCATGTCGGGCAGGATCCGGGCGCAGAACGCTGCAAACACTTTGGCGCCCTCAGCGGCGATGTTGAACAGGTGGAGATGTTCGACGATGTCGCCGATTGTCCACGCCTTGAAAGCCGTCTCGCGATCAAAGTCAGCATCAGAGAGATTCGAGAGCAGAGCGTCGATCACACTGCATTCTTCGCTGAAGTCGTGGGGCGCCTGCATATGGCGTGTGTCGCAAGTGGGCCTTGGCAGGTCAATCACAATGCCGGCCCCATCCACCATGTGTGACTATCCATCCGGGCACCCTATGTGATAATCTTTCCGGGCGAGTAAATTCTTGTAAAGGAAGACCGAATCCCCACATCCAATTCCTGTCGGCTCAGCTTCGTTTGCCGGAATTGTCTTTCAAGGATCGCCCATGGTTGGCCCATCCGTTTCGCCCGAGATTGATCGGTTGATCACGTTGCTGGCGAAACTGCCGGGACTCGGCCCGCGCTCGGCGCGCCGGGCCGCCTTGCATCTTCTCAAGGCTCCGGATCGCCTGATGACGCCCTTGGCGACAGCAATGAATATAGCTGCGGAGCGCATTTCGACCTGTTCGATTTGTGCCAATGTGGATGCGTCCGACCCCTGTCACATCTGCCAAGCGCAGGGACGTGACAGCACATTGATCTGCGTGGTTCAGGATGTATCAGATCTTTGGGCTATGGAGAGAGCCGGAGCATTCCGCGGCACTTATCATGTGCTCGGCGGAACACTGTCGGCGCTGGACGGCATCCGGCCTGAAGACCTCAATATTGCGTCTCTGATCGACCGTGTCGATGCGGGCGAGATCGAGGAAGTCATTCTGGCGATGAATGCGACCGTGGATGGGCAGACGATGGCGCACTATATTACCGAACATCTGGAAAAGACGGGTGTACCCGTCACGCGTCTGGCGCATGGCGTCCCGATTGGTGGCGAACTGGGCTATTTGGATGACGGCACGATTGCTGCCGCGATGAAAAGCCGCCGTTTGCTCTGAACAGTCTAGCCCTTACGCCGATGTCTTACTGCACTGAGCAGAGCGGGGAGGGCGCCATGACAACTATAATTGAAGGGAAGATCTGGTCCTACATTCTGGAATGTCCGTCGGTCATCTTTCTTATTGTCATCAATCTCATTCCGCTCATCGGCGTAGTCGCTTTCGGTTGGAATGTGGAGGCCTCTAAGAACCGTACATTTTGTGGTATGATCTGATTTACTGGTTGTGGGAGGATTTTATGATGCACGCGCCTGGATTGTTTGACTTGTCGGATCATCTTGCTCGCTTATCGGCGACAGGTGATCCGCTTGAAGCGCTGGAGCGTCATGTGGACTTTGAGGCTTTCCGAACTGTTCTGATGGAAGCCCTCGGTTATGGTGTTCGCGCCAAGGGCGGTCGGCCACCCTATGATCCGGTCACGATGTTCAAGGTGCTTGTTCTGGCGTCGATGCACAATCTGAGTGATGAACGGATGGAATTTCTGATCCGGGATCGTTTAAGTTGGTTGCGGTTTCTGAGGTTTCAGATCGGTGAACCGACCCCGGACCAAAAGACGATTTGGCTGTTGCGTGAAAAGCTGACCCAGGAAAAGCTGACCCAGTCTGGTGCTTTCAAATCTCTGTTTGCCGCTTTTGAAGAGCAACTCTGCAAGCGCGGCTACAAACCCACGGGAGGTCAGATCGTGGATGCCACTTTGGTGTCAGCGCCGCGCCAACGGATGAAGAAAGAAGAGAAAGAGCGGGCCAGGGCGGGTGAAAGCGCGTCCGCTATCTGGCGCGGGCGATCCTGCCAGGGCCGCACAGAAAGACACCGACGCACGAGCGGTGGTCAGCTATTCCAGGGCGCGAAAGACCGCAGAAGGGGAACAGGACGCAGGCCTTGTCGACATTTCCATCCCTCACTTTGGGTACAAGAACCACATCAGTATTGACCGGAAATGGCGCTTTGTCCGGGGAGAGACCTGCACCCATGCGGCCCGCTATGATGGGCACGAACTGGCATCGGTTCTGGATGCCACCAACAGCTCAAAGTCTGTTTGGGCGGATACAGCTTATCGCTCAGCCAGAAACGAAGCCTGGCTGAAAGCGCAGGGCTATCGTTCAAACATCCATCGAAAGAAGCCCCGCGGTAAACCGATGGCAAAGCACATTCGGCGCGGCAATGCGACCCGCTCCTCCATCCGTGCCTGTGTTGAACATGTCTTCGGATATGAGAAAGGGCCGATGGCGATCACGATCCGCTCAATCGGCCAGGCGCTCAATCGGCCAGGGCCGCTGGCCGGATCACCATGGCCAAGCTAGGTCGTAGTGAAGAATTAATCATTTGAGTCAGATCTTGATAGCTGCGATATAGACGAAGCCCATATAGTTTTGGATATGCTTGTCATATCGCGTAGCCACACGCCGGAACTGTTTGAGATAGCCAAAGAAACGCTCGACAATATTACGTTCCTTATACAAAGCCATATCAGTTTGCCTTGGCTTGCGCGCATTTTTTCGGGACGGAATACGGGCATAGCCCCAGTCTCATTCACCGCTTCCATAACGCACCGGCCATCATAGCCCTTATCCGCCAAGACATGATCCGCCTTAAACCCTGCCAATAAGGCGGCGGCTTGCGTCATTTCGCTACAATGCCCGCCCGTTGCTATCAGGCGCAGAGGTAAACCCAATGCATCTGTCAGCCCATGTATTTTTGTCGTCAAGCCGCCCTTGGAACGCCCCAATGCATGGGCATCAGGCCCCCTTTTTTATGCCGCGCCCCGGCCGATTGGGCATGCGCCCGCACAATTGTGGCATCCATCATCAGCCACTCTTGATCAGCGTGAGTGCGCAAGGCCTTAAAGACATCTTCTAAAACCCCGGCCTCAACCCAGAGATAATAACGCCGTTTGACACTGTCAAAACGCCCGAACCGTTCGGGTAAATCGCGCCAACGCCCGCCCGAACGGGCCATCCACAACAAAGCATCAATGAAAAGTGTTATTGGCGTTGCGACCCGGTTTCCCTGTGCTCCCATAAGGCAAATAAGGCTTTAAACGGCTCCATTGTTCATCCGTAAGTTCCTGATAACCAGACATATGTGCGCTCCTGACAAAATGAAGGAACATTATAGAAAATAAAAGTTAACTCTTCACTACAGCCTAAGCTACAACTTCCGCCGCCTCGTTTTCCATGAGCGACGACAGCCCATAGCCTGATTCTGTTCAAAATCCGGATCCCCCCGCTTATGCAGGCCTAAATCATGCCAAAATACGCCTGTGGACACGCATTCGTCACTCTATGAAGCCTGACCTGAGAGCCGACTATAAAATTCGCCTCTATACTGGCCCAAAAAACCCGTTCTTCGAGGTGTCCATGTTGGTTTTCTGATGCTGATTTACTGGATGGAAACGGTCATTATCGGCCTGTTCAACTTCGGGCATGTGATGTTTCTGAACAGTTTGTTCGACCTGCCTACAGCCTGTTTCGATATCATCATTGTGGTCGTCGGCCTGTCGCTCAGCCATGTTTTCTCGCTCATCGTGCACTGGTTTGGAAAACGGAAATGTGGGAATATAAAGACGTTACCATCAATGAGCAAACTTTCAAACCCTATGGCTGGGTCGTCATCATGCATGTTGCTATTTTGGTCGGCGACCTCTTTCTGGTCGGAGGGCAATCAGAGCGCTCTGGGGTCGTTGATCTTGCTTATCGTTATAAAGGCAGGCTCGGATGTTCTTGCGCATGCGGTCTCGCACGGTTGTTGGAAGCTGGCCCGCAGACAGATTAGACTTCTTCAATCACGCTGCTTCCGCGCCCGCCGCTATCGCGGCCTTCGATCTCTTCGTCGAAACCTACGGCGTGAAATATGAGAGGGCCGTCGCTAAGCTGGTCGTCGCCAAGCTGATCAAGTATGTCAGTTCATTATTCGGTTACAAAAAAATCGAATTTTCCTGACTATTTGTAGAATTTCACCACATCTGACAGCGGCGCGCGGTCCGCATAGAGGTCATTGACCGGAGCATCCAGGTTGGCATAGCCGAGCGCCATACCCACCAGCACGTGCTGACCGTCAGCAATGTCAAGCGTTTCGTGACAGACTGACGACCAATTGCGCCACCAACCTTGAGGCGCCGTGTGCAGCCCCTGCTCACGCGCCAGCAACATGATCGACTGAAGCAGAATACCGATATCCATATGCTGCGGCATCTCAAACCGGATATCACCGGTGATGATCAGGCCGACGGGCGCGCCGAAGAAACGGGCATTTTCTGCAAACCATCGCAATCGGGCCGGTTTATCATCCCGCGGAATGCCCAGCAGCGCATACATATCCTCGCCCAGCTTGTAGCGCCAGGACCGGTGCGGCTCCCACAGTGGGGACGGATAGGCGCGGTAAGTGGGCTCTTCTTGATCTCCCTCTTAATGTGCGCTCCATCGCGATCCGGGTGAACTCAGCCAGAGTATTGCCCTGCATGACATGGATATTCCATGGCTGTAAATTACCACCTGACGGGCTGCGCAGGGCGGGCTCGAGAAGAGTAGTGAGCGTAGCGCTCGGGACTGGCGTGTCCAGAAAATCTCGAACCGTGATGCGCGACAGGATGGCATCGGTGACGGACGGTGACGGGTCAGTTGTGAAGCTCATTTACGGAAGCGCTCCTGAATGAAGACAATAAAAAAATAGTCGACCGCGCCGATCACTGTCCCTGCCCCGATAGACTGCCAGAGCGGAAAGCCTTTCGAATTCATCAGAAATGCGAGGCCCATCCCAATGATGAGTGCACCAAATGCCGGTCCTTCGCGCAGTTTCATCGCTTACCCATCCATTTACGCGCGAGCAGATAATGCAGAACCAATACCTCCAGCACACCGACCGCCAGAGCGATGCTGATGGCCCATCTATGGAGCATGCGGAAAACATGCGCGAGAGCCCAGTGTACAATGAGCATTGTGCAGACTCCGCCCGCGACAGCCAGATCACGCGACACAAGAGTCGGATGACGCGCGTAAATCAAAGTCCCAGCTTGCTGCGCAACAGCTGATTAACCGCTTGCGGATTGGCCTTGCCTTGGCTCTTTTTCATCACCTGCCCGACGAAGAAACCGAGCAGTTTCGGGTTCTGCTTCGCCTTTTCGACTTGATCTGGATTGGCCGCGATGACCTCGTTCACAAAGCCCTCGATCGTGCCCATGTCGGTGACCTGCTTCAGGCCGTCGCGCTCGATGATCGCGTCCGCAGTCCCCTCACCTGCGAACATCTTGGCGAAGACATCTTTGGCAATCTTGCCGGAGATGGTCTTGTCGGCAATCCGATCAATCAGGCCGCCCAGCGCATCGGCGCTGATCGGGCTGTCTTCCAGTGCGGTTTCGGCATTGTTCAGCGCGCCGAATAACTCCCCCATCATCCAGTTGGAGGCGATCTTGGCGTCACGGCCGGATGCCACGGCTTCGAAATAGTCGCCTGTCGCCTTGTCCGCCGTCAGTATGCCCGCATCATAAGCTGGCACACCATATTCAACCCCAAAGCGGGCCTTACGCGCTTCGGGGAGTTCCGGAAGATCGGCTTTGATCCGCGCGATAAATTCATCTGTTAGTTCCAGTGGAAGCAAATCCGGATCGGGGAAATAGCGGTAATCATGTGCATCTTCCTTGGATCGCATGGTCCGGGTTGCGCCCTTCACATTATCGAACAGACGCGTTTCCTGATCGATCGTCCCGCCCGCTTCGAGGATTTCGATGTGACGGCGGGCTTCATAATGGATCGCCTGGCGAATGAATCTCAGCGAGTTGATGTTCTTGATCTCGCAGCGCGTGCCCAACTCACCGCCCGGACTGCGGACGGAGACATTGACGTCCGCGCGCAGATTGCCCTTCTCCATATCGCCGTCGCACGTGCCCAGCGCGCGCACGATCTGGCGCAGTGCATCGACATAGGCGGACGCCTCAGCGGCGGAGCGCATATCCGGCTTGGACACGATTTCCATCAGCCCAACACCGGAGCGGTTCAGATCGACATAGGTTTCGCCCACCGACAGATCATGGATTGACTTACCTGCATCCTGTTCCAGATGTAGCCGCTCAATCCCAACGGTCACAGACTCACCGTCTTCGGGGGTGATTTCAATTTTACCTTCGCCCACTACTGGAAACTCGAACTGGCTGATCTGATAGCCCTGCGGCAGATCGACATAGAAATAATTCTTCCGGTCGAATCGCGAGAATTTATTGATCTGTGCATTGAGGCCCAGACCCGTGCGCACGGCTTGCTCAACACAGAATTTATTCACAACCGGCAGCATGCCCGGCAATCCGGCATCGACAAGGCTCACCTGCGTATTCGGCTCCGCGCCGAACTCGGTCGGCGCACCGGAAAACAGCTTCGCCTTGGACGCGACTTGCGCATGGACTTCCAGCCCGATGATGAGTTCCCAGTCACCCGTCTCTCCGGATAACCAGTCTTTCTTGTCAGCAACTCTGGGGGCGGTGAACATAGTCTAACTCCACCACTTTGCAGGTTTGGCCGTAAACCCTGCCGCCTTCTCAAGCGCCTCTGCCGCCTTGAACACTGTGCTCTCATCCAGCGGCCGGCCAATCACCTGCAAGCCGAGTGGCAAGCCGTTGCCGTCGAGGGTGGCCGGGACGGAAATTCCCGGCAATCCGGCGAGGTTCGCCGTCACGGTGAAGACATCATTGAGATACATCTGGATCGGGTCATTGATTTTACGCCCGACCGGGAAGGCCGCTGACGGCGTGGTTGGGGTGAGCAGCACGTCACACGTCTCCCACGCGCTTCGGAAATCATCGGCAATCTTGGTGCGGACCTTCTGCGCTTTCAGGTAATAGGCATCATAATAGCCCGCGGACAGAACGTAGGTCCCGATCATGATGCGGCGGCGGACTTCATCGCCAAAGCCTTTGGTGCGAGTGCGCTCATAGGTGTTGGCGAGGTTCTCACCGTCGACCCGCAGGCCGTAACGCATGCCGTCATAACGCGCGAGATTGGACGAGGCCTCCGCCGGGGCCACCACGTAATAGACGGGCAACGCATATTTTGTGTGCGGCAGCGAGACTTCGACGATCTCCGCGCCTGCATCGCGCATCCAGTCGACGCCTTGCTGCCAGAGGGTTTCAATCTCCTTTGGCATGCCGTCGATCGTATATTCCTTCGGCACACCGACGCGCAGGCCTTTGACCGATTGGCCACAGGCACCGCGCCAGTCCGGTACGGATTCGTTCAGCGACGTGCTGTCCTTTGGATCGTACCCAGTCATGGACTCCAGCAGGATCGCTGCATCTTCGACCGTCTTGGCAATCGGCCCGGCCTGATCGAGCGAGCTGGCAAAGGCGACGATGCCGTAGCGCGAGCAGCGGCCATAGGTCGGCTTGATTCCAACCGTACCGGTAAAGCTGGCTGGCTGACGGATGGACCCACCCGTATCCGTTGCCGTCGCGCCGAGGCAGAGATCGGCGGCAACTGCGCTGGCAGAACCGCCGGACGAGCCGCCCGGTACAAGGTCTTCACCATCGCGCCACGGATTGATGACAGGTCCATAGAACGACGTTTCATTCGCGGATCCCATCGCGAATTGATCAAGGTTCAGCTTACCCAGCATCACCATGCCATCGGCTTTCATATTTGCCGACACGGTCGATTCGTATGTCGGCGTGAAATCACCGAGGATATTTGAGGCCGCCGTGCTCTTCACCCCTTCCGTGCAGAACAGATCCTTCATACCCAGAGGTGCCCCTTCGAGCTTTCCGGTCGTGCCGGATGCGCGGCGGGCGTCAGAGGCCTTAGCCTGCTGCCGCGCCAGATCGAATGTCGGCGTGATAAAGGCATTCAGACCGCGGGCCGCTTCACAGGCCGTGATGTACGCTTCGGTCAGATCGACAGAGGAAAACTCGCCCGCAGCCATGCCGTCCAGCGCACTCGCAAGTGTCATTTTGGTGAGGTCGCTCATGGTCTACTCCACCGACCGGGGAACAACGAAGAAGCCGTCCTCAGATTTGGGCGCATTGGCCAGCACCTGATCGCGGATGCCACCCGCCGTAACGTCGTCAGAACGCATCGGGGCACGCATATCGACAGCGGAGGTCATGGGCTCGACACCTTCGACATCGACTTCGCCGAGCTGATCGATCCAGGCGAGAATCCCGTTCAGATCATCTGCGATCGCACCGCACTGACTGTCTTCGACATGGAGACGCGCAAGTCGGGCGATCCTTTTGACATCGTCACGGCTGACGCCATTTTCTGGTTCGGCCACGGAGTTTCTCCAAAGGTTGAAACGACGCCCGTTACCAATGCGGCTAGCGGCTCGCAAGCGCTCTGCACGCTCATAGACGTTGAAAGACTCAAAGCGCCTCGCTATCGGGCACCTCGTCATGAAATACGACAATCCACATATGTCTCCGCATTCTCCCCGTATGGGCAATGCCGTCTCGCGCTGGCTCGGCTCTTTCTGCCTCAGGCTGACCGGCTGGAAACTCAGGGGCCGGATGCCGGACGCGCCGAAATTCGTCATTATCGGCGTACCGCATACATCCAACTGGGACGCGATCGTAGCGTCGCTCGCCATGCTGGCCAGTGGATTCGAATATACGTTTCTGATCAAGGAGGAATGGTTTTTCTGGCCTATGGGCCCGATCTTTCGCGCCATTGGCGGTTACCCAGTCGACCGCAGCAAAGGCAGTAATGTCGTGCGACAGCTGACCCGAATCTTCAAAGACAATGACCGGATCTGTATCGGCTTCCCGCCCGAAGGAACGCGCGGCAAGGTGGACCACTACAAAACCGGGTTTCTGCGTGTTGCCTATGCGGCGAATGTTCCCGTCTTCATCTGTGCCTTTGACGGTCCGAACAAGCATATTGTGCTGGACCGTGAATTTCCGCTGACCGGAGATATCGATGTCGATGCGAAAGCCATCAAGGACTATGTCGATGCCACCTGGGTCGGCGTGAATCCGGAGAATCAGTTCTAATCAGTACGGTCATCAGACCCGGCAGCCTGCACGTGTTTGTCATTGGTGAATATGGATCATTCATGATAGTTTGGGTGCAATGAAGTCCACGAACCCGTCTACATCCGACACGCTCGGCTGCTCTCCGGCGCAGCAGATGAGCTATCCGCGTCAGGGCAATCGCATGACGCGGGCTATGGGACTCCCTCTGCTGAAACTCATGGGCTGGCGCATTGAGGGCGATTGGCCCAATGTCCCGAAACTCATTGCCATTGGCGCGCCGCATACCTCCAACTGGGATCTGGGACTGGCGATGGGCGTGATGCTCGGCTGGAATCTCCGCCTGTCTTGGATGATGAAACGTGAAGCCTTTATCTGGCCGCTCGGCCCGCTCTGGCGCGCCTTGGGCGGCGTATCGATCGACCGCAAGGCTGCTCAGGACGTGGTCGAACAAACCGCAAACGCCTTTGCATCACGCAATAAACTCCATCTGGGCATTACGCCTGAAGGCACCCGGTCAAAGGTGACGGGATTCCGCAAGGGTTATCTGTGTATTTCCTATGCAGCAGATGTTCCCGTGTTCCTGGTTGGTGTCCACGCCCCCAGCAGACGGGTCATTCTGGACAAGTTTTGGCCTCTGACCGGGGATATTGACGAGGACAATCAGGCCATCGAAGCGTATTACCAAAAAACCTATCAAGGCATTCACGCCATTAAGGGGTAGGCTGAGGCCATGAATACGCCCACTCATGCCATCGTGGCGTTAGCAGCCCTGTCGCGACCCGAAGCACGGACGCGAAACCTTTGGGTTTTATCTGGGGCCTTAATTCCAGACGTCATCATCTTTCTCTGGACGCCGTGGCAACGCTGGGGTCTTGGCCGCGACTGGGACGCGATCTGGGATCAGCATTATTTCGAAGCGCCTATGCAAACGTGGATCGCCCTGTTCAACAGCGTCCCCATCTATGCGGCACTATTGCTGATTGGCTGGTGGCACAGACAGACTTCATGGGGTCCATTGCTGATGGTCTTCGCCGCAGCGGCCTTGCTTCACATCGCCGTCGATATGCCCGTCCACGGCCATGACGCCTACCGCCATTTCTGGCCGATCAGCGATTGGCGCTTCTTTAGCCCTGTTTCTTACTGGGAAAGCGATCTGCATGCGCGCTGGATCTCG
This sequence comes from Litorimonas sp., assembly GCA_965205225.1. Lineage (GTDB taxonomy): Bacteria > Pseudomonadota > Alphaproteobacteria > Caulobacterales > Maricaulaceae > Litorimonas. The sequence continues at coordinate 2,023,561 of CBDBFZ010000003.1, forward strand.
CTGATCGAAGCCGGGCTCGTGTTGACTGGGACAATTGTGCTTTGGCGACGGTTTCCAAAGATCTGGGTCCGTATTCTGATATCGATCCTTCTCAGCCTGACACTGATCGGCACGACGATGCAGCAGCTTGCCGCGATGCAGGTCTCCGGCTAGGGCGCTCGCCCATGGCATTGATCGATCTTTCCACGCTGGCAGCATCATCCGGTGCGCTGCTCGGCCTTGATCCCGGGACGAAGACGCTGGGCCTAGCGATTTCAGATCGTACCCGGTTGGTCGCGACGCCGCTGCTGACCATCAAGCGCAAGAAATTCACACCCGATACTGCGCAGCTGTTGGAGCATTATCACATAAATGACTGTACGGCCCTGATTGTCGGCCTGCCGCTGAATATGGACGGATCGGAGGGGCCACGTGTCCAGTCGGTTCGAGATTTCTGCAATAATCTTCTGCGTCTGGACGACCTCCCGATCTTTCTATGGGATGAACGTCTGTCGACTGCAGCCGTCACGCGCAACATGATCGAAGCCGATGTCAGGCGGTCCAAACGAGCGGAAAAGGTCGACGCTCTGGCGGCGGGATATATTCTCCAAGGCGTGCTCGACAGGTTACGCGTTTAATTGACTTGCCCGCTCAGCCTTTCTAAGACCCGAAGAGTTTTGACCCGGAGACCCTTGTGAGCCCATTCGAGGGATATGAATTCACAAAGAAGCACTGCCTCGATATTTCCGATTTCAACCGTGCCGATATTGAAAATCTGCTGGCGCTCGGCGCGCATTATTCTGATCTCGACGTTCAGAAACATGGCCCGCGCGAGAGCCTCGCTGGCAAAACACTGGTCAATCTCTTTTTCGAGAACTCGACGCGGACGGAAAAATCGTTCGAACTGGCCGGAAAACGCCTGGGCGCCGACGTTATTTCAATGCAGATTGGTAACTCGTCAGTCAAAAAAGGTGAAACCCTGCTTGATACAGCGACAACCCTGAATGCGATGACGCCAGACTTGCTGATCGTCCGTCATGGTTGTTCCGGCGCACCCTCATTGCTTGCCCATAAAGTTTCCTGCTCTGTAATCAACGCCGGTGACGGTATGCATGCCCATCCGACGCAGGCACTGCTCGACGCACTCACACTGCGTCAGGCGTTCGACGGAGATTTCTCCGGTATCCGGATCGCGATCTGCGGCGACATTCTGCACTCCCGCGTCGCCCGGTCCAATGTACAGCTTCTCAACATGCTGGGCGCTGAGGTCCGCCTTGTCGGCCCGCCGACCCTAATTCCGACCGATGCAGATCAGTGGGGCATCGACGTGTTTCACGATATGAAGTCCGGTCTTACGGGCTGTGACGCTATCATGATGCTACGGCTGCAGATGGAGCGCATGAGTGCTGCTTTCATCCCCTCGAAACGCGAATATTTTCACTATTACGGTCTGGACCGTACCAAATTGGCCTATGCCAAGGACGGGGTCGTCGTCATGCATCCCGGCCCGATAAATCGCGGCGTCGAAATCAGCTCCAATATCGCCGATGATCCGGATGTGTCTCTGATCACTCAGCAGGTTGCTGCCGGTGTTGCAATCCGTATGGCGGTTCTTCATGCCTTGTCGAAGGGGGTCCGATGAGCATCCTGACCCTGACGGATATCCGCATCATGGACCCGGAAAGCGGCCGCGATGACCTTGGCCATGTGTTGATCGAGGACGGTCGAATCCAGGCTATTGGCGACACCCCGGTTCGCGGTGACGTGATTGATGGACACCACCTCACCTGCGCGCCGGGACTGATCGACGCGCGGGTCAAAGCAGGTGAGCCAGGTCAGGAAAACCGTGAAACCCTAGCGACTGCGGCGAAAGCTGCGCTGGCCGGGGGGGTCACGCAGATTGTAGTCCAGCCCCAGACTGAGCCGATCATCGATGATCTGTCGCTGGTCGACTTCATTCTGCGCAAAGGCGAAGCGCTCGACATTGACGTTCATGTTGCCGGAGCGCTGACAAAAGGGCTCGATGGACGCACCATGACAGAGATCGGCCTGATGTCAGATGCCGGCGCCGTTTTCTTTGCATCCGGGCCGAACCCGGTCGAAGACGCGCAGATCATGCGGCGATTGATGGCCTATTCGGCAACATTCAATGCCCTGATCAGCAACAGCCCTGTAACGCCCGCCTTGTCGAACGGAACCTGCGCGCATGAATCAGATGTCTCCGCACGGCTCGGCCTACCGGCCGCGCCAGCGGTGTCCGAGCGGATTATGGCCGAACGCGACATGGCACTGGCCGAACTAACGGGCGGCCGCTTGCTACTCGATCTGATCTCCAGTGCGGAGACCGTGGAGAGTGTTCGGCGGGTCAAGGGGCGCGACATTGACGTCTCGGCCTCTGTCTCGATCAATCACCTGGCTCTCAATGAGCTCGATATTGGCGATTACCGGACCTTTGCCAAACTAGATCCGCCCCTGCGGGAGGAACGGGATCGGCAAGCACTGCTGCGCGGCGTCGAAGACGGCACGATCGACATTATCGTGTCCGATCATGATCCGCAGAGCGCTGGCCGCAAACGCCTGCCCTTTGCAGAGGCGACACCGGGCGCGGTCGGACTCGAACTACTACTCGCGGTCGGATTGAAACTGGCCGCAGAGGATGAGTTGGATCTGATGGCGTTCCTGCGCGCCATCACGTTCAATCCTGCGGACTTGCTGGGCCTGAAAGGCGGACGGCTCCGCGAGGGCGCGCCTGCTGATCTTGTGATTTTCAGCGAAACCGATCCTTGGGTGCTGGATTCGGACGCCTTGCTCTCTCGATCCAAAAACACACCCTTTGATGACCGGCGCATGACCGGTCGGGTGCATCACACGATTAAAGGCGGCCGGATCGTCTATTCGGCCATGTGAGCAGGCTCGACGCCCGCCTTACGAAGCTCTGCGCCCATCTGTCTCGTCCAGAAACAGACCAACATCCGGAAACCCGAATAAAGCGACCAGAGCGGATAGTGAAGGTGGCGGGTTTGTTCTTTTCTATCAAACGGTGACTCAACCAGGCGAAGAAATAGCCTGCGACAAGAACCAAAGGCAGAAACGCCCAGCGCCCGGTTACAATAACGGCGATCAGAATCCCAATCGCAATGGCGGTGCCGACATAATGCCAGGCCCGCGTCGCCGGTTTGGCGTGTTCGCGAAGATAATAGGGCCAGACCTCGGCATAGGTTTTGATTCTCTTCATCATGACTTGAGACCCTTCAATCCCTCATTCATGGTGAGAGTCTGGTCTTCCTATAATTCATGGTTTGCGTTGTGGCGAGCGACCCGCGCGCTGCGGGCGTGAGGCCGGACATGATCGTCGTCGTGTCTCCAGCGTCCGAGGATAGGGCGCGCATCCGATATACATCCCGCCATATTTGGCCTGCCATTTATCTAAAGTTGCTGAACTCATACCATGGCGACGATATACCTCCGATCTGGCCGTGCCGCGCCCCTATTCTGCCAAGATCAATATAATCTGCTCTTCCGCAATGTCTCCGGTCAGTGCCTGTGAACCCGGCAAGTTGCCGAGCCCGAGGCAAGTCATGATAGTGATTGTTAGGATTTGCCGCACATGATCTCCTGTCTCGCCACGACTGTTTCAGGACAGAGGATTAGCGCACGCCCAGATAAACCGTTCGCCCATTCCGTTCTACGACGAGCGCATAAGGACCGTCATTGGCTTCGATAAACCGTTGGAAAGCGCTCAGATCCGTTACCTGAGTCCGGTTGATGCGGCGAATGATGTCGCCCTGCTCAAGCCCAGCCCGGGCGGCGCGAGACGCGCGGCGAACATTGGAAATATAGACACCTTCATCGCCGCCGCGCAGGTCCAAATCGTCCGGAATGCCGGTGATCATAGCCCCCGAGAAACTCTCCATCGACGGAATATCATCGGCAACAGAGGCGTCCAATACGTCGCGGTCTTCCTCAACGGCTTCGACCGTAATCCGGGTCGTGCGCCGTTTGCCGTCGCGAATATAAGTGATATCAGCCTCGGCTCCGGGGGAGAGCAGGCCAACCGAATTGCGCAGATCGGAACTGTCTTCCAGCTCCTCACCATTAAAGGCCATAATGACGTCGCCGCTTTCCAGACCGGCTTTTTCGGCGGGGCTGTCCTCAGTGACGTTGGATACCAAGGCTCCGCGGATGGACGACAGCCCCAAACCTTGACGCAATTCCGGCGTGATATCCCCGATCAATACACCGATACGGCCGCGCCGCACTTCACCGAATTCATTGATCTGTCCCATGACGGACCGGATGATGCGGGTTGGTACGGCAAAGCCGATACCGGCGCTGCTGCCGGACCGGGACATAATCGCTGTGTTGATGCCGATGAGCTCGCCCTTGGAATTGACCAGCGCGCCTCCGCTATTACCGGGATTGATGGCGGCGTCGGTCTGAATGAAATCGGAATAATTATCCTGTGAAGCCCGATTGTTGCGGCCCAGAGCTGAAACAATCCCGCTGGTGACGGTCGAGGACAGCCCGAACGGGTTGCCGACAGCGATGACATAATCGCCGACCATGACATTATCGGTTTCTGCGATATCAAGCGCTTTGAGATTGCGGGCATCAATCTTGAGCAGGGCGAGGTCCGTCTGCGGGTCTTTGCCAACCACTTCGGCCATGAATTCGCGGCGATCTTCAAGGCGAACTTCAATTTCGTCGGCACCGTCAATGACATGGTTGTTGGTCAGGATCAGACCCTCGCGCGCGTCAACAATGACGCCGGAGCCGAGCCCGGCCCGAGGTCCGCGATTGCGCGGGGTCTGACCAAAGAAGCGCTCGAACAGTTCGCGCTGCTGATTATTCATCTGGTTGCCGGGACTCTCGGTCACCGTGCTGATCGAGACGACGGCAGGCGTCACCTTAGCCAGCAGGGGAGCCATGGTCACGACGCCACGTCGCGAATCAAAGGTCATGGACGAGTTATTATTGCCGAACAGTTGCACCGGCTGGAACGCGGGCGCGCTCTGGTCCGATGTATCGACCAGAATCTGGGAAACGGCGACCGGGGCACCGACAAGACCGAGCGCAGCAACAGAGAGAATTAGAGCCTTTTTCAAGGGACACTCCTTCACGAGAAAATTGGTAATCTTCTGGAAAGATATGGAATGAAGGGCGAGTTCTGCAAGCGGATGCGGCAGAATGTGGCGAAGGTTTAAGATTGTTCAAAATAACGAGATATCAAATCCCATTTCGCTCTCCGCTCAGGTCATGCCCGGCCGAGATAGGTGTAGAGCTCCGGCATCAGGTTTGGGGATCCGCAGGCCACGAGTCTTGGTCCGTTTTTCGGATTGCCGCCGTGCCAGTCCGTGATGACGCCGCCTGCACCTATGACAACCGGCATCAGGGCGCGCACATCGCAGGGTTTCATGCCGGCTTCAATCACCAGATCCATTCGCCCTTGTGCCAGCAGCACATAGGCAAAGGCATCAAGGCCAAGACGAGAGAAGGCGACGCCGCTCTGGATGATTTTATAGGCAGCCATTTCCCCTAGTCCGAACATGCCAAAGGGCTGTGTGCAGCCAAGCCGGGCATGGGACAGCTTGTTGATGGAACGAACCTTGAGCGGGGCGGACGAGCCATCGTCCCGGATCAGGATCGCTGAATGCGCCTCGGGGTTTTGCCCGGAAATATCGCCCAGCGCGCGGAGGCCCAGCGCTGGCAGATCGATCAAGCCCAGTACGGGCTCGCCGTCCTGCGACACAGCAATCAGCGTACTCCAGACCGGAACGCCGGCGACAAAGCCGCGCGTGCCGTCGATCGGGTCGAGCGTCCAGGAAAATTCATTCGTGCCGACATGGTCCGGCAATTCTTCGCCTTCGATGGAATCATCCGGGAACCGGGCGCGGATTAGGCGGCGGAGTTCCCGTTCCCCCTCAATGTCGGCCTCTGTGACGGGATCATATCCTGGCTTTCCCTCGCTGAGGGCCTTGTTCTCGGCCGCGACGCCGGAGCGGAACAGCGGCAGAGTTATCGCGCGCGCAGCTGCGCAGAGTGTGTCGAGAAAGGCAAGGCGGTTAGAAGTAGCGGTCATGCAGCGCGATTAGGCCGCCGCCCGCCAATATGTAAGCCCGCCATTCCGGAATTATTCCGGCGGCGGTCGACAATCGTCAGTGCGCGACGAGGCGCAGAGCAGGTTTCGTCGCTGCTTCCAGTGATTTGGCAAGGTCGAGCAGATGTTTGCTCGATCCTTCGCCCATGGAGTAATAGGCCCGAACCAGATCCATCGTCTCTTTCTTCGACAGCACGTCAGAGGCGATACTGGCCGGATCTTTACCCAGATAGGCGTCGCGCTCGGACAGACCTTCGTAAAAATACTGCACCGGGACGAAAAGCGCTTCGGACAGTTCGAACAGTCGGGCAGCAGAGACGCGGTTGGCCCCGCACTCATATTTCTGAATCTGCTGGAACCGGATCCCGACCTGCTCGGCGAGGGATTGCTGCGTCAGGCCCAGAAGGCGGCGGCGGCGGCGGCGCAAATGCTTGCCGACGTGAAGGTCAATGTCGCTGGTCATGATATGTCCTCGAATTGCGTTTCGCCTCTCAGGAGAGCAATCGCCGTGCCAGCCTCGCCGCAGTTATTCGCGTAAAAAGGTAGTGATTTCGGCCTTTCCGACTCGCCTAACAGGGTCAATGACGCAGAATTCGCCGCGCCTGACCACAATTTGTACCGTTTCTGGACAGGTGGGATGCCGAACAACGGCCCTTTTATTGCGCCGCGAGAAGCTGCAGGGCGCGTGTGTCGATAATCCGGCGCACAATAGTTGATAGCTGGGCGGCAAGCACATCATAGCCGCGTTTCGGCGCCAGCGTAATCGGATTGAGGTAGAGATCGCGGTTGATTTCGATCTGAACCACTTCGATGCCCGTGTCCGGCTGGCCATAGTGATCCGTGACATAGCCGCCCGCATAGGGGTAGTTCACGGCGACGGACAGGCCTTCGCTCTGCAGGATTTGGCGCAGACCGGACAGGGTTTCGGGATGGCAGGATCGCCCGAACCGATCCCCCAGCACAATATCGGGACGGCGAGATCCCATCGGCGCAAAGCCGGGCATGGAATGAAAATCCACTAGCAGAGCCTGACCGAAGCGGAATTGCGCCTGCGCGATCAAGTCGGACAGGGCGGCATGATAGGGGTGGTAGAGCTGGTCGATCCGGGCGTGAGCCTCGGCGCGGCTGGGCGGGCGGCGATAGATCGGTGTGCACTCGCCAATATGGGTCGGCACGACGCCGATCCCGGCCTGCGCGTGGCTGTTCTCTTTGATCGGGCCATCGCTCCAGCCTTGGGGTAAATCGTCCGGTGCGCGGTTCACATCGACATAGCAGCGCGGAAAACGGGCCGTGATCAGCGGTGCGCCCGCGGCCACCGCGCCGGACACCAGCCGGTCGACAAACATGTCCTCATTGCGGCGTAACTGCGCGGCTGACAGGACGGAGGCGTCGCGAAACGCCTGCGGATAGACATTGCCCGAATGGGGGGAAGCGAAGATGACGCCGGCGCGCCAATGGATCGGGCGCTTAACATCATGGCCGGGGCTCAAAGCGCGCAAACAGCCAGTGGCTTTGGTGCTGAGCGTTGATTTTTGCGGGTTAAAGCTCTTCATCACTCAATAACCTTAACGGAAAGATTGGACATTAGTCAGGGTTTTTTAAGTCGCACCAGCCTATTCAGGGTGAAAGTCGGTTTGGACGCATGGCCCGAGCTTGAGCCGGTGCTGGCGGCATGAGGGATTTGATTTCGCGCTCTCAGGCGCGGTATTTTGGATAACCTTCGACAGATGAAGGGTTGGGATTAGACTATGGCAACGATTCTCTATGCCGAAGACGATGCGGATATGCGTCGGTTTTTCGAAAAAGCGCTGGAAAAAGCGGGTCATGATGTCATCGCCTGTTCCGATGGTGAACGCGCGCTGCGCGCGCTGAAATTTGCGGACGGGGCGTTCGACCTGCTACTGACCGACATCATGATGCCGGGCATCGACGGGATCGAACTGGCCAAACAGGCCGAAACCCTCTCGCCGGGCATCAAGGTCATGTTCATCACGGGCTTTGCCGCCGTCGCCATGAGCGACGCCCGCGCCGCCGAGCAGACCGTCCTGTCCAAGCCCGTCCACCTGCGCCAGCTGGTGAGTGAGGTGGATAGGCTGATTGCGGCGTAACTCATGAAAACACCCGCTCGCCGTAAGGCGGCGAGTTGTCGTGGTGTTCCATGACTCCCAAAGGGGGAGCGGCCTCAATGGCAGACGTGGACACGGGGCATACAGCAAAACAGCCCTATTGGGCATCTATGAACGGGCCGGGCGGGTCATGCAGTGGCCATAGTCCGCACGGGCGTCGAGTCGCAATGGTGAGAGACCTGCATTCTGTAAACTTTGCCCATATGACGCCTGTTTCACTTTTCGTCCCGTCGCCGGGGAGTAGTTGACCATCAACCCAATGCTCCCTGCCCTTGTCACGCTAATGCTGGCCTTTGCTCCCGTCGCAAGAGCCGAGTATGCCCCGCAACCGATTGGCGATGAATTCTGTCTTTCCGTTGATGGTGTCAGTGAAACGCTTGATCAACAGCCAAGGTCATGTGACAACACTACCGTCAAATAATACCCTATATTGAAAATGTAGAACCATGCCAGCCATGTTTAAGACCATACCAACCCTGTCACAGGAAGAGGAAGAGGAAGCGGAAACCCGGACCCCGATCGACACTGACGGGGACGGCAATATCGACCGGATTGAGTTTGACCTCGACCAAGACGGCAATATCAACCGGATCGCGCATCTGGATGAGGCCGGTCGCTGGGTGCAGGTGGATAGGGATATGGACGATGACGGCACCATCGACCGGATCACTCACTACGCGTTTGACAGCGGCGGCACCCGGCGCGTGACCCGGAGGGACGCCGACCTGGACGATGACGGCACTATCGACCGGGTCGAGACCTACACCTATTTTTCGGACGGCCGTTTGGTCCAGACCAGATTCGACGATAACAATGATGGCATGGTCGACCGGCGCGAGACCTACGTCTACAGGGTCGAAAACGGCGAACAGATTCTGACCCAAACCAGATTCGACGATGACAATGACGGCTCAACCGACCGGACCGAGATCTACACGTATGATGACGGCGGCAACCGGACCCGGATCAACTTCGACGACGACAATGACGGCACGATCGACCGGATCGAGTTCTACACGTATAATCCGGACGGCAGGGTGAGCCAGACCAGATTCGACGACAACAATGACGACACCATCGACCGGATCGAGTTCTACGCATATAATCCGGACGGCAGGGTGAGCCAGACCGACTTTGACGATGACGCTGACGGCACGATCGACCGGATCGAGCGTGCTCTTTCCAGCCTGGACGGCAGTAAAGGCTTCATCCTGGCCGGCATTGACGCATATGACCAATCCGGTTGGTCCGTCTCATCTGCCGGGGATGTCAATGGCGACGGCTATGATGATCTGATCATCGGCGCCATTTATGCCGATCCGAATAGGGACAGTCAAGCTGGCGAGACCTATATCGTCTATGGCGGGGCGAACGCGCCAGGCACGGACAGTGTGCTGGATCTGTCCGATCTGGATGGCACGAACGGCTTCATCCTCAACGGGATTGACCCGAGTGACGAGACCGGCTATTCTGTCTCATCGGCGGGGGATGTCAATGGCGATGGCTATGACGATCTGATCATCGGGGCTAGGTACGCCGACCCGAATGGGGACGGTAATGTCGGCGAGACCTATATCGTCTATGGCGGGGCGAGCGCGCCGGGCACAGGAGGCAGATTCAATCTCTCCACGCTGAACGGCACGAATGGCTTTATCCTGACCGGCATTGATGCGCTTGACCAGTCCGGTTGGTCCGTGTCGGCGGCAGGGGATGTCAATGGCGACGGCTATGATGATCTGATCATCGGGGCCAGGGATGCCGACCCGAATGGGAACAGTGAGGCCGGCGAGACCTATATCGTTTATGGCGGGGCGAGCGCGCCGGACACGGGCGACGTGCTGGATCTCTCCACGCTGAACGGCACCAACGGCTTTACCCTGACCGGGATCGACGCGGGTGACCGTTCCGGTTTCTCCGTGTCGTCGGCGGGGGATGTCAATGGCGACGGCTATGATGATCTGATCATCGGGGCCAGAGGGGCCGCCCCGCGTGGGGACAGTTTGGCCGGCGAGACCTATGTCGTCTATGGCGGGGCGAGCGCGCCGGGCACGGACGGCGTGCTGGATCTCGGGGCGCTGAACGGCACGAACGGCTTTACCCTGACCGGGATTGACGGACGTGACTATTCCGGTTGGTCCGTGTCGGCGGCAGGGGATGTCAATGGCGACGGTTATGATGATCTGATCATCGGGGCCAGGGATGCCGACCCGAATGGGAACGGTGCGGCCGGCGAGACCTATATCGTCTATGGCGGGGCAAGCACGCCGGGCACAAATGGCGTGCTGGATCTCTCCGATCTGGATGGCACGAACGGCTTCATCCTGACCGAGATCAAGACCAAGGCAGAGATCAGGATAGAGCCGGGGACCGTGCCTGCCGGACAGACCGAGGTGAGTTCGGGGTCGATCTGTCACGTGGCAACGAAACGGCTCAGCCTTGCCACCCACCAGGTCGGCAAGCCCCTCTCCAATGAAGGCGTCCCAACCAATGTTACGCTATGCTTCTCCCCCAATCAGGCCCTGGCGCATATCGGCATCAGCCTAGCGCAGCTCTCCGCATTTGGCGAGAAAGACCTGCATTTTGTAAACTTTGCCCACACAGCGCCTGTTTGACTCTTTGTCCAGCCGCTGGGTCAGTAGTTGACCATCAACCCAATGCTCCCTGCCCTTGCCACGCTAATGCTGGCCTTTGCTCCCGTCGCAAGAGCCGAGGATGCCCCGCAACCGATTGGCGATGAATTCTGTCTTTCCATTGATGGTGTCAGTGAAACGCTTGATCAACAGCCAAACTACGTAAATTGACAGCCAAACTATTTAACACTATCGTCAAATAATGCCCTATTGAGAAATGTAGGACTATGCCAGTCATGTTTAAAACCATATCAACCCTGTCACAGGAAACCCGGACCCCGATCGACACTGACGGGGACGGCACCCCCGACCGGTTCGAGGTCGACACTGACGGGGACGGCAATATCGACCGGATTGAGTTCGACCGCGACAATAACGGCACTATCGAGCAGATCGCGCATCTGGATGCGGAGGGTCGCTGGGTGCGGGTGGATGGGGATACGGACGAAGACGGCAATATCGACCGGATCACTCACTATGCGTTTGATAGCGGCGGCAACCGGAGCGTGACCCGGAGGGACGCCGACCTGGACGATGACGGGAATATCGACCGGACGGTCCACCTGGATGCGGACGGTCGCTGGGAGCGGGTGGAACTGGATGCGGACGATGACGGGAATATCGACCGGACGGTCCACCTGGATGCGGACGGTCGCTGGGAGCGGGTGGAACTGGATGCGGACGATGACGGCACGATCGACCGGATCACTCACTACGCGTTTGATGAAGACGGCAACCGGCGCGTGACCCGGAGGGACGCCGACCTGGACGATGACGGCATTACCGACCGGATCGCCCACCTAGATGCGGAGGGTCGCTGGGAACGGGTGGAACGGGATTTGGACGATGACGGCAATATCGACCGGAGGGTCCACCTGAATGCGGACGGTCGCTGGGAGCGGGTGGAACGGGATGTGGACGATGACGGCACTATCGACCAGAGCGAGACCTACACGTTTGATGATGACGGCAACCGAACCCGGATTGAGTACGACTTCGACGATGACGGCACCACCGACCGGACGGTCCACCTGAATGCGGACGGTCGCTGGGAGCGGGTGGAATGGGATGACAACGATGACGGCACGATCGACCGGACGGTTCACCGGAATACGGACGGAAGCAACACCCTGAATCGGATCGATTTCGACGACGATGGTGACGGCACAACCGACCGGAGCGAGTTCTACACTCAAAATGCGGACGGTAACCGGGACCGGACCAATTTCGACGATGACGCGGACGGGAACATCGACCGGGTCAACGTCACGGAGAACCGGATTACGGCCTATAGAGCCCCGGATGCGGATGGCGACACTCTAGCCTATAGCCTGTCCGGGACGGATGCGGCCTTGTTCACGATCGACGCCAATACAGGCGAGGTCAGTTTTATAGAGGCACCCGACTTTGAGGCGCCGGGCGATGATGGTGGGGATAATGTCTATGACATTATCGCCACGGTCTCCGACGGCACAACTGACACAGAGCAGGCGGTTACCATCAGGGTGACGAATGAAAATGACAACGCCCCGATCTTCACCTCGCCGACCACGGCCAACACGGCGGAGAACCAGTTTGCGGCCTATGAGGCGGCGGCGACGGATGCGGATGGCGACACTCTGGTCTATAGCCTGTCCGGGACGGATGCGGCCCTGTTCACGATCAATGCGGATACGGGCGCGGTCCGCTTTAGGGCAGCGCCCGACTTTGAGGCGCCGGGCGATGATGGCGGGGATAATGTCTATGACATCGTGGTAACGGCGTCCGACGGCACAATTGACACAGAGCAGGCGGTCGCCATCACAGTAACGGATGGATATGATTCGGATCTGTCGGCGCTGGACGGCAGTAATGGCTTCATCCTGACCGGGATCGACGAGCGTGATTTTTCCGGCAGGTCCGTCTCCTCGGCGGGGGATGTCAATGGCGATGGCTATGATGATCTGATCATCGGGGCTTACTTGGCCGATCCGACTGGGGTCGGTAATGCCGGCGAGACCTATATCGTCTATGGCGGCGCCAACGCGCCGGGTACAGGGGGCAGATTCAATCTGTCCGATCTGGACGGCAGCAACGGCTTTACCCTGACCGGAATCGACTCAGGTGACTTTTCCGGTGTTTCCGTGTCGTCGGCGGGGGATGTCAATGGCGATGGTTATGATGATCTGATCATCGGGGCCCGGAGGGCCGACCCGAATGGGGACGGTGACGCCGGCGAGACCTATATTGTCTATGGCGGCGCGAACGCGCCGGGCACGGACGGCGTGCTGGATCTCGGGGCGCTGGACGGCACCAACGGCTTCATCCTGACCGGGATCGACAGGTTTGACTATTCCGGCTGGTCCGTATCGTCGGCGGGGGATGTCAATGGCGATGGCTATGATGATCTGGTCATCGGGGCCTTTGGGGCCGCCCCCCCGATTGGGTTCGATTCGGGCGAGACCTATCTCGTCTATGGCGGGGCAAGCGCGCCGGGCACAGATGGCGTGCTGGATCTCGGGGCGCTGGACGGCACCAACGGCTTCATCCTGACCGGGATTGACAGGTTTGACTTTTCCGGTCGTTCCGTCTCCTCGGCGGGGGATGTCAATGGCGACGGCTATGATGATCTGATCATTGGGGCCTGGGGGGCCGACCCGAATGGGGACGATAGAGCTGGCGAGACCTATATCATCTATGGCGGCGCGAACGCGCCGGGCACAAGGGGCAGGTTCAATCTCTCCATGCTGGACGGGACCAACGGCTTCATCCTGACCGGGATCGACGAGTATGACGGTTCCGGCAGGTCCGTGTCGTCGGCGGGGGATGTCAATGGCGATGGTTATGATGATCTGATCATCGGGGCCCGTTATGCCGACCCGAATGGGGAGAGTTCCGGCGAGAGCTATGTGATCTATGGCGGCGCGAATGCGCCGGGCATAGGGGGCGTGCTGGATCTGTCGGCGCTGGACGGGACGAACGGCTTCATCCTCAACGGCATCGACGCGGGGGATAATTCCGGTTGGTCCGTCTCCTCGGCGGGGGATGTCAATGGCGACGGTTATGATGATCTGATCATCGCGGCCAGATCCGCCGACCCGAATGGGGATAATTCCGGCGAGACCTATATCGTCTATGGCGGGGCCAGCGCGCCGGGCACAGGGGGTGTGCTGGATCTGTCCATGCTGAATGGGACCAACGGCTTCATCCTGACCGGGATCGACATGGGTGACTATTCCGGCTGGTCCGTCTCGTCTGCGGGGGATGTCAATGGCGATGGCTATGATGATCTGATCATCGGCGCCCCTTTTGCCGCCCCGAATGGGGATAATTCCGGCGAGACCTATATCGTCTATGGCGGGGCGACGGGAACGGAAAGCCTGACGCCGGTCACAGCGCAGGGCATAGCGGCGGCGGATAATTTCACCGGCAATGCTGGCGATGACAGTTTTACAGACATCGCTACGGATGATGTGGTGCGCGGCGGGGCTGGCGATGACACTATCCGCGTCACCGCGCTTGACTTTGCGGCGATTGATGGCGGCACGGGCCAGGACACATTGGTGCTGGACGGAGCCGGCCTGGCGCTCGACCTGACGGGCACGGGTCATGCCGGCGTGGATAGTGTCGAAGTGTTTGACCTGTCCGGCACGGGCGCCAACAGCCTGGTGCTGGATGCGCTCGCCGTGTTTGACGTCACCGAAGAGCGCGAGGGCGGGGCGGCAAGCCTCGACGTGCTGGGTGATGCGGATGACAGGGTTGATTTGAGCGGCAGTTCATTCGCCCTGACCGGGACGGCGACGGAGGACGGCGTCACCTATAATGTCTATAGGGACGGCAATGCGCAGCTGCGCGTAGAGGACGGGGTGATGGTCACTCTTGCTGCTGCGGGGGCGCAAAGCGCCCGGTCCAAGACTGATACCGGGATTGATCCCGTGGCTGACCCCAGAACTGACCTCGGGACCGATCCCGGGACCGGAACGATCAGGCTGGACGGGGCGCTCATGAACCCCGACCCACTCATGAATAATGATCTGTGGAATAATGATCTGTGGAATAATGATCTGTGGAATAATGATCCCTGGAATAATAATCTATGGGGTAATGATCTATGGGGTAATGATCTATGGGACGACTTATGGGCGGACGGGGTCAGGAGCCTGGATCAGCCGGTTCATATAGACGAGGATGCTATCCTCATTCCGCTTTCAGACCCGCTTTCTTTCGGTCCACTCTCATCAGGCCCGCTTCCGGGCCCGTGGGGGGATCTGATGTGTTGGCCCGGGCTCGAAAGCCATCCGGCGATGCAGAATGATCTCGCCATGATCCTGCCGGAGATGGAGATTGTCACCGCAGATATGGAGGGCTTCTAACCAGCGGGTCGAACCCGGGACAAGGTCATGTGATGGCACCGTCAAACAATCTCTAGTCAAACAATCCGTGCGTCCTTATAGCTATGCTCATGGAGTTCTGGTTATGCCCAAGATACATGTCTCTCGATCAAAGGTCATCGATGCCTCTATCCACACGGTTTTCAAGACTGTTGCCAATTTGGAGGAATGGGAAGCGTGGTCGCCCTGGCTGATCATGGAGCCGGACGCAGAGGTCACTGTGGCGGAGGACGGGCAATCCTATCACTCGCAGGGGACCCGGGTCGGCGAAGGACAAATGACACTTGTGGATACGACCGAGGACGCCGCAGCCCGCTATGATCTCACTTTCCTGAAACCGTTCAAGTCCACCGCCAAGGTCGGTATGGACCTGTGCGCGGTCGAGGGCGGGACCGAAGTCACCTGGACGATGGACAGCCAACTACCCTTCTTCATGTTCTTCATGAAACGGATGATGGAGGCCTTTATCGGCATGGATTACGAGCGGGGTCTCAACCTGCTGAAAGACTATGTCGAAGATGGAGAGGTTCATTCACAGCTGAACTTCCTCGACCCTCGCGATTATGCAGGCTGTGATTATGTCGGTATCCGGCGCACTTGCACTCTCAATGACATGCCGAGCCTGGTGCAGCAGGATTTCGAAAGGCTCGCCCCTTGGGCCGCGCAGACCTGTCTTAATCCAGCAGAGATGTTTTGCATCTATCACAAATGCGACCCGGCAAAGGGGCATTGCAACTACACAGCAGCTGTGCCTTTCGAGGACAAGCCGGACAATATTCCCACCGACTTCATAATTGGATCACAGCCTCCCACTCGGCTTTATACATTGGAACATGTTGGACCTTACGAGCATCTGGGTAATGCTTGGTCGACGCTGCATTCCATGATCCGTGCAAAGGAAATCAAGGTGATCAAAGGCTATCACCCATTCGAAACCTACGGCAACTCCCCTCAGGACACCGAGCCGAATAAGCTGATCACGCACATCAATTTCGCGATTAAATAATGGACGATCATTTCGGATCAAAGCTGAGCTATCTCAATATCGCGGCACAGCAGAGCTAATCAAATTTAGCGGTAGGACCGTTGTATCCTTCGCCTGCCGCAGGACGATCCGGCTTTGGACGTCGCTGATCAGATCAATGCTGAGCAGGGTTTCGCGCAGGAACGTCTCATACGCATGCATATCCGTTGTGACGATGCGGAGCATGAAATCGACGGCGCCGGTGACGACAGCACATTGGACGACTTCGGGCATACGGCTGACTTCGCGCTCGAACTTTTCCATATTGGTGCGGTTGGGCAGGTCGAGTTTGATGGCGACAAAGACCTCGAAATCAAGACCGAGCAACTCCCGGTCGAGCAGGGTCACGCGCTGATCAATAATGCCGAGTTCTTCCATCCGCTTGATCCGGCGCCAGCAAGGCGAACTGCTCAGCCCGACTTGTTCGCTGATTTCTGCGACGGATAGTCCCGCATTTCCTTGCAGGAGGTGCAGAATCTTGGCATCAATATTGTCGATCTGACCGGTTGTTTTCATGATCTGTCCTCTCGGCACCACACGGGCCAGCAGGCCGTGCGAAGAAGTTTTCGGACTTCATACGGCATCCCGGCATAATTTGCTAATGATTCTGCAATTGCCGAGGTGCGAACAACGTATTTGTAACTTAGGTGGGCAGCAATTGGGCGTACAGTGCACCGAGCGGCTTTTAAGGCATATCCGAGTTCATGGCAAAAACCAAGACCAATCAGTCCCGTATGTATGTACCGGAGCCGCCGTTCCGGCCGGGTGATACGCCGGATTACAGCCACATCTCCGTCCCGGCCAACCACACACCACCACGGCTAGATCCGCTCTGCGACGATCACGAAACGGCAGAACATGCGCTTAAACTGATTCGCGTGATGCGCTTTAACGGCGACACGGCAGGTGAGTGGATTCCGAACCAGACCCCCGATGTGAAACGCAAAATGCTGCACGACATGATGCTGACCCGCGCGATGGATGAGCGCATGTTCGCGATGCAGCGCCAGGGCAAGATGAGCTTCTACATGAAGAGCACGGGCGAAGAGGCTGTGGCGGTCGGTCACGCTCAGGCGCTCCGGGACAGCGACATGGTGTTCCCGACCTATCGGCAACAAGGCATGCTGATCAACCGGGGCGCGTCGATGCTGGAAATGATGAACCAGTGCCTGTCCAATTCCGGCGATCCGCTACAGGGCAAGAACATTCCGGTTCTGTACAGTTTCCGCAAACATAGTTTCTTCTCGATCTCGGGCAATTTGGGTACGCAGCTGATCCAGGCGGTCGGCTGGGCGATGGCTGAAGCCTATAAGAATGAAGACGGCATTGCCTCCGCCTTCACCGGCGAAGGGGCCACGGCGGAAGGCGATTTTCACTATGCACTGAACTTCGCATCGACTTACCGCGCGCCCTGCATCATCAATGTCGTCAATAATCAGTGGGCCATTTCCAGCTTCCAGGGCATTGCCATGGGCGAAGGTGAGAGTTTTGCGGCACGCGGCACGGGCTATGGTCTCGCAACCTTGCGCGTAGATGGCAATGACGCGCTCGCCGTCTATGCGGCAACCAGCTGGGCGGCGGAGCGCGCCCGCAAGGGCGGTGGCGCCACGGTGATCGAGCATTTTACCTATCGCAAAGAAGGTCATTCGACGTCGGATGATCCGAGCAAATACCGACCCGCCAATGAGGCCGAAGTCTGGCCCTTCGGTGATCCAGTGGATCGGCTGAAAGCTCATCTGATCAAAATCGGCGAATGGGACGAAGATCGGCACGAAGCACAAGCCAAAGAAGTGAAAGTCTTCGTACGCGAAACCTACAAGAAGGCCGAAGCACTCGGCACGGTCGACAGCGGTCCTCAGGTCGACGATTTCACCATGTTCGAACAGGTCTATGCCGACCCGCCGCAAATGCTGCTGGAGCAGGAAGACATGTTCAAGCGGGAGCTTGGCTAATGCCCCAAATGTCGATAATTGAAGCCATCCGCGACGCGATGGACGTGAAGATGGCCGAAGACCCGAATGTGCTGACATTTGGCGAGGATGTCGGGTTTTTTGGCGGCGTGTTTCGCTGCACGGCAGGCCTTCAGGAAAAACATGGGCTGCACCGCTGTTTTGATACACCGATCAGTGAGGGCGGGATTATCGGTATTGCCATCGGCATAGCTGCAAACGGGCTGCGCCCGGTCGCAGAGATCCAGTTCGCGGATTACATCTATCCGGCCTTTGATCAGATCGCATCGGAAGCGGCGCGCCTGCGCTACCGCTCCAATGGCGACTTTGCCGCACCAATCACGATCCGCACGCCCGTTGGCGGCGGTATTTTCGGCGGTCCGACCCATAGCCAGTCGCCGGAGTCGCTATTCACCCATATTGCCGGTCTGAAAACCATCATTCCGAGTAATCCCTATGACGCAAAGGGCCTGCTGATCTCAGCCATTGAAAGCGACGATCCCGTGCTCTTTCTGGAGCCAAAGCGGCTTTATAACGGGCCTTTTGACGGCGATCATGAAACGCCGTCCGTGTCCTGGAAAGGCCATGAACTCGGCGAAGTTCCGAACGGACGCTACACGGTCGAGCTTGGCAAAGCGCGGACCGTCAGCGAAGGCTCGGACATTACCCTCATCGCCTACGGCACGATGGTCTGGGTCGCCGAAGCGGTTGTGAAAAATCTCGGTCTCTCGGCCGATATTCTCGATCTACGATCGCTCGTTCCGCTTGATATCGACGCCATTGAAACCAGCGTAAAGAAAACCGGCCGCTGCGTGATTCTGCATGAGGCGACGCGAACGTCGGGTTTCGGCGCGGAACTGATGGCTCTGGTGCAGGAGCGTTGCTTCTACCATCTCGAAGCGCCGATCCAACGTGTTACGGGCTGGGACACGCCCTATCCGCATGCACAGGAATGGGCTTACTTCCCTGGACAAAAACGGGTTACCGCTGCGGTGCGGACTGCACTAGAAGCCGCCTGATGAGCACCTATTCTTTCAAACTGCCGGACATTGGCGAAGGCGTCGTCGAAGCGGAAATCACGGCCTGGCACGTCAAGGTCGGCGACACGGTCGAAGAAGACGACCCCCTTGCTGATGCGATGACGGACAAGGCCACCATTGAGCTGACCAGCCCTGTCAATGGCACTATTACAGCTGTGGCTGGCGATGAAGGCGAAATGGTCGCAGTTGGCATGACGCTGGTGCAGTTTTCGGTCGAAGGTCAATCTCCAACTGTCATCCCGGCCCAGTCGAAAAGTGACTCAGAGCCGGAACCTGTTTCCAGGATAGACGCGCGCCCTAGCACGCAACCGACAGATCCCGGATCTGCGCTTCGCTCCGTTCGGGATGACAGAGATAGGCTCCATCCCCTCGCCAGCCCTGCCGTGCGCAAACGCGCCCGCGATGCCGGGCTGGATCTATCCGCAGCCAAACCTACAGGTGCGCAGGGACAGGTCACGCATGCCGATCTGGATCTGCTCACGACCGTTCTGGAACCCGTGGACGGGGAAACCCGAATCAAGGTCATCGGCCTGCGCCGCGTCATTGCGCAGCGCATGCAGGACTCCAAACGTCACGTCGTGCATTTCACCTATGTCGACGAAATCGATGTGACCGAGATGGAAGCATTGCGACAACGTGCCAACGTCAAATTCGCCAATGATCCGACCCGGTCTAAGCTGACAGTCCTGCCCTTCATCGTCCGGGCGCTGGCTGTGACTCTGAAGGAGTGGCCCCAATTCAATGCGCTTTATCAGGACGGGTCGGATGGCCCCGGCAATTACATTTCTGAGTTCAGCGATCTGAACCTCGGCATCGCGACGCAGACTGACATTGGCTTGGTTGTTCCCGTTCTACGCAAAGCCCAAACCCTGTCGATCTGGGACATGAGCGACGAGATTGCGCGCCTCGCCAATGGCGCGCGCGATAATCAGCTCTCGCCATCAGATTTCCAGGGTGCGACGACAACTCTGACGTCACTCGGCCCGCTTGGCGGCATCGTTACGACTCCGATCGTCAACCGCCCGCAAGTCGCGATCTTTGGACCGAATAAGATCCGCCCCAAACTGGAACTGCGCAAGGGTGAGGTCGTCGAGCGCAAGGTGATGAATTTCAGCGTGTCCTGCGACCACCGCGTCATTGACGGGTTCGAGGCCGCCTCCATGATTCAGGACCTGAAACGCCGCCTCGAAGACCCGCTTGAGATGTTTTTGTCTTAGCTATTTCTTATTGGCAACGGCGCGAGGTCAGGATCAACCCAACCGCGGCAGGCTTCGAGGGAAAACAGGCGTATTTTTGAGTAATGTCGAAACAGCCAGTCTGACCGCGCATATCCAGTGTTCAGGACAGTATTGACTCGGTCTAGCATCGCCCCTTTATGACCATCCAGACGGTGCTCGACCGCACGTAGGGAGGCCAGAGTGATCGTGTGGCGATAGGCTTCGCTATCTGTATTCGCACCGCCGACAGCGACATTCAGGGCCCGGATCACCGCATGACAGCGAAAGCCTCAGCCTCATACTGGTCCAGCAAGCAGATCGCAGCGACTACATGCGCGGCATGGATGAACTTTTCGGCGGCCAATGAGTTGTCGCGCAGGCCTTCACCAATATGGGGTGATCTCTACATCTGATTTAAACATTGTCGTCTCCTTCCTCGGGCGTGACGGCGGACGCCGTCTGACTCTGGAAGCCTCGCCGAATAGCGGGAGTGTGCGCCAGACGTTAGCCCATACCGGGCACCGTCCACCGACTATGACGAACGCTGTTGCTGTATCATATGAGCTGTAATGAGCATGTCGGCTGCATTAGCCGGAGTTTCATACTGAAACAAGGCTTGCCGCCTCGCATAGCTAGTCTTATATCGCGCGCCTGCCGCCGCTCCTGTGGGAGCCTGGCGTGGTGAGGTAGCTCAGCTGGTTAGAGCGCAGGACTCATAATCCTGAGGTCGAGAGTTCAAGTCTCTCTCTCACTACGCTGCGGCGCACATTGTCTCTGAATTAGCAGCTTCGTATCCGTTTTAGGATCGCTCCGATGGCGATATGCGGCATTACGAATGACGAAACAGTCATCCCAGATTTCTCATTAGAGATTGCCATCGCTCATATCGATAATCTCAAATATACTAACTACACAGCACCTGAAAATGGTCCAGGGGCTCCTACCAATATAGACAGCGTCCGGGAAACCCTTCGCGCCAGATGCGGGGATTATTCCGCCGGCGCAAGCACCCCGGGATCGGGACGGGCCTCAATTGCTGCAGCAAAGCGCGGCTGTTTCTGTCCCTTCACCAGATAGATGAAGAAGCGACGGATATCCGCGCCGATGCCGTAGAGCGCCGGGACGAAGAACAGGGTCACGAACAAAGCAAAGAAGACACCAAAAGCGAGGCTGATCCCAATCGGAATGAGCCATTGCGCCTGCAGCGACTTTTCCGTCAGCAGCGGCAGAAGCCCGACAAAGGTTGTTAATGACGTCAGCAGGATCGGACGGAACCGTCTCACACCGGCTTCGACCAGAGCCTCTGCGCCGTCCATACCGCGATTCCGAAGTTTGTGAACATAATCCAGCAGAACGAGATTATCATTCACCGCTACGCCCGCCGCCGCAAACATGCCGAGCAGCGACAGCAAAGACATGGTGTAACCCATGGTCAGGTGCCCTAGGACCATGCCGCAATAGCAGAATGGAATCGCCGCCAGCAGGATCAGAATCGGTTCAAAATAGGACCGGAACGATACCGCCACCAGGAAATAGGCCACACCGATGGCGATCAGGAAGAAGGTGAAGAGTTCTTGCTGGAACTCGGCTTCCCCTTGCGCCCGACCGATATTGCCGCGGGTCACGGTCGGATGAATCTGTTCGAACGTGTCGAAGAAGTCCTCATCCAGCGCTTCACGGATTTCATCAATCCGTTCTTCTTCGACTTCCGCCGAGATGATGATCGCGCGTTGACGCTCACGCCGCAAGATGCGGTTTGTGCCGGGCTCAAACCGAATGTCGGCGACCGTCTGCAAGGGCAGTTCCCGTCCATCGCTTGTTCGAATCCGGATCGAATTCAGGAAGTCAAGCGATTCCCGGTCCACACTGGGATAGCGGACATAGACCCGCACATCCTCACCATCACGGGGTAATCGCTGAACTTCTTCCCCAAAGAACCCCTGACGAACTTGCCGCGCCACATCTGACGCAGTCACGCCGAGCGCTTCTGCCCCAGGTTTCAGGTCGAACTGGACCTCTTCCGTCGCGCTTTCCATGTCGTTGACGACGTTGAAGACGCCTTCATAGCTGCGCAGCTGAGCCATCAGATCATCGCCTGCGGCCGTCAGACTCTCAAAGGATTTAGCGTTCAGAACATATTGCAGAGCGGGACCATTATTACCGTTCCCATATTCAACGGAGATATTCTCCGCATCTGGAACCTCGCCAATCAGTTCGCGAAGGCGCTCAGCCGCTTCACTGACCTGCAGCGCCCGGTCCTCCGGCGGGACGAGCTTTACAAGCGCCAGAACGTTATTATCGCGAGACCGCGTGTACCAGTTCTCGATCAGTTCACCATCTTTGACCGCAATTTCTTCCTGCAATGTATGTTCGGCGTCCTGAATCTGAGTCAGAACTTCTAGGGTGCGCGAATAGGGCGTGCCTTCCGGCAACTCGACTGTAATGTCGATCTGGTCGGATTCGCCCTGCGGGAAGAAGACGGATTTCACGAGACCGTTGCTGACCAGTCCAATCGACAGGATCATAATGCCGACAAAGATCGACGCGGTCAGATAGCGGCGGTGCAGGGCTCTCGTAATTATCGGACGATAGACCTTGTTGGCCAGCGTCGTCAGACTATCGGAAATCGCTTTCTGAACGCGCATGATCCGGCTTTTCGGACTAATTGGTTTCATATGGACCAAGTGAGCTGGAAGGATCAGCAATGACTCAATCAATGAGAATAGGAGTGACAGGATCACGACCAGTGAAATAGCCCGGGTGAACTCACTCGTCCCACCGGACAGATACATCCAGGGAGCAAAGAAAATCATCGTGGTCAGAACCGCGAAAATGACTGGCTTCTTGACCATGTTCGTGCCGTTGACCGCAGCCTCTAGGCCCGTTTCGCCTTCTTCGGTTTTGAAATGAATCGCTTCACCGACAATGATGGCATCATCCACGATTACCCCGATCACCAGCAGAAAGGCGAAGGTTGAAATCATGTTGAATGACACGTCAAAGAGCGGCAGCAGGGCCAGCCCGCCGGCAAATGCGGTTGCAATCCCGATCGACACCCAGATCGCGATCTTTGGTCGCAAAAACAGCATCAGCGTCAGACAGACTAGCAATAATCCGAAGAAGAAATTCGACGTGATAGAATTGATCCGGCCTTTATAGTCGTCAGCGGAGTCATTCCAGACCGTGATCGATATCCCGTCGGGAAGATCGGCGCTAACTTTTTCGAGATATCCTTTCACATTTTCCGACATCTTGATGATATCCATGCTGGGTCCACTCATGATCTGGACCAGAATGGTTCGCTGACCATTCACAGTTGCCATCAGATTGACTTCCTCAAACCCGTCAATGACCGTTGCGACATCCTTGACCCGGATGATCGCACCGCCCGGTTCCTGGCGAACAATGATGTTTTCGAACTCGGCCTGACTGTCGGCCTGATTGCGTGTGCGCAATTGAACTGATCCAATTTCTGTCCGGACTCGTCCTGAGGAACTGTTGACCGATGTACCCCTCACCGCATTTGCGACATCGCTGAAGGTCAGGCCGTACTGACTTAGCGCGGTTTCCGACACTTCGATCGAGACCTCTTCAGCCCGCACGCCAAACAGATCAACGGATGGCACATAGTCGAGCAAGGCCACTTCCCGGCGCGTCTTCTCGGCAAACCGTTTCAGCTCGCGTTCCGAAACCGTGTCATCGCCCATGACCGCCAGGCGGATCATTTCGTCCCTGGTGCGAAAAATATTGACCTGCGGCTCTTCGGCCGCCAACGGAAAATTATTGATCCCGTCGACCGCGCGTTTGACGTCAGCCATCAACCGGGCTTCATCGACGCCGTTCTTACCCTGAACCGTGACCGTGCCGCCGCCTTCACCGGCGAAAGCCCACATTCGATTGACGCCGTCGACAACAGAGAGCGCCTCTTCCATGCGAACCACAATCTGTTCTTCAACATCCTGGGGCGACGCGCCAGGCCATGACACATAGGTCCAAGCTCCCGGAAACTCGACATAGGGTTCAAGCTCGCGTTCAATTGTGAGGTAGCTGACCAAACCGCCCACCAGGCAGATAATCATGAGAAGGTTGGCAGCGACAGAGTTAGAGGCCCACCAGCGGATAATACGGCTCATGATCTACGCTTCCGTTGCGGAGGTTTTGGGATCGACGACCTCGATCTTCATCCCGTCGGCCACGCCGCGGATCGGTGACGTAATGGTCGCCTCGCCAGCTTTCAGTCCGCTACCGATTACCACGCGGTTTCGATCCGATGACAGGACTTCGACGATTCTGACACTCAGCGTCCCGTCATCATTCGCGACATAGACCTGATTATCACCGCGCAGCGCTGCACGCTGGATGGTGACGATATTGTCCAATGTTGGTCCAGCAATATCAGCTTCGACATAAAGACCCGGCGCCAGAGGCGCTTTCTGCGATGACCCGTCCCCAAAGGGCTGGCGCACCTCCGCATAGGCATGAAGCACGCGCGACTGGCTATCAAACCGGCTATCGGTCCGGGCAATTTCACCCACCCATTCCGTATATTCTCCCGCGATATTGGCAGACAGAGTGACCGTGATGGTCATGTCACCGCCCGATTCATACCCCAGATAAAGCCCGGCCTGACGAAGATCGGATTGCGAGAGGGGCAGACGGACATCCATAATGTCAGTCGCGTAAACGTTGCCCAGACGACTGCTGGCACCGACAAATTCACCCGCGTCAACCAAGCGTGTTGTCACCCGGCCATCGAACGGCGCGCGAATGTTTGTCCGAGACAGTTGGAGTTCTGCTTCGGCCAGTTGCGCCTTCGCCGCCTCGAGCCGCGCCGCCGCTTCCGCCATCTGCGGTTCGCGCAGGGTCAACGGTGTCGGCGTACCGCCCGTACCAAGATCGGCCCAGTCCATCCGGGCGAGTTCAGCCTCGGATTTTTCGCGCGCAAGCACTGTTTCGGCTTGCGAGACATTGGCCCGGGCCTGGATGACGCGGAGCTTATATTCAGCTGGATCAATCTGAACCAGCAGATCACCCCGATTGAACCGTCCACCATCGATGAATTTCGGCGACATGTAAGTGATGCGTCCACTGACCTGGCTGACAATATTGATTTCCGTGCGCGGCTGAACTTCGCCCTGGGCCTTGACGGTCAGGGTCACAGAACCGGTCTGAGCGCGAGCCGTCAGAACTGGCAAAGCCTTGATCGGATCCTCAGTTTCCTCCGGCTCCGGCGCAAACGCGCTCATCGCGACTGTTCCGCCTATAGCGGCCAGCAGAACGATGACAGGCAGGACAAAGATCAGCGCCCTCAAGATCCAGAGTTTTCGGGGTCTGCGGCGCGGTTTTGCCGTCAATTCGTCCCCTTGCGCTCGTATATTCTGCACTCCCAAACTTTGCATCGTCATCTCCTTTATCCGGCTGGCACGCCGGTGACATCTCGTCATTAGCAGAATTATTATTGTTTTTCAATAAAATTTTATTGAGAAATAGAATATTCTGCACTGTGAATCAGAGATCTCTATTCCTCCGTCATACGCTTGGCACCCTGTCGATCAAGCTTGCGCACCGATCGATATTTCCCCATTCCAATCCAACCAAAGGGCAGGATTCACGATATGAAACGCGTAATTATCGTTGGCGGTGGCTCGGCTGGGTGGATTAGCGCAACCTATCTGGATGGTATCCTTAATGATCGGGGCCAGAACAAGACCGTCGAGATCACTTTGATCGAATCGCCTGATGTTCCGCGTATTTCCGTCGGGGAAGCCACTGTGCCGTCGATCCATCACGCCGTGCCCAACCCCCTATGAATACCATTTTCCAGGCCATCCGCCCCTACACGACCTGCACCGCCATATCGGCTGGCTGGGTCTGGGACACACCGACGATGACACGCTGCGCCATCGGCTATGTTCATAGCTCGGACTTCATCAGCGAGGAGGACGCACGCGCTGAACTGCTCGCCTATCAGGATCCCGATCTGAAGGATTACGAAACACGGACAATAGTTCGGAGCCAAGTATCAGCCACCAGAAGGGTTCGAGTTGCAATCACATCCACGACTTTATCCGCATCAAGCACGGCTTGTGTCGCCGGATCATTGCGATCAAAATGACACCGTAATAGATCTATTTCAGGGGAACGTCGAAATCATCGATTATGGCCGGGCTCGCCTGACCGTTGCCATCAACTTTCCACGCATGGATTATTCCGCTCATGAAGAGACCTTAGACCGAGTTGGGATGGGCGTCTAGACCGATGATGGTCAGATCGGATTGGACGACGTTAGCGTGGCCCGCATCAGCCCGCGCAGACTATTGCCGATGAACAGCGCGTCGGCATTGATTAGGTCCGACAGGGTCAACTCAGCCTCGATCGCCTCGCACTGATCCAGCATCGCCTGGCGCAAGATGCCAGGCAGCAGACCCGGACCGGCGGGGGTCAGCAGCTGGCCCTCCATCCGGACGAACAGCGAGGTGAAGCTGCCCTCCTTCACATGGCCCGCCGCATCGAGAAATAGCACCTCCTGCGCCCCGCAGAGCGCGCCGACGCGGGCCCGCTCCCCATCATAGAAATCGCGGTGGGATGTCTTGATATCGGTGCGCTGCACGGCGCTTGTCAGTGCATAGCGTGACAGAGCGAGCCGAACGGGCTCATCCATCTCATCAAGCGGCGTCAGGATCAGCTCCGTCTGTCCGTCCGGCATCCGATCCACGCGCACCCGGTGTGGTCTGTCCACTGCCGGGATGTCCGGCAGCGGCGAGCCGAGCCGGGCTTCGTGTCGCGCGGCCCTGACGGAGCCGTCCGGACCTGTGCGCAAGGTCTCGAACTGGGTGGATGGCTCCGGCGACCAGATCCCGGCCTTGAGTAGGCATTCGCGATATTCATCTACACCTTCGGAATCGAGCACGACGCCGCTGCCCACATCATACCGCATCCGTCCCCGCTCCAGCACAGCCGTTCGGATCGCGACGGAAAAGGAGGCCGTATTGTCCGGTGCGATAAACCCGACTGCACCGCAATAGGTCCCGCGCGGACCGGATTCGAGTTCGTAGATAATCTCCATCGCCCGGATTTTCGGCGCGCCCGTCACCGATCCACACGGGAACAGGGCCCTGAAAATATCATGCCAACTCACCTCATCCCGAAGCTCACACGTCACTTGCGACGTCATTTGCACCAGAGTCGGGTAATCCTCGATAGCGAACAGTTCAGGCACATCTATAGTGCCGGGTTTGCACAGACGCGACAGGTCATTGCGCAGTAGATCGACGATCATCAGATTTTCCGCGCGCGATTTTTCATCGTCGCGCATATCCTCGCTGGATGTTTTGGGCCTTGTGCCTTTCATGGGCCGCATCCGCATCCTGGTACCCCGCCGCTCGAAGAAAAGTTCGGGTGAGAAGCTGATAATCTCTGGACCGGTTTCGCCTTCGTGCAGACTGACGATGGCCCCGTATCGGCCCGGCTGGCGGCGGCGGTAGCTGGCGTAAAGGTTTGCTGTGCTGGCACTTGTCTCTCCCCGCATCGGGAAGGTCAGATTGACCTGATAAGCATCGCCCGCGCGCAGATAGGCTTCGACCCTCTGAAACCGGCGATCATAGTCCGACTCGGGCCAGTCCGGTGACAAAGTGACGCCGGTCGGCTCCACCGTGTAGAGCAAGTCGGCAGGCGGATGATCTGAGCACTTGGAGAAGACACCCAACCGCACCAACTCGGCGCTCGGCTGTGCCAGATGAACGAGCGTTGGCTCTAGCGCAGCGGCAAATTCATACGCGAACAACCCTGCAATCCAGTATCCGTTCGCCTGAGCTGCCTCGATAGCTGCGAACAAAGCCTCGACGGGCTCACCCATCCGGTACGTCAGAATCTCGACGGGATCGGCAAAATAAAGCTGCCGATAAGTTGCCTGATCATCCAGCAGGACAAACATCGACTAGAAACTGAACCCCGGAATCAACCTGCTCCAGACCGCATTGCGCGTTCGCAGAACGTCGGGGGCTTCTTCTTCGAAACAGCGGCGGAAGCTGAGCCGCATCCCCGGTGCGATCTGACCAAGAAGCCATTGATCGGCTTGAATGACGTGCAATCCGCGTGCATAACCGCCCGTACAATGCCCATCAGCCAGAGCCAGAATCGGCTGCCCATCTGGCGGGCATTGCAGGGTCCCGGGCAGCAGGGGCGAACTGGTCATTGCGAAAGTCTGGTCTGTCACGATCCGATCACCGCGCAGCCGCGCCCCCATCCGGTCCGTGGCCGGCGTCGCAATGAACGGGGTTGTAAACAGATGACGCTGACTATCAGCCGACAACAGCTCCCACTCCGGTCCAGACCGCGCGCGCAAAACCGTATGTCCAGACAGGAATGGAACATAGCCTCGCGGTAAGGTCCGCGCTTCACGGCCCGGATCCGTCGCGAGACCCGGCTTATCCCCCGCCTTCAGCGCGCGCCCCTCAATCCCGCCAAGAGCCGCAGGCAGGTAAGTCGAAACAGAGCCCAGAAATTCCGTCGCCGCGACTCCTCCTGCAATGGCAACATAGCAGCGGCATCCGGCGCGCGCATAGGAGAGTGTCAAAATATCACCAGCCTCAACACCGACAGCGCGATTCAGGTCAACATTCATGCCATTGATCTGCGCCCACATCTGTGCACCCGACAAAGCAATGCAGCTATCGCGCTCAAACCGCAGATGCAGCCCGCCCAATGCGCATTCCAGCGCAGGCGTGCCCCAGTCGTTCCCGACGAGATGGTTAGCGATAGCGAAGGATAGCCTGTCCGCTGCGCCTGAGCGCGGAATACCGAGATGGCGGAAACCGGGACGTCCGGCATCCTGAACCGTGGTTTGCGTGCCGCCATTCAGAACAGTAATAGCGTTCGCATCCTGGCTCATTTGGACACAAAACGGATACGATCGCCGGCCTCGACGAGGAAGGGTTTTCTGCGATTGGCATCGAACATATCGAGCTCAGTCCGCCCGATAATCTGCCAGCCGCCCGGACTCTCCAGTCCATAAATTCCAGTTTGCCAATTGGCGATACCAACACTCCCGGCCGGCACAATAGCGCGCGGCGTGGCATGGCGGGGATGCTGCAAAATCGGATCTACTTCGGAGAGGAATGCAAAGCCGGGGATGAAGCCCATCATGCAAACCCGGTACTCCCGGCCTGAATGCAGAGATATGACCTCTTCAGGCGTCGTCCCGATTCGATCAGCCATCGCGTAGATATCCTGACCGTCTGCGCCGCCATAGGACACGGGAATATCCACCAGCCGCCCCTGAGCTGGAATTTCCGATCGCGCTTCGCGCATCAGTGCGTTTTCGACTTTTAGTACCGCCGCACTGACCGACAGCTTGGCGGCATCAAAGCTGACAACCAGACTGTCATAGCCCGGCATGACCTCTATGAACGTTTTCGACTTGCGGAGCCGGGCCGCAAGCGCGTGAACCTGATCACTGACGGCGGGATCAAACCCCGCCACGTCCCATTCCACCAGAACGGCATGATCACCATATTGCCGAACGGTCGGCTGCAAATCGGTCTCGCGCGCACTCATGCTGCGAATGCCTTGATGACTACGCCCGTCGACTCGATGGCGGCGCGGGCCTGGCGGGCCGTTTCCACGGCCCCGGCACTATCGCCATGCATGCAGAGCGACCGCGCCTGTATATCCAGCCGTCCGCCGGACGCGGTTTGCACTTCGCCCAACGTCGCCAGGCTCCGAGCCTGATTGAGCCGATCCGTTTGATTCTCGATGACCGCGCCGGGCTGTGAGCGCGCTATCAAATGACCATCATCGGAATAGCGACGATCAATGAACCCTTCTGCAACAAAGGTCAGGCCATGCGCTCGCGCCGCCTTGCCCATTTCAGAGTTCGGTCCGCCCAGAAGCGCAAGGTTCGGATCAATCGCGGCAATCGTGCTCGCAATCATATTGGCCTTTCGGGCATCGCCAACCGCGTCATTATAGAGCTGCCCATGCGGTTTGACATAGGTGACGGCTGCGCCTTCTTCAGCAGCAATTTCGACCAGACGGACGATTTGCGCCGTTATGTTGCGCACCAGTTCATCCTCACCAATATCCTGATCCAGCACGAGCGAACGGCGTCCGAAATTCTCGCGGTCTGGATAGGCAGGATGCGCGCCAATCACGACGCCGTTTGCCAGCGCGCCGCGCACCGTTTTGCGCATGGACGCATCATCTCCGGCATGTCCACCGCAAGCAATATTTGCCGAGCTGATATAGGACAGGATCGCCGCTTCTGCAGCCGCCCAATCGGGGGTGTTCGCCTCGCCAATATCCGCGTTCAGATCAATCCTCTTCATGAGCTAGACTTAACAGGTTGCGCGCAGGAAGAAAGCGGCTGAGGCGTTTTCACCGAGACAGAGTTAGGCGCCGTCAGCAGATGGCCCCGCAGGCCACCCCACTCGCCCAAACCCATTGGAAATTGTGCCCGCCCAGATGGTCGGCACATCCACCACTTCACCGACAAAATAGAGTCCCGAGATTTTCTTTGACTCCATCGTTTTGGACGACAGTTCATTCGTTGAGACGCCGCCCCGGGTCACTTCCACTTTACGGTAGCCCTAGCTGCTAGCTGGCTTCACGCGCCATTCGCCGACTTGCAGCGCGAGGTTCATCAAGGCTGTATCCGGCATATCGGCCAGCCGCACCTGTTTGATACCGCTCGCAATATGTTCGGCGAGCCGTATCGGCAGCCTTTCGGATAGCTAGGTCGTAGAGAAGAATTAATCATTTGAGCCAGATCTTGATAGCTGCGATATAGACGAAGCCCATATAGTTTTGGATATGCTTGTCATATCGCGTAGCCACACGCCGGAACTGTTTGAGATAGCCAAAGAAACGCTCGACAATATTACGTTCCTATACAAAGCCATATCAGTTTGCCTTGGCTTGCACGCATTTTTTCGGGACGGAATAACGGGCATAGCCCCGCTCTCATTCACCGCGTCTATAACGCACCGGCCATCATAGCCCTTATCCGCCAAGACATGATCCGCCTTAAACCCTGCCAATAAGGCGGCGGCTTGCGTCATTTCGCTACAATGCCCGCCCGTTGCTATCAGGCGCGGAGCTAAACCCAATCCACCTGTCAGCCCATGTATTTTTGTCGTCAGGCCGCCCTTGGAACGTCCCCCCTTGGAACGTCCCCCCCTGGAACGCCCCAATGCATGGGCATCAGGCCCCCTTTTTTATGCCGCGCCCCGGCCGATTGGGCATGCGCCCGCACAATTGTGGCATCCATCATCAGCCACTCTTGATCAGCGTGAGTGCGCAAGGCCTTAAAGACATCTTCTAAAACCCCGGCCTCAACCCAGAGATAATAACGCCGTTTGACACTGTCAAAACGCCCGAACCGTTCGGGTAAATCGCGCCAACGCCCGCCCGAACGGGCCATCCACAACAAAGCATCAATGAAAAGCCTGTTATTGGCGTTGCGACCCGGTTTCCCCGTGCTCCCATAAGGCAAATAAGGCTTTAAACGGCCCCATTGTTCATCCGTAAGTTCCTGATAACCAGACATATGTGCGCTCCTGACAAAATGAAGGAACATTATAGAAAATAAAAGTTAACTCTTCACTACAACCTAGGCTCAGGCCCTATTAATTTCAGGGATTCCCTTTTGTTTTGATTTGTGATTCCCCTTACATTGGCGGTGTTTCATGCCCAAAGTGATGTCCCGGGATTTGCGTCAGCGTGTCGTTGACAATGTCGCGCAAGGCTGAGCGGTTTCGTTGCCAGCCACTCGGTGAAACCCCGCGTGACAGATCGACCCCGAACGCCACCTTGGTCTATCCGGCAGGTACGGTCCCCGACTCTATCCTGATCTCTGTCTTGATCTCGGTCATGCCCTTGTCCCGGGTCCGGTCCGTCGGTTAGAAACCCTCCATATAAGCGGTGGCAATCTCCATCTCCGGCAGGATCATGGCGAGATCATTCTGCATCGCCGGATGGCTTCCGAGCCCGGGCCAATACATCAGATCCCCCCACGGACCCGGAAGCGAGCCTGATGCGAGTGGACCGAAAGAAAGCGGGTCTGAAAGCGGAATGAAGATAGCATCCTCGTCTATATGAACCGGCTGATCCAGGCTCTTGATCCCGTCCGCCCATAAGCCGTCCCATAGATCATTATTCCATAGATCATTATTCATAAGTGGGTCGGGGTTGATGAGCGCCTCGTCCAACCTCGTTCCGGACTCGGGATTGGTCCCGGGGTCAGTTCTGGTGTCAGTTCTGGGGTCAGCCACGGGATCAATCCCGGTATCAGTCTTGGACTCGGCACTTTGCGCCGCCCCCCCAGCAGCGAGGGTGACGGTGACCCCGTCCTCTACGCGCACTTCCGCATTGCCGTCCCTATAGACATTATAGGTGACGCCGTCCTCCGTCGCCGTCCCGGCCAGGGCGAATGAACTACCGCTCAGATCAACCCTGTCATCCGCATCACCCAGCACGTCGAGGCTCGCCGCACCGCCCTCGCGCTCTTCCGTTACGTCAAACACGGCCTGCGCGTCCAGAACCAGGCTGTTGGCCCCCGTGCCGGACAGGTCAAAGACTTCGACACTGTCCACGCCGGCATGACCCGCGCCGGTCAGGTCGAGCGTCAGGCCAGCCCCGTCCAGCACCAATGTGTCCTGGCCCGTGCCGCCATCGATCGCCGCAAAGTCAAGCGCGGTGACGCTGATAGTGTCATCGCCGGCCCCGCCGCGCACCACATCATCCGTGGCGATGTCTGTAAAACTGTCCGCGCTGGCATTGCCGGTGAAATTATCCGCCGCCGCCGTGCCCTGCGCTGTGACCGGCGTCAGGCTTTCCGTCCCCGTCGCCCCGCCATAGAGGATATAGGTTTCACCGGTAAAATCGTCGGCCCCCCGGGCCCCGATGACCAGATCATCATAGCCGTCGCCATTGACATCCCCCGCAGACGATACGGAAAAGCCGGAATAGTCACGCTCGTCGATCCCGTTGAGGATGAAGCCGTTCGTGCCATCCAGATCGGACAGATCCAGCACGCCTCTTGTGCCCGGCGCGCTTGTCCCGCCATAGACGACATAGGTCTCGCCAGCCCTGCTGACCCCATTCGGGTCGGCCCTGTGGGCGCCGATGATCAGATCATCATAGCCGTCACCATTGACATCCCCCGCCGACGACACGGAAAAACCGGACTGGTCACCCGCGTCGATGCCGGTCAGGGTAAAGCCGTTACTACCGTCCAGCGCCCCGAGATCCAGCACGCCGTCCGTGCCCGGCGCGCTTGCCCCGCCATAGACGAGATAGGTCTCGCCCGAGCTGTTCCCATTCGGGCCGGCAAAATGAGCACCAATGATCAGATCATCATAACCGTCGCCATTAACATCCCCCGCCGACGACACGGAACTGCCGGAAAAGTCAAGCCAGTCGATCCCGGTGAGGGTAAAGCCATTCGTGCCGTCCAGATCGGACAGATCCAGCGCGCCATTATCGTCTACCGGCCCGCGCGCGCCGCCATAGATCACATAGGTCTCGCCCGAGCTGTCCCCACTTGGATCGGCCCTGTTGGCTCCGATGATCAGATCATCATAACCATCGCCATTGACATCTCCCGCAGACGAGACAGAGAAGCCGGAATCGTCACCCGCGTCGATCCCGGTCAGGATGAAGCCGTTACTACCGTCCAGATCGGAGAGATCCAGCACGCCCCCTGTGCCCGGCGTGCTCGCCCCGCCATAGACAATATAGGTCTCGCCGGAACTGCCCCCATTCGGGTCGGCCCCCCAAGCCCCGATGATCAGATCATCATAGCCGTCGCCATTGACATCCCCCGCAGACGAGACGGAAAAGCCGGAAAAGTCACGCCTGTCGATGCCGGTGAGGATAAAGCCGTTGGTCCCGTTCAGCGCTGACAGATCCAGCACGCCGTCCCTGCCCGGCGAGCGCCCCCCTCCATAGACCACATAGGTCTCGCCGGCCTCACTGTACCCATTCGGGTCGGCCCAATAGGCCCCGATGATCAGATCGTCATAACCGTCGCCATTGACATCCCCCGCAGATGATACGGAATAGCCGGAAAAGTCAAGCCAGTCGATCCCGGTCAGAGTAAAGCCGTTGGTCCCGTCCAGCATGGACAGATCCAGCACGCCGTCCGTGCCCGGCGCGCTCGCCCCGCCATAGACGATATAGGTCTCGCCGGCATTATTGACCCCATTCGGATCGCCCCCAGGGGCCCCGATGATCAGATCATCATAGCCATCGCCATTGACATCCCCCGCGGACGAGACGGACCAGCCGGAACCGTCACCCCCGTCGATCCCGGTGAGGATGAAGCCGTTGGTCCCATTCAGGCTGGAGAGGGCGACCCGCGAGATCGGCGGTGCCCCGGTCTCTCTGGTCCGGTCGATCCTGCCGTCAGCGTCATCGTCAAAGTCCGTCCGGATCAGATTGCCATTGGTGTTGTACGTGTAAGTCTCGCTCCGGTCGATGGTGCCGTTCGCATCATCGTCAAAGTTGGTCTGGATCAGATTGCCATTGGTGTTGCGCGTGTAGGTCTCGCTCCGGTCGATGGTGCCGTTCGCATCATCGTCAAAGTTGGTCCGGATCAGATTGCCATTGGTGTTGCGCGTGTAGGTCACGCTCCGGTCGATGGTGCCGTCGCCATCGGTGTCGAAGGCGATGCGGTCAATATTGCCGTCAGCGTCGTCGTCAAAGTCTGTCCGGATCCGATTACCGTCAGTATCAAACGTGTAATGATTGATCCGGTCGATGATACCGTCATCGTCCACATCCCGTTCCACCTGCTCCCAGCGACCATCCGCATTCAGGTGGGCCGTCCGGTCGATATTGCCGTCATCGTCCAGGTCTTCGTCCCTCCGGGTCACGCTCCGCCTGCCGTCACCATCAAACGCGTAGTGAATGATCCGGTCGATGGTGCCGTCGCCATCGGTGTCGAAGGCAGTGCGGTCAATGGTGCCATCATTGTCGTCATCGAAACGAGTCCGGATCCGATTGCCGTCCCCGTCATAGCTGTAGGCCTCGCTCCGGTCGAGGATGCCGTCCCCGTCGTCGTCA
This sequence comes from Litorimonas sp., assembly GCA_965205225.1. Lineage (GTDB taxonomy): Bacteria > Pseudomonadota > Alphaproteobacteria > Caulobacterales > Maricaulaceae > Litorimonas. Next base: position 2,059,056 of record CBDBFZ010000003.1, read on the forward strand.
AACTCGCTCCGGGTCACGCTCCGCCTGCCGTCACCATCAAACGCGTAGTGAGTGATCCGGTCGATGAAGCCGTCATCGTCCAAATCCTGTTCCACCCGCCCCCAGCGACCGTCCGCATCCAAGTGGACCGTCCGGTCGATATTGCCGTCATCATCCAGGTCGAACGCGGTTCGGGTCACGCTCCGGTTGCCGTCGCTATCAAACGCGAAGTGAGTGATCCGGTCGATATTGCCGTCATCGTCCGCATCCCGTTCCACCCGCTCCCAGCGACCGTCCGCATTCAGATGGACCCTCTGGTTGATAATGCCGTCATCGTCCAGATCGAAATCCCTCCGGGTCACGCTCCGCCTGCCGCTGTCATCAAAAGCGTAGTGAGTGATCCGGTCGATGAAGCCGTCATCGTCCAAATCCTGTTCCACCCGCTCCCAGCGACCCTCCGCATTCAGGTGGACCGTCTGGTTGATAGTGCCGTCATCGTCCAGGTCGAAATCCCTCCGGGTCACGCTCCGGGTGCCGCCGTCATCAAACGCGTAGTGAGTGATCCGGTCGATATTGCCGTCGCCATCGGTGTCAAAGGCGGTGCGGTCAATCGTGCCATCATTGTCGTCATCGAAACGAGTCCGGATCCGATTACCGTCCTCGTCATAGCTGTAGGCCTCGCTCCGGTCGGGGATGCCGTCATCGTCCCGGTCGAAATCCCTCCGGGTCACGCGCCGATTGCCGCCGTCATCAAATGCGTAGTGAGTGATCCGGTCGATCGTGCCGTCATCGTCCAAATCCTGTTCCAACCGCTCCCAGCGACCATCCGCATTCAGATGGACCGTCCGGTTGATAATGCCGTCATCGTCTAGGTCGAAATCCCTCTGGGTCACGCGCCGCCTGCCGCCGTCATCAAACGCGTAGTGAGTGATCCGGTCGATAGTGCCGTCATCGTCCAAATCCTGTTCCACCCGCGCCCAGCGACCATCCGCATTGCGGTAGACCTTCCGGTCGATAATGCCGTCTTCGTCGAAGTCGAACTCAATATCGCCAGTCAGGGACGTGGTTGTCACAATTGTCTGCCCGTCATCGAAACCGACAAATTCCACATCGGCCAGATTGATCCGGTCCGTGCCTTCCGTTCCGCCTGAAATGACAAGGAAACGACCCTCATTCGTTTCATCGACAGAAATTGTATAGCGGCTCTGGCTCAATGCCAGGATGACCATATCATTGCCCGCACCGCCCACATAAGTGTCGTTGCCGCCATTACCGGTAAAAATATTGTCCGAATCATTGCCGATGAAACTGTCATCACCGGAGCCGCCAATCGCGTTTTCAATCACGGTGCCCACGGCGATTGTGATATTGTTGATTAACGGGTCTTCCGGGTCGTCCGTATTGATATTGTCGCCGATCGAGGAAAAAGAGCCTTCGACCAGGCTGATCACCTGATTGGCCGAATAGGATGAGAAATCGAGCGTATCAGTGCCGCCAGCATCATAGATGGCGAGTGATGGCGGGCGGATCCCCTGATTGAAGAAGGTCCCCTCGAAATCCAACACGCCGGTTTCCGTCGAATTGAACCCGTAAACATTATCGCCGGAGCGGGTCTGTCCATTGGCCCTGTAGAAATTCTGGATTGCGATAATATCGACAAGCTGAGGTGCCAGAACAAGCCGCCGCGTCCCGGTGCCTGCCTCGCCCTGATCAAGATAGCTCATGACCGTGTAATTCCAGGCATCCTGATTATAGACATGGTAACTCACGCCCGCTTCATCGCTACTCGACCCATTATAGAGGCCTGAATGACCTAGGCCGAGCGCGTGACCGACTTCATGGAGATAGGTCTGGTAGCGGCTGGAGTTCAGCGCATAATTGGCCGAACCATCAGGATTGATGTTCCAATTGGCAGAGACAGTGACTGTGGCCGATATTATCGTGCCATCGGACGTTATCGAACTGGTAAAGGCCTGCCTAGCATAAGTATCACCAGTGTCTTCGTTGAAGTCGATATCGGGATCGGCACCCGCTGCGGCCGCCGTGAATGTCAGCCCCGAGACCTCAGCCCAGGCGTCCATCGCCATGAGCGCGAGCGTTTTGGCCCCGTCGGACAGAGCGGAAATGTCGTAGGTCAGATCCGTCTTGTCCCACTTCGCTTCATTGTTGAACTGACTGGTTAGAAAGAAGGCGGCTTGATCCAGCGTGAAGTCGGGGCGATTATTGCCTTCCTCGGCATAGACTGTGTAATCACCCGTCGTCGCCATCCAGCCGCTGGCACCAAGATAATATGTACCGGATTCATCAGGCGTAAAGGTTAGGAACGAGTTGCGGTTTACTCTAGCCCCATCGATTTCAACATCGTCATTGCGGTCAATTTCAGTGCCCGCAGGATTATAGAGGATTAGCAGCGGGTCTTCATGCGGATTGTCCCCGTCCCGCAGCATGATGAATGTATATTGCACGCCTGCCTGAAGTTCGACGGCATACCAGTCCTCATCCGTTCCGGACCCGCGCGTGCCTGACGCCGAGCCGCCAATCGTGATGGTGCCCGTCGTGCTTGTATCAGCTGGCAGATCGCTATTGGCCGGCTCATTGGCTGTGTCGAATATGGCTTTGGCGAACGCTTTGGCTGTTTCCTGAAGACTATTGGCAAATATGTCCGCGTCGACATTTCCCAGTGCGGAAATGGAACCGATCAGAGTGCTGAAGTTAGAGATGTCCAGGTCGGAATCGAGAAGTTGCTGAATCTGATCGCTCAGATTCATGATCTGCGTTTTCGCATTCATCCCGTGATCGTGCCCGCAACAGGCGCAGCCATTGGACTGCGCTTCGAAGACATGTCCATTATCGACCATGGCTGTGAACAGCGCTTGCGCAAAAATTATCGCCGGGTCGGATTGAAACAGGGCAGCCATGGCACCCATGTCCGGCGCAGACGATGCGGAGTCGAGAATTGGGGTATCCGCCGAGAACACCGGATTTATCAGCGTCGAACCGCTAAAGGGCACGGGCTGCAACGTCTCTGAAAAGCCTTTGAGCGAATCTGGTTGCAGATCGTATTGCAGGCCATATTGCAGGCCGTACAGACGTAATGCTGATGTCAAAGAAGAAGAATCATAAGGCTTAAACATATAAACTTCCCTCATCGTACTGGACTGAATGCCTAGGTCGTGGAGAAGAATCAATCAGTTAAGCCAGATTACGATAGCGGTGAGTTTGACGAAGCCCCTATAGTTTTGACCAGATTTGTCATATTGTGTTGCGATCCTCCGCTAATCTTTGAGCCTTGCGAACATGTTTTCGACGTTATGGCATTGCTATACTGCTATACACGGTTTTGCCATAGATGAATCACAAATCCCACAAAATGGGAAACCCTGAAATTAATAGGGCCTGAGCCTAAGTCTTATCCAGAACGTCAACTTGGAACGCGGCAATATCCATTTGCTGACGTTCTCCGGCGCGGCCCGGAAAGACAGCGATCAGATCGACATTGGCAGGCGCGTCAATGATCGGCGGTCGGTATTTGAATCGGTAATCCTGCCAATCAGATCCAAGCTGAAACGTGCTCCAGCCCGAGGGCCTACCTTCCATCGTGAAATAGCCGGAATCGAAGGATTCAAGCGGATTATTACGAGAGGCGCGGGCACGGATCGTAATACGCAGCAATCGTCCGGCAAAAGCGCGCTCATGGCCCGGGCCGAGAGTCGCGAACACACCGATAGATTGTGGCCCCTGGCCGGATGGAGTGAACTGGGACAGGCGGATGAAGCCGCCCTCATCATCAATGAAAACACCTTCGGATCCCGGTGAAATGGTCAGCTCAGCCAGATCTGGCCCGGACAAGTCCCAGCCTTCCGCGATGATTTCCGCATCGGTGACCGACTCGCTGCCGCCAAAGGACAGGGCGAACCAGATCATCGCAAAGGTCACCAGCGCAGCCAGTGAATAGAATAGGCGGTCCGCAAACATCGGGTCGGGCGTTACCATGTTTTCGCGGCTATGCCAGCGCCGCACAGATGTCAGATGAGAAATAGAACGGCGCGCTCATCTGCACGGTCCAACAGGGCTCGGCCCAGCATATCCGTCAGATCCTCGGAAAAGCGCTGAGAGGCGTGTCCGTCCCAAGCCTGACGGACGGCTTCGATCAATTCGGGCCGTTGTTTGGCGATGGCCTGATCAATGCGTTTCTCGGTCAGAACTTGCCGCGCCACGACAGGAACTCTGGCGCTGCGGAACCGTCTGGCCAGTGCCCGTCGGCCATAGAGATAGCTGCCGCCTGCCACCGCCCCGCCGATCAGCAGGCCCAGCGGATTCATCAGAAGCGGCGCAAACAGGTTGGCATGGGCGAGCAGGGCGCTGATCAGGATCGCCGCCAGTGTCGTGCCGAGCAGTGCCGTATCGGCTTCCAATGCACCGATTTTCGGGGCTGCCAGCGACAGGCCTTCCAGATGCTGGCTGACATGGTGGGACTCGTCCAGGTTCAACACCATGGCGGGCAAACCATGCTCGCGGCAAAGCGGATCGGTGATGGTCTCAATTTCCCGCTGCAGATCGGCAAACCAGCGGTCAATGACGGGGCGCAATTTCGCCTGCGCCGTGTCGGATCTCAACCAGTTCGCGACGGATTGAGTCAGATGGGCCTCAACCTCGTCCAGAGACGCGATCTTGCTGGATCGCCAGGACCGGAACGCGGGTTTGATACAATCATTAGTCAACCCATCGACCAGAGCCGGGGCCAGCGTCTCGCCGAGCTTGCGCGCGGCCTCGCTGGCCCGTTCCGTGACATCCCCCTCAGGCTCCATCAGGGCGACGGCCTTATGTTTGAAGCTGGCATGAAGAAATTCGAACCGGCCGAGCCAGGCCAGGCCGCGCGCAATCGCGAATTCTGGCTCCGCGCCCCGAATGACGCGGGCCTTGGGAAAGGCGGTCTTAGTTGCAGACAGGACAAGGGGCAGGCGGGACGCGCCGCCGGTCAGTAAAACCGTGTCGGGATCACGTCCGCCCAGACGTTCAATGGTTTCACATAATGCGAAGTCAAAAGCACTGGTCCAGCTATAGCCATGTAGGGCACCCAGCGGTTTGGACAGGATCGCATCGGCGTCATCCCTGTCGATCCAGATTTCGAATAGCAGCCCTTTATTGACCGGAAGTCGACGGATCATCTCGACCGGTTTGTCCTCGCCTGTGAAATAGGCTTCCTTCGCTTCGCGGCACCAGAATTCCATGATGGGGCGATAGGACGGATGGCTCTTGAGCAAGGCCTCGATCTGCTTGCGCTGCGGTTGACGTGCCAGATTGAGCTCGAGAATCTCCGTATCAAGGAGACCCGAGCCCAGAATATTATGTCCGACATCGTCAGCGGCCAGATCGCGGCAATAGGTCAGATCTGTCGTAGAACTGCCAATATCGACAATTAGGACAGAAGCGCGCGCATCCTCCATAGACAGATATCCCTGTTCCAGCGCGGTCATGAGCGCTGCCCGGGACTCAGACACTATCCGGGCCTGCTTCAACCCCGCCGCCTTGACGAATAGATTGCGATAGCACTGGCGAACGCTGCTCGACCAGCCGGACGGACAGCCAATAACGAAATGGCTGTCTCTCGGTCCGCGCAGGCTACCGTCGTCGGTCAAACCCTGAATCAGGGCCTTCGTGAACAGGGTCAGCGGTTCACGCACATCCGGCGCGTCCAGATCTGAGGATTTGAACTTAGCCCAGACTTTGGCGTTGTCGGTCGAGTCTGACAGGGTCAGAGCCTCTGACCCGATACGAATAGTTTTTGATCGTTTCTTGTCTTTTGAGACCACCGTGACGAGGCTGCGCACACCCCGATATTCAAGGATTTCCGGCTCCGCATGACCCTGCGCGAAAGCGCGGGTCAGCGCCGTCTCGCCGTGACCGAGATCGAAGCCGATAAATTCGATATCTTTATCGCTGGATGAGGTCATGCACTGCGAACCCAGACCGTGCCGCGCCTCACAACACGGCCATCATCTGTGACCAGCGCCGGGGCAGCTGTTTGCAGATTAGGGCCTTCCGTTCCGCCGCTGGGAACCGGCAACTTGTCAAACCAGTTGGCGGTCTTCTTGGAATAATCGACCTGTTTCAATCCGGCGCCTTCAATCAGGGTGGGTAATTCGCGGTGCGCCAGTTCCAGCGCATAGTTTGAATCATCGGCCCGTCCCGCTTCTAGAAGACTCTGCAACATGGCTGTCAGGCGCGGATCATCCCACCAGTGGGCTTCGGTTACCGGGGCCGACAGTCGCAGCAGGATATGATCGGCGGTTTTCAGCGCGTCCGTGACCTGTCCCACCAAGCCCGCCTGATCGAGCCGGACCACGGCAGATGCCCGGCGGATCCGCCCGGCGCTGTTTTCGATCATTTTGGTTTTGGGCCAGAAGCGCAGGTGCGACAGATTCAGCGTGGAGACCGCATGCAATCCGGCAAGCCCAACCGCACCCCAAAAGGCTAATCCGACCCCCTGAAGCATTCCGGCTGCGCCGAGCAGGCCTGCGCCGCCATAAAACAGCGAGGGACGCAGGCTGATCTTGAACCCTGGCTTGGTCGCGACTTCGTCCCAGACAATATCCGCATGGCTCGCTTGGTCGATCAGCCCGGTTCCGGATTTAACGATCTCAACCAACCACTGCCCGGCCCGTTGCAGCGCGGGATCGGTCGTCGCGCGGGCATATCGCGCCGCTGTCCGGTCCAGTACTCGGCGCACCGCGCCCACGACCTGTGCAGGACTGTCCGTATCGGACAGATCAAGATGACCGACCTCCCGCGCGAAATGCTGCGCGAGAGACAGGGCCGGGAGTTGTGGGTCACGAGACACTTATGCGATGTCGTGACGCGGGCGATGTGAGTCAAGCGCGATGGCTTCCCTATGGGCGATCAGTGCCTGTTTCTCGGTGCGCCGCAACTGCTTGATCGCACATTCGCGCTTAGAGGCGGAAGACCGGCAATTTGCTGGTTCGGACCAGATCAGGGAGACAGGGCGGCGTGCCTTAGTATATTTTGCGCCGCGCCCCGCATTATGGGTTTCCAGCCGCGCCGCCGCGTCGCGCGCAATACCTGTATAGAGCGACCCGTCGGCGCAGCGCAGCATATAAACAGTCCAATCAGCCATGATGCAGGCTTGACGGTTGAGCCTTAAGGTTCGGTTGAAGCCGGTGTTTTGACGAATGCCGATTGAGTGATCGCGTCAAGATTTGTGTCCAGTACATAAGCTGTCTTAACTGTGAGACGCACAACATCACGATATATGTTGAGCGGAATTATATCGAACTCGTCACTCGCCTGATAGTAATGTTCATGATCCTCAACCCCGTAATAGACGAAGGGCATGCCAGCTTGGTGAAAAGCCCGGTGATTCGATTGCCCGGCTCAGTCATTGGCACCGTATTCGGTGCGGTCATGACCGAAGCGAACATCCAGATCGACAGTCTTCGCCGCTGTCTCAATCAGAGGTCTGAGCGCCATCATGCGTGCCGAAGTGATCATAATGAGCCGTGATCTTGAGGACCGGGCCGCCCTCCATTTTATCGGGAATGTTGGTACCTGAAATCGTCCTCGCTTTGCCGTTACGCTCCCGATTATAGGAAAAATCACGCAGGGTCGGCTCCATGCCATCATTCAAACCCGTTATCACCTTAACTAGATAGTCCCGGGCCATGATGTTGCCGTCCATACCTGTTCGGCGTCCTTGTATAGCATCATGCATCATCGGACAGGGTCCGCATTGCTTACACGGCAATATTGACGTCGATGTCGGAGCTGCCTGGTTGTGCGCAAGCGGTCAGCGGAACGGCTGTGGTCAGAAAGAGTTTTTCATTGCGGTAAACTGTCCTTGAAGAAGCGAAGGGCGTTGAGGCCGATAACGGCGCGGATACTGTCTTCTGATAGGCCTGCTTCCAGCAATTCGTGAGTGATGACGGCAATCTCTGACGTGTCGAATGTGATGGCGACTGTGCCGTCATAATCGGAGCCCAACGCCACGGCCTCCACACCCATTAGATCAATCGCGACGATGATCGCTTTTGCTGCATCTTCAGGCGCAATGTCGCAGATCGCGCCTTCGAAATAACCGATCCCGACGATCCCGGCGAGCGCCGCGATTTTGGCTAGTATATCGTCCGGCAGATTACGCTGCTGACTCGGGTGCATTCATCGCGGACGCCGCCGTGATTAATGAAGACGGGACCGCGATCCGGCATCAACAAGACGTCGCGTGATGTCTGCTCGGAAGCGTGGACCAGATTCACGGCGATGTTCAGTCGCTACATCTCTCGCACCGCTTTGTAACCGAAGTCTGTCAGCCCGGACTGGCTCTGCCGGTGCAAGGACCCGCCCTGCTCGTTATCGAAGAAATGCTGCAAGCCCATGGCTCGGTAGCCCTCGTTGAAGAGATGTTCAACATTCTCGAATTTGCCTTCGAGCGGATGCGTCCCTTCCGTCAGAAGCAGTCCGACAATCGTGTCGTCTGCTTGATCGTATTCCGCTGCCACATCAGGCTGTCAGCGTGCAGGTCGGCGATATAGAGCGTGTCGTGCAAGCTCTGAGCACGATCACTAATTTCATATGGGCCCAGATTGACATGGCCATTCATGTCCGCATCAATGCCGGAAACAAGAATAAGCTGCAAATAGCCGAAGCCTGCAATCAGAAGCATGAGCAGCGCCAGAAGGATTTTCTTTAACATCAGCTTCTCCAGCGCAATGTGCGGGCCTTCACGGGAGTGACAAAAGGCTCGCCGCTGGCTTGCGCCTTGGCCCAGGCAGTCTTGAGTTGATGATACCATTTTGCCTGCGTGTCCGCGTCTTCGATCAGCATCAGGTTCGGGTCAAAGCGAAGTCCCTGCGCCTGAAGATCAACCATATCGGCATCCTGCCGCAGAAACGCCTTTGCGCCGCGCGCCAGCACAGGTGAGAGCAATCGGAACAGGCCGTGATTTGTGAAGAAAAGCTGGCGAATGCGCGTGTGACCCGCGTCCTTCGGCGTGACAGCGGTGAAGGACAGGACGGTCTTGTCACCCACTGTAATATGCTCGGTGCGAATACCCGGCAGCTGAAAGGTGATTTCCGTGACGAGCTTCCCGCCCAGCAATTTATAGGCGGCTGAATTAGACGAGGGGCTATGCGCTGCCATGGCAAAGCCGCGCTCGCGTGGCTCGAACGCTTTGGCCTTTTCGTGGATCGAGGCCTCGGAGCGCCACCACCATTGTTTGTGAACATAAGGGCCGTGCGCCGGGTCCATCAGACCGATGACGGCATGATCCACGTGACAGTTGAACTGCACGCTATCGTCGATAACCGGACGGGTTTCGACCAGCGGGAAGGTCGGTGGCGGGAATGGTGGTTCGCCCTGGAATTTCCTGTCGGAACTGATCCAGACCCACAGGATTTGACCGGTTTGAGATATCGGGAAGGTGCGCACGCGAATACGCTCAGGCTCAAGCGTGCTGTCTGCTGTGAGCGCCGGGATCTCGGTGCAGCGCCCATCATCCGTGTCGAACCGCCAGCCATGATAGGGGCATTCAACAGTGCCGCCTTTCAGACATCCGGCAGAGAAAGGTGCAGCCCGGTGCGGGCAGATATCGCGCACGGCGAAATGGGTCCCGTCTTCACGTCGGCCCAGGCAGATGGGCTCACCCGCAATGACAATACGGCATAATCCGGATGCGGGCAGGTCGCCCGTAATCCCGGCAAAATACCAGATGTCGTGAACGAAGCCGCTCATTGCGCGCCGCTTTCAAAGCCCGGGCCATCGAACCGGTAGATGATGGTATGGCGGTAAACCTCGCCGGGTCGAAGGATCGTATCTTCGCTGTCGACGGGGTGATTGACAGAGTCCGGCGGATATTGCGGTTCCAGCGCCAGTCCGGCCCGCGCCTCCATACCCCCAACGTCACCCAGCGTATCGCCCGTAAAGACTTGCAGTCCCGGATAATCGGACAGAAGGGTGATCGTGCGCGTGCCGTCCGTCAGCCGCGCCATTTCCCGCAGGCCTGTGCCGGGCACCAGCAGATTCACATCTATCACAGCCGGCCCGATTGCGCGCATTTGGCGGAAATCAAACGACGTGCCCTCGACCGATCCGACTTCCCCGGTTGGAATCAGCGCTTCATCTGTCACTGTATATCGATCAGCCGGAGAGATCAGGCGGAGCCGGTCCACGGATTGACCGAACAGGCTGGCCGGGTTCCAGTAGCCGTGATGGGTCAGACTGACCGGCGTCGGGGCATCGGTGATCGCGATATGTTGAAGCCGGAGTTCTGTGCCGGACAGGCGTGTGCGCAGTGTGACGTCCAGATTACCTGGATAGCCTTGGTGGCCATCGGGGGAGGTGTGACGGAACACAAGCTCGTCTCCCTCACGCACCACATCCCATACAACCCTGTCGAACCCGCCTGGTCCACCATGCAGAGCGTGACCAGCTTCATTCGCAGCGACAATATAGTCTGTACCGTCAATAGTGAAGGATGCATCACTGATCCGGTTGGCCACCCGGCCAATCATCGGACCGATATAGGGATGCGGGCCCCGATAGTCTTCCGTCTCGTTGAGGCGGGCCAGAATATGCATGCCGTCGGGCAGTCGAACGCTGTGTAGGGTCGCTCCGTAAGCGAGCCAGCTAACGCTGAGACCGGATGGCGCTGTTTGTTCAAACAGTTGCAATGGATCGGGCTTCGAGCGCCTGTCAGTCTCGTCCACATCCATTAAGTGATCGATCTGCGCTGGCGTGTCCAACGAAGCTTGGCGCGTTGCCTTGTCTGAACAGCCAGTTTGGGTCATGATAGTGGCCACGCAGAGAAGACTGAAGACAGACAGAGGTACGTCCATGAACGCCCCTACCAATAGTGACCGCATCCAACAAGCGATGGAGCAGACTCCCGGGTTTCTTATTCCTGACCCAACCCAGATTGACCGAATGGAAGGTCAGGTGTCGGATGTGGAATGGCGAGTTCGCTGTGATCTGGCTGCGCTTTACCGACTGATTGCGATGCATGGCTGGTCGGATCTGGTGTTTACACATATCTCCGCGCGGCTTCCCGATGAAATCAATGACAAGGGAGAGATGGAACATCGTTTTCTAATCAATCCGTATGGCGTCATGTTCGATGAGATCACGGCGTCGAGCCTCGTAAAAATCGATGTGAATGGCGCAATCAAGCAAGACACACCCTATTTTGTGAATCCAGCGGGTTTCACCATTCACTCCGCCATCCATATGGCGCGCGATGATGCGCATTTCGTGATCCATGTCCACACGGTGAACGGGATGGCCGTCAGCGCACAGAAGGTTGGGTTACGCCGCCTGACGCAGATGGCGATGCAGGTGCATGATGACCTAGCCTATCATGAATATGAAGGCATCGCGCTGGATCTGGACGAGCGGGAACGCATCGTGGCTGATCTGGGGACCAAGTCGCTATTAATGCTCCTTAATCACGGGACACTGACGCTGGGCCCATCTGCCGGGACCGCCTTCCTGCGCACTTACTTCCTTGAGAACGCCTGCCGGGTGCAGGTCCTCGCCCAAGCCGCCGGGGATGATAATCTGATCGAGGAAGGCGAAGAAATGGGACGCCGGGTCTATATGCAGGGCGCGGCGGCCTTTGTGCCGGGCATGGGCGACAATCTCGTCTGGCCGGGCTTAATGCGTAAACTCGCTCGCACCAATCCAGGACATGATCATTAGTCCAATGTCCATGAAACATCTTTACCTTACCCTGATCCTGCTGACCTGTCGGTTGAAACGGCGGTGGACGATACGCACCGCCTAATCTCTGGCGATTATTCCTCACCGGCCTGGATCAATGACCGCTTTACGGGAACCCATATGCGCACCCTCGACGGCAACAGGCTGGACTTCCAGATTGGCCAGACGGTTGATGGCGGGGGCTAGGCTGGGACACAGGGGTTATCCTCGCTCAGGAACCAGGCATCCCGCTCGGCACAGTCACGCCAACGGCAATGATCTGTTTTGCCTATGCGCTTGACTTTGACACTTCTGCGAGCGGGAAATGGTGGGCGAGACCGAAGATTTCGGTCAACTGGGCCGCGGTGACAGACGCGCCGTCGACGGTCGAGTGGTATGAAAATTATGTTGTGAGATCGCGAACCAGCCTCCGGCCGAATTGGAGGCGGATTTGTTCGATTTTTTCGAGGCTGAAAGCCTCGGCAAGTCTATGATTGAAGGTGCGATCTACCGTCACATCTGGCTTCGCTATCAGGAATGGTGGCAATATTGGTCGATCTGGTAGAATTACCGCACCGAGGGGCGACTGCCGCTCGACCCCATTCTCAAGGCCTAGGCCGAAATACCCCGTGACCTCACTTAAATAATGGGGTGAAAGCCAATCTGTAATCCCCGCGCAAGGCAGCGGACAAATTATGGCGGTCATTACCAACGATCAGGCTGATATGATCGAGATACCCATCTGCAACTGATGCGTTTACCCAACTGCAAAAAGTGTTTCCTTAACAGTGACTCGCTTAATGTATTGAGACTAGGGGCTGATGGGGCTTTAGGCGGGGCACGCTGGGGAGCGAACGACGTTGGAGAAAAGCGTGAAACGTGACGCTTTGAAACTGAGCCTATTTACCGGGAGCCTGCTGGTCGGCCTGTCTCTGATTGGCGGGGTTGGACCGTCAGTTACGACCGCCGTCGCACAGAGCTCAGACCCCTACATCAGTGCGATTGATGACCGGCCAGCTGCGCGCCTGCGCCGTAGCCGCGAACGCGAAGAGGTGATCCGCCCTGTCATTGCTCTACCCCGTCCAGAGGGCGCACCGGAAATGGTCCTGATTCAGCCCGGAAGCTTTCTTATGGGTAGCCCGATCCACCAGAAACAGCGTGACCGCAATGAAGGTCCGCAAGTCCGCGTCAATATCGACTACGCCTTTGAAATTAGCCGGTATGAAGTCACGTTTGATGAGTGGAATGCCTGTGTGAATGGCGGCGGCTGTAAAGGTTACCGGCCCGGCGACAATGGTTGGGGCCGGGGCAAGCGCCCGGTCACCAATATCAGTTACAATGACGCGCAGAGCTATATTAAATGGCTCAATGCGAAGACAGGCCTGACCTACCGCCTGCCGTCGGAGGCCGAATGGGAATATGTTGCGCGCGCTGGGCAACCCTTTCCCTTCTCGACGCAGGCCGGTCAGTCGATCAGCCCCCGCGTCGCCAACTTTAATGGTGAATTCCCCTATGGTCCGAATGGGCAAAAGGGTGAGTATCTGCGCAAGACGGTTCCGGTCGGCAGCTATATCGCCAATAGTTTCGGTGTTTACGACATTCACGGCAATGTCTATGAATTCGTCAGCGATTGTTATGTGGCGGGTCATGCGGGTAACCCGGGCGATGGGTCTCCTCGCCGCGATGGTAATTGTGACGCCCGCATCATTCGTGGCGGATCATGGGTGACGCATGGCTATCAGATGCGCGCGGCCAAGCGGCTGCGCTACACGATGGACCACCGCTATGATGATTTCGGGTTTAGATTGGCCAGAACGTTTGGACCACCCCCCCGAGCAAACGATTCGTTCAGGTTGGATAGGCCTTTGCAGCTCAACAATCCACCGCCGCCAAACCGTTCTAGCATGGGGCCGCCACCGATCCGAAGGTAAGGTCTCATCATAGAAAGGATAGAGCGCCCCTTTTGGTGCGCTTCAGTCAGAACAATCAAATGACTCTACCAGAAAATAGTAGGAAGTGGGGGTGCGGGTCAGTACCATTCTAAAGTTTCGATATGAACTGTCAGAGGGCACTAAGGAGAATGTCGATGAAAAGTCGGTTGCTTCAACTTTTCATAAATTGAAGAACCGCGGGTGCCCCGCTTAAAAAGGGGCCAAACATCCCAAAGCCTGGTCCGCTCCAAAGGCGGGTTCACAACGACACTCCACGCTGTAAGCGAAGGTTTGGGCCTGCCGTTACCTCATACCCAGCCCAGGACAGGAACATGATATAAAACAGGCCCATAGCTTGGTTGAAAACCTGTCACCACGGCATGTCTTAGCCGACAAAGTGTATGATGCTGATAGGTTGATCGAAACGATCCAAAACACTGGAGCCAAAGTCTGTATCCCGCCTAAACGCAACCGGATAACTCAGCGCGATTATGACAAAGACCTCTATAAGGAGCGCAATCAGGTCGAGTGTTAGAATGGTATCTTCATGCCAGGCGGGAGCGAGAAACCGCCCATAGCCGATTTCATAGTCTCTGCCGCCGCCTGGTCCAGCTTGACCTTGGAGTCCTGATAGGCCGCAATAATCAGGTCTTCGAGCATCTCCTTATCTTCAGCACCACTCAACAAGGACGGGTCCAAATTGAGCGCTTTCATGTTACCGCCGCCGACCAGGGTAATTGTCACAAGCCCGCCGCCAGAGCGGCCCGTAGCTTCCGTATCGGCGACCTGTGCTTGCGCGGCTTCCATCTTGGCCTGCATGTCCTTGGCTTGTTTCATCAGGTCCATCAGGTCTTTCATGATTCATCTCCGGATTTGAAATCTGCCGTGATTACATTGGGAGCTCGCTCCGTGATCTCAAGCAGTCTGGCATTTTTCAGCAGCGGGTGATCAAAGGCTGGATGCGCGCGGTCTTTTGCCGCCTGCTCCGCTTTTGCAGAGCGGCGCTGACTCGCCAGCGGAGGATCTCCGGCCCGTTCGACGGGGCTGACCAGCCAAGGTTTGCCCGTAAGTTCCTGGAGCGACCGAACCATCCGCCCAACGATAGCATTGTGACGCGGCTCGGTGATATGCACTTCTACTGCGCCGTCGGCGAAGCTGACGACGCTGACATAGCGTTCCAGATCTGAGCGTAGTCGCAAATCATCAACCTGTTCGACATAGTCCGCAAAACTCTCAAGCTGCAGTGTCGGCGCAGCAGGCGTGATAGGTTTGGGCGCGGTTATAGTTGCGGCGGAGGGGCCCGTCTGGCTAACGGTGCGGCTCGGCGGAGGTGTCGAGGATGTAGACGCTTTCGGCGTCTCAGGAGTGAGTTGCGGTAGTCCCTCACTGCCTTCGCTCTGCATTTTCTGCGCTTCCCGGATAATCTGAGCTGCCAGCTCAGGCGACGGCATCTGCCCGGCCAAGGCGAGTTTGAGCAATGCCATTTCAGCAGCCGCAAGCGGCACAGGTGCCTGCCGCACCTCGCCATGCGCGGTCATCAGAATCTGCCAGGCTCGCGTCAACTGGCCCGCCGAAAATTGCTCTCCCAGACTGCGCAACCGCTCGATCTGATCCGGTGCGAAATCGAACGCGGCATCTTCGCCCAATGTCTGAGCTCGCGAGACTTCGTGGCAAATGTCCAGCAGATCGCCCATCACCACGTCCGGGGCCGCACCGTCATCATATTGCGCGCGCATGGCCGTCAGTGACGCTTTGGCATCGCCGCTCATCGCCTGTTCGAACAGGTCGATCAGCCGGACCCGGTCGGCCAGTCCCAGCATGGTCCGAACCTGTTCTCTTGTGACTTCGTCGCCTGAAAGGCCGCTCTGAACGATGGCCTGATCCAGCAACGACAAGCCATCACGAACGGAGCCTTCGGCAGCGCGCGCGATCAGGGCAAACCCGTCATTCGACATGACGATCTCTTCTTTCGCTGCGATCGCTTTCAGATGGTCTGAGAGGATATCCGCTTCGACGCGTCTCAAATCAAATCTCTGACAGCGTGACAGCACCGTGATCGGCACTTTGCGAATTTCAGTCGTCGCGAAAATGAATTTGGCGTGGTCCGGGGGTTCTTCCAGCGTCTTGAGCAGCGCGTTGAACGCGCCCACACTGAGCATGTGGACCTCATCAATAATGTACACCTTATAGCGCGCGTCAGCAGGGGCGTAGCGAACACCGTCCAGCAGTTCGCGCATATTTTCAACGCCGGTGCGCGATGCCGCGTCCATTTCCAGCACGTCCATATGAGTGGATGACATGATCGCCTCACAATGGCGGCCCGGCGTTCCCAGATCGACGGATGGATGATCGACGCTGTCAGTTTCATAGTTGAGCGCACGGGCAAGCAGACGCGCTGTCGTGGTCTTGCCGATCCCGCGCACGCCCGTCAGCATGAAGGCATGGGCGATGCGGCCCGTCTTAAAGGCGTTGCTCAGCGTTGTTACCATCGCGTCCTGCCCGATCATGTCCTCGAATGTGGACGGGCGGTATTTACGCGCAAGAACCTGATAGGTCTGGTTGCTGGAACTGTCGGCCATGGCCTCAACCTATATGCAGACCAGCCATGCTTGCAAAGCAGGCGTTGATAGTTGCACACAAGCGAAAACCATCGCACAGATGGAATATGGCCAAACATCCCAAAGTCTGGTCCGCTCCCGTGGTGGGTTCACAACGAAACTCCACGCCGTAAGCGAAGGCTTGGGCCTGCCGTTACGCCTTATACCCAGCCCAGGACAGGAACATGATATAAAACAAGCCCATAGCTTGGTTGAAAACCTGTCACCACGGCATGTCTTAACCGACAAAGCGTATGATGCTGATAGGTTGATCGAAACGATCCAAAACACCGGAGCCAAAGTCTGTATCCCGCCTAAACGCAACCGGATAACCCAGCGCGATTATGACAAAGACCTCTATAAGGAGCGCAATCAGGTCGAGTGCATGTTCGGAAAACTTAAAGAGTTCAGGCGTGTCGCCACCCGATATGATAAACTCATCACAGGCTTCATGGGCTTCGTCAAACACACCGCCATTTACCTCTGGATCAAATAGGTAATGTGTGACCACAGCTTAAGGGTTCGACGAGGTAGCGACGGGCATGGGCCGGACTTTCTTCACGCCGATGCACTCCGATATGATTCGCGAAGCTTTCGTGAGCAAGGCGGAGTCCTTGCGTATATCGGGTATTCGCAACGCGATCCTGAGACCCGTTCTGCGCGAAGGATTGCTGACGTCGGAAGGTGAGCGCTGGAAGCATAACCGCACGGGGAATAGGGGATAAAACACCTATCAGCAGACTGAAACTGGATCGGAACAACCTATTGAGGCACTACAGTTAGTCGTAATTTTATGTCCTCCGGACATAAAATTACCCGCCAGAGGCAGGTAGAGCGACAAGAGTGGAAGACCGGGATCCGACCCGCGAGCGAATCGTTACGGCTGCTTCGTTCCCGACCTGACCGGGTTGGCGACAGCCCGCGTCCGGGCCGATCTTCCGAGATTGTGTATGGCAAGCCCATCCAAGACTGACAAGCCGGACCGCGCACAAAAAAGCCTGCTGTGCATCAACGCAGCGGACCAAGACGGGTATTTTTTGAGAGTCTTTTCAATCATATGTCCGGTGATCCGGATTTTGAGTATGGCCTCATTGACGGACCGATTATCCGCACGTGGGCACAGGCGGCGATTAAAGCTGGGTTAGTGTCGGTCAATGGGCGACCGCGAGCAATTGCACACCTCATTGCAGGATCATCCAGACGTGATGTCGATGGAAGAGCAGGATGCGCGTGAGCTGACGGCGGGCATGTTTGATCCCGCGCCGAACTTGCTGGTCTGCGATGCCTCTTTCATTTCAATTACCAAGGTTCTCGGTATGGCGCTGGTCCTGACGCAGGAGACAGTTTTGCTGATCAAACCGCAATTTTAGGTTGGGCGGGAGAATATCGACAAGGGTGGGATTGTACGCGGCGGCGCGGACGCGGCGCTGGAGGCTGTGACGATCTGGCTTCGTGAGCAGGGGTGGGGCACACTCAAGATGATCGACAGTCCGATCGAAGGCGGCAGCGGAAACCGGGAATTCCTGCTGCATGCCAAGCGTCAAGGCGATTTATTCTGAATTCGCGTCAGGATCATCAGCGCAATCGTGGCGACGGCAATCACTAGGCTGGCTATGTCCAGAATTCCGTTAGCGGTCCAGCGCCGGATCACCAGAAAGATCAGGACTATTGCCAGCACGGGTAGAGCCCAAGTTATAACGCGCATCATAGGGTCGGGCATAATGCAAAGCGTGATATTCTCGAACCGCTAAGTCCATAACAACCGTCACTGTCGCTTGAAGCGACGTGGCTCTGGCGTTAAGGCGCGCGCGACCTCCTTTCAGGACTATTTCAGATGCACGACTTCCGTAGCCATACTTGCAACGATCTGCGCGCCGATCATGTGGGCGAAACCGCCCGCCTGTCGGGCTGGGTTCACCGTAAGCGCGAACATGCCAATGTGCTCTTCATCGACCTGCGTGATCATTACGGCCTGACTCAGGTCGTGGTCTATCCGAATGTCGATTTCTACGAAGCGGCCAAACGCGTTCCGGCGGAGTCCGTCATCACGGTGACAGGCGAAGTTTTGGTGCGTGACGCCGAGGTGAAGAATGCCGAGATCGCGACAGGCGATATTGAG
Source organism: Litorimonas sp. (assembly GCA_965205225.1). Classification (GTDB taxonomy): domain Bacteria; phylum Pseudomonadota; class Alphaproteobacteria; order Caulobacterales; family Maricaulaceae; genus Litorimonas. The sequence goes on from CBDBFZ010000003.1 coordinate 2,077,388, forward strand.
CTTCGCGGGGCCGAGTTAGTGATTGAGAGCCAGGCTGATTCGCTGCCACTGCCTATCTTTGGTGAGCCGGACTATCCCGAAGATATCCGCCTCACGCACCGCTATCTGGATCTGCGCCGCGAGACGCTGCACAGGAACATCCTGTTGCGCGGGCAAATTATCAATTCGCTGCGCAGCCGCATGATCGATCAGGGCTTCACCGAGTTCCAAACGCCGATCCTGACGGCCAGCTCGCCGGAAGGCGCGCGTGACTTCCTCGTGCCGAGCCGCCTCAACCCGGGCAAGTTCTACGCGCTTCCGCAAGCCCCACAGCAGTTCAAACAGCTGATTATGGTGGCGGGATTTGACCGCTATTTTCAGATTGCACCCTGTTTCCGCGACGAAGATGCGCGCGCGGACCGCTCGCCGGGTGAGTTCTACCAGCTTGATATTGAGATGAGCTTCGTCACGCAGGAAGATGTCTTCAATGTGATTGAGCCTGTCATGGCGGGCATATTCGAGGAATTCGCCGATGGTCGCACGGTTGAAACGCCGTTCCCGCGCATTCCCTACCGCGAGGCGATGGCCAAATATGGCTCTGATAAGCCGGACCTGCGCAATCCGATCCTGCTTAAGGATGTATCGGATTTCTTCACGGACGAGTTCAAAACAGGTTTCGGAATTTTCTCCAAAATCACCAAAGGCGGCGGCAAGGTCATCGCCATTCCTGCCCCCGGCGCGACGGATAGCCAGTCCCGCAAGTTCTTCGACGAGATGGACAAATGGGCGAAGAAGGAAATGCAGGCTCCGGGCCTCGGCTATGCCCGCCTGCGTGAAGAAGATGGCACGGTCGTGTCGCAGGATCCCGCACTCAAGAATTTCACCCCGGACCACCTCAAAGTCCTGCTTGCCGAAATGGGTCTGGGCGCGGGCGACGGCGTCTTCTTCTCTGCAGGCAAAAAGTCCGATGCGTACAAGCTGGCCGGGGCGGCCCGTGACCGGGTTGGCACCAATCTCGGCCTGATCGAAGACGGTATCTTCAAATTCTGCTGGATCGTCGATTTCCCCATGTATGAATGGGACGAGGACAATAAGAAGGTCGAATTCTCCCATAACCCGTTTTCCATGCCGCAGGGCGGGATGGCGGCGCTTGAAGCGGCGGACACGACCGACAAACAGCTCGATCTATTGGCCTATCAATATGACATCGTCTGTAACGGCGTAGAACTGTCATCAGGCGCGATTCGGAACCACAAACCGGACGTCATGTACAAAGCGTTCGAACTGGCAGGTTATGACAGATCCGTGGTTGACACGGAATTTGTCGGCATGATCAATGCGTTCAAATATGGCGCACCGCCGCACGGAGGAATTGCTCCTGGTGTCGACCGGATCGTCATGCTGCTGACAGGGACCAACACGATCCGCGACGTGATCCTGTTTCCAATGAATGGTCAGGCGCAGGATCTGATGATGAACGCCCCGGCGGAAGTCGATGCGGCTCAACTTAAGGAACTGCACCTGAAACTCGTGCCGGTTGAGAAAGATTAACCAAGGTCTAAGCGCCAACTCTTGTGATTCCAATCTCCAAACTGCGTATCGCCGCTTGACGCCGCTTTTCAGAGTAGCACTCTGTGAAGATGTTTTATCGTTTTTTGTCGTTATGGCGTTATCAACTTAAACTGATACAGCCAAGTTTTGGATAAGGTGGTAGCCTCATGCAGCGATCAATTGTCGCCATTCAACGAGAGCGGCATCTCGCAGCGACTTGAAGCGTGTTCGACTTTCAAGATGTCTTTTCTCAGTCATCGCGTCTATAACGCACCGGCCATCATAGCCCTTATCCGCCAAGACATGATCTGCCTTAAACCCTGCCAATAAGGCGGCGGCTTGCGTCATCTCGTTACGCTGCCCGCCCTTGCTATCAGGCGCAGAGGTCAACCCAATGCATCTGTCAGGGCATCTGTCAGCCCCTATATGTTTGTCGTCAGGTCACCCTTGGAACGTCCCCCCATGGAACGCCCCAATGCATGGGCATCAGGCCCCCTTTTTATGCCGCGCCCCGACCACTTGGGCAGGCGCCCGCACAATTGTGGCATCCATCATCAGCCACTCTTGATCAGCATAGGTGCGCAAGGCCTTAAAGATATCTTCTAAAACCCCGGCCTCAACCCAGAGATAATAACGCCGTTTGACCCGGTCGAAACGCCCGAACCGTTCGGGTCAATTGCGCCAACGCCCGCCCGAACGGGCCATCCACAACAAAGCATCAATGAAAAGCCTGTTATGGGCGTTGCGACCCGGTTTCCCTGTGCTCCCATAAGGCCAATAAGACTTTAAACGGGTCCATTGTTCATCCGTAAGTTCCTGATAACCAGACATATGGGCGCTCCTGACAAAAAGGTAGGAACATTGTAGAAATAAAAATCAATTCTTCACTACCACCCAGGTCCCGGATTGTCTTCGGCGTCTGGGATGACAAGATAGTCGGATTAGGCCTTCGCCTCTTTCCGAACCTCGCTTACCCGCTTCTTCTCACTCTCGCTCTTCAACTGTCCGCAGGCCGCCATAATGTCTTCACCGCGGGTCTTGCGGACCGGGGCAGCGAGTCCGGCTTTTTTCAGCCGCCGGGCAAAATCCTCAATCGTATCCATGTCAGAACAGACATAGGGGCTGCCGGGCCAGGGATTGAACGGGATCAGGTTCACCTTGGTGGGAATGCCCTGTAATTTGGTGATCAGGTTGCGCGCATGTTGCGGCGTATCGTTGATGCCTTTGAGCATGACATATTCGAAGGTGATCCGGCGCGCATTGGACAGGCCGGGATAGTCGCGGCAGGCCTGCAGCAGGACATCCAGCGGATATTTCCGGTTGATCGGCATGATCTTTGTGCGGGTTTCGTCGTCTGCTGCATGCAGGCTGATCGCGAGCATGGTGTTGCTCTCCGCGCCGACCCGCTTAATATCCGGGACGACGCCGGAGGTACTTACTGTGATGCGTCTGCGGCCAATGGCGATGCCCTGATCGTCACTGATCGTGTCGATCGCGCTGATGACATTGTCCGTATTATAAAGCGGCTCACCCATGCCCATGAAGACGATATTGACGAGACGGCGTGGCTCATGGGCCGACGGCCACTCGCCCAGATCATCCCGGCAGATCATTACCTGCAGCACGATCTCGGCGGGAGTCAGATTGCGGACCAGACGCTGCGTGCCCGTATGGCAGAAGGTGCATGTCAGGGTGCAGCCGACTTGGGAGCTGACGCACAGCGCGCCGGATCGCGACACATCCGGAATGAACACGCTTTCGACTTCGATACCGGGTGCCATCCGGATCAGATATTTGCGCGTTCCGTCTTTACTGATCAGGCGCTCGACAATCTCGGGCCGTTTCAGCGTGAAACGCTCTTCCAGCTCGGCTCTCACGCCCTTGGCGATGTTCGTCATCTGATCGAACTCAGTCACGCCCCAGTGATAGATCCAGTTGGACATCTGACTGGCGCGCATGCGGATCTTTTTGGACTCAATGCCCATATCTGTCAGATGTGCGGCGATCTCAGCGCGTGACAGGCCGGGCAGACGCACGCAACCATCCGCATTGCGCCCGGTTAGCGCCGTTGCTGGAGTCGTATCAATAAGGGTCGTGGGCATTGTGGACGCGACATAGGGGAGGCTAGTTGAACAATGTGCCTTCATAGGGGCTGTCGAGAACGAATACCGGGATGTCGATGTCATAGGCATAGCCAGTATCCGACTCAACCCGGTAGGACCCGCTCATCATTCCGTATGGGGCAGAGAGCGGCGCGCCGGATGTGTAGCGAAACTGCTCACCCGCCTTTACGACTGGTTTTTCGCCGACAACACCTTCTCCGCGCACTTCCTGAACCTGACCGCGACTATCGGCAATGTGCCAGTAACGGCCTGTGACGCGCAGATCGTCATCAGACTGATTGTCGATCTCGACCGTATAAGCCCAGATAAACTGTCCGTTGGATGGATTGCTCTGCTCGGCTAGATATTCCGGCTCGACACGGACAATAATATCTTTGGTCCGTTGTTCAAATAAAGCGGACATGCCGGGCGGAACCGCCGTGGTGTCAACTGCTTCAGATGGGCCGTGACCTGCAGGCTTATCCATAATGTCCCCTCTCCCATGTCCGGTCGGGACCGCCCCGTTCCACATTTGCCGAACAGTGACAGGCTTCCACGATGATTACAGGCTTGCAACTATTTTAGGGCATTGAAGCCCATCTTTTCGCAGTAGCCGTCAATGGGCTTAACCGTCACTGCGCGCCATGGATCGCGATATGGCCGATAATCCGTCCACCTTTTAGGCGTCCCTGCGGCTTGAGGGGGCTGTCCTGCGCGCTTAGGCTGCCTTCATGATCCTGCCGTCTCAGCAGATCGCCGCGTTGATTGACGCAGGCCATATTCGTCTTGGCGACGATGATGGCGGCGCGGCGCCTCACGCTCTGCCGCCAACGCTGCAACCTGCCTCTCTTGATTTGACTCTGGGTCATCGGGCCTACCGGATGCGAGCGTCGTTTCTGCCAGGAACGCAGACGCGCGTGGCCGATGGAATCAAGGCTTTGTACCTGCATGACATCGACCTTGATGCGGGCGCCGTGCTCGAAACGGGCTGTATCTATCTGGTGGAGTTGCAGGAAAGCCTCGACCTGCCGGAGGATCTGTCCGCGTTCGCCAATCCCAAAAGTTCCACCGGGCGGCTTGATGTCTTTGCCCGGATGATTGGCGAAGCGTCGGATCGGTTCGATGCGTTGCCGCGCGGGTATAGCGGGCCGCTCTGGCTCGAAATCGCGCCGAGGACCTTTCCGATACTGGCGCGGACCGGGGATCGGATTTCGCAGATCCGGTTCAAGCGCGGTGACGCCATACCGCTGCGCCGCCAGACCGTGTCTGTCGATCTGTCAGCAGACATGAAGACGGTTGGCTATCGCGCGCGGCGTCATTCGGGCTTGGTTGATCTGCGCGGGATCGCGGCGCATTCGGCACTGGATTACTGGGAGCCGATCCGGCTCACCACCATATCCGGTCAGGGGCGCGGCCTAATCCTAGAGCCGGAAGAATTCTACATTCTTGCAAGCCGCGAATCGGTTGAAATTCCGGTTACGGAAGCGGCTGAGATGGCGCCGATAGATACGGAAATTGGCGAATTCCGGGCCCATTATGCGGGTTTTTTCGATCCGGGTTTCGGTGTCGCTGAGGCGGGCGGCTCGGGTAGCCGGGCCGTGCTGGAAGTTCGGGGCCGCGACGTTCCCTTTCTGCTATCGCATGGCCAGCCAGTGGCTCATCTCGTGTTTGAAGCGTTGTCGGAGCAACCGACCGAGCTCTATGGCGCGAATGGCAGCTCCTATCAGGCGCAGGGTCTGCGTCTTTCGAAACATTTTTCAGGCACCGGCTAGGCGGAACAGCTGGCCCCGCCGAGGACACAGAATTTGGCGCAATGCGGGTGGTTGAGGCTGACCTCTTCGGCCGCTTCCTCCAGCGTCCCGCCCATATCGAATTGCACATCGTCCCAGAGCAGGGTGCAGGTCAGGACGCGCGCCGTGGCTTCGCCTTTACGCCGCACCACCATGCGCGAACTGGCGCACATCATGCTTTTCGGATCGACGGACAGAATGTCCCAGCACGCCGTCGTAATTTCGGGAACATCGACCTTCGCGTCCATTTCAGGGAACAGCATCAATGCAGCCGGGTCATCGGTATTGATTGGCCAGCTACGGCTTGCGATCAAGGCGCGATAGCCGTCCCGTGCCTGCGCATCGAAGTCAGAGAATAGAGCCCGTCCGGCAATATGCATACAAAAGCCATTTTCCGCCAGCCAGTCGAGGCCGGCCAGGGCTTTGTTAAAAGCCCCGACTCCGCGTTCCGTATCATGTCCTGCGGCAGTAAAATGATCGAGACTGACCCGCAGCGTCATCTGTCCTGGAAAACGCTGATTGAGATCGAGCAGGCCAGCCTTGATCCGCGGCCGCATCATCGGCCGCATTGCATTGGTCAGAACCAGCAGGCTATGACCGCGCTCCAGTGCTATCTCACAGAGGCAGATCGCGTCTGGATTCAGAAACGGCTCGCCGCCTGTAAAACCGATCTCGATCGGCCTGGTTAGCTCGTCCAGAAATGGCACCATGTCGTCCGGGGTTAGGTAGATAAAATGATCTGCGGTCGGGCTGCTCAGAATATAGCAATTGGCGCATTCGATATTACACAGCGATCCGGTGTTGAACCACAGGGTCTCGTAGCCACCGAAGGAGACGGTCGCGCGCGCCTCACCCTTAGCGGTGATCTGGGGGTCAGTGAATTTAGCGGGGTCAATTAGGGCATTCATCGGGGGATATTAACAGGACACACCGCGTGGGCTGCACACAATTTTGTCATTGTGGTTCAAAGCCCTCTGGTGTTAGGCGGATCCGAAACACATCGCGCAATATGTCCGGCGTCAGCGCGGTCTCGACAGATCCCTGCGAGACGATCTTACCATCATGCAAAAGGATCGCCGCGTTGCAATAGCGCTGCGTCAAGACCAGATCATGCAGGGAAACAATAATGATCCGTCCCCGCAGCGCGTCCAGAATATGCAGAGCATAATGCGGATCGAGCGGTTCATCGGCCAGCAAAACAGGTGCATCGACAGCCAGCGTACGGCCAAGCAGAACACGGGCTTGCTCCCTCCCGATAAAGTGCCGATCCGCCAGAGCGCCCAGTGCAAGTTGATCCATGATCGTTTCGTTCCGTCCATCAAGATCGCGCCGCCGAACGGGAACCGCCCCAGGGCGAGCGCCGGGCTGGTTTGGGTCTGCGAGAGGTACGACAATTGCTGCGCGCGCTGTCTGGGATCGATCACCGGCACGCCCGATAGGCTGAGCCCGTCTGAATTGCTACAGCTTATGCGCCCCAGTTCCCGCATAGGTGTTACAAAGCCAACATCGAGGTGATGGTCACCTATATCCGGACATGTGACGGTCAGCCGGAAGCCTCGCGCGGCCTAGCCCGCTTTTGCAAGGTCGCGGCAGACGCGGGTCGCCAGTAAGTCGAGGATGGCCGTCACGCCTTCGACAGGCTCTTCGCCAGGAAGGGCAAAGCCCGTATCGATGTCATGTATAAGTGTATAGGATTATGGGTCTATACGCACCCATAGGGACAAGATACCCAAGTGAGGTGGGTTCGGCGATACCGACAGGCAAAGCGCGAAAGGCCGCGCAAATATATCACTGACAGACAGAGGGTAAGGGCTGGATATGCAAATGGAGACTGCGGGATGAACATTCGAACCGTTACGACCATGGCGGCCCGACTGCTTGGTCTGACCCAGCCGACCGCGCGGGCGCTGCACCGTGCTGCAAAGAAGGGCGATGCCGGGGCCATCACCGCCCTGCTTGAGGCCGGGGCCGATTCCGGGGCGCGGGACAAGGATGGCCGGACCCCGCTGCACGTGGCTACGTGGGAAGGTCATGTCGGAGCCATGACCACCCTGCTTGAGGCTGGGGCCGATCCCAGGGCGCGGGACAAGGATGGCGAGACCCCGCTGCACTATGCTAATGCTACGTTGGAAGACCATGCCCATGCCGGAGCTATGACCACCCTGCTTGTTGAGGCTGGGGCGGATCCCAGGGCGCGGGACACCCAGTTTGGCGTGACCCCGCTGCACCTTGCTGCGCATCAGGGCCATGCCGAGGCCATCACCGCCCTACTTGAGGCCGGGGTCAATCCCGGAGGGAGGGAAGAGGATGGCCGGACCCCGCTGCACTGGGCTGCGTTCGGGGGCGATGCCGGGGCCATCACCGCCCTGCTTGAGGCCGGGGCCGATCCCAGGGCGCGGACCGAGGATGGCGAGACCCCGCTGCACTGGGCTGCAAAGAAGGGCGATGCCGGAGCCATGACCACCCTGCTTAAGGCTGGGGCCGATCTTGAGGCGCGGGAAAAGAATGGTGCGACCCCGCTGCACTGGGCTACGTGGGAAGGTAATGTCGGAGCCATGACCGCCCTGCTTGAGGCTGGTGCCGATCCCGGGGCGCGGGACGAGGATAGCCGGACCCCGCTTGATCTCATCCCGGAGGGATCGCCGCTGATCGGGACGCCCGCCTATTGGACGCTAAAGGACGCCCGCTGGGACTGACCGCCTTTCTACCCAGGTGGAGGCCTCTAAAAACCATGCATTTTGTGGTGTGATCTGATTTACTGGTTTTGGGAGGATTTTATGATGCACGCGCCTGGATTGTTTGACTTGTCGGATCATCTTGCTCGCTTATCGGCGACAGGTGATCCGCTTGAAGCGCTAGAGTGTCATGTGGACTTTGAGGCTTTCCGAACTGTTCTGATGGAAGCCCTCGGTTATGGGGTTCGCGCCAAGGGCGGTCGGCCACCCTATGATCCGGTCACGATGTTCAAGGTGCTTGTTCTGGCGTCGATGCACAATCTGAGTGATGAAGGGATGGAATTTCTGATCCGGGATCGTTTAAGTTGGCTGCGGTTTCTGAGGTTTGAGATCGGTGAACCGACCCCGGACCAAAAGACGATTTGGCTGTTCCGTGAAAAGCTGACCCAGGAAAAGCTGACCCAGTCTGGTGCTTTCAAATCTCTGTTTGCCGCTTTTGAAGAGCAACTCTGCAAGCGCGGCTACAAACCCACGGGAGGTCAGATCGTGGATGCCACTTTGGTGTCAGCGCCGCGCCAACGGATGAAGAAAGAAGAGAAAGAGCGGGCCAGGGCGGGTGAAAGCGCGTCCGCTATCTGGCCTGATGATCCTGCCAGGGCCGCACAGAAAGACACCGACGCACGAGCGGTGGTCAGCTATTCCAGGGCGCGAAAGACCGCAGAAGGGGAACAGGACGCAGGCCTTGTCGACATTTCCATCCCTCACTTTGGGTACAAGAACCATATCAGTATTGACCGGAAATGGCGCTTTGTCCGGGGAGAGACCTGTACCCATGCGGCCCGCTATGATGGGCACGAACTGACATCGGTTCTGGATGCCACCAACAGCTCAAAGTCTGTTTGGGCGGATACAGCTTATCGCTCAGCCAAAAACGAAGCCTGGCTGAAAGCGCAGGGCTATCGTTCAAACATCCATCGAAAGAAGCCCCGCGGTAAACCGATGGCAAAGCACATTCGGCGCGGCAATGCGACCCGCTCCTCCATCCGTGCCTGTGTTGAACATGTGTTCGGATATGAGAAAGGGCCGATGGCGATCACGATCCGCTCAATCGGCCAGGCCAGGGCCGCTGGCCGGATCACCATGGCCAACCTAAGCTACAACTTCCGCCGCCTCGTTTTCCATGAGCGACGACAGCCCATAGCCTGATTCTGTTCAAAACCCGGATCCCCCCACTTATGCGGGCCAAAATCATGCCAAAATACGCCTGTGGACACGCATTCGTCACTCTATGAAGCCTGACCTGAGAGCCGATTATAAAATTCGCCTCTATACTGGCCCCAAAACCCTGTTCTTCGAGGTGTCCAGGTTGCGGCACAATAGGCTGCCTGCCAGAAATTGGTCGGATGGCTTGATATCGTGAAGCTGTCATTGAAGCTCTCAATGAACCCGTTCTGCATAGGCTTTCCCGGTGCGATATAGTGCCAGCCGACTTCTGTCTCCTGGCACCCCCGTAATATCGCCATATGGGTGAACGCCGTACTGTTGTCAGTGTTGTCAGAGACAATCGTCTTTGCTTGCTGTCACGTCTGGTAACCCGGCCCGCTGTGCGTCGCGTCTTGTCGGTGTGAATAAGAGCACGGGCGTGGATGACTGTCATCGCTTGCGGGAGATCATCGCCTTGCAACTGGAAGCCGAGGCGGACCGAACCGTCTTCGGGGTTGTGGAAGTCCATGGTAAGCTGGTTCGGGGCTCGACCGCCAGCTGGATCACGTCACGACATGTTTTGAAATAGCGAAACGGATTGTGCATCATGGGATACCCCTAACACATACGTTCAAAGGAAGTTTCCTCTGACAATGTCGGCAAAGTTGTTGCCATTGGCCAAGCATAGTCATTAGGCCAAGTATAGTGCTGAACAAAAACCGAGCGGATCAATATAAAAGCGCTATGATTTACCATATAGTAGATTCGATCTCGCACACTTGCAGAATATCGCTTAAATCGAGTCTGTGACGGATTGCCATATCAATCCTTTTGTCAATTTCATCAAGTGATAATAAAATTGTTCTAACTTTGTCACACGATTGATGCAGGCTCTTGAAACGATGATGGTAGTAGGAGAGATGGATTTTCGCCGGATCATCATAGACCCAGACACTAAGGCTAAGGCGTCCGTATTCATCACGATCAAAATAGGATCACTTGCCTGGAATAGAATTATATTGGATCAGTTTTAGACCGTTCAGTTCGAAAGAATTTATCACTTTTTTCTCCAAATCGGCAACCCGAGTATCTGGGGATATGTCTACCGAGTAAGCAGGAGTGTTTTCGTAGAACAACTCAGCGCAGCCAGATAAAGCTAGTCCGACGACTGCGCAGAAGCCGATACTCGTTCTTTTAACTCCCATATCTAGCATTCTTGACGCGTAAAGCCTGTGAAGACAAATGCATTTCTGTCAAAATTGTCGAATATAGCGGGCCCCACAATATTGTTTAGCCAGTTGAGAAACCCACCTCTATCGTAGCCATACAAATAACTCCCCTTTGGGTTCACCCTTTTCGTTTATGAGCTGGCCTGTCGTGTCAATGAAAGTCACCTTGTCATGCTTGTATGCATATTGCGAAACCAGTTGATTAGCTTTGTGAGCTTCTGACCAAACCAGGCACTGCAAGAGCAAGGATGACGAGATCAGCGTCGAGAACTTTGCAGGCACTGTCGGGCTTGAACCGTTGCTCGTCATTGGGCTCTATCCCGACAGGTTTAACCGGGCCTGCAATGAAGGTAAGATACTGCCGGAAATGAAGACAACGGACGCCCTTGGCATGGGTCTCGAATACCTGGCCGATCGGTTGAGAACGGGACAGTTCAGCGCGCCCGGGAATGCCGGGTCGAGCCGCAAAAGAGGGTAAAGCTCAGAGACACTGAGCCTGCTGAGGCTGGCATTGATAGCCAGTCACTCTTTGACTCACTACTCCGGAAAAAGGCTAGGTCGGCATGTTTGGCAAGTGTTCCGACACGGTAGTTCTTAAACCGGCTGACAAGAGTGTACCAACCCCTGCGCCGGAACCGGTGAAGCCTGCCTGCATCAGCCCTTTGAGCATGACAACCGGGCCGTAAGGTGGGCGACCGCCCTTGGGACGATCTCCGTAGCCAAGCGCCGAGACCGGAACAGTGCGAAACACCTCGAAATCAACATGACGCTCCAAAGCCTCAAGCGGGTCGCCCGTCGCAGACAACTGGGCAAGATGATCCGTCAAATCGAACAAGCCAGGCCTGTGCATCACAAGATCCTCCCACAAACAGTGAAGCAGATCACACCACAAAATGCATAGTTCTTAGAAACCTCCAAATAATGCCTTAGCTGGGTAATTTGGCCGTCGGCCCCGCCAGTATGCTCCCGCCGCCGCGTTTTGCACCTTCGCCGCGTAGCACATCCTGATCAGTTGCTGCGCAGAAAGACAGGACCGTCGCCCCGCGAGCGCGGTCTTCCTGTCCGAGCTGAATGAATTCCAGAGTGCCTTCCGGTTTCTTGGCAAGGATGAGGTCAAGATTATCGCCGCGATCACGATAGAGATCTTCGAGTGTATACTCATCCGACAGTTTGGTGACGCGGAAGCGCCAGCCAGACCACCAGTCCCGGGTGAGGGCGTCGAATGATCGACCCCGTGAGGTCAGCGTCTGTCCGCGCGATGTGTAGGCAATACCCGCATCTTCTGCGTCGTCATTATCGTCATTATTAATGATCTGGAAGACACGGTGACGTCCTAGTTCCGGGGCGAATTCGACACTGACAAGCGAGTTATAGGCTTCATTGGGCGTCGCTGCGATCAAGTAATTGAACTGCGAATGGTCGAGTGAGTAATCGGCATTCTCGGACAGAACTTCGCCAAAGAATGTATTGTGCCCGTCCAAGCGCGCGGCCCGCAGGCGACGCCAGTTTGTGTCGGCGATCAGCACACTGATATTCATGTCGCGAAGGGCCTTGGCGAGTCCGAGTGACCAGGGGTTCGCGCCGACGATCAGCACGCCATCGCCGCCACCGGCGCTTTGTCCCAGAGCCTTGGCGAGCGGCCCGATGAAGAATCCGGCAAAGATCACGGTTACGCCGACAAGGGCAAAGGCGAGCGGGACGAACAGCGCGCCTTGGTCCAGTCCAAGAGCTTGCAATTCGGCGGCGAAGAGACCGGCCACGGCCACGGCGACAATACCGCGCGGGGCAATCAGAGCGATGAGAAGGCTTTCACGCCAGTCCAGGCCCGACCACAAGGTCGACAACATGACGGCGATGGGCCGGACTAGGATCATCATAGCCGCGACAAAGGCCCAGACCCGCCATTGCCATTCCAGCAGGATGGCTTTCAGCACGGCAGGAGTCAGGGTTGCGGTCAGGATGACGAAAACGCCCGACACCAGTATGATGGTAATGGTTTCCTTGAATCGCCGCATTTCGACCTGAGCCGCGAATTTCAGGTTCGCCATCGTCATGCCCATGGCAGTCACGGTCAGGAGTCCGGTTTCATCCGCCAACTTGTTGGACAAAACATAAACGGCGAGCACCCAGGTCAGCATGACTGGAGCTTTGAGATATTCCGGAATATGTCCGCGCCGGAACGACCAGGCCAGCGCGTAAGCGGACGTGATGCCGACCACGAGACCGAAGATCGCAGCAAAGGCCAGCCGTCCAAAAATCGCCGTAGCACTGACGCCGGTCAGCTGAAAGACGATGATTTCATAGCCGATGACAGCAAATAGAGCGCCGACCGGGTCATTGACGATGCCTTCCCATTTCAAGACATTGGCGGGCCGATGTTTGAGGTTAGCCTGTCGCAGAAGCGGCATGATCACGGTCGGGCCTGTCACCACGAACAGCCCCCCCACCATAATGGCGATGAGAAGCGGCAGTCCGACAATGTAGTAGGCCGCCGCAGTCCCTAGGACCCAAGCGATTGGTCCGCCAAGGAAGACCATCCGCATCACGGCATGGCGGGCATCGCCCAGATCCCGGAAGCGCAGGTTCAACCCACCTTCAAACAAAATGATCGCCACCGATAGTCCGACAAGTGGTCGGTAGAGACTACCGAAATCATTAACCGGATCAAGCCGGAAGGGCGTGATAATCGTGCGGGCCAGATCGGGTATATTGAGCTGCAGGAGCGCCCCGAGCAAGGGTCCGAATATCAGTCCCGCAACAGCCATCAGCACAATGGCAGGGCGTTGCAGACGCCAAGCTAACCATTGCGCGCCAATGCCCAGAACGCCGATCAGGGCAATCTTGATCGGAAGGCTGAACGCAGCATAATGCGCGGCGTCGGCGGTTAATGAAGTGGCCATTCGAGGTCCGTGACGGCGCGGGCGAACCCGCTATAACGACAATGCTCTAGCGTTTGGTGTTCGCGAGGGGAAGCGGGGAGACAGGCTTTACCACCGCTTGATCAGTGAATTATCAGAATGTCAACCACGTCGTTTTCAAACGTGACAGGCCATAACGGGTACGGGAAAGGGCTGATGGCGATCACAATCCGCCAGGCGCAGGCTGCGGGGTGCATGCCCATGGCCAATCTCAGCGACAAGTTCCGCCGCCTCGTTTTCTATGAGCGACGACGGGCCGTAGCCTGACTCCGCCCAAAATCCCGAAATACCTGCTTATGCGGGCCAAAATACGCCTGTGGACACGCATTCGTCGCTCTATGAAGCCCAGACCTGAGAGCCGACTATAAAATCCGCCTCTATACTGGCCCAAAAACCCCGTTCTTCGAGGTGTTCAGTTGCATGCAGAGCATGGGCTATACGCTGGAGACCGAGTTAAGCAGTGAGATGCTGGCCATGCTTGATTATGGCTCGGCTGAGACGACGGATATGGTTCTGATGGCCGAGACGATTGTCAAAGTGAACGGTCCGGCGCTCATGGGCACCTCAATGGTAACATAGACGACCAAGACTAAGACGCAATTCGGTGATGTCCTGGAGACGGTGAAAATCTCCGCCAACAAATCCTATGACATTGTTACGGTCACGGATGAAACAGTGAAGGTTAGTGAAGCGGCCGAACTGAAAGCGGACGTGCAGCCATCGCCTTAAAGGGAGCGTCTGGAAGTCAGTATGGCTTTCAGACCATCTTGATATGTCTTCAAACGCGGCTCCCACTCAAGCCGTACCCTTGCCCGTGAAATGTCCACACGCTTGGACTCCATGTAGAAGCTTCGGGCCATGTCCGAGACAGACGGGTCATTGAGGCCAACAATTGGCGGAACCTCGCGTCTGATCAACCTTGAGGCATAGCGCAGCACATCGCCGGGCGCGGCCGGGTGGCCGTCAGCGATATTGTAGATATCCTGCGGACTGGGCCGGACCATTGAGGCCATCAGAGCCGAGACAATATCGTCAATATGGATGCGATTGGCCACATGCCCCGGTGCGTCGATGATCTGGGCGCTGCCGTCGGCGATTTTTTCGAACGGTGCCCGGCCCGGCCCATAAATGCCGACCAGCCGGAAGATTTGCGTGTGCGGATAGGCTTCGAGCCACGCCAGTTCGGCACTGGCACGGCGATATCCCCGGTCCAGTCCCGGCGTCGGCGCTTCCCCTTCAAACGCCCACTGCCCGGCCCGGTCACCATAGACAGAGGTGGCGGACAGATAACCGATCCATGTTGCGCGGCTCTGAGCGTGTCTCAGCGCCGCGAGCGTAGGCTCTGACCCATCGCGGTCCGGCGGGACAGAGATGAGGACGATATCGGCCTGTTCAAATGCCTTGTGCATGTCCGCCGACCCGAACGGGATGTCCCCGCGGTTTCGTGATGTGTGCCGAACCGCAGCGCTAGCGCGCTTCAGGGCAGGCGTAATCGACCTAGCGACGTAACCATATCCAATCAGCAGCACCGCCGCACCTGACAGGGATACAGATGGCGAAGACGTCGGAGGTAACTGCAATGTAACGCGCGGGCGCATTGTCGTCATGTTTCCTCAACCTCTATAGCGCCTGATATGAGACGTCTTTCCCAAACTCTTCTTTCAGCCGCTGCGGGCCTGCTGGCAAGCGCAGCCTTTGTGTCGACCACAAATGCCGCAGATCGGACAGAGGTGCTTGATACCAGGCATAAAGCCTGTCTGGAACGGATCTTCGACGATCAGGAGATGGCTCTGGAAGAGGCGATGATCTGGCGGGATCAGGGCGGAGGCCGCCGAGCCCGCCATTGCGAAGCGATGGCGCTGTTTGCACTCGGACATGAGGACGAAGCCGCGTATCGGCTCGACGAGTTGGCCGCAGGTGCGGATGGGGGCTCCCGGGAAATGCGGCGGAATTTCCGCTCAGAAGCCGCAAATTTCTGGCTGGCGGCTGCTAATCCCGAAAAAGCCCATATGTCGGCCACGGCAGGGTTGGAATATGATGATGAATTTTCTGATCTCCGAATTGCGCGCGCGCGGGCAAATGTGATGCAAGGCGAATATGAAGAGGCTGAAGCGGAATTGAGTTTTGTAATTTTCCAGAACCCACAACATGCTGAAGCGCTACGGTACAGGGCCGATGCACGATTGCGTCAAGATCGGCTCGTGGCCGCGAAGGATGACATTGAAACCTCGCTGGAAGCCGATCCGACCTCGGTCGAGACGGCGCTGCTGCGCGGTCATATCAACGAGGCCATCCGCCTGTCCGAACAGGAAAAAACGCTCAGCGAATAGAGACCTTTCGATTTCTGCTCTCCGTTCTGATGCGAGATTGATTGCGCTACGCTGCTCCTATTCGAAAAGGAGACGATCATGATTGCCTATACCACTATCGGTATAAACGACATGGACAGGTCCAAGGGTTTTACGGTGAATTGCTGTCGGAGCTGGGCGCAAAACCGGTTGGTCGTTTGATACATTGTGATTGGCGGCATCATTCATGATAATCCTGCGTAATTCGGCTAGCAGTATGGGCCTGACAGGAAACACCTCTAATCGCGATATTAAGTTCCTAAAGGAGTCAGTCGCCGGGCTTGAAAAAACGGAAGAGGGCAACAGAATCATATTGGAGGCATTCAAACGCCTTCAGCAACGCGCAAGAGACGTGTACAACGAGTATCAGGACTATCTAGCCAAAAATAACTACGATGTGACAGGTTGGCGCTATCGGAGCCGGAATGGGCAATTATGGGATACGCCGTGGCACTGGGTCAGCCAAACTTCGCGATCTGGATGGCAATAAGATAGTTCTCTTTGCGGCCAACAGTTAAGCGAAAATCAAGCGGTTTACTCCGCGTCAGGCAGATTCAGCGTTTCAAGGAAGAACCCCAGGATCTGTCTGTCACGGTGGATTTTGGAGCTGCTCGCTCGGAAACCGTGCTTTTCGCCCGGATAGGTCATCAGACGTAAATTGTGGCGGCCAGCCTTCTGCATGGCATCCATGAATTTCACAGTGTGACGGAAGATAACGTTATCGTCGGCCATGCCGTGTATGACGAGAACCGGTTCGGTCAGCCCATCAATGTGCGGAAAGATGGAACCCTTTTCATAGGCTTCTGCCGTGTAGTTCGGATGATTGGGCCTCGGATCACCGAGATAGCGTTCCGTATAGGCCGTGTCATACAGAGCCCAATCCGTGACGGGCGCGCCTGAAACACCGGACGCATAGAGGTCGGTCTGACCTAGCATCATCAAGGTCATATAGCCGCCATAGGACCACCCATAAACGCCCATCCGGTCTGGATCGATAAAGTCCTGACTTTTGAGCCAATTTGCGCCTGCCCGTTGATCGATCACTTCAGCACGTCCAAGCGCCCGGTAGAGTACATCCTCAAACGCCTTGCCGCGATTGGTACTCCCACGGCCATCCAGCGCAAAGACGACGAAGCCATGATGGGCGAGCATCCGGGCGAGGTGTTTACGTTCCCACCGGTTCATCACGCGCTGCACGCCTGGTCCGCCATAAACGATCGTGACGGAGGCTCTGCGTTCGCCCGGTTTCAGATCGAGAGGTTTGAATAGCGAATAATGGAGATCTGAGCCGTCTTCCGCGCTCAGCGTGCCATATTCCGGTGCGATATGGCTATCAAGGTAGGGGGCATAGGGGTGATCCGCGCCGAGGGTATTCTCAGACAGCCAGATTAAAGGCGTCCCATCAGCTTCGAATACGCGAACCTGTGAGGGTGTATTATCATTGCTGTAAGTCCCCAGATAGCGCGTGCAATCGGAGTTGAATGACGCGCTGTACTGGCCTTCGCCCTGAGTTATCTGTGCGGCGAAAACCCGTTTGTCGGTCGTGCCCTCTTCGCCCTCATCCGCCAGGACTTCCATCGTCTCGACTTTGAACAGGTGAGTGGAGAGCGGGCTATCCTTCCAACCGGTCAGATAGATGAACCCATCGCTGGCGTCGCAGCGAATGCTGTCGACGATAATATCAGACGGTGTCAGCTGCTGCGCGCCGTTTTCGGTGATCTCATAATATCGCCGGGTGCCGTCGCGTTCGCTGATCATCCGCAAACCGCCTTGGACCGCCGTGAAATCCGACCGAATGTTCAGCCAGGTCTCGCTCGTCTCCTGATAGAAGACGTCGGCTGTGTAATCTGATAAATCAATGCGGTAGATGGTATGTGTCTTGTGATCACGGCTCAGTACGCCCGCAAGCAGGGCGCGGCTATCCGGTGACCATGATATGCGCGTCAAATAAACGTCTGTATCGTCACCAAGATCAACCCACCGGGTTGCACCGCCAGTCACTCTGACAACGCCTAATTTTACGGTTGCATTATCGGTCCCGGCAAACGGGTATCGCTGATCGATAGTAGTGATGCCGTCTGGTCCGATATTGGCGCGTGTCTCGATTTTTATCGGGCTTTCATCGATCTGTGTGTAGGCGGCGTGACTTGCATCAGGAGACAGCCAATATCCTGTCGAGCGGTCGAGTTCTTCCTGTACGACAAAAGACGCCGTCGCGTTTCGCACTGTATCTGTCGCGGTATCCGTCAGTTGACGCTCCAACCCGCTTGCCAACTCCTTTACGTAGAGCTCATTGTTGCGCACATAGGCAATCAGTGAGCCGTCATCGGCGACCTTCGGGTCTGTCTCAAAGCTGGCTGTCGCGGTGACCTGGCGGGACTCACTGGTTGTTGGATTGTAGAGAAAAATGTCACCGCCGAGAGGGAACATCAACAGATCGTCGCCGACCCAGCTATAGTCGACAATGCCCGACGCATATTGACGCGCGCGCTCACGGCGGTTCTTTTCTTCTTCGGATAACGTTTCGGGTGCACCGAGCAGATCGGTCGAGCTGACCAGCAGGCGGCCTTCACCGCTCTCAATATCATAGGCCCATAGATCCTGCTGCAATGCGTCATCCTCTCGGCCTTGCAGGACCGTGACGAAGTCTCCGCTGGGGGCGATGCGCGCGAGCGTCAGGGACGGCCCATCCAGTCCAGAACCGTTATGGAGTCGTTCGGGAGTCAGTTTCCCGGCGCCCGGATCGGCAGTAAGGTAGTTACGGCGCTGTGCTCGCGGTGTGAGGGCTTCAGATGCGGCTTGCTGCAAGGCTGAAACCGTGTCGTTCGTGCTACTGTCATTCTGTTCCGGCATCTCATCGGATGATGCACCGGAACAGGCCGTGAGAGCTGCACCAAGCAGGAATGTGGTTAGAAGACGAAGACGCATGGTCGAAGGCTCCGATGGACGAGATGTGTATCATCTCTGCGTTTACGCTGCAGTCCGGGGAACCGCAACTCTGTTGCCAGTGGTGCGAGATCGGAGGGGATCAGTCAACAAAGCTATTGTCTTGCCAGTTTCGGATTAGCGTCCGATAAGCTGCCCATGCCGGACCTGCGTCCCGTTTTCTTTGTTATCGGGCTTATGGCGTCGGTCATAGGGTTCCTCATGTTTGTCCCGATGGGGGTCGATTGGTTCTATGGCGACCGATCCTGGCAAGCGTTTGCTATTTCCGGCGTCATTGTCACGCTGATTGGCGGGGCACTGGCTACGGCGACTTACACACCTAAGCCTGATCTTCGCGCGCGAGGGGCGTTCGTCTTGACAGTCTTTTCCTGGATTGTTTTGGCGATCTTGGCGGCGCTGCCCTTTCTGCTTGATCCGGTTCGCCTATCGCTGACCGATGCGCTATTCGAAGCGACCTCCGGGATCACGACAACGGGTTCGACCATATTGACGGGGCTGGACGATATGCCGAAGGGCATCCTGTTGTGGCGGGCCATGCTTCAATGGATTGGCGGGATCGGAATTATCGTAACGGCTATGGCGATCCTACCGATGCTCGGGATTGGCGGGATGCAACTCTTTCGTCTGGAAAGCGCTGATATTGGTGAGAAAATCCTGCCACGTGCGCAGTCAATCGCCCTGACAATCGCGTTGATCTATCTCGGTCTCACGGTCGCTTGCGCATCCGCTTATATGTGGATCGGGATGAGTGGTTTTGACGCCTATGCGCACGCCATGACGACAATTGCGACGGGCGGCTACTCGACATCCGATGCGTCCATGGGCGGATTCATGGATGATGGTGCGGACATTGTCTGTATGATTTTCATGATATTGGGAGCGCTGCCCTTCGGCATGTATATGCTGATGGTTCGGCGCGGGCAGTTTGGCGCGCCGTTCCGCGACCCGCAGGTTCGAGCCTTTCTGTCCGTCATCACCATGCTCAGCCTGCTCGTTCTGGTCGGATTGGTGGTGTCGGGCGCACAGGATAGCGAACTCGGCCTGCTGCATTCGCTGCGCCTGTCCGCATTCAATACCATCTCCATCATTACAGGAACAGGCTACGCCACGGCTGACTATATGACGTGGGGTACACTTGCTGTTGGTGCATTTTTCTTCTTCATGTTCATTGGTGGATGTGCCGGATCAACTGCCTGTTCGATCAAGATTTTCCGCTATCAGGTCGCAATGGAAGCGATGCGCGCCTATCTGTTCCGGATGTCGCGACCCCACGCGATTACGCCCATGCGGTATGGCGGACGGCCATTACCGGACATGATCGTCTACTCCGTTCTGGGGTATTTCTTCCTATTCTTCGTTATGGTCGCTGTGACCGCAGGTGCGCTCAGCGCGATCGGGCTTGATCCCGTTACGGCCTGGTCAGGTGCAGGGAGCGCCGTTGCGAATGTCGGACCGGGACTCGGTGACATTATCGGGCCGAGCGGAACCTATCAAGACCTACCGGAAACGGCGAAATGGGTCCTGCTCAGTGCGATGATCATCGGCCGTCTGGAGATTGTTACGGCTCTGGTCATTGTAACGCCAGCTTTCTGGCGCGCATAGGCCCTTCAGCGGCATTGTCAGCGAATTCTCCTTTGAACGAATGTGCTAGGTCGTAGTGAAGAATTAACTTTTATTTTCTATAATGTTCCTTCATTTTGTCAGGAGCGCACATATGTCTGGTTATCAGGAACTTACGGATGAACAATGGAGCCGTTTAAAGCCTTATTTGCCTTATGGGAGCACAGGGAAACCGGGTCGCAACGCCAATAACAGGCTTTTCATTGATGCTTTGTTGTGGATGGCCCGTTCGGGCGGGCGTTGGCGCGATTTACCCGAACGGTTCGGGCGTTTTGACAGTGTCAAACGGCGTTATTATCTCTGGGTTGAGGCCGGGGTTTTAGAAGATGTCTTTAAGGCCTTGCGCACTCACGCTGATCAAGAGTGGCTGATGATGGATGCCACAATTGTGCGGGCGCATGCCCAAGCGGCCGGGGCGCGGCATAAAAAGGGGGGCCTGATGCCCACGCATTGGGGCGTTCCAAGGGCGGCCTGACGACAAAAATACATGGGCTGACAGATGCATTGGGTTTAGCTCTGCGCCTGATAGCAACGGGCGGGCATTGTAGCGAAATGACGCAAGCCGCCGCCTTATTGGCAGGGTTTAAGGCGGATCATGTCTTGGCGGATAAGGGCTATGATGGCCGGTGCGTTATAGACGCGGTGAATGAGAGCGGGGCTATGCCCGTTATTCCGTCCCGAAAAAATGCGCGCAAGCCAAGGCAAACTGATATGGCTTTGTATAAGGAACGTAATATTGTCGAGCGTTTCTTTGGCTATCTCAAACAGTTCCGGCGTGTGGCTACGCGCTATGACAAGCATATCCAAAACTATATGGGCTTCGTCTATATCGCAGCTATCAAAATCTGGCTCAAATGATTAATTCTTCTCTACGACCTAGAGTGTCATGTGGACTTTGAGGCTTTCCGAACTGTTCTGATGGAAGCCCTCGGTTATGGTGTTCGCGCCAAGGGCGGTCGGCCACCCTATGATCCGGTCACGATGTTCAAGGTGCTTGTTCTGGCGTCGATGCACAATCTGAGTGATGAACGGATGGAATTTCTGATCCGGGATCGTTTAAGTTGGCTGCGGTTTCTGAGGTTTGAGATCGGTGAACCGACCCCGGACCAAAAGACGATTTGGCTGTTCCGTGAAAAGCTGACCCAGTCTGGTGCTTTCAAATCTCTGTTTGCCGCTTTTGAAGAGCAACTCTGCAAGCGCGGCTACAAACCCACGGGAGGTCAGATCGTGGATGCCACTTTGGTGTCAGCGCCGCGCCAACGGATGAGGAAAGAAGAGAAAGAGCGGGCCAGGGCGGGTGAAAGCGCGTCCGCTATCTGGCCTGATGATCCTGCCAGGGCCGCACAGAAAGACACCGACGCACGAGCGGTGGTCAGCTATTCCAGGGCGCGAAAGACCGCAGAAGGGGAACAGGACGCAGGCCTTGTCGACATTTCCATCCCTCACTTTGGGTACAAGAACCATATCAGTATTGACCGGAAATGGCGCTTTGTCCGGGGAGAGACCTGTACCCATGCGGCCCGCTATGATGGGCACGAACTGACATCGGTTCTGGATGCCACCAACAGCTCAAAGTCTGTTTGGGCGGATACAGCTTATCGCTCAGCCAAAAACGAAGCCTGGCTGAAAGCGCAGGGCTATCGTTCAAACATCCATCGAAAGAAGCCCCGCGGTAAACCGATGGCAAAGCACATTCGGCGCGGCAATGCGACCCGCTCCTCCATCCGTGCCTGTGTTGAACATGTGTTCGGATATGAGAAAGGGCCGATGGCGATCACGATCCGCTCAATCGGCCAGGCGCTCAATCGGCCAGGGCCGCTGGCCGGATCACCATGGCCAAGCTAAGCTACAACTTCCGCCGCCTCGTTTTCCATGAGCGACGACAGCCCATAGCCTGATTCTGTTCAAAATCCGGATCCCCCCACTTATGCGGGCCAAAATCATGCCAAAATACGCCTGTGGACACGCATTCGTCACTCTATGAAGCCTGACCTGAGAGCCGATTATAAAATTCGCCTCTATACTGGCCCCAAAACCCTGTTCTTCGAGGTGTCCATATTCGTATGAATATCCGTTACTTGATCCGAGTTTCAACTTCCGGTTTACCCATCGCATAGCCTTGTGCTGCATCAATGCCGAGACGACACACAAAATCGAGCAATTCGACCGTCTCAATTCCTTAGGCAATGAAGCGTACGTCAAGTGGACCGCGAAGCGTTAGTAGGGTCTGCAGGATGGCTCGATCCCGCAGGTTGTTGAAGGTTGTTGCAACAAAGCCCCCATCAATCTTGAATTCAATTCGCTGATAGCGCATAACAGGAACGTGGACACCTCGAAGAACAGGGTTTTGGGGCCAGTATAGAGGCGAATTTTATAATCGGCTCTCAGGTCAGGCTTCATAGAGTGACGAATGCGTGTCCACAGGCGTATTTTGGCATGATTTTGGCCCGCATAAGTGGGGGGATCCGGATTTTGAACAGAATCAGGCTATGGGCTGTCGTCGCTCATGGAAAACGAGGCGGCGGAAGTTGTAGCTTAGCTTGGCCATGGTGATCCGGCCAGCGGCCCTGGCCTGGCCGATTGAGCGCCTGGCCGATTGAGCGGATCGTGATCGCCATCGGCCCTTTCTCATATCCGAACACATGTTCAACACAGGCACGGATGGAGGAGCGGGTCGCATTGCCGCGCCGAATGTGCTTTGCCATCGGTTTACCGCGGGGCTTCTTTCGATGGATGTTTGAACGATAGCCCTGCGCTTTCAGCCAGGCTTCGTTTTTGGCTGAGCGATAAGCTGTATCCGCCCAAACAGACTTTGAGCTGTTGGTGGCATCCAGAACCGATGTCAGTTCGTGCCCATCATAGCGGGCCGCATGGGTACAGGTCTCTCCCCGGACAAAGCGCCATTTCCGGTCAATACTGATATGGTTCTTGTACCCAAAGTGAGGGATGGAAATGTCGACAAGGCCTGCGTCCTGTTCCCCTTCTGCGGTCTTTCGCGCCCTGGAATAGCTGACCACCGCTCGTGCGTCGGTGTCTTTCTGTGCGGCCCTGGCAGGATCATCAGGCCAGATAGCGGACGCGCTTTCACCCGCCCTGGCCCGCTCTTTCTCTTCTTTCCTCATCCGTTGGCGCGGCGCTGACACCAAAGTGGCATCCACGATCTGACCTCCCGTGGGTTTGTAGCCGCGCTTGCAGAGTTGCTCTTCAAAAGCGGCAAACAGAGATTTGAAAGCACCAGACTGGGTCAGCTTTTCACGGAACAGCCAAATCGTCTTTTGGTCCGGGGTCGGTTCACCGATCTCAAACCTCAGAAACCGCAGCCAACTTAAACGATCCCGGATCAGAAATTCCATCCGTTCATCACTCAGATTGTGCATCGACGCCAGAACAAGCACCTTGAACATCGTGACCGGATCATAGGGTGGCCGACCGCCCTTGGCGCGAACCCCATAACCGAGGGCTTCCATCAGAACAGTTCGGAAAGCCTCAAAGTCCACATGACACTCTAGCGCTTCAAGCGGATCACCTGTCGCCGATAAGCGAGCAAGATGATCCGACAAGTCAAACAATCCAGGCGCGTGCATCATAAAATCCTCCCAAAACCAGTAAATCAGATCACACCACAAAATGCATGGTTTTTAGAGGCCTCCACGTTATTGAACGTGCGCAAACGCATGTCGGTAATCTAGCTCATGGATTGAAAACACCGATAGCGGATAGAGGCCATGCCAGCTCCGGAATCGTCTAAACAGACAGGGTGGCTGAGTGATTTGAGTTTTCGGTCAGCAGGCTTTCTGCCAGCTCTATATTATCCATGTTCCAGCTTTTAGTCAATTCCTGACCAATCGCTTCGGCGACGCCTGGAGTGTCGTCAGATAGGCCGGAACGGAGGGTTTGAACGTTTCCCTGTCACTCGATAGGTTGATCGTGATTTCGGGGCCTTCCGGGTCTTCGTTCAGCCCGAGAATGGCCTGTGTCATTGACCTGCGCGCCTAAGCGTTCTCCATTTTCTGGTAGAGTCTCCAACAACTAGGGAGACAGATATGAAGCGATCCCATTTCAGCGAAGATCAGATTATTGCAATTAAAAGAGCAGGAGAACGGCTTGCCGACGAAGGAGATGTGTCGGCGGCATGATTTTAGCTCGGCGACGTTTTATAAATGGAAGGCCAAGCAAGTATGGTTGGCTGGACGTATCCGACGCCCGCAAGCTTAAAGCCTTGGGGCCTGAGACCAACAAGCTCAAGAAGCTTTTGGCCGAGCAGATGCTTGATAATACCATGCTTAAGGGTATTAATTCAAAAAGTAGTGACGCCCGAGGTTAAGCGGAAGGCTGTGGCTCATCTTTGTGACGCTCATAAAGTCAGCCAGCGTCGGGCGTGTGATGTTCTGGACGTGGATCGATCGACCGTACGATATACCAGCGTTCGACCTGATGATACTGATCTCAGAGAGGCTATTCGGAGTGTTGCTCAGGTGCGCCGCCGGTTCGGTTATCGCCGTATTGGCGTGATGCTGGCACGTGAGGGTATTCCACAAAAAGCTTAGGCTGTAGTGAAGAGTTAACTTTTATTTTCTATAATGTTCCTTCATTTTGTCAGGAGCGCACATATGTCTGGTTATCAGGAACTTACGGATGAACAATGGAGCCGTTTAAAGCCTTATTTGCCTTATGGGAGCACAGGGAAACCGGGTCGCAACGCCAATAACAGGCTTTTCATTGATGCTTTGTTGTGGATGGCCCGTTCGGGCGGGCGTTGGCGCGATTTACCCGAACGGTTCGGGCGTTTTGACAGTGTCAAACGGCGTTATTATCTCTGGGTTGAGGCCGGGGTTTTAGAAGATGTCTTTAAGGCCTTGCGCACCCACGCTGATCAAGAGTGGCTGATGATGGATGCCACAATTGTGCGGGCGCATGCCCAAGCGGCCGGGGCGCGGCATAAAAAAGGGGGCCTGATGCCCATGCATTGGGGCGTTCCAAGGGCGGCTTGACGACAAAAATACATGGGCTGACAGATGCATTGGGTTTACCTCTGCGCCTGATAGCAACGGGCGGGCATTGTAGCGAAATGACGCAAGCCGCCGCCTTATTGGCAGGGTTTAAGGCGGATCATGTCTTGGCGGATAAGGGCTATGATGGCCGGTGCGTTATGGAAGCGGTGAATGAGACTGGGGCTATGCCCGTTATTCCGTCCCGAAAAAATGCGCGCAAGCCAAGGCAAACTGATATGGCTTTGTATAAGGAACGTAATATTGTCGAGCGTTTCTTTGGCTATCTCAAACAGTTCCGGCGTGTGGCTACGCGATATGACAAGCATATCCAAAACTATATGGGCTTCGTCTATATCGCAGCTATCAAGATCTGGCTCAAATGATTAATTCTTCTCTACGACCTAGGCGGTTTTACTGCGAAGAGACGCGACAGGTCCGTAAGCGTGGCAGACGCAAACGTGTGCTTGGTACATGTAGGCCCATGATTTTACCTAGCCCGACGCGGCGGTGACCTGCCCCTCTTAGGTGGTCCACCTTTTAAGTTAGAGTTTGGTGGTTATGGTCCGCCCTGTTGGCCTGACCGGAACGAAGTGTAGGTCAGGCCAACAGGGTGTGGCAAGACTGTTTCTGGGGCGGGTGGTTTATAGCCGAGAGAGCTATGCGGCTTGATGGTGTTGTAATGGTGCCGCCAACGTTTAATCAGGATTTTTGCCTCCTTGAGCGTGTAGAAGATTTCTCCATTTAAAAGCTCGTCGCGAAGCTTCCCGTTGAAGCTTTCATTGT
Organism: Litorimonas sp.; assembly: GCA_965205225.1. GTDB lineage: Bacteria > Pseudomonadota > Alphaproteobacteria > Caulobacterales > Maricaulaceae > Litorimonas. The sequence continues at coordinate 2,103,523 of CBDBFZ010000003.1, forward strand.
ATCCATTCTCCCAAGGTGACCCAGGCGTGATGTAAAGCGTTTGAACCTTCCATTTCTCACGCCATCAAGCACCGCTATGGCTGTGAACTCAGATCCATTATCTGAGCGGATGTACTCCGGCGGTCCATACCTAGTGAATAAGTCAGTGAGAACAGCCAGCACATCATCATGTTTGAGGCTCCGTTGCACATGGATAGCGAGACATTCCCGTGTGTACTCATCAATGACAGTGAGCATACGAAAGGCTCGACCATCATGGGTGCGGTCGGCGACAAAGTCATAGGACCAGACATGACCCTTATGTTGAGGTCGATGTCTGACGCAGAGGCCGTCATTAAACCATAACCGCCCGCGTTTAGGATGTTTTGTGGGACTTTAAGCCCTTCACGCCGCCATATACGTTCAACTCTTTTGAAGTTGACCGTCCAACCTTCTCGCCTGAGCAAAGCTGTAATCCGACGATAGCCATATCGGCCATATTCTGAAGCCAGGCGGATAATGTCAGCTGTCAAAACCGCTTCATCATCTCGGATGACCATCGGTTTTCTTTGCGTAGAACGGTGCTGACCTATCGTCTTACACGCGCGTCGCTCGGAACATCCAAGCGCCGCCCGCACATGATCGACAGCCAATCGGCGGCGTGCAGGGCTTAGTACTTTCCCTCAATAGCCTCTTTCAAGATCAAAGCATCCAGAGTGAGATTGGAGACCGCTTTGCGCAGCCGTTGGTTCTCTTTCTCCAAATCTTTTAACCGACGAGCCTGCGAGACTTTCAAGCCTCCATACTCACGGCGCCAGCGATAGTAACTTTGTTCTGATACGCCAAGGGATCGACAGATCATACCTGTCTTCTCGCCTTGAGCTAATCGAACTTCGGCCTCTCGCAGCATCGCGATAATCTGTTCTGGGGTGTAGCGTTTTCTAGGCTGTAGTGAAGAGTTAACTTTTATTTTCTATAATGTTCCTTCATTTTTGTCAGGAGCGCACATATGTCTGGTTATCAGGAACTTACGGATGAACAATGGAGCCGTTTAAAGCCTTATTTGCCTTATGGGAGCACAGGGAAACCGGGTCGCAACGCCAATAACAGGCTTTTCATTGATGCTTTGTTGTGGATGGCCCGTTCGGGCGGGCGTTGGCGCGATTTACCCGAACGGTTCGGGCGTTTTGACAGTGTCAAACGGCGTTATTATCTCTGGGTTGAGGCCGGGGTTTTAGAAGATGTCTTTAAGGCCTTGCGCACTCACGCTGATCAAGAGTGGCTGATGATGGATGCCACAATTGTGCGGGCGCATGCCCAAGCGGCCGGGGCGCGGCATAAAAAGGGGGGCCTGATGCCCACGCATTGGGGCGTTCCAGGGGGGGACGTTCCAAGGGCGGCCTGACGACAAAAATACATGGGCTGACAGATGCATTGGGTTTACCTCTGCGCCTGATAGCAACGGGCGGGCATTGTAGCGAAATGACGCAAGCCGCCGCCTTATTGGCAGGGTTTAAGGCGGATCATGTCTTGGCGGATAAGGGCTATGATGGCCGGTGCGTTATAGACGCGGTGAATGAGAGCGGGGCTATGCCCGTTATTCCGTCCCGAAAAAATGCGCGCAAGCCAAGGCAAACTGATATGGCTTTGTATAAGGAACGTAATATTGTCGAGCGTTTCTTTGGCTATCTCAAACAGTTCCGGCGTGTGGCTACGCGCTATGACAAGCATATCCAAAACTATATGGGCTTCGTCTATATCGCAGCTATCAAAATCTGGCTCAAATGATTAATTCTTCACTACGACCTAGCCATAATGTGTTCCTTCAAGCTCAAATAGCCAAATCTCTAACTTTTAAAATGAATCACTTTTAAGAGGGAAGGCCACAAAATGATTGTCTCTGACAAGGGTACGGAACTCACCAGCATGGCTGTACTCAAATGGTGTCAGGAGACAAAGATCGGTTGGCACTATATCGCACTGGGAAAGCTTATGCAGGACGGGTTCATTGAGAGCTTCAATGGCAGCTTTAGAGACGAATACCTGAACGAGGTTTTGTTCTCATCTTTTGTAGATGCCCGCCATTACATCACATTTTGCAAGGAGGATTACAATATACCAAACCCCACTCATCTCACCCCGCGTGAATAGGCCTAAAATCAAAGATTGCAACTCAGAGCCGCATGCGGTCAGAACAATCAAATGACTCTACCAGAAAGTGGCAGGAAGTGGGGGTGCAGGTCAATAACTTTCAACTTGTTCTTTGTTTGGACTGGTATTATCTGGGTAATTCTGCTAAGATACCCCAGGAAAATGCCAATCAAATAGGCAAGATCCAAAATGAATACTACCGAGGACTCAACGTTGCCATTTCCATTTAGAGCGTTTTTATCCACCTGTTTTGTTGTAAGCGCCTGGATCAGCATCTCACAAACATTTCGATATTTTGTGATAGTTGTACCGATGGTGCGTGCAGCCTATCCTGACGCCGAGGGCATTGTGCCCATCAATTTACCTGTAATCTTAGCATGGGGCGTTTGGGTAACTATTTATTTGTTTTGGGCGATAAGTTATATCTGGATATTTCTGGAGCGATTTGGGACGAGTATTAGAGACTCTTTACTAGCCGGTTCGCTCGCAACAATACCAATCTATGGATTGTTTTGGCTTGCTCTTTATCTTATGAATCTAATGACAGTTGATGTGATTATTATCGCCCTACCCATGGCATGGGTCGAGTTGATCGTCGCAGCACTTATCGTCCGCAACCGTATGAAGAAATTATCTTGTAGCGAGAACGCTCGCTAATACCCACAACAAAGTACACGGTCGATCAAGCTGCACCACTCAATTCCCTAACGATTATCCAACGGAGTGATCTTTGTTATGACAAATGCTCCTCCATTTCTACTTCTAAATCTTTGTAGTGCCCCATTTTTAAGTGAGGATCTGAAGTCAGCTGGTTTTACGCGGTGTGTTTCAAGTGCCTCTCGAGTTTTGAGCGAGGGTTATAGCGCCTATGGCCATATTGGGCCTTTCATTATTTTGTATCCATAGCCACTTTGTGGCAGAAAGTTGCACGGCCTCAATGCTGGCAAACAAGATCCGTCTCCTGACGGTGATTGATATGTTCAACCGTGAAGTCTTAGCAATCGAAGTTGAACCCAGGCTTTGTGGTGAACATGTGGTTAATGTACTGAACTAGTTGGTTTATCTTCATGGCCGACCAGAAAAGGTATTTGCGATAACGGCGCCGAGTTTACGGGTCAGATCGTCGATTTCTGGGCGTACACCCACAAGGTCAAGATGAACGTGGAGGCCTCTAAGAACCGTACATTTTGTGGTATGATCTGATTTACTGGTTGTGGGAGGATTTTATGATGCACGCGCCTGGATTGTTTGACTTGTCGGATCATCTTGCTCGCTTATCGGCGACAGGTGATCCGCTTGAAGCGCTGGAGCGTCATGTGGACTTTGAGGCTTTCCGAACTGTTCTGATGGAAGCCCTCGGTTATGGGGTTCGCGCCAAGGGCGGTCGGCCACCCTATGATCCGGTCACGATGTTCAAGGTGCTTGTTCTGGCGTCGATGCACAATCTGAGTGATGAAGGGATGGAATTTCTGATCCGGGATCGTTTAAGTTGGTTGCGGTTTCTGAGGTTTCAGATCGGTGAACCGACCCCGGACCAAAAGACGATTTGGCTGTTGCGTGAAAAGCTGACCCAGGAAAAGCTGACCCAGTCTGGTGCTTTCAAATCTCTGTTTGCCGCTTTTGAAGAGCAACTCTGCAAGCGCGGCTACAAACCCACGGGAGGTCAGATCGTGGATGCCACTTTGGTGTCAGCGCCGCGCCAACGGATGAGGAAAGAAGAGAAAGAGCGGGCCAGGGCGGGTGAAAGCGCGTCCGCTATCTGGCGCGGGCGATCCTGCCAGGGCCGCACAGAAAGACACCGACGCACGAGCGGTGGTCAGCTATTCCAGGGCGCGAAAGACCGCAGAAGGGGAACAGGACGCAGGCCTTGTCGACATTTCCATCCCTCACTTTGGGTACAAGAACCACATCAGTATTGACCGGAAATGGCGCTTTGTCCGGGGAGAGACCTGCACCCATGCGGCCCGCTATGATGGGCACGGACTGGCATCGGTTCTGGATGCCACCAACAGCTCAAAGTCTGTTTGGGCGGATACAGCTTATCGCTCAGCCAGAAACGAAGCCTGGCTGAAAGCGCAGGGCTATCGTTCAAACATCCATCGAAAGAAGCCCCGCGGTAAACCGATGGCAAAGCACATTCGGCGCGGCAATGCGACCCGCTCCTCCATCCGTGCCTGTGTTGAACATGTCTTCGGATATGAGAAAGGGCCGATGGCGATCACGATCCGCTCAATCGGCCAGGCGCTCAATCGGCCAGGGCCGCTGGCCGGATCACCATGGCCAAGCTAAGCTACAACTTCCGCCGCCTCGTTTTCCATGAGCGACGACAGCCCATAGCCTGATTCTGTTCAAAATCCGGATCCCCCCGCTTATGCAGGCCTAAATCATGCCAAAATACGCCTGTGGACACGCATTCGTCACTCTATGAAGCCTGACCTGAGAGCCGACTATAAAATTCGCCTCTATACTGGCCCAAAAAACCCGTTCTTCGAGCTGTCCACGTCTCCCGACCCGAAACGCCAACCCACAATGCTCAATCGAGTCGGTTAGCGGATCAGTCCGAGATGAGTTGCTGAACGTCAATGGGTTCCAGAGCCTGCCGGAGGTCAAACGTCTATCCGAGGCGTGACGGCGGCATTACAATGCGAGTCGGCCTCGCATGACTCACAAAGACCGAACGCCGATACAAAACACATGACCTGTAAATCACATTTGTGATTACGTTACCTAGCCCGTCATTAGCATTGTAAATTAAGCATTGTAAATTAAGCATTGTAAATTAAGCATTGCAAATTATGACGACGCGGTTATATCCAGCTCACCAACTACGAGTACTAATGGTCTCGGATGTGTATGAGAAGATCACAGAAAAAGGTAAGCTCTCAATGCAAAAGTCAAAATCGAAGTTTTTTCTATCGACGATCATGGGCGGGGTCCTGGTCTCTGCGGGAACGACGACTGCGGTGGCACAGGACGCTACCGGTGATGACGAAGTCATCGTGACTGGGTCGCGTTTGAAGGTGAATCCGAACCTCACGGCTGCTAATCCGGTTCTGACAGTTGATGATGCGGAAATTTCTTTCCGTGGTATAGTCAACATTGAAGACCTGACCAACAATCTGCCGCAAGTCTTTGCTGGCCAGGCTGCTGAGGTCTCTAACGGCGCTTCCGGTACATCAACATTGAACCTGCGTGGCTTGGGTGCTGTGCGGACATTGACGCTGATCGATGGTCGTCGTCTCCCATACGGTTCGTCACAGACGACTGCCGTCAACCTCGACCTCATCCCGACCAATCTGGTTGAGCGCGTCGAAATTCTGACCGGCGGCGCATCCGCCGTTTACGGTTCCGATGCCATCGGTGGTGTTGCCAACTTCATCCTGAAACGCGACTTTGAAGGCGTCGAGCTGGACGCTCAGTACTCGTTCGAGCAAAACAGCAACGGCATAGATCTGTATGACGATGTTCTGCGTGCTGGTGGACAGCCTGTTCCAGATTCCGTGACGGATGGTGAGCAGATCAACCTGTCCGCTGTGATCGGTGTCAACTCCGCCGACGATCGCGGCAATGTCACGATCTTCGGGTCCTATCAAAACCGGGAAGAAATTGTTCAGGCCGACCGCTCCTTCTCGGCCTGTACGTTGGGGGCCTCGATGGGCGCATCATCGGCCAACGGTTTCGGTTGTGTTGGTTCGGGTAACTTCCGTCTCTTTGCTGGCCCGGGTGGTCTGGCGTTCCAAGAGGAAGACGGTACAATCATTGATTTCGTGGGTGGTCCTGCTCAGACCTTTAACTTCGGGGCCTCGAACTTCTTCCAGCGTCCCGCAGAACGCGTTCAGATCTTTGGTAAAGGTCACTATGAGATTTTCGATGGTCACGAACTGTTTGCTGACATTTCCTATGTCAACAATTTCTCCGACGCCCAGATCGCTCCGACTGCTTCATTCGGTTTCGGCGCTTACACCATCAACTGTGACAACCCGTTGATCCAGACTCCGGGTATCAATCTGGCGACCGATATTTATGGCTGTACTGCGGCTGAAATTGCTTCAGGCGCTAGCCCGATTATGCGCGATGATAATGGTGATCCAGTTCTTGATGATGATGGTAATACCCAGCTTGCGGGCCTGACAGCTTCGCACCGTAACGTCGAAGGTGGGTCTCGTAACTCGCGCCTTGAAAACGAAGCTCTGCGTATGGCTGTGGGTCTCCGCGGTACGATCGCTGATAGCTGGGACTATGAGGTGTTTACGCAGTTCTCTCGTACGAACGACGAGTCTATCTCAACGAATGACTTTGTTATCGCCAACCTAGAGGATGCATTCTTTGCTGTTGACGACGGTAACGGCAATATCGTCTGTCGCAGCGGTAATACGGGTTGTGTGCCCTACAACATCTTCACCCGTCCCGGGGGACAAACTGGTGTAACGCAAGCGGCTCTGGACTATATTCAAGGCATCGGCATCGTTTCAGGTGAAACTGAGCAGCTCGTCTTCGGCGGTAACGCCCAGACGAACCTAGCCGAATATGGCATCTCCTCGCCTTATGCGCCTGACACGGGCGTCGGCCTTTTGGTCGGAGCTGAATGGCGTGAGGACACACTTAATGCCACTCCAGATCAGATTAGTCAGATCCCTGGCGGCGGTTTCACCGGTGTCGGCGGCGCAACACTTCCTGTTGAAGGTTCAGTGCAGGTCTTCGAACTGTTTGGCGAACTCGAAGTGCCTATCATCACGGATATGGAATTTGTTCACGAGTTAGTCTTCAATGGTCAGTATCGTTACTCTGATTATGACACGGATGGTAATGACGTTCAGAACAGCTTCTCGACCAACGCTTATGGTCTGCAGCTTCTCTGGGCTCCTGTTGAGCAGTTGACCTTCCGGGGTCAGTTCCAGCGTGCAGTTCGTGCGCCGGGCGTGATTGAGCTGTTTACCGGCCGGAACACGAACTTGCCAAACCTGAACCAGCTGCCAAACGGTCTGTATGACCCCTGTGCAGGCCCCATGCCGGCTGCTTCTCAGGCGGCTTGCGCCAATACGGGCGTGACAGCCGCTCAGTATGGTCGTGTTCCCGATGTCATTGCTGGACAGACGCAATCTCTTACAGGTGGTAACCCGCTTCTGAATCCGGAAGTCTCGGACACCTACTCTCTGGGTTTTGTGTTGACGCCGACCTTCTTTGACGGTCTGAACATCACGGTCGACTATTTCGACATCACTGTGGAAGACTTCATCAATGCAGGTATCCCGTCACAGACTGTTCTGGATAACTGTCTTGCGTCAGGTGATGCGACATTCTGTAACCTGATTACGCGGGACTCTCTTGGCTCTCTGAACTCAGGTCAGGCTGGCGTTGGCTTCCTATCTACCAACATCAATATTGCTGAATTGTCGACCTCAGGTGTCGATGTTCAAGTTGGTTACCAGTTCGATCTGGCTGCGATGGGTGCTGAAAATGCAGGTGACTTTGCTCTGCAATATGCAGCTACCTTCACGGAAGAGTTGAACTTCGTTCCCTTCCCGGGTGACGCAGGTACAGATTGTGCTGGCTTCTTCGGTAATGCCTGTGATGTAGCCAACACGCCAGTCGTTCCAAGCTACCGTCACCGTGCCATTCTGACGTGGAACACGCCAGTTGATGGCCTGCAGGTCAACACGACATGGCGCCATTACTCCGGTGTTGACAATATCGGTGCAGACCCAGCGCCTGTCGATACAGATCTGCCGACACAAGACTATGTCGATCTGACTGTTAGCTATGAGTTCATGGACGGCATCACAGCTAGGGTTGGTATCAACAACCTGTTCCTTGAACAGCCACCGGTCTCAATCTCTTCTGGTCCGCCACTGGGTAACGGTAATACGTTCCCGACGATCTATGACACAGGTCGTTTCGTCTTCTTCGGTCTGAATACTAAGTTCTAGGTTGTAGAGAAGAATTAATCATGGGTCATGCCTAGTTGATTGGATTTTCTCTGAAGTATCGTAACAGGGTTTTGTACTTGTCTTCAAGCCTGTGATTATATCTCCATTCCGTTTCCTTCAGGTGTAGATGAAAGGTGTGTTTTGGAACGCCCTTAAACTTCGCTAGACGCACCTTGGCCAGCCCCCAGAAGCCTTCGATGCCGTTGATGTGGTTTGGGCCCTGGGCGAACTCGTCCCTGGAATGATCTACCCGATAATGACCATAGCCTATATCGACCAGTCCGTTATAGCCGCGCCAGCCATCGGAGTTGATGATGGAAGACGGGTTAACCCTACCCCGGATAATCCCCTGTAGGGTGGCTCTGGAGCAGTCTGGCACGATCTCGGTATAGACCCGCCCGGCCCGTTCGTAGATGCCAAACAGGGTGGTCTTGCCATAGGCCCCGCGCCCGCGTTTGCCCTTGACGCGGGTTGCGCCGAAATAGCTTTCATCAACCTCGACCACGCCGAAGAAGGGTTTGTCCGCCTCGCAGGCCCAATGGATGCGTTCGCGAAGAGCGCGGTAGATCCGGTTGATGGTGTTACGGTTAAGCCCTGTCAGTTGGGCTGTTTGCAGGGCTGTCAGATCAGCGGCGAAGCAGCGAACGCCCCCCCGAATTTTGCGCTCGGACAGATGCGAACCTTTTGAGTGATGATTTTCATTGCATACAGTGACTTAGATCCTATGCGGAGCCAATCAAATAGGCATGACCCTTAATCATTTGAGCCAGATTTTGATAGCTGCGATATAGACGAAGCCCATATAGTTTTGGATATGCTTGTCATATCGCGTAGCCACACGCCGGAACTGTTTGAGATGGCCAAAGAAACGCTCGACAATATTACGTTCCTTATACAAAGCCATATCAGTTTGCCTTGGCTTGCGCGCATTTTTCCGGGACGGAATAACGGGCATAGCCCCGCTCTCATTCACCGCGTCTATAACGCACCGGCCATCATAGCCCTTATCCGCCAAGACATGATCCGCCTTAAACCCTGCCAATAAGGCGGCGGCTTGCGTCATTTCGCTACAATGCCCGCCCGTTGCTATCAGGCGCAGAGCTAAACCCAATCCATCTGTCAGCCCATGTATTTTTGTCGTCAGGCCGCCCTTGAAACGTCCCCCCTGGAACGCCCCAATGCATGGGCATCAGGCCCCCTTTTTATGCCGCGCCCCGGCCGATTGGGCATGCGCCCGCACAATTGTGGCATCCATCATCAGCCACTCTTGATCAGCGTGAGTGCGCAAGGCCTTAAAGACATCTGGACACCTCGAAGAACGGGTTTTTTGGGCCAGTATAGAGGCGAATTTTATAGTCGGCTCTCAGGTCAGGCTTCATAGAGTGACGAATGCGTGTCCACAGGCGTATTTTGGCATGATTTAGGCCTGCATAAGCGGGGGGATCCGGATTTTGAACAGAATCAGGCTATGGGCTGTCGTCGCTCATGGAAAACGAGGCGGCGGAAGTTGTAGCTTAGCTTGGCCATGGTGATCCGGCCAGCGGCCCTGGCCTGGCCGATTGAGCGCCTGGCCGATTGAGCGGATCGTGATCGCCATCGGCCCTTTCTCATATCCGAACACATGTTCAACACAGGCACGGATGGAGGAGCGGGTCGCATTGCCGCGCCGAATGTGCTTTGCCATCGGTTTACCGCGGGGCTTCTTTCGATGGATATTTGAACGATAGCCCTGCGCTTTCAGCCAGGCTTCGTTTCTGGCTGAGCGATAAGCTGTATCCGCCCAAACAGACTTTGAGCTGTTGGTGGCATCCAGAACCGATGCCAGTTCGTGCCCATCATAGCGGGCCGCATGGGTGCAGGTCTCTCCCCGGACAAAGCGCCATTTCCGGTCAATACTGATGTGGTTCTTGTACCCAAAGTGAGGGATGGAAATGTCGACAAGGCCTGCGTCCTGTTCCCCTTCTGCGGTCTTTCGCGCCCTGGAATAGCTGACCACCGCTCGTGCGTCGGTGTCTTTCTGTGCGGCCCTGGCAGGATCGCCCGCGCCAGATAGCGGACGCGCTTTCACCCGCCCTGGCCCGCTCTTTCTCTTCTTTCCTCATCCGTTGGCGCGGCGCTGACACCAAAGTGGCATCCACGATCTGACCTCCCGTGGGTTTGTAGCCGCGCTTGCAGAGTTGCTCTTCAAAAGCGGCAAACAGAGATTTGAAAGCACCAGACTGGGTCAGCTTTTCCTGGGTCAGCTTTTCACGCAACAGCCAAATCGTCTTTTGGTCCGGGGTCGGTTCACCGATCTGAAACCTCAGAAACCGCAGCCAACTTAAACGATCCCGGATCAGAAATTCCATCCGTTCATCACTCAGATTGTACATCGACGCCAGAACAAGCACCTTGAACATCGTGACCGGATCATAGGGTGGCCGACCGCCCTTGGCGCGAACCCCATAACCGAGGGCTTCCATCAGAACAGTTCGGAAAGCTTCAAAGTCCACATGACGCTCCAGCGCTTCAAGCGGATCACCTGTCGCCGATAAGCGAGCAAGATGATCCGACAAGTCAAACAATCCAGGCGCGTGCATCATAAAATCCTCCCACAACCAGTGAATCAGATCACACCACAAAATGCATGGTTCTTAGAGGCCTCCACATTATAGAAAATAAAAGTTAATTCTTCACTACAGCCTAACCTTCTTTTCCCAACCGCCGCGTTCGCCCTGCTGCCAGTAGCTCATGTTCGCGCCCATATCGCTGAGCGACTTCCAACGCGCACGCGCCCGCTGCACGGCCTCTTGCGATCGTCCGTCGATCATGACCATGATTCTAGAAGTGCCGGACACATCCGCCACGTCGGCCCCGTCAATCAGAAAGACAGCGTCGAACCCATCCGCCTCAGTAGCACTGTTTGCCAGCAGGATGGGTTGCTGATCCGCGCGACCCGCATCTTCGCGGCCATGCGGCAGGAAGCTCTGGTCCTGATAGGTCCAGAGATAATCGTCCCATTCGGAGAGATCCGTGCCGCTCGGGAAGCGCACCAGTGCACGCCATCCCTTGGCCAACGTTTTCGCCAGAAGATCAGGCAGGACGCCTTTCAGCGTCGAGGCTTCAAGGTGATAGAACCAGTATTCCGGCTCTGAACTCACCTTATATTTCGTAATTGTCGGCAACCCAACGGTTGAGCAGCCGCACGCCAAATCCGGTTCCAAACGTGGTTTCACGCGGGTCCGTGCGCTGGTTTTTCATACCTGTGCCGGCAATATCGATATGCGCCCAGGGTGTATCCTTGCCAACGAAGCGTTTGAGGAATTGCGCAGCCGTGATGGAGCCCGCAGCCTGGCCGCCAATATTCTTCATGTCGGCATTGGGGCTGTTGAGCAGCTTGTCGTAGGATTTCGCCAGCGGCAGGCGCCAGACTTTATCTGTGCTCACGTCCCCTGCAAGGCTGAGCTGTTCGGCCAAACCCTCATCGTTGGAGAACAGGCCCGCATAATCATGGCCGAGGCTGATAATGATCGCACCGGTCAGTGTGGCCAGATCGACTACCGCATCGGGTTCATATTTGGTGATGCCGTAATGCAGTGCATCGGCGAGAACCAGACGCCCTTCCGCATCCGTATTCTGGACCTCGATCGTCTGGCCGCTCATTGAAGTGACAATATCGCCCGGAAGCTGCGCACGGCCGTCCGGCATGTTTTCGACCAGACCGACAATGCCGATGACATTGGCTTTAGCCTTGCGCTTGGCCAGAGCCATTATCGCGCCTGAAACAGCCGCCGATCCACCCATATCGCCCTTCATGTCCCACATATTCGCGCCGGGCTTGAGGCTGATACCGCCCGTATCAAACGTCACGCCTTTGCCGATGAGCATGGCCGGTTTGTCGCCGTCCTTACCGCCATTCCAGCGCATGACGACCAACTGACTCTCGCTTTCGGACCCCACACCGACGCCGAGCAGCGCCCACATGCCGAGTTTTTCCATCTCGACTTCGCCCAGAACATCCACTTCCACGCCGAGATCTGACAGAGTCCTTAGGCGCGCCGCATAGTTGCCGGGATAGATCACATTGGGTGGCTCATTAACGAGGTCGCGCGCAAAGATTATACCGTCGCCAATCGGACCATAGTAATTGTCATAGGCCTGCTGCGCCGACTCGGGATCGTCGGTCGAAATACGAACAGCATTGAGAGGTTTGACCTTGGGCAGGGTCGCTTTGCTCTTATGACGATTGAAAACATAGGTCGCGAGACGTGCGCCTAATGCAGCGCGGGCCGCATCGTCAGCGCTCGCGTCAGATCCGCCAAGATGAACTGTTAGCTCGCATACGCCTGAGCCTTTCATCTCCTTGGCTGTCGCAGCCACAGCCTTTTCATAGTCAAACACGTCATCCTTGCCGCGCGCCTGAACAAAGACTTGAACCGCGCCGTCACCACTGCCCACAAATGTTGAGAATTTCTGTCCTGACTTCCCTTTGAAATCGGTCGCCTTTGCCACCGCTTCCAGAACCGCATCCGGATAGAGACGGTCATAACCCTGAGCCTTCCCGTGATCAGCAATGACGAGCGCCGCGCCGCTGGTCGCGGGTGCGTCATCTATAAAGGTGACCGTGACAGTTTCTGTCAGATCTGCGGAATTATTTTCGTGAGTGGCCATGACTTCCATTCGTTGGGCAATATGATCGGTATGTAAACCGGGTTGCATCTGGTAAAGCGGCACGCTTGGAATTAAAAGCGCGATAACGACTGTGGCGTGTATGGGACGCAGCCATAAACTGTCAAACAAGGATCGCATGCATTTATGCTGCTTCTTCAGCGATATTTCTGGACGCAAGCTTTTGGGCCAACTGTTCTTACTCTAGCTGCGCTGGCACTGCTGGCGTTGTTGACTCAGTTCTTGCAAACGCTTGATATTATTGTCGAAAATAGACAAAGCGCGTTGACGTTTCTGAAAATTACAGGCTTGGCCCTGCCGCAACTGATCGGCATTATCCTGCCACTCGCCGTTTTTATGGCTGCGCTCTACGCGCTTAATCGCATGAATGGCGATTCCGAAATTATCATCGCCAAGGCTGCGGGGGCGTCGCCCTGGCAGATCGGGTCTCCGCTGGTTCGACTCGGAGTCATGGCGATGATCGCCCATCTGGTGATTACGCTCGTCCTGCAACCCGTCTCATTTCGGGGAATGCGGGCCGAAGTGCTTAAAGTCCGGACGGATCTGGCGACGCAACTGGTCCAGCCTGGAGAATTTGTCAGCCCGGCGCGTAATCTGACCGTCTATGCCCGCGAAATCAGCCCCGGAGGTGACTTACTGGACATCATCATCCATGATGCACGCGACGTGGAAGACGTGATTACACACACGGCTAAAACAGGTGAAGTGCAAAGAACGCCGGTCGGGGCCGCCCTGCTGCTGCGCAACGGAGCCGTACAGAAGACTTTGCCTGACGGCAGCCTGGATGTGATCGAGTTCAAGGATTATCGGCTGGATCTGTCCGGTGCGTTTGCCTTCGACACAAGGCTCAGACTGAAACCGTCCGATCTCTATCTTCATGAGTTGCTTCGACCAGATCCACGAACCTTCGTCTATGGCAATCAGAAGCAGGAATTCGCCGCCGAAGGTCATTCGAGGCTCGCCGCCCCGCTCTACAGTGTCGCTTTGGTAATGATCGCGCTCTGTTTCATGATCCGCGGTGACTATCAAAGGCTGGGTTATGGCCGGTGCATCATTACCTGCGCCGCGACAGGGTTTATCGTTCAGATTGTAGGATTCTTTGCGGCCTCGTTAGCCGAAGCCAGTCTGAGTCTGAACGCTTTACAATATATGATTCCGGGGTTGACCATTCTAATCTGCGCCGTTTATCTCGCACGTCGCCGCAGGGTGCGCGTGCGGGCGGCGCGGCGTAGACGGGTCGCCTATTCTGCCATAGTGACCGCGATGGGTGACCACACCGAGGCCATGCAATAATGCCTCGCACACTATTCCTTTATGTCTTTTTCCGGTCGCTTCGCAGCCTGTTGGTCGCGCTTCTTGTTGTGACCAGCATCATCATGCTGGTCGATTTCGTAGAAGCCAATCGCGATCTCAGTGCCGATATCGACGTGAGGTCATTTCAGCTTTTTGCCCTGACGATCCTGAAAACGCCGACCCTCATGGAACAGACAATTCCGTTCGTAGTTCTGTTTGGCATGCTGGGCGCGATCAACGGCCTCAATCGTCGGTCCGAACTGATTGTGATGCGGGCATCCGGGCAGTCGGCCTGGTCTATCATTCGTCCTGCTTTGTGGCTTGCGGCGGCTGTGGGTGTCGCCTGGGCCCTGGTGTTCAATCCGCTGGCGTCGTATATGTATGACAAATTCGAAGTTCAGTCAGCAACCTGGCTCGGGGCCGGACCCAAGATTTTTGAGAGTGATATCTGGCTGCGCGGAGGCCGCGTCGGGCAGCAAACTGTCATTCGTGCCGAAATCGTCGATCTGGCAAACCAGACAATCAATGATGCCACTTTCTTCCTGATGGACGTCCAGACCGACGGACAAACCAATTTTACCCGCCGGTTCGATGCGCAAAGCGCGCAATTGATTACGCAGGGATATTGGCAACTGACCAATGTTATCGAAAATGCGCCCGATGAGGCCATGCAGCGCCATGACGCAATATCTCTGCCCACATCAATCGATATTGAAACTCTCAGACAACAGACTGATCGAAATTCGCGTGCTGGATTCTGGTCCATGCCCAAGACAATTCGTGATAATGAATCGGTCGGTTTTTCCGCACGCGAACTCCGTCTTCGGTTCAACCGCCTTCTATCCCTGCCGGTCATGCTGATCGCGATGACCTTCATTGCGGCGGGCGTCTCAATGAGTCTGACCCGGGAGGGCGGAACGCTGAAATTACTAATAACCGGGGCTGCGCTCGGATTTGCCGTGTTCTTTGCCGACTCCATGGTTGAGGCCTTTGGCGAAGTCGCCGTTGTCCCAATCTATATGGCCGCTTGGTTCGTCCCGCTCATCGTGCTTCTGCTCGGGATTAGTCACATGGCCAAAATCGAAGACGGTTAGATGTGCTCCCATAAGGCAAATAAGACTTTAAACGGCTCCATTGTTCATCCGTAAGTTTCTGATAACCAGACATATGTGCGCTCCTGACAAAAATGAAGGGAAATTATAGAAAACAAAAGTTAATTCTTCACTACAACCTAGGAAAGACCCGAGAGTTTCAAACAAAACCCTGATCAAAACTCGGGCCAGGGTTGATTCAAGACGAAACTATTAGAATGCCAATTTCATAGACTGTCTGATGTCAGCGCTTACGTCTCAGATTAGAGCGCCTGACTTTAAGTCATAGGCAATATCCTGCGGCATTGAGGTCATTCCAGCACTCTTTGGGTGTATAGAGATCGGATATGTTTCCGAACAGGCACCAAGACAGAATGACACTTGAAAACCAACACCTAAACCGACCCAAAACAAAAGCCTCAAAAAAGACGAGGCGTGTCAGCGATCTGAGCCGCCTTTGGGCGGCTTTTTCTATTCGATGGTTTCGATTGTTAGATTATTGTTGGTGAAGACGCAGATTCGGTCGGCAATTACCATGGCTTTGCGGGCCAGAGTTTCGGCGTCCTCTTCATATTCAGTCATGGCGAGCGCCGCGGCATAGGCGTAGTTCCCGCCGGAACCGATGGCAACAATGCCTTCATCCGGTTCAACAATATCACCATTGCCGGTCAGCACAAAGGTCTGACCCGCATCAGCGACGACCAGCATGGCTTCCAGATTGCGTAGATATTTATCGGTCCGCCAGTCCTTGGTCAGTTCGACACAGGCGCGGGCAAGCTGAGTCGGGTACTGCTCGAGTTTAGTTTCAAGCCGTTCCAGCAAGGCGAATGCATCCGCTGTCGCCCCGGCAAAGCCAGCCAGAACATTTCCGCCGCCGACACGGCGTACTTTTCGAGTTTTTGCCTTCATCACCGTATTACCGGCGCTGACTTGACCGTCGCCGATAATAACGACTTTCCCATTTTTTCGAACCGACAAGATGGTCGTGCTGCGCCATTGTTCGCTAAGGTAATTATCACTCATGAAGGCGATGTGGTCTCGGCTAGGCGGCGCGTCAAGTGATCGGACGCCTAGAGCCTTTCTTCTTTAATTGAGTGCATGTCCTGCCGCTATGAAGTAATTCCAACATTCGCTTGAGGAACAGAGGTTACAGATATTTCCTATGGCTTTCCAGAGTTCGTCTATGGGTCTGCATTTGGCTTTGCGCAAGTGAGCTTTGAGTTTTGAGGCGACCATTTCTATCGGGTTTGGATCAGGGCCGTAGGGCGGTAAGAACAAGACCCATTCGCCTCGTTTCGTAAGGTCCGTTTGGCGCGTAAGCTTTTATGGCTGGAGAGAGTGTCGAGATTGACGCTATCGCCTTGCTTTAATGGGGGTGCCAGTTGGGTTTCAAATAGAGAGATCAAAGCCCGCCCGGTTCAGGGGGCCATTTAAACCCTAAGGCGCGACGATCCCGTCATGGCACAGTCCCGCGATAAAGGTCTGTGTCTACCAATGACCGAAGGGTACATCAGATATCAATCGATCCGCCTTGAGAGAACCGCCATACATCCGGGTCATGTTGGTTTTGTCCCGGTTTCATCAATGAATAGGAGCCTGTGCGGCTCTCGCTTCATGCGGTCTTGCTGTCTGTGCCATCGCGTGTGCTGACGCTGCACATCCGCCCGATCCCGTTCGGGGGCCGCGGGGCCGTCAGAAGTTCTTATAGGTGTCGCCGTGCTTGCGCAAATAATAAAGAAGATCCGGAAGGCTGGCTGATACATCAAAGTTCTCCATGAGCGCTTCCGACATTTCGACACGTGTGATATCCGGTGTTGGCGTCAGAATCTCAATGAGGAAATCCCGGTACGGAGCCCGTTTTCCAGGTCCCACCTCGCGTCCGGCACGCCAAGGACGATGGGTACCATCCTCCTGAAAACGCGACATGATATTAACCCCGCAGGACGGGCTAACATCAAAGAGCCGCGCCGCCTGATTGCAGCCGAGAAAGGGGCAACAGGCCAGGCCCTGCTGGAAGACACCTTCGACAGACTTTTCGCCAGGAAGGGCAAAGCACATATTAATGATAATGTGTAAGTATACAGGATTATGGGGCTATACGCACCCGTAAGGACAAGATACCCAAGTGAGATGGGTTCGGCGATCCCGACAGGGAAAACGCGAAAGGTGGTGCAATTATATCACTGACAGACATAGGGTAAGGACTGGACATGCAAATGGAGACTGCCGGGTGAATAGTCGAACCGTTACGACCATGGCGGCCCGGCTGCTTGGTCTGATCCTGCCGTCCATGCGGGCACGGGATAGCTACGCAATCTGGAACAGCGATGACTTCTTAAGGACCGCAAGCGTCGAGGATGTGCGGATCTGCCTGCGAGCCGAGGCCGATCTCGAGGTGCGGGATGAGGATGGCCAGACCCCGCTGCACCTTGCTGCGAGAAACGGCCATGCCGGGGCCATGACCGCCCTACTGGAGGTTGGGGCCGATCCCGGAGCGCGGGACAAGTATGGCGGAACCCCGCTGCACCTTGCTGCGAGGAACGGCCATGTCGGGGCTATGACCGCCCTGCTTGAGGTTGGGGCCGATCCCGGGGCGCGGGCCGAGGTTGGCCGAACCCCGCTGCACCTTGCTGCGAGGAACGGCCATGTCGGGGCTATGACCGCCCTGCTTGAGTTTGGGGCCGATCCCGGAGCGCGGGACAAGTATGGCGGAACCCCGCTGCACCTTGCTGCGAGGAACGGCCATGTCGGGGCTATGACCGCCCTGCTTGAGGTTGATGCCGATCCCGGGGCGCGGGCCGAGGTTTGCCGAACCCCGCTGCACCTTGCTGCGAGGAACGGCCATGTCGGGGCCATCACCGCCCTGCTTGAGGCTAGGGTCGATCCCGGAGCTCGGGACGAGGTTGGCGGGACCCCGCTGCACCTTGCTGCGTATCAGGGCCATACTGGGGCCATGACCGCCCTGCTGGAGGCTGGGGCCGATCCCGGAGCGTGGGACAAGTATGGCGGGACCCCGCTGCACCTTGCTGCGAGGAACGGCCATGCCGAGGCCATGACCGCCCTGCTGGAGGCTGGGGTCGATCCCGGAGCGCGGGACAAGAATGGCCAAACTCTGCTGCACAAGGCTGCGGGTCAGGACGACGCCGGAGTCATGACCGCCCTGCTTGAGGCTGGGGCCGATCCCGGAGCGCGGGACAAGCATGGCGGAACCCCGCTGCACCTTGCTGCGAGGAACGGCCATGCCGGGGCCATGACCGCCCTGCTTGAGGCTGGGGCCGATCCCGAGGCGTGGGACGAGAATGGCCAGACTCTGTTGCACAAGGCTGCGGGTCAGGGCGACGCCGGAGCCATGACCGCCCTGCTTGAGGCTGGGGCCGATCCCGGAGCGCGGGACATGTATGGCGAGACCCCGCTTCACCTTGCTGCGCGGAACGGCCATGCCGGGGCCATGACCGCCCTGCTTGAGGTTGGGGCCGATCCCGGGGCGCGGGACGAGAATGGCCTGACTCTGCTGCACGAGGCTGCGTTCGGGGGCGACGCTGGAGCCATGGCCGCCCTGCTTGAGGCCGGGGCCGATCCCGGAGCACGGGACGAGGTTGGCGAGACCCCGCTTCACCTTGCTGCGAGGAACGGCCATGCCGAGGTCATCATTGCCCTGCTTGAGGCCGGGGCCGATCCCGAGGCGCGGGACGAGAATGGCCGGACTCCGCTGCACGAGGCTGCGTATTGGTGCTATGCTAGGGCCATCACCGCCCTGCTTGAGGCTGGGGCTGATCTTGAGGCGCGGGACGAGGATGGCCGGACCCCGCTGCACCTTGCTGCGCTTCAGGGCCATGCCGAGGCCATGACCGCCCTGCTTGAGGCTGGGGCCGATCCCGGAGGAGCGCGGACCGAGTCTGGCGAGACCCCGCTGCACCTTGCTGCGCTTCAGGGCCATGCCGAGGCCATCACCGCCCTGCTTGAGGCTGGGGCCGATCCCGGAGGAGCGCGGACCGAGTCTGGCGAGACCCCGCTGCACCTTGCTGCGCGGAACGGCCATGCCGGGGCCATGACCGCCCTACTGGAGGTTGGAGCCGATCCCGAGGCGGGGGACAAGGATGGCCGGACCCCGCTGCACGAGGCTGCATTCTGGGGCTATGCTAGGGCCATGACCGCGCTGATTGAGGCCGGGGCCGATCCCGGGGCGCGGGACAATGATGGCCGGACTCCACTTGATCTCATTCCTGAGGAATCACCGCTGATCGGGACGTCCGCCTATTGGACGCTGAAGGACGCCCGCTGGGACTGACCGCCTGTCGACCCGTATCTGCTGCACGCCCAAATCCAGGCCAGCCATATCAATCAGGGGCTGACAGGACAGAATCTGGCGGATGAAAGGAGCCAGCTTTACGATGCCCTTTATGCGATCTCGTCCGACCCGATTATCTGTATAAACCGCGCTCTGGCGATCGCCGAAGTGGAAAACCCCAAGGCCGTAGAGGGCGGTAAGATGTTGACGGCCTATGCGCCCTGGCATCTGGTATGGGCAGATCTGCCCGAGCGCACGTGCCAGTTCGCCGCCGCAACCCAATCGCTTAGAAACGCTCTGACGCTCATATCCGAGCAGGCTGAACGGGACTTCGTTCGTAGAACAGTCGGTCACCTCAGCCGATTAGGATAAGGAACCGTCCCTGTATCACCATGTATAGAGGCGTGCTTTTTGCCATTACAATTTTCTCAATGTGCCATTTGTGTTAAACGGTCCTATGTTGAAACTACCGGTTGCCAGTCTCGTCTTAAGTCAGATCATCCTCCTCGCATTCTTGTCA
This sequence comes from Litorimonas sp., assembly GCA_965205225.1. GTDB lineage: Bacteria > Pseudomonadota > Alphaproteobacteria > Caulobacterales > Maricaulaceae > Litorimonas. The sequence goes on from CBDBFZ010000003.1 coordinate 2,123,440, forward strand.
GATGCGGCGGCGCAGGCCGATGGAGGCTATAATTTATCACCGCGCATTCAGAACAGGATTACCGGTATTGAACGTGACTATGCTTTGTCGATCCGGACTCACCTGTCAGACTATCGTCTTGTCAGAGCGGTTGAGGACTTTTCGCCTGTCGAGGGTCGAACGGTCGACGTTCCGATAAAACTGAGCGATAAGGACATGAGCCGAACCAGCCGGGACCATTCACCACATGTGGTCGCAACGCTGCATGATCGCCGCACCGGCGCACCGCTGGATAGCTGCCGCGCGCCCTGCACTCTCACATCGCCTCTTGTGCCGCCCGGCGTCGTCACCCTGTATCGGTATGGCAGCAAGCCAATGGATATACCGGTCGAGTCTATCGTATTTTCTGGTGAGGTCCGGCCGCTATGGCTTAATTTCAACGAGGTGGATCATCAACTCGAGCGTGAGCGCTGCGCCAAGGAGTTCGAACAGATTCGTAAAACGGAAGCTAACAGAGATGCCTTCCCCTGTGTCCGGGTTCCGCCGACTATGCCGCGAATGGCAGTACGAAGCGGGCACTGTATGGTCGCATTGACTGTCGCGAAGAACGGAGAAGCCATCGATGTCGTGGCGCGGAAATGTACAGACCCGATTTTCTGCGAACCCACGGTCGAAACCGTTCGCCGCTGGATCTATTATCCCAAGCTCGAATATCGTGAGGTTATAGAAAGGCCTGATGTGACCTCTAAAATGACATTCCGCCTAACGGATGAGAATGGGAAGATCATCCCCGAATCGGAAGAGGATATGCAGCCCTGCATCGGTGACGTTTGACAGAAGCAATAAATCGCATCTTTTACGCAGCATTCCGCTTGCAAGCGCCAAACCCCTTCCATATATACCTTTTCTCTTGGCGCGGGGTGGAGCAGCCCGGTAGCTCGTCAGGCTCATAACCTGAAGGTCGTAGGTTCAAATCCTACCCCCGCAACCAAGCCGGTAGCTCGCCCAAGAGGCGGGGTTTCTTGTTTAAGAACCCTGAAAAGTTTCCAGAGTATGGGAGTGCTCCAATCTGGGTTGAAGATGGCATCTGATTCTGCACAATATAGGAATATATTCTTGTTTTGTTCCGTAATTCTGCTTTGTTATCTCTATGAAGTTTCTCTTGGACATGGATGGACGAACGGACACACTCCGCAGGATTCACAAACGTCTGACAGATTATTTCACTGGCTTCCCGCCGCGCTATGTGATCCTTGATCCAATCAGTCAACTCTTGACGAATATGCTGGGCGGTCACACTTACAGCATGTCTCCAGAGCGGCTTATGCTGATCTTGTCAGATGCTATCGCAATTGGTCCGCCGTGCGCGATGCGCGTGTTTCGGATGAGACGGGATATCCCAGTCTCGACCATCTGGAGGCAATGCCTGTCGAGGCTGCGCATAACTGGCTGGAAGACTTGCCCGGTGTGGGTCCGAAGACAGCGCCCGCTGTGCTGAATACAAGCCGTTTGAGAAAGCGGAGCCTGGTGATCGACACACACCATATCAGAATTCTCAAGCGCTTACAGTTTGTCAGGCCCAATACGAATTTCTCGCAGGCCTACAGGCAAATCATGCCGTTACTACCAGGTGACCGGTCTGCGCCCTTCCTGGACGTACATCACATGGTGTTCAAAAACCTGGGTCAGGTGATCTACCGGGCGCAGACCGCCCATTGCGGGGACTGCCCGCTGAACCAACTCTGCCCATATCCTGACGATCCTGCTGGGACTGCGGTCGCGCTTGCGAGTGCGGGTCCTTGAAATGAAACCGTCACACTGACTTGATAGAGATGGTTTTTGGTGAGGCCAGCATGATCGGACAGAAACTCTTCGCGGAATTCCTCAGCAGCCTTCTGCTCGCCGGTGTGATGGTCGGATCCGGTATTCTGGGTGTTGCCGTTCGGGGTCGAATGACGGCATTGCCTTGATCGGCAATACGGCAGCTATCGATGCTATTCTGTGGGTTCTGGTTGCCACGTTGGTCCCGATTTCGGGCGCGCATTTCAATCCGGCTGTGTTCTAGGCACATTGCTAGCTTATTTGATGTTTGAACTGCCCGTCATCCAGATTGCTCAGACGGACCGGTCCAGACTGGCTAAAATTCTGGCAGAAGGGGTCGCGCGCGGTTCCGATCGCCGTCGCTAACCATTGCCGCGGGTTACTGGTGGACGGCGTCGACCAGCTTCGCCAATCGGGCCATGTCTGGGGACGGTGCTGGCCACAGGGGCGAGTCTGATCCTGTTCCGGGAGTGGCTGTGTGAAAACGGTTAGTTTTTTGTGATATAGTTCCGGTGATTGAATCGGAGGTTTATTGTGAAGCGCTTTATTGAAGGCCAAGATCGAAATCAGTCCATATTATTTCCTGAAAGTCTGGACGAGTATATCGATGAAGATAATACTGTTCGCGTCATTGATGCCTACGTTGATGAACTAGATTTACTCTCAATGGGTTTCGAGCGCGTCCGGCCCAAGGCGACAGGCCGTCCCGGTTATCATCCGTCTATTTTGCTCAAGCTCTACATTTACGGCTATCTCAACTGTATCCAATCTAGCCGTAGGCTTGAACGCGAAGCGGGGCGTAATGTTGAGCTTATGTGGCTGACGGGCAAGCTTGCACCTGACTTCAAAACGATTGCTGACTTTAGAAAAGACAACGGCACCGCTATCCAATCAACCTGTTCTCAATTTGTGACTCTTTGCCGTGACGTTGGTCTGTTCGCGCGCACAATGGTTGCGATTGATGGAGCCAAGTTCAAGGCCGTGAACGCGAGAGAAAAGAACTTCACACGCGGCAAGCTCACGCGGCGCATCGGCCAGATTGAGCATTCTATAGAGAAATACCTTCATGCACTGGACGCGACGGATTTACAGGAAGGCGAGGCCGCTGAGGCCAAGACTGAACGCCTCAAGGAAAAGATTACGTCAATGCGTGAGAAGATGGCTGAGCTTCAACAGTTGAAAGATGATCTCGCCGCGTCTTCTAAGAAACAAGTATCCTTAACTGACCCGGACTCAGTGGCTATGGCGACCAGCACAAAGGCTGGTATGGTGGGGTATAACGTACAGACGGTTGTCGATACCGAGCACCATCTCATTGTCGCGCATGAGGTAACAAACACTGTCTCTGACAAAGTGCAGCTCACAAAGATGACGAAACAAGGCCAAGCCGCCATTGGACGAAAAGACATTACAGTCTTTGCAGATCGTGGCTACTTCAGCGGTGCAGAAATTATGGCGACTGAGAAACTGGGCGCTACAACATACGTGCCCAAGCCTTACACATCTGGCTCTAAAGCCGCGGGCCGCTTTGGCAAACATGACTTCCTCTATCAGCCCGAAGACAATAGTTACCAATGCCCAGGTGGTCAGAAGATGACCTATCGCTTCATGTCAGTTGAACAGGGCAAGGACATGCAAGTTTACTGGCCGGACGAATGCGCGGCCTGTCCCGTCAAAGCCAAATGCACGACGGGGAAACAACGGCGGATCAAACGCTGGGTCAATGAGGACATCATCGACGCTATGTTGACGCGATTGAATGACCTCCCGGAAGCCATGGCCATCCGAAGGGCGACGGTCGAGCATCCGTTCGGGACGCTGAAGTCATGGATGGGTGCCACGCACTTCCTGACCAAACGCCTCAAAAACGTCAAAACAGAGATGAGTCTATCGGTTCTAGCTTATAATATCCGCCGGATGATCAGCATGTTCGGAGTGAAGAAACTAATCCGGGTGATCCAAGCCTAAGGGGAAAGCTTGTCCTAAATTAAATCCACTGAAATCGACGCATTGCCCAGGCTGTTTTCACACAGCCACGGGATAAGGCTGAAGATTAGCGGTCTCATCCCCGTTCTGACGAGCGGAAACGCACCGAACCCTTGCACAGGCTGGGTACAGCCGCCAAAGCCGTGCCATGACCATTCGCTTTCTCCTCCTGTCTTCCGCTCTTGTCCTGTCATCCTGTCAGGCCGCTGCAGAACCCGAGACCGCCATCGACTCCGTCGAGGCCAAGTCGGTTGAATTTGGCGCCGGAATGGTGGCTGCCGCCAACCCGTATGCCGCCGAAGCTGGCGCAGAAATTTTGCGAGCAGGTGGATCCGCGGTTGACGCAGCGGTCGCCGTGCAGGCTGTTCTAGGTCTCGTTGAACCGCAAAGCTCGGGACTGGGCGGCGGCGCTTTCATGGTGCTGCATGATCCAGAGACGGGCGAGACTTGGACTTATGATGGCCGCGAGACTGCGCCGTCTTCCGCGACATCGGCGCTGTTCCTAGACGACGCTGGCAACCCTCTGCGTCATTTTGACGGTATTGCTTCTGGCCGCTCGACTGGCGTTCCGGGCGCGGTTGCCATGCTCGGCCGCGCGCATGAAGATTACGGCAAACTCGCCTGGTCCGACACGCTCGACTCAGCCGTTGACTTGGCAGAGTCAGGTTTTGTTGTCAGCCCACGCATGGCCAACCTGGTGGCGCGCATGGGGCGGTTCGTTCTGCCGCGCGATGATAATGCGCGGGCTTACTTTTTTGTCGATGGTGATCCATCCCAGCCTATTCCGGCAGGTTTCACGCGCGACAATCCCGCCTATGCCGATACATTGCGCGCGATTCAGGCCAATCCCCGGACCTTGCTGGAAGGTCCGATTGCGCAGAGCATTATCGACAAGACACGCGAAGCGCCGCTGCCTGGCACGTTGAGCCTAGCCGATATGGCGACCTATCAACCGAACAAGAAACCGGCGCTCTGTTCGACCTATCGCGACTATCGGCTTTGCTCTGCCCCGCCGCCGTCCTCTGGCGGCGTGGGCGTGCAGGCCATTCTCGGTCTACTCGAACCGTTCAATATGTCAGCTATGGGACCGAGCGTCGAAGGTTGGCACTATTTCATCGAAGCCAGCCAGCTCGCCTATGCCGACAGGGATCGCTACGTCGGGGATCCGGATTTTGTGACGGTCCCGGTCGATGATATGTTAGACAAAGGTTATCTTGCAGGCCGGTCCGGACTGATCAAACCCAATGCGATACTTTCGGTCTATGAAGCTGGCAAGCTTGGCCCCGCCGGTCAGGACGCAACAGCGGAAGTGCCTGGCACATCCCACTTCACAATTGTTGATCGCGATGGTTTGATCGTGTCCATGACCACGACGGTGGAAGCGCCGTTCGGATCGCAACGTATGGTGGGAGGGTTCATGCTCAATAATGAACTGACTGACTTTTCCTTCCGCCCGATGGATGATGAGAGTCGCCTTGTGGCCAATCGGGTTGAGCCGGGCAAACGTCCCCGGTCCTCAATGGCGCCGCACATTGTCTTCGCCCCTGAAGGTTCGCTGGCATTTACAACGGGGTCACCCGGCGGAAACTCGATTTTGGCCTATACAGCCAAATCCATTGTTGGTCTGATCGACTGGAACCTGTCTGCGCAGGCCGCGATCGAGCTGCCCAACGTGATCGCCCGGAATGGAACGGTCAGGCTGGAAGCGAAGGACTTGCCGGAAGAGGATACGAACGAAGTGCAACGTGCGGGACCCGCCAAAGAATTCGGACTGCCATCAGACATCATCGACGGCCTTGAAGCGATGGGTCATGAGATCGTCCGCTCACGCGGCGAGATCAGTGGGCTTCACATCATTCGTGTCCTGCCTGACGGAACGCTGGAAGGTGCGGCCGATCCACGCCGCGAAGGTATCGCCATCGCGGTCGATCAGGACTGAGACGATTTGGTCAGATGCAGCTACTTCGCACCGATTCCGAAGCAGAGACCATCGGCGTGGTGGGATATTCATTAGGGTCCATGAACCGAAGAAAGACAGCGCCGCGCCGCTGGGAAGTATGCCGACATAACTCCCGCCAGACATTGCATGGCGGTAAGTTCGATCCTCCTCCGCCACCACACGTAATCAGCAGCGAAGATAGAAAACTATAATAAGGACCGTAATCTATGTCTGATAGCGCCGGATCGTTTCATTCCATCGTACCGCGACCTTTCCTCCGGACGCAGATTATCGGGAAAGACAGCCGCGTACAGACAGAATCACGGCGCAGTCGATAAGGGTAATCCGAGGATGAAGATGGTTCCGCCCGGCCCGCTTTCCAGAAGTTCCAGCGAGCCGCCCATGCCTTCTGCCAATTCTTTGGAAATCGATAGACCAAGGCCCGTGCTGCCCTCACTCTGACCACGGGTGAAGGGCAGAAACAATCGATCCTCAACACTCTCCGGCAGACCCGGTCCATTATCCTGGATGCGGGTAATGACTGTATCGGCGACAATATCGGCAGAAAATTCCATCCATCCCTTTCTCTGTCCTGCCATCGCTTGCGCTGCATTGCGCGCCAGATTGGACAGGATCCGATGCAATTGTTCCGGGTCGGCATATATCCAGACATCATGGCCAATGCGATTGGCGATCCAGATACGCGGAAAAGCCACGCGCAGATCGACTTGAACCTCTGCGACGATCCTGCCCAACTGTATTGATTCCAGTTCTGGTTCTGCCTCTCGCGCGGATGAATATTCCAGAACCTCTTCGGTGAGCCCAACGCCGCGTTCGACGGTTCGGGTCAGGCGTTCACCCATCTCGGCTAGTTTGGGGTCCTGATTCATTGAAAGGCGGTCGGCCATGAGCAACGCCGTTGAGAGAACATTGCGCAGGTCGTGATTGATCTTAGTGACGGAAAGACCGAGCGAAGCCAGTCGCTCTCTCTGCCGGAACGACGATCTGAGCGATTGTTTCACCTCATGAAATTCCCGTTGCAATTGCCCAATTTCATCCCCGCGATCTGATGGCGGTCCAGCGCGTCGTCGACGCTCAGGCGCTTTGCGAAAAGCTGTCATATCGTCGGCGAGGTGTCGAACGGGCTGCACGATCAACCGCAACATGGATAGATAGATGAGCGCGCCGACAAAGGCGGCAATCATAAGGCTCAGCAGAAGAATGCGCCCGGCATAGGCCCGAAGGTCTGTACCGATTGCCGCGCAGGGCACCAGCATTTCGAGCCGATCCTGTCCAGGTATGGGAGAGGGCGTAATCAGGCGCAGATAACCGTCATCATTGGCGAAGAAGTCCATCACCGTGGCTATGAAGTTCGGCAACCTGTTCTGATCGCGCAGATCTTCCGTCGCGATGATGCGCGCATCCGGCGGGTCACCCAGGATCAGTAATGTCTGCCCATCCTGAAACGCCGCGAGGAAATCGGCATCAGTCTGCATCATGAACTGTTGCGCGAGCATGTCTGACGCCTCGCGGGACGGCTCCTCGGATGTCTGACTCATCAAAGCTTCGGCGATCAGTCCGGCCGAGCGGGCGCGCACCTCTAACCCTTCCTGGCGGAAGAAGGCGATGGACGGGACGAACAGAAGCGTTTCCGCCATCAGCACAAAGCCAAAAGTTAGCAGCAGAAGCCGGGCTGAGAGAGAGCGGGAGAAAAAGCGGCGCACAAGAAATCAGTAAAGAAAAAGGCACGCCCGGCAAGGCGCGCCTGCAAAACGTGATGTGCGAAAGAAACGCTCTAGCGGATACGTTTGCGCGAGGTTGGTGCGGGTCCGACACTGATCATCTTACCGGATGAATTGCGTCGGCGCGATGGCTGATAGGCCACCATGGAATGGGCCGTGCAATAGGGTTCATCCGGATCCGTCTTGCGACCACAGAACCGAAATTCGTCGGCCGTCGGGTCGCCAATCGGAAATTTGCACATATGATCCGTCAGCGTCAGGATCGTCGCATAGCTTCCATCCTTGAAGGCCTTGGCTTCCAGGGGCGGTTCGGTTGAGACAGGCAGAGATGCGGACGCGACTTTGGCTTTTGCCGAGCTTGCCATTTTATCTGTCGTTCTCGCCGGTTTAGGCCTTGGGGTTGCGTGCGGCGCGGATTGAACCTTGGCCGGCTTGGGACGGCTCGGCTTGGCCCGTCCTGACAGGCCGAGGCGGTGAACTTTCCCGATCACAGCATTACGGGTGACTCCGCCTAATTGCTTGGCGATTTGTGACGCTGAGAGGCCATCGGCCCAGAGTTTGCTTAAAGTGGCGACGCGGTCTTCAGTCCAAGCCATGGACGATCTCCTTCGTTCGGCAGGCCCTGGATTCAGTATGGCCCGCACGCCTTATCTAGTTGTTTGTGTCACAAATCTTGTATCAAGCCGTTCGAAAACCACAAAATGTAGCGGCCTCCTATCCACAAGAAACAAGATATTGTGGCGACTTCATCCACAGTTAACAGGCTGTGAGTGTTTTTGACGACCTCTCAAGATGGCTCTTTTGGCAATTGGACAGGCGGGTATTCTCTGTTTATGTCGCGCTCCATGCTCAAACAATCGCCACCGACAGCCCTTCATCTGGGCCCGATCAACTGGATGGGTTTGCGGACCTTGTATATGAAGGAAGTGCGGCGCTTCATGCGGGTTGGGCCGCAAACGCTCCTCGCGCCTATTATTTCCAACCTTCTCTACATGACGGTTTTTGTGCTGGCCTTTTCCGCGCTGCACCCTGACCCGCAAAGCTTCATGGCTTTTCTGGCACCGGGTCTTGTGATGCTCGGTGTTCTCAACAATGCCGCCGCCAATTCCAGTAGCTCAATCATGACCGGCAAGATGATGGGGTCGATCACCGATGTGTTGATGCCGCCCTTGTCTTCATCCGAACTGGCGCTTGGCTGGATCGGCGGCGCGGCCACACGTGGCGTGCTTGTAGCGATTGCCACGGGCGCTGCGCTCTCTTTCTTTACGCCGCTGATCCCGACCCACGTCTGGGCTGTACTTTACTTCGGTCTGTCTGCGGCCGTCATGATGGCGATGATCGGGGTTCTGTCAGGGATCTGGGCGGAAAAATTCGATCAGCTTGCCGTGGCCAATCAGTTCATCATTCTGCCGCTCTCTTTCCTGTCCGGCACATTCTACCGGATAGACGTGTTGCCAGCGATTTTTCAGGACCTCATCAAGGGAAATCCGCTTTTCTATCTGATTGATGGTTTTCGGTATGGATTCACCGGGGAAGCGGACGGAAATCTCCTTGTAGGGATTGTCTTTATCGCTACCTTGAATATCGCTCTGTTTCTTACCGTTTTGTTGGTGCTTCGCGCAGGCTGGCGGATCAAATCCTGACTAAACAGGAGGCCAAGACTAATGGCCAAAGGCAACCATCTTTTCGATTGCTATAATCCCCCTGACATTACGTTTGAGCGCGGCGAGGGGGCCTATCTTTTCACAGATACAGGCGAACGCTATCTCGACTTCATTGCCGGGATTGCGGTGAATTCGCTCGGCCATGCGCCGAAGGCTGTGACCGATGCAGTTACAGAGCAGATGAGTAAGGTATGGCACCTGTCCAACATGTTCAAAATCCCCGGCCAGAAAGCGTTATCCAAACGCTATTGCGGCGCTCTGCCTTGGGCGGATAAAGTGTTCTTCCAGAACTCCGGCACTGAAAGTCTCGAACTCGCGATGAAAACGGCGCGGCGTTATCAATATGGCGAAGGCCGTTCAGAGCGGGTCGATATTTTCGGGTTTGGAGGTGCGTTTCATGGCCGGTCCTTTGCGGCGATCAATGCCGCCGGGAACCCGAAATATCTCGAAGGGTTTGGCCCCCGTTTGCCGGGCTTCGTCAATCTGCCCTTTGGCGATCATGATGCGCTCAAAGAGGCTGTCGGTTCGACCACGGCGGCTATTCTTGTCGAGCCGGTTCAGGGCGAAGGTGGCGTTCGCGCGCTTCCGCCGGAATGTCTGCGGGGCTTGCGGGAGCTATGCGACAAAAACGATGCGCTGCTTATCTATGACGAAGTCCAGTGTGGCGCGTCCCGAACCGGACAGCTTTTCGCCCACCAATGGGTCGAAGGCGGCGAGCCGGACATTATGGCCGTGGCCAAGGGTGTGGGCGGCGGGTTTCCGCTGGGCGCCGTGATTGCTTCTGAAGAGGCCGCCAAACATATGGTGCCGGGGACGCACGGGACGACCTATGGCGGCAATCCACTGGCTATGGCGGCGGGTATCGCCGTATTCGACAACATCAGTGAGCCGGACTTTCTCGAACATGTGCGCGATATTTCCAACAAGTTCCGTCAGGCGCTTGTGGGTCTGAAGGATGAATTTCCAGACCTGATCGAGGATGTTCGCGGCAAAGGCCTGCTCATCGGTCTCAAGATGCGTCAGCCCGGAGATAATCTGAAAGCCAGGACGACCGCTCTGAATCACAAACTCATGGTGGGAACGGCGGGCGATAATGTGCTGCGGATGACGCCGCCGCTCGTGATCGGGGAGGCTGAAGTTCGCGAGGCAATGGAAACATTGCGCGACGTGTTCCGGGAGATGTCGGCCTAAGCTAGGCTCAGGATGTATTAATTTCAGGAGGTTTCCCTTTTGGTTTGATTGATGGTTCCTTGTGGCAAAGGAGATACGTCATGCGTGATTTGTTGTGGTTGTCAGATATGCAAATGACTCGGCGCATTGAACCTTTCTTTCCGGCGTCACACGATGTGCCAGGTGTGGATGACAGGCGAGTGGTGTCCGGGATTATATTTGTCATTCAAAACGGATTGTGCTGGCACGATGCTCCGTCGGGGTCCGGCCCGCTCACAACACTCTATAACCGCTTCATATGGTGGAGTCGATTGGGTATTTTTGATACTATAGTCACCCCTTCAAGCGTAACAGAAGCGCCGCTAGGGCACCGTGGTGATTGAGGCCACACATCGCAAAGTACACCGCACGGCGTCAAGTCGACTTAAGAAAGGGGTGTTTCCAGACGTATCGGACGCACCAAAGGCGGGCTAAACTCCAAACTTCACGCCCGTGTCGATGGTTTGGAACATCCGATCATAATGGGTCTGACCGAAGGTCAAACCAACGATCATATTGGAGCCAGGATATTCTATCCGGCTCTGCCCGACGACGCGAAGACACGGATTGGCGATAAAGGTGGACACCTCGAAGAACGGGGTTTTTGGGCCAGTATAGAGGCGAATTTTATAGTCGGCTCTCAGGTCAGGCTTCATAGAGTGACGAATGCGTGTCCACAGGCATATTTTGGCATGATTTTGGCCCGCATAAGCGGGGGGATCCGGATTTTGAACAGAATCAGGCTATGGGCTGTCGTCGCTCATGGAAAACGAGGCGGCGGAAGTTGTAGCTTAGCTTGGCCATGGTGATCCGGCCAGCGGCCCTGGCCGATTGAGCGCCTGGCCGATTGAGCGGATCGTGATCGCCATCGGCCCTTTCTCATATCCGAACACATGTTCAACACAGGCACGGATGGAGGAGCGGGTCGCATTGCCGCGCCGAATGTGCTTTGCCATCGGTTTACCGCGGGGCTTCTTTCGATGGATGTTTGAACGATAGCCCTGCGCTTTCAGTCAGGCTTCGTTTCTGGCTGAGCGATAAGCTGTGTCCGCCCAAACAGACTTTGAGCTGTTGGTGGCATCCAGAACCGATGCCAGTTCGTGCCCATCATAGCGGGCCGCATGGGTACAGGTCTCTCCCCGAACAAAGCGCCATTTCCGGTCAATACTGATATGGTTCTTGTACCCAAAGTGAGGGATGGAAATGTCGACAAGGCCTGCGTCCTGTTCCCCTTCTGCGGTCTTTCGCGCCCTGGAATAGCTGACCACCGCTCGTGCGTCGGTGTCTTTCTGTGCGGCCCTGGCAGGATCATCAGGCCAGATAGCGGACGCGCTTTCACCCGCCCTGGCCCGCTCTTTCTCTTCTTTCCTCATTCGTTGGCGCGACGCTGACACCAAAGTGGCATCCACGATCTGACCTCCCGTGGGTTTGTAGCCGCGCTTGCAGAGTTGCTCTTCAAAAGCGGCAAACAGAGATTTGAAAGCACCAGACTGGGTCAGCTTTTCACGGAACAGCCAAATCGTCTTTTGGTCCGGGGTCGGTTCACCGATCTCAAACCTCAGAAACCGCAACCAACTTAAACGATCCCGGATCAGAAATTCCATCCGTTCATCACTCAGATTGTGCATCGACGCCAGAACAAGCACCTTGAACATCGTGACCGGATCATAGGGTGGCCGACCGCCCTTGGCGCGAACCCCATAACAAAGGGCTTCCATCAGAACAGTTCGGAAAGCCTCAAAGTCCACATGACGCTCCAGCGCTTCAAGCGGATCACCTGTCGCCGATAAGCGAGCAAGATGATCCGACAAGTCAAACAATCCAGGCGCGTGCATCATAAAATCCTCCCAAAACCAGTAAATCAGATCACACAACAAAATGCATGGTTCTTAGAGGCCTCCATCTTAGTTAACATTAAGACAGTACACTGAAGAGTTACTCTAGGCTGTAGTGAAGAGTTAACTTTTATTTTCTATAATGTTCCTTCATTTTGTCAGGAGCGCACATATGTCTGGTTATCAGGAACTTACGGATGAACAATGGAGCCGTTTAAAGCCTTATTTGCCTTATGGGAGCACAGGGAAACCGGGTCGCAACGCCAATAACAGGCTTTTCATTGATGCTTTGTTGTGGATGGCCCGTTCGGGCGGGCGTTGGCGCGATTTACCCGAACGGTTCGGGCGTTTTGACAGTGTCAAACGGCGTTATTATCTCTGGGTTGAGGCCGGGGTTTTAGAAGATGTCTTTAAGGCCTTGCGCACCCACGCTGATCAAGAGTGGCTGATGATGGATGCCACAATTGTGCGGGCGCATGCCCAATCGGCCGGGGCGCGGCATAAAAAAGGGGGCCTGATGCCCACGCATTGGGGCGTTCCAGGGGGGACGTTCCAAGGGCGGCTTGACGACAAAAATACATGGGCTGACAGATGCATTGGGTTTAGCTCTGCGCCTGATAGCAACGGGCGGGCATTGTAGCGAAATGACGCAAGCCGCCGCCTTATTGGCAGGGTTTAAGGCGGATCATGTCTTGGCGGATAAGGGCTATGATGGCCGGTGCGTTATAGACGCGGTGAATGAGAGCGGGGCTATGCCCGTTATTCCGTCCCGGAAAAATGCGCGCAAGCCAAGGCAAACTGATATGGCTTTGTATAAGGAACGTAATATTGTCGAGCGTTTCTTTGGCTATCTCAAACAGTTCCGGCGTGTGGCTACGCGATATGACAAGCATATCCAAAACTATATGGGCTTCGTCTATATCGCAGCTATCAAGATCTGGCTCAAATAATTAATGCTTCTCTACGACCTAACCTCTTTTTCAAGAGGTTAGAGTAAAATTGGTAGGCTTAGAGTCTAAACGCATTAAAGCGTTCTGTAGCCCGTTCTTCATGGGTCTTACGAGTCTTTTTAGTCTCAGCAGACTCATCAGCAACTCTACGGATTTCCAAACCAAATCCAATAAAGTCCTTCTTGGTCTTGATAGCCTTGATCTGTTTTTCACTAAGTCCCTTTGTCTACTCAAGAGTAAGAGTTTCATGGGAGTCAGGCAGATCATTATAGCCAGGTGCCATAATATAAGCCTCACCAAATTGAAGTCTTTGACCAATAGAATGAAGTTGATTAATAACAACATTACTAAGGGCATCAACCTCATTGAACTCTTCACTAGATGTCGCAGTCTTATTGCTAGTATTGAGGAATTTCAATGGTTTACAAAAGCCAATCTGGGTGACTTTGCCTTCACCAATAAGGACGGTATTCACCCAATGGTCAGAGCGTTCATACTCCCGGTTACCATTAGCATCATTATTAAAGCGTCTAGCACCAGTGGTATCGCTAGTTATAAAAGTTAGGGTCATGCCTAGTTGATTGGCTCCGCATAGGATCTAAGTCA